>CAWKKS010000001.1:0-1873313 GCA_963850385.1 Candidatus Dormiibacterota bacterium
CGAGCTCGGCGGTGCTGCTGGTGAGCCCGGCGGCGCCGAGGTCCTGCATGGCCACGACGCGCGGGTCGCCGCGAACTCCAGGCACGCCTCCATCAGCACTTCTCCAGGAACGGGTTGCCCACCTGCACCGCGGGGCGGCGCTCGCGCTGCGTCTCGTCACTCGACGGGCGAAGGTCGCGCCGTGGATGCCGTCGCGGCCGGTGTCGGCGCCAACCAGCAGCACCGGGTTGCCGGGCCCGCTAGCGCGCGCGGGTCAGCTTGTCGTGCTCGATGACGCCGACGCACATGGCATTGACCAGGCAGTTGTACCGGTACGACTCGTCGAAGTACACCTCGCCGCCGACCGTGGGCACGCCGATGCAGTTGCCGTAGCCGCCGATGCCGGCGACGACGCCGTCGAAGAGGTGGCGCTGCGCGCGGGTCCTCGTACGGGCCGAAGCGCAGCGAGTCGAGCAGCGCGACCGGGCGCGCGCCCATGGTGAAGATGTCGCGCAGGATGCCGCCGACGCCGGTGGCCGCGCCCTGGAACGGCTCGATGGCGCTGGGGTGGTTGTGCGACTCGATCTTGAACACGACGGCCAGCCCGTCGCCGATGTCGACCGCGCCCGCGTTCTCGCCCGGCCCCTGCAGCACGCGCGGCGCCGGTGGTGGGCAGGCGCTTGAGCAGCGGCTTGCTGGTCTTGTAGCCGCAGTGCTCGCTCCACATCGCGCCGATCATGCCCAGCTCGACACGCGTTGGGTCGCGGCCCAGCTTCTCGACGGCCAGCTCGTACTCCTCGCGGGTCAGCGCGACCTCGGCGAGCTCGGTGGCAGACACCCCTTCGGTGACAGCGCTCACGGCGTCGCCGCGGACCGGCCGCAGTCGCCACTCAAGATCACGATCTCAGGGGTCGGCCAGCGCGAAATCACTCGACGTCGATTGTAGGGCCCGCGAATTGCGGCCGTCTCGCGTGACCGGTCGAAAACGCCCCACGGCCCCACGCGTGGCGGAATAGAATGCCACCCTGTTGCGCAGGGGGAGGCGCGGGATGGGATCGCTCAAGCAACACGCGATGTGGCGGCCGCGCGGACGGGCGGGCGCGATCGGGCGGCGGACCGTCCCGGTGGTCCTCGCCATACTGGCCGCCGGCCTGGCCTCGACGCCAGCAATCGCCGCGACGGCCGCGGCTGATCGCGACACCGGCTACAGGACCCTCGACCACCCGGGCGCAGGGTCGGGCAGCGGGCAGGGCACGTTCCCGGCCGCGCTCAACAACCACGGCGAGCTCGTGGGCAACTGGTACGACAGCAGCAATAGCGGCTTCGGCTTCAGCTACGAGGACGGCCACTTCACCCCGATCAACGATCCCCACGGGTCCCCCGTCCAGGGTGGGACCGATCCGCTCGGCGTCAACGACCACGGGGTGATCGTCGGCTACTACCTCGACAACGCCGACGTCTTCCACGGCTTCAGGTACAAGGACGGAACGTACACGACGCTCGACGACCCGGCCGCAACGAAGGGGACGTTCATGGGCACCATCCCCAGGGCATCAACGAGCAGGGCGAGATCGTCGGCGTGTACACGGACTCCCGCGGACACGTACCACGGCTTCGTCCTCCGCGACGGGAGATACAGAACCCTGGACAGTCCCCGCGGGGGAACCGGCCCAACCCGGGGGACCGCGCTGGACAGCGTCAACCAGCACGGGGCAATCGTGGGCGGGTACGTGAACGGCACCGGCGTGCACCATGCCTTCCTCTATCGGGACGGTCGGTTCGTGCGCGCCATCGACGATCCACATGCAGGCACCGCGGCCGGCCAGGGCACGGAGGCATTCGCCATCAGCGACCGCGGTGTCATCGGCGGGCAGTACTTCGACTCGGCGGGCGTGACCCACGGATACACGCTGAGAGGTGACGACTACACGACCTATGACGACCCGCTGGGAACCAGCAGCTCGGTGGGCGGGATCAACGATCGCGGGGACGTCGCCGGCTTCTACACCGACCCCGCCGGAGCGTACCACGGCTTCCTGTACGACGCAGACGGTCACGCCTGACGCAGGGTGAGGCGGGCGGTCCACCCTTCGCCAGGTGGCAGCCGGCGCCTGCCCTGGCGCGGCGCCGTCAGTGAACTTTTGCGAAGACGCCGTCGTGCGCTGCCGACGACGCCACGGCCTGGAACAGCGCCATGCCGTCGCTGCTGCCGAGCAGCGGCTCGCAGGCGCGCTCGGGGTGGGGCATCATCCCCAGCACATTGCAGCCGACGTTGACGATGCCGGCGATGTCGCCAGCGAGCCGTTCGGGTTGCGCGTCGCCGGGGCGAGCCGTCGGCGGCGACGTAGCGGAAGACGACGCGCTGGTCCTGCTCGAGCTCGTGCAGCGTCGGCTCGTCGGCGACGTAGCGGCCCTCGCCGTGGGCGACCGGGATGCGCAGAACCGTGCCCGGCTGATGCCCGTGGTGTAGGGCGTCGCGCTCGTCTCGACGCGCAGGTGCGACATCTCGCAGCGGAACTCCAGGCCGGCGTTGCGGGTGAGCGCGCCGGGCAGCAGGTGCGCCTCGCAGAGGATCTGGAAGCCGTTGCAGATGCCCAGCACGAAGCCGCCGGCGTCGGCGTGCTCGGCGACGCGCTCCATGAATGGGGCGAAGCGGGCGATCGCGCCGGTGCGCAGGTAGTCGCCATACGAGAAGCCGCCGGGCAGGACGACGCAGTCGGTGCCGCGCAGCCCGGTGTCCTTGTGCCAGAGCATCACCGCCTCGTGCCCGGCGAGCTCGACGGCGTGGGCGCAATCGCGATCCGACCACGTGCCCGGGAAGACGGCGATCCCGAATCTCACAAGGCCGGTCCCACGGTGTGATTCTACCGGGGGCCGGCCCGGGAGACTGTGCGAGCGCGTCAGGACGCGCCGCGAACCCTGGTGATCAGGCTGTCGAACTGCGCCTTGCCGCTGGTGTTCCACATCTCGATGACGGGCGCGGGCATGTGCGGCAGGACCGCGTCCAGCTGTTCCTGGGTCATCTGCTCGAACACCAGCCCGAGAAGGAGCCAGAGCTTGTCGCCGGTGTAGTGCTGCATGGCGTGGCCGGGCAGCGCGCCCCACTCCTCGGCCGACATGTACCTCGACGCCAGCGGCAGGATCTCGGCCTCCTCCTCGCCGAAGTGCACCTCGAGCTCGGCGGCGAGGCCCTTCAGCGCAGCGGACAGCGCTCGGCCGTCCTCGGGGTCACCCGACGCGGTCCAGCGCTGCAGCAGCGCCTCAGCCTTCTCGCGGAGCTCGTGGATGGCGTGGTGCTGCGCCTCCATGCGAGCGAGCAGGGCGGCAGCGGTGGGGTCGCGCTGCGCGAGCACCGGCCAGACCACGGCGTCCTCGCCTCCGTGGTGGGCGTCGAGGAAGCGCAGGAGATTGTCGACGTAGTTGCTGACGATGGCGAGCTGCTCGCCGTCGCCTGCGCGGACGGCGGTGACGATGTCGCCCGCCTGTGCCAGGTTCGACCGGAACAGCCCGTGCGGGATGAGCATGTCCGACGTGTCGGTCTTGTAGTCGGCTACCTGGGTCATGGGTTCAACTCCTCTGCGGTGGTGCGCGGTCTGACGACGCCGAGGAGGATGGGACGGGACCGGACGCGCTGACTTCCCCTGTTCGGGCCACTGCCGGCACACGCCGGTGATGGCCCGATCAGGCCACGCGATCAGATGAGGCCGATGCGCCCGGCCTGGGCCACCGCCGCGGCACGCGTCGGCGCGTCGAGCTTGCGCAGCACGTTGGCGACGTGGCGGTGCACGGTGTGCGTGCTCAGCTCCAGCGCGGCGGCGATCGCCGCGTTGCTCGAGCCGCGCGCCAGCAGGGTCAGCACCTCGCGCTCGCGGCGGGACAGCGGGTCGTCAGTGGTGACGTGGCCGAGCCGCTGCAGCTGTTGGCGCGCCGACGCCTCGGCGCGTCGGCGGCGCTGCCGTGCCCGGCGGCACGGAGCACGGCGCCCTGGGCGCGCCAGGCCGTGGCGGCCTCGAACGGCGCGCGGGCGCTGGTGAACCGGCGCGCAGCCTGCGCGTACTCGTCGGCGCTCTCCTGGTGCTCGCCGCGCGCAGCGAGCAGGGCGGCGCGGGCCAGCGAGACCAACGCGCAGGCGGCGTCGGTCTGGATGGTGGCGGCCGCGCGCTCGAGCTCGGTGAGGGCGGCACTGGCGGTCGGGACGTCATCGAGTGCAGCCGCCGCGAGGACCACCAGCTGCAAAGCGACAACGTGCTCGGTGACCGGGAAACCGCTGACGGTGGCTTCCATCTCGCGCGCCAGCGCGAGGGCGGTGACGTTGTCGCCCCCGTCGAGCGCGATGTGGGCGAGCACGCGCAGCGCGGCCGCCGAGCGGGGCGAGCCGGCCAGCACCCGGCGGGCCTCAGCAGCGCGCCCCTGGCGACGGCGCAGCTCGGCGAGGTTGACCGCCGCGTGCGGTTGCAGCTGGCGGTGGCCGGCTTTGAAGAGCTCGGTCGCCTCGGACAGGCGCGTCTCGCTCTCCGGCCACTGACCCAGAACTGTAAGGAGCCAGCCGTAGGTGGCCAGGCAGCTGGCGCGGAGGAACCCGTTGGCGCGGCTGTCGGTCTCCTTGAGCCCGACCCTGCACCACTGCTCGGCGCGGCTGAGGTCGCCCACCTGCTCGCACGCGCCCAGCGTGAGGCAGAAGGCGTCGCCGACCACCAGCGGAGAGCTGGTCTCGCCACCGGTGACCGCAGCCATCACCTCGTCAAGCAGGGCCATGCCCTCGTCGACCTGGCCCGACTGGACCAGGAGCAGGCCCTCGCAGGCTCTCGAGCTCGAGGTCGCGGTCGCCGCAGGAGCGAGCCAGCTGCAGCGCCTCGCGGCGGCCGCGCCGAAACGCTGGTGGTCGTCCATCAACGCCGCGTCCCAGAGGAGAAACCAGCCACGCTCCGCACACGCCGGGAGGTCCTCGAGCAGGCGCGGCTCGCTGCATCCAGCCGCGCGCCACCGCCGGGTTGCCACGCGTGGTCAGCTCCTCCACCGCGATCCAGGCGGCAAGAAAGCCGGCCCGCTCGGGGCGGGCTTCGCGAATGTAGTGCCGGTACGCCGCCTTCATCTCGGCGATCGCGTGGTCGATCTCGTAGCCGCACCACAGGGCGGTCGCGAGCAGGAGGTACGCGTCGGCGGACCTCGTCCCGCAGCGCATCCTCTGCGCTCGCGGCGGCACCACGCCAGTCGCCGCTGTCCAGTGCGGCCCGCGCCGCGGCGGCAGGGCTGTGGCGGCGTGCGGTGGCACTGGCGGCGCCACGGTCACGGAGGTAAATTCCTATCTTGCTGAACTCTCGCCCGGCGGGGCCGCCGCGCTGGGAATGCGAGCCACGTCGTATCCAAAACGGTTACTCGGCTGACCTACGATGCTGTTCCGAACGGGGTTAGGAGGATGGCCATGTTTGCCGTGGTGACCAAGGTGACGCTGCCAGCGGACGAGACGATCGAGAGGGGACGGAAGGAGCTGGAGACCAACGTCATCCCCATGCTCAAGCAGGCCCCGGGCTTCGTCTCCTGCGTCTTCCTCTCACCCTCGGAGGGCAACGAGGGGCTCAGCGTCATCGTGTTCGAGACGAGGGAGCAGGCCGAGGGGGCTGTGCAGATGCAGAAGATCGAGCCCCCGCTCACGCTGATCTCCAACGACATCCGCGAGGTGGCGGCGAGCGTCTGAGGGTTACGGGCGGTTCCAGCTGCATCTCGAGGCCGATGCGGTAGTCCTCGATCACCGGGTTGCGGAGCAGCTGCTCGCACATCTGGGTGACGCGGACGCGGGCGGCGTCCTCGTCGGCCGCCTCGACCTGCATCTGGATGTACTTGCCGACGCGGACGTCGCCCACCTCGGTGAACCCCAGCTGCTGGAGGCCGCTGTGCACCACCAGACCCTGGGGGTCGTTGACGACCGGCTTGAGGGTGACGGCGATGGCGACGTCGAAGATCACGCCGTCGAGTTTACCGGCGGGCGGGAGTCGGCCGTTCACGGCGGCGACGCGGCCGCAGCGCCGGGGCGTCAGGCGATCGCCCGGCTGAACCTCCTCGCCCCGACGACGATGCCGGCGAGCGCCACCCCGGCCATGATCGCCAGGCCCTTGAACACGTCCGGGTTGCTGCCCTGCCCGTTGAAGACGTCGCGGGCGGCGGTGACCGCGTACGACAGCGGGTTGGCCTGCGCGATGTGCTGCAGCCAGTCGGGGGCCAGCTGGAGTGGGAGGAGCACGCCGCTGAGCAGCAGGATGGGCAGTGACAGGGTGAAGACCAGCGGCGCGTACGAGTCCTCGCTCTTGAGCCACAGCGCCGCCGCGTAGGCCAGGGAGGACATTCCCAGCCCGATGAGCGCGACCAGGCCGAGCATGACGAAGACACCGAACAGCGTCGGCTGCAGCCCGAACGGGATCGCCAGGAGCAGCAGGATCAGCGACTGGACAACCATGGTGAGGATGTCACGCAGCGCGCGGCCGAGGAGCAGCGCGAAGCGGCTGACGGGGGTCACGCGAAAGCGCTCGATCACCCCGGCGCGCAGCTCGGCGATGAGGCCGAACCCCACCCCGCTGGCACCGAACAGCCCGAGCTGGATGAGCAGGCCCGGCACGAACACGTTGTACGCGCCCCCCGGCGGGAAGCCGGGAGTCCGTGCCAGCGATTTGAGCAACGGCGCGAAGAGCACGAGGTACAGCACCGGCTGGAGCACCCCGATGGCCACCCACGCCGGGTTGCGCACGAACACCATGAGGTAGCGCTGGAACATCAACCAGGTGTCACGAAGGAACTTCATCGGCGGTCTCCTATGCGGTGTCGCGCAACGAGCGACCGGTCTGGCGCAGGAACACGTCGTCGAGCGTGGGGCGACTCAGGCTCAGTGACTCCAGCGCGATGCCGGCGCCGTCGAGCACGCGGAGGATCTGCGGCATCGCGGTCTCGCCGCGGTCGACGTAGAGGCGCACGGTGCCGTCGGCGGTGCTCGCCTCACGGACGAACTGCTGACCCTCCAGCAACGTGAGCGCACGCTCGCCGGCCTCACCGGTGCCGACCACGACGACGTCACCCGCGACCTGCCGCTTCAGCTCATCCGGTGTGCCCTTGGCGACGATCCGGCCGTGGTCGATGATGGCGATGCGCTGGCAGAGGGCGTCCGCCTCCTCGAGGTAGTGCGTGGTGAGGAACACCGTGGTGCCGGCGTCCCGCAGCGAGCGCACCTCATCCCACATGCGCGCGCGGCTCTGCGGGTCGAGCCCTGTGGTCGGCTCGTCGAGGAAGAGCAGCTCGGGGCGGTGCATCAGCCCGACGCCGACGTCGAGCCGGCGCCGCTGACCGCCCGAGTACGTCTTGGTGGCGCGGTCGGCGGCGTCCTCGAGCTCCAGCCGGGCCAGCAACTCCGCTGCCCGCCGGTGCGCGTCTGCGCTGCTCATCCCGTACAGGCGCCCCTGGAGGACCATCTCCGAGCGACCGGACACCTCTGGTGCGCTGCTGCCCTCCTGGCTGACGTAGCCGATGTGCCAGCGCACCTTGGCCGGCTCGCGGCGCAGGTCGAAGCCGGCGACGGTCGCCTCACCGCTGGAGGGCGGCAGCAGCGTGGACAGCATGCGCAGCGTGGTGGTCTTGCCGGCGCCGTTGGGCCCGAGGAAGCCGAAGATCTCCCCCTTGGTGACATCCAGGTCGACCCCGGCAACGGCCTCCACGACGGACTTGCGGCCCTGGAAGGTGCGACGAAGGTCGTGTGTCTTGATCATTGGCTGTGCTCTCCTGGTGACGCCTGCGCGCGGTGACTGGTGATGCGCGCACGCTGCGCCTGCTCGGCGGCGTGGATCGCAGCGAAGTGGGCGGCAAGGATCTCGTCGTTCCACACCAGCCTCCCCGCCTCGATGTCGCCGAGGAGCGCGTGCACCCACTCGAGCTCGGCGGCGGCGAGTGTCTTCGAGTGCTCCAGCTCGAGCAGCACTACTCGGGGCAGGTGCAGCTGTTCCTGGAGAAGCCGGTAACTCTCGTCGAGCGACACCAGCGCCGACCGCAGGCTGACGGTGCGCGCACTGAGCGCGGCCCGGGCGCGTTCCTGGCTGAGGTAGGGGATCAGGCCCACCGCGACGTTGAAGACGAGGTCCTGGTGGACCGGGCTCTCGATCAGGTCGACGAGCCAGTCCTCGAGGTGCTCACGGCCGTCGGGTGTGATCGCGTACACGGTTCGCTCGGGCCTCTTGCCCTCGCGGCTGGTCTCGATCTTCTCGATGAGCCCGGCAGCGTCGAGCTCCTCGATGGCGCGATAGAGGGCTCGGGTCTTGCCGAACGCATACGTCTTGTGCCGCTCCTTGAGCAGACGCTGGATCTCGTACGGGTGGCGCGGTTGCTCGCTGACGAGCCCGAGCGTGGCTAAGCCGATCAGATCCCGCGGTTTGCTGCGCATCTCTATATTGCGAATGGCACTATAGCACTTCGCGTTACGTTGCTCCGAATGAGCGTGAGCAGGCGCGGTGTGCTGCTCGTGCTCGGGCCGTTCGGGCCCACCGAGCGAGACGTGCGTCGGCCCAGCGCGGTCTAATACCCACCTCCGCGCGGGGACCCGCTGGTCAGGGTCGCCGCGGCCGATCCGCAGTCCCGTGTGGCTGTCAGAAGAACCGAGGGCTCGTTGATGGTCAAGGGTCGGCCTCGCCTGGTCCTGTACAGCGCGCTGATGCTCTTCACCGAGCTGGCGCTGATCCGCTGGCTCGGCTCCAACGTCGTCTACCTCGCGTTCTTCTCGAACTTCGTGCTGCTGGGCAGCTTCCTCGGCATCGGCGCCGGCTTCCTGCGCTCGCGGTCGACTCGCGACCTCTCCGGGCTGGCGCCGGTCGCGCTCGGCGTGCTGGTGGTGGCCGTCAACGTCTTCCCGGTCACCGTGCAGCGCTCCGCCGACCAGCTCATCTTCTTCGGTGGCGGCAGCGCCACCTCGGGGGTGCCGTCGTGGGTCGCGCTGCCGGTCATCTTCCTGGCGACCGCGGTGGTGATGGCCTGCATCGGTGAGGGCGTGGGGCGCTCGTTCCAGTTGTACACGCCGCTGCAGGCCTACCGCCTCGACATCCTCGGCAGCCTGGCGGGGATCCTCGCCTTCTCCGCGCTGTCGTTCCTCTGGGCGCCGCCGCTGGCGTGGGGCGTCGTGGTCACCGTGCTCTTCGCCCTGCTGCTGCCGGTCGGACGGCGCCGGCTCATCCAGTGCGCGGCGCTGGCGGCGATGCTCGTCTTCCTCGGCGTGGAGACGTTCACGCCACGGTTCAGCTGGTCGCCGTACTACAAGATCACGCAGGTCGCGACGTCCGCGAACACCATCAAGATCTTCGTCAACGGGGTGCCGCACCAGGACACCGCCGACGTCGTCCACGACCCCGACCAGCTCAACGGTTTCCGCCCCTGGCCATACCAGGACGCCGGTCCCGCGCAACCCGCTCAACAACGTGCTCGTGGTCGGCGCGGGCAACGGCAACGACGTCGCCGTGGCGCTCACCCATGGCGCCAAGCACGTCGACGCCGTGGAGATCGATCCCAGGCTGTACCAGATCGGCGTCGCAGAGCCACCCCAACCACCCGTACCAGGACCCGCGCGTCACCGCGTACATCACCGATGGCCGCGAGTTCCTCGAGCACACAGGCGCAGTACGACCTCATCCTCTTCGCGCTGCCCGACAGCCTGACGCTGGTGTCCGGACAGGCGTCGCTGCGGCTGGAGAGCTACCTCTTCACCGCCGAGGCGATGCAGACCGCCAAGGCAGCACCTGCGCCCGGGCGGCTCCTTCTCCATGTACAACACGTACCGCCAGACCTGGCTCGTCGACCGACTCGCCAGCACGCTGCAGCAGGTGTACGGGCGCACCCCGTGCCTGCGCCACTACGGGCTGACGTCGGTGGTGATGACCGACAGCGCCACCGCCGGGGTGCTGACCTGCCACGCGACCTGGCAGCCCGCCCCGGGCGCGTTCATCCCGACCGCGGCCACCGACGACTACCCCTTCCTCTACCTCGAGACGCCGAGCATGCCTTCGCTGTACATCTGGACGCTGCTGCTCATCGCCGCCGGCGCGGTGGTCTTCGTCCGTGCCACGGGGGGCCGGCTGCGGCCGATGGGCCGCTTCGTCGACCTCTTCTTCATGGGGGCGGCGTTCCTGCTGCTCGAGACCAAGAGCGTCGTGCAGTTCGCGCTGCTCTTCGGCACGACGTGGTTCGTCAACGCGCTGGTGTTCATCGGCGTGCTCGTCGCCGTGCTGGTGGCGATCGAGATCACCCGGCGCTGGACGTTCCGCCGACCCCGGCTGCTCTACGTGCTCCTGCTCGTCTGCCTCGCGGTGGCCTGGCTGGTGCCGCTGGACAGCCTGCTCGCGCTCGACTTCCTGCCCCGCTTCGTGTGCGCGGTGCTGCTCGCGTTCACGCCGATCCTCATCGCCAACCTGATCTTCGCGCAGCGATTCAAGGATGTCGGCGAGTCGGTGACCGCCTTCGGCGCCAACCTGCTCGGGGCGATGCTCGGCGGCATCCTCGAGTACCTGTCGCTGCTGACCGGCTACCGCGCGCTGCTGATCGTCGTCGCGGCGCTGTACGGGCTCTCGCTGGTGACCAGCCCGGGGTTGCTGCTCAGGACCCGGCCGGCGCGCTGAAGTCGACGTCCGCGGTAGCCACGCTGCCCGCAGTCCGGCCGGGCGCGTTGTGATAGGCCCAGTACAGGTTGGTGTGGGCGATCACCTGCTCGGGCGGCGGCGCGCCGTACGCAGTGTGGTCCTCGGTGGTGTGCGCGTCGCTGACCAGCGTCGCGTCGTAGCCGCGGGTGATCGCGCCGTGCAGGGTGGAGCGGACGCACGCGTCGGTTTGCGCGCCGACGACGATCAGCCGTCCGACGCCGAGCTCGCTGAGCACCGTCTCGAGCCGCGTCTCCTCGAACGAGTCACCGTATTCCTTGTGCACCAGCGGCTCGGTGTCGGCCGGGTCGAGCTCGGGGACGATGCGCCACTCCTCGCTGCCGCGCGGCAGGCCGTCGCCATGGTCCTGCACCCAGACGACGGGCACCTCCTCGCGCCGCGCCCGCTGCACCAGGCTGTCAATGTTGGCCACCACGGTGTCGCGCTGGTGCGCACCCTCGACCACGCCGACCTGCACGTCGATGACCAGCAGCGCGGTGTTGGGACGGTTGGCCAGCGTGGTCAACCGGCTACTCGAGCTCGAGGTCGCAGATGCGCCGCGCCGCCTCGATGTAGCGGGTGCGTGTGCCCTCGACGACGTCCTGCGGCAGCTCCGGTCCGGGCGGGGTCTTGTCCCAGGACAGCGTCTCGAGGAAGTCGCGCACGAACTGCTTGTCCATCGAGGTCACCGACTCGCCCTCGCGGTACTGCTCGACGTCCCAGAAGCGCGACGAGTTCGGGCGTGAAGATCTCGTCGATCAGCGTGAGCTGGCCATCGACGTGACCAAACTCGAACTTGGTGTCGGCGAGGATGACGCCGCGCGCGAGGCAGTGCTCCGCAGCGAACGTGTAGAGCTCGAGGGAGACGCGCTCGAGCTGCTCGGCCAGCTCCTTGCCGACGACGTCGGCGAGGTTGGCACGGCTGATGTTCTCGTCGTGGCCGGTGTCGTTCTTCGCGGCCGGCGTGAAGCGCGGGTGGTCGAGCTTGCCCGACTCCTTCAGCCCCTGCGGGAGGGGCTCGTTGGCGAGCGTGCCCTCCTTCTTGTACTCCTTCCAGCCGCTGCCGGAGATGTAGCCGCGCACCACGCACTCGATGTCGATGCGCTCGGCGCGGCGCACGCGCATCGAGCGCTCCAGCCAGTCGGCCCGCTCGGCGGCGGGGACGGCGTCGGGGTCGTCGGGGAGGAGGTGGTTGGGCACGATGGTGTTGGTCTTGTGGAACCACCAGCGCGACATCTGCGTGAGCACGCGACCCTTGTCGGGGATCGGTGTCGGCAGCACCACGTCGAAGGCGCTGAGCCGGTCGGTGGCCACCATGAGCAGGGTGGTGTCGTCGAGCTCGAACGTGTCGCGTACCTTGCCGCGACGGAAGACGCGCAGGCCCTCGGCCTCCGCAGTGGTCATCACCGGCATCAGAGTCTCCCTCCTCCAAGGCCCGCCTCGACGGCGAGCTGCGGTCGTGGTTCAGTCGTTGTCGCCGGCGCCGCGGTCGAGTCCGTCGACAGGCCGAGGCGCGCGTAGGTGTCGTCGATGTGGTTGAGGTAGCGCTGCACGTCGAAGCAGCGCTCCAGCTGGTCGCCGAGCGCGGCACTCACGTCGGGGTCAGCCACGACCAGGTCGTGGAAACCGCCGCCACCGTCGCGCGCCCGCTGGGCCAGCGACTGCACGGCGCGGTAGGCGCGCTCGCGTGGCCACTGCGCGTGGCTGATCAGCGCGGTGAGCACGCGCTGCGAGAAGACGATGCCGCCGTCGAGCTCGACGTGCGCGCGCATCTTCTCGGGCTTGACGCGCAGGCCGCTCACCACGCGCGTGGCAAGGCGCAACGAGTAGGCGGTGAGCGCGCAGGCATCGGGGAGGATGACTCGCTCCGCCGAGCTGTGCGAGATGTCCCGCTCGTGCCAGAGCGCGACGTTGTCCATCGCGGTCATGGCGTGGCCGCGCAGCACCCGCGCGATGCCGCAGATGCGCTCGCAGAGGATGGGGTTGCGCTTGTGCGGCATCGCCGAGCTGCCCTTCTGGCGCTCGCTGAACGGCTCTTCGGCCTCGTCGACCTCGGTGATCTGCAGCAGCCGCACGGTGGTGGCCAGGCGCTCGAGCACGGCGCCGAGCAGGGCCAGCGCGCTCACGAAGCTCGCGTGGCGATCGCGGGCGATCACCTGCGTGGTGGCCGCGGCGACACCGAGGCCGAGCCCTTGGCAGACGTGCTCCTCGACCAGCGGCGAGACGGTGGCGTGGGTGCCGACGGCGCCGCTCAGCTGGCCGACGGCGACCTCGGCGGTGGCGGCGGCGAGGCGGACGCGCGAGCGGCGCACCTCGTCGTAGTGGTTGGCGAGCTTGACCCCGAGCGTCAGTGGCTCGGCGTGGACGCCATGGGTGCGACCCATCATCAGCGTGAGCCGGTGGCGCTCGGCCTGGCGGGCGAGCGCATCCTCGAGGGCGGCGGCGTCGCGGTCGATGATCGCGGCCGCGTCGCGCAGCTGGGTGGCCAGCGCTGTGTCGACGATGTCCGACGAGGTCAGCCCGAAGTGCAGGTAGCGGCCCTCGTCGCCGACCGTCTCCTGGACGCCGCTGACGAAGGCTGCCATGTCGTGGCCCTGCTCGGCCTCGAGTTCGTTGATGCGATCGACGTTGATGGTGGCCGCGCGCAGCTTGGGGATGGCGTCGCGGGGCACCAGGTCGAGCTCGGCCCACCCCTCGGCGGCGAGGATCTCGATGTCGAGCCAGCGCCGCAACCGCAACTCGTCGCTGAAGATCTCGGCGATCTCAGGCGGCGTGTAGCGGGGAATCACGTCCCCCGATTCTACGGACGGGGGTGAGTTGCCGGCTCTGGGGGGCGGCGGGACGGTGAGGCCGTCGGGGCCGGGGATTGTCCCTGTCCTCCGACATCACAGGACCTACCATGGTCGTGATGCACAGTGGGACGATCGGGATCCGTGAGGCGAAGGCCCATCTGAGCCGCCTCGTGGCTGACGCCAGGAACGGCGGGGAGTGGCTGATCACCGACCACGGCGTGCCAGTGGCCAGGCTGTCGACGGTGGCGGATCCCAACGTTCCCCTCGATGAGCGCATCAGACGCCTCGAGAACTGGGGATGGATCGAGCGTGCGCACGCGCAGCCTGCCCCGTACGTCGTCTCCCGTGCGCGCCGGCCTCGACCTGCAGACCGCACTGCACACCGATCGGGGTGACTGAGGCCGCATCGACCGACCCCGATCAATCCCGGGGAGGGCGGCTGGGACGGCGACGAGTACCAGGCGCGCTTCGACGAGCGCGCCCGCAGCGGCGCCAACGTGCACGGCGAGGCCGACCTGGTGATGACGCTGCGCCCGCGCTCCGTTCTCGACGCGGGCTGCGGGACGGGACGGGTGGCGCGTGAGCTGGCGGCGCGCGGTGTCGACGTGGTGGGCGTCGATGCGGCGGAGTCCATGATCGCCACCGCCCGCCGGCTGTCGCCGGAGCTCACCTGGTACGCGGCCGATCTCTGCGAGCTGGCGCTCGACCGGCGGTTCGACGTCGTGGTCATGGCCGGCAACGTGCCCCTGTTCACCGCCCCGGGAACGCAGGCGGCGCTGGTCGCGGCCTGCGCGCGCCACCTCGACGCCGATGGGGCGCTGGTGTGCGGTTTCCAGCTCGGCAGCGGCTACGAGCTGGCCGACTACGACGCGCACTGCCAGGCGGCCGGCCTGGTGCTCGCCGACCGCTGGTCGACGTGGGAGCGCGACCCCTACACCGGCGGCGGCTATGCCGTCTCGGTGCACCGACCCGCTGAACCCGGCTGACGGTGCTCAGTGGCGTTCGCTGATCACCCCTGCGGATCCGCGACCTCGGCCAGGTGATGGCTGTCGGCCGCGGTCAGGGCGAGGCCATACACCTTCCTGAGGTCGGCCACCACCTCGAGCGTGGCGGCCTGGAAGGGTGATTTGCCCTCGAGGGCGTGCAGAGCGATGCCCTCGATGAGCTCCCCCAGCGAGATGTCGAGGTACTCGGCCAGCCCCTTGAGGACCTTGAGCAGGCGCTGCTCGATGCGCACTCCTGTCTGGACGCGCTGGACTTCTGTTACCATCGTACCATGGTACCACAGCACACGCCTGCCGCTCCCGCCGCCAGCGTCCGTCAGCTCACCGGCCACCTCCGAGTGGCGGGTGGTGGCGAGGAGGCCTTCCGCCTCTTCACACCGCTGGGCGAAACGCTCTGGGCGCCGGAGTGGGACCCGCGCTTCCTGGCGCCGGTGGTCGACGACAGCGCCCCCGGCACGGTGTTCGAGGTGGAGCACGGCGGTGCCACCGGCACCTGGATGGTCTGCCGCTGCGAGCGGTGGCGACTGATCCAGTACGCGCGCGTGATCCCGGCGCGCACCGCCGGCACGGTCACGGTCACCCTCGAGCCCGATGGCGCCGACACGGTGGTGACAGTCGAGTACCACCTCACCGCGTTGAGCGGCGCGGGCCGCCACGAGCTGGGCGAGCTCGCGGCCGGCTACGACGAGTACCTCCAGGGTTGGGAGAGCGCTATCCGCGACGCCCGGCGGAGCTGACCGGCTCGGCGGCGGCAGCGGCCGGAGTCGCGGGCGCGCGCCGGACGCTGCGGGTCACCAGCGCCAGCCCGGCGATCACCAGGGCGGCGCCGACGATCTCCCCTCCCGACGGCGTCTCGTGCACGAACAGCGCCGCCGAGGCGAGCCCCGCGACCGGCACGATGAGCGCGAAAGGGGCCACTGACGAGGCCGGGTAGCGGCGCAGCAGGTACGTCCACGAGCCGTACGCGAAGCCGGTGGCGACCAGGCCCACGAAGAGCAGCGAGAGGATCGCCGACACCGTCAGCGCGGTCGCCGCGTGGCCGATCCGCGCCGGGCCCTCGAGGGCCAGGGAGAGGAGCAGCAGGGGCAGCGGCGGCACCGTGCTGATCCACACCAGGAAGGCGACCGCGTCGGGCGGGCGCGCGACGCGGGTGATGACGTTGCCGATGCCCCAGGACGCCGCGCCGCCGATGCAGAGCATCAGGGCTCCGATCGGGATCGCCACGCCGGTGCGCGTGGCCGCGATCACCGCCACGCCCCCGACGGCGACGAGCGCGCCAAAGAGCTGGCGGCGGTGCGGCCGCTCGCCGAGCACGACGGCGGCGATCGCGATGGTGAACACCACCTGCAGCTGGATCACCAGCGAGGCCAGTCCCGGCGGCAGGCCGGCGGAGAGGCTCATGAACAGCAGACCGAACTGCAGCGCGGCCGAGAACGTGCCCACCGCGACGACGTAGCGGGCGGCCACGCGCGGCCGGCCCACGAAGAGGATCGCCGGGAAGGCGACGATGGCGTAGCGCAGGGCCACGAAGAGCAGCGGCGGGAACACCTTCAACCCCTCGTCGATGACGACGAAGTTGACGCCCCACACCACCGCGATGGTCACCGCCAGGACGACGTGACGTCGCGTCATTGCGGTGGGAATCTCGATACCTCGTGTCCGGCGCCGCGTGGGCCGGCGCCGTCCTCATCATCGCGCAGCGGTCATCGCCGCCGACCTGGCGGCGGCTGGTCAGCGCGGGCGGTTGAGCTGGGTGCGCAGGCTGGCGTCCGCCTTGCGGCCGACACGGTTGAAGACCAGCTGCATGACCGGGTCGGCGAGTCGTGACAACCCCTTGAAGACCAGCCGGGCGTCGTAGGTCACCCGCGACCCGTCGCCGGCGGCCGCCACGGTGATGGTGTCGACCGACCCGAACGTCGAGCTCCAGGCCTCGAGCACGACGCGGTGGTCGGGGTCGAACGCGGTGATCTCGTAGCGCAGCGGCACCCGGCGCCCCGCGAAGGTGGAGACGACGTGGAAGGCGGAGCCGACGCGCAGGTCGCCGCTGTCGAGGCGCCGGGCCTCGACGACGCTCGGGTCCCACTCCGCGGCGTTGTCGAAGGCGGCCATGTACGCGAACGCCGCGGCGGCGGGCAGCCGGGACTCGACGGTGGTTGTGAAGCGGGCCACTTGTGCTCCCTATGGGCGGGCGGTGTCACCCGATGGTACGGGCGCACGGTATGTGCGGATCTCTGCGCAGCGGTGATGGGTGAGCGATGGGGTCACACTTGCGGCGATGGCCACCACGATTCCCCCCGCCACGGTGCGCCGCCTGCGCGACACCGACCACGATCGCTGGCAGCTGCTGTGGGCGGGCTACCTCGCCTTCTACCGGGCTGACGTCGCCCCGCGAGGTGAGCACGCTGAGCTTCGAGCGCCTGCGCGACGGCCGCGACGGCCTCTGCGGCCTGGTGGCCGTCGATGGGGACGACCAGGCGATCGGCTTCGCGCACCTCGTGTTCCACCCCTCGACCTGGAGCGATCGAGGCTACTGCTACCTCGAGGACCTCTACGTCGAGCCCGCGCACCGCGGCGCCGGGGTGGCACGTGCGCTCATCGAGGCCGTGTACGCGCTGGCGGCCGAACGAGGGGTGGAGCGCGTCTACTGGCACACCCAGCAGTACAACGCACCGGCGCGATCGCTGTACGACACCGTGGGCACGCCCACCTCGTTCGTGGTGTACGAGCACCTCGTGGAATGAGGCGCGGCGCTAGGCGGGCTTGATGTTCGCGTTGAGGTGGAAGAGGTTTCCCGGGTCCCAGGTGGCCTTGAGCTGGGCGAGGCGCGCGTACTTCTGCGCACCATAGGAGTTGCGGACGCGGTCCTCGTCCTGGTCGGACTGGAAGTTCAGGTAGCCGCCGGCGCCGCGCGCGTGGGGGCGCATCGCGTCCCAGAAGGCGCGCACCCAGGCGCGGTCCGCCTCGAAGAGGTCACGCTCGGTCGCCGCGGCGGCGATGTTGAAGACGAAGCCTCCGACGCGGACGCCGCCGAACGCGGTGTCATCGTCCGCCTTGTCGAGGAACGCGCCGGTGAGCAGGAAGGTCGGGCAGAAGGACTGGGGTGACTGCTTGCGGGGCGCGTGCTCGGCGATGACCCCGAGGACGCCGTCGGTCAGCTTCTCGAGGTACAGCGCCTTCTCGTAGGCAAGCGTGCCCCACTCGTTGCCCACGTCGAACATCTGCTGGAGCGCCGCGTAAGGGATCGGGGTGACCAGCTCGAACAACGGTGCGGCATCGCGAATAGGTGCCACCGCCGCCGCGTGGTCCTCAGGGGAGCCGAACCCGACCACGAGCAGCGCGTGCCCTGTCTTGCCCTGCGCGTCCTCGGGGACAAAGGGCGCGGGCGGCGCCGACAGCGCGATCGCCAGGAAGCCGGCGCACCCGGCGGGGAGGGTGTCGACGAAGTCGCGTGCAAAGCGGAGCGCCTCGGTGCCCCTCTCGAGCTCCCAGAAGAACAGGCCGAGGTTCACCATCGGCCCGACCTCGTGGAGGGCGAACTCGAACGACGTGACCACACCGAAGTTGCCACCACCCCCGCGCAGCGCCCAGAGAAGGTCGGGGTTCTCATCCTCGGATGCACGGACGATGCGGGAGTCGGCGGTGACCACCTCGGCGCCGACAAGGTTGTCGCAGCTCAGCCCGGCCTTCTTGGTGAGCCAGCCGACACCGCCGCCGAGCGTGAGGCCACCGATGCCCGTGTGGCTGATGAACCCGCCGGGTGTGGCCAGGCCGTGCGGCTGGGCGGCCGCGTCGACCGCCGCCCAGGTCGCACCGCCACCGGCGGTGGCCCGGCGCCGTTCGACGTCGACACTGACCTGGGTCATCGCGCTGAGGTCGATCATCACCCCGCCGTCGGTCACCCCATGGCCGGCGTAGCTGTGGCCGCCGCCGCGGATCGCGACCTCGAGGCCGTTCTCGCGTGCCAGGCGGACGGCGGCGGCGACGTCCTGCGCGGTCGAGCAGCGCGCGATCAGCGCCGGGCGGCGATCGATCGATCCATTCCAGACCGAACGAGCGGCGTCGTAGCCGTCGTCGCCCGCCTCCAGCGCCGTGCCCCCGAAGGAAGCCCGGAAGTCCGCCATTGCTGCTGTGTCCAAATCGCTCATCGCCACCCACTCCCATGCACGCCGGCAGGGTGGTGACGGTAGTGAACCATGGGGGCGACCTTCAAGCGGTCTCGGGGCGGCGGTCGCGCCGGGATCAGGCCACGTGCAGCGATGTGGGCTGTGACGCCGCGCGTTCGAACCGCATGTCGACGGTGTCCATGGCCAGCGCCGCGGCGACGCGGCGGGACAGGGGGGCGAGCAGGCGCAGCATCGGGCGGGGGATGTGCTTGACCTTGGCGGGCGCCCGACCTGTGTGCTGGAGGGTAGCGACCAGCTGGTTCATGGTGAGGTTGTCGGGACCGCCCACGTCGATCACCTCGCCGCGCAGCGCCGGGTCGACGGCGGCGCGGACGACCACCGCGGCGACGTCGTGGACGGAGACGAAGTTGATGGGGTTGTCGCCAGCGCCGAACACCATCCCCTTGGCGAGGATGTCGGCCCACAGCTCGATGAACGCGGTGGCGCGGACGATGGTCCAGCGCGCGCCGCTGCCGCGCAGGTGCTGCTCGGCGGCGTACTTGGCGCGGAACAGGTCCATCGGGCTGCGCGGCGAGGCGCCGACCACCGACATGAGCACCACGTCGGCGCCGGCGGCGGTGGCGGCGTCGACGAGGTGGCGGTTGCCGTCGCGGTCGACGGACGCAGGGGTCACCCCGCCGGGTCCCTCGAAGCCGTGGACCGCGGAGATGACCGCGGTCACCCCGCGCAGCGCGGCCGGCAGCGTCGCCGGCGTGCGGACGTCGCCGACCACCACCTCGGTGGCCGCGCCGGCCAGGTGGTCGGCGCGGGCGGGGTCGCGGGTCAGCACGCGGACCTGGTTGCCCTCCGCGGCGAGGCGCTGCACCACCAGCGTGCCCAGCCGGCCGGTGCCGCCGGCGACAAGGATCATGGTCGTGCCACCTGGGCGTGCACCGCCTCGTCGACGGTGGCGGCACCCTCGTCGACCGGCTCGAGGTAGAAGCGCGCCGCCGTGGCGACGCCATCGCGGACGGTGAAGATGATGGTGCCGGCCATGCGATGGGCGCTGCCGTCGCGACGGGTGCCGGCCATCTCCCACTCCGTCCACGCGGTGTCCCCGTCGACCGTTGAGCGGGTCACCTCGACGTGGATGTCGGGGACGAAGCCGAAGATCTGCTCCCAGTTGCGCCGCACCTGGGCGCGCCCGCTGAAGTTGCGCGCCGGGTGCAGCGGCGTCTCGTTGACGTAGCCCTCGGCAAAGCAGGCGACGAGAGCCTCGATGTCGTGGGCGTTGGTGGCGGCGACCAGCCGGGCCACCATGTCGCGTGTGTCTGGGGTCATCCGCGTCGTCTCCTCGCCCTGTGCATTTCGTTCTAGTCTGCTAGAATCAATAGCGTGACTATGGGCTCGGCCTCACCGGATGTCAAGCCTGCGCGCGGCTACGACGGCAGCCGCCGCCGCGAGCTCGCCGCCCGCCGCCGGGCCGCGATCGTCGACGCGGCGAGGCGGCGGTTCCTCGCTGACGGGTACGCGGCCAGCACCATCGCGGCCATCGCCGCCGACGCCCAGGTGTCGGTGCACACCATCTACAAGGCGTTCGGCGGCAAGGCCGGATTGGTCCGTGCCATCTGGCGGCGCGCGCTGGAGGGGGGCGGCGCCATCCCCGCCGAGCAGCGCTCCGACGAGCTCCAGCTGCGCGAGCGCGACCCGCGGGCGATCATCCGCGGTTGGGGCGCCTTGAGCGCGGAGGTCGCGCCCCGGGCCACCCCGATCCTCCTGCTGGTGCGCGCCGCTGCCGAGACCGACGACGAGGCCCGTGGGCTGATGACCGAGCTCGACGCCGACCGCCTGACGCGGATGACGGACAACGCACGCCGGCTGATGGACGGCGGCCACGTCCGCGACGGCATCGACCTCGCCGCCGCCGCGGACGTGCTCTGGACCTACAGCTCGCCCGAGCTGTGCGAGCTGCTGATGGTGCGCCGCGGCTGGGCGGCTGAGCGGTACGGGCGCTTCGTCGCCGACGCGATGATCGCCGCGCTGCTCTGACCGCGTGCGGCAAGCGACTACGCCACGGCCGTGCAGAGCAAGGCGCGTCCGGGCAGCACCAGCCCGCCATCGGTGAGTGCGGTGGCCTGGTCGAGGGTCCGCGAGGGTCTTGCGCACCGCGGCGCGGGCTTGCCTCGGGCGCGGCGGCCAGGGCCACCGAGAGGGGACCGGAGAGCGCTGCGGAGACCGTGTCGAAGTGCTCCTCGCTCGAGGCGAAGACGGCGGTGCTCGGGACGTCGCGTCGACGGTGACCTCGCCAAAGCCGGCCTCGCGGGCGGCGGCCTCGAGCACGGCCGGGTCGGCGAGAGAGAAGACCCCGCCCGGGCCCGGTTGGCGGGCCGCCAGTGACGAGGCCGTTGATCATGCATGGCCATCCCGACGTATGTCATCCAGGGGTTGTGCTCGGGCGCCGGCCCAGACCGCAACCGCGAGGCGGCCACCGGGGACCAGGACACGGCGGCACTCGCGCAGCACGGCGACAGGGTCGTCGACGAGCATGAGCCCCATGCGCATGACCACGGCGTCGACCGAGGCGTCCGGCAGGCTGATGGCGCGGGCGTCGATCTGGACCGCCTCGGCGTTGACGGTGCCGGCAAGGGTGCCGCGGAGCAGCTCAACCATCCCGGCCGCGGCGTCACTGGCGATGACCCGGCCCGTGGGTGCCAACGGCGGCGGCCAGCCGCAGCGCCAGCTCCCCGGTGCCGGCGGCGAGCTCGAGGACGCGGTCGCCGGGTTGTAGGCCCAGGCGACCGAGAAGCTCTTGGGTGACCTGCTCCTTCATGGCTTCCACGTGGTCGCGGCGGGCGTCCCAGCCCTGCGCGACGGCTGTCCAGTCGAAGTCGGTCGTCGCCGGGGAGGATGTGGCAGCCATGATTCACTCCAGTAGAGCTGTATCCAATACGGTGGTACTGTAGGGAACGTGAGCGCCGCTGTCAACCGGTCCCGCCCCTACGATTCCACCCGGCGACGCGCCCAGGCGGTTGAGACCCGGCGTGAGGTCCTGCGCGCCGCGCATGACCTCTTCGTCGCCGAGGGCTACGGCCGCACCACTGTCGCGGCGGTGGCGGCGCGCGCGGGCGTGTCGCCCGAGACGGTGTACGCCGCCTTCGGCACCAAGGCCAACCTTCTCCATCGTGTGTGGGACGTCACCATCGGCGGCGACGACCGCGATATCCCCTACCACGAGCGGCCCGAGGTGACAGCAGATCCGCGATCGAGCCGGACCTGGGCCGCCGCCTCGTGATGCACGCGCGACTGTTCACCCAGACGGCGCACCGGGTGATCCCGTTCCAGCTGGCGGTCCAGGCTGCCGCGGGTGCTGAGCCGGCGGCGGCGGCAATGGTCGAGGAGATCGGCCGCCAGCGCTACGCGGGGATGGGCGTCATGGCTGCGCGAGGCAGCGGCCACCGGGCAGCTCGCGGTGAGCGAGGAGGAGTGCCGGCAGGTGATCTGGGCGATGACCGATGGCTCGCTGTGGCAGCGCCTGGTGGGCGAGCGGGGTTGGTCTGACGAGCGCTTCGCGGCGTGGCTGGGCGAAATCTGGGTCCGTCTCCTGGTACGTCCCGAACGCGCCGAATGACCACCCTGGGGAAAATGTTCCAAACGTAACCATTTTCCCGTGGACAATGTTATAGTGGCGATGGTGCTAAATCGCACCCACAATAGGAGGCTACACAGCCATGGGGATCGGAGTTGGAATCCTGCTGACGGCGGTCGGCGCCGTCTTGGCGTTCGCGGTCAACGTCGACACCGCTGGTTCGGGGGTCAACCTGCACACCATCGGCCTCATCCTGCTCATCGTGGGCATCATCGGCATTCTCCTGTCGATGTTCTTCTGGTCGTCGTGGGGCGGCTTCGGCGGCGGTCGCCGTGGCGGCAGCAGCACGACGGTGGCGCCTCCGGGCAGCACCACCACCACGATCGAATAACCAGCACCCAGACACAGGAAAGCGGGCCGGCACAGCGCCGGCCCGCTTTCGTCGTTTAAGGGTGATCGCCAGTGGTCGTCAGCTCGAGACCGCCGCTCCCTGCCTGGGCTGGTGGTGTGACTCCAGCGAGGTCCAGTCCGCCCGGGTGGGCGGCGCGCTGACGCCGGCCTCGTGGAGGGCCGCGCCGAGCCGCTCGTTCATGAACTTCTCCTGGTGGGCACGCGAGTCCCACACCTCGATGACCGTCCAGCCCGTTGCGGTGCGGCCGGCGGAGTGGGTGAGCAGCCCCTCGGGCCAGTTGCCCTGCCCCGTGCCCATGTCGATGCCCAGCGCCGAGTTGACGGTGTCGTAGTCCTGCCTGCTGAAGCCATCGAACTCCAGGACGAACAGCTCTGCCACGGAGGTACCTCCGAACCGGCGGATATGAACCCGCTCGGCGCGACTATGGCGCAGTCCCCCAGGGGAGCGGCGTGGGGAACAGCGGCTACCGGCGCAGGAACGCGCGCAGCGTGGCGTCGAGCCAGGTGGCGTACCGCGCCGGCGTCCAGCCCCGGTCGTTCATCAGGCTGACGATGGTGCGCGGGCCGGCGATCACCCAGAGGATGTCGGTGATCGCCGCCGCGCTGACCCTGGCCGGGAGAAGGTTCTCCTCGGCCAGCCGCTCGCCGATGGCACGGAGCTCGCCGAGGGTGCGCTGCATGCCGACGCGCTCCATGGCGGCGATCTCGGGTTCGATCGCGGCGGCCTGGGTGGTCAGGGCCAGCAGGGCGCCGGACCGCTCCATGGTGGCCGCGGCCAGGGCCACGATCGTCTCGATGCGGGCATCGAGGATCGGTTCATCGAGACCCTGCGCCCGGTCGCCGTCCAGCGCGCTCGCCGTGGGCCCTGCGATCGTGCCCAGCTCGATGCAGCGCTCCAGGAGGCGCGCCTTGGAGTGGAAGCGCACATGGATGGTGCGCGGCGAGACGCCGGCCGCCGCGGCCACCGCCGGCAGCGACGTGGCGGCGTAACCCCGCTCGACGAACAGGGCGGTGGCGGCGTCGAGGATGCGGCGCTCGGTGAGCGCCACCTGGTCGCGCCGGATGCCGCCCCGGGCGCGTTGATTTCCATCACCCAGCACGGTGTGCATTATGCCGGTACCGGTTGCAGTGCGACTGCAACCTGGCCGCGCCGGCGGCACCTTCAGCGGGCTGTGACGGGCTCCGCAGCGGCCAGGTCGGCGACCGACGAGATGGTCGCGAAGCGCCCGGCGAGGACGTACTCGGTTCGCGCGATGATCTCGTCCGTGGTAAGGGTGCGCGGGTCGGCGAGGATGTCCTCGACGCTGCGGCCCGGCGGCGCATCGCGGTGCTCGATCGGCGTGGTCGCGGTGGCGTCGGTGACGAACGTCACCTCGTAGCCGAGGTCGGAACCCACGCGCGCAGTGGTCTCACAGCACTGCTCGGTCCTGATGCCCGAGATGAGCAGCTCGCGCACGCCCTCGCTGGTGAGCACCTGCTGGAGGTTGGTGGTGGTGAAGGCGTTGTGCGCGGTCTTGGTGATCAGCGGCTCGCCCTCGCGCGGCACCAGCCCGCTCATCAGTCGCACGAAGCCGCTGGCGGGATCGAACACCGAGCCGGTGCCGGGCTCGGCGTGCAGCACCCAGACGACGAGGTCGCCGCCGGCGCGACTGCCGGCCACCAACCGGTTGACCTGCTCGACCAGTCGCGGGTTGGAGTTGTGCTGCCACATGGCGCGCTGCGCGAAGGACTCCTGGACGTCGATGACGATGAGGGCTCGGTTCATGAGCCGATTGTGCGGCCGGCGGGCGCTGGTGCGCCATCGCCGTTCGTGCCGTCCGGCGTCCAATCCCTGCAAGACTGCACGCGATGGTGGAGATGGCGACGGCGACTAGTGGGGCGGCGACGGGAGTGGATTTCCCTGTCGTGGTCGAGGATTTGGTCAAGCGCTACCCGAAGCGGCCCAGCAACGCTGTCGACGGGGTGAGCTTCTCGGTGGGCGAGGGCGAGGTGTTCGGACTGCTCGGCCCCAACGGCGCGGGCAAGACGACCACCGTCGGGGTGCTGACCACCCGTGTCCGCCCCACCGGCGGACGCGCGATGGTCGCTGGCATCGACGTGGTGCGCGACCCGGTGGCGGCGAAGCGGCGCCTGGCCACGGTCCCGCAGCGCTCCAACCTCGACCGCGCGCTGTCGGCACGGCAGATCCTGCTCTTCCACGCCGCGTACTTCGGCATCCCGGCCGCCGAGCGCACCCGCCGCGCCAACGCCCTGCTCGAGGAGTTCGGGCTCGCCGACCGCGCCGACGACCGCGTCGACTTCTTCTCGGGCGGCCAGTCGCAGCGGATCATGATCGCGCGCGCGCTGATGCACCAGCCGGAGGTGCTCTTCCTCGACGAGCCGACGACCGGGCTCGACCCGCAGGCGCGGCTGTTCGTGTGGGACCGCGTCCGTGACCTCCGCGAGCGCGGCGTGACCATGATCCTCACCACCCACGACATGGACGAGGCGGCGACCCTCTGCGCCCGGGTGGCGATCATGGACCACGGCCGGATCCTCGCCCTCGACACGCCCGACGCACTCACCGGCACGGTGCCGGGCAGGAACAGCCTCGAGCTCGGCATCCTGCTGGACGGCGGCGACCGCGAGGCCCTGCTCGCCGCGCTGTCGACCTTGCCCGGGGTGGAGCACGCCGAACCGGTGAGCAAGGATGCGGGCGGGGCGCCGGGCGGTGGCGGTGGACCCTGGGGCGGCGCCCCCGGAGGGCCGCGCGGCGCGCCCAGCCCAGCGGACGGGGCGACAGCGGCGGCGCCGGGGTCGACCTACCACGTGCGCCTCTACGCCTCGGTCGACGCCCCCGCACTGGTGGCGCCGGTGGCCCGCCTGGTGACCGACAGCGGCGGCGAGCTCGTCGACCTCAGCATCGCCAAGCCCAGCCTCGAGGACGTCTTCATCCACCTCACCGGGAGGGCGTTGCGCTGATGGTGGCCACCGCGGCACCGGCGCGCACCACCGACGTGGCCGGCGGCAACCCGGTGGTGGCCTTCCTCGCCATCCTGCGCCGCGACGTGGCGGTGACCGGGCGCGAGCTGCCCGCGTTCCTGGCCCAGGTGATCCTCCAGCCCCTGGGGCTGCTCTTCGTCTTCGGCCGCGTGCTCACCGAGCTCGGCTTCACCAACCCCGCCTATGCCCGCCAGCTCTTCCCGGGCATCGTGGCCATGACCATCATGCTCACCGCCATCCAGAGCGTCGCCTTCCCGCTGGTGATCGACTTCTCCTTCACCAAGGAGATCGAGGACCGCCTGCTGGCGCCGCTGCCGGCGACCTGGGTGGGCGCGGAGAAGATCGTCTTCGCCGCCGCGCGGGCGATCGTCGCCGGCCTGGTGATGTTCCCGGTGGGGATCCTGGTGCTGGGCACCGTGCCCTTCTCGACGGGCGGCCTGCCCCTGCTGCTCGCCAGCGTGGTGCTGGGCGCCCTGGCCGGCGGGGCGATGGGGTTGACCATGGGGACGGCGGTCTCTGCCCAGCGCATCAACATCATGTTCGCGATCGTGCTGACGCCGCTCATCTTCACCGGCTGCGCGCAGTACCCGTGGCCGTCGCTGAGCAAGCTGCCCTGGTTCCAGGCGCTCACCCTGCTCAACCCCATGACCTACGTCAGCGAGGGCACGCGCGCGGCGCTTGTGCCCAATGGGGTGCACATGCTCACCTGGATCCCGCCGCTGGCGCTGCTGCTGGCGCTGGTGGTCTTCGGGATCACCGGCATGCGCGGCTTCCGGCGCCGTGCCATCGACTGAGAGGGGCGCTGGGGGCCCCTGACCGGCGCATCCGTGGACGGCGACGCTACAACGGCACCCGTCAACGGCGTGGTAGCAGCCAGTTAAGGAAAGGTGTGGGCGAGGCTGTCCGCGAGGCGCCGGGACGCCCGGTGCAGCCCTCCTATAGTCGCTTGGCCCCATGCCTGAACCCGTAACCGCCCAGCCGGAGCGAACGTTGCCCCACCAGATGCGCCCGGAGTCTGTCCGGTGACCTTGCCCCGGGCGTACGAGGATCAACTAGTCGAGCGGGCCAAGTCCGACGCCGACGCCTTTGGAGAGCTGTACACACACTATTTCGGGCAGATCTACCGGTTCGTCTACAGCCGGGTGCGCGACCAGGACGCCGCCGAGGACATCACCTCGGAGGTGTTCTTCAAGGCCCTGCGCGCCATCGGCAAGTACAAACCGAGCGGTCATCCCTTCAGTGCGTGGCTGTACCAGATCAGCGTGAATGCGATTGCCGACCACTACCGCGCCCGCAAGCCGGCCTCGAACATCGACGACGCCATCGCCGTCGCCGACCCCGAGCAGCCGCTGGACGAGCGCGTCGCCCACAAGCAGGAGGCGGCCCGCGTGTGGGCGGCCATCGACACCCTGCCTGAGCAGCAGCGGACCGCGATCACCCTCAAGCTGGGTGAGGACCTCAAGCTCGCCGACATCGGCGTGGTGATGGGCAAGAGCGAGGGGGCCGTCAAGCTGCTGGTGCACCGCGGGATGATCGGGCTGCGCGCCCGCCTCGACGTGGCCACCTACGACCACGGGGAGGGCTGACGGTGGACAACCGTTGGATCGACCCCGAGATCGACAGCCTCTTCGAGGGTGACCCCGACCTGGTCGCGCTCGCCCACCGGGTTCGCGCCGCCCGGCCTGAGCCGCCGCTCGATCCCCGCTTCCAGGCGGTGCTGCGCGCCCAGCTGATGCGTGAGGCACCGTCGGCCCTGGGAGCTGCCGCCAGGCCCGAGCGTGCCCGGGCGGATCGGCCCCGCAGCGTCCGCACTCGCCGCGCCGGCTGGTGGCAGCGCTCGCCGCGCTTCGCCTGGGGTGGGGCTGCGCTCGGCGTCGCCCTGGTAGGGCTGGCGGTGTTCACCGTGGCACGACCACCGGTGCAGGACCAGCAGGTGACCGCCGCCTCGCCCGTCGCCGACTTCCACGCGGTCAGTCCCAACAACGTCATCACCGTCGCGTTCAACGAGCCGATGAACCACGGGGCGGTCGTGGCCGGCCTGCACATCCGCCCGGCCACCCAGGTGACCACCGCCTGGCAGGGGAACGACCTGGTGATCACCCCCACCCACCACCTGGCCGGCAACACGCCCTACACGGTGACCATCGACCGCAGCGCGACGCGCTCCGCCCGTGGGTCGCTGGCGGCGAGCGACATCCACATCTCCTTCGGCACCGCGGCCACCCCACCGCCGGCGCCCGTGGTCACCGAACTCTCCGGGCAGGGCCTGGCCTCGGTCTCCAACGGAGCGCAGCTGATCAGCGGCGGCGACGGGACGGTCATCGCCACCTCGTCGACGGCCAACACGACGGCGCCGCCGCGCCAGTCGGCGCAGCCCACCGCGACCCCCACCGCGGGCAGCAGCCCCGGGGCCTCGGCGACCGCGGGCGCCACGGCCTCCGCCAGCACCGCGCCGCCGACGATGAGCGGAAGGATGGTGGCGATGACCGCCGCGGGCGCCGTGGTCGACCTCGGACCTGCTGCGTCCTCGGCCGCCCTCGCCCCCAACGGCCTGCGCCTGGTGGCGGCGGTGCCCACCGCCAGCGGCACCACCATCGAGCTGGTCTCGCTCGACGGCAGCGACCGGCGCTCGTTGGCCACGCTGGCGACGACCACGCTGGCCACCGGCTGGCTGTCGAGCGGCACCGCGGTGGTCGCCGAGACCGACCGGGTGGTGAGCGTCGACCTCCTCGGGCACGTCAACACGCTGGCCACCCTGCCCGCCGGCACTGACGCGGTGGTGTTCTCCGCCGCGGGCGGCCAGGCGTTCGCCGGCAGCAGCAGCTCCGATGGGACGCTCATCGACCTCGGCAGCGGGCGGTCGCGGCAGCTGCCCGGCAGCCGCCACGCCGCCGCCTTCAGCGGCGACGGACGGGTGGTGACCTGGGTCGACGCCGGCTCCAACCCGGCCCGGCTGCTCACCTCGCCGGTGGGTCGCGACGCGACCGCGTTGGTGCCCCTCGACCACCCCGGCGGCAGCATCGGGGGCATCGCGCTCGACCGCACCGGCAGCCACGTGGCCATCGCCGACCAGCCCCCCACCGACGGCGGCGAGCTCGAGATCCTCGCCCTGCCCTCGGGCAGCGTGCTCGCCCGCGCCGCCAACGCGCAGGCGCCGGTGTATTCGACAGCGGGTGACCGCATCGCCTTCATCTCCGGTGGCGCGGCCCGGATCGCCACCGTCCCCGGCACGGCGGCCGGCACGGTCGTCAACGCCCTCCCGGATGGCGCCGCCGGCGCACTGAAGGCATTCATCGACGCCCAGGTCCAGGGCAACGCGACGGCGCTCGACGCCCTCAGCGCGTCCAACGTGGACGCGGCGGCCCGCACCCCACACGGCCTCTCGCGCGGCTACGTGATCAGCGCCGTGCCCGGCTCGGACGACACCGTCGCTGCCACGGCGCGGCTCATCGTCGATCCCTCAGCCGCGCACCCGGCGGCGTCGTTCGCCGACGAGTCCCTGGTGCTCTCACCCAAGGGCGACGGCGGCTACGTGGTCAGCTCACTTGAACGCCGGTCAGCTGAAAGACGAGCCGATCGGCCCGCAGGTGCTCTCCGTGGTGCCGATCAGCGGCTCGACCCTGGTGATGCGGATCAGCTTCGACAGCGACCTGCGCGCCGAGACCGTCGCCGGTGCGATCACCGTGACCACGCGGTCGGGCCGGGTCCTCACCGTCACCACCGACTTCGACCCCGATTCGCGCACCGCCACCGTGACCACCACGGTGCCGGCGAACACGGCGGTGACGCTGACCGTGGCCACCAGCCTCCTCGACGTCAACGGCCAGGCCCTGGCAGTCGCATTCTCGGCGCAGGCGGGCGCCTGAGGGTCGGTTTCCCTCCTGCGCTCATCGGCTGAGCGATGAGTCCGCGCACCATGCGACGTTGTACGGGCGTCGGCAAAATCGCGGGTCGTGAACCCCGGGTGGGATCGACCGGCGCTGAGGAGGTGACATCGTGAACTGGACGCTCGAGCTGATCGTGGTGCCCGTGTCGGACATCGACCGGGCCAAGGCCTTCTACGTGGACCAGGTGGGCTTCGATGTCCACGTCGACCACAGTGCCGGCGAGGACTTCCGGGTGGTCCAGCTGACCCCTCCCGGGTCGGCGTGCTCGATCGCCCTGATGCGCTCGGAGATGCCCGCCGGGTCGATCAAGGGACTGCACCTCTGCGTCAACGACATCGACGTCGCCCGCGCGCAGCTGGTCGAGCATGGCGTGGACGTGACCGAGGTCTATCACTTCGGGCCACAGGGACAGACCCCGGGCTACGACCCGCAGCGAGCCGACTACAACTCCTTCGTCTCCTTCGCGGACCCTGACGGCAACTACTGGCTGGTCCAGGAGGTCAGCGCGCGGTCATGACCGGCGCGGCGCTCGACGAGGCCGCGTTCGCGGCGCTGAGCGAGCGCCACCGCCGCGAGCTGCACGTGCACTGCTACCGGATGCTCGCCTCCTTCGACGAGGCGGAGGACGCCGTGCAGGACACGATGTTGCGCGCCTGGCGGGGCCGCGAGGCAATCGATGACGGCTCGCCGGCGCGGGCGTGGCTGTACCGCATCGCCACCAATGTCTGCCTCGACGTGCTCCGGCGCCGCTCGCGGCGCACCACCGAGCTGCGCTCCTGTGCCGACGTGCCGTGGCTGCAGCTCTACCCCGATCGGCTGCTTGACGAGGTCGCCCCCAGCGACCAGCAGCCAGACGCGATCGCCGTCGAGCGCGAGACCATCGAGCTGGCGTTCCTGGCCGCGATGCAGTTGCTGCCACCCCGCCAGCGCGCCGCGCTGATCCTTCGCGACCTGTTCGGCTGGTCGGCCGGCGAGACGGCGGCCACGCTCGAGACCAGCGTGGCGGCGGCGAACAGCGCGGTGCAGCGTGCCCGCGCCACCATGCAGACGCACCTGCCGGCGCGACGCGCGGAGTGGCAGTCCGGCGCGACCACCGCCACCGAACGGGCCGTGCTCGAGCAGTTCATCGCCGCCCACGAGCGCTGCGACGTCAAGGCGGCGATGGCGCTGGCCACGTCGGACCTGCGCATCACCATGCCGCCCAACCCGACGTGCTACGACGGCGTCGAGTCGTTGGAGCCGTTGATGCGCCGCGCGGCGAGCATGGGGACGTGGCGGCTGCTGCCGACCCGCGCCAACCGGATGCCGGCCGCCGCCAGTTACCTGCTCCGACCGGGTGACAGCGAGTACCGCGCCTTCAAGTTCGACGTGATGCGCATCGAGGGTGGGCGGATCGCCGAGATCACCACCTTCGGCGACGCCCAGTTCGCGGCCTTCGGGCTGGCCCCGACGCTGGCGTAGGCGGGGGACCCGCCGCGCGGCGTCGGGGTAGGTTGTGCTGGCCGGTACGCGGGCGTAGCATCCCACCCGGCCCAGGAAGGCACGAGCCCGCCCGGTGCGCGTCAGCACGTCCCGGGCAGGCCCGTCAGGTGACCTTGAACGAGCGCGGCGAGGAGGCGGCCAAGTGAACATCAGGGGACAGCGGAAGGCGTTCGGGGCACTGACCGCCGCGGTGGTGATGACCCTGGCGGCGTGCGGCAGCAGCACCACCACACCGAGCGGCAGCAGCTCATCCGGTGGCGCGCAGATCGGTGGCAACGTCACCGTCTGGGCGGTGTGGTCGGGAACGGAGCAGAAGGACTTCCAGGCGGTGCTCGACGGCTTCAACGCCAAGACCGGGGTGACCGCGCAGTTCCAGTCCAAGGGCGACCAGCTGCCAACGGTTCTCGGCGCCGCGATCAGCGGCGGAGCGCCCCCTGACGTCGCCATCCTGCCGCAGCCGGGCCTGCTGCACGACCTCGTCAAGAAGGGCGCGCTCAAGCCGATCGACAGCGTGGTCGGCAGCACGCTCGGCAGCCAGTACGCGAGCGCGTGGCAGAAGCTCGGCAGCGACGGTGGCAAGACATACGGCGTGTACTTCAAGGCGGCCAACAAGAGCACGCTCTGGTACAACGTCAAGTCGCTGACCGACGCCGGCATCACCTCACCGCCCACCACGTTCGACCAGCTGCTCACGGACATGGGCACCCTGCAGCAGGCCGGCACGACCCCGTTCGCGATGTGTGGGGGCTCCGGCTGGACACTCACCGACTGGTTCGAGAACGTCTACCTGCGCGTCGCCGGCGTCGACAAGTACAACGCGCTCGCCGCACACACCATCCCCTGGACCGATCCCACGGTCACCACCACGTTCCAGACACTGGCAAAGATCTTCGGCACCGATGCCAACATGGTCGGCGGCAAGGCAGGAGCGGTGACGACGCCGTTCCCCGACTGCGTCAGCCAGGTGTTCGGGCCGACGCCCAAGGCCGCGATGCTGTACGAGGCCGACTTCGTGGGCTCGGTCATCCCCACCGTGAACACGTCCATCCAGCCCAAGACGGGCTACAACTTCTTCCCGTTCCCATCCATCAACGGCTCGCCCAGCGCGGTGGTGTCGGGTGGTGACGTGGCGGTGATGCTCAAGGACACACCGCAGTCGGAGGCGCTGCTGCAGTACCTGGCGTCGCCGGACGCCGGCACGATCTGGGCGCATCTCGGTGGCTTCACCTCGCCGAACAAGCAGGTGAGCCTCTCGGTGTACCCCGAGGACATCTCCCGTGCTGCCGCCAAAGGCGTGATCGACGCGGGCAGCAACGTGGCGTACGACATGAGCGACCAGGCTCCGGCGGCGTTCGGCGGGACGGCCGGCGCGGGTGAGTGGGCCGACCTGCAGAACTGGGTGCGCAATCCCACGGACATCAGTGGCATCGAGGCCAAGCTCGAGGCGGACGCCGTCGCCGCATACGGGCACTGAGCAAGGGGACGGGCCCGCGGCATGACCTCTGTTGCCGCGCCGCGGACCCGTCCTGTTCCGAACGTCCGCAGGGGTGCGCCCGGCCACGGCGGTGGCTGGCGACGCAGTGGCGTGGTGGCTCTGTTCATGGCTCCGGCCGCCATCCTGCTTGGAGCCATCGTCGTGTACCCGACAGTCGGGACGGTGGCACGCAGCCTCTACAACGACAGCGGCAGCTTCGTGGGCGGCGACAACTACAAGACGCTGTTCGGCACCGCGGACATCCTCGTGGCCGTCCGCAACAACGCCATTTGGGTCATCGTCTTCCCGTTCCTGGTGACGTTCCTGGGCCTGGTGTTTGCCGTCCTCACCGAGCGCATCCGCTGGGCCACCGCGTTCAAGACGATCGTCTTCATGCCGATGGCGATCTCCCTGTTCGCCACCGGGGTGATCTGGCGCATCGTGTACGAGACGGACCCCGGTCGAGGCGTGATCAACGCCGCGATCGGCAGTGTCGCCGACGCGATCCATCCACCCGGGTTGTACGCGCTGCCCAACGTCAAGCCGATCAGCGGGCTCACTGCTGCGCCTGACGGCAGCATGGTCAGCAGCATCACCGTTGGTGCGGGTGGCACAGTGCTGCTCGGCCTCACCGGCATCTCACCAAGCTCGGTGCCGGCAACCGCACGGGTCGCCGCCCAGCCGTCGTCGTCCAGCGGAGCGGTGGTGGGCCTGGTGTGGCGTGACTTCTCGCCCGGTGGCCACGTCGGGGTTGTCGACGCCACCGAGAAGGGCTTGCCTGCGATGCGCCTCCTGCTGGTCGGGCGGGACGGCCACACCGCTGCGACGGCGGTCAGCGCCAACAACGGCACCTTTCGCTTCGACGGCGTCTCCGGCGGCCCTTACCACGTGGTGGTCGACGCAGCGAACTTCCGGCCCGCATTCGCCGGTGTCAACTGGCTCGGCGACCAGTCGCTGACGCCGGTGAGCGGGTTGGGTTCGACCGCGCGTGCACTCCTCGCTGTGCCGCTGGCCGACATCGCCGCGATCATCGCCATGCTGTGGATGTGGAGCGGCTTCGCCATGGTGATCATCGGTGCCGGCCTGGCTGCGCTCAACCGTGAGGTGCTCGAGGCCGCCCGCATGGACGGGGCGACCGAGCTGCAGACGTTCCGTCATGTCACCTTCCCGCTGCTGCGACCGGTGCTGATCGTGGTGTTCATCACCATGATCATCAACGTCCTCAAGATCTTCGACATCATCCTCTCCCTGGTGCCGGAGGCCTCGCAGCAACAGGCCAACGTCATCGCCCTCGAGATGTACCGGCGTGCCTTCCTGAGTCACCAGACCGGCTTGGCCAGCGCCATCGCGGTCTTCCTGTTCCTGCTGGTGATCCCTGTCATCGCCATCAACGTGCGGAGGATCCGCGAATGACCACCGTGACTGCTGCGTCGCCCGCGACGTCGGTGGTCAAGCCTCGCAACGCGCGCCTGCGCAAGGTGTTCGGACGCAGCGTCGTCAACGTGATGCTGGTGGTGATCGCACTCTTCTGGCTGGTGCCGACCCTGGGTCTCCTGGTCACCTCGTTCCGGCCACCGCAGGACTATTTCGCCTCCGGATGGTGGCATGCGCTCACCACGCCGATGGCGTTGACCCTCACCAACTACGCCAACCTCTTCAAGGGAAGCAACATCCCCGACGCCATCCTCACCACGGCGATCATCACCGTGTTCTCGACCCTCCTCGTGGTGGTCATCGCCTCACTCACCGGCTACGCGATGGTGTTCCTCCAATGGCGCGGCCGTGATGGGGTGTTCGTGCTGATCGTGGCCCTCATGGTGGTTCCGCTGCAGATGGCGCTGATCCCCGTGTCCGCGCTGTACGGGCACGTCGCGCTCTACGGAACCATCCCCGGCGTGGTCATCTTCCACGTGGCCTTCGGGCTGCCGTTCGCGATCTTCCTGATGCGCAACTTCTACACCGGCATTCCCAGGGACCTGCTCGAGGCCGCGCGCATCGACGGCGCCAACGAATGGATGATGTTCCGCCGCATCGTGCTGCCGCTGGGCAAGCCCGCGCTCGCCTCGCTGGCGATTTTCCAGTTCCTCTGGGTGTGGAACGACCTGCTCGTGTCCCTGGTGTTCCTGGGGGGAGCCCACACGTGACCATCACCATGGCGATCTTCAGCCAGCTGCGTCAGTTCGGTGCCAATATCGACACCATCTCGACGGCGTCGTTCATCTCGATGATCATCCCGCTGGGGGTTTTCTTCGCCTTCCAGCGCTACTTCGTGCGCGGCGTTCTCGCCGGCGCCGTCAAGTGACAGGGAGCGCCTGACATGGCACGCATCGCGTTCGAGCGGGTTGAGAAGCGCTACCCCGGCGCCGAGGGTCTGGCCGTCAATGACCTCAACCTCGAGGTCAATGACGGCGAGTTCCTGGTGCTGGTCGGCCCGTCAGGCTGCGGCAAGACGACCGCGCTGCGCTGCCTCGCCGGGCTGGAGGACATCACCGCCGGCCAGATCATCATCGGCGACCGGGTCGTCAACGACCTGCCCCCCAAGGACCGGGACATCGCCATGGTGTTCCAGAGCTACGCGCTCTACCCGCACATGACCCTGTTCGAGAACATGGCGTTCAGCATCCGGATGCGCAAGCGGCCCAAGGCGGAGATCGACGCCAAGGTGCGCGAGGCGGCCAAGATCCTCGGCCTGGAGAACCTGCTCGACCGCAAGCCGGGAGCCCTGAGTGGCGGCCAGCGCCAGCGCGTGGCCCTCGGCCGGGCGATCGTGCGTGACCCGGCAGCCTTCCTGATGGATGAGCCGCTCAGCAACCTCGACGCCAAGCTGCGCGTGCAGACGCGCGCGGAGATCGCGCGCCTCCACCAGCGCCTCGGCACCACCATCGTCTACGTCACCCATGACCAGGTCGAGGCGATGACCATGGGCGATCGCATCGCGGTCATGCGTGACGGCGTGCTCCAGCAGGTGGGGACCCCGAAGATGCTCTACGAGGCCCCCGCCAACCGCTTCGTCGCCGGGTTCATCGGCTCGCCGGCGATGAACTTCCTGACCGGCCGCGTCAGTGTCGAGGGTGACAACGCCACCCTCGAGCTCGAGGGCCTCGCCATCCCGCTGAGCGGACGGGCCGGGGAGGTGGCACGGAAGCGTGGCGCCGACTCTGAGCTGGTGGTGGGGATGCGCCCGGAGCACTTCGACGCGGCGGCGTCGTCGACGGCGGGCACGATCAGCATCCCGGCCACCGTGGAGGTGGTGGAGTTCCTCGGCAACGACGAGCTGATCCACGCCGACGTCGCCGGCAACGACGTGGTGGCGCTGGTGCCCTCGTCGCGTGGCGTGGCAGTCGGCGACAAGGTGACCCTGGTCATCGCGGACAGCGTCGTCCACGCCTTCGATCCCGCGAGCGATGCGGTGATCACCGCCGCCGACGGCGCGGGCGCCGTGGGCGCCGCGAGCGGGCTGCGGCCCAACTGACAGCGCCGCCAGCCTAGCCGCGCTCGACCACGACTGACGTGCACCGGGATGCGCATGGTGCCGTCGGCTGACGTGAACGAAGCCAGCTCGCGCGCGAGCCGATCGAGCAGCGGCGCGCGCTGAGCGGGGGTCACCTCGATGCCACGCTCGCTGGTCAGCGCCGTCAGCAGCTGCTCGACCCCATCGAACCGGGCGACGTCGGACAGGCGACGCTTGCGCCAGCCTGCCGGCGCGGTCACCGGGTCCGTCGATGGCAGGGCGGCGAGTTCCGAGCCGGTGATTTCGCGCCAGGCGGTGCGCAGTGCGTTGTCGTACGTCGCTCCGCCGCCCGCCACCGCGACGTGGACGCGGCGCGCGACCACGCCGAGCTGGGGCAGCACCGAGTGCAGCTCCTCCTGCGCATCGATGGCGAGGAGTGAGAGGGCCACGTCGAAGTGGTCCGGGTCCTGGGTGAAGTTCCAGGGCCGAGTGCTCTGCTCGACGCTGCCCTGCACGCCCACTGCGGCGTGCAGCCGGGCGGTGAGCTCACCGTCGCCCGCGGGCAGTTCCAGCACGCGCATGCCGTCGTGGACCGCGGCGATGCCGATCAGTTGCTCGGCGATGGGACGATACACAGCGACGGCAAGGGTCCGGCCAGGTGGCGGCACGATGTCTCAGGATACGACGGTGACTGCGGCGGCGGCGATCGCCGCGGCGCGCGCGGGGTCGCGCAGCACGCGCAGGAACGGCTGCTTGCGTTCCTCCCACGCCTGCGCAGCCGCGATCAGCTCCGGGTGGCCCTCGATGAAGTGGGTTGTGTAGTCACCGGAGATGAAGTCGGGGCTGTCGAGGATGGCGAGGTGGTAGCACAGGTTGGTGCTGATCCCGGTGATCGCGTACTCCAGCAGCGCGCGCCGCATCCGCGCGATCGCCAGCGCACGGTCGGGTGCCCAGACGATGAGCTTGGCCACGAGCGGGTCGTAGTTGGGTGACACCATCCCCGGCGCGGCGAGAGCGGAGTCGACGCGCACGCCCGGCCCGCTGGGCTCGCGATAGCCGGTGACCTGGCCCGGCGACGGCATGAAGTTCTTGGCGTACCGCTCGGCGTTGACGCGGCACTCGATGGCGTGGCCTCGCGGAACCAGGTCCTCCTGGCGCAGCTGCAGCACCTCGCCGGCAGCGATGCGCAGCTGTTCGACGACCAGGTCGACGCCGTACACCAGCTCGGTGATCGGGTGCTCCACCTGCAGGCGCGTGTTCATCTCCAGGAAGAAGAACTCCCCGTTGCTGTAGATGAACTCCACGGTGCCGGCGTTGACGTAGCCGACCGCGCGCGCGGCGGTCACGGCGGCCTCGCCCATGCGGCCCCGCGTGGCCGCGTCGATGGTCGGGGACGGAGCCTCCTCGAGGATCTTCTGGTGACGGCGCTGGATCGAGCACTCGCGTTCACCGAGGTGGACGATGTTGCCATGGGTGTCGGCGAGAACCTGGATCTCGATGTGTCGTGGGGAATCGACGTAGCGCTCGAGGAAGACGGTGGCGTTGCCGAAGGCGCGCTGGGCGGTGCTCTGGGCCGCCTCGAGGCTCTCGCGCAACTCCTTCTCGTCACGCGCGACGCGCATGCCGATTCCGCCACCACCCGCTGACGCCTTGATCAGCACCGGGTAGCCCACCTCCGTCGCCGCTGCCACCGCGGACTCGACGTCGTCGAGGGCGTCGCTGCCGGGCACGATCGGCACACCGCTGTCGCGCATGCGCTGGCGGGCGGGCACCTTCTCACCCATGGCGGCCATCGCCTCAGGGCCGGGCCCGATGAACACGATGTTGTTGTCGGCGCAGGCGCGCGCGAACTGCTGGTTCTCGCTGAGGAACCCGTAGCCGGGATGGATCGCCTCCGCGCCGGTGGACCTCGCCGCCTCGATGATGCGGTCGATGACCAGGTACGACTGGGCCGACGGCGCCGGGCCGATCTCGACGGCCTCGTCAGCGAGCAGCACGAACGCCGCGCTGCGGTCGGCCTCACTGTGAACCGCCACGGTGGCGACACCGAGGTCACGGCAGCCACGGATGACGCGCAGGGCGATCTCGCCGCGGTTGGCGACCAGAACCTTGGTGAACATCAGTCCACCTGCACGATGGGGTCGCGCGGGCCCACCACGTCACCCTCCTTGACGTGCACCGCGCTGATGGTCCCGGCGCGACTGGCGACGACGTCGTTCTGCATCTTCATCGCCTCGAGCACCGCCACCACGCCGCCGAGCTCGACCGTGTCGCCGACTTTCACCGCCACTCGCAGGATGAGGCCCTGCATGGGTGCGACCACCGTGCCCTCGCGCACCGCCGGGGTCGCCGCCGCAGCAGCAGCGGCGTTGCCGCCGCCGCCGCCGCCGAGGCCGGCGCCGATGACGCGCACGCTGTAGCTCTGCCCGTCCACCTCGACGGTGAGCTCGCGCACCTCCGCCGCTGGTTCCGCCTCCGCGACGTCGGCGGCAGGGTCACTGAGGTCGCCCGCGGCCCCGGCAGCCACCGCGGGTTCCTCCACCGCGGGCTCGTCGCCGAGCCGCTCCGCCGAGACCTCGCCGCGGCGGAGCGCGAGAGTCTCCGCCGGGAAGAGCGCGAAGCTGGCCAGGGTGGCGTCGTCGGGATTGCTCACGCCCTCGCGCTCGAGCTCGCGACGCAGGGCCGGCAGCGCCGGCTCGAGCAGGTCGGCCGGGCGGCAGGTGATCGGCTCCTCGCGCCCGTTGACGAGCCGGCGCACCTCGCCGTCCACCGGGTACGGCGGTGACCCGTACAGCCCCAGGCAGTAGTCCTTCACCTCCTGGCTGACGGTGGCGTAGCGGTCGCCGTCGCACACGTTGTACACGGCCTGCGTGGCGACGATCTCGATGATCGGCGTGACCAACGGCGGGTGGCCCAACTCGGCACGGACCCGCCGCGCCTCCTCCTCGACGTCGTCGAGGCGGTCGATCTGGTTGCGCTCGCGCAGCTCGGCCAACGCGTGGCCCATCGCCGCGGGCGGCAGCAGGCCGCGCAGAGCGGCGCTGTCGACGCGCAGGCCGGGGACATCGAAGACGCCGTCGTAGAGCTGCAGGCGGTGCTCGAGAACCGCGGACGCCGCGGTCACCGGCTCGAGGTCGACGCCGGTGTCGAGCTCGGTGCCGAGGAGCGCGGCGATGACCGCCTCCGCTGCCGGCACGCTGGCGCCACCGGCGAGTGGTGCGAGGGCGACGTCGAGCCGCGAGGCGCCGGCGACAGCCGCGGCGTAGGCGGCGAACTCCGCCTGGCCGGTTTGCGTCGAGAGCGACAACGCCAGTGGCAGGTCGGTCGCCTCGATGACGCGCTGCACCAGGTCGCCGATGCGCGCGATGCCGAGCAGACCGAGCGGGTCGTGGATGCAGATGGCGTCGGCGCCGATCTCGGCGAGGTTCTCGGCCAGCGCCACCACGCGGTCGGGGTCGTGGCGCGGCGAATCGGCGTAGATGATCGCCGCCTCCACTTCGCGCCCGGTGCTCCGCGCCGCCTGCATGGCCCGGCGCACGTTGCGCGTGTCGTTGAGCGGGTCGTGGATGCGGAAGCGGTCGATGCCCGCGTCGGCCGCGACCTTGATGAAGGCGTCGACGACGTCGTCACCGACGTGGCGATGCCCGGTCAGCGCCTGGCCACCGATCGACGCCACCAGCGTGCTCGACGGCGCGGCCACGCGGATGGCGCGCAGCTGCTCGAAGGGGTCCTCGCCGAGGAAGCGCAGGGCCGCCTCGAACGTCGACCCGCCGAACACGTCGAGAGCGGCGAAGCCACAGTCATCCAGCGCGTGCGCCACCGGGACGGCATGGCGCCCGCGCAGGCGGCTCAGCAGCAGCGCCTGCTGTCCGGCCCGGAGCGAGCACTCGACGAGCTCAAGACGCGGCATGGCCACCGATTGTAGGGAGGCCGGGCAACCGCGCCGGTCAGCCGGGAGAGGCCGGCGCCGACCTGGCCAGGCCCTCGACCACCTCGAAGAGCGGCGCCCGGCCCAGCGCGCCTGCCGCCACCACAAGCTTCACCGACCGATCGCCCCCGCCGACCACGACACGGGTGCGGCCGAGCACCGCCGCGTCAACCCGGACGGGCTGTAGCGACGCCGGGATCCCGAACGGGGTCACCCCGCCGATCTCCATCCCGGTGAGCTCCGTGGTCAGCTCGGCAGACGCGAAGCTGGCGCGACGCACCCCCATGAGCTCGCAGCAGCGCCCATTGACGTCGAGCCTGGTGGTCGCCAGCACCAGGGCCACCAGCTGGCTGCCGGTGGGACGCCGCGAGGCCACGACGATGCAGTTGGCCGCGTCGGCGGGGTCGAACCCGTAGGCCGTGCAGAAGGCGGCGGTGTCGGCGAGCGCGGGGTCGCATGCCACCACCTCGTGGTCGACGCCGAGCTCGAGCAGCGTCGCCCGGACAGCGGGGTGGTTGATCGCGGGCCCCATCCCGTCACTCTGCCGGATCGCCGCGCACCGTGGCGGCCGGCGGGCGGCGGCTCAGGCCGCCACAGGGTGGTACGTGTTGGCCAGCACGCCGGTGGTGTAGCGCACGCTTTCGACGAGTGACAGCGTGTGACCGGTCGCCCCGCTGAACAGCCGCCTGGTGCCGTCGCGACCGAGCACGATCGGGAAGAGCAGGAACCGGTACTCGTCGATCAGCTTGCTCGTGGTGAGCTGATCGACGAGCGAGCCGCTGCCGGCGATGAGCAGGTCGCCCCCCTCCTCCTGCTTGAGCCGGGCGACGGCCTCGACCACGTCGCCGAGGAGCACCGACGCGTTCCAGGTGGGTGCCTGCAGCGTGCGCGAGGCCACGTACTTGGGCATGCCGTTCATCTTCACGCCGAACTCGCCGGTGCCCTCCATGGTCGGCCAGGCCGCGGCGAAGCCCTCGTAGGTGACCCGGCCGAGCAGCAGCGCGTCACTGGCCTCGAGCTCCCTCGCCTTGAACTGCGCGGCCTCCTCGCTCCAGAAGGGAAATGACCAGCTCCCCGGCTCGTCGAGGAACCCATCGAGGGTGACGTACAGGCTGGCGACCACTCGTCTTGGCATCGCGCGCTCCTCCTCATGGTGTGCGCAGTGAGCATGACGCGAGGGTCCCGCCCGATGTCTGCGGGCCTGCAGCGGTCTACGTGCGCGAGGCGCGGAGCAGTGGTGTCGTGGACAGCCGTCCACAGACCCGCAGGGCGGCGCGCACTCGCCCGAGGTCGCTTGCGCCGATGACCAGGCCGCGCTCCGTCGCTTGGTAGAGGAGATCAACGGCCGCGCCGGCGGCGTCGAGCGCCGCGCTCACCGCGGCGAGCGTGCCCGGGCGATTCTGGAGCACGCACACCACCACCTCGCGCGCCTGGCAGGCGACGCCGGCGGCGGCGAGCGCGGCGGCGGCGGCCGGCCCGTCGCCGACCAGCAGGTGGCAGTCCACCGCACCAGCCTCGCCGCCCGGCGGCGCACAGCACACCGAGTCGACGTTGATGCCTGCTTGCGCGAGCGCGCCCGCCACGCCACCAAGCTCGGCAACCCCGTCGAGCCGCACCACCAGGTCCCACAGTGTCTCCATCGCGTTGGTATCGGACGTGGTGGTGGTGTCGCCGAGCGCCTGCACCTCAGGCCTCCACGAGCACGGTGGCGATGCACGCATCGATCACCGCCGCCATCACCGCCGCGGCGCCGCGGTGGCCGAGGTGGGGCGTGAGCCGGGCCACGCGCTCGGTCACCTCCGCCTCACGACCCTGATCGCGGATCGGCGCACCGCTGTCGAGCTTGATCCGCTGGACCCGCGCGACCAGCGTGGCGCGGCGGTCGAGAAGGCGCGCCAGTGCGGAGTCGACGCCGTCGATGGCATCGCGACACTGCCCGATCGTGGTCGCCGGCGACGGCCGTGCCGACGCCACCAGGAGCTCGGTGGCGCGCACCACCTCGCTGAGCACCTCCGAGCTGATCGCCTGCGCCGAGTCGCACCAGGCGTGTTCGGCATCGGGGTGCGACTCGATGAGCAACCCGTCGGCGCCGGCGGCGACCGCGGCGATCGCCAGCGCCGGCACCAGCGACGCCCTGCCGGCCGCGTGGCTGGGGTCAACGATGACGGGCAGCTCGGTGCGGTCACGGAGCACCGGGATCGCGGAGAGGTCGAGGGTGTTCCGGGTCGCTGTCTCGAACGTGCGGATGCCGCGCTCGCACAGCACCACCTGGTCGTTGCCCTCCTGCAGCACGTAGCGCGCGGCGGCCAGCCACTCGTCGATCGTCGCCGACATGCCGCGCTTCACCACCACCGGGAGCCCGGTGCGCCCGGCGGCGCGCAACAGCGGTGAGTTGTGCATCGAGCGCGCGCCGATCATCAGCGCGTCGACGTGGGGGACCAGCCTGGCCACCTGGTCGACATCGAGCGGCTCGGCGATCACCGGCAGCCCGGTGACGCGACGCGCCTCGTCGAGAAGCTCGAAGCCCGCTTCGCCCATGCCCTGGAACGCCTCGGGCGCGGTGCGCGGTTTGTGGACGCAGCCGCGCAACACCGAGGCACCCGCCGTCGCCGCGGCGCGCGCGTGGGTGACGTACCCCGGTTCAACCGCACAGGGGCCGCTGATGACCGGCACCGTGGCACCGCCGACCACCACGCCGCCGATGGCGACGGGGTGGGCGCGCGCGCTCCGTGCAGCGCTGGGGAGCAGTGAGTTGATCACCACCTGGAAGTCCTCCGCGAAGTGTGGGTCACTCCGCGGGGCACTTGCCGGACTGACCCATCATTGATGAAGCCAGCCTCGGTAACGACTGCGCGTTAGGCTCGAGAAGCCCTCGGCAGCCGCAGGGCTGGCCGATCAAAATAGAAACGCACGCGCAGTTGCATGGCCGCACCGTAACAGGTCGCGGCGCTGTCGGCAAGCTCTGCGCGTCAGTGTGCGCGCGGGCCTTGGCTACACTCGCGACGCGATGGACCCCAGCACCCCCGGACACGGCAAGCGGCACAGCGCCGTGATGACGGACGGCCCCGGCCGCGCGCCCGCGCGCGCCATGCTGCGTGCCATCGGCTTCAGCGCCGAGGACCTCGCCAAGCCGATCATCGGGGTGGGCCACGCCTGGATCGAGACCATGCCGTGCAACTGGAACCACCGCGCGCTGGCCGAGCAGGTCAAGGTCGGGATCCGCGCCGCCGGCGCGCTGCCGATGGAGTTCAACACCATCGCGGTGAGCGACGGCGTGTCGATGGGCACCGAGGGGATGCGCGCCTCACTGGTCTCGCGCGAGGTGATCGCCAACTCCATCGAGCTGGTGGCGCGCGGCCACTCCTTCGATGGGCTGGTGCTCATCGTCGGCTGCGACAAGACCATCCCCGCCGCGGCGATGGCGTTGTGCCGGCTCGACCTCCCCGGGCTGGTGATGTACAGCGGCACCATCGCCGCCGGCCATCACCGCGGTCGCGACATCACCCTCCAGGAGGTGTTCGAGGCCGTGGGCGCGCACGCCGCCGGCACCATCGACGATGCCGAGCTCGCCGCCGTCGAGGCCGCGGCGTGCCCCGGCGCCGGGGCGTGCGGCGGCCAGTTCACCGCCAACACGATGAGCACCGCGATGGAGTTCCTCGGCCTCAGCCCAGCGGGGATCAACGACGTCCCCGCCATGCACGCTGACAAGCCGGCGGCCGCCCGCCGCGCCGGCGAGCTCGCCGTCCGCCTCGTCGCCGAGGACACCAGGCCACGCGCCATCGCCACCCGGGACGCATTCGAGAACGCCATCCTCTGCGTCGCCGCCAGCGGCGGGTCGACCAACGCCGTGCTGCACCTGCTCGCCATTGCCGCTGAGGCCGGCGTGCCGCTCGAGCTGGCCGACTTCGACCGGATCTCGGCGGGGTCGCCGGTCCTTGTCGACATCAAGCCGGGCGGCCGGTTCGTCGCTGCCGACGTCCACGCCGCCGGTGGCCTCGCCGTGCTCGGCCAGCGCCTCAGCGAGCTCGGCCTACTCCACGAGGGCTGCGCCACCGTGGACGGTCGCAGCATCGGCGAGGTGGCCGCGGCGGCCCGTGAGACCGCCGGCCAGGAGGTGATCCGGCCGGCCACCGCGCCCCTGAAGAGCCGCGGGGGCATCGCCATCCTCCGCGGCCGGCTGGCACCGGGGGGTTGCGTGGTCAAGCTCGCCGGTCACGACCGCACCAGGCATCGCGGTCCCGCCCGCGTCTTCGACGGCGAGGAGGCGTGCTTCGCCGCCGTCCAGGCGCGCACCATCCACGCCGGCGACGTGGTGGTCATCCGTTACGAGGGCCCGGTCGGTGGCCCCGGCATGCGCGAGATGCTCTCGGTGACCGGGGCCATCGTCGGTGCCGGGCTCGGCGACTCCGTGGTGCTGATCACCGACGGACGGTTCTCGGGGGCCACCCACGGGTTCATGATCGCCCACGTCACCCCGGAGGCGGCACTGGGCGGACCGCTCGCCGCGATCCGGGACGGCGACGTGATCACCATCGATGTCGACGCCCGGGTGATCGACATCGATGCCGACGACGAGGTGCTCGCCGCCCGTCTGCAGGATTGGACGCCCCCGGCGCCGCGCTACCCGTACGGGGCGCTCGCCAAGTACGCCGCCACCGTCGGGTCGGCCTCGTTTGGCGCGCTCACCTCGCCGGTCCCTGCCCCGGGCCGATCGCCTCAGTTCCGGCCGTGACTGGCACGATCCGTGCGGCGGCACCGCCCGAGGGTGGTGGCGGTCACCGACCGGGCCATGCATGCGTTCCAGTCGTTGATCGCTTTGTCACCGTTTGCGTCTTGACCGATCGTCCGGTCGTCCCGTAGGGTAGGGCCCCTGATGACCAAGTCGCTCGTCCTCGTTCTTGTAGGCCTCGGCCTGCTCCTGATTAGGAGCGGGACCCCGAGGTTCAGGGCGAGGCGCGTGCGCACCTAGGGCACAGGCCAGAACCGAGAACCGCAAAGGGTCCCCTCCACCAGGAGGGGGCCCTTCTTTTTTTACCCATCACACCACGGAGGCATGACCATGGACGACAGAGGACACCGACAGGGAGCGGCCCACCACCAGGAGGACCACGTCGGCGACGGGCCCGCCGCACGCGAGCGGCACCAGCGCGACCAGTCGCAGTTCAGCAACCTGCCCTGGGGGGCGCCGTCGCGCAACTACCACGAGGCGGGCTTCGACGACGTCCGCGACGCCATCCACCGCACCTACAAGTGATCCAACCCCAGCCGTCGCCGGGGTCAGCGGACGCGGCCCCGCAGGGACGCGAGCTCACCGGGGCTGAGATCGTCTTCGAGTGCCTCCTCGCCGAGGGGGTGAGCACCATCTTCGGCTACCCCGGGGGGGCCAACCTGCCCCTCTACCAGCACCTGCCCAGCTACCCGCAGCTGCACCACGTGCTGGTACGGCACGAGCAGGGGGGCGCCCACGCCGCCGACGGCTACGCGCGCAGCCGGCGCGGCGCCGTCGGCGTCGTGTTCGCCACCAGCGGCCCGGGCGCGCTCAACATGGTCACCGGGCTGGCCACGGCCTACGCCGACTCGGTCCCGGTGGTGGCGATCACCGGCCAGGTGGCCGTGACCGCGGTGGGCACCGACGCCTTCCAGGAATCCGACGTGATCGGCTCGACGATGTCGGTCACCAAGCACAGCTACCTGGTGACGCGCGTCGAGGACATCGCCCCGACGCTGCACGAGGCGTTCCACGTGGCCCGATCGGGACGGCCCGGCCCGGTGCTCGTCGACCTGCCCAAGGACCTCCAGCAGGCGGTCACCGAGTACGTGCCCTGCGTCGAACCGGTGCGGATGCGCTCGTTCCCGGATGCGCCGGCGCCGGACCAGATGAAGCTGCGCCGCATCGCCCAGCTCATCGCGCAGGCCAAGCGCCCGGTGATGCTCATCGGTCGCGGCGTGATCATCTCGGGCGCGCAGGAGCAGGTGATGGAGCTCTCCCACCGCGCCCACATCCCCACGGGATGGACGCTGCTCGGCACCGGGGCCTTCCCGGTGCGCGATCCGCTGGCCCTGCAGATGGTGGGATTCATGGGTGCCGGCTTCACCAACCAGGCGGTCTGCGACGCCGACCTGCTGATCCTGGTGGGGATGCGCTGCGACGACCGCGTGACCACCCGGCTCGATTCCTTCGCGCCGCGCGTCGAACACATCGTCCACATCGACATCGACCCTGCCGAGATCGGCAAGAACGTCGTGCCGCACGTCTCGCTGGTCGCCGACGCGCGCAGCGCGATCACCGCACTGCTGCCGCTGGTCGCGCCCCAGCGTGAGCACGAATGGCTCACCACCATCGACCAGTGGAAGGAGGAGCACCCAGTCAAATTCGTGCCCCGCAGCGGCATCCTCCAGCCCCAGGAGGTGCTCAAGGAGATGTATGCGCGATGCCACGACGAGGCGATCGTGCTTGCCGACGTGGGCCTCAACCAGATCTGGGCGGCGCTGTGGTTCGACTACGGCAAGCCCGGCTACTTCCTCAACTCCGGCGGCACCGGGACCATGGGCTACGCGTTCCCCGCGTCGATGGGGGCCAAGCTCTCCAACCCCGACAAGACGGTGTTCTGCGTGAGTGGCGAGGGCGGCTTCGTCATGAACATGCAGGAGATGGCGACCATGGTCGAGCAGAACATCGACGTCAACGTGCTCATCCTCAACAACGCCAGCCTGGGCATGGTGCGCCAGTTCCAGGACGACTTCTACGGAGGGGTGCGCTCCGCCGTCGACCTCACCTTCACCCCGGATTTCGTCAAGCTCGGTGAGGCGTTCGGGATGAAGGCGATGACCACCGACCGGCTCAGCGACGTCGGCCGGATGCTCGACGAGGCGCTCGCGCACCGCGGCCCGGTGCTGATGAATTTCGACATCGACAAGGACGCCAACGTCTACCCGATCGTGCCGCTGGGCAAGGGCATGCTCGACTTCGTCGAGGCGTCATGAGCCCGAGCCGCCTGCTCTCGGTCCTCGTCGAGAACAAGCCCGGGGTGCTCAACCGGGTTGCCTCGATGGTCCGCCGGCGCGGCTTCAACATCGATTCCCTCTCGGTGGGACCCACCGAGGACGCGACCGTGTCGCGCATGACCATCGCGGTGCACGTCGGACGGCAGCAGGCCGAGCAGGCCACCAAGCAGCTCGCCAAGCTGATCGACGTCATCTCCATCGATGACGTGACCGGGCAGCGGGTGGTCGCCCATGAGCTGCTCCTGCTGCGCATGCACGCGCCCAACAGCAGCCGCCGCGACATCCTCGACATCCTCGAGATCTTCCGCGGTCGCGTGGTCGACATCGCCTCGGAGTCGGTGATCGTCGAGGTCACCGGGTCGACCGAGAAGATCGACAACTTCATCGAGCTGATGCGCCCCTTCGGCATCAAGGAGGTGGCGCGCAGCGGGGCGGTGGCGTTGGTACGCGGCGACGACGCGCGTCTTCGCCTCGTCGACTTCGAGCTCCACGCACCCACGGAGACACCACCAGCCACGGTTGCCGATGACCCCGAGGCCGTCGACATGACCGGCAACGTCTAGCAATGAGGAAGAAGTGATGGCGGCACGGATGTACTACGAGGCGGATGTGCAGGGCGGCCTGCTCGACGGGGTGCCGATCGCGGTGCTCGGCTACGGGTCGCAGGGTCACGCGCACGCGCTCAACCTGCGCGACTCCGGTCACGACGTCCGGGTCGGCCTGCCCGAGGGCTCACGCAGCCGCGCGGCCGCGCTGGACGAGGGGCTGCGTGTGCTGACACCGGGCGAGGCGGTCGCCGAGGCCGACGTGGTCATGGTGCTCGCTCCCGACACCGCGCAGAAGGCACTGTTCGACACCTCGATCCGCGACAACCTCGAGCCCGGCAACCTGCTGCTGTTCGCGCACGGCTTCACCATCAGGTTCGGCCAGATCCAGGCTCCTGAGGGTGTCGACGTCGGCATGGTGGCGCCCAAGGGACCCGGCCACCTGGTGCGCCGCACCTACGTCGACGGCCAGGGGGTACCCATGCTGGTGGCGGTCGAACAGGACGCCACCGGGACCGCGTGGCAGCGCACGCTCGCCTACGCGAGCGGCATCGGCGGCACCCGCGCCGGCTGTTTGCGCACCACCTTCGCCGAGGAGACCGAGACCGACCTCTTCGGGGAGCAGGCGGTGCTCTGCGGGGGAATCTCCAACCTGGTCAAGGCCGGGTACGAGACGCTCGTCGACGCCGGGTACCAGCCCGAGCTCGCCTACTTCGAGGTCATGCACGAGCTCAAGCTCATCGTCGACCTGATGTACCAGGGCGGGCTCTCCTACATGCGCTACTCGGTGAGCGACACCGCGGAGTTCGGCGACTACGTGAGCGGACCCAAGGTGGTCGACGCACGCACCAAGCAGACCATGCGCGGCATCCTCAGCGACATCCAGGACGGCACCTTCGCCAAGCGCTGGATCGACGAGAACGAGAACGGGCGCCCCGATTTCCTCGAGTACCGCGACGAGGACCACCACCACCCGATCGAGAAGGTGGGGGCCGAGCTGCGCTCGAAGATGACCTGGCTCGGCGCCAAGACGGCGCCCGGCATGGAGACGTCCAACGGCAGCACCAGGGAGGCCGCGCCATGAGCGGGGGCAACGGCCGCACCGCCTCAGTCCACAGCCTGGGCAACCCGCTGCTCACACCGACGGTGCCGATCGAGCCGCAGCCCCTCACCATCCTCGACACCACCCTGCGTGACGGCGAGCAGTCGCCGGGGGTGGCGCTCAGCGCCGACGACAAGCTGGCGATCGCGCGCCAGCTGGCCAGGCTGCGCGTCGACGTCATCGAGGCCGGCTTCCCCTTCTCCTCACCCGGTGACTACGCGGCCGTGCGCGCCATCGCCGAGCAGGTCGACGGTCCCGTCATCGCCGGGCTGAGCCGCTGTTTCGAGGCCGACGTGCGCCAGTGCGCCAAAGCGCTGGAGCCGGCGCAGCGCGCGCGCATCCACGTGTTCATCGGCACCTCACCGATCCACCGCGACTCACAGCTGCACATGACCCAGGCGGAGGTGCTGGAACGGGCTCGTTCGATGACCGCGCTCGCCAAGACCTTCCGCGAGGACGTCGAGTTCTCGCCGATGGACGCGAGCCGCACCGAGCCCGAGTACCTCGCCGACGTGGTCGCCGCCACCATCGAGGCCGGGGCCACCACCATCAACCTGCCCGACACCGTCGGCTACGCAACGCCCGACGAATGGCGCGGGCTCATCGAATGGCTCACCGCGCGCGTCCCGGCGCTGGCCGGGGTCACCCTCTCGGTGCACTGCCACAACGACCTCGGTCTGGCGGTCGCCAACTCGCTCGCCTCGGTGCGCGCCGGGGCACGCCAGGTGGAGACCTGCGTCAACGGCATCGGTGAGCGCGCCGGCAACGCCGCGCTCGAAGAGGTGGCCATGGCCACCCGGCTGCACCCCGAGGTGTTCGGCGTCAGCACGCAGCTCGACCACACCCAGCTGTACCGCACCTCGCGACTGGTCACCCAGCTCACCGGCATGGTGGTGCAGCCCAACAAGGCCGTGGTCGGCGCCAACGCGTTTGCGCACCACTCCGGCATCCACCAGGACGGCATCCTCAAGGACCGGCGCACCTTCGAGATCATGGAAGCCGCCGAGGTCGGCGCCGGCAGCACGCTGGTGCTGGGCAAGCTGTCCGGTCGCCATGCGCTGCGCAACCGGCTCGAGCAGCTCGGCTACACGCTGGACGAGGAGGAGCTCAAGCGCGCCTTCGTGCGCTTCAAGGAGCTCGCCGACCGCAAGCGCGACGTCACCGATCGCGACCTCGAGGCCGTCGTCGTCGACGAGCGTCGCTCCGGCGACGAGCGCTATCACCTCGAGCACCTCCAGGTCAGCTGCGGCACCCAGCTCCGCCCCACCGCGACGGTGCGGATGCTGCTCCCCGACGGGCTGTCGCACGAGGCGGCGGCCATCGGCGACGGTCCCGTCGACGCCGCCTACCGCGCCATCCATCAGCTCTGCCAGGTGGAGGGCGAGCTCGAGGAGTTCGCGGTGCAGTCGGTGACCGCCGGCATCGACGCCGTCGGCGAGGTCAGCGTCCGGCTGCGGCACGAGCGCACCCGCGCCGCCGGGCACGGCGCCGACACCGACATCATCGTGGCTGCGGCCAAGGCCTACGTGCAGGCGCTCAACCGCATGGCCGAGGGTGCCGTCAGTGGCACCCGGCCCACCCCGGAGACGGCGGGGGCGGCCCCGCAGCGATGACCGCGCGCACGCTGTTCGACAAGGTGTGGGAGGCGCACACCGTGCCCACCGAGGGCGACGGCCCGGCGCTGCTCTACATCGACCTGCACCTGGTCCATGAGGTGACCTCCCCGCAGGCCTTCGACGCGCTCCGCCTGGCCGGTCGCACCGTGCGCCGCCCGCAGCAGACGGTGGCGACGATGGACCACAACGTGCCGACCATCGACCAGCTCGCGCCGATCAAGGACCCGGTGAGCGCGGCGCAGGTGGAGGCGCTGCGACGCAACTGCGAGGAGTTCGGCATCGCCTGCTACGGGGTGGGGCACCGCTGGCAGGGCATCGTCCACGTCATCGGGCCCGAGCTGGGCCTGACGCTGCCGGGGACGACGATCGTCTGTGGCGACAGCCACACCGCCACGCACGGTGCCTTCGGGGCGCTGGCCTTCGGCATCGGTACCACCGACGTCGAGCACGTGTTGGCCACCCAGACCCTGCGCGTCACCCGCCCGGCGACCATGGAGGTGCGCATCGACGGCGCGCTGCCGCCCGGCGTCACCGCCAAGGACGTGGCGCTCGGCGTGGTGCGCACCATCGGCACCGCCGGGGCCGCCGGCCACGTCGTCGAGTACACGGGCGCCACGGTCGCGGCCATGTCGATGGAGCAGCGCATGACGCTGTGCAACCTCACCATCGAGGCGGGTGGTCGCGCCGGCATGATCGCTCCCGACGACACCACGTTCGCCTACCTGGCCGGGCGGCCGTTCGCGCCCACCGGCGAGGCATGGGACGCCGCTGTCGCCGCCTGGCGCGCGCTGGCCGGCGACCCCGGCGCGACCTACCAGCGCAGCGTGCGGATCGACGCGGCGACGCTCGCCCCGTTCGTCACCTGGGGCACCACGCCCGCGCAGTCGGTGGCCGTCACCGAGAGCATCCCCGACCCCAGCAGCTTCGGTGACCCGGCGTTGCGCGAGTCGGCGACGCGAGCGCTGGAGTACATGGGCCTGACCCCGGGGACGCCGATGGAGGACGTGGTCATCGACACGGTGTTCATCGGCTCATGCACCAACTCACGCATCGAGGACCTGCGCGCCGCCGCCGCCGTGATGGCTGGACGGCGGGTGGCGCCGGGAGTGCGCGCGCTGGTGGTGCCCGGTTCGCAGCAGGTCAAGCTGGCGGCGGAGACCGAGGGGTTGGACCACGTCTTCACCGACGCGGGCGCCGAGTGGCGCGACGCCGGCTGCTCGATGTGCCTGGGCATGAACCCCGACATCCTGCAACCGGGCGACCGCTGCGCCAGCACCAGCAACCGCAACTTCGAGGGCCGCCAGGGGCGCGGCGGTCGCACCCACCTGCTGTCGCCGGCGATGGCCGCGGCGGCCGCGGTGGAGGGGCGCATCACCGACGTCCGCAAGCTGGTGGCGCGCGTCGCGGAGCCGGTGTGATGAGGCCGTTCCGCTGCGAGCACGGCACGCTGGTGCCGCTCGACCGCTCCGACGTCGACACCGACCAGATCATTCCCAAGCAGTTCCTCAAGCGCATCGAGCGGAGCGGTTTCGGGCCGTTCCTCTTCCATGCCTGGCGCTACGACGACGCCGGCGCCGAGCGTCCCGACTTCGTGCTCAACCGTGAGCCGTACCGCCACGGCACAGTCCTGGTCGCCGGTGCCAACTTCGGCTGCGGATCCTCACGCGAGCACGCGGTCTGGGCGCTCGAGGACCACGGCATCCGCGCGGTGATCGCGCCGTCGTTCGCCGACATCTTCCGCGGCAACGCGCTCAGCTGCGGGTTGCTCCCGGTGACCCTTGCCGAGCACGACGTTCGCGCGCTGCTCGACCTGGCGGCCGAGGACCCCGGTGTCGAGTGCATCGTCGACCTCGAGGACGGCACCGTCACGGCCGGCGACATGCACTTCGATTTCACCGTCGAGCCCAGCGAGCGTCGCAAGCTGCTCGACGGCCTCGACGAGGTGACCCTGACCCTGCACAGCCAGGGTGCCATCACCGAGTACGAGGGGGCGCGCCCCGCCTGGATGCCCGACCTCACGCGTGCGGGGCAGCCGGCGTGACGGTGCGCCTGGTGACGCTGCCCGGGGACGGCATCGGCGTCGAGGTCACCGCCCAGGCGGTTGCCGTGCTCGATGCGGTGACCCGGCGCGCCGGGATCGACATCGCCGTCGCGGAGCACCTCATCGGCGGTGCCGCGGTCGACGCCACCGGGACGCCGCTGCCCGCGGAGACGCTGACGGCCTGCCAGGCGGCCGACGCGGTGTTGCTCGGCGCGGTCGGTGGTCCGCAGTGGGACCACCTCAGCGGTGACCAGCGCACCGGGGCCGGCCTGCTCGGCCTGCGCGCCGGCCTCGCCGTCTTCGCCAACCTCCGCCCGGTCCGCGTCCACCCCCGCCTTGCCGGACAGAGCGCTCTCCGTCCCGAGGTTGTCAGCGGCGTCGACCTGGTGGTGGTCCGCGAGCTCACCGGGGGCGCGTACTACGGGCAACCGCGCCACCGCGACCAGCTGTCCGCGGTGGACACCATCGCCTACAGCCGTGCCGAGATCGAGCGCGTCGCCCGCGTCGCGTTCGCGGTCGCGGCCGGGCGTCGCGGCCACCTCACCTCGGTCGACAAGGCCAACGTGCTCATGACCAGCGAGCTGTGGCGCGAGACGGTCAGCGCGCTGGCGCCGGAATTCCCCTCGGTGAGGCTCGATCACTGGTTGGTGGACTCGTTCGCGATGCGCCTGGTCACCGACCCGCGCGACATCGACGTGGTGGTCACCGAGAACCTGTTCGGCGACATCCTCAGCGACGAGTCCGCTGTTCTCGCCGGCTCACTGGGCATGCTCCCGTCGGCGAGCCTCGGCGCCAGTGGACCCGGGCTCTACGAGCCTGTCCACGGCACCGCGCCGGAGATCGCCGGCAGGAACCAGGCCAACCCCTACGCGGCCATCCTCAGCGTGGCGCTGTTGCTCCGGCACTCGCTGCAGCGCCCCGACCTTGCCGAGGCCGTCGAGGGCGCGGTCGACGCCTGCATCGAGGACGGGGTGCTGACCGCCGACATCGGCGGCGCCGCGAGCACCTCGGACGTGGGCGCGGCGGTGATCGCCGCCCTGCCCGTCGCCGTCGCTGCGCCCGGGGGAGCATCGTGATGCTGGAGATCTACGACACCACGCTGCGCGACGGCGCCCAGGGATTCGGCATCAACTTCTCCGTCTCCGACAAGGTGCGCATCGCCGAACACCTCGACCGCCTCGGCGTCAGCGTCATCGAGGGCGGCTGGCCAGGTGCCAACCAGACCGACACGGAGTTCTTCGCGGAGATGCGTGGGGCGTCGCTCGCCAACGCCCGGCTCGCCGCCTTCGGGGCCACGCGGCGCCCGGGCGTGCGCCCCCAGGACGACCTCCAGGTGCGCGCCCTGCTCGACTCGGGCGCGACGGTGGTGACCGTGGTGGGCAAGGCCTGGGACGCGCAGGTGCACGACGTGCTGCGCACCTCGCTCGAGGAGAACCTCGCGATGATCGCGCAGACCGTGGCCTGGCTGGTCGACGCGGGCCGCGAGGTGTGCTTCGACGCCGAGCACTTCTTCGACGGCCACCGCTCCAACCAGGCGTATGCGTTCGCCTGCCTCGAGGCGGCGCTGTCCGCCGGCGCGCACCGCCTGGCGCTGTGCGACACCAACGGCGGGACGTTGCCCGACTCGGTCGAGGTGGTGAGCGGTTCAGTCACCGCGCGGTTCGGCGCGGTGGCGGGCATCCACTGCCACGACGACACCGGCTGTGCGGTGGCCAACACCCTGGCCGCGGTGCGCGCGGGGGCTGTGCAGGTCCAGGGGTGCATCAACGGCTATGGGGAGCGCACCGGCAACGCCAACCTGTGCACCCTGATCCCGGCCCTGCAGCTCAAGATGGGGTACCAGGTCGTCGACAGCGCGCAGCTCCGTCACCTCAGTGCCGTCGCCAGGGACATCGCCGAGATCGCCAACCTCCACCCGCCGGTGAACGCGCCGTACGTGGGCACGGCGGCATTCACCCACAAGGGCGGCCAGCACGTCGACGCGATGCGCAAGGTGGCGTACGCGTACCAGCACGTCGAGCCGGCGGCGGTCGGCAACCGCACCCGCAGCGTGGTCAGCTCGCAGTCCGGCGGTGCCAACATCGTCGAGCGCGCCGGTGGGCTCGGCATCGACCTCGGCGACGACCGCACCCTGGTGCGACGGGTCACCGCGCGGGTGAAGGAGCTCGAGCACCGCGGCTACGCCTTCGAGGACGCCGACGGCTCCTTCGAGCTCCTCGTGGAGGGGGCGCGCGGCCGTGCTCGATCCTTCGAGGTGATCGACTACCTCGCCCTGGTCGAGCAGCGCGAGGGCCGCGAGCTGGTCTGCGAGGCGACGGTCAAGCTGCGCATCGGCGACGAGGTGGTGCACACGGCCGCCGACGGCAACGGCCCGGTCAACGCCATCGACGCGGCCATGCGCAAGGCGCTCTCACCGAACTTCCCGGAGACGGCGTCGACCCGGCTGCACGATTACAAGGTGCGCGTCCTCGACGGCCGCGGCGGCACCGCGTCGGCGGTGCGCGTGCTCATCGAGTCTGGCGACCACGAGAGGCGCTGGTCGACGGTGGGCTGCAGCACCAACATCATCGAGGCGTCATGCGCCGCGCTCGCCGACGCCTTCGAATACTGCATCGTCCGAGCACGTCGTTCGGAGACCGCGACGGCGGCCACCGCCTGACCACCCGCTCAGAGCGAGGCGACCAGGTCGACGAGGCGGTGCAGCCCCGCGGTGATGTTCTCCGCCGACGACGCCAGCGAGATGCGCACGAACCCCTGGCCGCGCTCGCCGAACGCCGTCCCCGGGGCCACCGCGACATTGCGCTCATCGAGCAGTCGCATCGCCAGCTCCCGCGAGGGCAGGCCGGCGGCGCCGACGTCGATCCAGAGGTAGAAGGCGCCCTGCGGCGTGAACGCCCTCAGCCCCGACTCCTGCAGGGTCTCGAGCGCGAGGTCGCGACGGGTCCGGTACGCGTCACGCATCTGGGCGACCACCTGTTGCGGACCGGTGATCGCCGCCAGCGCCGCGTGCTGGGTGGGCGCGTTGACGCACGAGATGATCGTCTCGCTGCCCTTGGCAAGCGTGGGCGCCACCGAGGGGGGCGCGACCACGTAGCCGATGCGCCAGCCGGTCATCGCATACGTCTTCGAGAAGCTGTACACGGAGACGACGCGACCGGGCGAGATCGAAGCCGGGCTGACCACCGAGTCGTCGAGGCCGAGCTCGTCGTAACACTCGTCCGAGACCATCCACAGCCCGCGCCGCTCGGTGAACTCCACCAGCTCGGTCATGCGCGCGCGGTCGATGACGGCGCCGAGCGGGTTCGACGGGGAGTTGACCACGATCACCGACGTGCGCTCGGTGACCAGCTGCTCCAGGCTGTCGCGGGTGGGCAGATAGCCGTGCTCAGCCACCAACGGGTAGGTCACCGCCTTGAGGTTGAGCATGCGGGCCATCAACAGGAAGTTGGGCCACGCCGGGTCGGGCAGCAGGATCTCGTCGCCCGGCCTGGTGAGCGTCAGCAGGGAGGCATACAGTCCCTCCACCCCACCCTGGGTCACGATCGTCTGCTGCGGCGTGACCGCGTAACCATTGCGCTCACCGACCTTGACGGCGAGCGCCTCGCGGAGGGCGGGGATTCCGGCGCTCGGCTGGTACCCCGTGTGCCCCTCCAGCGCGGCGACGTGCGCGGCCTCGACGATGTGCTCCGGTGTCGGGAAGTCCGGCTCGCCCACCTCGAGGCGGATCACCCCGGGGCGACCCCACGCCCGGTCCATGATCTCCCGGATACCCGACCTGGTCATCCCGGCGATGGCCGGGTTGAGGTCGGTCGCTCCCTCGACGTCATCTGGCATGGGCAGATGGTGAACCATGACGGTAGCGGCCGACGTGGCTCTGCTCAGAGGCGCGAGGTCAGCGCTGCCACGCCCTCGCCGCTGAGCTCCGCAAGACCGGCGCGCCGGCCGGTGATGGCGAGGATGATCGAGCTCAGCGGCCCGGACACAACCGGACCGCTGCCGGCCGACCAGTCGACATCCGTGGCGCGCAGTGTCAGGCCGTCGGCGCGCCGCTTGGCGCCGACGATGAGGTTCGACTTGCGATAGAAGTCCGCGGCGGTGACCAGCGCCTCGTCCGCGTAGCGGTGCCGGATCCCCAGCGGCCGGCGGATGTCCTCGCCGTGCACCACGACCTCACCGACCATGGCGTCGATCGGTCCCGGTGGATGCGTCGTGTCATCGAGGTGCTGCTTGAACCGGTTGAGAGCGTCGGCGCCGGAGCTGCCCCGCTCGGCGGCGACGTCCCGGGCGCTCACGGTGTGGAACTTGAAGGCCGCACCGACGAACTTGCCGAAGAAGCGCGGCGGTGTCATCTGGGCGGTGGCGTTCATGTGGGCCACGACGTCACGCACCGACCACTCCGCGCACAGCGACTGTGTGCCCCACTGTTCCTCGGTGAGCGGCTCGACATCGGCGACCAGCGCGTGGCGTTGCGCATGGATGATCGGCCACGGGTTTGCCGCCATCGCCTCAACCTCCCAGCTCGAGCAGGCCGACTCTACCAGCCCCCCGTCGCCGATCCGCCCGCCGCCTCGGCCTCGATCTCCACCTTCCAGCGCGCGTCGAGCAGCGCCTTCACCACCACCATCGTCGCCGCCGGTGGCGTCGCTGCGAACATCTCACTGTGCGCGCGACCGACGGCGTCGGCGTCGCCGGCATCGGTGAGGAACATGCGCGTGCGCACCACGTCGGCGGGCGACGCGCCCGCCTCGCGCAGCGCTGTTGCGATGATCTCGAGGCAGCGTCGTGCCTGGACGTATGGATCGGGATCGCAGCCGCCGTCCGGCCACACCGGCCCGGTGCCGGACACCAGCACGCGGTTGCCGATCGCGATGGCCCGGCTGAAGCCGATGCGCGGCTCGTACGGTGAACCCGAGCTGACGCGGCGCCGAGGGGTCTGTCGGTCCCGCCCGCCGGCCTGTGTGAGGTCCTCGCTCACGCCGCGCAGCCCGTCGCCCACGGCCTACCCGGGGTGGTGATCGCGCTCCCCGGCACCGTCCGGCGCGTTCAGGGCGTGAACCCCTCCGGGGGCTTGGCCGTCCCGCGCATCTTGGTGCGGTGCGCGGTGAGCTCGGCGGCCACGTCCTCGTCGAACAGCCCGATGATCTCGGCGGCCAGGTGCCCCGCGTTGCGCGCGCCCATGTCACCGACCGCCACCGTGGCCACCGGGATGCCGGGTGGCATCTGCACGATGCTGAGCAGCGAGTCGAAACCGCTGAGCGGCGTTGCTGCCAGCGGCACGCCGATGACCGGCAGGGTGGTCAGCGAGGCAAGCACACCGGGGAGGTGCGCGGCGGCCCCGGCCCCGGCGACGAGCACGCGCAGGCCGCGCTGCGTGGCCTGCTGGGCGTAGCTGCGCACCACGTCGCCGGCGCGATGCGCGGACATCACCCCGATCTCCCAGCCGATGCCGTACTCATCGAGCACCTTGCCGCACTTCGACATCACCTCGAGGTCGGACTCACTGCCGACCACGATCCCAACCATCAGCCTGCCGCTCATCTGTCTCCCGCCTCGTCGAGTCCGATATCGCTGCGGTGCTGCATCCCCGCGAAGTGGACGCCCGGCACCGCCGCGTAGACGCTGTGCCGGGCCTCCGCGAGGGACGCTCCGCGACCGACAAGTGTGAGCACCCGGCCCCCGCTCGTGCGCAGGCTGCCGTCCGCATCACGGCGCGTCCCGGCATGGAACACCAGGATCGATGGATCGAGCAGGTCGAGCCCGCTGACGACCTCGCCGGTGCGCGCCGCCTCCGGGTAGCCGGCTGCAGCCAGCACCACGCCCACGGCGTGGGCCGGGGAGACGGCGGGGGCGATGCCGGGAGAGACGCTGCCCGCCGCGCAGTCGAGCAGCTCGGCGAGCACGTTGTCGCCGAGCAGCGGCAGCATCACCTGCGTCTCCGGGTCGCCGAAGCGGGCGTTGAACTCGAGCACACGAGGGCCGTCGGCGGTGAGGATGAGCCCTGCGTAGAGGCATCCCGAGAACGGGGCTCCCATCTCGGCAAGGGTGTCGACGCAGGGTCGCAGCACGTCGCGCTCCACGGCGGTGAGCAGCTGCTGGTCGATGCCGGCGGGGGTCGCCAGAGCACCCATGCCACCGGTGTTCGCGCCCGAGTCACCGTCGCCGATGCGCTTGTAGTCGCGCGCGGCGGGGAGCACGCGGATGTTGCGCGAGTCCGTCAGCGCGTGGACGCTGACCTCACGACCCTCGAGGCGTTCCTCGACGATCACCTGGTCGCCCGCCGCGCCGAAACGGCGCTCGTCGAAGCACGCGGCGATGGCCGCGCGTGCCGATTCGACGTCGGCGCAGACCACCACCCCCTTGCCCAGGGCGAGCCCGTCGGCCTTGACCACGCAGCGCCCGTCGAGCTCGTCGACGAGAGCGAGCAGCCGTCCGCGATCCGCCACGCCGCCGCCGGCCCACCGCGCCGTGGGGATGCCGGCGGAGTCCATCACGGTCTTGGCGAACGTCTTCGAGCTCTCGATCCGCGCCGCGCTGGCGCTCGGTCCCACCACGGCGATCCCCGCCGCCGTGCACGCGTCCGCCACGCCGGCGGCCAGGGCAGCGTCAGGTCCGATCACCACGAGGTGGGCCTCGGTCTCGCGGGCGGCGCGCACGATGCCCGCCGGGTCGTCAGCGGCCACGGCGACGTTGGTGGCCCTGGACATCGCGGCGGTGCCGCCGTTGCCGGGTGCGCAGACAACCTCCACCTCCGGGTCATCTCGCGTGCACGCCCAGGCGAGCGCGTGCTCGCGCGCCCCGGACCCCGCGATCAGGACGCGCATCGCCGCGCGGCCTACTCCCACTCGATCGTCGACGGTGGCTTGCTCGAGATGTCGTACACCACGCGGTTGACCCCGGCGACCTCGTTGACGATCCGGCGGCTGATGATGGCGAGAACGTCGTAGGGGATCTTGGCCCAGTCCGCGGTCATGCCGTCGTCGGACTCGACGATGCGGATGGCGACGACGTTGGCGTAGGTGCGATTGTCGCCCATGACACCGACCGACGAGATCGGGGTGAGGATCGCGAAGCTCTGCCACACCTTGCGGTACAGCCCGCTGCGCTTGATCTCGTCGATCACGACCCAGTCGGCGGCGCGCAGCGTGTCGAGGCGCTCGGCGGTGACCTCGCCGATGACACGGATGGCAAGCCCCGGCCCCGGGAACGGTTGACGCCACACCATGTCCTCGGGAAGCCCCAGCGCCAGGCCCACCTGGCGCACCTCGTCCTTGAAGAGGTAGCGGAGCGGCTCGACCAGCTGGAAGCGGAGGTCCTCGGGAAGACCGCCGACGTTGTGGTGGGTCTTGATCTTCTGCGCATTGTGGGTGTCGTGCGACGTCGACTCGATGACGTCGGGGTACAGGGTGCCCTGGGCGAGGAAATCGATGTCGCCGAGCCGGCGCGCCTCGGTCTCGAACACCTCGATGAAGGTGCGCCCGATGGCGCGTCGCTTCTCCTCCGGGTCGGTGACCCCCGCCAGGGCGGTGAGGAAGCGATCGGTCGCTTGAACGTGAACAAGGTCGATGTGACGCTGGTGGCTCATCACCTCGACGACGCGCTCCCCCTCGGCGCGGCGCAGCAGGCCGTTGTCGACGAACACGCAGGTGAGCTGCTCACCGATCGCCTTGTGCACAAGCGTCGCGGCCACCGCGGAGTCGACGCCGCCGCTCAGCGCGCAGAGTACGCGCCCGCCGCCGACCTGGGCGCGGATGTCGTTGACCGCCATCTCGATGAACGATGCCGGCTCCCAAGTGCCCGCGCAGCCGCAGACGTCGATGAGGAAGTTGCGCAGGATGTCGCGCCCCAGCGGCGTGTGCACCACCTCGGGGTGGAACTGGATGCCGTACCGACCCTTGGGCCCGCTGATGGCGGCGAACGGGGAGTTCATCGAGTGCGCCACCGAGCGGAAGCCCGGCGGCAGATCGGTGATGACGTCGCCGTGCGACATCCAGACATCGATCTCGCCGGGGAGCCGGTCGAAGATGCCCTCGCGCTCGTCGACGCTGATCGACGCGTGGCCGTACTCCCTGCGGACCGCCGCCTTCACCGCGCCGCCGAGCTGGTGGGCGAGCAGCTGCATCCCGTAGCAGACGCCGAGGATGGGCAGGTCGAGCTCGAAGATGCCGGGATCGGCGAGCGGGGCGCCGTCGTCGTAGACGGACGCGGGTCCGCCGCTGAAGATCAGCCCGCGCGGCTCGCGGCGACGCACCTCGTCAGCGCTGATGGTGCCCGGGACCAGCTCGCAATACACCCTGGCCTCGCGCACGCGGCGGGCGATCAACTGCGAGTACTGCGAGCCGAAGTCGAGCACCAGCACGGTGTCCTGCGCCACGGCGGGGTTGACGGGAGCGACGGGGTCCTGCTTGGGAAGGACGGCCATGCCGCCGCTCACACCCCCATCCCGACGCGTTGGTCTCTTTGTTGGACCTTCCCCTCAGTCTTGATGGAGGGCGCGATCACCATCTCGGTGCGCTGGAAGTCCTGGATGGTGCGCGCGCCGCACATGCCCATCGACGTCTTCAGCGCGCCGACCAGGTTCATGCTGCCGTCGTCGACGTGGGCGGGACCGAAGAGGATCTCGGCCAGCGTGCCCTTGACGCCGGTGCGGATGCGCGTGCCGCGCGGCAGGTTGGCGTCGGGGGTTGCCATCCCCCAGTGGTTGCCTCCACCGGCGGCCTCGCTGGCGGCTGCGAACACCGAGCCGATCATGACCGCGTCGGCGCCGCTCGCGAAGGCCTTGGCGACGTCGCCGCCGAGGCGCATGCCACCGTCGGTGATGATCGCCACGCGCTCGCCGCTGCGCCGAAGGTGGTCGTCGCGTGCCGCGGCGCAGTCCGCGGTCGCGGTGACCTGCGGCACACCGACGCCGAGCACGGCGCGGCTGGTGCAGGCGGCGCCCGGGCCGACACCGACGAGGAGTCCCCTCACGCCGGTGTCCATCAGCTCCAGCGCGGTGGCGTAGTCGACGCAGTTGCCGACGATGACCGGCATGCCGACCGACGCGGTGAGGTCCTTGAAGTTGAGGTGCTTGTAGCTCTTGCTGACGTGCCGCGCGGTGAGCACGGTGCCCTGCACCACCAGCACGTCGGCGCCCGCCTCCTGGACGATCGGCGCGCGGCGCTCAGCGCCTGCCGGCGTGGTGGAGACGCCGCAGGGCACCCCGGCCGCCTTGATCTCCTCGATGCGCTGGCCGATCAGGCCGTCCTGCACCGGCGCGGTGTAGATCTTCTGGATGAGGACGTTGATGTCCTGCGGGGTGGCCTGCGCGATGTCGTTGAGAACGTCGCTGGGATCCTCGTAACGTGTCTGCACGCCGTCGAGGTTGAGGACGGCGAGACCACCGAGGCGGCCCATCTCCTGGGCGAACGGCACGTCCACCACGCCGTCCATGGCAGCAGCCAGGAAGGGGATCTGCAGGCTCGAGCCATTGAGCGCGAAGCTGACATCGATCTCGTCCGGGTTGATGGTCACCCGCCCGGGCACCAGCGCCACCTCGTCGAATCCGTAGGCGCGGCGCGCCATCTTTCCCCTACCGAGCTCGATCTCCATGTGGCCTCCGAGATACGACGTTGCAAAGACAGAAAAACCCAGCGCGGCACGGTGCTGGCTGGGCTGTGAACGGAGCGGGCTGCGACGACCCCACCATCAAGGCAGTGTAGCAAAGCCAGGGAACCGACCGACTGGCTGGAGCGCAGCATCTTGTGTGTCCGGGGTGTCGTGGCCGCTACATGTGGTGTCGCGGTACTGCTCCGCGCGACCCGGGCCGGGGGCAGTCTCAGCCGCGGAAGACGCGCTGGCGCCGTTTGAGGTTCTCCACCACGCCCGCCTGGATGGTGCTGCGCACCGAGTTGGCGATCTCCATCACAGCGCCCGGCTCGCCGGCTGTCCCCCCGATGGCCACGTCCTCGGCTGGATGGAAGGTGATCAGCCACTTGCTGGGCAGCGGCAGCAGGCCCAGAGGACCCAGCGCCGGCCATGTCGGGGTGACCGGGAAGTAGGGCATGCCCAGCAGCTGGGCGATGGAGCGGATGTCGGCGAGCATGGGGTAGGTCTCCTCGGAGCCCACCACCGACACGGGCACGATGGGAACGCCGGCCCGCATGGCGACGTCGACGAAGCCGCCGCGGCCGAAGCGACGCAGCCGGTAGCGTTCGCTCCACGGCTTGCCGGTGCCACGAACGCCCTCGGGGAACACCAGCACCATCTCTCCGCCGCGCAGCAGTCGCAGGGTGTCATCGGGGTGACCGAGCGTCTGCCCGGTGCGGCGCAGGAACCACGACGCCACCGGGAGCTCCCCGAACCAGGTGGCGATCAGCGCGCGGGCGTGGCGGTCGACGGCGTCGAACACCGCCACCTTGATCATCGCCCCATCCCAGGGCAGCACCCCGGCATGGTTGGAGACCAGCAGCGCCCCACCGCTGCGCGGGATGTTGTCGACGCCGTCGACCTCGACACGCCAGTACCGCCTGGCGATGACCCGGAAGATCGGCATCAGCGCCTCGGTCCACTCGCGGTCGAACCCGAAGTCATCGATGTCGTACTCGCCGTCGGCATGCCGCTCGCGGATGGCGGCGAGCCGGTAGGACACGCTGATCAGCTCCTGGAGCGACTCGAGGTCGACGAGGTCACGTCCGGTGAGCTCGCGCAGTCGCAGCGCCAGCATGCCCGTGGCTGCCATGGCTGTCGCCGGCAGGTCACGCCGCAGCGCGGCGACGCGGTCCAGTGGCAGCAGCGCGCTCAACCCGGCCAGGGATGGCAGTGAGGGACGGTTCGGGCGCGTCAACCATCGTGGCGGCGACGGCGCCACCACGGGTGGACGGCGGGGTGCGTGGGCGACGGTCGCAAGCTCGCTCGCCCGGTGCGCGGAGCGGCCATTGGCTGGGGTCCGCCGGCCACCGGGCCGAACCGTTGCCGCTCGAGTCACGCCGTTGGGTCCGCACCCGCAGCGGAGGAGCGCCGCCGCCGCGTCGGGGGGCGACGAGCGGCCGGGCGCGGCGACGCGCCTGGTCCGGGCCGGCTGCGTCGCCGCGCCGGCGGGTGCTCACGCTGCCCGCGACTGCGCAGGAACTCCTCGAGCTCGGCCTCGTACCGGTACGGCGCGTCGGCATCGAGGACACCGCGAGCGCGACGCTGCCGGCCGTGTTCGGCGACCGTCTGCATGGTGGTGCGCTGCGGGTGGAACCCGAGCTCGTCGTGCAGCCTCGTGGTGTCGACCACACGCCCGTACTGGAGCAGCCGCACGAACTCCGCTGGGAAGTCGACGAGGCCGAGCCGCTCGAGCAGGCGGAGGGTGAGCGTGCCGCCGACGAACGGGAGCACCGGCGCGTTGATCCTGCCGAGAAGAGCGATCGCCTGGCTCAGCACCACCACCCCCGAGCCGGCAACGTTGAAGGTGCCGCGCGACCCGGCCAGCGCGGCGTGGGCCAGGGCGGCGACGGCGTCATCCTCGTCGAGGAACTGCAGCCGGGGGTCGAACCCGAAGACGGTGGGGATCAGGGCGCGGTCGAAGAGCCGCGCGAACGGCGAGTCGAGCACGTCCCCGAGGACATTGCCGAAACGCAACAGCGTCACCGCGACATCAGGATGACGCACCTCGTAGTCGCGCACATACGACTCGACCTCATCGAGGTCGCGTGTGAAGCCGTCCCGGGCAGCGCCGCGACGGCTCATCTCCTCGGTCCAGAAGGACGGGTCACCCGGCTCGCTGCCGTACACGGCCGTGCTCGACTTCACCACCAGGCGGCGCACCGGGCTGTCGGGACCGCTGCACGCGGCGATCAGGTTCATGGTTCCGATCACGTTGATCTCGTGCACCGTGCGCGCCCCGGCCTGCTGGGGATCGACGATGAGGCCCGCGTGCACGACCGTGTCGATGCCGAGCCCGCGGATCAGCTTGCCGACGAGGCTGTGCCTGATGTCGGCACGAACAAAGTCGGTGCGCGCCAGCTGACGGATCGGTCCCTCGGTGTCGACGGCGACGATCTGCTCGACGCCGCGGTCGGCCTCGAGACGGCGAGCCAGCTCGGCGCCCCAGAAGCGTGAGACACCGGTGATGAGGATGCGCCTGCCCTGGGCCACGTCCGGAGAACCTCCCTGCTCAGCGCACCGATGGTAGCTGAGGGGTCCGAGCGGGCACGGAGCCGGTGTGCCGGCGCAGCGCGCCTCTCAGGGATAGACGCCGCGCACCTCGGTCGCCTCGGCCACGCTGGCGACGGCGAGGTGATACGCCGCCTCGCGCAGTGAGATCCGCTCCGCCTGCGCCTTGGCTCGAACAGCGTCATAGCTGCGCACCATCACCTCGCGCAGCCTGGCGTTCACCTCCCCCGGCGCCCAGAAGAACGCCTGCAGGTCCTGGCGCCACTCGAAGTAGGAGACGACGACGCCGCCGGCGTTGGCGAGGATGTCGGGGACGATGACCACCCCCCGCTCGGCGAGCACGGCGTCGGCCTCGGGATCGACGGCCGCGTTGGCCCCCTCGGCGATCACGCGAGCGCGCACCTGCGACGCGTTGTCGCGTGTGACCTGGGCCTCCAGGGCGCAGGGCACCAGCAGGTCGACACCGAGGGTGAGCAGCTCGTCGTTGGTGATGGTGTCGGCGCCCCCGTAGTCACACATGGCGCCCCCCTCCTGCTTGAGCGCGCTGAGCGCGTCGACGTCGAGACCCACCTCGCGGTGGACGCCGCCGTGGCTGTCCGACACGGCGACCACGCGCAGCCCGGCCGCGGCCAGCAGGTGGGCGGTGTTGGAGCCCACCTGTCCGTAGCCCTGGATGGCCACGGTGGCACCGGCCGGCTCGATGCCCGCATCACTCAGCGCCTGCACCGCCACGGTTGCGATGCCGCGCCCGGTGGCTGCATGGCGCCCCTCCGATCCGCCGATCACCGTCGGCTTGCCGGTGACCGACGCCGGCACGGAGTAGCCGGCGTGCATGGACAGCGTGTCCATGATCCACGCCATCTCCTGCGGGCCGGTGCCGATGTCGGGCGCGGGGATGTCGCTGTCGGGTCCGAGCAGCAGCGACATCTCAGTGGTGAAGCGGCGGGTCAGTCGTTCGAGCTCGGCGCGGCTCAGCGCCTTGGGGTCGACGATCACCCCGCCCTTGGCCCCCCCGAACGGCAACCCGACGATGGCGGCCTTCCAGGTCATGAACATGGCCAGCGCGCGCGCGTCGGCGAGGGTGATCGCGGGGTGGTAGCGCAGACCTCCCTTGGCCGGGCCACGGGCGATGTTGTGCTGGACGCGGAACCCCGTGTACACGGTGAAGCTGCCGTCATCCATCTCCACCGGGAAATGAACCACCAGCTCTCGCTTGATGTTTCGCAGCAGGGCGATGGTGGAGGGATCGAGGCCCAACTGCTGAGCGGCGGTGTCGAAATGGTGCTGGGCGATCGCCAGGGTGGCGCTGCCCTGCACGGTGTGGGTCATGCCGACACCTTATCGCCCGGGGAGGTCATCCGTGTGCTGTCGTGGTCTGCGCGCGGCCGCCGCACCCATGCTCGAGCTGTGCGGCGCTGACGCACCTCCGTCGCCTCGTGATGTGCGCTGGTTGTGCGCGGTCCTGACGGCCACCCGCGACTGCTGTGCGCATCACCTGAACATGCAGCTTCGTCGACAGCCGTGTCACGAACACACCCCCCACGTTGACAAGTGTGTGTATAGGCACCATGCTATGCACGACCCGGCGGGGGGTTTTGACCACCTCCTGTCACAAACAGCCGTCGTGATGATCCACAGCGAAGCGGTCATCACCAAGGAGGCCCGTATACATGGCCAGGACCAGTCGCAGGAGAAGCGGCATTGACAGAGCTGTCAGCCGCACCGTCAAACGCGTGAGTCGTCGTGCCAACAGCGGCGGTGGCGACCTGCTGAAAGCGGTGCAGGGACTCGTCAAGGCGCTGCCCGTCAACGAGCTCGAGAAGCGACTCGCCGGGCTCGAGAAGAGCGTCACCCGTCTCGAGGGCGAGATCCGCAAGGCTGCCCGTCGCGTCGTCGGCGGCACCGCCAAGCGTGCCGGCACCGCCAAGCGCCGCACCACCCGCAAGGCTGCGTCGGCGAAGCGCACCACCACACGTCGTGCCGGTGCCGTCAAGCGGACGGCCAAGCGCCGCGCCGCAGGCGCCAAGCGCGCCACCACCCGCAAGGCCACGACCGCGAAGCGCACCGCGACGCGCAAGGCGACGTCGGCCAAACGGACCACCGCGCGTCGCGCCACCGGCGCCCGCAAGTCGGCCGCCAAGCGCGCCACCACGGCCAAGCGCACCGCCACTCGCAAGGCAACCGCCAAGCGCACCGGGGCCCGTAAGTCCACGGCACGTCGCGGCACCGCTCGCAAGACCGTCGCCAAGCGCGCCACCGCGCGCAAGACGACCGCGAAGCGCGCCACCGCGAAGCGCGCCACTGCGAAGCGCACCACCGCCAAGCGCACCACCGCCAAGCGCACCACCGCCAAGCGCGCCACCGCGCGCAAGCCGGCGGCCAAGCGCACCGGCGCTCGCAAGTCCACAGTCAAGCGGTCGACAGGGCGCGTCGGCGCCCGTCGCGGCACGAGCAGCGCAGGCGCCAGCTCGTCCGCCCCAGCCGCGGCCTCGACCCCGGCGACCCCCGCCGCCAGCTGACCGACCCACCTGGACAACGAAGGGCCCCGCCAACGCGGCGGGGCCCTTCTTCTGTGTCCGGGGGCGTTCAGTGCGCGGTCGCCACCGCGCCGCCGAGCACTGCCGCGAGCACGTCGGCGGCGCGCATCGTTGCCCGGCGGTCGACATCGCGATGGGTGACCAGGCGCAGCCTGCGCTCACTCACCGCGTGAACCAGCACACCCTGCCTCGCCGCGGCGTCGACCACGTCCTGGGCCGGGCCCGTGGTGTCGACAAAAACCATGTTGGTCGGCACCTCGACCTCCACCACGGTGACCCCGGGCGTCCCGCGGAGGGCGGCGGCGAGCAGGGCCGCGTTGGCGTGGTCGTCGGCGAGGCGATCGACGTTGTGGCGCAGGGCGTGGAGGCCGGCGGCCGCCAGGACTCCCGCTTGACGCATGCCGCCACCGAGCCGTTTGCGCCACAGCCGCACCTCGGTGATGCACGCCGCGTCACCGGCGACGACCGATCCGACGGGAGCTCCGAGACCCTTGCTGAGGCACACCGACACGGTGTCGCACGGCCTCACCAGGTCGGCAGCCTCGACGCGGAGCGCGACGGCGGCGTTGAAGAGGCGGGCCCCGTCGCAGTGGACGCGAAGGCCTGCGCCATGCGCGGCCCCGGCCGCGGCAGCGACGCGGGTGGCATCGATGGCCATGCCGCCGCGGCCACCGTGGGTGTTCTCGAGCCAGAGCAGTCGGGACACCGGGTGGTGGATGTCGGGCGTGCGAACCGCGGCGCCCACCTCGGCGGCGGTGGGCACACCGGCGCGGACGTCCAGCGTGTGCAGCATGACCCCGACCACGGCGCCCGCCCCGCCGGCCTCGTTGAGAACCACGTGCGACTCGGCATCGACGATCACCTCGTCGCCGGGTCGCGCCTGCGCTGCCAGGGACGCAAGGTTGCCCATGGTCCCGCTGGGCACGAACACCGCCGCCTCCTTGCCCAGGCGGGCGGCCATCTCATCCTCGAGCCGGTGCACCGTCGGGTCCTCACCCCACACGTCGTCCCCGACCTCCGCGTGCGCCATCACCGCGCGCATCTGCGCGTCGGGACTTGTGAAGGTGTCACTGCGCAGCTCGACGGGGACGGATGACGCTGGTGACATTGCTGGGGCCCTCCGCTCGATTGGCCTCGCCGGCCATGCACACGCGGTTGCGACCGCCGTGCTTGGCATCGTAGAGGGCGGCGTCAGCGGTCGCCAGCAGCTCGGCGGCCGTGGTGGTGTCCTCAGGGTACGCGGCGCCCCCGATGCTCACCGAGATGCCGACATGGTTGCGACCCCCGTCGATGGGCACCCGCAGCGCTGCCGCGGCGGCACGGATCTTCTCGGCCACGTGGACCGCGTCGGCAGCGGCGGTGTTGGCCATCACCACGATGAACTCCTCGCCCCCATACCTTGCCGCCAGGTCGGCGCGGCGGATGCTGTGCACCAGCGTGCGCGCGAACTCGCTGAGCACCGCGTCGCCGACGGGGTGGCCGTAGGTGTCGTTGACCAGCTTGAAGTGGTCGAGGTCGATGACCAGGATCGCCAGCGGCGTGTTGAGGCGCTCGGCCAATGCCACCTGCTGTCCGAGGTAGTCGATCAGGAAGCGGTGGTTGTAGAGACCGGTCAGGTCGTCGGTGGTGGCCTGGCGCTGCATCATGGCGATGAACCGGTAGCGCTCGAGCGACAGGGCCACCTGTTCCGCCGAGCTGGCCGCCAGTGCCGCGTCGGTGCTGGTGAAGGCACCGCTCACCCGCGCGATGCCGAGCACGCCGAGCACGTTGCGTCCCATGCGCAGGGGAACAGCGCAGAACTCACGCAACCCCGACGCCGCCTCCGGGCTCTCCACGGTGGCCCCCGCCACCACTGCATCGCCGCCCGCCACCCGGTACGCGGTGCCGATCGGGCCCTCGCCGTCGAGCAGGCTGGCGATGTCGGCCTCCATCACCGTCCCCTCGGTGACGGCGAAGCTGTCGGTCATCTCCGACCCGTTGACGAGGATGAAGGCGGCATCGGCGACGGTGGCCTCGCGCAGCTGCACACAGACCTCGGTCAGCGCCGTCTCCAGCGGCTGCGGTGAGTTGAGCTGCGTGGCGATCGTCGCTCGGGCTCGAGCGCTGGTGACGGTGGCGCGCAGTTGGCGGCGCATCTCCTCGAAGCTGGAGGCGAGCCGGCCGATCTCCTCGTTGGCGATGCGCGGAACCGGGACGTCGTACTGGTCTCGCGCCAGTGCCGCGACGGCGCGGTCGAGCCGGCGCAGCGGTCGCTGCAGGTCGGTCTGCACCACCACCACGATGAAGAACATGGCGATGACGATCAACCCGAGGAGGATGGCGATCGGTTGCCACAGCGCGGTCACCTCGCTCACCGGTGTGCTCACCAGGACGGAGAAGCCTGCCCCAAGGGGCCGCGCATCCACGCCCACCGCGCGGCCACCGACCTCGACCACCTGGGCGGGGGCCCCCGGCACCAGGGCCGGACCCACGCCCCTATCGATGACGCTGCCTTGGGTCACCGGCCGATCGACGACGCTGCCCCCTGCCGACGCCACCATCCCGCCGCTCACCACGGCGATGCCGGCCGGGTCCGCGGAGGTGGTGATGGTGCCGTCGAGCGCGCTGATCAGCGGCGCGTCGATGGGCCTGGCGATGAAGACGCCCTGGCCGGTGCCGCTCACGGTCGCGGAGGCGAGCAGCCAGGGGGTGTGATCCTGGCCCGACACCACGGACTGCCCGGCGGCGAGCGAGGCGGTCAGCGAGCGCACCAGCGACGCGTCGGGCGGGACCTGCTGCCCGGCACGCACCGCGGCGGTGGCGAGCGGCCCCCTGGTGCCGACGACGTCGGACGGTGTGTTGACCTGCGAGTACCGCCGCAACGTGTCGAGCACGGTGACCGCATCACGATTGCTCAGCGGCGCTGCCAACTCCTCGGCCATGCCCGAAGCGAACGACGCCAGGGATCGCTGCTGGCCGGCGAGCAGGTTGACGACGATGCCAGCCTTGTCGGTGGCGCGCCGCATGGCCTGGTTGCGGTTCTCGTTGCCGGCCAGCGTCAGCGGGATCACCGCGATGAGCACGCTGGTGAGGGCGATGATCGCCGCGAACTTCACCGAGAAGTTGAGGCGCATCCACACCCCGGGGACGCGCAGCCCGCGCACTACAGCCTTCGCCGCGCGGTCAGCCCGGTGGCGATCAGCAGGGTCGCGGCACACGCGGCCAGCAGGCCGAGGGGGAGCCCCGGCCACCCGGTGCCGTTGGCCTTTGCGGCGGGGGCGGGGAGCACCGCCACCGGTGGGAGGTCGACCGGGCCGGGCACGTGGAGGCCCTCAACTGCCCCGGGGGCCGGCAGCGGTGCGGGGAGGGCCAGCGGGGGGAGCGTGGCGGTGGGCGGCCGGGGTGGCGGCAGCAGGGTCACGACCGGGAGGGGCTGCAGCGATTCCGGCGGGGTCGGGGATGGAGCTTCGGTGGCACTGGCCGCGTGGACCGCTGCGTCGGTGGGGGTCGGACCGTGCGGCGGCGTGGGGGGTGCGCCCGGCGCGGCGGCCCGCGTCGCTGCGCCGGCGAGCAGCAGGGTGGCGGCGCACGAAAGAGCCGCAGCCGCAACGACCGTCCCCGCCCAGTGATGGGAATCTCGGCGTCGGCGGCAATGCGTCACCGTCGGGACCGGAACGACTGGGAAGATGCGCATGACCAAGCTCCCAGTCATCGTACGTCCCGCTTCACACCCCCCTCGGTGACCGTTCAGTGACGATAGGAGCGCGGCAGCGCATCGTGCTGGCTTACCCTGCAGGCATGCCCGCGGTGGTGATCAGCTTTGTCGACGGCGAGGTGCTTCACGCCGAGATCCCCGAGCTCACTTTCGAGATGCCGGTGATCGAGGCCGAGGTCAGGGGCGTCGAGCCGAACAACCAGCGTGCCATCCTGCCGCTGACCGCCATCACCCAGATCGTGGTGGGGACGCCCGAACCGCGTCCGGCCGACGACGTGGTGATGGGCTGGGACAGGGCGGCCTTCCATTTCATGGACGGGCAGGTGGTGCGCGCGTCGATCGCCCCGGATGCGCTGCTCGGCCGGCACGGCGGCATCTGGCGGGTGGTCACCCCCGGCGGGGTCGACCTGATGACGCTGGCCATCCCCTACTCCGCGCTGAAGGCGGTCTTCCACGTGCGACAGTGGGACAGCCGACCACTGTCGGAGCGCGGCGACGGAGAGCGCATCGACACGGTGACGCGCGTGCTCGCCGAACGCGAGCGCCACCTCGACGAGCTGTCCACACCCGAGCAGCGCCGTCCACTGATGAGCCGGATGGGACGGCGGCGCACGCCCTGAGCAGACCAAAGCCCTTCCTGCGGGAGACTCGATGGTACCGTTGTCACCTGTGTCGCCCAGCTCCGCGGTGACGGATCCGGCGAGCGACGTCGGCATGATCACGCCGCCGTCCCGTCTCCTCAACCGCCGTACCCTCATCTCACTCGCAGCGGTGGCGATCATCGTCATCGTGGCGGTGTGGCGCGCCCCGATCAACTGGTCGGACGCGTGGACACGCATCCGGCACGCCAACGTCGGCCTCTACCTGGCCGCGCTGGCGGTGTATTACTCGTCCTTCCTGGTGCGGACCTGGCGCTGGCGGCTGCTGCTGCGCAACGCCGGGGAGGACCGCGCCCCGCTGCCGCTGCTGCCCATCCTGATGGTGTCGTTCTTCGTCAACTGCGTGGTTCCGGCCAAGATGGGCGACATCTACCGCGCCTACCTGGCGCGGATCCGCCAGCGGGTGCGCGCCTCGACGGCCCTGGGCACGATCATCGCCGAGCGCCTGCTCGACCTCGTCGTGCTCATGATCCTGCTGCTGGCCGCCGGGGCGATCGTCTTCCACGACCGCGCCCCGGCCGTGCTCATCCCCTACCTGGTCGCCGGGGTGGTGGTCTGCGCCGCGGGTGTCGCGGTCATCCTGGTGATGCGCGCCGGTCGCGGCCGGCGCCTGCTGCGCCTGCTCCCCGAAGCCATCTTCCACCAGTACGAGAGCTTCAGGGCCGGCACGGTCAACTCATTCCGGCACCTGCCGACACTGGTGGCGCTCACCGCCGCAGTCTGGGCGATGGAGAGTGGCCGGCTTGCGCTGGTGGTGTACGCGCTGGGCGACGGCTCGTCCCTCGGTGCCGCCCAGCTGCTGCTGATCGCGCTGGTGGCGGCGCTGCTGACCACCGTCCCCTTCCTGCCCGGCGGCCTCGGGCTGGTGGAGGCGGGCATGGTCGGGGTGCTCATCAGCGTCGGCGGCATCGGCCGTGAGGCTGCCCTCTCGATCGCGCTGCTTGACCGCAGCATCAGCTACGGCAGTGTCGTCGCCATCGGTGCGATCGTCTTCGCGGTGCTGCACGTGCGCGTGCCCCGCGCCGCCGACCAGTCGATCTCGGGCGCAACAACGTGAGGGCGCTGGTCACCGGGGGGGCCGGCTTCATCGGCTCCACCCTCGCCGGCGCGCTGGTCGAGGCCGGCGCGGAGGTGGCAGTGGTCGACGACCTCTCCCGTGGCCGGCGCCACAACGTGCCGGCCACCGCCGACTTCCACCAGCTGGACATCGGCGACGAGCGACTGGCAGCGCTGGTGGCGTTGATCGCCCCGGAGGTGGTGTTCCACCTTGCCGCGCAGATCGATGTGCGCCAGTCGGTCGTCGACCCTGTGTTCGACGCGCGCACCAATGTGCTCGGCACCATCAACCTGCTGGAGGCGTGTGTTCGCGCGGGCGTGCGGCGCGTGGTCTTCGCCAGCAGCGGCGGCGCTCTGTACGGCGACACCGACGTCCTGCCGACCCCCGAGTCGCACCCCTGCCGTCCCGCCTCCGCGTACGGTGCGGCCAAGCTGGCCGCGGAGAGCTATGGCGACGTCTTCCACCAGGTTCATGGCCTCGAGTTCATCGCGCTGCGCTACGCCAACGTCTACGGTCCGCGGCAGGATCCGCACGGCGAGGCGGGAGTGGTGGCGATCTTCGCGCAGCGGCTGCTGGCGGGTCAGCCGGCGGTGATCAACGGCGACGGCAGTCAGACCCGCGACTACGTGTACGTCGATGACGTGGTCGCGGCCAACCTGCGCGCCGCGCAGACGGCCGCGCTGGGGGCGTACAACATCGGCACCGGGCGCGCCTGCTCGGTGAGCGAGCTGTACGCGATGCTGGCGCGCGCGGCCGGCGTTGAGCGCCCAGCGGAGCACGGTCTGGCAAAGCCGGGTGAGCAGCGCGTCTCCTGCGTCGACGTCAGCCGCGCTGCGGAGGCATTGGGATGGAGCCCGGCGGTGCCGCTCGAAGAGGGCACCTCACGAACGGTCGCCTGGTTCGCCACCGCCGCTGGAGAGGAGTAGCGGCTGAGCCTGCGCGCAACACTCGGCCGCGTGGTCGGCGAGGACGGCGGCGGCGCCGGCGAGCGCCACGCTGGCCGCATCTGACTGGAGCAGCCGCCACGCCCACGAGAGATCCTCTGCCGCGGCTGCCAGCAGGGCGCGCGCGTCCGCGACCAGCAGGCGATCCAACTCGGCGGGCTCGATCCGATCGAGCGCCTGCTGCGCTGCGGCGGCCAGCTTGCGCCCCTCGACAGCCCCGGAGTGTCCCGCGGCCGGGCCTGCCTGCAGCTCCTGGTGCAGTGCGTCGACGGAGGCGGCGAGACGGCGGTGCAGTGAGGCAAGGATCTGCGCTGAATCCGCCGGCCTGGTGGCGGCCCCGCCGAGAGCGCGATAGGCGCCGATCAGCACCAGCACCACGAGGACGATCGCGATGACATAGACCGCGATGACGGCCTCACTTGTAGCGGAACGTGATCCGTCCGCGCGTCAGGTCGTAGGGGCTCAGCTCGACGCGAACCTTGTCGCCGATCAGGATGCGGATGTAGAACTTGCGCATCTTGCCGGCGGTGTAGGCGAGCACCTCCTGCCCGGTCAGCAGCTTCACCTTGAACATCGCGTTGGGAAGCGGCTCGACGACGGTGGCATCCATCTCGATCGTCTCCTCCTTCGCCTCTGCGGCCTCTGCGGCGGCAGCGGGGTCGCGCCGGCGCGCGGGGCCGCGGCGGCGTGCGCCGCCGGGACGAGGTGGACGTCGGGCCAAGAGGGTCTCCTGTGAGGGGAGCGAGCAGCTCCGTGCAGTGCCGTCCGAGGGTAGCACGGCCATGTCGACGGCGGCGGGCCGGGCGAGGCGATCTCATCGGTAGAATCACGTGAAGTCACAGGAGAGGGAATGTCCCAGCGACCAGGAGGCGAAGTTCCCTCCTTTCTCGAAGCGCTCAGCCGTCGCGTCCTCGTTTTCGACGGCGCCATGGGCACGGGCCTGCAGGCCCTCGAACCCTCCGCCGCGGATTTCGGTGGCGCCGCGCTCGAGGGATGGATGGATGGCCTGGTCCTGCACGCGCCGCACCTCGTCGAACGGGTGCACCGCTCCTTTCTCGAGGTGGGCTGCGACGTGGTCGAGACCGCCACCTTCCAGGCCACCCGGCTGCGGCTCGGTGAATGGGGGCAGGCCGAGCACACGCTCGAGCTGAACCGGCGCGCGGCGGCACTGGCCCGCCGCCTGTGCGACGAGCACGCCACCGCGACGCAGCCGAGGTTCGTCGCCGGGAGCATGGGGCCCACCGGCTTCCTGCCGTCGTCCAGCGACCCGGCGCTGTCGAGGATCACCTTCGCGGAGCTGGTGGAGGCCTTCGCGGAGCAGGCGCAGGGCCTGCTCGAGGGTGGCAGCGACCTGCTCATCATCGAGACCGCGCAGGACATCCTCGAGGTTCGGGCCGCCATCTTCGGGGCCCGCCAGGCGATGTCGCGCACCGGGGTCACGGTGCCGGTGCACGCGTCCGTCAGCCTGCTCGACACCAGCGGCACCATGCTGCTCGGCACCCAACCGGGCGCGGTGGTCGCCATCCTCGCGTCGCTCGGCGTCGACGTCATCGGCCTCAACTGCTCGACGGGACCCGAGCACATGCGCGACGCCATCCGCGTGCTCGCCGAGCGCAGCCCGGTGCCGATCGCCTGCATCCCCAACGCGGGGATCCCCTCGAATGTCGCGGGACGTGCCCATTTCCCGCTCGGCGCCGAGGAGATGGGCGTTCAGCTCGAGGAGTTCGTGCGCCGCAACGCCGTCGCCGCCGTCGGCGGGTGCTGCGGCACCACGCCCGAGCACATCGCGGAGCTGGTGCGGCGTGTCGGCGACCTGCCCGCCCCGGCACGGAGCGGCGACGGCGTCCCCCGCCTGGCCAGCGCGATGAGTGATGTCGAGCTGCGCCAGGTGCCGGCCCCGCTGCTCATCGGAGAGCGCGTCAACGCGCAGGGCTCACGCGCGGTCAAGCGGATGCTCCTCGCCGAGGAGTACGACGACATCGTCGCGGTCGGGCGCGGCCAGGCCGAGGGCGGCGCCCACGCGCTCGACGTCTGCGTCGCCGTCACCGAGCGCAACGACGAGGCCGAGCAGATGCGAGCGGTGGTGCGCGGCCTCGAGATGTCCGTTGATGCGCCGCTGATCATCGACAGCACCGACGCCGAGGTCATCCGCGCCGCCCTGGAGGCCTACCCCGGACGTGCGGTGGTCAACAGCGTCAACCTCGAGAACGGTCGCACCCGGTGTGAGGCTGTCCTGCCGCTGGTACGTGACCACGGGAGTTGCGTGGTGGCGCTGACCATCGACGAGCAGGGCATGGCCAACACCGCTGACCGCAAGCTCGCGGTGGCCACGCGGATCCGCGATATCGCCTGCGACGAGTTCGGCCTGGCACCGCACCAGATCCTCTTCGATGCGCTGACCTTCACCCTGGCCACCGGCGAGAAGGAGTACATCAACTCGGCGCACCAGACGATCGAGGGCATCCGCGGCATCAAGGCGTCGCTGCCCGGCGTGCTGACCGTGCTGGGCGTGTCCAACGTCTCCTTCGGGCTCTCGCCGGCCAGCCGGCCGACGCTGAACAGCGTCTTCCTCTACCACTGCGTGCAGGCTGGCCTCGACGCGGCCATCGTCAACCCCGCGCACATCACGCCGTATGCCGAGATCGGTGCTGCCGAACGCGAGCTTGCCGAGGACCTCATCTTCAACCGCCGCGAGGACGCCCTGGCACGCTACATCGGTCATTTCGACGGCGCCGCGGCGACCGCACCGGCGAACTCCAGCGTCGACCCGTTCGCGGGGATGGCGCCGGCCGAGCGCATCCACGCCCAGATCCTCCAGCGTCGCCGCGACGGCATCGAGGACCAGATCGACCTCGCCGTCGCGGCCCGCGACCCCGTCGAGGTGCTCAACGAGGTGCTGCTGCCGGCGATGAAGGAGGTCGGCGACCGCTTCGGCGCCGGCGAGCTGATCCTGCCATTCGTGCTGCAGAGCGCCGAGGTCATGAAGCGCGCCGTCGGCCGGCTCGAGATCTACCTCGACCGCGTCGAGGGCACCTCCAAGGGCACGGTGGTGCTGGCCACCGTGTACGGCGACGTGCACGACATCGGCAAGAACCTGGTCAACACCATCCTCAGCAACAACGGGTACACCGTCCATGACCTGGGCAAGCAGGTGCCACTGGCAACGATCATCGACCGCGCGGTCGAGGAGAAGGCCGACGTCATCGGCCTGAGCGCGTTGTTGGTGAGCACCAGCAAGCAGATGCCCCTGTGCCTGCACGAGCTCGACTCACGCAAGCTCAGCCTGCCGGTGATCATCGGCGGCGCCGCGATCAACCGCGGCTTCGGCCGCCGCATCCTCACCCTGGACGACGGCCGCACCTTCGACCCGGGCGTCTTCTACTGCAAGGATGCGTTCGAGGGGCTGGACACCGTCGAGCAGCTGATGGACGGGCCGCGCCGGGCCGCGCTCATCGACCGCGCTCGGGTGGAGGCGCAGCAGCAGCTCGAGCGCGACCACCAGCGCGACGCGCGGCGCAGCGCGGCCGCCGCCGAGTCAGCGGGCCCGGTGGCAGAGCGCAGCACGACGCGGACCGACGTGCCTCTGCCGACGCCCCCGTTCTGGGGAGCGCGCCACCTCGCCGACATCGACCTCGACGCCGTCGTTCCGTGCATCGATCGCAACTCGCTGTTCAAGATGAGCTGGCAGTTCCGCGGCGTGCACGATCCCGAGAAGTGGGCGCAGTTGCTTGCCGACGAGCTCGAGCCACGCCTGGCGCGGTCCATCGCGGAGGCGCGGCAGGGCGACTGGTTGCGGCTGCAGGCGGTGTATGGCTACTGGCCCGCGCTGGCGGACGGCGACGCCGTGGTGATCTACGACCCGCAGGACCACGCCGTCGAGGTGGCGCGCTTCGCCTTCCCGCGTCAGCGCGCCCAGAACCGGCTCTGCCTGGCCGACTACGTGCGCCCGATCAGCGCGGCCGCCGGCGGCGAGCGCGATGTTGTCGGACTGCAGTTGGTGACCACCGGTCCGGGCGCGTCGGAGCTGAGTGCCGAGCTGCAGCGCGCCGGCGAGTACGACGACATGCTCCGCGTGCACGGCTTCGCCACGCAGATGGCCGAGGCGACGGCGGAGTGGGTGCACCTGCGGATGCGCGACGAGCTCGGCCTGCCGCCCGACCGCGGCCGGCGCTACTCCTGGGGATACCCGTCGTGTCCCGACCTCGAGGATCACCGCACCTTCTTCCGCGTCGTCCCGGCCGAGCTCGTTGGCGTGGAGCTCACCGAAGGGTTCCAGCTGGTGCCGGAGCAGTCCACGGCGGCCATCGTCCTGCACCACCCGGAGGCGCACTACTTCGCCGTCTACGGCAGCGGAGACAATCCCCGCGAGGGCCCCGGCTCACCCGAGCCGATGATGGCGGGGGTCGCCGCGGCTCAGTCCCGGTAGCGGTCGATGAGGTGGCTCTCCTCGGCCCACTGCTCGCGGTAGAAGCGGCACGTCGTCGGGTCGCTGATGCACGGAGGCACCGGTTTGCGCCCGGTGAAGTGATGGGTGCGGTGATCCACGTGGCAGTCGGCCTTGTAGCGCGTCAGCAGGCCGAACGCGGCCCGCTCGCGGAGGATCTGCTCGAGATAGGGGCAGCGCTGCGACGGCATCCGGCGCGCCGGTCGAACCGGCGGTTCGTGCTCGTCACGCCAGGGCGGCGGCGGCTCAGCGCGCATCGGTCTCCGCGGCGTTCAGGCCGCGAGCATCGACTGGATCCGCGAGGCGAGCTCCTTGATCTTGAAGGGCTTGGCCAGCGTCTGGACGTTGCCATATGCCTCGAGCTTGGGCGTGGTGGTGGCATTGACCAGCGCGCTCACCACCAGGACCTTGGCGTCCTCACCGTGGTCGGCACGGATCCGCTCGAGGACCTGGGTGCCGCTCAGCTCGCCGGGGAGCATGAGGTCGAGGAGCACGAGGTCGGGCTTGAAATCGGTGAATACCGTCAGCCCCTCGTCGCCGCTCTTGGCGACGCGCACCTCGTAGCCCTCCATGGTGCAGAGGAGCGACTCGATGTCCGCCAGGGCGTAGTAGTCCTCGATGATGAGAACGCGCTTCATGGGGGTCGTCGAGCCGGGGGAAGGGGTCTGCAAGGCCGGATCAGCATAGCAAGCACCGAAAGAGGCCCGGCCGCCATGCGACAGAAGCGTGACCGGGCCGCGGTGGCGGCTCAGGCGCCCCGCACGATGACCGTGGCGGTGCCCAGGCCGCCACCGCAGCACATCGTCTGCAGCCCTGTCTGCGCATCACGCCGCTCCAGCTCGTGCAACAGCGTGGTCATCAACCGCGCGCCGGATGCGCCCAGCGGATGTCCGAGCGCGATGGCGCCTCCGTTGACGTTGACGCGGGTCATGTCGGGGTGATGCTCCCGCTCCCAAGCGAGCACGACCGGCGCAAAGGCCTCGTTGACCTCGAAGAGATCGATGTCGTCGATGGACATGCCGGCGCGTTCGAGGACCTTGCGCGTCGCCGGGATCGGCCCGGTCAGCATGGTCACTGGGTCGACGCCGACCACCGCCTGGGCGCGGATCGTGGCCCGGCAGGTGAGCCCAAGCTCAGCGGCCTTCTCCGCGGACATCAGCAGGATTGCCGCCGCCCCGTCGGTGATCTGCGAGGAGTTGCCGGCATGGAGGATGCCGTCGGGGCGGAACGATGGTTGCAGCTGGGTCAACGTGTCGACCGTGGTGCCGGGGCGGATGCCCTGGTCCTGGGACACGACCACGCTCTCGCCGTTCTCGCCGATCACCACCGGGGCGATCTCGCGGTCGAAATGACCCGCGGATTGCGCGTGCGCAGCACGGCGGTGCAACTCGGTGGCGAAGGCGTCGGCCTCGGCGCGGGTGATTCCCCACTGCTCGGCGAGCATCTCCGCTGCGAGGCCCTGGTTGACGAGGTCGTACCTCTCGAGCAGTTCAGGCGGGAACGGGGTGCCCGGTCCCTGGAGCACGGTGCTGCCCATCGGTACGCGGCTCATGCTCTCGACCCCGGCGGCGATGGTGACGTCGCACACCCCGGACTGGATGAGGTTGGCGGCGAAGTGAACCGCCTGCTGTGACGAACCGCATTGCCGGTCCACCGTGGTCGCCGGCACCTCGATCGGGAACCCCGCCAGGAGCACCGCCTGGCGGGCGACGTTGATGGACTGTTCGCCGACCTGGCTGACGCAGCCCATCACCACGTCGTCGACCAGCGCCGGGTCGACGCCGGGACGTCCCACCACCTCGCGCAGGACGTGCGCGGCCAGCTTGAGCGGATGGACATCACGCAGGTCGCCGTTCTTCTGGTTGCCCCGGCCGAGCGGTGTGCGCACCGCTTCGACGATCACCACCTCGCGCATGGACGCGCACTTTACAGGGGAGTTGCGACAGGGCGTCCTCCCTTCCGCGCCACTCATCGGAGCCGGTAGACGACGACCGTCTCGTACCGCTCCGGCGCCGCGCCGATCGACACAGAGGCGGCCGGGGTGACCTCGTCGAACAGGCGCTGTGCGCCTGCCGGTGTCGGGTCGGTGTTGCTCAGCACAGCGATCCATCCCGGCCGTTGCGGCACTGCCCCGGGATCAACCGGCACCATGTCCATCTCCGCGAGCAGCAGGGAGCTGGAGTCCGCGGTGAAGGCACGCGGCGGTGGGGGACGGAAGCTGAACGCAGCCTGGATGTACGGTTGGTCGAGCGAGGTCGACAGCAGGACCGGTGCGCCGCCCGCCATCGCCACGGCGCGGGTGATGGCGTCGATCTCCCCCGCGTCGAAGTCCAGCGCCGAGCGCGCCGGCCAGGTGGCGTACATGTCGATGGTGAAGAGCACGCCCTGGGCCGCCAGTGTGACCACGGCGACCGCGCCCGCGGTGACTCGGAGGCGCGGAGGAGCCAGCTCGCGCACCAGGATCATCCCCTCGACCGCGAGCACCAGCAGGAAGGGCAGCATCGTCGCGGAGCGCAGCGCGTGCGGCACGCTCTCCGCGGTGAGCGCCGCGCTCACCGGCGCCACCAGTGTGCCGAGGAGCACCAGGCGCACGAACGACTGGTCACGCCGGCGCCACGCAGCGACGACGCCGGCGAGGATCAGCGGCAAGGTCACCCACAGGAGCATCCCCCCGAACTGGGTGGCGTGACGGGCGCGGTGGTCGCCCTCGATGAAGAGGAAGTCGGGACCGAAGTAGGTGAGCAGGTTGCCGGCGAACCGTCCGGCGACGGTGCCCAGCGGGGCATGGTCGGCGGCGATGCTGATGATGTTGAAGCGGGCGATGAGTGCACCCGGATGGGCCGCGTTCCAGGCCGCGAGCACAGCGTAGGCGGCTCCCACCGGGAGCAGCGCGACCAGCCAGGCACGTCGCCAGCGGCGCGTCCCCCAGCACTCGGCCACGGCCAACGCGATCGCGAACAACAGCACAGCGACGCGACCTGCGCTGTACGCGAAGACCGCGATGCCGAGCAGGCAACCGGCGGCGGCATACCAGCCCAGCCTGCCGCCGTCCTGGGCCACCGACAGGCACCACAGCGCGGCGGACACCGCGGCGAGCATGGAGATCACCTCGAAGCCCACGCGGCTCTCCACCGTCAGCCAGGGGGTCAGCCCCACCAGCGCCAGCGCCAGGACGGTGATCGGCATCGAGCGGCTGCGCCGCCAGGCGATCAGCGTGATGAACAGGCACACCAGCAGCCCGAAGATCGCCGCCGGGAGTCGCTCGGTGGTCACCGTCAACGGCAGCACACGCAGCAGCGCGCTCAACGTGTAGATGTAGACAGGGTTCTTGTACTCGCCAAACGCGGTGAAGTAGAGAGGCAGATGGGCGCCGTGCTCATCCACCGCATGGGTGGCGATCGCCCAGGCGTTGTAGCCGATCGAGGTCTCGTCGACGTACGCGCCCAGCGGCGCGCTGTCGAGGCCCGCGAGGTTGCGCGCAACGATGACGCCGCCGAGCAGGATGAGCGCGATCGCCCATCGCGACCGGCGAGCCGGCGTCATGAGCTGAAGGTGAAACCGCCGAGGTGCAGCCACGGTGCCAGGGTCGCGCCGAAGTAGCCCCGCGACGCGACGCGCTCCCTGCCGATGGAGCGGACGTCGGCGAGCGCGTCGACGATGCTCTGGGTGAATCGCAGGTCGCGCACCGGACGCACCAACCGACCGTCCTCGATGAGGAACGTGCCGTCGCGGGTCATCCCGGTGATGATGGTGCGCAGCGCGTGGACGGGCCGCACGTACCAGAACCTGGTGATCAGCAGTCCGCGCCGGCACGACGCGATCATCGACTGCTCGTCGGCGTCGCCAGGCTGCAGGCAGAGATAGTGGGGCAGCGCCCCCTCACTGTTGGGCTGCTCGAAGGAGTGGCCGGTGGTGGTGACCTGGGCGCGAGCGGCGGTGACGGAGTCGTGCACCACCGCCGCACAGGTGCCCCGCTCGACGATGGTCACCGGGTGGGTCGTCGCCCCCTCGCCGTCGAAGGGCAACGGCGCCAGCTCGGGGCGGCGCACGTCGTCGGTGATGGTCACCGACTCGCTCATCAGCCGCTCGCCGAAACGCATGAAGCTGCGCTGCTCGAGGACGGCAAGTCCGCCGAGCCCCATGAGGCCGAGGTACTGGAGCATGTCGGCCGTCGCGTAGGGTGAGAGCACCACCTCGTAGGCGCCGGGGTCGACACTCTGCGCGCCCTGGTTGCGCGCGCAGCGCTCTGTCACCTCGTCGGCGAGTGAGCCGGCGTCGAGCGCAGAGATGTCCGAGCCGAAGCGCGCCGCGTACGCGCTGCCCTCTGCGCCGCGGCAGACCGCGACCAGCTCGGCAACGCTGCGACGGGCGGCGCGCCGCAGCCCCGCGGTGCTGGCGATGGCCACGCCGGTGACGGTGCTCTCGCAGCTGCCGTACGCCTGCTGGTCGCGCCGCGCGGCCGCGGCGCACACGGTGGCGACGAGGTCCGCGCGCTCCTCCGGAGTGCTCGCCTCGGTGGCGTCGCTGTAGCCGAGCTCGGTGTCCTGGCCGCCGTCGGGTGCGATCGGGTGCACCGGGTCACCGTGGGGGGAATGGCTGCGGATCGACTCGGCGGTGGCGATCAGGGCGGCCACAGCGGCGTCGCCGGCCACCTGCGTCTGGGCGACGCCGCAGCGTCCATCCCGCACCAGCCGCAGTCGCACCTGCCGGGCGCGGTCGGCGACGTTCTGGTGGATGGCGCCATTGGCGAACCGGGTGAGCAATGTCGCCGTCTCGGTGACGACCACCTCCGCTTCGCTGCCGCTGGGGACGCGAGCCAGCACGGCGCCGGCCACCTCGAGCAACTCCTCGCTGGACCTCGGCTCGGGGCTCACGCGGGGCGCACCGCGACGTTGCGAAAGCGGCACGGCGCCGCGCCATGGCCGACATGCATGACCTGCTGCGGCTCGCCCTTGCCGCAGTTGACCACGCCGTACATGCGCCACTCCGCCGGTCCGGCGACCGCGTCGCAGGAGCTCCAGAACTGCGGGGTGCTGCCGCTGTACAGCGGGTTGCGCACCAGCCGCACACGGCGGCCGTCGCGGATCTCCCAGCCCGCCTGGGTGCCGAACTGGAAGTTGAGCCGGCGATCGTCGATGCTCCACGACCGGTTGGTCTCCAGGTACACGCCGAACTCGGTGGTGGCGATCATCTCCTCGAGGCTGGAGGTACCGGGCTCGAGGTTGATGTTGGTCATGCGGATCAGCGGCAGCCTGTTCCAGCTCTCCGCACGGACGGTGCCCCCGCTGAGCATGCCGAACTGTGACGCGGTCTCGCGCGAGCTCAGGTAGCCGGTGAACAGCCCCTGGTCGACGAGCACGGTGCGCTGGGCGGCCACGCCCTCGTCGTCGTATCCGAACGTGCCCAGGCCACCGGGGCTGGTGGCGTCGGCGCTGATGGTCACGGCCTCGCTGCCGTAACGGAACGTGCCGAGCATGTCCGGCATCAGGAACGACGTCCCGGCGAAGGCGGCCTCGTAGCCGAGGACACGGTCGAGCTCGGTGGGATGACCGCACGAACTCGTGCACCTGCAGCGCGGCCTGGGTGGCGTCAAGGATCACCGTCATGGTCCCCGCCGGACACAGCGCGGCGCTGAGCAGCTCGGCTGCCTCCTCGGCGAGGCGCCGGCCGTTGCCGGCCAGGTCCATGGCCTCCACGGCCTCCCAGCCGGCGGTGAGCTGCTGCCGCCCGAAGCTGTTGGGAAAGCTGCGCGACTGCACCTCGCCGCTCCCGGTGGCGGTGGCGTCGAGGCCGCCGCCGGTCTCGATGATCGTCTGGGTGATCAGCGATCCCTCGCTGCTGGCGAAGAGCTGGTGGTGCCGTAGCGCGGCCAGGGAACCCTGTCGGGTGGTGACCCCGGGGACGTCCATGGCCGCGTCGGCGGCGAGCAGCAGGTCGATCTTGTGGTCGAGCGAAACCCCGAAGGGGTCGACCTCGATCGGGGTGGCGTAGCTTGCCGTGACCGCCGGTGACGGAGACAACCGGACCGGGGACACGCTCGTCCGAGCCGAGGCGCGGGCGATCCTGACCGCCAGGCGCGCGGCGCCCTCGAGGCCCGCCGCATCGGTGCGCTGGGTGCCGCAGAAGCCCCAGGCGCCATCCACAAGAACGCGCACGCCGACGCCGGCGTCGTCCAGGTGGCTGACGTTGTTGACGCGCCCGTTCTTGACGGTGACCAGCTCGGTGGCCCGCTCCACCACGCGGCAGTCGGCGTAGCCGGCGCCGGCGGCGTGGGCGGCATCGAGCACCCGCTCGGCCAGGTCACGCATCGCTGTCGCTCACGTCAGCGGCATGCCGGCGCCGGCCGCGTGCTCGACACGGGCCTACGAGGAGCCGGGCTCGGCCCCGTTGCCGTCCACCCCGGTGAGGTCACCGGCGATGGCGGTGCGGATGGCCTCGGTGCTCTCCTCCGCGACGCGCGCGGCCAGCGAGCCCTGCAGCTTGCCGGCGAAGTGGCACGCGGCGAGATGGCCGTTGCCGTAGTCGACGAGGTCAGGCCGCACCTCCGAGCAGATCGGTTCGGCGATGGGGCAACGGGTGTGGAATCGGCACGCGCTCGGCGGGTTGATCGGCGAGGGGATCTCACCACGCAGGATGATCGGCTTGCGGTCGCGCTCCACGACCGGGTCGGGCACCGGGATCGACTGCAGGAGCGCGGTGGTGTACGGGTGCAGCGGGTTGTCGTACAGCTCGACGCTGTCGGCCACCTCGACGATGACGCCGAGGTACATGACCGCGACCCTGTCGCTGAGGTGGCGCACCACCGAGAGGTCGTGCGCGATGAAGAGGTAGGTGAGGTTGAAATCGTCCTGCAGCTGTTCGAGCAGGTTGATGATCTGCGCCTGGATCGACACGTCGAGCGCCGAGATGGGCTCGTCCGCGACGATGAAGCTTGGCCGCAGGATCAACGAGCGCGCGATGCCGATGCGCTGCCGCTGGCCGCCGCTGAACTCGTGCGGGTAGCGGTTGTTGAAGTTGGGGTTGAGCCCGCAGATGCGCATGACCTCCTGCACCTGCTTGTCGCGCTCCTTGCCCTTGGCCAGCCCGAAGTTGGCCAGCGGCTCACCGATGATGTTGCCCACCGTCATGCGCGGGTTGAGCGACCCGTACGGGTCCTGGAAGATCATCTGCACGCGGCGGCGCATCTGGCGAAGGCTCTCGCCGTGCAGCGCGGCCAGGTCCTTGCCCTCGAAGAAGATGCTGCCGGCGCTGGCCGGCTGCAGCTGGGTCACCACCCGGCCCAGGGTGGATTTGCCGCACCCGGACTCGCCGACCAGGCCGAGCGTCTCTCCCTGGAGGATGTCGAGCGTCACCCCGTCGACGGCGCGCACCGTCTGCCGCCCGCTCGGGAACGTCTTGTACACGTCGCGCAGCGAGACGAGCGAATCGGCCTCCGCCGTCCAGGCGGAAGCGGGCGCGGCCGCTTCAGACGCTGGGGGCATCGGCCTTCTCTTCGAGCGGCGTCAGGGGTGCCTCGCGGAGGTCGGAGTCCGGGTCGGCGACGTTTTTCATCTGCACCCAGCAGCGCGACTCGTGGTGCGGGCCGACGGTGAAGAGGTCGGGCTCCTCGGTGAAGCACCGATCGACGGTGAACCGGCAGCGCGGGTGGAACTTGCACCCGGGAGGCAGGTTGGTGAGGTCCGGTGGCAGGCCGGTGATGGTGAGCAGCTTGCTGCCCAGCTTCTCGTCGATGCGCGGGATCGAGCGCAGCAGCGACCAGGTGTAGGGGTGCTGCGGCGCCCGGAAGAGCTCCTCGGTCGGTCCCTGCTCGACCACCCGTCCCGCGTACATGACCACCACCCATGTGCAGATGCTGGCCACCACCGCCATGTTGTGGGTGATCAGCACGATCGCGGTGCCGAGCTCACGGTTGAGCTCGCGAAGCTGCTCGATGATCTGCGCCTGGACGGTGACGTCGAGCGCGGTGGTGGGCTCATCAGCGATGAGCAGCCCGGGCTCGTTGGAGAGGCCCATGGCGATCATCACGCGCTGGCGCATGCCACCGGAGAACTGGTGGGGGAACTCCTTGGCGCGCCGCTGGGCGTCAGGGATGCGCACCCGGCCCAGGAGCATGGGCACGCGGGCCTGTGCCTGCTCCTTGGTGAAGCGATCGTGGGCGTTCATCGCCTCCTCGATCTGGAAGCCGATCTTGAGCACCGGGTTGAGCGAGGACATCGGGTCCTGGAAGATCATCGCCACGTCGCTGCCACGGAACTTGCGCAGCTCGTCGTCGTTGAGCGCCAGGACGTCGCGGCCGTCGTAGGTGATGCTGCCCTCGACGATCTTGCCCGGCTCGGGGACCAGCCGCAGGATGGAGAGCGCGGTCATCGACTTGCCGGAGCCGGACTCGCCGACGATGCCGACGGTCTCGCCGCGGTTGACCTTGAAGTCGATGCCGTCGACCGCGCGGACCCGGCCACCACGCACGAAGAACTGGGTCTTGAGGCCCTTGACCTCCAGGAGAGCCGCCACTATTTCCTCTGCCTCGGGTCCAGCGCGTCGCGCAGGCCGTCGCCGATGAAGTTGATGGCCATCAGGGTGATCAGGAGGGCCAGCGCCGGTACCAGCATGGTGTGGTAGGCGAGGAACCGGTCGCCGAGCCCCGACGACACCATCGCGCCCCAGGACGGGTCGGGCGACGGAAGGCCGAAACCGAGGTAGCTGAGGAAGGCCTCGAAGAGGATCGCCTGGGGGATCAGGAAGGTCGCCTGCACGATGATCGGCCCGAGCGCGTTGGGCAGCACGTGCCTGGTCATGATCTTGAGGTTCTTGGTGCCGGTGGCCCGGGCCGCCTCGACGAACTCGCGCTCGCGCAGCGCCAGCGTCTGCCCGCGGACCAGGCGGGCCATGTCCATCCAGCTGGTGACGCTCAGGGCCACGATGACGTTGACGATGCTGGGCCGGTTGGTGATGAACAGGATCAGGAAGGCGATCAGCAGGTTGGGGATCCCATAGCCGATGTAGGTGATGCCGCTGATGACGGTGTCCACCCACCCCCGGAAGAACCCGGCCAGCAGGCCGGCGGCGACGCCGACGACCGAGGTCACGACGGCGGTGAGCACCCCGACCTCGATGGCCACCTGGGCGCCCTTCATGAGGAAGCTCAGCTCGTCGCGCCCGCTGGCGTCGAGGCCCAGGGGATGGGCCCGGCTGAACGGGTCGGTGATGTCGCCAAGGCCCTGCTGGAACAGCGAGTAGGGCGTCCAGACGATGCTGATGATGGCACCGGCGACGATGACCCCGAACACGACCATGCCAAGCATCGACAGCTTGTTCTTGCGGAATCGGCGCCAGGCGTCCTGCCAGAGGCTGACCTGTTCAGGGGCGACCGAGTAGTCGATCGCCTCGGGGGCACCCGGTGGGGCGATCGGGCCGCCCATGTTGAGCCCGGTGGTGATGGTGCTCATGTGTAGCGGATCCTCGGGTCGAGCACGGGGTAGATGAGGTCGACGCCCAGGTTGGCGAGGCCGACGAGGACAGCGTAGAAGGTGTAGAGGCCGACCACGATGCCGTAGTCGCGCACGATGATCGAGTTGACGAACTCCTTGCCGAGCCCGGGGACCCCGAAGATGGTCTCGATGACCACCGACCCGGTGATGATGCCGGTGACCAGCGGGCCGCCGATGGTGACCACCGGGATGAGCGCGTTGCGCAGCGCGTGGCGCACGATCACCACCCGCGAGCTGAGCCCCTTCGCCCAGGCGGTGCGCACGTAGTCCTGGCGGATGACGTCGAGCATGCTGGCGCGCACCAGCCTGGCCACGATGGCCGCGTAGGGGAGGCCCAGCGCGATGGCGGGGATGGGGATCTGCTCGGCCGCGCCCCAGCCGATGCTGTTGGCCCAGTTGGGCAGGAGCAGCGCGGTCAGCAGGATCAGGAAGGTGGCCAGCACAAAGCTGGGGATGCTGTAGCCGAACACCACGAAGCTGGACAACGCGTAGTCCACCCAGGTGTTCTGCCTGACGGCGGCGACGATACCGATGATCAGGCCCACGACGATGGTCACCACGATGGCGAAGAAGCCGAGGATGAGGCTGTTCTTGGCCTCACCGAGCAGCAGGGGCATCACCCTGACGCCCTGGTTGACATACGAGAACCCGAGGTCGCCGTGGAGCAGGTTCCACATGAAGGTGCGGTACTGCTCCCAGAGCGGGGCGTTGAGGCCGTACCTGATCGCGTTCGCCTTGCAGCCGGCGGGGTTCTTCTCGCACGTGAACGGGTTACCGGCGAGGGAATGGACCAGCAGGAAGGTCACCGAGGACACCACGAAGGCCGTGCCGAGCACAAGCAGCAGCCGCTTGCCTGCGTAGATGGCGGTGCCTCTGTTCATGGGACCTCACGCCGCGGAGACGACAGACATCGTGGGGGAGCCCGCCACTGTGGCGGGCTCCCCGGATGATACTCGGCCGATTCCCCGCTTTTGGGGGACTGTTTCCCGGTCCTAGTGGGCCGAGATGCTGATGCTGGTCCAGGCGTTGTCGTAGAGGGCGTTGCCGCCTCCACCCTGGACGTATGGCTTGATGAAGTACTGGTTGGCGCCGTACTCGAGGTCGGCGTACGCGTAGTCCTTGATCAGCTGCTTGTTGGCGGCCTGGAAGTCGGAGATCGACTGGCTGCCGGTCTCTCCCTCGGCCTTCTTGACCAGCTGGTCGACGCGCTTGTCGCAGATGCCGTCGTTGTTGCCCAGGCCGACCGCGGCCTGCGAGCAGATGAAGAGGTTGTCGAACCAGTCCTGCGGGTTGTCGTAGTCGGCGCCCCAGCTGTCACGGAAGAGGATGTACTTCTTGTCCTGGCGGTTGGTCAGGAACGTCGGGAAGTCCGTGCTCTGGGTGTCGACGTGGACGCCGAGGTTGGTCTGCCACTGCGACTGCAGGTTGCTGGCGATCGCCGTGTTGCTGCTGCTGGTGTTGAACCAGTACACCAGGCCGACGCGCTTGGTGCCGTTGGGATCCCAGGTCTGGAGGTCCGCCTTGGCCTTGGTCGCGTCGAAGGTGACGTTGGGGTCGTTGCCGTCCCCGAGGTAGCTCTGCAGGCCCTTGCTGATCACGCCGCCGGTCGCCGGCTTGCAGGTGATGCCGCCCGGTCCACAGGCAACGTTGACCAGCGCGGTGCGGTCGATCGCCTCGCTGAAGGCACGGCGCCCGGCGAGAGCGATGGGGTCGTCGATGTTGCCGCCCGCCGGGGCGAACGGCCCGGTGGTGAAGTTGAAGCCGACCCAGGTGGTGCGCCCACCGGGGACGTTGACGAACTGGCTCTTCAGCGCCGGGTTGGCCTGGAAGTTGCGGACCGCGTCAAGTGGCGGGTAGGTGTCCGCGGGGCCAACGCTGTCGAAGCCGCCGTTCTGGTACTTGGTCACCTGGCTGCCCTGGTCGGCGAGGACGGTGATCTCGACGTCCGTCAGGTGCCCGGTGCTGCCGCCCCACCAGTTGGGGACGTTGGCGAAGGAGAGGTGGTCCTTGGGCACGTAGGCGGTGAGCTTGAACGGACCCGTGCCGATCGCGGTGGCCGGGTTGGTCCACCAGGTCTTGTCGGTGTCGTTGGGGATGACCTTCTGGTCGACGACGCTCATCGTCCAGAGCGCCACCTCGGTCAGCCAGTAGCCGGCCGCCGAGCTGAGCTGCGCCTTCACCGTGTACTGGTCGGGGGCGGTGAGCCCGGAGAGGGTGGTGGCGGTCGGGTTGCCACTGGTCGGCGCCACCGCGGAGTAGCCGACCACGGGCGCGAAGACGATGCCATAGGAGTCGTTGAGCCGCGCGGCGCGGTTCCAGCTGTAGAGGACGTCAGCGGAGGTCACCGCATCGCCGTTGGAGAACTTGGCGTCGTGCCGCAGGTGGAACGTGTATGTCATGCCGTCCGAGGAGATGTCCGGCATGCCGGTGGCGATGTACGGCACCTCCTTGAGCGTGTCATCGAACCGGTAGAGGCCGCCGAAGACGTTCTGGACCGGGGCGATCGAGACCGCGTCCGAGACGTGGCCGGGGTCGAGCGTCTTGATGTCGTCCTGGATCGGAAACCGGAAGACCTGGTTGGCAGCGAGCGCAGCGCCCGTGCTGGAGCTCGTCGTCGAGCCCCCGCTGCCGCAGGCCGTGGCCACGAGCGCTGGTACGACCAGCGCCAAACCTAGACGGCGATACTTCATCCACTTCTCCTCGGCGGGCTCTCCACCCCGCCAATGCACGCGCCGACCCATAGCGGCGGCTAGGGGCCGCATTGTGACAGTGGACACGCCGACCGGCCATCACCCGTTGGGATGATTTATTCGGGGACGCCGTCAGGGCGTCCGTATACTGACCACCCGCCCCATGTCTGGCTTCCTCGGCCGTCGTTCGCGATCGCGCCGGCTCAACCGGCGCATCCTCGTCGCCATGCTCGCGGTGGCGCTGCTGCCGCTGGCCGCCCTCACCGGGCTGGTCGGAGCTGACCTCACCGCGGTCAACCAGGCCACCGTCGACGAGGCCCACCGGACCATCCTCGCCGAGGCACAGCAGCGCGAGAGCGGCGCCGCCACCGACGGCGCCGCCACCCTCCAGGCGCGGCTCGATGCCCTCGGCGGCGAGCTCGGGCAGCTGGCCAGCACCGTCGACGCGCTGTTGCGCTCCAGCCGGCCCTCCGACCAGCGCGTCGAGCTGCTCCCCGGCGGGGCGCGGCTGCTTGCCGGGTCACCAGCCGCGGCCACGGTGGTGGGCTCGTCGAGCCGTCTGCTGACGCCGGCCGGGTTGCTCGCCGACGCCCTCGGTTCCAACCGTCCGGCGATCGCGGCGGCGCTCGACGCCGTGCTCAAGCACCACCCCGAGCTCAGCGCGGTCTGGCTCTACAGCAGCGCCGCGTCGGAGCTGACCGAGGTGCCGGTCACCGACCCGCAGACGGTGGCGGCCCTGGTCACCACCGACCGCATCGACCCCGCCCACCTACTCGACCGCCAGCTCGAGTCGGCCTTCCCGCGGGGCCAGCAGACGGCTCCCGGTGGGCTCGGCGGCGGCGGGCTCACGCTCACCCCCAAGGCGCCCTCCGGGCCGGCCTGGAGCGACATCGACACTGCCGCGTTCGGGACGGGCACGTCGGTGACCGTGTGGACCGGGCTGGCGACCCACGACTACTACATCGGCGCTGAGCTGCCCAGCGCGGCGATCACCGCTCTCCTGCCCGCGCCCCTGTCCACGCTCCCCGACACCTACCGGCTGCTGCTCAGCCCGACCGGTCGGTGGTTGAGCGCGGGCGCCGCGGCCAGCGCCGACCTCGCGCTCCCTGACGGCTACGAGGGTGCCCCGGCGCGGGTGCCGGGCCTGGCGACCAGGGAACTGTTGACCCAGCGGCCCCAGCTGTTGCATGCCTCGCTGCACGGGGTCACCAAGGACCTCTTCACCGCTCCCGTGGCCGGGCCGCGCTGGATGCTGGCGAGCGTCGTGCCCGATCGGGAGCTGGCCCCCGCAGTGGCCTCGCTCGGCGACGGCATCCGCAACGGGGTGCACCGCATCCTCATCCTCCAGGTGCTGCCGCTGGCCATCGTCCTCGCGGTCATCGCCGTGCTGCTCTCAGCGCTGTTCTCGCGCCGGCTGGTGGGACCGGTGCGGGCGCTGACCGTGTCGGCCGAACGGCTGGCGCAGGGCCACACCGATGAGCCGGTTCCGCGCCAGGGCGATGACGAGGTCGGCCAGCTCAGCGAGGCGCTGGAACGGATGCGTCGCGAGATCAACACCTCGCGCGAGGCGCTGCTGGCGGCCGCGCACGAGCTCGAGGGACGGGTGGCAGAACGAACCGAGGAGCTGCGCGACCGCAACGAGGAGCTGGTGGCGCTGAACGCCCTGGCCGCCACCCTGACGCGGTCGCTCGACCCCTCCGAGCTGCTCACCGGCGCCGTCGAGGCGGTACGGGTGATCCTCCCGGTGACCGCCGCGGCCGGATACACCCTTCTGGATGGCGGTCCGCACCTGGTCACCCATCACCCGACCAGGCTGGGCCGGGCACTTGAGGCGCTCAACAAGTCCGCGGCCGCCGCCACCACCAGCGGGGAGCTGGTGGTGAGCGTCAGCGGGGTCAACCGCATGGTGGCCATCCCCGTCGCCGCCGGAGGGCCACCGCTGGGCGCCCTGGCGGCCATCGTGCCCGTGTCGGTGAACGTGCCCAAGCGCATCCGCATCCTCCTCGGCGCGGTGGCCGACCAGGTGGGCCTGGCGCTGCGCACCGCGCAGTTCGCCGCCGAAGGCCGCGAGCTCGCCGTCCTCGAGGAGCGCACCCGGCTGGCGCGCGAGATCCACGACACCCTGGCACAGCAGCTCACGGGGATCGTGCTGCAGCTGGAGGCGGCGGAGGCGCTGCAGAGCCGCAACCGCGGTGACCGGGCCCTGGGGCTGCTGGTCGCCGCCCGCGAACAGGCGCGCCTCGCGCTCCAGGAGGCCAGGCGGAGCGTGTGGAACCTGCGTCCCACCCCGCTGGAGGCGGCCGGGCTCACCGCCGCGGTGGCGCTGGAGGCCGAGCGCTTCGGCACCCGCACCGGCATCGCGGTCAGCCTGCGCAACGAGGGGGTCCAGCGCGACCTGTCCCTCTCACCGCAGTCCGAGGTTGCGGTCTTCCGGATCCTCCAGGAGGCGCTCGCCAACGCCGGGCAGCACAGCGGGGCGAGCCGCGTCGAGGTCGACCTCCGCGCCGCCGGGGGTGAGCTGGCGCTGGTGGTCAGCGACGACGGTGCGGGCTTCGATCCCACCGGGGCTGACGCGGCCGACGGCGGTGGCAGCTTCGGGATCGTCGGCATGCGCGAGCGCGCCCGGCTGATCGGCGCCGAGTTCCGGGTGGCCAGCGGCCCCGGCGGCACCACGGTGTCGCTGCGGGTGCCGCTCGAGCAGCAGGAGGCGGCGTCGGCATGATCCGCGTGCTCGTCGCCGACGATCACCCCGTGGTCCGGCAGGGCCTCTGCACCATGCTCGAGCTGGAGGACGACATCGAGGTGGTCGCCCGGGCCGCCGACGGCGAGGAGGCTGTGATGATGGCGCGCCGCGAGCACCCCGACATCACCCTTCTCGACGTGCAGATGCCCGTGCTCGACGGCATCGAGGCGCTGCGCCGCATCCGCGCCGACGACCCGGAGGCGCGGGTGATCGTGCTTACCACCTATCGGAACGAGGACTACATCTTCCCGTCGCTCCGCGCCGGCGCCCGCGGCTACCTGCTCAAGGACTCCTCACGCGAGGAGCTGGCCGGCGCCATCAGGGCGGTGGCTGCAGGCGAATCGCTGCTCGACCCCGACATGGTCGACGCCGCCCGGGACGCCGGCGGGCTGACCGGGCGCGAGCTCGAGGTCCTCCGGCTGATGGCCGACGGGCAGAGCAACGGGCAGATCGCCACCGCGCTGTACGTCAGCGAGAACACGGTCAAGACCCACGTCAGCAAGATCTTCGCCAAGCTCGGTTGCCGCGACCGCGCCGCCGCGGTGCTGCTGGCATGGAAGCGTCACCTGATCTGACACGGCGAGGCAGATCCTCGCCTCCCCCTAGACTTCGGCGGCGATGGCGGAGCAGGTCGGGATCGGCATGGTCGGGCTGGGGACCGTGGGCTCCGCGGTGGCGCGACGACTCATCGCCGACTGGGAGACGCTCGGCCGGCGCGCCGGGGTGACGCCGGTGCTGCGCCGGGTCGCGGTCCGCGACCCGGGCCGGGCACGCGAGCTCGACCTGCCGCGGGTCCAGCTCGGCGGCGACGCTGACGCCCTCGTCGACGACCCGGCTGTCGACATCGTCGTCGAGGTGATGGGTGGCGTCGACCACGCCAGCCGGCTGATGGAGCGAGCCCTGCGGACCGGCAAACCGGTGGTCACCGCCAACAAGGCTGCGCTTGCCGCACACGGCCTCGAGCTGGCGGCGACCGCGCGCGAGGTGCGGCTGTCGCTGCGCTACGAGGCCGCCGTCGGGGCCGGCCTGCCGATCGTGGCCCTGCTGCGCGACAGCCTGCGCGGCGACCACGTCACGTCGCTCGAGATGATCATCAACGGCACGACCAACGTCATCCTCACCAGCATGGAGCGCGACGGGGCGACGTTCGAGGCGGCGCTGCGCGGCGCGCAGGAACGCGGCTTCGCCGAGGCCGACCCGTCAGCTGACGTGGACGGCCACGACGCCGCCGCCAAGCTTGTGCTGCTCAGCAGGCTGGCGTACGACGCGCCGCTCACCGCGGAGGACGTGGTCACCGTCGGTATCGGCGCCGTGCAGGTCGACGACATCCGAGCCGCGACACTGCTCGGTGGCAGCGTCAAGCTGGTCGCGCACGCTCAACGCGACGGGGCGACCGTCTCCCTGTCGGTCCGTCCCACGGTGGTTGGTCACGGCCACGCGCTGCACGGCGTCGACGACGCCGACAACGCCGTGCTGATCCGGTCCGACCTTGCCGGCCACGTCACCCTCAGTGGCACCGGCGCGGGCGGCGAGAGCACCGCGAGCGCTGTGCTCTCCGACATCGTCGCCACCGCCGCCGACCCACACCGGGTGCCCCCGATGCCCACCGCGGACGTCACCGTCGGGGATGACGGCGCCGTCGAGCGGGGTGGCTACGTTCGCGTCCGGCTGGAGCCGGTCGCCGACGCGGCGCAGCTGGTGCTCCAGGCGCTCGAGGATCGCGGCATCACGGTCCAGGCGTCCACGCTGCTGCCGTCGCGCGACGCCGGTGACCACCAGCTGGCGGTGCTCACCGGGGTGGGGGCACGGGCGATGCTGGCGCGAGCGTGCGAGACCCTCGAACTCGCTGGCGATGGTCGACGAGGTGCTGGCCGTGCTCGACAGCGTGGGACCGGGCTGATGGGCATCCGTGAGGGGGTCATCGCGCGCTACGGCGATCGGCTTCCCATCACGGGGTCGACCCCGCGGATCACGCTGTTCGAGGGCGAGACGCCCTGCCTGCCGGCGCCGCGCCTCGGCAAGGAGCTCGGTCTGGCCTCCCTGCACCTCAAGATCGAGGGGCTCAATCCCACCGGGTCCTTCAAGGACCGCGGCATGGTGGTCGCGGTGGCGCGCGCGCTGGAGGCCGGGAGCCGCACCCTGATCTGTGCAAGCACGGGCAACACGTCGGCGTCGGCCGCCGCGTACGGCGCGCGCTTCGGGCTGCGCACCGTGGTGGTGATCCCCGCCGGGGCGATCGCCGCCGGCAAGCTGGTGCAGGCCCAGGTGCACGGCGCCGACGTCCTGGCCGTGCCCGGCAACTTCGACAGCGCGCTGGCGGCGGTGCGCGAGCTGGCCGCCGACCCGCGCGTGACCCTGGTCAACTCGGTCAACCCGCACCGCATCGAGGGGCAGAAGACAGCCGCGTTCGAGATCGTCGACGAGCTCGGCGACGCGCCCGACGTGCTCGCCATCCCGGTCGGCAACGCCGGCAACATCACCGCGTACTGGCGTGGGTTTCGCGAGTACTTCGCCGACGGCCGCTGCAGCAGGCTGCCGCGGATGCTCGGCGGCCAGGCTGCCGGCGCCGCACCCCTGGTCGACGGCCGAGCGGTCGCCAACCCGCACACCGTGGCCAGTGCCATCCGCATCGGCAACCCGGCGTCGTGGCAGGGCGCCATCGACGCACGCGACCAGTCCGAGGGAGCGATCCTCGCCGTCGACGACGCCGACATCCTCACCGCGCAGCGGGACCTCGCCAGCGCGGAGGGTGTCTTCTGCGAACCGGCCTCGGCCGCCTCACTCGCCGTGCTGCGCGCCGCGGTGCGAGAGGGCACAGTCGCGCGCGGCGCGAGCGTGGTGTGCGTGCTGACCGGCAACGGGCTCAAGGACGTGGCCACGGCGGGCGAGTCGCTGCGCGCACCCACCCCGGTTGACGGTGACCGGGGCTCGCTGGCCGCTGCGCTCGGCCTCTGATGCGCGCCATCGTCCGCGTTCCCGCCAGCGTCGCCAACCTCGGGCCAGGCTTCGACATGCTCGCGCTGGCCCTGCAGCTGCAGAACGAGGTCGTCGCCACCGCCTCGGATGACGGCGCCGTGACGCTGGACATCGAGCCGGACGGGGACGACATCGAGCTGCGCGACCCAGCCCACAACCTGGTGACGCGCGCGTACCGCGAGGCGTGCCTGCGGCTGGGCGTCCCGGAGGCCGGGCGCGGGGTGCACCTGCACTGCGCCAACGCCATCCCGGTCGGGCGCGGGCTCGGCTCGAGCGCAGCCGCGACGCTGAGCGGTGTGCTGGTCGCGGTCGCGCTGCACCGCGCCCCGTGGGACCAGCGCGACATCCTCGACTGCGCCGCTTCCTTTGAGGGGCACGTGGACAACGTTGCTGCCGCCCTGCTGGGCGGGCTGGTGATCTGCGCGCCCGACGCCGCCGTGCAGCGCGTCGACGCCCCCGACGAGCTGCACGCGGTGGTGTTCGCTCCGCAGGAGCGACTCTCGACGCGCCAGGCTCGCGAGGCGGTACCCAGCCAGCTCTCCCGCGCTGACGCCATCTACAACGCGGCGCGCTGCGCCCTGCTGGTCCGCGCCGTCGTCCTCGCCGACTGGGCCGCGATGCGCGAGGCGATGGACGATCGCTGGCACCAGCGCCAGCGAGCCGTCCTCTTCCCGCCGATGAGCGGGCTCATCGATGCGGCTTACGCCGGGGGCGCCGAGGGTGCGTGCCTCGCCGGCGCCGGGCCCTCCGTGCTCGCCCTCTGCGCCCACGACCCGGCGCCTGTGGCCGCCGCGATGGAGGCCGCCGCCGCGCGGCTCGATGTCCCCGGCGACGTCCTGCGGTTGCGCCCGCGCAACTTCGGTGCCCGTGTCGAGGTGCGCCCGTGAGCGTGGTGGTGCAGAAGTTCGGCGGGAGCAGCCTTGCCGACGTCGACAGGCTGCGCGCCGTGGCGCAGCGGGTGGCGCAGACGCGCGCCGGCGAGGATCGCGTGGTGGTGGTGGTGAGCGCGATGGGCGACACCACCGACGAGCTCACGGCCCTGGCCCACCAGCTCGACGACGATCCGCCGTCGCGCGAGATGGACATGCTGCTGAGCACCGGTGAGACGGTGACCGCGCCCCTGCTGGCCATGGCGCTGCACGCCCGCGACGTCGACGCGGTCTCGCTGACCGGCATGCAGGCGGGCATCCGCACCAGCGCGGCGCACCGCAGCGCGCGCATCACCGACATCGTTCCGCAACGGGTGATCGAGCAGCTCGACGCGGGGCGGGTGGTGATCGTCGCCGGCTTCCAGGGAGCCTCCGAGGGCCGCGATATCACCACGCTCGGCCGCGGGGGGTCCGACACCACCGCGGTGGCGCTGGCGGTGGCACTGCACGCGCGCGAGTGCGAGATCTTCACCGACGTCCAGGGCATCCACAGCGCCGACCCACGGGTGGTCGCGGAGGCCCGGCCGGTGTCGCACATCGGCTACGACGAGATGCTCGAGCTCGCCTCCGCGGGCGCCACCGTCATGCACCCGCGGGCAGTCGAGATCGGCGAGGCATACTCCATGCCGATCCGGGTGCGGTCCGCATTCGTCGATTCACCCGGCACGCTCATCCACAGGCAGGACGAGATGGAAGATCGCCCCAAGGTTCGAGGCATCGCTCACGAGACCAACGTCGCCAAGGTGACGCTTCTCGGCGTGCCCGACCGCCCCGGCATCGCCGCCGCCGTCTTCGGTCCGCTAGCCGAGTCGCACATCAACGTGGACATCGTGGTGCAGAACGTCAGCCACTCCGGCCACACCGACCTCTCGTTCACCCTCGCCGAGTCCGACCTCGCGCGAGCGCAATCGGTGCTCGAGCGCGTCGTCGGCGAGGTCGGTGCGGAGGGCTTCGACGCCGACCGTGGCATCGCCAAGGTGACGGTGGTGGGCTCGGGGATCCTCGGTGCGCCCGGCGTCTTCGCACGAATCTTCGAGACGCTGGCGGAGCAGTCGATCAACATCCGCATGATCAGCACCGGTGAGATCCGGGTCACCTGCATCATCGACCGCGGTCGTGTCGAGGACGCGGTCCGGGCACTGCACCGCGCGTTCGAGCTCGAGCTGTTGTGATGCCGGCGCCGCGATGAGCCTGTCGGTGGGCATCGTCGGCCTGCCCAACGCGGGCAAGTCGACGCTCTTCAACGCGCTGACGCGCGCCGGCGCGGCGGTCGGCAATTACCCGTTCACCACCATCGAGCCCAACACCGGGATGGTCCCCGTCCCCGACCGGCGCCTCGATCGACTCGCGGAACTCTTCCGGCCGCCGAAGGTGATCCCGGCCATGGTCGCGTTCACCGACATCGCCGGCCTGGTGCGCGGCGCCAGCCGCGGCGAGGGGCTGGGCAACAAGTTCCTCGGCCACATCCGCGAGTGCGACGCCATCGCGCTGGTGGTTCGCGACTTCGAGGACCCCGACATCACCCACGTCGAGGGCGGGGTCGACCCGGTACGCGACATCGACGTCGTGGAGCTCGAGCTGCAGCTCGCCGACCTCGAGACGGTGAGCAAGCGGTTGGAGAAGGTCGAGAAGACCGTCCGACTGCAGAAGGAGAAGGCCGACGAGGCGATCGCGCTGCTCCGGCGGGTGCGCGACCACCTCGACGGGGGCGCGCCGGTGCGCACCATGCAGCTCCCCGCGGCGGAGCGGGAGCTGCTGCGCGACCTCTGGCTGCTCACCGCCACCCCGATGGTGGTGGTGGTCAACGCTGCCGAAGACGCCGCCGTGAGTGAGCCGTCCGATGCCGTGCGACGGCGCGCCGTCCAGAGTGGCGCCGACGTCGTGGTCATCTCGGCACGCATCGAGTCCGAGCTCGCCGAGCTCGAACCTGCCGACCGGGTCGCCTTCCTCACCGACCTCGGCATCGCCGAGCCCGGGCTCGACCTGCTTGCCCGCCACGCGTACGGGCTGCTCGACCTGGTGACGTTCTTCACCGCCGGGGAGAAGGAGGTGCGCGCCTGGCAGCTGCGCCGCGGCCTCACCGCCCTGGATGCCGCGGGCAGCATCCACACCGACTTCGCCCGGGGATTCATCCGCGCCGAGGTCAGCGACGCCGAGGACCTGCTCGCCGCCGGCTCATACAATGCCCTCCGCGAGCAGGGGAAACAGCGCCTGGAGGGAAAGGACTACGTGGTCCGCGACGGCGACGTCGTGCACTTCAGGTTCAACCTGTAAGAGGCGGAGCGAGCCGGTCCACCAGGTCGTGCGGCTCCTCAGGTCGCGGTCGCCGGCCGCTCCCGGTCGGCCAGGATGCGCTCGAGTGTCCGCCGCCCCATCGCGCTCATCGCCGGGTTGCTCTCCGCGTAGTACCAGACAGCTCCCATCGACTGCTCAAAGGCCCACGCCTTGCTCCTTGACCATTCCAGGTCGTCGGAATCGAGACGTCGTCGGAGCACGGTCCTCGGCGCGTCGTCCAGCAGGTGCCAGGCGACAATCAGGTCGAGGGCCGGGTCCGCCGGGCCGAAGCCACCCGCGTCGAGAATGCCGGCCAGCCGGCCGTCATCGACGAGAAGGTTGCCCGGAACCAGGTCCCCGTGGGACATGACATCTGGCGCAGTCCGCGGCAGCTCACGCATCTCGTCCCACAGCTCGCGGAACAGTGCGACCTCAAGCAGTCCCTCGCTGTGTTGAAAGCAGGTCTGGATCCAGGCTTCGTGCGAACGAAGATCGCCGCCCCGCTGCTCCCCGGAGAAGCGTGCACCATGGGTGTCAACGGTCCGCAGCGCTGCGATGACGGAGGCCACGTCATCAGCGAAGGCCAGAGACTCACCTGGATCACTCTCCAGAGCCACAGTGCCCGTCACCCAGGTCTGCACGGACCAGGGCAGTGGGTAACCGGGGCCAGGCGCGCCGATCGCGACAGGGCGCGGGGTCGGGACCGGGCAGTGCTTTGCCAGCTCGGCCGCGGCCAGTGCCTCTCGCTCCAATGTCGCCAGGGTCTCCCCAGCGTCACCGTGGCAGAGTGGGAAGCGGGCGGTCAATTCATCCCCTATCCGGAAGATGGAGTTGACGGTTCCCGCCGAGACCAGACTGCGAACGGGAAGCTCCTTCCAGTCCGGGAATTGGGAGTGGATCAGGTCGCGGGCGACGTCGACGGTCACCGGGAGCTGGTCGCGGTGCATCGTCATGACGACGACTTATCGCCGATCCTGGCTGCATCGCGCCCGGAGACGTCCCCGCGAGCGGATGCGAGCACGGCGCGCAGTCGCGCCGGATGGGGGAGTGAGGCCACCCGGCTCCGCCGGGCGGCCGAGAGGGGCGCATCGCCCCTCCGAGCTAAGACCGGGGGCCCCAGCGAGCGGATGCGAGCACGGCGCGCAGTCGCGCCGAGTGGGGAGTGAGGCCACCCGGCTCCGCCGGGCGGCCGAGAGGGGCGCATCGCCCCTCCGAGCTAAGACCGGGGGCCCCAGCGAGCGGATGCGAGCACGGCGCGCAGTCGCGCCGAGTGGGGAGTGAGGCCACCCGGCTCCGCCGGGCGGCCGAGAGGGGCGCATCGCCCCTCCGAGCTAAGACCGGGGCCCCAGCGAGCGGATGCGAGCACGGCGCGCAGTCGCGCCGAGTGGGGAGTGAGGCCACCCGGCTCCGCCGGGCGGCCGAGAGGGGCGCATCGCCCCTCTGAGATAGACACGGGGGACCCCACGCCGCAAAGCGGCGAGGGGGCAGGCAGGCGCCGGATGGGATCGGCCTCGACGAGGACGTGAAGCCGGGGGTGGTGTGGGTTCCCGGCGCCTGCTGCCCATGGTTCCGCGGATGGGGGACACCCCCCACATCTAGTGGTCCCACCGCGAACATACCACATCATGCGGGGGTAGATTCAAGGGGCGAGCAGGTTCTTCCGCATCTGAACTCCGCTTCAAGGCTGATCCGATACTGTTGGGCGCGCCCATGGCCAAGAAGACCCGCAAGCAGAAGCAGCGCGCCGCGGTCCGTCGACCGGGGCCGGCGGTGGCGCCTCCAACGGTGACCGCGCCGTCCGGCGTGGCGGTGGAGGCGGAAGACCTCCAGCCGGCTCCCCCCGCGGCGGCGTCGGTGGCGATCGACCCGGCCACTTCCGTGCCTGCCCGCCGCCGCGTCGAACGCGTCGCCACCCCCAGCACCGTGGCGGCCCCGGTCGGTCCCCGGGCGCGACCGGTCCGTGGCCAGGCAAGTGGGTACATCCAACCGCTCGACAGCGACGACGCGGCCATCCCCTTCGATCGCGTCCCCTACGTCCCCGCGGACCTCCGCAGGGTGGCCATGATCGCCGCGGTGATGATCCTGCTCATCATCGTTGCAGACATCATTGTCAGCAACGTGGTCAAGTAGCCCAGTGCGGGTCATCCTCTACACCGGCAAGGGTGGGGTCGGCAAGACGACCGTCGCTGCCGCGACCGCGGTGAGGTGCGCCAAGCTCGGCCACCGCACGCTGATCATCTCCACGGATGCCGCCCACTCGCTCGGCGACTCCTTCGACATTGAGCTCGGCGACCACCCCACCAAGGTGGCCCCCAACCTCTGGGCCCAGGAGATCAACGCGCTGCACGAGATGGAGGAGCACTGGGAGCGCGTCCACAGCTACCTGATCGCGCTGTTCGCCTCGTGGGGCGTCGACGACTTCGTCGCCGAGGAGATGGCCACCCCACCCGGGATGGAGGAGGTGGCCAGCCTGATGTGGATCAAGCGCCACAAGGAGGAGGGCAAGTTCGACGTCGTCATCGTCGACTGCGCTCCGACCGGTGAGACGCTGCAGCTGCTGGCCTTTCCCGATGTCGCGCGCTGGTATCTCACCAAGATCTTCCCGCTGGAACGCAAGGTCTGGAAGATGGCGCGCCCGATGGTGCAGCCCTTCACCAACATCCCGCTGCCCACCGACGACATCTTCGGCCACGTCAAGGACCTGCTCTTCGATCTCGACGGGATGAAGAACATCCTCGGCGATCCCAAGGTGTGCACCATCCGGCTCGTCCTCAACCTCGAGAAGATGGTGGTCAAGGAGGCGCAGCGCGCCTTCACGTACCTCTGTCTCTACGACTACCTCACCGACTTGGTGATCGTGAACCGGGTGCTCCCCGAGGAGGTCACCGACAGCTACTTCGACGCCTGGCACCGGTCGCAGAAGAAGTACGACGCGCTCGTCGACACCGCCTTCTCACCGGTGCCGATCCGGCGCACGCCCCTGTTCAACCACGAGATCGTCGGCCTCAAGTCCCTGGGCGAGATGGCGGGGGCGATCTTCGGCGAGGACGACCCCACCCAGCACTTCCACACCACCGTCTCGCAGCGACTGACCAAGGTCGACGGGGCGTACGAGTTGCACCTTCAGCTTCCCTTTGTCGAGAAGGACGATGTCGACATCACCCATCGCCCCGGCGAGCTGTTCGTCAGCGTAGGGCCCTACAAGCGCGAGATCAGCCTGCCACGCGTGCTCAACGGCACCAGGGTGACACGGGGACGCCTCGATGCCGGCGTCCTGCGCGTCACCTTCTCTGGAGCATCCAAATGACCGATGACGGCCTGTCGCCGCAGAAGATCCTCAGCGACGCCGCCCGAATGCTGGCCGGTTCGCTCGGCGAGCTGGTGCCGCCGGAGGCGCAGCTGCACCTGCTCAACGCGCAGCGTGAGCTCCTCCTGGCGATCGCGGTGATCATCGAGCACAACAGCGGCCGCGCCCCCAAACGAAAGCGGGCGGGCAAGACCGCCTCGAGGCCGGCCTCGCGACGTCCCAAGCGCGTCGAGCTGGATTGAGCCGGCGCGAGCGCCGGGCGTACCGACCACCGCACGTCGTCGTCGGCGGCGTGGTCTGGCCGGTGCAGGGCGCGCAGGTGGCGATCGTCGACGGTTCCCGCGTCCTGCTCCAGCTGCGGCCGTTCCCGCCGGGGTGGGAGCTCCCCGGCGGCCACGTGGAGGCCGACGAGGATCCTGCGCAGACCGCCGTGCGCGAGGCTGAGGAGGAGACCGGCTACCGGGTCAACATCCGCGGGCTGGTCGGGGTGTACTCGTGGAGCGGCCTGCGCAACGCCGCCGACGCGGTGTTCCTCGGTGAGGTTGCCGGGGGCCGCGCCCGCTGGAGCATCGAGGCGCTGCGGACCATCTTCGTCTCCGCCGATCGCATCCCGCGCACCGCGTTCCCATGGTGCCGGCAGCGGGTGTACGACGCGCTGGCCCGCTCGGAGGGGGCCCCCCCGGTGCACCGCATCCAGCCGGTCACGCCGCGCACGGTGGCTGCCTTCAGCACCAGCTGGCTGGCGGCGCCGCTCGATCGGCTGCGCGGTCGCGGGCATGACGACTCGGCGTAGGGCCACATCGGTGGGCCGCGTGCTGCGCGACTACCCTGCCCATCCGTGACCCCGGCGCTCCTCTTCATCGGCGGCCTGGTGCTCATCGTGGCCGCGTCGGAGCTGTTCACCAACGCGGTCGAATGGGCCGGCTATCGCATGAAGCTCGCCAGCGGCGCCACCGGTAGCCTGCTTGCCGCGCTGGGCACCTCGCTGCCGGAGACGGTGGTGCCGGTGGTGGCGCTGGTGAGCGGGCAGCCTTCGGCCGCCTCCGTCGCGACTGGGGCCGTGCTGGGCTCGGCCTTCCTCCTTCTCGGGCTGGGCACGGCGGTGACCGGCGGCGCCGTGCTGTTGCGCCGCCGGCGGCGGCGTCTCGAGCTCGCCCCAGGCCAGGCGACGCGCGACCTCGGCCTCTTCATCGGAGGCTTCTCCGTGGTCCTGGTGGCGATCGTGCTGCCCACCGCGGCGCGGGTCGCGCTGGGGATCTGCCTGCTGATCGCCTACGGGCTCTACGTGCGCGCCACGCTGCGCGGTGGCGACCCGACCGAGACGATGCCTGAACCCCTTCACCTCGTCCGCTGGCGCGGGGGCGAGCCGCCGTCGTTCATGGTGGCCGCGCAGCTGGTCGGGGCTGTGGCCATGCTGATCGTCGGGTCGGACCTCTTCGTGCGCGCTCTCGACGACGTGGCGGGCACGCTGCACACCAACCCGCTGACCCTCGCGCTCATCGTCATCCCGGTCGCCACCGAGCTGCCCGAGACGCTCAACAGCGTGCTCTGGGTGCGCAGCGACGACGACCATCTCGCGTTCGGCAACGTGGCGGGCTCGGCGGCCTTCCAGTCGTGCATCCTCGGTTTCATCGGGCTCAGCTTCACGCCGTGGCGACCCGATCTCAACGGCGTGCTGAGCGGACTGCTGACGCTTGCGATCGCGGTCTACCTGTTCGTGCTGCTCCGTCGGGGCAGCGCACACGGGCGATGGCTGCTGCTGGCGGGCATCCCCTGGGTGGCCTACGTGGTGGCCGAGCTGCTCGCCGGCGGTCGCCTCGGCGGATGAGCAAGCGCACGGGCCGCGGTGCCGTCCGTATGGGGCCGCCCTGCAAGAATGGCGGCCGACAGCGCACAGGAGGGGACACATGAACTTGGAAGGCAAGGTTGCCGTCGTCACCGGCAGCGGTCGCGGCATCGGGCGCGCCTACGCACGCGCGCTTGCCGACGCGGGCTGCGCGGTGGTGATCAATGACGTCGACGCCGACGTGGCCGACGCCACCGTCAAGGAGCTGACCGACGGTGGTGCCAGGGCGGTGGCCGAGGTGGTCGCCGTGGGCAGCACAGAGGCTGCGGAAGCGCTGGTGCAGCGCGCCGTGGACAGCTTCGGCGGCATCGACATCATGTGCACCAACGCCGGCATCCTGCGCGACCGGGTCCTCTGGAAGATGAGTGACGAGGAGTTCGACTCGGTCGTCGAGACCCATCTGCGCGGCACCTTCACCTGCGCCCGCGCCGCGGCGATCCGCATGCGCGAGCAGGGACGCGGGGGGCGGATCGTGGTGGTCTCATCGTGGGCCGGCCAGCGCGGCAACTTCGGTCAGACCAACTACGCCGCCGCCAAGGCCGGCATCGCCGCGTTCGCGCGCACCTGGGCGATGGAGCTGGCACGTGCGGAGGTCACCGTCAACGCCATCGTCCCCAACGCGATCACGCGCATGATCGCCAGCATCCCGGGGATGGCGGAGATGGTCGACAACGCCGAGAAGGGCGAGCCGCTGCCGGATCTCGTCCGCAAGCAGATGGGCATGGGAATGCCTGAGGACGTGGCACCACTGCTCGTCTTCCTCTGCTCCGACGCCGCCAAGGACGTCAGCGGGCAGTGCATCGGGCTCGGCGGGGACAAGCTGTCGTTGTGGTCACACCCCCAGGAGATCAGCGCCGCCTATCGTGATGGCGGCTGGACCGCCGACGCCATCGCCGAGGTGTGGGCGTCGTCGGTGGGCGCGCGGCTGGAGACGTACGGGATCCCGTTCCTGGGCCAGTAGCCCAGCCCTGCACGACCATGAGCCTGCGCGACGCGCTGCTGGTGATCGCGGGCGGGTTGATCGCGGGGACCGCGAACACCGTGGCGGGCGGTGGCTCCTTGCTGAGCTTCCCGCTCCTGGTCGCGCTGGGCTTGCCGCCACTCGATGCCAACGTCACCAACACGATCGGCATCATCCCGGCGACGCTCGGTGGCGTGGTGGGGATGCGCGACGACCTGCGCGGTCAGCGGGCGCGTCTGCTCGGTCTGCTGCCCATCACCGTCGTGGGTGCCGTGGCTGGCGCCGTCCTGTTGCTCAACACGCCGGCGCGCGCCTTCAACCGGGTGGTGCCCGCGCTCATCGTGTTCGCCTGCGTGGCGCTCCTGCTGCAGCGGCGGCTGTCGGTGTGGCTGGAGGGAACCCACACCGGCAGACGGTGGTTGCTCCGCGCCGGCATGCTCGCCACCGCGCTGTACGGGGGGTACTTCGGGGCGGCTGTGAGCATCGTCGTGCTCGCGCTGCTCTCGGTCAGCGTCGTCGACACCTTTCATCGCATCAACGCCCTCAAGGTTCCCCTGGCCGGGAGCATGAACCTGGTGTCGGGGATCATCTTCGCCGTGGTGGCCCCGGTGCACTGGGGGTACGCCCTGGTGCTGGCCCCGTCGACGCTGGTCGGCGGCCGAACTCGGCGCCTCCGCCGCGCAGCACATCCCCGCCGAGCCGCTGCGCTACACGGTCATCACCCTCGGGCTCGGAGCCGCGCTGTGGCTACAGGTCTCCCACTGAGCCGCGCCGCGCGCGGCACAGCGGACGGGATCGATTGATGCTGATCGGTGCGCATGTGTCCACGCGCGGCGGCATCGACAAGGCGGTGATCAACGCCGAGGCGATCGGCGCAGACGTCCTTCAGATGCACCCCACCTCGGCCCAGCAGTGGCGCGAGCTGCGCCTCGACGATCCCGTGCGCGAGGCGTACCTGGGCAGCTATGCGGCGTCGGGGCTGCGCGGCCAGTACATCCATGGCAAGTACCTCATCAACCTGGCCACGCCCAACGAGCAGCTGCTGCGTCGGTCGATCGGCTCACTGGTGCACCAGATGCGACTCGCTGAGCTGCTCAACGCAGACGGTGTGGTGTTCCACCCCGGCTCGCACCTCGGGGCGGGGTTCGATGCCGTGCTCCAGCAGATGGCGGGGGCGATCGGGGTGATCCTCGACACGGTGCCGCGGTCGTCGACGAGGCTGATCGTCGAGAACAGCGCCGGGTCCGGCGGCTGCGTCGGCTGCAGCTTCGAGGAGCTCGGTCGCGTCGTCGCGGCGGCCGGCTCTGATCGCGTCGCGGTGTGCCTCGACACCCAGCACATGTTCGCCAGCGGCTACGACGTGCGCACCGGCGAGCAGGTGCGGGCGACGCTCGACCGCTTCGGAGCCGAGGTGGGTTTCGACCGTCTTGCGCTGGTGCACGCCAACAACTCGCGGACACCGCTGGGCAGCAACCTCGACCGTCACGCCAACATCGGCGAGGGCGAGATGGGTCTCGAGTCCTTCAGGCTGCTGCTCGAGGACGGCCGGCTCAACCGCGTGCCCTGGGTCCTCGAGGTCCCCGGTGTCGATCGCCGTGGCCCCGACAGGGTCAACATCGACCGGCTGCGCGAGTGCGCCGGTGGGGCTGACGGCGAGCCGGCGCCTGCGTGATCGCAGGCGGTTCACTCAGCCGATGCGGTCGCCGGGCTGGCAGTCGCCGTCGGGTCGCAGCAGGGTGACCGTCTCGCCTCCGTGCTGGTACGCGCCGAGGATGAGCACCTCGCTGCGCACCGGCCCGATCTGCCGGGGTGGGAGGTTGACCACCCCGACCACCAGCGAGCCGACCAGCTCTGCGGGCGCGTAGTTGTCGGTCAATCGCGCCGACGACCGCCGCACACCGAGCTCACCGAAATCGATGACCATCCTGTACGCCGGGCGGCGGGCCTGCGGAAAGGGCTCGCATTCGACGACGCGTCCGACGCGGATGTCGATGTCGAAGAACTGTCGAGCGTCCACGGTGGCTGCTGGTGGGGCATCACTCATGCCTGCCTATACTGCCTGTGAGGCACACCCTTGGAGGAGTCGCGTGCGCGTTCGCGGCCGTCGACTTGTCATGGCAACGTCGCTCGCCCTCGTCGTCGGCTGCGGCTCGGTGGCGGCTGCGCCCGACCCCGGCCAGCTGCTGCGCGATGGCAAGCAGAGCATCGACAGCGCCCCCTCGGTCCACTTCACGCTCACCAGCGAGGGGGTCACCGGCGGGGGCACGCTGATCACCGGTGGCCAGGGCGACGCACGCCGGCCCAACAGCTTTGCAGGAGCGCTCAGCGTCTCGGTGGCCGGGTTCCCGGTCACCGTCAACGTGGTCTCCGCGGGCGGCGTCTTCTACGCGCAGACACCGTTGAGCCCCAAGTACGAGAAGACCGACCCCAGCGCGTACGGGTTCGGTGACCCGGCGCAGCTGCTCGACCCCGGTCACGGCCTCTCGAGCCTGCTGACCTCATGCACCGGGGCGGCCCTCCAGAATCCCGACCTCCTCGGCGGTGTCCGGCTCGACGAGGTGGGGTGCTCGATGCCGGGGCAGGCGGTCGCCAGGCTGTTGACCAGCGCCGACGCCGCCCAGCCCGTGAAGGCGACCGTGGGTGTCGACGCCACCACCCACCAGCTGCGCCGGGTCGTCCTGGTGGGGCCGTTCTTCGACAGGGCACACGTCAGCTCCTTCACCGTCGTTCTTGACAAGTACGGCGAGAACGTGACGATCACGCCGCCGGCCGGCTGAGTGGGCGAGGCCGTCAGGGTGGTCCCCGCCGGGGCCCGGCTCCGGCTGGGCTTCGCTGCCGGCGGCGTGCTGCTCGGCGCAGCCGACACCTACGTGGTGGTCGTCGCGCTCCCGGCGATCATGACGTCGGTCGGCGTCGACCTCTCCCACCTCCAGCAGGCGACGCCGATCATCAGCGGGTTCCTGGTGGGCTACGTCGCCGTGCTCCCACTGGTCGGCCGTCTCTCCGACCTGAACGGCCGTGGCCCGGTGCTGACCGGCTGCCTGGTGGTGTTCGCCGCCGGGTCGCTGCTCACGGCATCGGCCACCAACCTCGGGATTGTCGTCACCGGGCGAGCGCTGCAGGGCGCCGGCGGCGGCGGTCTCGTCCCGGTCACGCTGGCGCTGGTGGCAGACAGCTGGCCACCGCGCAGGCGCGGCCTGCCGCTCGGCGTCGTCGGCGCGGTGCAGGAGGCAGGCAGCGTGGTCGGCCCGCTCTACGGCGCCGCGCTCACCGCGGTGAGCAGCTGGCGCGCCATCTTCTACATCAACCTGCCCGTCGCCGCGCTGGTGGCGATCGGCGTCCGCGAGCCACGGGCGGAACGCGGCAACGCGGGGTCGGGTCGCGCCGACGTGGGTGGTGCCGTCCTCGCCGCGCTGTGCGTGGCGGCCACCATCGTGGCCGTGGCGTCGCCACCCGCGCTCGCCGACGACGTCACCATGGGCCAGGCGTTCACGCCGCTGCTGACCGGCGTGGGCACCTCCTCGCCGATCGCGCTGCTGGCGCTGCTCTCCGCCCTCGCCTTCGTGGCGCGCGAGCTGTGGGTCGGGCCGGAGGTGCGACCGATCCTGGCGCTGCGCAACGTCCCCCGCGCGTTCCGCCACGTTGACTGGCCGGGCGCTGTGCTGGTGGCGCTGGTGCTGGCCTGCCTGGTGACGTCGTTCGCGAGCGCCGACCCGCAACGAGCCGCTGTCGGCGGTGCGGCGGTGGCGTTGCTCCCGGCCGCCGCCGCGCTGGCGGCCCTCTTCGTGGCTCGGGAGCTGTCCGCCGCGGAGCCGCTCATCGACCTGCGCGCGCTGCGCGATCGCGCCGCCGCGGGCTCACTGCTTGCCAACCTCGCGGTGGGCGCGGCGCTCATGGCCGCCCTGGTCGACATCCCCGTCTTCGCCCGCGCGACCGTCGACGCCAACTCCCAGGTGGCGGCGGCGCTGGTGCTGGCAAGGCTGCTGCTGGCGATGCCGGTCGGCGCCGTGCTCGGCGGCATCCTGGTGGCGCGGCTGCCCCAGCGGGTGGTGGCCGGCGCCGGCCTGCTGCTCGCCGCGGTCATGTTCGTGGTCATGTCGGGCTGGTCCGATACGACCCTGAGCGACCACATCGCCGGGCTCGGCTGGTTGCACGGCAGCGACCTGGTGCTGGTCGGCTGCGGGTTGGGTTTCGGGCTCTCGATCGTGCCCATCACCGCGGCCATCCTCGGCGCGGTGCCCGACCGGCTCCACGGCGTCGCGGCGTCGCTGACAGTGGCGGCGCGGATGGTGGGGATGCTCGCCGGCCTCTCGCTGTTGACCGCGATCGGGCTGCGACGTTTCTACAGTGTGCAGGCGATGCTGCCCGACCCCGCTCGCCTCTGTCCTGCCTCGCCGCTCTCCTGCCCGGCGTACAACAGACTCGAGGCGGGCGCGGCGATCGACGAGCTCCATGTCATCTTCGCGGGCGCGGCGGCGTGCGCACTTGTCGGTGCGCTCCTGGCCATCGCGCTGCTGCGCGGTCGCGGCCGGGCTGACGGGGGACCGGCCGGATGACGGTCGAGGTCGATGAGCACCGCCCGCCGCTGACGCAGGACCGTCTCATCGAGGCCGTCGCCGAGGCCGCGGCTGAGGCCAACGTGGAGGTCTACCTCGTCGGCGGTTTCGTGCGCGACAGGCTGCTCGGCCGCGAGGGCAAGGACATCGACCTGCTCGCCGTTGCCGATGACGGCATCGGGGTGCTTGCCGAGGTCGCGCGGCGCTTCGGCTGGGCGCCGCCGCAGCGGTTCGAGAGGTTCGGCACCGGCCAGGTGCGAGGCGACGGGTTCGTCATCGAGGTGGTGCGCGCCCGGGTCGAGAGCTACGACGCCGCATCGCGCAACCCCAACGTTCGACCGGGCACCCTCGAGGAGGACATCTGGCGGCGTGACTTCACCGTCAACGCGCTCTGCCAGACACTCACCGGCCTGGTCATCGACGTCACCGGTCTGGGCCTCGACGACCTGCGCTCGGGGGTGCTGCGCACCCCGCTTGACCCCGCCGTGACCTTCGCCGAGGACCCGCTGCGGATGTTCCGCGCTGCGCGCTTCACCGCCCAGCTGGGGTTCGTGACCGCCCCGGGCCTGGCCGCGGCGATGCGCGCGATGGCGCCGCGGACGGCCATCCTCAGCGTCGAGCGGGTGGCCGAGGAGATGCGGCGACTGCTGGTGAGCGACCATCCGCGCGCCGGGCTCGAGCTGCTGCGCGACGGTGGCCTTCTCGCCCACTGGATGCCGGAGGTCGAGGCCACGGTGGGCGTCGAGCAGGGCGGGTTCCACCTGTATGACGTCTTCGACCACAGCACACGCACCGTCGACGCCGTTGAGCCGGACCTGGTGACACGCGTCGCCGCCCTGCTGCACGACGTCGGCAAGCCGCCCACCCACGCCATCGACGGCGCCGGCAAGCACACGTTCTATGACCACGCCGGGGTCGGTGCCGGCATCACCACCGACCTGCTCACCCGCCTGCGATTCAGCAATGACGAGATCGCCGCGGCGGCGCTGCTGGTGCGCCACCACCTCCGCCCCATCCAGTACCGGCCGGCGGAGTGGAGCGACGCCGCGGTGCGACGACTGGTCCGCGACGTCGGTGACCAGCGCGAGCGCCTCCTCGACCTGGCCCGCGCCGACACGCGTGCATCGTCATTCCCGGACACGGACGGGATCGACGAGTTGGAGGCGAGGATGCGACGGCTTGACGCGGGCGGCGCGGTGTCGCGGATGCGTCCGCCTCTTGATGGCAACACGATCATCCAGATGTCCGGCGGCAGGTCGCCGGGTCCATGGGTGGGACGGGTGCAACGTGCCCTCGAGGAGGCGATGATCGACGGTGCGATCCCACCGGGCGACGCTACCGCTGCACGCCGCTGGCTCCAGGAACGCGCCGACCTGCTCGACGGCTGACACCTCGACCGGCGAAGCGGCGGCCGCCCTAGACTACGCCCTCCATGCTGAACCGACTGCGCTTCTTCAAGCGCCTCGCCGTCGACCTGCCGCGGCAGGTGCAACTCGCCTACTGCCTGATGCGCGACCCACGTGTGCCGGTGCGCACCAAGCTCGCCTTCGGCGCCGGCATCGGGGTCATCGTCACACCGTTCATCGACCTCCCCGCGGCCATACCGGTGGTCGGCGAGCTCGACATGCTGGCCCTCTCGCTGCTCGCCCTGCGACTCTTCATCGCGGCGTCTCCCGACGACATCGTGGCCGACATCGAGCAGCAGATCCTCGAGGGTCGCAGCGTCTTCGACGAGGACCTGCGCAACGGCGAGCGCATCGCCACCATGGTGGCGCGTCGTTTCGACCGCGATGGCGCCGGCTCGACGCAGCACTTGTATGACAGCGAGCCGGCGTCCCCGCCGGCCAAGCAGACGGGAGTTGGCGCGTGAAGGTGTTGTTCGTCAAAGAGGTGCAGGGAACCGCCAAGGCCGGTGACGTCAAGGAGGTCTCCCCCGGGTACGCTCGCAACTACCTTCTCCCCAAGCGGCTCGCCGTGGTCGCCGACGACCGTGCGGTCGAGCAGATCAAGCAGCGCGAGGAGGCCACCCGCAGGCGGGTGGAGAAGGCGCTCACCGAAGCGCGCGAGGCCGCCGCGCGCCTGAAGAAGCTGACCGTCACCATCTACGCCAAGACGGGGGAGGGCGGCCGGCTGTTCGGTTCGGTCACCAACGCCGACATCGCGACCCAGCTGAAGCGGGAGGCGGGGCTGGACATCGACAAGCGCAAGATCGAGGTCGAGCCGCCGATCAAGTCACTCGGTCCTCATGAGGTCACCGTGCAGCTGCACCAGGAGGTCACAGAGACGCTGCGCGTAGTCGTCGCCGCGCAGTGACCTCCCAACCCCTCCCCGACGTCGCGGTCAACCTCACCGGCACGCTGACATCGGGCCGCGTGCCGCCCAACGACCTCGGCGCCGAGCGCGCGGTGCTCGGCTCGCTGATGATCGAGAAGGGGGCGATCGCCGAGATCCGCGACTTCCTCGAGCCCGAGGACTTCTACGCGGAGCGGCACTCCCACATCTACCGTGCGGCCACCGCCCTGGCGGACCGCGGCGACCCCATCGACGAGGTGACCCTGCAGTCGCAGCTGGAGCGCGGCCCCGGCATCGGTCGCGCCGGCGGGCTTGACTACATCTCCGAGCTGACGCTCGAGGTGCCGACCGCGGCGTCGGTCAGGCACTGGGCAGAGATCGTCCTCAACCATGCGCTGCGTCGCCGCCTGATCACCGCCGGTGGTGAGGTCACCAAGCTGGGGTTCGACAACTCGGTCACCGCCATCGACGCCATCGAGTTCGGCTGAGCAGCGCATCTTTGCGATCAGCCAGGCGCGGCGCGGCAACGAGGCGACGCACATCGCAACGTTGGTGCACGACACCTGGGAGGCGCTGGAGGAGCGGCTTCAGAAGAAGGAGCTGATCAACGGCGTCCGGACCAACTTCGGACGGCTCGACGGTCTGACCCAGGGGTTGCAACCAGAGGAGCTGATCATCCTCGCGGCGCGGCCCTCGGTGGGCAAGACGTCGTTCGCGCTGAACATCGCCCGCAACGCCGCGGTGGCGGCTCGAGTTCCCGGTGGCCATCTTCTCGCTCGAGATGAGCAAGAACGCGCTCACCCAACGCCTCATCTGCAGTGAGGCGGCCGTCAACTCGCACGTCCTTCGTTCCGGGCAGGCCAGCCAGCTCGACTTCCAGCGCATCGCGCAGGCGATGGACAAGCTCACCCAGGCAGACCTGTGGATCGACGATGAGCCGCGCCTCTCCATCGCCACCCTGCGAGCGCGCGCCCGCCGCATGAAGTCGCAGTACAACATCGGCCTGGTGATCATCGACTACCTGCAGCTGATGCAGGGTGGACGCCAGGAGTCTCGCGTCCAGGAGGTTTCCGACATCTCGTCAGGGTTGAAGGCGGTCGCCAAGGAGCTCGGGGTTCCCGTGCTGGCCCTGTCACAGCTGTCCCGGGCGAGCGAGCAGCGCGAGAACAAGCGGCCGCAGCTCTCCGACCTTCGCGATTCGGGAGCCATCGAGCAGGACGCCGACGTGGTCCTCTTCCTCTACCGCGAGGGGATGCACAAGCCGGAAATCGACAAATCGGGCACCCAGCTCATCGTCGCCAAGAACCGCAATGGACCGGTCGGCGAGATCGAGCTGATCTTCAACGCCGAGCAGACCACGTTCAGGGAGCCGTACCCGCACGACGAGTGAGCGCGGAGGCTAGCGCACCGCCGTGGTTGCCGTCCTGCTCTCGTCGGACAGCGCGGCCGCAAGGGTGAATGCCGCGGCCAGCAACAGCGGCATCCCGATGGAGAAGATGGCGACGAAGCCGACGCCGAACAGGACGGTGCAGGCTGCCAGAAGCAGCAGGCGCCGCCCCCGCGAAGGGTGCAGGCCCACCGCGACGGCCGTGGCAGCGAGTGCCGCGGCCAGGACCGCGAGGAACCAGGTGGGAGCGCCGTGCAATGCAGCCCACGGAGAGGTTCCGGGCACGTCCTGCTGTTGGAGCATGAAGGCGTAGCCGACCGACGAGGCCAGCACCGCGAGACACGCTGCCAGGGCCAGCGTACGGCTCCTGCGCATCGGCGTCATCGCACTCCTCACTCTACTGCGCGGCCGGCTCTCGGCGCGTGACGGAATCGGTGCTCGCGTGACGGCAGCGCATCGTGTTGACACACTGCGCCGTACGACCCTGTGGCAGCCCAAGCACCGCCATACGCTGCTCGAATGGCAGCAGTGGCAGTCCGGCCATCGGCCACGGGGGTCGACCGCCGGCGGCAGGCTGGACTGGTCGCGGCAGCGCTTGCCGTCGCGCTCTTTGTCGTCTACATCGCCCTCTGGTTGGAGCTGCCCGGTTCCTTTCGCACCGGCAATGATTTCGCCCCGACGTACGCCGCCGGCCAGTTCATCCTCCAGGGCCACGCCACGGCCGTCTATGACGAGAGTCGCATCCTCGCGGCCGAGCGTGCCACGGCTGCGGCCGGCTCGACGGTCGACCTGCCGTTCATCAGCCCGCCGGCCGCGGCGCTGCTGTTCACACCGCTTTCACGGCTCACACTGACCAGCGCTGAGGCGGTGTACTCGCTGGCGCAGCTGCTCGCCATCGTCGCAGCGGTGGTCCTGATCGCTATGAAGGTCCCGTGGCCGGCGTCCACGCCTGCTGCCTTCCGTGCGGCGGTTGCCGCCGGGGCGATGGGAGCACCGACCGTGGGTGCCCTCCTGCTCTTCGGCGAATCTGATGGGCTCCTGACCCTGGCGATCACGGCGGCGTACCTGCTGCTGGTTGGCCGGCAGCCTGTGGCGGCAGGGGTCGCGCTCGGGTTGGCGGCCGGGTTGGGCAAACCGCACCTGCTCGTGGGTGTGCTTGTGTTCCTGCTCTGTCGGCGCGCCGTCAGCGTGGTCGTGAGCTGCCTGGTGACGGCTGTCACCGTGAACCTCGTGGCGATTGCGATGCTCGGCCCCTCCACCGCCATCGGCTTTGTGTCAGCCGTCCTGCACTCTGGCATCGACCATCCGCCGAGCGGTCTGGTGGGGATCGGTGGGTTGGTGTCGTCGTGGTTCGGCAACGGTGCCACCGTCCGGGTGATCGGACTGGCGGCTTGCGCAATCGTGGTCGGGCTGTGCGCTCGCCTGGGAGCGATGAGCCGGAAGCTGCCCAGTCGAACGCCGGAGCTGCTGGCGGCTGTCTTCGCACTCACACTCCTGTGCAGCCCCCACCTGCTGACGCCGGACATCGTGGTCCTGGTTCCCGCATTCCTGTGGCTGTACCCCAGTCTCCTGAGCGGGCGCGTTCCGCGGTGGCGGCCCGGCGTCCCCGAGGTCCTGCTCCTGGCGGCCTGGGTCGGCCTCGGTGTCGCCACCGTCATGGATGCGGGAAACGGCGCTGTCGGATGGCCCGGGCGGGTCACGCCCTGGGGCCTGATGCTGTTCGCATACGCTGCCTGGCGCGCTGGTCGATCTCGCCTCTCGAATGCTCCAGGACGGGTCGCTGGGCTTCGCGCATGGTCAGCGGCCGCACCTGACACTCACAGCGAGCATCGAAGCGCTGCGCGGCTTACCCGGCGCCTCGCCCGCCGAGGTGACCGGCATCGGTCCGGTGCACACGCAGACGGCACGCAGGCTCGCGTGCGATGCCGTGTGCACGACTGTGGCGGTCGCCCGGCAGGCGGAGGCGCCGCATGCGACACACTTCGCGAGCGCCGACGCCACCGGCGGCAACTCCACGATCGCCGGCTGCCTGCGAGACCTCAGACCGCTGTCAGTTGGCCGCGCCACACGGATCATCCCCGCGCACATCCGCACCGCCCTGCACGTGCGCGACAAGGGCTGCCGCTTTCCCGGCTGCGACCGGCCGCCTCATTGGACGGACGGTCACCACATCAACACTGGGCGGATGGCGGTCGCACCGAGGTTGCCAACCTACTGTCGATGTGCCGACGCCACCATCGCCTCGTGCATGAGAAGGGATGGAAGGTAGGCGTCAACGAAGTGGGCAACCCGGTGATCACGCCGCCACCGTGAGTCTCCGCCCTCGGAGCTACCCGCCGCTCACGGTGGTGGGTGGGGCTGGTCGTGAGGGTCGGCCGGAGCTCACAGCGACACCGTCCAGTGCACCAGCGCGAACAGCGCCAGGACCCCGACGAACGCCACTGCCACCATCAGCAGGCAGCCGGAGCAGCACGAGAAGGGTCGGCGGCGGCGCGCGTACTGGTAACCACCGGCGACAGTCGGGTACACCCGGCGGCCGAACCGGGTCGTGTACTGCGATACGACGGGGTAGGCGCGGTCGACGTAGGGGCGCACCCGGCGGTGACGCAGGATCCGCATGACGATGATGTCCACGAGCAGCCAGCGAAGGAAGACAGGCACCGTTGATACTCCGTGACGGCCGTCTGAAGCGGCCCGGTTACGGCATACCCAGCGGTACCGTCCACCACACGCATAGCGAACCAGTCAGGGCGACGTCGACAGCCGGACGCCAGAGACGGGGTGGGAACCTGGAGGGGAGTGGGCCGATGGCTGAACGGGACCTCGTCATCCTCTCCCAGCGGGCACACCCGCGCCTGAGCTGCCCGCGGCGGCGCCGCGCCGTCAGCGGGCACGACTGGGACCAGAGGTGCGAGGATGGCTGCAACGCGGTCAACGATCGGTCAGTCCTCGATCGGACAGTCGGGTAACGCGGCGCAGTCGCGTCAAAGAGACTCAACGCGTGAAACGACCAGTTCTCACGACCGTGTAATGGTTTCTTGACAGCGTCCGTTAAACAGGGTACGGACCGCCGACCGTCCCGCTGCCGTCGGTACGCCGATGGTTGAATGGCTGAGGTGAGGAGAGTTATGCCCCGCGTTCGCGCCGTGCTCGGCTCCAAGTGGCTGCGCGTCGGCGGCACGCTGGCCGGGGTCTCCTTCCTGGTCCACAACGTGGACATGGGCAAGGTCGGGCACAGCCTGATGGGCGCGGACTGGCGCTGGGCCACGCTCGCCCTGGCGCTGACCGCCATCGCCTGCCTCGCCTCCGTGTTCGAGTGGGGGGTCTTGTTGCGCAGCAGCGCCGGGCTCGGCGTTCGCAACCCGGCTGCCCACGCCGAGCATCGCCAGCACCACCACCTCTTCAGCTGGGGACGGCTCTCGTCCTCCTACCTGCAGAGCCTCTTCTTTGCCCAGCTGCTCCCCGCCGGCGTCGGCGGTGACGCCATGCGCACCGTCGAGATGGGCAAGGTGGTTGGCCACGGCAAGATCCTCGCCTCCCTGGCCGGCAGCCGCATGGCCGGCACCATGGGCATGGCCTTCTGGGGCCTCGCCGCCGCGGTCCTGCTGCGCGGGTGGATCGGCGTCGGCTCTCTCGTCGGCGCCTGTGTCTTCGCCGGCGTGATGGTGCTGGCCTGGATGGCCGCGCTGGCCGCCGACCGCATCGTCGGCCGCCGCCTCCTCGAGCGCAGCTCGCGGGCCTTCACGCGCACGCTCAGCTCGTTCGCGCAGACGTTCTCCGGCTATCGCCGCCACCCACACGCCATCGTGCAGTGCATCGTGGTGGGCGCCGCCGGGTGGGGCGTGAACATCCTGGCCCTCGACATCTTTGCCCGTGCCATCGGCGTCGAGGTGAGCTGGACGGTCTTCGCAGTGGCCATCCCGGTCACGCTGGTGGCCACGCTGACCCCGTTCTCGGTCAACGGCCTCGGCATCCGCGAGGGCGTCCTGGTCGGGATGCTCACCCACGCCGGCGTGTCCACCGGTCACGCCGCCGCGATCGCCGTGCTTGTCGACCTCCAGATGCTGCCCTTCGGCATCCTTGGCGCCGGCCTGTGGGTGCGCCATCGGCGTCGGGCCGCCGCCCCATCTCTCGAGCAGGTCGCCTCGGCGGAATCGACGGCCCTGCACGAGGTGGCTCGGGCCGCCTGACCGGCGGACCGGTCGCGGCGGACTGACCGCAGCGTGCAACAGACCGCAACGCCTCGTTGACGGCTCAGCCCTGCTGAACTCGCAGCCAATACACTCGGGGTCGCCCATGACCGGTCAGTTGAGCGACTTCCTGGCTGCCCATGCCGAGCGTGTCGCCGACGTCATGCGTCGCACCGGCGCAGAGCAGGAGGCTCGCGCGTCCGCGAACGGCGACCGCGGGCCGCGCCAGTTCATCAACGCCGTGCTCGTGGCGCTCACCGCTGACGACCTGCGACCGCTCACCGCCTTCTTCGAGCTGGGTGGTGACAAGCCCGCAGGCATCGACCAGCGCCTCGAGACGGCCCTGTCGCGGCTGGCGGCGCTGCGTCGCGCCTCGGTGACGGTGGCCGCCGACGAGATGAACGACGCCGAACAGCTCTCGCTCGCAATCGCGGCCGGCGACGAGGTGGGACAGGTGGGGCGCCGGCTTGCCGCCTCCGTCACAGCCACCCTGGCAGCTCGGCTCAGCACCATGGCCACCTCGAGCAGCGCCCGCGGCACCTCGATGAGCATCACCATGCACGAGCTGCGCCGGCCGCTGACGATCCTCAACAGCTACGGCCAGCTGCTGTCCACCGGCATGCTCGGCCAGCTCCCGGAAACGGCGATGGTGGCCATCGAGGGGATCACCGCGAGCACCGAGATGATGGTGCGGATGGTCAATGCGATCGCCGAGGTCTCGCGCCTGGAGGACCCGGACGACCAGCTCAACTTCGAGGTCATCTCAGTCGACGAGATCGTCACCGGCGCGGTGGACCACGTCAGCATGGAGGCGAAGCTCCGCGACACCGTCCTCGAGACGGATGTCCAGCCCGAGGTGACCATCCGTGGCGACCGGCGCCGGCTGACCCTGGCGCTCACCAACATGGTGGGCAACGCCGTCAAACACGGGCCGCCGGGCTCGACCATCTCGGTGCGCGCGTTCGGCGACGGCGATGGCGCGCACTTCGTGGTGCGAGACCAGGGCCAGGGCTTTCCCAACGAGGACGCGGACCATCTCTTCGACAAGTACTTCCGTTCGGTGGCAGAGCGCCAGCGCAAGGTGCCCGGCAGCGGGCTCGGCCTGTTCATCGTGAAGACGGTCGCTGAGCGCCACAATGGCCACGTGTTCGCCCGCTCGGCCGCCGGCGAGGGTGCTGAGTTCGAGATGATCATCCCGATCCACCAGTAACAGCAGGGGGCGAGCGGCGGGCCCGGCCCGCCACGGGCGTGTGATGACGAGCAGCGGTCGTATCGAGCGCGACTCCATGGGCGAGTTCGAGGTCCCGGCCGACGCCTACTACGGTGCCACGTCCATGCGCGCGCAGCAGAATTTCCCGATCAGCGACCTGCGCTTCAACAGGTCGTTCATCCGCGCACTGGGGCTCATCAAGCAGGCGGCCGCGTCCGTGAACGAGGAGCTCGGGCTGCTCGACCCGCCTCTGGCGGCCGCGATCGGGACGGCTGCGCAGGAGGTCGTCGACGGTCGGTTCGATGACCAGTTCATCGTCGACATCTTCCAGACCGGCAGCGGCACCTCCACCAACATGAACGCCAACGAGGTGATCAGCAACCGCGCCATCGAGCTGCTCGGCGGCGAGCGCGGCTCGCGCCGGCCGGTGCATCCCAACGACCACGTCAACGCCGGCCAGTCGAGCAACGACGTGATCCCGGCGGCCATCCACGTCGCCGCCGCCGTCGCCCTGCACGAGGAGCTCCTGCCCGCGCTGAGCGTGCTTGAGGCATCGCTGCGCGCCAAGTCGGAGGAGTTCTGGCCGGTCGTCAAGACCGGGCGCACCCACCTCCAGGACGCCACCCCGATCCGACTTGGGCAGGAGTTCCTCGGGTACGCGGGACAGGTCGAGCGCAGCCGTCGACGCACCTCACAGGCACTCTCCGAGCTGCGCGAGCTCGCCCTCGGCGGCACCGCCGTCGGCACCGGGGTGGGCACCCACCCCGAGTTCCCGGCAAGGGTGATCTCCCGACTGGCCGTGGCCACCGGCATCGGGTTCGTGGAGAGTGACAACCACTTCCAGGCGCAGGCCACGCTCGACAGCGTGGTTGCCGCCAGCGGCGCGCTGCGCAGCGTCGCGGTGTCGTTGTACAAGGTCGCCGGCGACATCCGGCTGATGGGCTGTGGCCCCCGGGCGGGCATTGCCGAGCTTGACATCCCCGCGGTCCAACCCGGGTCCTCGATCATGCCCGGCAAGGTCAACCCGGTGATCATCGAGTCGGTGACCATGGTCGCCGCCCAGGTGATCGGCAACGACGCCACCATCGCCTTCGCGGGCGCGGCCGGCTCGCTGCTCGAGCTCAACGTGATGTTGCCGGTGGCCGCGTACAACCTTCTCCAGTCGATCTCACTTCTGGCCAACAGCGCGCGCAACCTGGCGGTGCGCTGCGTCGACGGCCTGCACGCCACCGACAACGGCCCCGGCCTTGTCGAGCGTGGGCTGATGACCACCACGGGCCTGGCACCGCGCATCGGCTACGACCACGCCGCTGCCATCGCCAAGGAGGCGTACAGCAGTGGCCGCACCATCCGCGAGGTGGCCCGGGAGCGCACCGACCTCAGCGAGGAGGAGCTCGACGCGCTCCTCGACCCCGTGGCCATGACCATGCCCGGGCGGGGCGGCGTGGCCGGCGGCTGAGATTGGACTGCCGGGGGATGGAGGTCGGGGGGTGGGCGAGCGGACCGCTGTGCGTGGTGGGCGCCGGCGCCATGGGTGGCCAGATCGCCCACCAGGCGGCGCTCCACGGCGTGGACGTGCGCCTGGTAAGCCGCAGTCGCGCACGCCTCGACAGCGCGCGCACCGAGGGCGCGCTGCTGCTGCGCAAGCGGGTCGAGAAGGGCAGGCTCGAGGCGGCTGAGTGCGAGGCCGCACTGGGGCGGGTCAGTACCGGCGACGACCTCGCCGCGGCGGTCGGCGGTGCCACGGTGATCATCGAGACGGTCGCCGAGGATCGCGCCGCCAAGCGGACGGTTCTTGAGGCGATCGGCCGGCATGCCGGCGACCATGCCCTCATCGGCACCAACAGCTCGACGCTGCCAAGCTCGCTGTTCGCGGACTGTGTCCCGCAGAGCGAGCGCCTGCTCAACATCCACTTCATGAACCCCGCCCTGGTGATGCCCCTGGTCGAGGTGGTGCGCGGCCCGCACACCGGCGACGCGGCCGTCGGGGCGGCGATGGGCTTCGCGCGCGGCATCGGCAAGGCGCCAATCCTGGTGGAGCGCGAGACCTTCGGGTTCGTGGCCAACCGCATCCTCTTCATCGCCATGCAGGAGGCCTTCGCGCTGGTCGAGAACGGCTACGTCTCGGTGGAGGACTGCGATGCCGCGGTTCGCGACGGCCTCGGATGGCCGATGGGACCGTTCGCCATCGCCGACCTCGTGGGGCTCGATGTCGTCGAGGCGATCCTGGCGGAGGGACACCGCCAGACCGGCGAGGAGCGATGGGCGCCGCCGCGCGTGCTACGCGAGCACGTCGCCCGCGGCGAGCTCGGCCGCAAGAGCGGCCAGGGGTTCACGCTCCGGAGCTGACCCGGCGACGGCAGCTGCGGCACTCACCCTCGATGGTGAGGTCCACGCTGCGGATGGTGAATCCATGTTGCCGTGCCAGCCGTCCCGTGATCTCGGCGAGACCGTCGCTGGGCAGGTTCTCGATGCTGCCGCACCGCCGGCACACGAGGTGGTAGTGGCGCTCGGGTGCGCCGGCGATCTCGAAGTGGGCGCTGTCGCCGAACCTGGTCTGCTGGACGATGCCGGCATCGCAGAGCTGGTCGAGCACCCGGTACGCGGTGGACCGGTTGAACGACGGGTGGCGCGAGGCCGCGGCACGCCAGATGTCGTCGGCGGTGAGGTGCCGGTGGCCGTCGCCGAGGAGGTCGAGGACGGTCTGCCGCTGCGGTGTCGAGCGCAGGCCGGCGCGGCGGAGCAGGGTATGGGAGTCGGCGGTCGCGGTCATCGCCGGCCTTGTCCGTGCATCGAGGGTGCCGCGTCGAGCTCCACCCCGGCGAGCCCGAAGTGTTCGAGCACGTCGGCGACACCGGCGTCGCCGGGGCCGGCGCAGGTGGCGTCGGCGACGGCAAGGACCTCGCTGCGCGCGGTCCGCACCGCCACGCCGCAGCCCGCGGTGGCGAGCATCTCGATGTCGTTGGGTGCGTCGCCGACGGCGAGCGACTCGCGCAGCGACAACCCCAGGCGCGCACACACCATGTCGATGGCCCGCGCCTTGTTGATCCGCGGGCTGATCACCTCGACGAACCAGTCCATCGACCGAGTCACCCGGGCGCGCCCGCGCAGGCCGTCGCTCATCGCGGTGATGCAGGCGTCGACGACTGCCGGGTCCTGGCTGACGAACACCACCTTGGTGCTGCCCCCGCGCACCACCTCGTCGAGGTCGGCGACAAAGTGGATCGGCACCTGCGCGATCGACGCGTAGAGGTGCGCCTCGGGCCGGTTCTCCTCGCAGTACAGCCGGTCGCCGGCGTACGCCTGCCGGTGCCAGCCGTTCTCACGCGCGATGCTGAGGGCTCGCTGCGCCACGGCGCACTCCAGGCCCTCCTCGAAGATGACCGCGCCCGGTTCCCCGTTCGTTGACACCTCGCGCACCAGCGCACCCTGGTAGCACACCAGCGGCAGCGTCACCCCGAGCTCGAGTGCCCAGGGCAGCGCCGAGCTGTACATCCGCCCGGTGGCGAGGATCACCGGCAGCGTCCCGGCCGCGTGGCGGACCGCCTCGCGAGCACGCGGCTGGAGCACGAGGTCGTCGTCGATCAGGGTGCCGTCGATGTCGAGCACGACCGCCCGGGGCACGAACCCGTCGGTGAGCTCGGTGACCGATGGCGGGTGCGGGGGCGTCGCCGCGGCGCCGTCAGCGCCGCTCATGTCACCCGCTCCGGAGCGCCCGCAGACCAGGCGTCGGGGTTGACACAGTTGCCCAGCGGGCGGCCCTCGAGAGCGTCGAGTGCGTTCTGGGCGGTCAGCCGCGCCATCGCGGCGCGTGTGGTGACCGTGGCCGAGCCAAGGTGCGGTGACAGCACGGCGTTGCGACACTCGGTGAGCCCCGCCGCGAGCTTCGGCTCGCGCTCGTAGACGTCGAGGCCCGCGGCAGCGATCCAACCCTCGCGGAGCGCGCGGACCAGGGCCGCCTCATCGATGACCGGTCCGCGCGAGGTGTTGATGAGCACGCTGGTCGACTTCATGGAGCGCAGCGCCGGCTCGTCGATGAGATGGGTGGTCGCCTCGGTGAGGGGCACGTGCAACGACACCACGTCCGCGGCAGCAAGGAGCTCGTGCACCGGCATCTCGCGGACGCGGCTGTGGAGATCCTCCTCGATGGTCACCGCCACGTCGGTGGAGTACGCCACGCGCATGCCGAACGCCAGCGCGCGACGGGCGACCGCCTGGCCGATGCGACCGAACCCGACGACACCGAGCAGGGCGTCGCGGAGCTCGAGGCCGAGCATGTATCCCGGTTCCCAGCCGCTGTAGGCGCCCGCGCGCACGGCCGCGTCTCCTTCACAGATGCGTCGCGCCGCTGCCAGCAGGAGCGCCATGGTGCAGTCGGCGGTGGCGTCGGTCAGCACCCCCGGCGTGTTGCTGACAGCGATGCGTCGTCGCGTGGCCGCTTCGACGTCGACGTTGTTGTAGCCCACCGCGTACAGGCAGACCGAGCGCAGCCGTGGCAGACCGGCGTCGAGCAGCTCGGCAGTGATCGGGTCGCGCAGCTGGGGGCAGAGCACATCCACCGGGTGCGCGCGCAGGATTTCGGCCAGCTCGGCAGTCGATGGGATGTGCCCGAGCACGGTGATCGCGGCACGCGCGCTGACCATCTCGTCGAAGGGTGCGGGCAGGGCGAGTGTGCAGAGAACCTCGGCCACCACCCGATCTTAGGCGGCGCGTGGGCCGTCGTCGCGCCGGTCTCGGGTACAATCACCCTTGTCTTGCGTTCAACTTTTCGCGGGCGGTCACACAGGCCGCCGGTCGCGAGGCCCCGTCCCGCCGCATTCGGCGTCGATGAGGAGGCCGCGACAGAACCGGTTCAGCAGTCCGCTCCCTTTGATCGGCTGGGGCTCAGCCCTGCCATGCTGACGACCGTCGGTGAGATGGGTTTCACCATCGCCACCCCCATCCAGGCCGGCGCCATCCCGCCGGCCATGCGTGGCCAGGACGTGATCGGCCAGGCGCACACAGGCAGTGGCAAGACGGCCGCGTTCGGCATTCCCATCATCGAGCGCCTCGACCCCAGCCGGGGCTCGGTACAGGCGCTGATCCTCTGCCCCACACGCGAGCTGGCCGTGCAGGTCCACGAGGAGATCACCGCCCTGGCGGTGCGCCACCGGATCTCCTCGGTGGCCATCTACGGTGGCGACTCCATGACCCGTCAGCTCGACGCTCTCCGCGCCGGCGCCCACATCGTCGTGGCCACCCCGGGCAGGCTGGCCGACCACATCCAGCGCGGCTCGCTGAGCCTCGATCGGGTTCGCTTCGCGGTGCTCGACGAGGCCGACCGCATGCTCGACATGGGCTTCGCGCCCGACGTCGAGCGGATCCTCCGCCAGTGCCCGACCGATCGTCAGACGCTGCTCTTCAGCGCCACCATGCCCGAGTGGGTGCGACGGCTGGCGCTGCGCCACATGCGCGACCCGGTGACCGTGGCCATCAGCATCCGCCCCGAGATCACCGCCGGCGTGCGCCAGCTCTACGTGCAGACGACATGGGCCGACAAGGTCGACGTGATGATGCGCATCCTCGACCAGCCCGACGTGGTGATGTCGCTCATCTTCGTCGAGACCAAGCGCACCGCCGACCTCCTCCAGGCGCAGCTCGAGCGCCGCGGCCAGAGTGTGGGCGTGCTCCACGGGGACCTCACTCAGAAGGAGCGCAACGCGGCCATGAAGGCGTTCGTGGACACCCATGTGAAACACCTCATCGCCACCAACGTTGCCGCCCGCGGCCTCGACATCGACGACATCTCGCATGTCATCAACTACGACGTGCCCACCACCCCTGACGAGTACCTGCACCGCGTGGGTCGTACCGCCCGTGCCGGGCGCACCGGCGTGGCCATCACCCTGATCACCCCCAGCGAGATCCTCAAGCTGCGCGACGTCGAGAAGCACGCGCGCACCACCATCGAGGCGGCCAGCCTCGAGGATTTCCCGGTCCAGCCGACGACCGCCGCCAGCTGACCAGCGCCCCCACCGGGTCGGCTAGGGTCAGCCGCGTGACGGAGCTGAGCGTCCACGACACGGGTGAGGGCCCGGCGTTGCTCCTGCTGCACGCCTTCCCGCTCGACGCCTCGATGTGGGATGGGCAGGTGGCGGCGCTGAGCGGGCGATACCGTTGTCTGCGCCCTGATTTCTGGGGGTGTGGCGGGTCGTCGCCGCCGCCGCGCGAACCCACCATCGACGGCTACGCGGCCGCCGTCCTCGAGGCGCTCGACGCGCGAGGTGTCGACCAACTCGCCGTCTGCGGGGCATCGATGGGCGGCTACATCGCGTTCGCGCTGCTCCGGGCGGCGCCGTCCAGGGTGCGGGCGGTTGCCCTGGCCGGCACCCGCGCGTCCGCCGACGGCGACGCGGCCCGCACGGCGCGCGCGGAGATGGCGAGCCAGGTGCGCGCCGAGGGCGTTGAGGCGATCGTCGAGCCGATGACCGAGCGGCTGCTCTGTCCGAGCTGTCGCGAGGAGGTGCACATCGCCGACCCGGTGCGCGGACGCATCCGCCGCTGCAGCGCCGACGGCGTGGTGGCCGCCCTCGAGGCGATCGCGGACCGCCGCGACTGCACGCCGCTGCTCGCTGAGCTCGGGGCGCCGACGCTGGTGGCCTGTGGCACCGCCGACGTCGTCGTCACGGTCGAGGAATCCCGCCAGATGGCGGCCGCCATCCCCGGGGCGAGGTTGCACGAGTTCGAGGGCACCGCGCACCTCCCCAGCCTCGAGCAGGCGGCTGCGTTCAGCGCCCTGCTCGGCGACTTCCTCGATGGCGCACTCGCCGGCGCCTGAGCAGCCCACCCGGGCGACGCCCGACCCGCTGCCCACCGAGCCGGCGGGTCCGGGGCCGGGCCGATCGGGCACAGTCCGGCGTGCCATCAGGACGGTGGCCGTCGACGTCTCACCGCTGCGCGAGTCGCGCGAATTCCGCCTCCTGTTCATCGGCCAGGGGGTGTCTTTCGCGGGCAGCATGATCACGTACGTCGCGGTGCCATTCCAGGCGTACGCCCTGACCCACTCATCGCTGGTGGTCGGAATGGTCAGCCTCGGCGAGCTGGTGCCGATCCTGCTGATGTCATTCGTGGGCGGCGCGCTGGCCGACGCTGTCGATCGCCGTCGCATCGTCCGGCTGACCGAGGCCACCCAGTGCGCGGTCACCGCGCTCCTGCTCGTCAACGCGGCGCTGCCGCACCCTCAGCTCTGGCTCCTCTTCGTCGCCGTGGCCGCCGCCGCGGCGACGAACTCCCTCCAACGACCGTCGCTCGATGCGCTGGTCCCACGGATCGTGCCTCACGATCGGCTCAGCGCCGCGACGGCGCTCGAGGGACTGCGCGGCAACCTCGGCCACGTGGTCGGGCCACCGGTGGCGGGACTGCTCATCGCCACCGCCGGACTGCCGGTGACCTTCGGGGTCGACGTGGCCACGTTCGTCGTCTCGTTGACAGCGCTCAGTCTGATGCGCGCAGTCCCGCCTCCCGCGGGCGCCGAGCGCCCCAGCGTGGCCGGCATGCTCGCCGGGCTGCGCTACGCGGTGCGGCGCAGGGACCTGCTGGGCAGCTACCTCGTCGACATGAACGCGATGTTCTTCGGGATGCCGATGGCACTCTTCCCGCAGATCGCGGCCGGGTTCGGCGGCCCGGCCGTCCTCGGCCTGCTCTACATGGGCCCCGCGGTGGGGTCGCTCCTGGCCAGCCTGTTCAGCGGGTGGACGCGGCTGGTGGTGCACCACGGGCGCGCCATCGCGGTGGCCGCTGCCGCATGGGGGGTGGCGATCATCGGTTTCGGCCTTGCGCCCACCCTGTGGCTGGCGTTCGTGACGCTGGTGGCCGCCGGCGCCGCCGACATGATCAGCGGCATCTTCCGCGGCACCATGTGGAACCAGACGATCCCGGACGCCATGCGCGGCCGGCTGGCGGGCATCGAGATGATCAGCTACACCTCGGGACCGGCGCTGGGCAACGTCGAGTCGGGGGTTGTCGGCAGCCTGGCCGGTGTCCGGGCCTCGGTGGTCAGCGGCGGCGTCCTCTGCGTCTTCGGCACGCTGGCTCTCTGCGCGCTGCTGCCCGCGTTCTGGGCCTACCGCGCCGGGGCGAGCGGTGGCGGCGGCGCCGCCGCGGGCCCGGCACCAACGCTCGACGACGCGTAAGCCGGCGGGCAGCGGGCAGCCGCGTCAGAACAGGAAGTTGAGCCACGGGCGGGGCGTCCAGGCGAACATCGCGCTGGCGCGCCGGACGGCCCCCGGGGTCAGCTCCTCGACGATGCCGGCAGCCTCTAGCACCGCGGGGCTGCCGTCGCCGAGGAGCATCGAGCCGAGCCCGGCAGCGTCGACCGCGATGTCCGGCGCTGCGTCGCTCCGGTGCGCACGTGCGCCGTCCAGCCCGCCCTCGACGCGGTAGCGGCCGGCGACGTCAGCGCAGCTGTCATCGCGGACCGCGATGACGATCGCATCATCGCGGGAGTAGCGGCGGCTCTCCAGGAGGGTGACGACGTCGACCACGCGCAGGTGCAGGTCGTCCCTGGTGCTGATGCGCAGCCGCCGGGGATCGGCAAGCAGGTGCTGGATGGGATCCTCGAGGCCGAACCTCCACATCTCCAGGTGCTCGACGAGGTCCATGGTGAGCACGTGCTTCCACAGCGCGAGATGTGCCATGGGGTTGAGCGCGGTCAGCTCGTTGACGTGCACGATGCCGTCGGAGAGGCCGTCCTTCCAGCGCAGCTCCAGCCGGTAATTGACGAAACCGTCCACAACCCCGGCGCCGTCCTCGTGGACCGCGATGGTCATGGGGGCGATCGATCCCTTGGGATCCGCGTTGCGCGCCACCATGACCCGCCAGTGGTTGGGGCTGCGCATGATGCGCCCGGTCCGGTCCGGCTGCCGGCTCTCGACATCGGACCACACTGAGGTCCCGTCCGCCAGCGGATGGAAGCGCACCCTGCCCGAGTCGGTGAAGGGGACGCGCAACGCCGCATGCGCGGTGTCGATCTCGGCGCGGCCGACATGGCTGGCCACCCCGTACCCGAAGCGGCGATAGATGGAGCTCTCCGACGCGCCCAGTCCCAGCACGGGAATCCCCCGCGCGCGAGCGTCGTCGACGCAGCGGGACATCATGGCGCGCAGCACCCCGCGTCGCCGCGCCGTCGCTGACACCGCCACCCAGGTGACGCCGCCCATTGTCACCACCCCGCCACCGGGCAGCGTCAGGGGGAACTCGATGACCGCCGCGGACCCGACGTCCTCACCCCCGACCCGGGCGAAGACGGCTCGGTCGAGGACGTGCTGCACCTCGTCCATGCCCGGCTCCGGTGCCTCGCCCCAGAAGCCATGTGTAGTTTGGACGAAGCGCGCCATCTCGGACCGCGCGACGTCGACGATCTCGATGGCGCTCATGACCGGCCGATGATAGGCCGAGCGTGCCGGAAGCTCGGCGCGGGTCAGGCCCCGGCCGCTACGGCCTCGGCGGGGACGCCCGCCGGGACCATGCAGAAACCCTCGTAGTCGATGGGTGCGGTGATGGTGGGGTTCTCGCCGCACACCGGGCAGTCGGGGTCGCGCGGGATGCGGAACTCGCGGAAGCGCATGTCGAGCGTGTCGACATGGAGCAGGCGGCCGGCCAGCGGTTCGCCGATGCCGACGATGAGCTTGACCACCTCGGTGGCCTGGAGCGTGCCGATGATCCCCGGGAGCACGCCGAGCACGCCCGCCTCGGCACACGAGGGCGCCTCCTCCGGTGGCGGCGGCGACGGGTAGCGGCAACGGTAGCAGGGCGAGGCGAAGGGGATGATCGTGGTCACCTGGCCCTCGAACCGGAAGATGCCGCCGTCGACCAGCGGCTTGCGGGCGAAGAGCGCGACATCGTTGGCGAGGTAGCGGGTGGGGAAGTTGTCGCAGCCGTTGACGATGACGTCGTACTTGTCGAACAGCGCCCGCGCGTTCTCGCCGTTGAGCATCTCGTTGTGCTGCACGACGCGCACGTCCTGGTTGAGGGCTTCGATGGCGATGCGCGCGGACTCCGTCTTGCGCATCCCGATGCGGTCCCGCGTGTGGATCACCTGGCGCTGCAGGTTGGAGTCGTCGACGACATCGAAGTCGACAAGGCCGATGGTGCCCACCCCGGCGGCGGCGAGGTACAGCGCCACCGGGCTGCCCAGGCCGCCGGCGCCGATCAGCAGCACCTTGGCGTCGAGGAGCTTGGCCTGGCCCTCCTCGCCCACCTCGGGGATGAGCAGGTGACGGTTGTAGCGGCGCTTCTGGTCGGCGGTGAGCACGTGCGGAACCTCGAAGTCGAAGCCCGCCTGCTTCCAGCGGTTGAAGCCGCCGCTGAGGGAGCGCACGTCTGTGTACCCGAGCTCGTGCAGCGCTCGCGCTGCCAGCAGCGAGCGGGTGCCGCCCGCGCAGTACAGCGTGATGGGCCGGTCCCGGCCGGGCACCCGGTCCTCGATCTGCGTCTCGATGTAGCCCTTGCTGAGGTGCAGCGCGCCGGGGATGTGGCCGGCGTCGAACTCGTCGCGCTCGCGGACGTCGATGACCGTACGCGTGCCGTTCTCGGCGGCAAGCTGGTGGGGAGTCACCTCGGGGATGAGGCGTCGTGCGGCGTCGAGGATGTCGCGGGAGCTGGTCACCGTCCGATGGTACCCAATACCCGACCAATCCAGTCGTGATTCCTCCTGCGACCGGTGGTGGTGCGGATCGCGCCTAGACTGCGGCCACGTGATTGGCCTGCGCCACCTGCTTGCCGAGGCCGGCATCGCCGGGACGCCCGGACCGGACGACCCCGTGGTGGGCGCCGTGACCCACGACTCCCGGGAGGTGCGGCCCGGGGCACTCTTCGTGGCGGTGACGGGCCGGCGCCGCGACGGCCACGCCCACGCCGCCGAGGCGGCGTCCCGGGGCGCGGTCGCGGTTGTGGCGGAGCACGCCCCGGATCCAGCGGTCACGGTGCCAGTGATCCTGGTCGACAACTCGCGGCGCGCGTTGAGCGCACTGGCCTCGGCGATCCACGGACACCCATCGCGAGCCCTGACGGTGGCGGGTGTCACCGGCACCGACGGCAAGACGACGACGGCGACGATGCTCTGGGCGGCGTGGCAGGCGGCAGGGCTGCACAGCGGGCTGATCTCCACCGTCGACTTCCGCGAGGGCGACGCCATCACGGTGAACAGCACCCGCGTCACCACCCTGGAGGCCGAGCCGACCCACCGCCGCCTGGCCGCGCTGCGTGACGCCGGGTGCACGCATGTCGTCGTCGAGACGTCGTCGCACGGGCTGGAGATGCGACGCGTCGATGACGTCCTCTACCGGCTGGCCGTCTACACGCGGATCACCTCGGAGCACCTCGACGTCCACGGTGACCGAGAGGGGTACTTCGCCGCCAAGGCGCGCCTGCTGCGCATGATCGGCGCGCGGCCTGACGGCGTCGCCGTGCTCGACCGTGACGACGACTTCGCCTACCCCCGCCTGGCGGCGCTGCCGGTGGCGGCGCGGCTCACCTACAGCCTCGATTCCGCGAGCGCCGACCTGGTCGCCGAGCGCCTCTCCACCAGCGCGCGCGGTGTGCGTTTCACTGCCAGGACGCCGTGGGGCAGCGCCGAGCTGCAGCTGCAGCTGGCGGGGCGCTTCAACGCCGGCAACGCGCTGGCGGCGATCGCCGCCGCGTGCAGCAGCGGGGCGGGGTTCGACGCCGCGGTGGCGGGCATCTCCGGGCTGGCGCGGGTGCACGGCCGCATGGAGCGCGTCGACGAAGGCCAGCCGTTCAGCGTGGTCATCGACTACGCGCACACCGCCAACTCGCTCGAGAAGGTGCTCGCTGAGCTGCGCGTCGCGACGCCGGGGCGGCTGTGGGTGGTCTTCGGTTCGGCAGGCGAGCGAGACGTGGAGAAGCGACCCGCCATGGGGGAGGTCGCCGGTCGGCTCGCCGACGTGGTCGTGGTCACCGACGAGGACCCTCGCGGGGAGGATCGCGAGGCGATCTGCGAACAGATCGCTGCCGGCGCCGAGCGCGCCGGGCGCCGGCGGGGCGATGGCCTGCACGTGATCCCGGACCGCGCCGAGGCGATCGCGTTCGCGCTACGCGGCGCTGCTGACGGCGACACCGTGCTCTGCGCCGGCAAGGGCCACGAGAGCTCGATCGTCACCGCCCAGGGGAGCACGCCGTGGGACGAGCGCGCCGTCGTCGAGCGCGCGCTCAGGACGGTCCGGCCACGCTCCTGACCCCGGTGGCGAGCAGGTAGGGATGGTGGTAGCGCAGGGCGTCGGCGCCGAGGGTGCGCATCGCCGCCGCGACGCGCCCGTCGAACTGGCGGCGCTTCTCGCCCGCGAGGGCCTCGAGCACGATCCGAGCCCCCGGCCAGCAGCGCATCATCTCGAGCTCGAAGGCGCCGACATTGATGGCCCGCCCACCGGTCACCACGTCACCGAAGCCGACCTGCTCGAGGCCCGCGCCACGCAACGTGGCATCCATCTCGTGACGGTCGGCGAGGCCCGGGTAGGCGAGGAACCGGTCGGGCACGCTGACGGGCTGTTCGCGCACGAATGATGAGAGCACGTCGAGGAAGGCCACCTCCGCGCGCGTCGCCAGGCCCCGGCGACGGCAGAAGAGCACCAGCCTGCCGCCCGGCTTGAGCGTGCGGATCGCCTCGGCGATCACCGCCGCGGCGTCGGCTGCGTAGGCGATCGACTTCGACAGCAGCACCAGGTCAAAGGTGCGGTCGCGAAAGATGACCTCTTCGGCGCTCATCAGCATCACGTGGAGGTTGGCCGCCGGCCTCGCCCGCGCCAGCTCCGACGACTGTTGGTTGCCGTGGACGCTGACCACCGAACCGGTCGGGCCCACCGCGTCGCTGAGGGCGACGGCGACGTCGCCGGGGCCGCCGCCCACCTCGAGGCACGCCTCACCGGGAGCCGGCCGAGCGAGCGCGACCAGGCGTGCTGCCACCTCCCGGTGCATCCCCCCCGCCCATTGCTCGTCATGGTCGGCGAACGCCGCCAGGAAGCGGCTCAGAGCGCGGTCGTACCCAGCCTCACGCGCGCTCGTGCTCACCATCGTCGACTCCGGTCACGCCCGCGTGTTCGCTACAATCGTAGCGGTTGGCGCGAGGCACCCTCACACCGAGCCGTGCTCACGCTGGAGGGTGGAAAGATGTCCGTTGAGACTGTCGGAGTCCGTACGGGACGCCAGCGCATCAGCAGCAGTGGTCCTGCCGGACCGATCGTGCTGGGCCCGCACGACTCGCTGAAGGGCACACTGCGCACCGACAACGGCATGACCGTGTTCGGCGACGTCGAAGGGGAGATCTTCGCGGGCGGCGACGTGGTCGTGGAGTCGTCGGCGACGGTGGTGGCCACGATCGAGGCGCGCAACGTCGACATCCGCGGCCAGGTCACCGGCAACGTCAGGAGCGCCCAGCGCCTCTCGCTGGGTGGCTCGGGCACGCTGCAGGGTGACGCCGTGGCGGCGCAACTCGTGGTCGAGGACGGGGCCACCCTCAACGGCAGCATCTCGATGAGCGGCGGCCACGAGGCCGACGCAGGCGGCAGGACCGAGTTGGCCGATTTCAACCTCGATCCCAACGGCAACGGGGACTCCGCGGCCGAGGGCTAGCCGGGCCCGGTCTCGGCGCCGTCAGTCAGCCGGCCGGCGCGTCGACCACGGCCAGGGCGAAGCCGTCGTGTCCCTTGCTCCCGACCGTCTGGATGACCGTCGCGGTGACGCTCGGGTTGTTGCCGATGTGCTCGAGGACGGCGCGCGTCCCGACAACGTCGACATCGTCCGTCTGCGCGTCGATCACCCTGCCGTGACGCACCGCGTTGTCGATGACAATGACGGTGCCCGGATGTGCATGCTCGACCGCCCAGTCGAAGTACGCGGCGGCGTTGGCCTTGTCGGCGTCGATGAACACGAGGTCGAACGGCTCGGGGTCCTCGGCGTCGAGCAGCCGCAGCGTGTTGAGCGCCGCCCCCACCCGGATGTCCACCACGCCCGCCACCCCGGCGCGATCGAGGTTGGCCCGCGCCACGTCGGCGTGGCGTTGCTCGAGCTCGAGCGTGATCAGCCGCCCGCCCGGGGGAAGGCTCCGCGCCAGGCAGATGGTGCTGTAGCCGCCGAGGGTGCCCACCTCGAGAACGCGCCGCGCGCCGCCGATGCGGGCCAGCAACTCCAGCAGGCGGCCCTGCAGCGGTGACACCTGAATCTGCGGCAGCCCCGCGGCCGCGGCGTCATCGAGCGCCGCGCGCAGCACCGGGTCGGATCCCAGCACGGTGGCGCCGAGATAATCGTCGATGGCGGTCCACAGCTCGGTCGTCTCGCCCACAACAGCCCGCTCGCCCCCGCGTGTCTCGAACCCGACGCCGCCATGCTGCCACCCCGACCCCGGCAGCCGCGTGATCGGGCCCGAGGACGACTTCCGTCGGCTCCCGGATCCGCGGGCCCGCCGCAACGCCGTGGTCGTCGCGGCGCTGGTGGTGGCAGCGCTCGGCGCGCTGGTGGGCGCGACATTGATCGCCCGCGGTCAGCCCGCCCCAGCCGTCTCGACGGGCGCCTCTCCGTCGCCCACCGCCCGGTCATCGCTCCCACCCACCCCCGTGCCTGCCGTCGCTGTCCTCGGATCAGGGTTCGCGGCCGCGTACGACGCTCAGTCGCACCAGCTTGTGGCCTTCGGCGGCGTCGACAACGGTGACCAGACCTGGGTGTGGGACGGTCGGCGCTGGCGACTTGCCCGCCCCTCGGTCGTTCCACCGGGGCGGTTCGGGGCCGCGCTGGCGTACGACCCCCGCGCCGGCGTGCTCCTCCTCTTCGGCGGCAGGTTGGTGCCGGGCCAGGTGGTCAACGACACCTGGGCCTGGGATGGTGCCACGTGGCGCCTGCTCGACGATGGAGCCTCAGCTGGTCCGCCGGCGGGCGAGGGGGCGGTGATGGCCTGGGACGCCAGCACTGAGCAGATGGTGCTGGTCACCACCGGCGCCGACCCCGGCGCGCAGACCTGGACATGGAACGGGTCCCGGTGGGACCATCGCGCCGGGGGAGACCCGCCCGCCGGGACCTACCTCATCGGCATGACGGTCGACCCCGTGTCGCAGCGCCTGGTCGGCGTCAGCTGCTGCTCGACGGGAGCCGGCGACGCATCCACCCTGGCGTGGGACGGCGCCGCCTGGCACGCGCTGACCACCAGCTCGCCGATGCCGGGCTTCACGGTCGGTCTGGTGCGCGACCCGGTGAGCGACCGTCTGCTCCTCTTCGCCGATCCATCGATCGCGGCCGAGGTGTGGTCATGGAGCGGGCGCGAATGGTCGATCGTCCCCAACGCCACGGTCCCGGTCTTCCCCGCCGCCTCGATGATCGACACCGACACCCATCGGGTGGTCATCGTCGGCTCCGTTGCCGAGCCCGTGCAGGGCACCCCCCAGCCGGTGCAGGTGTGGACCCTTGACGGTGGCACGGCGTGGCGGCGGCTCGGCTGATGGGCGAGCCGGCCCTCGCGGCCCACGGACGTGCGCGGAGAGGCGTACCCTCGGCTCCTACCTGAGGAGGAGACACCATGCTCGAGGGCGCATCTACTCACACCACGCTGCCGGCGATGGACATGGCTCGGGCGACCGAGTTCTGGACGCAGAAGGTCGGCGCGCAGGCCCGGGATGCCCGCGAGGGCGGGTCGTTCTTCGCCTTCGGTGACTCCGTGTTCAGCATCTACCCGACGCCCAACCCGAATCGCGGCGGCCATACGCAGATGGGACTGATGGTCCCCGACGTCCGCGCCGCGGTCACCGAGCTGCGCTCGCGCGGGGTGGTGTTCGAGGATTACGACTTCCCCGGGCTGAAGACCGTCGACGGCGTCGCCGACATCGGCGGCGGCGGCGCCGCCGCGTGGTTCAAGGACAGCGAGGGCAACATCGTCGGGGTGATCCACTTCGCGCTCTAGCCGGGCTGACGCACCGCCAGGATCCCGGGGCGGGGGTTCTCCACACGCAGACCGTTCCTGCCGTTGAGTGCGGCCACCGCGGCGTCCGCGTCGGCCTGCGACACCAGTGCCCACAACGCGCCACCGCTGCGCAGCAGCGGCGCTGCCAGCTGCCACAGCGAGCCCGGCCGCGCGGCTGCCCGGGACAGCACGGCGTCGTAGCCGTGGGCGTGCTCGGGGTCGGCCGCCAGCTGCTCGGCACGGCGGCCGGCGACGGTGACGTGGTCCAGCCCCAGCAGCCCGCACACGTGGACGAGGAAGCCGGCCTTGCGGCGGTCCAACTCGACAAGGGTCACGGCCAGGTCGGGACGGACCAGGGCGACGATCACCCCGGGGATCCCGGCGCCGGAGCCGAGGTCCGCGCAGCGCGCACCGGGGCCGGGCGCCGCCGCCTCGAGCAGCTCCAGTGACTCCACCACGTGCCGGTCCCAGGCCCGGTCGCGCGGCACCGCCGTGAGGTTGAGCCGGCGGTTCCAGACGTCGAGCTCATCGAGGTATCGATCGATGGCGAGGCGCTCGGCGGCGGTGAGCTGGGGCACGGTGGGGGCACGGTATGTCACATCCCACCGGCAAGTCGCGCGCCGGCGCCGCGCGTGCGATGATGTCGTCTCCATGACGACCCTGGACACGTGCCCACGCTGCCGTGCGGAACGCCTTGCAGTCGTCTACTTCGACGCCAACGATGAGCCCATCGGCGGCCACATCCAGTGCCCGGACTGCGGGCCGCGTCACTCCGAGGAGTTGACGTTCGACGCCACCGTCGCCGACACCCTCCTCGAGCGCAAGGCCTCGTAGAGCCGGGCTCAGCGGGCTGGGCTTCGACCACCCCGCAACGGTCTGATGACGGCGCGGTGACATCCACCGGGTGGCTGACGGGCCTGTCCCACAGTCGGGCGAGTGCACCTCCGTCCTCCTCGCCGTGCGCTGGCCGTCGCCGCGCTCGTCACCGCGCTCTCGGCGATCGCGCTGCCGGTGAGCGCCGCGACGCCGCCGAGCGTGGGGACAGCTCAGCAGAACCTGGCCCAGGCCGAGCAGCAGGCGCGCCAGGCCGGGACCGCGCTCGGCGCCGCGCAGCAGCAGCTGGCCGGCGCGCAGGCTCAACTGGCCGCCGTGCAGGCCCGCGTCGCCGACCTCGACGCGCAGCTGGCGTCGGACGTCGCTCGCGTCGCCACCCTCGACCAGCAGGTCAGCGACGACAAGGCGGAGCTGGCCGGCTATGTCAGGAGCGTCTACAAGTCGGGCGGGTCCCAGGGCGCGCTGGCCTACGTGATCGCGGCGGCGAACATCGGCGACGTCTTCCAGCGCGCCGCTGAGCTCGACCGGGTGAACCAGGCGGGACGAACCCTGCTGGCGCGGATCGCCACCGCGCAGGCGGGGGCCCGGCAGGCACTCGCCGAGGCCACCACCGCGCGTCAGCAGGCGCAGGTTGCGGCACAGCAGGCCGCCACCGCCGAGGCCGTGGTCGCCGTGGAGAACGACCAGCTCCAGTCGGTGGCGATCGCCGCCGACCAGCAGGTGTCCACCGCCCGGCACCAGCTGTCGGCCGCCCAGGCCGCAGCGGCTGCACAGGCCCGGGCTGCGGCAGCCGCGGCGGCCGCGGCAGAGGCGGCGGCACGCTCCACCGGGGTCGTGTTCACACCCGTGTCGGGGCCCGCGTTCACCATCGACACGGACCTCACCAAACCCTCCGGTGAGACCCCCGCCAAGCTCGACTCGTTCCTGGGCGGTAGCGCGCTCGCCGGCCTGGGCAGCGCTTTCATGCTGGCTGAATCGACGTACCACGTCAACGCCCGCTACCTCGTCGCCCACGCCATCCTCGAGTTCGGCGTGGGGCACGAGCGCGCTCGCCCAGGGCAAGCACAACCTGTTCGGGTACGGGGCCGACGACGCCAATCCCTACGGTGACGCGGTGAGCTTCGCGAGCTTCGACGCCTGCATCCAGTTCGTCGCCCAGAAGGTGGCACAGGACTACCTGTCGCCAAGCGGGTCCTTCTTCCACGGGCCGACGTTGCGGGGCATGAACGTCGACTACGCCAGCGACCCGCTGTGGGCGTCGAAGATCGCGCGGATCGCCAGCACCATACCGGGCTGACCGCCGCCCTCCACTAGACTGCGGCGCCGTGCTGTACGCCATCGGCGACCACGCCCTGCTCGCCGACGGCCGCACCGCCGCGCTCGTCGACCCGGCCGGCAACGTGGCGTGGCTGTGCTGGCCTCGCATCGACTCCTCGCCGTGCCTGCTGTCGATCCTCGACGGCCGGCGCGGAGGCGTCTTCGAGGTTGCTCCGCTCGACCCGGAGGCCACGGTGGTGGAACGTGGTTACCTGCCGGGCACGCTGATCCTGCGGACGGTCTGGCGCGCGGGCGGCGGTGAGCTGGCGGTGCACGACCTGCTGGCCTGCGATGACCCACCGCGACTGGTGCGCACCATGCGCGCCATCGGGACCGTCGAGGTCGGGGTCCTGGTCTCCCTCGCGCCTGACGCAGGCCGTGCCCGGCCAGAGGTGTCGGCCGACGACGGGACACTGCGGGTCCGCGGCGGCGGCATCGACGTCGCGGTGCACGCCCCGGCGCGCTGGATGGTGCGCTCGGACCGCGCGGTGTGCCACCTCTCCGTCGACAGCGGCGAGCGCGCCGTCGTGCTCTGCGATGCCAACGCCGGCGACGGCGGCGTCGGCCTCGAGGCGACGAGCCGGTGGTTCGACGAACGTAGTGGCCGGGCACGATCGTCGCCCCTGAGCCCGCTCGCGCAGAGGGTCCTCGGCGTCTCGTCCACACGGCGGCTCGTCGAGCACAGCGCCGCGGTGCTCGCCGGCCTGCGCCAGCGCGGTGGTGGCATCGTCGCGGCGCCCACCACCTCGATCCCGCAGTGGCCGGGGAGTGGGCGGACCTGGGACTACCGGTACAGCTGGCTGCGTGACAGCGCGCTGGCCGGCGTCGCCATGCTGCGCTGCGCGATGGTCGACGACGCGATCGGCATCGGTGATTTCATCGGCCGGGCCACCACCACCCTGGCGCCGTCGGTGCTGCTCCGCGTGGACGGTGGTGCGCCCCCCGGCGAGAGCGTCATCGACGAGCTCGCCGGCTACGCGGGCTCACGGCCGGTGCGCATCGGCAACGCTGCGGCCGGCCAGCCGCAGCTCGACGTCGCCGGCGAGATCGTGGAGCTGGCCGCTGAGCTGGCGGCGCTCGACGCCCTACCGCGCTCGCTCGGCGAGGGGGTGGTGCACGTCGCCGACTGGACGGCGCAGCACTGGACCGAGCCCGACCACGGCATCTGGGAGATCCGCGGGACGCCGCGCCACTACACCCACTCGCGGGTGATGGCATGGGCGGGCCTGGTGCGGGCCGCGGAGCTCGCCGAGGCCGGGGCCATCCGCGGCGACGCGCCGCGCTGGCGCCGGGCGGCGGACGACATCAGGCAGGCGGTGCTCGCCAACCCCGGAGCGTTGACCCTCACCGACGGTGGCGGGGGCCCGGATGCCGCGCTCGCCCAGGCAGCGACCACCGGCTTCCTGGCACCCGACGATCCCCGCCTGCGCGCGACGCTGGACGGCATCACCACTACGCTCGACCGCGGCGGGTTGGTGGATCGCCACCTGCCGGAGCAGGATGTCAGTGACGACCCCTGCGGCCCGTTCCTCTTTCCCACGTTCTGGACGGCAGAGGCGCTCGAGGTGTGCGGGCGCGACGGCTCGCGGCAGCTCGCGGCAGCGGCGTCCGCGCGGGGATCGCTCGACCTCTTCGGTGAGGTCGCCGACCCTCGCGACAACTCCCCGCTCGGCAACTACCCGCAGGTGCAGAGCCATGCCGCGTTCGTGGTGGCGGCGACGACGCGGACGGCGGCCACGCCGACCTAGGGCGCGACGACGCCGCTGGTGCGAACCACCTCGATGCCGTGCTCCTCCAGGCCGGCGATGACGGCGTTGATGCCGATGCTGTCGCTGGTCATGTGGCCGGTGACCACGAGCGTGTCCCCGGGGTCGGCGGCGGCGCGCAGGCGTTGCAGCTCGCCCTCGTCGATGTGCATGGTGACCACGGTGTCGACGCCGGCGCGGAAGTATTCGCTGAACACCGGGAAGCCGCCGTTGGTGCCGCCGGCGATGGCCACCGTCCATCGCCCCAGGGGATTGTCGGGGGACCCCAGCCACGCCTCCGGTTGCGCGTGACCGTTGCCGAACTCGGGAAAATGGTCGAACCAGCGCAGACAGTCGGCGACGCTGGCTCCGTCGTGTTGCTGCGCACACAACATGGCGATGATGGCGTCGCGGGTGATGATGTCGCAGGCCAGGTGGACGTTGCACAGGGGCATGCCGAAGAGCCGCGCGCTGTCCACCACCGCGTTGATGTTGCTCTTGTGCGTCTGCCGGGCGATCGCATCGATGCGGGCGGCGATGGCCGCCTCGGCGACCTCAGTCGGGATGCCCTCGGCCGTCATCTGGGCGAGCTGACGCGTGCGCACGAGCTCGGTGAACCGTGTCCTGGCACGGTCGCCGAGCGGGTGATGTGCGATGACCGCGTCAAACCCGTTGTGCTGTGCCCACAGGATCTCGGCGAGGGTGATGTCCACGCCGAACAGCACGCGGTGGACGTCCGCGCGGGCCTCAACGTACACCTGCGAGTCGCTGGGCACCTCGTCGCACCCGGCCAGGCGCGCGGACCACTCGAGGATGTCCTGCAGGTTCACGCCGCGATTCTAGGCAGGCGCTGTCGACGCTCAGTTGCAGGTGGCCGCGTCGGCGCTCACCCCGGGTCGGTGGAAGCCGATGTGCACCCCGTCCGGGTGCACGGCAACGCACTCGAGCACCTGCGAGAGCAGCTTGAGCGCCGGGTTCGCGCCGAGGAGCGCGGTCAGGTTCACCGATGACGAGGCGCGCGAGTCGACGCGGTCACCGATGAAGGTGGGGATGCCGAGCTGGCCCACGGAGTAGTCGACAGCCTGCGCGGTCACACTCGGTGTGCCCGACGGGTCGCTGAAGATGAGCTTGAACGTGGCCACGGCGGTGACGCCGAATGGCCCCACGCTGGTGTCGGCGGTCACCACCACGTGGCCGTTGCGAATCCGTGCCTGCGGGTTGCGATAGCGGTTCGGTGAGGGGTTGCGCGCCAGCGCGATGACGGTGAGGTCGCGCTCGCTGACCGTCACGACCGCGTGGTCCTTGGTCAGCAGCTGGGTGGCGGCGTCGCCGCCCAGGGCGGCGGCGATGAGCGCCTCGCTGCCGCCGTGCGATGTCCCGCCGGGCGGCGCGCCGAGGTCGGGCGCCGCCAGCGCGCGCGTGCCGGCGAACACCGTGACCGCCACCAGGGCGGCCACGAGGATGAGCCCGAGGCAGCATCCCCGAACCAGCCCGGCCTGCGCGGCGCGGGTCCGGCGGCGCGGGATCATCTGCGGTCGATCATATGCGCGACTGCGTCGCGATGAGGCCGCGCTCGCGCGGTACCAGGCGCAGGCGTCGCCGGCCCGCGAACCCCGCATCGCCCCACCGCAGGACGAACTGACGATTGCGGGCCCACCGCTTGGAGAGGTCATGGTGGTGGCGCGAGAAGCGGTGCCCTGACTGGCCGGGGTAGAGCACACCGGTGCACCCCTCGTCCCAGCTGCCGACGTCGAACACCTGGCGCCACGAGGGCGCGAACACCGTGGTCGCGAAGTCCCCGCCGGGGGGCGCGCCGGTGGCCATCACCGTGTCGACGCTGCCCCCGACGGCGATGGACGGCGCGTTCAGCAGGGGGCGCAGGACCCGGCGCACCGCCAGGGGGTGGCGGAGCCGCAGCGCATGCACCCGTCCCCAGCGCCACCGCCGCACGCCGCCAAGGGTGCGGCGGAGGTCGGCCACCGCGTCCTCGAGGGCGTCAGCCGCCACCTGGTTCCAGGTGGTGAGACCGTCGAACATGGACTCGTCGCCCGCCTGCCAGCGCTCGATCAGCATGGGCGTGGCCCGGCCGGTGAGGTTGGCGGGGTACCCGAACACCGCGTGCGGCAGGTCGAACCCCGCCGCGATCGCCCAGGAGTCGCCGCACAGCGGGCGGAAGGCGTGCTCGGCGAGCCGGCGAATGAAGGCCTCGTACACCGTCGGCTCGATGCGGTCCGGCGCCATCCGTCCGTCCCAGGAGACCAGGCGAAGCCGCATGGACTCGGCGAGCTCGACAGTGCAGCTGACCGACGCGAGCAACCCGGCAACCGTCACCGCCGGCGGGGAGACCAGGTCCATCTGCACGGTGCGCATCTGCGCGGCATCCATCGCCTCCCCGCTGAGCAGCTCTTGGAGGCGCCGGGCCCTGTACCCGGCCATGTAGTCGGTGGCGATGTAGTGCGGGAAGGCGTCGCCGACGATGCGGTTGTTGGCTGTGACCACCAGCCCGTCGGCTGGATCGAGCGCCTGCGGCGCCTCGTCGATGGTCAGGAAGCGCTCCCACAGGGCTCCCGGCTCCCAACCGGGGCTGGGGAGGCCGGTGGGCCGTCGCCGCCGCACCGGGATGCGGGCGTTGCAGAAGTAGCCGATGTGACCGTCCACGTCGGCATAGACGGCGTTCTGCGAGGGGGCGTCGAGAGTCTCGAAGGCGCTCCGAAAGCTGTGCCAGTCGCCGGCTCGCTGCAGCTTGAGCACGGTTTCGGAGGCGCAGCCGGGGGTCAGCGCCGTCCACTGCAGGGCGAGGCCGAGCCAGCGGCCGCCGGCGATGTCGTCGCACCGCTCCACCACCGGTCCGTGGCGGGTGATCACCACCTCCTCCACCTCGTCCGGACCGTTCTTGACGTGGATCACCTCACGCTCGATGCGCGAAGGTGCCCAGCCAGCCTCGGTGCGGAACCGGGTCGCGGCGGGTGCGTCGAACTGCTCGATGACCAGGTCCTGGCAGTCGGCGAAGGAGTTGGTGTAGCCCCAGGCGATGCGACGGTTGTGGCCGATGATGGGGAAGGGTTGCCCGGCCAGCGTGACGCCGGTGCTCTCGAAATCCTCACCGGCGCGCACGTGGGCGGCAAACCACACCGACGGGACGGCCGGCTCGAGATGTGGGTCGTTGCAGAGCATGGCCCGACCGGTGGCGGTGCGGCGCGGTGAGACCGCCCACGCGTTGCTTGCCCCCACCGCGGTCGGCAGCCAGCGGGCCGCCGCCTGGTACATGGCCAGCAGCTCGTCGCCCGCACCCCGCGGCATCGACCGCACCGTCTCGGCGAGGATGGTCGGGTTGCTGTCCGGGTAGCCGAGCTCGAAGCGTGCGGCGATGTCCGGTCCGACCTCCTGGACGAGCCGCACCCGTTGGAGCTCCGCGTCCCAGTTGAGGCTGAGCCCGAGCGCCAGCAGCTTGGCGCAGGCGATGCTGTCAACGGGGCGCCAGCGTTCGGGACGGAGGTGCAGCATCGAGAACTCCACGGGCAGGCGCCTACCCTCGTCGATGACGGCGTTGATCCCGGCGGCGTAGGCCTCGAGCATGGCGCGGGTCTCGCCGGCGAGCAGCTCAGCCTCCTGGTCGGCGATGCGGCGTAACCCGACGCGGCGCAGGAAGCGATCGGCAGTGAGCCCCTCGCGACCGGCGATCTCGCTGATCCGGCCGGCCGCCACCCGCCGGGTGAGGTCGAGCTGCCAGAGCCGCTCCTGCGCATGGACGACGCCCATGCCAAAGGCCGCGTCCTCCATGGTGGCGGCGTCGACGTGGGCCACCCCGAAGCCGTCGCGCACCACCGTCACCGGGCCGCGCAGGCCGGTCACGGTCAGGGTGCCCCGCGTGGCGGGCAGGCGGCGAAGGATGACCAGCGCGACAGCCAGCGCAACGGCCACGAGCACGACCGCGACGGCGATGACAACGATCAATCGGGGCCCCCCTCTGACCCGGCTGGATGGTACCCCGCCGGGGCCGGCCACCCGGGCGGCACGCGCGCCCTACACTCGCACGCCTGATGGGCCGTCGCACCCCGCTCTACGACCGACACGTGGCCGCCGGTGCCAGGATGGTGGACTTCGCGGGGTACGACATGCCCCTGCAGTACACCGGCATCCGCGACGAGCACGTGGCCGTCCGCGACCGTGCCGGCATCTTCGACGTCAGCCACATGGGCGAGGTGGTGGTCAGGGGCGCCGGGGCCGGCGACTTTGTGCAGCGCCTGGTGACCAACGATGTCAGCCGGCTCGCCCCCGGCCAGCTGCTGTACTCGGTCATGTGCAACGAGGCGGGCGGGATCGTCGACGACGTCATCGTCATGAGGACCCTCGCCGGCGACCATTTCCTCATCGTGGTCAACGCAGCCACCCGTGAGAAGGACGTCGCGTGGATGCGCGAGCACGCATCGCCCGACGTCGAGCTCGACGACCTCAGTGACCAGCTTGCGTTGATCGCCGTGCAGGGGCCGCGGGCCGTCGACGCCCTGGAGCCGCTCGCCAGCATGGACGCCGGCGGTCCCGAGCTGCGCGAGCTGTCGCCGTTCTTCGCCGCCGGGCTGTCACTGGCCGGCGTCACCGACGCTCGACTGCAGCGCATCTCCCGCACCGGCTACACCGGCGAGGACGGCTTCGAGATCTACATCGATGCCCACTGCGCCGAGCGCGTCTGGGATGCCATCGTCGACGCCGGCCGCGTCCACGGGCTGGTCCCCGCGGGGCTGGGCGCGCGCGACACGCTGCGCCTCGAGGCAGGGCTGCGCCTCTACGGGCAGGACATGGACGAGGACACCGACCCGTACAGCTGCGGGCTGGGTTGGACGGTCAAGCTCGACAAGGGCGACTTCATCGGACGCGACGCCCTGTCCGTCCTGCGCGAGGCGCCGCCGCGCCGTTTCGTCGGGCTGCGGCTCGGTCCGCGCACCATCGCCCGTCATGGCCAGCCGGTGGTGCAGGACGGGCGCGAGGTCGGCACCGTGACCAGCGGTACCTTCGGGTTCACCGTCGGCACCGCCGTGGCCACCGCGTCGGTCGACCCGGATTTCGACAAGCAGGGCGAGGTAGCCGTCGACATTCGCGGAACCCAGGCGGACGCGGCGGTGGTGCCGCTGCCGTTCTACAGACGACCCAAGGGAGGTGGATGAGTGCCCGACCTGAGCGAATATCGCTTCACTGAGAGCCACGAGTGGGTGCACGTCGAGGGCGGCGTCGCCACCATCGGCATCAGCGACCACGCCCAGTCGGAGCTGGGCGACGTCATCTTCGTCGAGCTGCCGGCCGTGGGCGCGGTTCTCAAGGCCGGCGACAAGTTCGGCACCATCGAATCGGTGAAGGCGGCCAGCGACCTCTACGCGCCCGTCGGCGGGACCGTGACCGGGATCAACGACCAGCTCGCCGACGCGCCCGAGAGGGTCAACGCGGACCCCTACGGCGAGGGTTGGATGATCCGCCTCAACAGCATCGACGACGGCGGCGCCACGCTGCTCGACGAGGCCGGGTACAGGGAGATCGGGGGCAGCTGACCGAGCACGGGGAAACGAGTGGTGGTCAGCGGGGGATTCGAACCCTCGACCTCACGGATGTGAACCGTGCGCTCTAACCAACTGAGCTAGCTGACCGCGGCTCGACGGGCTCGGAGTTTACCGGAAGGCTGACCGCGACTCCGCCGGGGAGGACGAGGAGCGGCGAGGCCGCCTCCACCGCGCCCACCGCCGGGGCGAGCGCCCAGCGCTCTTCGATGTGTGCGAATCGCCAGACGCCGAGGGCGCCGAGCCAGGTCACCACGAACATGCCGACGATGATGAAACCGACGGTGTTGAGGTTGATGGCGGTCAGCACCCCCCAGATCCCACCGCGCAGGTTGAGGTACTGGGTCAGGATGCTGAGCAGCTCGACGGTCCCCACCAGGAGTGCCACCGCCACCGACAGGCCGGTGATGGTCAGGTTGTAGAAGACCTTGCGCACCGGCTTGGAGAACGCCCAGCCGTAGGCGACGTTCATGAAGGCGCCGTCGGCCGTGTCCATCAGCGCCATCCCGGCGGTGAACAGGATCGGCAGGCAGATGATCGCGTACCAGGGGAGCCCGCTCGCCGCCGCGCCCGCGCCGATGGCCAGCACGCCAACCTCGGTGGCGGTGTCGAAGCCGAGCCCGAACAGCACCCCGACCGGGTACATCTGCCAGCTCGACCTGATCGACCGGGCGATCGGTCCGAGGAGGCGGTTCATCAGCCCCCGCTCCAGCAAGCGCTTCTCGAGGGTGGGCTCGTCGAACTCGCCCCGGCGCATCTGCTGGAAGATGCGCACGATCCCCACCAGGATCACCAGGTTGATGGCGGCGATCAGGTACAGGAAGAAGGCACTCACCCCCGTCCCGAGATAGCCTCCGATGTTGTGCAGCGGGCTGTGCGTGTTGCTGACCTGGGCCGCGATGGTCCCGGCGGCGACGGCGATGATCACCGTCAGCCCGACCACGATGGTGCTGTGGCCGAGAGAGAAGAAGAAGCCGACGGCCACGGGGCGCTTGCCGTCGGCGATCAGCTTGCGAGTGGTGTTGTCGATCGCTGAGATGTGGTCGGCGTCGAAGGCGTGCCGCAGTCCGAAACCGTACGCGGTGAGGCCGATGCCGAGGCCGAAGACCTTGGCGTCGTAGCGCGGTCCGCTGACCAGGAACAGCACCCCGAAGCCGACGATGTGCAGCGCCAGCACCGCCGCGTAGCAGAGGCCGAGGCGGGTCCATTCGGCGCGCGAGAGGGTGGCCCGCATGCGCGCGATCTTGCTCATCCCGTGCTCCCTGGCTGCCGGTCCGGCCGCGGCGCAGCGCCTCTGCGGCATGACCGCGATGCTAGCGCAGCTGCGACCCTGTTGCACCTGTGGATCGGCGCCGGAGCGGGTGCTGGTATGCTCCGCGGGACGTCGTCAGGCGTCGTGACAACGCTTTCCTGCATCCGGCGCTGCCCGTCAGCCACCTCGGCGGCGCACCAGGTCCGGATGCCGCAAGCCCACGGGAAAGGAGGTGCGCGCATGGTGCGCGACTACGAGCTCATGTACATCGCCCGACCGGACCTCGACGAGGAGGGCCTCCAGGGCGCCGCGGACTCGGTCGACCAGCTGATCACCGGCCTCGGCGGCAACGTCGTGCGCGTCACCAACTGGGGGCGCCGTCGCCTGGCCTATGAGGTCGACCACCTGCGCGACGGGCACTACATGCTCCTGCACATCCGCTTGGACGGCGAGCGGGTGCGGGACGTCGAGCGCGCCCTGGCCATCCACGAGACCGTCTTCCGCCACCTCCTCGTGGTCAGGGAGAATGGCGACGAGGAGACGGATTCGGAGGCAGCCGAGGCGCCGGCGGCCGGGGCCGCGACCGCGCGTCAGGCACCTGTCGCCGGCGCCGGCGAGGATGAGGGCGACAACGAGGGCGCCGGCGACGGCGCCGAGGAAGACGATGACGACGAGCCGGCCGCGCTGGTCGCCACCACCGAGGAGGAGAACTGATGTCCGGCTCGCTCAACCGCGTGATGCTCATCGGCAGGCTCACCCGCGACCCCGAGTTGCGTTTCACGCCCAGTGGCACGGCGGTCTGCAACCTCGCGCTCGCCACCAACCGCTACGGCCAGGATGCCGGCGGTGAGCGCCGCGAGTTCACCGATTACCACGACATCGTCGTCTGGAACCAGGGCAACCGCAAGCTCGCCGAGCTCTGTGGCCAGTACCTGCAGAAGGGCCGCATGGTGTACATCGAGGGCCGTCTGCAGACCCGGTCGTGGGATGACAAGGACACCGGGGCGAAGCGTTACAAGACCGAGGTGAACGCCAACGACGTGCAGTTCCTCGACAGCCGCCAGGACGGTGAGGGCGCCCCGCGTGGCGCGGATTCCAACCAACCGGCGACGGCGGCGGCCGGCGTTCCCGCGATGGGCGCGGGCGCGGGCGCGGGCGGCGACGTCGACCCGGACGACATCCCCTTCTGATGCCTGATTACGATCGCCGCCGCCGCAAGGTCTGCAGCTTCTGCCTCGAGCACCTGGAGGTCATCGACTACAAGGAGGTGGCGCGCCTGCGCCGCTACCTGAGCGACCGCGGCAAGATCCTGCCGCGCCGCATGACCGGCACCTGTGCACGCCACCAGCGCCGGCTCACCACTGCGCTCAACCGCGCGCGCCACATCGCGCTGCTCCCGTACCAGGCGGAGGTCCGCTAGCCGGGGGTCACGAGGGGAACAGCGCAGTTCCCCTTCGCTTCGTTCCATTCCGTCAGTGCAGGGCGGGTTCACCCCGCCGGAGCTGACACCGCTTGATGGGGGGTCCCGAGGGGGGAACGCAGTTCCCCCTTCGCTTTCGTTCCCCCTTCGCTTTCGTTCCATTCCGTCAGTGCAGGCGGGTTCATCCCGCCGGAGCTGACACCGCTTGATGGGGGGTCCCGAGGGGGGAACGCAGTTCCCCCTTCGCATTCACCCATATACTGGCCGTGGCCATGCGCCGTCCGGCGACACGTCTTCTCCACGTCCTGCTCAGCGTCCCGGTCGTCACCGCCACGGTGATCGCCGCCTCGCCGGTTGCGCACGCCCAGGGCGCGGCGCCGACGCCGCTGGTGGTGGTGATCGATCCCGGTCATGGCGGAGCAGTCAACCCCGCCCGGCCCGACATGCCGTTCGACCCGGGCGCGATCGCACCCAGCAACGGGCTGGAAGAGAAGGACGCCACGCTCGCCGTGTCACTGCGCCTGCGCAAGCTCCTGCAGCAGGATGACGTCAACGCCATCCTCACGCGCACGACCGACATCTCGCTGGATGTCCAGCAGCGCAGCGCCACCGCCAACAGCAACCACGCGTCCGTGTTCGTGAGCGTGCACTTCAACTCGTTCACCGACGCAGGGCCGAGTGGCTCGCTCGTCCTCTACCCGAAGGCCGGCGATCTCGCCTTCGCGCAGACGATGAGCGACGCGATGGCCTCGTACCTCACGCCGTTGGGAGTCACTGACGACGGTGTTGTGCTTCGTGACAACTGGTGGATACACACGCAGATGCCCACCGTCACCGTGGAGCCCGCGTTCCTCAGCAACGCACGCGAGGCGTCGCTCATCGCCACCGCGGGATTCCAGCAGGTGCTGGCGATGAGCATCCGCGCCGGCATCGAGAAGTTCGACCCGCAGCTGCTGCAGCGCCGGGCGGAGATCGTGGCCTGGAACGCGGCGCACCCGGATCGCCCGGTGACACCGGCGACGAGCCCGGTGGCCGCGCACGCAGCCTCCACAGCCGCGTCGAGCGGGTGGCTGAGCACCGCGCTGCGCTACCTGGTGGTGCTTGGGCTGCTTGCCGCGGTGGTCCACTGGCCACGGACCACGTACATCGCGGTGCGCGCCGACCTGCGCAGGACGCACGCGGCGTTCGATCGCCTGGTGGTGCGACGCAACGCCAAGCGCCGTCGCCGTCGAGCGGTGGCGATGCGCTCGCTCGAAGCCCGCACCCTGCGATTCGCGCGTCCCCACCACATCTACGACGAGCTCTTCTAGTCCCGGCGCGCAGCCGTGCCCCGGCGGGGCGGCGGCGGGTGCTTGGTAGACTGGCTGCACCCGTCCAACGTGCACGCTGGGAGCAGATATGGCATTCGCACAGCAGCTCCGCGTTCCCGGTCCGACCCCACTCCCTGAGCGCGTGGTGCGCGCGGCCGGCAGGCCGATGATCAACCACCGCGGCCCGGAGTTCGCAGCCCTGCTGCGCGACGTCGAGGAGGGGTTGCGCTGGGCGCTGCGCACCGACAACGACGTGCTCATCTATCCGTGCAGCGGCACCGGTGGACTCGAGGCCGCCGTCGTCAACCTGCTCAGCCAAGGCGAGCAGGCGCTGTTCTGCACCATGGGCTCGTTCGGAGAGCGATGGGCCGACATCGCCACCGCGTACGGCGCCGACGTGCTGCGGCTGCGCGTGGCCCCTGGTGAGCCCATCGACCCCGAGGACGTGGAGCGGATCCTCGCCGAGCACCCCGGGGTCACCACCGTCTTCGTCACCCACAACGAGACCAGCACGGGTGTGACCAACGACCTCCCGGCCATCGCCGCCGTCGTCAAGGGTCGCGGCAAGTTGCTCGCCGTCGAACTCGGTGAGTGGTGCCGGCTGCATACCTTTGGAGACCGACGGCTGGCAGATCGACGTGCTCATCACCGGTTCTCAGAAGGGATGGATGGCGCCTCCCGGCGTCACCATGCTGGCGGTCAGCGAGGCGGCATTCGCGCGCGCTGACGCCACCACCACGCCGCGGTGGTACCTCGACTTCGCTCGTGAGCGCAAGTTCCAGCAGAAGTCACAGACCTACAGCACCCCCGCCGTCTCCGTGCTCTACGCGATGCAGGAGGGCCTGGCGATCATGCGCGAGGAGGGCATCGAGGCCGTGTGGGCCCGCCACGCTCGCGTCGCCGGCATGGTGCGTGCCGGCGTGGCCGCGCTGGGCCTCAAGTTCCTCGCCGTCGAGGGTCACCGCAGCGACACGGTCACGGCCATCCACAACCCGGTGGAGGGCCCCGACGCGCTCAAGGACCTGCTGACCACCCTGCGCACCCGCCACGGGTTGGTTCTCGCCGGTGGCCAGGGTGACCTCACCGGCAAGATCTTCCGGATCGGCCACCTCGGCATGGTCGACGACGGCGACGTCTACAGCATCCTCGCCACCCTGGAGCAGGGCCTGCAGGAGAGCGGGATGCGCAGCCGCATCGGCCTCGCGGTGCCGGCCGCGCAGGCCGCCGTCCGCAGCGTCGAGTTCAGTGGCGAGCCGGCCGGCGTCGGGTGACGATCCAGGCGGAGGCGTTGCTCCCCGGCGCGGCGGCCGGGGAGTCGGTCGACCTGCTGCGCATCCTCGTGGCCGACCCGATCGCGCCCGACGGCGTCGATCGGCTCCGCGCCGCCGGCGAGGTCGACGTGTCCACCGGCCTGGACCCTGAGGAGCTGATCGCGCGGATCCCGGCCTACGACGCGCTCGTGGTGCGCAGTGAGACCAAGGTCACCGCCGCGGTGTTCGCCGCCGCCACGCGGCTGCGCGTGGTGGGTCGCGCCGGCGTCGGGGTCGACAACATCGACATCGAGGCGGCCACCCGCCACGGGGTGCTGGTCCTCAACGCACCGACCGGCAACACCATCGCCGCGGCCGAGCACGCGGTGGCGATGATGCTGGCGCTGGCGCGCAACATCCCCGCCGCCGACGCGTCGCTGCGCGCCGGGCGCTGGGAGCGCTCGCGGCTGACAGGCGTGGAGCTGCGTGACCGCACCCTCGGCGTGCTCGGGCTCGGCAAGATCGGGTTCGAGGTGGCGCGTATCGCCGGTGAGGGGCTGCGCATGCGCGTCCTCGCCCACGACCCGTTGGTGACCCACGAGCGAGCCGAGCAGTCCGGGGCCGAGCTCGTCGACATGGACACGCTGCTCGCCGAGAGCGACGTGCTCACCGTGCACGTGCCGCTGACCGAGCACACCCGCGGCGCCATCGGCGCCGCGGAGCTGCGCCGCATGCGGCCGGGCGCGCGAATCATCAACGTGGCCCGCGGCGGGATCATTGACGAGGTGGCGCTTGCCGAGGCGGTGCGCGACGGGGTCATCGCCGGGGCGGCCATCGACGTCTTCACCAAGGAGCCCGTCCCCGACGGCCATCCGTTGATCGGCGTCGAGGGCATCATCGTCACGCCCCATCTCGGTGCCAGCACGGCCGAGGCGCAGGTGAACGTCGCGTCCGATGTCGCCGACCAGATCGTCGAGTACCTGCGCGGCGGCTCGCCTCGCTACGCGGTCAACGCCCCGGCCATCAATCCCGAGGAGCTGGTCCGCCTGCGGCCGTACCTCGAGCTGGGTCGCAAGATGGGCTCGCTGGCAGCGCAGCTCAGCAGCGGCGGCGTGCAGCGGGTGACCTGCAGCTACGCGGGTGAGCTCGCCGATGTCGACACCTCGCTGGTGACGGCCGAGGTGCTGCGCGGACTGCTCGGCCACTTCTCCGACGCGCGTGTGAACGCCATCAACGCCAAGACAGTGGCGCGCTCGATGGGCGTCGACGTGGACGAGCACACCACCACGCGCAGCGTTGACCACGCCAACTCCGTCTTCGTCGAGGTGGTGGGGGAGCGCCGCCTGCTTGTCGCCGGCACGCACTTCGAGGGTGTGCCGCGGATCACGCGCATCGACGACTTCCGTGTCGACATGCAACCGGCGGGCACGTTCCTGGTGGTGCAGCACGAGGATCGCCCCGGCGTCATCGCCGCGGTGTCCTCGCTGCTGGCGAGCAACGACATCAACATCGCGCGCATCGAGCTGGGCCGCGATCGTCCTCGCGGGCGTGCGGTCATGCTGATGGAGATCGATGACGCGGTGGATGCCGGCCTGCTCGAGCGCCTGGCGGCCGTGGCCAAGCTCGAGCAGCTCCGCCAGGTCCGCCTCTAGGTGTCCGCTGACGCCATCCAGGCCGAGAGGTCTCGATCGCCGGCGCCGGGGGCGACGCCCCACTCCGCCCGTCAGCTGGCGGCGGCCATCATGGCGGCGCTTGAACAGGAGCGGACGCTCCTCTAGCCGGCAGACGGGCGCGCAATGTGCGAAGTGGCGTTGCGGCGCGGTGGAGGCGGGTGCCCGAATACGCCACGCCACGGTTGCTCAGGCGCAGCCACAACGCCCACCACGACAACACTGCCCTCTCCGCGAGCCACGCTGGGGCGCAGAGCGGCGTGTACCAGGGAAACACGCGTCGGCCCCCGTCTCGGCACCGACCCACCTCGGCGACGGCGACGGCGAGCAGCGCACCGACCACCGCGGCCGGCCACCGCAACAGCGCGACCGAGGGGATGATCGCCAGCATGACCGCCATCCTCCTCGGCTGGGCGAGGTCGTCATAGGCCTGACGCGGACGCTGCCGGAGAAAGTGGGCGATCGTCGGCGGCCGCCGCGGGATGAGCACGTCCGAGCGCACCCACACGCGACCGCCGCCGGCGCGGACGGTGCGAACCAGCTCGCAGTTCTCAAAGAGCATGTTGCCGTCGTATGGCGGCTTGGCGCGCAACGCGTCGCGCCTGATTACCAGCGTGCCCGGCCAGTCGTGCCCAAGGGCGCGGTTCAGCAGGATGCGGCCGCTGTCCCACGCGGTGTGCCAGACCATCGGTGCGAAGAAGTTGGCCGGCACCACCAGGTCGGCGTCTGCCACCGCGGTGGCTGCGACTGCGAGGGTGAGAGCGTCCCAGCGCACGTCGTCGTCAGCGATGACGATGACGTCGTTGCGCGCTTCGCGGAGGCCGGTGAGCACCGCCCACGCCTTGCCATTGGCGCAGGCGTCGCGGGGGTCGGGCCGCATGTGCGCGGTCACACCGGCAAGAAGAGCAGCGTGATGCTCGAAGGCCGACACGGGAGAGCCATCCACGATCAACACCTCGTCGACCAGGCCGGCGAGCTCGCGCATGTACGCCACCAGCTCGTCGCCGCTCGCGATCGGATGAGCGCGGCGCAAGGGCAGCAGGTATGTGAGCGTCACCGCCGGGCGATCACCTCGATGTCGATGGGCTTGAAGGCACCGTTGTTTGACTGCTCGGCCGAGCATGCGGTCACCCCTGCTACAAGGGCCGTCTCGGCACGGAACACGGTGCGCGCACCCGTCCCGGAAAGCGGCGGCCTGACCGCGATCCCTCCGTCGGCCGCCACGGTGACGTTCATGAACACGTTGAAGGTGGCACCGATGTCGCGCGCCTCCACGCCCAGCGGGCCGAGGCTGCGGGTCAGGTTCTCGAGGCAGCTGGGATGGTGCCCCTCCTGGCCGTGGAGGATGGTGAACATGTCGTCGCTGCAGGGCGCGAGCAGGATGTCGTGCACGCCGCACGTGTCCTCGGCGATCGTCATCAGCCGCCGACTCGAGCGCGACCATAGGACGCTGCCCGTGGTAAGCCGCAGCGAACCGTTGTAATCGATGGTCCGCCCAGAGCTGAGGCCGTCGGTGAGGTCCGCCTGGGGAAAGCAGGCGAGATCAGCGACCTGCTCACCCTGCGGGTCCACCACAACCAGGAGGTCGCCCTCCTCCAGGCGGACGGCGGTGCCGCCCTGCGGGGGAATTCGCTCACGCGCCGATCGCGCGTAGATGGTCATCGCGGCTCGTGTACGTCGAGCGGGCACTGCCACTGCTCGTCGACCGAAGCGCCCGCGTATTGGGATGCCTCCGAGAGCAACCCGTGGTCGCGCAGCGCCGGATTCACGGTTCCCTGGAGAGCCTCGTCACGGCCGCTGATCAGCGAACGCATCCGGTCATAGGCCCCAGATCGGCGCAGCGCCTCGAACTGCTGGTGCGGGTTGAAGACCAACGTCGGCCATGCGAAACGGCGCGACCAACGCGAGCTTCCCGCGTGCAGCCCGACGATGAAGTACGCCGTGCCAGCGATGCTGAACGAGAAATGCGGGTCGGCGGGATTGGAGCTCACGGTCGGGTCCCAAGGGTGCTCTGAATGGTCGAGATCGTGCATGTGCTGGAGCTGGCGCCACAGTTGACGGCTGAAGTCCGCCTCGGTCATCCCGCTCGGCTCAGTGAAGACAGCGACGAGGGAGGTGAGCTCGCTTGGTCGGAGGGACTGCGCGAACTCGGCGAGGTCGGCGTTGAGGAGCGACGCGGCCTCGCTGCTGCCGAGCCGGCTGTAGACCTGCAGCCGGTATGCACCGCGGCGGACGACCGATCGCGCCCCCAGGCACGGGTGGCCTTCTCCGCCGGCGAAGCCCTCGAACGCCTCGCGCACCAGCCGCTCGACAGGGGACGCGGAGGTGGACGAAGAAGTGATAGTCACGATACAAGATTACTGTATAGCGCACTGTCTGGCGTGGCGAGGACGAAAAGCTGGGCTGGCCGGCAGACAAGCGCAGCCGCCGCGAGCGCAAGGAATGCCCGCCGGCGACGTTTCTATGTGTGGGTCGGCGGTCGCCCGGCTGACGAGAGAGAGCACCTGCCTTTCAGGAAGGGAGACCGAGGCGGGGGGACACGCTCCCTGCGAACTTCGCGCTGGGGCCGCCCGACCTACCATCGCGGCCGCCGCGGTGCCCTGTTCACGCAGACTCAGCGCGTGGCAGACGTCAGGCCGCTGCGCGGCATCCGTTTCAACCCCGGTGTGGTCCGGCTCGGTGGAGTGCTGGCGCCCCCGTACGACGTCATCGACGACGCGCAGCGCGACCAGCTCTACGCTCGAGACCTCCGCAACATCGTGCGCATCGACTTCGGCGCTGACCTCCCGGGCGACGAGCCGGCGGTCAGCGATCGCTACACGCGGGCAGTTGAGCACCTCGGCTCCTGGCTGAGCTTGGGGGTGCTGGTCCGCGACCAGGTCCCGGCCGTCTACGTGACCGACCACCACTTCACATCGCCGGACGGCTCGGCTGGGGTGCGACGCGGACTGATCGCGCGCGTGCGCGCGACGGAGTGGGCGCAGAGCGACATCCGGCCCCACGAGCACACGCTCCGCGGGCCCAAGCAGGATCGGCTCGCACTGATGCGGGCGACCTCCATGCAGACCAGCCCGGTGTTCGCGGTGTGGCAGGACGCGCCCGGGATCGGCGAGGTCCTCGACGCGGTGGTCGCGCAGCCTGCCACGGCGGGCGGCAGGGTGGATGGCGAGATCGCCTCGGAGAAGCACCTGCTGTGGGTCGTGGACGACGGCGACACGGTGCGGGCGATCAGCGACGCGTTCGCCGCTGCGCGCCTGTACATCGCCGATGGACATCACCGCTACGAGACCGCTGCCGCCTACGCGGCCGAGCGGGCCGCCGCCGGGGACGGTGCGGAGGCGGACTCGCAGTTCGCGCTGGTGTACCTCTGCGACGCCGCCGACCCCGGGCTGAGCCTGCTGCCCACCCACCGCCTGCTCCTGCCACGCCCCGGCGCGCCCTTCAGCCTCGATGACCTCTGGATGCGGCTCGATGACGGCTGGGAGCTCGTCCCCAGCGACGACCTCGCCACGGCCGGCGCGGCCGCCGCCGCCGAGCGCGAGCAGCGCCATGCTTTCGCGGTGCGAGCCCGCGAGGGTGCCGCCGTCCTCTCGCGGCCGCGACGGTCGACCGGCTCGCCGCGCGAGCGCCTCGACGCCGTCGTCCTCCAGGAGGAGGTGTTGCGGCCGGCCGGCGTGGATGGCGAGGCCATCAGGGAGGGCGCGCTCGCCTACACGCGAGCCCTTGCCGAGGTCGAGAAGGCCGTGGTCTCGGGCAGGGCGATGCTGGGCTTCGCGGTCAACCCGGCGACGACGGCGGAGATGATCGCGGTCGCCGACGCCGGCGACGTGATGCCCCAGAAGTCGACGTACTTCTATCCCAAGGTCCCCACCGGCCTGGTGCTGTCGCCTCTCTGACCCTCGGGTGGCGGCCCACCTCGGGCGCGTACCATCTGCCAATGTCCCGGCGCATCGCGATCTCGGTCGACGACGACATCCTCGAGGCGCTCAACGCGCACACGCGCGGGTCGCCGCTGAGCCGCAGCGAGCTGGTCAACGTGGCGCTGCGGCGCTTCCTGCGGGCCGAACGGCGCGTCGCCCGGCTGCACGTCAACGGCGCCGAGCAGGCACGTGGCATCGCCAGCGGCTCAGTGCCGTCGCACCGGCTCGAGGGCCACCTTCTCCGCATGCGCCACGGGCCCTGGGAGAATTGACGCAGCGTTTGGAGAGCGCGCCGACCGGGTAGGTACAGATCGGACCCACCAGGAGACGAATTGCCCATCTACGGTTACCGCTGCCAATCGTGCCAGCGCGAGTTCGAGGTGCAGCAGCGGATGAGCGATCCGTCGCTGGCGGACTGCCCGGAGTGCGGGGGGGCCGGCACGCGCCTCTTCTTCCCCGCCGGGATCCTCTTCAAGGGCAGCGGCTTCTACAAGACCGACAGCCGTTCGGCGGCGGCACCCACGTCAGGCACAGACGGCGCCGCCCCCAAGCCGGCCACCGCGGCAGAGCCTGCCAAGCCCGCCGCGACGCCGTCCGAACCCGCCAAGCCGTCGACGGCCAAGCCCGCCGGACCTGCCAAGCCGGCACCAGCGTCGGCGTCCCCAGATTGAAACCCTCGTCACGCCACCCTTTGTAAGAATGAAGGCGACCGTCCCCTCGGCGCCCCACCAGGAGAGCTCAATGTCCCACCCCCTCACCGTCACCGACACCAACTTCAAGCAGGAGGTGTTGGACTCGGACGTGCCTGTGCTCGTCGATTTCTGGGCATCCTGGTGCTCGCCCTGCAAGATGATCGCCCCCATCGTCGAGGAGCTCGCCGGTGAGTACGAGGGCCGCGTCAAGGTCGCCAAGGTCGACGTCGACGCCAACCCGATCACGCCGGGCATGTTCGGCATCATGAGCATCCCGACCCTGATGGTCTTCCGCGGTGGCAAAGCCGAGGAGCGGATCGTCGGCTACCAGCCCAAGCAGTCGCTCAAGGCCAAGCTCGACGCCGTCCTGGTTGCCTGACCGCCCCTAGCTGACCTCGATGCCGAGCGCTGCCAGCGCCTCGCCGGCGACGTAGAGCGACCCGCAGGCCACCACCACGCCGTCGCGGCCGGCGGATCTGCGGGCGACGGCCAGCGCCTCGCCGACCCCGCCGACCACCTGCCCTCCGCCCCAGCGCCTGGCGAGGTCGGCGGCGGGCGCGGCGCGTGACGTCGCCGGGGCGGTGAAGATCACGTCGGTGGTGAGTGGACGAAGCTCGGCGAGCATGTCGTCAAGCTCCTTGTCCGCCATCGCCCCGAACACAGCCACCACCCGGTGACCGCTGCACAGCGGGGTCGCGGCGGCGACCATCGCAGCCACCGCCTCGGCGTTGTGGCAACCATCGACAAGGAACGGCGGTGCGCCGTCGATCCACTGCATGCGCCCGGGCCAGCGCACGGCGGCCGCGCCGCGCCTGATCGCATCGTCGGAGATGTGCCCACCGCGTCGGTCCAGGGCGCGCGCGGTCTGCGCGGCGACCGCGAGGTTGCGTCGCTGGAAGCCGCCGAGCAGCGGGCTCTCCAGGTGCAGGGGCGGATCGCCGAACTCGACGGTGACCCCCTGGCGACCGCGCTGCTCGCCGCCCCAGGGCAGGTCGGCGCCGACGGCGGTGAACGAGCTCGCACCCGCGCGATGGGCCGCGTCGCGGATCACCTCGAGCGCCACACCGTCGGCGGCGGTGACGACGTCATTGCCGGGCTTGATGATCGCCGCCTTCTCCGCGGCGATGCCGGCGAGGTCGTGACCCAGCTCAGCGGCGTGGTCGACGGCGATCCCGGTGACCACGGCGACGCCGAGGTCGAGGATGTTGGTGCTGTCGAGGCGGCCGCCGAGCCCGACCTCGCAGACCAGCACATCGGGCTCCGCCTCGTGGGCGCCCAGGATCCCGGCGGCCGTGACCACCTCGAACACCGTCGGTGAGCCATGCGCCGCCGGCATGGTCGCGGCGGCGCCGAGGACGCGGGCGACCAGGTCGGCGAAACGCTGCTCGCTGACCGGGTGGCCCGACAGGGCGATCCGCTCGCACCACGAGACCAGGTGCGGCTTGGTCAGCCGAACCGTGCGCAGCCCGGCGGCGCGCGCCATCGAGTTCGAGCAGCGCGCACACCGAGCCCTTGCCGTTGGTGCCGGCCACCAGCACGCCGCGCAGCCCGTCCTGCGGCCGGCCCAGCTCGCCGAGGAGCGCATCGATGCGCTCCAGCCCGAGCTTCATCCCGCGGCCCTCGAGGCTGTCGAGGGCGGCGGTGGCGGCCGCGTAGTCGAACGTCAGCGCCACGGCCAGCTGACGGTCATCGCCTCATCGTCACCCGGCCGGTCCACCACGCCGCGCAGCCAGCCGAGCCAGGCTCGCCGGCGCGGCGCCGCGTCGCTCGACGACTCGACCTCGGCGACGCGCAGGAGGGTACCGGTCTGGTGCGCCAGGGCCGCCTGGAAATCCTGGTATTCCAGCAGCGTCGGGCCATCCACGACCGCGTCGGCACCGCCGGCGCCGGTGACGACGAAGCCGAACACCCGACCTCGTTCATGGTCGAACGTGGACCGCGGGGTGACGCTCATGGAAGCCGCGGGCGGCAAGAGGGGCTCGAGGACGTCGAGCCAGGCACGTTGCGGGTCGGCGGCCGCGTCCACCTCATCGAGGATGAACAGCTCCCCACTCAACGCCGCGATCGCGCCCCCGAACTGGCGCCAGTAGAGGAGATCGGCGCCGTTGACCGCCACGCTGCCAAGGTCGGCGCCGTCGTTGTCGACGAAGCTGACCATGAACGGCCGCGCGTACGGCTTGCGGGCCTCGTGCTCCGACCAGCGAAGGCGCAGGGCGGCCAACGCGGGGTCAGCTGGCCGACGCGGCGACACCCGCGCCGCGACGCGCCGAGCAGAGCGCCACGGTGTTGCGCATCAGCATCGCGATGGTCATCGGGCCGACGCCCCCGGGGACCGGGGTGAGCCAGCCCGCCACCGGCTCGACGGACTCGCGGTCAACGTCGCCGCGCACCCTGCCGTCCACGCGCGAGATGCCCACGTCGATGACGCACGCTCCCGGTTTGACGTGCTCGCTGGTGATCATGCCGGGTCGCCCGATGGCGGCAACGAGGATGTCGGCTTCGCGGCAGACCCCGGCGAGGTCAGCGGTGCGCGAGTGGCAGACGGTGACCGTGCAGTCGGCGTTGAGCAGGAGCATGGCCATGGGCCGCCCCACCAGCGCGCTGCGGCCGACGACCACGGCGCGCCGTCCACGCAGCGGCACGTCGTACCTGCGCAGCATCTCCATGCACCCCGCCGGCGTGCAGGCCACCGACGTCGGCCGGGCTCCCTGGGCGAGCAGGCCCATGTTCACCGGGTGGAGGCCGTCGGCGTCCTTGTCGGGACGCAGCGCGTCGAGCACCACGTCGGGGTCGATCTGCGAGGGCAGCGGGAGCTGGATGAGGATGCCGTCGATGCCCTCGTCGTCGTTCATGCGACGGACCAGGCCGACGATGTCCTCGGTGGAGCTGTCCGCCGGCGGCGTCTGCTGGTCGACACGGATCCCCAGCTCCTGCGCTGCCCTCCCCTTGTTGCGCACGTAGATCTCCGACCCCGGGTCGTCGCCGCAGAGGATGACGCCGAGCCCCGGCTGCACCCCCGCGGCCGTGAGCGTGCCTGCCAGCGCGCCCACCTCCGCGCGGACCGCCGCCGCCACCTGCTTGCCGTCGATGATGACCGCGCTCACCCCGGCCCGCCGCCCCGCTCGCGCTCGATGACCACCGCGAACCTGTTGAAGATGCCCGGGAGCGGCGGCTGCTTGGCCACCCGGACACGCACCGAGGAGACCCGGTCGTCACCCAGCAGCTCGGCCGCGATCTCCTCGGCCACGGCCTCGAGAAGGTTGTGCTGCCGAGTCTCGACGACGCGACGGACCGCCTCGAAGCACTGCACGTAGTCGACGGTGTCGTGCAGCTGGTCACTCCGACCGGCGATGCGCAGGTCGGCGCGGATCTCGACGTCGACGTCGACACGGCCTCCGAGGGCTCGCTCGGCCTCCACGTCGCCGTGGTGGCCGAAGAACTGCAGGCCCTCGAGGAGGAGTCGATCGCTCGCCATCGTCGCGATTGTAGGGAGCGGGCGGCCGCCGGCCGGTCAGCTGGCCTCCGAGGACTGCTCGGGCCGCAACACCTGCTCGCGCTTGGTGAGGGGGTTGACCATGACCACCACGAAGAGCTCTTCGAAATCGCACTGGAACAGCTGCATCAGCGACTGACGCAGCTTGGGGCCGGGGTTGCGGGTGCCCGCTTCCAGGGCCGGGATGTAGTTCTGGGTGACGCCCAGGCGCCGCGCCAGCTCGCGCTGGGTGAGGTGGTGCCTGTCGCGCATGGCACGCAGGCCGGTGGCGCGGACCTCGACGTTCATCGTGCGTCGAGGGTATGACGAAAAGGTAGTTTTGTCAACGCGGAATGGCCGGCTGGCCAACTAGACTCGGGCGCATGTGCCGCGTCTGCCTGAAGCGCCCCGAGATTCCCGACGAACGGTACGGCCGTTGCGAGAGTTGTGCCAAGAATGGTCGCATCGCGTTCCGCTTCCGCCTTGGACCCGGCCGCAGCGGGGAGGGGCTGGTGGTGCGCGCCGGCGAGCTGTCCCCGCGGGCGCTGCGACAGAGGTGGCGCGAGCCGCTGGCGGCGTTCACCGGCCACGCCGCCGCCAAGGCACACCTCGGGCTCCATGAGATGGAACTGGTCACCGCGCGCGACCGGCTCGAGTCCATCCGGGTCGCGCCCGATCTCGCTGAGCGGTCGGCGGCCGCCGTCGAGGCGCTGTGCACCGCCGCGGAGCGCAGCGACGCCGCCTGGTGACGCGCCTCAGCCGTCGAGGAGCTTCCACCACGCCGACGGGGCCGGCAGCGCAGTCGCCGTGGACAGGCGCCAGCTGGCCAGCGGTGACCCACCCACCGAGATCGTCACCAGCCCCGCCACCGTCCCGGCGGCGGCGGGCACGCTCACCGCCGTGGGGGTCGCGGTCATCGAGAGCCGGTCTCCACTGCGAAGCAGCACGAAGCGGGGGACGCCGGTCACGCGCAGCGCGGAGTAGGCGCCCCACGGCCCGGCGACGCGGCCGCTGACCGGCAGGGAGGCCGGTGCCACCTCCACGGTGCTGACGCCCGCGTAGGCGAGGTCGACGGTCGAGCGGGCGAGGGCGAACGCGCCGCCCAGCTCGGGGTGCTCGGCGTCGCTGGCGGCGTCGTACCCCTGGTCGAGGACGGCTCCCACCATGGTCAGTGGCGGGGAGCGGTCAGACGGCGTTCGCCGCGCCGCGAACAGCAGGCAGCCGCCGGCTGACGGTGTCCAGCCCGTCTTGATGCCCACCCAGCCCGGGGCCACCGACAGGAGGATGTTGAGGTTGGCAACCGTGCTGCCGTCGGGGAGCGCCGCCGTGGTCGTGGAGACAACGCTCAGCAGGGAATCGTTCTTCACCACGGCCTCGGCCAGGAGGACCAGGTCGGCGGCTGTGGAGGTCGTGGCGCGGTCGAGCCCGTCGGGGTCGGCGAAGTGGGTGTGAGACATCCCGAGGGCCGCAGCGCGGCGGTTGAGCCTGTCGACGAACGCGGGCACGCTGCCGTCGACCCAGCGCGCGGCAGTGAGCGCGAAGTTGTTTGCCGAGGGCAGCATCAGCCCGATCAGCAGGTCCCATTCAGTGAGTTGCTCGCCGAGGACGACCCGGGCGTAGGAGCCGCCGCTCGCCGCGATCGAGAGGTAGTCCTCGACGTCCTGCGTGGTGATGGTGAGCAGCGGACCCCTCTGCCCCGAGACCAACGGGTGCGTCTCGAGGATCACCAGCGCCGTCATGGCCTTGGCCACCGAGGCGATCGGTCGCACCACCTCCGCGTTGGCTGACGCCAGCGCAGTCGCGGTGCCGTCGAGCACGGCCGCGACAGCCATGCTGCCGTCCCTGGGCAGCGGCACTGCCGTGGCGCCCCGTGGGCCCACCGCCAGCGTCGCGGTCGTCGACGTCAGCTCCGGGATCAGCGCCGGCGTGGCGCTGTTGAGCCGGGTCACGGCGAGGGCTGTGCCGGTGCCCATGCCCAGCACCGCGACGACGAGGGCGAGGACCGCGGCGGCGACGCGGATCGGGTGAGCCACGTCGCGCCTCCAGGTGCGCCGCGGGACCCCGGCACTTCACCGGGGTCCCGGCAGCACTACTCGATCAGCGGCCGCTCCGCTTGCCACCTCGGGCATTCTTCAACGCACCGCTCAGGGTGGTGCTGGCTGCAAACCGGACAACCCTGCGCGCCGGGACGCTCACCGCCTCACCGGTTCGCGGGTTGCGGCCCATGCGCGCTGCGCGCTGCGCAGTGCGGAACGACCCGAAACCATGGATGCGCACCTCATCGCCTTTCTCGAGCGCTGTCGAGATCGTGTCGAAGAACCAGCGCACCTCGTCGCGCGCCGCGCTCATGGTGATCTCAGCACGCTCGGCAAGCTTCTCTGCAAGGACGTCACGGGTCACGACATTTGCCATCGTCATTCTCCAGGAGGGTCGGCGGAAACGCGTGGAAGTGTAAGGAACCGCAAAGGCTTTTGCCAAACGACCCGTTCACGTCGAGTCGGTTGGAAGCTGTGTTACGGTGACGCCGTGTCCCACGCGCGCGATATGAAGCGTTGAGGCCCGCGACACGCGCCGAGATCGGCCGCTGGGATGAGCTGCTGGTGAGCAACCCCGACGGCGGACACATTCTTCAGTCAAGGGGATGGGGCGAGTTCAAACGCGCCTGGGGATGGCGACCAACCTACTGGATCGCAACCGCGGGTGCCGCGGACGTCGCCGTGCTCTACCTCCGGCGCAGCATCCCGGGGCTCGGTCAGCTCTGGTACGCGCCGAAGGGCCCAGGAGTCACCGACTCGGGGGACCTGGTCAGGGTCCTCGCGGACCGCACCGCGATGCGATCCGCCTTCCTGGTCAAGGTCGAGCCCGAGATCGAGGACGCGGCCGCCGACACCGCCGCGTGGCGCAGCGCCGGCCTGCGCAAGAGCATCGCCGATGTCCAGATGAGTGGGGCGACGATCATCGTCGACCTGGACCGCGACGAGGAGACGCTGCTGGCCTCGTTCAAGCCGAAGACCCGGTACAACATCAGGCTGGCCGCACGGCGCGGCGTCGAGGTGTCAGCGGTGGCGATGAACGACGCCAACATCGCCACCATGTACTCGCTGATGGCCGCGACACGTGAGCGCGCCGGCTTCTTCCTGCGCTCGGAGCGGTATTTCCGGGGTTACTGGGAGCTGCAGGCGGCGAGCGGGCAGGCGCAGCTGTTCTTCGCGTCGTGGCAGGGCACCGTGCTCGCCGGCGTCTTCGCCACCTTCATCGGTGAGCACGGCTGGTACAAGGACGGTGGTTCCACCAAGGAGCACAGCGAGCTGATGGCCCCGCACCTCCTGCAGTGGGAGGTGATGCGCTGGCTGCGCGCGCGTGGCGTGCGGACGTACGACCTCGTTGCCGTGCCACCGGCCTCACAGCTCGACGACGGGCACCCGCTCTACGGGCTGTACCGCTTCAAGTCGGGATTCAGCGAGCAGATCACCGAGTTCGTGGGGACCTGGGATCTCCCGCTGCGGCCGCGCGCCGAGGCGGTGTGGGGGCGCTGGGGCGAGCGCGCCGCCGGCATGGTGAACCGGCGCCTGCACCACGACCTCCTGTACTGAACCGCCAGAGAGAGCGCGCGAGCAGCGAAGCGACCCAGCGGGCGCCAGGCCCGGGGGCTCTGATGCGCCCGCGAGCTTCATCTCTCAGCGAGGGATCAACCGGTGGCGGCCGGTCGGCGTCGCGGAAGACAGTGTGTGCGAGCAGCGAGGAGACCGACCGGGCGTCAGCCCGGGGCTCTGATGCGCCCGCGAGCTTCATCTCTCAGCGAGGGATCAACCGGAGGCGGCGGGTCGGCGTCGCGGAAGAGAGTGTGTGCGAGCAGCGAGGAGACCGATCGGGCGTCAGCCCGGGGGCTCTGATGCGCCCGCGAGCTTCATCTCTCAGCGAGGGATCAACCGGAGGCGGCGGGTCGGCGTCGCGGAAGAGAGTGTGTGCGAGCAGCGAGGAGACCGATCGGGCGTCAGCCCGGGGGCTCCGATGCGCCCGCGAGCTTCACTCTCGGAGCGACGCCGACCCGCCGCCGGCTTGGATGGACTCGCCTACCTCCAGATCCGTTTCATGACCACCCGCGCCAGCTTCTCGGGGTCGTGGTGGGACGACACGGCCGGTGACACCACGTCGGCGAGGATGTAGTGCACCGGCTTGCGGGAGGCCTCGTCTCTGTCGAAGAGGATGCGCGACGTGCCCGCCGCCTGCGCTGACGCGGGGAGCGCGGGGGCAAGGTTGCTGTTGACGATCACGTAGTCGAAGAGGTTGCCGCCGACGTGGTCCTCGATGGCGGTGAGGTGCTCGCTCACGGTGTAGCCCATCGTCTCCCCGGGCTGGCTGGCCACGTTGCAGACGTAGACCTTGATCGCCGGGGTGGCACGCAGCACCTCGACCATCCCGTCGACGAGCAGGTTGGGCAGGATCGACGTGTACAGCGACCCCGGGCCGACGATGACCAGCTCGGCGTCGAGGATGGCGGCCTCGGCCTCGGGGTTGATCGGTGGTGACTCCGGCTGGAGGAAGACCCGGTCGATGCGTTCGCCACCATCCGCGTGCGGCACGTGCGACTCGCCGACGCGCACGGTGTCGCCGGCGGTGGCGCAGAGCACCACGTCGGTCAGCGTGCTCGGCACGATGGTGCCTCGCACCGCCAGGACGCGCCCCGATTCCCGCAGCGCGTGCTCGAAGTCGCCGGTGATCTCCGCCATCGCCATGATGAAGAGGTTGCCGAACGAGTGGCCGCCGAGCGAGCCCTCACCGGTGAAGCGGTGCTGGAAGAGCTGGGTCATCAGCGGCTCGGTCTCGGCCAGGGCGGTGAGGCACTGGCGGAAGTCACCGGGCGGTAGCACCCTGTACTCCTCGCGGAGCCGGCCGCTCGACCCCCCGTCGTCGGCCACGGTGACGATCGCCACGATGTTGCCGGTGTACTTCTTGATGCCGCGCAGGAGGGTGCTCAGGCCGGTGCCGCCGCCGAGCGCGACCACCCGGGGCCCCTTGGCCAGCTGACGGTGGGCATACAGGTGCTCGATCAGGTTGCGTCGCTCGCTGCTGTTGCTGGCGCGCAGGAAGGGTCCGAGCAGGGACTGGCCGAGCTTGTAGAAGCAGAGCAGGAGGATCCCGATGCCGGCGACCGCGAACAGGACCGCGCGCACCGCGCGGGGAAGGAACTGCAGGGTGATCGTCTGCACGAACGACGGGAACCTGACGTTGCTGCTGTAGATGTCACGCAGGACATAGCCCACCGCCAGGCTGATCATCACGATGCTGACGAACAGCAGCAGCAGCCAGCGCTTGATGTACAGCCCGGGCGTGAACCAGCGCATCAGCGACGGGCTCGGGCGGAATGACCTCATGGTTGGCGCGATTCTCCCACGGTGGCCGCGGCGGTCAGCGCGACCAGGGCGCGCCGCGCGTCTGCTGGGTCAGCCGGGCGCGAGCTCCTCGACGCCCTCGGCCTTGCCGGTGATCAACGCGGTGGCGCCGACCGCCTCGGCCTCCTCGCGGCGCATCCTGAGCTTGGCGAGGCTGTGGTACGCGTCGATGTACCGGATGGTCCCCGAGTAGCTGCGCATCACCAGGCTCTGGGTGCGGGCGCGGTCGTCGCCGAGGAAGCGCACCCCCTCGAGCAACTCGCCGTCGGTGATCCCGGTGGCGGCGAAGAAGACGTTGTCGCCGGCCACCAGGTCGTCGAGCTCGTACACCCGGCCGGGATCGATGCCCTCGTTCGCGACCATGACCTCGTCACCGTCGCGCAACCACAGCCGTCCCTGCATGGCACCGCCGGTGCACTTCAACGCACAGGCGGCCAGCACCGCCTCAGGTGAGCCGCCGATCCCCATGAGCACATCGATGCCGGTGCGGTGCTCGGTCGCGGCCATGACGCCGGCGGCGACATCCCCGTCCATGATCAGCTTCACCCTGGCCCCGGCGGAGCGGATCTCCTCGAGCAGGGCCTCATGACGGTCGCGGTCGAGGACCACCACGGTGAGGTCCTCGATGTGGCGGTCCTCGGCCCTGGCGATGCGCCTCAGGTTGTTCTTGACGGTGTCGGTGATGTCGATGACCTTGGCCGCCTTGGGACCGACGATCAGCTTCTCCATGTACGGCACATGGGTGAAGAACATCGAGCCCCGCTCGGCCAGCGAGACGGTGGCGATGCCCCCGGGAAGGCCGCGGGCCACCAGCCGGGTGCCGTCGATTGGGTCCACGGCGACGTCCACCGCCGGCGGGTTGCCGTTGCCGACCTGCTCGCCGATGTAGAGCATCGGCGCCTCGTCCTTCTCCCCTTCGCCGATCACCACGACACCGTCCATGTCGACGAAGTTGAGGCTCCGGCGCATCGAGTTCGACGGCGGCACCGTCGGCGTCGTTCTTGCGGTTGCGGCCCATGTAGGGCGCCGCCGCCATGGCCGCCCCCTCGGTCACACGCACCAGCTCGAGCGCGATGTTGCGGTCGATCGGGGTGCCGAGGTCACGTGACCTGCTGGGCGGGGCCATGGGCGGCGATCATACCGGCGGGCGCCGTTCCCGTTTGGGAACGGAAACGGGGCTCACGGTGCCCGTCCGCCACCTGGAGGAGGCCGGCCGGGGCACGTCTGCGCCGTTGGAAGTTCTGCAGGCGCCCGAGGCCCAGACGGACGCGAACAGCGTTCGGCTGCGCCGCCACTGGCGCCGAAGCCTGTCTGAGCAGCAAGGAGATGTGCCCCGGCCGACCTCCCTTCCGCCCTTGGAAAGGTGGCACCATCACCCCGCCGTGATCTTCCTCAGCGACTTCCTGCGCGCCGACGTCGTCGACGTCGACCAGCGGACGGTGGGCTCCGTCCGCGACCTCATCGTGCGCATGGGCGAGCCGTACCCGGTGGTGGCGGCGGTGGCCATCCGCGGGCGCAGCAAGGTTCTGCCCGCGACCATCGACTGGGGGGCCGTCCGCGCCGGCGAGGGCGGCGAGCTCAGCCTCAACGTGCCGACCTCGGCACTGCGCCCGCACGAACCGGTCGACGGCGAGATCTGGCTGGCCCGCGATGTGCTCGACAAGCAGATCGTGGACACCGACGGTCGCCGTGTGGTGCGCGTCAATGACCTCCAGCTCCAGCAGCAGGATGGCCAGCTGCTTCTCGCCGGTGTCGACATCGGTGCTCGAGGGCTGCTGCGACGCCTCGGCGTCGAGCGTGCCGGCCGCCGAGTCACTCACCTGGTGGGCCGCGACTTCCCCCAGAGACTGATCTCATGGGACGCCGTCGACCCGGTGCACAGCGACGAGCGCAGCGTGCGGCTGCGGATCAGCCACCAGAAGCTCTCCAAGATGCACCCCGCGGACATCGCCGAGATCGTCGAGCAACTCGGCGGGCGCGACCGCGCCGCCATCTTCGCGTCCCTCGACGACGAGGTGGCCGCCGACGTCGTCGAGGAGTCCTCCGAGGAGGTCCAGGCGCAGATCCTGTCGCGTCTCGACGACGAGCGGGCCGCCGACATCCTCGAGGCGATGTCGCCCGACGAGGCCGCCGACCTTCTTGGGGACCTCCCCGAGGAGCGCCGCGAGCAGCTCATCGCCAAGATGGAGGCCGACGAGGCCGAGGACGTCGAGGAGTTGCTCGGCTACGAGGATGACACCGCCGGCGGCCTGATGACCACCGAGTTCGTCGCCGTGCCGGTGTCGCTGACCGCGCAGCAGACGATCGACCGGCTGCGCGAGCTCGAGCCTGACGCGGAGTCGATCTACTACGTGTACGTGGTCGACGAGGACGAACGCCTGCTCGGGGTGCTCTCTCTGCGCGACCTCATCGTGGCGCGGCCGGACACGCGGATCGCCGACATCATGATCAAGCGGGTCGTCGCGGTCCCGCTCGACGCACGCCCCGAGGACGTCGCGGCGGTCATCGCCAAGTACAACCTGCTGGCCGTGCCCGTGGTCGACGATGAGGATCGCATGCAGGGCATCGTCACCATCGACGACGCCATGGACGAGGTGATGCCGGCCGGGGTTCGGCGGCGGGCACGGGCCCTGTGATGCGCAGCCGGAGCGGACGTGAAGACGGCCCCCCGTCAGAGCAGCGCGCTGCGCCGCCGCGCCGTGGAGGCCGTCGCCCAGCGGCGTGAACGGCGCCGCGCCCGGCCGCGCCGCCTGGCAGGCGTGTGGCGCTACCTGGCGGTGATCGGCCCGGGGATCATCGTGGCCAACGCCGGCAACGATGCGGGTGGCGTGTTCACCTACAGCAACACCGGCGCCAAGTACGGCAACCACCTGCTCTGGGCCTTCCTGCCCATCCTCGTCGCGCTGATCATCACGCAGGAGATGGTGGCGCGCCTCGGCACCGTCACCGGCAAGGGTCTGATGGACCTGGTTCGCGAGCGCTTCGGGGTGCGCTGGACCCTCTTCGCCGCCGGGGTCGTGCTGATCGCCAACGGTGGCACCACGCTTGCCGAGTTCGCAGGGGTCGCCGGAGGGCTGGGGTTGCTGGGCGTGCCGCTGCCCGTGGCCGTCCTCGGAGCGGCCGCACTGATCGGTGTGGTGGTGATGCGAGGCAACCGCCGCATCGTCGAGCGCATCTTCCTGGCACTCGGGCTCACCTTTGTCTCGTACATCGTCACCGCGATCACGGTCGGCGGCCCGCACTGGGGGGCGATCGCTCGCAGCGCCGTCGTGCCCGACCTGGCGCACCCGTCGTCGGTGCCGTCAGGCAGCTACATCGTCGACGTCATCGCCCTGATCGGCACCTCGATCACCCCCTACATGCAGCTGTTCCTGCAGTCGTCGATCGTCGACAAGGGGACCGGTGAGAAGGACCTCCGCTTCGTGCGCGCCGACGTCATCAGCGGGTCCATCTTCGCGGTGATCGTGGCCATGTTCATCGTCATCACCACCTCCGCGACGCTGTTCGGACCGTCCCACGCCTACCCGCACGGGCTCGGCGGCGTCGGTGTGGGGTCCGCGCAACAGGCGGCGTCCGCGCTGGCCCCGCTGGCCGGCGTGCACGCGCAGCAGCTGTTCGCCATCGGCCTGGTGGGCGCGTCGCTGCTGGCCGCGGCCGTGCTCCCGCTCAGCACCGCGTTCGTCATCTGCGAGGCTTTCGGCGCAGAGCGGAGCGTGCAGAGCAGCTTCACCGAGGCACCGCTCTTCTTCACCCTCTTCATCGGCATCCTCGCCGTGGGCGCCGGGATCATGCTCATCCCCGGGGTACCCATCACCGGGGTCGCCATCGGCACCCAGACGCTCGACGGCATCCTGCTGCCGATCATGCTGGTGTTCATCATCCTGCTGGCCAACGACCGCCACCTGCTGGGCAGCCGCCGCAACGGCCCGATCTACAACGTCATCGCCGTCGGGCTGGCGACGGTGCTGACCCTGCTCACTGTGGTGCTCGTGGTGACCACCATCTTCCCAGCCCTGCTCGGAGGCTAGCGATTCACTGGCGGCGGGCGGCCGCCGCGGTGAGCAGTCCGTCGAGACCGAACTCGCTGATCGCGTCCGCCGCGCAGCGCAGTCCGGCCTCGAGGGCGGTGACGAAGCTCTCGATGTCCTCGCGCTCGGCGGCCGCGCATGCGCCGAGAAACCCGCCGGCGAGCGCGTCGCCGGCGCCGGTGGGATCCACGACCTGCGCAACAGGGGTCGCCGGCCGCGAGATGACCCCGTCGCTGGTGACCAGCGAGGCTCCTCGCGGACCTGACTTGACCACCACCGCGCGCAGCCGTCCCACCCCGCACATGGCGATCGCCTCCTGGCGCCAGGTGGTCACCGGCGTGCCGGTGAGGCTGGCCAGCTCGCTCTCGTTGAGAAAGAGCACATCGCAGCTGTGCGCCAGCTCGCGCACCGCGTCACGCTGCGGACCGGTGTACTCGGTCATCGAGTTCCGCGCCGACCAGGCGTGCCCCGCTCTGCGACAGCACCTCGCGCTGCAATGACGGTCGCATGCTCGCGAGGAACAGCACCGGGGCGGCGGCCGCCTCCTCGCCGAGCCGCGGTCGCCACAGCGGGTCGCATCCCTCCTCACTGCTGGTGTCGACCGCCACCCAGTGCTGGTAGTCGTGGCGCGCGTGCCAGCGGAAGGTCGGCCGGTCGCTGGTCACCAGGCCCTCGCGGCGCACGCCGACGCCGTCGAGCAGCTCGACGAAGTCGCCGGCGCTGTCGGCCCCGACGATGCCGTTGAGGTGCACAGGCGCGAACCTCGACGCCGCCAGTGCGAAGTACACAGCCGAGCCCCCGCGCTGTCCAGAACGGTGCCCCGCGGGGGTGCTGATCTCGTCGAGGTGAAGGGTGCCCGCGACCGCGATGTCCCACGCCACAGCGGGTCCGGGTCAGTGGCGGAAGAGGGGGATGATCCGCGCGGTCGTGGGGATGCGCTCGCGGCGGGCGCGCTCGAGCAGCAGTTCCTGGCTGGCGAACAGGATGTCGGCGACATGTGCCGGCCGGCGATCGATGCCGAGCTCGTCGCGCAGCCCAGGATCGAGCGCGCCCAGGAAGCGCACCACCGCGCTCCACAGCTGGGTGGGCAGCAGTCGATCTCCGCGTTCGCGGCAGCGCTCGATGAGGTCGACGAGCGCGTCGGACTCGCGGATCAGCAGGCGGGTGCGCCCCACCCTCGGCCGGCGCCAGACGGCGTCGCGGTCGATCCTGCGCAGCTCGAGCACGGTGCGCTCGAGCGGCCCCGCGAGGCGGCGTGGGAGCGCTGGATTCTCCATCGCGGGGATTGTACGCACCGCTGCTGCGCGTCACCTCTCATCGGCGGCGCGCGAGAGGCTTGTTACAGCGCCGGTTCGCTGCGCGCGCGGCCGGGCTGGCGAGCCGAGCCGGCTGTCGGGTAGCAGAGCGACCGCCAGGACCCCTTGAAGGCCACGAGGTGCACCGTGCGAGGCACCTTGACGTTGTGCGTGCCGTCATCCAGCTCGTACTCGACCTGCAGCTCGGCGGCGTGCTCGTGCACCATCCCGGAGTCGGGGTCGCACCAGCCCTGGAGCTGGGTCACCCGGTTGACCCTCACCCCGCGCAGGTTGGCCAGCGCGCCGATCCGCTGCGCATCGATGAATGCCTGCAAGGTCCCCCAACTCTGCTGGCATTCCGGGCTGAGCAGCGCGTAGGCGCGTCGGTGCTGACGCGCGCGCATCAGCTCGACGAACACCGCCTCACTGAACGCGGGGTTGGCCCGCGGTCTCTGCGAGCTGGACGCGCCGCGCTCATGTTCGGCAACCAGGGTGGCGGCGCGCCGGGGCGGCGAGGTGGTGGTCGGTTGGTCATCCGCCTCGACCAGCGTCGTGGGTGCGATCGCACCGCGGCTCCAGAAGGTGCGCGTATGGGAGTCGACGAGGTGGGGATGATCGGAACTGGGCAGGCGCTGGATCGGTCCGCGCCGTCCGGGCTCACCACCGCGGTGGAGCAGCCGCGCGATCACGCCGGTGGCGCGCATCAGTCGTCGGCGGCGCGCAGGACGGTGGTGACGTCGACGACGCGGATCCGGTCGTTCCCCAGCAGCGCCTCGAGCGCATCACGCACGCGCAGCAGGGCGGGGACTGAGAGCTCGGGGAGCCGTGCCTGCAGGCGGCGCAGTCGCGCCGACGCGGCGGGGAGCGCGGCCTGCTTGGGCGGCATCGGGATGAGTTTACGCGGCGGCGCGGCACCCCGGGCGCACTGCCCAGGCCGGTACCATCGGCGCCGATGGGCGACGCCGCGCGACTCCTGCTCGCCGAGGACCAGGCCTCCGTCGCCGCCCCGGTGGTCAGCCGGCTGGTCGAGGCCGGTCACAAGGTGCGCTGGGTGCGCCAGATGCGCGAGTTGCGCCAGGCCATGAGCGACGACCCGCCCGACCTCCTGCTGCTCGACACCACGCTCGACACCGACGGGCTCGAGTACTTCCAGGCAGTGCGTTTCGCGCCCGAGCATCCTCGCGCCGGGGTGGTGATCCTCACTCCCGCTGGTGACCTGCGCACCAAGGAGCGCGCCCAGCAGCTCGGGGCGGCCGCGGTCATCGCCAAACCCGTGGACGGGGACGCGCTGGTGGCAGTGGTCGGCGACCTCCTCTCGATGATCTGAGCTGCTCAGCGCAGCGCCTGGAGCACGATCAGCACCGCGCTGCTGGCCGCCCAGAAGCCGATCGTCGCGCTGATGTAGACCGGCACGCGTGACCCGGTGACGTTGTACCAGCCGACAACGCGCTGCCCGGTCATGGCCAGGATGACCGCGGCGTCGACCACCAGCACGAGGAGGGCGGTGAGAGCGCTGGTCTGGAGCCCCTGGCCGGGCACGACGGCCGCGAGCAGCAGCGACAGGGCGCCGATGGCGATCGCAGTCGCCAGGGTCACGATCTGGGCGACACGGACCCAGCGCTGACGCCGGGTGAGCAGGGTGGCGAGGATGATCAGCAGCCCGGCGAACGAGGCCGAGGATACCGCGGCGAGGACCTGCTCGCCGAGGCTGACGTTGACGGTGCGGCTGCCGACGGTCGCCTGCCCACCGAACGCCGCCAGGGCGCCGAGCAGTGCCAGCAGCGCGCGCAGCATGTCCCAGCTGTAGACCGCGAGGATGGCCGCGGGTTTGCGCTCCTCCTCGGCCGCCGTCTGCACCGGGCCCTGCACGTGCGGATCATAGGCGGGCGCGGCGCAGCGACCGGTGGCGGGTCGCGGCTACGCTGTGGCGCGATGAGCGTGACCATTGCCGTCCTCGAGGGCGACCAGACCGGACAGGAGCTGCTTGCCGAGGCATTGCGGGTGATCGCAGCCGACGTCATCGGCGTCGAGCTCGAGCTGCGCCGCTTCGACCTCTCCCTGGAGAACCGTCGGGCCACCGACAACGCGGTGGTGCTCGAGGCGGCGGACGCCATGGTGGAGTTCGGCTTCGGCCTCAAGGCCGCGACGGTCACCCCCGAGCGCGCCGGTGACGTGCGCAGCCCCAACGCCCTGCTCCGCCAGCGGGTCGGCGGCAAGGTGATCCTGCGCACCGGCCGGCGGATTCCCGGCGTCCCATCGATCGGCGGCGCAAGCGCACCGATCAGCGTGGTGCGCATGGCCGTCGACGATGCCTACACCGCCAAGGAGTGGCGCGAGGATGTCGAGGGCGACGAGGTCGCCTACCGGACCGAGCACATCTCGCGGGCCACGTGCCGCGCGGTCAGCGAGTTCGCGTTCGCCCAGGCGCGACGAACGCACTCCCGGGTGTTCGGTGGTCCGAAGTTCACCGTCTCGCCAATCTACGAGGGGATGCTCAAGGAGGAGATGGACGCCGCGGCGGCGAGGTACCCCGACGTGGGCTACGAGCCGCAGCTGATCGACGCCACCTACGCCCTGCTGCTGAGCCACGGGGGGGACGCGCTGGTGATCCCCGCGCTCAATCGTGACGGCGACTGCCTCAGCGACTTCGTGCTCCAGCTCTTCGGCAGCATCGCCGGCGCCGAGTCGCTGTTGCTCGGGTTCAAGGAGGACTCCGCCCACCCCGACGTGGTCATGGCCGAAGCGCCCCACGGCACCGCCCCTGCCCTCCAGGGCAAGAACATCGCCAACCCGATGGCGATGATCCTGGCGGCCGCGTCGCTGCTCGGCTTCGTCGCCGAGCCGCGCTGCAAGGTGGCATCCCGCGCCATCTACGAGGCCACCTTCGAGACCGTCCGCGCCGGCACGCGCACCGCGGACCTCGGTGGCCACGCGTTCACCGACGAGTTCACCAACGCCGTGATCGACGGGGTTCGCAACAAGCTCGAGCTCTGGGGCTCGCTGGGGATGAGCTGATCGGCGCCCCTCGCCTCTACCTCGACCACGCGGCGACCACGCCGGTCGCGCCGGCCGTCGTCGAGGCGATGCTCCCGTACCTGCGCGACCACTGGGGAAACCCATCGTCGCCGCACCTGCGCGGACGCACCGCGCGCAGCGCCGTCGACGCGTCGCGTGACCGGCTCGCGGCACTCCTCGGCTGCGCAGCGCGTGAGCTGACCTTCACCAGCGGAGGCACCGAGGCCGACAACCTGGCCATCCGCGGGGTGCTGGATCGCTGGGGTGCCGACCGAGGCCGTCACCTGGTGGTGAGCGGCATCGAGCACGAGGCCGTCCTCGCCACCGCGACGAGGCTCGCCGAACGGGGCCTCGCGGAGCTCACGGTCGTCGGTTGTGACCGCGGCGGGCTCGTCGACCCGGAGCGGGTGGCGGCCGCGGTGCGTGACGACACCGTCCTCGTCTCCCTGATGCTCGCCAACAACGAGGTGGGCACGGTGCAGGACGTGCAGGCCGCCGCCGGCATGGCCCGGCGTCGCAACCGGTCGGTGCTGGTGCACACCGACGCGGTCCAGGCGATGGGCCGCATGCCTGTCGACCCGGCGGCGCTCGATGTCGACCTGCTCAGCCTCTCCGGCCACAAGTGCTATGGGCCCAAGGGGTCCGGCGTGCTCTACGCCAGGTGGGGCACCCATCTCGGCGCCCAGCTCGATGGCGGTGGCCAGGAGCGTGGCCGGCGCAGCGGCACCGAGAACGTCTGCGCGATCGTGGGCTTCGCCGCCGCGGCAGCGCTGGTGGAGGGGGAGCGGGTCGAGGAGGCGCTCCGCCAGCAACGCCTGCGCGACGGCTTCGATGACGCTGTGCTTCGCGGCGCACCGGGCACGCGAATCGCCGGGCGCGGCCAGCCGCGGTTGCCCCACCTCAGCGCCCTGCTGGTCGACCGCGCATCCGGCGACGCGCTGGTCACCGCGCTGGACGGGGTGGGGGTGGAGGTCTCCAGCGGTTCGGCATGCGCCAGCGGGGCCGCCCAGCCGTCCCACGTCCTGGTGGCCATGGGCGAGGATCCGCGGGCCACCGCGCTGCTGCGCATCAGCCTCGGTCGTGAGACCAGCGCGGCCGACATGGGCCTGGCGGCGGAGCGCATCGTTGCCGCCATTCGCGTGGCCACCTCCTCGCGGCCGGGCGCCCTCACAGCGCCGGCACGCGGGTAGCGGCCACTCACGGTGAGGCGCGCCCCCGCGTTGGTGCTGGTCGGCGCCTGCCTGGTGTACGCCGTGATCACCATCACCTATGCCCTCGGGGTGCCGGTCGGCGGCTCGGCGGATGAGCTGTCGCACCTCAACTACGCCCGGCTGATCGCCGACCACGCCTCCCTGCCCGGCGCGACGGTCGTGGAACGCCAGCAGCCACCCCTGTACTACCTGCTCTCCGCCGGGCTCCTGCGCCTCGGGGGCACCCCGGTGGCCCTGCGCTTCCTGTCGATCGCGCTCGGGGCGGTCACCATCGCCTGTGTCGCGCTCGCCGTACGGCGGCTGGCACCGCGCCGGCCGTGGTTGGCTGTGGGCGCCGCCACGGCGATGGCGCTGTTGCCCGGCTTCCAGTTCGTCAGCGCCTCGATCACCGACGACAGCATCGCGACGGCGGCCGCGGCCCTGCTGGTGCTGGTGATCGCTCACGTGCTGACCACCCCGTCGCCGACCCCCCGTCTGCTGCTCGCCGTGGGCTGCAGCGCTGCCATCGGGCTGCTCGCCAAGGAGACCGACCTCCCGGTGCTGATCGTCCTGGCGGGGGCGGTGGGGTGGCGATGGCACCACCGGCTGTCACCCGGCAGCATCCTGACCATCGGCGTCCCGGTCGTGGCCATCGCCGGCTGGTGGTACGTGCGCAACCTGGTGACCTTCCACCGACCGCTGCCGCCACTGACACCCATCGGGGTCGCGCCGAACAAGCTGCGTACCGCGTCGCAGCTGAAGAGCTTCTTCACGCAGTCGGTGCGTGGCCTCTTCAGCCCCGAGCGATACCAGGGCGCGCCGCTCACCCTGCCGCTCGCCGGTCGGGTGCTGCTGGTTGTGCTGGCGGTCTCGGTGGTCGGGTTGGTGGGAGCCGGGGCGGTGCTTGGGGCGCGATCGTGGCCGCGATGGGACCGGTCGCGCCGGGCCGCCGCGGTCGCCCTGGTGGCCGCGGCTGCGGGGGCGGCCGCGTTCTCGCTCGCCAACGCCGTGCTGGTCGTCTTCCAGCCCCAGGGGCGCTACCTGCTGGTCGCGGCCGTCGGGCCCCTGCTGGCACTGGTGTGGGTCACCCCGCGGCTGGCGCGGACCCGCCGACAGGTCGGCGCCGTCGCGGTGGGCGGGGCCGCCGGCGCGGTGGCCCTCTCGGTGATCGGTCTCACCACGGCGATCGCCGGGATGGGTTGAGGTGAGCACGCGCATCGACGAGCTCAGCCTGGTCCTGCCGGCACACAACGAGGTCGAGAACATCCGCTGGTTGTTGCCGCACCTGGCCGCAACCATGCCAACGCTGGCCGACAGGTTCGAGGTGATCGTGGTCGACGACGGCAGCACCGACGGCACCGGGGCGCTGGCCACCCAGCTCGCCGCCGAGCTCGGCGTGGACCTGCGCGTGGTCCGCCACGAGCGCAAGAGCGGCTACGGCAAGACCGTCGGAGACGGGCTGCGCGCCACCCGGTTGTCCCACGTTGCGTTCACCGACGCGGATGGCCAGTTCGAGGTGGCCGACTTCGCCCGGTTGCTGCCGCTGCTCGCCGATGCCGACCTCGTCGGCGGCTGGCGCGAGGAACGCAACGACGCGGCGATGAGGTCAGTGGTCAGCTGGGTGTTCAACACGCTCATCCTGGTGCTGTACCGGCTCCCCTACAGGGACATCGACTGCGCCATGAAGGTGATGCGCCGCGAGGTGCTCGACTCCGTGGAGCTCCGGGCGCGCAGCGCGCTGATCAACACCGAGCTCTACTACAAGGCCCGCCATGCCGGGTGGCGCATCGCCCAGCACCCGGTGCCCCATCACCCGCGCCGCGCCGGGCGTCGCTCCGGCGCCAGGCCGCGCGCCATCGCGCGCGCCATCAAGGAGCTGATCGTCTTCCGCTGGACGATGCGGCGATCGCTGCCGGCGCGCCGCCGATCAGCGGCCGGCTGACGCCGCCACGGGCTCGGACGTCTTCTCGGCGACGAGCTCCACGGCGGCCTGGCCCACGTCGGGCGAGGCGGCATACACGTCGCCACCCTTCTTCCAGTCGACGGCGGTGACCAGCGTGTGCGCCCGAACCCGCGCGGCGTGCCGCTCCACCACGTGGATCACGTCCTCGATGAGGGTGTCGGCCAGCGCATGGGGCTGCAGGCCGAGGTCGAGAAGGTGCTGGTGCTTGGCGTTGTAGTAGTGGCCCTCGAGCTCCACGCGCGGGTTGGGCTGGTGGACGATCTCGGTGGCAAGCCCGTGCGCGGCCCGTGCGTCCCGCACGCGGTGGGCGAGGTCGAGGATGCTGAACTGCTCGGTGAACTGGTTGAACACGCGGAACTCGCCGGCCTGCGGTGGGTTGAGGCAGGCCAGCTCGACACAGGCGACGGTGTCACGGATGTCGAGGAAACCCCGGGTCTGACCACCCTTGCCGTGCACGCTGAGCGGCTGCCCGATGGCGGCCTGCGCGCAGAAACGGTTGAGCACGGTTCCCCAGATGCCGTCGTAGTCGAAGCGCGTGGCCAGGTCACGGTGGAGCGCGGTCTCGGGGATGTTCGCGCCATAGACCACGCCCTGGTTGAGGTCGGTGGCACGCAGCCCCCAGATGCGGCAGGTGAACGCGATGTTGTGGCTGTCGTGCACCTTGCTGAGGTGGTACATCGACCCCGGCTGCTTGGGAAAGGGCAGCCGGTCGGTGCGGCCGTTGTGGGTGATGTCGATGAAGCCCTCTTCGATGTCGATGTTGGGCGTGCCGTACTCGCCCATGGTGCCGAGCTTCACCAGGTGGCAGCCGGGGGCGTGGTCGCGCAGCGCGAAGAGGAGGTTCAGCGTGCCGACGACGTTGTTGACCTGGGTCTCGACGGCGTGGGCGCGGTTGAGCATCGAGAAGGGCGCGGAGCGCTGCTCGGCGAAGTGCACGATCGCCTCGGGTTCGGTCTCGCGCACCATGGCGGTGACCGCGTCCGCGTCGCAGAGGTCGAGCTTCAGCCACGCGACCTGGTGCCCGGAGAGCTCCCTCCAGCGTTCCACGCGACGTTCCATCGAGGCGATCGGCACCAGGCTGTGGGTGCCGCAACGGCGATCCCAGCGGCGGCGCACGAGGTTGTCGACAGCGACCACGTCGTGGCCCTTGGAGGAGAGGTGAAGTGCGGTGGGCCAGCCGAGGTAGCCGTCCGCGCCGAGGACAAGGATTCGCACTGTCAGGTGACTCCCGAGGTGACGGTGGCTGCGACGGCCGGCGCGCGGGATGCGAAGAACTCCGCGGTGCGCGCCAACCCGTCCATCAGTGAGGTCTGTGCCCGCCAGCCTAGCCACCGGTGCGCCCTCGTTGCATCGAGGGCCGCCCGGCGGACCTCCCCGGCGCGGCCCGGCTCGAACTGGATGCCGGCGCTGGAGCCGGTCAGCTCAACCAGTCCCTCGACGACATCTCGCACCGATGTCTCCCTGCCCGTGCCAACGTTGACCGCGCCGGCGCGGCGGCCGTGGAGAGCAGCGATGGTGGCGTCGGCGACGTCCTCGACGAACACGAAGTCGCGGGTCTGCAGTCCGTCGCCGAAGATCACCGCCGGCAGCCCCGCGATCAGGCGGGTGGCCGTGATCGCCACCACTCCCGCCTCTCCGGTGCCATCCTGGCGCGGCCCGTAGACGTTGCCGTAGCGCAGCGCCACCGTGCGCACGCGGTCGCGGGCGACAGTGGCGAGGTAGGTCTCCTCGCACAGCTTCTCGGCGCCGTACGCGGATCGCGGGGCAGGCCTGAGCCGCTCGCTGGCGGGCAGCACCCGGGGATCGCCGTACACCGCTCCACCCGACGAGGCGATGAGGATCGCTGTGCAGCCGGCTGCCTGCGCGGCCGTGAAGCACGCCACCGACTCGGCGAGCACGCCGCGGATGTGCCCTCCCGGGTCGCGCAGGGCGCGGTTGACCCCACCCTTGGCGGCGAGGTGGACAAGCGCCCCGGGACGGAAGCGCTCGAGGACCTGCCGTGCCTCCGCGGACCCGCCGCTCGCCTCGAGGAGCTCGACGTCGGCCGGGAGAGCCACGCCACAGGGATGGGAGAGGTCGTCGATGACCAGCACGTCCCAGCCGGACCCCGCCAGGCGCTCGACCACGTGGGTGCCGATGAAGCCCGCGCCGCCCACTACGGCCACCCTCCCGGCGCCCATCCTGCTCATCGCGGCGTCGCCGTGGTGGCTCCGCCGCGGCTGAGGCGCAGGTATGCCGCCGCGCCGGCCAGGCCCAGGGGCACCGTCACGGCCAGCCTGGTGAGCAGGGTGATGGCCAGCGCGGGACCCGGCCCGGTGCCGGCGTGGACCAGGAACGCGACCAGCACGGCGTCGGCGGGGCCGATGCCGAAGGGAAGGCTCGACGCGCTGCCCACCACCTGGGAGATGCAGAACGCGGCCGCGGCGATCCAGAGCGGCAGGGCGACCCCGAGACCGCCGGCAAGCAGCTCGATCTGGAGGGCGCTCACCGCCACCACGGCGATGGTCAGGGCGGTGAACCGGAGAGTGAGGCCGCCCTCGGCGCCGAGCCGCCAGAGTTGCCCGCCGGCGTGGACCAGCCGGTCGCGCCAGCCCCGCGACGCGGCCAGGCCACCTGCCTCGGGGGCACGGACGGGGACGGCTCGCGCGACCATCCACGGGAGGGCCAGGAGGAGGACGGCGGCGCCGCACAGCGCCCCCAGCGACGGCCCTGAGGCGACGAACGGCGCCGCGCCAACAGCGCCGATGACGACCAGCTGGCCGAAGCTGAAGATCCGCTCGTACAGGACGGTGACCACCCCCGGGGTGAGTGGCACGGCGTCGTGGCTGCGCCAGAGGTAAGGGCGCACCAGGTCTCCGGCGGCGACCGGGCTCACCCAGCTCAGGGTCTGCCCGGCGAGTTGCGAGGCAGCCATCCGGGCGGCGCGGACCCGATGGCCGAGGACGGTCAGCACGGTCTGGGAACGCACCGACCGGAGCCAGGTGGCCACGACGTTCAAGGCGACCGCCGCGGCCAGAGGCTGCCACGGCTCGTCCTCGGCAGTGCGCAGCGCGGCGGGCAGGTCGACGCGGCGGAGCAGGATGGCCAGGGCGCCGAGGCTCACGATGACCGAGATCACCCGCGTGGCCTGGCCGAGGCGGGCGCGCCGGGCCGGCGTGCCAGCCGACGGCCCGTCGACCGGCGCGGCGGCGGGGGCGGCGGGGGCGAGGTCGAGGGTGGGTGTGCTCACCTGGCTGCAGACCTGGTCGCGAGTATGTCCGATGAGCCGGGCGGCTGCGCCGCCGACGTATAATTCTGACCATGACGGTCGGAATTCCAACAGCACAGCCTCGAGGGCCAGCCGCGCAGCGCCGGGAGACCTCGCCCAGCACCTCGTTCTCTATGCGGGTCAGCTCCAAGGCGCACTACGGACTGCGCATGATGACGGAGTTCGCGCGCGCCTACGGAGCGGGGCCGCTGAGTCTCGCCGAGGTGGCCCGCGTCGAGCATCTGCCCCTCGCCTATCTCGAGCAGCTGGCGGCCCAGCTGCGCCGCAGCGGACTCATCGAGAGCACGCGCGGCGTCCACGGCGGCTATGCGCTGGCCCGCCCGCCTGAGCAGGTGTCGGCGCTCGAGGTCATCCGCTCGGTCGAAGGCGAGGTGTCACCAGTGGAGTGCGTCTCCTCCGAGTACGTGACCGGCAGCTGCGCCCGGGAGGGGGAGTGCGCGTCACGCGGGCTCTGGCAGCGCCTCAAGGAGAGCATCGACGCGGTGCTCCGCCAGACCACCCTCGCCGAGCTGCTGCACGACCAGTCCCTGCTGACTGCGATGGCTCCCGTCGACGCCCACCCGGAGAACATCGATGGTTGACACGAGCCCGGCCGCCGACCTGGTCGTCCGCGGCCTCACCGTCTCCGTCGACGAGAAGGAGATCCTCCGGGGTGTCGACCTCGCCGTGCCGGCCGGTGAGATCCATGCCCTCATGGGCCCCAACGGTTCTGGGAAGAGCACCCTCGCCTACACCCTCAGCGGACACCCCAAGTACGCCGTGACCTCGGGCACCGCCACCTTCGGCGGCGATGACCTGCTGGCCCTGCCCGCTGACGCCCGTGCCCGCCTCGGCGTGTTCCTCTGCTTCCAGTACCCCACTGCCATCCCCGGCGTGACCACCGTCAACTTCATGCGGGCTGCCCTGCGCGCCCAGGGCAAGGAGATGCCGGCGCGCGAGTTCATCCGGCGGCTGAACGAGGAGATGGCTGCGCTGAAGATCGACGAGAGCTTCCGGGCGCGGTACATCAACGATGGTTTCAGCGGCGGTGAGAAGAAGCGCGCGGAGGTGCTCCAGATGGCGATGTTGCGACCGCGCCTGTCCATCCTCGACGAGACCGACTCCGGGCTCGACGTCGACGCGCTGCGTACTGTCGCCAACGGCGTCAACCGGCTGGCCGGGCCGGACATGAGCGTGCTGGTGATCACCCATTACCCGCGCATCCTCGAATACCTCAAGCCGGACAGGGTCCACGTGCTCCACCAGGGGCGGATCGTGACCTCGGGCGGAGCCGAGCTGGCCCGCCAGATCGAGCGCGAGGGATACGAGCCGATCATCGGCCCGGTCGCCGCGGCGGCCGCAGCCACCCACACGTCACTGACCGGCGTGGTCGCGGAGGCAGAGGCATGACGGTCCAGGCGCATGAGCTGACCAAGGACTACCAGTACGGGTTCCACGACGTCGACATCTCCGCATTCCGCACCGAGAAGGGGCTGTCGCCCGAGGTCATCGGCGCGATCTCCGACCACAAGAGCGAGCCCGAGTGGATGCTCAAGTTCCGCCTCAAGGCATACGAGCACTACATGAAGCGGCCGATGCCGACCTGGGGCGCCGACCTCTCCGGGATCGATTTCGACGACATCTACTACTACGTGAAGCCCGCTGGCGAGCAGTCGCGCTCATGGGACGACGTTCCCGAGTTGATCAAGAACACCTTCGACAGGCTCGGCATCCCGGAGGCGGAGCGGAAGTTCCTCGCCGGGGTCTCGGCCCAGTACGACTCAGAGGTCGTCTACCACAACATCCGCGAGGACCTCGAGAAGCTGGGCGTCATCTTCTGCGACTGCGACACCGGCCTGCGCGATCACCCCGAGATCTTCCGCAAGTACTTCGGCACCGTGATCCCGCCCAACGACAACAAGTTCGCGGCGCTCAACTCAGCGGTGTGGTCGGGTGGATCCTTCGTCTATGTGCCCGCCGGTGTCCACGTCGAGGTGCCGTTGCAGGCGTACTTCCGCATCAACAGCGACAACATGGGCCAGTTCGAGCGCACCCTCATCATTGCCGAGGAGGGCTCGTCGGTCCACTACATCGAGGGTTGCACAGCGCCCAACTACTCCAGCGACTCCCTGCATTCCGCGGTGGTCGAGCTGATCGCCCACAAGGGCGCCAAGATCCGCTACACCACCATCCAGAACTGGTCGGACAACGTCTACAACCTGGTGACCAAGCGTGCCATCGCTCATGAGAGAGCAACCGTCGAGTGGGTGGACGGGAACCTGGGCTCCAAGGTGACCATGAAGTACCCGGCCATCTACCTGATGGGCGAGGGGGCCCACGGTGAGGTGCTCAGCGCCGCCTTTGCGGGACCTGGTCAGCACCAGGACGCCGGCGCCAAGTGCATCCACGTGGCCGCGCACACCACCAGCAACATCGTCTCGCGCTCGATCAGCAAGGGCACCGGGCGCACCTCATACCGTGGCCACATCAAGGTGTACCCCAAGGCGCACGACGTCAAGGTCAACGTCCGTTGCGACGCCCTCCTGCTCGACGAGGAATCACAGAGCGACACGTACCCGTACATGGACGTCGAGAGTCCCGACGTCACCATCGGTCACGAGGCCACGGTCAGCAAGGTGGGCGAGGACCAGATCTTCTACCTCACCTCGCGGGGCATCGACGAGAACGAGGCCACGGCGCTCATCGTCAACGGCTTCTTCGAGCCGTTCGTCAAAGAGCTGCCGATGGAGTACGCCGTTGAGCTGAACCGGTTGCTCGCCCTGTCCATGGAGGGTTCGGTCGGGTGATCATCGCCGCCGGCATCGCCCCGCCGGAGGCAACGGCGTTCGCGGAGGCGATCGAGGATCGGATCGCGGCCAGTGAGGGGTGGCTGCGCGACCGTCGTCGCGCCGCCTGGGACGCCTTCAGCGCCATGCCCCTGCCCTCATCGCAGCGCGACGAGGACTGGCGCCGCACCGACATCTCCAAGTTGCGCCTGCCCTCCTTCCACCTCTCGGACGGCGTGAACGAGGTGCTCATCGAGGCCATCCGCCAGCGCCGCCACCGGGCCGCGCCCGACGCCGCATTGATGGTGGACGCTGCGCCGGTGACACGCATCGAGCAGAGTGACCGCCTCACGGCCGCGGGGATCGTGCTCAGCTCGCTCGACGAGGCGGCACGCGTCCATCCCGAGCTGGTCGAGCGTGCCTTCGCCTCCATCGGGGTTGGCGAGTCGCCATTCGTGGCTCTGTGGAACGCGATGTGGAGTGGTGGCGCGTTCATCTACGTGCCGCGCTCGGTGCACGCCGCCGTCCCGGTGTGGGTGGCGCACAGCGCCGCCGGGGACCACGCGGCCACCTTCCCGGCGACCATCGTCCTGCTCGAGGATGACGCCTCGCTCACGCTGGTCGACGATTACGTGTCGGCGGCGGGCCAGGACGAGCTCTTCAGTGACGCCCTCACCGTGGTCGTGGCCGGCCGCGACTCGCGGCTCGATCACTGCGTGCTGCAGCAGTGGGGCGAGGGCGCGTGGCACGTGGCCACGCACCGCACGCTGCTGGCGCAGAACGCGCACCTGCGCATGTTCGGCGCCACTCTTGGGTCGCGACTGCAGAAGGCGTACTGGGAGGTGATGCTCGACGGGCCGGGCGCTGAGGCGGACGTCTCGGGACTGGCGTTCGGTGACTCCGCCCAGCACCTCGATCATCAGTCCCTGCAGGCACATCGCGCTCCCCAGACCACCAGCCGGCTCAAGCTCAAGGTCGCGGTCCGGGATCGCGCCCGCAGCGTGTACAGCGGGCTCATCGACGTCGACCGCGCCGCCCAGCAGACCGACGCATACGTGCAGAACCGCAACTTGATCCTCAGCCACGGCGCCACCGCGGACTCGGTGCCGCGCCTCGAGATCCGCGCCAACGACGTGCGCTGTGGACACGGCGCCACCGCCGGGCACATCGATGACGATCACCGCTTCTACCTGATGGCGCGGGGAGTCAGCGAGGCGGACGCCGACCGCCTGATTGTCCGCGGCTTCCTCGATGACGCCCTCGCACACTGCCCGCACCAGGGTGTCGCCGACCTGGTCGGCGAGCTGCTCGACCACGAGCTGGAAGGTGAGGCCCAGGCCGGGATCACCGTGGTGGACGGATGAGGATGTCCACCTGGGTCGAGGTGGGGCGCATCGAGGATGTGCCGCCGGGGCATGCGGCACGCGTCGAGATCGACGAGGTCCCCGTGGCCATCTTCAACCTCGACGGCGAGTTCTTCTGCCTCGACGACACCTGCAGCCACGCCGAGGCGTCGCTCAGCGACGGCGACCTCGACACCGCGCGCTGCGCCATCGAATGCCCGCTGCACGGATCGGCCTTCTCGCTGCGCACCGGTGACCCGCTCTCATTGCCCGCCGTCGAACCGGTGCGCGTGCACCAGGTCGACACGTCCGACGGGGTGATCCGCATCGCGCTGAACGAGGACAGGCCATGACCGACACCGGCGTGGCCGCGCCCGCGCTCGATGTTGCCCGGATCCGTGCGGACTTCCCCATCCTCGAACGCACGGTCAACGGGCATCCCCTCGTCTACCTCGAACTCGGCGGCCACCTCGCAGAAGCCGCAGTCCGTGCTCACCGCCACCGAGCGGTACTACCAGCGCCAGAACGCCAACGTGCACCGCGGCGTGCACACCCTGGGCAACGAGGCGACCGACGTCTTCGAGGCGGCGCGGCGGCGAGTCGCGCAGTTCATCGATGCGGAGCCTGAGGGCGTGGTGTTCGTTCGCAACACCACCGAGGCACTCAACCTGGTGGCGTCGTCGTACGCCCGCGAGCTGCTGTCGCCCGGGGACCGCGTGGTGCTCACCGAGATGGAGCATCACAGCAACCTGGTGCCCTGGCAGCTGGCAGCTGAGCGCGCCGGTTTGATGCTCGGTTTCCTCCGCGTCGGCGATGACGGCCTCCTCGACCTCTCCAACCTCGACGAGCTGCTGGCTCCGCCGACGAGACTGGTCAGCGTCAGTCACCAGTCCAACGTGCTCGGCACCGTCGTGCCGCTGCGCACGCTGATCGAGGCGGCGCATGAGCGGGGTGTGCTCGTCTGCGTGGACGCCGCGCAGAGCGTGCCGCACATGACCGTGTCGGTGCGCGAGCTCGACTGCGATTTCCTGGCGTTCAGCGGTCACAAGATGTGCGGACCGATGGGGGCGGGGGTGCTCTGGGCTCGCCCGGAGCTGCTCGAGCGCATGCCGCCCTTCCTCGGTGGCGGCAGCATGATCCTGCGAGTGTCGCTGGAGCGATCGACGTGGAGCACGGTGCCCCACAAGTTCGAGGCGGGCACTCCTGACGTCGGCGCCGCCGCCGGCCTCGCCGCCGCCTGCGAGTACCTCGACTCGGTGGGGCGCGACCGCATCCACGCCCACGAGGCCGAGCTGACCGGCCACCTCCTGGCAACCCTCGAGGAGATCGAGGGCGTCACCGTGTACGGCCCACAAGGCCTCGATGACCGTGGAGGAGCCGTGAGCTTCAACGTGGACGGCGTGCACGCCCACGATGTCGGCACCATCCTCGACCGCCAGGGTGTAGCGGTGCGCGCAGGGCACCACTGCTGCCAGCCGCTGATGCAACGCCTCGGTGTCGCAGCCACGGCGCGAGCCTCGGTCTACCTGTACAACACGCACGAGGAGGTCGACGCGCTCGGCGCGGCGCTGGGAGAAGTGCGGCGCATCTTCGGATAGCGGGCGGCGCCGATGGCGATCGAGGGCGGTGACGTGCGGCACGACGATCGATCGCAGCGCGAGCGCATGCTCGCCGGCGACCTGTACGACGCCACCGACCCCGAGCTGGCCGCGGAACGGCATCGGGCTCGGACGCTGCTGCGCAGGTTCAACGCAGCCGACCCCGCCGAGGCGGACGCCGCCCACGCCATCCTGCGCCAGTTGCTGGGAACCTTCGCGGCCGGCGCCGAGGTCGTCGCTCCCCTCCACTGCGACTATGGCCACCAGGTGCACATCGGCGCCGCCTCGTTCGTCAACTGCGGAGCGGTGTTCCTGGACGTGGCCACCATCACCCTCGGCGCCCACGTCCAGGTGGGACCGAACGTCCAGTTCCTGACCCCGACACACCCGTTGGAGCCGGAGCTCCGCCGCACGGGCGCTGAATCCGGCAAGCCGATCGCCGTGGCGGACAACGTGTGGCTGGGGGGCGGCGCCATCTTGCTGCCGGGGGTGTCCGTCGGCGAGAACACCGTGGTGGGGGCGGGCGCGGTGGTCACCCGGGACCTGCCCGCCAACGTGGTCGCCGTGGGCAACCCGGCGCGGGTCATCCGCACGCTGACGCGGTAGCGCACCGCGCTGGCGGGATGAGCGCCGCCACGGCGGCGACGCCATCCCTGGCGGCTACTCAGCTGTTGCTCTGGTCCACCTCGCCGCGCCAGGCGCCGGTCTCGCCGCCGCGCGACTCGACGAACTCCTTGAAGCGCTTGAGGTCACCCTCGACGCGGCGGTCGAAGACGCCGAGCTTGTCGCCGACCTCCTCGATCAGCCCCTCCGGCTCAGCCTCGAGCTGGAGCATCACGCGTGTGGTGCCTTCGCCGAGGCGATGGAAGGTCACCACGCCGGCGTTGGGCGCGCCGTCGACAGCCGTCCATGCGATGCGCTGGTCGGGCTGCTGCTCGGTGATGGTGGCGTCCCACTCCTTCTCCTTGCCGGCGACCTTCGCCTTCCAGTGCAGGGTGGTGTCGGAGAGCTGCCTGACCTCGACGACACCCTCCATGAACTCGGGGAACGTCTCGAACTGGGTCCACTGGTTGTACGCGGTGTGGACCGGGACCTCGACGTCGATGCTCTTCTCGACCTTTGCCGTCATGTGCGGGCTCCTCTGTCGGTGTGGGTGGGCGCCGCGCGGCGGGCGGCGCGTTCTGGTGAGCGGGACGATCTCCTCCGGGCCGGCTCCGAATTGTGAGGGAGACTGTCAGATAAGTGTACAGCGTCAGTACCAAATACCAGCTGGCGAGGGCTGCCGGCGCCGGCGGGGTCAGGACTCCAGCGGGTTCATGGCGACGCGCTCCGACGGCGCGCCGGCGCGCGAGGGGGCGCGGGGCGGCAGCGCGACCGCGCACAGCGCCGCCGCGGCCACCAGGACGCCGGCGGCCCCCCAGAAGGAGATGCCCTCGCCGACCCCGTACAGCGCCCCCAGGACCAGTGCGCCGAAGGCCATGCCGCCGAACTGGAAGAGCCCCCCGATACCCATCGCGCGGCCGCGCTCCTCGACGGAGCTGCTGTCGCCGATCACCGCGAACATGGTCGGTTCGACCAGCACATAGGCGCAGGCCTCGACGACGCCGAGCCCGATGATCCAGCCGAGCGAGCGCAGCGCGGGGTAGATGGCCGCGCAACCGCCGCTGACCGCGAAGGAGGCCACCATCAGCCAGCGCCTGTTGCTGCGGTCGGCGAGGCGGCCGCCCGGCTGCGCGAGGATCAGGAGCGGCACCGCGAAGAGGCTGATGGTGATGCCGATGACGAGGGTGCTGTTGCCGCGTGCCGCCAGGTAGAGCGGCCACACCACGTCGTACATGGAGAACACCGTGCCCAGCGCCGCCACCCCCAGGCAGGGCACCAGGATCCCGGGGTTGCGCCACCAGCGCACCCGCACCGCCTGCTCGCTGGTCCGGCGGGCCACGCGCGTCTCCGGCACACGCCGCATCGCCAGCAGACCGAAGAGGACGGCGACGCCGGAGACGCCGAAGATCGCCGAATCACGCCACAGGGCGACCGCACCGCCGATGAAGGGACCCACCAGCAGCCCGACCATCTCGCAGGCCTGCAGCTTGGCGAACCCCTCGGCACGCCGCTCGGGGCCGCTGAGGTCGACGACCGCGGCGCGCAGGGCGGGCACGTACGCGCCCGACGCGACGCCCTGCAGCGTGCGCAGCGCCGCCAGCAGCCAGAGCGGGCCGGCGTCCGCGAACAGCGCAAAGGACAGCACCCCGAACGCAGCGCGCGACCCGAGCAGCATGGGCCGCCGGCCCAGCCGGTCCGTCAGCCTTCCGGCGGGCACCTGGACGAGCATGTTGGCGAGCAGCGGGCCGGCGATGAAGAGCGCGATCGCCAGCGACCCGCCGCCATGCCGCCGGACGTACAGCGGAGCGATCGGGAAGATCGCGGCCACCCCGGCGAACATGATGAGCTGGCCGCTCAGCAGCCAGAACATCGGGGACGTGCGCGGTCGGCGGAGACGAGGCACCCGTGGATTGTCGCGTGCGAGGACGCGACGCCACGCCGCAGTACAATTCTGACCATGCAAGTCGGATTTACGCCGGTGGCCGACGATCTGTACCGCGAGATCATCCTCGACCACTACCGCCACCCCCGCCACCGCGGCCGCCTCGACCCCGCCGACGCGGTGGTCGAGGCCGACAACCCACTGTGCGGCGACCAGATCGACATCTCGGTCCGCTTCGACGGCGAGCAGCTCGCCGGCATCGCGTTCGAAGGCACGGGTTGCTCGATCAGCCAGGCCGCCTGCAGCATGCTCTGCGACGAGGTGAGCGGCGGGACGCGGGCGCGGGCGCGCGACGTCGCCGACCGGTTCAGGGCAATGCTCGTCGAGGGCGCCAGCCCCGACGATCTCGGCGACCTCGAGGCACTGCAGGGGGTGCGCGCCTACCCGGTGCGCGTGAAGTGTGCGACCCTGCCGTGCAACGCGCTGCTGCAGGCGCTCGGCGACGGGGAGGAGGCAACATGAGCGACACCGACGGGGCGCTCGGGGTCGAGTCCTCGCCCGAGGTCGAATCGTCGTCGCTGGCCAAGGCGTCGCCAGAGCTGGTGCTGGCTGCGCTGAGCGAGGTGTACGACCCTGAGATCGGCATCGATATCGTCTCCCTCGGCCTCGTCTACGGGTCGGAGATCGACGACAACGGCCTGCTGACCATCTCGATGACCCTGACCACGCCGTACTGCCCGATGGGCAGCATCATCCAGGGCCAGGCCCACGCGGTCTGTCACGGCCTGCCCGGGGTCAAGGACGTTCACGTCGAGCTGGTGTGGTCGCCTCCCTGGGATCCGCGGACGATGGCGTCCGAAGAGGCACGCCTGGAGCTGGGCATCTACTGACCCGCGCCGACGTCTTTGATCCGTTCGGGGGGCGGGGACGTATGTGGTTGTACGTGGACAGAAGAACTGCGAAGCGACTGTGACCACCGGCGTGAACGTCTCCGACGACAGGATGCTCGACCTGCTCGCTCGGGCCGAACCTGAGGGAATCGAGATGCTGTACGACCGCTACTCGGCGCTGGCCTACACGCTGGCGCTGCGCGTGGTCGGCGATGCGGGGACGGCCGAGGACGTCGTCCAGGAGGCGTTCCTCAGCATCTGGCGACGCGCGTCGACCTACCGCAGCGACCGCGGCAGCCTGCGCACCTGGGTGTGCTCGATCGTGCATCACCGCGCGCTCGACCGCCTGCGGGGACGTTCGGGCCGCGCCCGCAAGGACGTCGCCCTCGAGCACGCACCGATCGAGGCGACATCGGTCTCGGACACCTGGGACAAGGTGGCTGACGAGATCGAGCGCGACGAGATCCAGCGCGCCCTGACCGGTCTCTCGGTGGAGCAGCGCGAGACCATCGAGCTGGCGTACTTCGGAGGCTACTCGCAGACCGAGATCAGCGGGCTGATGGGCGTGCCGTTGGGCACCGTCAAGGGACGGACCCGCCTGGCCCTTCGCAAGCTGCGCGGGGCGCTTCAGCTCCGCGTCGTGGAGGAGATGGCGTGATCAGCTGCCAGCAGGCTGACGTCCTCGCCGCCGCGCTCTCGGTCGGGTCGATCGAGAGCAGCGACCAGGCGTCCCTCCTGCAGCACCTCGGCAGCTGTGCCGCCTGCCGGCGAATGGCCGGCGAGTACATGACCGCCGCGGCGCGTCTTCCGCTCGCCCTGGAGCCGGTGACACCGTCCCCCGAGCTGCGCGGCAGGCTGATGCGCGCCGTCTACGCCGAAGCTGAGCAGGCCCGCCAGCATCCGAGCAGGGTGCAACGGTCGACGCCGTGGCGCAGGCTGTGGCAGGCGCTGCCCGCCGCGCGCGGTTTCACGGTGCTGGCCGGGGCCGCCGCGGTCGCCCTGGTCGCCGTCGCCACCTGGGGTGCCACCCGCCAGCAGCACGCCGCCCCGGCCACGGTGGCGGTGGCCCTGCGCGCCACAGTGGTGGCGCCGCAGGCTCACGGGGAGCTGACGTACCAGGCGGGCGCGCACGTGGCCGTGCTGACGGCGACGGGGTTGCCGAGCCCGGCGTCTGTGACTGCCGGCCGGGCGGTCTACGAAGTGTGGTTGATCCGGTCCAACGGCTCGGCCGTCGGCGAGGCCTTCCTCACTCGCGACCCCGATGGGACGTGGACCGCGGCGCTGCGCGCCGACCTGGGCTCGTACACGGCTGTCGCCCTCACGCCCGAACCGGCCGGTGGCAGCCCGACGCCCACGGGCGCCCGCGTGATCGAGGGCTCACTGACCTCCTGATCGCTCCGCGCGTTGCGAGAGATCCCTTGCGACGACTGGGTTATCACGCCGGCGGTGGGGTGTTGACGCGGTGCCGCAGGGCCACGGCCCCGGTTCAAGGAGTTCTTGTCAACCACGGCAATAACTGCACGAGCTCGGCGGCGACTCGCCGGGGGCGCTGACCGGCGGGCCGGCGACGGCTACACTGAGTGGGCGTCTCTCGGCCCCGTCACCCCCCGCACCCCAACTGACGCAGGCGGACGGGTGGCTGGGCACTCTGAGAAAAGGAGGGTCCTGCCCATGACCGATTGTTCCGGTAGTACTCAGCCGACCCGCGCCGGAGTGGCGGGCTGATCGCCGGGGCGGATACCAGGTAGCGCGGCGGCGACGTCCGCGCGCCAACAGAGAGACGGCTGCCGTCTCAGTGGTACCCGACGCTTCGACGCAGAGCGGCGGACCCGCATCACGCGGGTTCGCCGCTCCTTGGTCTCTCAGACGTGACGGGCTGCCTCCACCCCCGCCTGGCGGGTGGCGATGTCCGGGGCGGCAACCACCTGGTCGCGCTCCACGTACCCTTCGGTGGCATCGCTCAGCCGCACCTTGAGGAAACCAGGCGTCCCACCCTCAACAGCCTGCATCCGGGTTGCGGTGAAGATCTCGGGACCGCGGGGGGCGTCGCGTCGCGGAAGGGAATACAGCCTGTACGGCATGCCTGCCCACGAGGCCACGAGGGTGACCGGTCCTGGCGGGATGTCGCGCCTGCGGTAGATGGTGCGCGGGTCGTCGACCCCACGGGCGAGCACGCCGATCAGTTGCAGCGCTCGCGGGAGGCAGCCTCGCCCCTTGCTGGCTTCCAGCTCGACCACCGTGCCGGCATCCTCGGCCGTGGCAACGCAGGTGACCCATCGCTGGTTGCGCGCCGCTCTCCGGGGGCGGCCCAGCATGGTGCCGGCCCCGTCGACGCGACGCCAGTGGCCGACGAGGCTGTTGCGCTGGTACTCGACGATCCGGGCTTCGTTCTCGCCGGTCACTTCGAAGCGAAAGGGCGGCGTGCCGATCATCTGCTCCATCACCGCGAACACCTCGCGCGGTGGCGCCGCGACCACGAATCTCCAGTGGTGGGAACGCTTGGCTGGCACGGCAGGATTGTACGGGTCCCCCCGGCGGCTTCGGCGCCACCAGGAGTACGGCGCCGCGTTTCACGTGAACCGTCGTTCTGTTGCGGAAACCCGGAGGCCGGCGTGGGTCATGCGTTTCACGTGGATCACCGGGCCGCAGGCGCGCCGGTGTCGGCGGCGACAAGTCCGGAAAGTTATCCACAGGGTCGACCCACAGGGGGCCGATTTGATCTCACTGGCCAGCGCTTCGGGCGACTCGGTGGTTGGGGATACGGTGGATAACCCCGGCGAGCGAAGCCGTGCGACAGCGGCAGATAATCCGGCGCGTGGTTCCGCACGTCCTCGCTGTCGCCAACCAGAAGGGCGGCGTCGGCAAGACGACGACCACCATCAACGTGGGCGCCGCCCTGGCCGCGATGGGCAGGCGGGTGCTGGTCGTCGACCTGGATCCGCAGGCCAATGCGACGTCCGGGCTCGGCGTTGATCGCACCACCCTGGCTTCGACCAGCTACGACGTGATCGTGGCCGGCCGCCCACTCGACGAGGCACGCATCGGGACGGTGATCCCCGGGCTGGACCTGGTTCCCGCCGACCTCAGCCTGGCCGGCGCCGAGATCGAGATGATCGAGCTCCCCATGCGCGAGCGCCGGCTGGCCCTGGCCCTGGAGGCGGTCGAGGACGTCGACTACATCCTGGTCGACTGTCCGCCCAGCCTCGGTCTGCTGACGGTCAACGCGGCAGTCGCCGCGCAGGGTCTGCTGGTGCCGATCCAATGCGAGTTCTACGCCCTGGAGGGGCTGGGCCTGCTGACCCACACGCTTGCCCTGCTGCGGCGTGACCTCAACCCGCGCCTGCGGATCGCGGGCATCGTCATGACCCTCTTCGACGCCCGGCTGGCGCTCGCCCACCAGGTGGTCGACGAGGTGCGCTCCCGCTTCGCCGCGGAGCTGCTCGCCCCCCTGATCCCGCGCAACGTCCGCCTCAGCGAGGCACCCAGTCACGGCCTGCCGATCAACCTGTACGACCCGACCTGCCGCGGCGCCGTCGCGTACCGCGACCTGGCCGCGAACCTCGACGAGCGTCTCGGTCAACGCGCAGAGGTCGTGACGGCCAGCCGGGTGGGCGGCGCATGACGGAGCAGCCGCCGGCGCGGGGTGCGCCCCGCCGCCGCGGGCTGGGTCGAGGCCTCGACGCGCTGCTTGGCCCCGTGGGAAACCCGCCGACGGATGACCCTGCTGGGGAGCGCCCCGGGGTGCTCGCCCTCGTCGAGATCGACCCCGCGCTGGTGGATGCCAACCCTGAGCAGCCGCGCCGCGAGTTCGATGATGAGGCGCTGACGGCCCTCGGGGAGTCGATCCGCACCCACGGATTGCTCCATCCCATCGTCGTCGAGCGCTCCGGCGCGCGCTTCCGGCTGGTGGCTGGCGAGCGCCGCCTGCGAGCGGCCCGGCTCGCCAGTCTGTCCGCGGTGCCGGCCATCATCCGCCCGGCGGCGGACTCGGCGCGTCAGTCGCTCGAGGTGGCGCTCACCGAGAACCTGTTGCGAGCCGATCTCTCGGCCATCGAGGAGGCGGCCGCGTACGCTCGCCTTGCTGACACCTTCGGGCTGTCCCACGAAGCCATCGCGCTCCGCCTCGGCCGCAGCCGCCCGGCGATCTCGAACACCATCCGCCTGCTCGCCCTGCCGGCCCCGGTGCAGCGCGCCGTGGTCGCCGGGGAGATCAGCGCCGGCCACGCCCGTGCCCTGCTCGCCCTGCCCGATGACCAGCGGCGCGAATCGATGGCCCGGCAGGCCGCCACAGCGGGCTGGTCGGTCCGCCACATCGAGCAGGCCGTGCAGGCTGAGCTCGGGCGAACCCGGCAGCCGCGGCGCGGGGGCGGCAGGGTCGCGCTCAGCCCCGACGACGAGGCGATGCGGCACGGCCTCGAGCGGGCGGTCGGCCTCCCGGTCGAGCTCGACCGGCGCGGCCAGGGCGGCCGGGTCACCATCGTCTGCCATGACGACGGTGACCTCGACGCGCTGTACAGCCGCCTGGGTGGCGGCCCTCTCTAGGCCCTCAGCCGATCGGCCGCTCGGCGCCGGTGAGCCGGGCCTCGGCGGCGCTGACGTCGAGATTGGCGAGGAAGGACTCGATGTACTTGGGGCGGTCGGCCGGCTTGTAGTCGAGCAGGAATGCGTGCTCCCACACGTCCATCACCACGATCGGCTTGAAGCCGGCGATGTTGCCGTCCTCGTGGAGTGTGATCCAGTGGTTGCTGAGGCGGCCGGTGGCTGGGTCCAGGTACGTCACCGCCCAGCCCACCCCGCGCATGCCACCGACCCCGACGAAGTCCTTCCGCCAGGTCTCGAGGTCGCCGAACGACTCGCCGAGGGCGCGCCCCAGCGCCGAGGAGCTGGAGATCTCGCCGCCACCGGCGCTCTTGGTCATGTTGCCGAAGTACCACTCGTGCAGAACCATGCCGTTGTATTCGAATCCGAGGCGGCGGGTCATCTCGGCGTATGCCGGCGTGCCGACCTTGCCGCCCCGGGTCAGCTCGACCAGCTGCTCGTTGAGGGTGTTGGTGTTTTTGACATACCCGGCATAAAGTCCGAAGTGTGTCTCGAGCGTCTTGTCAGAGATGCCGACCAGGCCTGAGAGGTCGAACTCCCGTGCCTTGTACGGCGTCTGGGTCAGCAGTGCCATAGGGTGTCCCTCGCCTGTTGTCTGGACGCGACGCCCCGCCGCGTGGTGAGCGTCCATTGTGGCAGCGGGCGCGTGCCGCCGTCACGCCGCGTCGGGGCGACGGCGAGGCCGCGCAGGTCGACATCTTGTTGTGCTGCAACCGGGCTTCACGGCTGGGCCTGCCGTTCGGGGACGGGGATCGGTTGGACCGTCCGTATAATCACGCCGCGTGCAGCCTGAGCCCCCTGTTCCTCCGAGGCCCAGGTGAAGCGCCACGGGCTCGTCCGGGACGTGCTCGAGGTGCTCATCATCGCGGTTGTGCTCTACATCGCCATCTGGAGCGCGCTCCAGACGGTCCGCGTTGACGGCGAGAGCATGGTGGGAACGCTGCAGAACAACGACCTGCTGCTCGCCAGCAAGATCTCGTATTACTTCGGTGACCCGCAGCGGGGCGACATCGTGGTGCTGATTCCCCCGAGCGATCCCACCAAGGATTTCATCAAGCGAGTGATCGGGGTTCCCGGCGACACCATCGAGATCGACGGCACCAGGTCACCCACCGCGGTGCTCATCAAGCCGCAGGGCAAGGGACCGTGGCAGCGCCTGCAGGAGCCCTACCTGCCCGAGAACTGGAACACCATGAACTACTGCTGCCTGCCCGGTGGCACCGAGTCGTCGATGCCACAGCCGATCAGCATCCCGGCCGGCAAGTACTTCGTCATGGGCGACAACCGCAACCGGTCGAGCGACTCGCGCAGCTTCGGCCTGGTGCCCCGCAAGAACATCCTCGCCAAGGCGTTCGTGCGCGTCCTGCCGTTCGGGCATTTCGGGCTGGGCGCCGGCTCCACCCTCGTGCCCGCCGCCACGGCGGTGCTTGACACACCGGTGGTCCCCGCGCTGGTGCTTGCCTTCCCCCCGGCGCTGCTCCTCGCGGGGCGGCGGCGCAGGCGTGAACGGCGCGCCGCCGGCGCTCCCTGACCTCGGCTGGACCTCAGTCGGCGGCGACGATCCAGCCGGCAGCGCTGCTCTGCCAGTCGAGCAGCTCCGTCTCATCGAAGAAGATGCCGATCTCCCGCGCCGCGCTCGGCGGCGAGTCGCTGCCATGGATCACGTTCATGGCGAGGCTGATGGCAAGGTCACCGCGGATCGTGCCGGGGGGCGAGGTCTGCGGGTCGGTGGCGCCCATCATGGTCCGCACCAGCGCGATCGCGCCGGGACCCTCCCACACCATGGCCACCACCGGGGAGGAGGTGATGAACTCGACGAGGCCGGCGAAGAAAGGTTTGCCGCGATGTTCGGTGTAGTGTGTCTCCGCCATCGCGGTGGTGACCTGCATGAGCTTGACACCGACCGGGTGCAGGCCGCGCCGCTCGAAGCGGCTGATGACCTCGCCGACCAGCCCGCGCTGCACCGCGTCGGGTTTGGCCAGCACCAGGGTGCGCTCTGTCTGCATGGTCGACCACCTTATCCGAAGCCCCGCCGGCGCGGCGGTGAGGAGGCTTGCAGCGCCTCGAGAAAGGGCTCGGGCTTGCGGAACGGTCCGATCACCGCCGCGCGGAGGCCACCGGCGAGGATCTCCGCCGCCAGCGAGCGCACCGCGTCCGGGTCGACGGCGCGCAGCCGCTCGGCGATGTCCTCGGCGAGCAGGATCTCGCCAGTGAGCAGCTCCTGTTGCCCGAGGTGGTTGCAGAGCGCCGACGTGCTCTCCAGCTGCACGGCGAGCCGGCCGCGCGCGTACTCCTTGGCGCGGTCGAGCTCCTCCAGCGGCACCGGCTCCGTCGCCAGCCGATTGAGCTCGGCCACCGCGGCGCGCACCGCCTCGCGAGCGCGCTTGGGCTCGCATCCCAGCGACATCGCCAGCGTCCCGCTGTCGGCGACGCGGGTCAGGAACGAATGCACGTCGTAGGCCAGGGCGCGCTCCTCACGAAGCTCGAGGAAGAGGCGGCTCGACATGCCCTCACCGAGGACGACGTTGAGGATGTCGGCGACGAAGCGGCGCTCGTCCCGGTACGACGGGGCGCGCGCGCCGAGGACGATGTTCGCCTGGCTGGCACGCCGCTCGAGCAGGCTCACCGCCGCGCCCGCGGGCGGCGTCGCCGGCAGTGGTTGCTCGCCAGCACCGCCGTTGTCCGGCCAGGATTGCAGCGCCTGTGACACCAGGCCCGCCACCACGTCGGTGTCGAGCGACCCGGCCACCGACACCACCAGGTCGTCGCGCCGGTAGTGACGGCGCAGGTGGCGCCGGCAATCGTCCGCACTGAACGATTGCACGGTCATCTCGGTCCCGGCCACGTCCCAGCCAAGTGGATGGTCGGGCCACATGACGGCGTCGAACAGCGTGTGGACGTGGTCCTGGGGACTGTCCTCGTACATGCGCAGCTCTTCGATGACGACCTGCCGCTCCCGCTCGACGTCCTCGGGGAGGAAGCGAGGCGAGAACAGCATGTCGCCCAGCACCGAGATGGCCACGTCGATGCGCTCAGCGGGGACCTTGGCCCAGAAGATGGTCGCCTCGCGGTCGGTGGATGCGTTGAGCACGCCGCCCACCCCCTCGACGGCCTCGCTGATCCGGCGCGCCGTCGGGTAGGTCTGGCCCCCCTTGAAGACCATGTGCTCGATGAAGTGGGCCAGGCCGCACTCGTCGGCTCTCTCGATGCGCGAGCCGGTTCCGAACATGAAGGCGATGCTCACCGAGGCGCGCTCGCGCATCGGTGCGGTGAGCATGCGCACTCCGCCGTCGAGAACCGTCCGCACGTGTCCGCGGTCAGCGGAGGTGGCTACCAGCGTCCGCGCCCCCGGTCCGGTCGCGCCGAGAGACCTCCCTGTGCGGGACCGGTGGGGTGGATCACCACGCGCCGGGCCGGCTCCTGACCGCTGCTCTCGGTGCGCACCCCCGGGTCGTCCTGGAGGGTCATATGGACGATGCGACGCTCGTACGCATGCATCGGATCGAGCGTGTAGCGCTCGCCGCTCGCCTTGACCCTGTCGGCGAGTCGCGAGGCGAGCTCGCGGACCTGGTCCTCGCGCCTGGCGCGGTAGCGCTCGACGTCGAGGATCAGCCGCCGTCCCTGCCCGTCAGGCTGCTCGTCGCCCATCATCAGGTTGACCGTGGTCTGCAGGGCTCGCAAGGTCTCGCCGCGCCAGCCGATCAGCAAACCGAGGTCGTCGCCGGAGACCTCGAGGATCATCGGGCCCTCGGTTTCACCGGCCCGCGGGCTGCTGCCCCGCCGGACTGAGACGCGGGCCGGGATCTCCATCTGCTCGAGCAGGGCGATGAGGACCTCCCGTCCCCGCGCGGTGTGCTCGTCGATGCGGCTCACCCGCACCTTCGCGGAGCTCGAGGTCAGGTGCTCGCCGGGGACCGCGCGGGGGCCGCCGCGCGCCAGCACGTCGACCACGACCTCGTCGCGTCCTGCGCCGAGCTCGGCGAGCGCGCTCGCGGTGGCCTCCTCGACCGTGGCACCGGAGGCCTCGACGCCCGCGGGCGCGGGGAGCTCCGTGACGTCCTGTGTCTCGTTCACGTGGGTCTCCTCACCGTCGTGACCGGGCGGTCAGCGACGGCGCTTGTTGGTTCGTCTCTTGGGGATGCGCGCCGGGGGTGCGTTGACCGCACCGCTGGCGACGGCTGTCGGCTCCTGCTCGGCCGTCCCGGCGGCCGATGCGCCCTTGCCGGCTTGACCCTTGGCGGCGCTGCCACCCCGCCGCCGCGCCGGCGCGGGGCCGGGACGGTCGGGCACCACCGCGGTCTTGGGCGCCGCCGTCGCGGACGGCGTGTGCTTGGGGTAGGAGAGCGCGGTGACGCGGTTCGCGCCTGGGAACCAGGTGGGCACCTTGAGCGAGCCCCACCCGACGAGGTGGTACTGCTGGAGCACCATGAAGAGCGTGCCGGTGACCCAGTAGAGCGCCAGCCCCTGCGGGAAGTTGAGGCTCAGCACGAAGATGATCACCGGGAAGATGATCGACATCTGCTTGGTGACGTTGCCCATGGTGCGTTCCTGGTCGGTCATGTCAGGGCGCAGGGGCGGCATCATCATGCGCGACTGCGCAAACGTGAGCACCCCAGCCAGGAACGGCAGGATGATCACCGCGGGGTGCGCCAACACCTGCGCCCAGTCGGTGCTGGTGGAGCCCGCCTTCACACAGCACGCCTGCGCACCGGATTTCGAGACGTCGGTGATCCAGAGGAAGTGATGACTCACTGAGGTCAGGTTCGACGTGGCGTTGGTGATGCCTCTGTACAGCCCGATCAGCACTGGCATCTGCACCAGGGCCGGCAGGCAGCCGGAGAGGCTGCTGAACGGCGACACCTGGTGCTCCGCATACAGCTTCTTCATCTCCTCGCTGAGCTTCTGCGGCTCCCGCTTGTACTTCTTGCGGAGCTCGGCCAGCTGCGGGGCGATGAGACGTTGCTCGGACTGGATGCGACGGCTGGTGCGCAGCTGCCAGCCGAAGATGGGGAAGAGGGCGCCGCGGATGATGATCGTCGTGACGACGATCGCCAGGCCGAAGGCACCGATCGAGCTGAGCGGCCCGATCACCTTGAAGATGTTGGTGAAGAATTCCAGGCAGTACTGGAAGGGCACCCCCAGCGCGTCGAATGGGGAGATGGCGAGCATCAGACGGGCTCGCCTGAGAGACGGGCGCGCTTGCGGCGGCGGCCCTCTCGCCAGCTCAGGTATTCGTCGGGAACCGGGTCATGGCCGCCCTCGTGGAACGGGTGACAGCGACTGATACGGCGCACCGCGAGCCACCACCCTCGCCGCGCGCCGAATCGCTCGATGGCCTGGTACCCGTACTCGGAGCAGGTCGGCTGGTACCGGCAGCTGCTCATCAGCCCGAAGAGGGGGCCGATGGTCACCCGGTAAATGCGGATCAGCAATAGGCTCAGCCGCGTCATCACGAGGCCTGCGGAGAGCGCGTCACCGGTCCATTGTCCGCCGTCGCGGGCACGGTGGCGCCGTCCATGCGGCCGGCGGCGCGTGAAAGCGAGACCTGGAGGGCGGCGCTGAGGTCGCTGAAGGGCAGGTCGAGCGCGTCGCCACCGGCGACGACCACGACGTCCCGGCCGGTCAGCGTCCCGAGCAGGGGCCGCAGCGCCTCACGCAGGCGGCGGCGCAGCAGGTTGCGCCGAACCGCGGAGCGCATCCCGACCAGCGCGAACCCGACGCGCGCCACCCCGCGGTCATTGGACGCCAGCTGCACGCGCACCCCGGCCGAGGAAGCACGCACTCCACCGGCGCGGATCGCAGCGAAACGACCTCGCCCGCGCAGGCGATGTCGCGAGATCACCGCGTGGGCGCGGGGGTCAGGCGCTTGCGCCCCTTGCGACGCCGCGCCTTCAGCACCTGGCGTCCACCCGGTGTCGACATGCGGATGCGAAACCCGTGGGTCTTACGCCGGTACTTCTTCTTGGGTTGATAGGTCCGTTTGATGTCCGTTGCTCCGCAGATGGAGAATCGACGACCGGGTGGGGAGGGGGCGCGCCGGGATCGGCGGCAGGGATCTCCGGTCGACGGAGTGGCGGGCGGAGTATAGCAGCGGCACCGCGGAACCGGCCGCGGGCAGCGACGCCGGCCGGGCGTTGTGAGCCCCTTCTCGCGTTGCTAGACTGCTCGATGCCCCGGCGGGCGACGTTTCGCAACATCGCCCCATCTTCGTTTCTCCGTCGGTGCAGTCATGGGCCGCTTATCCACTCGTGTGCACATCCTGTGCAAAAGGTGGCGGCAACGGTCTCATGTTTGGCGACTCACCATGGGGGAGGCGATTTGTCTGCTACGGGCATTCCCGGTGACGTGGAGGTGATTGCCCCAGCGGACACCGTCGCGGCACCGTCATCCGCCCTCGGGATGCAGCAGATCTGGCAGGCGGCGCAAGAGGAATTGCGTTTCCAGCTGGCGCGCCCGGGCTATGAGACATGGTTGGCCAACGCTGTTCTCGTCGAGAGTGACGGTCATACCTTCACCATCGGCGTGCCGACCAGGCTCGCCCGCGATTGGCTCATCGAGCGTTACGCGGTGGTGATCCGCGAGACGATCAGCGGCCTGATCTCGCGCGATTGCGAGGTGGTGATCACCGTAGATCCCGCAGCCGGGCCACCGCCCGACGAGCCCGCGCCCATCGCTGACGCCCCCGAGCCCGCCTACGGCATCGTCGGAGAATCTGCCATTGACGGCAGCAACGCGACGAGGCTCAATCCCAACTTCACCTTCTCCACGTTCGTGGTCGGCAACAGCAGCCGGTTCGCTCATGCGGCGTGTCGCGCGGTCGCGGACTCACCCGGTAAGGCGTACAACCCGCTCTTCCTGTACGGCGGGGTGGGGCTCGGCAAGACGCACCTCATGCACGCCATCGGGCACGCGGTGCGCGAGGGGCACCGGCGCCCCCCAAGGGTGGCGTACATCACCTCCGAGAAGTTCATGAACGAGATGATCGGCTCGATCCAGGCCAACCGCACCTCCGAGTTCCGCAACCGCTACCGCAGCGTCGACGTCCTGCTCATCGACGACATCCAGTTCCTGGCCGGCAAGGACCGCACCCAGGAGGAGTTCTTCCACACCTTCAACGCGCTCCACGAGATCCAGAAGCAGATCGTGGTGAGCAGCGACCGCCCACCCAAGGACATCCCCACCCTTGAGGACCGGCTGCGCAGCCGGTTCGAGGGCGGCCTCATGGCTGACATCCAACCGCCGGATTTCGAGACCAGGCTGGCCATCCTCAACACCAAGCTCGGCCCGCACAGCTCACTGGTGCAGGAAGACGTCTGCAGCTTCATCGCCCACAAGATCCAGCGCAACATCCGCGAGCTCGAGGGCGCGCTCATCCGCGTCCTGGCTCACGCCTCCATCAACGGCCAGCCGGTCACCCTCGAGGCCGCCCAGACCATCCTCCGCGACATCATCCCCGTCGGCGACAGCACCCCGGTGAGCATCGAGCTCATCCAGGAGACGGTGGCCTCCTACTTCAACATCGCCGTCGACGAGATGAAGGGCAAGCGACGCGACAAGCACATCGTCTTCCCGCGCCAGGTGGCGATGTACATCATCCGCGAGGAGACCGAGTCATCCCTGCCGGTGATCGGCAACGCCTTCGGCGGCCGCGACCACACCACCGCCCTGCATGCCATCGAGAAGATCACCGACCTGGTGCTCGAGGACAGCCGCCTCCAATCGGATCTCCGTCAGATCCGCCAACGCCTCCACGAGCACTGATGCTGGTGCGGGACATCCCTGTGGAAATGTCTCCGCCACCCTGTGCGCTACCGCGCCATGCCGTCGCGCTGTGGACAGTTCGGTGAGACCGCTGCCCCTCGTGCACAGGTTGTTGGCGGCCATCCGCACGCTGCACTCAGGGATTTGCCCGGTTATCCCCCGTCGGCCCATCCCTAGGTACTACGACTGTTCAAAGACTCTGGCACCAGTCTTAATGAGGGCTTGGTGACAACTCGGCATACCGTGAGGTTCCAGCCAACATGAAGTGCTCCGTCTCGCCCTCAGCCCTCAGCGCTGCACTGTCACTCGTGTCGCGTGCGGTGTCGCCACGCTCGACGCTCCCGGTGCTGGGCAATGTGCTGCTCGAGACCACCAGCGACGGACTCCGGGTCACCGCCACCAACCTCGACCTGACGATGGCGGCCACCGTTCCCGCGGAGGTCGCGTTGGACGGTCGCACCACCGTGCCGGCGCGCCTGCTGAGCGAGTACGTCGCATCCCTCGCCGAGGCGCCATGCTCACTCGAGCTCGACGTCAACACCCAGGTGTTGCGTCTCAGCTGCGGGGTGCACCGCACCAATCTCCACGGAATCGACGCGGTCGAGTTTCCACCGCTGCCGGCCCGTGACGGGGACGCGGCCATCGAGCTCGACGCGGCGGTCTTTGCCAACGCGGTCTCGCAGACAGCCATGGCCGCCAGCGGCGATGAGGCGTCGCCCGTCCTCACCGGCGTGCTCTTCCAGGTCGAGGGCGAGCGGCTGACGCTGGCGGCCACCGATCGTCACCGGCTTGCGGTCAAGACGCTCGATGCCAAGTCCAGCGGGGAGAAGGCGTTCTCGGGCTCGGTGATCGTGCCCTCGCGGCACCTCAGCGAGGTCGCCCGCGCGGTCAACCCCACCCGGCCCACTGTGTCGATCAGCTTCAGCGAGCAACGCAACCAGGTCTTCTTCGCGCTCAAGGACGTGGAGATCTCCTCGCGGCTGATCGAGGGCAACTACCCGAACTACGCGCAGGTCATCCCCGGTGAGTCCACGACCACTGTGCAGCTGCCCACCGCCGCGCTGCTCCGCGAGGCGAAGACGGCATCAGTGCTGGCCCGCGACGCTGCCAACCCCGTCCGGCTGCGCGTCGGTGACAACACGCTCACGTTGGTGGCCCAGACCGCGGAGGTCGGCGACGATGAGGCGCCGCTCTCAGCCAACGTCAAGGGTGATGACGTGCAGATCGCGTTCAATGCGCGCTACGTGCTCGACGCGCTCAGCGTCATGGACTCTGATGAGGTGCAGCTCAGCTTCAACGGGGCGCTGCAGCCGGGGGTGATCCGGCCGTCGGGGCGTGACGATTACCTCTGCATCATCATGCCGGTCCGCGTCCCCTAGCTCCCCGGGCTTCCCTCCCCATGCGAGCGGTCACCATCGTCAGCCTGCGGTCTGGGCTGGACCCCCGGGGACCGACCAGGGCGGACGGATGGCTGGGAGGTGTCATGCTCGGAGTTCGGAGCAGCTGACCTGGAGCGTTGACTGAAATGGGCATGCACATGGGCGGGTGGGGCCTGATGCGCTCCATGCGCCGCGACGAGTCGATGAAACAGCACCGGCTCACCAAGGGCATCGTGCGACGCATCGCCGGCTTCGCGCGCCCCTACCGAGGCGCCCTCGCCGTCTTCCTCGTGCTCATCGTTGTCGACGCGGTGGTCGGTGCGGTCAACCCGCTCGTCTACCGCGCCATCATCGACGACGGCATCCTCGCCCACAACGTCAACCTGGTCGCGGTTCTCGCCGGCGCGGTGGCCGGGCTGGCGATCTTCGACTCCGTCCTCGGGCTGGCACAGCGCTGGCTCTCCGCCCGCGTCGGCGAGGGGCTGATCTTCGACATGCGCACCAAGGTGTTCGCCCACATCAACGAGATGCCGATCTCGTTCTTCACGCGCACCCAGACGGGCGCGCTCATCTCGCGGCTCAACAACGACGTCCTCGGTGCCCAGCAGGCGTTCACCGACACCTTCGCATCGGTGGTCGGCAACGTCATCGGCGTCAGCATCACCCTGGTCGCGATGTTCTTCCTGTCGTGGCAGATCACCCTGCTGTCACTGGTGCTGCTCCCCGTGTTCCTGCTGCCGGCGCGCTGGGTGGGGCGCCGACTGGCCGGCATCACCCGTGAGTCGTACAACCTCAACGCGCAGATGAACACCACCATGAGCGAGCGCTTCAACGTCTCCGGCGCGCTCCTCGTCAAGCTCTTCGGCCATCCCGAGCAGGAGGTCAGGGGCTTCGCGTCCAAGGCACGGCGCGTCAGGGATATCGGGATCCTGCAGGCGATGTATGCCCGGATCTTCATGACCTCGCTGCTGCTCACCGCCTCGCTGGCGACGGCGCTGGTGTATGGCCTCGGCGGTGCCGAGGCTGCGCGTGGGGTGCTCATGGTTGGTACCGTGGTGGCGCTGACCGCGTACCTCAGCCGCCTCTACGGGCCTCTGACCGCGCTGTCGAACGTGCAGGTCGACATCATGACCGCCCTGGTCAGCTTCGATCGCGTCTTCGAGGTGCTCGACCTGCCGCCGATGATCGCCGAGAAGGCGGATGCCGTTTCGATCCCGCGAGGACCGGCGACGATCGAGTTCGACCACGTGGATTTCCGCTACCCGTCCGCAGAAGAGGTGTCGCTGGCGTCGCTCGAGGCCGTCGCGGTTCTCGAACGCACCAACAACCAGCAGGTGCTCTTCGACGTCAGCTTCACGGCGAAGCCCGGCCAGCTCGTTGCCCTGGTCGGCCCCTCGGGGGCGGGCAAGACCACGCTCAGCCACCTTGTGCCGCGCCTCTACGACGTCCGCGCGGGAGCCGTGCGCATCAACGGCATCGACGTGCGCGACGCCACGATGAAATCGATCCGGGCAACCGTCGGCGTGGTCACGCAGGACGCGCACCTCTTCCACGAGACGATCCGCTCCAACCTGGCGTACGCCAAGCCGGAAGCCACGGACGAGGAGCTTCTCCAGGCGCTTCGCGCCGCCCAGATCCTCCCATTGGTCGCCTCCCTTCCCGACGGGCTCGACACCCTTGTCGGCGACCGCGGCTATCGCCTCTCTGGCGGCGAGAAGCAGCGCATCGCGATCGCGCGTCTCCTCCTCAAAGCGCCCGACATCGTGGTGCTCGACGAGGCCACCGCGCATCTCGACTCGGAGTCCGAGGCCGCGGTGCAGGAGGCACTGCGCCACGCGCTCACCGGGCGCACCTCGCTGGTGATCGCCCACCGGCTGTCCACCGTGCGCGACGCCGACGTCATCCTGGTGATCGACCAGGGCCGCATCGTTGAGCAGGGAACCCATCATGGCCTGCTCGAGCAGGGCGGTCTCTACGCGGAGCTGTACCGCACCCAGTTCGAGAGCCAGGCGCGCGAGGTGGAGGAGCCGGAGTCAAGCACGGTCTGACCCGCTCCCGCCTTTGCGGCGCCGGCAGAGGCCATCACAGGTCGAGCGTGGTGAACCGCAGACGGCGCACCGCCGCGGTGCCCAGCCGTTCGTTGAGCAGCATCACCACCCGGACGGAGTCGAGGTGGAGCTGATGGCTCAACGAGGTGTTGGCGACGCCGATGAGCAGAACCCCGCGGTCCAGGCTGATCGCCCGGCACATCGGCGCCAGGGCGGGACCGACGATGTCGTTGAAGACGTCACGCACCTGCACCTCACGCACCCTGCCGCGCACGCCGAGACCACGAAGGGCGGGATCGATGAGGTCCGAGAGCCGGTCCATCAGGCAGCCGTCGCGGTCACGTGCCCGGCGGCCACCTCGAAGCGACGCGTACCCGCAGGCAAGGTCCCGACGAGCGGCTCGCTGCTGGTGATCAGCGTCTGCAGTCCGGCCGCGGCGATGCCGGCGACGAGGTCGTGGCGGCGGCCCGGGTCGAGCTCGCTGAGAACGTCGTCGAGGAGCAGCACCGGCATGACACCGGCGTGGGAGGCGATGTGGCGCACCTCGGCGAGTTTGAGGGCCAGGACGATGCTCCGCTGCTGACCCTGCGACGCTGCGCTGCGCGCCGGTCGACCACCGATGAGCAGCTCGAGGTCGTCGCGGTGCGGGCCGGCGAGGGTGGCGCCGCGCGCGATCTCCTCGTCGCGCCGGCGGCCCAGCGTCGCGGTCAGCGCCTCGGTGGCCGCCTCCAGGTCTGCCTCCGGATCCATGCCCCCGTCGGGGAGGTAGCGGAGGCCGAGCTCCTCACCGCCGCCGATCTGCGCCAGCGCCTCCTGTCCGTGCGGCAGGAGGGCGCTGACGAGCGCGGCACGGGCCACCTGGATGCGCGCCCCGCTGACCACGAGCTCGCGGGTGAAGCCGGTGAGGGCGGCTGTCTCCGAAGCCCCGGCGCGGAGCTGGCGGAGCAGCGCGTTGCGCTGTTCGAGGACGTGGCGGTAGCGCAGCAGGTCACCGGCCACGCGCCGATCCAGCTGCGACAGCACTACGTCGAGCAGCCGGCGTCGCGTGTCCGGTCCCGCCTTGACGAGCTGCAGGTCCTCCGGCCAGAAGAGCACCACCGGGCACAGCCCGAGCAGGTCTCGCGCCGGGCGAGGGCTGCCGTCGACCGTGGCCGTGCGAGTCACCCTGCCGGACGCTGGGTCACGCCGGAATCGCACCGCCAGTGTGCGATCAGCCGCCGGTCGCAGCACGCGGGCCTCGACGAGCGCCTCGTCGCTGCCCCACGACACGACGTCGGCCGAGCTCGACGCGCGCGGGGACCGGGTGAGCAGGAGGGTTGCCACCGCCTCGAGCAGGTTGGTCTTGCCCTGGGCGTTGCGACCGCCCACGACGTTGATCCCGCGACCGAGCTCGACGGACTGCTCGGCATAGTTGCGAAAGGCGAAGATCCGCAACCGCTCCAGGCTGCAGGCCCCCTCCGCCGTTGGCGGCAGCATGACCGCGCTCATGTGCGTGCGATCGTGCCGCGCGCCAGGCCGGCGACCAGCGCGGCGATCCGCTCGGTCGCCTCCGGCCGCGCCGCCCCGGCCACGGCGGCGCGCATCGCCGCCAAGCCCGGCGACCCCGGCTCGCAGAGCTCGGCAAGGGCGTCGACCAGCTCGCGAGGATGGGGCACGTAGCGGCCCGCGCCGATGTCCACCACCCACTCGAGGTTGCCGCTCTCCTGCCCGGGGACGTACCAGGTGAGCAGCATGGGCAGTCCCGAGCAGAGCGCCTCGACGATGGTCCCCGGCCCCGCCTTGGTCACCACGACGTCTGCGGCGCGCATCCAATCCGCCATGTTGTCGACGAATCCCATCACGGGTACCGGTCGCCCCGCCGCGTCGCGCAACCCCGCCAGCCGCCGTCGAGCAGTGGCGTTGCGCCCGCACACCACGGCGAGGCCGACGTCAAGCCCCGATTCGGCGATGGCACGGGCCCGCCGCGGCAGCCCTCCGGAGCCGTCGGCGCCGCTGCACACCAGCACGGTGAACCGATCCTCAGCCAGTCCGAGCCTCGATCGCAGCCTGCGCCGTTCGTCGTCATCGGGAAAGGGCCGGGCGAAGGCCGAGTCGACCGGCAGGCCGAGCTGGTGGCAGCGGTGCGCGGGGATCCCGGCGCGCCGGCAGCGGTCCAGCCCTCCCGGTGACGGGATGACCACCGCGTCGACGTCACGGCACGCCCACCCGGCGTGGACGTCGACGAGGTCGGTGATGACGGTGACCACTGGAATCGATGGGTCGGCGCTCGACCGGACCGCATGGGCGGCGAGGTGGTTGAGCAGAGGGTGGAACGACACCACCGCGGCCGGGCGCAGCGACGCCAGCAGGCTGCGCACGCTCACATGAAGGGGCCGTAGCGCGGAGTGGGTCATCAGCCCCACCGCGGTCGCGCTGTTGGTGGCGTGGTAGAAGGCCGCCCACAGCCAGCGCGCCCGGTGGATGAGCGGGCCGTACAGGTCGGCGGTGCGGCTGAGCAGCCGCTGCGAGCCCACGGTGGTGGGGTCGACGATGTGCACGTCGAACGCCCCGGGGTGGTCCATCTCCAGGCGGCGCGCCACCGCCGTGGCCCCTGCCCGATGACCGCCACCGGTGTCGGCGATCAGGAAGAGGAGCGGGAGAGCCACGCCGCGCAGCCTACTGAAAGCGCGCCGTCGCCCCGGTCAGTTGGAGAGGTTCACGGCCTGTGCCTCGAGGCCGCCCACCAGGAAGCGCGTCATGGCGAGCTCACCGCTGCCATCAGCGTTGGCGACGTAGGCCTGCCGGACCCCGAGGGGGTCGACGGCCAGGCACACCAGCCGGCGCCCGTCGAGGGCGACACGGACGCTGGCGAGGTCGGGCGTCCCGGCGCCCAGGGTCACCGTGGTGGTGTCGCCGCCGGCGATGCTGATGCGCTGCAGTTGGACCGTTTCGCCGCTGGTGCTCACCGCCACCAGGATGCCCTCGTCCGCGAAGCCCAGCGCCTGGAGGTGGCCGTTCAACGTCTGCGACGACCCCGCAGCCCCGGGTGCCGGGACGACGACCACGCCGCCGGTGATCGTGCTGAGGGCCAGGCGCGTCCCGGCCGGCGACACCGCCGCCGCAGCCGCTCCCGTCGGGGCGCCGGGCAGTGCGTAGCGCGCATCGACCTGGCGATCGACGAGCTCGACGGTGGCCGCGCTCGGACCGGCCGTGTCGCCCGCCGCGGGAGCCGCGGTGCTGAGCACCAGGGTGTTGGTGCGGACCCACAACGGTGGCGCGATCACCTGTGTGCCGGTCGCCACCGGGTTGACCTCGCCGGAGCGGACGTCGAAGACGCTGACCGCATCGGGCGTCACCAGCGCCAGTTGCGAGCTGTCGGGCGACCACGAGGGGTGGATGCCCCCGGCGATGGCGTCGATGACAGCACCGTTGACGGTGTCGATGACCTCGAGGATGGAGGTCGAGGCAAGCTGGTCACGCATGACCACCGCGACGTGCGCTCCGTCGGGGGCGACCGCGGCAGACGCGTACGTCTGCAGCGGCGCCCGCGCCGCCACGGTCCCGCATCCTCCGTTGTTCGGGCAGCGTGGCGCCGTGAGCAGAACCGGCGCCGCGATCGGCTCCCCGCCCTCCGCGGGGGCGAGCGCCGGGAGGAGGACCTCGGTCGAGTCCTCTCCCTGTCGACCGGCCAGCACCACGGCGTGAGGGTTCTCGACGCGCCGGCCGGTCGCGAAGTGAACGGCCGCTGGCGCGCCGACGAACTGCTGATCCTCACCACGGGCGGTGCCCGCGACGGTGATGGTGTACCGCGTGGCGGGCACGAGCATCTGCCCGGGCAGGATCACGAAGCGGTTGTGGTCGTTGGTGTTGCGCACCACCCGTGTCCCCGGCACCGGCGGCGACAGCGAGATCGCCGCCGCGGTGGATGGCGGGTCCATCGGTGCCGAGAAGGAGAGAGACAACGGAGCGTCAACCGCGATGCCGGTGCTCCGATCAGCCGGGTTGGTGACGGCGACCAGGGGGGCGGGGGCGGTGGTGATGTCCCAGTGGTGGTCGAGGTCATTGCGGTCGCCGGCCGGGTCGGCGAATCCGCCTGCGAGGGTGAAGCTGTAGCGCGTCGCTGCGCGGAACACAGCGCGCTCGTGGACGAGCTCAAAGCCGGGCACTGGGTCGAGCCAGCGGATCCAGCAGGGCGCGGTCGACGCGGCGCTGAAGACCACGGCCAGGTCGCAGCCGGGGATGGCCGGGCTGACCGCCTGGTTCCCGGTGGTCGCCGACACCGTGAACCTGCCGAGGAGGCTGTCGCGCGTGACCCGGTGATCGAACACCACCCGCACCGGGGAATCAGCCGGCACGGACGTCGAGCCGCGGTTCGGCTCGAGCGAGATGATCTGCGGAGGGGCGCTGAAGCAGCCGGTCAGTGAGACCGCCAGGGCGCCCCCGAGCAGTCCACCGATGAGCAGCCGCGCCGCGCGCCGCATCGCGGGGTCCGTGGGAGCCGGCTCTGCCAGGGTTGCTAGGACGGCCGGGAGAGGACCGCCTCTGCGTCGATGCCCGCGCGTCCGCTGTCGTCGCCGCGCACCTCGATGCGCGCCGGTCGCTCGGCAGCCAGCGCCGCCACCGCGTCCGTGCTCGTCTGGGGAGCGCGCGAGGTGGCTGTGTAGGCCGCCAGGACACTGCCCTGCTTCAGCAGGATCACCCCGGTCTCGCTGCCGCCGACGACGATCACCGACCCCTCGAGGCGTTCCTCGGCGAGGTATTCCAGCAGAGCGGGGAAGTTGACGAAGCGGGCCAGCAGCCCGGTGAACAGCGGGGGGCCGGTCAACAGCCGGGCCACGGAGGTCACGGTGTCGCTGTCCAGCTCGACGACGTCGATGAGGCCGTCGCCCGTGTCCATGCCGCGACGGAACTCGGTGAACGCCTCTTCGCCATGTGCGGCGCCATCGGCGCCGGCCTCAGCCTCGATGAGCTCGCCGTCACGGAAGAGGAGGACGCCGGCCGACGAGCCGCTGAAGAGGCGGATGAAGCCGGTGTGGTGATCGCTGCGAAGCGTCCGCAGGAGGCGCGGGAAATCGACGAAGGCGCTCTTGAGACCCTCGTACTGGACGTGGCCGGACGGGATCGGCAGCGGACCCACCGCCTGGGCCTCGCGTGCCCCCCCGCGCGCCGCCTGCCCGGCACCGCCGTCGCCGCCGGGCGGGGTGGCGACCGGGGTCACTGGGGCCGGCTCCGCGGGAACGTAGGTGGGTGAGTACTCAGCTGGTGCATATGCAGGTGCAGTCTCGGCTGCGCGCCCCCCCGGAGTCCAGACGTCGCCTCCGCCGGGCTCCGCGTTGGCGGCCGCCGGGACGGACCATGGCGTCGCCGCGGTGGCGTCGGCAGCCTCGGGCACGCTCGCCGCCGGGTTCCAGATCGAGGGCTCGGGTGAAGCGACGGCGGCGGCGCCCCCCCCGCTCTCACCCTCGATCGCGCGCAGCGCTGGTGCGCCGCCGGTGGCCCCGGCCGCGACCGGCACGGTGCCCGCCTCCGCGGCCGCGATCAACTCGGCGGGGGACGACTTGATGGTCTCCTCGGCCGGCAGCTTGGCCCGTGGGTCGAAGTGGAATTTCCCCTCGCGCCAGCCCAGCGCCCTGGTCACCACCTCCTCGCCGTCACCCGATGGGCTCACGGCATGGAAGAGATGACCGAAGAGGAAGAAGAGAGAACAGCTCTCGGTTCCGTCCTCGAGGGTCAGCGTCCCCGTGGCTCGCTCCGACTGCATGGTCTGCAGGAGCGAGGCGAGGTCGGACTCCTGTAGCGAACCCTGAGTCTGCACTGGGAACACTCCTGTTACTGGGCGGGCCGGGTCTCCAGACGTCTCGGGCTGCCCCAAATTGGCTCCGTATGGTACCAACCGCCCCACTCGTCGGCCACGTGGGCGATCGCTCAAAGCCAACAGACGCGCATAGAATCGAACGGCGGTCAAGAAATGTGAAGGATGGTTGAGTGGACGCTCGGCAGCCGATGGTCCTCGTTGTCGACGACGACGCCCTGGTGCGCAAGTCGGTGCGGCTCACCTGCGAGTCGGAGGGCTACCGCGTCACCGAGGTCGCGCGCGGGGCCGACACCCTGGGCGCCGTCGAGGCGGTCAAGCCCGACATGGTGCTGCTCGACCTGATGATGCCGGACATCAGCGGGTTCGACGTCTGCCGCGACATCCGTCGGGCCGGGCACCGCTTCCCGGTGGTGATCCTCTCCGCCAAGAACGACGAGATTGACGTGGTCCTGGGGCTGGAGATCGGCGCCGACGACTACATACAGAAGCCATTCAGGCCGCGCGAGCTGCTCGCCCGGATGGCCGTTCACCTCCGCAAGCTCAACGAGCCGTCCGCGCGCAACGGCGAGGGCCGGCGCTACTCGTTCCGTGGCCTGGTCGTCGACACCGGGGAGAGGCGGGTCACGCGCGACGACCGTGACGTGACGCTCACGCACACAGAGTTCGACCTCATCGCCTTCCTTGCCGCCAACGCTGGTGACGTCCTCTCGCGCGAGCGCATCCTCGCCTCTGTCTGGGGCTATGAGCACCCCATCGAGACCCGCGTCATCGACGTCCACGTGCGCAACCTGCGCCGCAAGATCGAGCCCGACCCCAGCCAGCCTCGCTACATCCTGGCCGTCCCCGGCATCGGCTACCGCTTCACCAATACGCGCCCGGAGAACGGCCGGTAGACTGACCCCCGATGCCCACGCCACCGATGCTCGGCTCGCGCGAGCCCGCCCCCGTCGCCCGCGTGACACCCGACCCGCTGGTGGCGGTCAACGTCGCCGCGATGTGCGTGGTCGGCTTCGGCCTCCTGCTTGCCGGCATCCTCGCCGTCTACGACTGGAAGACGCCGGGAGCCGAGGCGCCCCTGGTGTTCTGGACGGCGATCACCGCGCTCGCGCTCTTCGCCGTCGACCTCCTCGTCGTGAGCCTTCGGTACGTCCGCCGGCTGCGCCTGGGACTGTAGGTGTCGCAGCACCCCGCCGAAGGTCTGCCACCCAGCGATTCGCCCCCGGCAAGGCCTCCGTTCCCGTCGTACGAGGAGTTCGCCTCGGACCTCCTCGAAGCCGTGGACGGCAGCGGGCTCAGCATCGAGGACGTGCGTCATCACGTCGAGCCCGGCATCGGTGAGCGTCGCTTCGAGTGCACCGTGCGGCTGGCGCCATCGGAGCCGCCCTCGCGCTACCACGTGCACGTCAGCTTCACGTGGGATGCGTTGATGACGTACGTGGCCAGCTACGGCAGCGGCGCCGATTGCGAGCTCTACCACGACGAGGAGGACGCCCAGGACTGCCCGCATCAGCACCTCGCGCCCCAGCCCTTCGTCGAGGTCGAGGCGGAGTTCGTCCTCGGCGACGGCGGCTACGAGCTGCAGGACGTCGGCGAGGTCGGCACCTGGGTGGAGACCGTGCAGGCGCTGATCGGCAAGGCCTTCCCCGAGGACGACCGACCCTCCGTGCACATCGGGCTCGCCGCCCTGGGACGGACCACGCTGGTGGAGAAGTTCACGGCTGAGCACTCCTGGCTCATCGACTTCGAGCACGCCCCCGACCTCGGTCTGATTGCGCGCCAGGTCCAGACGGCACTGCGGCTGGTGCCCGCGCTGGCGGACCGCCTGCCCATCTGACGACGCTCGTTCAGACGAAAACGCCGCCGGCCGCGCGCGACGTCAACGTCCCAGCTCGGCCAGCAGCCTGCCAATGAACGGGCGGTTGGCGATCTCCGGGTGTGGGACCTGCACGTCGGGGAGGTTGGCCGTCACCTCCCCGCTCTCCCCGAGCAGGATGATGTCGACGTCGGCGCGGCGCGGGCCCCATCGGTAGGTGTCACGCCGGCCCGCAGCCACCTCGGCGGCGCGGGTGTGCTCGAGCCAGCGTTCGGGGGACCACCGCTCGGGGCACGCAGGCGCAGGACCTGGTTGTGGAAGTCGCCCTGCCCGGTGACGCCGACCGGGCGCGTGAGAATCTCCGTGGAGGCCGCCTCGATGCGCACACCGCCGCGGCCCAGGTGGTCGCGCAGCGCCGCGAGAGCCCGGCCGCGGTTGCCGACGTTGCTGCCGAGCGCCACCCAGGCGACGTCCGTGTTCACCCGGTCGGGCCCGGCGCCGGCAGAGCCGCGACCTGGGGCGGGGTGCCGCGCACCACGGCGTCGGCGACCCTGACGGCGCGCACAGCCTGGGCAACGTCGTGCACGCGCACCATGCTGGCGCCGGCCTGGATGGCGATCGTCAGCAGGGCCAGCGTTCCTTCGACCCGCTCCTGTGGTGGTACGCCTCCGAGGATGGCGCCGATCGTCGACTTGCGCGATGGTCCGACGAGGATCGGCCGGCCGAGCCCGCGCAGCTCACGCAGCCGGCGCATCAGTTCGAGGTTCTGCGCCGCTGTCTTGCCGAACCCGAAGCCGGGGTCGATGACGATGCGCTCGGCGGCGACGCCGTGCTCCTGCCCGATCCTGATGGAATCGCGGAGCGAACCGCTGATGTCTTCCATCAGGTCCCCGTAGTCGGTGCCGCGCTGGTTGTGCATGGCGATGAGGCCGACCTCTGGGTTGGCGGCGACGACCTCGACCATCCCTGGGTCACCGCGCAGGCCCCATACGTCGTTGACGATGACGGCGCCCTCCGCGATGGCGGCCGCGGCCACCTCCGCCTTGCGGGTGTCGATGCTCAGCGGCACATCGACGGCTTCGCGCACCGCCCGCAGCGCCGGCAGCACCCGCGCCAGCTCCTCGCCGGCCGGGACAGGCTGCGCGTGCGGGCGGGTGCTCTCGCCGCCGATGTCGAGCACGTCGACTCCCCCGGCGACGAACTGACGAGCGCGTTCGACCACCGCGTCGATGTCGTGGTGGAGCGCGTCACCGGCGAAAGAGTCCGGCGTGACATTGAGGATGCCCATCACGAGCGTGCGCGTGCCGAAGTCGAGCACGTGGCGGCCGGCGCGCAGCGGGGTTGGTGGTGCGCCGCGTGCCATCAGGACGGCGCCGATGGCCCGGCCGAGCATCTCGGCGCTCTCGCTCCACTGTGCCAGCGCGGAGGGCAGCTCGCTCATCGCCATCAGGGGCGCGAGCAACAACGCCGTGTGACCGTCGACGTCGCTGAGCACCTCGCCGCCGCGGGGCTGGAGGAGACGTTCGAGGACGCGCGTCAGGTCACTGCTCAACCCCTGCACGGCAAGTGCCTCGACCGCCCCGTGGGTGGCCAGCGCGGTCAGCCGCTCGGCCGGGAGCCCGAGCCGCAACACGGTGTTGCGCAACGCCTCCTCCGGTCCCGGAAGCAGCGGGCGGACGTTGTAACGCGCCGCCGCCGCGGCGTCGATCACGCGCCTGCGTCGCCCGGCGCCAGGTCGGCCGGTTGCAGGTCACCCACCGCCGAGCGCTTGGGCACCATCACGCTGCGCCTGAAGATGCACACGCGCTCGCCGCGCTGGTTGTGGGCGCGGGTCTCCACGCTGACGATGCCGCGGTCAGGCTTGCTCGAGGACTCGCGCTTGTCGAGCACCGTCGTCTCCGCGTAGATGGTGTCGCCGTGGAAGGTGGGATTCTCGTGTTTGAGCGATTCCACCTCGAGGTTGGCGATCGCCTTGCCACTGATGTCGGCGACGCTCATCCCCAGGGCGAGGCTGTAGACAAGGTTGCCGACGACCACGTTGCGCTCGAACTGTGTCCGGGTCGCCGCGTAGTTGGCGTCGAGGTGCAGCGGGTGGTGATTCATGGTGAGCAGGCAGAACATGTGGTCGTCGAACTCGGTGATTGTCTTGCCGGGCCAGTGCTTGTAGGTCGCGCCGACGTCGAACTCCTCGAAGTACCGCCCGAACTGCACCGCTCGCCCTCCGTTGCCCTGCGACAGCCGAACTGTAGCCAGCGACGCCGATCAGGCGCGGACTGGACCGGTGCGACGAGCGACGACCGAGGCTGTGCCGAACGCACAGTCACCAGCCGGAACTGACAGGAGCCCCGAGAGAGGACAGGACGTGCCGTCCTGTCCTCGCCTCACATGGGACGAGGGGCGGGCGGCTCTACTCCTTGATCTTGTCCCCGAGCTCGTCCGCCTTGTCCTTGAGCTTCTGGCCCACGTTCTTCACGTCGCCGGCCGCCTGCTGGGTCTCGCCCTCGCGTTTCAGGTCGGCATCGTCGGTCAGGTCGCCGGCCGCCTCTTTGACGCGCCCGGCCGCCTTGTCAGCTTCGCCACCCATGGTCACGCCTCCGTGAGTTGAACGTCTCCTCCCAGACTACGGCCGATGTCACCGGCGGCACCAGTGGTCAGCGAGTTGCCGCGACCTCCACCGTGAGCGGGATGGCCGCGATCACCTGGTCGACCGGCGGATGGTCACCGGCCGCCTTGCTGAGGTACGTGTACGCCAGCGTGTCGCCCGGAGTCACCACCAGGACACCGCCTTGCTGGAAGGGCGACCCCTGTGTGCGCTGCTGGCGCGCGCCGCGCGCCAAGGCGCGGATCCCGGCGACCCAGGCGAGGGGGCCGAGCGTGTTGACGACGCCGCGGCGCGCGCCGATCAGCCTGTAGCTCGCCAGGCTGGGATCGGTCAGCACCGTGCAGTCGGGGCAGAACTCATCGCGGAATCCGCCCGCGTAGCGGACGCCACCGTTGCCGATGAACGCCAGGCGCGCGCCCCGGCCCTCGATGTCCTCACGCCGGGCGCGGAACTCCGCCGTCTGCTCCTTGCAGAAAAGGCAGCCGAAGTGGCGGAGCCAGACGAGGACAGCAGGCTGTTCAGCCCACAGGGTCCCCAGGCGGACGGGGACGCCGTCGGGGTCGAGAGCTGCTGCGGCGCCGAGCCGGCGAGCGTCGATCATCACCCTCCTGTACGCTGCATCCCGTGCCAGCGGTTGCATTGCCCGCGACGGCGGGAGCCGGCGCGATTGTCCATGGTGAAGCGCTGGCGCTGCTCCACGCGCTGCCTGACGGGTGCGCGGGCCTGCTGTACGCCGACCCTCCCTTCAACACGGGGGTGCGTCGCAGCGGGTTCCGGCTGAAGACGGTGCGTGACGACGACGGCGACAGACGCGGCTTCGCGGGGAGCCGGTACCGCTCCAGCCGCACCGAGGTCGCCGGGTTCGCCGACAGCTTCGGTGACTACCTGAGCTGGCTGCGTCCTCGTTTGGAGGAGTCACACCGCGTCCTGGCGCGACACGGCACCCTGTACCTGCACGTCGACCCTCGCGAGTCGCACTACTGCAAGGTGCTTCTCGATGAGATCTTCGGACGTCAGTGCTTCCTCAATGAGGTGATCTGGGCATACGACTACGGCGCGCGCAGCACCACGCGCTGGCCCGCCAAGCACGACGTCATCCTCGTCTACGCTCGCTTCCCCGGCGCCCATCATTTCGACCTCGGCGCGGTCGATCGCGTGCCATACATGGCGCCGTCCCTCCAGACCGCAGAACGCGCCGCCAGGGGCAAGACGCCAACCGACGTGTGGTGGCACACCATCGTGCCGACCAACTCCCGCGAGCGCACCGGCTATCCCACCCAGAAGCCGCTCGGGGTGCTGCGTCGCATCGTCGCCGCGTCATCGCGCGCCGACGACCTCGTCGTCGACTGGTGCGCCGGTAGCGGGACCACCGGCGTGGCGGCGCAGCAACAGGGCCGGAGGTTCATCGTCGGCGACTCCAGCGCCGACGCCGTGGCGGTGATGCGGCACCGCCTCGGCGACACGGTCCCCGTGTACGCTCTCAGCGGCGGCGCCGCCACAGTGATCGAGGCACTGTGACCAGCAGTCCCGGCCCTGTGTGAGCGGGCGCATCGGTCTCGTCGGCAGCGGCGAGTTCACGCCGGCCACCGAGCGCGTCGACCTCATGCTTCTCGAGGGGGTGCCGCGCCGCGTCGTCTTCCTGCCGACTGCCGCTGCGCTCGAGGGCGCGGACCGAGTTGCGTACTGGGTGGAGCTGGGGCGCGCCCACTACCAGCGCCTGGGGATCGAGGCCACCCCGATCATGGTCCTCGACCGGGCCACGGCCGACAGCGCCGAGCTGGCCGCCCAGGTCGCCGGGGCCGGCCTCGTCTACCTCTCCGGTGGCGACCCCACGTTCCTCGCCACCACCCTCGTCGGCAGCGCCGTCGGCGCGGCGATCATCGCCGCCTGGGAAGCGGGGGCGGGGGTGGCGGGTTGCTCCGCCGGCGCGCTTGCTCTGATGGAGGACGTGCCCGACATTCGCCAGCGCGGCGACCCCGTCGCGGGCCTCGGCCTGGTGACCGACATGCGCGTCATCCCGCACTTCGATGTCATCGAGCGCTGGATGCCTGGCGGCGTGCAGAGGGCGATCGACGCGAAGCGGCCCGGCGTGCGCCTGATCGGCATCGACGAGCACACGGCCATCGTTGACGGCCCACACGGGTGGACGGTCCTCGGGCGCGGCCATGCGTGGCTGCTCGGCGACGGGCCGCAGCCTGCCGCCTTCGGGGACGGGGAGGTCATCCCGCCGCCTGCGGTGCGCGGCGTCTGACCTGATCCGGGTTCGGCGTCGGAACCGGCGCGTACACTCGCGCGGGATGCAGCCGCCCCCACCGCCTTCGGCGCCTCCGCCCGCACCCTCGCCGTACGGTTCGCCGCAACCGGTCGGGTACCCACCCCACGCCTGGGTGCCACCGCCGCCCGTGTCGCGGCGGAAGTGGTGGTACTGGGGTTGCGGCGGCTGCGCCGCGCTGGCGCTGATCTCGATCGCCGTCATCGTCTTCGTCTTCGTGCGCATCTTCACCAGCAGCCCCCTGCGCCATTTCCCCACCGAGGCGGGTGCGAGCACGACGTCGGACAACTGGAATTCGTCGGGCAACCAGACCAGCGAGACACTGGTGATCACTGACCCGCACCCCCTGCAGGAGGTGGAGACGTACTACGAGCAGGCGCTGCACTCCAATGGCTGGAGCACAGACACTCATGACCCGGCCCAGGCGGTCAGCCCTGATGCGTGGGCGATCACGCTATCGGGGACACAGAACCAGAGTGGCACCGTCACCTTCACCAGTGCCGGGTCGACCACGATCATCCGGGTGGTGTTCGGCTACTGACGGCGTGCTCGCTCAGACCTTGTAGCGCTCCAGCAGGCCGCGGGCGATGATCAGCTTCTGGATCTCGTTGGTGCCCTCGCCGATCACCAGCATCGGTGCGTCGCGGTACAGCCGCTCCACCTGGTACTCCTTGGAGAACCCGTAGCCACCGTGGATGCGCATCGCCTCGGCGACGCACTCGAAGCACGTCTCCGTGGCGAACAGCTTGGCCATGCCGCACTCGACGTCGGCGCGCTCATCCGCGTCCTTGCGCCGCGCGGCCATCTGGGTCATCAGGCGCGCCGCGGTGATCTTCGTCGCCATCTCCGCGAGCTTGAGCTGGATGGCCTGGTGCCTGGCGATGGGCACGCCGAAGGCATGGCGTTGCTGTGCATACTCGATCGAGAGCTCGAAGGCGCGCTGGGCCACGCCGACGCCGCGTGCGGCGACATTGACACGGCCGACCTCGATCGCGGCCATCATCTGTTTGAAGCCCTCACCCTCGACTCCGCCAAGCAGGTTGGCGGCGGGCTGACGGTTGTCCTCGAACACCAGCTCGGTGGTCTCGACGCCCTTGTAGCCGAGCTTCTCGATGCGCTTGGTGGAGCGGAATCCGTCGTATGACTTCTCAGCGAGGATGCACGACATCCCCTTCCATACCGGTTTGGCGTCAGGATCCGTCTTGACCAACGTGGCCACCACCGTGGAATGCTCGCCGTTGGTCGCCCACATCTTGGTGCCGTTGATGACGTAGTCGTCGCCATCGCGCAGAGCGCGCGTCTCGATGGCCTGCACGTCGCTGCCACAGTTGGGCTCGCTCATGGAGAAGCCGCCGTGCATCTCGCCGGTCGCCATCGCCGGCAGGAAGCGCTGCTTCTGCTCGTCGGTACCGAACTTCTCGATGAGATAGCTGACGATGAAGTGCGTGTTGATGACCCCGGTGACCGACATCCAGCCGCGTGCGATCTCCTCGCAGCACATCGCGTATGTCTCGTAGTCGAGCCCGGAGCCGCCATACACCTCGGCGATGGCGAAGCCGAAGAAGCCGAGCTCCTTCATCTTGGCGACGATCTGCGTCGGGTACTCGTCGTCGTGCTCGAGCTGGTGGACCACCGGGATGATCTCTCGCTCGACGAAATCGCGAACCATGGCCACGATCTCACGCTGTTCGGGGCGTACCTCCACACTCATGGCCGCAACTCTACGGCCGCAGGACGCTCGTACGGATCGGGACCGCCGGACACGACCGCAGCGCAGCGCTCCCTGGTGATCCGGACCGCACGTGGGTCGATGTCAGCTGCCACGACCTCGCAACCGGCACGCAGCGCGGCCACGGCCGACGACCCGCTGCCGACGAAGGGGTCGCACACAGTCATGCCCGGCTCGGCGCTGCCCGCCAGCATGCGACTGAACAGGGCCACCGGCTTCTGCGTCGGGTACACGGAGCGGTGGATGCGCTTCACCGCCCACACGTCGGGCAGGTCACGACGGGTCAGCTTGCGGTGACCCTTGGTGGCGAAGACGACGATCTCGTGACGGCGTCGGAAGTAGTGGCCCATGCCGAGGTTCACCTTGTCCCAGACGATGAGGTTCTTCACGGCGAACACCTCGCGCATCAGGTGTCCGAGAGAGAGCAGCGAGAAGCTGTCGAACATGACGTAGATGTGGCCGCCGTCCCGCAACACCCGGTGGCACTCGCGAAGGAACCCAACGAAGGCCTCGGGGTTGTCGCGGAACTCGGCGAACCAGTGAGGGTTGTCCTCGTCCGCGTACCGACCGACGATCCGGCCGTGTCCCAGGGTCATGTGCTGGTTCATGCCGCTGTAGGCAGGATCGGTGGTGACCACGTCCACGGACCCTGCCGGGAGCGAACCCAACAGCCGCATGCAGTCGCCCTCGTCCACGCGCCACGACGTCGGGTCGGGTCGTTCGAGGGCGGTCATGGCGCAACGCTACCAGCGTTCATGCGCCACCGAACGCGGTTTGGAGAAAGGCGCTACAGTTGCCACGTTCCGAAGGCACCGCGAGTGGAGGGCAGACCGATGGCAGCGATTGTTGCGCTGATCGCGCCTCCCACCGCCGTCGTCCCCGGTCCCGCTCGCTAGCCCAGGCGGAGACGGTCGCCGCGACCATCCTGCGCGCCGCCGCGCGAGACCGGGTGTTCTCTCACTCGGAGTTTCCCGTGCAGATCGATCCGCATGCTCTGTCCCGCCTGGGGTGGGGCCCGTGCTTCGCAGACACCTTCGCCGCGACGGCGCCGCCGTCGGCCACGCCGGCGCGGGTGGCGGTGGTGTCGTCCCACAACCTATCCGTCATCGGCGCAGCGGGGCGGCGGGAGGTCGCCATCGCCAACACGCTCCGCGCGACCCCACCCGACGGTGGCGTCGCCACCGGCGACTGGGTGGTGGTGGACGGCGCGGTGGCGACTGCCGCGCTGCCCCGCCGCAGCGTCCTGCTTCGCCGCTCCGCCGGCGGCGCGGCGACCGCGCAGGCCGTGGCGGCCAACGTCGACGTTGTCTTCATCGCTGTGCCACTCGGCCTCCCGGTGGGGCTTCGCCGCCTCGAGCGAAGCCTGGCGATGGCCTGGTCGAGCGGAGCGCGACCCGTGGTCCTGCTCACCAAGGCAGACCTGAGCGAGGACCTGTCCCGCGACCTCGCCGCCGCGCGCGCGGCCGCGTCAGGGGTCCTGGTCATCGCCGTCAGCGCCCACGGCCTGGGCCTGGACGCGATGGGCGCCTCGCTGACTGTCGCTCAGACCGGCGCCATCGTGGGACCGAGCGGCGCGGGCAAATCGACCATGATCAACGCGCTGCGCGGCGACGAGCTGCTGGCCACGGCGGCCACCCGCGCCGACGGGCGCGGTCGGCACACCACCACGCAGCGCGAGCTCATCGCGCTTCCTGGGGGCGCGTTGCTCATCGACACACCGGGGATGCGCGAGATGGGGGTGTGGGATGCGCACTCCGGGATCGAGGCTGTGTTCGCCGACGTGGCCGACCTTGCCCTCGGCTGCCGGTTCCGCGACTGCGCGCACGAGGCCGAACCGGGCTGCGCGGTCCGCGCTGCGGCGGCCGCCGACCCATCACTGGTCGACCGACTTGCCTCGATGCGGAAGCTCGAACGTGAGCAGCGCCACCTCGACGAGCAGGTCGATGCGCGACTGCGAGCCGATGCTCGGCGGGACCACCGGCGCATGACGCGAAATTTGCGCAGCCAGCCACACCGCTGACACAGCGCTGCGATCCCTCTTCGGCAAGCCCGGTACCGGCTATCGCGCGCCCTCGATCTCCTCTGGGCGCGGCGAGGGCGTCAGCCCCGCGGCTCGCCCGCGCATCTCGAACTGCAGGGCCATCTTGCGTGACGCCTCGTCGATCATCTCGTCACCGAGCATGACGGCGCCGCGGCGCTCGACCTCGGTGGCGTGACGGTAGGCCTCGAGGATGCGCACGGCTTTGTCGAACGCCTGCTGGCTGGGTGTGAAAACCTCGTTGGCGGGCTCGATCTGGCCTGGGTGCAGCACCCATTTGCCGTCATAGCCGAGCGCGGCCGCGCGCCCGGCAGCCTCGCGGAAGCCGTCGATGTCGCGGATCATCAGGTACGGCCCGTCGATCACCTGGATGCCGGCGGCGCGCGCGGCGACGGCGAGCTTGAAGAGCACGTAGTGGAAGATGTCTCCGGGGTAGTCGTACGCGTTGGCCACGGTGAGCGAGGGCAGCTGCATGCTCGCCGAGAAGTCGGCCGGCCCATAGGTGATGGTCTCGATGCGCTTGCTCGCGAACGCGATCTCCTCCGCGTTCATGAGGCCGAGCGCGTCCTCCACCTGTGCCTCGATGCCGATGCTGCCGTGCTCGTGACCCAGGGCCTGCTCGAGGCTGCCCAGCGCGCGGTCGACAAAGGCGATGTCGCCGGCGTTCTGCACCTTCGGCACCATGACGCAGTCGAGGAGGTCCCCGGCGCCGGTCACAACCTCACGCAGGTCATCGAGCGCGAACTGGCTGCTGACCTGGTTGATGCGCACCACGCGTACCTTCCCCTGCCAATCGTGCGCGCGCAGCGCCTCCACCACCTTGGCACGCGCTCCCGGCTTCTCCAGCGGCGCGCAGGCGTCCTCCAGGTCAAGGAAGACCTCATCGGCCGCCGACGCGGCAGCCTTCTCCATCATCCGGGGATTGCTGCCCGGGCAGGCGAGCACGGACCGGCGCAGGCGGGTGGGCATGTGTCCTCCCTCAGGTGCCGGCGGCCGGCTTGTCCCCAGCGTCATCGGTCTGCGTTGACGTGTCGGGGTCTTCGCCGGCGGCCGGCCGGGGCCGGTCGTCATAGGAGTCGCCGGCGCCTGTGGCGGGCGGTCCGCTGCCGAACCCGGGGAGCTGCCCGCTTCCGGGGCCTCCCTCGCCGGTCGGCATCGGGAAGCCGAGGCCGCCGAAGAGCTTGGCCAGCTCGTCGGGACCACCGAGGTCCTCCTGCACCCGGTCCATCATGCGCATCAGCAGCTCCTGGATCTGCGGGTCGCCGGCCAGCTTCTCCTGGACGCCGCCCAGCTGGCCGATCAGGTCCTTGACGGCGGCCTCCTGGGCAACCTGCATGAGGACGGGCTGGCTCGACGCAGCCACGACCGTCTGCGATTGCTCCCGCAGGATCTCGAAACCGCGGCAGGCAAGGCAGGTCCCCTGGTGCTGGCAGCGGCAGAGCTGGCTCTTGAGGTTGTCGAGCTCGCGGTGCAGCCCGCTGAGGTCGACCCCCCCGCCTTGTTCAGCCATCTGCTGATCCTAGTGCAGCGCGCCCTGCGCAGCCCTCGCGGGCGCTCGGACCTGCGCGACCGCCCCCCGTGGGTCGCCCCAGCGCGGCAGCCTCGCGGCCGGCAGCGACGACTTGGCGAACAGGACCTGCACGTCGGAGATGCGCCGCTCCCTGAACCCGGCCTCGCACAGCGAGAGATACAGCGTCCAGGTGCGGCGGAAGCGCTCGTCGAACCGCGCCGGGAGGCGATCGGCATTGGCGAGGAAGTTGGCCCGCCACGCGGCCAGGGTGAGCGGGTAGCTCGAGGTGATGTCCTCGAGGTCGACGAGCTGCAGCTGGCCAGTGCCCTCGGCGGCGGCGATCAACGCGGGCAGCGACGGGCAGATCCCCCCGGGGAAGATCTCGGAGCGGATGAAGCTCGAGGCCTCACGGGTGGCGAGGAACGCGCGGTGCGGCTGGCAGATCGCCTGGATCGCGGCCAGCCCGTCAGCGGTCAGCAGGCGGCTGCAGACCCCGAAGTAGGTGTCGAGGTACTGCCAGCCGATGGCCTCGATCATCTCCACCGACACCAGCTTGGTGAAGCTGCCGCGCAGGTCGCGGTAGTCGTCGAGGAGCACGGTCACCTGGTTCTGCAGCCCGTGGCGCCGAACCCGCTCGGTGGCGAGGTGGTGCTGCTCGGCGCTGATGGTGGTTGTGGTCACCCGGCAGCCATAGGTCTGTGCGGCATGGGTGGCGAGGCCTCCCCAGCCGGTGCCGATCTCAACGAGGTGGTCGCTGGAGCTGAGGTGCAGCTTGCGGCAGAGGCGGTCGACCTTGGCGATCGAGGCTTCGTGCAGGCTGGTCTGCGCAGACTCGAAGATGCCGTTGGAGTACGACATGGTGTCGTCGAGCATCAACTCGAAGAGGTCGTTGCCGATGTCGTAGTGCTGGGCGATGTTCTCGCGGCTGCGCGTCGGGGTGTTGCGGTGCAGCCATCCGCCCGCGGCGCGGATGGGCCGGAGCAGTGGTGCCATGGCCGACTGCACCCGCTCGAGGGTGTCGAGGTTGCGGATCGCCACCCGTACCAGCGCCACCAGGTCATCGCTGTCCCACGCGCCCTCGGCGTAGCTGCGTGCCGCCCCCAGGCTGCCGCGCAGCAGCGACCGGTAGAAGCTGTCGCGGTGGACGCGGAGGACGGCCCGCACCGGGAAGCCGGCAGTGGAGCCGAAGCGGTGGCGCACGCCGCCGTCCTCGACGATCACCAACTCGCCGTTGCGCAGGTGGGTCAGCACGCGCAGCACGACGGAGCGGACTGCAGCGTCAACCCGCGGGAGCTCGCGCAGGCTGGCGTCGGGGCGCAGGCTGGGCGTGACAGCGGTCATGCGGCGCGGTGCTCCTCAACGTGGTGATGAGGGTGTTGATGGTAGGGAACTCGCTTGCGCCACAGGCGGAACGCCTGGCCGTAGATGCCACCGAGCACGCGCAGCGACATGGGGGGGTGACTCAGCAGCAGGCGGGCCAGCGTGGCCCCTGAGAGCGGGCGTCGCCGCATCGCCAGCCCGGTCTGGAGGACGGTGTCGTCTCGGGCCACCACATCGATGGCAACGGACACGCTGGTCCCGGGTTTGCTGAGCCGCCACCGATACTCCAGGGCCATCGGCAGGAACGGCGACACGTGCATCGACTTGGAGAGCCGGCCGCCATGGACCCGCTCAGCGCCGCGAACGTCGAGCACGTAGTGGGTGCGCTCCCCCCAGGGGGTGTTGGTGACCTCGAGCACCGCCCATTGCAGCGTCTCCCCGTCGGCGCCGAAGCAGTAGTACACGGAGATCGGGTTGAAACCCCTGCCGCCCTGACGCAGGTGGGTCAGCAGACGCACCGGGCCGTCCGGCCGGCTGCCGGTGCGCGCGGCCACCAGGTCCCGCACCCAGCCATCCAGCGGCTGCGACGGGTCCCCCGGGTAATCGCTGCGACGCCAGCGCGCGGGCGCGGGCCGGCTCGTCGACCACAGCAGGCGCCCGGCAAAGACCATGTCAAGCTCGGCGAGGTCGAGGTAGAGCATGAACACGCGGTAGCGGAACGCGTGCTCCACCGGGCTGCGCCGTCGGTGATGGACGGTCCCCACGTAGACGCAGCTACGCAGGCTCACGCGAGCCCGACCCCGAAGTGCGCGGCAACGCGCAGCGCGGAGTCGACACCATCCTCATGGAAGCCATAACCCCAGTATGCGCCGCAGAAATACGTGCGATTGGCGCCGAGCACGGCCTCGTGCCGCTCCTGGGCGTTGACGCTGCGATGCGTGAAGACGGGGTGCTGGTACTCAAGCCTGCGCACGATCTTGGCGTCGTCGATGCCCTCGAGGTTGTTGAGCGTGACGCAGAACTGCTCCGGTGATGTGATCGACTGCAGCCGGTTCATGTGGTACGTCACCGCGCTGCTCCCCGTGCGGTGGTCGACGACCTGGTAGTTCCAGCTGGCCCAGGCGCGGCGGCGGCGCGGCAACACCTTCGCGTCGGTGTGCAGCGCAACCTCATTGGTCTGGTACTCGAACGCGCTGAGCAGTTCACGCTCGCGCGGGGTCGCGTCGCTGAGCATCCGCAGCGCCTGGTCGGAATGAGTTGCGACGATGACCTGGTCGAAGCTCTCGGGCTCGTGGTGCGCCGCGCGGACCTCGACGGCGTCGTCGGCGCGGCTGATCGACACCACCGGCGACTGCAGGCGCACCTTGTTCCTGAAGGTCCTGGTCATCGCCTCCACGTACCGTGCCGAGCCGCCCGGAACGGTGGACCAGCGCGGGTGATGACCCACCTGGAGGAGGCCGTGGTTGTCCAGGAAGCGCGCCAGGTACTTGGCGGGGAAGGCGCGAGCCTCCTCCTCAGGCGCGGACCACACAGCCGCCACCTGGGGCACGATGAGCCTGTCGATGAAGGTGCGTGAGTACCGCCGCGCGTCGAGGAACTCGCCGAGCGTGGGGCCCTCGCCGAGTTGCTCGAGGAGGCGCCGGGCCTCGCGGTGGAAGCGCACCTTCTCGGCCAGCATCTTGTAGAAGCGGGGTCGCACCAGGTGCGACCGCTTGGCGAAGATGGCATTGGCGCCCTGGCTTGCGTACTCGAAGTCGTCGTGGCGCGAGCTCACGCTGAAGCTCATGTCCGAGGGCTGCTCGCCGACTCCGATGCGGCGCAAGAGGCGGCGGAAGTTCGGGTAGTTGTGCTCGTTGAAGACGATGAACCCGGTGTCCACCTGGTAGCGCCCGCTCTCGACGTCCACGGGAATGGTGTTCACGTGGCCACCCGCATAGTCGCCCGCCTCGAACACGGTGACGTCGTGGTCGCGGTGCAGCAGGTACGCCGCCACCAGCCCCGAGACGCCCGCCCCGACTACTGCGATCCTCACCTTTGGACATACACCGGTGGCCCCCCTTGCGGATCAGTCGGGCGGCCGGGCGCGGTCGTGGCATCGGGTCCGCGCATCTCGTGTGCCACGATCGGATGATGACGATCACCTGGCGGCGCCGCTCGATTGCGCTGCCCTGGGGCCGGCTGTCCGTCCAGGTCGCAGGGGCGGGACCGCCGCTGTTGCTCCTCCACGGGCTCGGCGGCAGCGGCCGGTACTGGGCGGGCATCGCCCCGCTCCTGGCCGGGGAGCGGACCCTGATCGCCCCCGACCTCGCCGGGTTCGGGCGTTCGGACAAGCCTCGAGTTGATTACACGCGCGACTTCCACGTGGACAGCGTCGTCGGCCTGCTCGACGCGCTGGCCCCGGGCCGAGTGGACATCGCCGGGCACTCGATGGGCGGCGTCCTGGCAGCGCTGGTGGCGGCCCGTCACCCCGAGCGTGCGGCATCTCTCGCGCTGGTCGCCTCGCCGTACCCGCGACGCCAGATGCGCCCTTACCGGATGCCCACGGGCTTGCTCGGCAGATCTGTGTACGCCACCCTGCAGCGGCTGCTGCCGTTGGTGTCGCCGGTGGTGCGATCACCGGTGTTCCCGCGCGCGGTCATCGCCGACTATCTGCGCCACACGGTGGCGAGCTACCAGAGGACCTCCAACGCCCTCATCTGGGACCCATCGGTCGGCGAAGAGTTCGCCACCCTCGCCGCCACGCTGCTCGGCCGTCCACAGCTGCTCCTGTACTCCGACGAGGACACCACCGTCGGACCCGACAACCTGCCCCGCTGGCGGGCTGTGCTGCCGCAAGCGGAGGTGGTGATCATCCCGGGCGCCCATCAACTGCTCCTGCGTGACCACTTCAGCACCCTGGCCAGGTGGTACACCGGAGGCGGGGTCGCGGTCGCGGCGCCGTCGCGCCGGTGACCGCAGACCAGGCTTGATGTTGCAAGCCGAGGTGACTGCGGTATAGTCAGGACACGCGGGAGCCTTCGGGAACCGCTGCGCGGCCGTCGTGGCCGCCACGCCTTCAGAGCAGTGTCGCTGCCTGCGCTGATGCCCGAATCCATCCCGAACCGGATGCATGACGCCGGGGATTGCACCCCGCCGGCGTTCGAGGTTTGACCGTCCGACTCATATCCCCGGACCTCGCTCTCGACCGTCTCCATCTCATCGTGCCCGACGGCAGTGACGCCATGGTGGTGCTCAGCACGCTCGCTGAGGGAGATGCGCAGGACGCCGACCCCCGGGACCTCTTTGCCCAGAGGATCAGCGAGGTGGGGCATCTCACCGTGTCCTTCGGCGATGAGGAGCCCCCACAGCTGCGCGTCGCGCTCCCCGACCTCACCCTCGAGTGCGTCCCGCAGGAATCACCTGACCGCGACCCCGACCATCTCGCCCTGCGAGTGCTGTCGATGCGCCCCGCGATGGATCATCCCGATGGCAGCAAGGTGCTCACGGTCACCGCGCGCACCCCGATCGTCACCGCGGCCAACGGCGTGGCCAGTGACACCAAGCGACTCCTCGAGTGGAGGGCGGCGAGCGCAGCGGCGGCCAAGTCCGCGGAGCTCTACGCGGCCCTCAAGCTGGTCGACAGCCTCGAGAAGGCCGAGCGGGGGCGCGCAGCCACCCAGCGCACGCGCTTCATCGCGGCCAAGGAGTACTGGCGCTGCAAGCGGTGCCGGGCCCTGTGGCGACCGGCCGACCACGAACGCTGCCCATCCTGCGGACACGAATTCACCGACGCCGACCGCCGCCAGCCCGAGGTCGGCAAGGTGGAGTTCACCGTCCCCGAGGGCGAGCAGATCAACCTCACCCCGGATGCCGCGGTCCTCGTCGAGCCCGAGGACGAGCCCAACTTCGTCGGCCGCGTCTCGCGCATCGACCATCACCGTCACACCGTCGAGGTGACCTGCCGAACCTTCGAGCACGCCGGCAACGAGGGCACGATCACCCCGTCGTTCAACAAGGCGCTGTACCAGGCCAAGCGCAGCGTGCTGGCGGCGATCGCCACCCGTGACTTCGGCGTGGGCCTGCTGGCGCAGCTGATGGTCGCCCCCCAATCGGTCACGGCGCCGCTCTACACGGAGGACACCGGCGCGCAACGCTGGCTGACCGACGGGATGATGGCCAACGCCCCGCAGGACCGCGCCGTGGCATTGCTCGGCGCCCTCGCCGCCGGCGAGGCGGTCTTCATCCAGGGACCGCCGGGCACCGGCAAGACCACGGTCATCGTGGAGGCGATCAAGCGGCGCCTCGCCGCCAACCCCGACGAGCGCATCCTGGTGACGTCGCACAGCAACCTCGCTGTCGACAACGCTCTCGAGCGGCTCGCCGGCACACCCGGTATGCGCGCCGTGCGCGTGGCCCGCGCCGAGCGCGTGCACCCGGCCGTGGAGCGATTCCGCTGCGACGACGAGGACGACCCGCGATTGCTCGATGCCAACTGCTACTTCGCCACCTGCGCGACGGCGGCGACGTCGGCGATCACCGACATGAACTTCGACATCGTCATCCTCGACGAGGCCAACAAGGCTCGCGTCGATGAGGCTCTGCCCGCGCTGCGCCTCGGCTCGGCCCTGGCGCTGGTCGGTGACCACAAGCAGCTGCCACCAGTCGAGGATGACGCGCTCTACGGCATCGTCGAGAGCGACGAGGCGCTGGAGACGCTGGTCAACAGGAGCCTGTTCGAGCAGGCCTGGGAGGGCGGCCTCCCCGAGTCGGCGCGCTGCCTGCTGACCATCCAGCACCGCATGCACCCCGACATCGCCGCGTACGTGTCGGCGGCCAGCTACGACGGTCAGCTGCAGGACGCGCCCGAGGTGCAGGCATATGGCTACATCACGCGCACGCCGTTCCCCGTGGCGCTGCATTTCGTGGACACCGAGGGCATGCGCGGCGGCCGCGAGCGGCGCGGGCCTGGTGGCGCGCTGCGCAACGAGGCCGAGGTGCGCGTCGCCGCCCAGGTGGTGAGGCTTCTCGATGAGCGCGCGCCCCGCGAGATGAGCATGGCGGTGATCGCCATGTACGCGGAGCAGGTGGAGCGGCTTCGCCAGGCGCTCGGTCGTCGCCGTTTCAAGCGGCCGGTCAAGATCGACACCGTCAACTCCTTCGAAGGTCGCGAGGAGGACATGGTGGTCATCTCGCTGGTCCGCTCGAACGAACGCGGCCGCATCGGCTTCCTCCGCGTTCCCAATCGCCTCAACGTCGCCATCTCACGCGCCAAGCACCTGGTCGCGTGCATCGGCGACAGCGCCACCCTTCGCGCCGGCGAGGAGTCGATGTACGGCGACCTCGTCGAGGCCGCCCGGTCCACCGGTGGCTGGCTGAGCGCGCTGGACATCGTCAGCCCGGGCAAGCCGCAGCGCCGCCGCCGGGTGGCCTCGGCCGGCCCAGCGCGGGTTGGTGAGGATGGCCAGCCGCTGCCCGCCGTCGACGGCGAGGACGCTGGAGCGCGCCGCCGCCGCCGCCGCCGTCGTCGCGGAGCTCCGCAGGTCCCCGGGGCGCGGCCGCCGGGTGACCCGGACCAGCCCGCCGCCGAAGGATCGCCGCCTCAGCTCGGTCCCGACGGGGAGCCGCTCCGCCGTCGTCGCCGCCGTCGCCGTCGCGGTCGCGGAACGGGCACGCCGGCGCCCGGAGGCGATGGGCCCCCCGCCCCCGCCGCGGAGGGCGCGTCGCCCGGTGCTCTCCACTTTGCACCCGGCGAGATCCAGAGCTTCCGCCCCCGCCGCCGCCGCCGTCGCCGCGGGGGAGCGGGGGGCGCTGCGCCCGACCAACCGGGCGGTGAGGGCAGCTCGGCGCCCGCGCAGCTGCCCCCGGCGGTCACCGGCTGACGATGGCCGGTCAGATCACCGTCTTCGTCAGGGCTGATGACGCGCAGTGCGACGCACTGCTCCGGTACCTCGACCAACGCGGGCTTGCCTACACCACGCGCGACGTCACCGCCGACCCATCGGCCAGCGCCATCCTGTTCGGTCGCCTGGGGCGCATCGCGGTCCCGGCGCTGACCATCGACGAGCGCATGATCGTCGGCTTCGACCCCGTCCAGCTGGCGCGCTTCCTGCCCCATCCCGAGGACGAGGGCCCGGGGATGGCCTTCGGCGCTGCCGTCCGGGCGGTGACCGTCGACATCGCCAAGGACCGGGGCCTGGCTGCGGCCTTCGGCGTGGAGGTCGGGCCCGTCCACGAGGGCTCGCCGGCCGCCACCGCCGGTGTGAGGACCGGTGACGTCATCACGGCGATCGGCGGGTACACGGTGACCGGGGGGGCCGACCAGTTTCGCATCGCTGTGGCGGCCCGCCGCCCCGGCGACACCATGGTTCTCACCATCTGGCGGGACGGCGCGTTCGTAGTCTGCAGCGTCGAGTTCCCACGCGTGGCCTCACCCGAGCCCGCCGCCGAGGGGACGGCAACGCTCGAGACGGAGCCCTAGCGGCCCGGCTCGATTCGCAGCGCGGTGACCACGTCCTGGTCCGGCCGCGCCGGGGTCACCAGCCTGGGGGAGGCTCGGTCCGGTTGAGGAGGCGCACGAAGTCCTCCGCCCGGGCCACGGCCTCCCAGCGGCGGGCGAAGAAGTCCTGGCAGATCAGCCGGTTGTCGGCGAGCGCGGTGACCGTGACCGCCCATTGGTTGAGGGCCTTGGCCACCTCGACCTCGTGGGTGCTGTTGTCGTTCCGCAGGACCATGCCGCTGGGCGCAGGACGGCGCGTGCCGTCGTTGCGTCGGGGAGACGCCATTGCCATTGCGAGAACCCTCCTGCGAAAGCCGAGCGAGCCGGTGGACGGCGGGCGGCGATCGCCTGCCCATGCAGCGAAACCGGCTGCGGAAACGCCAGCGGTCGCCGTCAATTGTGGCGCAAATCGCGCCGCGACGGAAGGGGAGGCCGATCAGCTGTCGAGATCGAGCGCAGCCTGGGCCGGAGGCGGGGCGGTGGGCTCGCCGGCAGGAGCGGCTGCGGCGAGGACCCAACCCGGCACCGAGCCGTCCCGCTCCACGATTCGCTCCACGACGGGGTCGGGCGGCCGCGGCAGGGGCACGTCGAGTAGGGCGCCGAAGTCGAAGGCGTTCACCACCGCGTAGTTGCTGCGGTTGTTGTTGAGCAGCACGTGGACGGGCGTGCCGCGGTCGGCGGCTTCGCGAATGGCCGGCACCCACTCCTCGAGCTCGCCGGGTGAATACAGGTAGTTGAACCTGTCGCCGCTGGTCGGGCCGCCGGGTCGATACCAGGTCTTGCGGTTCCGTCCATGGAAGCGCGTGATGCACAGCCGTGGCGAGGTGATGGCGAGGATCGGGGGAGCGGTGCCGCTCCCCAGCTGCGGGGCGTCGACACCCACGTACACGCAGTCCAGCTCGCGCAGCAGGTCCTCGGTGGCGGGCCACGCGTCGCCGTCAAACCAGCTGCGGTGGCGGAACTCGATGGCCACGACATCGTCGGGGTGGCGCTCGCGGGTCTCGAGCAGGACCTCGCGCGCGTCCGGCCGGTTGGTGAACCATGGCGGGAACTGGTAGTGCACCGCCCCCAGCCGGCCCACCTCTCGCAGCGGGACGAGCGCCGCCATGAAGTCGCGCACCTCGTCGGCCGTCGGCGGTCGCGGGTGCCGTCCCTCACGCTCGTGCCGCGTGAGGCTGCGGAACGCCTTGATGTTGAAACGGAAGCCCGGTGGCGTCCGCGCAACCCAACCCTCCACCACCGCCGGCCGGGGAATCCCGTAGAAGCTGGTATCGATCTCCACGATCGGGAAGTACCGCGCGTAGTAGTCCAGCTTTTCACGCTGCCGGCGGCCGCGCTCCAGCTCGGGCGGATAGAACTCCGTGTGGTCAGCCCAGTTGCAGGTGCCGACCAGGATCTCGGCAGCCATTGACCCTCCGGTGTGAGAGGCACCGTCGCCCTGAATCGTCAAACAGTAACCACGCTGTGACGTGCCTGCCGGAAGTGCTCGTGAGAATGGCGACGGGTCCGCCCGTATAAGGAGTTCTGTGAGCCTTGTGACAGCAGCGGTGCCCAACGCGTCCACGGCCGCGGACGCGATCTCGGATGGACCACTGTTCGGGCCCACGGTGCGGATGCGCCTCTTCGCGACCGTCCTCATGGTGCCGGCGGTCGCGGTGTGGATCAGGCTGCTGCTGCCGTTGCCGGTGCCTTCATCCCACTACGCGATCCCGGTGTGGGGGCTCGCCGTCCTGTTCTTCATCACCGAGCGCTGGCCGGTCGCTGTCGCGGTGCGCCGGACGACGCCCTCAGTGGGCATGTCGGCCGCCCCGCTGGTGCTTGGCCTCTTCTTCGCCCCGACATGGGCGGTCATCGTCGGCTACCTGCTGGGGGCAGTCGCCGCTGCCGCGAGCCGCCGCGACCTCCACCACCCGGACACGACCTTCGCGATCGCGCAGTTCTCCTTCTTCTCGGCGCTGGCCACGCTCACCTTCCACGCCGCGGCGGGCAGCATGCCCGGCGACCAGCTCAGCCTGGGCTCCTACGGGGCCGTCCTGGCTGCCGCGCTGGTCCTCGTGCTGAGCAGTCTCAGCAACCTGATCGCGCTGGGGCTCAGCGACGGCGTTGTGCCCGGCGACCTGGCGTTGCGGAACATGGGACTTGCCGCCATCGGAACCGCCGTGGCGGCCTCATACGGGCTGATCGCCACCGAGATGCTGCTCGCCGATCCCAAGGGCGTCGCGCTCGTGGCGCTCTTCGGGGTGGTGCTCCTCGGCGGCTACAGGACCCTGCTCACCGAGCGTCGCGAACGCCGCGTGGCCGAGTTCCTCCGCGGCGCCGACGAGGCCCTCAACCAGTCGCATGAGCTCGAGGGCGCCATCGTCGGGCTGATCGGCCGCGCTCGGGAGATGTTCGAGGCGCAGGTTGCCCAGCTCACAATCTACCCATCGTCGCCGGGCGAGAAGGCGTACCGCACCACCGTGCGTGCGGGTGACCTGGTCGGCACCGAGGTGATGGTGCCGATCGACCTCAACGACCTCGATGACATTCTCGAGGCCGATTCTGATGGCGTGATCCTCGACCGCAGCAATGCCTCGCCGTCGTCACGCGACGTGCTCAACCGGCGCCACATCGACCACGCCATGGTGGCGCTCCTGCGTGGCCGGTCGCGGCTGATCGGCAGCCTGATGGTGGGCAGCAGCGTCACCGCGCGGAGCTTCGACCAGCGCGATCTGCACCTCTTCCAATCGCTCGCGATCCAGACCAGCTCGACCCTCGAGAACGGACACCTCGAGCAGTCCATCGCCAGGCTGACCCAGCTGCAGGAACAGCTGTCGCACCAGGCCTTCCATGATTCCCTGACCGACCTCGCCAACCGCTCGCTGTTCAGCGACCGCATCGACCACGCTCTGCTGCGCCGCAGCCGCACCGGCAAGCCGGTGGCCGTGCTGTTCATCGATCTGGACGACTTCAAGGCTGTCAACGACACCCTCGGCCACTCGGCAGGTGACCAGTTGCTCATCGGTGTCGCCGACCGTCTGCGCAACTCATTGCGGCGCCCCGACACGGCGGCCCGGCTCGGTGGCGACGAGTTCGCGGTGCTCATCGAGGACATCGACCACCCCGCCGAGGCCGAGGCGGTTGCGGAGCGCATCTTCGCGGCGCTCGTCGAGCCCTTCGCCATCGCCGGCCAGTCGGTCACCGTGCACGCATCCATCGGCGTGGCGGTCTCCGACGATGCCACCGACAGCGCGAGCAGGCTGATGCGCCACGCCGACGTGGCCATGTACGCCGCCAAGGGCGCGGGCAAGCACCGGCACGTGCTCTTCATCTCGGGGATGGAGGCCGAGATCGTGGCACGTCATCGCCTCCGCGCCGACCTGGAGCGGGCCATGTCCGCCGACGAGTTCGGTGTGCACTACCAGCCCATCTTCGACATGGCCGACGGTCGTCTCACCGCCACCGAGGCACTGGTGCGCTGGCGTCACCCGACCCGCGGCATGGTCGCACCCGACGAGTTCATCGGGACCGCCGAGGAGACGGGCGTGATCCTCGCGCTCGGCACCCGGGTGCTGCGCGAAGCGTGCACCGAGACCTGGAGGTGGCAGCAGGAATTTCCAGCGGTGCAACCGCTCTGGGTCAGCGTCAACATCTCAGCCAGGCAGCTGCAGCAGCCGGGGTTCGTCGACGAGGTCATCGACGTCGTCAGCGAGTCAGGTCTGCCACCGACGTCGCTGGTGCTCGAGCTCACCGAGAGCATGGTGCTGGACGACGCCGGCGCCAGTGCCAGCATCGCCAAGCTCGAGGCGCTCAAACGCGCCGGCATCCGTATCGCCATCGACGACTTCGGCACCGGATACTCTTCGCTGAGCTATCTCCGCCGGCTGCCCGTCGACATCCTCAAGATCGCCAAGCCGTTCGTCGACGATCTCCACAACACCGAGGACAAGGGAGACTTCGCACGCGCCATCGTGGGGATCGGCAACGCCCTGCGTCTCACAATGATCGCCGAGGGCATCGAGACAATTGAGCAACTGGTCACACTGCGCGACCTCGGCTGTCACCTCGGCCAGGGATACCACCTCTCCCACCCGGTCACGGCTGAGGCTATCGACCGCATGCTCGCCGCCGGTGGCGTCGACCTCGCCCTCCTGGCGCTGCCCAGCGACGGTGCCGTGGTGGCGCCGATCCTGAGGCTCCACCAGCGCGCCCTGTGATCCTGCTGCACGCGAGGCGCCCACGGTGAAGTCGACGTGGCGCCGATCCCCTGCCCTCGAGGCACCCGTCGGGCTCGATCCCCCGGCTGCGTGAGGGAGGTCAGGGCGACACCGGCCCGTGTTCCAGCATCACCTGAGTCTCCTTGACCTGGAAGCCCAGCGAACGGTAGAGCCCGATGGCGTGGTAGGCGGGGTCGGCCACGATGACCAGCCTCCGCGCACCGAGCTCGTCGAGGCCGTGCTTGCCGGCGTGGTACAGCAGTGAGCCGGCAAGGCCGCGCCGGCGGTGACCGGGATCGGTCTCGACCGACTGGTAGCGTGCGTTGCCGTCGCCGGTCGCGACCAGGCCAAGCTGGGCGGCGAGGCGCCCGCCGATGAAGGCGCCGAACCAGCCGCCATGTCCGGCCTCGACGACCTGGCGGCTGACCGCGGCTCGGCTGGTATCGAGCTCGGCGTCCGGCGGCGCGGCCCTGGGAGCATCGGTCGAGCAGCGGGCCCGCAGGGCCAGGCTTGCAGCCCAGTCGGCGTCTGAGCGCAGCTCGCGATACACCGCATCGCGGTTGACGCGGGTGGGTGGGTTGAGCTGGTCAGCCGTCATCACCGCCAGCGCCTCGGCGACGAATCCCCGTTCAGTGAACCACCCCAGGTCGGCCACCGAGCCCTCGACGGCGTCGATGCCGAGGGCCACGTGGGTGGCCGACGGGAAGGTTGTGCCGAACCGCTCGAGCCATCCCGGCGACGACCGCTCGTCGGGAAGATCGCGGAGCAGGAGGAAGTTGCCCCACCAGTAGGTGGGCAGGTGCGGGCTGGTGACGACGATGTGGTCGTCGTGCTCGTCCAGCCGTGAGCCGCCGAGGCGGAGGATGGCAAGGTCGGTCTGGTAGGCCAGCGACGCCACCTTCACGGCCCTGGACTGTACGCCCGTCGGGGATCGGCCGCGAGCCCGGCTGGCTAGCCTTCCGCCCAACAGCAGGGGGCGAGGTGTGACGAGGTCTCCGACAGGCAGGTGCGGGCCGCATTCGGAATCGATAGGCTCATCTGATGCGCTCGCACCGTGAACTGGGAACGCTTGCGCTCGCGGCCGCACAGGCGGCGGGGGATGTGATCCGCGCCTCGCGCCGTGACGCCGCCCCGCTCGAGGCGCAGCTCAAGGGGGCCGGTGACTACGTGACGGTCGTCGACCGGGCGGCGGAAGCCGCCGCTGTGGCCGTCCTCCACGAGGCGGAACCGGGCATCGACGTGCTCGCCGAGGAGCGGGGCGGAGCCGTGACCGAGCGGATGTGGGTGATCGACCCGCTCGACGGCACCACCAACTTCCTCCGCGGCTACCCCGAGGTCGGCGTCTCCATCGCCTTCGTCGAGGACGGTGTCCCGCGGGTGGGCGTGGTGACTGCCCCGCTGACGGGCGGCCACTGGTCGGCGCTGGCAGGCGAGGGGGCATACGATGCCGCCGGCCGCCGCCTGGACATCCGGTTCAGCGGCGCGGCGGGCGTGGTCGCCACCGGCTTCCCATTCCGACGGCCGGACAACCGGGCGCGCTACCTCCCCGTGTTCACCGCGGCCATGGCGAGCTTCGAGGACCTGCGCCGCGCGGGTGCGGCCAGCCTCGACCTCGCGTACACGGCGTCGGGGGTGTGGAGCGGGTTCTTCGAGCTCGGGCTCGCCCTGTGGGACATCGCCGCGGGCGTCGTCCTGGTGCGGGAGGCCGGCGGCGTGGTCACCGACTGGGCGGGTGACCATACCGCCGTCCTCGGGTCCGGCGACATACTCGCGGGCGCGCCCGAATGGCACGAGCGCATGCTCTCGATCACGCGGGCGTCGGCGACGTAACCTGCGATCCGGTGGCGGACTCTGAGGGAAGGATGGTGAGCAGAGACGGCGACGCCGTGACGTCGCGCGCGGCGGGCGTGCTCGCCGGACGGCGCATCCTGGTCACCGGCGTGCTCACCCCCAGGAGCATCGCCTTCGCGATCGCGCAGGCGTGCCATTCGCAGGGGGCCGAGGTGGTGCTGACCTCCTTCGGTCGTGCCATGAGCCTGACCGAGCGCAGTGCCAAACGCCTCGAGCCGCAGCCCGCGGTGCTCGAGATGGACGTCACCGACGTCGAACAGGTGCGTGGCGTGGCCGCCGCGGTCCGCGAGCGCTGGGGCTCTCTCGATGGGGTGGTGCACGCCATCGGCTTCGCGCCCGAGGACTGCCTTGGCGGTCACTTTCTCGACACGCCCTGGACCTCGGTGGCGACGGCTCTGGAGGTGAGCAGCTTCTCGCTGAAGACGCTGGCCGCGGAGTTCGTGCCATTGATGCCCGCAACCGGGGGGGCGCTGGTGGCCCTCACCTTCGACGGCACCCTGGCGTGGCCGTTGTACGACTGGATGGGGCCTGCCAAGGCCGCCCTCGAGGCGATCGCCCGCTACCTGGCGCGCGACCTGGGCCCGCGCCACGTGCGCGTCAACACCATCAGCGCGGGCCCGCTGGAGACCATCGCGGCGAAGTCCATCCCGGGCTTCGCCACGCTGAAGGATGCCTGGGCCGGCCAGGCCCCGCTAGGATGGGACGCAACCGACGCCGGTCCTGTCGCCGACACCGCGGTGTTCCTCCTGAGCGACATGGCCCGCGGGATCAGCGGCGAGGTGATCCACGTCGACGGCGGTTATCACTCGCAGGGTGCGCCCCTGCTCACGTCCGCCGAGGACACGGGAGACCAATGAGCGGCAGCAACGGCAACGGCAACGGACGGACCAGGGTGGTCATCACGGGCATGGGCGCCCTCAGCCCGCTGGGCAACGACGTGGCCTCGACCTGGGAGGCGTGCCGGTCGGGCACCAGTGGCGTGGGCGCCATCACCCAGTTCGACGCATCGGCGCTGCCCACGCGCATCGCTGCCGAGGTGAAGGGCTTCGACGCGGCCGCCCATCTCGGCGTCAAGGAGGCGCGGCGCAGCAGCCGCTGCATGCAGCTGGCTCTGGTCGCGGCACGCGAGGCCGTGAGCGACTCCGGGGTCGACATCGCCGCGGTCGGTGAGGACGCCGGCGTGCTGGTGGCGTCAGGCGTCGGTGGTCTGGAGATCCTCGAGCGCGCCACCCTCATCCTGCACCAGCAGGGGGTGCGGCGGGTGTCGCCGTTCACGGTCCCCTCGATGATCGCCGACATGCCGGCCGGGGTGATCGCCATCGAGCACGGCGCCAAGGGGCCGAACTTCGCGGTGGTCAGCGCCTGTGCATCAGCGGCGCACGCCATCGGTGAGGCGGCAGAGTGGATCCGCCGCGGCGACGCCACCACCGTGATCGCCGGGGGGACGGAGGCGTCGGTGTGCGCGCTCGGAGTTGGATCGTTCAACGCCATGCAGGCGCTCTCGACGCGCAATGACGAGCCCCAGCGCGCCTCGCGCCCGTTCGACCGCGACCGCGACGGCTTCGTCATGGGCGAGGGTGCCGCGATGGTGGTGCTCGAGGAGTTGGAATCCGCCCGCCGCCGCGGGGCGCACATCTACGCCGAGGTGAGCGGCTACGGTGCCACCGCCGACGCGTCGCACATCACCGCGCCCGAGCCCAACGGTGACGGTGCGCGCCGTTCAGTGCTGCGCGCCCTCGAGCGCGCCCACGCCCACCCCGCCGACGTCGGCTACATCAACGCCCACGGCACCGGTACGCAGCTCAACGACTCGGCTGAGACCAAGGCGATCAAGGCAGCGCTGGGCGAGGTCGCCGCCACCATCCCGATGTCCTCGACCAAGTCGATGCACGGCCATCTCCTCGGTGCCGCCGGTGCCCTGGAGGCGGTGATCGCGGTGATGGCGATCCGTGACCAGTACGTGCCTCCCACCATCAACCTCGATGAGCCCGACCCCGAATGCGACCTGGACTATGTGCCCAACGTCGGCCGCAACCGGCGTATCGACCTGGCGATCAGCACGTCGTTCGGCTTCGGCGGCCACAACGCCTGCCTGGCCTTCTCCCGGGTCGACTGAGCGCGGAGCGGTTCGCTCAGCGTCCCTCTGACAGACGGGCCATCCAGGCCTCCACCTCGGCCGGGTCGCGCGGCAGGGCCTCGGACAGGTTGCGATGGCCGTCCTCGGTCACCAGCACGTCGTCCTCGATGCGCACCCCGATGCCGCGGTAGCGCTCGGGGACGGTCAGGTCGTCCGGCTGGAAGTACAGACCGGGCTCGATGGTCAGCACGTACCCGGGCTTCAACTCCCCGTGGTACTCCTCGTCGCGGGCGTTGTTGCAATCGTGCACATCGAGGCCGAGCATGTGGCTGGTGCCGTGGATCGTCCACCGGCGATGCAGCTGCCGGTCACGGCGGACGGCCACCTCGGGTTCCACGGTGAGGATGCCGAGGCGGTGGAGGGCCTCGGCGAGCACGCGCATGGCTGCGCGGTGCGGCTCCATGAACGGCACCCCCGGGCGCACCGCCGCCAGCGCGGCCTGGTGGGCGTCGAGCACGATCTGGTAGATCTCGCGCTGCTCGGCGGTGAACCTGCCCGACACCGGGATGGTCCGCGTGACGTCGGCTGTGTACAGCTCGCGGCACTCGACGCCGGCGTCGACGAGGAGCAGGTCGCCGTAGTTGACATCGCCGTCGTTGCGCGCCCAGTGGAGCACCGTGGCGTGCGCCCCCGACGCGGCGATGGTGCTGTACCCGGTGTCGTTCCCCTCCAGACGGGCCCGCGCGTTGAACACGCCCTCCACCACGCGCTCACCGGACTCCATGGCGTCCGGCAGCGCCCTGACCACGTCCTCGAAGCCGCGGATGGTCGAGTCGACGGCCTGCTGCAACATGGCCACCTCGAACTCGTCCTTGACCAGACGCATCTCCGACAGCGTGGTGAGCAGCTCGTCATCCGCCTCGCTCTCCGGCAGCAGGGCGTCGACACGCGGGTCCATCCCGCGCAGGCTGACCGCTGGACCGGCGAGGCCGTCGAGCCGTGCGCGCAGGTCGGCCAGTGGGGCCGTGGCGACGCCGAGATGGTCGCCGAGGTCGCGCAGGCTCATGCGCGGCCCGATCCAGAATTCGCCCTGGCGCGCGTCGGTGAAGAATTCATGGCTCGACCGGTCGTTGGGCGGCTCCACGTACAACGTCGCCCGGTGGCCGTCGCCGTCGGGTTCCATCACCAGCACGGAGTCGGGCTCAGCCTCCCCGGTCAGCCAGAAGTAGTCCGTGCCCGGACGGAAGCGGTAGTCGGTGTCGCTGGAGCGCACCTTGAGCCCTCCGGTCGCCACCACCACCGTCCGCCCCGCGAACCGCTCGGACAGGGCGCGTCGCCGCGCACCGAAGTTGGCCGCGGCAGGGTGGGGCTGCACGGTCGGTGCGGCGCGCTCCGCCCACCCCTTCGCCATCAGCTCCATCAGCGCCCGGGGCATCGGCGGCCGGTGACGCCCGACCCAGATCCAAGTGTCGCTCTCAGGATGATCCTCGGAGACGTCGGGCGGGGTCGACGGTTCGGCGGGCACCACCTCGTCTGCGCTCATGGACGGCACTCTACCGACCTGCCTGTCACCGGTGACCTAGCATCGAACTCGTGGACGACACGGCGGTGCGCGCCATCCGCGCCGACATCACCACCGTCGCGGCTGACGCGGTGGTCAACGCGGCCAACCAGCACCTCGCCGGTGGTGGCGGCGTCGACGGCGCCATCCACCGCGCCGGGGGACCGTCGATCATGACCGAGCTGCGCGAGCGCTACCGGGGCTGTCCAACTGGCGACGCGGTGGTGACCGGTGCGGGCAGGCTCGCCGCCCAGCACGTCATCCACGCTGTCGGGCCGCGCTGGCGGGATGGCGAGAACGGTGAGCCTGAGAAGCTTCGCTCCGCCTATCGTCGCGCCTTCGCGCTGGCCGCTGAACATGGCTGCGTCACCGTCGTCAGCCCGTCGATCAGCACCGGCATCTACGGCTTTCCCGTGGAGAGGGCTGCGCCGATCGCTGTCGCGGAGGCGCGCCGTGCCGTGTCCGACGCCGCCACAACCGTGCGGCAGGTCACCTTCGCGCTGTTCAGCGATGGGGACCTCGACGCCTTCAAGCGGGCGCTGCGGGCGGCAACGCCGCCAGCCAGCTGACGGTCGCCACCGCCAATATGACCGCCAGCGCGGGGAAGGTGGCCCGCGACGCGCTGCGCTGAATGGCGGCGAGCAGCGCACCGGCGGCGAGCAGCCCGGCCGCCACCAGGGCGCCGGCACCCTGGCCGAGGGCAGCCTGCAGGGCCGCGGTGTACGCCGACGCGACGCCCAACCCCAGCGCCATCAGCGCACGGGAACCGCGTGGTCCGAGGACGACAGGCAGGGTGCGGGCTCCGCCGCGGAGGTCCCCCTCCACGTCCGGGAGGCCGTTGGCGACCTGGAGAGCGACGGCCATCAGGCCGGCCAGCGGGATCACTGCCAGCGCGCCGTGGAGCCTTCCCGTCGCCAACATGGCCACCAGCGGTACGGCCACGAAGCCGCCCCACCAAGCGAGAGCAGCGGCCGGCGTGCGCTTCAGCGCCAGGTCATAGCTCACCCCGGCACCCACCACGAGCAGATCGGCGCCCAAGAGAGCCACTCCCATCGATGCCGCGGCTGCCAGAGAAGTGACCAAACCGCCAATCGCCAGCGCCAGGGCGGCGGCGCGTGGCACCACCCCCCGCGGGATCGGTTTGTAGGGCTTGGCTGCAGCGTCCATGGCCACGTCCGCCCAGTCGTTGAGGGCGCCGATCGCCAGTTGCGCGGGCAACATCAGCAGGACCAGGCCGACGACAGTGCGCGGCGGCGGCGCCTGCCTGGCCAGCAGCGCGGCTGCGGCCACGACGAGCGCCGTCACCAGCAGCGACGGTCCCGGATGTGTCAGGTACAGCCATGCTTTGACGCGGCCGCCGTCACCGCTGCGTTCGTCGATGACGCGCCACCAGTTACGATGCGGCCGGTCAAGTTGGGGCATCTCCCCTTCCCACGTGAGGCTGCTGTCGCCGATGTCCACCAACACCTCGTCTTCTCTGCGAGCGCCCGCGACGGTCGGCGAGCCTGTCAGGGAGGCCGTCTTCGACCACGACGTGGTCGTCGTGGGAGGCTGCGGCCACGTCGGCCTGCCACTGGGCATCGCGCTCGGCCAGTGCGGCATGCGCGTCGCGCTGTTCGATACCAACCAGGCGGCCGTCGACGTGGTCAACGCGGGTCGCCTGCCGTTCGACGAGGACGGTGCCGAGGCGCCGCTGGCCGAGCTGCGCGCGGGCTCGACGCTGTCGGCCACCACCGACGCCTCCGTCATCGCCAACGCGGAGTTCGTGGTCGTGGTGATCGGCACCCCCGTGGACGAGCACCTGAACCCCAACCCCAACGCGGTGGTCCGGGCCATCGCGCAGTTCGCCGAGCACCTTGGCCGCGGTGGGCAGGTGATCGTGCTGCGCAGCACCATCTACCCCGGGGTCACCGCTCTTGTCGAGAGATATCTTGCCGATCGAGGGCTGAACAACCTGGTGTGCTTCTGCCCCGAGCGCATCGCGCAGGGCAAGTCGATGACCGAGCTCCACGAGCTGCCCCAGATCATCGCCGCGCGCACGCCGGAAGGACTCGCCGCCGCCCGCCGGCTGTTTTCCCGCCTCTCCCCACAGCTCATCGAGCTGGAACCTGAGGAGGCGGAGCTCGCCAAGCTGTTCACCAACACGTGGCGCTACATACGCTTCGCGGCGGCCAACCAGCTGTTCATGATGGCCAATGACTTCGGGCTCGACTTCGAGCGGATCCGCCACGCGCTCATGGTCGACTACCCGCGCGCGGCCGACATGCCCGGGCCGGGATTCGCGGCGGGCCCCTGTCTGTTCAAGGACACGATGCAGCTGGCCGCGTTCAACAACAACCAGTTCACCCTCGGTCATACCAGCATGATGATCAACGAGGGAATGCCGCTGTATGTGGTGGCAAGGCTGGAGCGGCGCTTCGACCTGGCCTCGATGTCCATTGGCATCCTCGGCATGGCGTTCAAGGGCGAGTCCGATGACATCCGCTCGTCGCTCGCCTACAAGCTGAAGCGCATCCTTGCCTTCAAAGCCAAGCGGGTGATGTGCGCGGATCCGTACGTGAGCGTCGACCCCGACCTGGTCGGGCAGGACGAGGTGTTGCGATCCGCAGACCTGGTCATCATCGGGGCGCCCCACCGGCGCTATGCGGACCTCGCGATCACCCAGCCGGTCATCGACGTCTTCAACGTGCGCAGGAGTGGCGTGGTCATATGAGGCCGCGGGTCTCCGTGGTGATCCCCGCCTACAACGAGGGTGAGGAGATCAACGACTGCCTCGACCGCATCCTCGAGGCCGTCAAGCTTCCGTGCGAGGTCCTGGTGGTCTACGACACTCCCGACGACACCACCGCTCCCCACGTGCGTGAGTACGCGCGCCGTGACCACCGGGTGCGACCACTGCTCAACACCGAGGGCAGGGGACCGGCGTCAGCACTCCGCTTCGGCATCCGCCATGTCACTGCAGACGTGACCGTGGTGACCATGGCGGACGGTTCTGACGATCCCATGCAGATCGACCAGCTCACCCGGCTCGTCGAACGCGGGGTCGTGGTCGCGGCCGCGTCACGCTACATGCGCGGCGGCCAGCAGGTCGGCGGGCCGCGGCTCAAGGGCTTGATCTCGCGCGTCGCCGGCCTGTCGCTGCACCTCATCGCCCGGGTGGGCACCCACGACCCCACCAACTCGTTCAAGGCCTATTCGACCGAGTTCATCCGTGAGGTGGGCATCGCCTCGGACGCCGGCTTCGAGCTCGGCATCGAGATGACCGCCAAGGCTCGCCGCCGCGGGCTGCCCATCGCCGAGATCCCCACCATCTGGCTGGACCGCAACATGGGACAGTCGAACTTCAAGGTCCGTGAATGGATCCCGCGCTACCTGCGCTGGTACCTGGCTGCGCTCGGACCGCACCGGGTGCCGATGCGCCCGGCCTATCGAGTGCCTCCCCACGCGTGGGAGACCGATCGAGACGACAAGACAGAGGTGACATGAGCAAGGTATTGATCACCGGCTCGCAGGGGTTCATCGGCGGGTACATCGTCGAGGAGCTGTTGCGCGGCGGACACTCCGTGATCGGGGTCGACAACCTCTCCAAGTACGGGCGCGTGGCCAAGTCGTATGACGCCCACCCGTCCTACACGTTCGTGGAAGGCGACGCACGCGATGCCGCGCTGCTCACCTCCCTGCTGGTCGACTGCGATCACTTCATCGCCGGGGCGGCAATGATCGGCGGGATCTCGTACTTCCACACCTACGCGTACGACCTCCTGGCCACCAATGAGCGCATCATGGCCGCCTCCTGCGATGCGGCCATCGCCGCCCGACGCGACGGCAGGCTGCAGAAGGTCACCTACATCAGCAGCTCGATGGTGTTCGAATCGGCGACGTCGTGGCCGTCGGCCGAGGGATCCGAGCGCCAGATCCCGCCGCCGCTCAGCTCCTACGGCTTCCAGAAGCTTGCGGTCGAGTACTACGCACGCGCGGCGTGGGACCAGTACAAGGTTCCCTACACCATCGTGCGCCCGTTCAACTGCGTCGGCGTCGGCGAGGGACGAGCCCTCGGCGACGTCGAGATCCTCAGCGGGAACGTGAAGCTGGCCATGAGCCACGTCGTTCCCGACCTGGTGCAGAAGGTGCTCAAGGGGCAGGACCCGCTGCACATCCTCGGGACCGGCGAGCAGACCCGCCACTACACATACGGCGGCGACCTGGCCCGCGGCATCGTCATCGCCATGGACCATCCCGGTGCGCTCAACGAGGACTTCAACCTCTCAACCGCGCAGAGCACCACCGTGCTCGAGCTTGCCGAGAAGATCTGGCGGCGCATCCGCGGCGCCGGCGAGAGCTTTCGCTACGTGTCCGACACACCCTTCGAGCACGACGTACAGCGACGAATCCCCGACACCAGCAAGGCTGCCCGAGTGCTCGGGTTCACGGCAACCACCTCGCTCGATGAGATGCTCGGCGAGGTGGTGCCATGGATCGAGAGCGCCATCAGCCAGGGCGTGATCTGACCCTCAGCCGCCCTCAGTACCCGTACGGGTTGGACGGGCTGCTTCTGCTCCCTGAGGCACTCGCCGAGGGCGCCGCGGCGCCGCTGGCCGAGACGCTCGACCAGTGGGGGTAGTTGCCGTTGCCATCGCCGGGCTTGGTGTCTCCCGAGTAGAAGTACAGCGGATGACCGTTGTATGTCACCTGCGTCCCCTTGCCATCGGCGCGCGCGAAGGTGGAGAGCTGGCCGGTCAGCCCTGACGCTGCGGTCGGCGTTGTCCCCGCGGGAACGGTGAGCGGCGGCCAGGTGCTGATGCACCCGCCAGTGCAGGCGCTGGTGTTGCTGCCCGCCGTGTCCTGGTCGAACACGTACAGCGTCATGCTGTTGGAGCCACCGACCAGCACTGTCCCGTGGCCGCTGACGGTGGCGGTGGCGACGGTGACGCTGGCGGTCGCCGCCTGCGTCGGGGTACCGCCCCCGCCTGATGACGTGGTCGGACCCGCGCCGCCGCACCCGGCGATGAGCAGGACGGCGAAGCCGGTGACGCTCGTGGTGACGGTCGTGATGCGCATCTTCTTCATCCTCCTGTGTGACAGCGACAGTGTCCACCCGAATACGTCATGGCACGCAACGTCCGAAGGTCTTAAGACGGCTCAGCCGACGCCATGCCGCTGTGCCCACAGCGCCGCCTGGGTGCGGTCGGCAACACCGATACGGCCGAAGATGCTGGTCATGTGTGCCTTCACGGTCTTCTCGCTGATGGCGAGGCGCCAGGCGATCTGCTTGTTGCTGAGGCCATTGGCGACCAGCTTGAGGACATCGATCTCGCGCCCGGTCAACTCCTCGAAGGGCCGCCTCCCTCGCCGGGCGGTGATCAGCGCCCGTGCCGCGCGTGGCGACAGCGGCGAATCACCGGCCGCGGCCGCGCGCACGGCGCGGAGCAGTTCGTCGCTCTCCGCGTCCTTGAGGATGTACCCGACCGCGCCGCTGTCGAGAGCCTCCATGACCCGCTCGTGGTCGGCGAACGAGGTGAGCATCACCACCCGCGTCTCCGGTCGTGCCGACACGAGTCTCCGTGTCGCCTCGATGCCGTCCATCCCAGGCATCGAGATGTCCATCAGCACCACGTCGGGTTGTTCGGCGAGCGCCACCGTGAGCGCCTGCTGGCCATCGCCGACAGCCTCCACCACATCGATGCCCGTGTCCTCGCCGAAGAGCTCGCACAGCCCCCGCCGGACCAGGGGATGGTCGTCGACGATGAGCAGGCGGATCGGTGCCGCCATCAGCAGGGCACCTCGACGCAGACGTGGGTCCCGCTGCCCGGCTGCAACTCGACGCGCAGCGAGCCGCCGGCATCGGCGACGAGGTCACGCAGCAAGCTCAGCCCGACGTGTCCGTCGCGGCGTCGGCTGTCCAGGTCCTCCGCGGTGAAGCCGCGCCCGTCATCGTCGATCTCGAGGCGCACGTGGTCGCCCCGGTTGAGCACGCGGACCGCGACATGCGTGGCGCCCGCGTGCTTGCCGGCGTTCCGCAGCGCCTCCTGTGCCACCCTGAAGAGCAGCGTGGTCGTCGCCGGGGTTAGAGCGGTCGCGGCAGGCGCGGTGAGAGTGGTGGTGACGCCGCCCGCCGCGAGCGGCTCAAGCAGGTCGCGCAAGGCGTTGTCGATGCCCTCGGCATGCAGGTTGGGGGGCGCGATCTCCACGATGAGGGTGCGCAGGTCGCGCATCGCCGCGCGCGTCTCGCCGGCGGCGTGCTCGACGTCGGGTGCGCTGGCCGCGGGTGTCCCCAGCGCTGCGCTCGACGTGAGTCGGCGAGCCAGCGCGCTCAGCGAGAAGGTCACCGCCGCCAGCCGCTGCACGACACCGTCGTGGAGGTCGCGAGCGATGCGCCGGCGCTCCTTCTCCGAGGCGGTGATGACCCGTTCGAGAAGCACCTGTCGCTCCGCAAGCGAGGCGCGCAGACGCCGAACCATCCCGACGGCCAGCGGGATCTGCACCACGAACAGGAGGGCGAGGCCGCCGAGCAGCACGGGCAGGAACGACGACCACACCGACTGCTGGTACTGGGTGATGGCCTCGTAGCGCTGGTAGGTCTCGAACAGCACCGGTGTTCCCCCTGGGGTGCGCACCGGCAGGTACACCTGGAGGAGCTTGCCGAAGCTGCGTTCGTAGAGGTTCTCCGGGTCGGTGAGGTTGGAGACGCTGGCGTCGACGGGACCACCGCTGAAGGACCCGACCTCGGCGCCGTCGAGCGCGAAGCGGCGACCGATGAGCCTGGGCTCGTCCGAGTAGATGATCGTGCCGTCCGCGGTCCACAGCTTCACCCTGACGACGCCGGCGCTGAGGATGCGCTGGCGCACGATGGTGTCGAGGGCGCCGATCGCCGCCGGGTCGCGCTTGAGCAGCGAATCGCTCAGCGCGGGCTCGGCGATGCCCGTGGCCTCCACCTGGGTGATGTCCTTGGCATGGCGGATCGCCTGGTCCTCAGCATCCCGGCTGACCACGAAGAACGTCCCGGTGCCAACCAGGCAGGCGGCGAGCAGGCCACCGGCGGCGAAGCGCACCACCTCGTTGCCGAGCACCCGGCGCAGGAGCGGGGACCGGCGCGGGCCGGCGCGGGCCGGCGCGGTTGTCCCAGCGGCCGTGCCTGTCCGACCCTCGTCGACCACGGTCATGGTCATCGCAGCCTACCTGTTGACCGGCTACGCTGCCGTCCATCGACACCCATCCCGATGAATGCTCGGTCAGATCCGCGCCGGTGCGGAGCCGTCGATGGTCCTACGACCGGTCGGGATGATCGCCTCGAGCAGCTCGCCACCGCCTCCCTCCGGAGAGCAGGTCGAGCTTCGCCGTGGCGACCAGCGTGCGGTGATCGTCGAGGTGTCGGGCGGCGTGCGCACGTACCAGGTCCGGGGGCGGAGCCTGCTCGACGGCTACGCGGCGCACGAGATGTGCACCGGGGCCCGCGGGCAGTTGCTCGTGCCCTGGCCGAACCGGCTGCGAGACGGGCGCTACGAGTTCGCCGGCACGGTCCACCAGGTCCCCCTGTCGGAGCCGGAGAAGGGCAACGCCATCCATGGCTTGCTGCGTTGGGAGAGCTGGCGGGTGAGCGCGCCATCCGACGACCGCGTGGTGATGGAGCACACCGTGCACCCGCGTGCCGGCTACCCGTTCGCTCTCCACGTGGCGGTGGAGTACAGGCTGGACGACGAGGGGCTGCGAAGCACCGTCACGGCCACCAACGCCGGCCAGGATGCCTGTCCCTACGGTTTCGGGGCGCACCCCTACCTCCGGGTCGAGGGTGAGTCGCTCGAGCGCTGCTGGTTGGAGGCGCCGGGCGCGCAGTACCTGGTGATGGACGACCGCGCCATCCCCGTCGGTTCGGCCGGGGTGGCCGGCACCGCCTACGACTTCCGCGCTCGCCGCCAGCTGCTCGGCACCCCCATCGACACCGCCTTCACCGCGGTACCGCGCGATGACGACGGCCGTGCCTGGGTGCGCCTGTGGGGCGAGAACGGCCGGGTGGGCGTCGGCCTCTGGATGGACGAGGGGTTCACGCACTACATGCTGTTCACCGGTGACACCCTCCCCGAGGTCGAGCGGCGGCGTCGCTCGATCGGCGTCGAGCCCATGACCTGCGCGCCCAATGCCCTCGCCTCCGGCGACGGGCTGGTCACCCTGGCGCCCGGCCAATCGACCACCGCCAGCTGGGGCATCACGCCGCTGCACGGCTGATCACGGTCGGGTGGGCAGCAGCTGCTCGGAGAAGTGGCCGCCGGCAGCGATCTCCTCGAGCAGGGCGCGGTCGGTGAGCCACTCCACCGGGGCGTGGTCGTCGGTCAGCGGGTCGGTCGCCGGCGCGACGCGGCGCAGCTCGGAGGACAGCAGTGGCACGAGCGCCGCAAGCTCCTGTGGGAGGCGCGTGAGGCGATGGCGCAGCGTGGCCGCCGCGACCCCGTGGTCGAAGCCCACCACCAGCTCGTTGAAGCTCAGTGCCGGCCATGTCCTGACGTCGGGGAAGACGGTCGCCAGGGTTTCGCTCACGGCCTGGGCGAGCCGGTCGTCACCGGGCACGCGCGCCATGTTGAACGCGATCGCGCCGCCGCTGTTGAGGTGGGCCCGGGCCAGATCGAAGAACTCCTGCGTCACCAACCAGAACGGGACGTACGCCTGCTGGTAGGCGTCGACGACGATGAGGTCGTAGCGCGTGGCGGTGGTGGCGAGGAAGGCACGGCCGTCGCCGTCGACGACGCGCAGCCCCGGGACCTGTCCCATGCCCATCAGCTGTCGTCCCACGTCGCTGACCGCCGGGTCGGGCTCGACGCCGTCGATGCGCACGCCCGGGTACTCCTGCGCGAGAGCCCTGGCCATGGTGCCACCGGCGTTTCCGATGATCAGCGCGCGTCGCATGGGTCGGTCGAGCAGCGCTGGAACCACCAGCGGCATGTCCCACTCGCCGCCGGTCAGGACCGTGGTCGGCCGGTAGACCGACTGGTCGGCGATGCCGTCATCGAGGCGCAGCGCGGTGCGACCGTCCGCGGTCCGCACCACCTGGACGTACTGGTACTGCGTCTCGCGCTCGAAGATGGCACCGGTGGCCGGTTTCACAGCGCCCGGCGGCACCAGCAGCAGGCCGGCGACGACCGCGCACACGATCGGCGCTCGCCGGGGCAGCAGCGGGACGGCGGCGAAGCTCACCAGCAGCGCTGCGCAGAGCAGGGTGCGCTGCGTGCCCACGGCGGGGATCAGCACCAGCGCGGGCAGGAACGTCCCGACGATGGCGCCGACGGTGGTCAGGGACGACAGCCGTCCGCTGACCGAGCCGGCCGTGCGCACGTCCCTCACCGCCAGGCGAACGGCGAACGGGGACACCATGCCGAGCAACGACACCGGGACGCTGAAGAGCAGCAGCGTGGCGAAGAAGGATCCGGCGACCACCCCGATGCTCAGCGCACCGAAGCCGCGCAGAGCCAGCTGGAGGAACGGGTGGGCCACGAAGGGCAAGACGCCGATGGCCGCGCTCGCCACCAGCAACAGCCAGCCGAGGACGCGTGGTTGCGGATGTCGGTCGGCGAACCGACCGCCCAGCCAGTAGCCCACCGACAGGTACACCAGGATGAGCCCGATCACGTTGGCCCACACCACGGTGGTGTTGCCGAAATATGGCGCCAGCAGGCGCGATGCGCAGATCTCCGTCGCCAGCGAGCCCGACCCGGCGGCGAAGACCACGAAGGACAGAAGTCGTGGAACCGGCGTCAGCCGTCCGTCGCCCACGCTCGCATGACCTCCGCAAGGCCGTCCCTGTAGTCGCCGACGCGCGGCCGCCAGCCGGGGAGCCGCGGGCTCGGCGGGCCGGACACCGCCATCTCCACCATCTCCAGGTGCGGTTCACCGATCACCAGCCTGGCCAGCCGGCGCGACGCGCGAGGCAGGTGCAGCGGCCGTGAGCGGCCCACCAGGTGGGCGAAGCGGTCCATGAAGTCGGCGAAGGAAACGGGTGTCCCGTCGCTGGCGTAGGTGATGCGTCCGCCGGGCCGGCGCTGGGCGGCGGTGAGCAGGGCACGGGCCGCGTCATCGCCGTAGAGAAGGTGCTGCAGGTTCTGCCGTGGGCCGGCCCAATAGGGCCGACCCACGCGGAACGCACGCCGGTAGGCGCGCAGGTCGCGCCACTGCGGGCCGTACAGGTAGCCGAGGCGCACCACGCAGGCACGGACATCGCTGTCGAGCACCAGCTGCTCCGCCTGGCGCGCCGCCTCCACCACCGGCCGCATTCGATCACCGATCGTGCAGCCAGTGTCGGCGGCGTCCAGGAAGGCGTAGCTGGCGTGGACCAGGAACGCAGCCTGGTCGCGCTGCGCAGCGGACAGCACTCGCCGGGTCGAGGCGAGGATGTGCGTCGCAGGGTCGTTCCACCATGCGTGGCCGTCGTGAAGAAGGGTGTTGGGCGGCTGCAGCGCGACGTTGATGATCACCGGCGCGCCGCGGTCGTCTTCGCCCCCCCGCACCGCGGCGATGCTCCGAGCCAGCTCGCTGCGCGGCGCGGTCACCAGCAAACGCATCGCCTCTCCTCGCCCAGATGGCCGCCCGTTGCGGGGGATCGCAGTCTAGGCGCTGCGACGGGCGCCGGTCGGCCCTAGTCCGCCTGCTCGGTGGGCCGCACCAGCATCTCGTTGATGGCGACATGGCGCGGTCGCGTCACCATGAACAGCACGGCCCCGGCGATGTCCTCCGCTTCCAGTCGCTGCACCGACCCGAAGCGTCGCTGCATGGTGGCGACCACCTCAGGATCGGTGTTGTGCGAGGCCAGCTCGGTGTCGACCGCACCTGGCTCGACCAGCCCGACGCGCACGTGGCGCCCGGTGACCTCCTGGCGCAGCAACTCGCTGAAGGCGTTGACCGCCCACTTGCTGGCGTTGTATGCGCCGCTGCCGACGCGGGCCACGCGCCCCGCGACACTGCTGACGTTGACGATGTCGGCGCACATCCGCGGTGCGGTCGCGGCTGCCTTCAGAAGGTGCGGCAGGGCCGCGTGTGAGAGGTTCATCAGCGCCGCCACGTTGAGGTCGAGCATCTGCCGCCACTGCCGGACATCTGCACCCTCGACCCTGCCGAGCAGCATCACGCCGGCGTTGTTGATGAGCATGTCCAGGCGTCCCAGCTCGTCAACCGCGCGGGCGACGAGCCGCTCCGCCTGGGCCTCGTCGCTGACATCGCACTCGGCCACGACCGCCGTGCCGCCGGCGCCCTCGATGCGCGCCGACAGCGCCTCGAGGCGATCGCGCCGGCGGGCGGCCACCACGACGCGCGCACCGAGCTGGGCAAGGGCCGCGGCCGTGGCCTCACCGATGCCGCTCGACGCGCCGGTGACGATTGCGACGGTGCCGTCAAGTGGCCTGGGCATGTCAGCTCCGGAACTGGTGACGGTCTGTGGCGCGCCCGCGCGGTGGGCTCGACGTGCGGACGGTCACCGGGGCCGTACGGATGATGCGATGGTGCCCGCTCAGGGATTCGAACCCTGGACCTTGGGATTAAGAGTTCCCTGCTCTAGCCAGCTGAGCTAAGCGGGCGAGGTGCGGATTCTACCGGCCGGGCGTCGCCTGGCCAGCGCGCCGCGGTCCGACGCCCTTCCCCACCCGTCCCGTCCGACGCTGCTGGGGCAGCCAGATCATCGAGCGCTGCTGCTGCGCGAGCCGCGCTCGCAGCCCCGGTGAGGGCGTGGCGCCACCGAAGCGGGGCGATGTGGTGCGCAGCTCGAGCGACTTGCGCAGGCCGCTGGCGTCGTTCCCTTCGAAGACGGTCACGATGCGCCCGAGGTCGGTGGCGCCGAAATGGCTGTCGCCGGCACCCAGCGCGGCCCCGAGCTGGTCGCGATGGGCCGCGTAGTACTCGTCGAGGCGCTTCCACGTCCCCGGCAGCACAGGTGCGGTGTGGCGCAGCTCGATGCCGTCGACCGAGCGCGTCTCGAGCAGCGTGTGGAGGCGGCGCTGAGACATCGAGGCGAAGTAGGTGGGCATGAACGGGTGGGCCACGATCGCCAGGCCACCCTGGTCGTGGATGGCGTCGACGGTGTCCTCGACGGACATGTGCATGCGGATCTGCTGCTGCAGGAACAGCCCGATGATGTGTGTCCCAGGGGGGAAGACGCAGGTGATCTCCTCGCCACGCACCACGTCCACGCCGAGCTCGGCGCCGACGTCGATCGCCTCGGCGAGCTCGGGGATCACGTCGTGGTCGGTGACACACACGACGCGCAGACCTACCCCGGCCGCTGCACGCACAAGCTCGACCGCGGTGACCATGCCATCGCTGGCCCGCGTGTGCGCGTGCACCTCCGCGGTCGACAGTCCCCGGGGAAGCTCAGGCAACCACCGACTCCGTCGGGCGCGCCGGGGAGGAGACGTGGCGCTGCAACACACCGACCCGGGGCACGGCGATCCGCATCATCACCAGCCACGACAGCGCGGCAAGGACGACCCCGGCGATGACGTCGATGACGTAGTGCTCCCCCAGGAACACCACGCTGAACCAGACCATCAGGCACCAGGCGAACGCGAACCAGGCACCGCGCGGGTACACGCGCAGCAACGCGAGGAAGCCGAGGAACGGGAAGGCGGCATGCAGCGAGGGGAAGGCAGCGACCGGGTTGGGGTTGAGGTTCTGGTAGTACGGGGAGACGGAGCTCGGCAGGGTGGTGCCGATGATCTTCTGAAAGCCGCTCAGCACGCCGTGTGTCTGCGCGTACCACGGCGGCGCCGTCGGCACCAGCAGGAAGACCACGAAGGCCACCAGCGCCATGCCCATGAGCGCGGTGGTGAAACGCACGAACTGCACGCGGTCGACGAGCCACAGCACCATCCCCACCGCGAGGGGGAAGACGAAGTGGCAGAAGTACACCACCGTGGCCCCGTACGACAGCACACGACCGAGCGCGCCGACGTTCAATGCCTGCTGCAGCACCGCGGTGGGGAGGTGACCGCCGAACAATCCGGTTTCGAGGTGCGCGAGATCGGACACGTGCGGTGCGAACCCGGTCCTCGAGGCGATCCCGCGCATCGCCTCCCAGCCGAGGAAGATGACCACGAACGGAACCCAGTCGCGCAGGAAGCCGATGAACCGCCCACTCAGCAGCGCCACGGGGATGAGCAGGAAGAGCAGGTAGTCCGGCGAGACGGAGATGCCCCGCCAGATCATGATGGCCGCCGCCACCAGCAGGTAGGCAAGCGAGATCGCGACGAGCGGGCCGGGGCGGCGGGCGTTGCGGAGCACCTGCGACACGACGCCGGCAAGTCTAGCCGTCGGCGCCGCCCTTCCCTGCTGTGTTGAGAAGTCGCTGAGAAGCGCGGTCAGCGGCTGGCCGGCGACAGATCCGCTCATATACTCCGAACATGACCGAGCCGACGCGGATCCTCGTCGTCGACGATGAGCAGAGCATTCGCGACTTCATCCAGCTCGGCCTGACGCACGAGGGTTACGACGTGCGCGTCGCGGCCGACGGTCATGCCGGGCTGCGTGCGGTCGACGAATTCAAGCCGCACCTGGTGATCGTCGACCTGATGATGCCTCGCATGGATGGCTGGGAGATGTGCCGGGCGATCGCCGGCGACCAGCACCGCGGCATCATCATCCTCAGCGCCCGCGACGAGACCGGTGACCGGATCCAGGGCCTCGAGCTCGGTGCCGACGACTACCTGGTCAAGCCGTTCGATTTCGGCGAGCTGCTGGCTCGCATCCGGGCTGTCATGCGACGGCGCGACCCGTCGCAGGCGCGCACGGTGCGTGCCGGCGACCTCTCCATCGACACCGGCACTCGCGATGTGTCGGTGGCCGGTCGACCCGTCAGTCTCAGCGCGCGTGAGTTCGACCTGCTGCTCTACCTCGCCATCAACGTCGACCAGGTCCTACCCAGGCAGCGAATCCTCGACGAGGTGTGGGGCTACAACTTCTTCGGTGATGAGAACAACGTGGAGGTGTACGTGCGCTACCTCCGTCAGAAGCTCGACGACCTGCAGCACGAGCGCATCCAGACGGTACGTGGCGTGGGCTACCGATTGCGGGGCATGACGACCGTCGCGGCAACCGAGGCCTGACCACGCAGCCGCGTCGCCGGCGCCTCGGTTTCCTGCGCACCGTGCGCTGGAGGCTGACCCTCACCTACGTGGCCCTGCTCGCGGTGCTGCTGGCCGGCTTTGGCGCATACCAGTACATCGCACTTCGCGCCAGCCTCGTCTCCGCACGCGTCAGCTCGTTGCAGGACGACATGACCACAGCCCGCACCCTGCTTGCTCGGGCCGGGGCCACCGCTGTGCGCGGACGCGTGCTGTGCGCTTCGAGCGCTGGCGTGGACCTCATCGGACGCGCGGTCGCGACAGCGGTGGCCACGACCTCCGGGCACACCGTCGCGGTCATCGTCTATGACCGCAGCCTCACCGACGTGGCCCAGACAGCCGGCGGCGACCTGCCCCGCCTCGATCCTGCCGGCCTGCAGCGGGCGCTCGGTGGAGCGCGCAGCCAGCCCGAGGTCGTCAGCGGCGCCGGCCGACACGATCAGCTGGTGGTGGGATTCCCGATCCGTACCGGGGTGTCGAGCGGCAGCATCTGCGGGGTCGCCCAGCTGTCCACCTCGATGGTCCCGCTCAACCAGGTGCTCGGGGACGAGGTCGCCCTGCTCGCGGCCGGGAGCGCTGCCGCACTGCTGCTGGCGCTCATCGCCGGCGTGGTGCTGACCAGCCGCGCGCTGCGTCCCCTGCAGCGACTCACCGCCACCGCCCGCCGGCTGGCCGGCGGCGACCTCCGCGCTCGCAGCGGGGTCGAGGATCGCCACGACGAGGTCGGTGCGCTGGCGCGGTCGTTCGATGAGATGGCTGAGCGAATCGAGGAGTCGTTCGCGGCTCAGCAGGAGTCCGAGGAGCGAACGCGCCGGTTCATCGCTGACGCGTCCCATGAGCTGAGAACGCCGATCACGGCGCTCAAGGGCTACATCGACATCATCCGTCGCGGCGCCACTCCAGAGCCCCAGGCGCTCGACGCGGCGCTCGGGGCGATGGCACGCGAGGCGGAGCGGATGCGCGTCCTGGTTCTCGACCTGCTGACCCTGGCGCGGCTTGACGCCCGGCAGCCGACGCACGCCGAGCTGGTCGACCTCGGTGACGCGGTCGCCACCCAGCTGGACGAGGGCGTGCCCGGGATGCCGGCCCAGCTCGAGCGCCACCTGCAGCCCGGCGTCATCGCTGTCGTCGACCGCGCCGCGCTGGCGACGATCGTGCGCAACCTGCTCGGCAACTCCGCCAAGTACGCGCCCGGCGCTCGGCAGCGCTGGCGGACCTTCGCGCAAGGTGGTCGAGCTCACCTCGAGGCGAGTGACCAAGGCCCCGGGATCGCGGCCGCGGACCTTCCGCGCATCTTCGATCGCTTCTACCGTGGCGAGAAGACTCGCGCCCGCGAGGAGGGCGGCAGCGGGCTCGGGCTCAGCATCGTGCAGGGCCTGGCGCGGGCCAACCACGGCGACGTCACCATCACCAGCGCCGAGGGGCACGGCACCACCGTGACCGTCTGGTTCCCCGCCGTCGAGGCAGCGCCTCCACATGCGGGGCCGGACGCGCCGCCGCCGCCTCCCCCGCCTCCGTCGCCGGCCTGAGCGGGTCAGTCGATCTCCGGCGGCTCCCAGCGCAACAGCGCGACGTCCGACACCTCACGCAGGTGTGCCCGCATCGCGTCCGCGGCCCCCGCCGGGTCGCGGGAGTGGATGGCCTGGAGGATGCGGCGATGGGCGAGCAGGGAATTGCGCGGCCGCCCCGGCTCCGAAAGCGATTCGACGCGCGTCTCGTGGATGGCCTCGGCGAGCCCGTCGATGACGTGCTCGAGCACCTTGTTGTCACCGGCGCGATGGACGGCGTGGTGGAAGGCGCTGTCACCGCCGAGGCCAAGCTCCTCGCCGGCGATCTCGGCCTCCATCTGCTCGAGGGCGCTGCGCATCGCGGTGAGGTCGTTGTCAGAGCGGCGCGAGGCGGCCAGCTCCGCCAACCGCACCTCGAGCAGCTCCCGCGCCTCCAGCACCTCGGGCAGGCGGGCGCGACGTTCGACGAGCTTGTGCAACATGCCGCCGAACCCGCGGCTGCGCCGCAGGAACACACCACCGCCGTGGCGCACCTCGATGAACCCCTGGGCTTCGAGCACCGCAAGCGCCTGGCGCAGCGATGCCCGGCTCACCTTGAGCCGCGAGGCCAGCTCGCGCTCCGGAGGAAACCGGCCGCCGATCTCGAGGTTGGTGCGCACCACGAACTCGCCGAGCCGGTCTACGAGGTCCTCGTAGAGCCGGGTTCTCCCCAGGGGGCGCAGCGGCGAGGTGTCCGGGGTCACCGTGAGAACGTACCGCATCCCCAAGTGGTTCGACCATTGGGCCATTGACACACTTGTCAGCCGCGAGCCAGACTTCCGCCACAAAACTCCACGGCCCCTTCACCGGGCCGCGAACCGGAGGGCGGACAGTGTCGACAGCCAGCTCGGGGACAGTGCCGCGATCGTCCAGGCGCCTGCTCGTGGCCGCCGCCGCCACCCTGCTGGTCGCCGCGTGCGGCAGCACCACCACGAGCAGCGGCGGGAGCAGCAGCGGCAACATCAAGACCGACGGTGCCGGCCACGTCAGCTTCGGGGTTCTCTCCTGCTTCACCGGCCCGCTGGCCGTGCTCGGCCAGGCGATGCTGCAGGGGTCGCAGGTCGCCCAGAAGGTCATCAACCAGAACGGCGGCGTGCTCGGCAAGCAGCTCGATCTCAGCCACGAGGACACGCAGTGCGACGAGGCGGACGCGGTGCCCGCCGTGCGCAAGCTGCTCGGTTCTGACAGCGCCACCGGCATCATCGGCCCTGAGACCCAGGAGATCGCCGCGGTGTCGCCGATCGTGAGCGCCGCCAAGATCCCGACCGAGTTCCAGGGCGGCAGCACCGCGTTCGACAAGAACGTTAACCCCTACCTCTGGCGCGACAGCCCCTCCGACTCGCAGCTGGGCGTGGCCATGGCCCTCTACGCGCACCAGAAGGGGTTCACCAAGGCCGCCCTGCTCTTCTCCTCTGACATCGCGCAGCAGACCATCCCCAAGCCGATCAAGGCGACGTGGCTGAAGTTCGGCAACACGATCGTGTCCGACATCACCGTGGCCCCCGGCCAGACGTCGTACCGCAGCCAGGTGCAACAGATCATCAGCGCGGCCCCTGACGTCATCTTCACCCAACTCGACCCCCAGACCGCCGCGGTCATGTTCCAGAACTTCAAGGAGCTCAACAACCTGGCCATCCCGATCGTGGGCACGGATGTCACCAGCGGCAACGACTACCTCAGCGCGATCACCTACCCGGTGGCTCACGCCCACCTCATCTCCGTCTATGGCACCAACGCCACCGGTGCCGCTGCCGACAACTTCGCCAAGGCGTTCGCTGCACAGAACGGCGCCACCGCGCAGCCGATCGCGGGTGCCAACTACGCGTACGACGCGGTGTTGAGCCTGGCGCTCGCCATGGACAAGGCGGGCACCACGGATGGTCCGGCGGTGATCGCCGCCATGAAGCAGGTCACCAACCCGCCGGGCACGCCCTGCGATGACTACGCGACCTGCCTCGCCGGGATCAAGGCCGGTACCCGGATCAAGATGGATGGGTCCAGTGGCGACCTCATCTTCAACCAGTACAACAACGTGTTCGGGCCATACGGCGCCTTCCAGGCCGACGCCACCACTGGCGCAGAGAGCCAGGTGCAACTGCTGTCCGCCTCGGACCTCGCCGCCGCCACGCCGTGATCCCCGGGCGGCAGCGCGCCGGTCGCGCGCGCGCTGCCGCCCCCGTCGCCCGCCCGATCGTCACCCACCGTCCAGCCACGTAGGAGACTGCGACAGTGCACCAGGCTCTGCTCACGCTGGGGTTCGGTCTCGTCGGGGCGGCCATCCTCTCGCTGTCGGCGCTGGCCTTCACGCTCGAGTACTCGGTCACCAACGTGGCCAACCTCTCGCACGGCGAGATCCTCACGGTCGGCGCCTACTGCGCCTACGAGGTGCAGCAACATGGGGGCGGGGTCATCCTCTCGGGGCTCGCCGCGGCCGCGGGTGGTGGGGCGCTGGCGCTGGCCGTCCACAACGGCGTCATCGACCGTTTCGTCCGCAAGGGAATCGGCGGCCTGCCCACGTTCATCGCCACCCTGGGCGTGTCACTGGTCATCCAGAACATCCTGGTGATCATCTTCGGCGCCTCCAACCTCGGTTACCCGGTCCCCCAGGAGGCCCCCCGCACCGTCGGCCCCTTCCTGTGGACGACGACGGAGATCCAGATCATGGTCTCGGCGGTGGTGATCACCGCGCTGCTCTACGTGATCATCCAGCACACCCGGTTCGGGAAGTCGTTGCGGGCGGTCTCTCAGAACCGTTCGCTGGCCAGCGTGTCCGGCATCAACGCGCATCGCGTGGCCGCGTTGACCTGGTTGCTCGCCGGCGTGATCGGCGGTTACGCGGGCTTCATCCTGGCGGAGAGCATCGGTACGTTCAGCCCCTACTCCGGCTTCACCTTCTTCCTGATCACGCTCACCGCCGCCGTCGCCGGTGGACTCGGCAAGGCATTGGGAACGCTGGTCGGCGGCGTCATCGTGGGCATCGCTCTCGAGTTCTTCGGCGGGTACCTGAGTGCCAGCTACAACCTCGCCTTCGCCTTCGCCATCCTCTCGGTGGTCATCCTGGTGCGCCCGCGCGGGCTCTTCGTCGGCGGCCGGCGGAGCGTCTTCGAATGATCGACTACGTCGTCTCGATCTTCACCGAGGGCGCCATCTTCGCGATCATGGCCCTCGGCCTCAACATCATCTGGGGCTGGTCGGGCGACTTCGACCTCGCCTACTACGGGTACGTGGCGTTGGGCGCGTACATGACTCTCGCGCTCACCGTCGGCCCTGCCACCAGCCCGACCGAGTACATCCTCGGGCTCTCGCTGCCCTTCCCGGTGGCGGTCATCCTGGCAATGCTGAGCGCGATGCTGCTCGCGCTGGTGGTGGGGGCGATCGCCCTGCGCCACCTCCGCGGCATCTACTTCTCCATCGTCACCCTGGGCGCCGTGTACGTCCTCTACGTCTTTGCCGGGCAGTTCGTGCCACTGTTCAACGGGTACAACGGCCTCTCCGGGCTGTTCGACCCGATGGGCGACGTCCTCGGCATCGACTTCACCGCATACCCGTACTTCTACCTCGGCCTCTGCCTGGTGGTGCTGGCGGTGGTCGTGGTGCTGGTGTGGCGCATCGACGCCAGCCGGTTCGGCCTGGCCCTGCGGAGTCTTCGCGAGGACGAGCGCGCCGCCGCCGCGTTCGGTCGCGACATCTACGCCACCAAGCTCAAGGCGTACGTGCTCGGCGCCGCGCTGGGGGGCCTCGGGGGCGCGCTCTTCGCCGGCTACCTCAGTGCCTTCAACACCTCGGCGTGGTCGCCGGTGGAGACGATCACGTTGTACGCGGCGATCCTGGTCGGCGGCCGGGGCAGCACGCGCGGCGTCCTGCTGGGCATCGTGGTCATGTACATGGGCTTGCAGGAAGCCACGCGCTTCCTGCCCGAGGTCGCCGGCCACGCCAGCTTCGCTCCCGCGCTCCGTCTCATCCTCACCGGCATCGTCCTCGTGCTCTTCATCCGCTTCCGCCCCCAGGGCATCCTTCCCGAGCGGCGCATGCACGACCAGGACCCGTCCGGCACCGGCGGCGCCGCCGTCGCGGCCCTGGAGGAGCAGGTGGAACACCCGGTGATCGCACCCGCCTTCGGCTCGGGAGCGACATGACGGCATTGCTCGAGGTTCACGAGCTCAGCAAGCACTTCGGCGGTGTGCAGGCCGTCGACGCGTGCAGCTTCACCGCCGCACAGGGGCAGATCACGGGCCTGATCGGTCCCAACGGCGCCGGCAAGAGCACCGCCATCGACCTGGTGTCCGGCTTCAAGCTCCCCGACACCGGGACGGTGCTCTTCGAGGGCAACCATGTGCAGGGCAGATCCCCTCACCGCATCGCGCGCATGGGGATGATCCGCACCTTCCAGACCCCGCGCGAGTGGCCGGCGCTGAGCGTTCTCGAGAACATCCTGCTGGCCAGGTTCAACGCGCGCCGCGAGCGCTTCTGGCGGTCGCTGCGCGGCCGTACCAAGCCGGAGCGCGGCACCGACAGGGAGGAGCTCGACCGCGCACGCAGCATCCTTGACGAGTTCGGGCTCCTCCAGCTGCGCAATGAGCGAGCCGGCAATCTCAGCGGCGGCCAGAAGCGGCTGGTCGAGTTCGCGCGCATCCGCATGGCCGAGCCGCGCCTGGTCATCCTCGACGAGCCGATGGGTGGGGTCAACCCGGTGCTCGGTGAGCGCATGGCCACCGCGGTGCTCGGTTTCGTGGCAGCCGGCACCTCGGTGATCATCGTCGAGCACAACCTGCCCTTCATCGAGCGCGTCACCGACCACGTGGTGGTCATGGCCGAGGGCCGGGTGATCGCCGAAGGCCCATTCGAGTCGCTGCGCAGCAACCAGGCCGTGGTCGACGCCTATCTCGGAGAGATGCCCACCTATGACGACGCTGACGCCTGACCCCGCGTCGCCGACGGCTGCGGCCACCGCGGCGGCGCTCGACGTGGCTGGGCTGACCGCCGGCTACGGCGGCCCCCCCATCGTCGAGAACGTGCACGTGCGCGCCCACCGCGGCGCGATCACTGCCATCGTTGGCCCCAACGGCGCCGGCAAGTCCACGCTGCTCAAGGCCATCGCCGGCGTGATCCGCCCCCGGGCCGGCACGGTCCTGGTCGAGGGTCGCGATGTCACCGGCCTGGCCAGCGAGAAGCTGGTGCGGCTCGGCATCGCATACGTGCCCCAGGTGGCCAACGTCTTTCCCCAGCTCAGCGTGCACGAGAACCTGGAGATGGGCGGCTACAGCCGCCGCCACGGGGTCGCTGAGCGCGCCGAGGAGCTGTACCAACTCTTCCCCGACCTGCAACGGGCTCACCGGCGGCGTGCGGAGACGCTGAGCGGCGGTCAGCGCACCATGCTGGCGATGGCCCGCGGCCTGATGGTCGACCCTGCCGTGCTGATCCTGGACGAACCCTCAGCAGGCCTCTCACCGAAGTTCCAGAGCGCCGTCTGGGATCGTGTCGAGCAGGTGCGCGCCACCGACGTCGCCGTGGTGGTGGTCGAGCAGAACACCCGCGAGACGCTCCGCCATGCACAGTGGGCATACGTGCTCGTGCTCGGCCAGAACAGGCTTGACGGCGCCGGGCGCGACCTCCTCCACAACGACGAGGTGGTGAGGCTGTATGTCGGCGTGCTCTCGTAGGGACGCAGCCCATGACCGCTGATACCGAGCCCCCCGTTCCGCCGTCGCCGACCGCTGGCCCCCTGGCGGGGTTGCGCGTGCTCGACCTCTCGCGCATCCTCTCGGGCCCGTTCGCGACCATGGTGTTCGCCGACCTCGGCGCCGACGTCATCAAGCTCGAGAACCCGACCGCCGGCGACGACACACGCGAGTGGGCGCCCCCGTACCAGGGTGACCAGTCCGCGTATTTCCTTGCCATCAACCGCAACAAGCGGGGCATCGCCGTCGACCTCAAGAGCGAGCAGGGTCGGCTCATCGCGCAACGCCTCGCCGACCAGGCCGACGTGCTCGTCGAGAACTTCCGACCCGGCACGGCTGCGCGCCTCGGTCTGGGCTACGAGGAGCTGTCCCAACGCAACCCCCGGCTCATCTATGCGTCGATCTCAGGATTCGGTCAGACCGGCCCGTACGCCTCAGAACCCGGGTACGACGCCATCGCCCAGGCGTTGGGCGGCCTGATGAGTGTCACCGGGGAGAGTGATGGCGAGCCGGTGCGCGCCGGCAACTCCGCTGCCGACCTGGCAGCGGCGATGTGGGCGGCGATCGGGATACTCAGCGCACTCCACGCCCGCGCCGCCACCGGTCGCGGCGACTGGATCGACATCTCCCTGCTCGACGGTCAGATCGCCTGGCTCACCTACCTCGCTGGGGGATACTTCGCCACCGGTGAGGTGCCGCGGCGTTACGGGTCCGCGCACCCCAGCATCGTGCCGTACCAGGCGCTCCGCACCGCCGACGGCTACCTGATGGTGGCCGTTGGCAACGACGTGCTCTGGCAGCGCTTCGCGCCGCTGATCGGCCGCCCCGAGCTGGCCGCCGACCCGCGCTTCGCGACCAACCCGGACCGGGTCGCCAACCGGACCGAGCTGCTGGTGCTGATCGAGGTGGCGCTCGCCGCCCGCGGATCCGCGGAGTGGGCCGCGGAGCTGTCGCACGCCGGGATCCCAGCCGGCGCGATCAACACCATCGACAAGGCGCTCGTGCATCCGCAGGTGCAGGCGCGCGACATGGTGCTGAGCACCGATCACCCGACCGCCGGCACCCTGCGCATGACCGGCTCGCCCATCAAGCTGACCACCCACACCACCACTGTGCGCAGGCCGCCGCCGCTGCTCGGCGAGCACACCGACGCGGTTCTCGGTGAGCTGGGCTTCTCCACCGCTGACATCGATGTGCTGCGCCACGACGGTGTCATCCGATGACGGACGCGCGGCCGCGCGTCACCATGGAGCGCGATGGCCGGGTCGCCCGCGTGGTGATCGGCTCCGGCGTACGTCGCAACGCGCTGCCCAGTGCAGGCTGGCTGGGCATCGAGAAGCTGATGCGCCGGCTGGCCGCCGCGGTCGACGTCCGTGTGGTCGTGCTCGAGGGGGCGTCGGCGTGGTTCTGCGCGGGCTCTGACGTCCGCGAGTGGACACAGGCGAGCGCTGACGACGTCGAGCTGAGCTTCGCTCGGATGGAGGCTGCCTGTACCGCCATCGAAGAGCTGCCGGTGCCGGTGATCGCCAAGGTGCGCGGGCCGGCGGCGGGCGCAGGCTGCCAGCTGGCGCTGGCGTGTGATCTTCGCTTCCTCTCGGACAGTGCGTCGATCGGCATGCCGATTGCGCTGCTCGGCATCCTCATCTCCCCGGCCTTTGCGAACCGGCTGGTCATGCACGGCGGTCGCGGCATCGCCGGAGAGCTGCTGTACACCGGGCGCATGGTGGGCGCCGAGGAGGCCGTGCGCCTCGGCCTGGCCAACGCCTGCGTTGCCGGGGAACAACTCGACGCCCACGTCGATGTCACCGTCGATGCCATCCTGCAGGCATCGGACGCGTCGATCCGCGCCGCCAAGCAGGCACTCGCCCGCGTCAGCGCGCCCGCCCGAATCGCTGCGCTGGCCGCCGCGAGAGGACCAGCGGTGGACAGCCAGGACTTCCGGCGCGGCGTCGACTCGTTTGTGCACCGTCGCCGCCGCCGCCACCGTCGCGTCAGCGTGCTGCACTGACCATGCACAGCGGTCGGCACTTCCTCCAGATCCCGGGCCCCACCAACGTGCCCGACAGGGTGCTGCGCGCCATCTCCATGCCCGTCATCGATCACCGCGGCCCGGAGTTCGCGGCGATGGTGTCCGAATTGCTGCCGCGGCTCGGAGCGGTCTTCGACACCTCCGGACCCGTGGTTGTGTACCCGTCATCGGGGACTGGCGCGTGGGAAGCGGCGATGGTCAACACGCTGTCGCCAGGCGACCGCGTCCTCTGCTTCGACACCGGCCAGTTCGCGGCGTTGTGGTGCGACGTCGCCGTCAAGCTCGGCCTCGAGGTGACCACGATCGAGGGCGACTGGAGGCACGGCGCCAACCCCGACCAGCTCGCGGCCGAGCTCGCCACCGACCAGGGACAGACCATCCGCGCGGTGATGGTGGTGCACAGCGAGACGTCGACCGGCGTCCTCAGCCGCATCCCGGAGATCCGCCGCGCCCTCGATGACGCCGGCCACGGTGCCCTGCTGTTCGTCGATGCGGTGTCGTCCCTGGCCGCGACCGACTACCACCATGACGCCTGGGGCGTCGACGTCACCATCGCCGGCTCGCAGAAGGGCCTGATGCTCCCGCCCGGGCTCGGCTTCAACGCGGTCAGCGAGAAGGCCCTGGCGGCGAGCGCCGGCGCCCGGCTGGCGCGCAGCTACTGGGACTGGCGACCGATCCTCGACTTCAACACCCGAGGGTTCTTCCCGTACACGCCGCCCACCAACCTCCTGTACGGGCTGCGCGAGGCGCTGACGATCCTCGACGAGGAGGGGCGTGAGGCGGTGGTGGCACGCCACCAGCGCCACGCCGAGGCGACCCGTCGCGCCGTGCGCGGCTGGGGACTCGAGGTGCTGTGCCTCGACGAGCGTGAGCACTCGCCGGTGGTGACAGCCGTGCTCATGCCGGCGGGCCACGACGCGGATGCTCTGCGTGCGCGCATCCTCGAGGACTTCGACATGTCGCTCGGGGCAGGGCTGGGCAGGCTGGCAGGCCAGGTGTTCCGCATCGGCCACCTCGGTCACTTCAACGACCTCGCGCTGGTCGGCACGCTCGGCGGGGTGGAGATGGGGCTGGCGCGCGCGCATGTCCCGAGCACAGCGGGGGGGCTCACAGCCGCGGTCGACTACCTCGCCACCACGCGCTGAGGTGTCTGTCACCAGCGAGTTGACCGTCGCCCTGCGCACGGCCATGGCGGGCGAGGTCCGCGACGACCGGTACACGCGCCACCTCTTCTCGACCGATGCGAGCATGTACAGCATCGAGCCGCTCGCGGTCACCTTCCCGCGCGACGCGGCCGACGTCGCGGCGGCGGTCGCTGTGTGCGCGGAGCAGGGTGTGCCCATGCTGCCGCGCGGCGCGGGCACCAGCCTGGCGGGGCAGACGGTGGGACGGGCGGTGATCATCGACACCTCGCGGCACATGGACGGCATCGCTGAGTTGAACCCGGAGGCGCGGACAGCCCGCGTACAACCCGGCGTCGTGCAGGACGACCTCAACCGCGCGGCGGCGAGGCACGGCCTGCTCTTCGGCCCCGACACGTCGACCAGCAACCGCGCCACCGTCGGCGGCATGATCGGCAACAACTCCGCCGGCAGCGGGTCGGTGCTGTACGGGATGACCATCGACCACGTGCGCGCGCTCGACGTGGTGCTCAGCGACGGGTCGACAGCCGCGTTCACAACCGGCCGCAGCACCCTGGCGAGCGCCGGCGCGCTCGAGTCCCGCATCCGCGCGGAGCTGCCCGCCATCGTCGAGCGACACCGCGCCGCCATCGCGACCGGTTTCCCGCCGTACTGGCGTCGCGCGGGCGGCTACCGACTCGACCGGCTCGCGGACGCTTCGGGGCTCGACCTCGCCGGCTTCGTCGTCGGCTCGGAAGGGACCCTGGCGATCACCACCGAGGCGACCGTCGGCCTGGTGCCGCTGCCCCGCTTCAGGGCAATCGCCGTCGGCCATTTCGCGTCGGTGGTCGAGGCGATCGCCGCCACCGCCGACGCGCTGTCAGTCCAGCCCGCCGCCGTCGAGCTCATCGACAGCACCATCCTCGAGCTCTCCCGACGGCGACTCGAGTACGCGGCGCTCGGCTCGATCCTCGAGGGCAGCCCCGGGGCGCTCCTCTTCGTGACCATCAACGGTGACACGCCCGCCGAGGCAGAGGCGGGCGTCGACCGCGTCGCCGAGCTCTGGCACACCCACGGCCACGGCTACCACACCCTGCGCGCCACCACCCCGGCACAGCAGGGGGCGCTCCTCAAGGTGCGCGCCGCCGGGCTGGGCCTGCTCATGGCCGCGGCCGAGGGGACGAGACGACCGGTCGCCTTCGTCGAGGACACGGCGGTCGACCCCGATCACCTCCCCGAGTACACCAGGCGCTTCGCCGCGATCCTCGACCGCCACAACCTCAGGGCCGGCTTCTACGGCCATGCCTCCGTGGGATGCCTGCACATCAGACCGTTCATGGACCTCACCGTCCCCGCCGAGGTGGCCACCATGCGCGCCGTCGCTGAGGAGGTCCGCGACCTGGTGGCGGAGTTCGGCGGCGCCAACTCCAGCGAGCACGGTGACGGGCTCGCGCGCAGCGAGTTCAACCGCCACATCTTCGGCGACGAGCTGTACGAGGCGATGCGAGAGGTGAAGCGGCTCTTCGACCCCGCCGCGCTCCTCAACCCCGGGAAGATCGTCGACGCTCCCTCGATGACGGACAACCTCCGCGACCTGGCGCTGCTCACGCCACGACCGCTGACCACGCGGCTGTCGTTCGCCGCCACCGGCGGCATGCGCGGCGCTGCCGACCGATGCATGAACATCGGCGTCTGCCGCAAGGGCTCCACCGGCGTGATGTGCCCCTCATACATGGCCACGCGCGAGGAGGAGCACAGCACCCGCGGTCGCGCCAACGCCCTCGTCCTCGCCCTCTCACAACCGGATCCGCGCCGCGGGCTGGGCGACGCACGCCTCCATGACATCCTCGACCTCTGCCTCGAATGCAAGGCCTGCAAGAGCGAGTGTCCGCTGGGCGTCGACATGGCCTCGATGAAGAGCGAGTTCCTCCATCAGTACCAGGCGGAGCATGGCGTTCCCCTGCGCGCCCGCTTCTTCGCCGCCGCGCGCCGGCTCAATCGGTTGGGATCCGCATTCGCGCCTCTGTCGAACGCGCTCACCGCCATGCCGGGCGCGCGAGCGCTGATGGAACGCGCACTCGGCATCACCCGCCACCGGCCGCTGCCACGCTTCGAGCGCAACACCCTGCTGCGATGGCATGGACGCCGTGAGCGCCGGCACACCGCCACGCTCGGCCGTGTCCTGATGCTGGCCAACTCGTTCACCACCTTCACCGAGCCCGGCGTCGGTATCGCGGCGGTGGAGCTGCTCGAGATGGCAGGCTGGGAGGTCGAGCTGATCGGCGACCGCTGCTGCGGCCGCGCGGCAATCTCCAAGGGCCAACTCGACGAGGCCGGCCGCCTCGCGGAGGCGATGACGACACGGCTCGTGGGGCGTGCCCGGGAGGGTGCGGTGATCGTCGGCGTCGAGCCGTCGTGCGTGCTCACGCTGGTCGAGGAGCACCTCAGCCTGCAGCCTGACCGCGAGGATGCACGTGTCGTGGCGGCGCAGGTGCGGCTGGCCGACCAGCTCATCCTCGAGGCGATCGACGCGGGACGGTTGCGTCTCGACCCCCGGGCAGACGTTGCCGGTCGCCGGATCCTGTTCCACGGCCACTGCCACCAGAAGGCGCTGAGCGGCACGACTGCGACCGTGCAGCTGCTCTCGCGCATCCCTGGCGCGACGGTGGTCGAGCTCGATGCCGGCTGCTGCGGCATGGCGGGCTCGTTCGGTTTCGAGGTCGAGCACTACGAACTGTCCATGCGCATCGGCGGGATGCGCCTGTTTCCAACGGTGAACGCTGAGCCCGGCGACACGTTGATCGCGGCCACCGGGGTCTCGTGCCGACAGCAGATCACCCATGGCACCGGGCGTCAGCCACGCCACCCTGTGGAATTGATCCGCGCAGCCGTCCTCGACCAGCCGGGGTCACGGTCCAGATCGGCTGACGCGAGCCTGCCGCACGGGGCGGGTGCTGGCGGAGATCAGAGGTTGAACGGCGCCTGAAACGAGTACTGGTTCAGCAGCGTGATCTCGTTGCTGATCAACAGCAGACCGAAGCCGAGCAGCAGCAGCCCGGCGACCATGTTGATGACGCGCATGCGCCTGTTCACCGCACGGATGACGCCCTGCATGCGATCGGCGAGGGCGGCCACGATCAGGAACGGCACGGCAAGCCCGGCGCAGTACACGAGCATGAAGGGAAGCCCGCCGAAGTCCCCGCTGACGGCGAGCTGGAGGATGGCGCCCAACTGGGCGCCGATGCACGGCGTCCAGCCGAGCGCGAAGGTGATCCCGAGCAGGAAGGCGCCGGCGCTGCCACCCCCGGCGACCGGGGGGCCGTGGAAACGCCACTCGCGCATCAGCAGCGGGATTCGAACGACTCCCCACGTCTGCAGCGCCAGCACGATGATGATCGCGCCGGCGATGCGGTTGACGGCGACCTGGTGGCGCAGCAGGAAGGTCACCTCGAGCGCCTGGAGCACGTAGAACAGGGCGATGAAGACCACCATGAAGCCGGCGACGAACGCGACCCCGTTGCCGAGGACCGGGACGCGCAGAGCGGCGCGGCTGCGCGCGTGAGTGGGTGCGGCCACCTCCATTCCGACGCCGGCGCCGGCGCCGGCGCCCGCGCCCGCGGTCAGCAGGGCGGCCGAGCCAATCGGTTCAGCGGCGGTGGCGCGGCCCCCGAGGTAGGCGGCGTAGACGGGCACGAGGGGGAAGACGCACGGGGAGAGGAAGGATGCCAGCCCGGCCAGGAAGGCCAGCGGGACGGACGGCGCGGTGAGCGCGATCACCGCGCCATCCTACCCAGCCGCCCTCAGGGCGGCCCCTCGACGTAGTACCGCTGCCGCCAGCGCATCGCCAGGTACCCGATCGACAGCACCAGCAGGACCTCGAACACCAGCGGCACCGGCCAGTGAAAGGCCGAACCGACGAACTGGCCCAGCCCCGAGGCGGGAGGCGCAGTCGGCGGCGCCGCGATCGCCCTCACCGGGCTGCGTGGCGTCGGCGTCGGTGTCGCCAGGGTCGCCGGGATGGGCTGCCCTGGAGCCTCCGCGACCAGCGCGGGAGGCACCGGCGCGGTGGTGTCAGCCTCTGCCTCGACGGCCCCGCCTGAGGCAGGGTCGATCGCCGCGAGCACGACCGGCGGCGTCACCTGCTCCACGGCCAGCGCCTCCACCTCGCGCTTGCCGGCCGACATCCCGGCGTCCGCGACAGTGAACGACGAGCCCCCGTCCGTGGATCGGAGCAGCTCGCCGCCGTTCGAACCGCCCTGATCGGCCCCGGCGTACACCAGCGACGGGTCGAGCGGGCTGATCACCACCGCCGTCAGGGTGAGGTTCTCCGGCACGCCGGTGCTGGCCGTCCAGGTGGTGCCGCTGTCGCCACTGCGGAACGTGCCCTTGGAGGTGGTGATCACCAGCGGTCGCTTGGTCACCGAGTTGGTGAGCGGGCCGGCCGCCACCGAGCTCACCACCGCCGCGGATGGCAGCCCCGTCTGCAGGGCCTGCCAGCTGGCGGCGGGCGAGCCGAACCTGAAGAGATAGCCATTGGAGACGTCGCCCCTGTCAGTTGCCGCCACGAGGACAAGTGAGGGTGCGTTCGCCGCGATCGCCAGGGACGAGATGGAGTACTGGTCGAGGCCGCCGTCATGCCAGGCGGTGCCGTCCGGGCTCAGTGCCACCCCATGGTTGGTCCCCGCGGCCACGCCGTCGGCCCCGAAAGCCAGCGCGCGCACGGTGTGGTCGGTGAGCCCACTGGACGAGGGCGACCACGTCACTCCGTTGTCCCCGCTGATGAACACCCCGAGGCCATCGGTTCCGGCAAACAGCCGTGCGGGATCACGGACGTCGAAACCGACGGCCCACACCCGGGTCGTGCCGAGCCCGCCTGCGGCCCAGTGGGAACCCGAGTCGGTGGTGATGTAGACGCCACGGTCGGTGCCGGCGACAACCAGCCCAGCAGTCTTCGGCGACGCCGCCAGCGACCAGATCCGCCCCGGGCCCAACCCCGGGAGGTCGGAGGTCCGACTCCATGCCGCGCGACCCACGATTGGGCCGGCCGAGGCGAGAACCATCGACGCGATCGTCGCGCCGAGTAGCGTTGCCACCGGGAGGCGGCGCGTTCTCATGTGCATGGCTGTCAGCTGGAGGCGGGCGCTGGAGGTCGCTTCAGGGACAGCGCCCCGCCGAAGGAGACGGCCTCCGGACCGTCGCGTCGCGGCTCAGGATAGCAGCGGGGCTCGGCAGCAACCGCTCGGTGACTGATCCGATGCCGGCCTGTTGAACTCGAGGCCCACCAACCGAGCGTGGCCGCCCACCCCGCCGAATTCTGCACAGGCCCGTGATCTTCCGGCGAACGGCTGTCAGAGGCCCCCTGCGCGTGGGAAACTGCTCGCGCCAGCATCGATCCGAGAGGAGACCACAGCCATGGCCGTCATGACCGCAGAGGGTGTGCCGCACGCCCAGGCCCCGGCCGGTCCGCGCCGGGCCATCCAGGTGGTGCCGCTGAAGGGCCTGCCGGTGGTCGCGGTGATCCTCACCCTCCTGGTGGTGTCGATCGCCGCCAACTGGCAGTGGGCGCTGATGTTCTTCCACGTCGCCGGGGGAGGCCTGTGGACGGGGATCGACCTGTTCGTCGGGTTCGTCGTCGGGCCGATACTCGGCCGGCTCTCGATCCCGGCCCGCGCCGAGTTCTCGTCCCGGTTCATGCCGATGATGGTGCTGATCATGCCGACGCTGGTGGTGATGACCCTAGCCGCCGGGTTCCAGGTGGCCTTCGGTCTCGGCAACCTGCAGGCCTCGAGCATCAACCACGGCTGGCTGGTGGCCTCCTTCGCCGTCGTCGGCGTGATGGCGACCATCGCCCTGGGCGTGCTCGAGCCGGCGAACATCGCCGTGCTCACAGAGATGAACAAGCCGCGGCCCAACGGCGAGGTGATCGGTCGCTTGATGAAGCGCTTCGTCTACTCCGCCGGCATCACCGGAGCGATGCAGGTGGCGACCCTTCTCATCATGACCCGGATCACCACGCAGTGAGCCAGCAGCCCGCGGCCGCGGTGGGGGTCGTCGACCAGCCCCACTTCCCGCCGATCACCCAGCTGACCATGGGCTCGCTCGCGCTGGTCATCATCGGCGGCATCTACATGGTGGGAACGTTCACCAGCGGGACCACGCTGGCCATCCCGGCCGCGCTGCTGGCCGGCAGCGCCCTGCTCTGGGTGGTCAGCCTGCTGCTCATGGCCCGGCATCAGGGATTCGCATGGCCGGTGTTCAGGCGCGTTGCCGGCTGGGCGCTGCTCGCCTACGCCGTGATCGCCGCGATGATCGAGTTCTCGTTCATCCACAACCATGTCAGCGGCACGCCCCTGCTCATCCTGACACTCAGCCTGGTGATGTTCGCCCTCGACGTCCCGCTGAGCATCGGGTTCACCGTCGCGCGGTTCGCGTGACCCGCGCCGACCTGGACGGGTCGTTCAGATGAGCGCTCGCCGCACCAGGGTGTGCTCCCGGTCCGGCCCCACCGACACCACGTCGACGTCGGCACGGCACAGTTCGCCGAGCCGTTCGATGTAGTCGCGGCACGCGCTGGGCAGCTGGTCATAGCTGCGGCAGTCGCGCGTGGGCTGCAGCCAGCCCGGCATCTCCTCGTACACCGGCTCGCAGTGCTTGAGGTGCGAGATGTTGGCCATCGGGTGATCCCAGAACTCACCGCGCCACTCGTAGCCGGTGCAGATGCGCAGCGTGGGGATCTCGTCGAGCACGTCGACCTTGGTCAACACGATCGAATCGATGCCGTTGGTGTCGACAGCGTAGCGGGCCACGGCGGCGTCGAACCATCCGACCCGGCGCGCCCGCCCGGTGGTGGTGCCGAACTCGGCGCCGATCTCGCGGATGCGTTCACCGAGCGTGTCGGTGAGCTCAGTCGGGAAGGGCCCGTACCCGACGCGTGTCGTGTACGCCTTGAAGACTCCGATCGTCTTGTCGATCTTCGAGGGTGGGATGCCGCTGCCGGTGCAGGCGCCGGCGGCTGTCGGCGCAGACGAGGTGACATACGGATAGGTGCCGAGGTCGATGTCGAGCATCACCCCCTGGGCGCCCTCGAGGAGGATGCGGTCGCCGCTGGCCACCGCATCGCGGATCATCGGGTGGACATCGCGGATCATCGGGTCGAGGCGCTGCGCGTACCCGAGGTACTCGTCGAGGATGGCGCGCTCATCGAACGGCTCGGCGCCGTAGAGCCTGGTGAGCACATCGTTCTTCAGCCGCAGCACGAAGCGCAGCTTCTTCTCCAGGAACGCCGGTTTCTGCAGGTCGCCGATGCGAAAGCCGATGCGCCGAACCTTGTCCTCGTACGCGGGCCCGATGCCGCGCGCGGTTGTGCCCAGTCGGTCGTCGCCGCGCTGTACCTCCCCGAGCCGGTCGAGCTCGGGGTGGTAGGGCATCACCATGTGAGCGCGCTCACTGATCACCAGGTTCTCTGTGCTCACCCCGTCGGCATGGAGGTGATCGACCTCCTCAAGGAACACCTTGGGGTCCACGACCACACCATGGCCGATCACACATGTTGCCGACGGGTTGAGGATGCCGCTGGGGATCAGGTGGAACTTGTACTCCCGATCCCCCACGACCACCGTGTGTCCCGCGTTGTTGCCACCCTGCGAGCGCACCACCATGTCGACGCGATCGGCGAGGAGGTCGATGACCTTTCCCTTGCCCTCGTCGCCCCACTGTCCGCCCACCAGGATGGTGACGCTCATCAGCGCCGCAAGCCTAACAGGGCTCGCGGACGCGGCCGCGGAGACCGGGCGACTAAGCTGCGGTGATGAGCAGGACCGCCATCGTCGCCTGGGTCGTCATCGCCGTCTGCATCGTCGCCGCCCTGGTCGCGGTGGTGGCCAGGCCGACGCACTGGGAGCGCACCGTCGGCGCCGCCGCGGTGATCGGCGTCATCGCCGCCGCCATTGCCCTGTACCGGTCGCGGCGGGCGCCGGTTCGCTGATCGCGCTCGCGCGGGCCGTCCCTGCCGTCGGGGACAGAGGCAATGGTCAGGGCGCGCTCGAGGGCCGCTTTCTCGGCGTGCGCCGCGCTGGTTTGGTCGCTGCCTTCGACGTTGGTTTCGCCGTCCCCTTGCGGGGGCGCTTGGCCATCGGCGCCGGCGATTCCTCGCGGGGCGCGCCGAAGTCCTCGAGGTGCTCGCCGAGCAGGCGCTGCAGGTCGGCGGCATTACGGTCGACGATCCAATGACCTGCCTTCAACTCCTCGAAGCGGTATGGCCCGGTCACGTACTTGGCGGTCGCCTCGGCAGCCTTGCGACCGAGGAATGGGTCACGACGTCCCCAGATGTACAGGGTGGGCACCGTGACGCGACGCGGGCGCATGCCCTTGGTGGCACCGCGGTACCAGTTGAGCGGGCCTCGCATCCCGACCCGCTGGAGCTGCTGCCGGTCGCGCCGCCATGAGGCCGCGGGCAGGCCGGTGGCACGCAGGCTGATACCCATCTGCGCGTAGTTGGCGGTCTGCAGCACCAGCTCCGGCAACCGCGGGACTCGGAAGAAAGCCATGTAGATGCTGCGCAGGGACTGGGTCGAGCTGCGCAGCGCTTCGAGCATCGCCGCGCCGTGCGGTGTGGAGATGACGGTGAGGCTCAGCAACCGTTGCGGATGTGTCTCCGCCACCGCCCAGGCCAGCGCGCCGCCCCAGTCGTGGCCGACCAGATGGAAGCGCCCCACGCCCTGCGCATCGGCGATGCCGGCGACGTCGGCGACCAACGTGGACATGGCGTAGTCGGCCGCCGCACTGGGGTTGGCACCGGGGCTGTAGCCGCGCAGGTTGGGGGCGATGGAGCGGTAGCCGCGTGCTGCGAGCCAGTCCATCGTCTCCCGCCACGAGGCCGCGCTCTGCGGGTAGCCGTGCAGCAGGATGACGGCTTCGCCGTCCTCGGGGCCGGCCACCAGCGAGTTCGAACCTGAGCCCGTTGGCCTCGATGCTCGCGTCGCGTGGCGCCGCCATCGCTCCAGCGTAGCGACCCCGTCCTTGCGCCCGCAGCCGTTATACACACGGCGATGACCGCTGTTCCCTTGAAGCGCCGCGCCTGGTGGCCCGCCTCGGTCGCCATGCTCGCCGCGTCCGGCGCGCTGGGTTTCACGCTGCTTGCGCCGCGGCTGTTCAGCGACCCGGCCGGCGTCGACCCCTTCGTGGTGCGGCTCAGCGCCGTCGCGGTGCTGCTGGCGCTGGTTTCACTGCTGAGCGCCCGGCTGGCGGCGGCGCGACCGGTGCTGCTCGCCGTGGCGGCGACGACCGCGTCGTTCAGCGTGTTCGCCGGGGGTCCGCAGTGGATTGACGACCTCGCGGGCAGCCGGTTCGACTTCAACACAGAGGTACTGATCGCGTCCGCGGCCGAGGCGGTGCTCACCGCCGGCGTGGCCTATGCAGCCGTCCGCCTCACGTCGATCGACGTGCGCCCGCTGTTGCGCCTGCGCAGGTTCGGTCGGCCGGCGGTGATCGCCACCACCTGCGGCATCGTCGTCCTCATCGCGGTGGTGATGTTGCTGCCGGCGACGCTGCTGGGGCGCGAGGGGATCGCCCCCGTCGCGCTGGCCCGCGACCTGCCCTTGCAGGGGCCTGCGTCGGTCCTCCAGGCCTTCGCCCAGGAGCTGCAGTTCCGCGGCCTCCTCCTGGGTGCTCTCGACCGGGTCGCCCCAGCGTGGGCCGCCAACCTCGCCCAGGCCGCATTCTTCGGGCTGGCCCACATCGCGGTTCAGTACCAGGGACCCGGAGCAGCGTTTGTGCCGGCCACGATCGCGCTCGGCTGGGTGCTGGGCTGGGTCACGCAGCGCACCGGCTCACTGTGGCCGGCGATCATCATCCACGCCGTCGCCGACGTGGCGGTGACAGTGGGCGTCACCCCCGGGCTGTATGGCTACTGAGCGCCGCCGGGCGGTGTGGGTGCTGGCTCTGCTGGCCGGGCTGGTCGGGCTGGTGGCGCCACGCGCGGCGCATGCCGCTGAGCCCTGGTGGCAGCCGCTGGGCTTCGCCGGGCAGCGGGTTGCGTCGGTGAACGTCTCCGGTTCCCTGCTGATCGTGACCACGTCGACCGCCGCCTACGTCTCCACCGACCATGGCCGCACCTTCATGCGCAGCGGACCCCCGGCCGATGCCCGGGAGCTCCCGGCGCCCCGCGACTGGACGATCGTCGACGGCCGGGTGGAGGTGAGGCACAACGGCACTGCGGCCAGCCGCGACCCGGCCGCACCCTATCTCGGCGCCGGCGCCGGGCTGATCGCCGCCCCGGCATCCACGCCCGGCGTGGTCGTGGCCGTGGGCAGCGACAACCACGTGTGGCGGCGGACGGCGACAGGACGGTGGGCGACATCGTTCATCCCGCTGCCCGCGGGAGGGTTCGCCGGCGCGCCACGGGTGACGTCGGTGGCGGCGTTCGACACGCGACCCCTGAGCGACGCCGTGTACATCGGCACCGACGGGTACGGCGTGCTCGTCACCGAGGACGGGGGCGCCGACTGGATCCGCGCGGACCCGGGCCTCCCGGGCAGCGTGCTCGGCCTGGCAACCGACCCCGCGGCGGCGGCGCTCTACGCGGCGACGGATCGTGGGCTGTTCGTGCACCACCTGCAGGCGCTGCCGGCGCCCCCGGTGTACCGCGACGCCTCGCTCTACATACGCTGGCTCGGCATCGTGCTGGTGGCACTCGTCGCCGCGGGGGCCGCGCTGGCGGCACTGCGTCGCGCGCTCCCTGGCTGAGCCGGGTCAGGGGCACAGCCCGGTGCGTCGGGACCGCCCCGGCGCCTGGCCACGCGACCAAGCGGCCGAGCCTGTAATTAAGGGAGAATAAGTGATACCGTCGGTGTCATAACTTCGGTCACACGGCCGAAGGGGACCACGACAATCGCACACGTAGGAGGGCAAGCATGATCGTCCTGGGGATCATCCTGTTGGTCATCGGCTTTGTCGCCGCCATCCCGATCCTGTGGACGATCGGGATCATCCTGGTGGTGATCGGAGCGATCCTGGCACTCATGGGCATGGCCGGCCGCGAGATCGGTGGGCGCCGCCACTACTACTGATCCGCGATCGACCCACGCGACCACGGCCGCCGGACGCATCACGCATCCGGCGGTCGTGGTGTGTCCGGGGGCGGTGCCGTGGAGCCGCTTGGTGGTCTGCGCCGCCCCTGGCTACGCCGCGCCGCCATCCTCCAATGCCGCGGCGACCACCCGGGCGGCACGCCGCGTGCAGGCCGGCGCCCACCGGGCCAACCATGTCGCCTCGCGCCAGTTGCGCGGGTCGGCCAGCGCCCGACGGGGGTTGACCCACGCTGGTGAGAGCTCGTGCGCGGGCGTGTCCAGGATCACGCGGACCGCGGCGACCCGCGCCACCCTCCCGGCGAGCAGCGCCGTCTCCATGTCGACCGCGGCGAACCCACGCGCGAACCAGGTGGCCCGGGCGACGTGGGTGACCGGGGCGCCGGCCGAGAGCAGGGGCAGGGTGACCGTGGGGTACCCGAGGCGGATCGCGGCGCGCTCGAGGGCGCGGCTCCAGGCGAGGTCGCACGACCGCATGACACCGTCCTCGCGCGCAACCTCCGCCGGGATCACCACCGTGCCGGTCTGCAGGTGCGGAGCGAGCCCCCCCGCCAGCCCGACGCTGAAGGCCACCGTCGTGGCCGGCGGCTCGATCATCTCGACCAGCCCGATGCCGCAGCGCACCAGCCGGACCTGTGGCACCAGGCGCCGCACCGGCCGCGCCTCGTTCTCCAAGGCCACCACCACGGTCACATCGCCTGGGTCCAGCGCGTCGCGTTCGGTGTCCATGGGGTGACGTAGATTGTGTCCCCAGAGATCACGGAGGACGCGGTGCATCGGGTCATGTCGCCAGGCACGCGCCCGTGGCCGTCCCCCAACGAGGTCGAGTTGTGGCGGGCGACGCTGGATGTGCCGGCCCCGCTGGCGGGTCGGTTCGCGGCCAGCTTGTCGGCAGACGAGCGAACGGCGGCCGCGCGCCGGCGCGACGCCGCCGACCGCCTGCGCTACGTGGCCGCGCAGGGGTGGTTGCGCATGCTGCTCGCCGGCTATCTCGGCGCAGACCCACGTGCCCTGCGGCTGAGCCGGTCCGTCGCGGGCAAGCCGAGCGTCGCAGCGGAGGCGAGGCTCCGCTTCAACATGTCCCACTGCGGGTCCATCGCGGTGTACGCCGTGGCCGTTGCGCGTGAGGTCGGCGTCGACGTCGAGCGCGTTCGAGAGGACGTCGACATCGCCGGTGTCGCGCGTCGTTACTTCACCGCCGACCAGCGTCGCCAGCTCGACCAGCTGTCGCCGGCGGCGCGGCCCGCGGCCTTCTTCGCGATGTGGACCAGGCACGAGGCCTATCTCAAGGCCCGGGGCACCGGCCTGGGTGGCGCCGATCATCCGCCCGACGAACGATCACGCTGGTCTGTCAGTGCTTTCAGCGCGGGCCCCGGGTTGGCGGCCGCGGTCGCCGTCGAGGGCACGGCCGTGCGCGTGCCATTGCACGCGGCGGAGATGGCGGTGGAAGGGATCAGTGCGGCGCGGCGATGGTGACGCGCGGCCGCGGAACCGCTCTGTGATCTGCAGCCGCGGGTCGTACAGGTCGAGCGGGCGCGTTCTGCGTCATCGCAGGAGGATGCTCAGTGGGGCGGCCGTGACCCTCACGGCCGCCGACGAGGTCTCCTGCACCAGGGGCTGAGCGAGCAGCCAGAGCGACGTCATCGTGTACCCGACCATCGCCACGATCCACGGCCACTCGCCCGCCTGAGCCCGGGCATGGCCGCTCGCGGCGCGCGACAGGTAACGGTGCGCGACGATCACTGCCGCGATGTGCACGAGGATGATCAGCGCCACCTGGATGTACCAGACCACGGACGACGGCAGCAGGTTGGGGTTGATCTCGTAGCTGTCGTTGAAAGGCGACGGCAGCAACCTGACACCGGCGATGCCCGCGGGGTTGCCGAGCAGGGGGATGAAGAGCTGGCCGTTGATGGCCAGGTACTCGGCGTTGTGAGCCACCAGGTACCCAAAGGCAATTGGCAGCAGGGACGGCACCAACCCGGCGAGCACCTGGACCGTGGAGCGCCGCACCTCGCCGAAGCGCCTGACCAGAGCGGCGAATCCACCGAACAGCCCCCAGGCGACGAGCACCAGGAGCGCGAAGGCGGCCGTCTCGCACACCTCGAACGCTGGTCCGGTGACAGCGATCTGGGTGCGCAACGTCTTCCAGGCCGGCGTGGACAGCAGGCCGTCGAATGACACCGACACCAGGAGCAGCAGCACGAAGGTGACGCGGCTGATGTGCGCGTCGAATGGCGCTCGCAGCCCACCGCCCCAGCCGCGCGGACCGTCGGTCCCGAACCGGAACCATCCCAACCGGCCCCAGGTCGAGAAGAGCACCGAGAACAGCTCGCCACGCTCCGTCCAGGCGCGGGCGCCGAAGAGCGTGGCCGCGACAACGTTGAGCAGCCCGTACAGCGCAATTCCCCACGCGGTGAAGGCGGGCAGCGTGGCGGTGCCGTTGTAGATGAGCTCTCCGCAGGCAACCGTGAAGAAGAGAGCCGCGGCCGGCCACCAGCCCAGCCACCGCGGCCAGGCGACAACCGCGTCGTCACCGAGGAGCGTGGCGCGCAGCCCCGGCCGATCGCACGCCCGGGCCAGGGCTGCGAACGGGTTGACAGGCTTGGTCCAGTCGCCGACGAGCCCGCAGCTGATCGGCACGGCAATCCACACGGCGAGCCAGAAGAACGAGGGCAGGATGTTCTCCGCGACGGACTGGGAGCCCGCCCAGCCGCACACCGCCAGACCCACGGCGACGAGCCCGGCGACAGCCGCCCGCGCTCGCGCCGGGCGCCGCAGGCCGACCCGGTCGGCCAGCCGCGCCTCAGCCCCGGTCGCCGGGGCCACGGCCCGGCGCAGCACCACGAGGAACGAGAGGAAGACGACGGCGCCACCTCCGCCGACGAAGAGCCACAGCGGCACCGGCAGGTCGTATCGCCTGCCGAACGCGTGGCCGAGCATGGGCAGGAAGCCGGCCGTTCCGGTGAGCACGGCATGAGGCTCGCCGTTCAAGCTGGTTGCGCAACCCTGGCGTCGTTGATGGGATGTCGCCCTGGCCGGTCAGCGGCAAGCGCGCCGGGGGCGGCGACGGTCATCACTGGGCGTCGACGCATTCCGCTCAGTATCGCCGACCCCCGGCGCCGCGCCGCCTGGTCGTCAGCCCGGCGGGCCACCGGAGGGATCGGGCTTGTCAGGGTCGACGGTCCCCTGCTCTCGCATCTTGTCAGGGTGCTGGCCCACCGAGCCGGCATGCGCCGCCTTGTCACCGCCGGCCGGCCGGTTGCCCTCCGACATGTTGCCCTTGTCCTCGTCCCTGTCCCCGGGCTCTTCCAGGTCGGCGTTGCTCGGAGCGCCGTGCTCGGTCTCGGACATCGCGATCTCCTCCTGTGGATTGAACGGACCGGTGACCGGTTGCGGGCCGGGCGGTGACCGCAGTGATCCCACCTTAGGCTCGATGTACCGCGTTTTCCCGCCGTCGCGCCATCCCGCGGACGGCGTCGGTCGCGGTCCCGGTAGTACCCTGCGCGCCGAGCTCGCGCGCTCTCCCCATGCCCATGCCCAAGCACCCATGCCGCGTGGCCGCGCTCGGCGCCACTGCGCTCATCACCGCGCTCCTCGTCAGCGGTTGCAGCCTGCAGCCGGATGTTTCCACCCGTGTGCAGCCCGACTCCCGTACAGCCCAACCCGCCCCGCCGCTGACCGGCAGCTCGCTGAGTGGTGGGCACATCGACCTGACGGCGATGCGCGGCCACCCGGTGGTGCTCGACTTCTGGGCGTCCTGGTGTGGCCCGTGCCGCCAGGAGCAGGGCGACCTGAACGCCCTGGTCAGCCGGTACGCCCCCCGGGGGGTCCAGTTCCTGGGCGTCGACATCCGTGACGACTCGGCCAATGCCACGGCCTACGTGCATGAGTTCAGGGTCAGCTACCCGAGCCTGTTCGACCCCGCGTCGGATGACGCCGCCAGCTTCAGCGTCGACGGCCCGCCGACGACGCTGGTCGTCGATGCCGGCGGCACCATCCGACTGCGTGAGCTGGGCACGGTCGCCGACATCCCCGCACTCCTCGACTCGCTGCTGGCCAGGGGAACCTGAGCATGGCCACCGTGACCCGGCCGGCCCGGTCCGGCCGCCCAGCTGCGCGAAGTCCGCGACGCTCGCCCGGCGAGCTCTTCGGGCGCTTCTGGCACCAGTACACGCGGATGCGGACGGCAATCTACTTCCTCATCGGGATCCTGGCCATCGTGCTCATCGGGACCTTCGTCCCCCAGGATTTCACCTCCGCCGCGCAGAAGGTGAACGAGTTCCTGGCTGCCCACCAGAACCTCAACAACCTGGCCACCCACCTCGGCCTGCCGCTCACGTCGGTCTTCGTCTCGCCCCTCTTCTATGCACTGCTCGGCAGCCTGTACATCGCACTTCTGTGGTGCGTGGTGAACCGCGGACGAGCGCTGGTGATGCGCACCATCCGCGGCTACCCGCGCACCCCGCAGTACTGGGGGGAGTGGGGCAGCTGGCTCTTCCACACCTCGTTCTTTCTGCTCGTCGTCGCGGTCGTCTGGGGCAAGGCGACAGGCTTCGACGGGATCATGACCATCACCGAGGGTCAGCGCGTCGCGGAGACGCGGGCAAGCTACGACACCCTGCAGGAGGGCATGCTGTTCAACGGTCACCACAGCGGCTACGAGGTCCAGCTCAACAAGTTCGCGGCCCCCCTGCAGAGCAACGGCATGCCCTCGGACTTCGTCAGCACCATGACCGTTTATGACGGCGGCAGGCCGGTGCGCACCCAGGACGTGCGGGTCAACGAGTACCTGGGATACAGCGGCGTCGACTTCTACCAGCAGGATTACGGATGGGCGCCGCGCATGGTGGTGCGCAACCCATCGGGCGAGGTTGTCAGCGACAGCAACGTCCAGATGATCAGCGACAACAAGGCCGCTTCGACCGGGGTTCTCAAGGTCCCGGCCTTCAACTACACCCTTCCCGGGCAGTCGAAGCCGGTGCAGATCGGCGCCAAGCTGGTGCTCTACCCTGACGCCCAGGCGCTGCCCCAGGTCGGGGGCGCGTCCAATGGGCTCAACTTCGCCTATGCACCGGGGACGGCGGCCGCCAACAACCCGGTGCTCGAGGTGCAACTCTTCGTCGGCGATCTCGGCCTCGACAGTGGCGCCTCGCAGGACGTCTTCACCCTCGACACCGGCGCGATGACGCCCTACTACAGCGGCGCCGCGGCATTCGCGGTGCCGCTCCACCACACCACGACGCTGGCGCTGCCGGGCGCCAACGGCGGAACCGCCAACTTCACCATCTCCTTCCCGGACCTGCGTCAGTTCTCGCTGTTCCACGTCAAGATGGACAACGGAGTACCGCTGGTGTACTCGGCCTTCATCCTCACCATGGTCGGTCTGCTCACCAAGCTCTACCTGCGTCCCTTCCTGGAACGCAGGCGCAGGCGTCGCACGTCTATCCTGCGACCTGCCGGGGCGGCCGCCTCCCCCGTCGAGGAGCCACCACCCCATCCCGTCCGCGAGGAGGCGCTGACGCGATGAACGACACCCCGCTGTCGCTGACGCTGTTCGGCGTGGCTGTCGCCCTGTACGTCGCGGCGCTCGTCGGGTTCTTCCTGTACATCCCCTTCCGACGCAGGCGTGTCGCCGGCACCGCTCTCGGCCTCGTCGCCCTGGCTTGGCCCTTCCACCTGGTCTCGATACTCACCCGGGCGTTCGAGTCGGGGCACTGGCCGCTCGGCAACATCTACGAGTACTCGACCGGGATCTCATTCGTGGTCGCCACCGTCTTCCTGGTGGTGTCGTTGCGGTCCGGGCAGCGATTGCTGGGCGTTCCCGCGATGATCCTGACCGTGGGGCTGATGTCGGTGGCCTACATGCTCTACGTGCCACCCGGGAACCTGGTGCCGGCGCTGCACAGCTACTGGCTGACCATCCACGTCACCTCAATGGCTACCGCGTCGGGCCTGCTCGTCTTCTCGAGCTTCTTCGCGATGTTCTTCCTGGCCCGCCGCTGGGCCGACGGCTACGTCCTGGCCACCGCGGGAGGCGCGCCGCGAGGCGCGGTCACCGCCGGAGGTGGAGGAGCAGCGGTCATGGTCGGGGGCGGCGGCGGCAATGGGTTCATGTCGTTCCTGGCCGGCTCGACCCGACACCTGCCGGCGGCGACCACCCTGGACTCGTGGAGCTTCCGGTTCGTGATGATCGGCTTCCCCGTCTGGACCTTCGGGGTGATGATGGGAGCCGTCTGGGGCGAGCACGCGTGGGGCCGCTACTGGGGATGGGATCCCAAGGAGACGTTCAGCTTCATCGTCTGGGTGGTGTTCGCCATCTACCTGCACGCGCGGGTGACGTATGGGTGGCGCGAGACCCGGGCAGCGCTGATCACGGTGATCGGGCTGGTGGCCATCTTCGCGGACCTCTACGCGGTCAACCTCTGGATCGCCGGGCTGCATTCCTACGCGCGGGCGTGACGTGCCCGGCGCGACCCTGGAGGTCCACTACAAGCTCTTCGGTACCGACGGCGTCTCCCTGCAGTCGCAGGAGCTGACCGGGGAGCTGCGCAGGCGAGGCTGGACCGTCCGCCCGTGCGCGTCTGACGTCCCCGACGGCGCCGGTGGCCTCCGACTCGACGAGCTTGCGTATCAATCAGGGGACGCGGTGAGCCTGCGACAGCGCATCTTCACGAGCACCATTGCTGACAGCGACAGCTCGGCGCTGAACGCAGCAGGCGTCGCGCTCGTCGAGGAGATCAGGGCGCAGGCCGAGGCGATCCGCAGGCCGGTTGAGCGCTACATCGATGCCAACGGCATCACGCTGGTGCATGTCCGCAACATCATGTCCCTGCCGTACAACCTGCCTGCCACCGTCGCGATCCATGCCCTCGCCGTCGACAGGCCGGACATCGGGTTCCTCATGCAGCACCACGACCTGTACTGGGAGGGCCCGAACGCAAGGAACTTCACCACCCCGTTCGAGCCGGTCCGGCAGCTGATGGAGCGGGTCATGTGCCCGACACTGCCGAACGCGCGCCATACCGTCATCAACCCCATCGCCGGCGACGCTCTGCGCGAGCGCAAGCACATCGACGCCACCGTGATCCCCGACGGCTTCGACTTCGACCGCGCCGTGGAGCTGATCGATGACGCCAGCTTCCGTGGCCGCCTTGACATCCTGGCCGGCCAGCGACGGCCGATCGCCGCGGACGACCTGGTGGTCGCGATGCCCGCCCGCGTCGCCATCAACAAGTCGATCGAGCTCGCCATCCAGCTCGTTGCCGGGCTGCAGGCACACCGCGCGCGACTGGTCGACGCTGCCGGCGGGGTCGGCCATCGTCGCCGCCGGTTCGGCCCTGACAGTCGCGTCGTGCTCTTGCTGCCACAGGGCGAGGATCTCGAGGACAACCGCGAGTACTTCGACCGGCTGGTCGCGTACGCGACCAAGCTACGGGTGACGCTCGCCTTCGGTGGGAACATCGTCGTCCCGGACCGCCGCCACAGCCCGGACGACACCGATCATTACCCGTTCTACAGCACCTACCAGGCCGTGGACGTCGTCTGCTACCCCCCCGAGCACGAGGGCTTCGGCAACCAGGCAATCGAAGCGGTGTGGGCGCAGCTGCCGCTCGCGGTGTTCGAGTACCCGGTGTTCCAGCGCTACCTGCGCGACCACCTGCCCCACTACATCTCCCTCGGTGACGCCAGCCGTCTCGGCAGGTTGGACGGTGCACTCGGGCCGCTCCACCGCCTCCCGGATGACATCCTCGAGCGTGCCGTCGACGAGGCTGTCACTGTGCTCGTGGACCACGAGAAGGAGCGGCGCTGGGCCACTGAGAATGTCCATGAGCTGCGTGCCTTCTGCGGCATCGAGGTCGTCGCGGGGCGGTACACCGCGCTCTACGAGGAGCTCGACGCGGTCACCGCGCGCTGACGCGGGCTAGGTGAGCTCGCCGGCGAGCAGGTCCATGAGCAGCCCGTCGCGCCAGCTTCCATCCGGGCCGCGCCAGTAGCGACGCATCACGCCGACGGGGCGGAAACCCACGCTGGCGTACGAACGGATCGCAGCCTCATTGTCCGCCGACGGGTCGATGGTGAGCCGGTGATGGCCGCGCTCGTCGAACAGGTGTCGCGCCAGGGTCCGCAACGCATCGGCGCCGAGACCGCGGTGGTGCCAGCCCGGATGCAGCGAGATGTCGATGCCGGCGCTGCGATAGTCAGGTGTGTTCTCCTCGACGTACTGGATGAGCCCGATCACCTGGTTGTCGGCCTCGACGGCGTACACCACGGTCCCGTCGTCCGGTTCCAGCAACTCTGCCCGAACCCTCTCCGCGTCATAGTCGCCCCACCACCGCGCCACCTCCGGCTGGGCGAGGATCTCGACGAGCCGGGGGCCGTCGGCCAAGACCATGGGACGCAGCAGCACCACGTCGCCGTGGAGGGTCGGGGACTGACGCGGTGCTGCGCACACGGGGACAAGTTCTACCCCACCTCATCGCCTGCGTGGAGCCCGATGCAGGCGTAGGATCTGTCCCATGGGACACAACCATGGCTGAACGAGGCGTGCGCTTCCGCCCCGGGATGATCGTCAGCCCGGGTGAGTACCGCAACGTCGAGACCGGGGCCACACGGTATTTCGACGGCAGCTCGCCGATTCCCGGCGGGGTCAACTCGGCCGCGTGGGAACAGATCTCCGACCATCACCACCCCAACACCGGTCGCACCCGTCCGGCTCTCCGCAGCGAACCGGACCGGCCATCCTCCGCGGGGGTGCGCTTCCCGGCGGGAACGGTGGTCAGCGCCGGCGAGTACCGCAACGTGCAGACCGGCGCCACCCGGTATTTCGACGGCGCCACGCCGCTGCCCGGTGGGGCGAATTCGGCGAGCTGGCAGCAGCTGTCGGATCACCACCACCCCGACCAGCGCCGGGGCGCGGTGCGGCACAGCGAGCCGGGGTCTCCGTCATCCACCGGCGTCCGCTTCACCGCCGGCACCATCGTCAGCGCCGGCGAGTACCGCAACACCGAGACCGGCGCGGTGCACTACTTCGACGGCAACACCCCGCTGCCGGGCGGAGCCAACGCGGCCAGCTGGCAGCAGATCTCCGACCACTTCCACTCGCCCACCCGGCGGTGACCGCGGCGCTCGCCGCGCCGCCCATCCTCAGCGAGGCCGAGGTGACGCTGCGACCGCTCGATGCGAGCGTTCCCGCACTCCTCGTCGCCGCGTCGCATGACCCGGAGATCACGCGCTGGACGCAGGTGCCGCAGGGGATGACGCTCCTGGACGCGGGGCTGGTGGTGGCTGGTTGGGCGGGGAGCGCGAGGGCCGTTCGGATGCAGGTGTGTGTCGCGGGCCTCACACCGGTCGGGATGGTCACCGTGTGGATCAACGCCCGGGGCGAGGCGGAGGTGGGGTACTGGCTGCTCGAGCAGGCACGCGGTCGTGGCGTCGCCCGGCGCGCCGTGGAGCTGCTGTGCGGGTGGACGCTGGCGACGTCAGACATCCAGCGCCTCGAGCTGACCACCCTGCCCGGCAACGTCGCCTCCGAGTCTGTCGCCGTCGCGTGCGGGTTCGCGCCGGTGGGCAGCATCGTTGCCGAGGTCAAGGGCGAGATGCGCACTCTGCAACTGTGGGCACGTCAGCGCTCGGCGATGGTGACGTAGTCACGGGGCGGTGGGCCGACGTAGTCACTGTCGGGGCGGATCAGGCGGTTGTCGCGGTGCTGCTCCATGATGTTGGCCGTCCAACCGGCCATGCGCGACATGGCGAAGATCGGCGTGAACAGGCGCTGGGGGATTCCCAGCGAGGTGTAGACGGATCCTGAGTAGAGGTCGACGTTGGGGTAGAGCCCCTTGGTCTCATGCACCGCCTGCTCCACCGCCACCGTCAACTCGTACCAGGTGGACTCGCCGTGCTGGACGCCGAGGTCGCGACTGAAGTCGCGCAGGATGGTGGCACGGGGATCCTCGGTGCGGTACACCCGGTGACCAAAGCCCATGATGCGTCTCTTGGCGGCGAGCATGGCCTCGACGTGGGCGCGCGTACCGGCGACGTCGGGTAGGTCGCGGAGCAGGTCCATGACCCTCTCGTTGGCGCCCCCATGCAGCGGGCCCTTGAGCGTGCCGATGGCGCTGACCACAGCGGAGTGCATGTCGCTGAGGGTGGCTGCGGTCACCCGCGCCGCAAACGTCGACGCGTTCATGCCGTGTTCGGCATGAAGGATCAGGCAGACGTCGAAGGCGCGCACGTCGGCGGGGTCCGGCTCACCATCGTGGAGCAGGTGCAGGAAATTCCAGGCGATCCCGCGGTCGGGCTCGGCCGTGGCAGGCGCATGACCGGCACTGATGCGCTCACTGGTGGCGATGAGGGCCGGCGACTGCGCGACCAGGCGCGTGGCCTTGGCACGGTTGGCGTCGTCGGCATTTGATGCCACGTCGGGATCGGACATCCCGATCAGCGACACCTGGCTGCGCAACAGGTCCATGCGATCCGCACTCTCCGGCGCGTCGGCGGCGATATCCCACACCGCGGCGCGCGGTTCCATGCTCTCGCCGAGGTCGCGGCGCAGCCCGTTGAGCTCGTCGGCAGTGGGCAGCTCCCCGTGCCAGAGCAGCCAGCACGTCTCCTCGAAGCTCGATGCACGAGCCAGGTCGACGATGTCGTACCCCGCGTAGAGAAGGCGGCCGGTACGACCGTCGATGTCACACAGCGCGCTGCGCCCGGCGACCACACCCTCGAGGCCACCCTTGGTTGCGGCGGCGAGGCGCCCGCCGGCCGTCTCGGTCGCCGCCATCAGCGCGGCACTGCCTCGAAGGTCCACGATTCACCGCCACACTCTGGGCAGGCGTTGGGGTGGCGGAGCCCGAGGACGGTCGTGCCGCACCAGTCACAGGTCCAGTGGGTGTGACGAACGTGGCGCAGCAGGTCGGCCCGGGTGAGGATGCCGACCAGCTTGCCATCGCGCGCCACCGGGAGGCGCCGAATCCGCCGCGTCAGCATGATCTCCGCCGCGGCGTCGAGGGTGGCGTGCTCGTGCGTGGTGATCACGTCGCGGGTCATCACCTCATCGACGGTGCGACCCGGCTTGCTGAGAACGTCTGAACTCGGCGACGATGCCGAGGATGTGATTGTCGTCGTCCACCACCGGGACGCCGGTGATGCGGCTGTCGACGATCAGCGCGACGGCATCGTCCACGCTGTCACCGGCGTGCACCACCAGAACGTTCGCGACCATGACATCGGCGACGGTGATGGCCCCGGCGACGGCGCCTTTCTCCTTCTCGGGCATCTCGAGACCGAGTGTAGTGGCGCACGCTCGCATGGAGTGCCGGTCCGCACGGCGGCAGGCCGGCCAGGGGGTCTCCCCGGCGCTCTCGGTGCGGCATCGTCGCGGCCGACGTCCCACCCGCGCTGCGCCGTACCCTACCGTCAGACCGTCGGCACTTTCAGCAAGAGGCGCGCATGAGCGATCAGCCGAGTCACCAGACCTCCCGCCTCGCCGACCCCATCCCGCTGCTCCCGCGCGGCGAGCTCATCTTCGATGCGATACCGCTGCGAGCGGTGGTGATGGAGGCGCTCGCGCCGGCGTTGTCGCACGGCTGCCTGGTGGTCCGCGACCGCGACCGCGGCGCCGTCGTCCTCGTCCGCGACGGTGCGCTGGTCGAGGTGCACGCGTTCAGCGGCGCCACCGCGCGCACCGGCGAAGGTGTGCTTGCCGAGGTGCAGGGCTGGGCGGAGGCGGTGGTCACGGCACACCGCCTCGAGCCGCTGCTCGTCGACGTCTGTGAGGCGCTGCTGCGCGGCGAGATCATCTACAGCGACCTCCGCCTCGACTGGGTGGAGTGGCCCAACCTACTCGCCGACTTCAGCCGGCGGGGCGGCGCCTACGCGGTGGAGATCTTCACGCCCGGCGGACGGGGCGTGACCTGCGTAGCGGTTGGTCAGCAGGCACTCTCGTACACGGACATCCATCCCTCGCTCGGTGACCCAGTTCTCCTCGAGGCGATGGCAGCCAACCGGGAGGGGAGCATCCGGGTGCGCCGCCTCAACGCAGCCTCCTTCGCCGCCACTGCGATGGCCACGGGCGCCCTGCCCGCCGGCGCCCCACGCACGGCCTCGACGCCGCAGCCCGCCACCCCGGCCGCGCGGGGCAATGGCGCCGGCCGGGCCGACGTGCACCCGACCGCACCGGGTGCGCGCGAGGTGGCGACCTCGGAGACGGACCGCTCGCAGGGTGGCGACAGCCCCCACGAGGCGGCGCGACCCGCGGCAGGCGCGGCGACCCCGATGGGACGGTCACCGGCCGAGAACGCCCTGCCCGACCTCACCTGGGTGGCACCGTGGCAGACGCCCTGGCGGGAGGAGGTGTCAGCCACGCCGAAGAGCTCGCTGACCGGCCTGCCCACGTCGACCGCAGCGCGCCCGTCGGTCGGGGACATGCTCAGCGACCTTCGAGCCATTGCCCAGCGACGCCTGCAGTTGTCCGCATCGCGGGTCGAGACGGTGCTCGACGAGGCCGCCCGCGAACAGCGGCCGCTCGACACCGTCCTCGAGGAGATCCGGTCGATGAGCATCCGCGGGGTGATGCCGTCCACGGTCGACGCCATGGTCGCCGAGATGAAGATCGCGGCCGCGGAATACCGCTCGGCCTGAGTGCCCTGGCCGATACCTCCGGCATAGAGCCGCCCTCTGTGAGCCGGTGCTCGAGCTCCCCGACGCCGGCTGGAGCGATGCTTGCTCAGCGGGGACCGTCGCCGCGGACGCGGGCGGCGAGCCGCTTGTCGGCGTACCAGGGCCGCAGCCGCACGATCGTGGGAGGCTTGCCGCGATACAGCACGACCCCGGTGCCCTCCGGCAGCTGTCGCAGCGCGTCCGGCGACGCCATCTGGTCGTGCCGCAGTGAGTACGAATGCGAAGCCCGGCCGGCGGCGTGGCTCACCTGCACGTCGGTGTACAAGCCCCGTCCCACCAGCCTGGCCACTGTGTCCGCGGTCTCCGGATCGCTGATGCCGGGCAGCACCATCTTGCAGCCGTGGTTGTTGAGGATCGAGTTGGCGCGGTCGCTGCCGTAGCGGCTGCGGAGCTGCGACAGGTCCTGCACGATCGACATCAGCACCACGCCCCGGCCGGCTCCCTGCGACGCCAGCGACGGAAGCTCCTCGATCGGCACCACGTTGGCGAGCTCGTCGAGGAAGAGGCCGAGCTCGGGATCCAGGCGGCCACGCGGGCGGCCGGCGGCCAGCGAGTACGCGCGCGTAACCACCGTCATCAGGATGCCGACGAACAGCGAGGCGATGCGTTCAGGCGACTGGCGCGGCGTGCAGAGGTACAGCGTGCCCTGCTCGCGCAGCAGGCGGTCGGGGTCGAACCGTGACGTCGCCGCGGACGCCGCGACGGCGCGTTCGTTGAAGACGCTGAAGATGCGCATCACGGTGGAGAAGACGGTGCCACGCTCCTTCTCCGGCCGCTGGTCGATGGAGGTGAGCATCGAGCCGGCGCGGCCCGGGTCCCCGTCGCGACGAGGATCGTCGTCGGCGAGCTTGCCGAGCAGCGTCATCGGGGTCTCGAGGTCGAAGGAGTGGATCCAGTCGCGCACGTCGACGATGCTGTGACCGGTGGCCGCGGCGATGTACAGCAGGGGCGCGATGAGCAGCTTGCCGGACTCCGCCCAGTGAGCCCAGTCGTTGTCGCCGCGAGCGCCGGACTGCTGCAGACTGGCGCACAACCAGGCGGCCACGGTCCAGGCGGTGTCGAGCGCAGCGCATCCCGCGAGCGGCGACCAGGTCACCGTCCCGACGACGCCGCCCACCTCGCCGGTGGGGTCGTACACAGACACCGGGCCCAGCGACCGACGGTGCGTCGCCGTCAGGTCGACCAACTCACTCTTCGTCGAGGTGACGATTGCCGGACCGTGCCATTCGAGCAGATTGGGAACCACCAGCCCTGAGGTCTTGCCGCTGCGCGTGGGTCCGATCACCAGCAGCGACGTCTCCGGCTGGGTGGCGATGAGGTGAGCGCCGCGACGCCCGAGGACGAGGCTGCCCGGGCGTGCGCTCCGCACCTGCAGGCCGCGCAGGTCGCGCCAGGTGGCCCACCGCGAACTTCGCTGCAGGCGGCCGGGCAACAGCAACTGCGTGGCGCCGATCCCCGGGACACCACCCGCCCAGGCGATCGCGGCCGCGCCGAGGGCAAGCGCGACCACCACCACCGTGGCCACGATGAACCCGACGAAGACCTCCACGTGGGCCGGCGGTCCGGCTCCCACCAGATGCCACCACACGATGGTGTTCCCGTCGGACCGGTACACGGCGACGAGACGGATCGGGTTGATGAAGTCGACCGGCGACACCACGGGGTGTGCTCCGGACACCATCGCAGCCCACGTCAGCAGCGACCACGGCGCCAGCCACGCCGCGAGCACTGCTCCGAGCAACGCCACGTCGGTCCGCCGCGACCGCGCGCGTGGCACCGCGCCGTTGTTCACACGGCGAAGCTAGCCCGAGGGTGCGGACACACTCCGGACGAGTACCGGCGGGGCCGGCGCGGGCGCGCGACAATGACCCGCCGGGCCCCCGTAGCTCAGTTGGATAGAGCCGGAGTTTCCTAAACTCTGTAAGTCGCAGGTTCGAGTCCTGCCGGGGGTACCACCGAGGCCGCGTCGACCTCGTGCCAGTACAGTGCCGGGATGGACGACATCTCCGGCGACCACGTCGCGCGCAACCGCGAGCACTGGAACGCGCAGGCGGCGGACTACGTCGACAGTGGTCGGGCGGCGTGGGCGTCCGAGCCCCACTGGGGGATGTTCCGCATCCCTGACAGCGAAGTGCACATCCTCCCCGACGTCGCCGGCCTCGACGTCATCGAGCTGGGGTGCGGCACCGCGTACATCTCCGCGTGGCTTGCGCGACGCGGCGCCCGGGTGGTCGGCATCGACGGGTCGGAGGCCCAGTTGGTCACGGCTCGTGCGCTGCAGGAGGAGCATGGGCTGCACTTCCCGCTGCTCCTCGGCAACGCGGAGCAGGTGCCGTTTCCCGATGCCAGCTTCGATCTTGCGATCAGCGAGTACGGGGCCGCGATCTGGTGCGATCCCTACCGCTGGATCCCCGAGGCCGCACGGCTGCTGCGTCCAGGCGGGCGGTTGATCTTCCTGGGCAATGGCACCCTTCTGATGCTGACCATCCCCGACACGGTGGACGAGGGCGCCGCCGACCGCACGCTCAAGCGCGACTACTTCGGCATGCACCGGTTCGAATGGCCCGACGACAACTCGGTGGAATTCCACCTCGGGTATGGCGAATGGATCCGCCTGCTGCGCGGCTCAGGCTTCGAGGTGGAGGACCTTGTGGAGCTCCGCCCGGCGGCCGACGCGACAACTCGGTACGGGCACGTCACCACCGAGTGGGCGAGACGCTGGCCCGCGGAGGAGGTGTGGGTGGCCCGTCGCCGCTGAGGTCAGCCGCGACCGCGGTACCAGTAGCCCCCGCCACCGAACAGGAGGAGGACGACGAGGACGATGAGGATGATGGTCAGCATGACGTTCGCTCCCACGACGGCCACACGCCCGAACAGACGGGACAGAGGCTGGACCGCTCAGCCGCACTGTAACACAGCCTGATAGTGCTGGTGTGCAGTTTCTGGGTTCGGCGTGCACCGTGCCGACCCCCATGTCGGCCGGGCATACTGCGCCGCGCCAAGCATCGTCAGTGAGGGAGTCACGATGGCGCCGCCCGACGAGCCAGGGGGACCACCTCCGTCCGGAGCGCCACCGCTGCCGCCCTCGGCGTCGGCGGCCCGTCCCAAGCCCGACGCCCCGAACCACGGCTCGCCTCGCGGGGGGCGGCGGCGCCCGCTGGTCTTCCTGCTCGTCGGCGTGATCATCGGCTTCGTCCTCGGAGGAGCCGGTGGCTACCTGGCATTCAACGGCAAGACCGTCACCATCTCCAACCAGACACAGCCCAGCCCTTCGGCGTCAGCGTCCGCCTCGCCCACCGCCGCCGGCACTGCCACGCCGACGGTCGTCGCAGCGACGCCGGTGAGCGCCCCGCAGGGGGTTGTGCCCTGCCCAGCGCCCACGCCGACGGGACAGCACCAGCTCGGCGACCCGGGTGGCCCCGGCAGCGGCCAGGCACAGGCTGCCGGGCTCGACTTCTGCGGGGGCGGCAACGCCGTCATCCCAACCGGCTCGACCCGGTTCCTCACCGGTAATGCCTGGGGCGTCGGGATCGCCGACAGCTGTCCCGTCGGTGCATCGGGTCAGGCTGGGATGAACACCGTGCTGACCGTCGCGGAGATCGCACCGGGCGGTGGCCTTGGTCCCGACACCGCAACCGAGGTCGGGGACTGGGTCGAGCGATCGACCGTCCTGATGGCGACGGGGGGTGACTACCAGCTGCGTGTCACCACTGTTTCCCCGAGCTGTGTGTGGCACATCAAGATCTACACCAGCGGCGCATGACCGATCCGCCGGCGCCCCCAGACCGTCCCGACGCCGCCGCCGATCCCGGACCGTCCTCGGCACCGCTGGGCGGCGCACCGTGGTCTCCGGGGCTCCCCGCCTCGCCCCCACCCGCGCCGCCGGCAGGCGTCGCCCCACCACCGATCCCGGCCGGCTACGCGCCAGCGCCCATCGGCGCTCGCCGTGGATGGCGCAACCGGCGCCTCGTCATCCTGCTCGCGGTCATCGCGCTGCTGGTCATCGCCGGCGTGGTCGGCGCCGTGGTCGCCTCGCACAACTCGCGCTTCACCATCGTCAGCAGCTCGAGCACCGACGGGACCTTCAGCGCCGGCGACTGCGTGAGCCTCAGCGCCACCCGGGTCACCAAGCGGGACTGCACCGGCGCGCACGATGCCCAGATCATCCAGGTGATCCACGGCAACCAGACCTGCCCCAGCCGCACCGAGGAGTTCGACGTCAACGACGGCACCGGCAACCTCTGCCTTGACCGAGGCAACCACTCCAAGGGCTGACGGTGGCGGCGGCCCCTATGCTTGCAGGCGTGCCCAATCGGTTCACCACGGTGCCGCGTGGCGACGTGCCGGCGGCCGGTCGATTCATGTCGCCCGTCGTGTATGCGGCCGATCTCTTCATGGCCCTGATGCTGTCCCGCCCCGGTGGGTTGTCGCTGCGCACCACCTGGGTGACCCCGGGGAGCACGCTGCTCACCGCCGCAGCTGCTCCGCTGTCGCTCCTCGTGGCGGCGATGTTCCTGGCCCGTGGGGGACCGGGGTGGACGGTGGCAGCCGTGGTCGTCTTGCTCATCGCGGCGGGGAGTGCCGCGGTGGCGACCGTCGGCGTGTTCCAGCGACGTGCGGCCGGCCATGGGTCGTCCGAGGTGACCCCGCGCTGACGCCCAACCACGCGGCCCGTCCTCGCTGCGCGCGCCGTATAGTCCGCCCCGCCGGCGCAGTCCTTTCAGCAACGATGGGAGCCATCAGCGATGACACCTGACGAGATCAAGACAGCGATCACCGGGTGGTGCAACCAGGGCACCGCCCTCCAGCTCGTCGAGGACCGGTCCGAGCCCGGCGCGGACTTCGTTCTCGGCCTGCGCTCCGCGACCCACGGTGCCGCCGGCACTGTCCCCGTCGATGTACGCCTCGACCAGGGCTCCGACCGCGTGGTGGTGACCTCGACCTCGACGTCGTCCGCCGCGTCGGACAAGCTGCGATCGCTCCTCGAGGGCCGTCCGGCATCGGTCACCGGCGAGGCCTCGGGGGCCGGCACGGTGATCACCGGGCACGTCTACGTCGACGGCTTCAGCAAGCACGCCCTGATGCGCACCGTCGCGGAGGTCACCAAGACCCGCGTGCTGGCGGACGGATTGAGCGGCGCCGCCACGCTCGCCGACTCGGGGATCGGCGCCGGCGCGGGGCTGGCATCAGGTGGCGACCTGGGCCAGGGGTTCCCCACCGCCACCTCGAGCGAGGAGACGAGGCGGCCGGAGCCGTGGGCGGCCCAGCCGGCGCAGACGCTGCCGACGCCGAGTTTCAGCCCGGCCTCGACGTCGACCGCAACGCCGGCGGGTGGCTACTCACCGCTGAGCGGCCAGCCGGCGCCGCAGTCGCAGCCGGCCTCGAGCGCGTTCGCACCGACGCACACCGTGCCGCCGCAGGGCATGCAGGCATGGGCGGCTCCCGACCCCAACGGCGCGGTGGTCGCGACCCTGGGGGGAGGCCTGCCGATCCAGGTCACCGAGGTGCGAGGCGCCTGGGCGCACGTGCTCTGCTCCAACGGGTGGACGGGCTGGGTCGACGGCCGCATCATCGGCGTCGCGCGCTGACCGAGCATCGCGCACGGTTGCCGCGATGAACCTGCACGATGTCCTGTATGAAGCCGGCGACGATGGCGTCGCCACCGTCACGCTGAACCGCCCCGAGCAGCGCAACCCGCTCGGCCCGCGGATGGTGAGCGACCTCACCGCCGCGCTCCACCACGCACGCGACGACGCTGCCGTGCGTGCCGTCGTGCTCACCGGTGCCGGTGACAAGGCGTTCTGCGCGGGCGCCGACCTCTCGAGCTTCGGCACCGAGACATCGCCGGTGAACCGGCACATCTCCCACGGCGGCTTTGTCGAACTGTTCCTGGCGTGCGAGCGCCTCGGCAAGCCACTGCTGGGCTGCGTCAACGGGCACGCCCTTGCCGGCGGCTTCGGGCTGGCGCTGTGCTGCGATCTCCTCGTCAGCGCCGACAGCGCAACCTTCGGCACGCCGGAGATCAAGGTGGGTGTGTGGCCGATGATGATCATGTCCATCGTCACGCGCAACCTCGGCCGCAAGCGCGCCATGGAGCTCTTCATGACCGGCGTGCGCCTCGACGCCGCGACCGCGCTGCAGTGGGGCATCGTCAACCGGGTGGTGCCGGCCGCGCAGGTGCGCGAGCGGGCCCACGCGTGGGCCGCCGAGATCGCTGGGTGGAGCCCGCTGGTCATGCACCTCGGTCGTGATGCCTTCTACGCAGCCAACTCGCTGGATTTCGAGAGCGCCCTCCGCTACCTGCAGGCGCAGCTGACCGTCGTTGCCGCCACCGATGACTTCCGCGAGGGCGTCAGCGCGTTCCTGGAGAAGCGCGCGCCGAACTTCCGCGGGCGCTGATGGCGGACGAGCGCACTCGCGACGAGCTCGTCGCAGACCTCGCGCAGCGCCGCAGCCGTGCCCTCGCCATGGGCGGTGACGAGGCGGTCGCCAAGCAGCACGCCCGCAACAAGCTCACCGCTCGTGAGCGGATCGGGTTGCTGTTCGACCAGGGGACGTTCGTCGAGTCCGGGCTGCTCGCTCACCAGCATTCGCTCCATGTGGAGAGCACCGACCCCGAGCGCACTCCCGCTGACGGCGTCGTCACCGGCGAGGGGCTGGTCGACGGGCGACGTGTCTACTGCGCCGCGTACGACTTCACCATCATGGCCGGCTCGATGGGGATGGTCGGCGAGCAGAAGGTGGCGCGACTGCGAGCCAGGGCGCTGCTCAACAGGCTGCCCATGATCTGGCTGCTCGACTCCGCGGGAGCGCGCATCCAGGAGGCGTCCGGCAGCACCTTCGCCGGCAGCGGCGCGCTCTTCTACGAGCAGGTGCAGATGAGCGGGGTGGTCCCGCAGGTGGCAGCCATTCTCGGACCCTGCGCGGCGGGTACGGCATACATCCCCGGCCTCGCGGACTTCGTGCCCATGGTCAAGGAGACGAGCAGCATGTCCCTCGGGGGCGCCAGGCTGGTCAAGGCGGCCACCGGTGAGGAGACGACCGACCACGCCATGGGCGGCAGCCAGGTTCACTGCCGCGTCAGCGGTGTCGGCGACCTCGAGGTGCAGGACGATGCCGCCTGTATCGCAGCAGTGCGTGAGTTCCTGTCATTCCTGCCCTCGCACAACCGCGACCAGCCGCCCCGTCGGGTCGCCACCGACCCGCGCGACCGCCGCGTCGACGACCTCGCCACGCTGGTGCCGCTGTCGCCGCGTGCGGTGTACGACGTGCGCACGGTGATCCGGCGCCTCGTCGACGACGGCGACATGTTCGAGATCAAGCCGGCGTGGGCGAAGAACATCGTGACCGGCCTGGCACGCTTCGACGGGCGCAGCTGCGGCATCGTGGCCAGCCAGCCGATGCACAAGGGCGGTGCGCTGGACATCGACGCCGCTGACAAGGCGGCGCGGTTCATCACCCTGTGTGATGCGTTCAACCTGCCGCTGGTCTTCCTCCAGGACGTCCCCGGGTTCGTCGTCGGCACCGAGGTCGAGAGGCAGGGCATCATCCGGCACGGCGCCAAGATGCTCTACGCGGTCAGCGAGGCCACCGTCCCCAAGGTCACGGTGGTCCTGCGCAAGGCGTACGGCGCCGGGTACTACGTGATGTGCGGGCGCGGCTATGAGCCCGACCTGCTGGTGGCCTGGCCGGGTGCTGAGATCTCGGTGATGGGTCCCGAGGGCGCCGTCGACATCATCTTCAGCAAGCAGGTCGCTGCCGCGGAGGATGCGCAGGCCGAGCGCGCCCGGCTGGTCGAGACCGTGCGCGAGACCATCGACCCGTACGTCGCAGCCGGGTGGGCGATGATCGACGACATCATCGACCCCGCGGAGACCCGCCTGGTCATCTGCAACGCGCTCGAGGCGGCGTCCACGAAGCGCCGTGAGCGGGCCTGGCGCAAGCATGGGATCCCCCCGGTGTGAAGGCTCCGGGGCTCCCGGCACAGCGGGCGCGGGGTGCCCGCGCGGGGGCTGCCCGCGACCGCGGAAGGTCCGTTGCGGTCCCCGTCCCAAAAGTGCCATAGTCGCCACCCGTATCAACCGGGCCTAGGAAAAACATGGCTCCTTCCACCGCCTCCGACCGCGAGCGTGGCCCTCCGCTGCGCCGCGGCCATCCGATGTCACAGAGATGGACCCGGCGCTGTTGGAGACAGCTCTGGGATGGAACTGGGAGGAGGATCCCTTGAATCGACTTCGATCGACCTTCAGCGCCGTTGCGGTCGTCGGACTGGCTGCCGGAACGCTGGTGACGGTTGCCAAACCCGCAGCGGCGGAGAGCTATGGGCTCAAACCCGGCTGTGCCGCCGGGCACCTCATGTGCGTCGAGGTGCAGGACCCACAGACCGCCTTCGGAACCAGCAAGTACGTCGGCCACGACGAGCCGTCGACACTCTTCTACTCGAACGTTCCCGGCTCGGGGAACCGGTCGCAGTACAACCTGACCATCCCCGCGGAGCCGGCGGGCGGGTTCTCGAAGACCAACGGGTACGACTTCGAGCTCCATCCCGCGTTCTGGTTCGGCATGGCGATGTGCGACACCTTCTCGTATCCCGAGACCAACAAGTCGTGCACCCCTGACAGCGACAAGAACATCGTCGACCCAGCCAAGAACAACTTTGCCCCAGGCGTGGCCTTCCAGGAGCTGCAGTTCTACCCGCCCGGGTGGATCCCGCAGTTCGCCGGTTCCAGCTGCGACCCGACCAAGTGGTGCGTCGCGCTGAACATCGACAGTCTGTCGGAGAACCCCTTCACCGGCCAGGTGATGAACCCCACCTGCCAGTCGCAGGTCCTCGGAGGAGTGGAGTACATCAACTTCGCGTTCCTCACCCTCAACGGCTCGCCCCTGGGGCCGCCGAACCCACTCGAGTTCGACCCGTCGACGTCGGGGAACCCGCGCAACCCCAACACCTTCTTCCTGAACTCTGGTGACAAGGCGATCGTCAACCTGCACGACACGGCCAACGGGCTGCAGACCACGGTCACCGACCTGACCACGGGACAGACGGGCCTGATGGTCGCCAGCGCGGCCAATCATTTCGGCCACATCGTCTACTCGCCCACCGGGTCGACGTGCACCGAGAAGGACTACACCTTCCATCCGATGTACTCGACCTCCAGCCCGAAGACCCGCGTCCTCTGGGCGGCGCACAGCTACAACATCGCCTTCTCGGATGAGATCGGGCACTTCGACTTCTGCACCCACATCAACGCCAACTCCCCCACCGCCAGCTGCGACGGGAAGGAGGGTGTGCCCGGCGACCAGGAGGCCGCTGACGGAGACGACAACTTCTGCTTCCCATCGGTGGAAGCACTGCTGTACCCGGCGACGGGGTGTACGGACACCAATGCCCCGGGCTTCGATGGCGTCCCGTACCACCAGAGCTACTGGCCCAGTGCGTCCAGCCTGACCTCGCCGACCACGACGCCGACGCCCATCGACTTCAGCGCTCCGCTGACGGGGTCGACGTACACCACCGCCTATTCCCGGTTCGCCTTCGAGACGGACCTGCCCCGCATCGAGGCGGCTGACCTCGGCGGCGCCTGCGTCCGGTTCGGACCCGGGATCGGGACGGGCTGCACCAACCCGCCACCAACGGACGACGGGACCCCGGCGTTCTACCCGTACTTCACCAGGCTGAAAGACTGCAGCTTCGCTGAGGGCGGCAACTTCGGCCAGGGCAACAACTTCGGCGGCAGCTCGGCAGCCGAGTTCGGCCCGCTCTACAAATACGTGGTCTGGGTTCCCGGCGGCGGTGGCGCCACCCAGGTCCGGATCAACAACTTCAACAGCGGCCCGATCAGCAACGTCTGCACACCGAGCTGACCCCGCCGGCTGACACCAACGCGTGAACGGGAGGGACCGTCGTGACGGTCCCTCCCACCCGCGCGGTCACTCAACGACGGCGACCGTCTGTCCCTCCTGGACCACGTCGCCCTCCCTCACGAGGATCTCCGTGAGCGTCCCGGTGATGGGCGAGGTGATGGGGATCTCCATCTTCATGGACTCGAGGATCATCAGGGTGTCGTCCTCCTCGACCGCCTGACCGACCTCGGTGACGATCTTCCAGAGATTGCCGACCAGCTCCGCCTTGACCTCGGCCATGCCTGCCTCCCGACCCAGTCCACCAGCTGCGCCGCATGGTACGCGCGCTGACACGCAGCGATGGTGAGCGCTGCGCCGCCGCGACGCCTGTGACACGATGGGCAGGTGGGCCCGGGACAGCGCGACGTGCTCAGCGTGAACACCTCCGACAACGTCGCCATCGGGTACGACATCGCCGGCCTGGGCAGCCGTTTCATCGCGCAGCTCCTCGACTTCCTGGTGGTGGGAGCCATCGCGTTCATCGTCGACGTCGCCTGGCTGGCGGCGGTGCGACCCTCCGACGTGCAGGACTCGGTGCTCGCCGGGCTCGCCGCCGGCGGCATCACGCTGTTCGTCTACGTCGGCTACTTCACCGTCTGTGAGATCAGCACCGGCGGCCGCACCCCCGGCAAGGCGAGCGGCCAGCTGCGAGTGCTCGACGTCTCCGGCGCGGCGCCCACGTCCGCCCAGCTGCTCCTGCGCAATGTCGCGCGGATCCTCGACGTCCTCGCCGGCGTCGGCGTGGTGGTGATGTTCTGGAATCAGCAGTCGCGCCGCATCGGCGACCTGCTCGCGGGAACGGTGGTCGTGCATGTACGTCCCACCCTTTCCTTGGCGGCCGTGGTGGCGCCGCCACCGGTGCTGCTCCGCACCCCCGACGCTGGGCCGGCGATCGACGGGGTGGACCGCCTCGGCGAGCGCGAGCTCAGCGCCATCCGCACCTTCCTCACCCGGCCGGGACTGGAACCACCGCTTCGTGCTCGCCTGGCACTCGACATGACCACCCGGCTGCTCGACCGCATGGAGGTCCCGGTGGCGGCGCCCGAACGGCAGTGGCCGCCTGAGCTGTTCCTGGAACGGCTCTACCTCCAGCTGCAGGCGCGGCCGTGGTGACCCTCGAGCATTTCGTCGCCGCCCGCGCCGAGCGCTGGGCATCGCTCGAGGCGATGCTGAGACGCGGCCGCCGCGGCCGCCTGCGCGACATCCCGGCGGCCGAGCTCGAGAATTTCGGCGCGCTGTACCGGCAGGCGGCGAGCGACCTCGCCATCGCTCGTCGCGATTTCCCGCACACCGACCTGGTGGTCTACCTCAACGACCTGTGTGCCCGTGCTCATCCGATGCTGTACCGCTCGCCGCCCTTCCGCGCCGGCGACCTCGCGCGCTGGTTCGCGGTCGGGATCCCGCGAGCCTTCCGCGCGCGGCGGGGGTACGTGCTGGTCAGCCTCGCGTTGCTGCTGGTCGGGGCCGTCGCGGGGTGGCTGGCGGTCGACCTCCGTCCCGACCTACGCGCCTCACTGGTCCCGCAGTCGGGCTTTGATCAGCTCGCCCGCGGCCAGGTGTCGTCGCTGCCCAGCGCGCCTCTGCTCGGCACGGTGATCATCACCAACAACATCAAGGTGGCCGCTGTCTGCTTCCTCGGGGGCGCGCTTGCCGGCCTGCCGACCGCGTTCATCCTCGCCACCAACGGCTGGATGCTGGGTACCATCGCGGCCGCCGTGCACGAGGGCGGCTACGACCTGGCGTTCTGGTCGCTGATCCTCCCGCACGGGGTGCTCGAGCTCAGCATCATCGTGATCGCCGGGGCGACGGGCCTGTGCATCGGCGACTCCATCCTCCGCCCCGGGTTGCTGCGCCGCGGTGAGGCGTTCAGCAGGGCGGCCTTGGGGTCGTTGGGTCTGGCGGCGGGCCTGGCCTCCCTGCTCGTCGTCTCGGGGATCCTGGAGGCGTACGTCTCGCCGTCGGCGCTCCCGGCTTGGGGAAAGCTGCTCATCGGCGCCGGCATCGGTGCGGCCCTGTACAGCTGGCTGCTGCTCACCGGCAGGGCGCGTCGCCGGCCTCTCGCCGTCCGGCTCGATGCGGCCGCGTCCGCCTGACGGTTGGCCAGCCCGTCGTAGACTGGACCGAGATGGAAGTCGTCCGCATCACCCCGCGCGGGTACTGCCACGGGGTCGTCGAGGCCATCCGCATCGCCAAGCGCGTCGGCACCGAACGCGCCGACGGCGAGAAGGTCACCATGCTCGGCTACCTGGTGCACAACGAGCATGTCACCCGCGAGCTCGAGGAGCACGGGGTCGCGTTGGTAGACGCGCCCGATCGGATGAAGGGACTCGACCAGATCGACTCGGGCACCGTGGTGTTCACCGCCCACGGCATCTCGCCGCAGGTCGTGGCCGAGGCGGAACGGCGCGGACTCAACGTCGTCGACGCGACCTGCAGCGACGTCACGCGGACCCACGACCTGGTCCGCCGGCTGACCGGTGAGGGCTACCACGTCGTCTACATCGGCAAGCGCGGGCACCCCGAACCGGCCGGCGCGCTGGGCGTCGCGCCGGACGCCACCACCCTGGTCGAGCGCATCGAGGAGGTCGACGACCTCGAATTCCCGCCCGGGACGCGCCTTGCGGTCACCTGCCAGACCACGCTCTCGATGTGGGACACCAAGGCGATCATCGACCGCCTCGTCGAGCGCTACCCGGAGATCGCCGTGCACAACGAGATCTGCCTTGCCACCCAGGAGCGCCAGGAGGCGGCGGTGCTGGCGGCCACGGAGGTCGATTGCGTCGTGGTGGTCGGCAGCAGGCGGAGCAGCAACAGCCTGCGCCTGGTGCAGGTGGTGGAGGAGCGCGGCGGCAAGCCGGCGTTCCTGGTCGGCACGGCGGACGAGGTCCGCCCCGAGTGGTTCGCCGGGATGAGCAAGATCGGCGTCACCGCGGGAGCGAGCACCCCGACGCACCTGACCAGGGCGGTGATCGCCCTCATCGAGTCGCTGCCCCAGGCGGAGCCGGCGACCGTCTGACAGGTCAGTGACCCAGGCGTCGCGGCAGCGCAGCCGGGCGTAGGATCCGGCGGTGCCCTCCCACATCTCCCAGCACGCGCTGCCCCTGCGCCTGCGAGCCTGCCGGTCGTTGCTCTGGGCACAGGCCGCCTACACGTTCTTCGCCGGGCTCTTCGTCCTCCTCACCGCGGTCTTCCTCGGCGGCAGCTTCTCCATCCCGCTGCGCGATGGCACCGTCGACGGGGGCGCCGCGGCCGCGCTGGCGCTCGTCTACATCGCGGTGGCCGCCGCCCTCGCCGGGCTCGGCCTCGCCGTCGGTCGCCGGGCCACCGGCACCCGGCCGGCTGTCGCTGGGGTCGAGGCGATCGTGGTCGTCCTCCTGGTGCTCCGCACCGTCGACGTCGCCCCGCCCACGATCATCGGCGCCGGCCTGGCCATGGTCATCGTGGGGCTGCTCTTCATACCCGCGACCACGCGCGTGCCGACCGGGTCATCGTCACCTTGACGCACCCGCCGCAGCGTGTGCTCCTACACTCTCGCGATGGGCGCGGGTGACATGAGCCGGGGGTCGAGTGCCCCGACCCAGCGTGCGGAACTGCCCGCGGGGCTGCGCACGACGCGCGTCATCGCGTATGTCCAGGGCGGCCTGGGCGTGCTCAACGGCGGCGTCCTGGTCTTCGGCGGCTCGGCGTTCGCAGCGGCGCTCGACCTCAAGGGTGGCGGCGGCGCGGCGTTGATCATCGCCATCGGCGTGGTCGTGGTCATCGTCTCGGGGTTGCTCATCTGGGCCGGGATGCTGCTCGGCAGGTTCTCGCGGCGGGCCCGCTACGGGGTGCTGGCGTACGAGTGCGCGTCCATCGTGCTCGGCGTCCTCTCGCTCTCCGACCCCCTCCAGGGCGGCATCAGGGTGGTACTTGCCGTGATCGCCATCTACTACCTGCAGTTCGACGCCGAGACCAAGGCGGTGTTCGCCCGACCTCCCCGCTGACCGCCCGCAACAGGAGACGCCATGGCCAGCACGCCGCCGCCCCCAGCGGCTGTGCCGCCGCCGTACCCGCCGGCGCCGTCCGGTGGATATGCGCCGCCGCCGGCTGTCCCGGCCGGACCCGTGCCCGGCCTGCAGTACGCGGGGTTCTGGATCAGGTTCGTGGCCTACCTCATCGACGTGGTCCCGATCGCCATCGTTGGCGGGATCCTCAACGTGTCGTGGGGGACGGGCTACCGCTGCAACTTCGGTACCGACCATGTCTACGGGTGCAGCGCGGGCACGGGATCGCTCGGCTCGTGGCTCGGCTTCGTGGTGCTCGGGGTGTACTGGGTGCTCACCTGGTCCCTGCTCGGCGCCTCGCTGGGGCAGAAGGCGCTCGGGCTGCGCGTCGTCAACGTGCACAACGGGGCACGCCTCGACATCGGCAGGTCGCTGATCCGCTACCTCGGCTTCGTGGTGTCGGTCATCCCGCTGTTCCTCGGTCTGATCTGGGCGGGGTTCGACCCGCGCAAGCAGGGGTGGCACGACAAGATCGCCAGCACCTGCGTGGTGCGGTCGGCCTGACCGCGGGCGTCAGAGCGCCGCGCGGCGTTTCACCTCAAGGTAGCGGTTCACCAGTCGTGGCGAGAGCGTGCGCGCGTCGGCATCGATCACGTCGACGCCGCCGGCCCGGAGCAGGCGCAACGCGGTGCCGCGCTCTGCATCGATCCCATCGGCCACCGCGCGCGCGTAGACCTCCGCCGCAGTCCTTGGACGCAGCCGGGAGATGTCGACGACCGCGGGGTCGCGAACCGTCACCACGATGGGGAGATGACGATGACGCAGCAGCCCGCACTGGCTGATCAACGACGCGGCCTGGTCGCGATCGACGACGTCGGTGAAGATGGCGATGAGCGCGCGCCGGCGCTGCCGCACGCGCACCTCGGTGAGCGCGCCGAGGTAATCCAACTCGATATCGCCAGGCTGGAGCGGGCCGACGGCGTCGAGCAGCCGGCGCAGCTGCGCCCGGCCGGCGCGCGGCTCGACGGTGGCGGTGACATGGTCGGCGAACGCGTACAGGCCCGCTCGGTCGCCGGTCCGCAGGGCGACGTGCAGCAGCAGCAGCGCGGCGTTGATGGCGTGGTCCAGCTTGGTGAGCGCCCCGGCCCCGACGCCCATGAGGCGACCGTGGTCGAGGCAGGCGATGACCGGCTGGTCGCGCTCGGGGGAGAGCTCGGTCGCCATGAGACGCCCGGTGCGGGCGGTCGCGCGCCAGTTGATGTGCCGCGGCGGGTCATCGGGTACCGCGTCGCGCACCCTCTCGAACTCCATCCCGTCGCCGTGACGGTGCACCCGGCGCACCCCCAGCTCGGCCAGCTGGCCGCGCCGGGCCAGCGCTTCGAAGACACGCACCGCCGAGATGTCTGCGTCGATGCGCACCGTCTCGGGGCGTGCGCTGGTGAAGTCGCGGGTGCCCAGACCCCACGGGCCGCGCGAACGCACGTGCACGTGGCCGAAGGCCGCCTCGCCGCGAGCCCGCGGGGTCAGCGTGTACCCGACCTGGCCGGAACCCTCGATCGACAGCAACCGGGAGGACGCGAGCATCGCCGGCGGCGCATCGTCACGCAGCGCCAGGGACGCGGCGCGAGGGGCCCGGACATGGAGGGTCACCGGGTTGGCAGCACCCACCGAGAAGAGCCGGTCGGCGTGGCGCTCCACGGCCACCGCACCGCTCCCCGGGGCGCTGCGCGCGTCCACGACCACGGCCAGGATGGCGACGCCGAAGAGCACCAGGCCGGGCACGATCAATGCCGTCACCGCTGCACCCACCGCCACCACTGCGAGGGGCAGCAGGACGAGCGCCAGCGCGCGGCGGGTCATCGCGGGACGGGCACGCGGGCCACGGCTCTCTCGACGGCGTCCGCCTCGCCGATCCCCTGCAGCTCGGCTTCGGCACGCCGGACGAGGCGGTGGCGGAGCGCCGGCAGGCAGATGTCCTTGACGTCCTCAGGGATGACGAAGCCGCGTCCCTGGATGCAGGCCATCGCCTTGGCACCGCGCAGCAGCGCGATCGCCCCGCGTGGGCTGGCGCCGAGGCTCAGGTCGGGGGACGTCCGGGTGGCGGCCACGATCGCGGTGATGTAGCCGACGACCTCGTCGCTGACGGTCACCGCCGCCACCTCGGCGCGTGCTGCGGCCAGGGCGTTCGCGTCGATGACCGGCGTGATCCCGGCGGCGACGAGGTCATGGGGATCGAGTCCCGCGTCGATGCGGCGCAGCATCGCAGCCTCGGTGGGCTGGTCCGGCGTGGCCACGGCGAGCTTGAAGAAGAAGCGGTCGAGCTGTGCCTCGGGCAGCGGGTAGGTGCCCTCGTACTCGACTGGGTTCTGGGTGGCCACCACCAGGAATCGATCACCCAGCGGGCGCCGCACGCCGTCACTGGTCACCTGCCGCTCCTCCATCGCCTCGAGCAGTGCCGCCTGGGTCTTGGCCGGCGCGCGGTTGATCTCGTCGGCGAGCAGCGTGTCGGTGAAGATCGGGCCGGGACGGAACTCGAAGTCGGCGCGGTCCGCCCGCCAGACGGCGGTGCCGATGATGTCCGAGGGCAGCAGGTCGGGGGTGAACTGCACCCTGGTGAAGCGGGCGTCCAGCGCGGCTGCGGCACAGCGGGCCATCAGGGTCTTGGCCGTGCCGGGGACGCCCTCGAGGAGCACGTGGCCGCCAACCAGGATGGTGAGCAGGAGGCCGTCGATCGCCTGCTGCTGGCCCACCACGGCCAGCCCGACCGCTTCATGGAAGGTACGGCGGAGATCGACGGTCGAGGTCACCGTGCTCATTGTGCCGTGGCGACCGTGGCCGGCTCGGCCCAGCGGCGCTCGACATCGTCAACGGCGCGGGCCAGGGCGAGCAGCGCGGCGCCCTCCGGGTGGCCCTCTGACAGGGCCCGGGCCCGTCCCAGCACAGCTGCGACCTCGCCGGCCAGCTCCGGCCGGAGTACACGCACTGCGTCGATGAACGCCTCATCGCCGGCCACGCCGGGCAGCGCCTGCGTGGTCGCGTCCAGCCGCCGGCGCAGCTCGTCCGCGTACCGCGCTGCCACCGCGCCACGATCGCGGCTGCGCGAGTACAGCCCGGCCATGGCGTCGATGTAGGAGCCGGTGGTCGGCACCAGCGAGACGTCGCCGCCGTGCAGCGGCCGGCCGAGCCGCCTGCCGCTGACCGCGAGGAACACGACGGTCGCGCCCACCGCGAGGAGAAGGGCGACGCCGAGCGGGCTCTCGAACACTGCCGCCGCGCCACCGGCCGCGACCGCCACCTCGCCGTGGTGGTACTCGTCGAACCCGACCCTTCCGCCGCGGGCACGCTCGAGCATCGACAGCACCAGGGTCGCGGAGTTCGCCGCGCCGGAGGCCGTCGTTGGTCAGCGGAAAGGTCGAGGACATCACGTAGGCGCGGCCGCCACCCCCAACCTGCTCGGCGACCGCGGTCAGCGTTCCCGACTGGGCCAGCAGCGGGGTCAGCGCAGGGCTCGGCTCGATCGCGGTGCCCGCGGCCATCGGCACATGATGGACGCGGCCGCCCACGTCGATGGGCTGGGCGGGAGTGGAGTCGCCGGCATCCCGCGACGTGCCCAGGAGGACGTGGAGGCGGTCCAGGAGTGCCCGCGCGCTCGCCTCGCTCTCCGGTGACACGGCCAGCACCAGGTCCGCACCGCCGGCGATGGAGCGCATGACGCCGTCCGCCTCGCCGGCGCTGATCGGCGTCCGCGGGTCGATCACCACCAGCACGTCGGCCGCCGAGGTGTCGAACCGGCCGCCGATTCGGTGCACGGAGAACCCAAGGTCGCCGAGCCAGCGGTACAGGGCAAGTGTGCCGTGCTTGCCGGCCACACGCGAGGACGGATCGTCGTCCTGGTTGGGCGGCGCCGTGCCGAGCACAAGCAGCGTCAGGGCCATGGCGAACACCAGCGCCATGAGCGCGTAACCCGCGACCGGCCGCTTCACCGGACGGCCGCCCCGGCTCGACGCGCCATCCGGCGCACCATCTCGCATCGCTGGCGGGCCACCGACCAGTCCCCGCTGGTGACCTCGCCGCCCGAATACCAGGCCCGCTCGAAGCTGCCCGCGCAGGCTGCGAGGGCGGCGAGCACCTCGCCGGTGGCGTCGATTCGTTGCAACAGCTCGCGAGTGGTCCAGGCGGCGTCGAGACGCACCCGTCCTCTCAGCGCCACCTCGAGCAGCGCTGAGCGGAACCCGCGGCGGACCGCCTCACGGAATTCGCCTGCGGCTGCGGCATGCTCGGCCGCGCGCCATTCGTCGTCGGGATCGTCGCCGATGGTCGCCGGCTCCGCGACACGGGCGTCGCGAACCGCCGCCGCCCCGCGCCAGCGCCGCCAGGCCAGCGACAGCGCAACCGCCAGGACGGCAGCGGCGAGGAGCACGGCACCGGCCGGTCCCAGGGCGCCGGCACCCCGGCTCAGCAGGTTGGCGATGGCGTTGAGGATGGACGCCAGCAGGCTCGTTGAACCAACCTGGTCGAGCTGTCGGAAGTCCGGTGACCCGTACACCGTGCGCAGGACCGAGCGAGCCGCCGACCCGTTCTCTTCGCAGACCGAGCCGCGCGGGTAGGCGAGCACGGAGCTCATCGACGCCAGCCGAACCCGCGCGTCCCGGACGTTCGCCGGGACCGCGGCGAGGTCGTCGAGCACCGGTTGCAGCGCGATGGCGCTGCCCGCGTCCCGGGCTTCCAGGGCGACGACGGTGCGTTGCGCGGCACCGATGTCGGGGGGCCCTTCCTCCAGCGCCGCCGCGGCCGCCGCCAACCCGGCCTGGTAGTCGATGGCCGGGCACGCTCCCGCAGCGGTGACAGACGTCGTCGCCCCGACCGCCAGGATCGCGGCGAGCATCGCCGCGGCGGGCACCCGCAGGCCGCGCATCAGATGGTGGCCGCGAGCATCTCGATGTCGAAGGCCTCGCGGCGGATGCGCAGGTCGTAGTACAGCAGCACCACCACGATGAAGCTGATGGGCTGGATGAGCACGGCCACAACCAGGGCGGCCAACTGGGTGAGCACCAGGTGGATGTTCGCGTCACCGAACTGCGTGAGCACGTTGAGCAGCGCGCCGACGATGGCGCTGAGGATGCCGGTGATCAGCCCGACGAGCAGGGTGATACCGAAGACGCGCGGGGTCGACCCGCGCACGAGCTGCCAGCTGCGGCGCAGGGCTGCTGCCGGTTTGGCTCGCTCCAGCATCACGATTGGAGCCGCGAACAGCCAGCGGGTGTACATGACGACGGCGGCGATGAGGACTGCAGGAAGGACGACCACGAGGATCGCCGCCCCACTCGACCCCAATGCGTACACCGCGCCGGCGACAACGGCGAACGCGGCCGCGAAGAGCAGCACCCCAAAACCGAACAGGAGCAGGGAGACGCCGACGACCGCTCCGAGGCGCTGCCCGACCGCGCGGTAGGCGGCTCCAAGACCGGTCGGCTTGTCGAGGTAGAGGTCACCGACGGCCCGGGTCATCGCCGCGGTCGCGATGGGTTGCACGACCAGAGCCTGCACCAGCCCGATGCCGATGACCACGGACAGGTAGGCGGCCAGCGCCGACGTGATCGTGGTCAGCTGCTGGGGAGTGATCACCCCCCCGCCGCTGAGCTGCTGGAGGCGGCCCGTGGCGGTGCTGACGCCGGTGAGCTGGTAGGTGAGGTAGCTGACCACCGCCAGTGGCAGCTGGACGATGGCGGTGATCGAGAGGATCAGGCGGAGGTTGCGTCGGTACAGCGTGAAGGCGGAGTCGAGGAGCTCGCCGACCGCCTGGGCCCGGAAGCGGCCGGACCCCGGCAACGGTTGTGGCTGGTGCCAACCCACCCCCGGTGGTGACCCACCGGGCTGTGGCCATCCCGGCGCCGGACCCCACCCGGGGGGCGCTCCCGAGGGTGGCGCCGCCCAGCGTGGTGGCGGTTCGGACCAGCCCCCTGGCGGCGGTGGAGGAGGCGGAGGCGGGGGCGGGCTCGCGCTCATCTGGGGCTATTCTGCCGCCCCGGTGTGCTCGCGGCGGTATCTTTGCGGCCCGTGACAACCGACATGCTCACCGTGCTGGACGGCGGCGACGCGCCGATGCGCGCCCTGGTGCTCGACTCGGAGCCGGCGCGACGAGGTGAGTCGGCGCCGACCGTCCAGCTGCGCGAGGTGTCCCGGCCGATCCCTCCGGCCCCCGGCTGGGCCCTCGTCCGGCCGGCTCTGGCGGGCATCAACGCCCACGACCTGGCGCTACTGAGCGCCGACCCCGGCCTGCCCGCCATGGGCGCGCCACGGCCGCTGCCCATGATCCCGGGCTGCGAGGTGGTGGGCGTGGTGGAGGAGGTCAACGGCACTCGCTGGGTGCGCGAGGGGCAGCGGGTCCTCGTCGAGCCGAACGCCGGGTGCGTGATCCGCGGGTTCCCGACCTGCGCGCGGTGCGCGGCCGGCGAGGTCGAGCTGTGCGAGAACCGCGACCGTGCCAGCCAGATCGGCCCTGGGGCGGATGGCGGCCTCGCGTCGGGCGGGGGGTGGTCCGAGGGCATCCTCGCCCACGAGGACATGCTGATCCCGGCTGACGGCATCTCCGACCAGCGCGGCGTGCTCGGCGTCTCGCTGGCCAGCGCCATCCACGCCGTGCTGCGCTGGAACCGGCGCGGTGACCGGGTCGGGGTCATCGGTTCGGGCACCACGACGCGGCTGGTCATCGCAGCACTCCGGCGCCTCCATTCCGACGTCGACATCACCGTGCTGGTGGACGCCCGCGGACCGCAGCGCGGCGGCCGCCGGCTGCGCAGGCTGCCCGCGCACCTGGCGGTCGACGAGGGCACCGTGGCGCGCGCCCTCGAAGGTCTGGGGGCGGCACGAGTCTGGCGGGGCAACCCGGCCCAACTCCTCGACCGCACCGCCGACCTACTGGGAGCCCGGCGCCTGATCGCGGGCGAGGACCAGCTGCCGGTCCTCGACCGCGGGCTCGATGCGGTCATCGACTGCCGCGGCACCGCAGCCAGCGTCTCGCTGGGATTGCGCCTGCTCCGCTCGGGGGGCACCATCGTGGTCGCCGGCCGCGCGGGCAGGCTCGAGGTGGACTGGTCGGCGGTGTGGTCGCGCGAGCTGACCATCGCCGGCAGCGGCGGCTTCGGGCGCGAGCCCGCCGGCTGGCGCACCTTCGCGGCGGTGCGAGAGTGGCTGACTGATCCCTCATTCCCTGCGGACAGCCTGGTGACCCACCGCTACCCCCTCGACGGCTGGGCGACAGCAATCGCCACGGCCACGGCCGGCGAGGCCATGGGCGCCGTCAAGGTCGTGTTCGAAGGGCCGGCCACTCACCTGCGCGAGCGTCGCACGGCGCTCGACGCGGAGCTGTCGGCCGACGACGGCGCCGCCCCCGTGCTGCTGGCCACTGCAGCTGCACGGGTGCGGCGCGACGGGGAGATCCCAGGCTAGCTGAGGTCTACCGGCAGGGTCCCGAGATGCTGACGCCGGGCGCTCCCGCAGTGCTGGTGGCCACGGTCGCGATCTCGGTCAACCCTGAACCGGGTCGATAGAGCCAGATCCCTCCGTCGTCCGCCGCGAGCCACACCATGCCACCGTCAGTCGCTGACAGTGGCGACAGGTTCCCTGCCACGCCCGCGCTGCCGACCCGCCCGCTGTTCAGCAGCATCGCCTGGTGGGGCGCCGTCAGCAGCAGGGTGGCGACGTGGATCCCACCACGTTGCCCGGGGTTGGTGTGGAAGAGATCCGTGCTCGACAGCTGGATGATCGGGTTGCCGCTCGCGTCCGCCCCGACCACCTGGACGTTGCCGCTTCCATCGCGTCGTCCATCGAACCAGCGCGTCGTTGTGCCGGTAGCGAGATCGTACCGGTCGACGAAGCTGACGTTCGACGACGAGTCATAGACGGTGTTCCAGACCCCGTTCCCGCTGCGCACGTACGCCGTCTCCGAGGAGGCGCCGGCACCGGAAAAACTCCCCGTCTGCAGCGGTGGCACCGTCAGCGCATGCATGGCGCCGGTGCTCGGATCGAGCAAATCGAAGGTGAGCGTGCCGTTGGTCGGGCCGGCGGACGAGTCGAGCAGGAGCACACCCTCGACAGTGAACGCGAACACCGACACCGAAGGGCGGACGCTGGCGATCGCGTGATCGCCCTGCGCATCGACCAGGTGGACGACGTCCTGGTGGGGCGAGTCGCCGGCGGTCACATATGAGCGTCCGTCTGGGGCGATGAGCTGGGGCAGGACCGCCGCCCAGCGCCCCAGGGCCGGGATGTACGTGGTCCCGGATGTTTGCACCGGGCTGAATCGAGCAACCCCGTGGGTCAGGGTGATGAAGCCGGTGGTGTGATCTGCGCTCAGAGCGGAGATGGGCAGGCTACAGCTCAGCGACGCCGAAGCGGGCAACGCCGTGACGGTAAGCCCGGTGCTCGGCCGCGGGTGGGTGGTGCTGGGCATGCGTGGCCCAAGAAGGACACCCCCGGCGAGCGCGGCCGCCGACAGCATGACCAGGACCCGACGTGCGAGCCACGTCCGCCGCTGGTGGAGGCGAGGCGCACGTCGAGGTGGCGACAGCTCCCATGACGGCGGTGGCGCGGGTGCAACGACGGCCGCGAAGATCCGGCGAAGGTCGTCCTCGACGGCGATGTCCGAGGTCATGCGGGTTCCTCCAGGCGATTGCGCAGCTTGGTGAGCGCTCGGTGCGTCGCCACCTTGACGACGGGCTCCGAGCTGCCGAGGACCTCGGCGATCTGGCTGTAGGTCAGGTCGGCCGCGACGCGAAGACCGATGAGCTCGCGCTCGCGCGATCGCAGGGTCGACAGCACCGCGGTGACGCGGCGGAGCTCGGCCCGCTGCTCGGCACGTTCCTCGACTCCCGACGGCGGTGGTTGCATCCGTTGCAGTCGCTGGCTCACCAGTCGCCAGCGACTGCCGCGGCGGTGATGATCACGGCCGAGGTTGCGCGCGATCGAGATCAGCCAGGCGCGCATACCCTGGGCATCCGGCCTGACGCGGTCGTACGCGTTGAAAGCGCGCACGAACGTCTCATGAGTGAGGTCCTCCGCCGTTGCCACATCGCCCACCTGGGACAGGCAGAACCGGTGCACGCTGGCGGCGTGGGTGACATACACCTCCTCGAACGGGGTTACGCTCGGCGCCCGCTGAGCTGCTGGACCCGCCGAGCCGACGGCGGTCGAGGCAATCATGCTCATCCCAACGCGCGGAGTCTGCGTTGGGATCGATCTATGAGTCGTCAGCCGGCCCGGGCAAGCTCAACCGGTCCGGGGCTCACCCGATGCCGGCGGGGGATCCGGTCGTTCGCGCCGCCGCGCCAGGGCGAGCGCGGTGCGTTTCACGCCGGCATTGTCCACCACCATCCGGGTGGCGCCCTTGCGTTCACGGGCACGCAGGCGTGCCCGCTCGCGGGCAGAGAGCTCCTCGGGCACATCGCGATCGTCGGTCGGCACGGGGCAACCGTACCGCAGCGCGGCTGGAATTCAGGCGGCGAGGGGCTCGCGCGAGCGCCGTTCGTGAAGCACTGCCCACCCCACCGCGGCGGCACCGAGTGTCAGGGCGGCGGCCCCACCCACCAGGATCGGCAGCGGTCGCCGCATCCGGAGCGCGCGCTGCCACCCGTTGCGCTGCTCGATCACGGCTGACTCGAGCAGGGCGAGCGAGCGCGCGTAGATCCGGTCCTGGTCACCGCGCGACAGCCGGGGCGCGCGCAGCGCCTGCGTCACCTCGGTGGCGACGTCGACGAGGGCCTGCACCGACGCCGCCGCGCGCCGGTCGAGCTCGTCGCCGTTGAGGGCGCGGTCGAAACTGTCCTCGACGTTCATCGCCGTCCCTCCAACGAGCGCTGCGCCGGCGACGGCGCGCCGAGCTCCTTGCGGAGTGCGGTCATCGCGCGGAAGGTCAGCAGCTTCACTGCTCCTTCGCTCCGTCCCATGATCTCGCCGATCTCGCGGTTGCGCAGCTCGCCACCGAACCGCAGCAGCACCGCCTGACGCTGATCGTCGGGAAGACGCGCCACCGCCGCGCGTACCCCCGCCTCGCGGTCGCTCTGCTCGACGATGACCTCGGGGGATCGTGTGTCCACGGGTTGGTGCGCCTCGATGTCGATCCACGCGGGTCGGCGCGCCTGGCGTGCCACGAGGTTGGCGGCGACGCGGTACAGCCAGGCCGAATACGGGACTCCCCGCCACTCGAAGCGCGGCAGGTCCTCGATGGCCTTGGCGAAGGTGGCGGCGGTCACGTCCTCGGCGAGCTCCCGGTTCCTGGTCAGCGTGTGCGCGTAGGCATAGATCTGGTCGACGTAGCGCTCGTACAGCGGCCCGAATGCCGCTCGGTCGCGCTGCGCGGCCTCGATCATCAGCCGCTCCGCCTCCAGCTCGTCGGCGCTGCGATGGGCCATTCAGCGCCGGCAGGCCGGCGGCGGAGTCAACCGACTGAAGCCGCGGTGGGACGGCGGGTTACGCTGGCGCGCCGTCAGAGCAGCCCCAGCGCCCGGCCGCACTCGTCGAATGCCTCGAGCGCGGCGTCGAGCTGCGCGGCGGTGTGGCTGGCGGTGACCATGGTGCGCACGCGCGCTCTCCCCCGTGCCACGGTCGGGAAGCCGATCCCCTGCGCGAACACTCCGCGCTCCAGCAGCGCGTCGCTCAGCGCCATCGCCTGAGCAGCCTCGCCGCACATCACCGGGGTGATCGGGGTCTGGCTGGTGCCGATGTCGAAGCCCAGCTCCGACAGTCCCTGCTTGAGGTGGCGCGCGTTGGTCCAGAGCCGCTCGATGAGCTCCGGCTCCTGCTCGAGCACGTCGATGGCCGCGATGCAGGCCATCACCACCGCGGCCGGGTGCGACGACGAGAAGAGGAAGGGGCGCGCCTTGTGGATGAGGTGGTCGCGGACGGTCTGCGACGCGGCGACGTAGCCCCCGACCACCCCGACGGCCTTGCTGAGGGTGCCGATGTTCAGAGCGACCCGTCCGTGGAGGTTGAAATGGTCGGTGGTGCCGCGGCCGTCACGCCCGAGAACACCCGTTCCGTGGGCGTCGTCGACCATCACCGCCGCCTCGTACCTCTCGGCACGCTCGACCAGGTCCGGCAGCGGTGCGATGTCACCGTCCATGCTGAAGACGCCGTCGGTGATCAGCAGTACCCGGCGATACCCCTTCTCCCGCGCCTGCTTGAGCGCTCGGTCGGCGTCGTCGACGTCGGCGTGCTCGTAGAGGATGCGGTCCGCCTTGGTGAGCCGGATGCCATCGATGATGCTGGCGTGGTTCAGCTTGTCGCTGACCACGCAGTCACCAGCCTCGAGCATCGAGCCGATGACGCCGACATTGACCGTGTAGCCGCTCTGGAAGGAGAGCGCCGCCTCGGTGCGCTTGAAGGTGGCGAGCCTCGACTCGAGCTGCTCGTGGATGGACTGGGTTCCCGCGATGGTGCGGACGGCGCCGCTCCCGGCGCCCCACTCGCTCGCGCCCGCGACCGCCGCCTCGATGAGCCGCGGATGGGTGTTGAGGCCGAGGTAGTTGTTGGACGAGAGATTGATGAGCCGGCGTCCACCGATGACGACCTCGGCCATCTGCGGGGACTCGAGCACGCGCAACGGCCGGAACAGGCCCTCGTTGCGGAGGGAGTCGAGATCCTCCTGCAGCGAGGCATCCAGGTAGCGCACGGCGTCCGAGGTCTTCATTGACTCAACGGCCATGCGTTGACCATACGGTGAACGGCCGGTTGCGAGGGGCGCGGGTGATCACCATGCCACTGGCAGGCTACCCGGCGAGCCACCACGAGTCGAGGCCCATGCGGTGTACCTCCCGAGGTATGCCGTCGGCGAAGCCAGTGAAAGCCACCCAGCCCCCTGCACACAGCCCCGTGGCGACAGTGGCGCCAGTGGCCAGCGGAGGCCCGGGTGTGGCGACAGACCTGGCGTCTCGTCCCTGCGCCTGCTCGTTGCCGGAGAACACAGCCATCCATGCCGCGGGGTCCGTGGTGAGCGTGGGGCCGCTGCCGGCACATTCCTGCACATTGGCTGCGAAGAACGCCCCGCCGGCATTGGGTGTGCTCGCGCCGCTCTTGGCACTCACCGCCTGGAATGCGAGCACCGTGAACTGGGCGCCGGTCGGGGACGTGATCGTCGAACCGAACGCCTTGCCACCAGGAGCGCTCGCCGGCGTGCCCGTGGCACTTGGGGCTGACGTCGTCGGCATGCCCGCTGGTTGCGCCGTGCTCCCGCAGCCAACGCCGGCGAGCAGGGTCACACCCACGAAGAAACCGATGATCGGGCTGCGTGCGGTCACGGTGATCCCCTACTCGGTGGCGGATGAGGACGCTGTTATACGCCACTGGAATGAGGGCGGCGCGAGCTCGGGCCTTGGGCGCTGCGTCCCGGGAAGCGCCCGTTGCTACCCTGCAACCCCAGGGTTGCGGAGTGCAGTGATGGAACCGGGCACAAGGCGCAGGACGCGGCGTTCGGACAATGCCATCGCGTGGTGGGTCAGCCTCAACTCGGTGTCGACCGCTCCCGGCCCCCCGTCACGCGCCCTGGCGGCCACGCTGGCGTGCGCAGCCCTGGTCGCCGGTGCCTCCCTGCCATTGGTCTGGCACCACGAGTTGCTGCCCAACCCCGCGTTCTACGGACCGCCCACCCTCGCCGTCTACAACGGCGTCGGGGCCGACAGCTGGCTCGTCGCGGTCGCGGCCATCTCCCTCGGACTGGCGGTTCGGGCGCTGCTTCGCGCCCCGACCACCGGGGTCGCCGCCGCGGTCGCGATCCTTGCCTTTGCGACGGTCGACGGCATGTTCATCGACTACTTCGACTGGAGCAGGCGGGGTGTGTCCACGTACATGCCCGCGTTCTACGGGCCGGGCTTCTTCGTGGGCCTGGCCGCGGCGGCAATCCTCATCGTCGCCGCCGTGCTCGCCTGGCGTGCTCGCGAGTGAGACGCGTCGCGGTGGTCGGCAACGCCGGCTCGGGCAAGTCGGTCCTGGCCGTCCGCCTGGCTCGACAGCTGGGCGTCCAGCACGTCGAGCTTGACAGCATCTTCCACCGGCCGGGCTGGACGGAGCTGCCCGACGATCAGTTCCGTGCCGCCGCCCTGGCGGCAACCGCCGCCGACGGCTGGGTGGTCGACGGCAACTACGCCACCGTGCGCGACATCGTCTGGAACAGGGCCGACACCGTGGTGTGGCTCGACCTCCCGCGCCTGCTGGTGATGCGTCGTGTCATGGCCCGCACGATCGGGCGGCTGCTCACGCGTCGACCGTTGTGGAACGGCAACCGCGAGCGCTTGCGCAACCTGCTGTCGATCGACCCGGAGCGGTCGATCATCCTGTGGTCCTGGACTCAACATCCCCAATACCGCCGACAGTACGCCGCGGCGATGGGTGATCCCCGCTGGTCGCGCTTGACGTTCGTGCGCCTGACCTCTCCCAGCGCCACCGAGCACTTCCTGGCGGTGGCCCAATGATGGCTCAGCCCGGGTGGAGTGAGACCTTGCCGCACTGACCCGACTTGATGAGTTCGATCACCGCCGTGATGTCGCTCATCGCGCGGTGATGCGTGATCAACGCACCGGCGTCGACCGCGCCACCGCGCACGTATGCCATGGTTGCCTCCCACGTCTGTGGCAGCCGACGGCCAACCACCCCGTGCAGGCTGAGCCCTTTCATCACCACGTCGCTGGAGAGGTCGAGGGAGGTGGGCTCGTCGCCGATGCCCAGCAGGCTGACCCATCCGCCCGGCCGAACCAGCCGCGTGGCCGCGACCACGGCGCTCGGCGCGCCGCTCATCTCGAGCGCACAGTCGATGTCGGCGCCCCCGGCAGCGTCGCGGACCGCGCGCTCGACAGCATCGTCGGCGACCACCAGCGCGGTGGCGCCCATGCGTTCGGCGAGGTTCAGCCGGTAGGTGTTGCGGTCGACGGCGATCACCGCAGCCGCCTGCTGCGCGCGTGCGATGGCCACGGCGGCGCAGCCGATCGGTCCGCACCCGAACACCACCACGACGCGACCCGAGAGCTCGCCGTAGGCGCACGCGTGCACCGCGTTGCCCACGGGTTCGAGCGCCGCGGCGGCCTCGACGCTCAGGTCGTCAGCGATCGGGAACACGTTGGCCTCCGGGACGACCACCAGCGCGGTGAAGCCCCCGTCGACGTCGACGCCGAGGATGCGCGTGTTGAGGCAGACGTGGAAATCGCCGCGCCGGCATGAGTTGCAGTGCCCACAGACGATGTGCGACTCGACGGCCACCCTGACCCCGTCGGCGAGGCTGGCGCCGGGTCCCCGTCCCACCACCACCCCGCAGAGCTCATGCCCGATGACCCGTGGGGGGCGGACGCGCCGCGCCGCCCACGGGTTCCAGTCATAGAGGTGCACGTCCGTCCCGCAGACTGACGCGGCGGCGACGCGGAGGAGGAGTTCGCGGTCCCCGGGTTCCGGTTCGGGAACGTCGGCGAGCACGAATCCGGGTGCGGCGTCGGGCTTGAGCACGGCCAGCACAGCGCGCGGATTATCCACGACGCTCACGCGCGACGGCGCTGCGGGGCCTGGTCCGCGCAGGCCACGATGTCCTCGAGGCGTCCCGGCCAACCGGCGATCCTCGCGGGGTGAGCGGCGACGGGTCGGTGGGCTGGTGATGGAGCTGGACGCCGGACTCCACGTCCGCGGGCCGCTGGCGGTCGAGCTCCTCGAGGTCTACGAGCGACGAGGCGACGGGCACACCATCTCGCGGCACTGCGGCGCTTCCGCGCAGGTCGAGGCCGACCGTCTCGCCCGCCAGCCGTGGCTCCCCGCCACCGGCTCGTTCCCCGACGTGGCCACGGCCCAGCGCTGCGTGGAGTCGTGCGTGGCCGCCAACCGCCGCGAGGTGGAGAGCTGGCGGCGCGGCGGCGCACGTCAGCGCCTGGCCATCGCAGTCGACATGCACGAGGTGGTCGGCGACGAGCTGCGCCGCAGCGGCTGGAGTGCCGGCGAGCCGCCGCGGCCCGTGACCGCCGTGCGCGTCGTCCTCAAGCGCGACGCCGTTTACTGCTCGGGCTTCGCGGTGCTCACCGCCTACCCGGTCGAGGGCGGTGCCGCCCCGTATCCTCGCCAGCCATGACCGACGGAGGCGCGCCCATGTCCCGCCAGCAGGTCCTCAGCGATCCAGCCGCCGCCTGCCCGGAGCTTGTCCAGTTCCTCGCCGCCTACTTCCACCAGGATTGGTCGGCCGACAGCAGCGCGTGGGAACCCGTCGTCGACGCCTTCGTGACCGAGTCGCCCCCCGGGGTGGTGGTCGCCGCGGCCGACGAGTTGAGCAGCCTGCTGGCGCTGCGCCTGCGCGATGGCCTGCTGGACACCGTCCTCGAGCGGCTGGGGGCGAGCGTCCGTCCGGCTGCCTTCGGCCTGGCCACCGGGACGTGGTTGGAGGCCGTCAGGCAACGCCTGCGCAACGAGGGGCGCTGAGATCGCGGTCAGCCGGCCCGGGGCGCTTCGGCGGTGCGTCGCACCAGCGCAACGCAGTGGAGGAGGAACGTGGGCACCAGCAGTGGTAGCGAGATGCCCAGCGCGACGGCGTTCACGGGCCCGCCGCTGAGGCGGACGATCATCAGGATGAACAGCACCAGGCCGATCGCCGCGGTGTTCCGCCGACCCCACACGGTGTGGACCAGCTCAGGACGCTTGCCGGCGAGGAAGATGAACGGCGTGGCCAGGAACGGCCCAAGGTACCGGAACAGGATGCCGGCGGCCAGCCACCCCGGTGCGATGCCGAGCAGCCAGTTGCCCACGGCGGCCATCGCGAAGAAGAGGACGTCCATGGCGGGATCCAGCGCCTTGCCGAGCGCTGTCACCGGACCGAACCGGCGCGCGATGTAGCCGTCGACGAAGTCGAGCATCCCGGTGCTGCCTCCCAGGGAGCACCAGAGGTAGAGGCCGAGCGACCCGGGCAGTGACGCGGCCGCGCAGAGGATGAGCGGGAAGCACAGCCACGCACGGATCGCGCTGAGCCCGTTGGGGATCCCGTAGCGGTCGATGTTGGCGCCGTCGGGGGTGCGCAGAAGCGGTGTGCCGCCGATGAGGAAGAGGGACACCACGGCCCACCAACCCGCCGCACCCAACGCCAGGGGCAGGAGGGTGCCCTGCCCGTGGAGGACGGCCAGCGGGACGGTGAACGCCTCGGTCAGCGCCAGGCCCACGGCCAGCCAGAAGTACAGCGAACGGCGCAGCGCCGGGCTGCGCCGCAGCCGGTCGAGCGCGTCCCTGGTGAGGCCGCCCACACCCGACGGTGAGCTTGCGATGACCGACAACGTCCTACTGCACCACCAGGCAGGTGATCGTCCGGAGCACGCCGCTCGCCTGGACGTGCCCGACGACGAGCCTGCCAACCCCGGCGATGTCCTCGGCCTGGACCTCCGCGATGACGTCGTACTCACCGGTGATCGCGTCCGCGTGCACCACGCCCGGCGAGGCACGCAGGCGATCGACCACCTCGAGCGCCTTGCCGGCCGTGGCTGTGATCAGCACATACGCCCGGATCATCGAATACCTCCTACGGTGGTGGGCCGACAACATAGCAGGGCCCGGGGCGCGGTTCGGCGCGTCGCACGGCAGTGGCAGGAACGTGGCGCGCGCGAAGGCCTCCACGCGGCGTGACAGGACCACAATGGTGTCCTGATGCCGTGGACGCTGCTCATCCGCCTGGTCTCGGGGTTCCTGTTCTGGCGCCTGCTCGGCAACCGCCGCCGCGCCGCCGCCCAGCGCGCCTTCGGCTCAGCCGCCGGTCGCAACCCGGGCGTCGCCCGGCGGGTGCGCGACGCCCGCGATGCCGCCTCGCTGCTCTCACGCCTCGCCGTGGCGGTCGGGTTCGCCGTGGCCACGTCACTGTGCTTTGCGGCCGGGACCACCTCCGCCGTGCTCAGCCCTCGATGGCTCGGCGGTGTCCTCCTCGCGCTGGGCGTGATGTTCGCCGTGCTGACCGTGCGTGAAGCCCTGGTGGCGCGGCGCCTGGTCACCACCAGGCGTCTGCGCCGGCGTGACCAGAGACTGAGGAGCGAGCTCTGAGCACCGGCACCCGGGTCACTGAGCGGAGCTACGAGAGGTAGGGAGCAACCCCCGAGCCCTGCTGGGCGGCGTCCATGATCGTCTCGCTGACCGTCGGATGTGCGTGGATGATGGCGCCGAGCTCGTCCAGGGTGAGGCCGTCCGAGATGGCCACGCCCACCTCGTGGATGATCTCCACGGCGTGGACGCCCATGACCGTGGCGCCGACCAGCATGCCGGTCCTGGCATCTGTGTAGAGCTGCGCGACGCCGTCGGGTTCGCCCTCGCCGAGCGCCTTGCCGTTGCCGAGGAACCGCGCCTGACCCACCTTCACCTCGTAGCCAGCCGCCTTGGCGGTCTCTTGGTTCATGCCGACCATGGCAATTTCAGGATGCGTGTAGATGCATGAGGGCACCACTGTGCGGTCCATGGCCATGACCTCGTGACCGAGCGCGTTCTCCACGGCGCGAGCCGCCTCGGCGCTGGCCAGGTGCGCGAGCTGGAGACCGCCGATACAGTCGCCCGCCGCCCAGATCTTCGGGTTACCCGTGCGCAGGTGCTCGTCGACATCGATGTACCCGCGGTCGTCGATGGTCACGCCGGCATGCTCGAGGCCGATGTCCCGGGTTTCCGGGCGGCGGCCCACCGACACCAGCAGTAGGTCCGCGCTCACCTCCTCGCCACTGTCGAGCCGCGCGCTGAGGGAGGACTCGCCGTACTGCATGCTCTCGACCCGGCGGCCGGTGTGGAACGTGATGCCCTGCGCCTCGACGAGCTTGCGGAACTGCGTGACGATGCGCGGGTCGACGCCGGTGAGGATCTGCGGCAGCAGCTCGACAACAGTGACGTCACAGCCGAGCGGTGCGAAAAGGCTGGCGAACTCGCAGCCGATCACGCCGCCGCCAACCACGAGCATGCGCTGGGGGATCGACTCGAGCCGCAGGATGCCGTCGGAGGTCACCACCAATGGGTGCTCCATGTCGATGCCGGGCAACCCGCTCGCCGCCGTGCCGACGCACACGATGAGGTGGTCGAAGCCGAAGCGCTCGCCGCCGGCGACGACCTCGTCGCCCTCGATGATCCCCTGCTCGCGGACCACGCGAACCTTCTTGCGCTTGCAGGCTGCCTCCACGCCGGAGCGCATCTTGAGAACGACCTCCTCCTTGCGCGCCATCATCCGCGCGAAGTCGATCGTCGGCTCGCTCACCATGATCCCGTAGTCCGCGGCGTGGCGGATCCGGCGGAGGAGGTCCGCACCGGCCAGGAGTGACTTGGTGGGGATGCATCCCCAGTTGAGGCAGGTGCCGCCAAGCTCGGCACGTTCGACGAGGACCGTGTCGGCGCCCAGCTGCGCCGCGCGCAGCGCGGCGACATCCCCTGCTGGGCCACCGCCCAGCACGACCACCCGGGGGCTCACGAGTTGCCGGCGGTCTTGGGGTCGGCTGAGGCCTTGTGGTCGGCGTGCTCGAGCGCGCCGGGGTCACCTCTCCTCCGCGAGATGATCGGCGAGCTCGAGATGGCGCTGTTGACGATGCGCTCCTGTTCGATGTGGTGCGACCCGGCCGAGCCCTCCGACGGGCTGGCGCGGCGGGGGCGGCCGATGTAGTCCCAGCGGATATCGTAAGGACGGCGTTTGCCGATCGGGCGCGACAGGTGCGGCCAGGCGCCCATGTTGGCAGGCTCCTCCTGCACCCAGTAGATCTGCTCGAGGTTCGGGTAGGTGCGGATCAGGGCAAGCACCTCGTCGACCGGCAGCGGGTTGAGCAGCTCGAGGCGGACGATGGCGAGGTCCTCGGCCTCACGACGCTCCGGGTGCAACTCCAACTCGTAGTAGATCTTCCCGGTGCAGAGCAGCAGGGTGTGCACCTGCTTTCGTGATGCGTCGCTGGCCGAGGCCACTGGGTCGTCGACGACAGGACGGAACTCGCCGGAGGCGAGATCGTCGAGCGTGCACGACGACTCGGCGAGCCGGAGCAGCCGTTTGGGCGTGACGATCACCAGCGGTCGCGGTGTCGCCGCGATGGCCTGGTCGCGGAGCAGGTGGAAGTACTGAGCGGCGGTCGAGCAGTTGGCCACCCGCATGTTGCCGTGGGCGGCGAGCTGGAGGAAGCGCTCCAGGCGGGCGCTGGAGTGCTCCGGGCCGTTGCCCTCATAGCCGTGGGGGAGGAGCAGCACCAACCGCGAGCGCTGCCCCCACTTGGCCAGTGCCGAGGAGATGAACTGGTCGACGATCATCTCGGCGTTGTTGACAAAGTCGCCGTACTGCGCCTCCCACAGCACCATCGTCGTGGGGTCGGCCGCGCTGTAGCCGTACTCGAAGCCGAGGCAGCCAACCTCACTGAGCGGGCTGTTGTAGACCTCGAAGGTTGCCTCTGCGCCGACCAGGTGTTGCATCGGGATCCAGGCCGCGCCGTTGGTGTCGTCGTGGAACACCAGGTGACGCTGGCTGAAGGTGCCGCGTTCGGTGTCCTGGCCGGACAGGCGAACAGGATGACCCTCGATGAGCAGTGACGCGTATGCCAGTGACTCCGCGGTGCCCCAGTCGATCCCCGACCCCTCAGCGAGCGCCGCGCGACGCCGCTCAAGCTGCTTGGCAAGCTTGGGATACACGTGGAAACCTTCAGGGGCAACGATGAGCTGTTCATTGAGGGTCAGCAGCCTGTCGCGGGCGACCCGGGTCGCGGGGCGCGGTGCCTCGGTTTCCGCGGCGGTCGACTCCTCCGACTCCTCGGCCGTGTCGGTGGCCAGGGTTGCCTTGACCCGCTTGTGTGCTTCGGCGATCGCGCCATACGCGGTCTCGAAATCGTTGGCGGCGTCGGCCTCGGTGATCAGGCCCTCGGCGACCAGCTTGCGCATGTAGATCTCACGGGCGGTGGGATGGTCCTTGATCTTCTGGTACATCAGCGGCTGGGTGTACGAGGGCTCGTCGGTCTCGTTGTGCCCGAAGCGGCGGTATCCGATGAGGTCGATGACCACGTCCCGGTGATACGTGCGGCGGTAGTCCCAGGCGAGGCGCACCGCGTGGATGCATGCCTCGATGTCATCGGCGTTGACGTGCACGATCGGCACGTCGAAACCCTTGGCGAGATCGCTCGCGTAGCGCGTCGACCGCGCGTCGCTGGCGTCGGTTGTGAAACCCACCTGGTTGTTGGTGATGATGTGCACGGTGCCGCCGGTGGCGTAGCCCTTGAGCGACTGCAGGTTGAACACCTCGGCGACGATCCCCTGGCCGGCGAAGGCGGCGTCGCCGTGCAGCAGGACCGGCACAGCCGCCATCGGATCGACGTGCACATGGCTGGCATTGCGCTTGGTCTGGGCGGCGCGGGTCCACCCCTCGACCACCGGGTCGACTGCCTCGAGATGGGATGGGTTGGACAGCAGTCGGACGGTGATGCCCTTGCCGGTGTCGGTGAGGTAGGTGCCGACGGAGCCGATGTGGTACTTGACGTCGCCGGTGGGTGCGTCGTTCAGTGCCGCCACCGCGCGGCGCATCTCGCCGCGCTCGAAGGCGACGAGGATGGCTGAGTACGGGCGGTTGACCACGTGCGCGATGGTGGCCAGGCGGCCGCGGTGGGCCATGCCCATCACCACCTCGCCGATGCCGTCGTCAGCGATCGAGGCGAGCAGGCCCTCGAGCATCGGGATCACCGCATCGACGCCCTCTGCCGAGAACGTCTTCTGGCCGATGAAGGTGCGGCGCAGGTAGCGCTCCATCGCCTCGACCTTGGTGAGTCGCTGCAGCAGGCGCCGCTTCTGTTCGGGGCTGAACGGCATCCGGTACGCCCCCGACTCGATGTGCTCGCGCAACCACACGCGCTGCTCGTGGCTGGCGATGTGCTCGATCTCGTACGCGATGGTGCCGCAGTAGGTGCGCCGCAGGTTGGGCAGCACCTCGGCCAGGTTGCGACCGGGCACGTAGACACGCAGCACGTCCGCAGGGATCTGCTCCATGAGCTCCGGTGTGAGCCGGTACGTCTCGGGCTCCATGGCGGGGTCGCCGAGCGAGGGGGTTCCCAGTGGGTCGAGGTGTGCGCCGAGGTGGCCGTGGGTGCGGTGCGCCTTGATCAGCGACGTCGCCGCCTGCACCGCGCCGAGCATCCGTCGCGACTGGTCAGCCAGCGGCTCCGCGGTGGCCGCCCCCGGCGCGGTGGCGGAGCGCACGGCGACCGCGCTGGGCGTGATGTCCGCGGCGGGAAGGCCGATACCGAGGCTCTCGAACACCGATTCGTAGAAGCCGTCGTCGCCGTTGAGCAGACCCTCGATTCGGCCCAGGAACTCCCCTGACTGCGCGCCCTGGATGACGCGGTGATCGTAGGTCGACGTCATGGTCATCACCTTGGCCACGCCCAGCTCTCGACGGTGCGACTCGGGCACGTCGCGCCACTCGGGCGGATAGCCCAGCGCGCCCACCGCGATGATGGTCCCCTGCCCCGGCATCAGCCGCGGGACCGACGCCGCGGTGCCGATGCCGCCGGGGTTGGTGAGCGTGATGGTGGCACCACGCAGCTCGTCGGCGGCCAGGTCGTTGCTGCGAGCCCGGTCGATGAGACGCTCGTACTCGCGGTGGAACTCCGCGAAGGATCGGCTGCCGGCGTCGGTGATGACCGGGACGACGAGGAACCTGCTGCCGTCCTTGCGACGGCTGTCCACGGCGAGGCCGAGGTGCGCCGCGCCCTCGACGCGCGCCGGCCGTCCCTGCGTGGTTCGCGCGAAGTGCGCGGACATCTCGGGCATCTCCACCGCGGCGCGGGCCACCGCGTAGCCGATGAGGTGGGTGAACGACACCTTGACCTGCTGGCCGCCGGTGGTCAGCCCGAGGTTGAGCTCCCGCCGCCGCGCGTCGAGGACGGTCACCGCCAGGGTGCGGAAGGACGTCGCTGTCGGGATGTCGAGGCTCTGCTCCATGTGGTCGACCAGCGAGGCGGCCGGCCCACGCAGCTCGACGGCGCCCGCGCCGGCGGACACGATCGGGGCGCCGGCGACCGGCTGCCGCGCCCCGGCCTGGTGGCCGGCCGCGGCCACGTCGCCGCTGCGGACCAGGCCGTCGGGACCGGTGCCACGCGCGCCGGCAAGGTCGACGCCCGCGATGGCGGCACGACGGCGCGCCAGGGGCGACGCGTGGACAGGCGCCGCAGCCTCGGCCGGCGCAGCGGAGGGGTCGGCAGCGGTTGGTGGGGCCGGTGGCGGTTCGGGGGCGGGGGAGGGCGCCTGGTCCGCCGTGGCCGGCTCCGCCACGGGCTTGGTCGCGCTGGTGGCGGGTGACCCGTTGCCCGCCGTCGCCGTCGCGGTGGCCGCACCGGCGGCGATGGTCGCCAGCGTCGCCCCCACGCTGACGGTCTCGCCCTCCTGGGCCACGATCGCCTCGAGTGTCCCGGCCGCGGGGGCGGGCACCTCGACGTCGACCTTGTCAGTGGTGACCTCGACCACCGACTCGCCCTCGGCGACACTGTCGCCGACGGACTTGAGCCATCGGGAGATGGTGCCCTCGGTGACGGATTCGCCCATGGCGGGGAGGGTCAGAGGGACGCTGTCAGGCACTGGGTGAAGAACTTCCGGTCACGGTGCGAGATGGTCGCACCGCGATGACGATTCGGGTTGTGACGCACCCCATCATCGCATCATCCCCCGCGCTCGGGCTCCGTGCGCGACGGCCCCGTAGCCCGCGCCGCGTTTCAGGCGAGCCTGTAGATGTGCCCGGAATCCGAGTAGTAGATGGCGTGGTCGGGACCCTCCACGACGGCGAGCCGGCACGGCGGGGGGCCGCTGACGACCGTGGCGTGCGGGCTTGCCGGCGAGGCGATGCGCATCCCTGCCTCGTACGAACAGAAGACGACGTGGCCGGCGTAGGGAGCAGGTGCGGCAGTGTCGATGAAGGCGACCCCGGTCGGCACCACCGTGCTCGCCTCGCTGCTCCAATCGGGGGCCGTCCGGCCACCGCACCCAGTGCCCCCCTGCAGCGGGTGCGAGTACCCGTAGCACAGTGGCCACTGGTAGCCGGCGCCGCGCGTGACCGCGAGCACCAGCGTGTCGTAGCCCGTGCTCGGGCTGCCGGCGTCGCCGGACGGGCCATTGCTGGTCACCGCCATCTGCCCGCCCGGGGAGAAGGCGATGCCGAACGGGTTGCGCAACCCGTACGCCCAGACCGGGTTGGTGGGACCGAACGGGTTGTCCGCCGGGATGGTGCCATCCGGCCGGTAGCGCAGGACCTTGCCGCGCGGGTCGGCGGTGCTTTGGGCGGCGCCGGCCGAGTGTTCCTCGCCGAGGGTGACGTACAGCATGCCGTCACCGCCGAACGCGATGCGGCCGCCCTTGTGGCAGCAGTCAGCGCCCGACGGAAGTGTCACCAGGACGGTCGGGTTGGTGCCGGCGCCTGCGCAGTCCTTCCAGCGGATGACGTGCTGCTGGCTGCGGTTGGCGTCGGAGTAGAAGGCGTAGACGAAGCGGTCGCGGTTGAAGGTGGGGCTCACCGCCAGGCCGAGAAGCCCGCGCTCGCTGTATCCGCCGCCTGCTTCGGTGGTGACCGTGGGGACGGTGGCGAAGGTCTTCGCGGCGCCGCTCTGCCACACCTTCACGCTGCCGGCCCGCTCGGCGTAGAAGAGGCGCCCGTCCGGGGCGAAGGCCAGCGCCGTGGCGAAGCTCGCCGCGAAGCCGCTCGCCGGCGGCGACGGTGCCGTGACCGCGCAGGCGTCGGCGGTCGCGCTGGGGACGCCGCGCTGCGACGGTGTCGCGGTTGCCGATGGGCGTGCCGTGGCTGTCGGCGCTGACGGCGTCGATCCGCACGCGGCAATCACCGCCACGACGGTCGCTGCGCAGGTCAGACCCAGGGCGCGAGTGTTGGCCACTCCTACAGGCTGCCACATGCGTGCCGTGGGTCCTGCGTCCCGGCTCGGTCGCTGCTCAGCACGGGGAGAAGATGGCGATGAGGTGACTGGTGGAGTTGGCGACCGCGATCCGGCCGCCGGCGAGCAGCGCGAGGCCCTGCAGAGAATGGCCGGCGGTGACCAGGACGCGGTCCGCTCCCGTGGCTGGGTCGATCGCCATGACGTCGTTGGTGGCCAGCGAGGTTGCGTAGATCAACGAGCCCACCACGGTGAGGTCGTCGAGCTGGGTCACGTCGGCACCGCCCACGGGGGTCGCCGTGCCGCCCTGAGCTGGGACCCGTAACAGGCCTCGCGTTCCCTCCACTGCCACGTACACAGCGCCGTCGGGAGCGGACACCGCGTCGACGTCACGTCCCAGGCCACTGGCGAGGGTGCGGAGACCGCTGCCATCGGGATTGGAGGTATGCAACGTGCCGTGTGGACTGTCCGGGATGAGCAGCCGGCCGCCGGTTGCGGTGGCGATCCCGTCGAGGCCCGCGGCGCTGCCGCGGGCAGGCAGCGTCACGACCGTGGTGCGTGTGGTCGCCGGTGGGGTGAAGCGCACCAGCCGGTTGCCAAGCTGCTCGGCGAGCAGGATGGTGTCTCCCACGGCGACCATCCCCTCTGGTGCCTGCGGGTCGCTGAACCGAGCCAGCAGCTGGCCGGTGCTGTCCAGGTGCTCGACGTGCCCGCTGTCGGGGTCGCTGACCCAGAGCGTGCCGTCGGGGAGGGCGAGCAGGTCGTCGGGGCCGATGTCGGTGCGCGCGAGCACCGCCAGACCGGTGAGCGGCTGCAGCGCGGGGCAACTGTTCAGCCCCGCGCTCGGCGAGGCCGCCGGCGGCCCGGCCGATATGGCGGCGACGGTTGGCGAGTGGGTCGCCCGCGATGGCGGCACCGCTGCGGGTGTCGAGCCGCTGCAGGCGGTGAGCAGAAGCGTCGCGACCACACCGGCGCCGATCTCCGCGTGCCGGGGGGTTCTGATCACCCTTGCCTCCGCTGCCCGGTGCTCACTCGCCGCCAGCATGACGCGGGCGGCGGAGAATCCCCCGCGCAGAACTCAACCGCCGAGCGCACGACCCCCTCGGCCGGGAGCGGATGGACACCACGGGCACAACGAGCGCTGTACCGGACGAAGCTACACAGATTGGTGTAGGCTGAGATGCGCCGGGTTGGACCTTGCGGCGGAGGGGCGGCGCTGTTTGGAGTGGGCGCCATGCGACTGCTGTCCCTGCGAGTGATGGTCCCCCTGACCGTGCTGGTGGTGGCGTGGGGGGCGGTCCACACGCTCACCTCACACACCGGCTCCATCAGCCCCGCGACCTGGCCCGGTGGCGCGACCGCAACAACGGTGCCGTCGGCAGCCGTGGTGCCGACCGCCGACGTCGCCCCGACGCCGTCGCCGCCGTCAGGGAGCGGGGTCATGCCACTTCTGCCGGGAGCGCTGGAGCAGCTGAACGTGAACACGCGCAACACGGCCGTCGGGCTGTACGCGGTGATCCAGCAGCTCGAGGAGGCGCTGCGCAGCCGCCTGCGGGCGCTGGCCCGGCAGCTGGAGCCGGGCCGCTAGGAGTTCCCGCGGTTCTCGGCCGGCAGCGTGCTCTCGCCGTGCTGGTGGTCGTGATCCCTGCGGAGCCGCTGTTCCTCGGCTCGCCGCTCGCGACGGAGCGCGCCCACCCTCTGCAGCTCGCTGACCTCGGCGCTCCGTGACACCCGGTCGATGGGTGTCACCGGCGGCAATGGCGGCCCCGGCCGCAGGCGCGGTCCGGACCACAAGGCGGGCACGACGTCAAGCGTGGCGGCGAGCCCATAGGCGGCCGCCTCGTAGTTGACCCGCCAGCCCTTGAAGTGCACCCACGCCTGCTCGGGCTCGCGGTCGAACTGCATTCCCGAGGCGCGCGCGCGCTCGGCGGCCGCGACGAACTCCGCCTTGCTCAACTGGATGCCGTCATCCGGGTTCGGGTCGTCATCGACAGTGATCCCGAGGGTGGCGGCGAGCTGCCGGAACGCGAGGTACCCGACCCGCATCAGGTTGCGCGCCGGCGCCGGCACCGTGACCGGGCACAGGGCCAGCTGCATGGCGGCGGCATCAAGGATCGACAGCAGCGATATCACCCATGACCGCCGCGCATTGGGCGATCGGAAGTACATCAGGACCTGGTACGCGCTGTGGCTCTCAGACACGTCAGCAGCCCATTGCATCCAGCGGTCGTACATGCCGCCAAGCCCGTCGAGGTTGTCCACCACGGCGGAGCGCACCAGCACCTCGGGCCCCCACCCCGGCGTCCCGGCGAGACCCTCGAGCATTGTCACCAGGGTCTCGCGGCGGTTGTACGCTGCGTAGAGCACCGGCAGGTACGCGATCTGCAGCGCGACGACCACCAGCCCGGTGAGCGCGGCGAGGTACACGGCGACCGTGGAGACGCCGCCCCGTGGCGCGGCGATGCCCAGCGTCAGCATCGAAGAGCCCGCGGTGCGGAAGGCATCGCCGAGGTCGAGGCTCGAGGGCCACAGCATCAGCGCGAAACCGACCAGGAAGAGCAGCAACCAGATCAGCAGGGTCGCCACCAGATATCCCGCCGACGCGTACGCGAGCATGCGATCACGCGCCTCGAAGTCGCGGAGCTTCGAGGCCACCAGCCGGATCGGCAGGTTCACGAGCCGCAGGATCAGCGGGGTGAGCCCGGAGCGGTTCCCGCGCGGCACGATGGTGGTCTCCAGGACGCTCGCGTAGGTGGCGAGGACGAGCAACAGACCGGCGCCGAAGCCCAGCCACTCCAGAGCTTTCAAGCGCGTCCCGCCGGTGAGCGCCGGTCCACTCTCAAGCGGCGGCTGAGGGGACCTCGCCCGGCGGCGCCGCCGCTGCGGCGATGCCGGCCACGTCACGACGGCGCAGGACCACGGCGACCAGCACAGCGCCGACCGCCATCAGGATGGCCCCAGCGAGGAAGGCGACGCGGTATCCCTGGAGCAGCCCTGCAAAAGTGTCCTGGAGGCTCGGCGCGTGGCCGAGGTTGCGGAAGTAGGCGTTGGTCTGGTCGACGGCAAGCGTCGCCAGGATGGCCAGCCCAAGTGACCCGCCGACCTGCTGGGACGTGTTGAGCAGCCCGGACGCGAGCCCTGCATCGTCCTCGCGCACGGTGGTCGTCGCGACCAGCGTCAGCGGCACGAACGTCAGGCCCATGCCCAGGGACATGACGATCAACGCCGGCAGCAGGACATCGGTGTAGCCACTGCTCACGCTGATCCGCTGCAGCAGGAAGAAACCGATGGCCGCGATCACCATGCCCGTGCAGGCCACGGCGCGCACATCGAAGCGCTTCACGGCCTGTGCCGCGATGCCGGCGCCGGCGCCGATGCCGACGCAGACGGGCAGAAAGGCCAGGCCCGCCTTGAACGGTGAGTAGCCGAGCACGATCTGCACGTACAGGCCGGCAAAGTAGAACATCGCGAACATGCCGCCGGCGACGAGCAGCATCGCCCCGTTGGCGGTGCTCAGCGAGCGCAGACGGAAGATGTTCAGCCGTACCAGGGGAGCCCGGTAGCGCATCTCGGTGAGAACGAACGCGAAGAGCAGGGCGATGCCCATCGCCAGGAACAGCAACACCACCGGGGACGTCCAGCCATCCTGCGGGGAGGCCGCCTTGGCGAGCGCGTAGACGATCGCCATCAGGCCGCCGGTGACCAGCACGGCGCCGAGCACGTCGACGCCGCGGTCACCGCGAACCCGCGTGTTGGGCACCATCCGCAGCGACAGCGCGATGGTGATCAGAGCGATGGGCACGTTGATGAAGAACACCCAGCGCCAGCTGATCGCCTGGGTGAGGATCCCGCCGAGCAGGAGACCGAATGCCGCGCCGCTAGCGGCGATGGCGCTCCATACGCCGAGCGCCTTGTTGCGCCGCTCGCCCTCCTCGAACGTGGTGGTGATGATCGACAGCGCGGCTGGCGAGATCAGCGCGCCGCCAAAGCCCTGCACGGCGCGGCCGACGATGAGCATGGTTGGTGACTGCGCCAGCCCGTTCACCAGCGAAGCGGCCGAGAAGACCACCAGCCCCGCCAGGAAGATGCGCTGCCTGCCGAAGAGGTCGCCGGCGCGGCCTCCGAGCAGCAGGAAGCCACCGAAGGTCAGGGTGTAGGCGTTGACGATCCACTGCAGGTCGCCGTCAGTGAAACCGAGTCCGCGCTTGATCGACGGCAGGGCGACGTTCACCACGGTGGCGTCGAGCACCACCATGAACTGGGCCATGCACACCAGGGTGAGCACCACCCACGGGTTGATCGCCCGGCCGGTCCGGGCACTGCTCGCGACCGCCATCTCTCGTCTCCGCCTCATGGTCAAGTAGGGATTACAAGATTACAAAATACTTGGGAGTGCGCGCCCCGCGTCCGCCCGCGACGCGGCTCAGCGGGTCTGAGGGAAGCCGAGGTCGATCGTGCTGGTGCTGGGATCGGGCCAACGGGAGGTGACCACCTTCGCCCTGGTGTTGAAATGGATGCCCTCCGGCCCGTACATGTGGGTGTCGCCGAACAGCGACGACTTCCAGCCGCCGAAGCTGTAGTACGCCACTGGAACCGGGATGGCCACGTTGACGCCGACCATCCCCGCCTGTACCTCGAACTGGAACCGCCGCGCGGCACCGCCGTCGCGGGTGAAGAGCGCGACACCGTTGCCGTAGGGGTTGTCGTTGACCAGCCGCACTGCGTCTTCGTACGTGGCCACACGCACCACCGACAACACCGGGCCGAAGATCTCGTCGTCGTACACGCGCGTCCCGGGCCGCACTGCGTCGACCAGTGACGCGCCCAGGAAGAAGCCGTCCCCGTCGAACGAGTGGGTGCGCCCGTCGACCACGACATGCGCTCCGCCCAGGGCGGCGTCGTCGAGGTAGGAGGCAACGCGGTCGCGGTGCTCGCGGGTCACCAGGGGACCCATCTGCGACGCCGGGTCATCCCCGGGACCAATGACCAGCGACCCGAGGCGTTCGGCGATCGCCGCCACCAAACGGTCGCCGACGTCGCCCACAGCGACCACCGCCGACACGGCCATGCAGCGTTCGCCCGCGGAGCCGTACCCCGCCGACACGGCGGCGTCGGCGGCCATGTCGATGTCGGCGTCGGGGAGCACGACCATGTGGTTCTTGGCGCCGCCGAGCGCCTGCACACGCTTGCCGTGCGCCGTCGCGGTCTCGTACACGTGCCGGGCGACGGGCGTGGACCCGACGAACGACACCGCGGCGACGTCGGGGTGCTCGAGGATGCGGTCGACCACCTCGCGGTCGCCCTGCACCACGGAGAAGACGCCGGGCGGCAGCCCGGCGCGCTCCCACAGCTCCGCGAACAGCAGGGACGGCGACGGGTCCTTCTCGCTTGGCTTGAGGATGAAGCAGTTGCCGCACGCGATGGCGTTGGCGAACATCCACATCGGCACCATCGCCGGGAAGTTGAAGGGGGTGATGCCGGCGGTGACACCGAGCGGCTGGAGGATGGAGTAGACGTCGACACCGGTGGACGCCTGTTCGGAGAACCCACCCTTGAGAAGGGTGGGGATCCCGCACGCGAACTCCACGTTCTCGAGCCCGCGGGCCACCTCACCGAGCGCGTCCGAGTGCACCTTGCCGTGCTCGGCTGTGATCTGCCTCGCGATGTCATCGCGGTGGCTGTCGACCAGGTCGCGGAAACGGAACAGCACCTCGGCGCGGCGCGACAGCGGCGTCGCGCGCCACCCGGGGAATGCGCCCTGGGCGCTCTCCACCGCAGCGTCGAGGTCGGCGGCCGAGCCGAGCGTCACCATCGCGGTCTGCTCGCCCGTTGCCGGGTTGTACACCGGGGAGGTGCGCCCCGAGGTGGCGTCGGCCGCCCGGCCGCCCACCCAGTGCGTGATCTCCCTCATGCGGTGGCCCCGAGCGCCTCATCGATGATCCCGGCTGCCTCCTCGAGCTGGTCGTCGTCGATGACCAGCGGTGGTTGCACGCGCACCACGTTGCCGAAGAATCCTCCGATGCCGACGATGAGGCCGCGTTCGCGGCATGCCGTCCGCACCCGCACCGCGCGCTCGGCGGCCGGCGCCATGCTGGCACGGTCGCCGACCAGCTCGATGCCGATCATCAGGCCTCGGCCGCGCACCTCGCCGATGGCCGGGTGCCGGGCGCTCAGCGCCTGCAGTCGCTGGAGCATCCACTCTCCGCGACCGAGGCTCGCCTCGCAGAGGCCCTCGTCGGCGATGACATCGAGCGTCGCGACCGCTGCCGCGCAGGCGACGGGGTTGCCGCCGAAGGTCGACAGGTGCTCGCCCGGCTGGAAGGAGTCGGCGATGTCGGCGCGGGCGATGAAGCCACCCAGCGGGAATCCGCTGGCAATGCCCTTGGCCATCGTCATGATGTCCGGTTCCACCCCCTCGTGGTCGATGCCGAACATCCGCCCGGTGCGACCGAACCCTGTCTGCACCTCATCGACGATGAGCAGGATGCCGTGGCGGTCAAGGATCTCCTTGACACGTCGGAGATAACCGGCAGTGGGCACCACGATGCCGGCCTCGCCGAGCACGGGTTCGACGATGAAGGCGGCGACGTCACCGGAGGTGTGGTAGTTGATGACGTCCTCGACAGCGTCGGCGCAGCGCAGCGTGCAGGTGCCGCCGCAGTAGCGGCAGCGCGTCGGATGTGGCGCGGGCGCGAACGCGACGCCCCCGAGGTAGGGACCGCCGTGCTGCTTGCGCTTGCGGTTGCCGGTGACCGCGAGGGTGGCGTTGGTGCGGCCGTGGAATCCCGTCTCGAGCGCGATGAACTCGCTCCTCCCGGTGAACGCCCTGGCCAGCCGCATGGCGCCCTCGACCGCCTCGGCGCCGCTGTTCGAGAAGAACGTCTTCTCGAGGCGGCCGGGGGAGACTTCCGCGAGCCGCTGCGCGAGCTCCCCGACCACGGGCACGCGGTAGAGGTAGGTGCCGCAGTGGATGAAGCGCTCCATCTGCTCGCGCGCCGCTGCGACAACGCGCGGATGGGAGTGGCCGGTGCTGACCACCGAGATGCCGGCGAAGCAATCGAGGTAGTGACGCCCATCGGTGTCCCAGAGCTCGGCGCCGCGACCGCGGTCGACGGTGATCGGCTCGACCCCGGCCACGGAGCTGAGGTTGACGTACTTGAGGAAGGCCGCGGCCGAGGAGCCGCTCGCGACGGTCACCCACCCAGTGTGCCACTCCGGTCGGAGGGCCGGCCATGGCACACGACGGCTCGCCGCCGTACATTCGTCGGGCCCGTGTCGGGCCCGAACCATGCGCCGGGTGGCGCGGAGCAGAGATGGTGCAGCTGTGACGACGCCCCTGACGGTGCTGTTCATGCCCGAGTCGGCACACGGGCCGACCAACAACTGCATCGGCATCGGCGACGTGCTCGCACGGCGCGGTCACCGCGTGGTCTTCGCCGCCGAGGCATCCTGGAGAGGCCGCCTCAGCCCCCTGGGGTTTGAGGAGCAGCTCGTCGACCTCGCGCCGCCCTCCGACGCCCCCGCCGACGCCGGGCAGTTCTGGAAGGACTTCATCGCCCAGTCGGCGCCCCAGTTCCGCCGCCCGACCATCGACCAGCTGGCGGGCTTCATGGTGCCCACCTGGCAGGCGCTCGTCGACGGGGCGAGGTACTGCGAGCCCCGGCTGCGACAGATCCTGGCCGAGGTGCGTCCCGACGTCGTCGTGGAGGACAACGTGGTCAGCTTCCCCGCGCTGCTCACGGCCGGCGTGCCCTACGTCCGGATCGTCTCCTGTAACCCGCTCGAGGTGCGCGGCCCTGGTGTGCCACCGCCGTACTCCGGCCTCCCGGTCGGTGACAGCTCATCCTGGGCGGCCTTCCGGCACGAGTACGCGCGCACGCACCGGGCACTGTGGGCCGACTTCAACGAATGGGTGCAGGTGTGTGGCGCGCCGGCGCTGCCAGACCTCGAGTTCATCCACACCTCCGCGCACCTCAACCTCTACGTGTACCCGGAGCTCATCGATTACGTCGACCGGCGGCCGCTCGGCGCCGGCTGGCGGCGTCTCGACTCCAGCGTTCGTCGCACCGAGTTCCTCCGTCCCCGTGCCCGACGAGGTGCGCTCGCGCCCCGAGGGTGGAGCGCTCGTGTACCTCTCGCTGGGTTCGCTGGGCAGCGCCGACGTCGAGCTGATGAGGCGGCTTGTCGACGAGCTCTCCCAGACGCGACACCGCTACATCGTCTCCACCGGGCCGCGTCACGCCGAGTACGAGCTGGCTCCGAACATGTGGGGCGCCGAGTTCCTCCCGCAGACGCAGGTGCTGCCGCTCGTCGACCTGGTGATCACCCACGGAGGCAACAACACCGTCACCGAGAGCTTCCACTTCGGCAAGCCGATGATCGTTCTCCCCATCTTCTGGGACCAGCACGACAACGCCCAGCGGGTCGCCGAGACCGGCTACGGCACCAGGCTCGACACCTATGCCTGTGCCGGCGACGAGCTCCGCCGCGCGGTCGACCGGGCGTTCGAGGACGGCGAGTTGAGGGCGCGCATGGGACGCGCCGCTGCGGTCATCCGCAGCCGCGACGGGCTGACCACTGCTGCAAGCGCCATCGAGTCGATCTCGCTGAGCTCGGCCGCCCGGTCAAGAAGATGATCCGCGGAATCACCGGGTGGCTTGATGAGGGATTTGAGCTATAGATCGGCTGAGGCCGCGACGGTGGAGCCGCTCCCCGCGTGGCCCCGGGACCCGGTTGACATACACAAACCAGTGTAGATACACTGGAGGGCGCGCCGGCGACTGACCGGCCGGCCGGAGGGGCGACCGTCATCCGCGGTTCGGAGGTCGCCCGATGTCGCAGCTCAAGGGGCTCGTCGACAACTGGATCCTGCTCGCGCAGGGGCTGATCGGCAGCATTGGTGCGCTGGCCTCAGCGATTGGCTAATCAACATACCCAAACGAGGTCCTAGCCTCTCCCCTGGTGGGAAGGAAGCAGGCGGGCCGGAGGTTGCTTCGGGAAACCAGAACTTCGTCCGATACGCTCACCGGCATGCGCATCACCAATCCGCCAAAGGAGATCACCGGCGCGAGGGTGCTCTTGCGTCGACATCGCTACCCCGCTGACTGCCTCCCGCTGCGTGCAGCGATCGACGCTAGCTTCGAGCACCTGAGGGGCTGGATGGCATGGGCCCAGTCACCTGCCACGGACGAGTCGGTGGCTACTTTTGTCGAGGCTGCTGCGCGCGATTTTGGTGGCGATTCCGCAGGGTACCGCCTCGACCGCATCGAAGCCGACCCGATTGAGGCTCCCAGGGAGGTCGGGCGTTCGATGATCTGGTGCGCAGACCGTGTCATCGCGTCCAAGTAGTGTCCGGTTCGACGCGCCATCGTGAGGAACGACATCGTCGGATTGGTTAAGTCGATTCGGGCATCCGCCCCGGGTGGCACCATGAGGCCCCGAATCGTTGCGATCGACGGTGGCGGCGGTGCAGGCAAGTCGACGCTCGCTCGAAGACTGGCTGACGCTCTCGACGGGGCTCCAATCATCCCCACTGACCACTTCGCCAGCTCGGACGACCAGTTCGGGTGGTGGCCACGCCTACTTGAACAGGTCATCGCTCCGCTGGCGCGTGGCGAAATCGCGAGATACCAGCGCTTCGACTGGAACATCCGACGGCTCGCAGAATGGATTGCAATTCCGCAGGAGCCTACGATAGTCATCATCGAGGGAGTGGCCGCGATGCGGCGCGAGTTCGATCCGTACCTGGCGTATCGCATTTGGGTCGATACGCCGCGGGAAGTACGCTTGCGCCGGGGATTGGCGCGGGACGGTGAAGCTATGCGATCCCACTGGGACCAGTGGATGACGGCCGAGGCAGCCTATTCGGCAAGCGACCGGCCGATCGACCGTGCGGACGTTGTCGTGTCGGGGACAGGCTTACGATCGGGAGGTGGATAACCTGCCCGCGCCCCAGGAAGCCAAGGACATCGTCCGTCGCGGGTACGACCGTATCTCCACGGCCTATCGCGACGACGTTGGAAGCACAAACGCAGAGTACCCGCTCTGGCTTCACACGTATCTCTTTCCCAGACTCACCTCGTCAGCGAAGGTGTTGGATCTCGGCTGTGGTAACGGCGTACCTGCTACGAGGATGCTCGCTGAGCGATTCGATGTCACTGGAGTTGACATCTCGGACGCCCAGATAGCACGAGCTCGTCAGTTGGTGCCCGGCGGAACGTTCATCCGCGCTGACATGACATCCCTTGAACTCCCGCGAGAGTCCTTTCACGCAATTGTTGTCTTCTTCGCTCTGATCCACGTGCCGATCGAAGAACAGCGAGATCTTCTCGGCCGCGTCAGCAGGTGGTTGGTACCCGGCGGCCTCTTTCTTGCGACGGTTGGGCATGAGATCTGCACCAACGTCGGTGATTTCTACGGTGCTCCCATGTACTGGAGCCATGCAGACGCACCGACGTACGTCCACTGGCTGAATGACGCTGGCATCGACGTGGTTGAGCAAGAGTTCATCCCCGAGGAGCCCGACGCCGGACATGACCTCCTCCTCGGAGTGCGCCGGCAAGCGCCAAAGTAAGCGTCACGCGCCGTGCTTGACATACACAAACCAGTGTAGATACACTGGAGGGCGCGCCGGCGACTGACCGGCCGGCCGGAGGGGCGACCGTCATCCGCGGTTCGGAGGTCGCCCGATGTCGCAGCTCAAGGGCCTCGTCGACAACTGGATCCTGCTCGCGCAGGGGCTGATCGGCAGCATCGGCGCGCTCGCGTTCCTGATCGCCTTCATGTACAAGATCGTGGCCGTCGACCCGCGCAGCGTCATGGAGGCCAAGCGCTGGATCGGCCGCATCGTGTTCGGCACCATCGGGGTGGAGGTCGCCGGCACGCTGACCCACGCGATCATCGCCAGTGTCCCGGGCGGCGTGCACTGACGTGTCGATCGTCAACGGCATCGCCAGCGGAGCGCACGCGGTCGCCGACCCGGTTGGGTTCATCCTGCAGGCCGTCGTCGGGTTGCTCGGACACCTGGTCTCGGTCGCGCGCGTCGACCTCAGCGGCGTGCTCGACCGCTTCCTGTTCCAGACGGTCGACCCCACCGTGTCGGGCAACCGGCCGATCACCGCCAACCCCAACCTCGCCCGCCTGAACCTCGGCCTTGCCCTTGCGGTCGACCTGATGATCGCGCTGGTCCTGCTGTTCACCTCTCTGCGGAGCGTCTTCGAACGCTCGATGCGTTCCAAGTACGACCTCAAGGTGATCCTGCCGCGTGTGTTGCTCGCGGTTGTCCTTGCTCACGGTTCGCTGCTGTTCATGCAGATGACCGTCGACCTCAACAACGCCCTCGACAGGGTGGCCCTCGCGCTGGGAGGGCCGCTCAACAGCGACACGCTGCCCTGGTCGCCGAGCATGTCGCCTGACACCATCGCGCGGCTGGTCGGCGGCCAGGACCTCTTCGAAGCGGTGCTCATCGTCGCACTGGTCGTCGCCATGGCGATCCTTGTCCTCGCCTACGTGGTCCGGGCGGCCCTGCTGAACGTGCTCATCGTCACCGCGCCTCTGGCCGCACTGCTCAGCATTGTCCCGGACACACGTACACACGCGCGTACCTGGCTGCGCCTGTTCCTCGGCACTGTGTTCATGCAGGCGGTGCAGCTCATCATCCTGCGCGTCGCCGTGACCACCGAGTTCAACTCGCAGGGCGGACTGATCACCACCGTCTACGCGCTGGCCACGCTGTGGTTGCTACTCAAGGTCCCCGGTGCGATGGGCACGTCGACGCACCTGGAAACCAAGGCACACACCATGCTGCACTCGCTCGAGCGCTCGGCCAAGCACGCGATCATGCCCGCTCACCATCGCACACCGCACAGGACCGCGTGAGGCACGCGGCGACACGTCCATCACCGTCAAGCACACCTGGGAGGCACAGCCGTGATCAATCGAGTGATCCTCGTCGGACATCTCACCCGCGATGCCGAATCGACGAGCGGACCGTCGACGACACTGACCCGTATGCGCGTCGCCACCAACACGGTGTGGCGGGACGCCGAGGGGAACCGCCAGGAGAGCGCCGAGTTCCACAACGTCGTGGCCTTCGGCAAGCTCGGTGAGATCTGTGCCGGCTACTGCCTCAAGGGTCGTTGCGTGTACATCGAGGGGCGCCTGCGGACCCGCGAATATGACGGTACTGACGGTTTGCGACGGCACTCGACGGAGATCGTCGCGGAGACGATGAAGTTGCTCGACCGACCGCGATCGAGCGAGGACGCCGTGGCCGCGAGCGATGACACCGCCCCATCTGGCGCGGTCGCGTCGCTGAGGACGCGCGGCTGAGCACCCAGGGTGCTGGCGGCTGACGCAGGCGGGACGGCGGGCGGCGGCCTGGCTCACGTGGCTGACGTCGCCGCCGCCGATGCCCTGGTTACGCGCTCTTCCCGAAACGCACCACGAGGTCGTCGAGGACCTTGTCCTGGGCTTGGAGGTGAGCCTGGAGCTGAAGGCATTCGTGGAGGATCGCCTCCGCGTCTCGATACGTCTGTTCGGAGCGCTTGTCAGCGGCGGCGGACTGCACGTTCTGGCCGACGATGATGATGGGCAGCAGCACCAGCTGGAGGAATGTCTGCGCGACCCAGGCCACGATGATCACCGTGTTCCCGCTCGAGATGGCCCCCGGAAGGCTGATCAACGCCAGGACGGTGAAGATGTAGGCGGCCCACATCGTGCCCACCACCGTGGTGATACGGACCCCGATCCGCCCGTTGAAACCGAGCTTCTCGCGCTCCGCGGCAGTGGTGGCGGGCCCCTGCTGCCTGCGCTGGTGCAGGCGCGGGTGGGGCTTGTGCACGTAGCCGACGTTGTGCGGGCCGGCGGGGGCGGGCGTTACCTCGGTCATCGACGACTCCTCCTCAGGGTAGTTCGGTTCCAACTCTCACACGGCACGGTCCGCTTTGAGTGTGATCCAGCCGGCACCGAGCTGCGCGCGACCTCTGCTAGCGTGAACATGGTGGTCAATCGACTTGGCGACGAGACAAGCCCGTACCTTCTCCAGCACGCGGGCAACCCGGTCGACTGGTACCCGTGGGGCGATGAGCCCTTCGACCGCGCCAGGTCCGAGGATCGGCCCGTCCTACTGAGCGTCGGCTACAGCGCCTGTCACTGGTGTCACGTGATGGCCCACGAGTCGTTCGAGGACGCCACCATCGCCGCGCTGATGAACCAGCTGTTCGTCAACATCAAGGTGGACCGCGAAGAGCGACCTGACATCGATTCGATCTACATGCAGGCGGTGATCGCCATCAGCGGACACGGCGGCTGGCCGATGACGGTCTTCCTCACTCCCGATCGTGAACCCTTCTTCGGCGGCACCTACTTCCCCCCTGCCGATCGTCACGGGATGCGCGGCTTTCCCTACGTGCTCAACGCGGCTGCCGCCGTCTACCGCGATCGCCGCAGCGAGGTGACGGAGGCCGCGACCCAGTTGCGCCGCGCCCTGGCAGTGCCGGTGCTTCTGCCAGGCTCGGTGGACGCCGCCGACCTCGACGCCGCTGCGGCGCAGCTGGTGGCGCAGACCGACCAGCGCAACGGCGGGTTCGGCGCGGCGCCGAAATTCCCCCACCCGGCGGCGCTCGACCTTCTCCTCCGCCGGCACGTGGCCACCTCGGATCGGCGCGCGCTCGACGCGGCACTGCTCACGCTCGATCGCATGAGTCGCGGAGGCATCCATGACCAGGTTGGCGGCGGCTTCCACAGGTACGCCGTCGATGCCACCTGGTCGGTGCCGCACTTCGAGAAGATGCTGTATGACAACGCCCAGCTGGCGCGGGTCTACCTTCATGCGCACCAGCTGACCGGTGAGGAGCGCTGGCGTCGCGTCGTCGAGGACACCCTTGACCACGCTCTCCGCGAACTGCGCCTCCCCGGTGGCGGCTTCGCGTCGTCACAGGACGCCGACTCGCCCGGTGGCGAGGGATCCTTCTTCGTCTGGACGCCCGGGCAGCTCCGTGAGGCGCTGGGGGCGGACGGTGGTGGCCTCGCCGCGCGGTTCTTCGGCGTCACCGAGACAGGCAATTTCGAGGGTGGAACCACGGTGCTCTCGCAGCCCTTCCCCACCGACCGGGTGGCGCGCGACCTCGGGGTCGAGACCGCTGCGCTCCAGGATCGCGTCGACAGCATTCGTGCACGCCTCCTCGCCGCTCGAAGCCGTCGTCACGCGCCGGGGCGTGACGACAAGGTGCTCACCTCGTGGAATGCGCTGATGATCTCGGCCCTCGCCGAGGCCGGGGCGGCGTTGGGGCGCACCGACTACCTTGACGCGGCCACGCGGTGTGCCGACTTCGTGCTCAGCGAGCTGCGGCCAGACGGCGTCCTGCTCCGGACATGGAAGGATGGACGAGCCAAGATCACCGGCTTCCTCGACGACGCGGCCTTCCTCGCCGACGCGCTGATCACCCTGTACGAGTTCATGTGGGGACGGCAGCTACCTGCGGGCCGCGTTGCAGATCGTCCAGGACACGTTGCGCCGGTTCGAAGAGGGAGGCGTCCTGTTCGACACGGCCGCGGACGCGGAGACCCTGCTGGTCCGTCCTCGTACCGTCGAGGACAACCCGGTCCCGGCCGGACAGTCGGTGCTGGCGCTCGCGCTGCTCCGGGTCGCCGCGGTCACCGGGGAGGCGCGTTGGCGCGAGCACGCCGACATGATCATGGGTCCGCTGGCGGCGGTGGTCAGCCGCTCACCGCTCGCGATCAGCGCGCTGGCATGTGCCATCGACCGTGCCCAGGCCCCTCCTCGGGAGGTGGCCATCTGCGGCCCCGTCGATGACCAGGGGACGCGTCGGCTGGTCGACATCGTGCACGCCCGGTGGTCGCCCAACCTGGCCCTGGCGTGGGGAGAGGCGGACATCGCGTTGCTCGCCGACCGGCCCCTGGTGAACGGGCAGCCGACAGCCTATGTGTGTGAGCGCTTCACCTGCAACCGACCGGTGACCGACCCTGACGAACTGGCAGCGCAGCTCGACTGAGTCAGAACTGACCACAGCCGGTGGCGTGGCCCACGGTGTCGAGCGACGGCAGGCCGGCGAACGGCGGCCACGATCTCAAGTCGCGGAGCGGCAGGAAGTCGCCGGTGTGGTCGTCCTGCCGGTACTCGAGCCGCGGTCCGCTGGTCACCAGCTCACCCAGGGCCGCCACGAAGGCGTCGATGTCGCGCGTCGTGGTGCCGATCCCGAACGACGCTCGCACCGCGCCGGGAATGCCGGCGCGCTCACCGCGGCGCAGCGAGCTGCGCACCGAGTCGGCGGCGACCGCATCGATGCCGAGGAGGTGCGTGATGTATGGATGCGCGCAGAAGCAGCCGTGGCGCACACCGATGGCGTGCTCGGCGCTCAGGGCCCCGGCGACCAGCGCATGGTGCATTCCCTCGACGGCGAAGGTGACCACGCCGAGCCGATCCACCGTTGGGCCGTCCCAGAGCTGGAGTCGCGTCACCCCGGGAAGCCCGCTGATTCCCGCGTTGACACGTGTCAGCAGGGCGCGTTCGTGCTCAGCAATCCGATCCATGCCAACCGTGGTCAGGGTGGTCGCCGCCACCCCCAGCGCGACAGCGCCGATGACATTGGGGCTGCCCGCCTCGAGCCGGTCAGGCATGCCTGTCCAGAGGACGTCGTCGAGAGTGACGAAGTCGACGGCTCCGCCACCGGCGAGCATGGGCTCCGCCTCGCGGACCAGGGCAGTCCGGACCACCAGGGCGCCCGCCCCGAAAGGGGCGTACATCTTGTGGCCGCTGAACGCGAGGCAGTCGATGCCCGTGGCGGCCATGTCGATGACCCGGTGTGGCGCGAGCTGGGCGGCGTCGACGCTGAGCAGGGCGCCATGCCGGTGGGCCAGCTGCGCCATCGCCGTCAGGGGCATCACCTCCCCGGTGACGTTGCTGGCGCCGGTGACCGCGACGACCGCGACACGGCCGCCGCCACGGTGCAGCGCCAACTCCATGGACTCGAGAAGTGCGGCGGGGGAGGAAGGCGGCGGGAGGTGTTCCACCGGCCCGAGTCGCCGCCAGGGCAGCATGTTGGCGTGGTGCTCCATCTCCGTGGCCAGCACCGTTGAGCCGGGCGGGACGCACAGGCACGCGGCGAGGTGGTTGATGGCGTCGGTCGTGTTGCGGACGAAGACGACAGAATCATCGTCGCGCGCTCCGACAAAGCTTGCCACCGCCTGCCGCGCCGCCTCGTACAGACGGGTCGACACCTGGGAGAGGTGGCCGGCGCCACGATGGACGCTGCTGTACCAGGGCAGAGCGCGGGTGACCGCGTCCACCACTGGCTCGAGGGCCGGCGTGCTGGCCGCGCAGTCGAGGTTGACGTACCTGCGCATCGAGCCGTCAGCCAGCGGGACCTCGATGTCGCTGCCGCAGAGGCGGGGGAGCGCGTCGGCGATCATGGGCACACCCTACGCCAGCCGGGCGTCTGCTCAGCCGGTGGTCCGAGGTGACCCACTGCCGGTGACCACCTGGCCGCCCCGGATCACGGCCTCCACCGGGCTGGCGCCGAGGTGATAGGCGACGTCGACCCAGCCGGGGGTTGCCAGGATGACCGCGTCGCAACGCAACCCGGTGCGGAGGATGCCGCGGTCGCGCAAGCCGAGCGCACGAGCACCGCCGGCGGTCGCTGCCACAAGGGCCTGCGCCGGCGTCAAGCCGGCGGTGGCGACCGCCAGCGAGATCATCAGTGGCATCGACTCGCTGTAGCAGCTGCCGGGGTTGCAGTCGGTCGCGATCGCCACGGCGGCGCCGGCATCCGCGAGGCGTCGTCCCGGCGGCGGCGGACCTCCGAGCACCAGCGCGGCGCCGGGCAGGATCACGCCGGTCACGCCGGCGGCGGCGAGTGCGCGACAGTCGCCGTCGGTGGCGTGCTCGAGGTGGTCGGCACTGACAGCGCCCAGCTCTGCCGCCAACCGCGCGCCGCCGCTGTGGCTGCGCTGCTCGGCGTGGACCTTGAGGCCGAGGCCCGCCTCGCGGGCTGCGACCAGCACGCGGCGGCACTCGTCGACCGTGTACGCACCTGTCTCGCAGAAGACGTCGCAGAAGCTGGCGAGCCTCGCTGCCGCCCGGACGCCGCTGCCACACACCTGCTCCACCAGCGCCTCGCGGTCACCGTCGGGTGGGCCGTGCAGCGGCAGGTAGGTGGTGACCACGTCGGGCAGGTCATCCTGGCGACCGAGCGCCGCGGCCGCCTCGAGCTGGCGCAGCTCCGCGGCTTCGGCAACGCCGTAGCCGCTCTTGACCTCGATGGTGGTGCTTCCCCACTGGACCATGCGACGCGCCCGATCCGCCGCCGATCTCTGCAGCTGTTCCACCGTCCCGGCCGCGGTGCTGCGCACCGTCGACCTGATGCCGCCGCCCGCCCGCGCGACCTCCTCGTATGAGGCCCCGGCGGCCCGCTGCGCGTACTCGGCGCTGCGATCCCCGAGCCAGACGATGTGGGTGTGCGCATCGACGAAGCCCGGGATCACCGCCGCCCCGCGAGCGTCGATGTCCACCACCTCGGCGGACATGGACGGGCGCGGCGCTCCGGCGCTCGGACCGGCGTAGGTGAGCACACCGCTCTCCGCGACCAGCAAACCGTCCCAGACCACCCCCGGGGCCTCGCCGCGCGCCGGGTCACACGTCACCAGCGCGCCGATGTTGCGCACGACCAGGGTGGAAGCCGCGGTCATGAGCGGCGCCTGCGCTCCCGCAGCGCGATGCCTGCGCACAACGCGGTGAAGGTGGCCGCCATCAGACGCACCGTCGTTCCGGCGACGTCGGCGCTGGCGTCGACCTCGCAGAGATCCACGGTGGTGACGTCGTCCTGGCGGCCGAGCAGCCGCGCCGCCGCCATCAGCTCGTGGGGGAAGAGACCGCCGGGCAGGCTCGCTGGGCAGGCGGGCGCGAACGACCGGTCGACGACGTCGAGGTCGAGGTCGACGTAGATCGCCTGGCAACCGTTCTCACGCAGCTCGTCGAGCGCCGTTTGCACCACCGCGCCGACACCATTGCTGCGCACCTCCTCGAGGCCGTGAATGCGAATCCCCTGCGCGCGGGCCCACCTCGCATGATCAGCCGCGTTGCCGAGCGGGTGGATGCCGACCTGGGCGACCCGGTCGCCCGGCAGCCCCGCCTCGATGAGCTCGCGCACGGGCGTGCCGTTGGCCGACCCGCCACTGACGGGGCGGCAGTCGTGATGAGCGTCCAGGGTGAGCAGGCCGTATTGCGTCCCCGCCCGGGCAGCGCACGCTCCCAGGAATGCCGGGCGGGTCAGCGAGTTATCGCCACCTATCACTACAACAACCGATTCGCGCGCCGCCATCCCGCCAACGGCCGCCTCGATCCGCCGGTGAGCTGCCGAGGCGTCGTCGTCATCGCGGTCGCCCAGGATGTCGCCGGCATCGTGGACTCGCAGCTCAGACACGTCCACCCCGAGGTCCGCGTCCCAGGTGGGAAAGCGGCTCAACGCTGCGCGGAACGCGGGTGGAGTGGTCCAGGCCTGCGATGGGCTGATCGAGGCCTTCGAGATCGGGGCGCCGGTCACGACGACGTTGGCGCTGCCGCCGTCATCGCCGGCGAGCCACTGTCGCATGTCCACCTCAGCCGCCGAGCATGGGGATGCGCACGTCACGTTCGCGGGCCGCGGTGATCGCCGTCTGGTAGCCCGCGTCGGCGTGGCGCATCACCCCTGTCGCCGGGTCGTTGCGCAGCACCAGCGCGAGGCGCCGGTCAGCAAGCTCGGACCCGTCACAGACGACCTGGGCGCCCGCGTGGATCGAGCGCCCGATGCCGACACCACCACCGTGATGCACGGCCACCCACGTCGCCCCGCTGGCGGTGTTGAGCAGCGCATTGAGGATCGGCCAGTCGGCGATCGCGTCACTGCCGTCGCGCATCGCCTCTGTCTCGCGGTATGGCGATGCAACGCTGCCCGAGTCGAGATGATCACGACCGATCACGATGGGGGCGCTCACCGAGCCGTCGCGCACCAGCTCGTTGAAGCGCAGCCCGGCGCGATGGCGCTCGCCCGCCCCCAGCCAGCAGATGCGGGCGGGGAGCCCCTGGAAGGCGACACGTTCGGCGGCGAGCCGGAGCCAGCGATGCAGTGCTTCATGTTCGGGAAAGAGCTTGGCAAGCGCCGCGTCGGTCACAGCGATGTCCTGGGGATCGCCACTCAGCGCAACCCAGCGGAAGGGCCCGCGCCCCTCGCAGAACTGCGGGCGGATGTACGCGGGGACGAACCCCGGGTAGGCGAACGCATCACTGAACCCACCTTTCAGCGCCTCGCCGCGCAGCGAGTTGCCGTAGTCGAACACCTCTGCGCCGCGCTCCTGGTAGGCCACCATCGCGCGGCAGTGCTCGGCCATGGAGCTGCGCGCCGCGCTGATGTACGACTCGCGATCAGTCGCGCGAAGGTGGGCGGCAGCGGCGAGGGACATCCCGGCAGGCACGTAGCTGAGCGGGTCATGCGCGCTGGTCTGGTCGGTCACCACGTCCACGGCCAGGCCGGCGTCGAGCAGGGCGGGCAGCGCCTCGGCGGCGTTGGCGACGACGCCCACCGACAGCGCGCGACCCTCTTCGCGGGCGACATCGCAGCGCCGTACCGCGTCATCGATGCTGTCGGCGACCTCGTCGAGGTAGCGCGTCTCCAGCCGCCGTCGCACGCGCTGGGGATCGACATCGATGCAGAGTGCGACGCCGTCGTTCATGGTGACGGCGAGTGGCTGGGCGCCACCCATGCCACCCAGCCCCGAGGTCAGGACCAGCCGCCCGCGCAGGCTCCCACCGAAGCGCTGCTGCGCCACCGCGGCGAAGGTCTCGTAGGTGCCCTGCAGGATCCCCTGGGTGCCGATGTAGATCCACGAGCCCGCGGTCATCTGGCCGTACATGGTCAAGCCTTTGGCCTCGAGGTCCCAGAAGTTCTCCCACGTCGCCCACTCCGGCACCAGCAGGGAGTTGGCGATGAGCACCCGCGGAGCCAGCTCATGGGTCCGGGCCACGCCCACCGGCTTGCCGCTCTGCACCAGCAGGGTCTCGTCGTCACGCAGGTCTTCCAGCGTGGCCACGATGGAGTCGAAGCAGGCCCAACTGCGCGCGGCCCGTCCGGTGCCACCGTACACCACGAGGTTGTCAGGATCCTCCGCCACCTCAGGATCAAGGTTGTTCATGAGACAGCGGAGCACCGCCTCGGTCTGCCAGCTGCGGCAGGACAGGTCGGTGCCGCGCGGGGCGCGCACCGGACGCGGACCGGCGGTCACCGCAACCGCCCGACGGCGTCGTCGAGCGCCGCGCGCCATCCGCAGATGCGCAACCACTGCACCGCGCTGTCGAGGTCACCGGCGAGCACGCGGTCATCGTCCAGGTGCCTCACCTGCCGCCGCAGCGAGGCGACCACCGCGGCGGTGGCCGGGCCCGGTCGCAGCGGCGCGCGGAGCTCGAGCGCCTGGGCCGCCGCGACCAGCTCGACGGCGAGCACGCGACGCAGGGTGTCGACGCTGCGGCGCGTGCGCATCGCCGCGGTGAAGCCCATCGAGACGTGGTCCTCCTGGCCCGCGCTGGTCGACATGCTCTGCACCGCGATGGGCGTGGCCGCAGCCCGTAGCTCGACCACCATGGCCGCCGCCGTGTATTGGGTGATCATCGAGCCCGCTGTTCAGTCCCGGCGCGGTGGTGAGGAACGCCGGCAGGCCGCGCGATCGCGCCGGGTCGAGAAGCCGGTCGAGGCGCCGCTCGCTGATCGATGCCAGGTCGGCGCAGATGCTGGCGAGCATGTCGGCGGCGTAGGCCAGCGCCTGCCCGTGGAAGTTGCCACCACTGACCACCTCCCCGCCGAGCACCATCGGGTTGTCGACCACGGCAGCCAGCTCGCGCACCACGCACTCGCGTGCGAACGCATGCACGTCGCGCGCGGCGCCGTGCACCTGCGGCGTGCACCGCAGCGAGTACGGGTCCTGGACGGCGTGGTGCGATTCGCGGTGGGAGGCAACCAGCGCGCTGTCGTCGAGGAGCAGGCGAAGGTTGGCCGCGCTGGCGCTCTGCCCGGGCGCTGCCCGCAGGGCCACCGCGTCCTCCGCGAACGCGCGGGTGGTTCCCAGGAGCGCCTCGACGCTCATCGCGGCGATGACGTCGGCGGCGCGCAGCAGCTCCTCGAGGTCTGCCACCGCCAGGGTCATCACCGCGCACATCCCGTCGGTGCCGTTGATCAATGCCAGGCCCTCGCGAGGTCCGACATCGATGGGCACGAGGCCCTGCTCGGCGAGCGCGGCCGCGGCGGGCAGGCGTGCGCTTCCGTCCCACACCCACCCCTCGCCGAGCAGGCAGGCGCAGGCATGCGCCAGCGGAGCGAGGTCGCCGGATGCGCCGAGCGAGCCGGACTCAGGCACCCACGGCACCAGCCCGCTGTTGAGGAGCGCGGCGAGCGCCTCAGGAAGGAGTGGACGCACGCCCGAGTACCCGGCGCACAGGGTCCTGGCGCGCAGGAGCATCATCGCCCTGACGACCTCCGCGTCCAGCGGCGCTCCCATGCCGGCGGCGTGGCTCAGCACCACGTGACGTTGCAGCGCGGCGCGGTCGGCGGGTTGCACGGCGCGATCCGCGAGGGCCCCGAAACCGGTGGTGACCCCATAGGCGATGGTGTCGTCCTCGTCGAGCTTCTCGACCACCGCGCGCGAGGGTGCCATGCGCTGCCGCGCCTCGTCGCCGACCTCCACCCGCGCACCGTCGCGGGCCACGGCCAGGACGTCATCAACGCCCAGCGGGTTGCCGTCGAGTACCACCATGCCCGCGGCAGGGTAGCGCCGTCGAGGGCCGTTGGTGCGCGTGCGCTCGGCTATCGTCTGCGATCAGCATGCAGCCCCCGCCGTCGACGACGTATCCGCTGGCTGACGGACCACCGCCGCCACCTCCCCCGTACGCGATCCCTGCCCCGGCTCGCGTGCACCGAATCCCCCGGGGTGTGCGGGCCGTCGGACCGCTGGCCGCGCTGGCCGTCGTCGTCGGCGTGCTCCTCGGTGGGCGGGCGTCTGCCGAGGACGGCCGCCTCGCCGCCGCGGCCGCGCTGGCCGCAGGCGACCCCGCCCAGGCGGTGAGCCTCGACGAGGCTGTGGCCGGTCGCAGCGGGCTCCTCATGGTGCTCGACCCCGGTGCCGCGTCGGCTGCCGCGCAGGCGGCCCAGTCGGCTCGGATCGCCTGGGCTCGCCAGCTGGCCGCCTCGGGCGACGTCGACTCGGCGATCGCCGTCCTGACCGCTGTCCACGTCCCGGGGCTGCTCGCGGCGGCGGCAGAGACCCGAGCACGGTTGCTGATCGACGCGGCGTCACAGGCCATCCGCGCCGGTCATGCGGAGCTGGCGCTGCGCCGGCTCGACGAGGCCGCCCAGGGGCCGCCACCGAGCTCGCTGGCGAGCACGATTGTCGCGATGCGTGCGGCGGACGAGGTGAGCGCCGCGGCGGAGCTGGTCGCCCGCAACCGCGCTGCTGACGCCGTGGCCCTCCTCGATGACGCGGCCGCCAATGGGGGCGCCGCGGCCGCGGCGCGGGCCTACCCGCCGACGCTGCTCGCCGCCGCCCAATCCGAGATCGCCGCGATGGACTACCTGGAGGCCGCGACCACGCTCCAGAGGCTCACCACAGCTTTCGGATCCAGTCCCGCGGCCCGGGGGGCTCGCACACTGCTGCACCAACCGCAGCGCGTCTCCGGCACCCTCGTGGACGGCGCCGGTCACCCCGCGTCAGGGCGCGTGCGGCTGAGCACCCATTTCTCCCAACTCTCCAGCGGGTACAGCACCAGCGGCCCCTTTTACTACGGGACCGCCGACGCCAACGGGGACTTCGCCATAGCCACTGTCCCGGTCGGCGGTCCGTACGTGCTGGAGTACTACCGGGGGGGCAGCTGGATGACGTTGATCGATCCGCGCACCGACCAGCCGGCCAACCCTGTCACGGTGAAGGCCGTCCAGCCCGCCGACCTCACCTTCATCGTGCTGCCCGCCTGACCAGCGGCGGTCGAAAAGCACCACCCCCGCTGCCTACCATCTGATGCATGGGGAGGGGGTGGTGAGTCGCCGTGCCGGCCAGGCGACCATCGAGTTCGCCTTTGCGGCGCCGCTGTTCTTCCTCTGCTTCTTTGCGGCCATCGACGCCGCGCTGTGGGCGATCCAGTCGAGCGCAGCCGTGTCGGCTGCGGAGCAGGGAGCGCGGCTGGCTGCCGCGGCTGCAACCAGCCCGCTGAGCGAGGACACGCCATCGCCCGCGGTGCTGCTGGCGGCGGTGCGCGGGCAGCTGCAACAGGCGATGTTCGGCACCACCGTGGTGGCCTGGTGTGATCCCGCAGCAGGACAGTGCGTCACACCATCAGTGGCAGGTGGCGGAGGCCCGTTCGCCCGATGCCCGACCAGCCCCACAGCGGTCGAGGAGCGTTTCGGCGCCCGGACCATCGCGATCTGCGATGAGACCTCAGCGCCCGCGCCGCCATGCCCTCCGCCACCACAAGCCGCGACTCCACGGTGCGATGACCCGCCCACGGTCACGGTGCACGTGGTCGGCTTCATGGCATCACTGGTGCCTCCGATCAGCGGATTCGGCTGGCACGCCGGGGAGATTCCCATCAACGTGGTGGCCACGACCCACTCCCTGAGGTTCGCGACGTGACCACGCGGCGAGGTCGTCGGGGTGGACAGGCGATCCTCGAGACAGCCATCGTGATCCCCGTCCTGCTGGCGCTGGTCAGCGTCTTCCTTGGCCTGATGATCCAGGTCGAGGCTCAGCAGCAGATGGAGGCGGCGACCAAGCTCGCTGCGGAGTCGTTTTTCCAGGCCCCGCGGGAAGCGGTGGACGCCCCCGGCACCACCTGCTGCGCGGCCGGGACGGCGACGGGCCCGTCGCTGGACACCTCAGGCATGCCCAAGGGCTGCCGCTTCGCCGCGGAGACCTTCTACGGGACAATGAGCTTTCGCCGCTTTCTTGTCTTCGACGCCGAGAAGAATGCGGCCGCCAGCCCGCTCTGTCTGCGCCGTGGCGCGCCGCTGGGGCAGGCGCGGGGCTCACTGATCACCTGCGAGGTGGACCATCTCGACGCTGCGCTCAACCCACCGCGCGGCCTGTCCGTCGTCCGCTGTTCCGCCTCGGCGAGGCTGGACTTCTCGCAAACCCCACTGGCATGGGCGATCCCCTGGAACCCTACCGTCAGCGCGGTGGCAGAGACCGTGCCTCCGCCCTTCAGGCAATGAGACGTCGGTCCCAGTGCGGGCAGATGATCATGATGATGGCTCTCGCCTTCGCGCTCTTCCTTTTCGGCGTCGTCGTCCTGGTCGTCGACAGCGCCGACCTCTATGTCTGGTCGGCGCGCGTCCAAGCCGCGGCGCAGTCAGCGGCGCAGGCCGGGGCCAACTCGGTCGATCCGCAGTACCTCTACGGGACGGGCAGTCACCTAGTGGATCTCGGCAACAGTGCCGGGTTGATGGTGTTCGAGCGCGGCTGTGTGCAGATCGGCGACGAGTCCGCGCAGCTCACCAGCCCGACGGGCACAGCGCAGTCGGCTGACGACGCTCAGCCGAAGGGCAACGGGGTGCGGTGTGTCAGCGACGGCTGCGCCGTCTACGCCTCAGTGGAGAAGACTGTGCATCTGCCTCTGCCACTGTTCGGCGACAGCGTGGTGGTGCGCGGGACGTACTACGCGGCGCCCGTGGTGGGCGCTGCTGTTGCCACCGCCTCGCATTGCGTGCGCGGCGCCTGGCTCAGCGCGGACCCGGCGCAGATCCCCTGAGCTCATCGCCGCCACGCCTGACGCGTCGGCGTCGGGGAGGCCCGAGGTGCCATCCCTGGCCAAAAGCGACGCCCAGCTCGCGCAGCGTGGTCGCCTGTGCATCCGTCTCGACGCCTTCGGCGACGCAATCCGCGCCTATCTCCGCGGTGAACGTGCACAGGCCGCCCACCAGGGAGCGTCGGGCCATGTCCGTGTCGATCCCCCTGATCAGAGACACGTCGAGCTTGACGATGTCGGGGCGGATGAGGAGGATGTGGTTGAGGCTGGCGAAGCCGGCGCCGGCGTCGTCGATCGCGACGCGAATCCCGGTCTGGCGCAGGCGCTTCAGCGCCAGGTTGAGCGCCACGTAGTCCTCAACCGGCATGTGCTCGGTGAGCTCCAGCACAAGCCGGCCGCCATCGACGCCGCGGAGCAGTTCGGCAAGGTGCGGTGAGGTGACGGTGCGTGGTGAGACATTGACGGACAGGTAGACGCTCTCCGGGAGACTCGCCAGCTCCTCCAGCGCAAGCGTGAGCAGGACCAGCTCGAACTCCTCGCCGAGGCCCAGCAGCGCAGCGTCGCGGAACCAGCTGTCGGCACCTTCGAGCTCGCGTGTGGAGAGGTCGCTGAGTGCTTCGTAGCCCGCAGTTCGCGCCGTCGACAGGTGCACCACCGGTTGGAGCAGAGTGCGCGCCGGGGCACGCCCCAGCGAGCGCCGGATGTCATCACCGAGACGCAGGTGGTCGACCGCGCGCTGCAGCAGGGTACGCAGCGACGCCGGCAGCGGCACTCGTCGCCCGTCCACTTCGAGGACCACCTCGCTGTCGACGTCGACCAACCTGCACAGCAGGTCGACGGCGGCGCGGTCGCCCTCGTTGGAGCCGGCGAAGAGTGCTTCGAAGGGTGCTGGGACGGTGCTCGGCATGGGCAGCAGCCACCCTAACCCAGAATCGGCCGGCGTGGGGGTTGGTCGCGCCCACGTATCCTCACCGTCCATGTGGTGGAGTGAGCCGGCGGTGTGGCGCGAGCCCGCGCACGGCGCGACCATCGATGCGCGCACCCGAGACCTCGACGGCCTCGCGCAACTGCGCGCGGTGCGTGAACAGCCGGCAATGTATCACCTCACCGGGACCACCTTCGACAGCGCGGCACCGGGCGAGGCGACGTTCAGCATGCCGATCACCGGCTGGTTGCTCTCGTCACAGGGTGCCGTGCCCGGGGGGATGCTCGCCATCCCTGCCGACGGTGCCCTCGGGTGCGCCATCCATACCCAGCTGCCGGCGAGCGTGACCTACACGACCGCGGAACTCTCGATCACCTACCTGCATCCGCCGCGCGTGGGCATGCGGGTGCGTGCAAGCGGACGAGCGCTGCACGTAGGGCGAACCCTGGCGATGAGCAGCGCCGACATGTTCGCCCCCGACGGCGCGTTGCTGGCGCACGCCACGTCGCGATGTGTGCTCTTCTCCTCAGCAGAACGCACCGCGCACAGCAGTGGTACGGCCGCTCCTCCGTCGCGACCCGGGAGCCGTGGATCGGCAGCGGCCGACATCGTGGACCCCTTCCTTCGCGAGCCGTCCGGGACGGTGCTGGGCTCGGACTCGCTCGCTCGCATGTCCGGGCTCGACCTGCTGCGAGCGCAGATGGCCGGAGAGCTGCCCGCGCCGCCGTTGCACCACCTCCTCGGCCTCACGCCGGTGACCGCGCGGGACGGTGGCGCGGAGTGCGTGATGCCTGCCACCAGCTGGCTCAACACGCCTTGGGGATGGCCCCAGGGAGGCTTTGTCGCGGCGCTCGCCGACTCGTCCCTGGCGATGGCGGTGCAGACAACCGTGCCCGCCGGGACCAGCGCTGTCGAGGTCGACCTCAAGGTGAACTACCTGCGGCCGGTCGTGGGCGACGGCCGGTTGCTGCACGCCCGCGCAGAGGTCGCTCACCGAGGGCGGTCGCTGGCGGTGGCGACGGCTGAGGTCATGGACGACGACGGACGTCGCGTAGCGCTGGCCACCGGCTCGGCGGTGATCCGCCGGCGCGAGGTCGATGACGCTGAGGGTGGAACCCCCGAGGTCTAAGCGGGTGGAGGTGGTGGCGCTGCCGGTGGCGGCAGGGCCGGTGGCGGGCTCTGCGCGTACAGGTCCCACATGCGGTTCAACTCCAGCTGCATGTAGAGGACGTGGGCCCCGAAGACGAAGTGCAGCAGCACCGAAATCCACGGGCTGGCCCGATCGCCTGCCGGAAGACCGGACCGCTCCTGCATGCGAGCGATGCGACCGGTTGTGCCGTATGCCGAGACCAGCGGCGGCACGACGATCACGGCCCCGATCGACACCGCCAGGGCCGAGAGGACCGGGTTGATCGAGGGATCGCCGAGGAACCGGCGGGCGTCGTTGTTCACCTTGTACCACCACACGACGTAGTAGATACCGAGCGTGATCAACGGAAGCCCGATCCACACCGCCACCGGGTTACGGCGCTTGTACGCCTGGTTGTGCACGACGACGGTGGTCGCCACTCTCTCACTCCTCGGGAGTCACCGGCGTGGTGACCGCGCCACTCTACAGCGTCGCAGGAGGGCTCACCGCGACGCCGCACCCACCGTCCGCACCCTGCTCAGGGTCGTGATGGCCTCGGCGACATCGACGTCGCGCTGGCAGGCCTCGGAGAGTGAGATGGCGGCGCCACGCCGGATCTCCACACCGATCAGTTGGTGGCATCGCGCCAGCAGGTCGAAGTCGCCCCGGCTGATCGCGCCCACCGACATGACGCCGCGCATCACCACGCGTTCGCGGGTCACCCGGAAGCCCAGGCCCACGAGCTTGCGGCCTCCGACCGCGAGGTCGCTGAAGCCGGGGCACCACGCCCCCTCGACGCGACCGACGGTGGTCTGCACTCCCCATGGCTGCAGGCCCGCGTCGAACCAGCGGTGCAGCGAATGCAGCATCCAGTCAAGGGGCATGGGCTGACCCCGTGCAGGCGACCCGATCGCGCACACGCCCAACCAGGCCGGGCCGCCCACGATGAACGTACCTCCCGCCGGGCTGGTGACCACGGCGGGGACATCGGGGAGGGCGCGGACCGCCGCGACCAGCGCGGCGTCACGCGCGAGGCCGGCACCGATTGCGACGCGCCGAACGGTGGTGCGCAGCTGCATGGCGATGGAGCCAGTCGGCGGCGTGATGTGCCACGGGATCTCGGGGGGGTCGTCGACGAGTCGTTCCTCCGCGAGCTCGGCGACCACCACCGGCGCGAGGGAAAGGTGGCGCAGAACGCCCTCGGGGGGCGGCGGCGCCGGTGAACCCATCCCGAGAATGTAGTGCAGCAGCCGCCGCCGTCGACCGCGCGCTAATCGAGCTCACGGCTCGAGCGCGTACCGGGGGCGGTGACCGCCGCGGCGCCGTCCGGCCGCGCCGACCGGCTCAGGACCAGCGAGGTGCGCAGCGCTGCGCACAGGCTGCGTCCCGAGGGAGCGCCCAAACCCGTGACCGCGTCCCATCCGGCCGTCGCCGGGTAGGCGCCGTTGTCGCCGGTGACGACATCGCTGAAACCGACATCCCGGGCTCCATACAGGGCAGGGAGGACGTCGCCAAGACGGTGCCCGGTGGCCGCGGTGATCACGCCGAACAGGGCGGCCCACACCGGGGCGACAGCGGACGTGCCGCCGACCACCGTGTCGACGCCACGATGATGGATGACGTACCCGGTCAGCGGATCGGCATTGCCGGCAACGTCGGGGACCCCACGTCCCCGAACCCCGTCATTGGCCGAGCGAGCCTGTATCCCGGCGTCTGATTGGTAGCGCGGTACGGCGAAGTGCCCGCTGACACCTCCGCCTGTCGCGCCCTGTCCCGCTCGCAGCTCGTTCCACGCCTCCTCGGTGACCCGCCGTCCGGATTCCGCGACCAACCGAGTGCCGCCACAGCCCACCCCGTGGGGCGCGGAGGCGGGGTGGTCGGCGTGCTGGCGCCCATCCCTGCGCGCGTCGGTGGAGCCGTTGTCACCAGCGGCCAGTGTGTGCACCATGCCGCGCACAGCTCCAAGCTGGAAGGCCCGATCCATCGCGTCCATCGCGGCCGGCGTCCAGAGGTCCTCGGGTGCGCCCCAGCTCGTCGAGACGGCGGAGTAATCGCGGCCGTCGGTTGCGAACGAGGCCTCGAGGTTGCTGAAGCCCCGATCGGTGTTGGGCGCGTACTTCAGCACGATGAGCACATCGGCCGCGGGGGCGCAGTGCGCGAGAATCCCTGCGATCACCTGCCAGTCGAGCGCCACCTCTGTGTCGGGCCCGAACGGATCCGAGGTCGGTCCCCACCCGTGGACGGCCTCCTCGACGACGCGCAGTCGCGGGTGGCGAGCGGTGAATGCGGCGAGGTCAGGGCGATGCACGGCGCCACCCAGCTCGGCGATCCCCACGGTGATCCTCGTCCCTTCGCCGCCGTTGTCGAGCACCGGGAAGTCGTAGATGCGCGCCAGTTCGTCGGGCCTGTAGCAGTAGGCCACCCGACTGCCTCGTGGCGGCACGGCGAGGCGGGGATGGCCGACCGGCCTGTCACTGAGACCGAGGGCTGCGGTGACGATGCCGTCCAACTCTGGTGGCACACTGAGCTCCTCACGGTGGTCGCGGTACACGGAGACGGCGCCGGTGATCGCGTCGCGCTCACGACGCCGTTCAAGTGAGACACCGAATGCACGCGCCAGCGCGCCCAGTGAACCGACCACTTCGAGCGTCATCGCCGAGTGGTGACCGCGCCGGACCCGCAGCCCCATGCTCGTGGCCCAGCGTGACACCAGGGCCGCGTCGCGGTCGTCGCAGCGATGCTTCTGCAACAGCTCGTCGGCACTGAGAAACCGGCGCACCTGGACCGGCGTCCGGTGTTGGCGAGCCAGTGCCACGGCGAGGCTGTCGTGGGCCGCCGACTTGCGGAGGTGCACGGTGACGGCCGCGGGGCGGCCGAGCTCCGGGTCGCTCAGCGGACGTGCAGTGGCCGCGAAGGCTGCGGTGGAAACCTGTCCCCGGCAGCTTCCAGCGAGACGGATGGAGGCAGTCATGGCTGATCCCTCAAGGAGTGCCGCCTGCATCTGAGGCGGCGATGAAAAAGCCGCCGATCCTGCCACGTGCGCTCAGGGGCGTTGGCCGCGTCCGCCGCGGTTGACGCGACACCCGGCGCGTTGTCCGCCCCCCGTCCGGCAGGCGCTCAGGGTCGGACTCTGACGGCCTCGAGCGCGACGATCGCGCTGGGGTTGTCCAGCGAGGAGAGATCGCCGGGCTCGACGCCGAGATACACGGCTCGCACGATGCGGCGAAGCACCTTGGCGTTGCGCGTCTTGGGTAATTCGGCGATCGCGATCACAGCCTTCGGTCGGAGCGCCTTCCCCAGCTCGGCCGTGACGCGCGCCGCCAGCGCCTCGCGCAGAGCCGCGCTGTCGGAGACGCCGGCCTTCAACACCACGAAGCAGACCAGTGCCTCGCCCTTCAGCTCGTCCGGCACCCCGATGGCCGCCGCCTCCGTGACGTCCGGATCTGCCACCAGCGCCAACTCGACCTCGGCGGGCCCGAGCCGCTTGCCGGCCAGCTTGATGGTGTCGTCGCTGCGGCCGCGGATGTACCACAGACCGTCGACGCCGACCTCCGCCCAGTCGCCGTGTACCCAGATGTTGAGCCAGCGCGACCAGTAAGTCTCGAGGTATCGCTCGCGGTCTCGCCAGAAGCCGCGTGTCATGCCCGGCCAGGGCGAGCGCACCACCAGCTCGCCCACCTCGTTGCGGACGCTGTTGCCGTCGTCGTCGAGCACGTCGGCGTCCATCCCCGGGCACGGGCCCGCGAATGAGCACGGGTTGAGCGGGGTCAGCATGTTGCCGGAGAGGATGCCGCCGCTCACCTCAGTTCCGCCGCTGTAGTTGATGATCGGACAGCGACCACCCCCCACGTTGTCGAGGAACCACCGCCAGGGGTCGACGTTCCACGGCTCGCCGCTGGAGCCCAGGACTCGCAGGGACGAGAGGTCGTGCGCGCCGGGTGCGTCGGTCCCGTGCCGCATCAGGGCGCGCACCACGGTCGGTGCCACGCCCAGCACGCTCACCCTCTGCCGCTCCACCACAGACCAGAGCCGGTCCGGGCCAGGATGGTCGGGGACACCTTCGAAGATGACCAGGGTGCAGCCGATGGTGAGCGCTCCACAGATCGCCCACGGGCCCATCATCCAGCCGATGTCGGTGTACCAGAGCAGGCGGTCTCCCGGCCCGACGTCAAAGCAGTGCGCCATGTCCTGGGTCGCCTTGACCGGGAAGCCACCCTGCACATGGACTGTCCCCTTGGGTCGGCCGGTCGTCCCGCTCGTGTAGATGAGCATGAACGGATCGTCGGCGGCGGTGTCGTGGGTGACCGCACCCGATGGCTGCGCGATGGTCAGGTCGTCGTACCAGATGTCCCGCCCTCGCCGCATCGCGGTGCCGAGCGTCCCCAGCCGTCGCACCACCACGATGTGTTCGATGGACGGTGTCTGCTCTGCAACCTCGTCGGCGACCGGTTTGCCGGGCACTGCGTTTCCGCGGCGGAGGAAACCGTCGGCGACGAACAGCACCTTGGCGTCACAGTCGCTGAGCCGGGCGACGATGGCACCGGCGCCGTACCCGCTGAACAGGGGCACGACGATGGCTCCCACCTTCGAGCAGGCCAGGAACACGGCGACGGTCTCAGGGATCATGGGCAGGCAGATGCCGATGCAGTCACCGGGCACGACGCCGAGTTCACGCAAGCCGTTGGCGCAGCGAGCGGTCTCGGCGGCCAGCTCGAGGTAGCTCCAGGTCCGTTGGGCCCCGTCGTCAGCCTCCCACACGACGGCGTCCCGGCCCGGTTGCGCGAGCGCCCACCTGTCGACGGCATTGATGGCCAGGTTGAGCCGCCCCCCCGGCCACCACCGCGTGAAGGGGAGGCCCTCGCTGGTATCCCGCATCCGCGTCGGGCGCTGATGCCACCCGATGTCGATGTCGTCGATCGTCGCGGCCCAGAACCGTTCGGGGTCGCGTCGCGCCAGGTCGTTCAGTGACTCGAGGTCGGCGACGCCCAGCTTGGTCATGAAGGACCACAGCCGGCTGCGCTCAACCTGCTCGCGCGTCGGCGTCCATGCGAACGGGCCGGCGGGACCTGCTCCGTCACTCACGGTGCGCACCTTATGCCGAGCCGCAGGTGGTGCGCACGGCGCCGCAACCAGGCGGCCGGTTGCCCCGTCAGGCGGCCCAGGCGAGACAGTCCGTGGCGGCGACCCCGGCGGGCACCAGGTAGCCGCGCGGGAAGATGGAGCAGGGGTTGACGGGGATCCCGCCGCGGTCGACCTCGAAATGGAGGTGCGGACCGGTGCTGTTGCCGGTGCTCCCCACGTACCCGATCGGGTCCCCGGCGCGGACGACGTCACCGTCCGGCACCGCGACCCCATCGAGGTGCCCGTACAGGTACACAACTCCACCGCTGGGCGCTGCCGACGGCACCAACAGGATGTGCACCCCGAAGCCGACCGTTGACTCGACCACCTGCACGGCACCGTCGACCGCCGCGTAGACCGGGGTGCCCCTTGCCGCCGCCATGTCGACGCCGGTGTGGAACCACCGGTACCCGGCGTGCGCAGCATCGGGAGGACATGAATACCCCGGCGGCGGTAACGGCTCCGAGGCGAAGTCGGTGCACCCGAAGCCCTGGCTCACCCGGAACTGCCCTGCGGCCAGCGGTTGCGCGGTGCCCATCACCAGACCTCCGGCCGCGTCGACCTGGTTGGTCGCACCGCCTGTGAACGGCACTAGGTGGCTCACCATGGAGACGATCACAAGCACCGGAAGCGCAACCACCACGGCACCTGCCCCGCAGCCACACGCGAGCACGCGACGCGCAGCGCGGGTACCGAGCACGCTCGCCGCCGCGGAGAACGGGATCACCCCACGTCCGCGATGGAGCCGACACGGCGCGCGCCAGCTCGTGTGTCCGCCAGGGCCATCAATGCCGGGCCCGGCACCACGCTGACCACCGCGCGCTCGGCGCCCGCCATCAGGACGCCCCGACCCGGGACGGACGGGCAGATCGCGGCCACCTCCTCGTCGCGCAGCTTGAACACCTCGGCAACCTCATCGACCACGGCCTCCTCGGTGCCGAGGACGAGCTTGGTGGACGATGTCGCCGCCAGCGTCCGGCCGAGGTCGGTGCGCATGAAATCCTCGATGCGCTGGGACACCATCCACACCCCGGCGCCGTGCTTGCGAGCCTGCCGCACCAACTGCCCGAGCACCTCGCCGGCGTCCGGGTCGGAGGTGACCCGATGGGCCTCATCGACGACCACGATCATGCGGCGACGTCCGTGCCGCAGCGCGTCGAGGATGGCGGTCAGCAGAACCGCGAGAGCAGGCGTCAGGTCGGCACCGTAGGTCATCGCGAAGGTGCGCAGCCCGATCGCGACCGGCTGGTCGGTGACCGCGAACGTCGATTGCCTGTCGAACATGGCCGCGCGACGGCCCTGGGTGAACCTGAGCAATCGCGCCGTGATGACACGGCACCGCTCGCGCTCACGCGCGGTGAGGGCAGACACCATGGAATGGTCCTGAAGGTGCGTGACAAGGTCGCGCAGGAGGGGAGGGGGCCCGTGCCCCCGGCGCGCGCCGAGGAAGTCGATCAACTCACCGTGGAGCCACCCCTGGTCCTCGTCAGGGAGGCGGCGGATCGGCCGTCCGTCGCGCATCCCGCGATCGTCTCCCGACATCAGCGACAGGATCGGCAGCACCATGCCGGCGCCGGTGTCCGGTGTGACACCGGCTGTGACACCGAGGGGATTGAGCGCCTCGACACCTAGCTCGAGGTAGCGGCCACCGACGGCTCGCATCACCGGCGCGTACTCGGAGTCCGGGTCGATGACCACGGCGCCCACTCGTTCCATCACGTGGCGCACCAGCAGCGTCTTGGCGGCGACCGATTTGCCCGAACCGGAGCTGCCCACGACCACGACGTTGTGGTTCGGCTGGCTCCATGCGGAGAAGTGCGCGGGGGTGCCGTTGAGGACGTTGAGCCCGACCAGTGGCGCCGTGATGTCGGCGAACGGCGTTCCCAGGCACGGCAGAAGCCGCTCCACCACCGAGTCGGAGGTGAGCACCAGGCTGCGGGCCAGCGGTGGGCAGCCGGGCGCCGCTGCAAGAGATGGGAGGAAACCTGGCCCATCCACCCCGGTCGCCTGGAACCCGTGCGCAAGCAGCACTGCGGCGAGACGCTCAGCGGCATCGAGAGCGCGTTGTCGCACCGGGTCGCCCAGTGAGATCGTCAGCGCGATACGGCAGGGGGTGATGTCGCGCTGGGCTAGCGCCGCGGCCACGTCGGCGGTGTCCTGCAGGGCCAGCTGGGCCTCGACGGGCTCGACGCCGGTTCGTGTGGCGTGTCGCAACATCGATGAGCGCCGCCGAAGGTAACGCTGCGCAGACGAGGCGGCCACCGGCACAACGTGGAGGCTGACAATCCCAAAACAGTGGGCGCGTGTCATCGCGTCCACCACCACACCGAGGTCGAGCGACGCAGGCAGACGTGTGGCGGTGAGCACCACGTGGTGCCGCTCGGCGATGTGCAGCGCGTTCACACCGGTCAGCGCGCGCGCCGCTGCCAGGGGAGTGTTGGCGAGCAGTGCGGCGACATCGTCACGGTCGGCCGCCCGCACATCGATGGCAAATCCCGGCGCCAGCCGCAGCGCCGACTGGAGCACATGTTCAGCCTCCGCGGCGCTCGCCGCCCGCGCACGTCCGGCACGCCACGGGGTTGCCAGGTGGGGCACGCCATCCGGGCCCGCGCTGAGGGGTGCGAGCACCACGTGGTGACGCAGGCCGAGAGTGGTCTGCGCAAGCCTGGCCGCAAGCGTGCGCTCGATGGCACGCAGAGGCGTGAGCGGCCAGCCGGCCACCCGGCTGTCGAAGGCGTCGCCGACCCGCTCGGCGTCGTGGTGTGTCATCAGGGTGACCAGCTGCACTGGGCACTCGATGGCTTCCATCCAGCGCACCGCGGATCGACACCAATCGAGGTATGCGTCGCTGGAGATGCTGACCGGCGGACCTTCGAGCACCAGCACCGCGCGGTGCCCACCCGGGTCCAGCCTCACGATGCCGTCCCCCACGTCCGTCGGCACCGGTACAGACACCGCGACCCGCCAGCCACGCGGCTGCCACCGCCGCGGGCAGACGGCTGCGCGCTCGTCGCTCACGTGCACCGAACCGGCGACCTCGCGGACGCGTGCGCGGCGGGCCTGCCCGCGCGCGATCGTCGACGGGAGCAGACGCCACGCGTGCCGGTAGGCGAGGTGGGTGCCGATCCACACGCCCTCCCGCTCAGGCAGACCGAAGGACGCCGCCATCGCCAGGATGAAGCCGGCACTCGCAGGCCCCCACAGGCCGGGAAGGTGAACCGTGAGCAGGAGGTACGCGGCTGGGCTGACCACCGCTGCGATGGCAATCGCGCGCACCGGTAGCATGAGCGGGCCGACTGCGACGCGGAACTGGGCATCGACGTTGAGCGGAACGCGAATCGCCGCGACCTGGCGCCTCACCGCAGCTGGGTCCGCGAGCGCAGGATCGGCGTGAGGTCGGGTGGCTGGTTGTGCAGGAGACCAGCGAACATCGCCCCTGCCACGGCGTCCCCGACGTCCGGGTCACGGGCGATCAGGCTGGTGTACTCGGCGACGCGGCCCGGCGGTGGGGTGCCGCCGAGCTCGTTGTGGCGGGTGGCATCGAGCACCGCGCGACGTCCCTCGGCCCCGCTTGCGAAGCGCCCGACCGCCGCTCCCACTGCGCGGTTGAAGGCATGCTGTGCTGCCGGGTCCTCGAGCAGGCCGACGACCGCCGCGTGGTGACTGAAGTCGGCGATCGCGGCGGCATCGATGGCCGCATCGATCTCAGGACTTGCCCCGGTCATCGCCGCTGCATGCCCTGCCGCGGCCGCCGCCACCACGGCTCCGGTGTCACTTCCCGGGCGAGGCTGGTCGCCGGTGGAGACGCCATGCCGCGCCGGGCTGCTCAGGGTTTCAAGGAACCCACCGGGTCGCGGACGGAGCCCGCCGATCCGCATCAGCGCTGAGACGTCCCCGGCCGCATTCGGCAGCGCCATCACCCCCGTCGACAGTGCCGTGGCCGCCCCTGTGATTCCGCCATGGCTGAACGACCGCCAGGCCAGGCCATGAACCGCCTTGCCCGTCATCCAGATACCGCCGAGCACGCCGAGGCACGCGAGCAGGGTGCGGGTCAACCCCTCCGCGGCACCGGTCGTCGACAGGGCGCCCTGGTCGGCACCGAGGAAGAACATGGCGATGCCGGCCGTGAGCGACCCGCAGATTGCGAGGATGATCGGCAGCAACATGGCGGAGGTGAAGAGGTCCATCCACCACTGCACGAACCGGTTGCGGTGGTCGTACACCGCCAGCGCCACGAACAGTGGTGCAGACGCGACCGCGAACACCAGCTGGACGATTCGCAACAGGTACAGCGCCAGCACGTAGACGAACGCGATCGCCACCAGCAGGATGGGGATCGCCACCAGGAAGTCGCCGACCCCGGCGAGGCCGAAGCCCACGGCCGCGATCCGGCCCACCACCCGGCCGAGGCCGCCGTTGGTGGCGAACGCCGACGCAACAGTCCTCGCGGCCGCCTCGGCGATCCTGCCGGAGGCGCTCGCGCTCAGTCTCATGGCGTTGAGGAGAAGCGACTGTCCGGGGGTGGGCGCCACAAGCAGACCGGCGACGATGACGGTCCGCATGATGTTGTCCGCCACCAGCTGGAGCGCGTCCGCGCGATGGTCGAACATGCCGCGCGCGAGACGTATCACGCAGCACGTCATGGCGATGAAGACACCGGAGACGGCGAAGCCGCTGTACAGCCGCGGCCAGGTGTCGGCCAGGGTCAGGTTGGACGGCTGCAGCTGATCGATGAGCTTGGGGCAGGAGTCCTGCAACCAATCTGCCTGGCATGCATTCCAACCGGGATCGCCGGCGTGCTGCGGGAGCGGCGACCCGAGTGTGTGGTGGTACAACCAGCGGAAGGGGTTCTGGAGCACCTCGCCGGCCTGCGAGATCGCATCGGCGGCGCCGCCCACCAGGTTGCACACGCCGTCGGGGACGATGCCGAAAGGCCCGCACGACGACAGCAGGATCTCAAGATGCAGGCCGGTGGAGACTGGGAACGTCGACGTCACACTGCACCCCCTTCAGCGCTGCTCGCCACTCCACGCTACGGGGGACCGGCGGACGGCCCGAGGACAAGTGGTTCAGCGACCAACGTCGCGGGCGCTGTTCTGGTGACGGCGTTGCGGATGCCCGCGGGTCCGTCCGGCCAGGGCTGCGCTCGCCGGCGAACCGTGAGCCGGTGCCGACATACCGTTGTGCGGACCAATGCGGGCGCGCGGCTCGGCGTGACTGCAGTCGTACGGACGGAGCCGCAGCTCCCTGACGATCAGCTCTCCCATGGCGCAACGCTGCGAGGTCTGCGCAGACACCGCACGTACGTGGTGGTCCTCGGCCGCGCAACGTCTCGCCGCCGTCCGTCCGCGCCGATGACGGTTACCAGCTGTCGCGCAGGTGCAGCCAGGAGGTTCCCGAATGATCATGCTCATCACCACCCTGACCACGCTGCTCGCCGACATCCAGGTCGACCCCAGCCACGACACGCTGCACGTCTGGGACACGGTGGCGAGCCCGCTGCTCACGGCAGCCGAGTACCTCATCCCGGCCGGCGTGGCCTTCTCCAGCCTGCACAGGGTGATGCAGCACCAGGAGTCCGGTTCGGGGTTCCTCGTCGACATGCTCGTCAAGGGAGGGGGCGCCGTGCTGGTCATCCAGCTGGTCAAGTCGTTTTTGCATGTCTGACGCCAGCGCGCGTCAGCTGTCTCCCTCGCGCAGGTCCTCCCCTCGGAAGTCGAGGTCGCGCAGCGCCGGTGCCCCGCCGCGCCTGGGCGCAGCCGCGCCGAACCGCTCGCGCAGCGCGTCCAGCGTCCTGTCGAGCCGCGTGTCACGTGGCGGGCCGTCGCCCTCGAACAGGTCGAGCTGAGCGGCGTCGACGACACCGCTCACCCCCATGCCGAGCAGCCGCACCGGTGCACCGGACCACGCCGCCTCGAAGAGCGCCGTCCCCGCCTGGGCCAGGGCGAGGTCGCCGTCCTGCGGGGTCGGGAAGGTGTGCTGGCGCGTGAACGTCGCGAAGTCCGAGTAGCGCAGCTTGATGGTGGCGGTGCGTGCCGCCCAGTGTCCGTGGCGCAGCTGCCTGCCGACGTCGCCGGCGCAGCCGCGCAGGAGACGGTGCAGCTGCGCGCGGTCGCTGATGTCCTCGCTGAACGTCTCCTCGCGCGAGATGCTCTTCGGTCGATCGGGGACGGTCACCTCGCTGCGGTCGATTCCCCGGGCGCGCTCGCTGAGGCTGAGTGCGGCGTGCTCGCCGAGGCGCCGGCGCAGTGCATCCAGCGGGAACGCGGCAAGGTCGCCCAGGGTCACCAGTCCGAGGCTGAGCAGCGCCTTCTCTGAGGCGGGTCCCAGCCCGGGGAGGCGGCGCAGCGGCAGGGGCGCGAGGAACGCGGCCTCGTCGCCGGGCGGCACCACGACCATCCCGCGCGGCTTCTCCAGGTCCGACGCCACCTTGGCCACCAGCTTCGACGTCGCCACCCCGCACGAGGCGTCCAGCCGGCAGTGCTCACGGATGCTGTCGCACAGCTCGCGCGCCATCTGGTCGGGCGGACCGAGGGCGCGGATCGAGCCGGTGACGTCGAGGTAGGCCTCGTCGAGCGACACCGGCTCCATCTGGGGGGTGAGCTGGCGAGCCAGCGCGAAGACTGCGCGTGACGCTTCGCGATAGGCGGTGAAGTCGACCGGGAGCACCACCGCGTGTGGGCACAGCCGCAGCGCGCGCCCGAGCGGCATCGCCGAGTGCACCCCGAACCGTCGCGCCTCGTACGACGCGGCGCTGACCACGCCGCGACGGTAGTGGTCGCCCCCGCCGCCGACGATGATCGCCTTGCCGCGCAGCTCAGGCCGGCGCAATTGCTCGACCGAGGCGTAGAAGGCGTCGAGGTCGACGTGGATGATGGCGCGCGGCCAGTTCACCCGCCAAGTATCGGACTGCCGTGGACGCTCCTGCGGCCGCGCCCGGTTCAGCCCGCCCGGGCCGCGTTCACGGCTGCGCCGGTGCGCCAGTCGAGCAGGTCCTGGTGACGAAGGTACCCGGCGGCGATCATCAGGTCGATGTACGACACCCCGAGGTGGGGGGCGGCGCGGCGCAGCACCCACGGCGGGGGGTTCTCCTTGTTCTTGTTGACCGCCTGGTAGAAGTAGATCTGGTTGAGGTCACAGAGAAGGGCGAGCCGGTGCAGTGAGATGCCGCGCTCACGGCACCTGTCCTTCAGGTACTCCCGAAAATCCATCTGCGCATTGCCCCGACGCGTGCATGACTCGCGCCTGGCCGGGCGCTCGCCGAGTATAGACCCGCTTGGTTTTCTGTCCCGGCTTTCGTCACATTGATGTGCCACCGGCGACGACGAGCGCGGGCAGCTCGCTGAGGGAGCCGATCACCGCGTCCGGTGGCGTCGCGAGGGGCTGCTGCTGCGCGTTGCGGTCGCGGTCGATGAGCACGGTGCGCATGCCGGATGCTGCCGCGCCCGCGATGTCCTCGCGGACCCGGTCGCCCACGAACACCGTCTCCTCGGCACGCGCTCCGAGCGCGCGCAGCGCCGAGACGAACAAGCGAGACGACGGCTTGCGCCAGCCCGTCTCTGCCGAGAAGACGGCGCCGTCCAGGAACGAGTCGAGCCCCAGGTGCGCCAGCTGGGCGTGCATGCTGGCGGGGCGGTAGGGCGCGTTGGAGCACAGCCCCGTGCGCAGGCCTGCCTCGCGCAGCACGCGCAGTGTGGGGATGCTGTCGGCGTACAGGTGGACGCCTCGCCACCACGCCTCCTGCACCAGCACGCTGCAGGCGTCGAGGAGTTGGTCGTCGAGGGCGAGGCCGATGTCCGCGAAGGCACGTCGCTCCAGCTCGGCAACGTCGAGCTCCTCCAGCGCGCCGAGGGACTCGTGGGCTGCGACCGCGGCCTCGACGCGGTCGTGCACGGCGGCGCGCAGGACGCCGGGGAGAGGCGTCGGGTGTCCAGCCCCGGCCAGCTTGGCGGCGATGGCCCGCTCGGCCGCCGCCAGTGCCTCGACGGGTCGCTCGAAGCGAACCAGGGTCAGGCCGTAATCGAAGAGAAGCGCGGTGACGGGGCCGCCGGCCAGCAGCGACCGTCCCGCGTCCTGTGGCAGCCCGGTCACGCGACCGGCGGGCGCTCCCCGCCGCGGCCGCGCCGTCCGCGCCGGCGGCGGCCGGTGCCGGGCGGCCGGGGTTGAGCATCATTGCCGGGGTTCCCCGCTGGAGCCGCCCCGCTCGGCCGCTGACCGGTGGCGGCGGAGTCGCCCGAACGGCCGCCGCGGCCACGGCGCCGGCGCTTCCCGCCCGCAGGCCTCCCCGAGGGGGGGCCACCGGCCGCGCCTTCCGCCGGGTTGGCGCTCTGGACAGCTTGGGCCGGGCCGCCCGCGCCGCGCCGCCGCCGCCGCCGCCGGCCGGGCGCCTGGCCGCCCTCAGCGCCGCGGTCGGTCCGGGGCTCACCCGGGCGACCGAAGCGGTCGAAGAAGGCGAGCGCGGGGTGCCGACTTCGCGGCCGCGTCGCCCTGGCGTCGGGGTCGGCGGTGACGCGCGCCTCGAGCTCGACCAGCAGATCCTCGAGCGGGCGCTTGTTGCGACCCACCGGTGCGGCGGTCTCGGCCCAGGGCTGCAGCTTGGTGGCGCCCGCCTCGGGGACGCTGGTGTCGATCGAGCCCGGCACCTGGTCGAGCACACTCTCGATGGCGCGCGCCACCATGCGGTCGGCTGGATCCTCAGGCACGGGCAGGGTCCAGGATGACACCGGCGAGGGCCAGGCCCGCGAGCGTCTTCAGGTCGACATCCCCGTCGCGAGCCAGGACAGCCAGCTGGGATGCATCGAACAGCCCGACGTCGAGGAGCTCGTCCGCGTCGGGGGAGCTGGTGCCGGCCGTCAGCCCTCGCGCCAAGAAGAACCAGATCTCCTCGCTCGAGTAGCCCGGGCTCACCGGCCCGTGACCCAGCTCGAGCCAGTCGGTGGCCGCGTAGCCGGTCTCCTCGGTGAGCTCGCGCCGGGCGGTGGCGGCGGGCTCCTCGCCGGGTTCCCTGGTTCCTGCGGGCAGCTCCCAGAGTGCCCTGCCGACGGCGTGGCGCCACTGCCGGACGAGCACGACGCGGTCGTCCTCCGCGGTGGCCACGACCGTCACCGCCCCGATGTGCTCGACCAGCTCGCGGCGCGCCTCCCGCCCGCTGGGCAGGCGCACGGTGTCCTCGAACGCATGCAGCAGCCTGCCCTCGTAGACGGCACGGCGACGCAGCGGCTCCTCGCGGAGGTGACGATCGTCAGCGCTCACGGGGCGGATTGTTCCGCATCCGCGCTTCGGCGCGGCGCGCGTCTCCCGCCGTCATGCGGCGATCAGGCGCAACTCCATTGATGGGCCTGCCCGTGGGCGAGCATCTTGGCCGTGATGTTCGCCTGGTCGGCGGCGTCGTAGATGTTGGTGCCGCCGTTGTGGGTGAAGGTGGACATCAGGAACTGGAAGAGGCCGATGTAGGGCCCGCTGGGGTTGTACGCAGTGGTGCGCAGCCCCGATTCGCATCGTGCGATGCTGACCATCCAGGCGCCGGAGACACCCCACCGGGCTGCGGCGGCCTCGATGATGCCGATCACGCTGTTGGGGTTCGCCGGGGGGCCGGCATAGGCCGGCGCGAAGGCGACGCGCGAGGCTCGCCGGGGCGCCGACGTGGCCGGCGCTGCCTTCGGGGCTGAGCTCGGTGCTGGGGTGGCCGCGGTGACGGCATCGACCAGGTCGGGCTTGGCGACGGTGAACGCAGTCACGTAGACGTGGTCGTGGCTGGGATGGCTCGCCACCGGCGAGGCCGCCGAGACCACGGTCAGAGCGACGATCGGGCTGAGGACGAGGGTGGCCATGCCCAGGACCACCCCTCGGGAACGCTTGGGCAACCGCAAATAAGCTCTCCTGTAGATTCGGTCGACGCCCCCTTCCTGGCGGGTCAACCGCCGGGACCGTCGGGTCTGGTCCACCGCGGTTCGGGCGGTGGGTCGCTGCGTCCGGGACGTGCGGTCCGACGAACGAACGGGAACCGTGAACACCCGCGGCCCCCCGGCGACCGAGGCACCCTACCACACGGTACCCCGCCGGTCGCAAGCGGGATCGTGGGGCCGCGACCTCGCGGGGCCCCGCCGCGACTTTGGTGGCGGCCTAGTTCGAGGTGGTCGCCCCCACCTGGCATGCGGCGGGCGGTGAGTCCACGATGACCGGCACATGGAGGCTCAGCGAGCCCCCGGGCTGAGGCCAGAGCAGCTGGCGCGAGCCGCCGCCGATGATCCTGCCGGTGACGGTCGTGCATGAGGCGAAGATGTCGACCTGTTCGTTGGCCAGGAGTCCCGGGCTGCCCACTGTGATGGCGACGTCCCACTGTCCGTGGCCCGTGCATCCCCTCGTGCACGTGAAGCCGCCGCCCGTGGTCGTGAGCGGGGCGCCGGGCAGGTCCGCCCACGCCCCCGGGCTGACGGTGACCGCCACCAAGTCCGCCGTGTAGCAGGGGAAATCGGTGCACTGGTAGGAGGTCACCACCAGCGTCTGCCCCGGGTACAGGGTCAGCTGGGGGACTCCAGCGCGGTGAGGGGCTTGGCGCCCTTCATCAGCGTGAAGTGCACCACGACCCCGCTGACCCCGGTCCGCGTGGCCGCGTTGTGGATCACCGCGACCGGCACCGCCACCAGCTGCCAGCTACCGACCCCGGTCGAGAGGACGTCGATCCGCTGGACGTCGGGGCCGGGGCTGGCCGTGGGCGGAACGCTCACCGTGGGGCGGGCGCTCGGCGTCGGCGTCGGCGCCGCCGGTGTGCTGCCGCACCCGACCAGCACGAGGACCGCGACGGCGGACAGTCGGGCACGGGGCATCCGCACATGGTATGGCCGGGACTCCCCGTGCCCGACCCGGGCACGCACAGGTGACAGAATCGTGGCTCACCTCAAACAGGGAGCACCGATGCCATTCACCGCGGAGCACGATGCGCTGCGCGAGACCATCCGCGACTTCGTGACGCGCGAGCTGCGCCCGCACGCCGACGAGTGGGAGGCGGCGGAGTACTTCGCCGACACGGTCTTCCCGCGCATGGGTGAGCTCGGCCTGCTCGGGCTGCGCTACCCGGAGGACTACGGGGGCCAGGGAGGGGACTACTGGAGCGCGATCGTGCTCGCCGAGGAGATGGCACGCTGCGGCTCGGGTGGGGTGGGCATGGCGGTGTCCGTCCAGGCCGAGATGGCCACCCCACCGATCTTCAAGTTCGGCACCGAGGAGCAGAAGCAGCGCTACCTGGTCCCGGCCATCCGAGGCGACAAGGTCGCCGCCCTGGGGATCACCGAGCCCGACACAGGGAGCGACGTGGCCTCCGTCCGCACCCGCGCGGTGCGCCACGACGGTGGCTGGCGCATCAACGGAGCCAAGCTCTACATCACCAATGGGGTGCGCTGCGACTTCATCGTCCTGGTGGCCCGGACCGGCACGGCGGAGGAGGGCGCCCACGGGATCACCCTTTTCCTAGTCGACAAGGACACGCCCGGCTTCAGGGTCAGCCGCAAGCTGAAGAAGCTCGGCATGCACGCCAGCGACACCGCCGAGCTGTCCTTCACTGACGTCGACGTCCCCGAGGACGCCGTCCTCGGTGAGGTGGGACAGGGCTTCTACCACCTCATGTGGGAGCTGCAGGGCGAGCGGCTCATCGGCGCCGCAGGCACCGTCGCCGGGGCCGAGGTGATGTTCGAGGAGACCCTGCGCTGGTGCAAGGAGCGCGAGGCGTTCGGCCGCCCCATCGCCAGGTTCCAGGTCAACCGCCACAAGCTCGCCGACCTCTACACCGACATCTCCATCGCCAAGACCTACGTCTACTCGGTCGCCGCGCGCTGGAACGCCGGCGAGTACCCGGTCGCCGAGATCTCCATGGCCAAGCTGTTCGTCGGCCAGGTCACCTCACGTGTGGCGGACACCTGCCTGCAGCTTCACGGCGGCTTCGGCTACATGGCCGAGGCGCACGTCTCGCGCTATTTCCGCGACTCGCGGCTGATCCGGATCGGCGCCGGCACTGACGAGGTGATGAAGGAGATCATCGCCAAGACCGCGCTGGGGCTCTGAGCCCGATGAGGCCGCGCCGGCGAACCTGACGCCCACCGCCCGTCCCGGCCAGGATCGGCGTCGGGATCCACCTACAATCCCGGCGTTGCGTTGGCCTCTTGGGGGTGCACATCGTGGACGAGAAGATCATCGGCACGACGATGCCGGTCCTCGAGCTGACGCTCAACCCCGGCGAGGCGATCTTCGCTGAGTCCGGCGAGCTGTCGTGGATGACCGCCAGCATCCAGATGACCACGTCGACGCAGTACGGCGGGGGTGGTGGCATCGGCGGAGTCTTCAAGCGCGCCGTCGGCGGCGGCTCGCTGTTCATGACCGAGTACGCGGCCCAGGGCGCGCCGGGGATGGTGGCGTTCGCGGCCAAGCTCCCCGGGCAGATCTTCCCGCTTGACGTCCGCCCGGAACCGGGCATGCAGTTCCTCGGCCACCGCCATGCTTTCGTGGCGGGCACACATGGTGTGCAGGTCTCAGTCGGCTTCCAGCAGCGCCTCGGCGCCGGTGCCTTCGGAGGCGACGGGTTCCGCCTCCAGAAGATCGGCGGCCAGGGTCGCGTCTGGTGCGAGCTCAGTGGGGAGATCGTCACCTACGACCTGCGACCGGGCGAGGAGCTGAAGGTTCATCCCGGGCACGTCGGTCTGTTCCAGGACACCGTGCAGTTCAACATCACCACCGTCAAGGGGATCAAGAACAAGATCTTCGGCGGGGACGGCATCTTCCTGGCCCAGCTGATCGGGCCGGGCCGGGTGTGGCTGCAGTCCCTCCCGCTGGCGCGGCTGGCCCACGCGCTCGGCGAGTACACGGTGGTGCAGGGCGCGGAGGCCGGTGCCGCCGGGGGCGTGGTGGGCGGTCTGCTCAGGAACATCGGCGGCTGAACCCGGCGCGGTCAGTCGGTGGCGATCGCCGGGGCCAGCAGTGCCACCGAGTGCGCTCGGAGGAGACTGTCCACCTCCGCAAGCCAGGCGCGCCGCTCGAGGGCGCGCTGGTGCAACTCCTGGATGTACTCGTAGGTGGTCGCCCCGCGCGGCAGAGGGTCGAATGGGGGTGACGGCGGCATCTCAGACGCCGGGACCAGGCCACGCTCGGCCAGCTCCTCGCATGTGAGCACGGCAGCCGCGACCAGGTCGTTGACGGCGTCGGCGTGGTCCATCTTGGCGTTGAGCACGGCGATGCTGTCACGGCCGTCGGGGCCGGGCGGACGGCGCCGGCTGATCGAACTCGACATAGTCGCCGAGCCCTTCGAGCTGTTCCATCCCCGGCTGGAAGGCATCGACGAGCACGCGGTGTCCCTGGGCGCCGACGCTGAATGATTCCTGCTGCTGCTCTGACCGGCGGCGGAACCACGGCACGGTGGTTCGCCCTACGCGGCGGCCGGCGCGGGAAACTCGCTGCGCACGAAGAGGGAGTGAACCCGCAGCCCGCGCGCCTCGATGTTCTCGCGACCGCCCTCTTCGCGGTCGACCACGGCCAGGGCCTCCACCACCTCGACGGGCTGGTCCCGCAGGGCGTCGGCGGCCTTGAGGAGCGAACCTCCGGTGGTGATCACGTCGTCGACCAGCATGACCCTGTCGCCATCGCGAAAAGCGGGACCCTCGATCAACCGGCCGGTGCCGTGCTCCTTGGCCTCCTTGCGCACGATGAAAGCGCGTAGCGGCTCGCCCCGGCCCGACAGCGCCGCCACACCCGCGGCGATCGGGTCGGCACCGAGGGTCAGGCCCCCGATGGCGGCGACGCCGAGCTGGCGGCAGCGCTGGAGGATCAGCAGGGACGCCAGGTAGAGCCCCCGCCCCTCGAGGGTCACCTGCTTGCCGTTGAAGTAGAAGTCGCTGCGCCGCCCGCTGGTGAGGATGAAGTCGCCGAACGTGAATGCCCGTGCGGCGAGCAGCGCGTGCAGCTCAGCCCGGGCCGCGTCGAGCTGGTCGTCCATCTCCCTCCCTCAGGCGGTGGGTGTCGCCAGCGTCGCGGCATCGCCGACGGGACCCACCGCACCGTCGGGGACGCGGCGCAGGGACTCGGTCCATCGCAACACCGGGTGCCGGGCGGCGCCAACCTCATCGACCCGATGGACGGGTGTGTTGTGCGGCGCGTTCTGCACAAACCCGAGGTCTGCCTGTGCTTCGGCGACGATGGCGGCGCAGACGTCGGCGAGCAGGTCGAGGCTCTGCCGCAACTCCGTCTCGGTCGGTTCGAACATCAACGCCTCGGGAACGGTGGTGGGGAAGTACACGGTTGGCGCGTAGATGCCGTAGTCGAGCAGGCGCTTGGCAACGTCCATGGCACGCAGCCCGTCGACGCGCCCACCCTTGGTGGTGCAGACGAACTCGTGCATCGAGGGCGAGTCGACTGCCATCGGGAAGAGCGCGGCGAGCCGCGCCTGCAGGTAACGGGCGTTGAGCACCGCGTCCCGGGCGACACCATCGATGCCGTCCCCGTACGCGGAGATGTACGCGTACGCGCGCACCAGCATCCCGAAGTTGCCGTAGTAGGAGCGCACCTTGCCGATGCTCTGCGGGCGATCGTCCTCCAGCCGGAAGTGGTCGCCGTCGGCCTCGACGGTGGGGGCGGGAAGGAAGGGGATGAGCCGCTCCGCCACGCCCACAGGCCCGGCGCCGGGGCCGCCGCCGCCGTGCGGGGTGGAGAACGTCTTGTGCAGGTTGAGGTGGACCACGTCGAAGCCCATGTCCCCCGGGCGTGCCATCCCCACCAGCGCGTTGAGGTTGGCGCCGTCGTAGTAGAGCAGCGCCCCGGCGTCGTGGGCGAGTCGCGCGATCTCGAGGATGTCCTTCTCGAAAACGCCGAGCGTGTTGGGGTTGGTCATCATCACCGCGGCGACATGATCATCGAGGTGGGCGGCGAAGTCGGCAACGTCGACGGTGCCGTCGTGGTTGCTCTTCACGGTCACCACCTCGAGCCCGCATGCCGCTGCCGATGCCGGGTTGGTGCCATGCGCGCTGTCAGGGATCAGCACGCGGGTGCGGTGCGTGTCGCCGCGGTCGGCGTGGTAGGCCTGGATCATGCGCAGCCCGGTCCACTCGCCGTGGGCACCGGCTGCGGGCTGCAGCGACATCCTCGCCATCCCTGTGATCGACGCCAGCATCCTCTCCAGCCGCCACATCAACTCGAGGGCGCCCTGGACGTCGTGCTCGTCCTGGTAGGGATGCAGGTCGGCGAACCCCGTCAAACCGGCGAGCTGTTCGTCGACGACAGGGTTGTACTTCATGGTGCAGCTGCCCAGCGGATAGGTGCCGTGGTGGAGGTGGTGGTTGCGTCGCGCGAGGCGCCCGACGTGTCGCGCCAGGACGGGTTCGGGCACCGCGGGGACCGCGGCGGGCCGGCCGCGCAGGAAAGCCGCCGGCACGAGCTCGTCAAGAACGGGTGCGGGCACACCGACCGCCGTGACCCGTGGGCCGCCCGTGTAGTCCTGGCTCAGCTCGAACACCAGTGACTCCGCGCCGGCCCAGCCGGCCTCGACCCCGCCCGCTTTTCCCGGCGCGACCAGGCCGTCCCCGTGCGGCGCCGGGTCGTGACCGTTGGCCGCGCTGACCGGCTGTGCGTCCATGCTCACACCGCCACCCCCGCGCCGAGGCGGCGCAGCACCGACGAGTTGAGAGCGGACAGCGCGGACACGTAGCGATCCATGGCCGCCGGCGACGTGAGCTCGGTGCAGCAGACCAGCAGCTGATCGCGACGGGCGTCGTCGAAACGACCCAGGGGGAGGCCGGCGACGATGCCGCGCTCGCGCAGCGCGGCGGCCACCTCCGCAGCGTCGCCGGGGCAGCGCAGCACGAACTCCCACAGGAAGGGTGTCGCTCGGTCTACGGAGAAGCCGTTGACAGCACTGAGCTTCCCGGCGAGGTGGTGAGCCCGCTGCGCGCTGACCGTGGCCACTTCGCGCATCCCGCCGGCGCCCATGTGGGCCATGTACACAGTTGCAGCGAGGGCAACCAGAGCGTGGTTGGTGCAGATGTTCGAGGTGGCGTGCTCGCGCCGGATGTGCTGCTCGCGGGTCTGCAGCGTGAGCGTGTATGCGCGCCGTCCAGCATGGTCGGTGGTCATGCCCACCAGCCGTCCCGGCATGCGTCGCACCAGCTGCTGCCGCACCGCCATGTAGCCGACGTGGGGACCACCGAACGACGGCGGGACCCCGAGCGGCTGTCCGTCGCCGACGCAGACGTCGAAGCCTGCGTCACCCGGCGCGGTGAGCACGGCGCACGAGAGCGGGTCGGCGCTGCACAGCGCCAGCGCCCCGGTCGCGTGCGCGGCTTCGGCCAGCTCGGCAAGTGTCTCGAGCGTGCCGAAGAACGTGGGCTGCTGCACGAGCAGCCCGGCGTGGCGCTCGTCCATGAGCGCCCGAACGTCGTCGATCGACGTGGTCTCGCCGCGCGGGGGCACCAGGTCGATGCTCACCGCACGCCCCGCCGCGAAAGTGCGCAGCACGCGAAGCGTCTCCGGGTGAACGGCGCCGCTCACCGCGATGCGATCCCGGCCTGTGGCCTGGACCGCGAGCATCATCGCTTCGGCGGCGGCGGTGGCCCCGTCATAGAGCGAGGCGTTGGCGACGTCCATGCCCGTCAGGGCACAGATCATCGACTGGAACTCGAAGATCGTCTGCAGCGTGCCCTGCGACGCCTCGGCCTGGTACGGGGTGTACGCGGTGTAGAACTCGGGGCGTCCGATCGTGCCTCGGACGATGGCGGGGATGAAGCGCGAGTACACGCCCGCGCCGAGGAAGTTGTCCATCGCGCTCAGCGGGTGGTTGCGGGCCGCCAGGCGCTCCACCTCGGCGACCAGGTCCTGCTCGCCCAGGGGCGGCGGCAGCTCGATGCGCGGATCGCGCAGCGAGGCCGGAACGGTCTCGAACAACTCGGCCACGCTGGCCGCACCCACTACCTCGAGCATCGCCCTGCGGTCGTCTTCAGTGTTGGGCAGGTAGGCCATTGCGCAAGTATGAAGTGGGGTCGCGCGCTGCCGTCTCGGCCGCGCTCCACAGTGGGACACGACGACGTCTGAGAACGCGCCGCTGCGGGTAGACTGGGGACGTGGCCACCAAACGACCGACCGTGAGCATCGAGGACGTCATCTCGGCCATCGAGACGGCGCGGGACAAGGTGATGAGCGACGAGGTGAAGAGCCTGGTCAAGCTCGGGCTGCCCAAGAACGTCGCCAACAAGATGGTCGCCGAGCGCTACCGGCAGCGCAACGAGGGCGAGGAAGGTGAGGGCGAGGCCCAAGGGGCCTGGCCCGACATGTCCTAGCCCTGCGGCGGTTCCGAGGACCGCCGACGACCGCGGATGAGCCAGGCGACCACGACCGCGACAACCAGCACGGCCAGCACCAACGCTACCGTCTGGATTGGCCCCGAGATCCTGTCGTAGTTCTTGCCGATCGCGTAGCCGCCAGCCGTGAGCGCGATGCACCACGGGAGTGCCCCGATGAAGGTGAGCAAGGAGAAGCGCAGCAGATCCACGCGCGCCAGGCCGGCGGGGAAGGAGATGTACGTCCGCACCACCGGGAGCACCCTCCCCACCAGCACAGCCATCAGGCCGTGCCGCGCGAACCAGCGGTCGGCCATGTCGAGGTGCGACTCGGAGATGCCCAGCACCCGACCGGGTCCGAGCAGGACCGGCCTCCCGAAGCGCGCCGCGATCCCGTAGGCGACCAGCGAACCGGCGAGGTTGCCGACCGTGCCGGCCAGGATCGCGCCGACCAGGCTGATGTGCCCCTGGGCGGCGAGGAACCCGGCGAACGGCATGATCAGCTCGCTCGGGAATGGCACCCCGCAGCTCTCCGCAGCCATGAGCAGGAAGACGAGGACGATGCCGCCGCTGGTGACCCAGTGGGTGATGAAGTTGCTCACGGCCCGGCATTCTGAGGGCCCACCGCTTGTCCGTGCATCCCTCCGCTACGCTCGGGCGCGATGACACGCCGCCCGTCGCGGCTGGACCCGTGGCCGCGCGCGTTCGACCCCAAGGTCGAGCTCGACTGGGCCGACCCGGTGGTCAGCCGTCGCCTGCTGCGTGAGCACCTCGACCAGGCGCACGACGGCGCCAGCCGTCGTACCAACGTCATCGAGCGGCAGGTGCTCCGCCTCGAGCGCCTCCTCCCGGCCGCCCCCTCGCACGTCCTCGACGCAGCCTGCGGGCCCGGGCTGTACGCGGTGCGGCTGGCGGCGGGCGGCCACCGGGTCACCGCGTTCGACGTCGGTCCGGCGGTCATCGCCCATGCGCGACGGCTGGCCCGCCGGCAGGGCCTCGCCGGTGTGATGACGGCGGCCCAGGGCGACCTGCGCCGGCTCGACCAGCCCGGCCGGTATGACGCCGCCGTGCTGATCTACCACGTCCTCGAGGCCTTCCCGCGGCGCCAGCAGGCGGCGATCCTTCGCCGCCTGGCGACGGCGGTGCGACCGGGCGGCCCGGTCGTTGTGGAGATGCGCCTGCGGCCCGATCAGCTTGAGGGCAGGATCAGCAGCTGGGACGTCGTCCCCGGGTCCCTCCTGTCGGACAGCCGCCACCTGCTGCTCGTCGAAACTGTGCACGACCGCTCCGCCAACACGTACGTGCTCCGCGAGACCGCGGTGTTCGACGACGGCACCACCGCGGTGCAGCAGACCAGCAGCGCGTTGACCCGCTTCGAGAACATCCCGTTGCTGTTCGGCCGCGGCGGGTTGCGAGTCGATGCGATCTACGACGGGTGGAGCCGTTATCGGGCAACGACCCTCAGCGAGACCGTGCTGGTCGTCGCCCGGCGTCTTCAGCGGCGGCCACATCCCGGCGTCGGGCGACCGCGCCGACGAGCGTGAGCACCAAGCCGCCGACCACGAGGTATCCCGAGGTGTTGAGATCGACGCCTGCGCCGGCGCCTGGCACACCGGTGGCGGCGCCTGCCACTCCGCCCCCCGAGGGCCGTCTTGGGACGGGCACTCTGGTCGTGACCGACACCGGCGGCGTCCCCGGGGTGGACGCGGTGCTGGTCAAGGTCATCGTCACCACCCTCGTGGGCAGAGGAAGCCGGGGAGCGAGGATCACCGCGCTGAAGTTGACGATATCGGTCTGGCCCGCGTCGACCGTCGCGTAGACCCACCGGTAATGCCCGGCGAGGAGCCGGGTGACGGTGGTGATCGGCTGGCCCATGAAGCTGTTGACCGTGCCCGAGGTCCCGTCGCGGACCGTGTAGCCGGCATCGCCGGCGAGTAAGTCGTCGACGACAACGGCGTCGGCGGGAGCGCTCCCGCTGTTCGAGAGCGTCACCCTGTACTCCACGGCTTCGCCGATGGTTGCCGTGGGCCGGTCGACCGTCTCCGATAGCGTCAGGCGGGCGGCGGCCGGGTCAGCGCACGGTGGTGTGCACGTGGCCGTCGGGGTGGCGGTCGCGGTCAGGGACGCTGCCCTGACCGGCGCGACTGGGGTCAGGACGATGAGACCGACGACCGCGCAGCCCACGGCCGCTGCCGTCACTCGCGAGCCTGACCGAACTCCACCCGAGCGTCCCGGCGGCACACGTGGAGGGTACTGCGCGTTGGGCTGTCGCGCCGCCGCAGCACCCTCGTCGCCGGGCGACCCACGGCGGCTGGAGCCACCCGACCCCGCTCGTATGGGCAGTGTCAGGCTGGTGCTGACCCCTCTACCATGCAGCGAGCATCAGCGACGTCGAGGGAAGCTCACATGCCGAGTCCCGCCCCTGATCGGGTCCGAACCGTCGCCGTGGTCGGCCACAGCCACGACGGCAAGACGACGTTGTGCGAGGCGCTGCTGCACACGGCCGGCGCGACCCCACGGATGGGAGCGACCGAGCAGGGCAGCTCGATCCTGGATCACGAGCCCGAGGAGCAGCGCCGGTCGATGAGCATCAGCGCAGCGATCGCGCACCTCGACTGGGACGGCTACCGGGTCAACCTCATCGACGTGCCCGGCTTCCAGGACTTTGCCGGTGAGCTGGCGACGGCGCTGACCGCCGCCGACGCGGCGGTGCTGGTGGTGGGCGCCGGCGGCGGCGTGCCCGTCGGCGCCGAGCTCGCCTGGGAGATCGTCAGCGCCCGGAAGCTGCCCGCCCTCATCGTCGTCAACAAGATGGACAAGGAGAACGCGGCGTACGAGGCCACGGTCGATGCGCTTCGCGAGGCGTTCGATCGCAAGCCGGTGGCTGTCGCGGTTCCCATCGGCAGTGCCGGCGATTTCACGGGCTACATCGACCTCGTCAACGACAGCGCACACCTGTTCGAAACGGCCGGGCGAGCCCGCGACACCGAGCTCCCCGAGTCGATGCGCAGCGAGGTGGAGCGGGCGCACACTGCCCTGGTCGACGCCGCCGCCGAGACGGACGACGCGCTCATCGAGAAGTACCTCGGCGGAACCGAGCTGACCGACGACGAGGTGCGCGCCGCCCTGCACACCGCCGCCCTGCGCGGCACGCTCGTTCCGATCGTCTGCGCGGCCGCCGCTGATGAGCGCGGCGCGGCGCTGGTGCTCGACGCCATCGTGCGCTACCTGCCCGGCCCCGCTGAACAGGTGCACCGCGGTCGCGACGCAGCAGGGACGGAGGTGGAGATCGCCTGCGACCCCGGCGGTTCGCTGGTGGCGCACGTCTTCAAGACCGTCGTCGACAGCTTCGGCAAGGTCACGTACTTCAAGGTGCTGCGCGGGACCATGCGCGCGGACACCCATCCGTACGACGTGCAGCAGGAGGTGGAGGAGAGGTTTGCGCAGTTGGCACGCCCGCTGGGGAAGGCACTGGTCAACGCCACCGAGGTGGGCGCCGGTGACATCGGCGCGGTGACCAAGCTGGCCCACGCCCGCACCGGTGACGCGCTCTGCGTGCGCGGCCAGGTGGTCACGCTGCCGCCGCTCGACATCCCACCACCCTCCTACGGCGCCGCGATCAGCGCGCGCACCAAGGGTGACGAGGACAAGATCATGTCGTCGCTCGCTCGCCTGGCGGAGGAGGACCCGGCGTTCGTGGTCGACCGCGATCCGCAGACCGGCGAGGTGCTTGTGCACGGCCTCGGCGACGTGCACCTCGACGTCGCGCTGGAGCGGATCAAACGCAAGTTCGGCGTCGATGCCGTGCTCGCACCCCCGCGCATCGCCTACAGGGAGACGGTGAGCGGCACCGCCCGGGTCGCCCACAAGTACAAGAAGCAGAGTGGCGGGGCCGGGCTGTACGGCGACTGCACCATCGAGCTCGAACCGCTCCCGCGCGGTGGCGGTTTTGTCTGGGAGGACAAGATCTTCGGTGGCGCCATCCCCCATCAGTTCCGACCGTCGGTGGAGAAGGGCGTCCGTCAGACCATGGAACAGGGTGCTGTCAGCGGCAACCCGATCGTCGACGTCAGGGTGCGCCTTGTCGACGGGTCGACCCATTCAGTCGACGGCAAGGACATCGCGTTCCAGATCGCCGGGTCGATGGCGATGCGCGAGGCCGTGCAGAAGGCCAACCCGGTCCTCCTTGAGCCGATCATGGACGTGCGCGTGGTGGTGCCCGAGCGCTACATGGGCGACGTCATGGGCCTGCTCAACGGCAAGCGTGGCCGTGTGGCCGGGATGAACCCTCTCGGCGATGGCCGCGCCGAGGTCACGGCCCAGGTGCCGCAGGCTGAGATGCACACGTTCCCGACCGAGCTGCGCGCGCTCACCCAGGGACGGGGCCGCTACACGATGTCACCGTCACGGTACGACGAGGTGCCGCACCACCTGGCCCAGTCGATCATCGAGTTGCACTCCAAGAAGGAGCACGCCGTCCCCGCCGGCGGGTAGCGGGCTCCTCAGACGGCGACCTCTCGCAGCCGCCTCCCGATGAAGCTGTCGTCGAGGTTGGCCAGAAGCGCGGCGGCGTCCTCATGGACGTCAACCGCGCCGGCGTCGCGCAGCTCCTGCTCGGACCACCCGCCGGAGCACACCGCCACGCAGGGGATGCGGGCGCGCCCCGCCGCCTCGACGTCCCAGCGGGTGTCGCCGACGAAGACCGCGGTGTCGGGGTCGGCGTCGGCGACCCGCATCGCCACCAGCGCGAGGTCCGGCGCCGGCTTGCTGCGCCCGACGTCCTCCCCGGTGACGACATGGTCGAGCAGCCGGCTGGTGGGGATCTTGCCGAGCAGCACCCTGAGGTCCTCCGGTCCCCCCGAGGTGGCCACGGCCAGGGTCGCCTCGCGGCGGTGGAGTTCGGCGATCAGCTCGGCGGCCCCGGGCAGCACCGGGACCTCTTCGAGGTGGGTGCGGTAATGACGAGAATGGGCGTCGTCCAGCTCGGTCATCTCCCGTCCGACCAGGGCGGGCACCATCTGGTCGCCACCCATGCCGATCAGCCGATGGATGGTCGCCATGTTCACCTGGATCCCGTGCTCGCGGCAGGCGTACCACCAGGCGAGGGTGTGGAAGTAGGAGTTGTCGACCAGCGTGCCGTCGACGTCCAGCATGACCGTCAGAGCCATCCCGACAGGGTGACACGGTGGGACCGGGCGGCGGCGTTTGGGGGCTTCGCGCGGGGGCGTCGTCTGAATTCGGGTCCAATTCAGCCGGGGTGGGCTAGAATGCGGCGACTTGAGCCCGGCGGCCCGTCGCCGGACTCGCAATGACCCTGGATAGGAGAGGACCCACGATGGCCGTTTCCGGCTACTGCCTCAAGTGCAAGGCACCAACAGAGATCAAGGACCCGCAGGCGATCACCATGAAGAATGGCAAGCCTGCGACGACCGGCACGTGCCCGACCTGCGGCACCAAGATCTTCAAGATCGGCAAAGCCAGCTGACCACCGGCTGAGCTCGAGGCCGCCGTGTCCGTGGCGCGGCGGCCTCGTCGCGCCGGGCTAGGTGACCAGCGACTCGCGCACACCCTCGATGTCGAGCCGGCGCGAGTACACGATCAGCTCGTCGCTCGCCTGGATGACCTCGTCGGGGCGGGCCACCACCGGCTCACCGGCCCGGACGATGCACACGACCAGGTCCCCCGCGGGGAGATCGACCTCGCTGAGGCGACGGCCCACCAGCCGGGACATGTCGGGCAGCCTCACGTCGACCAGGTTGGCACCTGATGCCTTCACGGCCAGCCCTCTGACCATCTCGGAGCCGCTGATCTCCGCCTCGATCAAGCCCATCAGCAACTCGGTCGCGCTCACCGGGACGTCGATGCCCAGCGCCGTGAACACGTTGACGTTCACCGGGTTGTTGACCCGCGCGATGGTTCGGGGCACACCGAACTTCCCCTTGGCAACCTGGCAGGCGATCAGGTTGTCCTCGTCATCTCCAGTGCATGCGATCACCACCCCGGCGCGCTCAATGCCGGTCGTGGCCAGGAACGCCATCTCGTCGCCATCCCCGACCATCACGGCGACGGTCCCCATCTGGTGCTCGATCCACTCAGCGCGCGCCGGGTCCTTCTCAACCAGGGTGACCTCATAGTCACGCTCGATGAGGTGACGGGCGAGGTAGAAGCCCACCTTGCCCCCCCCGATGACCAGGACATAGGGGCGCTCGCGCGCCGGCGGGGCCTCGCTCACCGCTGCGCCTGGGCCACGTCGGCGCTGCGCTGTGGGTAGGCCGGGTTCTCGCCGGTGGTGAGAAAGCGGTTGATCATCGAGCTCGACGATGGTGGTGGAGCAGATCGTCTCCATCCCGAACTCCCGGTAGGTCTGCTCGCGGATCGGGTCGTAGATCCGGGTGATGACCCGTGGCACGTTGAAGACAACCTTGGCCACTTGCGCGGCCATGATGTTGCGGTTGTCGCCGTTGGTCACCGAGGCGAAGCAGTCCGCCTGCTCGATGCCGGCGCGGCGGAGCACGGACTCGTCAATCCCGGTGCCCACCACCATGTTCCCGCCGAAGTTCTCGCCGAGACGGTTGAAGGCTGAGACGCGCTCATCGACGATGCTCACCTCGTGCCCTGCGGCATCGAGGTCGCGCGCCAGCGACGAACCGACGCGCCCGCAACCGACGATGACGACCTTCACCTTTCCCTCCAGTCCACTCCCAGCCGCATTCTACGTGGCAGGGGTGTCGCGACTGGCCGGGCGTCATCCCGGCGGGGTAGCATCCAGCCGCCATGGTGGGATTCACGCCGCAACGCATCCTCGTGCCGATCAGCGGCGCGCAGACCGATGGCGAGGCCGTCCGCCTCGGCTGCCGCCTTGCCCGGCGCGGCAAGGCCAAGGTCATGGTGGTGACGGTTCTCGAGATCCGGCGCAGCCTGGCGCTTGGCACCGTCCAGGATGCCGAGATGGACGCGGCGGAGAAGATCCTCGACGCCGCCGAGCGGGTCGCCCGCGAGCTGGAGACGGAGATCGAGACGGAGTTGCTCCAGGCTCGAGACGCGGGCCCGGCGATCGTCGAGGAGATCGCCCACTGGAAGGCCGACCTGGTGGTGGTCGGCATGCCGTTCCGCCTGCGTTTCGGCGAGTTCCACATGGGCCGGACGGCGCCCTACATCCTCCGACACGCGGCCTGCCGGGCGATGCTCTTCCGAGAGCCACCCCCCGGCTGAGGAGCGAGCTGCTACGCGTCGAGCGAGCCTGCTGCTCCGACACCGGCGATTGAAGCCACCCGGTCGTCGTCGTCCATTCGCATGATGATCACGCCGCGAGTCTGCCGTCCGGACACACGCACCTGGTCGAGGGGGAGGCGGATCACCTGTCCCGACGTGCTGATCACCATCAGCTCCTCGGAGAGGTCCTCGACGACGCGCATCCCCACGATCTCGCCGATCTTGGGGATCGCAGTCTGATCGACGGTGTACACGCCCTGGATGTTGCGGCTCTTCACCGGGTAATCCGACATCGGGGTGAGCTTGCCGAAGCCGTTCTGCGTCACCACCAGCACGTGGCCCTGCGGGTTGACGATGTCGAATCCGGCGATCTCGTCGCCGGCTCGCAGCCGCATCGCCCCGACACCCATGGTGTCCCGACCCATCGGGCGCACCTCCTTCTCGGTGAAGCGCGACCCCTTGCCGCGGCGCGTGACGATGAGCAGCTGGTCACCGCCCGAGGAACGCCGCACCCAGTTGAGCTCGTCATCGCCCTGGAGGTTGATGGCGATGAGCCCGTTGCGCCGCACCGCTGAATAGGCGGCCGCCGGTGTCTTCTTGATCTGCCCGAGCTTGGTCACCATCACCAGGTACTGGGAGTCGCTGAACTCCTCCATTTCGATGAGCGCGGTCACCTTCTCCCCCTGGTCGAGGTCGATCAGGTTGATGACGGGCAGGCCTTTGGCCTGGCGCTTGACGTCGGGGATCTCGTGGGTGCGCAGCCGGTAGACGCGGCCCCGGTTGGTGAAGAACAGCATGTCGGTGTGCGTGTTCGCGGTCGTCGAGTGGGCGATGTAGTCCTCGTCGTTGGAGCGGCGCGCCCCGACCACGCCCTTGCCCCCGCGGTGCTGGGCTCGGTACTGGTCGAGGGGGATGCGTTTGATGTAGCCGCGGTTGGTGAGCGTGACGAACACCTGCTCGCGCGGGATCAGGTCCTCCTCGTTGAGCTCCACCTCGCCCAGGTTGATCTGGGTGCGACGCGGGTCGGCGTACTTCTTGCGGATGCCACCGATCTCCTCCTTGATGATCCCGTCGACGAGGCGTGGGTTGCCGAGCACGTCCTCGAGGTGGGCGATCTCCTTGATCAGCTCCTCGTACTCCTCGCGGATCTTCCCCGCCTCGAGGCGGGTGAGCCGACCGAGGCGCAGGTCGACGATCGCCTTGGATTGCCGCTCGCTGAGCTCGAACCGCTCCTCGAGTCCACGCTGCGCGGTGCGTTCGTCCTGCGCGGCGCGGATGATCGCGATCACCTCGTCGAGGTGGTCCAGGCACCGCATCAGGCCTTCGAGGATGTGCGCGCGGTCGCGTGCCTTGGCCAGCAGGAAACGGGTGCGGCGCGTCACCACCACCCGCCGGAAGTCGATGAAGTGCTGAAGCATCGCCTTCAGGCCGAGCACCTGGGGACGCCCGTCGACCAGCGCCAGCATGATGGCCCCGAAGGTCAGCTGCAGCTGCGTGTGCTTGAACAGGTTGTTGAGCACTGTGTGGGGGCGCGCGCTGGACTTGAGCTTGATGACGATGCGTGTCTCGTCATTGCGGTCCGACTCGTCGTTGAGCCCCTCGATCCCCTCGAGCTTGTGGTCCTTGACGAGCTCGGCGATGGTGGTGAGCAGGCGGGCCTTGTTCACCTGGTAGGGCAGCTCGCGGACGATGATCTGCTCCTTGCCGTCCGAGGCCTCCTCGAAATCCACCTGCGCACGCATCACGATGCGGCCGTGGCCGGTGCCGTAGACGATCGGCAGGTCGCGCGCGTAGATCATCCCCCCGGTGGGGAAGTCGGGTCCCTTGATGATCCTGGTGAGGTCCTCGGTGGTCGTCTGCGGTTCGTCGATGAGGCGGGTGACTCCGTCGCAGACCTCACCGAGGTTGTGCGGAGGGATGTTGGTGGCCATCCCGACAGCGATGCCGGTGGCGCCGTTGACGAGCAGGTTGGGCACCAGCGCCGGCATCACGGTGGGCTCGAGGATGTCCGGGTCGGCGAGGTAGGTCTGGGCCATGTCGACAGTGTCCTTGTCGATGTCCTCGACCAGGGTCATCGCGATCGGCGACATCTTCGCCTCGGTGTAGCGCTCGGCGGCGGGTGGGTCACCGTCGACCGACCCGAAGTTTCCCTGTGAGGTCACCAGCGGGTAGCGCATCACCCAGTCCTGGGCAAGGCGCACCATCGCGTCGTAGATGGCGGCGTTGCCGTGCGGGTGATAGTTCTTCATCACCTCGCCGACGATGGCCGCCGACTTCTTGGTGCGACCGGCGGCGGTGATGCCCTCCTGGAGCATCGCGTACATGATCCGGCGCTGCACGGGCTTGAGGCCGTCGCGCACGTCTGGAAGGGCGCGACTGATGATCACGCTCATCGCGTAATCCATGTACGACGAGCGCATCTCCTGCTCGAGGTCGATCTCCCGGATCTGGCCCGGCTCGAACACGCTCATCGCGCCGCAGCCTGCTCAGGGTGGGGCAACCCGGCCGCAGCCTGCTGTCCCAGCTCGGCGGCGATGGTGCCGCTCACGTCGCGCTGCGATGCCTCGGTGGCAACCCGGATGGCATTCATGATGGCCAGTGCGTCGGAGCGGCCGTGCGCGATGACCACCTCGCCGGCGACGCCAAGCAGCAGCGCGCCGCCCGTGTGGCGGTAGTCGACGCCGTCGCGGAGTGCCCGCAGCCGGGGTTTGAGCAGCTGACCGCCGAGCTTGCCGCCGAGGCTGCCCATGGCCGCCTCGCGCAGGGCCGCGAACAGGTATTCGCCAACGCCCTCCGCGGTCTTGAGGGCGATGTTGCCGACGAACCCGTCGCAGACCGCCACGTCACACGCCCCGGTGAACAATTCCTTGCTCTCGATGTTTCCAGTGAAACCGGCAGTCGACGTCTGCAACAGCGGGAACGCCTCCTGGACCAGCTGTGAGCCCTTGCCGGCCTCCTCGCCGTTGCTGAGCAGCCCGATCCGCGGCGAGGCGACACCCATCATCCGGCGCGCATACACCGAGCCCATCAACGCGAACTGCACAAGCCATTCAGGCCGGCAGTCGGTGTTGGCGCCGACGTCGAGCAGGAACGTCCGGGCACCGGACGAGGGCAGCAGCGCACCGATTGCCGGGCGTGCGACGCCGGCGATGCGCTTCACGGTGAACAACGCAGCCGCGAGCACCGCGCCGCTGTTCCCGGCGCTCACCGCCGCCGCTGCGGTGCCCTGCGCGACCAGGTCGCAGGTCCGCACCACCGACGAGTTGCGCTTGGAGCGCACAGCATGCGCGGGGTGCTCGTCCATCTCCACCACCTCGCGGGCGTCGATGATGCCCACCCGGGCCCGGGAGACGCTCTCCGGGCCTTCGATCCGCGCCAGCTCGGTCTCGAGCAGCTCGCGCCGGCCGACCAGCAGAACCGGGATCTGCAGCTCGGTGGCAGCACGCAGCGCACCGCGCACGATCTCGGCCGGTGCATGGTCACCACCCATGGCGTCGACCGCGACCGGACGGACGCTGGGCATCAGATGTCGAGGTTGCGCACGCTCTTGGCGTGCGTCTGGATGAAACGCTTCCGCGGCTCGACGTCCGCGCCCATCAGCCGGTCGAAGATGTCATCGGCCTTGACGGCGTCGTCGACCGATACCCGCAGCAGGATGCGCCTGGCCGGGTCCATGGTCGTGTCCCACAGCTCGTCGGCGTTCATCTCGCCCAGGCCCTTGTAGCGCTGAACCTCGATGCGGCCGCCACCCATGTCCTTGCCCTTGATGTCGCGTTCCTCATCGCTGAAGGCGTACTCGACGCGCGCATTGCGACCGGTACCCTTCTCGAGCTTGTACAGCGGTGGCTGCGCCAGGTAGAGGAAGCCGCCGTGGATGACCGGCTGCATGTGACGCCAGAAGAAGGTCAGCAGCAGGGTGCGGATGTGGGAGCCGTCGACATCGGCGTCCGCCATGAGCACGATGCGGTGGTAGCGCAGACGCTCGATGGCGAAGTCCTCGCCGAAACCGACACCGAGGGCCGTGATCAGGTCCTTGATCTGCTCGTTGCCGAGGATCTTGTCGGCGCGCGCCTTCTCGACGTTGAGGATCTTGCCTCGCAGCGGCAGGATCGCCTGGTTCTTGCGCTCGCGACCCTGCTTGGCCGACCCGCCCGCGCTGTCGCCCTCCACGATGAAGATCTCGCACTGGGAAGGATCCTTCTCGGTGCAGTCGGTCAGCTTGCCGGGGAGCGCGGAGCCCTCGAGGAAGGACTTGCGCCTCACCAGGTCGCGCGCTTTGGCGGCGGCCTGGCGGGCTCGCGCCGCGGTGAGGGACTGGTCGACGATGCGGCGCCCGTCGGCCGGGTTCTCGTCGAGGAACTGCATCAGCGCGTCACTCAGCACCGTCGAGACCTGACCGGCCACCTCACTGTTGCCCAGCTTGGTCTTGGTCTGTCCCTCGAACTGCGGCTCCTGGAGCTTGACGCTGATCACCGCGGTCAGACCGTCACGGACATCATCGCCGCTCAGGTTGGGATCGTTCTCCTTGAGGATTCCCGCCTTGCGGGCGTATTTGTTCAGGGTGCTGGTCAGCGCGGTACGGAAGCCGGTGAGGTGGGAGCCACCCTCCTCGGTGTGGATGTTGTTGGCGAAGGCGAGCACGTGCTCGGTGAAGACACTGCTCTGGTACTGGACGGCGAGCTCGATGAGGGTTCCCTCGATCTCGCGCTCGACGTACATCGGCCGGGCATTGACGACCGTGCGGTTCTCGTTGAGGTACCGCACCATCGCCTGTATCCCGCCCTCGAAGTAGAACGTGTACTCCCGTGCGGCCGCCTCGTCGATGACGGTGATGGCCACGCCCTTGGTGAGAAACGCCACCTCGCGGATGCGGTTGGCGACCACGTCCCAGCTGTGCTCCACGGTCTCGAACACGGTCGGGTCCGGCCACCAGCGAATCGTTGTGCCATGCCGATCGGTGGCGCCGACCACGGTCATCGGATCGTCCGGGACGCCCCGGGTGTAGCTCTGGCGGTAGACGTTGCCGCCCTTGTGGACCTCGGCGACCAATCGCTCACTGAGCGCGTTCACCACCGAGGCACCCACGCCATGCAGGCCACCCGACACCTTGTAGCCCCCTCCACCGAACTTGCCGCCGGCGTGCAGCTCGGTGAGGACGAGCTCGAGGCCGGGCTTCTTCTCGGTGGGGTGCATGTCCACGGGGATGCCGCGACCGTTGTCGATCACCGACACCGAGTTGTCGGCGTGGAGGGTCACGATGATGGCGTCGCACGCACCTGCCAGGGCTTCGTCGATGGCGTTGTCGACGATCTCGCGGATGAGGTGATGGAGGCCACGGGCATCGGTGGACCCGATGTACATGCCGGGCCGCTTCCGCACCGGCTCGAGGCCCTTCAGGGCAGTCAGCTGAGCGGAGGAGTACGCGTCCTTGGGAGCCTTGCCGCCCCGGCCACCTGCAGACCCGTCCTTGGGGCCGACGGCACGGTCGTCGGTTCGGGCGCTCTCGTCGATCAGGGTGGGACTCCGGGGGTGCGTTTGCCGGCGGGCGCAGCTGGTTGAGACGTGCTTCCCGCAGCCATGAAGGGCCGGGTGAGGACACGTGAATCGTGATGCGAATTGTACCAGTTCCCGGCGGATCGACGGACCTCACCGCGGACGCCCGAAGTCGGTCGCCACCATGGTATTTCTCTGTCCGCCGAGTGTCCGCGAGCACCCCCGGGCCCCATGCGCGTGACCCGACGTAGCAGACTGCGCGCATGGCCCTGGAGGAGTACCGGCGCAAGCGCGATTTCAGCAGGACTCCCGAGCCTTCGGGGGACCAAGCCGGCAACCTCCGTCGCCATTCGACGGCGGCGTCGCCGGGGTGGGACAGCCTGCCCGAGGGCCGACGTTTCTGCGTGCAACAGCACCGGGCCACGCGCATGCATTTCGACTTCCGCCTGGAGCACAACGGCGTCCTGCTCTCGTGGCCGATTCCTCGCGGCCCCACCCTGGACCCGGCGATCAAGCGGCTGGCCGTGCACACCGAGGACCATCCCGTGGACTACGGGGACTTCGAGGGTGTCATCCCCTCGGGTTACGGTGCCGGCACCGTGCTGCTCTGGGACATCGGCACCTACGAGTGGCTGCGTGAGACCGCGCAGGACGTCGAGGCCAGCCTCGCCAAGGGCGACCTCAAGTTCCGCCTCTCGGGGACCAAGATCCGCGGCGAGTTCGCGCTGGTGAAGATCGGAGCTCGCGGGCGCCGTCAGGGGGGCGGCAGCGACGATGACAAGAACTGGCTGCTGATCAAGAAGCGCGATGACGCCGTGGTGGAGAAGTACGAGGCTCTCGACCACGAGGTTTCAGTCAAGACGGGCCGTAACCTGGCGGCCATCGCCGCCGACGGTGGAGGCGACCCGCGCGAGGCCGCCCGCGCCCGCCGTGCCGCCAGGCGCTCGCCGGAGCGCCCGGGGCCACCCAGCCCGCCCAGCCCGCCGGCGGACGGCGCGCTGCCGATGCCGATGCTGGCCACCTCGGTGGATCGCCCCTTCACGCGTGAGGGCTGGATCTTCGAGCTGAAGTGGGATGGTGTGCGCGCGCTCGCCACGGTCGCCGGTGACCAGGTCAGGCTGGTGGGTCGAAGCGGTCGCGATGAGACCTCGCGGTACCCGGAGCTCGGCGCCCTTGGCCGCGCCCTGCACGGGCACAGCGCCGTGGTGGACGGCGAGATCGTCGTCATGAACGCTGACGGCCGCCCCTCGTTCGAGCGCCTCCAGTCGCGCATCAACGTCGCCCGTGACAGCGACGTGCGCCGCGCGATGCGCGAGAACCCGGCGACGTACGTCGTCTTCGATCTCCTGCGGCTCGATGGCCGTGATCTGATGGAGACATCGCTGCGCATCCGCAAGAAGACGCTCAAGGACGTGCTGGTCCCGGTCGACGGCGTGATGTACGCCGACCACGTGGAGCGCGACGGCGAGAGCTTCTTCGCGGAGGTCAGCCGCCACGGCATCGAGGGGATGATCGCCAAGCGGGCCGACTCCGGGTACTCGCCGGGTCGGCGCAGCCCCGATTGGGTCAAGGTGAAGGCGTGGCAGACGCAGTCGTGCGTCATCACCGGCTGGACGGGCGGGCGCGGCCGCCGCAGTGAGCGCCTGGGGGCACTCATCCTCGGCGTGTTCAAGGGGGACGACATCGTTCACTGCGGCCAGGTCGGCACCGGGTTCGACGAGGCAACGCTGCGCGACCTGCGCGGCCGTCTCGATGGTCTGGTGGTGGGGAAGAGCGCGCTGCAGCCACCACCGCGCACCGCCGAGCCGGCCACCTGGGTTCGCCCCGAGCTGGTCTGCGAGGTGCGCCATGCGGGCTGGACGAAACAGGGCATCCTGCGTCACCCGGCCTACCTCGGCCTCCGCCAGGACGTCGCTCCCCGCAACTGCGTACGCGAGGAGCCGGCAGAGGTCGAGGCGGTCGTGGCCGGCGCCGCATCCCGAGAAGGCACCCCGCCACAGTCGCCATCCGCGAAGGCCACGCGTGCGCACAGCCGAAGCCGCTCGGCGACCGCCGCGGCCGCAGCCGACGGCTCTGGGGCCGGCCCCCTGCTGGCTCAGCTCGCCGGGCTCGCCGGCACGGCCGCGCTCGAGGTCGACGGCAAGCGCGTGCGGCTCACCCACCTCGACAAGGTGATGTGGCCCGCCGACGGGTTGACCAAGCGCGACCTCATCGGCCACTACATCGCGGTTGCCCCGGTGCTGCTGCCCTACCTGCGTGACCGGCCGCTTTCGATGCAGATGTTTCCCGATGGCATCGACGGCAACCACTTCTGGCGCAAGGACAAGCCGTCTCATGCGCCCGAATGGATCCAGTCCTGGACGTACCACGGCGAGAAGACCAAGGACTACATCGTCGTCAACGACCTCGCCACCCTGGTCTGGGTGGCCAACGCCGCCTCCATCGACCTCCACCCCTGGCACTCGCGCGTCGACGCGCCGCAGCAGCCCGACTGGGCGGTGTTCGACCTCGACCCTGCCGAGGGTGCCACCTTCGAGAACGTGGTGACCCTCGCGCGGCTCACCCGCGTTGCACTCGAGCACTACGGTCTGCACAGCGTCCTGAAAACCACGGGACAGACCGGCCTGCAGATCTACGTGCCCATCCGCCGCGGGCCGGACTACCGTGCGGTGCGTGACTGGGTCGAGGGAGTCTCGCGCGCCATCGGACGCGTGGTGCCCGACCTGGTCAGCTGGGAGTGGTCGGTGAAGGCCCGCACCGGCCGGGTGCGCATGGACTACACCCAGAACATCATCAACAAGACGCTCAATGCTCCCTACACGGTGCGTGCGGCGCCCCGAGCGCCGGTATCGGCGCCGATCAGGTGGGACGAGCTCGATGACCCCGCGTTGCGGCCTGACCGCTGGACGGTGCGCACCATCGGTGAGCGCCTGGCTGCGCAGGGCGACCTCTTCGCGGCCGCGCTGGCCGGCGACCAGGACCTCCCGCCCCTCGACTGAGGGATGCGCCCCTGGCCGACTCGCCATAGAATCCCGCCATGGCCGTGCTGCTGCTCAATGCCTCCATGCAGCCGCTCAACGTCATCAGCCATCGACGGCTGATCATCCTGCTGAGCAAGGAGCGTGTGGCCTTCCTTGATGAGCGGTCACAGCGCGAGGCCGCGGAGGCGCTCAGCGGCCGCCGGCTCCCCGAGGGCGTGGTCGTGGTGCGGTTGTTGCGGACGATTCACGTCCCGCGGCGGCTGCTTCGCCCCAACCGGCGCAACCTCCTCCTCCGCGACGACCAGACCTGCCAGTACTGCGGCTTCGTCGGGTCAGCGGCCGAGCTCACCGTCGACCACATCGTCCCGATGTCACGGGGCGGCGCCGGCGACCGTTGGGACAACCTGGTGATCGCCTGCAAGAAGTGCAACTGGCGAAAGGCCAACCACCGGCCCGAGGAGGTTGGCATGCACCTGCGCCGCCGCCCGGGTCCGCTCACCCAGGAGTACGCGCACATCATCTTCCTGCGCTACCCCGAGTTGAAGGCGGCGTACGAGGCGATCCTCGAGGTGTGACGGCGACGGGGACCCACGTCCCCCGGCGGCCCGCCCCACGCGTGTCTGGCCCGCGAGGGCGCCCCGGCACTGACGGGTCAGCCGTGGGGTTCGGTCACGGCCGTTGCGGTGACCGTAGAATCGACACATGCCCCGATCGATGTGGCGCGGAGCGATCAGCTTCGGCATGGTCGCGATCCCGGTGCGGCTGTACCTGGCCACGGAGTCCAAGAGCGTCTCGTTCCGGATGCTCTGCCCCGAGGACCACACGCCCATCCGCAACAAGCGCTGGTGCCCAGCGGAGGACAAGGAGATTCCGTGGAGCTCGACGGTGCGCGGCTATGAGGTCGGCAAGGATGAGTTCGTCGAGATCGACAACTCCGACCTCGACAACATGCCATTGCCCACCTCGCACACCTGCGAGATCCTCGAGTTCTGTGACGACTCTGAGATCGAATCGGGGTTGTACATCAAGAGCGCCTACTACCTCGAGCCCGAGGCGGTCGGGGTCAAGCCCTACTACCTGCTCAAGGCGGCGCTGGAGAAGACCGGCAAGGTGGCCGTCGGCAAGATCGCCTTCCGCGACCGGGAGCACCTCTGCCGCCTCGCGCTGCACGAGAAGGGTCTGCTGCTCAACACCCTGCACTGGCCTGACGAGATCCGTGACGCCGGCGAGCTGTCGCTACCCGAGGCCGAGGCCGAACCGGAGATCCACAAGCGCGAGCTGGACATGGCGGTCATGCTCGTCGACAACCTCAGCGCCACCTTCGACCCGCAGCGGTACAAGGACAACTACCGCGAGGCCCTGATGGCGCTGGTCGAGTCCAAGGTCAACGACCAGCCCCTCGAGGCCGCACCGGAGCGGCCGTCGAAGGTCACCGACCTGATGGCGGCGCTCAAGGCGTCTGTCGAGGCCGCCCAGCAGGGCGACCGCGCCGACCGACCGGCGGCCACCAGGCAAGCGGCCCGGCGTCGCCAGACCGCGGATGGGGCACGGCGGCGCAAAGCCTCCTGAGGGGGCGGTGAGCCCCCGCGCCCAGGCGCCGGGTGATCGGCGACCGTCACTCGCTGCGCAGCCGGGTCTTCCGTTTGCGATGCCTGCGGCGGGTCTCCCCGGTCGCATGGTCATCGAGATGAGCACGCCGTGCTCGGCGCCGTTCGACGGCGACGAGTGGCTGTTCAACGTCGATTGGGAAGGTTCCCGCTGCCTTGTCGCCGCCGATGCTGACGGGGCGATCAGGTTGCAGGGCGAGACGGGGTCGCTGGACGACCGCTTTCCCGAGATCCGCGCCGCCGCCGGCTTCCTGGCCGGGCGCGGCGCCGTGCTCGACGGGGTGATCTGCGTCCTCGACCAGGAAGGCCGTCCGGACGTGCGTGCGCTGGCGCGCCGGGCCGTCACCGGCCATGCCTGGCCACCGTCGGTCTACCTGGCCACTGACATCCTCCACCTCGACGGCGAATCGCTCACCCGCAGGCCCCTGCTGACGCGCCTCGCCGCCCTCGCCGACCTCGTCCCACCGGAGTCGCGCATCCAGCTCCCCGACCACGTCGTCGGGCATGGACGCGCGCTGGCGGCGGCGTCGGCAGAGCGCGGCCTGGCAGCGGTGCTGGCGCGACGGCAGGATGCCCCGTACCTCGCGGGCATGGCCTCCCCTCTGCGCCTGCGAATCCCGCTCTCGCCCCGCCGCGATGGGATCGTGGTGGGTTGGAGAACCCCGCGCGCGGGCCTCCAGGTGCTGCTGGGGGACTGGGTGCTGGGGCGCCTCGGCATCTTCGGCGTGGCCACGCTTCGCGAGCGCGAGGCGCGACGCTGGCTGAGCCAGGTCGCCGAGACCGTGCCGGCGGTGGCGGTCGACGACGCCGACGCGGCCGGGCCGGGCGTGACCTGGATTCGACCTCGCGTCGTCGCCACTATCGAGCCGGCTGCCCGAGCCGGTGCGCGTGGCCTGCCGTCATGGCACGTCGTGGCGCTCCGTGACGACGTCGACCCGATGTGGTGCGTGCGGCGGACGCCGGTGGATCCACCACAGGCGGTGGCCAACCAGCCGTTGCGACCCTTCAGCCCCACAGTGCTCAGCGCGCTGGAGATCTGACACCTCCGTCGGGGCGACCGATCATGGCTCGCTCTTCTATGCTCCGCGGCTGTTGCAGCGATGGTGGTCAGGGGAGATGCGGTGCGGATTTCGATGCTGCCGCGTGAGCGGCGCTTCTACCAGCTGTTCGACGAGCACGTGACCTCGATCGTGGCCGCGTCTCAACTGCTGCGTGACGGCCTGCGTGACCTGCCCTCGCTCGCGGAGAGACAGACCGCGATCAGAGACCTCGAGCATGCCGGCGACGAGGTCACCCACGAGCTGGTGCGCACCCTCAACCGGACGTTCGTCACACCCTTCGATCGTGAGGACATCTACGCGCTGGCGTCGGGCCTCGACGACGTCCTCGACTACCTGGAGGAGATCGGCGACACGGTGACCCTCTACAAGATCGATCGCATCCCGGCCGCCGCCACCGAGATGGTGGAGCTGATCTGCAGTGCCGTGCTCGAGCTGCAGAAGGGCGTCGGCAAGCTGGAGGGGCTCAGCGGTGTCGAAGAGCATGGTATCGAGGTGCACCGGCTCGAGAACCTCGGCGACACGGCCTCGCGGCGCGGCATCGGCGAGCTCTTCTCAGGGGACACCGACGCGCTCGAGGTCATCAAGCTCAAGGAGTTCCTGACGCTTCTCGAGGACGCGCTCGACCGTTGCGAGGACGTGGCCAACATCCTCGAGGCGATCACCATCAAGAATGCCTGACGGCCAGATCGTCCTCCTGGTCGTCACCGTCGCCGTGGCGTTGGGTTTCGACTTCACCAACGGCTTCCACGACACGGCCAACGCGGTGGCCACGACCATCAGCACCCGGGCGTTGGGTGCGCGCCCGGCCATCGCGCTGTCCGCGGTGCTCAACCTCCTCGGTGCGGTGGTGGCCATCCAGCTGCTGCACACCAAGGTCGCCAACACCATCGGCGGCCTGGTGTCGCCCGCGGGCGGGGTGTCGCTGGCCATGATCGTCGCGGCGCTCGCGGCGGCCATCGTGTGGAACCTGGTGACCTGGCGCGCCGGGCTCCCCTCGAGCTCGTCACACGCCCTCATCGGCGCGCTCATCGGCATGGGGATCGCCGGTTACGGGTTCAGCGCGCTGAAATGGGGAACCGTGGTGCCGGTGATCATCGGCCTGATCACCTCCCCGATCGCCGGGTTCGTGCTCGGCTACCTCTTCCTCGCCGCCGTGCTCAACGTGTTCCGCAACATCCACCCCTCGCGCGCCAACCGGAACTTCCGCGTTGCGCAGGTCTTCAGCGGCGGCTTCGTCTCATTCAGTCACGGCGCCAACGACGCCCAGAAGACGATGGCGATCATCACGCTCGCGCTACTCGCCACCCATCATCTTCACCTCGTCGCGGGGAAGTTCCCGGCACCGCCGCTCTGGGTGGTGGTGATGGCGGCGGCGGCGATCGCGCTGGGCACCTACGCAGGCGGGTGGAGGATCATCCGAACGCTCGGCAGCCGGATCACCCAGCTCGAGCCCGTGGACGGCTTTGCCGCCCAGACGATGGCCGCCCTGGTGATCCAGGGGGCTACCCAGCTGGCCGTCCCGGTGAGCACCACCCACGTCGTGGGAGGGTCGGTCATGGGCGCCGGGGGGGCGCGCCGGCTGGCCGCCGTGCGCTGGGGCACGGCCCGCAACATCATCGTGGCCTGGGTGCTGACCATCCCGGCGACGGCGCTGCTCGCCGCCGCGGGGGCGCTGATCGCGAGGGCTGTCTGACCCGACCGTGCTGACGGGTGCCGCTTCTGTGGCATCATCGCTCCGACCCGGCACCAGGAGCTCCCCGCGACCGCGATCGGCCTGGCCGGATGTGCGAGAAGCGCGTCATGGCCATTCTCATGTGCCGTCCCGAGCACTTCGGCATCGAGTACGAGATCAACCCCTGGATGCACGTGGCCGTCGAGGTCGACCATGGCCGCGCCGTCGAGCAGTGGGAAGCGCTGCACGCCGTCTACGAGGAGGTCGGCGAGTCGATCGTGCTCACGGCCTCCCATGCCGGCCTCCCCGACATGGTCTTCACGGCCAACGCGGCGGTGGTGTGGCGGCGGCGCGCGGTGATCAGCCGGTTCCATCACGCCGAGCGTGCCGGGGAGGAACGGCATTGGCGGGCCGCGTTGGAGGAGATGGGGTTCGTCGTGCACGAGGTGGCCGCCGACATCTCGTTCGAGGGCGCCGGGGACGCGCTGTTCGTCGGTGACCACCTGTTCCTGGCGTTCGGCTTCCGCACCGACCAGGCCGCCCACGGCGAGGTGGCCAGGTATCTCGACGTCGAGAGCACCTCACTGGAGCTCGTCGACCCGCGCTTCTACCACCTCGACACATGCTTCTGCCCCCTCGACGACCACACCGCGCTGATCTTCCCGGAGGCCTTCAGCCCACGCTCGGTGGAGCTGGTCCGTGAACGGGTGCCGCGACTCATCGAGGTTCCGCGCGAAGCGGCCGAGGGGTTCGCATGCAACGCAATGCCACTGGGCGACCGGGTGGTCACCTCCATCGCGGCCGAGGGGATCCGTCCACAGCTCGCCACGGCCGGGTTCAGCCTGGTCACGCTGGCGGTGGACGAGTTCATGAAGTCCGGCGGCGGGGTGCGCTGCCTCAGTCTGCCCCTCGACCTCGGCGCCGCCTGATCGGAGTTATCCCCAACTTCTGCACACAAGCCACAGCGTGGCTATCACCAAAGGACCGGGCGGGCGCCCCCTAGTCCCTCCTGATCAGGTCGGTGACCACCTTCTGGTAGCGCCGCGTGTCGTCGTAGAGACCGTGGCGGCCGATCGACGCGTCGCCCTGGTAGTAGGCGGCCAGCGCGGCGGCGACGTCGCCGTGGTGCACCGCCAGGAGGTGGTGCAGCAGCAGCGTCCCCGCCAGCACGTTCTCCGACGCGACCCGAAGGTTGAGGGCACGGCCGGCCAGGTATCGCGAGATCCACTCCCCGGTGTACGGCTCGACCTGCATCAGGCCGATGGCACCCGTCGCCGACACCACGTGCTGGTGCCAGCCGCTCTCCATCCAGGCGACGGCCTTCACCACCCTGGGGTCGACGCCCACCTCATGAGCGACATGGGCGAGCAGGGCGTTGACGCGCGCGATGCGACCCGGCATGTGCAGCACCACCCCAACAGCGAGCGGGGCATTGACGTTGAGGCCGTTGGCGCGGGCCAGGGCTGTCAGGTCCAACCCATAGCGGCGCGCGATGCTGATCAGGGTGTCGCCGTGGACGACGGTGTAGGTCTCGGTATCGGCTGCACCCTTCGTGTAGCCGGGTGTGCCCAGCTTCGAGTTGGGGATCTGGAGGAGCTGGCCGATGCGGATGAGGTTCGGGTCGGCCAGCTGGTTGGCCTGGGCCAGGGCGCTCACCGTCGTGCCGTGGCGCATCGCGATGGCGCTGAGCGTGTCTCCCGGGTGGACGACATACGTGCTGGCGATGACCCCGGCCGGGACGGCGGCGGCGGTGGCGCCCATCGCAGCCGCGGCGAGGCGTGTGCGAGTCGGCATGGAGATGGTTCCCTGGTGTGATGTGAGCTGGGACGCGGAACCTGGCCCGCTGCTGAGGCGGCGCGCTCAGGGTAGGTGCGCCCTGCGGAAAGGTCAAGGCACCCGTGCCGACCTCATGGCGGTGCTGGAGCGGCGGCGGCTTGGGTGCTACGCTGCGGGTCATGCCCCTGCCGACACCGCGCCGCGTCGCAGTGCCGCTCCCGCTCCTGGGCGCGCTCTGCGGAGCCCTGCTCGGGTTGGTCGCCTTCGCCGCCATCGCCGCGCTGTGGCGGGTCGGCGCCACGCACATCGCCATGCTGGCGGCTGAGGCGATCCTGCTCGCCACCCTCACCGGCATGGCCGGCGCGATCGTGAGCGCCCAGCCCGCCCGCATCCGCCGTGCTCGCGTGCCGATCGGACGGGCCGTCCCCCACGCCTGGTGGCCACAGCACCACGACCCGGTGCCCATCGTCGCAGCGTGCGTGGGCGCGCCCATCGCGGCAGGCGTGGGCGCCGCGATCTGGCTGTTCCACTGACCGGGGGCTGAGCTACCCGCCCACCGCGACGACCTTGGCCAGCCCCCAGGCGGCTGCCTCGCGAACCACCGGGTCCGGGTCGCTCTCGGCAGCCCGCCGCAACGCCGGTGCGGTGGACCGGACCTCGGCGTTGCCGAGGGCGATCGCCGCATTCCGGGCGATGCGCTCGCGCCCGGTGCGGGCCACCACGGTGCCCGCGAACCGCTGAGCGAACCCGGCTTCGTCCAGCTCGAGAAGCTGCACGAGGTCCGCGGCGGGCACGGCGCCCCGGCCTTCCTCGCTGTCCTCAGCCGTCATCGGGGCCGGCGCGAGGCGGAGGTTGATCGGGCACGCCTCCTGGCACAGGTCGCATCCGAAGACCCACGTGCCCATCAGCGGGCGGAGCTCGATCGGGATGGGCCCGCGGTGCTCGATGGTCAGGTAGGAGATGCAACGCCGGGCGTCGATGACCCCGGGGGAGACGATCGCCCCCGTGGGGCACGACGGCAGGCACGCGGCACAGCTGCCGCAACCCTTCTTCGTGGGCTCGTCAGCGGGCAGGCTGAGCGACACGGCGATCTCGGCGAGCAGCACGTACGAACCGGCCGTCGCCGTCAAAAGCGACGCGTGCTTGCCCGTGAAGCCGATCCCGGCCCGTTCCGCGACCGCGCGGTCCATCGCCCAGCCGTGGTCGACGAAGTGCTTTGCCCTGACCCCGGGGTGGCGGTCCCGGAGCCACGTCACCAGCTCCGCGCACTCGCCCGCCAGGACGTCGTGGTAGTCGGCGCTGTCACGTTCGCCGGGGCGTGGCAGCATCGCGTAGGCGGCCATGCGGCCTGTCGGCCGTTCGTGCGGCGGGTGCGCCGGGGCCGGCGCCGGCCGGTACGGCCAGGCCAGGGCGATGAGGCTTCGCGCCCACGGGTACCGGCTGCCCAGGTCGGCGCTGGCCTCGACGCGCTGCGCGCTCATCCAGGGCATGCCGTCCATGCGCCCGGCGGCGACAGCCTCCAGGCCCCGCTGCCGCGCTTCAGCAAACGGTTCGACACCGGTGACGCCCAGCGCGCACCAGCCTCGAGCCAGGGCGTGGGCCCGAAGCTCGTCACGGAGCGCCGCCAGGTCCGCCACGGGTCGAGTATGGAACGCGGCCGCAGGGCACCGCGCCCGCTACCATCGCGAACCGAGCAGGCGTGCGACACGGCTGTGCAGGAGGGCGGCATGACCGTGGCGATGCGGGGCGACGGCGGCGCCATGGCCATCGGCGGCGATGCCCTGGTGGTCACCGCCACCAAGGGACGGCTCGGTGCGCACGCGGCCCGCGCCGACGCTGCGGTTGGCGGCGAGCTGGCGGCGATGCTGTCCTCCGGCGAGCTCACCGGGCGCTTCGGGGAGGTCACCGTGCTCTCCGCCTCAGCCAGCATCGCGGCGCGCCGCGTGGTCGTGATCGGGCTCGGCGACCCGGCGCTGCTCGACTGCTTCCGCCTGCACAACGCCTACACGCTGCTCGGTCGCGAGCTGCGCCGCCGGCGACTTGTGCGAGTGGTGCTGGCAACCGAGACCGAGCTGGACTCGCCGGCGGTCCCGGACATCGCAGCGCTGCTCAGGGCCATGGTCACCGGGACGCTGGTGGCCAACCACGAGCCGGAGGCGAGGAAGGCCGACCCTGAGGTCGCGCCGCTCATCGAGGAGGTGGTCGTCGCCGGTGTCGATGGCGACGCCGGTGACGGCGTTGATGCGGCGCTGGCGGAGGCCGTGCTCCTCGCCGAGTGCACCCTGCGGGCTCAGCGCTGGGTGTCAGCACCAGCGAACACCCTCACGCCGACCCGGCTCGGCGACGACGTGGCGGAGCTGTGCGCGGGCACCTCGCTGCGCGTGGAGATCCTCGACAGGGCAGGCCTCGAAGAGGCCGGGGCAGGGGCACTGCTCGGCATCGCGAGGGGCAGCGAGGAGCCGCCGGCGATGATCGTGGTGCGCCACGACGGTGCTGATCCCGGTGGCCCGGTTCTCGGCCTGATCGGCAAGGGGGTCACCTTCGACAGCGGGGGCATCTCCATCAAGCCCTCCCTCGGCATGGAGAAGATGAAGGGGGACATGGGCGGCGGCGCCGCCGTCCTGTCGGCGATGTACGCGATCTCCGCGTTGCGCCTGGCCTGCAACGTCATCGGCGTCGTGCCGGCCACCGAGAACATGCCGGGCGGCCGCGCCCTCAAGCCTGGTGACGTGGTCACCGCCATCGATGGCACCACCATCGAGGTGGTCAACACCGACGCTGAGGGGCGCGTGGTGCTCGCCGACGGGGTGGGGATGGCCCGGCGACTGGGGGCGACGCACCTCGTCGATGTCGCCACCCTCACCGGTGCGGCGGTGATCGCACTTGGACACGTCAACGCCGCGCTGATGAGCAACGACGCGCCGCTGGCCGGGCTGGTCCGGCGAGCCGCCGAGCAGGCCGGGGACAGGTTGGCGGAGCTGCCGATGCATCCCGAGTACGACGCGTGCCTGCACAGCGACGTTGCGGACGTCCGCAACTGGGGTGGGCGGGAAGCGGGCGCGATCAACGGCGCCGTGTTCATCCGGGCCTTCGTCGGCGACCTGCCCTGGGTCCATCTCGACATCGCCGGCACCTCGTGGAACAACCAGGCCAACCTGCGCGACATCCCCAGTGGGCCGTCCGGTGCGCCGGTGCGCACCCTGGTGTGGTTGGCCCGTCTGTTCGCTCGCCGCTGACCCGCCGCGGGGGCACCGACGCGGCGCTGGCATACGATGGCCAGGTGACGGTGCCCCGCCTGTTGGCGATCATCGGGTCCGGCGAGACGGCCCCGACCATGACCTCGGTTCACGTCGAGCTGTTCGCGCGCGCAGCCGAGGGCGCGCGCGCCGTCATGCTCGACACGCCCTTCGGCTTCCAGGAGAACGCCGACGAGATCGCCGCGCGAAGCGTGGCGTACTTCCGGGACAGCGTGGGGCGTCGTGTCGAGGTGGCCTCCTTCCGCGATGCGCAGACCGCGACAGCGCTCGAGTACGAGCAGATGTGCGCGATGGTCAAGGGGGCGGGTTGGGTGTTCGCCGGACCCGGCAGCCCCACCTACGCGGTCAGGCAGTGGAGCGGCACCCGCGTCCCCGAGCTGCTCCGCGAGAAGCTCGCCTCGGGCGGTGTCGTCGTCTTCTCGAGCGCGGCCGCCGTGGGCCTGGGCGAGGTGGCGCTGCCCGTCTACGAGATCTACAAGGTCGGCGCCGCGCCCGAATGGGTCGACGGGCTCGACCTGATGCGCCAGGCGGGCCTGCGGGCGGCGGTGGTGCCGCACTACAACAACGCCGAGGGAGGCACCCATGACACGCGCTTCTGCTACATGGGTGAACGACGGCTGCGCGTGCTCGAGGGAGCGCTGCCGCCGGGTTGCGCCATCCTCGGCGTCGACGAACACACCGCCTGTCTCATCGACGTCGAGGCCGCCACGCTGACGGTTCGCGGGCGAGGGCGCGTCACCTGGCGCCAGGACGGGCGTGAACGTCACTGGCGCGCGCCGGAGGTGGTCTCGCTCGAGACGATGGCCGCGCCGGACCAGGGGACCGCCGGCGTGGCACCGGCACTGTCGACCGCAGGGCTCGAGGGCGCGCCCGATGTGGCGGCGCCGGGGCTGTTCATGGACGAGGTCAACGCCCATCGGGCAAGCGCCGTCGCCGCGCTGACGGCGCGCGACCCTGACGGCGTGGCCGCGGCGATCCTGGCGATGGAGACCGCTGTGCACGAATGGTCGCGCGACACCCTGCAGTCGGACGAGCCCGATCGCGCACGCGAGGCGCTGCGGGAGCTGGTGGTTCGCCTCGCCGAGCTCGCCCAGGCGGGCGCGGTGACCCCACGAGAGCACGCCGCACCGTTCGTCGACGCCATGCTCGGTCTGAGGGATCGCGCTCGCTCCGAGGGCCGCTATGCCGACGCCGACGCCCTGCGCGATGCGCTGGTCGCCACGGGCGTCGCAGTCCACGACAAGCCGGGCGGCTCCACCTGGGACCTCCAGGCGGCTGGCGGCTGAGCGGGCCCCGGGTCAGGCGGCGAGGGTGAGCCGCCCGGCGTCCGCGGCAATCCTGCCCAGCTCCCCATCGCGGCCCTGCCACATCATCGCCAGCATCCGCGCGTCGCCGCGCAGCGACCACAGCGGGTGGCCGAACGACGCCGGGTTGTTCTTCTCGATCACGAAGTGGCTGAACCAGGCCACGCCGTAGGAGATGACCGGCATCCCGGCGAGGAGCGCCGGGCGGCGGGTGAGCACCCCGGCGAGAGCGGCGGCGGCGCCGGCATGGGTGCCCACGAAGTGGAACCAGCGCGTGGCCCGCTTGCTGTGCTGGCTCACGTACCACGGAAAGAATGCCTCGAAGTCGCTGAACTCCCGCGTCATCGCTCTGCCTCCTCTCGATCGGTGCCGATGAATGTACGGCCCCGGGCCGCCGCCCCGCCTCAGGTGACCGCGACGGTGCCGATGAACGCCGGGCCGATCACCGTCCTGCCCTGCTCCGGCACCAGGCGCACCTTGGTGTTGCCTCGGTGGCTGAGGGTGAAGTGCAGCGTGATGCCGATCGTCTCCTGTCCGGTGAGCTCGCCACCGCACACGCGGTTGGCCACGGCGGTCTCATGGTCCAGGCCCTGGAAGTCGGCGGACGTGAGCGTTGCACCGTCGCCGCTCATGCTCACGCAGACCGGGTTGATGATGCCGTCGCCCACGTTGTCGAGCGCGATGTCCATCCTCGCACCCGCGCCCGCGGCGACGCTGTCGGGAAGCTGCCCAGCGATCTCGGCGCTCGGGGCGCCGGTGTTGTGGAAGAGTGGGGTGATCACCCCCACGAACCCCCCCGCCACGGCGAGCGCCACCAGCAGCAGTCGCGCGCCCCTCGGCATGGTCACGACCCTGTGCCACGCGGCGCGCAGCGCGACACCGACCCGCCGAGCGCCGACCTCCACCCGTCGTCAGATGGTCGTGGGGGGCTGGTAGCCGCCGAAGACATCGCGCAGCGTGTCGCAGATCTCCCCGAGGGTCGCGTCGGCGCGCACCGCCTCGATGATGGCGGGCATCAGCTCCTCCTCGCCAACAGCCGCCTCACGGAGTCGACCGAGCGCGGCCGTCGCGGGACCTACGTCGCGACCCTGACGGTGTCGCGCGAGCCGCTCCAGCTGCTCGCGGGCAGCTCGCTCATCGGTCCGGAAGATCACCGGCGGCTGCGCCTCCTCGGTGTCGGTGTACCGGTTGACTCCCACGACCACCTTCTCACCTGACACCACCGCCAGCTCGGCGCGGTACGCCTCCTCCTGGATCTGCTCCTGCATCCAGCCGCTCTCGATGCAGGCCACCGCGCCGCCGCCTGCCTCCACCTGTTCCAGGAGGACCCGGGCCCGCCGTTCGAGCTCGTCGGTCAGCCACTCGATGTAGTAGGACCCTCCCAGTGGGTCGACCGTGCTGGTCACGCCGATCTCCTCACCGATGATCTGCTGTGTCCGCACGGCGATGCGCTGGGCCTTCTGGGTGGGGATCGACAGCGCCTCGTCGTAGCAGGAGAGCGCCATCGACTGCACGCCGCCGAGCGTGGCCGCCAGTGCCTGGATGGCGGCGCGCACGATGTTGTTCTCGGGCTGCTGTGCCGTCAACGTCGAGCCGCCCGTCTGCGTATGGGTGCGCAACATCAGCGAGCGGGGATCGGTGGCGCCGAATCGCTCGGTCATCAGCCGTGACCAGAGGCGGCGCAGGGCGCGGTACTTGGCGATCTCCTCGAAGAAGTCCGTGTGCGTGTTGAAGATCCATGAAAGCTTGGGGGCGAACTCGTCGACCGGGATCCCTCGGGCGATGACCGCAGCCACGTACTCGCACGCATTGGCGATCGCGAAAGCCATCTCCTGCGGCGCCGTGCTTCCCGCCTCGCGGATGTGGTAACCGCTGAGCGAGATGGCGTTGAACCTCGGCGCATGTCGCGCGCAGTGGGCGATGAGGTCCGCCGCCAGCCGCAGCGATGCGCGCGGCGGATAGATGTACGTCCCCCTGGCGACGTACTCCTTGAGCACGTCGTTCTGCGCGGTGCCCATGACGCCTGCCGAGGCGACACCCTGCCGTTCGGCGGCGACGATGTACATGGCCACGAGCACCGGTGCGGGGGCATTGATGGTCATCGACGTGCTCACGGTGTCGAGCGGGATGCCCTCGAACAGGTCCACCATGTCCGAGACGGAATCGATGGCCACGCCCACCTGGCCCACCTCGCCCGCCGCCCGGGGATCATCGCTGTCCAAGCCCATCTGCGTGGGCAGGTCGAAGGCCACGGACAGGCCTTTCTGCCCGCTGGCCAGGAGGAACCGGAATCGCTCGTTGGCGTCGCGGGCGGTGCCGTACCCCGCGTACTGGCGGATGCTCCACAGCCGTCCCCGATACATGTTGGGCTGGATGCCGCGCGTGAACGGCGCCTGGCCCGGGAAGCCCTCGTCCGCCGTCGCGTCATGACCGGTGAGCTGGGCCGGACCGTACAGCGGTTCAACCTCGACGCCGCTGCCGGTGGCGAACGTCGCCCTGCGCTCGCCACGTGCGAGCGCACGTCGCAGGGCCCGTTCCTCCCACCGGCGCTGCTCGGCGGCATAGTCCCGGCCCCCCTCACCCGCTCGAGGTGTCGCCGCCGTCTCGGAGATCACCGCGCCAGCATACGTCGGGGTGTCGAGGGCACCACCACACCGCCCCGCCGGCGGCTCACCGGGCTCGCACCAGCAGCGTCTGGTTGGCCTCCCCGCAGCGCGACGCGGAGTCGTAGATGACGCTGGTCGCCAGCCCGGCCCCCACCGGCCCGATCCGGGTGCGGGCGTCGAGGCAGATCCACTCGCCGACCGGCTGCCGGAAGAGGTGGACGGTGAGCTCGGTGTTGATGAAGACGTGGGTCTGCAGCGACAGCTCCATGCTGATGCCGTTGCCGGAGTCGGCGGCGACCAGCACGCGTGTCAGCGGTGACGGCTCCTCGCCGTCGACGAGCATCGCGCTCATGCGCATCCAGACAGCTGCAGGTCCCGGTACCGTGAACCCTCCGCTCGCGATCCGCCACTCGACAGCAGAGAAATAGCTGGGGCCCGACCAGGGGTCGAAGTCGCCGGCCGGTGCCAGGCGATCAGGGCCCGGGCAGGGCGGGGGCTCCGGCGCGGTCTGCTCGGCACGGGTGTCGCCCCGGCGGACCCGCCACGCCCGCGCCAGCGCGATCGGTCCGTCCTCGTCGGCGAGGCCGGCCTCGGCCAGCTGCACGTTGCGCCCCGGACGTGTCAGCCGCGCCTCGACCGCCAGCACCGCGAGCGGCACGCTGCGCAGGAGCTCGACGGTGAACCGCGTGACCACGAATTCGTCGCCCCCATCGAGCCGTTCGATGGCCCGTCCGAGCAGCGCCGCGGGCGGCCCGGCGTGCTGATGCTGGGGGTCCCACGGTCCGCGGGTCCAGTCGGTGGAGAGGAAGTCATCGCCCTGGCGGGCATAGAAAGCCGTCGACATCGGCGCTGATTCTCCCCGACCGTGCGGACGCCTGGGCTCACCCCCCTGCGAGACTCGCCTGCATGGCCGCCGAGATCACCGCCGAACGCGTGGCGGCGGCGGCGGCACGGCTGCACGACGGGGAGTGGTGGTATTCCGCGCGCCAGCTCTACTACGCCGTGTGCGCGGACGTGGAGACCGCTCCGACCCGGGTTGCATCCGGCGAGGTGGGGCTGGGTGTCCTGCTCATCCTCATCGGGGCACTGACCGGCCAGCGAATCCTGCTCACCGTCCTGGGCGCGGTTGGGCTGCTCGTGCTGGTCGTCGGCATCGTCACCCACCTGCAGGAGCGCCGACCCCAGCCCATGTCCAGGTTATTGGCGATCTCGCAACCAGAGTTCCAGCGGCAGTTCATCGACGGGCGCACCTACCCGGGGCTGCTGGCGAGCCCTGAGCCGATCGACGCGCCGACCGGTGAGACGCTGGTGGTATGCGACCGTCTCGAGACCGCCGCGGTGGTGGCTGCCAACCGGGCGCGCATCGGTGACGTCGGCGTCGTGGTTGCGACCGGGACGAGCGACCATGCGGCGGGCGGCGCGCTGATCGCGCTGCATGATTGCGACCCCGCTGGGTGCGCGATGGTCGCCGACCTGCGCGACCGGGGCGCGGGTGTCATCGATGCGGGCATCAACCCCGCCGAGCTGGCCGGGCACCGGTTGCAGGTCATCGAGGGCGCGCCGGCGCGCTTGCCGCGCGACCTTTCCCGCCATCTCGACGAGAGCCAGCTGGACTGGCTGCGCTCGGGGCGACGGCTGGAATGCGCCACCGAGACTCCCCAACAGCTCGCGGAGCGGGTGCAGGGCGCCCTGGCAGCCCAGCGGCCGGGCTAGAAGCTCACCTGCCTGTCGTCGGCGGCGCCGACCAGGATCGCCATGTTGCCGACGGGGTGCCGGTTCTCGTACATCAGCTGGTGCGCCACACCCACATCGTCGAACGCGAAGGTGCGGCGCAGGCAGGGGTCGACCTCACCGGCGGCGACGAGGTCGTTGAGGGCTGCCGACTGCTCGTCATTGGCGAAGTGCGATCCCTGCAGGCGCTTGCTGCGCATCCAGAGGTAGCGGAGGTCGACCGCGGCGTGGTAGCCGGTGGTGCCGGCGCAGATCACCACCATGCCGGCGTTGTCGCACACCAGGATGGAGGTCGGGATCGTCGCCTCGCCGGGATGCTCGAACACGATGCGAGGGCTTCGCTTCTCGCCGACGACGTCCCAGATGGCCTTGCCGAAGGCGCGCGCCCCCGCCGCCCACTCGCCATAGGCGTCATTGTCACGCCAGTCCGGTGGCAGGCCCCAGTGGTCGAACCCACCGCGGTCGATGTACCCGGCCGCCCCGAGGGTGACGCAGAACTCACCCCGCTCGGCGCCCGAGGCCACCGCGACGGGGATGCCTCCGCGCGCGCGGACGATCTGGATCGCCTGCGAGCCCAGTCCGCCACTGCCTCCCCACACCAGGACGACGTCACCCTGCCGCACCGTGTGCGGCTCCCACCCGCAGAGCATCCGGTACGCGGTCGCTCCGACCAGCATGTATGCCGCCGCGGCCGCCCAGCTCAGTGCTGCCGGCTTGGGAAGGAGCTGGTGCGCCTGCACGAGGGTGAACTGCGCAAAGCTGCCCCAGTTGGTCTCGTAGCCCCAGATCCGTGCGCTCGGCGCCGTGATGGGGTCGCCGCCGGCGACGATGAACGGGTCGCGAGTGTCCCATTGGCCGCAGTGCACCACCACCTCGTCGCCGACGGACACGGTGTCGACTCCGTCGCCCACGGCATACACCACGCCTGAGGCATCGCTGCCCCCGATGTGGAATTCCTCGGCGGCGCCGGCCTTCATGCGCGCGGCGATCACGTCGACCGGACGGCCCAGGGCCGCCCAGACGTTGTTGTAGTTGACGCCGGCAGCCATGACGTACACCAGCGCCTCACCCGGTCCGGGTGTCGGGGTGGCGATCGCCTCGACAGCGAACGCGTCGCGGGGGTCGCCGTAGCGCCGCGGCCGGATCACCTGCGCCAGCATGGTCGGGGGTACCTCGCCCAGCGGCGGATGCGCTGTCAGGCGCGCTGGGCCGCTGCGCCGTGTGGCGCCTCCGTTCGGGTCGTCCACGAATCTCCCTCTCCCTGTGCTGACCGCCCGGACTGGCACCTTACACGGGCGGCCCGGCGAGGGCGTCGTCGGTGCTCGACCACCCCGGTTCGGTGCCACGACCGCGGTATCTCCACACCTCTGGGAACAGCACCGCAGCAACCGTGAGACCGAGGACGGCGAGGACTCCGCCGGCCACCACCGACACCCTCGCCGAGGTGACGCCGGCGACCACGCCGGCCTCGACGTCGCCGATGAACGGTCCGCCGACCACGACCATGAAGTAGGTGGCCGTGAGTCGACCGCGTAGCTCGTCGGGGGTGAGCGTCTGCATCATCGTGTTGCGGCACACCGCGCTGAACGAGTCCACGGCACCGGCGAAGGCCAGCAGCAGCAGGCCGACCCAGAGCGCGGTCGCGAACCCGAACGCGATGATCGCCACGCCCCACAGGGCGATCGCGACCACGAGGACGCGTCCCAACCGGCGCGAGCGGCCGAGCCATCCACTGCTGAGCGCGGCGATGATGCCACCGACACCGGGCGCCGCGTAGAGGTAGCCGAGGCCCTGCGCGTTGGTGTTGAACGTCGTCGCGGCGAGCACGGGGAAGACAGCCCGCGGCAGGCCGAAGATCATGGCGCTGAGGTCCATGGCGTACCCCCCCATGATCACGGGCTGCCGCCGGACGAAGGCGAGCCCGCGGATGAGCGCCCGCAGCGTGGGCTCTCGCGCCGTCGAGGTGGGCGGCTGCGCGGGCAGCGACCACACCGCTGTCAGCGCGACGGCGAAGCTGGCCACGTCGATGAGGTACGCGCCCGCCAGGCCGAGGCTGGCGATGGCAATTCCACCCAGCGCCGGGCCGGCGATCAGGGCGGTCTGGAAGACGGCGATGTTGATCGACAGCGCTCCCGCCAGCCGATCGCGAGACACCAGGTTGGGGACGATGGCCGTGCTCGTCGGGGAATCCAGCGCCGCGACCGATGCCGCAAGCGCGACGGCGATGAAGACGAACACGACGGGCGCATGGGTGAGTGCGCCGACCAGGAGGGCCAGGGAGCAGGCGGCGAGGAGGGCACGGGTCACCAGCAGCAGTCGGCGACGGTCGATACGGTCGACGACGCCGCCGAGCACCAGCGAGACCGTGACCAAGGGAACCACCTGCGCCAGTCCGAGCAGACCAACGAGCACGGGGGAACGGGTCGACGAATACACCTGGTACGGAACGGCCACGACCGTGATCTGCCGACCGACAAGTGACACGAGCTGCCCGATGATCAGCCTGCGAAAGGGCTTGGACTCGCGCAGCGCGCCGATGTCGACGGCAACCCCGGTCAGTGCCGCGGACAGGCGGCGGGCTCGGCTCGGCACCGCGACAGGATAGAGCCGGGGGTCGCCGATCCCAGGGGGATCGCGCCGGGTTACCCCTGGGTGCGGGGACCGCTGCGCTCGACTGTCAGGCGCAGGAGGACGCGCATCTCGCGTTCCATCGCCGCTCGGTAATCGCCCCAGTCGGGATGTTCACCGGCGACCCGCCGGTAGTAGTCGACCAGCGGTTCCATCGCCTCTGGCAACGACACCACCTCCACCGGGCCCTCGACGAAATGCCACTCACCGAAGAACCTGTCGTTCATGACGCACAGGCTCGCCCTCGGTTCACGGCGGAGGTTGATCACCTTCACCGCGGTCTCGCTGCTGCTCACCACCGCCCGTCCCTCCCCGTCGACCGTGGCGGCGACCGGCGACAGCTGGACCTGTCCATCACGCCGGTAGGTGGCCATCACCGCGTGGTGGTTCTTGCGGATGAATTCGAGGACGTCCTCGTGCATCGCGCTCAATGTAGTGGATCGACTGCGCCGACCGTTGCTGCGCTGCGCGTGTCCGCTTGCGCCCGGCCGGTGCGCACCGGCACCCGGTGGAGCAGCGCGATGGTGACCCACAGCACACCGAAACCACACAGCTGCGTGGCGTCAACGGTTGCACCCAGGACGAGGTAGTTCACGACGACCGCCGTGGCCGGGAACGCGAGCTCCGCGAAGGTGGCGATCGAGGCCGGGGTGTGCTCGAGCCCACGGTAGTAGAGGAGAATTCCGACCAGGCCGGGAACAAGTGCGAGCAACAGCAGCCGCGCCCAGTCAACGGAGGCGACGTCGGGCGCGGCCAGCGCGCCCCGCGAGGCCGCGACCACCACCAGCACAGGCACGGCGAGCACGAAGCGCAGGCCTGACAGCGTGGCTGACGACGTGTGCGCGAGGGCGACCCGGCCCAGCGCTGTTGCCGTGCCCCACATCGCCGCAGCCACCAGCGCCAGGGCTGCCGCCTTCCCCGGGCCGCCGCTGAACGCGTGCGTGGGGCTGGTCCAGCCGAATGAGAGCAGGTAGGTGCCGACCAGCGCGGCCGCGGCCAGGGGTGCCAGCGAGGCACGGGGTCGCTCGCCGAGCAGCACCCCGGCCGCGACCAGCGCGAAGAGCGGCTGCGTCTTCTGCAGCAGCACCACGACATCCGGGTTGCCGTACATGAACGCCGTCGTGAACGCCAGCGTGGCCAATGCGGACCCTCCCCACGAGACGGCGATGACGGCCAGCCATCCGCGCCGGGGGATTCGAGCAATGCTGACCCGCTGAGCCAGCAGGGGGACGATGACGACGGCGGTGAGGATCAGGTGCTCGTACAGCACGATCGTCGACGCCGGCCAGCGGGGCACGAGCGGCGCGCGCAGCGCGCCGTCGGTCCCCCACATCGCGGCACCGAGCGCGACCCACGCCACCGCACTGACGGGAGCGCTGGCGGCGCCACGGTGGCGAGGCGCGCTCGCGGTCGCGGTCTTCACCGGTCACCTCCCGCACCGCCTCGCCTCGCCTCCGGACCGCTCCGGCCCGTGACGGCGGCTGTCACCCGGAGCATACGTGGCCGAACTTGCCGCTCAGCGCTGGCTGCCCGGACAATGGCCCGGTGCCAGGTCCCGCCATCGCCGTGCTCGCCGGCGGTGTTGGTGCGGCGCGTTTCCTGCAGGGCCTGGTTGCTGCGCTCGAGCCGCGGCAGCTCACCATCGTCGGCAACGTCGGCGACGACCTCGAGGTCTGCGGGCTGCACATCTCCCCCGACCTCGACACCGTCCTGTACACGCTGACCGGCAACATTGACGAGGGACGCGGCTGGGGCGTCTGCGATGACAGCAGTCGCGCCCTGGAGACGATGCGTGCGCTGGGCGCAAGCGCGTGGTTCTGGCTCGGCGACCGCGACCTCGGCCTCCACCTGGCACGCACCGGCTGGCTGCGCGACGGCGAGAGTCTCTCGACAGTCACGGCGCGGCTGGCCGCCGCCCTGGGCCTGGCCGACCGGCTGCTGCCGTGCAGCGATGATCGCCTCCGAACCGTGCTGACGACCCGCGACGGCGACCTCGATTTCCAGACGTACTACGTCCGCCGCGGTCACCGCGACCGGGTGCATGAGATTCATTTCGATGGCTCACTGTCGGCACGCCCTGCGCCCGGTGTCATCGAGGCCATCGCCGGGGCGGACGCGATCATCATCGCGCCGTCGAACCCGCTCGTCTCCATCGGGCCCATCCTCGCCGTCCCGGGCATCACGGAGGCGCTCCGGACGCGCCGCGCGCGCTGTGTCGCGGTGAGTCCCATCGTCGGCGGTGAGGCGTTGCGCGGGCCGGCCGCCGAGATGATGCGGTCGCTGGGTCACGACGCCTCACCGGCCGGGGTGGCGACGCTCTACGACGGTCTCATCGATGCCATCGTGGTGGACGACGTCGACGCGCCGATCACCGACGCCATCACGCGGCGCGGCGTCGAGGTGGTGACCACGGACACCATCATGCGCGACGCGGCGGCGAAGCGAAGGCTCGCCCGGGTCGCGCTGACGGCTGCAGGCATCAGGTCCGGCGACGGTGATTGAGATCTTCGCGGTGCAGCACGACGCGGAGATCACCGCCGGGCAGGACCTGGCGTCGCTGGTCATCGAGGGCTTTCCCAGCCTGCACGACGGCGACGTCGTGGTGGTGACCCACAAGGCGGTGAGCAAGTCCGAGGGCAACGTCGTCGACCTGGGAACGGTGCGACCGTCGGCGCGCGCCACCGCGCTGGCCGGAGCCCATTCGGACCCGCGCGTCGTCGAGCTCATCCTCCGCGAGAGCGAGCAGGTGTTGCGACAGCGCGGCCCGCTCTTCATCGTCGTCACCCGGCACGGCTTCGTCTGTGCGAATGCCGGCATCGACAGGTCCAATGCGCCGCGGCCGGACACCGTGGTGCTGCTGCCGCGTGACCCGGATGCGTCGGCGGAGAGGCTTCGCGCCGACCTGGCCGCTCGAGCCGGACGGCGCGTCGCCGTGGTCATCGCGGACACGATGGGTCGCGCCTGGCGCGAAGGCATCGTGGGCACGGCGATCGGTGCCAGTGGCCTGGCACCGCTGCGCGACATGGCCGGCGCGGTTGATCCCAATGGCTACGTGCTGGCGACAACGGCCGTGGCGGTCGCCGACGAGCTGGCTGCGGCCGCCGACCTCGTGCTCGGCAAGCTCGAGCGCGTCCCCGCCGCCCTGGTGCGCGGTTACCCGGTGACGGGCGAGGGCAGCGCCGCCCGGCTCATCCGCGACCCGTCACAGGACCTGTTCCGGTGAAAGGCGTGAGCAGGCCGGCATCCCACGCGTCCTCGATGGTGTCGACGTCGAGCGCCAGCCCCGCAATGTCCAGCACGCGGCAGGCGAGCCCGGCCTTCTCGGCGGCGGCTCGGTGCGCCTCGGAGCTGCGCGGCTCTCCGAACCTTGGGGTGAGGGCACCCGCTGGAGCGACGAGCAGGGCGTTGCTGCCCCCGTCACGCGCCCGCGCCACGACCACCCCCCGGCGTGGTGCCACGGCCGCGAAGGCGACCAGGTCGTGTGCGCTGAGCAGCGGGAGATCACCCGCGAGGTACAGCACGGCCGTCGTGGCCCCCGCCGTGTCGCGGGCGTGTGCGAGCCCCTCGTTCCATGGCAGGTCGCCGTCGGAGACCACGGCCACGCCCAGCGTCCGGGCGATCATCGCGGCCGCCGGTTCGGAGGTCGCCAGCGCCACCGGTCCCAGCCCCGACGCACGCGCGGCGGCGGCGACCGTCGAGAGCATGGCGAGCATCATGGTGCGTCGCTCCGCCAGCGAGAGCTGGGGCATGAGACGCTGCTTGACCAGCGCCAGCCGCTTGAGACCGATCAGCACCTGGATGGACACGCGCCCATGGTAGAAGCCGCCAGCAGCCCCACCCGGCGCAGCGTGGGGATCGTCGGCGGCACCGGCAAGCTCGGCACGGCGCTGGCGCTCCGCCTGGCGAGCGCGGGCAACAACGTGGTGATCGGCTCACGCTCGGTGGGGCGTGCGGTTGAGACCGCGACAACCATCAGCGCCGCACTCCGCGGGGACGGCGGCGCCGTCACGGGCGGCGACAACGCGACGGCATGCGCTGTCGACGGCGTGGTGATCATCACCGTTCCCTATGAGGGGCTTGACGACACCCTCGCAGGGCTCGCCGGCGCGATCGGCGACCGCATCGTGGTGAGCACGGTGGTACCGATGCTTTTTGTACGTGGCGAGGGCTTCAGTGCCGTTGATGTGCCCGCGGGGTCGGCAAGTGAGCAGGTCGCCGCGCAGCTCCCCGCTGCGCGGGTCGTCGGGGCGCTGCAGACGTTGAGCTACGTGGTGCTCAGGGATCTCACCAGGGCGGTCGACAGCGACGTGATCCTCACCGGGGACGACCACCGTGCGAAGCGCGTGGTCGCCCACCTGCTCTCGACGCTCGCCGGGGTTCGCATCGTCGACGGCGGCGCTCTTCGCAACTCGCGCCACGTCGAGCAGCTGACCGTCCTGCTCCTGGCGATCAACGGCCGCTACCGGCGCCACGCCGGCGTGCGTATCACCGACCTCCCGGACAGCGCCCTGGGCGGCTGGGAGGCACCGCCGGGATGAGCCCGCAGGCCTCGTCCGATCGCAGCTGGGAGGAGCCGGGCGCACACCCCGTTGCCCCGGGCGTTTTCCGCATCCCGCTGCCGCTCCCCGGGGACGGGTTGCGGGCGGTCAACGTCTACGCGGTGCGCGACGACAGCGCGGTCACGCTCATCGATGCGGGCTGGAGCCGCCCCGCGGCATGGGATGCCCTGGGGGCGGGGCTCCGCGCCCTCGGCGCAGAGCTCGGTGACGTCCGCACAGTGCTGGTCACGCATATGCACCGCGACCACTTCGGCCAGGCCACCGCGCTCCGCCACGCCACGGGGGCGACGGTCGTGCTCGGCCGCGGCGAGCGCCCCTCGCTGGAGTACGTCCTCGACAGCACCACCAAGGACCGCCGCGCACCCTGGCTGGCGCGGCTGCGCCGTAGCGGCGCCGCTCAGCTGATCGCCGAGCTCGCGGCCACCGAGCGCGCTGAAGCCGAAGCGAGGGAGAGCGAGGGCGTCTGGGAGATGCCCGACAGGTGGGCGGCGGACAATGAGACGTTCCGGGCGGGGGAGCGCGAGCTTCTGGCCATCGAGACCCCCGGTCACACGCGCGGGCACCTGACCTTCATGGACCCTGCGCACCGGCTGCTCTTCGCCGGCGACCACGTGCTCCCGCACATCACGCCGTCGATCGGGTTCGAGCCGCCGCTGGTCGACGGCCTGCCGCTTGCCGACTTCCTGGCCTCGCTGCAGAAGGTCCGCGACCTGGACGTCGACATCGTCCTCCCGGCTCACGGTGGCGCGTTCACCGGCCTTGCCGGACGTGTGGATGCGCTGATGGCGCACCACGCCGACCGCCTGGCGGCTTCGCAGGCCGCGATTGCCGTTGGTCCCCGCACCGCGTTCGAGGTCGCGCAGCAACTCCCCTGGACCCGCCGAGCCCGCCACTACGACGAGCTCGACGGGTTCAACCGCCAGCTGGCCGTGGCCGAGACCACGGCGCACCTCGACCTGCTCGTCAGCCAGGGCCGGGCGCACGCCGCCATGGCCGACGGCGTGCGGCGGTACGCGACGGCGGCCTGAGCTGAGCGCAGCCCTCAGCGCGCCGGACCAGGCGACCCGGCTTCCGTCATCCCCTCCGCAGCCATCCGCAGCCGCGCCAGGGTGGTCGCCATCGTCTCGCGGTTGCGCTCGGCGCGGTCGTCGACGCCGGTTGCCAGCCGGCCGAGCCACCGCACCAGGGTGCCGCGCCGGTCCTCGGTGCTCTCGCGCACATGGCACCCCCCGTCAGCCGCGGGCTCGAATCGGTACGACCAGCGCGACACCGGCAGGTCGAGGATCGAGCGCACCTCGAAGGTGAACTCGGTGGGGCGGTCGGCGACGGTCACAGTCCCGTGGGTTGACCAGCGGTGCCGGCCGTTGCGGTTGTGGCCGGTGAACGTCGCACCGCGGGTCGGCCGTGTCGCCTCACCCGTCCATTCGACCCGCTCGCATTCGGGGCTCCACCTGCCCATCGCGGGCAGGTCGGCGACGAGGTCGTAGACGGCCTCGGCCGGGGCTGCGATGTCGGTCGCCACGGTGACGACCGGCAACCTCGACCGGCCCCGCTCAGACCGTGATCGCGTCGACGATCTCCCTGTTCAGGCCGGGGTATTTGGCAAGAAAGTCGCGCCGTTCGGCGCGCAGCCGGTCCACGATCGTCTGGTACTCCTCGAGGCGGTCGGTGCGCTCGTAGAGGCGGCGAGGTTGCAGGATCTCAGGGTCGTCGATGCCGGGCAACGAGGCGGCCACCTCGTAGCCGAAGTCGCCATCCTCTGTCCACTCGATGGTGCCCTCGGCGATGGCCTTGACCACGGCGCTCGAGTAGGCGATCGAGACCTTCTTGCTGTGACCGTTGTCCGGTGGACCGCCGACGCGCCCGGTGTTGAGCAGGAAGACCTCGAAGTGGCAGCTGTCGAAGAGCTCGAGGAAGCGGTTGCCCTGCTGCTCGTGTCGAAGCGGGAAGAAGGGGTTGGTTCCCGGCACCCGGAGGAACTTCCCGGCCTCCTCCTTGCCGCCGGCGGACGTGCCCTGGGTCTCTCCCAGCATGAAGTACGCCGCCGCCTGCTGGCGGTTGAGCCTGGCGACGGCCGGGATGATGTTCTCGTTGCGGTTGAGGATCAACAGCTGGTTGACACGGGTGACGTCACGCGCGTCGCGGTGCCAGCCGAGCGCATCCATGCGAAAGACGGCGCGGCCGTTCTGGGTGTAACCGGTGTCGAAGAAGTCCACCTTGCCGTCAGGATTCATGGAGACGTTCTCGAGGTACGCCTCCGGTTTGCAGACAGCCCCGTGGATGGTCGGTTCGTCCTTGGGGTCGAGCGCAAAGGTCTTGGCGAAGCAGCCGTTCTCGGTGGCCACGATCCGTCCGCCCGGGAAGAGGGCGACGAAGTCGTCCTGGACCGGCTTCGACTCATTCTGGCGTGTGAAGGTGGTGGTGGTCTTGCCGGTGCCGGAAAGTCCGACGATGAGCATCGACTGCTCGCCTCGCGGCGTCGGGATCACTTTGCAGCCGGCGTGCAGGGCCAGCCCACCCTGGTCGTACGTCAGCTTGTTCCACATCCGCAGGCCGCCCTTCTTCGACTCGCCGAAGTAGTCGCTGTTGAGGACACGCGTGACACCGTGGTCGAGGTCGACGGCGATGACTCGGTTCTCCGGGTAACCGGGCGCCTCGAGCGAGGGCGTGTAGATGACGGTCAGCTGCGGGTCCCAGCGCTCCCCGCCCTGACCCTCGTTGTCGAAGTACAGCCAGCGTTGCATGCCGGCGATGTTGGCGAAGGCGGCCTCGATGTAGAGGCGGGCACGGACACGCCGCTCGGGGTCATTGCCGATGTAGCCGTCGACAACCACCATGTCGCGGGTGCGGATGTGCTCGTCCTGGAGCTGGGCGATGTTTTTCCCCACCTCGCGCGAGAGCGTCTGGTCGGTGTGCTCCTCGGGGTGGTCGGTGATCACGTAGGTGCTGCTCTTGCTGCGCGAGACAACCTTGGTCTGGACGTTGTAGTTGTCGAACTCGGTGAGGCGCGCGTTGGGCATGCTCGAGGTCAGCTCACGAAGCTCCGCGGCGGTTGGGTTCCAGCGGACCGACCCTGCCGGCGGCAGCGCGACACGCTGGGCTTTGACAACGTCGGTCATGACTCCTCCACGTCCCTGACCTCGCGGCCCATTCCAGGCGCGGCGGGCAACAATGTCGGTCAGTTGTTACTGGACGGCGAGCATATCAGAGCGGTTCCACGGTGTCGGTCGACGACGAGCCCGTACCAAAGCATCAGCAGGCGGCTCCGGGGTTGTACGCTGACCACATGTCCCAGGCCGCAACGTCCACCTCGCCCGACGCGGTGACCCGCCGGGAAAGCTCCTGGATCTGGTTCGACGGCAGGGTCTGCCAGTACCACGAGGCCAGGGTCGGCCTGCTCACCCACGGGCTCAACTACGGCACCGGCGTCTTTGAGGGCATCAGGGCATATTGGAACGCCGAACGCGAGCAGCTGTACACGCTGCGCATGCCCGAGCATTTCGAGCGCATGCGCTCCAACGCTCGGATCCTGCAGATGCAGCTACCCCTGAGCACCGACGAGCTCTGCGCGATCACCGTCGACCTGCTGCGGCGCAATCGCTACCGGGAGGACGTGTACATCCGCCCGATCATCTTCAAGTCGGCCGAGATCATCGGCGTGAAGCTGCACGACGTCCCGGAGAGCTTCGCGATCTGCACCGCCCCGATGGGCGACTACGTGGGCACGACCGGGATCAGCTGTATGGTGAGCTCGTGGCGGCGCATCGATGACACCATGGCACCGGCGCGCGCCAAGTGCACCGGCCTGTACGTCAACAGCGCCCTGGCCAAGTCGGAGGCCCTGCAGAACGGCTTCGACGAGGCCATCTTCCTGAGCATGGACGGACATGTCTGCGAGGGCAGCGCCGAGAACATCTTCATCGTCCGCCAGGGAACCATCTACACCCCTCCCCCGAGCGACAACATCCTCGAGGGGATCACGCGCCAGGGGCTGATGCACGTCGCCAGCGAAGAACTGGGCCTCGACGTCGTGGAGCGGTCGATCGATCGTTCGGAGCTCTATGCTGCCGACGAGGTCTTCATGTGCGGCACCGGTGCCCAGGTGGCGCCCGTCGTCGAGATCGACCGCCGCAGGATCGGTGATGGCGAGCCGGGCCCGCTCACCATGCGCATCCAGGACCTCTACGCCGCGATCGTCAACGGCACCAACGACAAGTACGCCGAATGGCTGAGCCCGGTCTATGGGAGCCCCTGACCGACCAGCCTGACGGCATCGCCGCCCGCACGGCGCAGCAACGATCGCACCAGCCGCCGCGGTTCCGGGCTCAGCTGGTCCAGCGCCACCACGGCGGTGAACAGCTCGGCGGCGCCGGCGACGCTCCCGCAGACGGCGATGCAGGGGACGCCGGCTCGGCGCGCTCGGGTGGCCACCTCTGCCGGGGCCTTGCCCTCTGCGGTCTGGGCATCGAGACGCCCCTCGCCGGTGATGACCACCGAGGCGTCTTGCAACGCCGCGTTGAGGAGTACCTGGTCGCAGACCAGCGAGGAGCCGCTGACCAGGCTGGCGCCGATGGCGGCCAGCGCGAACGCCGCGCCGCCGGCCGCGCCGGTGCCCGGCTGGTTGGCGAGATCGCGGTTGGTCGAGGCTTCGACCAGGCCTGCAAGCCGGCGCAGCCCGGCGTCGAGCCGGCCGACCTCGGCGGCATCCGCGCCCTTCTGGGGCGCGTACACCGCGGCCGCGCCGCTGCTGCCCAGCAGCGGGTTGCGCACGTCCACCGCCACCTCCACGCGCACACCACGCAGGCGCCGCTCGGCATTCGACAGGTCCACCGAGGCGAGTTGGTCGAGCGCCCCGCCGCCAGCACCGATCGGCGTCCCGCGCCGATCGAGAAGACGCGCCCCGAGTGCCATCAAGAGCCCGGCACCGCCGTCGGTGGAAGCGCTGCCCCCGACGCCCACCACGATGCGCCGGGCACCGCCGGCGACGGCGGCTGCGATCAGCTCCCCGGCGCCGCGGCTGGTTGCCCCCAGCGGCTCGCGCCGTCGACCCAGGAGGCGGAGCCCGCAGGCCTCGGCCATCTCGACGACGGCAAGCTCACCGCCGATCCAGCCAAGCCGGGCCCGCCGCCGCCCACCGAGGGGGCCGGTGACGGCGAGCCGTTCCACGCGGGCCGCCGCCCCGGCGGCGCCGAGCAGGACATCGAGGGTGCCGTCGCCCCCGTCGGCGACCGGGAGTCGCACCGCGATCCAGCCCGCGTCAGTGACGCCTCGGGCCAGCGCGGTGGCCACCGCGGAGGCGCCGATGCTTCCCTTGAAGGCGTTGGGTGCGCAGACCGCGACACGGGGAGCCGACGCACCGCTCCCCGCCACGGGTCAGACCGTCACCACCGCCCGCGGCGCCCGGACGTCGAGCGTGGTCGCCTGGTACACGTTGCGGCAGAGGGCGCAGGTCTCGAGGTGCTCGAGCGCCTCCTGCTGGCCGGACGCGGTGAGCCTGCCGCGGCTCCTGATGAACTCCAGCTCGGGGCAGTTGGTGGCGCGCTCCTCCGCCGGGCTCTCGAGGCGGAGGTACTCCTCCTTGAACCGCTTCCGCGCACGGTGCAAGAGCGTCTCGACCGCGGCGTCGGTGATGCCCATGACACGGGCGATGGCCGTGTACGACAAGCCCTGCAGCTCGCGCAACGTCAGCACCATACGCTGACGTTCCGGCAATCTCTTGGCGACGTCCCACACCAGCTGCCGCAGGCTGCTGATCTCGAGAGCATCCTCGGGATGGCCGGTGCGATCGCGGTCGGCGATCTTGAGCATCGCCTCCTCGGGGTCGCAACCATGGTCGACGTGGATCGCCCGACGATTGCGGCGGCGCAGCTCGTCCTGGCAGACATTCACCGCGATGCGGTGGATCCAGGCGCCGAAGTTGAAGCCCTCGTCGACGCGAGCGAGCGCGCGGATCACGTTGTAGAAGGTCTCCTGCACGAGGTCGTCGGCGAGCGCGTCGTCGCCGACATAACGGAGGCAGACCGCCCGGACGCGGGCGTGGTAGCGCTGGAACAGGATGTCGAAGGCGCCTGCGTCCCCCGCCGTGTAGGCACTGATCAGAGCCAGGTCGTCGGGAGCCGGAGCGGAGCCGCGAGTCTGGTCCGTGACCGTCCCCCTCCATGACGGGACGATTGCCCCGATCGGAGCAAAGTATACCACCCGCTCCCGGCCCATTCTGACCGCGGGGCGGTGCTCGCCTGCAAGGTTTGTCCAGATTCGAACGTCTACACGCATGGATGGCAGAGTTGGGCGGCGCCGATCTCGCCTGGTGGCGCGGGAAGGGAATGAAGTGGCGACTGGGTTGGGCACCGATGACCGTGGGCGCAGTGTCGGCTCCGGTCGGACCGCCCCATGCGACCTCGAGCTCGACGTCACCCGCTTGCGGCTCCGGTTCACGCGCTGGCCCGCGTCGTCCGCGCCGGCTCACGGCACGCCCCTGGTGCTGGGAGAGGTCCGCTTGCGCCCTGATCCACCCCTGCTCGCGTTGCTCAGCGAGATCCGCGAGCTGCGCGGGCTTCACGAGCGCGGACTGATCAGCGCGGTCGAGTACCGGCGGCGCCGCAGTCGGGTGCTCGATCGGATCTGAGCCGGTCAGGCGGGGCCGGCGCGGGGGCTGGGGAGCGCGGCGGCTTCCTCGTCGGAGAGAGCGACCCGCATCCGCAGCAGCAGCGACCCATACGACTTGCCCAGGGGGTCGCTTCGCAGGGACCGCGCCGCGCCGCCGTCGAGCGCCTCGTGCAGCACGAAGTTGAGCGCCCGCAGGTTGGGCACCTCGTAGCGGTCGACCCTGCCGCGCACGAAGCGGCCGAAGTGAGCCCGGACACGGTCGGCCGTGACCTCGCGCCGCAACGCGGCGTAGAGGACATCGTCCGCCGCGAAGAGCGCCACGTTGGCGAGGTCGCCCTTGTCGCCGCTGCGGGCCCGCGCAATGTCGGCCAGGCGGACCTCGCAGGTCATCGCCCGCCGCCCGCGAGCGTCACCGCAACCCCCTCCTCGACCAGGTCGCGGGGCACCAGCGTGGGCCACACGCCGAGCAGCGCGCGGGGCGGCTGTGGCGCGCCCCCGCCCCCGATGAACGGCGGTCCGTTGAGCGCCAGCGGGGTGGCCAGTCGGGGGTAGCGGCGGGCGTCGGACTCGCTGGCGAAGCGGCCGGCGACGCGCAGGATCACCTCGTTGGCCTCGCTCGTCCCGTCGAGTTCGGCCGCGTCGCCGTGCAGCGAGTCGACCCCGATGTACTCGGTGGCACGCTCGAGAGGCACCACGCCGGCACGCTCCGCGAGCCGATCGATGAGCTGGGCGGCACGCCGTGCCTTGGCAAGGGCGTGTGGCCACGAGTAACCGATGGTGGCGGTGCCGAGCCACCCGTCGAGGTAGCCGATCACGGCCTTCAGGCTCGGCGGCCGGGGCCGCCCGGTCACCCCGCTGACCCGCACCGCGTCCGCCCCAGCCTGCTCGAGGCGCACCGTGGTGAAGTCGGCCACCACGTCGGGGTTGAGGTAAGCCCGCGGGTCGAGCACCTCGTAGAGGAGCTGCTCGGACACCGTCTCCACGCTCACCCGTCCCCCGGTCCGGGGCGGTTTGGTCAGCAACGCGGTGCCATCCGTTGCCACCTCGCACACCGGGTAGCCGACCTGGTCGAGGTCCTCGATGTTCCACCAGTCACCACTGAAGTTGCCCCCGGTGGCCTGGCCGGAGCATTCCATCAGGTGGCCGAGCACAACGCCCGCGGCGAGCCGGTCCCAGTCGTCCCAGGCCCAGCCCAGCTCGTGCACCATGGGTGCCAGGAAGAGCGATGCGTCGGCGACGCGGCCGGTCACCACCACGTCGGCACCCCTCTGCAAAGCCTCGACGATGGGCCGCGCGCCGAGGTACGCCACGGCGAAGACGACCCGGTCGCGAACAGTGGCGAGGTCGGCGCCACTGTCCATGTTGGCGAGGTCGACGCCGATGTCACGGAGCTCATCCAGGCGGGAGGTGATGTCGTCGCCGGTCACCGTCGCCACGCGCAGGCCATCGATCCCCAGCTCCTCGGCGACCCGGCGGACCATGGTGGCCGCGGCGGCGGGGTTCATGCCCCCGGCATTGGTGATGACGCGGATGCCGCGGGCCGCGGCCGGCGGCAGCAGCGTGCGCATGAAGGCGGGCAGGTCGCGGGCGAAGCCCTCGGCGGGATCACGAAGCCGGTCCTTCTGGAGGATCGCCATGGTGAGCTCGGCAAGGGCGTCGCAGCAGATGTAGCCAACCTCACCCCGCTCGGCGACGGCGAGCGCGCCGTCGGGCGTGTCCCCGTAGAAGCCCTGCCCGGCGCCGATGCGAACCGTGCTCATCAGCGGTCACCTTCGCAGCGGTGCCCCCCCGCGTCAACGACGCCCGCCCCACGCCAGGTCAGGTGAGGCGCGTGACGCCCCAGAGCAACGCCATGCCGGCGACGGTGGCAGCTGCCGGCCATGGGGATTCGTGCTCGCGCGCCTCGGGCAACAGGTCAGAGGCGCCGATGTACACGAAGACGCCGACGAAGCTGCCGAGGATGTACGGGAGGACGCCGCCGGGCAGCGGGGTGACCACCGCCACGGTCGCCCCGAGAAGGGGGGTGAGCGCGTCGACGACGAGCCATCGCACGGCGCGGCGCAACGAGTTCCCGTGGGCGAGCACCACCGTCACCGTGTTGAGTCCGTCGACGAAGTCGTGGGCGAGAACGGCGATCCCGATGGCGACGCCGAGCTTCAGGTCAGTCTTGAAGCCGACGCCGATGGCGACCCCGTCGAGGAAGCTGTGGAACGAGAGCCCGGCGGCGGCGGCCATGCCCACCTCGGTCGTCGGGTGCTCGGTGGAATGGCCGTGCCCATGGTGCAGTGCGGTGAACTTCTCGAGGAGGAAGAAGACCAGGAACCCGGCGGCCACCAGGAGCATGGCCTGCGACACGGCGATGCCGGCCACCTGGCTGCGGGCGATCAACTCGGGGAAGATGTCGAAGAGAGCAACCCCGAGCACCGCGCCCGAGCTGAAGCCGAGCAGAAGGTGCATGCGATCGCGGACTCGCACGGCGGCCAGGCCCCCCAGGCAGGTCGAAAAAAAGGTGAGGGCGGCCACCAGGATGCCGAGCATGTGGCGCGATCCTAACTGATACCCAGTATCGTCTGACTCAGTCAGCCGGCGCCGCCGCGCAGCTTCCGCAGGTGCCGTAGAAATCCAGCGATTCGTGGTCGAGGACGAATCGGTGCCGTCGCCGGATCGACGTGACCAGGGCCTCGACCTCCGCGTCCTCTATGTCGCTGCTGCTCCCACACACGCGGCACACCAGGTGGTGGTGATGTGCAGGCTTGCAGGCGGTGTAGAGGTGCACGTGCCCGTCTCCCTCGAACCGTTGCGCGAGGCCCATCTCCACCAGGAGGTCGAGGGTCCGGAAGACCGTTGCACGCCCGATCCGGGGGTGGCCGCGACGCAGGGTCTCGAAGAGTTCCCCCGCCCCGACTGTGCGCGCCGCCTCCTGCAGGGCCTTGGCGACCAGCTGTCTCTGGGCCGTCAGCCTGCGTGGCGTGAGCGCACCCGAGGGCGGCGCGCCCGTCACTGCCGGGCGCGAGCGATCCATTGTTGGGGCGAGCGGAGTTCGGCCGGCGATGGCATCATCTCGGCGCTCTCCCACACCCGGTTGAGCAGGGTGACGCCCCCGGCGGCGGCGGCCGCGTCACAGAATCGCTCGCCCGACCTCGTACTGGCGCATCTTCATGTTGATGCCGGTGATGGACAGGACGGCACGCTCGAGGACGGTGCGCTGGCTGCGGCGGCGGGCGAACGCCGCCTCGAGCTCATCGAAGTTGTCGAGGTGCCCCGCCCCGACCCGGTGCATGACGAAATTGGCGTATCCCTCGAGGACGCTCATGACCGCCTGCAGCCTGGCGATGCCACGCAGCTGCGTGCGCACCGCGTCGGGGAGGCGTTCCACGATCTGTCTGGCGCTGGGCGCACGACCGGTGCCGTTTCCAACCGCGTGGGCCAGGCTGCTGCGGATCATCTCGTCCATCATCTGCACCAGGTGCTCGCGGAGCCACGGGTGCTCGCCGAACTGCCACGCATGGGTGAGCTCGTGGAGGATGAGCCACCGTCGCAGCGGCTCGGCGGGCGCCCCCGCGAGGCGCGCGAAGCTGGTGATGTTGGGCTGCACCAGGTAGAGGGCGGGCGTCGCGTCCTCGGCCGGGCCGAGGCTGAGCACCGGGTCGTACTGCCCCAGCACGCGCTGCGACATGATCCCGAACAGGATGCCGACGTAGCGGTTCATGGCCGCGCGTCCGAGCGCGGTGGCGCGCGATTCCGGCAGGCTGGCACGCAACTCCTCAACCGGGGCCAGCAGCCGCCGCGCGATGGCCACGTTGACGTCGACGAAACCGTGACGGTCGAGCACCACGAAGCGGGGAAAGTTCTCCAGCGGTTTCTGGCACACCGTGCTCATCAGTGGCGCCAGCTCGGTGGCGATGAGGTCGCACTCCGCCGCGATGACAGCCGGCGATTCCGCGTCCGCCTGGTCCGCCGCGCCGCCACGCTGGTGCGCGGTCGCGCGCACCGCGTCCCAGTCGATCAGGCGCGCGTCCGCGCCCTTGCGGGGGCGAAGCAGCGCGCGGGCGGAGACGACGGCGCCGGCTCCGACCGCCCCGGCGGCGAGAGCACGCCGCAACGTGGGTGTGGGAATCCCGGGCATCAATCGATGATAGGCGGCGTTCTCACATCGACGACCCGGCGCGTCCATCGATGTACACGGGGTGCTCGGGCGGTCCCTCGAGCCAGTAGGCGTCGAGCTGCTCCTGGCTCCAACCGCGTTCGCGGAGGAAGGGCTCGTCGAGCAACTGGCGCCCGGTCAGCTCACTCGGCGGGGTGGTGACGATCCCGACCAGCGCGTCGCAGAGGATGTCCGGCGATCGCCACAGGCTGCGGGTCGCCCACGCTGTAGTTGATGGTCGCCAGGCTCTCGATGAGCGTCACCGGCCACAGTGAGTTGCAGGCGACGTTGTCCTTGGCGTGCTCGGCGGCGATGCCGATGGCGAGCCGGGTCATGCCCATCTTGGTGGTCATGTAGGCGACGTAGCCGGGGTTGGGCTCGGTGCCGATCGGCGGCGAGCACATCACGATGTGACCCCAGCCCCTGCGGATCATGTGCGGCAGCGCCTGTTGCGCGCACAGGAAGGCGCCGCGGACGTTCACCTCCCACATCAGGTCGTAGCGCTTCAATGGGGTCTCGAGGAGCGGCTTCCACCACAGCGCCCCGGCGTTGTTGACCAGGATGTCGAGGCTGCCGAGCTCGTCGACGGTGCGCTGCACCATGGCGGTGACGTCGTCCTCCCTGCGGACGTCGAGGTGCACCGCGATGGCGCGTCCTCCCGCTGATGTGATCTCCTCAGCGACGCTGTGGATGCTGCCCGGCAGCCTCCCGGTCGAGTGCTCGGACTTGCCGGTGACCACCACGGCGGCCCCCTCAGCGGCGAGCCGGAGCGCCATCGCCCGACCGATGCCGCGGCTCGAGCCGGTGACCACCGCGACCCGACCTTCGAGGGCTGGTTGCGCCTTCACCGGGGCAGCTTATCGCGCCGCCGACGGCGCGGCCGCCTGCTCGCACCGGCGGTGGCCAGGGCGGCGGCGGCCGCTCCCCGGGGGTGATCTGCGCCGCCGGGCGCGACGGCGGACGTTGGCGCTCGGCGGTGGCGGCTGCTAGCACTCCCATGTCGAGAGTGCTAATATTGGGTCTCCAACCGAACAGGTTCCCAGTGTGATTGAACCCGTCCATCAGGAGGCGGGAGGAGGAGTTTGATGGCCAAGCAGTTGCTCTTCGACGCGGAAGCCCGCGATGAGATGCGCAAGGGTGTTGACCGCGTCGCCAACGCCGTCAAGATCACGATCGGCCCCAAAGGCCGCAACGTGGTGCTCGACAAGAAGTTCGGGTCGCCCACGATCACCAACGACGGCGTCACCATCGCCAAGGAGATCGAGCTCGAGGAGCCGTTCCAGAACATGGGCGCGCAGCTGGTCAAGGAGGTCGCCTCCAAGACCAACGACATCGCCGGTGACGGCACCACCACTGCGACCGTGCTCGCCCAGGCGCTCATCAATGCCGGCCTGCAGAACGTCGCCGCCGGAGCCAACCCGATCCAGCTGAAGAAGGGCATCGAGCTCGCCGTCGAGGCGGTTGTCGCCGCCATCAAGGAGCAGTCGGTTCCCATCGGCGACCGCGAGAAGATCGCGCAGGTCGCCGCCATCTCGGCGGCCGACCCGGCCATCGGCGAGATCGTCGCCGACGCCATGGAGAAGGTCGGCAAGGATGGGGTCATCACCGTCGAGGAGAGCAAGGGCCTGGAGACCGAGCTCGAGCTCGTCGAGGGCATGCAGTTCGACAAGGGCTACATCAGCCCGTACATGGTCACCAACGCGCAGCGCATGGAGGCCGTGCTCGAGGACCCGTACATCCTCATCACCGACCGCAAGATCTCGGCGATCGCCGACCTGCTGCCCATCCTCGAGAAGGTCGTCCAGAGTGGCAAGCCGCTGCTGGTGATCGCCGAGGACGTCGAGGGCGAGGCCCTGGCCACGCTGATCGTCAACAAGCTGCGCGGCACGTTCAACGCCGTCGCGGTCAAGGCCCCCGGGTTCGGTGACCGCCGCAAAGCCATGCTCCAGGACATCGCCATCCTCACCGGTGCACAGGTGATCAGCGAGGAGGTCGGCCTCAAGCTCGACTCCGCGCAGCTGACCTCGCTGGGCCGCGCTCGGCGCATCACGGTGACCAAGGACGACACCACCGTGGTCGAGGGCAACGGCTCGCAGGACGCCATCAAGGGTCGCATCGAGCAGATCAAGGCGGAGATCGAGAAGAGCACCTCGGACTGGGACAAGGAGAAGCTCCAGGAGCGCCTTGCCAAGCTCGCCGGCGGCGTCGCCGTCATCAAGGTCGGCGCGGCCACCGAGACGGAGCTCAAGGAGAAGAAGCACCGCATGGAGGACGCCGTGTCCGCGACCCGTGCTGCAGTCGAAGAGGGCATCGTGCCCGGCGGCGGCGTGGTGCTGGTCAACTGCGTCTCGGCGCTCGACGGCGTCAAGGCCGAGGGCGACGTCAAGACCGGCGTCAACATCCTTCGCCGCGCGCTCGAGGAGCCGCTGCGCCAGATCGCCGACAACGCCGGCGAGGAGGGCTCGGTGGTCGTCGAGAAGGTGAAGAACCTTCCCAAGGGCCAGGGCTACAACGCCGCAACCGGCGAGTACGTCGACATGGTGGCGGCGGGCATCATCGATCCGACCAAGGTGACCCGTTCCGCACTGCAGAACGCGGCCTCGATCGCCGCACTCCTGCTCACCACTGAGGCGTTGATCACCGACCTCCCGGAGAAGAAGGGCGCCGCATCTCCGCCCATGCCGGAGTACTAGATCGACGTCATCGCTGACAGACACAGCAGGACGGCCGGGACACCTGCGTCCCGGCCGTCCTCTCTCTTCCCGGCTTCTTTGGGCGCGCCGCGCCGGAGCAGTGCCGGCCCGGATGTACAGTGGATGGCTCATGCAGAGCGCGGACCCGCCCCCACCACGGCCACCCGGGGCGACGGCCCCAGCCGGTCAACCCTCCACCGAGCCTGCCGGCCGGCCGGTCGCCTCACGGATCTCCGACGCGGCGCGCCTGGTGATCGCCGCCGTCGTGGGCGCCGCGGTGGTGCTCACCATCTTCTGCGCGCAGAACACCCGCGCCACGTCGGTGCAGTTCCTGGTGTGGTCCTGGCCTGGCGCGCCGCTCTTCGTGGTGATCCTCGCATCCGTGGCCCTCGGGACCATCGTCGGGGGGATGTTCGTCTGGCTGCGCCTGGTCCGGTACTCGCTCGAACACCGGGTGCCGGGGCGTCGGCCGCGGCGGCCGTGAGTCTAGCTCGGGCAGGCGGTGGCGCGGTACGAGCCGCTGCCCAGCGACGCGTCGGGCCGACCGACGACGGTGAGGTCCCCGGCACGCTGAGGTTGCGGACACCCCGCGGGAAGCACGACGAACACGCTCCGAGCGCCGGCCTGCACGTATCCGTCGCAAGCGCGCGCCGTGCACGAGTAGGGCTCCCAGGTGCCGTGCAGGGTGGCCGTGCCGTCCGGGGCCACCGACTCCACCGGTGACGCGGTGAGCCCGCGGATCCCGACCACGGTGGCGATCACCACGGCCAGGGCGGCGACGAGGAAGATCAGCAGCCCACGACCGGAGATGGCGCGGGTTGGCGGCGGCGGCGCCACCGGGGTCGCTGACATCTCACGGAGTACCGTAGCCGACCACACCCCGGGAGTGCCCGTGTGATGAAGCCGACCGCGCAGCAGCGCTTCGGGGCGCTGACCTCCGCGCAGGTCGCCGAGCTCGACCACGCTGCCGTCGCCGCGGGGGTGGACATCATCCAGCTCATGGAGGTCGCCGGCTTCCAGGTGGCCCGGCTCGCCTGGCGCATGAACGGCTCCCGGCCGCGGCGTGTGCATGTTGTGGCCGGGCATGGCAACAACGGTGGAGACGCCCTGGTGGCGGCCCGCCACCTGGCGGCGTGGGGTTGCGCGGTGACCGCGGTCGTCCACGCCGACCCCGCGGCCCTGACCGGGATCGTCGCCGACCAGGCTGACGCCGCCCGCCGGTGCGGTGTCGGCCTCGCGGTCTCGGCGGATCCCGATGACGCTGCAGCACCGGCCCAGGTGGCGCTGCTCATCGATGGCCTGCTCGGCACCGGTCTCCGAGGGGCGCCACGCCCTGGCCATGCCGCCGTCATCGGCGGTATCCGCGGGCGGGTACTCAGCATCGACGTGCCCAGTGGCTTTCATGCCGATGGCGGTGGTGGCGATGACATCGCGGTGCGTGCCACGGCCACCTGCACACTCACTGCCTGCAAGCTCGGCTTCTGGACGCCGGGCGCGCAGCGGTGGACCGGCAGCCTGTACGTTGCCGGCGTGGGCATCCCGCTGCAGGCCTGGCAACAGTGCAGCCTCACTGCCCCAGCTGGGGTACGGGGCGGGTCGCTCCACCGCGTGACGTTGACCGGGGCCTGACGCTCACCCGGCCAGCACCTTGTCAGAAACCCGAGTCGGGCATATGCTTGCGCGCAGCGCGTGCTCACTCGCACGACAACGTCATGATCAACGTCGCACCAGACATCGCACCCGATGCGAGTGACCTCGCAGGCTTGGCCTGCGAGCACCTCGATGCTCTCGTCACGTATGTCACCCACCTGAGTGGCAGCGCCGACGACGCGGTCGAGTTCGTGGCCGGTGGCCTGGCACACGCGGCCAAGTACCCGCCCACTCGGCTGCGTGTCGACGGGCGCGCCGCCTTGTACCGCGCGGTGACGCGCGCCTGCCGCCAGGGACATCGCTTTCCACCACGGGGACATGGGCCGGCGCGACTGCTGCGCCGTCCACGGCCCGCCTTCCAGGCGCGCATCGACGGTGACGCGGCATCGCGCATGAACACCGTCAAGCGCGCGCTGGCGACCTTGCCGTTCGAGCGGCGCGCGGCGCTGTTGCTGCACGACCTGTCGGGGCTGGACTACAGGGAGATGTCCCGCGCGCTCGAGTGCTCGCCCGAGGCCGCGGGGCGGCTGCTGGCTGCCGCTCGGCGCGACTTCGGCACCATCTACAACGAGATAGCGCTGTGAAGTGCAGCCTGCTGACCTTGAGCACCTTCGTCGACGACGAGCTGGCACCTCAGCGGCGCGCGGAGGTTGATGCCCACCTGGTCGGGTGTCCGCGATGCAGCACCGGCGCCGCCACCCTGCGAGAGGAGCGCACCCGGGTCGCGCAGCTGGCGCGGGTGACGGTCGACCCCGCGTCGTCGCAGCTGATGCTCGAGCAGGTCGGCATCACCCTCGATCTGCCAGTCGATCGTTTCTCGCCTGCCCCGCCGCCACCAATGCACGAACCGCCGCCGGACCGCCCCTGGCAGGGTGGGACGAGCAGTGCCGCCCTGCCGTGGACACCGCGCCGGCCGGACACCTTCCCCCAACCCCTCGAGCCGGTGCCGACCCTCCAACCTGATCTGCCGCTCGACGGTGTCCGGTCGACCCCCGCGTCGTGGGCGCGGGTCGCGGAGCAACGGTCGGGGCTCCTCCCCGGCGCCGGTGAGGCCGACGCCGACCCACTGGCGGAGCACGGCTGGAACGCTGGCGACGAGGAGTGGCTGGACGGTACGCCGGGTCTCGAGGCGTGGGAGGCCAACCTGCCGCCGCCGCCAGACCCGTCGATGCCGACCGCTCCACGGGCCGCGCCCGCCCCCGGCGCGCTCGACACGGTCGAGCCGGCTGCCATCGCTCCTTCCCCGGACGTGCCGTCAGCCGTCCCGCCTCCACTGATTGAGGACCTCGATCCTCCGGCACCACCCCCAACCGCCGCAGCTGCCGGCTTTCCCGCAGCGGGTCCCCCCGTCCGCCTGGCCACCGCCTCAGGCCCGGCCGCGCTGTTGTCCCGCATCCGCGACGCTCTCGGTGTCCGGCTCGCCCTCGCACGGGGAGCGGATGCGTTGGAGGAGTTGGCCGAGATCGTCACCGGCCCGCGCGGCCGCCTGGGCGCCCAGCCGTCCGCCTTCCCGCTGGCGGCTGACACCGCTCCGGCCGCGCCGGCGGTGCCACTCGCCGCGGTCCGGCCCACCTCCGCCGAGGTCGAGCTGAACGGGATCAGCGTGGCTCCAGCCCCATCGAGCACCGCCAGCTCTGCGGGGGCGCCTGCACCAACCCGCGACGCGTCCGACCCGCCGACCGCGGACACGGTCACCGACCACCCCGCGGCCGGCGTCATCGACGACCCCACGGAGTGGAACGCGTTCGCGGCGTCGTCCTACCCGGACGCGCCACCGGCCGGCCCCACGATCGCCCCCCGCCCTGCCCGCGTCCTGGGCCGGCACGGGCGCGCAGTGGTCCGTGAGCAGACCCCGATCTCCAAGCGGCTGGGACGCGGGCTGGCAGCGCTGTCCAGCGCGCTCCGGGCAGCCAGCGCCGCCACGGCGACGAGGACCCGGCAGCTGGCGGGGCGCCTCGGGCAGGCGGGGCCTGACAACCGGTTGCTCGCCGGCATCGCCGGGATCGGCTTGATCTTCGTGGTCGCGCTCCTGGTGGGGCATGCCGGCTCGCACGCCACATCGCCGCGCGCGCCGGCGACGGCAGCGCCGAGCACCCAGGCACGCCAGTCGGCACCGGCCCGGTCCACGGCCGCCGCGACAGCCGGCGCGCCGCCGGTGGCCGCTGCCGCACAGAGCTTCGGTGCCGGCGGGACCGGCTACCAGGTCGACCGGCTCCGCTACGGGCAGCAGAGTGGCTACATGCGCGTCGTCTTCGACATCGCGTCGTCCGGGGCAACCGCGCTCACGCCGAGGGTGACCGTGTCCTTCAGCTCACCCACGACGTTGCTGGTCACCTTCGCCGGCACGGTGCCGGCCGGGTCGACGACCACGCCGAACCCCGGCCACGTCATCGTCTCGGCCGCGCTGGTGAGCAGCGGCGCGGGCAAGACCGAGTACCGGTTCACGCTGGCCCGGGCGGCGACCACGACCGCGTTCTACCTGACCTCGCCGACCCGGTTCGTCCTCGACGTCCACTGAGCCTCCCGGCTCAGGCGGTGGCGCCCCCGTCGACCACCACCACGCTGCCCGTGATGTACGACGCTGCGTCGCCGGCGAGGAACACCGCTGCTCCGGCGACCTCGTCGGGCTCAGCATGGCGCTTGAGCGCGGTCCCTCCGACGATGGTGTCGTGGATCTCGGTGGTCTCGATGAGCACCCTGGCGAACGCGGTGTCGACGAGGCCCGGCGCGATGGCGTTGACCCTGATGCCCGATCCGCCCAGCTCCCGCGACAGGGTGCGGGTGAGGTTGATCAAGGCCGCTTTACTGGCGTTGTACGCACCGATCATCGGCTCTGGATTGATGCCGCCGATGGAGGCGATGTTGATGATGCTGCCCCCATGGCTTCCCATCCAGGCGTGCACGGTGGCGGCGGTGAGGCGCAGCGGGCCCTGCACGTTCACCTCGAAGATGCGGTCGACCGCCGCGTCCTGGGCATCGATGAGCGCGCCGAACTGGGGGTTGGTGGCGGCGTTGTTGACCAGGATGTCCAACGCGCCGAAGCCGTCCATCACCGCGGCGACAATCGTCGGAGCGTCCTCGGGATGGCCCACGTTGCCCGACACGGCGATCGCGGTGCCGCCTGACCGTCCGATCTCGTCGGCCACCGCCTGACAGGCGTCAAGGTGGCGCGAACACACCGCCACCCGTGCGCCGGCGGATGCCATCGCCAGCGCGATGGCGCGACCGATCCCCCGGCTCCCCCCGGTGACCAGCGCCGTCCGGCCGTCCAGGGAGAACCGCTCCAGGCCGGCCGTCATCAGTTGAGCGATACCGGGACGATGCTGTGGTCGCGGCGACCCAGCATCTGGGTGAGGAACAGTGACTCCCTGCGCAGCACCTGCAGGCACCGGCGCAACCGGCCCGAGACGGAATCCTCCTCGAGCAGCTCCTGACGGCGGTTGACCTCGACGTTGAGCGAGGCCGCCACCAGGTAGGAGAGCAGCTCGGGGTCGTCGGGAAGCGCGGCCGGCTCCTCCTCGGCGGCGTCGTCGGCAAGGTTGCGAAGCGCCACGGTGTATTCGGTGAAGGCCCGCGTGGTCCGCCGCGCGAGCTCGGGGATGGCCGCCTCGTCGCCACGGGTGTCCTCGAGGTAGCTGATCCTGCCCACAAGGTAGGCGCGCTCGAGCGACAGGCTCTCGACGCGAAAGCGCGACGCCCCGGCGACCACCAGGTTGAAGCGACCGTCCTCGAGGGCTTCGAGCTCGTGGATCTGCGCGAGCGTTCCCACCGAGAACGGAAGCGCAGCACGCCCCACCTCGAGACCCTCGCGGATGCCGATGACCCCAAAGCTGGTGCCACGGTCCTGGCAGTCGCGGATCATCTCGCGGTAGCGCTCCTCGAAGATGTGCAGGCCTGCGGGCATGTGCGGGAACAGCACTGTGTTGAGGGGGAAGAGCGGCAGACGAACCGACACGACTGTCAGTCTACCGTGCGCGCCCCGCTTGACCCGGTGGCGCTTTCGCGCCGCTGAGGCCGGTTTACGCGGCCTTGCAGTTCTTGCTGTGCTTGAGGATGCGCTCGCGCTTCGGCTCGCCCGGCCTGCGCTGGTGACGGAAGGCGATCTCCACGCTGATCTCGTTCTGGCGCATCAGGTTGTGGCAGATCGGACAGCGCTGCGACGTGATGATGTCCTTCTGGGAGTTGACTCCCTTGGACTCCTTGATGGTGTTGGCCACAACTGCTCTCCGCGGCGATGGTTTGACGCTGCCACCATTGTACAGCCGGTCGCCGCGCGCTCCCCCGTGGGCCGGGGTCGGGAAGGCGTCCGGTCAGCCGCGCTGAATGCGCCCGAGAACCATCCACGCTGCGCCACCGACAACGCCGGCGATCACCAGCAACGCGGCCGGGACACCGATCACGAAGACGAGGCTTGGCGCGGCGGTGAGGATCACCCCGCGAGTGTACCCAGCGTGGTGCCGCTTGGCGACCAGCGCCAGGACCCACCCCCGCCCCCGCCTCTGCCGGATCATCACCCCGGCGAGCTGCGGTGTCGGCGAATCCTGACCATCTCGTCCCATCTCGTCACCGTCGCTACACGGGCGAGGACATAGGCTGCCAACGTGAACACCGCCGCCAGGCGAGCGCCCCACCAGGGCAGGCTTCTCTGGACCGTCTACGGCGTCCTCGGCACCGTCCTCCTCGCCTACCTGGTCTCACTGCTGCTCAGGCACGGGGAGTCCTCGATCGCGATCGATGGCTGGCCGGTGGCGGCCTTCGAGCTCACCGGCAGCGGCCTCTGCCTGCTGCGGGCGTTCAAGCAGCCCGGGCGCCGGGCCGTGCCGCTGGCGCTGGGGCTCGCGGCGCTGTCATGGGCGGTGGGCGACCTGCTGCTCACGGCGGAGTTGATGGGGGGGGGATCTCCACCGACGCCGTCGCTGGCCGACGTGTTCTACCTCGGCTTCTACCCGCTGCTCTACGTCGGGCTCGTGCTGCTGGTCCGCCGCCAGGCGCGTGAGGTGACCTCGGCGATGTGGCTGGACGGGGTGGTCGCGGGACTCGGCGCGGCCGCTGTCTGCGCATCGTTCCTCTTCAGCACCATCGTCCATACCACTGGCCACGGTCCAGCCGAGGTCGCCACCAACCTTGCCTACCCGACCGGCGACCTCCTGCTGCTCGGGCTGGTGGTGGGGGTCAGCACCATCCTGCCGGGCAGGCGCAACGCCCAGTGGATGCTGCTCGCTTTCGCCTGCGCTGTGAACGCGGCCGGGGACACGGCCAACCTGCTGAACACCGCGAACAGCGCCTGGGGGTTCGGCAATGTCTTCAACGACGTGGCATGGCCCACCGCGATCCTGCTCATCTCGCTCTCGGTGTGGCTGCCCTCGCGACGCGGACAGCTGGGTGCGACGGCGAAGCCCGCCGGGATGTTCCTGCCCGGCCTGGGCGCGATCGCCGGTCTCGGCGTCCTCCTCTTCGGGTCGTTCCACCCCGTCAGCTCCATCGGTGTCGCCCTCGCAACGGCGACCCTGGTGGTCGTCGGCGTGCGCTTCTGGCTGTCGGTCGGACACCTGCGCACACTGACCCACAAGCGTCATCGCCAGGCGGTCACGGACGACCTCACCGGGCTGGGCAACCGGCGTCAGCTCTTCTACCTGCTCAACGACTTCTTCGCTGACGCGGACGATCCAACAACACCAGCGCGTCGGCTCAGCCTCCTCTTCATCGACCTCGACCATTTCAAGGAGATCAACGACTCGTTCGGGCACTCGGCGGGTGACGAGCTGCTGCGCCAGCTGGGTCCACGGCTGATGAGCTCCCTGCGCAACAGCGACGTGCTCGTCAGGGTGGGTGGCGACGAGCTCGCGGTGGTGATCATGGACGCCGACAGCGAGTACGCCACGGCCGTCGCGCGGCGGCTCATCGCCAGGCTGGAGGAGCCCTTCATGCTCGATGCGGTGGGCGTGCGGATCAGCGCCAGCATCGGCATCGCGAGCGCGCCGCGAGACGCCGGTGACAGCGCCACGCTGCTCCGCTGCGCCGACCTCGCGATGTACCGGGCAAAGCTTCGCCGCTCGGAGTTCGAGGTGTACCGCAGGGACATCGACGACGACGGCAACCGCCTGCGCCTGGTCGAGGAGCTGCGGACTGCCGTGCAGAACCAGGACTTCCTCCTCCATTACCAGCCACAGGTCGACCTGCGATCCGGGGAGATCACCGCCCTCGAGGCACTCCTGCGCTGGCCGCACCCGCGCCTGGGCATGGTGCCACCGCTCGATTTCCTGCCGCTCGCCGAGGAGGCAGCGCTGATGGGCGAGATCGCCTCATGGGTGGTAGACGAGGCCCTCGCGCAGTGCGCGACGTGGCGCGCCGGCGGCCACGACGTGTCGGTCGCGGTCAACGTCTCGGTCACCAACCTGCTCGACGTGACCTTCGTGGAGATGCTGCGCGACGCGCTCACCCGGCACCAACTGCCCGGCTCGGCGCTGACGCTCGAGGTCACCGAGACCACCATCATCAGTGACTTCGAGGGCTGCCGACGGGTCATCAACCACCTCGGCGACCTCGGCGTGGCAGTCTCCATCGACGACTTCGGAGCCGGCTTCACCTCGCTCGCCCACCTCGGCAGCCTGGCGGTCACCGAGATGAAGCTCGACCGCAGCTTCATCACCGGCCTTTCCGCCGGCGGAGCCGGCCGCGACCTCACCGTTGTCAACGCCACCATCGAGCTGGGGCACGCACTTGGCCTGCGGGTCGTGGCGGAAGGTGTCGAGGATGGCCAGACACTGAAGTTGCTGGCCGGAGTTGGTTGCGACGTCGCCCAGGGGTATCACCTCGGCCGTCCCCTTGCCGCCGCCGACCTCAACCTGGCCCGCGTGGCGCTCGAGGGTCCCCACCTCTCGGTTGCGGCGTCAGCGGGCTGAGGCGGCGGACCTCCCGCTCCGCCCGTCCAACCTGGTACCCCGTATCGGATTCGAACCGATGATCTCCGCCTTGAGAGGGCGGTGTCCTGGGCCACTAGACGAACGGGGCTGGGCGAGCGAAGTATAGGGGTGGCTGCCGCTACATCCGGTCAGGCGCCGACATGCCCATGAGCTGCAGCGCGCGCGCCAGGGTCACCCGCACAGCAGCGGCGAGATGCAGGCGCGCGGTGCTCAGTGCCGGTGCGGCGGCATCGACAATGCGATGGTCGTGGTAGTAGCGATGCCAGGCCGCGGCGACATCGTGGGCGTAGAAGGTCAGCCGGTGTGGTTCGAGGTCATCGGCGATGCCGCGAACCACGTCGGGAAGGTCGAGCAGCCTCTGGATCAGCGACGACTCGGCGCGTCCCAGAAGGTCGAGGTCGGGCGCGTCGAGCGGGATCGCGTCGGCCTCGGCCTGGCGGAACACGCCCGCGCAGCGCGCGTGCGCCATCTGCACGTAGAACACCGGGTTCTCGTTGCCCGCCTTGACCGCCAGGTCGAGGTCGAAATCGATGGTGGAGCCTGATGCGCGGCTGATCAGGAAGTACCGAATGGCGTCCCCGCCGACCTGGTCGAGGATCTCACGAAGCGTCACGTAGTGACCCGCCGCCTTCTTCATCTTGGAGCCCCCGACGGTGATCAACTGGGTGACCACCATGTCGAGCCGCTCCGCCTCGATGCCGAGCACACGGAGCGCACCGTACATGCGCGGGAGGTGTCCGGCGTGGTCGGCTCCGACAACGTCCACGGCGCGGTCGAAAGCACGCCGCTCCAGCTTGTCGAGGTGATAGGCGACGTCGCTCATGAAGTACGTCGGCATCCCGTTGCTGCGCACCAGGACGTCATCCTTGTCAAGACCCACCTGGGTGCCGGTGAACCAGACCGCCCCATCACGCTCGGTGACACAGCCGGCGTCGCGCAACCGCTGCACCATCCGGTCGACGGCGCCGCTGTCAAAGAGGGTCTGCTCGTGGAACCAGCCGTCGAAGCGCACGCCGAGGTGCTCGAGGTCCTGGCGGATCTCGGCCACCTGCGCCGCGATGGCGCGCCTTCCCAGCTCGGGCGGGTCGAGGTCGAGGAGCTCATCGCCGTGCTCGCCGAACAGCATCTCAGCGGCGTGCTGAGCGGCCGGGTAGGGTTCGAGGGGCGGCGGCTCGTCGAGCCCGCACAGGCGCCGGTAGTACCAAGCGCAGTTGGTTGCGAAGGTGTGCATGCGACTGCCGGCGTCGTTGACGTAGTACTCGCGCTCGACCCGGTGCCCGGCCGCGGCGAGCACATTGGCGAGCGCGTCGCCGACCGCCGCGCCACGGGTCGCCCCGAGCGTCAGCGGGCCGGTGGGGTTGGCGCTGACGAACTCCACCTGGACCGAGCTGCCACCCCCCAGCCGCACGTCACCCCACCGGTCACCGGCGGCGACGATGCCCGCCAGCTGCGCGGTCAACCAGCCGGGTGCGAGTCGCAGGTTGATGAAACCGGGACCGGCGACCTCGGCCAACTCGATCACGCGGCCGCGGGTGAGCTGCTCACAGAGCAGCACGGCAATGTCGCGGGGTGGCCGCTGCAGCGCTTTGGCGAGTCGCAGTGCCAGGTTGGTGGCGACGTCGCCATGGCTCGGGTCCTTGGGCTTCTCGACGAGGATCTCCGGGTCGCCGTCGGGCCGCGCCAGTCCGCCGGCCACGATGGCCCTCTCCAGCGCGGCGGCAAGCTCGGCCGTCACCGCCGTGGCCACCATCTGTGCCTCTGGCACCGCTCCCTCCGCGAGATCTCCAAGGATGGGCCAGTGTAGTGGCCGCCGCTGAAGTGTCCGTGGGCGAGCACACCAGGCGACCGACGGGCGACAATGCGCCGCCGTGGATCTCCGCCATTGCGTCATCCCCGCCGCCGGCCTGGGGACGCGATTCCTTCCCGCCACCAAAGCGCTCCCCAAGGAGCTGCTGCCGGTCCTGGATCGGCCTGTGATCCAGTGGGGCGTCGAGGAAGCCGTCGCCGCGGGCGCCGCTGAGGTGGTGGTCGTCATCAGCGACGGCAAGGAGCTGATCCAGCAGCACTTCACCGCTCAGCCGCAGCTCGAGGCGCTGCTCCGGTCGCGCGGCAAGCTCGAGGAGCTTGCCGCGGTCCGCGCCAGCGACCACCTGGCATCGTTCACCTGGGTGCGCCAGGATCAACCGCTGGGCCTGGGGCACGCCGTGCTGTGCGCTGCCGACGCGGTCGGTGACAACGCCTTCATGTGCATGCTGCCGGACGACCTGTCGTACGGACAGGACCCGGTGCTCGCACAGCTGGTCGACGTGTACCGCGAACACGGCACTGCGGTACTCGCCCTCGCGCGCGTGGCGCGCGACCAGATCTCCCGATACGGTTGCGCTGCCGTCGCCGAGTCGCATGGGCGCGTGCACCGGCTGAGCGCGGTCGTGGAGAAGCCGGCCCCCGACGAGGCACCCAGCGACCTCGCCATCATGGGACGCTACGTCCTGACGCCGGACATCTTCGCCGCCCTGCGCGAGACCTCACCTGGCGCCGGCGGGGAGATCCAGCTCACCGACGGCATCGCCGCGCTGCTCGACGGTGGTGCCGTGCATGGGGTGGAGTTCACCGGTGAGCTGCTCGACGTCGGCACCCCGGCTGGCTGGCTGGCGACCAACGCGCGGCTTGCCGCCGCTGACCCCACGCTCAGCGCGGCCCTGCACGCAGCGATGGAGCGGGTCGACGCATGACCATCTTCCGCCGGGAGTGGGGCGCCATCACGTTCGTGCTCACCGTCCTCGTCGGGGCGCTGGCGGTGGCGATCTCGCTGGCGGTGACCGGGTCACATCAACCGCCCGTCCCCACCCTCGCTCCCTGCCCGTCCTACACGCCCTACGTGGTCACCCCGACGCCGTCACCGACGGCCGCGGCCGCCACCCGTGCCGGCACCAGCCCCAGCCCGAGCGCCTCGGCGGCCGCCACGCCCCTTCCCAGCCCCACCGCCTTCAACCCGGCGCTGGCCAACTGCCCGACTGCGCCTGCCCGGCCGCCGGCCACGCCCACGGTCTCGGTGTCGCCAGGCGGTTCGCCGACGGCGACACCCACCCTCGCCCCGACTCCAGTCCCGACCCCGACCCCAACGTCGATCTTCAGCACGCTGCCGCCTGTGACGGCGACGGCCAGCCCGACGGCGACGCCGTAGGGTCGCCGCTCAAGCGGCGAGCAGCAGGGTCCCGTTCTCCGCCGAGATGGCGGTTCGCTGCAGCTCCAGGTCGACCAGCGGCGGCCGCCCCACGTCGAGCACCACGGTGATGCTGTCAGCGAGGCGCAGGCCGCCGAGCCGGACGCAATCGCGCAGGAAGGTGAAGGCCAGTGGGCGAACCAGGTTCCAGACGTACTGGCGACCGGCGAGGGCCTCGTCCTCGGCTGACTCGCGCAGGCTGAGATCGCGAAAGGCGAGGACGCACACCTCGTCGGTCAGCTGGACCGGCGCCGTCCAGCTGTATGCCTCGTCGTCCCCGGCCGCCGAGATCAGCGCGTCCTTGGCGGTGAACAGGCTGAGCCGCTCAACCAGCCGGCGCATCGGCCGCGGTGGGCCCTCGACGATGAACGGCACATCGCGCAGGCGCTCGTTCCACGCCTGCGCGGGGTAGCGGGCGCTGAAGCCGACGTCGTCCACCCCGCTGAAGGGCGAGGGGACCTTGATCACCAGCTCGTCCATGCTCACACCTCTGTGGTGGCCGCGACCGGCGCCGCCGCGTCGATCGTGGCCGAACCCTCGCGCCGGTGCGGCGTCACCCGGGGCAGCCCCCGCGCCGCATTCACATCCTGCTCGGTTTGGCCGGCAACGCGTGCCCCGTCATCGATGCGGTACAGCCCGTGTTCAAAGCTGAACGTGTTCTCGCCGCGGATCTCGAGGTCGGCGATCCGCTCCAGCGTCTGTGCGACGTCGGCGTTGCTCACCATGCGGCTGGAGCTCGAATCTACCACAGCTGGGAAGCACGCGCGATGGCGCTTCACTAGAACTCGCGACCCGATGCCACTGACCGGTGTGCGTGTCCTCGACCTGAGCCGTCTGCTGCCCGGGCCGTTCGCCACCATGATCCTCGCCGGCCTGGGCGCCGAGGTGGTCAAGGTCGAGGACCTCGACGGTGGTGACTACATGCGCTGGATGCCGCCCCTGCACGATGGCACCGGGGCGATGTTCACCGCCCTCAACCGTGGCAAGAGGTCGCTGCGCCTTGACCTGAAGTCCCGGCGCGGGCGCGAGCTCTTCCTCGCGCTGGTACGTGGGTCAGGGGTGCTGGTCGAGAGCTTCCGCCCCGGCGTCATCGACCGGCTGGGTCTCGGTGTCGAGGCGCTGTGGGATGTCAACCCGCGCCTCGTCGTCTGCAGCATCTCCGGTTTTGGCCAGGATGGGCCAGATCGCCTGCGCGCCGGGCATGACCTCAACTACCTGGCACGTGCCGGGGTGTTGGCGATCACCGCCGAGCCCGGCGGTCGCCCGGTCATCCCCGGGGTGCAGATCGCCGACGTCGGCGGGGGCGCGCAGAGCGCCGTCATCGCCATCCTGGCGGCGCTGCGCAACGCCGGTCAGACGGGCAGGGGCAGCCATTGCGACGTGGCCATGCTCGATGGCCTGATGAGCTGGATGTCGCCTCACATCGCCGCAGTTCGTCACGGAGGAGCCGCCGGCCCGTCGACGATGCTGCTCAACGGCGCGCATCCCTGCTACCACGTGTACCGGTGCGCAGACGGCTGGATCACGGTGGCGGCGCTCGAACCGAAGTTCTGGGACCGTCTGTGCGAGCTGCTCGACCTCGGGGAGCTCCGCGACCGCGCCTTCGCCACCGGCGCCGCGGGCGACGACGCTGTGCGGCGCCTCGAGGAGGTGTTCCTCGGTGGGACACGAGCCGAATGGCGGGCCCGCCTCGGTGAGGTGGACACGTGTTGTGAGCCGGTCCTCAGCGTCGTCGAGTTGATGGACGATCCCCAGGTCCGTCACCGTGCCGATGATGTCGACGGCGACCCCGCCTGGTTTCCCTTCCGCGGTGCCGGCGCTTCGGCGCCGACCGGGGTGGCCCCGGCGTGTGGCGCGGACAGCCGCTCGCTGCTCGCCGAGGTCGGTGTTGGCGACGCGGAGTTTGCCGCGCTGGTCGATGCCGGTGTGACCGGGTGAGCGCCCGCCCGGCGGCGCGGCCGACGCGCCGCAGCGCCCGGACCCGCGAACGGATCATCGCAGCGGCAACCGAGGTGTTCGCGCGCCGCGGTGTGCACGGCACGCGGGTGGCCGACATCGCCGAGCGCGCCGGTATCGCCTACGGGCTTGTGTACCACCACTTCCGCAACAAGGAGGAGATCCTCACCGCCATCTTCGCGGAGCGGTGGGCACAGTACGTCGCCTACCTCGAGGACGTGGCGCGCATGCCGCTCTCCTTCCGTGAGCGGATGGGCCGGCTGATCCACTTCTGGGTGGAGACGTACCGCCAGGAGACAGACCTGATGACGGTGATGATCAACGAGATCACCCGCTCCTACGAGTTCCTCGAGTTGCACGACATCACGGCCGTCCTGGTGGCCTTCGACCCCATCGAGCGGATCATCGCCGAGGGTCGCTCCAATGGCGAGGTGCGCGCCGACCTCGACGCCAGGCTGGCCACCTACGCGGTGCTCGGTGTCGCCGAGATGGTGCTCACCGGCTACGTCATCGGCAGCCTGCCGCGCACCGACCAGCTGCAGTACGCCCACGATGAGCAGCAGCTCCTCTCACTGCTGCTCGACGGGATGAGCGCGCCGGGCCGCTAGGTCGGCTCCACCACGACGCGCCACCAGCTGTCGACCTGGCCCGCGGTGGACTCGCGGGTGCCGCTGTTGTCGATGACCCAGGTGGCGCGGTCACGTTTGTCGTCGATGGGGAGCTGGGCGAGCAGCCGCCGCTGAGCGGCCGCGCTGTCGAGCCCGTCGCGCTCGCGGAGTCGCTGCAGCTGCACCGTCGCCGGTGCATACACGAGCAGCGTGCCCTCGAAGTCGCCGTCCCTGTCGCGTTCGAACAGCAGGGGGACGTCGGCGACGACGAGCAGGGCGCTCGAGCGCAGCGCCTCGAGGATGCGGCGTTGCATCAGCTCGTGGATGCGCGGGTGGGTGATCCTCTCGAGCTCGGCGCGGCGCTCCGGGTCAGCGAACACGATGGCGCCGAGCGCCTCCCGGTCGATGGCGCCTCCGCGGCCGAGGACATCCCTGCCGAACGTGGCGAGAACGGCGTCGAACGCCGGCTCGCCGGGGACCAGCACCTCGCGCGCCACGACGTCGGCGTCGACGATCGCCGCGCCGCGGCCGGCCAGCGTCGCCGCGACGGTCGACTTGCCGGTGGCGATGCCGCCGGTCAGACCGATGAGTCGCATCGGGGGCACCGTACACCGCGATCGTCAGGTGGGTGCTGTATTTCACCCCTGCTACAGTGCCCCGGTGCGCCGCCTACCTCTCATCCTGCTCGCCGGCCTGCTCCTGCTGACCGCGTGTGGCGACACGCCGCCGGGCATCACCGTCAACTTCGTCGGCAACAGCACCTGCGCCACCAACGGACAGAGCCCCTACTCGCCGTCGCCCCCGAACACCAACACCGCCCCAGTGGGGCAGGCCGTCGACGAGATGCCGCACTTCCACGTGGCCAAGGGCACCAGGATCACCTACATGCACAACCCGCCCACCAGTGGCTGTCACTACAGCCTGGGAGCGGGCATTGCGCCGCTCAAGCCGGGCATCTACACGACGTCACCCACCGTGCTCACCCCCGAGTACTGGGTGCACAACCTCGAGCATGGCTACGTGGTGGTCAGCTACAACTGCCCGAGCGGTTGCGACGCCGACCTGCAGGCACTGCAGACGTTCTTCCAGTCGCTCGCCCCCGACGCCGGCGGGGCAGTGCCCTACGCCAAGTTCATCGCCGTCCCGTATGCGGCGCAGAAGGAGAAGTTCGACGTCGAGGCGTGGGACTGGTTCGATCCGATCGGCGCGACGCTCAACCTCACCGAGATCAAGCAGTTCTACGTCTGCCACACCAACCAGGCGCCGGAGGGAGCCAACACCCCCTGATCGCCGCGGCGTCGGCGCGCAGGCCGCTCCTATACTCGCGGCGATGTCCAAGGCGAAGCAGCGCCACCCGGGTCGTGCGCAGGCTCCGCGCCCGCCGCGCGCCCCCCGGCCCGGGGCCACGGCCGCGGCCGTCGAAGCCGAGCGAGGCCAGATCTCGTGGCGGTCGTGCCTTGTCGGCCTCCTCGCCGGTGAGGTGCTGCTCTTCGTGCTCAGCAATGTGGCGCTCGGTGTCGCCAACGCCGCGTTCGGCAGCGCCGGCTTCCACAGCGCCGACGGCGGCATCGTCGGGGTCTCGACGTTCCTCGCCGTCTTCTTCGGCGGCTTCCTGGCGGCGCGGCTGGCCGGGCGCCTCGGCCTCTACCAGGGAGTCGTGGTCGGGGCCGGCTTCATCGCGGTCGGCGCGGTCTTCCAGTTCGCCCAGGAGGCCCAGATCGTGCACAGCTCCCTGGCCAGCGGCACGCATACGCTCGTGGACCTGGGGCCGATGAGCATGGGCAACCTGATCAGCGGCGACATGCTGGCGCTGGTCGGCGGGTCGCTCGGGGGCTTGTTCTCCCGGCGTCGCTGACCGCGCTCAGCGCGGGACGTTCTCGCCGACGCGGGGAGCGGGGGCGCTGCTGACCTCTCGGGTGTACGGGGTTCCCACCAGGTCGACGCGGCCGAGCGAGCGAGCGAACTCGAGGCACGCTGAACGCGCGAAGCGGAGGTGCTTGCCAGGGGTGTGCCAGGCCTGGAGATGGCCCTGGGCGACGGCGCGCCGCAGTGTCGACCTCGAGACCCCACAGAGCGTGGCCGCCTCGCCGGTGGTCAAGATCTGTTCCTGCGTCGCGGCCATCACATCCCTCCTGAGATCAGAGCCCGCCCTGGCTCCAAGGGTTTCGCCCCCCAGTCATCCTGGCCCACTGTATACACCACCTTTGGTGCGCTTGTCACGTTTTTGTGAACTCTACAACAGTTCGGGGGGAATCGAAGCAACCGAGCCGTCCGTATACTGGCGGGAGCCTACGCTCGGGGTCTGCAGGGGAGCATTCATGGGTCTCGTCCAAGGCGTGGTCCGCCGGGTCGTTCAGAGCGTCGGCACTGTGATCGTGGGCAAGGAGGAGGAGGTCGAGCTCTGTGTGCTCGCGCTTCTCTGCGGCGGCCACGTCCTCATCGAGGATGTCCCCGGGGTCGGCAAGACGATGCTGGCCAAGGCGCTGGCGCGGGCCACGGGCTGCGACTTCGAGCGCCTCCAGTTCACCCCGGACCTGCTCCCCGGCGACGTCACCGGCGTCTCGGTCTTCAACCTCAAGACCTCCGAGTTCGAGTTCCGCAGGGGGCCTGTCTTCGCGCAGGTCCTGCTCGCCGACGAGATCAACCGGGCAACACCCAAGACCCAGTCGGCGCTGCTCGAGGCGATGGAGGAGGGCCAGGTCACCGTCGATGGGCACACCCACCCGCTGCCGTCGCCCTTCATCGTCCTGGCCACGCAGAACCCGATCGAGCTGGGCGGGACCTTCCCGCTGCCCGAGGCCCAGGTCGACCGGTTCCTGGTCAAGGTCAGCCTCGGCTACCTGGCCCTCGCCGACGAGGTCGCGATGCTCGACCGTTTCCAGCGCGAGTCCCCCCTCGAGGATCTCGACGCGGTGACCGAGGCCGCCGAGATCAATGCCTGCCGGCAGGAGCTGCAGACGGTGTTCTGCCACCGGTCCCTCAAGGAGTACTGCGTGCGCATCGTGCAGCGCACCCGAGACAACTCCGACGTGGCGCTCGGCGCCTCGCCGCGGGGCAGCCTGGGCCTGCTGCACGCCGCCCAGGCGCGGGCCGCCGCCAAGGGCCGCGACTACGTGACCCCGGACGACATCAAGGATCTGGCCCACCGCGTCCTCGGCCATCGCATCGTTCTCCGCGCCAACGCCGAGCTGCGCGGCATCACCAGCGCCCAGGTGATCGACGAGGTCCTGGCGGCCGCGGTGGTGCCGGCAGAGAGGCAGCTGATGGCCGGCGAGGGTTCGTGAGCTCGCGGGTTCCTCTGCTCGCCGGGATCGCGGCGCTCAGCTTCTTCGCCGGGATCACCGGGATCCACCTCGCCTACACGCTGACATATGTCCTGCTCGCCCTGCTGGTGCTTGCGTTCATCTGGACACGGGCCATTGCGCGCCGCATCAGCGTGGACCGCAGCTCTCCCGAGGGTTCGTTCTCGGTCGGGGAGCCGTTCAGCGAGCACTTCACCATCCACAACCGCAGCCTGCTCTGGGTGCCGTACTGCGAGGTGCACGACCGCACAGAGATCCCCGGGTATGCCGCCGGCCGGGCCTGCGCGCTTGCCGCCGGGGACAGCGTCTCCTGGACGGCCCGCGGCCATTTCACCTCCCGAGGCCGCCACCGGTTCGGCCCCCTGGAGGCGCGCGTCGGAGACCCCTTCGGGCTCTTCAGCCGCACCGTGCGGGTGGCGGCGAGGAGCGAGGTGACGGTGTATCCCGCGCTCCACCCGCTGCAGGACATCGGGCCGCTGTGGAGCGGCGACGGCGCGGGGGACATGCGTCGGGGCAAGGCCGTGGACGTGGCCCCCGAGGTCTCCTCGGTCCGTGAATACGCGCCGAGCGACGGGCTGAGCCGCATCCACTGGGCCTCGACGGCACGGATCGGCCGGCTGATGAGCCGGACCTACGACACCCGCTACAGCGCCGACCTGCTGGTGGTCCTCGACCTGCGCGCCGGGGTGCACGCGGGCGTGGCGCCCGAGTCGTCCCTTGAGTACGCGGTGTCAATCGCGGCGTCGATCGTCAACGCCGTGGCCCGGCGCGGTCAGGCGGTCGGTCTCATCACCAACGACGCGGACATGCGCGCCTTCGGCGCCGGCCGTGGCGAGGCGCAGCGCATGCGTCTGCTCGACTACCTGGCCACGGCGCGTGACAACGGCATCGCCCCGCTGGCACACGTGGTCAGCCGGCACGGCGAGGGTTGGCGCGGCCGCGGTGGCATGGTGGTCATCAGCGCCGACCGCGACTCCACGTGGGTGGAGGCCCTCGTGGACTCCGGGACCCGGGGCCAACGCCACCTCGCCGTCCTGCTCGAGACGTCCTCGTTCGGAGCGGCCGGCCCGCCGATGCGCATCCCCGCCGCCTGGCGCCTGGCCCTGGATTGGTGGCTGGTCCGCCGCGGTGACGTGCTCGGCAGCGGCGAAAGGGCCCACGCGGCAGGCGGCTGACAATGAGCGTGGCGACCGCGTCGATCAACGCCCGGCCGATGCAGGTGCACCGGTCGATCACTCCCATCCTGGTCGGCACCCTGGTGCTGACCACCGGCTGGTCGGTGCTCGCAGGGGGCTGGACGGATGGGTCGACCGCCATTCTGCTGGTGGGTGTGGCCGGTACGCTCGAGGGGCTGCTGCTGGCGCGCTGGCGGACGCCGCGCCCGCTGCTGGTCGCCGCGGCACCGATCCTGCTGCTCCTCAGCCTGCTGCCCACCAACGCGGCATCGCGGCCGATCGGCACCGGCACGGGCCTGGTCCACGCGCTCGGCCAGTACGCGGGCGCCGCGGCCACGGGCCTGCTCGGCAACGCCCGCTGGGAGTTCAACGTCGGGCTTGGGGCGCTTCTGTGGCTGTGTGGGGCCTGGGCAGCCTGGTTTGCCGTCCGCGAGAAGCGCGGCTCGATCGCCACCGGGCCCTGCTGGGCGGTCATTGCCGTCAACGTCATCAACGCGCCGTCCACCACTGGCCTCACCGTCCCGGCGGCACTGGCTGCCGCCACCGCGCTGATGCTCGTCGCCGCGGTCAACCTGGAGCGGCTCAACGACAGCTGGCGGCAGCGCCGGGTGAGCGTCCTGCCCGGCACAGGCGGCCGCTTCGCCACCGCAGCCCTCTTCGGCGCCGCGCTGGTTGTCGTCCTGGCGCTGGTCATCCCACCGCTCAGCAGCACCGACATCTCCGGCCGGCTCTTCGGCGGCGGCGTCGATGCCGGGGCCGGCAAGGGGAGCCACCACGGCGGAGGCGCGAGCGGTGGTGGCGCGACAGTGCATTTCAACACTGCGACCATCCCCGGCGGGGCGCTGTCGCTCTCGGACAGCCCGGTCCTCACCTACACGTCCAGCCTGTCCAGCGGGGCGTACCTGCGCATGGAGACCGACAGCGTGTTCGCCGCCGGCAACTTCCTGCCCGCGCAGAGTGCCAACGACAACGGCGACGACACCGAGGTGATCGTCGACACGCCGGGGCTCATCCCGCGCGATCGCGACATCGCCGACGGCGGGGTTGGGGCGCAGCGTGCGCGCGTGTCGCTGACCATCAGCATGATCGACGACACCTCCGACACCAACACGCTGCCGTTCGCCGGCGAGCCCGACGCGACCGGCGTGCCGTCGCGGGTCGATGGCCTCAGCGGCTCGGAGGTCAATGGACAGCTGCTCACCGTCGACAGCGTGCAGGCACTGCGCCAGGTGATCGGCACCACGTTCACGACGACGGCGACGGAGTCCACGGCGTCGGCAGACCAGCTTCGCCGAGCGGGCACGTCCTACCCCGCCCTGATCACCCGCGACTTCCTCGGCCTCGCTAACGACGGCACCCACGGAGCAGCCGCGATCCGCGCGGTGGCGCTGCAGTGGACCCGCGGCGTCACCAACCCCTACGACGCCGCCACCACGATCGAGGCGACTCTTCGCAACCCGCGGCTGTTCCGCTACACGCTGTCGCCGCCGCCGCTTCCACCGGTCACCCAGACCTGGCCTGTGACCTACTTCCTGACGGTCACCCACGCGGGCTACTGCCAGTACTACGCCGCCGCCATGGGCGCCATGCTGCGAGCCGTCGGCATCCCGTCGCGTCTGGTCAACGGCTACGGCCCGGGCACCGCACCCAATGCGGCGGCGCGGCGGGTCGCCTCGGAGAGCCGCTGGACAGTCTCAAGCAACGACGCCCACACCTGGGTGGAGGCGTACTTCCCGCGCTACGGCTGGATCCCGTTCGAGCCCACCCCTCCCTCGCAGGCCGGCGACTACCAGCCCTTCGGACGCGGCAGCCTGGGCGCGGTCGGAACGACCGGCACCGGGCCGACCCCGCCGGCGACCTCCCCGTCGCAGACGGCGCGGTCGAGCGCCCCGGCGGTCAACGGCGCGGGCACCTCCGCACCCGGGCGTGGGCGCAGCGTGCTGGTCGGTTTGGGTGGTGGCCTGCTCGCTCTCCTCGCGGTGACCGGGATGTTCGCGGCATGGTTCCTCGGGCCTCGCAACGTCCGCGGGGTGTGGCGTCGCGTCGGGCTGGTGGGCCGCTGGCTCGGCGTGCCCCGTGACCGGACCCTGACCTTCGACGAGTACACCGAGCGGATCGTGGCCGCGGTCCCCGGCGACGGGACGGTCCCCTGGCGGGTGCGGTTCGCCGCCGGCCTGGCTGACATCGCCGCCATCAGCGATCGGACGTTCTACTCACCGGCGGGAGGGCACCCAGACGACGCTGGTCTGAAGCGCGCGTGGCGGCGGGTCGCGCTACTGGTGCCCCGGCTGAGCCGCGGCGGAGGTGCGCCCCGGGCCGCCGCCCCCTGACGCCGCCCGCTCCGGTGGCGGGCTGATGTCGAGGGACAGCAGGTCGTGCGCGAGCATGGCGCCCGCGACCGGGCCGCGCCGGCGCAGGTGGCTGAGCAGGAAACGCGTCCCCGGGTACTCGGCGATCAGCCGCTCCAGCTCGCCGCGCCAGAGATGACCACCATCGATTGGGCCGTCCCAGCCGGTGCACTCGCACACCATCAGGTCCGCTGATGCGATGGCGCGCCGCAGACCCGCACAGAGCGAGCTGTCACCGCTGAACCCGATGACCGCCCCCCTGGCTCGCTGCACCGTGTAGCTGAGCGACGGTCCCGTGCTGTGCATCACCGCGTGGGCTCGCAGGGTGTACCCCTGGACCGCCGCCGTCGCACCATCCTGCAGCACCAGCCAGTTGAGCTGAAGACGGTCCTCGATGATCTCGACAAGGTGGCGCCCGTAGCCGGTGAGCAGGAGTTGCAGGACGTACTCCCGCGTGCCGGGGGGACCGCCGATGACCAGCCCCGGCCGGGGCTGGTCGATGAACGCGCGCGCTCCCAGCAACATCGGCAGCATGTAGGTGTGGTCGGCGTGGAAGTGGGTGAGCAGCACAACGTCGATGTCGGTCACCGCCATGCCGGCGCGCGGCAGCAGGGCGTGGACCGGCGCGCCGCAGTCGACGAGCACGCGGCGGTCGACAAGGTAGGCCGAGTTGCAGCCGCAGCCGCTGAACGCGTCGCCACTGCCGACCACGGTGAGCCGGGTCGGGGCGGGTTCGATGTCAGCCACGCGGCGACGGCCTCGGTGCCGGCGCGGGCGTGGGCAGCGTCGAGGGCAGGCCCTCCTGGCCGAACCCCCAGTCGAGCAGGTGACGCGACTGGCTGTAGCTGTAGGGCGCGTCGAGCAACACCGAGACCAGGCGGTGGTCGCCACGCACTGCCATGGCAACCTCGCAGTACCCGGCGTTCCCCGTCCAGCCGGGCTTGATGCCGACCGCGGGAGCGTACATGCCGAGCAGCTGGTTGATCGACTGCAGCACGAACTCGGGATGTCCGCGGGTCGCGGCGAGATCGGCTGTCCTCAGGCCCACGATCTGCGCGAACAGCGGAAACGCGCGCACGGTCGCGGTGGCGATCGCCGCCAGGTCGTACGCCGACGAGTATTCCCACTGGTCGTCGAGGCCGACGGGGCCGGTGAAGTGGGAGTCGTTCAGGCCGAGTGCGGTCACCTGTGCGTTCATCGCCCCGACGAATCGCTCCGTCCCGACCGTGTCGCGGGCGAGCGCACCGGCGGCGTCATTGCCGCTGACCAGCAGCATCCCGGTCAACAGCTCGGCGACGGTGAGGGTCTGGCCGGCGGCGAGGCCCATGCGGCTCTCGTCCCAGCCCAGGCGCACCACGTCGGAGGTGACCGTGACGGCGGCCGAGGGGGCGAGGTTCTCCAGCGCCACGAGGGCGGTGAGGACCTTCGCGGTGCTCGCCGGAGGCAGCTGCGCGTGCGCGTCCTGCTCCCAGAGGATCACGTTCGAATCGATGTCCACGAGGATGCCGCCGCGCGCGCGGACGGCGGGCGGGGTGAGCGGCGCCGCCGCCGCGACGAAGCGCACCGGCGTGCGCAGCACCTTCATCCGATACCAGGGCGCGCGCGCCAGGTCGGCGCCGGTGATCGCGGCGTCGTGGGCACGGGCGGTGGTGGTGGGGCCGGCGCGACCGCTGATCAGCGCGAGCGTGCTGATCGTCGCCAGCATGACGAGGATCGCGAGCGTTCTTGGGCGGCGAAGCACGGACGGCATCGAGACCAGTCGCATGGTACGCCAGGACAGTCGATCCCACGGTGGCGATCGCCGCCGCCGGAGGCCGATTTGCATGGCGGCCGCCGGGGTATCACATCAGCATGCGACTTGACCGATTCACCGAGCGCTCCCAGGAATCCCTGCAGGCGGCCCAGCAGGCTGCCTCGGCGATGCAGCACGCGCGGGTCGAGCCCGAGCACCTGCTGCTCGCGCTTCTGCGCCAGGACGACGGACTGGTCCCAGCCCTGCTGCAGCGCCTCGAGGTACCTCCTCACCCGCTGGCGGCGAGGCTGGAGAGCGAGCTTGACGCGCGCCCGAAACAGTTCGGAGGTGGCGAGCCGGCGGTCGGTGACGCGCTCCGCGAGGTCCTCATGGCGGCCTTCGACGAGATGTCGCGGCTCAAGGACGAGTACGTGTCGACGGAGCACCTGCTGCTCGGCCTGACGGGCCGTAAGGGTGGCGAGGCACACCGGCTGTTGAGCGGTGCCGGCGTCACTCCCGACCGGGTCTACGCGACCCTGGCGGCTGTGAGGGGCTCGCAGCGGGTAACCGATCCCAACCCCGAGGACAAGTACGACGCCCTCGGCAAGTACGGCCGCGACCTCACCGACGCGGCGCGCGCCGGCCGGCTCGACCCCGTCATCGGCCGTGACGATGAGATCCGCCGTGTCATCCAGGTGCTGAGCCGCCGTACCAAGAACAACCCGGTGCTCATCGGCGAGCCCGGCGTCGGCAAGACGGCCATCGCCGAGGGCCTGGCCCAGCGCATCGCCGCCGGCGATGTACCGGAGGGCCTGCGTGACCGTCGCGTGGTGGCGCTCGACCTCGGCGCGATGGTCGCCGGGGCGAAGTACCGCGGCGAGTTCGAGGACAGGCTCAAGGCGGTTCTCGCCGAGGTCACAGGATCTGACGGCCGGGTCATCCTGTTCATCGACGAGCTGCACACGCTGGTCGGCACGGGTGCCGCCGAAGGTGCCATGGACGCGGGCAACATGCTCAAGCCCGCACTGGCCCGCGGTGAGCTGCGTTGCATCGGCGCCACCACGCTCGATGAGTACCGCAAGCACATCGAGAAGGACGCGGCCCTCGAGCGGCGGTTCCAACCCATCGTCGTCGATCAGCCGAGCGTGGAGGACACTGTCAGCATCCTGCGTGGGCTCAAGGAGCGCTACGAGGTCCACCACGGCGTGCGCATCAAGGACGCGGCCATCGTCGCCGCCGCGGTGCTCTCGGACCGCTATATCACCGACCGTTTCCTACCCGACAAGGCGATCGACCTCGTCGACGAAGCGGCCTCCAAACTGCGCATCGAGATCGACTCGATGCCGACCGAGCTCGACACCGTGGAACGCGACGTGCGCCAACTCGAGATCGAGCGCGAGGCCCTGCGCCGGGAGACCGATGCCGGCTCACGCGAACGGCTCGCCGCACTCGAACGCGAGCTCGCCAACCTCCAGGAGCGCGCCACGCAGATGCGCGAACGCTGGCAGCAGGAGAAGGGTGCCATCGGTGCCATCCGCGACATCAAGAGGCGCGCGGAGGAGCTGCGCCACGACGCCGAGCGCGCCGAGCTGGCCGCGGACTTCGGCCGCGCGGCGGAGCTTCGCTACGGCACCCTCGCCGAGCTGGAGCGCGGCCTGCAGGCCGAGCAGGAGCGGCTCACCGAGCTGCAGGGCACCGTCCCGCTCCTCAAGGAGGAGGTCGACGAGGACGACATCGCCGCCGTCGTCGCCCGGTGGACCGGCATCCCCGTCAGCCGGATGCTCGAGGGCGAGACCCAGAAGCTCCTGCACATCGAGGAACGGCTCCACGAGCGCGTGGTCGGGCAGGATGACGCCGTCGCCGCCGTCGCCGCCGCGGTGCGGCGCGGACGCGCTGGGCTGAGCGATCCCAGCCGTCCCATCGGGTCATTCATCTTCCTTGGGCCCACGGGTGTCGGCAAGACGGAGCTCGCGCGTGCGCTGGCAACGTTCCTGTTCGACAGCGAGCAGGCGATGGTGCGCATCGACATGTCGGAGTACATGGAGCGGCATTCGGTGTCGCGGCTGGTGGGGGCGCCGCCCGGGTACGTCGGCTACGACGAGGGCGGCCAGCTCACCGAGGCGGTGCGTCGCCGGCCGTACAGCGTGCTGCTCCTCGACGAGATCGAGAAGGCGCACCAGGATGTCTTCAACATCCTTCTCCAGCTTCTCGACGACGGCCGGCTCACCGACGGACAGGGACGCACCGTCGACTTCAGGAACACGGTGGTCATCATGACCAGCAACATCGGCTCGCACCTGATTGCAGAGATGCCCCCCGAGGCAGACGGCGCCCAGCACGACAGGGTGCGTGAACAAGCCCTCGCCGAGCTGCGCCAGCACTTCCGGCCGGAGTTCCTCAACCGCGTCGACGACGTGATCGTCTTCTCCCGGCTGAGCCGCGCGCAGCTGCGTCACATTGTCGAGATCCAGCTGCAGAACCTGCGCGCGCGCCTGGCCAGCCGCGCGATCACCATCGAGATCAGCTCTCCGGCGCTCGACCTCCTCGTCGACGAGGGTCATGACCCGACCTACGGCGCACGTCCCCTGAAGCGTGTCATCCAGCGCCGGCTGCAGGACCCGCTGGCCATGGCCATCCTGGAAGGGCGGCTGCGGGATGGCGACACCGCACACGTCGATGCGCGGGGTGGCGAGCTGGTGGTCGAGACGCCAGCACCGAGCGAGGTCGCAACGGTCAGCTGAGCTGTCCGCCCTGCGTGAGCGGCTACCCTTGGGCCCCATGCCCGCCGTGTCGCTGCGCACCGCCGCCGGCCTGGTTGCCCTCGGTGCCTACATCGCGGTCATCTTCGCGGCCAACTGGGCAGTGCAGCGGTTCGGTCTCGTACCCGTCGGCTTCGGCCTCCGTGCCCCCGCCGCGGTCTACTTCGTGGGGATCGCCTTCACCCTGCGCGACCTCGTGCAGAACATCCTGGGACGCTGGCTGTCCATCGCCGCCGTCGTCGCCGGGGCGCTGGTATCGGCCGGCGTCTCGCCGGCCCTGGCGCTGGCCAGCGGACTGGCGTTCTTCTCGTCGGAACTTGCCGACTTCCTCGTCTACACGCCGCTGCTGCGCCGGGGCTGGGTGCTCGCGCTCATCCCCGCCAACCTGATCGGCTGCGTCGTCGACTCGCTGGTCTTCCTGTCCATCGCCTTCGGCTCGCTCTCCCTCCTGGGTGGGCAGGTGCTCGGCAAGGCCTGGATGACAGCGCTCGCGGTCGTCGTGCTCGCCCCCCTGCGTCGCTGGTACGTGCTCACCCCAGGCAGCCCGGCGCGCAGGCTGCAGGGCGCGCCCGCATGAGCGAGGACCGTCATCCGCGCGAGCTGCTGGAGGCGTTCGACAACCGCAGCACGCAGCGCGACTACACCATCCAGTTCACCCTGCCCGAGTTCACCTGCCTCTGTCCGCGCAGCGGTTTCCCTGACTTCGCGATCATCCACGTTCGGTACGTGCCGGGGCCGCGCTGCGTCGAGCTCAAGTCGCTGAAGATGTACGTCAACGCCTTTCGCAACGTGGGCGTCTTCCACGAGGACGTGGTCAATGGGATCCTGTCGGACCTCGTCGGCCTCCTCGCGCCGCGCTACTGCGAGGTGGTCGGTGACTTCAACGTACGCGGCAACATCAAGACCGTGGTCCGCGCCCTCCACCGGGACGCGACGTACAACGCCGAACCAGCCGACTGGTGGGCGCCGCGCGACGAACACGCCGCGCTGATGCCCCCCCGGTGAGGGCGGTCAGCGCAGAGTGAGCACCTCACCGCCCTGGGCGAGCGCCAGGGCCAGGGGGTCGCGGCGACGGTCGGGGCGGATGTGAAGGCGCAGCTCATCGCCGTCCGCGTCGATGGACGCGCCCAGGTGAGCCGCAAGGAACAGGGCGATGCGCGGGTCCACCGCACCGGTTCCGTCGACATGAGGCAGGGACATGCTCAGTCCGTATGCCCGAGCCACGTCGCCAGCCCTACGGTTCCAGGTGTCTGCGGGAACGCGCTCGAGTGGGACGCCGAGCAGTGACCCGAGGATCGCGGCGCGGGCCGCGATCCGTGAACGCGCCGGTTCCGGGACCCCCTCCCAGAGGGCGCGCTCATGCGCCAGTCCGTCGAGGAGGTCGCGTGCGCGGTCGACGACGCCGTCCGGCGGGATGGCCACCCACGTCCCCCGGGCGCACTGCCTCGCGCTCCAGCCATCGACCCGGACCACGGTCCCGGGCCGACTGGAGGCCGCGTTGACGCACTGGGCCACCCGGCCGGCCGGCACCGTTCGGCCGGGAAGCAGCGATGTCTCCTCGTCCCAGCCACGCGTTGCCTTCACCACCGCTCCGTCGCGGAGCAGGGCGAGTGGAAGTGCCAGCCTGTCGAGGCCGCACTCCAGGATCGCGCCGCGGGCCTCGCCGTCGCCGTCGACGGGCGGATGGAGCACAGCGCCGAGCGAGTCGGCCGCGATGCGAGCGAAGCCGAGGCCCCACCGTGCTCGATCATCACGACGACGTGCGCTGCGACTGCGAGAGCCACCACCCGCCCGGCGCCATTCGACAGAGAACGCATGGGGCGAGGTCCGCAGGGTGAGGGCGGTCGCGCCGTCATGTCGTTCGGCGTTGCCGGCGACCTGCACCAGCACGAGCGCGGCCACCGCGGGCGCGAGCAGGGCGAACCGCGCGCCCTCGACGATCGACACCTCCAGGGCGGTGCGCGCGGCGATACCGGCGCACGCGTGCTCGAGCGCGTCGGTGCTGAGGCCGCACCCCTCTGCGGCCCGTCCGACGACGACACGGAGCGATGTCGAGAGCATGCGCACGCGCAGTGCCTGACGGTGAGCAACGGCGCGGGCGGTGTCGTCGAGCTCCTCCAAGAGCGCATCGATGAGGTGACCCCACGCCGGGTCGACTGCGTCACCCGTGTTGACCACCAGGCAGGCACGGCGCGCGCGGTAGGTGACCGCCCCGGGCTGAGCACCGTCCCACTCGGGCGTCGTCGCGAGCACGGTGTGGCCGTCAAGCAGCGCGGCGGACAGCGGGAGATCGGCCACCTCCCCGGTGGCGAGGTTCACGGACGCAGAGCCAGTCGGTACCGGCGCTTGCCGTGACTGATCACTGCCACGCGCGACTGGCGCGCGTCCAACCAATCGCCGAACCGCCGCACCGCCTTGGTTGCCGTGTCGGAGTGGAGGGTCACCATCTCGGGGTAGTGCATCACCAGGCGAACCGCCTCGCGATGGTGATGCTCGGCCATGCTCGGCGCGTGCACGACGACGCAACCGTCGGTGATGCGCAGGTCCTCCACCACGGCATCCAGCATTCGCTGCACACGCTCGATCAGCGAGAGGTCCCCGTCGCGCTTGTCGTGCAGCCAGGCGCGGGGATGCGCGCGGTGGATCTCGCTGCGCACGCGGAACGAGTCGATGTTGGCGGAGTACACGATGGTCAGGCAGTCGGCCAGGTCGCGGGCGAGCACGCCGAGCACGTCCCCGCTGGTCAGCGTCTGGTCGGGCGCCTTGGAGAGGTCCCAGTCCACCACCGCGAGCACCGGCCTTGTCGACGCCGCGTTGTTGCGCAGCGCCGCCAGCGCATGTGCCGCGCTCCGTGCGGCCAGCGGGTGGAACCGCTTGCGCGAGAAGTGGACGCGAAGCGCGTCCAGGGTCTCGGCGTCGTCCTCGAGGATCAGCACCTCGGCATTCGCACGCATCACGCGGTGGTCACCAGCGAGGCGCCCGCAGAGGCCGTGCGCGCCAGGCTGAACGCGACGCCATGCGTTCGCAGGGTGGTCCCGACGGCGCGGAAGTGCCGCGCCTCCGCGTAGACGGGATGGGGGTGGCCGCCGACCAGCACCTCCAGGGCGTCGTCGGCCGCGTGGCATCCGTCGGGCATCTGCAGCCCGCACCCGGGGGCGAGCCGCATGCCTCCCACGTCGGCGGCGATGGCCTCCTCCAGTGCCGCGGCGACCTCCGAGTAGCGGAGCAGCGATCGCGCGTGCCGCGGCAGTTGCGCGGGAGCGGTGCCCAGCCACAGCAGGAGCACCGGCCTGCGAGCGAGGGCGCGCAGCGCCTCGTCGGTGATCTGCCTCACGGTGCCGACGACCATCCACGGGCAGGCGTGCCGATCGCGAATCGCCTCATCGGCCTCGGACGGCCGGATGTCGAGCACGGTGACGTAGGCACGATCCAGCCGATCGCGGAGGGCGACGGCGAGCTCTGGGTCCTCGGCGATGACCAACACCGAGCGACCGAGCCCGCCATGGGTGCGCGCGCCCCCTGCCCGTTGTCCCCCCATGACGGTGGATCTTAGGCGGGTGCTCCCGGACGCCCGACGGACAAAGCGGTCACGTGGCCGAGGTGCCGTCGCCCTCAGCGTCGTCGGCGTCATCGAGGAAGTCGACGATCTCGGTGTCATATGCCTCGCGGGCGGTGTGCAACACGGCCCGCACCACCTCCACTGTTTCAGGGGTCCACTCCAGGGCGGCGGCGAGCTCGAGCGTCGTCGGCTCTCGCTCGAGCCGGCGGCGAACCAGCACCTCGGCAGCCTCGAGGAGCTTCACCTGCTCGACGAGCAGCGCATCCGCGAGCTTCTGCGCCGCCTCGCGCTTGATCACGTCGTCGAGGAAGGTGTCCACCACCCGCGCGACGTAGCCGCGCAGCGCCGCCGGGGCACCGCCGCGCGCGGCGAACTCCCCCACCGCGACGGTGGCGGCGATGGACCCCTCCTGGTAGAGGTCCATGAGGTCGACGCCCTGGCCGCGCCGCGCCAGCACGGCGTCGAGCACCGCGGCGAGGTGCTGCTCGACCAGCCGGCCGGTGGTCAGCTCTGACGGGGCGCTACGCGCCCTCTCGAGGAGGACGACCAGCTCCGCCTCCGGGAGGGGTCTGACGGACCTGACCTGGGCGGCGATGGCATCCAGCTCGGTGTCGTCAGGGAACCGCGTGGTCATGGCCCGCGAGCGGGAGGCGCGCCTTCACGACCGAAGCGGGCAGCCAGCTGCTCCACGGCGCGGGCCACCTCGCGCCGGGCCGCCGGTTGGCTGGCGCGCTCCACCGCGCCACCGAAGGCCCCGCCGACGGAGTAGCGAGCCTCGACCCGCAACCGGGATCCTCCTCTCGCCGGGCTGACCTCGATGGTGACTGTGAGGTCGAGGCCCTCCTCGAGCACCAGGACCATGATGCGCGGCTCGTCCATCTCCTTCACCCGCAGCACGCCGCGGAGGTGACGTCCCACCAGCCCGGCCTCGACCTCGAAACGCGCCCCCACGCCGCGCTTGGGACCGCCCATGTGCTTGACACCGCGCACCGCAGGCAACCAGTCGGCGTTGGGGATGTCACTGACCACGGCGAATGCCGCCTTGGGCGGGACCGGCAGGGTCGCGGTGGCGCTGGCCTCGATCATGGCTCCCCCACCTCAGTACATCACGGTGGCGAACTCGCCCTGCTGCTCGAAACCGACGCGCCCGTAGACGCGGAGCGCAGCCGCGTTGTACCCGTTGACGTACAGGGTCACCAGCGGCACCTCCTCCAACAACAGCGAGCACAGCGCCGTCATCCCGGCCGTGGCCACTCCCCGGCCCCGGCGAGCCGGCCCGGTGAACACCCCCTGCACCTGCGCGACGTCCGGCGTCCAGGCGCTGAGCTCCGCTTTGAACACGACCTGGCCATTCTCCCTCCACACCCAGCTCCAGCCGCGGTCGACCAGCTGGGTCATGCGCGCCCGCCAGGCGCTGGCATCGGGAGGTGCGCTGTCGGCACTGAGCTCCTCGCGGTGCATGATCGCCGCTGCCGCGGCGAGCGCGTCGACGTCGCGGCGCGTGCTCCGACGTATCGGACCGGGCGGGAGGATGCGCAGCCGCCGACGGTCGACCACCATCACCGGCTGCGGATCGTGGATCTCGCGCGCCCCCCGGGGAGGCTGGAGGCTCGCGTGCAGAGCGCGCACCGCGTCCCTCGGTCCCACCATGAGGTGCGGCGGCGTGGCGGTGCGGATGGCCTCGGCGAGGCGCACCGCATCCCCGGTGTCGGGAAGGAACGGCACCGTCAGCGCGCCGGCGAGCACTGCGCCGCGCATCTCGCCGCTGTCGGAGACACACCACCACGGGGCGCCGGTGCCGAGCAGACGCAGCTCGCTGCGCAGGTACACGTTGGCGACGGGGTCGGTGTCGAGCAGCCGCTCCAACGCTGCCATGTCGACGGGGCCTACTCGGGCGACGGTCAACTGGGCCACCGCCCGATTGTGCCCGGTCGCGCGACGCCGGCAGCCGCCGAGACCGTGGCGCATCGGGACGACACTAGACTGGGCCACCGCCGCGCTCCAACCAGGGAGGACTGCCGTGACCCGAGCCCGACATGCCACCCTCGTCGTGACGGTGGTCGGCGGGATGCTCACGGCCTGTGGCGCGCCGGCGACGCCGCCCGCCACCGTCCTCCCCAGCCCACAGAGCCCCACACCCACACCGCTCGGGGGCATGCCCCTGCGCACCGAAAGGTTCTCGACGGTGGTGCCGTCGAGGTGGACCGACCGGCTCGGCGACCCGGCTGAGGTGGCCAAGTTCAGTGCCAACGGCAGGGTGGAGATGCTCGTCGAGCAGCCGCCGCCGGGCAATGTCCAGCCGAACGTCAACGACGTCACCGCCAACATCAACGTGCTCCTTCTGCCGTCGCCGGTGCCCGATGACCAGGTTCCCACCTACCTACAGAGCGTCGCCAACAACGGCGCGACCAACCTCAGCTCGGCACGGTCGTTCACCATCGACGGTGCCACCGGCCAGTTCATCACCTACGACCGCGACATCCAGAGCACACCGGGTGAGAGCCAGGACATGATCATCAACCACCGCGGCAGCACCTTCGACATCGTGCTCAACACCTCCCAGTTCGCGTTCACCGACCAGCTCGCCGGTCTGCAGGCCGTGCTGGCGGCGTGGCGCTGGAACAGCTGAGGTGTTGATCATCATGGGCGCGCAGGCGACGCCCGCAGAGATCGCCAACGTCGTGGAGCACGTGCGCGAGCGCGGCTACAGGCCCATCGAGCTACCGGGCGCCGACAGGCTGGCGATCGGCGTGCTGGGGAGCAACCCCGCGGCGATCCGCGATGCGGTCGTCGCGCTTCCCGGTGTCGTCGATGCCATCCCGGTGAGCAAGCCGTACAAGATGGTCGGGCTCGAATGGCATCCCCAGCGTTCGGTGGTGAACGTCGGCGGTGTCAGCATCGGCGACGGCTCGCTGACGGTCGCCGCCGGGCCGTGCGCAGTCGAGAGCGAGGCACAGCTCGTCGAGACGGCGACCAGCGTCGCGTCAGCAGGCGCCAGGTTGCTGCGCGGGGGCGCGTACAAGCCGCGCAGCTCGCCGTACTCGTTCCGCGGCCTCGGGGCTGAGGGGCTCGAGCACCTGCGCCGCGCGCGCGACGAGACCGGTCTGCCGGTGGTGACGGAGGTTCTGACACCGGGGGACGTTGCCGTCGTGGCCGAGGCCGCCGACATGCTCCAGGTGGGTACGCGCAACGCACAGAACTTCAGCCTGCTCGAGGCGGTGGGGGAGGCGGGCAAGCCGGTGCTGCTCAAGCGGGGCCTGAGCAACACCGTCGAGGAGTGGCTGCTCAGCGCCGAATACATCGTGGCGCACGGCAACCCCGACGTGGTGCTCTGCGAGCGTGGGATCCGCACGTTCGAGAACGCCACGCGCAACACACTCGACCTCTCCGCGGTTCCACTGGTGCGCTCTCTCTCGCACCTGCCCGTGGTGGTGGACCCCTCGCACGCCACGGGACACCGGCACCTGGTGCCGGCGATGGCGCTGGCCGCGGTGGCAGCCGGCGCCGACGGCCTGCTCATCGAGGTGCACCCGTCGCCCGACCAGGCTTTGAGCGACGGCCCGCAATCGCTGACGTTTGAGCAGTTCGGTTTGCTCATGGATGATGTGCGCCGCCTCGTCACGGCATTGCGACACGGCCTTGTTGGGGAGATGTCACAGGGCACGCGGTAGGATCAGGGCGCGCCACCCGGCGTGCACCATGCCATTGTTCCGCCGCCGTCCACCCACCGAGTTCGCCTCGCCTGTCGGCACGCTCCCATGTTCGGAGCGCGGCTGCGCCAACGAGACGGCGATCAAGTGCGCGTACCTCGATCGGCGGGGCCGCGCGTGCACCATCGCCTTCTGTCCCGATCACTGGGCGGAGGTGGGCGGCATCCAGTACTGCCGTCGCCACGCCGGCACGATCAGCGCGATGGGACCAGACACCGAGCTCGGCGCGCTTCCCGAGCTGGAGAACCGCGGACCGTCGCTGGTGAGCTGGGTCGCCGACGAGATCGGCTCCGAGGTCGAGCAGTTGCTGCGCAGGGTGGCTCGCGACGGTGAGACCGTCAAGACCGAGGCGGCTGTGAAGGTCATCTTCGATCACCAGCGCCGCCGCCGGTATGAGCGCAGCTGGAAGCTGATCGAGAGCACCGGCATCAGCATCAAGGTGGCCCTGACGGTGAACGAGGACGAGGACGACGCACTCGTGGATGTGCGTGTGAACTCCAACGTCATCGCCCGCGGGGTGCCGCCGTGGATCGCCCGGCGCCGCGCCGGGCTTGCCGTTGGAGGCCAGGTCGACAAGGACCAGCGCGAGCTGTTCCATCGCTTCTTCGTCAACCACATCGCCGAGGAGGTTGCCGCGCAGCGCTCCTCGGAATCCCGCCTGACCGCGTAAGCGGGCGCCGTCTCAGACGGCGCCGATGGGCGCGCCGACAACGTCGAGCAGCGGTCCCATCAGTTGCGCTGCGGTCACCTCGGCATCGCGTGGTGGCGCCGCGACCGGTGGGCGAGCGATGAGCTCGTCGAGGACCGCCAGCGCCCCCGGTGTGTCGAGGTCGTGGTCGATGCAGCTCATGAAGTCGTCGTGCACCGCCTGCGCGGTGCTGGCCGTGAAGGTCGCGCCGCTGCCGGCCGCGGCACGGTAGGCGAGCCACCGCGAGCGGGCGCTCTCCAGCTCGGCGTCGTCGTACTCCCAGGCGGTGCGATGGTGGTGGGCAGAGAGCAGCAGCCTGATCACCGACGCCGGCGCTCGATCGAGCAGCTCGCGAACGAACACCAGGTTGCCCAGTGACTTGCTCATCTTCTCGCCTCGGTATCCGACCATGGCGACGTGCACCCAGTGGCGCACATAGGGAGACACGCCGGCGCACACCGCCTGCGCGATCTCCGACTCATGGTGGGGGAAGATGAGGTCGTCACCTCCACCGTGGACGTCGATGGGCAGGGCGAGCTCGTTGGTGGCGAGCACCGTGCACTCGATGTGCCAACCGGGACGACCGTCACTCCAGGGTGACGGCCACCGGGGCTCGTCCGGCAGCGACGGCTGCCAGAGGACGAAGTCGAGCGGGCGTCGCTTGCGGGGATCGTCGGGGTTGCCGCCACGCTGCCGCGACAGGCGAACCATGCTCTCCACGTCGAGGCCGCTCAACGCGCCGTATTGCGCGAAGCGCGCCACGTCGAAGTACACCCATCCCTCGGATTCGTAAGCGGCCTCGTTGCGGATGAGGCGGCGCACCCAGTCGACCATCTCCGGCACGCGAGCGCTGGCCCGTGGTGAGGCGTCGACCTCGAGCAACCCGAGGTCAGCCATGTCGCGATCAAAGCGTTGTGCCTCGCGCTCTCCCAGGCTGCGGTAGTCGACGCCCCGCTGGCGCGCGACGCGCAGGATGTCGTCGTCCACGTCGGTGACGTTGCGCACGCTGCGCACCTCCACGCCATCCGCCCGCAGGCGTCGCGCGATGACATCGAAGGTGTGGTACGTGAAGGCGTGGCCGAGGTGGCCGCCGTCGTATGGCGTGATGCCGCACACGTACATCCCGACGCGACCATCGCGCGGGGTCAGCGTGGTGAGCGCGCCGGTCGCAGTGTCGAAGAGCTGCACGTCAGACGATTGTAGGGAGCCGCTGGTGGGCAGCCGGTCAGCCGGCCGGCTCCGCCAGCTCCCGGCGAGCCGCGTCGAGCGCGGTGCGGGTGTCCGCGAAGCTGGCGCGCTCACGCGCCTGCTCGAAGCTGAGCCATTCCACCTCGTCGATCTCGCCGGGCTGTGCGGTCGCGGTGGCACCTGCGGGGGCGGTCACAAGGAAGTGCTCCACCCGCTTGAGGATCAGCCTCCCACCTCGACGGTAGACGTACTCCGATGACGAGAGGCCGGTGACCAGCTCGAGCGCTGCGAGGGCCACGCCGCACTCCTCGGACATCTCCCGCAGCGCGGCCTGAGCAGCCGTCTCACCGGGCTCGATGTGACCCTTGGGCAGTCCCCAGTAACGGTCTGCCCGTACCAGGCACACCTCCCAGCCATCGGCCGAGGGCCGCGCGAGCACACCACCCGCGGAGGCTTCGTCGACGCGGTGGCGGCGTGGCATGGCGGGAGCGTAGCCAAGCGCCGGGATGATGCAAACCCCGATGCTATGATCCTGCTCCGCGCGGCCCCGTGGTGTAGCCTGGCCTAACACGCCACCCTGTCAAGGTGGAGATCGTCGGTTCAAATCCGATCGGGGTCGCCACCTTGAGCCGGGGGCGGGACTGAGTCGTCGTGCGCGGGCCACCGCGGTGCGACGAGCAGACTGCGCAGACGATCGAGTTGCACCGCGTTCACACCGATCCCGGCAAGGTAGCTCGCGGCGCCGCCATGGTCGGATCCGATGCGCTCGACGGTCTGGACCATCGCCTCCCGCCGCACGGTGAAGAGCCGTTCGGCACGCACATCGTCCATGCCCCGTTCGACTGCGCTGAGCCGGTCGCGAGCGAGCATCTCGGCGAGCTGGACGCCACTGAGCGCGTAGTCGTCGGCGATTGCCTCCGCGTCCACGCCCGCCAGGAGCAGGACGAGCGCGACCACCACGCCGGTGCGGTCCTTGCCCGCGTGACAATGAACCAGCACCGGTGCGGTGGTCGCGTCGGCGATGGCCTCCATGGCGGCGCGGACACCGTGACCGAGGTCGCGCAGCCACCAGCAGTACACGTCGGATGCGGTGGTGAGGCCGGCGGGGAACTCATCCTCGTCGGTGAAGATCGGGGCGGCGACACTGTTGATCCGGCCGGCGGTGGCCAGCCGGTTGGGCAGCTCCGCCCGCTCGGACTCGGTGCGGAGGTCCACCACCGTGCTGACCCCCGCGTCAGCCAGCACCCGGGCGCCGGCGCTGTCGAGGTTGTGCGGCGAGTCGCTGCGGAGCAGCCGCCCGAAGCGCGTCCGGCCGCCGCCGCGGCGGGGAAGGCCGCCGAGGTCGCGCAGGTTGAGCAGGCCGTCGACGCGGACGCTGTCGGATTGCTCGGTGACCATCTCAGTACCCTACCCGACGATCGCCTCTGCACCGCCTCCCGAAGGTCGCGCCGTGATCCGCGACCTCGATGGCGCCCGGCTCGGCCGCCGCGCCAACCCGGGCTGGAGGGCCGGGCGAGTCCAGGCCGGTTCGATCACCGGAATTGGACGTGCTGGCGCCAGGCGCGCAGCACATCGACGTCGCCGCTCACCGTGACCGTGTCGACGCCGCGTCGATTCATCAGCACCGCGAAGAGGTCGTCGGCGCGACCGTCGAGCGCGCAGTCGCCCGCGCGGTCTGACCCATGTTCGACCAGCAGGCCGTCCTGGCGCATGGTCACCAGCCAGTCATCACCGGTGTCGCTCGCGCAGACGCGGAGCGTCCGTGCATGCCCGGCGGGCATGGCGACGCGGGACGGAGCCAGCATCAGCCACTCATCGATACCGTCGGCGGCGATGCGTGCCGGCATCGCCGTCTCGGGGACGCGCACCGCCTGCTCGGCGTCGAGCCGGTGGATGCCGGTCTCATGGGCCTGGCGTCGCGCCCAGAAGGACCGCGGGTCGGGGGCCGCGCCCCACGCCCAGAAGACATCGGCGGCTGAGCTGGCCGCCAGCACCTCGAGCAGTTGCGAGTGCCCCTCGCGGTACCACGCCAGCAGCGCCTGCCACTCACGCGGTCCGACGAAGTCGCGGCGCAGGCGCTCCCGCCTTCGCTCGCGGACGATCGTCGCCGCCCAGCGGTGGACGTCCCCGAGGTGACGTACCAGCGCGCCGAGATCCCAGCCGGGGCACCCGGGGACGGGCGAACCTGCTGGGCCGCCCTCCGCGGCGTCGGCAAACCGCCTGCCTTCGTCATCGAGGCTCGCCATCCAGTCCGCCACGGTCAGCACCGTACCGCCGGGACTGTGGAGTTCGGTCATGCCAGTTGTCGCTTCTCGTCCGGTTGGAGATCACCGTTCACGGCGTCGCAGGCGCGGGTGTGGCCATCGTATGCGAGGGCGCCAGCGGAATCGCCCGTCCGGCACGAATATCTACACTGCGGACGTGTGCCGGAGCATCAAGACGCTGCGTGGTGGCGAACCAACCGACGATGAGGTGCGGGCCGCGGCGCTCCAGTTCGTTCGCAAGGTGAGCGGTTACAGGGTCCCGTCGGCGGCGAACCGCGCGGCCTTCGACGCGGCTGTCGACGAGGTTGCCGCGTCGACAGTGCAGCTGCTCGAGCACCTTCCGCCCGCGCGGGGTGCGCACGTCACCTGACCGGGGTCAGCCCGGCGCGACCGCCACGGGAGCGTGCGCATCGAGCCAACGCGCCACGTCATCGAGCACGAGGTCACGCTCGGGCTCGTTGAACACCTCGTGGTACAGGCCGTCGTAGATGCGCAGCTGGTGATCCGCTGACCCGACGTGGGTATCGACCCACCGTGCCGCGCCGGGATCGACGAGCAGGTCGACGGTGCCCTGCACGCTCAGCACGGGCAGGCGCAGGCGGCCGATGCCGCGCTGCACCTCGTCGATGGCGCGCAGGATCTCGGCGCCGGTCCGGGCGCGCACCCGGCCCCGGTGCACCAGCGGGTCGGAGCGGTAGGAGTCGACTACCTGGGGGTCGCGGCTGACGGCGTCCAGTCGCAGCGGGAGGACCGGCAGGTTGGAGGCCCACCGCGACAGGAACCGACCCGCCCGCGCCGTGGTGGCTGACATCGCAGCGGGTGGCAGGACGCTGGGTGACGAGAGCACCAGGCCCTGCAGCCTCTCCTGGTGGCGGAGGGCGTACACGGCCGCGATCAGGCCGCCCAGGCTGTGGCCCAGCAGGAAGTGGGGCTGGGGCGCCCCGGTGAGCACGTCACGGATGTACCGGTCGAGGTCGGCGATCCAGTCGTCGAAGCGCTCCACCGCGGCGCGTCGGCCGCCGGACAGCCCGTGCCCGCGGTGGTCGGGCGCGGCGACCATCCAGCCGTCCCGTACCAGCCGCTGCGCGACGTGCTGGTAGCGCCCCGCGTGCTCGTTGATGCCGTGCGCGATGACCACGGTGCCCCGAGCGGACCCAGCCGGCAGCCACTCGCGGTGCGCGATGGGCACGCCGCGCACCCCGCTGAAGGTTCCACGGCGCTGGCGCACCGCGCCATGGTGGCTGTCGCCGCCAGGGTTGTCCAACCGCTCAGGCGTGCGCGGGAGCGGCTTCGTGCTGCGTGGCGGCGGGGACCGCAGTGGCGTCGGCGGTGCGCGGCAGGCCACTGACGCGCAGCAGCAGCTCATCCTTGAGCCGGTCCGGCAGGAAGCGCGAGAGGGGGATCAGCAGCCTGGCCTGCCGCCCCACCGGGTAGCGGGCGCGGGGGTGCGCAGACAGCAGCGCGTTCTCGACCGCCCGCGCCACCTCGATGGCGTCGACGCCGGTCTCGTTCTGGTGGATCACCGTCCGGTTGGCGATCTCCACCGCCCTTCCGTACAGGGTGCGCCACTCGGCCGGCGCACCACCGAGGAGGTCGGCACCCGCCTGCAGCCCCTTCTCCCAGATCGGGGTCTTCACGGCCCCCGGCTGGATCAGCGAGACCGAGATGCCCCAGGGGCGGAGCTCCAGGCGCAGCGCGTCGCTGATCGCCTCAAGGGCGTGCTTGCTGGCGCAGTACGGGGCGGCCATGGGTTGCGCCAGCCGACCGCCCAGGGAGCCCACGGTCACGATGCGACCGCGGTTCTGACGCAACAGCGGTGTGAAGGCCTGCACCATCGAAACCACGCCAAGCACGTTGATCTCAAGCTGCGCGCGCCATCGCTCCAGCGGCACGAACTCCACAGGTCCCGCCACGGCGATGCCGGCATTGTTGACGATCCCCGCCAGGCGCGAATCCTGGACGGCGTCGCCCACCAGCCGAGCCGCCGCCTCCACCTGTTCGCGATCGGTGACATCGAGCCGGATCGGCACCAGGCGGTCGCTGGAGTCGCCGCGCAGGCTCTCGCCGTCCTCATCGCGACGGACCCCGGCGAAGACGCGAAAGCCGAGCGCGTCGAGGTGCAGCGCGGTTGCCCGGCCGATACCGGTCGATGCCCCACTGATCACCACGGAGGTTCCATCCATGCCGCGACCTCTCCTCACCTACGTGGCGATTGTGGCCCGCGCCGCCCCCAGCCGGCCAACCGGGAAGCGCGGCGGTGACGGAGGGAGGCCCGGCCGGCAGGTCGGCCGGGGCCCCCGGGAAGGGGGCCGGTCAGACGCGGTTGACGCCGCTGCGTGGTGTGGCGCTGATCCTCACCAGCTTGGTGACGATCCAGGCGGCGATGGTGTAGATGACGGCGGCTCAGGCGGGCTGGGCCACCTCCCCGGCCGCCGCCGCCAGCCGGTCCTCGGCACGGGCCATGGCCCAGTCGTAGACCGGCGAGACCTTCAGGCGTCGCGGCACGGCGGCCCGGCTGCGGCGGAGCCACGTCTGGATGGCACGGTGAGCGGCCCCATGGACGGCCGTCCAGCGGATCCCGTAGGCGCGGCGGGTCGAGGCCGGCAGCAGGCCGACGGTGGTGAAGGTCACCACCGCCCACGCCGGTCGCATGGCCGCAGAAGTCACCGGCGGGTTGAGGACCGTCTCGGCGACCAGCCGCGAGCCGTCGCCCGGGACTGCTGAGCCGGCCCCCGCGACCAGCTGCGACGCAACGTAGGCGGTGAGCTCGGCGTGCGTCTCCCAGAGGGTTTCGGCCGGCACGCCCATGAGCGCGGCCACGGGGTGCCACTCACGCACGAAGCGGTCGCGCGCAGCCGTGTCCAGGGTGCCCACGAAGGCGTCGTGGGCCACGAGCATGGTGTCCACGAAGGTGGCGAGGACCCACCGCAACAGCTCCGGGTCGCGGCCGCTGTACGCAGACCCGGTGGGCACCGCGCGGGTGGCGTGGGAGGCACGGATCGAGCCCTCGACCGCCCCGTGCAGGCGGTTCACGTGCCGGCACGCCCGGCGCGCCTCCGCTGTGGTGCCGAAGCACACCACCGTCACCCACTCCACGGTTCGCTCGAACCTGCCGAACGGGTCGGTGCGGTATGTGCTGTGCTCGATGGCGCCCTCGGCCACCAGCGGGTGGGCGGCCTGCATGAGCAGGGCCCGGCCGGCGCCCAGCATCAGCACCGGCTCAGCCATCACACGCCAGGTGACCGACCCCGGCCCGAACAGCCCCGGGTCCGGTGCGCGGTCACTGATGGGCAGGCGCCGCCGCGACGAGGGCGCCAGCGTCCGCACTGCTGAGGTCACGTCGAAGATCGTGGGGATGCGCATCACCCCAGCATAGGGTCACTCGTACGTTGAACCGTTCACCTGGATCCAACCGCCCTCGTGCGAGCCGGTGGCGTGGTGGGTGTAGTGGATCACCGGGTGACCGGGATCGGGCTCGAACTGGCCGTGGATGACCACGATCGCGCCCGCGGTGACCGGGACCCGTTGGGCGAGGGCGAGGTTGTGGTCGACCTCGACGGTGACACCGTCGATGACGACGTCGAAGCGCTGATGTGGTCCGTCACCGGTGGCGGGCGCGTCGGGGAGCAGCACTGACACTGTGCCGCGCACCGTGACCTCCGCGGAGCTCATGGCGTGGTATGCCGAGTCGAACGCGGCATTGTCGACCGCGTCGCCGCAGCCTGCCAGCGCACCGGCGAGCACCAGCAGTGCCAGCGAGGCGACCGGTCGGCGCGTCACCCGCCCGAGTGTAGGACCGCCGCCTTGGGACCCTCAGCTACCATCGGGAGCCGTGCCCGAAGCTGACTCCGTCGAACGAATCCTGGTGGTGGTCGCGCACCCCGACGACTGCGACTTCGGCTGCGCGGGCAGCACGGCGCGCTGGACGGCGGAGGGGAGGACCGTCACCTACTGCATCGTCACCGATGGCGACGCCGGCGGCTCGGACCGCAGCGTGACCCGCGCGGAGGTGGCGCAGCTGCGCCGCCGCGAGCAGACGGCCGCCGCCGCCGCCGTGGGCGTCAGCGAGATCGCGTTTCTCGGGTACCCCGACGGCAGGGTCGAGCCCACCATCGAGCTGCGCCGCGACATCAGCCGGGTGATCCGTCAGCGCAGGCCCCAGCGCGTCGTGACCCAGTCGCCCGAGCGCAACTACCAGCGCATCTTCGCCAGCCACCCGGACCATCGCGCGGCAGGTGAGGCGGCGCTGTGCGCGGTGTACCCAGACTCGCGCAACCCCTTCGCCCACATGGAGCTGCTCGACAAGGAGGGCCTCGAGCCGCACACCGTGGACGAGGTCTACCTGATGGCCACCACGCAGGGGGACACCGTGGTCGACATCACCGACACCATCGAGCGCAAGCTTGAGGCGCTGCGCTGCCACGCCAGCCAGTACGACAACTGGGACGACCTCTCCCAGCGGATCCGGGAATGGGCACGTCTCAACGCTGAGACCAACAGCCTCGGTGAGGGGCGCAGCGCCGAGAGCTTCCTGCGCGTTCCCACCGGCTGACACGGAGGAAGCCACATGCAGCTGGCCACTCGCGCAGCCCTCGCCGGCGCCGCTGACACGGGACTGTTCCTCGCCCAGCGCGGCGAGATGTTCCGGCGCGCGCGGCCGCGTGCCTTCGGCAGCGCGGCGTTCGGCGGGCTGTGGCTGGCGCTGGCCGCGAGCTCGGCCGCAGAGCGTGGCCGGCCCGGCAACGCCACCGTGGGCCTGGCGGCGACGGTGGCAACAGCGAACGCGGCGATGCTGGCCGTTCACCTGCGTCACCGGGTGCTCGGTCCGCGCGTCTTCGCCGGTGCCGCGCTCAGCGCGGTCGCCCTTGCCGACGTGCTGCGCAGGCGCTGAGGGGATTCAGGAGGGCGCGGCCACCTGGGCCACCGCACCCAGCGTGCAGCCCGCGCCGGGGGCGAGCGTGACCATGATGCGGTCTGTCCCCGGGTCCCACCGAACCGGCGCGGCGCATGTCCCGGTGACCTGAGGCGGACCCGTGGTGAGGGTTGGCCAGGCGATGGCAAGCTCTCCGCCGGGGGTCGATGCATCGACGGTCACGGTCAGCCTGCCGGCCACCCCGTCGGCCCCGCTGCTCCGCACGCCCGGCGGTGATGCCGCGAGGTAGGGGCGCGCAAGGTGCCTCAACACTGTGAGGTCGGTGTGTCCCGCGGTGTCGCGTATGCCCCAGCCCGAGTCCTCACGCCATTGCCACCAGGCCCACCCGGCCCCGGCGGCGTCGAAGGCGTTCAGGGCATCGTCGATCCACGCGGTCGCCTTCGGTTGCGACGCCGACATGCCCCACTCACCCACCCACAGCGCCGCCGGGACGCGCGCTGCCTCGGCGGCAACCTGCGTGATGTGGCCGTCCAGCGCCCTATGGTCGCCGTCGAAGGTTGGTGGCACCAGCGAGCCTGTGTACTCGTGCGGTGAGTACACCAGGTTGGGTGCCTGGAGCGGCACCACGGTGGTGCCGAAGTCGCCGAAGAGCTGGCCCTCGACGATGAAGAGGTGGTTGGGGTCGACGGCGCCGATGGCATCGATGGTGCGCGCGTAGAGCGGCCACATGAAATCGCGTTCGAACCTGATCGGCGGAAGCGGGATGGCGTGCGGCTCGTTGTAGACGTCGTACCCGGCCACGCCGCTGTCGCCGCGCAGACGTGAGGCGAGCACCCGCCACGTCTGCATGAAGTCGGCCTGCCAGTCCGGGGAGAGCCAGAAGTACGTGGTGGCGGCGTTGACAGCCGGCGACAGGTGGCGTTGCCAATCCCCGAGCGATGCCCAGCGCAGGTCGGGCACGCCCGGGATCGCCGCCCACGCGGGCGCTCCCGAACCGCCGAACGCGGAGCTCCAGTCGAGGAAGTGCATGTCGACCACGACGTACAGGTGGTGGCGGTTGAGCATCTGCGCGGTGGCCGCGATGTCGTCGAGGTACGCCTGGTCCCACTTGCCGCGCTGCGGCTCGAGCCGGCCCCACGACACCGCCAGGCGCACCACGTCGAAACCATCGCTGGCCATCATGGTGGCGTCTGCGTCGTCGAGTGGCGATCGCAGCACCGTCGGTTCCAGCAGCGTCGAGGTGTTGAACCCACGGAGCAGGACGGAGCGCCCGCCATCGTCCACGATGCGCCGCTCGCGCACCGACAGCCAGGGAAGCCCCCAGCTCGCCGGCGGGCGGTCGGCGGTCCCGACAGAGGTGCGCAGCGCGGCGACGGGCATGTCGAACCAGACCAGCGAGGCCACCACGGCGAGCACCACCGCCGCCGCGGCGCGCGGTCCGCGCGCTGCCTCGCCGCGGTGCCGCCTGAGCGATGACCTCATCCTCACGCCCGCATGGTCGCACCGCCGAGGCGACCGAGACGCCTTGCCAACAAAATAGTTAGCCTTTATAATTACATTCACAGATGACAGTGGGAGCACAGCCTGACACGGCCCTCGACCCCGTGGCGGTGGCCAACGGCCTGCGCCCCGTGCTGCTGCACATCAACCGTCACCTCCGACGCGAGCTCCACGCGCTGGGGGTGAGCAACAGCCAGGTCTCGCTGCTGGCGGCGATCCAGGGTGCCCCGGGCATCGGGGTCGGTGACCTGGCCGCGCGAGAGGGGACCTCCGCCCCGTCCGTCTCCAACCACATCGACAGGCTCGAGGCCTCCGGCCTGGTGATGCGCAGCCGCGTGGACGGGGGCGACCGGCGCCGTGTCGGGCTCAACGTCACCGCCGATGGAGCCCGCGTGCTGCGCGCCGTCCGCTCCCGCCGCACCGCGTGGCTGGCGGCTCGCCTTCGTGATCTTCCCGACGAGCAGCTCCACGCCGTGGACCGGGCGATCGAGGGCCTCCGCGCCCTGGTGGAGCGACCCTCGGGGTGAGCATGGCCAGCGCGTCGTCGCGCACCTTCGCCTCGCTACGGCGCCACCGCAACTACCGCCTGTACTTCGGTGGCCAGGTCGTGTCGCTCAGTGGCACCTGGATGCAGAACGTCGCCCAGGCCTGGCTCGTCCTCCAGCTCACCCGCGGCTCGGCGTTCGCGGTCGGCGCCCTGGCCGTCTGCCAGTTCGGCCCCTACGGCCTGTTCGGCCTCTTCGGCGGCTCACTTGCCGACCGGCTCAACGGCCGCAGGGCACTGGTGTTCACACAGTCGGCACTGATGTGCGCCGCGGCGGCGCTGGCCGGGCTGGCGCTCACCCACAGTGCCCAGGTGTGGGAGGTGTTCCTGCTGGCGACAGCGAGTGGCGCGGTGCTCATCATCGACACCCCCGTGCGGCAGGCGTTCACGATCCAGATGGTGGGGAGGCCGGAGCTGCCCAACGCCATCGCCCTCAACTCCAGCCTGTTCAACGCGTCGCGCATCTTCGGTCCGGCGGTCGCGGGGTTGCTCATCGCCACCGCCGGCGTCGGCGTGTGCTTCCTCATCAACGCAGTGAGCTACGTCGCGGTGGTGGTCGCCCTGCTGATGATGCGCGAGCAGGAGCTGTTCGCGGTGAACCGCGGCGGGTGCGCGCGCCCCCGACTGTTGCGCGGTGTCGGCGAGGGGCTGGTCTACGCCTGGCGCACGCCGACCATCCGCCTCGTCCTGCTGCTCATGCTGGTGATCTCCACCTTTGCGATCAACTTCAACGTCCTGCTGCCCGTGCTGACCGCGCAGACGCTGGCCTCGGGGCCCGAGGTCTTCGGGCTGCTGAGCGCGAGCTTCGGCGTGGGCGCGCTGGCCGGGGCTCTGGTGTCCGCGTCCCTGTCGCGCGCCAGCCTGGCGCTGGTGCTCGGTGGCGGGTTGGGGTTCGGCGCATCACTGCTGCTGCTCGCGCCCCAACACACCGTCGTTGGCGCCTGCCTCGTGCTCGTGCTCACAGGGGCGACCTTCTCGCTCTACGCCTCGCAGAGCAACTCGTCGCTGCAGATGGTCGTCCCCGACCGGCTGCGCGGGCGCGTCCTCTCCTTGTACGGCTACGTCTTCTTCGGCACCGCACCGCTGGGTGGTCTCCTCACCGGGTGGGTGTGCGGGCGAACTCGGCACCACCTTCTTCCTGCTCATGGTCGGGGGCGTGAGCGTCCTCACGGCTGCCGCCGGTGTGGTCGCTGTGCGCGCGAACCGCACCGCGCTGCCGGTGCGATCGCGAACCGGACTGGGTGGCTCCGACCCGGCCGCGGTGGCGACGCGCGAATGACGCCCCCGTCGCGCGGCCCGGCATGACACGCCCGCGGGTGGTCATCGTCGGCGCTGGGTCCGGCGGTCTCAGCGCGGCGCGAGGCCTGCGCCGCGCCGATACCGAGGTGCTGGTGATCGAGGCACAGCTACTTACCGAGGTGCGACCGGAGCGCACCCACCAACCGACAACGGAGGAATCGCGATGAGGCGCCGCAAGCTTGGACAGCTGGAGGTGTCCGCCATAGGGCTTGGCTGCATGGGGATGTCCGACTTCTACGGCAGCGCCGCCGACCGCAGCGAGAGCGAGGCACTGGCCACCATCCACCGCGCGCTCGACCTGGGCGTCGACCTCCTGGACACAGCCGACATGTACGGACCCTTCACCAACGAGGAGCTGGTGGGAAAGGCGATCGCCGGTCGCCGCGACAGCGTTGTCCTGGCCACCAAGTTCGGGTTCGAGCGTGGCGCCGACGGCTCGCAGTCGATCAACGGCTCGCCGGAGTACGTGCGGCGTGCGTGTGACGCCAGCCTGCGACGGCTGGGCACCGACCACATCGACCTCTACTACCAGCATCGCGTCGACGCCAACGTCCCCATCGAGGAGACGGTGGGGGCGATGGGTGAGCTCGTCGTCGAAGGCAAGGTGCGCTACATCGGCCTCTCCGAGGCGGCACCCGGCACGATCAGACGGGCGCACGCGGTGCACCCGCTGACGGCCGTGCAGAGCGAGTACTCACTCTTCGCCCGCGACCTCGACGATGAGGTGATCCCGACGCTGCGCGATCTTGGCATCGGCCTGGTGGCGTACAGCCCGCTGGGCCGTGGGCTGCTCACCGGTGTCATCGTCGACGCCAACTCGTTGCCCGCTGATGACATCCGACGCGCACGCTTCCCGCGATTCGCCGAGGAGAACCTCGACGCCAACATCGCCCTGGCGCAGCGCGTCGGCGAGCTGGCGGTGGCGCGCGGGGTCACCCCGGCGCAGCTGGCGCTGGCCTGGGTGCTGCGTCGCGGCGATGACCTCGTCCCCATCCCGGGCACCAAGCGCGTGTCACGCGTGGAGGAGAACGTCGCCGCCGCCGACCTCGACCTCACCGACGACGAGATGACGCAGCTCGCCGCGGCCGTGCCGCCCGCGGCGGTGAAAGGCCAGCGCCACTGGAACATGGCCGCTGTGAACCTGTAGGAGCCGGTCATCCCTTCGGCCATGGCAGGCGGAGTGCGCCGCCACGCACCTCGAGGCTGGCGCGTCACCGGCGCCGTCGTTCTCAGCGTGGCGGTGACTGCGTGCGCGGGCACGCCCGCCGTCTCGAGCCCGTCCGGCGCCTCGAGCCCGTCCGGCGCGGCCACCCCGTCCGTGGAGGCCACTCCGCAACCGCTGTCGCTCCGCCTCGCGCTCGGTCAGATGTTCGCAGCCTCGCTGTCCGGGACCGTCATCACCGACGGTCTGCGCCACCTCATCCTCGACGACAAGGTGGGCACCGTCCTGCTGTTCCGAGCCAACTTCGTCAACTCAGCCGGCCTGCGGCGCTGGACGGCACAGCTGCAGTCACTGGGGCGCGAGGCCGGCCTGCCCGCACCGCTCATGGTGACCACCGATGAGGAGGGTGGCACTGTCGACCAGGTCACCGACGGGTTGCGCCTGCTTCCCTCCGCGCAGGTCCTGGGCGCCCAGGGTGCACCGGGCGTGCGTCGCAACGTGGCGCAGATGGCCGGTGGGTTGCGCGCTGACGGGGTGGGGCTGGACCTGGCGCCGGTGGCCGACCTGCGCACCAACCCCGCCGACGGGGTCATCGGCAGCAGGTCGTTCGGGGCCGATGCGACCGTGGTCGGACCCCTGGTGGCGGCATACGTCCACGGACTGCACGACGCCGGCGTCGGGGCCACGCTGAAGCATTTCCCCGGGCTGGGCGGCGCCGGGGGAGACCCGCACACCGCCGTGGTCACCGACCCGGTGACGCCGGCCCAATGGGGCGCGACCACGGCGCGGAGCTTCGCGGCCGGCATTGCGGCGGGTGCCGACGCGGTCATGACCACGTCGCTGCGCGTTCCCAACCTCGACGCCGCCGACCGTCCGGCGCTGCTGTCCCCGGTGGTCGTCGGCCTGCTGCGCGACGTCCTCCACTTCGACGGTGTCATCGTCACGGATTCACTGAGCATGACCGCAGTCGGAGAGCCGATGCCGCGCGCCGCGCTCGATGCGGCGTCGGCTGGGAATGACCTGCTGCTGATGTCGTCAGGCAGCACAGCGCTGGAGGACCAGGCGTACCAGCTGGTCCTCGCCGCCGTGCAGCGCGGTGTCATCCCGATGGCGCAGGTGCAGGCCTCGGCGCGACGCGTCCTCGCGCTGCACCTGCGCTACCCGGTGGCCGTGCCCGCCACGACGGCATGGGAACTGTCGCCCGGCTCGGCAAATGCGCTACGCCGCAACCGCGTCGTGAAACGCCTGGCTTACGGACCCGCCGCGCCCGATGCCGACGCCGCTGTCTCGTCGCGCCGGTGAGGCATCCTCCGCGCCGGGCGGGAGACCAGGGTGTACGCCGCGCCGATCACGGCGATCAGCACCACGATGAGCAACGTCATCCAGTCGTAGTTGAAGAACGCCGCGCGCGGGCTGGTGATCCCCGACGGCAGCAGGATGTTGAAGAGCATGACCGCGAGCCACACGATGCCGGCGATCAGGATGGGGTACGCCCAGGCGCCAAGCCGGAACGCGCCCTGGGGAGTCCAGCCTCGGAGCCTGCCGATCAGTGCCGCGATCAGCACCAGCAGGAACGACAGGTAGATGCCCGACACCGCAAACGAGACCAGCAGGAAGAGGGCGTTGACGTTGGCCGGGATGGTGATGAAGCCGATGCTGATGTTGCTGCTCGGGGTGAACCGCGCGAGCAGCGCGAAGAGGGCCGGGATGATCGCGGCAACCACCAGAGCGTTGACCGGGGTGCGGAACCGCGGCGAGACGCGCGCCAGGGCCGAGCTGGCCGGCAGTGCGCGGTCGCGGGCATAGGAGAAGATCAGCCGCGCCGCCGCGGCCTGGATGGCCAGCCCGCAGCTGAAGAACGCGAAGCAGACGACCAGCAGGGCGATGTCCTGGATGGCTTGTGATGACACGTTGCTGCTGATCAGGAAGGGCACGCCGCCCGCCACGGTGTCCTTCAACCCGCTGGACGCGGCGGGCGTGGCCAGGATCAACGCCGCCACGAGGATGAAGCTGGTGAGCCCGGCGACCAGGACGGAGGAGATGATCGCTCGCGGCACCCGGCGTGATGACTGCACCACCTCTTCGGCCACGTCGCCGGCCGACTCGAAGCCGTAGAAGATGTAGACGTGGGCGAGGACCGCCACGAAGGCGGCGCCCACCCACCAGTGGCCGCCGAAGTCAGCCCCAAGCGCGTTGCTCGATGCAACCTCGGCGCCCTGGGTGGAGAAGAGGAAGTCGAGGCCATGGTGGAAGCCGGCGATCGCCAGCAGGATGGCGATCCCGAAGGTTCCCAGCAGCTCGACGTACACGCCGATCTGTGAGATGCGGCCGAGGAAGTTGACCCCGACGATGTTGAAGACCAGCTGCAGGGCGATCAGCACCAGCGTGCAGATGAAGATCTGGTTGGGATCCGTGGGCACGATGCTGGTGTGGAAGAGGTTGTTGAGCAGCGGGCCGGCGTAGATGACCAGCCCGGTGTCCACCGACGCGACGGTCATGATCAGGGCCCACCCGTAGAACCAGCCCACCCACCAGCCGTACCGCGATCCGACCAGGTTCTTGGCCCATTGGAAGAGCGCGCCCGCGATCGGGAAGTGGCTGCCCAGCTCGGCGAAGGTCAGCGCCACGAACACCTGGCCGAGCACGACGATCGGCATCAGCCAGAGGTAACGCGGTCCGCCGCTCCCCAATCCGAGCACGAACAGCGAGTAGATGCCGACGACGGGCGAGATGTAGCAGAACGCGATCGCGAAGTTCTCGAAGAGGTTGAGAGCCCGCCTCAGCTCCTGCCGGTAGCCGAATTGAGCGAGGCGGTCGGCGTCAGCGGTGGCGCCGGGTTCGGTGGGCAGGCCGCCTGTGGTCATCGTCCTCTCCCCGTGGGTCGAGCGCGGGGCGCGCTGCGGCAGCGAGTATCCGGCGATCCGATGCCCTTCTACAAGGGGCTGGCGCGCGGGCCGATGATCACCCGTCGATCAGGGCTCCGCAGTCGTCGCTTGTCACCGGTGTCCGCTGGATGTCCGTGCAAGCCGATTAGCGTCGAGCGACCGTGTACCTCATCGAAGCGCGTCCGGTGCCGACCCCTGCTGACGCTGAGCGGTTGCTGGCGGATCTCTGGCAGCTCACCGCAGGGCGCGGTCTCGGCTTGTTCCTGCTGGGAGTCGGGGATGGGCTGATGCTGGGTGTCACCGCGCTGCATTCCGGGATGGAGGAGGCGGCTGCCGCGACCATCGCGGACCAGTGCGGGGGGGCGGTCGAGCCCGGTTGGATGGTGCCGGAGATGGTTCGCGCCGCCGGCGACATCGCCGCGGTCAACCTGGTGCCCACCGAGCGTCACATCGACGTCGAGAGCCGGACGTACGGCTGGCAGCGGAGCGACCCTCTACGCGGGACGTTCCTGGCGCTCCGCCACCTCCCTCTCGGTGTCGTGGGCGGGGTGTCGCTGAGCCTGCGCGCGCTGCCCCGGCTCGGCTTCGCCCTGTCATTGGGAGCGTTTGTCGCCGGCCCGGCGGCGGCCGGCCATGTCGTGCGCGTGGCTGCGACATTCGGGGGGATCGGGGTGCGCCTGCGCCGCCCGCTCCTTCAACGCCGGGCGGTGCGACGAATGGTCGAGGGCAGGCTGCGCCGCCCCGCCGCCGTCCGGCGAGTCGAGGTGGTGGCCCGGTTCTGGCACCCACCGTACGCCTCGGACACCGGTCTCCAGGCAGCCCCGGACGCGACTGACAAGCCAGCCGGCTACCTGGGTACGGGGCGTGTCCCTTGACGGTCCCGGTGCAGCCGCCTACCGTCTCCGTTCGCTTGGGTGAGCAGCGCAACCGTGCTGCTCGCCGGTGCGGCTGGCCCGAGCACACCGACGGGGGATGAGGGGGGAGGAAAGCGCCATGAACCGGCGTCGCCTCGCAGCCGCGATCTTCTTCAGCGCCGTCATCGTGCTGGTGCTCGGTGTGATGGTGTTCCTCGAACAGTCAGGACGAGGGCAGACGGTCACCGTGCTGGTGCTGAAGCACAACGTGCTCGCCGGCGACACCTACCGCGCCGACGACGTGTCGGCTGTGGCGGTGCGTGCGCCGGAGGGCGATTTCAACTACGAGCACCGCACCCCCGGGCAGTACGCGGCGCGCTACGCACAGAGCCTCCAGGTCAACGACATCCTGCGTGCCGATGACCTCGTCGACTTGAGTGCCCAGGTGGAGGTCGCGGTGACCATGCAGGCCCCGCCGCCGTTGTCGGGGGGCGATCGCATCGATGTGTTCGCCACCATGGGCGGCGGCCGGCAGGCGAGGATCGGGCATGGCGTCACCGTCCTGGCCGCGTCCGGTGGGGCCCTGACCCTGCTGGTCCCCGTCGCGCAGGAGGAGGCATGGATCTCGGTGGCCTCCTCCAGCATCGCCCTGCACGCGGTGCGGGCAACGGGACCGGAGCCGGCTTCGCTGCAGCCGCTCAACCCCGACGACGCCGTGAGCAGCCTGTGCGGGTCGAGTTGCCTGTCGACCCAGTCCGGCGCACCGTGACGACGCTTGTCGCCGTGTACACCACGCGCGCAGGCCAGACGTCGACGCACCTGGCGGCGTGCCTGGGGTGGACGCTCGCTGAGCGCGCCCCGGTCCTGCTCGTCGACTGCGACATGGAGGGTGGGACGCTTGCCGACCTCCTGCTCCTGCGTACCGGGGGCAGGGGCATCGGCAACTGCTTCGGCGACCGCCCCGCCACTCCCGGTGAGCTCACCGCCCAGGCGATCCCACACCCCGAACGCGAGTCGCTGCGCGTCGTGCCGGGCCTGGCGCGGAGCTACGGGTACGAGGTGGGGGAGTGCCTCAAGAAGCTTGCGCCGGCGCTGTCAGGGGCCGATGAGGAGGTGGTCATCGCCGATCTCGGTCACCCGCTGTCGCATCCAGGCCTGCGCTCGCCCCGGGCGGCCGCGGAAGCCATCTGCAACGTGTTCGGTCGTGCGTTCATCGTCGTGCGCGACGAGCCCGCTCTGTTGTCGCGAACCATCGCGGTATTGCAGGCGGCCCGACCGCGGCATGGCGAGCTCATCGTCTGCCATCAGCACGGCCGTGCCTACCGCCGCAGCATCCTCGACAGCCTGCAGCGAACCCTGCCCGACATGCCGGTGCGCGACGGGTGGGAATGGAACGAGGCGCGGGCGACGCGGATGACGGAGACGGGGGTGCCTGCCCTCCTGCCGGGTATCGACCGGGCCCTCAACCTGCCGCTGGTGGCCGCCTGATGACCTCGGTGGCGCGGGCCCCCGCTCTCGACGAGGATGCCGCCGCACCGCGCCTCGACGAGGAGGTACCGGTCGCGCCCTGGCCACAGATCGCGTCCGAGGAGCTGGAGGTAGCCCAGGCCATCGCCGACAGCGTCATCCGCGAACGCGGCGGCGAGCCGGCATCGGTGCTCCACGAGGAACGGCTGCACCAGGACGTTGCCAGGGTCATCGAGCGCGCCGTCGCATCACCATCGACAAGCGGTCTGCCACTGGCGGTGGTCAGCGAGCTCGCCGCCAACCCCGAGTACCGCGACATCGCCCGGCGCAACGCGGCCATCCTCGCCTCGCACCTCTGGCCGCTGTCGCTGCTCATCTACGGCGCCGACCTGGAGAACATCACCTGCCTGGGTCACGACGAATGGTTGGTGAGCCTGGTGGGGCAGAAGCTGCTGTTGCGCGGGGGCAGCCCATTCCTGTCCGACGAGGACTGCCTCGAGTTCTTCCGCCGCGCCGTGCGGCTGCGCGGGGTCACCGGTGATCACAGCATCACGGACGCCGCGCCGATCGCCGAGGCGAACGTGGGAAGCGTGGCGCGACTGTGCATCGCCAAGCGCCCCGCCGTCTCCGGCCAGGCGCTGCTGAAGGCTGCGGTCCGGATCCCGGCACGCTCGAAGGTGCGCGACCTCGCCGACTACGTCCATGCAGGAGTCATGCCGGACGGCATGGCGCGGTTCCTTGAGGCGTGTGTGCACGCCCGCGTCAACATCATGATCGCCGGCGGGACGAGCACCGGGAAGACGACGCTCATGCGAGTGTTGTGCGGACTCACAGCCCCGACTGATCACCTCGTCGTGGTCGAGGACGGCGCCGAGCTTCACCTCGATCAATCGCGTGGCGACGGCCGCCCCTGGCACGCGCTGACGACGGCGCTGTCCACCATCCCGTCGGTGCGCGTGGAGACGGATTCCGGACAGCTCACCATGTTCGACCTGGTCCGTCACGCACTCCGTTTCCAGCCTGACCGGTTGCTCCTCGGCGAGTCGCGCGGCGAGGAGATGGCGGCTGTGTGCAAGGCGTTGATGACTGGTCACGACGGCTCGATGACGACAATCCACGCCGAGGACGCCGAGCTGGCCATCGACCAGGCTGTTCAGTACGTCATGGAGAACCCGCGCTTCGCGGGCAACGAGAAGATGGCCAAGCGGGTGGTCGAACACGCCATCCACCTGGTGGTCCACCTCGCCAACCAGGCCGGCCGGCGACGCGTGACCGGTGTGCTGGCCGTAGAGCGCGGCGGCAACCATAAATGGATCTACCGCCGGGCTGACCACGGTGGCTGGCAGCGCATGACCGACATGGTGGGCAACCTCCATCGCCTCGGGCCCCGGTTGCGCGGGCGCTTTCCCGACGACGAGGTCCCAGCGGTATGAGTGCGGCCGGGGCAGGCCTCTCCACGGTCCAGTTCATCGGCCTGTTGATCGTCATCGCCTGCGCCGCCGGGGGCGCGGCGGCAATCCTCGACCTCGACGTCGACATCAGGGTCGTGCGCCGTCCGCTGCGCGCGTGGCGGTTTCTTGAGCAGGAGCGAGACCTGGCCGCCAACCTTGGCTGGCGATGGCCACGATGGGTCGCGGTCCGGTGCGCGCTCCTCGCCGTGTGCATCGGCCTCGGCCTGTGGTCACGCGTTTGGGTGCTCGCCCTGGTCGGTGGTATCGCCGGCACGCTCGGGTTTCGGTTCGCCATCGCCGGTCGGGCAGCCAACCGGCGACTGCGCGTCGAGCGCGCCTTCTTGGCGCGGCTTCGCGACCTCCGCGATCGCATGGCCGTCGGCAACCAGTCCCTCGACACAGCGCTCCAGGAGATAGCTCGCCAGCCCGGACCGGAACTCGAGTACGTCCTGGCGCCACTCGCCGGCGGCGGGTCGACGGCCGATAACATCGTCGCCGTTGGCACGCGGGCGCGATCCCCTGTCGTGGAATACGCCTGCGCAGTCCTGCTGTGGACGCGGAGTCGAAGCATGGATGCCCTCATCGAGGCCATCGACCAGCTTCTGCTCCCCGTGGGCGCCGCTCAGCTGGCCGTGCAGGAGGAGGCGTGGGTCACCCTGACCCAGCAGCGCTCGGTGACGGTGGCGATGTCGGTGTTGATGGTGGTGATGTTCGCCGTGGTCATCCGCGTCGACAGCTTCCGCCTCTTCTACCAATCGCTCCAGGGCAACGTGGTGCTGGCGCTCGTCGTGGTGTTGTTCGCCGGGCTGGTGGGACTGCTCGGCGTGATCGTGCGGGTGCGCAGCTGGACGCGATGGGACCTGCGTCGCCTCGCGGATGAGCAGGAGCGGCTCGGTGCTCAGTGACCTCTGGCCCTACGCGCTGTTGACCGTTGCTCTGGTCGGGACGTGGGCCTTCGTACTCGCGCGACTCGGCTACCTCACGGCCTCGGACGTGCGCGCCTGGCGCCGCATCGCCGCGCTCCGCGGCTATGGCGGCGCTCAGAGCCGGTGGGAGCGAGCGGCCGACCGGAGTCCGGTGATCGGGCGTCTCCGAGACGAGCTCGACCTCCGCCGTCTCCTCGCCATCGCCGATCGCGACGAATCGGACGCCTCGTTCCTCGCGCGCACGGCCTTCCTTGCGCTGTCCGTGTTCGTTGTGATCCTCACCATCGACCTGGCGGCCCGGGTGGGTGGCGCAGACGTCCCCATCCCGCCTGCCTTGGCATTGCTTGCCGCCGCGCTCGTGGTGCTGGGGCGCTTCAGTGCGCTCCGCGCGTCCGCGCAGCGGCGCCAGGACCGCGCCGGGCGCGCCCTGGGCGACATGATGATGATGGTGGCCGTGATGACCGACGGCCGTGGACTTCAACTCGACGACTCTGTGCGAATCCTCTCTCGCTGCGCGACGACGGCAGACCTGCGAACCCTCGTCGACGGTGGCTGGCGGCGGCTGATCGCGGACCCGCCGAAGAACACCGTCGACCTCTACTCCCGGATTGCGGCCGAGTTCCGCATCGAGCAGTTCGCGCTCGTGGCGGACGCGCTGGCCACGACCAACGTTGGGATCGCCGAGCGCGACACGTACACACGCACCGCGCAGGCGGTCTACCAGCGACGCCTCGCAGAAGCTCGGGCGCGCGCCGCTCGAGCGCGGATCCTGGTGACACTTCCCGTCGCGGGCATGCTGATCCCGCTGCTGCTCCTGCTGGGCGCGCCGACGTTCCAGAGCATCAGTGCCGGCCTGGGGGGCGGCTGAGCTGTGTCACGCCGTGCTCTCGTCTGTGCCGCGCTCCTTGCGTCGACAGCCGCGCTGGTCGCGGTGGTGGGCTGGCCGGATCTCGGGAGAAGCCTTGGCCTGCTCACCGGCCGTGACGTGACGTCGGACAGCGAGTCCGCATTCGTGGTGGCCGTCTGCTGGGTCGCGTGGCTGCTGCTGAGCGTGGTGTGCTTCGCCAGGGTGGGTGGATTTGGGGCCCGCTCGCGACTTCGACCGGCGGGGCACGGCCCGCACGCTGGCATGGAGCTTGTTGGTGCTGCTCGTCGGCGCCACAACGCTGATCGCCGGCATGGCCAGGCACAGCAGCTACCGCGTCTGTTGTGCATCACCGGTGACCGCTGAACAGGCTGAACGACTTGTCCACTGAGGTGGCGGGCTTCGCCTTCATCGTGCTGCTCCGCGACGAGCTCGAGGCACGCGGGCTGGCCGGCCTTCTCGAGAGCGTCGCTCGACCTGCGCGCGAGGTCGCCGCGACCTTCCTGGTGCCCGAAGTGCGCGGCCGGGACTTCTTCGCCGCGACGGCGCGTCAGGCCGAGGTCGACCGGTGGTGGGGCAGGCATGTCCCCGAGGACGCCGTGCCGGTGTACCTCATCTGCCACGAGGATGGCCTCGCGGGCTGGCTGCGGGGACTCGACGGCGTCTTCATGGTGGCCGCCCCGTCCGAGGCCGCGGCTGTCTACACGGAGTGGACGGTCGTCGATGCGCAGCCGGCTGAAGCGCCGCTGGCCCTCGCCCAGGCCGCCGTCGAGCGGTTCGGGGTGCCCGACGACTCGCCCGACACCGCGCCCTGGGCCGTCTTCGAACGACGCGATGTACGCCTGGTGGCCGACCTCCGCGCGGGGCTGACGTCCGGGTCCGGCTCGCGACCGGAGTTTCCCCCGCTGCTACACGTCGACGGGATCCGCGCCCCGACCACCGCGGGGCTCCGCGACACCGTCGGGCCTCATCCACTCGACCTGCTCGTCGCCGAGAGTGCGCAGACCCGAGCCGAGCGCGCTCCATGGACGCAAGCCGCCCCCGAGGTGGCACCGGCGTGGACCGGGAGACTCCTGCGCCCACGGCTCCCGTCACTGCGGCGCCACCACGCGAGCCCGACGATCACCGATGCGGAGCTGGCCGCCCTTCTCGTCGCCCGTGCGCCAAGCCTGGTGGTGATCGGGTCTCGCAAGGGAGGCGTTGGGAAGACCAGCCATGCGGCTGGCATTGCCATCGCTGCCGGGAGTGTTCTCGACACGGTGGGCCATCGCGCCGCGATCGTCGACGCCAACGTCGCCAACCCGGATGCTTGGGGGCAGCTCGACCTGCCCCCCACAGCGCCGGGCGTCCGCGACGTGGTGACCGCCCTCACCAACGGCGAGGAGCCGCCTTCGCCGATCCATGCGGTGACGCCTGCGCTGGCCTGCTATCCCGAGCGGCGTGACGGCGTCGAGTACAGCCGCACCGACGTGCAGCGATTCGCCGCACACCTGCGTCAGCGGTACTCCTTCGTGGTCGTCGACATGAGCAATCGCCTACCGGACCCGACCGGTGGCCCGGAGGCGGCGGCCGCGGCGTTCTGGTTGGCTGAGGCCGACGCCCTGGTGTTGCCGACCGGGTCGAGCAAGCAGGACTTCAACGGCGTGCTTGATTACCTCGACGTGCCCGACCTTCCGCCCACCGTGGTGCCGTACATCGCGTCCTCCGCCCGTCGCAACCGCCGCCACCCGGTGACGCGTCAGTACCTCGAGACCATCGGTCCGCGTGTGTGCGCCATCGTCGAGATCCCCGATGAAGCAGACGACGTGCGTTTCGCCGGGATGGAGGGCACGCCGGTGCAGGATGTGTCGCCACGAATGCGCGCCGCGTACCGTGCGCTCACCGCCGCGGTCGGCCGCCTGCCCAAGGGCGCCCACGCGTGAGCAGCGCACGCGGCCTGCTCACCCGGCGCAGTCGGGACGACGTCAGCCGCGCGCAGCGGGTTGAGCGTGTGCTCGCGCTCGTCGAGCGCTTCGTGTTCGACCTCGGAATGCTGATCGCGGGCGAGCCCACCGAGCTGCGTGCCTACGTCGATGCCCGCGTGGTCGAACGCCTCGAGCAGTCGGTGCAGCCGGCGCTCGACGCCGGCGCGCTGGCCCGGCCTGACTTCGGCGAGTACGCCGAGGTCCGCATCGAAGGCGACCTGCTCGACCTGTCCCACCCGGTCAGCACACTGGTGGAGTTCGACGACTGCTCCAGCCTGACGCGCGCCGGCGGGTTCGCGCCCGCACCCCACCGGCGGCGGATGCGCTTGCGGCTGCTGCTCGACGCCGCGCTGACGCGGGTGCTCGACCACCATCTCGAACCGGCTGGACTGTCGTGACCCCAAACCTGGTCGACCGCGACCCGCAGAACCTGCTGGTGCCGCTGGGTGGGATGGCGCCGGCACGGGCTGAGCGCCGCCGCGCGGTGCGACGGTGGTGGCCGGACACGTCAACGAGCCTTCTCGGCCTCGGAGTGGTCGGTGGAGCCATCGGGGTCGGCCTCCTGCTCGCGCCCGCCCCGGACGCTGTCGCGCTGATGGGCGACCATCTGCAGGTCGGCGGCATGGTGCTCTCGGCAGTCGCCTCCTCCGGCGACCCCCGCACGCTCCGCTTCTCGGGTGACGCCTCCTACGTGCTGGTCCTGGGCCCGGACGGGCCCTCCCGGGCCGCGGCGGTGTGGACGACTGGTGGCACGGTGAGCTCTGGTGTCTGCGCTCTTCACGGTGATGGCTCGCGCCTGGTCGACGATTGCTCATTCACCTCGCGTGCGGGTCGGTTCTCGTCGGTCGACGTGCTCGACACCGCGCTCGGTCCGCGCTGGGAGCGCACCTACGACGACGGTGCGCGGGTGACCATCCCGGTCTCGGCTGGCGGGGGCGCGGTGCCCGTGCCATTTCCGCTGGGCCATTGAGGTACGTCTCGCGGTGAGGAGGGGCCCGGGCTCTCTGGCAGGATGGGCGCTGCCATGAGCACACCCGGTGCGGCGCGATGAACGCCGGCAACGTCCTGCTCGTCCTCGCCGTCTTCCTCGCCAGCGCGGTGGAGATGGTCGAGGCTGCCACCATCGTGGTGGCGGTCGGCATCACCCGCGGCTGGCGCGCCGCGCTGCTCGGCGTCGCGGTGGGACTTGGCTCGCTCGCAGTCCTCGTCGCGGCGCTCGGACCAGCGCTCGCGGCCATCCCGATCGGCGCTCTGCGCCTCGCCGTGGGCGGTCTCCTGCTCGTGTTCGGGCTCGGCTGGCTCCGCAAGGCGATCCTTCGCGCGGGAGGGGTGAAGGCTCTGCATGACGAACGGGAGAGCTTCCGCGAGCAGCGCGAACGCTCCCGAGCGGCTGCGGTGGCCGCCGGCGGCCTCGACACCTACGGATTCACGGTGAGCCTCAAGGGTGTGCTCCTCGAGGGTCTCGAGGTCGTCTTCATCGTGGTCACCTTCGGTGCCAACCAGGGACGAGTCGGCCTCGCCGCGCTCGGCGCCGCCGCCGCCGTGCTGGCGGTCCTCGCCGGGGTGCTGGTGGTGCGAGCGCCGCTCTCGCGCGTTCCCGAGAACACCATGAAGTTCGCGGTCGGCACCCTGCTCACCTCATTCGGCACGTTCTGGGGCGCGGAGGGCGCTGGGGTCAACTGGCCCGGCGGTGACGTCGCGCTCGCCGCCATCATCCCGGGGACGCTGCTGGCGGCATCGCTCATGGTCGTGGCGCTGCGCCGGGGCGCGCCGGTTCGGCTGGTATCCCGGCGCGGCGTGGCCTGATGCGGTACGTCGCCGCCTTCGCGCTCTTCTGGTGGGATTTCATCGTCGGCGATGACTACCGGCTGGCGCTTGCCGTCATCGTGCTCCTCGCGGCGACGACGCTCCTGACGCGTGCCGGAATCGAGGCATGGTGGCTGCTCCCCCTGGGGATCCTGGCCATGCTGTCCATCTCGGTGTTCCGCACCGCGCGGCGCGCCCGGCGCCGGCCAGCCTGAGCCGCCGTTGCGCTCGGCGGCGAACGCGGTGGGTCACGCCGGCCCCGCCAACGGTCAGGCCTTCGGAACAGCGCCCGTCGCCGGGTCCACCTTGCGCGCACGACTGGGCGCGACGCGCGGCGGTTCGCCCGGCATCTTCGGGTACTGCGGCGGCCAGGGTGCGTCGACCAGTCCAGCAGCGGTGTCGCGCTGGTGCAGCGCGAGCAGCGGCGCCAGCGACTGGGGTGCCGCATCCAGCAGTGCCCACGGGTCGCCATCGCGCGCGACGCGCGCGGGAACGGTGGCGATGGTGAGCCCGTCGGGGTGGACCGCGTCGAGCTCCTCCCAGGCAAACGGCGTCGACACCTGGGCACCCGGGCGGGCGCGAACCGACCAGGCGCCGAAGATCGTCTTGTGCGGGGCGTTCTGGTTGAAGTCGATGAAGACCCTGCGGCCGCGCTCCTCCTTCCACCATGCCGACGTGATCAGGTCCGGGCGCCTTCGCTCCAGCTCGCGCGCCGTTGCCACCGCTGCCGAGCGCACCTCGTACGCCGTCCAGCGGGGTTGCAGGCGAACGTACACGTGGATGCCGCGGTTGCCGGTCGTCTTGGGCATGCACGCCACCCCGTGGTCCTGCAGCAGCCCCCGCACCTCCCGCGCCGCCTCCTGCACCATGCTGAACGTGACCCCGGGTGTCGGATCGAGGTCGATGCGCAGCTCATCCGAGTGCCCTGGATCGCTGGCTCGCGACGGCCACACGTGAAATCCCAGGCAGCCGAGGTTGACGGCCCACAGCACGTGCGCGAGATCGGCGGCCACCAGCGCCTGCGACGTCGTCCCATTCGGTGTGCTGACGGTGGTGGTCTCCAACCAGTCCGGGCGTGACTCGGGCACCCGCTTCTGGAAGAAGGAGGAGCCGCCAGCCCCGTTGGGAAATCGTTGCAGGAGCACCGGCCGGCCGCCCATGGCCCGCATCAGCGGCTCCTCGACGGACTGGTAATAGCGCACCAGGTCGAGCTTGGTGTCGCCGCGCTCGGCGAAGAAGACCTTGCCGGGGCTGGTGATCGACACCTCGCGCCCGGCCGCCTCGACGATCACCGCGTCGTCACCCATCCCTGCCGACGATACCGCGGGGCCCTCCTCCGCGCCGTCGTCTCAGGCGCGGTAGGCGAAGCCGCGGCACACGGTCGGGGTCTGCAGCAGCGCCGCCGCGAGGCGAATGGTGACGGGTGCGCCCGGTCGGATCGTGGATCCGCGTGCCACGCCACCACCGACCAGCGTGCTGCCGACGAAGCAGGCCGCCACCACCTCGGCAGCCACCGTCGCCGTGGTGGCGACAGTGACGTCCACGGCAGGCGCGACAGCATCGGGGACGAACACCGCGCTCCGCACCGCCAGTGGGTTGGCCGCCGCCGCCGACGGCAGCCCGCCGGCGCTCGCTGTGACCGACCCGATGCTGTCGTCCGCGGGCACGGCGAGCCGCACCATCGCCGCCTCAGCCTCCTCGGCTCCGAGCGCGGCAATCGTGGCGTCACCTTGCACATCGGACCGCCCGTTGGCGCTGTGGGCGACCACCCTCACCCGCACCGCCACCCGTGGCGTGGTGTCGTTGACCACCACCACGAAAGCCACTGTCCCGGACGGCGTGGGCGCCGTGACGGTGTCGGTGATCAGTGTTGTCGACGACCCGGTGGTGGCCGGCGCCGGCGAGACCGTCGCCGCGCTGAACGGCGTGGAGTGGGCGCCGCCGCTGATCGGTGGCCGGCCCGCGTCGCCGCAGCCGCCCAGCAGGACGATCGCGGCGGTCGCGGTCGACCAGTGACGCCCGCGATGCCGCCCGCTCAACTGACCACTGTCGCCATGTTGTCGATGTAGCTGAAGGACCGGGTGAAGTCTGCCCACGAGAACACCTTGCGGGTGGCGGTGTAGGGGTCGTTGATGATCACCTGCTGGGTGCCGAAGTCAATGCCGACAAGGGCGAACACATGGTTGTTGAGGACATACTGGACGGTGCGACCGTCCCACGCCGTGTAGGTGCGTGGAGCCGCATCTGCCATGTTGTACGAGCCCTCGACGGCTGCCGGGTAGCCGGATACCACAAGGTCGAAGAGCTGGCTGACGCTCCACTGCTCCTTGCCGATGGCGCCGTGGCCGAGGTATTGGGCCATGCGCGCCAGGGGCGGGTAATAGATCCCATACCCGGTCGCGTTCCATTCGGAGGCGTTGACATTGCCGACGAACGCCGTGTACGGGTCGCCCCACTGCACGATGTTCCCCGCCGCATCCTTCGCCGCGGGACGGAGATCGGCTCCCCAGTAAGCCAACTCCCAGTCCTGGCTGACGCTGGTCCCGCGGGCGGCAAGCACCATCTGCATGGTGGCAGCCTCGCAGTCGAGCGGATGCGCCTGCTTGGTCATGGGCACGTTGAGGAGGTACAGCCCGCCCACGCCTGCGGCATAGGCAGCGGAGGCGTCGCTCGACAGGGGTTGCGGTGCGGCCTGCGGATCCGTGGGGTTGAGCAGCGCGACGTCACGGACGATGTCCCAGCTCCCCCAGTCAGTCCAATGCGCCCACGAGGGGTGGACGTACCCGCCGGCGAACGACACCACCGTCCCGCTCCTGGCCACGCTGTACCAGCCGAAGCCGGTCTGATGCAGGGCGTGGTACATCGGCCGGCCGGGGTTGGGTGTGGCGTCACCGAGAGGTGGCGCGGCACCGAAGGCATGGGTGCGACCGACATCGTCCATCGCCCATCCACCGTCCGGTGTGCCCCTGGCGTTGCTGTGGATGACCAGCCCCCGGTAGATGTCGAAACCCTGCATGTATGGTGGCCCACCGATGTCGGGCGCCGCGCCCCACGCGTGAACACCGCCGAATCCGTCGAGGACGTACCCGGCCGAGCCGTCCGCGATCCCCTGGGAGTCGTGAGCGGTCACCACCAACGACCGCGCGATGTCCCAACCCCAGTACACCGGGGTGGGAGCTGCCGGCGCCGCGCCCCACGCGTGGACGGCCCCGAAGCCATCAAGCGTCCAGCCGCCGCTGCCATCCTCGCGCACCTGCACTGCGCGGGCGATGTCCCACCCCGGCCAGTACGGTGCGCCGCTGCCGTTGACGGGTATCTGCCCGAAGGGGCGCAGACCTCCGAAACCATCGAGGGTGACGCCGCCCGAGGGCCTCTGCGCAGCTGCTGATATGGCGGCGGCGGCGGCGCTCCGAGGCTGCGGGGTGGGCTGCCCGGCGTCGCTCCGCAACAGGGCGACGTCCCGCTGGATGTCCCACGCGCCCCAGTCCGGGTACGCGGACCAATACGGCTGCACGGCGCCCCACACCTGCATGGCGCCCCAGTGACCGACCGTGTACCCAGTCGCAGCTGTGCCGCGCATCTTCACCCACAGCGCCTTCCCGGCCGGCACCACCGGGGCGGCCTTCGCGGCTGCGGCGCCGAACGCGTGCAGCGTGTCGTCGCTGTACAGGATCCAGCCCCCATCCGGGGCCCCGCCGGTGTCGTAGTCCACCATCAGGCTTCGGGCGATGTCAGTTCCCGGGTAGGGGCCGGCGAGCGCCGGCGCGCCGCCCCACGGGTGGATTCCTCCCAACCCGTCGAGGAGGTACCCCTGGCGGCCGTCGACCTCACCATCTGTTCCGCGTGACGTCAGCACCATGTCGCGAGCGATGTCCCAGCCACGCCAGTACGTGGGCGTCGCCACTGTCGAGGCGCCTCCCCAGGAGTGCACGGCGCCGAAGCCATCGAGCGTCCAACCACCGCTCCCGTCGGCGCGAACCACGACAGAACGGGCGATATCCCACCCCGGCCAGTAGGGCGCGTTCACGGAGTTGATCGAGGCGCCCCCGAAGGTGTGCAGGCCGCCATAACCATCGAGCACCACCCCGCCCGGTTGCGGTGCGGCGGCCGCGCCGGCCGCATCCAGCGCGACAGGCGGCGCCAGCAGCGAGGCTGCCACGACCAGCAACGCAGCCATGCGGCGCCACTGCCGGCGCCGTGGGGACATCCTGCCCCCCGGCTTCTGCCGCACCGGGAGATGGTAAGTGCGCCGCGGCCGAAAAGCGGCGCACGCGACAGTGATGCGACGACGGTCCCTGCGCGCGGCTACGCGATCGACAGCTGCTTGACGATGCCGCCGGCCGCGGCGCTGGGCACGGAGACTGCCGGCGCTCCCCCGAACGCGTGCATCACGCCCCACCCGTCGGCCACGTACCCGGCGCTCGACGAACCGGGGAGAAGGACGACACCGCGTGCGATGTCCCAACCCGACCAGTAGGCAGATGGCGGCGAAGGCGATGGCGGGGAGTTTCCCGCAGTACCGAACTGGTGCAGGCCGCCGAAGCCGTCGAGAACGTAGCCGCCGGTGCCGGCGGCGTCGAGCACGAACCGATGGGCGATGTCCCACCCGCTCCACCATGCCGACACGGTCACGTCAGGTGCCATGTCGTTCGGTGCACCGAATGGATGCACACCCCCCCAGCCGTCGAGGACGTAGCCACTCTGCCCGTCCCCGCGGAGCTGTACATCGCGACCGATGTCCCAGCCACGCCAGTAGGCGGAGACGTTGACGTCGGGGGGCATGTCGCCTGCTGTCCCGAACGGATGCAACGTGCCCCATCCGTCCAGCACGTAGCCACTGTGCCCGTCGGAACGCAGGACGATCCCGCGTGCGATGTCCCACCCGGGCCAGTAGCCGGTGCCGTTCACGGTGGGGGCGTTGCCCAGCGCATGGATGCCGCCGAAGCCGTCGAGCAGGTAGCCGCCGAGACCTCCCGAGCTGATCGCCACGCCGCGCACGATGTCCCATGTCGGCCAGACGCTGGCATTCGCCATCGGGGCTGAGGATCCGCCATGCAGGAGGCCGTGACCGTCGACGGCATACATCCCCCTGAATGGCGTGGCCCAGGTCGCCGACTGTGAGAACGCGGTCGACACCGTCCCCGCGGAGAACGTTGGTTCGGCCGCGCCGGGTTGGATGGCGAAGTCGTAGGTGTGGCCGGGCTGGCCGTAGAACGGCATGCTCGTCGACCCTGTCCGCCCGTAGGGCGCCCAGCCGCCGATGCCACGGTCCTTGACCCACAGCGTGTACTGACCGGCGCCGACACTGTTCGCATCGAGGCTCCAGGCGAGTGTCACGGCTGTCGTGTTCTGCGTGGCCGATGGTGCAGTCATCGTGGCGCTGGGCAGGATGACGCCGCTCAATTGGCCGTTCCCATGAAAGGTGGGCCACGCGCCGGCAAGCATCCTGTTGGTGCCGGGGATGGCGAAGGCACGGACGGTCCACGAGTTGAAGGAAGAGCTCGTGGTCTGGTCGACGGTGACGACGCTGAGCTGCGCGCCACCCAGGCTGCCGATCGCCGGTGCGCCGAACGCGCCCCAGTCCAGGCCCCCGGCCGTCCATACCAGCTGGCCGGCACCGTTGAAGGCGTCAAGGGTGCCGAGGTTGGCGATCCAGACTCCGTTGGCCGTGGCGCTGATCGGCCCGATGGTCGGGTTGGCGATCAGGCCGTTCTGGTTCAGGTTGACCGGCCACCCCGCCAGCGGGCTGCCGTTTGCGCTCCACGCGTAGACGCGACCGTCAGCACTGGCTTCCACGACCTCGCGCTGACCATTGCCGAAGAGGTCCCCGGCAGCCGGCGACGCCATGTTTCGACCGCCGGTTGCCTGAGGCCATCCGCCCAGGCGAGCGCCCGCGCTGCTCCAAGCGTTGACGTACTGGCCGGCAGGCGCGGCGAAGTTGAGCCCGCTGCCGTCGACGATCTCAGTGGAGCCATTGTTGAGGAGGTCCGCGGCCAACGGTGACGACCAGGGGACCTGGTCGAACGTCTGCGGCCATCCCGGCAGGACGCAGCCGGAGCTGTTCGCATACGTGGCGGTGCATCCCGTGGGGCGGAACGCCCACATCTCTCCACCGCGCTGGTACGGGTCGTAGGGCGGCCCCGTCGAGTTCGAAGCCCACGACGATGTCGAGCTGCCCTCGATGTTCGAGGTCGACGAGCGTCGGCGTGTCGAAGGCCGTGTCCCACACGTGGATGGGGAAGCCGGGAAGGAGCGCCCCCGTCTTGTTCCATGCGTAGAGGTGCTGGTCCCACGCCGCGGCCACGAGCTCGTTGTTGCCGTCACCGAAGAGGTCGCCGACGGCGACGCCGCCGAAGAAACCGGCCGGGGTGTTGGGGGGAGGCATGCTGTGTTGGGGCCAGCCGGGGGCGAGGGATCCGTCGCCGTTCCACACGTACACCCGACCTGCCTCCGAGGTCGCGATCACCTCCTCGCGGCCGTCGTTGTTGAGATCGGCGACCGATGGGTTGGTGTGCATGGCGCCGCCGGTGAACTGAGGCCAGCCGGGCAGCTCGGCACCGGTCAGGCCGTCAAGCACTGACACGCTGCCGTCCATGAAGCCGACCACCACCTGCTTGCGTCCATCCCCGAACAGGTCGGCGATGGTGGCACCGCCGAGTGGCTGCGCCGACACCTTGGAGGCAGTGCTCGAGCCCGGACCGACGTGGATTGTCGCGCTCCAGCTCTGGCTCAGCGTACCGGCGGCGGCGGCGCGCTGACCGGGAACCAACATGCCGAAGGTTGCGATTCCCAAGGCAATCGCGGCGAGGAACTTCCACACAACTGCACCCACCGGCTCCACGCTACCGGATGGGATTGGCGACCTCGCGCTTCGCAACCAACTCGTGGCGGCGCCGTTGGTGCGCCTGCGGGAGGCCCGTGCGCGACGGCGAGCCGCGTTGGTCGGGAAGGGGAGATTCGAACTCCCGACCTCACGGTCCCGAACCGTGCACTCTAACCTGGCTGAGCTACTTCCCGAGCCGCCGGAGTCTAGCACTGCGCTGTCGGGATCCTCGGACCCCACACCTACAATGGCCCCACATCCATTGAGGAGAGCGGATGAGCCCGCGTGCCACAGCGTCTCCACGTTCCTCGCGGCAACGGGCCGGCGACGAGCTGCTCGCGCTCGCTGCGGCGCCGCCGCGTCCTCGCCGTCAGACCGCGCCGCGTACCCCGAGCCCGCTGCGCGAGATCATCGACACGTTGGACGGCACCGTACAGGGGGTGCTCGAGCGGGGCCGGCACGGCTCACTCGACGAGCGCGATCCCGAGTACATGGCGCGCAACCTCCGCTGGCTCAACTACGTCGCCGACTACTACTTCCGCGGTGAGGTGCGCCACCTCGAGCGCATCCCCGCCACCGGGCCGGTGCTGCTGGTCGGCAACCACAGCGGTGGCATGGCCACACCGGACACGTGGGTGTTCATGGTGAACTACCTTCGGCACTTCGGCCTCTGCCGCCCCAGCTACGCGCTGGCGCACAACATCGTCATGGGTCTGCCGGTCATGGGCGCGATGCTGCGCAAGTCGGGCACGCTCCCCGCGCACCCGGATTTCGCGCGAGCGGCACTGCGCAAGGGTGCGTCGGTGCTGGTGTATCCCGGCGGGGACGAGGACGTGTTCCGCACCTGGTCGGAGCGCAACCGCATCCACCTGGCGAATCGGACCGGCTTCGTTCGGCTGGCCTTGCAGGAGCGCGTACCCATCCAGCCCGTCGTCAGCATCGGCGGCCACGAGACCGTGTTCGTCGCCAGTGATGGCAAGAAGCTGGCGCGCCTGCTCGGGCTCGAGAGATTCCGCCTCAAAGCCCTGCCCATCATGTTCTGCCTGCCGTGGGTGGTGTCGCCTGGCAATTACCTGCTGCATGTCCCGCTGCCGGCAAAGATCACCGTCGAGGTGGGCGAACCGATCGACTTCCACGCCACGTTCGGCACCCTCGACCCGCGCGATCCCGAGGTGCTGTGGGCGTGTTACCACTACGTCGAGCAGCGGATGCAGGGCATCCTCGACGGGCTGGCCGCGGAACGCAGGCTTCCCGTGCTCGGCTGACCACCCGGAGGATCACGCCATGGGACACATCACCAGCAGCGAGCTCATCGCCGCACCGGTCGAGACGGTGTTCGCGTTCGTCGACGACCATCGCAACACGACCAAGTACATGAAGGACCTCACCAGGTGGGCGCCCGTCGGCGCCACGACGCATGGCAAGGGGGCGAGGTTCGCGGTGGCCATGAAGGCGGGGCCGATGACCCTCTCCTCAGTGGTTGACATCACCACCTGGAAGGCGAATCGCACCATCGGCTGGAAGTCCACCGAGGGGTTCAAGCAGACGGGCAGGTGGTCGTTCGCGCCATCAGACGGCGGCACCGAGGCCACCTTCGACATGGAGTACGAGCTGCCCGGTGGCATTGCCGGACGGATGGCATCGCGCCTCGCGGACCCTGTGGTCCGCAGCAACATCGAGCAGTCAGTCCGCGCCCTGCGGTCGCAGGTCGAGCGAGCGGTGAAGGCGAAGAACCCGGCGAAGCCGCCCGCGCGCAAGCGCTGACAGAGGCGGTTCGATCGCGTCGCGGGGGCGGAGGTTGCCAGACCCCACCACGAACATCATCGCGATGGCGGCGATGAAGTAGTAGTTGATGAAAGCCTGCTTGCCGAAGAAGCACACGACGACGAGCAGCCCCGCTCCCGCAGCCAGCATGGAGCCGTAGTCCCGAGGTCGGCGCAGCGTGAAGACTGCCAGTACGACGGCGATGCCGGCAAGCAGGACGATGCTCGGCAGGAAGCCGTGGCCGAGGACGTTGGAGAGGCCGTCAAGGCTGACGCTGTCCGGTCGGGTCGGCAGGTCGCCGAAGACGCCTGCGGTGTCGTAGATGAACTGGGCGACTCCCGTCCAGATCGCGAAGGGGAGAAGCACCAGCACCGTCCCCCCCAGCGCCCAGGTCAGCTCACGTCGGGATTCTCTCGTCCAGAGCAGCAGAGGGAGCATGACCAGCAGGATGGACGGCTTGCTGGAGAGGCCGAGGGTGAGGACGAAGGTCGCCCAGCCCCGGTGGCGTTCGCGCAGCACGAGCCACCAGGCGAGACCGGCGACGCAGAACGTGTCGGTCCACTCGGTGAGGACCATGAACGGCACGAACGGCGAGGCCATCCACAGCGCGGTGATGGTGGGGGAGAGGCGGTGGCTGCCGGTCCCTCGCCGCGTCCACACCAGGATGGCCGCCAGGATGGCGATGTTGAGCACCACGACGGTCAGGCGCACGTCACCGAGCAGGCGCGCGGGGAGGCTCAACAAGACCACCATCGGCCCGTAGCAGAGCGCCGCGGTGCCGAAGACGGCCTGGCCGTGCCAGGCGTGGTTGCCGACCCACCCCAGGAACACCGGGTACTGAGCCGAGTACGGGTTCTGGCCGTGGAGGAGCGCCGCGGTTGAGCCCTGGATCTCCGCGAAGACATCGATCTTGGCGTGGCCCCACTGCCACTCACCGACCATGGCCGCGAGAGTCACTGCCCCCGCCCCGGCCACGAAGAGCCATGCGACGCGACTTGAGCGCACCAACGGCACAGCGGCGAGCCCGGCACCGACGAGGTAGATCTGCGGGCCGGGCACGATGAAGGCAGGCTGAAGAAACGTCTGGGCGCCAATCGCAACCGCGCAGAGGACGGCGCCGGGGAGGGACGCGGGGCGGCTGATGCACAGGTAGCAGAGCAGTGCCGAGAGCGCGATCAGGATGAAGCCCACCACGTACCGGCCGGGGTCGGGCGCCACGTCGACGTTGCCCGCCCCAAAACGCGCCCACACGTTCCCTGTGCCCAGCGCGCACAGGCCGATCACGGCGATGTCCGCCCGCCCGGTGGCGCGGATCCGGGCGGACACCCGCGACCACCCCGCGGTCGGCGCTGGGCGTGCCGGCGCCAACGCGGTCATGGCGCGCCTCTCTTCACGCTCCGAGGTTAGGCGCAGCCGCCCGATGGCGGGCGACATCGCCGTCCCAAGCCAATGGTGGCACTGTGACGCGGGACCGATCGCGTTGTCTGCCACGGCGCTGTCATCGCCACAGCGCCGCTGTTACGCCGCCTCCACCACTCTGCAACCCCGCGAGCGCAGCCGTCCTGCCGCGACCCCCCGATAATCGCCGTTGCCTTCCGCGATCGGACCGCGCGGGATTCGCCAGGTCGTCAAACAGCCGCGGACCCAACGCGGCACGTTGAGGTGGAGCCTTGAGCGTCGTCTCCCGGGCTCGCCGCATCGCCCCGCGAACGCGAGCGAGCTCCGCGGCGGCGGCAGAGGTGGGCTCGGACCTGAGCACGCCGCTGGACCTGTCGCAGGCGGTTCGGCTGCTCACCGGGTTGTCCATGATCGGGTGGTCGATCCTCTGGTGGATCGAGGACACGACATCCCTGACCGGGCCGGTGATGACCTTCGTGTCGCTGGTCGGGGGACTGACCCTGATCGGGGTGAGCGTGACACCCCGCTCCCCGGCGTCGTGGAAGAAGGTCGACCGCTGGATCATGGTCTTCGCACTCGTGGTCACCGGCATGTGGCTTGCCGGGCGCTCGTCACAGCACATCTACCAGACGGACGAGATCACCACGGGGCAGGCGTCGGCCGCCGTGCTCCTGGCCGGGCATGACCCGTACTCGACGGACCTGACGCACGAGCTGGGTCGGTTCGCTCTGCCGCCGGAGGTGTCGACCCCGCTGCTCGGTGGCGGCACCATCCATTCGACCAGTTACCCGGCTCTGTCCTTCCTTCTGTACGTCCCGTTCGGCGCGCTGCTCGGCGTCGGTTCCCCCTTCGCCCTTGTGGCAGACGGGCTCTGCTGGATCGTGCTGATGATCCTGCTCTGGCGCTTGCTCGATGCCCGACTGCGCCCGATCGTCCCCCTGATCGCGAGCTTCCCCTTCTATGTGAGCTTCGTCGACGGTGGTGTCACCGACGTCATGTACCTTCCCTTCCTGGTCCTCGCCCTGCATCGCTGGGACCGCTTCCTCGATGTCGACGAGAGCCGCCTGCGTCGATGGGTCGGGCCCGTCTGCCTCGGACTCGCCTGCAGCGTGAAGCCCACCCCGTGGCTGATGGCGCCATTCCTGGTGGCGGCGGTGACGGTCGAGCTGGCACGGCGCGGACGCAGCCCATGGCGCGGAGCCGCCCGGTACTCAGCCATCGCGGTCGGCGCCTTCCTCGTGGTCAACGGGCCATTCATCGTCATGGACCCCGCAGCGTGGGTGCATGGCACGCTCCTGCCGCTGCTGTCACCGCTGGTGCCGTTCGGACAGGGCATCGCGATGCTCCCCGTCTACCTGCACGTCGCCGGTGGCCATGTCGGCTACCTCGGGATCGCCGGCCTCGCCGCCGTGGTGGCCAGCCTCGGCGCGTTCGTCGGGTTCTACCCGCGCACCGCACGGCTGCTGCCGCTGATGGCCGCGGCGCCCCTTCTCCTCTCGTCGCGATCGCTGTTCAACTACTTCCTCTACGTCGCCATCCTGGTGCTTGTCCACGCCGTCAACGTCCCCTACAGCCGGCGCACCGCCCATCGAGGTCACCGATTCTTCGCGTGGGGTGGGAAGACGGTGCTCGGCGCGGGCATGGCGCTTGCCACCGCGGCGACCGTTGCCTTCCTGGCGAGTCCTGCGCCCCTGCAATTGACCGTCATCGCCCAGAGTGGGTCAGGCTTCCCGGGGACTGCCACCCCCACCCTCACGGTGGCCGCCGTCAACCTGAGCGACCGTGCGGTGAAGCCGGTCTTCCTGGTGACCGCCGGTGGCTGGATGAACCCCGCCTTCCGCGTCGCGCAGGGGCCCGCGATCCTGGAGGCGCACGCGCACGCCACCTACGTGCTGGTGAGCACCGACTCGAGGACGCGGTTTGACACCGGTACCCGATACCTCGTCGACGCGCTCGGATCGAACCCGGGCTCGGTCAGCACCTCGCAGTGGGTCACCACCCCCTGAGCTCCGCTCCCCGATCGCCTCGCCGCCCGGCGTCTGCGAGAATGACTTCCTGACGTGAACGAGGAGACCAGGGTGGCCACGAGCAACGGCACCACGCACCAGGAGCACGCCGGTCACCGCACCGGTGGCCTGCGAGTCAAGCGCGGCCTCGCAGAGATGCTCAAGGGCGGCGTGATCATGGACGTCGTCACCGCCGACCAGGCCCGGGTGGCCGAGGAGGCCGGGGCGGTCGCCGTCATGGCGCTGGAGCGTGTGCCGTCCGACATCCGCCGCGACGGCGGCGTCGCCAGGATGAGCGCCGTCAACCTGGTCACCGAGATCAAGCAGGCCGTGACCATCCCGGTGATGGCCAAGGCGCGCATCGGCCATTTCGTCGAGGCGCAGGTGCTCGAGGCCCTGGGGATCGATTACGTCGACGAGTCCGAGGTGCTCACCCCCGCTGATGAGGAGCACCACATCGACAAATGGGCGTTCACGATCCCGTTTGTGTGCGGCGCGCGCGACCTCGGTGAGGCGCTCCGCCGCATCGGCGAGGGTGCTGCGATGATCCGCACCAAGGGCGAAGCCGGCACCGGCAACGTGGTGGAGGCGGTGCGCCACATGCGGGCTGTCCGGGGCGGCATCCGGCGTATCCAGGGACTGCGCCGCGACGAGCTCATGGCAGAGGCGAAACGGCTGCAGGCGCCCTACGAACTGATCGTGGAGATCGCGGAGACAGGCAAGCTCCCGGTGGTCAACTTCTCGGCCGGAGGTATCGCCACCCCTGCTGATGCCGCGCTGATGATGCAACTCGGCGCCGAGGGCAACTTCGTCGGCAGCGGCATCTTCAAGAGCGACGATCCGCTCAACTACGCCAAGGCGATCGTCGCCGCGACCACGTATTTCGACAAGCCCGAGGTGATCGCCGAGGTCAGCGCCGGGCTCGGTGCCGCAATGCGCGGGCTGGACGTGGCCAGCATGCCCCGCGAGGAGCTGCTCTCCACGCGCGGCTGGTAGAGATGACGGTCGGATCCAGGGGGTACACTCGTGGTGTGCTCCTGACGCTCGAGCTTGGCGCAGGGCGGGGCCGCCGCGTCCGCTGGGACGGCTGACGATCAGCACCGTCGGTGTCCTTGCCCTCCAGGGCGATGTCCGTGAACACCTCGCTGCCTTCGGCCGCTGCGGTGCCCGCGCCGTCCCGGTCCGCCTCGCCGCCGAGCTTGCCGCCGTGGACGCACTGGCCATCCCGGGCGGCGAGTCCACCACCATCAGCAAGCTGCTGCGCGCATTCGGGCTCGAGGAGCCGCTGCGTCATCGCCTGACGGAGGGCCTGCCAACCCTGGCCACCTGTGCCGGGCTCATCCTGCTGAGCCGACTGATCGTCGACGGCCGTCCCGACCAGGTCGTCACCGGCACCCTTGACGTGGCCGTTCGCCGCAACGCCTGGGGCAGCCAGGTCGAGTCCTTCGAATCGGATGTGAAGATCGACGTGCTCGGTGATCTCCCGTTTCGCGCCGTGTTCATCCGCGCCCCCCGCATCGAGGAGGTCGGGGCGGGGGTCGAGGTGCTCGCCAGGCTGGACGGCGAACCGATCGCGGTACGCCAGGGATCGCACGTGGGGCTCACCTTCCACCCCGAGCTGACCGGGGACGACCGCATTCATCGCCTCTTCCTTGACCGCGTCGAAACCGCCCGCGACGAGAGCGCCGCATGAACGTGCGCTCCGCGTCCTTCCGTGACCTGGCGCGGGTCGAGCAGCTCTACCGCGAGGCCCTGGCGAGCGACGAGGGCGGCCCGGGCCCGCATCCCGACAGCCCCGTCCCCGAGGCGACCCTCCTGCGCCTCTGGTACGCGCTCAGCAAGACGCTGTCATCGCTCGTCCCATTGAGCGACACCGGCGGGGTGCTGTTCGTCGCCGAGGACGATTCCAAGGGAGTGGTGGGCTTCATCCAGGCGCAGGTGACGTCGACGCGGCCATCTGTCTGGCAGATCGTCAACCTCTGCGTGGCCTCGACCGCGTCCGGCCACTTCGCCCGCGAACGTCTGCTCACCCACCTCTGCAACCGCGGCAGTGAACAGGGTGTGCACCGTTTCCACGTGCGGTTGCCTCTTGACCACCCGCTCGTCGGCGTCTTCCTCGAGCAGGGGTTCATCCAGTTCGCGACCGAGCAGATCCTCTTCCGGGACAACCCTGAACACATCCCGGCGGGCGACTCTCCGCGCCTCGACGTTCGCCCCGCCCGTCGTGAGGACGCCGGCGCCATCCACCTCCTCTACCGCCGGGTGACGCCCAGCCACATCGCCGGCTTCGAGGGCGCCTCGCTGAAGACCTGGCAGGCGTCGTTCGCAGAGGGTAGCGTCGCCCGCATCGGGCGCGACGAGGTCAGGCACTTCATCGCTGAACGTCCGGGTGTGGTGGGTTGGGCGGCGATCCGGCCGGCCGCCGCCGGCCGGCCGAGCATCCTCTCGCTGATGTGCGAGGCGCATGACCCCAACGTGCGTGAGGGCTTCCTCGACGCAGTGCTGGCCGAGCTCCCGGCGCAACCGGTGTCGTGCGTCCTGCGCCACTACAACTCAGAGCTGATCCGCTCGCTGCAGCAGCGCGGCTTCGCCGTGTACGGCACCCAACTGCTGCTGGTGCGCGACCTCGGCGTCAAGGTGCGCATCCGGGCGACTGCCAAGCAGAGCAAGCAGGTTCTCGCCCACGTGGGGGTTGCCGGGTCCCACGTCTCCGCGCCGTCCCTGACCGTCCTTCATCCACCAGAGAGGAGAGAGAGATAGTCGCCGAGATGATGCCTTACGGTTCGTCGTGGCAGGAGGAGCTCAGCCTCCTCATCGACGCGCTTCCGCCGCGCGTTGCCGCCGCCGCACAGCGCCTGTCCCAGGAACGTGGCGATCTCCTCGAGATCGTCCTCGACCTCGGCCGTGAGCCCGCGGCACGTTTCACCGACGGTGACGCCATCCTCGACACCGTGCAGGTCACCCACCATGACCTCGAGTACGTCACCGAGCGGGTCGGTGACTTCGGTGATGACAACCGCGCCGGCATCGAGCGCACCCTCCATCGGATCAGCGCCATCCGCAACCGCGCCGGCACGGTGGTGGGGCTCACCTGTAGGGTCGGGCGCGCGGTCACGGGCACCATCGACATCATCAAGGACATCGTCATCAACGGGCAGTCGATCCTGCTGCTCGGCCCCCCCGGTATCGGCAAGACGACCATGCTGCGCGAGTGCGCGCGCGTGTTGAGCGATGAGTGCAGCAAGCGCGTGGTCATCGTGGACACCAGCAACGAGATCGGCGGTGACGGGGACATCCCGCATGCCGGTATCGGGCGCTCGCGTCGCATGCAGGTGCGCACGCCGCCGGAGCAGCATGCGGTCATGATCGAGGCGGTGGAGAACCACATGCCGCAGGTCATCGTCATCGATGAGATCGGCACCGCATTGGAGGCGATGGCGGCGCGGACCATCGCCGAGCGCGGAGTCCAGCTGGTGGGGACGGCGCATGGCTCCAACCTCGACAACCTCCTCGTCAATCCCACCCTCAACGACCTGCTCGGCGGCATCCAGACGGTGACGCTGAGTGATGAGGAAGCACGTCGACGGGGCACCCAGAAGAGCGTGCTCGAGCGCAAGGCCCCCCCGACCTTCGACGTGCTCATCGAGATCCAGGAGCGCGATCGCGTGGTGGTGCACATGCCACTCGACGAGACGGTGGATGAGGCGCTGCGCGGGCGCATGAAGCCGCCTCAGCTGCGCCTGCGCGGCGAGGATGGACAGATCGTCAGCCGCATCGACACCAGCGTGCCCCCGCCGGCGGCGTTCGAGTCGTCGCCGTTCCCCGGGACCGGCCGTCGCCGCAGTCGCGAGCGGCGCCGTCGCGGGTTCGACGTCGAGGAGTACATGGCCCAGCGGTCGCGGGACACGTCATGGGAGGGCGGCGCGGGCGCTGCGCCGGCGGGTGTGAAAGCGCTCCAGCCACTGGCGGTCTTCCCATATGGGGTTTCGCGGACCTACCTCGAGCAGTCGGTGCGCGAGCTGCATCTTCCGGTGCGCATCCAGCACAACGTCGACGATGCCGACATGGTGCTCACGCTGAAGAACTACTATCGCCGCAAGGACTCGCCGGTGCGTTCTGCCGAGGCCACCGGGATCCCCATCCAGGTGTTGCGCAGCAACACGGTCGCGCAGATCAAGGGGGCCCTGGCGCGCGTCTACGAAGTCGAGGAGTCCGATCCCACCGAGACAGCGCTCGAGGAGGCTCTGGAGGCGGTGGAGCGCGCCCGGCACACCACCGCCGACGTGGAGCTGGCGCCGCAGAACTCGTACGTGCGGCGTCTCCAGCACCAGCTCGTCGAGCGCCACGACATGACAGCACGAAGCACCGGCAATGAGCCCAACCGCCGCCTCGTCATACTCGGCAGCGAGGAGTGACGGGGCGTGAGGGATTCCGGTTTCTTCATCTCGTTCGAGGGCCTCGACGGCGCCGGTAAGAGCACCCAGGTTGCTGCCCTCGGCGCCGCTCTCCGTGCCGACGGGTACGAGGTCATCACGGTCAGGCCCAACGACACCGCCTTGGGTGAGCTGGTCAGCGGCGCCGTGCTGCAGCACCAGGTGGCGGCGTCATTGCAGCCGTGGACCGAGGCACTCCTGTTCAACGCCGGCCGGGTTCAGCTGCTCGCCGAGGTGATCGTGCCGTCATTGGCGGCTGGGACCGTGGTCATCGCGGATCGGTTCACCGATTCGACTCTCGCGTACCAGGGTGGCGGCCGCGGCGTGGACCGCCAGGCGCTGCTTCGCCTTCATCGCGACTGCTGTGGTGACATCTGGCCCGACCTGACCATCTATCTCGACCTCGACCACGTCGTCGCCGCGCGCCGCCAGCATGCCCAGCAGCTGCCCCTGGACCGCATCGAGGGCGCGCCCGACGACTTCCATGCGCAAGTCCACGCCGGCTTCGACCAGCTGGCGACTGAGCACCCGGGACGGATCGCTCGTGTGGACGCCGGGCGCCCGGCGATCACTGTGTCGCAGGACGTGATGCGCCTTGTCGGCGAGCGACTGCGTGGCGCGCGCACCGGGCCGCGCCCGGCAGTGGTGAGATGAAGCTCATCTTCGCCGTCGTCCAGGTCAAGGATGTCGAGCTGTGCGGGGACGCGCTCACCGCCGCGGGCTTCGTGTCCACGCGCTTCGACACCCAGGGCGGCTTCCTCGACAGCACCAACGCCACGCTGATGATCGGGGTGGAGGACGCCCAGGTCGACGAGGTGCTGGCCATCCTCCATCGCCATGCCAAGCGGCGCGTGGAGGTCCTCGAGCCCAGCCTGCCCGTGGCCGGCACGCTGGCACCGGTGCTGGCGCCGTCGCTCGACGTGGAGGTCGGTGGGGCCACCGTGTTCGTGCTGCCACTCGACCGGTGCGAGAAGCTCTGACGCCCGCCGCGGAGAAGCGACACTGATCCCCGGGCTGGGCACGGTGCTCAACACCGCGACCGTGCTCACCGGCGGTGGCATCGGCATCAGCGTCGGCGACCGCATCCCAGCTCGGGTGCGGGACGGCCTCCTCACCGTGCTGGGGTTGTTCACGCTGGTGTACGGGTTGCGGACTGCGCTGACCTCGTCGTTCAGCGGCGTGGCCCCACCGGACCTGGCGGTGGTGCTCCTCGCAGTGCTGGTCGGCACGGTCGTCGGCAGCGCGCTGGACCTCGACGGCCATCTGCGCCGCTTTGGCGCTGCCGTGGAGGCCCGGGTCGCAGGCACGACTGATGGGCGCATGGCGCGCGCGCTGGTCACCACCAGCCTGCTCTTCTGCGTCGGGCCGCTCACCATCCTGGGATCGTTCGAGGACGGCGCCCGCGGCGACATCCTCCTGCTCGGCATCAAGTCAGCGCTCGACGGGGCTGCCGCGTTGGCGTTCGGCGCCAGCCTCGGCGCCGGCGTTCTGCTCAGCGCCGTCACCGTGCTGGTGATCCAAGGTTCGCTGACGGGTGCTGCCTACCTCACCCGCGGAGCGCTCGACCCGGTGCTGACCACGGCCGCGCTCGGCGCCGGCGGGCTCATGCTCATCGCCATCGCCTTCGGCCTTCTCGAGATCCGCCGCCTGCGCGTGCCCGACATGCTGCCCGCGCTGGTGGTGGCGCCACTGTTCGCGCTGGCCGTGCGCAGCTGGCATCTCCCGATCTGAAGGTGGCGCCTGCTACCGCGGTGCGGTGGCCGGCTCCGCGCAATTCAGCCGCCGGGACTCGCCATCGACGGTGATCCACGCGCCCAGCGGCAGGGTCGACATCGGGTCGGTGTGGCCACAGTCGATATTGCTGACCACCGGGATGCCTGCCGCTGCAGTGCGCTCAAGGAGCACCCTCTCGAGAATGCTCATCGAGGACGGCGTGTAGCCCGCTGGTCGGCCGACGAGCAGCGCGGCCGCGCGGGAGAAGACACCGAGCTGCTCGAGGTCGGTCAGGTACGCGTCGACGTGCGCGGGCGACGGCGCCTCCTCCGACGTCTCCAGGAACAGCACCGCTCCGTCGAGGTCGAGCCAGCTGCGTGACCCCTTGAGATGCCAGCAGATGGTCTCCAGGCACCCGCCGAAGATCCACCCGCTGGCCGTCCCCCGACGCGGCCAGGTCCACCCGGCGTTCTGCTCCAGGCGACGCCGGCGCGGGGCGATGCGGTCCTCGCCTCCCCAGTCGACGCGCTCCTCGGTCCATTCGGTGGCGGAGGCCAGGGCGATGGGACCGTCACCGAACCACGCCGACCGAAGCCCTGCCGCCGTGTACGCCAGCGGCTCGGGCCATTCACCGAGCTCGGGGATCAGTGCCGGGCCGTAGAAGGTCCGCAGCCCGGCGTGGCGCGCCATCGCCCAGTGCAGCACGGAGATGTCGCTGTACCCCTGGAACACCTTGGGATTGGCGCGGATGAGCTCCCAATCGAGCAGTGGGAGCAGCTGGTTGCAGTGATTGCCGCCGATCCCCGCGAGGACCACGGTAACGCGGGGGTCGGCGAACGCCGCGTGGATGTCGGCGACACGGTCCGCTGCCGTCGAGGACACCCAGCCGTCGGTGCGCGCCGAGTTGGGCATGAACGTCACCTGCAGCCCGAGGCGTTCCAGGAAGGCACGCCCGCGCTCGGCTCGATGTGGATACCGTCCCACCGCGTCACTTGCCGGTGAGACGACGGCGACCGTGTCCCCCGGCATGACCCGCGGTGGTACCACCATCGGCCGATCCCCCGCCATCACCCGCCCACACGAACGACCACCTCGGTGGCGTCCACGACGCGTTCCACCCGCGTGCCGAGCAGGTGGACGCGCACGCCGGGCACGCCCGGCGACCCAGGCTCCCACCCGTCCGCGTACAGCAGCCGTGCCTCTCCCCAGGTGCGGGCGGTGCGCGCCTCGCGCCCGTCGGTGAATGGCACCGTCCCCGGACGGGTCGCGTAGCCGAACCGCACCTCACCACCGCTGCGCAGGAAGGCGGCGACCGAGGCCAGCGCCGTGTCATCGGGCATCGACACCGCGTCGGCCAGGGCGTCAACCACGCTCGGCATCTCGCCGCTCCTCGCCTGCTCGCGGACCGTCGCCCGGGCGGCGATGTGGGCGGCGCGCTCACGCCGGCGACGCTCGGTCGCGATCTGGCCGGATCGCGCACGCAGCTCTCGCAGCTGCGCCTGGTGCGGGGCCATCGCGCTGACCGTGGCGCGCTCCGCGGTCACCAGCGAGGTGAGCAGGTCGTCGAGGGCGTCGTCGTCCATCGACACCAATGACTGGGGCTCGAACGGCGGTGGAATCTGCGGGAGTGGCGGCAGGTCGGTCACCTCGCTGATCATGGCGCTCGAACCGCGACGCGTGCCGGCGCGCTACCGTTGCGCCGCCAGTCGTCACGAGGAGGAATGACCCGGTGTCCACCGTCCTGAATGACGTGGTGAGGATTGACCGCGAGGGCGCCCTCGTGATCATCACCATCGACCATCCGCCGGCCAACGCCATCAGTCGCGCGGTCATCGACGGCATCGCCGGCGCGCTGACCGGCGCCGAGACGGACGCCGACTGTCGCGCGGTCATCCTCACCGGTGCCGGTCCCAAATTCTTCGCCGCGGGGGCCGACATCTCCGAGTTCGGTTCTGCCGGGGGTGACAACATCGCCCGCGGCCAGGGGTTGACCGTCGCGATGGAACGCTCGCGGCTGCCCATCGTCGCGGCCGTCAACGGGATCGCCTTCGGTGGCGGCTGTGAGCTGGCATTGGCGTGCGACGTGCGCATCGCTTCCAGTGCCGCGCGGTTCGGTCAGCCCGAGATCCGCCTTGGGATCATCCCCGGCTGGGGCGGTACGCAGCGGCTCCCGCGTCTCATCGGCCGCGCGGCCGCGATGCAGCTCCTCCTCACCGGCGAGCCGGTCGACGCAGCGCGCGCCCTCCAGCTCGGGCTCGTCGGCACGGTGGTCGAACCGGGGGAGCTGCTCGATTCCGCCCGCGAGCTGGCGGGCTCGTACGCGGCGCAGGCCCCGTTGGCACTGGCCGCCACCAAACGAGCCGTGACCGACGGTCTCGACCGTCCGCTCGCGGAGGGGTTGGAAGCCGAGCGTGGTGAGTTCGTCGCGCTGTTCGGCACCGCCGATGCCGCCGAGGGGATCACCGCCTTCCTCGAGAAGCGGCCGCCGACGTGGACGGGCCGCTAGCGGTGACTGCAATCGTCAGCCCGATCGCTCTCGTCGCGCTGCTTGGCACCGCCGTGGTTGCCACGGGTCTGCGCTGGCGCCTGCTGGTGCGCGCGATGCTGCGCAGCCGCCGGCCGGACCCGCGTTTCGACAGCGTGGGCGAGCGCATCCGCGCGTTCTTCGTGTACGTCATCGCGCAGGGGCGGCTGCTGCGCTGGCCCTACGCCGGCGTGCTCCACGCGCTCATTTTCTGGGGTTTCCTGGTCCTGCTCACGGCGATCGCGCAGGCCATCATCGAGGCAGCCTGGCAGGGGTTCCGCTTCAACGATGTCCCCGCCGCGTTCGTCATCGCCTTCGCCCAGGACATCTTCTGCGTCGCCGTCCTTGCCGGCGTGGGGCTCGCGCTCGTCAACCGCCTGGTGGTCAAGCCGCTCCGTTTCCGGGGCAGCCACCTCGGCGACGCGGTGCTGATCCTGTGCTGGATCGGCACGCTGCTCATCGTCATGACCCTCAACTACGCGACGCTCATCGCGCAAGGGAACCCGCCGCAGGCGCTGGCTGCCGACCGTCCCTTCGCCAGTGCCGTGTCGCGGCTGTTCACGCCGCTGGGTGCCGACAGCAACGTGCTCGTCGGCCTGCATGGGCTCTTCTTCTGGGGTCATCTCATGCTCGTCTTCGGGTTCCTCGTGTACCTCGGCTACAGCAAGCACCTCCACATCGTCAGCGCCGCGCCCAATGTCATCTTCAAGTCGACCAAGCCGAAGGGACGCCTGCCGGTGCTCGACATCGAGGCGGTGATGAACGCGGAGAACGAGGCCGACCAGCACTTCGGCCCCGTGACCCTCGAGCACTTCAGCTGGAAGGACATGCTCGACCTCTACACGTGCACTGAATGTGGCCGGTGCCAGACGCACTGCCCGGCGTACAACACCGGCAAGGTGCTCTCGCCGAAGACGCTGATCACCGACCTCCGCGATCACCTCTACGAGAACATCGGTGGTGGCTACGCGGCGGGGACGCACGACGCCCACGTCGCCCAGGGGGCCAAGAGCGACGGCACAGCCGGCGACGGCACGACGATGTGGGCCACGGGCGACCACCACGCCGGTGCGTTGCACGATCTCCCCGGCCTGTTCCAACCCTCCTGGATCGCCCCGGACGGCGTCGCCACCGCGGTCGAGGCCAACGGCGGTGAACGCCCGCTCTTCGGCGGGACGATCGCCGATGAGACGCTGTGGGCGTGCACCACCTGCGGGGCATGCATGGACCAGTGCCCCGTGCTCATCGAGCACGTGCCCAAGATCATCGAGATGCGCCGGCACCTCGTGCTCGACGAGTCGCGCATGCCCAAGCAGGCCGAGACGGCGCTGCGCGGCATCGAGAACGCCTTCAACCCCTACGGCCTCTCGCACCAGACTCGTGCTGACTGGGCGCGCGATCTGGGCGTGCAGTTCGCTGCCGACAGGCCCGATGCCGAGTACCTCTACTGGGTCGGTTGCGCCGCGTCCTTCGACGATCGTGCCAAGACGATCGCCACCGCCCTGGTCAAGATCCTCCAGGCCGGCGGCGTCGACTTCGCGATCCTCGGCACCGAGGAGAAGTGCAGCGGCGACCCGGCGCGCCGGATCGGCAACGAGTACCTCTTCCAGGAACGTGCCAAGGAGAACGTCGAGGTTCTCAAGAAGTACAACGTGCGCAAGATCATCGCGTCATGCCCGCACTGCTTCAACACGTTCGCCAATGAGTACCAGGACTTCGGAGGTGCCTACGAGGTGGTGCACCACACCCAGATGATCGAGCGTCTGCTCGCCGACGGCCGGATCACCCTCGACCAGTCCAAGCGGCAGGAGGAGACGATCACCTACCACGATTCCTGCTACCTGGGACGCTGGAACGACATCTTCGCGCCGCCGCGCGACATCCTCGAGCAGATCCCCGGGCTCAAGGTCGTGGAGATGGCGCGCAACCGCAACGAGGGGATGTGCTGCGGCGCCGGCGGCGGACGCATGTGGATGGAGGAGGATCAGCCGCGCGTCAACCACAAGCGCGTCGAGCAGGCAGCGGCAACCGAGGCCACCAAGGTGGCCACGGCATGCCCGTTCTGCCTGTCGATGTTCGACGAGGGGATCGCCAGCAGGCAACTCGGCGAACGGCTCGCGGTGGACGATGTCGCCGTCTACGTGGCTCGCTCGCTGGCCGGTCCCGCAGCCGCGGCGGTCGCCGCCGAACCGCCGGCGACGGTCCCCGAGGTGCCCGAGCCCCAACCGGCCGAGACCCCGGCGTCGCCACCTGAGCAGGCCCCCCCCGTCGTGCCGGAGGAAGCACCGCCCGAGGTCCCCGCCGAACCCAGCGTCCCCGATCCGAGCGGACCGGAGGTGCCGGACGAGGTGCCCAGCATCGACACCGCCGACGGGCCCACGGCCAGCGCCTAGGCTGGCACGGCGAGACTGCCGCCGGCAGGGGCGCGGCTGTCGCGAAGCCGTGGCGGAGCACCGGTAGCCATGTGACGCGCCCGTAAAGAGGCCTCGGCACAGCGCCGCCGCGGCCCCGCGATCGACGAGCCTCGGGCGATGGCTCTATGGAACTCCCGTCGCGTCCTCGCCTGCGCGCTCACCGTCGCCGCCGGCCTGGTCCTCACCGGGGTTCCGCTGGCCTCCGTGGCCCACGCCGGGGCGGCGCCGGTCGGCACCGTCCTGGTCGCCGGGGCGGACTGGGCCGGTGCGGACGCCGTCTACGGCGACCTCAACGTGTACAGCGACGGGCCGACGTTCAGCGGGCCCTACCAGTGCACCGAGCTCGTCGTCCGGTGGGCGGCGGTGCGGTACAACGAATCGCGGAATTGGCCGATCGGCGCCGCCGCCGACATGTGGACCGCCGGGCCGGCCATGCCTGTTCCCTTCGCCCAACTCGCCAACGGGGGCGGTGTGCTCCCTCAGTACGGCGACATCCTCGTCTTCGGTCCCACCGCCGCGTTCACGTCCGGCCACGTCGCCGTGGTCACCGGCGTGGCCGCGGGGCTGGTCAACATCGTCGAGCAGAACGCCTCGTGGACCGGGCGGGCGAGCCTGCCCATCTCGGGCACCTACATGCCGCCACGCCTGGGCTCGAACCAGCCGGTGATCGGCTGGTTGCGCGCCGCCGGTGCGCCGTACGCCCCGGCCCCGGCCGGCCCGGGTGGCCAGATCCTCGACGCGTGGGGCGGCCTGCACGCCTTCGGCAGCGCGGCGGCGATCGGTCAGGCTGCACCGTGGACCGGCTGGGACATCGCGCGCGACATGGCGCGTCAACCCGGTCAGCTCGCCTCCGGCTACATCCTCGACGGCTGGGGCGGCGTCCACCCCTTTGGCGGGGCCCCCGGGGTGCAGGTGACCGGTTACTGGAGCGGGTGGGACATCGCCCGAAGGCTGGTGCTGCGAGCCGACGGCGTGTCCGGCTACGTCCTGGACGGCTGGGGAGGGCTGCACCCGTTCGGGGTCGCCGGGGACATGCCGCCGCCGGTCCAGACCAGCGCGTACTGGAGGGGATGGGATATCGCCCATGCCGTGACGCTCCGGTCTGACGGTGTCAGCGGCTACGTTCTCGACGGCTTCGGCGGCCTCCACCCCTTCGGGCCGACGGCGAGCGACACCCCGGCCGGGGTGGCCAGCGCCTACTGGGACGGCTGGATCGCGGCAACGCCCGTGACGTCACCCTCTCAAGCGACAGCGGCGGCTATCTCCTCGACGGCTTCGGCGCCGTCCACGCCTTCGGCAGCGCGGCGCCGGTGCGGTGAGCGGGTATTCAGCGCCGACGTCGCCCGGGGGATGGTGCTACCAGCGCGGCCGGGGCTACGTCCTGTTCAGGCGCGCCTCCGTCCGTTCGGCGACGCGCCGACCGAGCCCGAGCAGCTCATGGCCTCCCCGCTGGGTCGCGCCGTCAGGCTGAACCCGGCGCTGCGCGTGGGGGAGCGGGGCGCCTCGAACGCGCCTGCCCACCACCCGCGTGCCTGCCCGGCTGTGCGCCGGGGACGGGTTCGCCTGCCACATAATCAGCCGCCGCTCAACACCTGAGGAGACACGTGGCATACAGCGTACAGCCCCGAGTGGCGGCGGCGTTCCGGCCGAGATCACAGGTCGCCCGTCTACAGGCAGGCCGCCGCAACTGGGAGGGCACGGTGGGCTTCATCCCTCGCCAGCTGAGCGTGCGACGACATGGGCATCTTCCTCGACCTCTGGCATGGCGAGGCCCGTGAGGTGCGCATCTGCTCGCGTGCGGAGGCGGACGCGGCTACGTGATCACCGGGGCGTACTCGCGTTGGAAGAAGGTAGCCAAGGGCGAGTTGGACGCCACGCAAGGGCATCATGCTGGGCCAGCTGAAGCTGCGGGGCGACTTTCCCACCCTGGTGAGGTACACCAAGGCCAGCCAGGAGCTGACCCAGTGCACCACCCGGGTGCCCGTCAACTGGCCGGACGAGGGCTGACCGAGCCGCTTCCGGTGCGCCCGTCGCGGAGCTGATGGCGCGGCCGCAACCGCCACGCCAGCAGCGCGGCCAGGGTCAGCAGCACCCAGGGCACCAGGCGCCCCGGCGGGGCAGCCCGGTCGGCGCCGAGGTCGAGCATGGCCGTGGCCGACAGCACCAGCCAACCCCCGAGCACCCAGCGGCTGTGTGAGCCCGGCCACGGGGCGGCTCCGTCCCGGGACGCCGCCCAGGCGAGCAGCCAGACCAGACCTGGCGCCAGCAGCACCAGGTCATGGTTGAGGAGGTGCGGGGAGGCCAGCAGTGAAAGCAGCGTCGCCGCCGCCAGCGACGGTTCGAGCAGCCGGCGGTCGCGCGCGAGCCGGCGCCCCAGCAGCACACACACCGCGAGGGCGGCGACGCTGCCGGCGCCCGCCAGCAACTGCGCCGCGGCCCCGTTGCCGAGCCACGAGCCGGTCAGCCCGGTGAACCCGAGGAGTGACGCCAGGGGCCAGCGGCCGCCGTCTCGCGCCGCGGCCGCGGTGAACTCCGCGAGGCCGCTCGTGCCCACGGCCGCCAGCGACGCCAGGAGCACTGCCGCCAGGCCCGTGGTCGCACCCGCCAGGACGCGCCGGTCCCGCCACCCCAGCAGCAGCGCCGCCAGCCCGATGGCCAGGTGGGGCTTGGCGATCGCGGCGGTGGCGGCGAGCACCGCGCCGCCCGCGAAGCCACTCCCGCGCCGCCACAACGCGTACGCCCCGGCGAGGCCCAATGCCGCGAACCCATCCCATTGGGCCAGCAGACCGAGGCTGAGCGTCCCCGTCCCGGCCAGCGCGGCCAGGGCGCAGGCTCCGGACACCCCGCTGCGTCGCAGGCGCGGAGGCCAGGGCGCCGAGCGCAGTGCCAGGACCACCGCGCCGGTGAGCAGGAGCAGCTGGGCCAGCTGCCACACCCTGTACGCGGTGCTCAGCGGCAGTAGCGTCAGGGGCACCACGACGGCCGCGGCAAGCGGCGGGTTGACGAAGGGGAGGTTGCCCCGCTGCACTGGCGCGATCAGCGCCGCGTGGAGCGGCGCCTGCAGCGACTCGTCATACATGGCCGCCCCGTGTCCCTCGCGCATCAGGGTGGCACCGACGTAGCTGGCGGTGAAGTCGGAGCTGCCGATGTTGGCGCTGGTCACACCGGCCCACAGCAGCGCGTACGCAGCGAGCAGCACGGCCGCCGCGGTGGCGACGGCGGCGGCGGGGAGGCGCGACCGGCTCATGGGACGCGGCGACCGTAGCATCGAACCGGCGGCCGCTCATCGCCACCCTGCAACGGCTCGGTGTGCGCCGTGCCGCGTGCGCGTTCCATACTCGCCCGCGTGCTGACCAGGATCGACCACGTGGGGATCGCCGTCCCCGACATCCAGGCGGCTGTCCAGGCGTATGTCCGCCTGCTGGGCCGCGAGCCGACGCACCGCCAGGTGGTCGCGTCGGATGGGATCGAGGCGGTGATGTTCGAGGTCGGCGAATCCCGTGTCGAGCTGCTCGGATCCACCGGCCCGGGATCGAAGATCGCGGGCTTCCTCGACAGGCGTGGTGGTGGGCTCCACCACGTCGCCTACGCGGTCGATGACGTGCAGGAGGCTCTCAACACCTTTGCGGCGATGGGGTTGAGCACCCTTGACAGCTGCCCCCGTCGCGGTGCTGCAGGGCGCCTGGTCGCCTTCCTGCACCCGTCGGCCGCAGCTGGGGTCCTCACCGAGCTCTGCCAGCCCGATCCCGACGAGGCCGGGCGCGGCGGGTGAGCGATGCTTCTCCCCCCGCGCAGACGGAGAGCGGCCTGCCGCTGAGGGACGCGTACGTCGCGGACGGCACCCCGGAGTGGCCTCCGCCCGGGGAGTACCCCTTCACCCGAGGGGTTCGCGCCGACGGCTACAGGCAGCGCCTGTGGACGATGCGCCAGTACGCCGGGTTCGGCAGTGCGGCCGAGACCAACCAGCGATTCCGGTATCTCCTCGCCGCCGGGCAGACCGGCCTCAGCTGCGCCTTCGACCTACCCACCCAGATGGGCTACGACAGCGACGACCCCAGGGCGCGAGGGGAGGTCGGCAAGGTGGGCGTGGCCATCGATTCGCTCGATGACATGGCCACGCTCATGGAGGGCATCCCCCAGGGGGAGGTCACCACGTCCATGACCATCAACGCCCCAGCCGCACTGCTGCTCCTCATGTACGAGCTCGTCGCCGAGTCGAAGGGCATCAACGCGGCCAACCTCGGCGGCACCATCCAGAACGACATCCTCAAGGAATACGCGGCGCGCGGCACCTACATCTTTCCGCCGCGACCGTCGATGCGCCTGGTCACCGACACCTTCGCCTACTGCGCTCGCGCGCTGCCGCGGTGGAACACCATCAGCATCAGCGGGTACCACATCCGCGAGGCCGGTGCCACCGCCCCCCAGGAGATCGCATTCACCCTGGCCAATGGCATCGCCTACGTCCAGGCCGCCGTGGACGCCGGTCTCTCTGTCGACGACTTCGCTCCGCGGCTGAGCTTCTTCTTCAACGTCAGCAACGACTTCTTCGAGGAGGTCGGCAAGTTCCGTGCCGCACGCACCATCTGGGCGGAGGTGATGCGAGACAGGTTCGGGGCGCGCGACCAGCGGAGTCTCGCGCTCCGCTTCCATGCGCAGACCAGTGGCGCCACGCTCACCGCCCAGCAGCCCATCAACAACGTCGTGCGGGTCGCGCTGCAGGCGCTCGCCGCCGTCTGCGGGGGCACGCAGTCGCTGCACACCAACAGCTACGACGAGGCGCTCGCCCTGCCTTCCGAACAGGCTGCCGAGATCGCGCTGCGCACCCAGCAGGTCATCGGCTACGAGTCCGGGGCCGCCGCGGTGGCGGACCCACTGGGCGGCTCCTACCTGCTGGAGCGGGTCACCGCGGACCTCATCGAGGCATCGCGTGCGCTGATGGCGCAGGTGGAGGAGCGAGGTGGCGCCGTCGCGGCCATCGAGGATGGCTTCTACCAGCGCGAGATCCAGGATTCAGCATACCGTCAGCAGCAGCTGGTCGAGGCCGGCGAGCGAACCATCGTGGGCGTCAACCGTTTCACCGAGTCCTCACAGCGCCCGGTTGAGATCCTTCGCGTCGGCGCCGAGCTGGAAACGGCGCAGGTGGAGCGCCTGCAGGGGTTGCGCGGCCGGCGCGATCAGTCGGCAGTGGCGCGCCACCTCGACGCGGTGCGCCGCTCCGCGCAAGGCGGAGACAACCTGCTGCCGCCGATGCGCGAGGCACTGGCGCAGCTGGCAACCGTCGGGGAGATCTGCAACGCGCTCCGCGAGGTCTTCGGCGTGTACCAGCCGGGCGGCGAGATCTGACCGGCGACACCTACAGCTGACGCGGTCAGACCGCTGCGCTGCTCGGAGTCCGGATCACCGGCGCGTAGACGGTGGCGACGCGCTCGCGACCGCGCAGCTCGACCTCGCCGTGCGCCTCCCAGCGCCCTCGTTCCTCGGAGCCGGAGGCCGTGACGCTGGCGGCCTCGACGAGCAGGCGGCCGCTGGTGCGCTTGGCGAGCGAGCACAGGCGCGCGGCGACGTTCACCGGGTCGCCGATCACGGTGTACTCATAGCGGTGCACGCTGCCCACGTTGCCGGCGACCACCGAACCGGTGGCGACGCCGATGCCGGCGTCAAGCCCGGGGTGTCGCCGCCGCAAACCGTGCAGGTCGGAGCTGAGCCGTCGTGCGGCGCGCAGCGCATGCTCGGCGTGGTCGGGTTGGGGCATCGGGGCGCCGAAGATGCACAGGGCGGCGTCGCCCTCGAACTTGTTCGCCCATCCACCCTCGGCCTCGACGGCGTCCACCACGGTGGTGAACAGGTCGTTGAGCATCGCCACGACCACCTCGGGGGCCAGCGTCTCGGCGAGCGCGGTCGAGCCACGCAGGTCGATGAACAGCACCGAGACCTCGCGGGTCTCGCCGCCGAGGTGGGTGTTCTCGACGGCATACCTGGCGACGTCCGTGCCCACGTGGCGGCCGAACAGCTCACGAAGGTGCTCGCGCTCACGCAACCCCGCCGTCATGCGGTTGAAGCGCAGTTGCAGGTCGCCGATCTCGCCACTGTCGGCGATCGGGACGGTCGCCGACAGGTCACCGGCGGCGACCCGCTCCATGGTCCTGTGCAAGGCACGCAGTGGATCGGCGACCGAACCGGCGGCCAGCACGCTGGTGTAGGCACCCACCACGATCCCAGCCCCGGTGAGCAGCCCGAGGAGGACGAACAGCCGGGTGCGGTCGGTGCCCTGTTGCTCGATGAGGCTCAGCGCGATGCCGGCCAGCGGGATGCCCGACCCCAGCGCCCAGGCAAGCAGCAGCCGGCTCTGCACGCTCGGGGCGCACGCGGTCACGTCGGGCAGCACCTCACGCAAACGGGTCACCACCGGGCGCATGCCGCGCTCGAGAAGCAGGAAGGCTATGGCGCACGTGGTCAGCCCGCCGAGCAACACCGTGAGGATGCCGCGGAACACCAGGAAGGGTTCCACCCGCAGCACCGCGGCGAGCAGCACTCCCACCATCACCGCCGCCCCCATCCAGTAGACCGCGCAGTAGCGCGTGTGCCGCCACTGGTTGCGAATCACCTCCTGCAACCGTCCCGGTGGCACCGCCACTGGTGAGGTCAGCACCGCCTCGGCGGTGGCGGCGATGCGCAGCGCGGTGATCGACCCGAGCAGGAGGGTCAGCACCAGGTAGCCGCCGGTGGCGTACGCGAGAATTGCCAGGCCGCGCCCGGTGACCACCCCGCGTGGGAACGCCAGGACCCCGATGGCGAACGTGATCGCCGCGCCGGCGATGTTGGCCAGGCCCAGCGCCGCCGCCGTGGCCCACCGCGCCCGGCGGATCTCGGGATCCGACCGCGTGAAGATGCAGCGCATCTCGCGCCGTGCGTTCAGCAGGGCATCCACCCCGCGATCGTACCCCGCGCTCCGGTCACCGCGACTATCCTGCGCGCATGCCGAGGACGACCCGCAGGGGGGCACCACCGGAGGATGCCGGCGACGCGGAGACCGTGCCCGAGGCTGCCGGCGTTTCGCCCAACGGCAACCCCGCGCCGGGTTCCGCAGCCGAACGCTCGATCAACCTGCTCCGCAAGCGCCGTTACGACGCCGTTCATCGTGGCGGCGCCGCCGAGCGCACCCAGCACCCCAAGGGCAAGCTCACCGCGCGCGAACGCATCGAGCGTTTCCTCGACACCGGGTCCTTCACCGAGATGGATGTGTTCGCGGTGCACCGCAACAGCAATTTCGGCATGGACGAGCGCCGCGTGCGCGGTGACGGTGTGGTCACCGGCTGGGGCACCGTGGACGGGCGCCAGGTGTTCGTATTCAGCCATGACGCGTCGGTGTTCGGGGGTTCGCTCGGCGAGGTCTTCGCCGAGAAGGTCACCAAGATCATGGACCTCGCGGTGCGCACCGGCTCCCCATGCGTGGGCATCAACGACTCCGGCGGCGCGCGCATCCAGGAGGGTGTCGTCTCGCTGGCGGGCTACGCTGAGATCTTCTACCGCAACGTCGAGGCCAGCGGGGTGATCCCGCAGCTGTCGCTGATCGTCGGTCCATGTACCGGCGGGGCGGTGTACTCACCGGCGATGACCGACTTCATCTTCATGGTGCGCCGCGTCGGTTACATGTTCATCACCGGGCCCGACGTGATCAAGGTCACCACCGGCGAGCGGGTCACCTTCGAGGATCTGGGCGGATCCGACGTGCACAACCAGCGCAGCGGGGTCGCCCACTTCAACGCCGACAGCGAGGATGAGGCGTTCGCGCAGATGCGAGCGCTGCTCGGCTACCTGCCCGCCAACAACCACGAGGCACCACCCTATCGACCCACCCTCGACGACCCGCTGCGGGCCGACCCCGAGCTGCAGTCGATCGTCCCCGACAACCCCAACCAGCCCTACGACATGCGAGCCGTGGTGGTGCGAGTCGTGGACGATGGTGAGTTCCTCGAGGTGATGCCGTACCACGCCCAGAACATCATCTGCGGGTTCGGACGACTCGACGGACATTCGATCGGCGTGGTGGGCAACCAGCCGCGCATGCTCGCGGGCGCCCTTGACATCGAAGCGTCGATCAAGGCGGCGCGGTTCGTTCGCTTCTGCGACGCCTTCAACATCCCCCTGGTCACCTTCGTCGATGTGCCCGGGTTCCTGCCCGGGACCGAGCAGGAGTACGGCGGCATCATCCGTCACGGCGCCAAGCTCCTGTATGCATACTGCGAGGCCACGGTCCCCAAGCTCACGGTGATCACTCGCAAGGCCTACGGCGGTGCCTACGATGTCATGTGCAGCAAGCACATCCGCGCTGACTACAACGTGGCGTGGCCGTCGGCCGAGATCGCGGTGATGGGTCCGCAGGGAGCCGTCAACATCATCTTCAAGCGCGAGATCAGCGCGGCCGATGACCCCGCCGCGCGCACAGCTGAGCTGATCGCCGAGTATCGCGAGCAGTTCGCCAACCCCTACTACGCCGCCGAGCGCGGCTACATCGACGACGTCATCGAGCCCAAGCAGACCCGCGCGGTGCTCATCAAGGCGCTGCACATGGCCATGGACAAGCAGGTCACGCTGCCGCCCCGCAAGCACGGCAACATCCCCCTCTAGATCGCCGGCTCAGCGTGGGTTGAGCCTCCGTCCGCCCGCTGTCGGGCCGGCGCGCTGATCGCGCGCCAGGGGCGTGTAGGCGCGGGCGTACGCCTCGTCATCACGCCCCTGCGTGGTGTGGATGTAGGGCACGACCACGCGCATCAGGATCACCTGGAGGGCTGAGGCGACGGGGACTGCGAGGAGAGCACCGATCAGTCCCTGCAGCGCGCCGCCGATCAGGAGAGACACCACCACAGCAAGCGCGGGCAGGGAGACGACGCGGTTCATCACCTGTGGCACCACGAAGTTGGCGTCGATCAGCTGGATGATGAGCAGCACCACCACCACGAGCACGGCGTGCCCCGCGCCCAAGGTCAGTCCGAGCAGCAGCGGGGGGACGATGCCGAGGAAGGGGCCCACCAGGGGGATTGCCGCGGTGAGCCCCGCGAAGATGCCGAGAAGCACCGGGCTGGGCAGGCCGAGTGCCGTGCAGGCCACCCCCGTGAGGACACCGACCACCACCATGTTGATCGCAGTGGCGCGGAGGAAGCCACCCATCCTCTGGCCCATCTCGCCGAACACGTCGCCGGCGAGTGCCTGGTGGCGGAGGGGCAGGAGGTCGACCACGAATCGCCTGAGACGGTCCGAGGTCACCAGCCAGAGGAAGCCGATCACCAACACGAGCACGAGGTTGACCAGGACGCCGACGATGTAGCCCCCGATGGTGAGCAGCACATTCTTGGCGGTGTCGAGGCCACCGGCCAGCGTGCCCCCGATGTTGGGGCTGCCGCTGCCGCCGAGGTTGAGCGCGTGCTGCCATGAGGTGACCGTCGACTGGATGCTCGCCTGGTAGCTGGGCAGGTTGTGCGCCAGCGACGTCGCCTCGTCGACGATCGGCTGCACCAGCAATGTGATCAGCAGGGCCAGGACGGCGATGAAGGCGAGGTAGACCAAGGCGATCGCCGAGCGGTCTCGGCAGCCGCCGTTCCGCGAGGCGGTTGACGATCGGGCGCATCCCCTCGGCGAAGACGATGGCCACCAGCAGGATGAGCAACAGGTCGAAGACCCGGCTGAGCAGGACGGCAAGCCCGAGGGTGGCGATCACGATGAACGCCGCCACGACCAGGGTGCGCACCGCGACCACGTGGCGCTCGACGGCCAGCGGGCCCGGAGCGATGCCAAGGGGTTCCTCGGGGGCCGCTGCATCGGGCATGGCGCGAGGGTAGCAGCGCCTCGGCGGGCCTGCGCCCCAGGACGATGACGCGTCCCGACGTGTTTCGATGGGATCTGCCGGCGGAATGCGAGAGGAGCGATTCATGAGCGACCTGCCACGACGGAGATTGGGCGCATCAGGCATCGAGGTCCCCGTTGTGGGGATCGGCTGCAACAACTTCGGTGGCAGGACCGACGAGGCCGGGAGTGAGCGGGTCATCCGCGCGGCCCTCGACGAAGGGGTCGCGTTCTTCGACACCGCCGACATCTACAGCGGGGGACGCAGTGAGCAGATCCTCGGGCGTGCGCTGCGCGGTCGCCGCGACGAGGCGATCATCGCCACGAAGTTCGGCGGACCCATGGGGTCGCCGGAGAGCAGCGGCGGCTCACGCCGCTGGATCAACGAGGCCGTCGAGGGCAGCCTGCGCCGACTCGACACCGACCACATCGACCTGTACCAACACCACTTCTTCGACCCGTCGACCCCGCTGGAGGAAACCCTCGGCGCCCTCGACGAGCTGGTTGGCGCGGGCAAGATCCGGGCGGTCGGTTGCTCGAACTACGACGGTCCCCAGATCGAGCAGGCGCACCGCATCGCCACCGAGCGGGGCTTGACGACCTACGTCACCGCCCAGAACGAATACAGCCTCCTGAAGAGGCGCGCGGTGGAGGAGTCGGTGATGCCGGCGGCCACCACCCTGGAGATGGGCATCCTTCCCTTCTTCCCGCTGTTCAGCGGCCTGCTGACCGGCAAGTACCGCCGGGGTGAGCTGCCGCCTCCTGGAACACGGCTCGGTAGGGATCCCGCCCGGGCTCATGACCTGATGACCGAAGCCAACCTTGGCGTGGTCGAGTCGCTGAAGGACTTCGCGCGCCGGCGCGGCGTCGCGCTTCTCGACGTCGCCATCGGTTGGCTCATCTCGCATCCCCAGGTGAGCTCCGTGATTGCCGGGGCGACCACCCCCGAGCAGGTCGTCGCCAACGCGCGCGCCGCAGAGTGGACGCCGACCACCGCCGATCTCGAGGAGATCGACCGGATCAGCCGCCCTGCGGTCGAGGCGTGAAGCGGTGGCTGCTTCTGCCGGACGCGCTGACCGCGCGTCTAGACTGACCGCCGCCCACCCCTCGGAGGTCCGCCGACGTGAAGCTCCTCGAATACCAGGCCAAGCAGCAGTTCGCGGCTGCCGGGATCGCCGTCCCGCGCGGGCGGCTGGCTCGCACCGCCGAGCAGGCCGGGGCGGCGGCGCGAGAGCTTGGCCGCGTCGCGGTGAAGGCGCAGGTGCCGATCGGCGGACGGGGTAAGGCCGGCGGCATCGCAGTCGTCGACACCCCCGAGGAGGCAGAGCGCGAGGCGGCACGAATCCTCGCCATGGACATCCGCGGCTACCCGGTGCGCAGCGTCTGGTGCGAGACCGGCCTCGACATCGGCAGCGAGCTCTACCTCGGGCTCACGCTCGACCGCGACCGGCGCCGCATGGCACTGATCTTCTCAGCAGCCGGTGGCATGGAGATCGAGCAGGTGGCGGAGCGTTCGCCGGAGAAGATCGCCAAGCTGTGGCCGGACCCCTTCGCGGGCCCACAGCCGTACGAGATCCGCGGGATGGTGTTCGAGGCTCTGCGCCACGCACCCGAGTTGCGAGGCGAGGCAGCCCGGCTGGCAGCGCAGGTGGTGACGCTTTCTCAGAGCCTGTACTCGCTGGCCACCTCCCTCGACGCGTTGACGTGCGAGATCAACCCACTTGTGCTCACTGCCTCGGGGGAGTTGGTCGCCGCCGACGGCAAGCTCGAGATCGATGAGAACGCGCACTACCGCCACCGCGCGCTGGCGGAGGAGCTGGCCATGGATGCCACCGGTGAGGACGGCCGCACCGGCGACGACCCGTACGAGGTGGAGGCGCACCGTCGCGGGCTCACGTATGTGCACCTCGACGGCGACGTCGGCGTCATCGGCAACGGCGCAGGACTGGTGATGAACACACTCGACCTGGTCAAGCAGCACGGCGGCGAGCCGGCCGACTTCCTCGACGTCGGTGGCGGGGCGAGCGCTGACAAGGTGCGCGACTCGCTCGAGATGGTCCTGCTCGACCCCAAGGTTCGTGGCGTGTTCATCAACATCTTCGGTGGCATCACCCGCGGAGACGAGGTGGCCCGTGGCGTGATCGCCGCCCGCGACGAGCTGAAGATCACCAAGCCGCTGGTGGTGCGCATGACCGGGACGCGCGAGGAGGAGGGGCGCGCGCTGCTGCAGGCGGCGGGCATCGTCCCAGCCACCAGCGCCACCGAGGCGGCCGACAAGATTGTCGCCCTCACCGCTGCAGGCGCCTCGTGAGTGTTCTGGTCAGCCGGGCCAGCCGGGTGCTCATCCAGGGCATCACCGGTCGCGAGGGCGGTTTTCACACCGAGCAGATGCGGGCGTTCGGCACCAACGTGGTGGCCGGTGTCTCACCTGGCAAAGGGGGCAGGGATGTCAACGGCGTCCCCATCTTCGACACCGTCGCGGACGCGGTTGCGGCGACCGGCGCCGACGTCAGCGGCATCTTTGTCCCACCACCGTTCGCCGCCGACGCGATCATGGAATCTGCAGACGCGGGCATTCCGCTGGCGGTGTGCATCACCGAGGGGATCCCTGTGCACGACATGGTCCGTGCGCGGGCATTCGTCACGCGTGCCGGGACCCAGCTGCTCGGCCCCAACTGTCCCGGCCTGGTGACACCCGGGCAGTGCAAGGTGGGCATCATCCCCAACCACATCAACACGCCGGGGCCCGTCGGTGTGGTCGGTCGCAGCGGCACGCTGACGTACGAGGTGATCCAGGGCCTGGCCCAGGCCGGTTTGGGACAGACGACCTCGGTGGGCATCGGCGGGGACCCGGTTCTGGGCCTCAGCTTCAGTGAGGTCCTCGCCCTGTTCGGAGATGATGCTGACACCCGCGCCGTGGTGATGATCGGGGAGATCGGTGGCAGCGACGAGGAGAACGGCGCCGACTACATCCGGAGCTCGGGGTTCGACAAGCCGATCGTCGCGTTCATCAGCGGGCGCACCGCGCCACCGGGGAAGCGGATGGGCCACGCCGGGGCGATCATCAGCGGCAACACTGGGACAGCGCAGAGCAAGATCGACGCGCTCACCGCTGTCGGCGCAGCCATCGCGGACACCATCGAGGACGTTGTGCGGTTGGTCGGCGAGCGGGTAGCCACCATCACTGGCTAGTCGTGCATCGCCGCTGCGGTGATCCGGACCAGGGTGATCAGCTCACGACAGCTCGACTCCCAGCTGAGTTCGGCGCCGTCGTCGAGCGCGGCGGTACCCTTGCGAGATGCGACCGCTTCGGTATTCGATCAACGTCACATTGGACGGGTGCTGCGATCATCGTGCGATCCCCGCGACTGAAGACCTTCATCGTCACGCGGCCGAGAACCTCGAGCGGGCCGACGCCCTTCTCTTCGGCCGCCTGACGTACGACCTGATGGAATCAGGTTGGCGGTCACCGGTGCCGATGGGAGCGAGGCCAGACTGGATGGAATCCTTCGCCCAGACGATCAACGCCTCGAGGAAATACGTGGTATCGAGCACCCTCACGCAGGTCGATTGGAACGCGGAGCTGATCCAGGGCGATCTGAGCACGGCCGTTCAGCAACTCAAGCGGGAGGCGGGCAAGGGACTGCTCGCGGGAGGGGTGAAGCTCCCCCTGGCGTTGGCGGAGTTGGGATTGATCGATGAATACGAGTTCGTGGTGCATCCCAGGCTCGCGGGCCACGGGCCGACGCTGTTCGCGGGGCTGTCGCAGCACGTGGACCTGAAGTTGGTGAGCTGCCTGGAGATCGGCTCGGGGGCAGTGGCGATGCGCTACGAACCGAGAGGGTAGCCATCGGGCTGGCCCGCCCGAGCCGGCCGCATCAGCAGCAGGCAGAGAGGGCGCCCGCCGCGACGGCGGACACCCTCTGGCCTTGGTCAGACGCTACGGGTGACCGCGAAGCTGGCCGAGTCCGGGTGCCGCTTGCTCTCCCCGAGGTTGATGCGCGAGGGGTCGTCCTCGCGCCCGTTGTAGTCCATGCTGAAGCGCAGCATCTCCGTGCCGTGGGGCGCATCGCAGGCCGACACCGTGAAGTTCAGCCCGTCGATGCCGTTGTGGGTGGTGAAGTCGTAGTGCAGCACGTTGCCGCCATCGACCCAGGCACGGTCGCCATTCTCGAGGCGTGCCGTGGAGAAGGATGTGAAGCGTGCGCCCGCGGAGAGCGCAATCGCGCCCGTGTAATGGTGGGCACTGCCGCTGATGTCAGTGGTGCGGAGGCGCCAGCCATCGGCGCCGTGCCACAGGTACACAGCCCCGCGATCCCCCGCATTGAAGTCCCCCGGGCGGCCGTTGATGTTGACGCCGTCTGGTCCCACCCAGCGCCCGTCATCGCAGCGCGCCGATGAGGAGGAGCCCGGGGTGGCCACCGGCTGGGATGCGGCGGGGGTCAGGCTGGCGGCCGCGGTGGCGGTCACGGGCATCCCCTGCGCAGCCACTCCACCGATCCCGGCCACGGCTGCGAGCGCTGCAAGTGCGGTTGTCAATCCCATGTCGAGTGTCTCCTGTGCGTGGTTGAAAGCGACCGCCGCCATGCTGGGGACCGCCCCTGAGACCAGCCCGAGATTCGTTGAGACACGGTTGAGAGATGGCGACGACGCTGGTCGCCGCGCTACCGTTGAGGGTGTGAACTTCGATCTCACCGACGAGCAACGACAGATTCGACACACCGTGCGGGAGTTCGCGCGCGAGCAGATCGCCCCGCGTGCGGCTGCGTTCGATGAGTCCGGTGACTTTCCCTACGAGCTGGTCTCAGGCATGGCCGAGCTCGGTCTCTTCGCGCTGCCCTTCCCGGAGAGCGCCGGGGGGATGGGCGGCGACTTCCTCAGCTACTGCCTTGCGTTGGAGGAGATCGCTCGTGCCGACGCCGCGGTCGCCATCACCCTCGAGGCCGCAGTCTCACTCGGGATTTCGCCCATCGTGAGCTTCGGGACCACCGCGCAGAAGGAGCGGTGGCTGCCGGAGCTGCTGGCCGGCACCAAGCTCTGGGCATTCGGCCTCACCGAGCCGGAGGCGGGGTCGGACGCGGGCGGCACCCAGACCCGAGCCCTGCGCGCGGATGGCGAGTGGATCATCAACGGCTCCAAGGTGTTCATCACCAACGCCGGCACCGACATCAGCGCCGGTGTGACCATCACGGCGGTCACCGGCAGCGATGGAGCGACCCCTCAGATCAGCGCCATCGCCGTCGAACGCGGAACCGCCGGGTACACCCAGGCACCCAAGTACCGCAAGCTGGGATGGCACGCCAGCGACACCCGCGAGCTGCTCTTCGCCGACTGTCACGTGCCCCACGACAACCTCATCGGCACCGAGGGCGGCGGTTATCGCCAGTTCCTGCAGATACTCGAGGGCGGCCGCGTCGCCATCGCCGCTCTGTCGGTCGGCCTCGCCCAGGCCTGCCTTGACGCCTCGCTCGCCCACAGCGTCAACCGGCACCAGTTCGGACAGCCCCTCGCGCGCTTCCAGGCAACCCAGTTCAAGCTGGCCGACATGGCCACCCAGATCGAGCTCTCGCGCCTGATGACCTGGCGCGCGGCATGCGCCATCGACGCCGGGACCGACGCGGCCCCATACGCTTCGATGGCCAAGCTGCACGCCTCCGAGGTGGCCACGGCCTGCGCCAACCAGGCGGTGCAGATCCACGGTGGCTACGGCTTCATGGAGGAGTCACCGGTGGCGCGGTACTACCGCGACGTCAAGGTCAACGAGATCGGCGAGGGAACCAGCGAGGTCCAGCGCATCCTCATCGCCCGCCACCTGCTCGAGGACCTGCTGCCGCGCTGAGGTACCGGCGCGCCGGATGGGTCAGCGGCGTAGCATCGGAGCCATGAGAGAGGTCGTGATCGTCGCGGCTGCGCGCACACCGTTCGGCAGACTCGGCGGCGGCCTCTCAGCCCTCGCCGCCACCGACCTCGGTGGGCTGGTCATCCGCGCGGTCCTCGACCGGACCGGGACCAATGGCGGCGACGTCGACCAGCTCATCATGGGCAACGTGCTGGGCGCTGGGCAGGGACAGGTGCCCTCTCGCCAGGCCGGCCTGAAGGCGGGCCTTCCGTCCACAGTGCCCTCGTTCACGGTGAACAAGGTCTGCGCCAGCGCGCTCAAGGCGGTCAACCTCGGTGCCCTGCTGATCGGTGCCGGGGAGGCCGAGGTCGTCGTCGCCGGGGGGATGGAGAGCATGTCCCGGGCGCCGTACCTCCTCGAGGACCAGAGGTTCGGAGCCCGCCTGGGTGATCGCCTCGCCGTCGACAGCGTCTACCGGGACGGGCTCTGCTGCCCCGCCGATGGGGTCCTCATGGGTGTGCACGGCAGCGACGTTGCCGCCGAGCTTGGGGTCACGCGAGAGCAACAGGACCAATGGGCACTGCGTTCGCAGCAGCGCTACTCCCAGGCGCTCGCGCGCGGTTGCTTCGCCGACGAGGTGATCGCTGTCACCGCCGGCGACCGTTCCGTCGACCGTGACGAGCAGCCCAGGCCGGACTCCACCCTCGCCGGGTTGTCATCCCTGCGCGGTGCGTTCGGCGAGGGCAGCACCGTCACCGCAGGCAATGCCCCGGGCATCAACGACGGCGCGACGGCGCTGTTGCTGATGAGCGCTGAGCGAGCGCACGCCAGCGGACTTCCGGTGCTCGGGACGTGGATGACGTACGCGGAATCTGCGGCCGACCACCCCTACCTCGCGACCGTCCCGGCGATCGCCGTTGAAAGGGCGCTGGCGCGCACCGGCGGGGAGGTCGATGCGGGTCATCTCGAACTGGTGGAGATCAACGAGGCCTTCGCGGCCGTCGCGATCACGAGCACCCGCATGCTCGAGATCGACCCCGACCGGGTCAACGTCAACGGCGGCGCCATCGCGGTCGGCCATCCCATCGGCGCCAGTGGCGCGCGGATTCTCATGACCCTGCTGTACGAGCTCCGCCGGCGTGGCGGCGGTTACGGGGCGGCGGGGATCTGCAGCGGGATGGCCCAGGGCGAGGCGACCCTTGTCCGCGTCGGCTGAGTGGTGGTCAGCGGGTCGATCGCCGAGCGCACCGCCGGGTTCATCGAGGAGGTCATCCGACCGAACGCAGCGGCAATGGCTCGCGGCGAGGGGCTGCGGCCCGATGCGCTGGTCCGCGCCGCCGGTCAGCGGGGCCTGGCTGGGGTGCTCATCGCCACCGAGCATGGCGGCGCGGGGGCGAGCCACCTCGACTTCGCCCGGCTGGTGGAGGCGGTCGCCCGGGTGTGCGCGAGCAGCGCCGTCATCCTCGACGTCCACCTCAGCGTGGGCACCGAACCGCTGCTGGTCTTCGGGACGGACGAGCAGAAGCGACGCCTCCTTCCCTCCCTGGCCGCCGGGCTCACCACCGCGGCCTTCGCGCTGACCGAGCCGGGCAGCGGCAGCGACGCCGCAGCGCTCGCCACCAAGGCCGAGCGCGACGGGGACGACTTCCGTCTCACCGGGACCAAGGCATTCATCACCAACTGCGGTGCGGCCGGCATCTACCTGGTGATGGCGCGCACCGCGCCCGGTCGCGAGGGGATCGATGCCTTCATCGTGCTCGCCGACAGCGCGGGCCTGAGAACCGGCACTCCCCTGCACAAGATGGGGCTGACCGGGTCGTGGACCGGTGAGCTTGTCCTCGACGGTGTCCGGGTCGGTGCCCGCGACCGGCTTGGCAGGGAGGGCATGGGGTTCCGCGTCGCCATGGCTGCGCTCGACAGCGGTCGCGTCGGGATCAGCGCCCAGGCGGTTGGCATCGCACAGGGCTGCATCGACGACATCCTGGCGGTGGCGGGGACGCCGGGGACGTCCATCGACAAGATCCAGCTTGCCGACATCCAGGCCCGCACGGTGGCGGCGCGGCTGCTGGCCGAGCACGCCGCCCGTCTCGCCGACAGGCAGGAGTCGATGACGCTGGACGCCTCGCTGGCCAAGCTGTACGCCACGGATACCTGCGTCGCCGCGGCGACCGCCGCCGTCGACGTCTGTGCCCCGAACAGCTGGCGCGATGACCACCCTTCTGCCATCAGGCTGCGCGACGCCAAGGCGAGCCAGATCTACGAGGGCACCAACCAGGTGCAGCGCATGGTCATCGCCAGGGCGCTCCTCGGCGAATAGGCACGCCGCGCCAGTGCCCCGCGCATAATCCCCGACGTCGCTCGACCGGCAGCCCATGGGGAGCGCGCGAACACGTGGACTATCGCCTCAACGAGGAACAGCAGCTCATCCAGCAGAGCGTGCGCGAGCTGGCACGAAACCGGATCGCGCCTCGCGCCCGGGAGATCGACGCCACCGGGGAGTTTCCCTGGGACGTCGTCGAGATGTTCCGCGCCCAGGACCTCTTTGCGCTCCCCTTCCCACCGGAGTACGGCGGCCTGTCCGGGAGTGCGCTCACGCTCAACGTCGCCATCGAGGAGATCGCCAAGGCGTGCGCCAGCAGCGCCCTGATCCTCGCCGTCCAGGCCCTCGGCGCCTACCCGATCATGCTCGGTGGCAGCGATGAGCAGAAACAACGGTTTCTCCCCGACCTGGCGAGTGGGAAGCGGCTGGCGGCATACGCGCTCACCGAGCCCAGCGCCGGCAGCGACCCCGCCGGGATGGAGACGAGAGCCACCCGGCAGGGTGACGAATACGTCCTCACCGGCAGCAAGATCTGGATCACCGACGGTGGGGTCGCCGACACCGTCGTGGTGTTCGCCAAGACCGACCCGGCGGCGGGGTCGCGCGGGGTCAGCGCGTTCGTCCTCGACGGCGCGCGCGAGCTCAAGGGCTTCAGCGCCTCGACCATCCACGGCAAGCTGGGGATCCGGGGCAGCAACACGGCCGAGCTTCATCTCGACGAGGTGGTGGTGCCCGCCGCCAACCTCCTCGGCGAGGAGGGCAGCGGCTTCGGGCTCGCCATGCGGGTGCTCGACCGCTCGCGCCCCGGCGTCGCAGCGCAGGCTTTGGGCATCGCCCAGGGTGCCCTCGACTACGCCAGCGCCTACGCGCGCGAGCGCCGCCAATTCGGCAAGGCGATCGCCGAGTTCCAGGCGATCCAGTTCATGATCGCCGACATGGAGGCGCAGACCGCGGCGGCGCGTGCCTTGGTCTACCACGCCTCACAGCTGATCGATGACCACTCGCCGGAGGTCACCCATTTCGCCGCTCTCGCCAAGCTAGTCGCCAGTGATGCCGCGATGAAGGTGACCACCGACGCGGTGCAGGTGCTGGGCGGCTACGGGTACGTCAACGAGTACCCGGTCGAGCGCATGATGCGCGACGCCAAGATCACACAGATCTACGAGGGAACCAACCAGATCCAGCGTCTGGTGATCGCGCGCACCCTGCTGCGCGACTGAAGCCTCGGCGAGGACACGGCGGGCCGACGGACTCTTCTCGTGCGTCTCTGCCACACAGACGTTCGTCCTCAGTGGGGATGCGGGCGCGGCCCACGTTCGCCGAGGTGCGGTACCCTAGGCCAACTCCGGCGTTACCCCCACGTCCCAGCCCACGTTTCATTCGGGAGCCCGGTCGCACCGCGCCGGTGCGATGCGATGCAGAGCGGCCGCGCCGCACACATCCTGGACACGCAAACCCATGGCCTCTTCGACGCGGCGACGCCGCTCCAGCTACAACCTCACGCCCACTTGGGTCAGGCCTCGGCGGGTTGCCGCCGTGGCGGCCGCCGTCGCGGTCCTGGTGGTCGGTGTCTTCGGGGTGCGGACCATCCTCGGCCTCGCCCATCTCACCCGCCAGAATCCGCTCGGTGTCATCGGCGACCTGATCGGCGGCAAGAACAGCTCGACAATCAACCAGGCGAGCACCAGCATGCGACGCGTCAACTTCGCCGTTTACGGGTATGGCGGCCCCGGCCACGACGGTGCCTATCTCACCGATTCGATCCTGATCGTCTCGGTGCAGCCGAGGCCGAACGGACCGCCATCGGTCGCCGAGATCAGCGTCCCCCGCGACTGGTTCGTGCCGATCCGTGTGACCAGCGGCGGCCCCACCGCGGGTCGCATCAACCAGGCCTACGCGGACGGCTTCTCCGGGAAGGGCCCAGTGGCGGCGACCGACCCGACCGCCGGGGCATCCGTCGCCAACCCCACCCTCGAGCACCTGCTCGGCATCCACATCGACCACTGGGTGGGAATCGATTTCCAGGCGTTCAAGACGTCGGTCGACGCCGTCGGCGGCATCGACGTGGTGGTCCCTGACACGTTCACCGACTACCAGTACCCGGCCGGCGAGTGCACACCCGGGCCCAACGAGAACTGCCGGTTCATCACCGTCCACTTCAATGCCGGGGCGCAACACATGAACGGGACGCAGGCGCTGGAGTTCTCGCGCTCACGCCACTCCAACGACAACGGCGAGGGGACCGACTTCGCCCGCAGCCGGCGGCAGCAGCTGGTCGTGGCCGCTTTGAAGCAGAAGGTGGTCAGCCTCGGCGGCCTGGGCACCCTTCCGGACCTGCTCAACAGCCTCGGCGACAACGTGGTGACCGACCTGCACGTCAACGACCTCGAGGCGCTGTACTCGCTGCTCAAGGACGTCAACACGAAGTCCGTTCTGCACGTCAGCTTCGACGACACCAACTTCCTCTACGAGTGCGGCTACCCGAACAACTGCGGGGCGGCCTACATCTACGCTCACGACCGCACCTACAGCGAGATCGCCCATTACGTCCAGAACATCTTCGTGGAGCCCGCGGTGGTCGCCCAGCAGGCGGCGGTCACCATCGAGGATGCCAGCGGTCGGGGTCTCGACGCGTCGGGCCGGTGGGCGCAGCTCTTCAAGTACATCGCGCTCAACCCCGTCGATGGCGGCGCGGTGCGCCGAGCCGCGACGACCCGGGTGATCGACGAGAGCGGAGGCAAGGACGCGGCGACGGCGGCGTGGTACGCCAAGTTCTTCGGCGTGACGGTGACGACACCCTCGCCGCCGGCGAGCCCGAGCGGGGTGGCCGTGAGCCCGTCGCCGCTATCGGCGGGAACTGGTGGCGTGCTGGTGATACTGGGCCAGGACGAGGAGAACGCCTTCCTCGGCACGCCCGGGGTGGGCAGTTGATCGTGCTTGTGGCGTGCGCGTCGGCATCCTGACCGGCGGTGGCGACGCCGCCGGTCTCAACGCCGCGATTCGGGCTGTGGCGCGCTCTGCCCTGGCGGGTGGTGACGTGGTGGTCGGCATTCGCAACGGCTGGGCCGGTCTCACCGGCGACGGCGACCATGCGGAGATGAGCCGCGCCGACTTCTCCGGGATCCTGCAGCTTGGCGGCACCATCCTGGGGAGCTCACGCGTGAACCCGATGAAGCGCGACGGAGGTCTCGAGGAATGCCTGCACAACCTCCGGGGAGCAAACATCGATGCACTGGTCGCCATCGGCGGCGATGACACGCTCAGCGTGGCGTCGTGGCTCGCCGCGCACGGCGCACCGGTGGTCGGCGTCCCCAAGACCATGGACAACGACCTCAGCGTCACCGACTACTGCATCGGTTTCGACAGCGCGGTCAGCATCGTCACCGAGGCGCTCGACCGGCTGCACAGCACGGCCGCCTCGCATCACCGCGTGATGGTGGCGGAGGTGATGGGGCGTGACACCGGCTGGGTGGCCGTCATGGGCGGGCTCGCGGGCGGCGCGGACATGATCATCATCCCCGAGTTCCCGCTGACGCTCGACGAGGTGGTCGCACACCTCGATCGGCGCCGCGCCCAGGGCAGCGACTTCTCGATCATCGTGGTCGCCGAGGGCGTCCACATGGAAGGAGTCACGAGCGCGGATGCCGCCGCAGCCACCGATGCCTTCGGTCATGCGCAGCTCAGCAAGCGCGGGGTCGGGTACAGCCTCGCGGCGATGATCGAGGACCGCACCGGTCATGAGACACGGGTCACGGTGCTCGGTTACACGCAGCGCGGCGGTACTCCTACCGCGTACGACAGGGTGTGGGCGACCCGGGTCGGCGTGGCCGCGTACGCGCTGGTCGCGGAGCGGCGCTGGGGGATGATGCCGGTCGTCCGCGGTGGGACCGTCGACGTGGCGGCGATCAGCGATGTCGTCGCCGAGCAGCGGCGCGTCCCGGTCGAGCTGTATGACCTGGCGCGGGTGTTCTTCTGATCCGCCGTCAGGGGAGCCACGCCGGTGGTGAGGTGGCGTCGAAGTCCAGATGGTTGGTGACCGGCTTCGGAGGCGACGGGGCTGCGGTGCCGGCGTGGTTGAGCCACCACAGCTGGAAGTGGCCGGTTGCGTCCGTCGGTGCGAGGTAGACCAGGCCGCTTCCGTCGGGTGCCCACGCCGGTGACGCGCAGAGGCAGGAGGGCACGAGGACCTGGGCCGTGCCCGCGCGACCGCTGACGATGGGGATGACCTCGAGCTTGGCCGTCTGCGTGTCGGACGTGCAGATCACCGCCAGCCGGGCTCCGTCAGGGCTGACCGCCGGTTCGCCGCAGTCGTCGGCACCGGCGGTGAGGTACACGGGGTCGGCGCCGGGCCGAGCCACGGTGGCGATGCGCGAGACGATCTGCGACTTGTCGTTCAGCGAGTAGCTCGAGTACACGACGCCGCCCCCGGGCAAGGGGACCGGCGCGACGTCCCCGCCGGTGTACAGGCTCGGCTGTGTCCACTGCCTGGTCTCGAGCCTGCCGGTGAGCGGCCCCGACCACACCGCGAGGTGCACCTCGTACGTGGTGCCCGTCTTGGGGCCGTCGTAGTTGAAGACGACGGTGCTGCCGTCCGGGGCGAGATGCGGCCAGAAGGACCACGCGTTGAGCTCCACCCGTCCCGTCTTGGTGGCGTTCGCGGTGAGCTGTCTGAGGATGGCCCCGGAGGCGGCGTCGACGAGGTAGATGTCGCTGTACTCGTCCGCCCTGGCGACGACGAGCAGTCGACCCGTCCCGGCCGCCGCCGGCTGGATCCAGGAGCCCGCTGCCGCGGGCAGGCCCATGTCGGTGAACTGGCGCCCGCGGAACCTGTACAGGTGGCCGCCCTGGCTCAGGTAGATGGTCCCCGGCAGGCTGAAGTTGGCGGCCTCACGGACCGGGGCCACCGCGGCGGGGTGGCTGAGGAGTGCGGACTTGCGAGTATCGAGGTAGCGGTTCACACCGACCCCGAACGCCACCCACAGCACCAGCAGGATCGCCGGGGTTCGCAGCCGGCTCACGCGCTCGGGAAGTACTTGTGGACGAGCGGCAGGATGAGATCCCAGTTGGGGACGACGACGTCCTGCGTGCCGATGAACTGCGGCTCTGTGTACGGCGGTTGAAGCACCACCTGCTGGACATTGCCCAGCGAGACGTTGCCGGCGATCGGCAGCAGGTCGCCGACCTGGGTGACCGACATGTCGGTGTTGAACTCCCCGCTCATCGCGCCCGCGATGTCGGGCACGTCGGCGATGCCGAGCAACCTCGCCTTGGAGCGCAGAGCCAGCAGGACCTGCTGCTGGCGTACCGAGCGACCGAAGTCGCTGCGCAGATCATCGTGCCGGGAGCGCACGTACTGGAGCGCTTCCATGCCACCCATGTGCTGCGGGCCGGGCAGGACTGCGACGCGTTCGATCTGGTATGGGTTGGTCCCGCTGAGGTCCTTCGGGTAGAAGTCGTCGAGCACCGGGTTGCTGGCCACCACGTCAACGCCACCGACCTTGTCGATGAGATTCACCAGGCCGAGCAACCCGATCCAGGCGTAGTGGTCGACCCGGACGTGGAAGTCACGCTCCACGGTGGCGATGGAGGCGCTGGCGCCGCCGTGCAGGTAGGCCTTGTCGATCTTGTCCGTCCCGCCACTGGACTGGGGGACATAGAGGTCGCGTGGGATGGAGAGCATGGTGACGTGCTTGGACACCGGGTCAACCCGGGCCAGGATCATCGACTGGGTGAGCACGACGTTCCCGGGGAACTTGGCGTCGTTGTCCGAGCCGAGGAGGAGCACGGTGAACGCGCTCCCCGTCTCCGCGATCGCCGGGGACGCCGCGGATGACGGCGCCCCTGCCGCGCTCGAGCCGGGGGTCGGCGCCGTCGAGCCGTGCGTGACCGCCTGGCCGAAATCCTGGAAAGCTGCGGCGATGGCGGGTGAGAAGTACAGAGCGGCGCCCGCGGCGCCACTCACGGCGAAGCCGAGCAGGATTCCGGTGACGGCCAGGACGCGGCGCCGCGGTCGTGACCTGCGTTGCCGCCGCGGGCGCGACGGCACCTCGGGAACGCTCACCGAGCGATGGTACGAGAACGCCGGCCGAGCCCGGCTCTACCGATCGGCGGTTACCGACCCCGCGGCTACACTCGCCGCGCATGGACATCGCTTCACGCCTGCTGCAGGGCGACGTGCGCGCGCTGGCCCGCGCCATCCGCCTCGTCGAGGACAGGGACGCTGGAGCCGAGGAGGTGATCCGCGCCGTCCGCGGCCGCGCCGGTGCAGCCCACGTTGTGGGGGTGACCGGGCCGCCGGGAAGCGGCAAGAGCACCGTCTGTGACCAGCTGATCGAGCGCTGGCGCCGCAGCGGCCACCGCGTCGGCGTCATCGCTGTCGACCCGTCCAGCCCGTTCACCGGTGGCGCCATCCTCGGTGACCGCGTCCGCATGCAGCGCCACACCGGCGACGACGGCGTCTACATCCGGAGCATGGCGGCCCGTGGCCACCTGGGAGGACTCGCCAGCGCCGCGCGCGAGGCGATCAGGCTGATCGACGCCAGCGGGCGTGATCGCTGTCTCCTCGAAACCGTGGGGGTGGGGCAGAGCGAGCTCGAGGTGATGCGCACCGTTGACACGACCGTGGTGGTGACAACCCCCGTCGCCGGCGACAGCGTCCAGATCCTCAAGGCGGGGATCCTCGAGATCGCCGATGTCTTCGTCGTCAACAAGGCCGATGTCCCAGGGGCGGCAAAGGTGGCGCGCGAGCTGCGCGACCTGGTGCGGCAGACCAAGACCACCGGCGACTGGAGACCGCCGGTGGTGGAGACCACCGCCACCGACGGGAGCGGCGTCGACGAGCTGCTCCTGGCCATCGAGCGGCACCACGAGGCGATCACGGCCAGCGGTGAGCTGGAGCGCCGCCGCCGGGACCGCCTCCAGGCCGAGATCGAGGCCATCGTCATCGAGCGCGCTGCCGAACGGGCCCGGCGAGAGCTCGAAGAAGGCACAATGGCCACGGAGCTGAGCGGCGACCTGCGCGGTGTCGACCCCTACGCCATCGCCGACCGCATCCTCAACGCTGACAAGAGCGGAGCCCACTGATGGCACAGACAACCCAGCCGCGTCGACTGGCGCCGGCTGTTCCCGAGGACACGCTGGGCGGCATACCCCTGGAGCCGACGTACGGCCCCGATGCCGTCGCCGACCTGGACATCGACCGCGACCTGGCGTTGCCCGGTGAATTCCCCTACACCCGCGGCATCCACCAATCGATGTACCGCGGCAAGCTGTGGACGATGCGGCAGTTCGCCGGTTTCGGGAGCGCCGCCGACACCAACCAGCGCTACCGCTTCCTGCTCGACCACGGCCAGACCGGTCTGTCAGTGGCGTTCGACATGCCCACCCTGATGGGCCACGACAGCGATGCGCCGCAGTCGCTTGGCGAGGTGGGACGCTGCGGTGTTGCCATCGACTCCGTCGAGGACATGCGCACCCTGTTCGAGAGCATCGACCTCGGGCGGGTCACCACGTCGATGACCATCAACTCGCCCGCTCCCATCGTCTTCGCGCAATACCTGGTGGTCGCCGAGGAGCAGGGTGTCCCCATCGAACGGCTCGGTGGCACCCTGCAGAACGACATCCTCAAGGAGTACATCGCCCAGAAGGAGTTCATCTACCCGGTCAAGCCGTCGATGCGGCTGGTCACCGACGTGGTCACCTTCTGCGCGGAGCACGTACCGCGATGGCATCCCATCTCGGTGAGCGGGTACCACATCCGCGAGGCGGGCAGCACCGCCGCGCAGGAGCTGGCGTTCACCCTGGCCGACGGCTTCGCGTACGTGGAGTCCGCCGTTGCCGCCGGCCTCGACGTCGACGACTTCGCGCCGCGGCTCAGCTTCTTCTTCAACAGCCACATCGATTTCTTCGAGGAGATCGCCAAGTACCGCGCTGCGCGACGGATCTGGGCGCGGCGAATGCGTGATCGCTTCGGCGCCAAGGACCCGAGGAGCCTGCAGCTGAAATTTCACACCCAGACCGCCGGCTGCTCACTCACCGCCCAGCAGATCGAGAACAACATCGCACGCACCGCGTTCGAGGCGATGGCGGCCGTGCTCGGGGGAACCCAGTCCCTCCACACCAACTCGATGGACGAGGTGCTCGCACTTCCCACCGAGAAGGCGGCGCAGATCGCCCTGCGCACCCAGCAGATCCTCGCCTACGAGACGGGTGTGCCCTCAGTGGCCGACCCGCTCGCGGGCAGCTGGTTCATCGAAGACCTCACCAACCGGATGGAGCAGGCGGCAGAGGAGTATTTCCAGGCGATCGACGAGCGCGGCGGCATCGTTGAGGCCATCGCCGAGGGCTACCCGCAGCGCGAGATCGCCGACGCTGCGTTCCGGTACCAGTCGCAGCTCAACTCCGGGGAGCGCATCATCGTCGGGGTGAACGCCTTCACCGAGGTCGCCCCCGGCGCCTCACCGGACGTGCTGGTCATCGACATGGACGTGGAGCGTGAGCAGGCCGAACGGCTGGACACCTTGCGCAGCGGGCGTGACAGCACCGCCGTGGCGACGCGGCTGGACGCGCTCAAGGAGGTGGCCGCCGGCACCGACAACACGATGCCGGCGATCATCGACGCCGTGCGCGCACGAGCCACCGAGGGGGAGATCGTCGCCGCCTTGCGAGAGGTGTTCGGCGTATACCACGAGACGCCTGTTTTCTGACACTCGCACAGTCATAACGACGCCGTGGTTGCGGAGCTATCCTGTGCCTCCGCGCGCCCCGCTGTGCGGGCGCACACGACCGGAGGGCGGCAGATGCCTGACACCGCAACGGACAGGGCGACGACGAACATCGAGACCATTCGCAAGGGGTACGAGGCGTTCCAGACCGGCAACCTCGACCTGCTGCGCGACGAGATCTTCCACCCGGACATCGTCTGGCACAGCCCGGGGAACAACCCCATCGCCGGTGACCATCGTGGTCCGGACGCGGTGATCGCTTCCTTCGTCAAGCAGTTCGAGCTCACCGACGGCACCTTCAAGGTTGAGCTCCACGATGTCCTCGGCAGCGACGAGCATGCCGTGGCGCTGGGACGCGCCAGCGGACAGCGCAATGGCCGCTCCCTCGACGAGCCGTACGCGCATGTCTGCCACTTCCGCGATGGCAAGCTCGTCGAAGCGTGGATCGTCTCCTACGACCCGGGCAAGACGGACGAGTTCCTCAACTCCTGACCGGTTCGCAGCCTGCCGGGTCAAGCCCGGCGGGCTGCGTTCGCCAGGTCAGCGGCGGATGACCAGGTTGAGGACGACTGTGACGACCACGCTCAGCACGATGCAGCTGACGATCGGGAAGAAGACGCCACCGTTCTGACCCTGGACCGAGATGTCCCCGGGCAGGCGCCCGAACGGGAGGCGGCCGCCGAGGGCGAGGAAGCCGCCAACCGCGGCGATGGCGATGCCGGCGATGAGGAGCAGCCGTCCCAGGGAGCTGACGTCCATCTCCGCAGCCTAGCCGAGCCTGCCGTCCGCGGCGGCCGGCGTCGCCGCTGCGCTACAGTCCCGTCGACGAATCCACTTCAAGCAGGTCCCGCGAGGCCGGCAAGGGATGCGCAACGCCGACGTCGACGGCGCGCCTTCCGCGCGGGCTGCGGTCCCGGAGGGCGCCCATGGTGGTCAGGGCCGGCACGCTCGAGCATGTCGTCAGCGCCGGCCAGTTCGACCGCGGCCTGCTCGATACGCTGTTCGTCCGTGCCGCCGCCCTCGAGGGAACCCGTGGGCGCAGCCTGGCGGGTCGGATCATGGCCACCCTCTTCTACGAACCCAGCACCCGCACCAGGTTGAGCTTCGAGTCGGCGATGCTCCGCCTCGGCGGCGCCGTGCTGGGCACCGAGGCGGCCCACGTGTTCTCGAGCGCCATGAAGGGCGAGACGCTCGAGGACACCATTCGCATGGTGTCGTCCTACGCGGACGTCATCGTGCTCCGGCACGACCGCGCCGGTGCGGCAGCGCAGGCAGCCGCGGTGTCGGGCGTCCCGCTCATCAACGCCGGCGACGGCCCGGGCGAGCATCCCACCCAGTCCCTGCTCGACCTCTTCACCATCCAGCGCGAGCTGGGGCGGATCGAGGGACTGCACGTGGTCCTCTGCGGCGACCTGAGGTTCGGTCGCACCGCGCGGTCGCTAGCCCGGCTGCTGATGCTGTACGACGGGGTTCGCCTGAGCTTCGTCGCCCCCGACGTCGTGCAGGTGGGCGCTGACATCCGCGGACTTCTCGACCAGCACGCGGTGCCCTACCAGCTGAGCAGTCGCCTGGATGACGTTGTCGGCAGCGCGGACGTGGTCTACCAGACGCGTGTGCAGAAGGAGCGCTTCACCGACCCAGCCGAGTTCGAACACGCACGTGGCGCCATCAGGATCGATCCGTCGACGATGAGCCGGCTTCCTGCGACCTCCATCGTGATGCACCCCCTGCCGCGCGTCGACGAGATCGACCCGGCGGTGGACGCCGACCCCCGCGCTGCGTACTTCCGCCAGGCCGCCAACGGCGTGGCCCTGCGGATGGCCCTTCTCGAGCTTCTCCTCGCATGAACGGCGCGCCCCAGTCGCTCGACGGACACCCTCGCCTGCTCGATGAGATGGGCATCGCGCGCGCGGTCATGCGCCTCGCTCACGAGATCGCCGAGAGGCATGACGCCGACCAGGTCATCCTGGTCGGCATCCAGACCCGCGGGGTACCGCTGGCGGGGCGGGTGGCGCGTGCGCTGAGAGCCCTCGGTCAGCCATCGCCTGATATCGCGGCGCTGAACCTCCAGGACTATCGCGACGATCGCCCGCGCCCGGCGCGACCACGACCCGGCGCGCTGAGCTCGCCGGACGGTGGCGACGCGCCGCGCGTCGACGGTCGACCGGTGGTGCTCGTCGACGACGTGCTGTTCACCGGCCGGACCCTGCGCGCCGCCCTCGATGCGCTCATCGACGAGGGGCGTCCACGCAGCGTGGAGATGCTCGTGCTGGTCGACCGCGGCCATCGCGAGCTGCCCATGCGCGCCACCTATGTCGGCAAGAACGTCCCCACGGCTCCGAGCGAGCGCGTGGCGGTGCGGTTGCGCGAGGTCGATGGCGTGGACGGCGCCTGGATGGTCGGTGGGGACGGGCGGTGAACTGCATACTCCGTGGCGTCCGCGTCATCGATCCCTCTGCCGGCGTCGACCTGCCCGGCCAGGATGTCTGGCTCAGCGATGGGCGGGTCATCGCCATCTATCGCACCATCGATGAGGGCACCGTCCCTGTCGTGGACCTCACCCGCGGCGCCGGCCAGTCGCCGTGCATCCTGGCCCCCGGGTTCGTCGACCTCCACGTGCACCTCCGCGAGCCCGGCGACGACAGCGCCGAGACCGTGCTGAGTGGTGCGCGCGCCGCCGCGGCCGGCGGTTTCACCAGCGTCGTCGCGATGGCCAACACGGATCCCCCCATCGACACGCCGGAGCGGGTTGCGCAGGCGATCTCGCGTGCGACCGCGGCGCCGATCGAGGTGGGTGTCACCGCTGCGGCGACGCTTTCGCTTGAGGGCCGCGCGGTGGTCGACGTGGCCGGTTGCGCCGGCGCCGGCGCCATCGCCTTCAGCGATGACGGTCGCAACGCCGCGCCGGTCGGCGTGCTGATCGATCTGTTGCGCGCCGCCGCCGATGTCGGGTGCGCTGTCCTGGTGCACCCCGAGGACGAGGCGATGATCGCGGCGGCCAATCCCGGCAGCGGTCCGGTCACCCGCGCGCCGCTCCGCCCCGCAGCGGCGGAGACATCGGCGGTACGGACCGCCCTCGCGGCCCTGTCATCGGCCGGACGTGGCCGGCTGCACCTGCAGCACCTGTCCACGGCGGGGTCGGTCGACCTGCTCCGGCGTGCGCGCGAGGACGGGCTCGCGGTGACAGCCGAGGTGACCCCGCATCACCTGGCGATGTGGCTGCCGGCGGCGGTGGAACCCGAGCCGGCGGGCCTCCTCAAGGTCAACCCGCCGCTGCGCGGTGAGCGTGACCGCGACGCGCTCATCCAGGGACTGCGTGACGGGGTCATCGACGCCGTCGCGACCGACCACGCGCCGCACCGGATCGACCAGAAGCGCGGTGACATCGGGTCGGCGGCTCCGGGGATGATCGGCCTGGAGACGGCGCTGGCCACCTGCCTGACCCTCGGCGGCATGGATGGAGACTGGATCCCGATTCTCCTCGAACGACTGACCGCGGGTCCGCATCGCGTGCTGGGGCCTGCGGCGCTGCAGCGCGAGCCAGGACTGCGCGTCGGCGAGGCGGCGACCTGTGTGCTCTTCGACCCTGCCGCGGCGTGGACCGTCGGCGACGAGCCGGGCTTCTCGCGGTCGTGCAACACCCCACTGGCCGGCACCCAGCTGCGCGGTCGCATCCTGCTGACCATGAGCGATGGGGTGGTCGTTCACCACGACGAAGCGCGGCTTCCCTTCCCGGCCGAGCTGGTGGAGGCCGGTGGTGGCTGAGCAGGTCGCCGGCAGGCTGGCGCTGGAGTCGGGCGCGGTCTTCGACGGGTGGCTTTTCGGCGCCGGCTCGTCGACCGCGAGCGGGGAGGTGGTGTTCAACACCTGCATGGCTGGGTACCAGGAGGTGATCACCGATCCGTCGTATGCGGGGCAGGTGGTGGTGATGACCCACCCCCTGATCGGCAACTACGGGTGCCGCGACGACACCGCCGAGTCGTACCGGGTGCACTGCCGCGCCCTGGTGGTGCGCGAGCTGTCCGCTGACGCGGGGCATGCGCGCGCCGAGCGAACCCTGCACGAGGAGCTGGTGCGCGCAGGGGTCCCCGGCCTGCGTGGTGTGGACACCCGCGCGCTCACCCGTCACCTGCGCGACCGCGGCACGCTGCGGGGGGTCATCGCGGCGGCGACGTCGATGAGCGCGGCCGAGCAGGTGCAGCTGGCGCAGCACGCCCCGACCGTCACCGACCAGGACCTCGTCGCCGAGGTCGCCCACGACCAGGCGACCCTCGAGTGGCACGACCGCCTCGACCCGGCGCTGGAGCGGGTCGCGGAGCTGGCTGGAACTCGTGATGCCTTCACCGGCGTGCGCGTGGTGGTCGTCGACCTCGGGGTCAAGTACAACCAGCTGCGCGCGCTGCGCAGTCGGGGCGCAGACGTGGTGGTGGTCCGCCACGACGTCGCCATCGATGACCTGATGGCGCTGCGCCCCGACGGCGTGCTCCTCTCCAACGGCCCCGGCGACCCGGTGCGCCTGGATGGACCTGTGGCACTCACTCGGGAGCTGCTCGCGCGGCGGGTGCCCCTGCTCGGCATCTGCCTGGGCCACCAGGTGCTGGGCCGGGCCATTGGCGCGAGCACGTCGCGCCTGCGCTTCGGACACCACGGCGGCAACCACCCGGTCGGCGACACCGAGCGCGCCAAGGTGTGGATCACCTCGCACAACCACGAGTTCCAGGTGGACGCGACCAGCATCCCGGCGGACAGCGGGTGGTACGTGAGCGAGCGCAACCTCAACGACCAGAGCGTTGAGGGCCTGCGTCACCGCGACCTGCCGGCGTTCAGCGTGCAGTACCACCCGGAGGGTTCACCTGGCCCCCAGGACCGCGCCGAGGTCTTCGACGAGTTCCTGCGGATGTGCCGGTCCGGTGTCGTGGAAAGACCGGGCGCGGCCGACGGCCCGTACGCCGGGGCCTTTCCACACGATGACGGTGCTGTGCAGGGAGCCTTGTCGGGCGCCCGGCGGGCCGGCACCGGTTCGCACGAGGTCGGCACGCCGCGGTGCGTTCTGGTCATCGGCAGTGGGCCCGTGGTGATCGGGCAGGCGGCCGAGTTCGACTACGCAGGGACGCAGGCGTGCCGCGCGCTGCGCGAGGAAGGCATCCGGGTGGTGCTGGTGAACAGCAACCCGGCGACGATCATGACCGATGACAACATCGCCGACGTCGTGTACGTCGAGCCCCTGACGGTCGGGGTCATCGAGCGGATCATCGCCGCCGAGCGACCGGACGGGTTGCTGGCCACCCTCGGTGGACAGACTGCCCTCAACCTCGCGGTCGAGCTCGCCGACGCCGGTGTCATCGAGCGCTACGGGTTGCGCGTCCTGGGGACGTCATTGCAGTCGATCCGCACCGCTGAGGACCGTGGGCTCTTCAAGGCCCTGCTCGATCGCATCGGCGAGCCGGTGCCGGACTCGCGCACGGTCTCCTCCCTCTCAGAGGCGCGCGCGTTCGCGGCGGAGGTCGGGCTGCCGCTGGTGGTGCGCCCCGCCTTCACGCTGGGCGGCACTGGCGGTGGCTTCTGCGAGACGGATGAGACCCTGACCGAGCGCGTGGGGGCCGGTCTCGCAGCCTCGCCGATCAGCCAGGTCCTCATCGAGCGCTCGCTGGCCGGCTGGAGGGAGCTCGAGTACGAGGTGATGCGTGACGCCTCCGGCACCTGCATCACCGTCTGCAACATGGAGAACATCGACCCGATGGGTGTGCACACCGGTGACTCCATCGTGGTGGCGCCCGCTCAGACGCTCACCGACCGTGAACACCAGCAGTTGCGCAGCGCGGCGCTGCGCATCATCTCCGCGCTTGACATCGAGGGTGGCTGCAACGTGCAGTTCGCGATGCACCCGGAGAGCCATGACTACTTCGTCATCGAGGTCAATCCCCGCGTCTCGCGCAGCTCGGCACTGGCGTCCAAGGCAACCGGCTACCCGATCGCGCGCGTCGCCGCCAAGATCGCCGCGGGCCGCCGCCTCGATGAGATACCCAACGCGGTGACCGGCCGCACCTGCGCGGCCTTCGAGCCGGCTCTCGACTACTGCGTGGTCAAGATCCCGCGGTGGCCGTTCGACAAATTCCCCGACGCCGACCGCCGCCTGGGCACGCAGATGAAGTCGACGGGCGAGGTGATGGCCATCGAACGGAGCTTCGAGGCGGCGTTCAACAAGGCGATCCGGTCGCTGGAGCAGCGACGGCCGGACGTGGCCACGCTCGCCGACCGGGTGCTCGTGGAGAGTGCCAACGACCGCCGCGCACTCGCCGTGATGGAGGCTCTGCGCGGCGGTGCCGGGGTAGCCGAGGTGTCGCGTCGCTCCAGCATCGCGCCGTGGTTCGTGCGTCGCATGCACACGATCGTCGACTGTGAGGAGCGCCTGCGCGTCGGTGAGCTCTCCGTGCCCCTGCTGGCAGAGGCCAAACACCTCGGACTCGGCGACGCCCGCATCGCCGAGCTTCGTGGTCAGGAACCCGGCGACGTCCGTTCGTACCGTGAGGCGGCGGGGCTGAGGCCCGTGTACAAGTGCGTCGACACGTGCGCCGCCGAGTTCGAGGCGCAGACGCCCTATTTCTACTCGACCTACGAGGCCGAGAACGAGGGCCGAAGCCATCCTCCTGACCGCGATTGCGTGGTCGTGATCGGCAGCGGTCCGATTCGCATCGGGCAGGGCATCGAGTTCGACTACTGCAGCGTCCAGGCGGCGCTCGCGCTCCGCGATGCCGGCATCGAGGCGGTGATGATCAACAGCAACCCCGAGACGGTCAGCACCGACTTCGACTGCAGCGACAGGCTGTACTTCGAGCCACTCGACGCCGAGTCTGCGCTGAGCGTCATCGGCGCCGAGCGACCGCGTGGCGTGGTGGTCCAGTTCGGGGGCCAGACGGCCGTCAACCTCGCGCGGCCGCTGCACGCGGCGGGGGTGTCGATCCTCGGCAGCGACGTCGACACCATCGACGCGGCGGAGGACAGGCGCAGCTTCGAGGCGTTGATGCGCTCGCTCGGCATCCCCCAACCTCCCGGCGCGGCGACCACGGACCTCGCCGACGCCATGGAGATCGGCGATCGCATCGGCTACCCCGTGCTGGTGCGCCCGTCCTACGTGCTCGGGGGGCGTGCCATGGAGGTCGTGCACAGCCGTGACGCCCTCGAGCGCTACCTGGTCGCAGCGATGGCGGTGCTGCCGGAGGATGGCTCACAGCGGCGCGGCACGGTGCTCGTCGACAAGTACCTGTTCGGCACGGAGGTGGACGTCGACGCCATCTGTGACGGGGACACGGTGGTGGTCCCGGGGCTGATGGAGCACATCGAGCGCGCAGGCGTACACAGCGGCGACTCCATGGCTGCGTACCCGGCACCGCAACTCGACCCCGCGGTGCGTGACCAGATCGTCGCGGACACCGTCCGCATCGCCAGGGCGCTGCGCGTCCGCGGGCTCTGCAACATCCAGTTCGTGGTGTATCGCGGCCGCGCCCACGTCATCGAGGTCAACCCGCGCGCGTCACGGACCGTGCCCTTCCTCAGCAAGGTGAGTGGCGTGCCGATGGTCGAGCTGGCCGTCCGCGTGATGACTGGCCAGACGCTCGCTTCCCTGGGCTGGAGCACCGGGCTGGTGCCCGCGCGACCGCTGGTGGCGGTCAAGGCACCGGTGTTCTCCACGGTCAAGCTGACCGACGTCGACACCGTGCTCGGCCCCGAGATGAAGTCCACCGGCGAGGTGATGGGCATCGATGTCGACCTCGGGGCGGCGCTCGAGAAGGCATTTCTCGGTGCGCTCGGCTCGGTGCCGACCTCGGGTGGGACGCTGTGCAGCATTGCCGACCCCGACAAGGCCGAGGCGCTGCCCATCCTCGCCCAACTCAGCGCACTCGGGTTCACCCTGTACGCGACCGGGGGTACGGTGACCATGCTGGCCGACGCCGGCATCAGCGCCGTGGCCGTGGGCAAGCTCGGCCATGGCCGCCCCAATGTCATCGATGTCATCGAGGAGGGCAAGGTACAGCTGGTGATCAACACCGTCTCGCACCTCGCCACCGATGAGCTCGACTACCGCAGCGACGGGGCCGCATCCGTTGCCGCGGCGGGGCGCACGGTCAAGGACGGCTATCGCATCCGCCTGGCGGCTGAGCAGCGGCGTATTCCCTGCTGCACCTCGCTGGACACAGCCGCAGCGCTGGTGGACGCGATGACCAGGCAGCAGGCCGGGGAGCGGTTCGCGATCGGGCCGGTGCGCGCCTACCGAGAGGGTGCCGTCGGAGCGATGCCATGAACCGGCCGCTGCACGCTGTGCGCGATGAGCGCGGTGAGGTGGTTGCCAACGAGTCCCTCGGCGGAGGGATGGTCGAGCTGAGCATTCGGCTGCCTCACATCGCCGCCACCGCGCAGCCGGGTCAGTTCGCCCAGCTGCGCTGTGGTGACAGCGGGCGGCCGCTGCTGCGCCGGCCGTTCAGCGTCGCCTGGACGGAGGGGGATGTCGCGGCCTTCGTGCTGGCGCCGGTGGGCGAGGGCACGCGCCTGCTTGCATCGCTGCGCACGGGTGAACCGGTGACCGCGTTGGGGCCGCTGGGCCGCGGCTTCTCGCTGGAGAGCGCGTCGCGGCGCTCGGTGTGCATCAGCGGGGGCCTGGGTTGCGCTCCGTTCCCTCTCCTGGTTCGTGCGCTGCGGCAACGCGGTCATGAGGTGATGGTGGTGAGCGGCGCAGCCACGGCTGAGCTCCTCTACCCACCCAGCCGGTTCGCCCGCGGAGACGCCGGGGTCGACGTCATCGAGCTGACCGTCGACGGGACCCGCGGCGCACGCGGCCTGGTGACCGATGGGATCCCGAGACCACTCGATGCGGCGATCGATGTCTACGCGTGCGGCCCCAACCCGATGCTCGCGGCGGTCGCTCGCGCACTCGGCGTTCCCGAGAGAGACGTGATCGCAGAGGTCTCGGTCGAGGCGCCGATGGGCTGCGGCTTCGGAACCTGCCTCGGCTGCGCACTGCCCGTCCATGGCCGCGAGGGGGGCACCGAGTGGGCCCTCTGCTGCACGGACGGGCCCGTGATGTCGATGGGATCGGTCGCCTGGGACGAGCTGATGCTCCTGCCGCCGGCCCACGTGGCGTGAGCATCGACCTCAGCGTCGACCTGGGGCGCGGGCTGCGGCTCGCCAACCCCGTGGGGCTCGCCAGCGGGACCGCGGGGTTCGGCTTCGAGCTCGCGGAGCTGACCGATCTGGACGCCGTGGGTGCCCTGTACACCAAGGGCACCACCAGGGTCGCGCGCGCCGGGAACGCCCCACCGCGGGTCGCCGAAACCGTCGGGGGCATGCTCAACAGCATCGGGCTGCAGAACCCGGGCGTCGAGCACGTGGCACGCGTCTATGCGCCGCAGTTTGCGCAGTGGCGCTGTGCGGTCATCGTCAACGTCGCCGGCGCCACGATCAACGAGTATGTCGACTGCGTTCGCATCCTCGACGGCGCGCCCGGCATCGCCGGCTACGAGCTGAACATCTCCTGCCCGAACATCGCCCACGGCCTCGACCTCGGCCGCGACCCGCAGCAGGCTGCGCGCCTGACCGCCGCGGTCCGCGCGGTCACCGAGCGGTGCCTGGTGGTCAAGCTGAGCCCCAACGTCACCGACATCGGCGCGGTTGCCCGGGCAGTTGAATCGGCGGGCGCCGACGCGGTGTCAGCGGTCAACACCTACGTGGGCATGAAGATCCACCGTCAGCTGCGCCGGCCCGTCCTGCCACGCGCCGGGACAGGCGGTCTCAGCGGCCCGGCCATCAAGCCGCTGGCGCTCGCCGCGGTGGCCATGGTGCGCTCGGTGGTGCGAATCCCGGTCATCGGCATCGGCGGCATCGGTGACATCGGCGACGCGGTCGACTACTTCGTGGCCGGAGCCGATGCCATCCAGGTGGGCACCGCGACGTTCGCGGACCCCGGGGCAGCGGTGCGCATCGCTGTCGGCCTCGCCGAACAGCTCGCGGACGTCGGCGCGTCGCGACCGGTCGAGCTGCGCTGGCGACAACCGGTTGCGACCGACAGCGAACGGTAAGGCTCGACCGGTCACCATAGGGACGATGGTCCAGACTGCCCAGAACTGGCCGGCGCCGCCCGCACCCCCTCCGCCGACGCCGGGAGGTCCCGGCGACGGTCGTCGCCGCACCGTGCTCGCGGCGCTGGCGGCCATCCTCGCCATCCTGGTCGGCAGTGCCATCGGGCTGGCCGTCGGCCTGGCCAGCCGGCACGCGGTGCCCGCGCCGGCCGCAGCGGCGCCGAGCTCCGGCGCCGCCGGTGGGTCGGCCACCGCCGCCAGGCAGCTCTACTCAGAGTCGATGCAGGCGGCGGCGGCAAGCGCCGGGTGTCACTACGTGGCGGTCACCAGCGGTGGTGTCAGCCAGCGATTCGTCGGCGACGCCGGTCGGTCCTCAGGCACCCAGGTGATCACGATGAGCTCCTCGTACGGCGCGGAGCAGTTCACCCTGGTCCTGGCGAACGGCATCGTGTACTTCAGCGGCAACGCGGCCTCGCTGCAGGATCAGCTCGGCGTGCCGGCGGCCAAGGCCCCGAGCATCGCCGGCACCTGGATCTCGGTGACCAGCGCCGACGGCCCGTTCGGCATCCTCGACCCCGGCATCACGGTGAGCAGCCAGCTCCTGGAGACGATGCTCAACCCCACGTCGATCCAGGCGCGTGAAGGCGGGATCACCCGGGTCGTGGGCACTGTCCCCGCGCTCGCCGGCGCCCACGCCACCGGTTACCTCGACGTCGCCTCGGCATCGAAGCTGCCCGCCTCATACGTTGTGACCGTCACCGGCCGCACTGCCACCACCACGAGCACCACGACGTTCAGTGGCTGGGGTACGCCGCCAGCGGTGACCCCGGCGCCGAGCGCGCAGGCGTGGTCCACGCTCGGCGCATCAATCCCCCCCGGGGGCTACGGTCAGGGTGGAGCGAGCTCGTCGCAGACGCCGGCCGCATGACCGTGCCCCCTGGAGGAATCGAACCTCCATCAACCGGTTAAAAGCCGGCTGCTCTACCGTTGAGCTAAAGGGGCTGCGCGCGATTGTAGGTGGCGCGCCCGCCCGCCACTCCTGCACCATCGTGCAATGACCAGTGCCGTCAAGGGTTTTCCACAGACGTTCCCGGTACGCGACGACGACCGCAGGCCGGTTCGGTACCGCATCGCGTCCCTGCTGTCGCGCCTCTACCTGCGAACCTTGTCACGGCGGCGGCTGCGCATCGTCGGTGCCCGGAACATCCCAGCCGACGGTCCCCTGCTGGTGGTGTGCAACCACACCAGCAATCTCGATCCCATGGTGATCGGCGGATACTTTCCGCGCACGCTGTTCGCGATGGCCAAACGCGAGCTGTACTTCACACCCGCCGCGTCGTGGTTCCTCGCTGGCTGCAACTGCATCCCCGTCGAGCGTGGGGCCGCCGATCGGCGGGCCGTGACCCGTGCGCTCGCGGTACTGCGGCGCCGCGGGCGACTGCTGATCTTCGTTGAGGGCACTCGCTCACGCGATGGGACGATGCAGCGGGCCGAGGCCGGCGTCGGGTTCCTTGCCCGACGGAGCGGCGCGGCCATCCTGCCTGTCGCGCTCAGCACCGAGGGTGCCGGGCACGGACTCCTGGACCGCCGGGAGATCGTGCTCCGCTACGGGGAACCTTTCGTCCCGGTGTTGACCGGGCGCCGCGACGACGCGGTGATCGCCGACGAGATCGCCCTGCGCGTGGCGGCCCTGCTACCGCCGGCACGTCGGGGGGTGTATGCAGCGGGCCGGCCGCCGCTGCCATGAGCCACCCCCGGTGACCGTGCCGGGGTCTGAGCGCGACGGGACGTCAGCGGCGGCCTGAGCGCCCCTGGGGCTTGCGCGTGGGTGCCGCTGACTTGGTGCGGCCGGTGCGCGATGGCTTGGCGGCCGGCTTGCTGCGGGCCTTCGCCGTGCCCTTGGTGGTCCGTGGGGCGGATGGCCGCGCAGCCGAGGCCGCCTTCTTGGCAGTCGGCTTCTTGGCTGCTGGCGAGGTCCGCTTCGGGGCCGCCGCCGTGCGCGAAGGACCGGCCCGCTTCGCGGCGGGTCGCGCCCCTCGCACGGTGGCCGGCGCCTTCTTCGCCTTGCTCGGCGACGGTCGCGTGGCGGGGCGGCGCGCGCTCGCCGGCTGGGGCCGGGCCGAACGCTTGCTGGCGGCCTTGACGGTGGTACGCGACGCGGGCTTCCTCGACGGCGTGGTGGCGGTGCGCGAGGGTGCGGCGTGGCGAGCGGCCGGCTTCTGCGCCGGCTTGGTCGTCCGCGAGGGGCTGCGGGTGGGCTTCGTCGCCTTGCTGGTGCCCCGCGCCGACGCCGCCGGTCGGTGGGCGGCCTTCTTGACCGGCGACTTCCCGGCCGGTCGCGGGGGCGGCGCGGATCTCACTGTCGGTTTGGTCGCCTGCTTGACGGGGCCGGTCACGGTGGACCTGCGGGGAGTCGGCGCCCTCCCGCCCCCGCCCGCCGCGGGCTTGGCCGAGCTCTTGCTCAGCGGCCGGCGCTCGCTGGCCGGTGGGCGGGTCGACCTCGCGGCGGTCGCGGCGGCGGGTTTGGCCGCGCGGACCGCGGCCGGCGGCGGAGCCGGCTTGGCTGCCTTGCCGTCAGGCGGTGGGGTGGCCGGCTGACCGGCGGCGGGTGCAGCATCGCCCCGCACGCGCGCGGTGGCTCCGCTGTCCTGCGACGCCGCCGCAGGTCGCGGTGCCGGGGCCAGCCGGGCCGGGGCAGGAGGTGGCAGCTCTCGCGGCGCCGGCGGCCGTGGCACGCCGCGCAGCACGGCGACCGGGTGCGAGGCGGTGGAACCGGTGGTGCGGCGGACGGGCACCGGCGGGGCGGGCGGGACTGGGGGACCGTCACCTCGCCCGATCACGCCCTCGGCCGTCTCCAGGCAGCTGAAGGCCACCACCTCCTTGATGTCGGCGGCGCGGTCGAAGCGGACGATGGCGGTCTGGCTGAGCACCGTCTCGACGCGGCCGAGCGAACCCACCGGGTAGTCGCCGATCGGGGTCCCGGTGCGGGGCCGGATGTTGGAGGTGAGGCGGACGCGCTCGCCGATGGCGAACGGAGGCGGTGGCTCCTCCTTGGCGCTCGGCGGGCGCCCCGGCTGAGGGCGGGGAACGGGACGGGCCACCAGCGCCGGGACGACCTCGGCGACCTTCTCCTCCGTCTCATCGTCATCGTCGTCGTCATCCTCATCGTCATCGGCGCCGACGACGATGACGTCCTCGACCACGTCCACCTCGATGACGTCCTCGACAACGTCTGGGTCGGCGACCTCATCCGGCTCATCCGGTGTCGCGGGAGCGGGAGCCTCGGTATCGTCGGGGCTGCGAGCGGGCATATGTGAGAGACCTGTCCTGGAATTTGGCGCAGCCGCGTCTGCGCGGGCTGACGAGGATAGCCGTTCGGCCGAGGCCGTCGACGCCGTGCTCGTCCGCGGCGCGGCCTGACGGCCGGGCTGCCGGATGCCCGCCTAGACTGGCGCGGTGAGCGCTCGGCCGGCAATGCAGCGACTGTCGCCGCACACCCAGCAGCGCCTGCTCGAGATCCTCCCCGGCGCTCTGACCTGGACCGTGCTGCTGCTGCCGGTGATCGTGGCCTTCGGCATCCGCCTCAACGACCCCACCAAATTGTGGGTTCTCGGCCTCGGTGCGGTCGTGCTCGACGTCTACTGGTTGGTCAGGACCGCACTCACAGTGCGCGCCGTGACGCGTTCGCTGCGGGTGCTCCAGAGCACCGAGAGCGTCGATTGGTGGGCTCGCTGTCTCGAGCTGGAGCCCGCGGAAGGACGTCCGGATCCGGACGAGGTGGTGCACTGCGCGCTGATCCCCACCTACACGGAGAAGTACGACGTGTTGCGCGCCACCGTCGCCGCGCTCGCCGAGCAGAGGTTCCCTGACCGCCAAAGGGTCTGCGCGATCATCACCCGGGTCACCGACTCCGGCGGCTGGGAGAACGTCGCCCGCCTGCGGGAGGAATTCGGTGATCGGTTCCTGGCGTTCATCCACATCAAGGACCCGCTTCTGCCCGGGATCGTGGTGGGGAAGTCGGCGGCGATGGCGTACGGAGGACCGGTGTTGAAGCGGGCGTGCGATGAGCTCGGCCTCGACCCGACCCGCACGATCGTCACCGACCTCGACTCCGATTACCGGCTTCATCCGCAGTACTTCGCGTACGTGACCCACGAGTTCTGCACCGCCGACGACAGGCTCACCTCCATCTGGCAGCCGGTCCCCGTCTTCCTCAACAACCTCTGGAGGGTGCCCGCCGCAGTGCGGGTGATGGCGACTGCGGCAACGCAGTGGCAGATGTTCCTGCATCAGAACCCTCACCGCCTGGTGATGTTCTCGTCCTACACCACCTCGATGTGGCTCCTCGACGACGTCGGTTACTGGGACTCCGACGTCATCCCCGAGGACTCACGGTTCTTCTGGAAGAGCTTCTTCCGTTTCGGTCAGCGTCTCAATGTCCGGCCAGCCTTCATGCGCGTCTTCGGCGATGCGCCGCGAGCACGCAACTACGCGACAACCCACGCCTCGCAGTACAACCAGATCAAGCGCTGGGCGTGGGGGGCGTCCGACATCCCCTACGTGACCCTGCGCATGCTCGAGCACCCCGAGATCCCGCTGCGGCTGCGGATCAGGCGCTACCTCAACCTGGTGTTCAACCACCTCACGTGGACCACCCTGCCGATGCTCCTGTTCTTCGGGGGCGCGCTCCCCGCGCTCATCGACCTCGATTACAGCCTCAGCAACGAGGCGACGGTGATCGGCTGGCTGACCGCAGCAATCCTCACCTTCACCCTGCTCAACACCTTCGTGCTGATCCGCGTGGACTCGAGCATGTGCCCCAAGCCACCGGAATGGCCATGGTGGCGGCGCCGCTACGCGGAGCTGCAGCTGTTCCTCTACCCGATCGTGGGCCTGGCGCTCAGCGTGATCCCGGCCTTGGAGGCTCAGACGCGGCTGATGTTCGGCGCGTACCTCGAGTACACCGTCACCGAGAAGGAGTGACCTCGAAACCTCGGCACGGGCGCCTTCAGGTTGCCGGAGCCGACACCGCCCGTTGGGGGTGTCAGCGGTGGGAACGGAGCTCCCCTTCTCCGTCTCAGGCGGCGCGACGCCGATCGCGCCGATCGGAGCCAGAGGCGTTGCCCCAGGTGACGCTGCCGTTCGGCCACACCATGGCAGTGGTCTTGGCGGGGCGGTCGATGACCACCTCGCCCTCACTGATGTAGACCGGGATCCCGCGCTCCCGGGCGAACCGTCGGGCGCGGTCGTAGACGTCGGGGCTGGTGGCAAGTTGCGGTCGCATCGCTTTCCTCGGACCGGTGGAATGGGAGCCGGTCGCGAAGAGCATACCCCGCGCCCGGGGCCGCCAAACCGCCGATCCCCTAGCCGGCCGCCTCGTTGCGCATGGCCTTCTGCTGGGCGGCCAGGTCGGACTCCACCATCATGGTGACCAGCTCGGCGAAGGGGACCTTGGGCTCCCAGCCCAGCACCGCCTTGGCCTTGGACGCGTCCCCGATGAGCAGGTCCACCTCGGCAGGTCGCAGGAAGCGGGTGTCGTCGCTGGTGACGTGGTCGCGGTAGTCGAGGCCGAGGTGCGAGAAGGCGATCTCACAGAACTCGCGCACGCTGTGGGTGACCCCGGTGGCGATGACGAAGTCGTCGGCAGCCTCGTGCTGCATCATCAGGTGCATCGCCTCGACGTAGTCACCGGCGAAGCCCCAGTCCCGTTTGGAGTTGAGGTTGCCGAGCTGCAGATCCTTCTGCAAACCCAGCTTGATCTTGGCCGCGGCGTTGGTGATCTTGCGCGTCACGAACTCGAGCCCCCGTCGAGGTGACTCATGGTTGAACAGGATGCCACTGCAGGCGAACATCCCGTAGCTCTCGCGATAGTTGACGGTGATGTAGTGACCGTAGACCTTGGCGACCCCGTACGGCGAACGCGGGTGGAAGGCCGTGAGCTCGGTCTGAGGCGACTCGCGAACCTTGCCGAACATCTCGCTGCTCGATGCCTGGTAGAAGCGGATGTGAGCGCCGACGGTGCGGATCGCCTCCAGCATCCGCACCACCCCAAGGCCGGTCACCTCGCCGGTCAGCAGCGCCTGCTTGAAGCTGAGCCCCACGAAGCTGATCGCGCCGAGGTTGTAGACCTCGGTGGGCTGGCAACTCTCGAGCGCCGCCACCAGCGAGGAGTGATCGAGCAGGTCCCCTTCGATGAACTCGATCCCCGGGCAGAGACGGGCCACGGCGTCCAAGCGCGGGTTGTTCTGCCCCCGCACCAGGCCATACACGTGGTATCCCTTGGACAGCAGGAGTTGTGCAAGGTAGGTCCCATCCTGTCCGGTGATCCCGGTGATCAGAGCAGTTCCCGGCACACGAATCCTCCTCAGGTGGTGATGGCGTGCAACCCGCCCGCCGTCGCGCGCGCGGCTGGATTCGAGCGCAGCGTCGCCGCGGATGATACCGCGGGCTCCCCGACGCCGGAGCCGTCACTCGTTACCGGGTGTCGAGCACCCGCTGGTAGACCTCCAGCGTCGCCAGCGCCGTCCGCTCCCAGGTGAAGGACGCGGCACGAGCACGCCCGGCGGCCACTCGCCTGTGCCGTTCGCGCGGGTCACCAAGGATCCGTGACGCCGCGGCCGCCATCGCCGCCGCGTCGCCGTCGGCAACGAGCACACCGGCCTCGCCGACCACCTCAGGGAGTGACGAATTGTCGAACGCGACCACAGGACGACCGGCCGCCATCGCCTCCAAAGGGGGCAACCCGAAACCCTCGTAGGCTGACGTGAAGAGGAGGCACTCGCTCATCTGGTAGAGGCCGGCGAGGTCCTGGTCATCCACGTGACCGACGACACGCGTGCATGACTCGATGCCAAAGCGACCGAGGCTGCGCCTCACCGCCGGGGCGAAGTCACCCTGGAAGCCTGCGAGTACCAAACCCACGTCATGCTCCACGCGCAGATGGCGCACCGCATCGGACAGCGCGTCAATTCGTTTGCGCGGGTCGAATGTCCCCACCGCTAGGACGAAACGCTCGGGCAGCTGCAGCCGGCGACGGAGCTCCGTGAGGGCTTCCGGTGGCAGGGGAGTCGTCACGCTCTGTGACACCCCCTCGGCGATCACGGAGATCCGCGAGCCCTCGACGCCGGCGATGCGCTGCAGGTCCGCGGCGGTGGCGTGTGAGACGGCGATCACCGCATCGGCATGGCGCAGCTGGCGCATCGCCAGGAACCGCTCTCTGCGCATCCACGGATACGAGCGGGGCAGGACGAAGGGGATGAGGTCGTGGACTGTGACCACCACCGGGAGTCGCGGGATGACCGGCTGGGCGTACTCGACCGAGTGGTACAGCGCCGGTGGGTCGACGCCGAGCGCGTGGCGGACAAGAAAGGGGTCGAGCAGTGGTCGAAGGTGTCGGTTGAGCGCTGGAAGGCGCCGTCGGTGGACTGTGAACCCGGCCGCGGCGACCAGGTCCGGCACCTCACTGTCGCGCTCGAGGAGAAGCGAGACGGAGGCGCCGACCCCAAGGGTTGAGTAGGCGTCGAGCAACCCGCGCAGGTACGTGCCGATCCCACGCTTGGCCGACCCGTCGCCCAACGAACGCCCATCGAGCAGATAGGTCACCTGGTTGCGTGCCCGCCCGCAGCCACGGCGCACGGGAATGTGTCGACGCGTCTGCGGGCGCGGCATGTCACGAGCTGCATGGTAGAAGCCGGTGCGCCGCGCCCGCGCCACGATGCGTCGTCGATGCACGTCGACCGCTGCGGCGCCCCCCCAGGTGCTGGAGGGTGCGTGGGCGCTGGCCGAATACGCCCCACGACGGGCGGCTCGGCTGCGATCGCATAGGATAACGTCAGCTCTGTCGCCGGGTGGCGGCGCAAGCCTGGCCGCCCCGAACGGACCCTGCGCGCGAGACCTGCAAAGGATCACCTCAAATCGACGCCAACCCCATGGCCAGACCACGAATCGCGTTCGTCCCTCCCCGATATGGCGCCGATGTGCTCGGCGGCGCCGAGGCCGCTCTGCGCCAGATGGCACATGGACTCTCGCGTCGCGGCTACCCGGTCGAGATCCTCACCACCTGCGCTCGGAATCACTTCACGTGGGCGAACGAGCTGCCGGCGGGACAGTCCCTGGACGGCACCATCCCCGTCCGCCGCTTCAGGACGGTGCGATCGAACAATCGATCGGAACACGACCATCTCGCCGCGGCGATCGCCGCCGGTGGCCAGCTCACCCAGGAGCAACAGCAGCGCTGGATCAACGGGTTGTTCCGCGTCCCGGACCTGTACCACCACCTCCTTGACAATAGTGCGGCCTACGACGCGCTTGTCTTCGCGCCATACCTGTTCTGGACGACGTATGCGTGCGCCCAGATATACCCCGAGCGCAGCGCGCTGCTGTCCTGCCTCCACGATGAGCCGTACGCACGTCTGCCCATCTTCCGCTCGCTTTTCACAGCCGTTGGTGACATCTGGTTCATGTCACCTCCGGAGCGGGAGCTGGCTGCCGAGATCATCGGCGCACTGCCACGCCGAAACGCGCTCACCGGTTGCGGCGTTGTCGTGCCGGAGGGCTACGATGCCGCCGGCTTTCGACGGCGCTATGGCATCGACGGCCGCTTCGTCCTCTACGCCGGCAGGCGGGAGGGTGGCAAGGGCTGGGAGACGATGCTGGAACAGTTCGCCCGAGCCACCGAGCGAGCCCAGCTCCCCTTCTCGCTGGTCACCTTCGGAGGTGGGGATGTCCGCCCGCCGAAGGCGATCGCCGATCGAGTCATCGACCTCGGCTTCATCCCCGACGAGGAGAAGGGCAATGCCTTCGCGGCCGCGGACGCCTACATCCAGCCATCGAAGATGGAGGCATTCTCGATGACCATCATGGAATCCTGGCTTGCCGGGACCATCGTCATCGGCAACGGCGGCGGGGCCGTGGTCGCGTATCACTGCGAGCAATCGGGCGCGGGGCTTCTCTATGACGACGAGTACGAGTTCGAGGAATGCCTTGCCTTCGTCGCCGATTCACCTGAGGCCGCCAGGAACATCGGGTCGCGCGGGCGTGACTACGTGCTGCAGAACTACACCTGGGACCGGGTCTTGGACACCATCGAGGCACGACTCACGGAGCTGGCCTCGTGAGGATCCTCATGGTCTCCCCGTATCCGCCGGCGCGGGACGGGATCGGCGCCTATGCCGTGCAGCAGGGGATCAGCCTGCGCGCCCAGGGGCATCACGTCGAGGTCCTCTCACCCCTTCCGTCGGCGGCTCATCACCATCTCGAGCTGCGCGGTTGGCGCGGGCCCCTGGAGCTGGCGCGGCTGACGGCGCGTTTCGACCGCGTCATCGTGCACTTCCATGTCGACATGTTCTACCCGCCCGGCTTCAGCCGGAGCGTGTGGGTGGCGGTGACCCTCGGACTGACTGCTGCCTTCGCCCGGGCCAAGCAGGTCGACCTCATCGTCCACGAGATCGACTACAGCTGGGGCCGGCGCACCTCGACCCGCCGGCTGGCCGCCCTCATGTTGCGCAGCGCCACCCGGGTCATGGTCCACACGGAGACCGAACGGCGCCTCCTGTGCGAGGCCTTCGCACTCCCGACCGGCGCGGTGACGGTCCTCGACCACGGCGCCGACTTCATCCATCGGACCGACCTCAAGCCCGCCGCCGCGCGCGCCCTGCTCGGTGTCCCGGCCGAGGACTTCGTCTTCCTCGCCATCGGCTTTGTTCAGCCGCACAAGGGATTCGACAGGGCCATCCAGGCATTCGGAGATCTTGGGGATCGTGGCTGCCGCCTCTACATCGTCGGCTCGATCCGAGTGGAGGACGATGAATACCTTGCCCACCTCGAGCACCTCCGCGCGTTGGCGGCGGAAAGAGCCGGCGTGGAGCTGCGCATCGAGTTCGTGAGCGACGAGCGTTTTGATGCCTGGCTGGTGGCCGCCGATGTGGTGGTCTTGCCCTACCGGTACATCTGGTCCTCGTCAGTGCTGGAGCGCGCGCGCCTCTATGACCGACCGGTGATCGCGTCCGACGTGGGCGGACTCCGCGACCAGGGTTATCAACGCGCCGTCTGGGTCGGCGACGACCAGGAGCTTGAGGCCGCCATGCACGCCGCGGCCGCACGTGCCATCTCCCTCGACGCCCCGCCCCCACCCGCACGTGCGCCATTTCGCGTCGACGCCGACGCGCCGCGGGACTCGGTGCTGGCAGACGTCCGGCTCCGCGCCGGACGGCGCCGGCGCCCTGGCCTGCCGACTGCTCGGTCGACCGCCGCAGTGGACCCGGTCACCCCGCTGCTGAGGGTCTCTCCTCTCGAGCCGGCGCCGGTGGAACTCGCGGTCGCCGTTGCGTCGGGCGGTGAAGACCATGCTGAGCCGGCTGATGCGCTGGCAAACCGAGCCGCTCCGCCTGCAACTCAACGCGCTGCGCAACGCCACGATCGAGGTGACCGAGTTGCTGGCGATCAAGGCCGAGCAGCCGCCGGCCGAGGACAAGTCGCCTGGACCCGTCGAGTGAGGATCTGCGTATGCGGCGCGCAGAGCCTGTACATGAGTGGCGGCGCCGAGCTGCTGCACGCCAACCTGGTCGACGCCCTCCGCGAGGCCGGCCACGAGGTCGAGCTGGTGCGCCTCCCCGTGGCCTGGTCGTCAGACAACCTGCTCAAGTCGGCCTTCGCGTGGAGGTTGCTCACCCTCGATGCGGACCTCGTGATCGCAACCAACTTCCCGTCCTACTTCGTGCGACACCCTCGCAAGGTGGTGTGGCTGGTGCACCAGCATCGGGCTGCGTACGATGCGCTGGGACAGCCATGGTCGGACCTTGGCACCGACGACGCCTCGCTGGGTGTGCATCGCGAGCTGGTCGACTGGGACAGCCGCGTGCTCGCGGAGGCGCACGGGTTGTATGCAACCTCGTTCCGCGTCGCCGAGAGGCTTCGCCGGTTCAACGGTCTCTCGGCGCGGGTGGTGTATCACCCTCCGCCCCTGTCGGGCCGGCTCCACTCCGGGCGGCCCGGTGACTACGTCTTCTGCGCCACGCGGCTGGAGGCGAACAAGCGGCCGGACCTGCTGGTCAGCGCGATGGCCCATGTGCGCTCGGACGTGCGTCTCTCCATCGCGGGTCACGGCAGCCTCTGGTCCCAGCTTGCCGAACAGGTGCGCAGGCTGAAGCTGGAGAGCAGGGTCACGCTGCTCGGGTTCGTCGACGATGCGACCATCGTCGACCTGTACGCGCATGCGCGAGCGGTGGTGTACGTCCCCAGTGACGAGGACTACGGGTACGTCCCCCTGCAGGCCTTCTCGTCGAGCAAGCCCGTGGTCAGCTCCAACGACTCGGGCGGTGTGCTCGAATGGGTGAGGGACGGCGAGACCGGGATCGTCGTGGACCCCGACCCTCAGGAGATCGCCCAGGCAATCGACCGGCTGGTGGTCGACGACGGATGGGCCGCTTCCCTGGGTCGGCGAGGCGCTGACGTGGTCGCCACGCTCTCCTGGCGGGCAGTCGTGGACTCCCTGCTCGCGTGACCGCGCGCCCCGTGCTCGGGTTGGCGTTGGGGCCGCACCACGACGCGCTGCTGGCACGTTTCCTGGTCGTGGCCAGCCGGCGGTGCCTGGTACGGCAGGCCGACGCCGACGACCGGGTCGATGCGTGGATCGCCTCGGATGACGCCGACCCGGCGCTGCTGACTGCCACCGTCCCGCTGCTGGTGTGGACCCGTGACCCGGAGCGCGCCGCGGCCCGCTGGCCTTCATCAGCGATCCTGCTTGCCCCCGCCTCGTCCGCTCGCAGTCCCGGTCAGGCCATCGTGGTGGCCGAGCCCGCTGTCGACCTGTCCACGACGGTCTACGTCGCGCCCCTGGTCCGCGAGCGCTGGCGGCAGCGCTACTGGCTGCCGCAAGATCTGGTCATGGACCTGCGGGCCGGCCAAGCCCCCGAACTGACCTCGTCGCTTCGGCGGGCGGCCTTGGCAACGGCGGCGGTGGTTGTCGGCGCGGGTGACACGGTGCCCGAAGCACTGGCCTGGGGAGCACCGACGGTGACCGACGAGTTCACCGCACGCCGGTTCGCGTTGGGTCCGGCAGTGCTGGCTGTGCCGGCAGACCAGACCATGGCCGCCGCCCGCGACCTGGCCTCCTCGGCGCCCCGGATGGCCGAGCTGTCCTGGGCGGGACGCAGGCTTGCGGAATCGAAGTTCGACCTGGCCAGTTCGGTACGGCGAGCGCTCGACGCCGCGCAGCTGGCGCGCGCGGAACCCGGTCCCCGCGGGGTGCAGGCCCTGCTCACCGAGCTCTGGGCCTCCCCGGGCGTCGCCGAGTTGATGATCCGCCAGATCCAGGGCGACTCGGGTCCGGTCAGGTGAGCGGCAACGCCGCCTTCCGGCAGGAGGTGATGACCGCGCTCGCAGAGAGGCTGGCGCCCAAAGCGCCGTCCATGCCACCCTCTGCGTCGCCGTCCACGCCGCTCTCGACCAGGGGCGTGATCGTCGCAGCCGCGCGCCGCTCACTCGGTCGATCATGGGCGGCGCGCTTCATCGACCGGCGCGTCTCCCGTCACGTCGAGCATGCCCTCGCGCAAATGCGCGGCGAGGCGTCCGAGCTTCGCGACGAGCAAACCGAGCTCCTCGACGCCCTGGCAGTGAACGCCGAGATGCTCAAGGCCCAGGTGCGCGCGGTGAACCGCAACCTCGAGCACCTGGCCGCGGGTGTCACGGCGATGGCCATGGCGATCGCACCCACCGCTGGGATCGAGGGCGTCCCCGACAGGTTCGCAGAGCTGCGTGAGCGTCTCAACGCCGTGGAGCGCCGAACCCGGGGGTTGTCGGGCTCAGGCGTCACCACTGAGCAGCATCCCGGCGGCGCTCCGGCGACGGCCGCGGGCACGGCGGCCCCCACCTCGCCCATCGATTATGTCGGCTTCGAACGTCGATTCCGGGGCGACGCCAGCGAGGTCCAGGAGATCACCCGCGAGCGCTATCTCGAGCTCTTGCGCGACCACGGCCCGGTCCTCGACGTCGGTTGCGGGAAGGGCGAGCTCGTCGAAGCGTTGATCGGGGCCGGCGTACGCGCAACCGGTATCGACCTCGATGCGGCAATGGTCGACGAGGCTCGGGCGCGCGGGTTGGACGTCCATGTCGCCGACCTCAACGATTTCCTGGCGACGCAGCCGGCTCAGTCCTTCGGGTCGATCATCTCAACCCAGGTTGCCGAACATCTCCAGATGGCGGACCTGGTTCGTTTCCTCGAGCTGAGCGCCAGCCGGCTGCGCCCGGGCGGGCTCTTCGTCGCCGAAACACCAAATCCGACCTCGCTCATCGTGCTTGGCACGCATTTCCTGCTCGATCCCACCCACGTCCGGCCGATACACCCCGGCTTGATGGTGTACCTGTGCGAGTGCGCGGGCTTCCGCTCCGTCGACCTCAGGTTCTACGCACCGGCCGCCCAGTACCACCTCACCCTGCTCGAGGAGAGCAGCCGAACCCCGTGGGCGGCAGAGATCAACGCCAACTTCACGAGGATCAACGACGTCCTCTTCGGACCCCAGGATTACGCCGTCGTCGCCCAGATGCCCGGCGATGGGAGCTCGGGTCTCGACGACACCGGCGACGCCGGCGGGTGACTCTGTGCCGGGGCTGCCGGAGCGGCTCACGGAGAGGCGCGGGCACCCCGTTTCGCGGCCGGTTGGAGGGCGCCGCTCGGCGCGTCCGCCGTGGTCGACCATTCACCCCCGAGGTCGAAGAGCCCGATCCGGCCTGACTCGTCGGTGACGTCGAACTCGTACATCTGGTCGAGTTGGTCGTACACCCGCTTGCCGTACTTGGAGTGAACCGCGCAGGTGAGGCGGTAGTGTCCACCGAGCAGGTTCAGCTTGGGGATCGTGTAGTCGATCTCGAAGTCAGTCCCCGCCGGCGGGCAGGTCAACGGCAGCCGGCTGATGAAGGTGTTGGTGCCCGCCAGCGTGTAGCCGTCGGCGCGATGGATGGAGATGCCGCACACCAGGTCGTCCACCTGGCGGTGGACGGTGAGCGCCACCCGCACCACCGCCGCCTGGTCTGACGTCAGCGTGTTGTGCTCACCTCCGTCCCCGCCCACCAGGCCGACCTTGGTCACCTGGACCTCCCCGGTCCCCCAACGCTGCTGAGAGGTGACGCCGGCGGCGATGTCGTGGTCGAGCCGGCTCCTGGCGCCCATGGCATCGGCGTCGACGCGCTCGCCGACCATGCGGCGGTACATGCTGGTCACGGCCGCGGCCGACCCGTCGGCCAGGAGCGTGCCGTGGTCGAGCAGCAGCGCGCGATCGCAGTAGAGTTCGACGGCGGACGTGTCGTGTGTCACCAGCACCACCGTCCGACCGCTGCGCTTGTAGCGGGAGAAGACCTCGAAGCATTTCGCCTGGAAGCGGGCATCGCCGACGGCGAGGACCTCGTCCATCAGGAGGATGCCTGCATCCGCCTGGATGGCCACCGAGAACGCCAGGCGCACCTCCATCCCGGAGGAGAAGGTCTTGACCTTCTGCTCGGCGGCGTGCTCGAGCTCCGCAAACGCCAGGATCTCGTCGACACGGCGGCGCAGCTCGGCACGTGTGATCCCCAAGACCGCGCCGCTCAAGAAGATGTTCTCGCGCGCGGTCAGCTCCGGGTTGAACCCGACACCGAGCTCGAGAAATGGTGAGACCTGGCCGTTGATGGTGATCCGGCCGGACGTGGGCCGGTAGATGTCTGCCAGCATCTTGAGCAGGGTGCTCTTGCCGCAGCCGTTGTGCCCGATCACCCCCACGAACTCGCCCGGTGCGACCTCGAAGGACACGTCCTTGACCGCGTCGAAGTCGTGGTACTTGCTCGTGGACCGTGGATGGGTCACCCGATACTTGAGGGTGGCGCTGCGGTCCAGGGGCAGACGGAACCGCTTGGTGACGTGCTCGACCGAGATGGCCGCCTGCGTGGTCACAGAAACTCGGCGAACTTGGGTGTCTGGTGGCGGAAGGTGGCATACCCGATCGCCGCCGACCCCACCACGATCGCCATCGGCACGGCGAAGCGGATGCCGGTGAACTGCACGGTCCAGGGGACCTCTGCGGTCACCAGGGCATGTCGAACGTCCTCGATGATCTGCGCCACCGGGTTCATCCCCAGGAGCGATGCCTTGGGGCCAAGGAACGCAGGGGCCAGCGGGTAGACGATTGCCGAACCGTAGAAAAGCACCTGGGCGCTGATCTCCCAGATGTGCCCGAGGTCGCGGTAGAAGACGAACAGCGAGGACAGCAGCAGCGACAGCCCGAGCACCAGGGCATAGAGCTCGAGGATGAGCGGCAGCACGGCCAGGCTCCGCCAACCCACGTCCATCTGGTGGAGCGGCACGGCGATGATGACGATGAGCAGGAGGTTGATGACGAACGTCATCGACGATGAGACCGACGCCGCGATGACCAGGATCAGCCGGGGAAACGACGCCTTCTTGAGCAGGCTGCCATTGCCCACGATCACCCCGACGCCGATCCCCACGGTCTCCACGAAGAAGTTCCAGAAGATGATGCCCACCAGCAGCTGCAGGGTGAAATGCGGTGAGCTGTTGCCGAGTCGGAGAAAACGTGCAAACACCACGTACATCACGCCGAACAGCATCAGCGGCTTCATCAGCGACCACAGATAGCCCAGTGCTGACCCGGTGTACTTCAGCTTGAACTGGGTGATCGCCAGCTCGCGCACCAGGTTGACGTTGCGACGCATACCAGTGCCGGCGCCGGTCACGACCGCACCGCGTCCGCGGCGACTGGCTTCGGATCGAAGGAGGGCCACCACAGTCCATCCGTGTTTCATCGAGTCCAGAGGGATGCGAGCCGACCACGGGGCATCGCCCAACGACCGCTAGTCTAACAACCAATTTTCCGCCCACGACGGCGTGCCGCCGTGTGTGCGTCGTCCTCAGGCGGGCTCGTTGGTCAACTCCACCACGCACACCCAGAGAATGTCGGCGCCCGCGTGCAGCGTCGACTGACGTACAAGGCGCGGCTGATACCCTGCGCCGGCGAGTGCCGCGCGGGCCCCCGCGAACTCCGCGCCGGAGTCGCTCGAGCATCACCACCAGGCGAGGATGATGGGCGACCAGTGCCGCCGTGGTCGCAGCGGTGATCTCGGGCATGCTGGCCGGGAGGGCCTGCAGATGCCAGAGGTACTGCGCACTGGCCACGTTGAGCACCTGACTGTAGGCCGGCGGCGACCAGGTCACCAGCTCGCCGGGGATCTGGCTCGCGGTCGGCACCACGGTGTGGAGGTTGGCAAATATCGCGTACTTGTCCACCTCGCTCTGCCCGTCCCCGAACAGCACCGACCCGTAATCCGGTGTCACGTACGCCACCTGGCCCGGGTAGATGACGGGGTTCTTGGGCAGTCCCACCACCAGCAATGTCAGTGCTGCGGATGCGATCGACAACCCAACCGCTCGCCACGCCAGCGGGCGACGACCGATGGTTGCGATGGTGGCGCCGATGGCAGCGCAGACCACCATGACCAGCGCAAGCCGCAGACCGATCTGCAGCTGGTCGCGCAGGCAGCGCAGCAGCAGAGGGATGCCGAGGAGGCCGGCAGCAACGACGCCGATCTCAACCCGGGTCAGCGCCCCGGATCGGGCGCGCCGCACCAGGCGCACCGCCGTGAAGACCAGCAGCGGACACACCGTTGCCCAGAGCATCGACGTGTACAGGTAATACTCCAGCGTCCAGTTGGTGCCGATGAATTGGAAGAAGACATGGAGGAGGTAGGCACCGGCGGTGGCGACGGCGAAGCCCAGCTCAGCCGGCGGCACGCTGCTTCGCCGCAGGGGCCGTGCTGCGATCGTCCACGCGACCACGAGCGCAGGAGGGCAGAGCACGTAGAAGTCGTCGAGCAGCCAGCGCCAGGTCGATGAGTGAAAGAGCGCCTCGAGGGCGTGGCTGCGGTAGGCGATGATCGCGTGCGCGGTGGGCCGGAAGATGTCCCAGTGTCCGAGTGTGATCTCGCTGAATCCGACCAAGGCCGCGGTGGTGACGAGCACCCCGGCTGCCAACCCACCGAAGTCTTTGATCAGTGCGGTGCGTCCAGTGGTCCAGCGGCTGACGAACCAGCCCGCCAGCACGCCCGCCACGGTGAAGATTGCGATGATCTGGGAGTTGAGGGCGAGCGCGAAGAAGAAGCCGGCTGAGATGGTCAGGATCCACCGTCTCCGACCCGAACCCGCCATCAACAGGCAGGCCGCCCCCGCCATCAGGTAGGAGACAGCGCTCGAGTCGGGGTAATCGGTGCCCCAGGCGGTGAGCACGACCGGCGCCGTGAGCACCACCAGCACGGCGATCCACGCGGCGCCGCGACCCACCTGCTGACGGAACAGCAGGTACACCGGGATGATGGCAACAAGGGCGAGCACGTATCGAAAGGAGAAGAACCCGCCCAGCGCACCGAACAGGTGGATCAGGAGAGTGTCGGGAAGGATGAAGCCGACGCGCGGCCAGAAGTAGTTCCCAGGGCCGAAGCGCTGTAGGAGATCATGCCCGTCGAGGGCATACGCGCCATAGAAGTAGGGGTCGATCATCTCCGTCCTCGGCATCGCCCGGATGTGCAGGGCGAAGAAGACGGCGACCGGGGCGACGAGCAGCGCGACAAACTCGACAAGCGTGGCGAGCACGCCACGCGGATGCGAGATCAGTGCGCGATCGAGCGGCCCGCGCCGTTGATTCGGAGCGCCGGAACCGCGCCTGGACACCATCGTGGCCGCGATGCTAACAGCGCGCAGCAACGCGCAGCGCCTGGTGCGGGCGACGCTGCAGAGTTGCTGGACGGGAACCCGGCGGCCGGGATCGGCGTGATGCGGCTGGCTACACTCACCAGGATGCAGCGGCCCCCGCGTGAGCCCGTGGTTCCCGACGCGGATCTGGCGACGCGCTTGTCCGCCCGCGTGCGCGCCGTGCCCGACCATCCTCGCCCGGGGATCATCTTCCGGGACGTGACGCCTCTCTTCGCCGATTCTGTTGCGTTTGCCGACGCCGTCGACGCCATCGCAGCCGCGTACGCGCGATCCGCCATCGACGTCGTGGTGGGGGTGGAAGCGCGCGGGTTCATCCTTGCCGCCCCCGTGGCCTACCTGCTCGGCGCGGCATTCGTGCCCCTTCGGAAGCAGGGACGCCTGCCTGAGAGGACCATCACCGCCGCTTACAAGCTCGAATACGGCTCTGCGGTTCTCGAGGTCCACGCTGATGCGATCGAGGGCGGCAAGCGCGTGCTCATCGTCGACGACCTTCTCGCCACCGGCGGTACCGCGGCCGCCGCGATCAGCCTGGTGGAGGCGACCGGTGGCGTGGTCGCCGGACTCGCCTTTCTGATAGAACTGGCCGAGCTGGACGGCTCCGCCGCGCTCGGCGACCACCCGCACACGTCCCTCATCCTGCTCTGACCCTGGAGAGAACATGACCGCCACAGCCACCACCGACCACGACGTCGCCGACCTGGCGCTTGCCGGGCAGGGCGATCGTCTCATCGAATGGGCAGCGCTGGAGATGCCGGTGCTCAGGTTGATCCGGGAGCGGTTCGCGCGCGAGCGGCCGCTGGCGGGGTTGCGGCTGGGCGCATGCCTGCATGTCACCAGTGAGACAGCCAACCTGGCGATCACCCTCAAGGCGGGAGGAGCGGACGTGCGCCTGTGCGCGAGCAACCCGCTCTCCACCAACGACGCGGTCGCCGCCGCGCTGGTGGCCAACCACGGCATCCCCACGTTCGCGGTCAAGGGCGAGGATTCGGCGCGCTACTTTGCGCACATCACGTCTGTGCTCGACGGGCGCCCGCACCAGACCATGGACGACGGTGCCGACCTCGTCGCCGAGCTGCACCGCAACCGCCCCGAGCTGCTCGCCGAGGTCCAGGCCGGCACCGAGGAGACGACCACCGGAGTCATCCGCCTCCGCGCCATGGCGGCGGATGGAGCGCTGCGCTTCCCGATCATCGCGGTCAACGAGGCACTCACCAAGCACATGTTCGACAACCGGTATGGCACCGGTCAGTCCACGCTCGACGGTCTCATCCGGGCGACCAACATTCTGCTCGCAGGCCGCACCATCGTGGTGTGCGGGTACGGCTGGTGTGGACGCGGGCTCGCCAGTCGCGCGGACGGAATGGGCGCCCACGTGATCGTCACCGAGGTCGACCCCACTCGGGCTCTCGAAGCCACCATGGACGGTTTCGAGGTGATGACACTCATGGACGCCGCCCCGCGCGCCGACGTGGTGATCACGGTCACCGGCGACATCAATGTCGTCGACCGCCATCACATCGAGCGTTTCAAGGATGGAGCGATCATCGCCAACAGCGGACACTTCAACGACGAGATCAACCTCGCGGCCTTCGACGACCTCTCCTCGGTGGTCACCAAGCCCCGTCCGTTCGTCGACAGCTACCGCATGACCGACGGCCGCAACCTGCACGTCCTCGCCGAGGGCCGGCTGCTCAACCTCGCGGCTGCCGAGGGGCACCCGGCGGCGGTGATGGACATGAGCTTCGCCAACCAGGCGTTGTGCGCCGAGCACGTCGCTCGCCACCACGCGGAGCTCGAGCCACGCGTGTACGACGTGCCTGTCGACATCGACAGAGAGGTCGCCCGGCTGAAGCTCGAGGCGATGGGCGTGACCATCGACGTGCTCACTCCCGAGCAGCAGGCGTACCTGGCCTCCTGGGAATCCGGCACCAGCTAGCCGGTCAGATCGAGGGGGACTGCCCGGACAGTCGACCGGTTACGCTGCCACGCATGACCTTGGAGACCCCGATCAACCCCTACACGCCGTCGATGGCCGTCCTCCCCAACGGTGTGAACCTGCTCAACGCTCCGTCGGCGTCTCGCAACGTCGGCGTCTTCCTGATCGTCCGTGCGGGGTCGCGTGACGAGACCGCGCAGACCTCGGGGCTGGCTCACTACCTCGAGCACATGTTCTTCAAGGGCACCGCACGCCGGCCCACCACGTTGCAGATCTCGCGAGAGATCGACCGCCTGGGCGCCAACACCAACGCCTACACGGACACCGAGGAGGTGGCGTACTACGCCGAGGGCCCGGCGACAGCCCTCGACGAGCTCACCGACATCATCACGGACATGCTGACCCGTCCCCTCTTCGCCGCCGAGGAGGTGGAGCGCGAGCGCAACGTCGTGCTCCAGGAACTGTCCGCCCGCCTGTCCGACCCCGAGGGCTGGATCTGGGATCGCCTGGGGACGGTGGCGTTCGGCGGGGACCAGCCGATGGCCTGGTCGGCGGCGGGTTTCCCGTCGGTCATCCAGGCGGCCTCGCGCGACCAGCTCCTCGATTACCACCGATCCTTCTACGCCCCAGCGTCGATGTGCCTGACCATTGCGGGCGGGGCCAGCCTCACCACCCAGCGCGCCGCCGAGCTGCTCGCCGACGTGCCCAACGCGAGGCCACGGCCGCGGGTTCCCGCGGTGTGGGGGCAGGGCGAACGGTACACCTGCAACCTCCGCCCGGTCACCGATCAGGAGGAGCCGCAGATCCGGCTTGTCTTCGCCATGCCCGGCATCCCGGCGACCGACGACGACCGCACGGCCCTCTCGGTGATGACCCACATCCTCGGGGGCGGGATGTCATCGCGCCTGTTCCACACCGTGCGCGAGCGCAACGGGCTCTGCTACAGCATCTTCTCCCACCATGAGGGCTTCGAGGACACCGGCGTCTTCGTCATCAGCACGGGCACCAGGCCCAAGGACGCGCGCCGGGCGGCCGAGCTGTCCTTCGCCGAGTTCCGTGCGCTGGCCGAGACCATCGTGCCCGAGGACGAGCTGTCCGCGACCAAGTCGGCCATGATCGGCCGCCTCCTGCGCTCGACGGAGACCGCGATCAGCCTGGCCCGGTTCTTCGGGGGCCGGTGGCGTGCCGGCCTGCCGATGGAGACACCGGACCAGCGTGCTGAGGCGATCAGCCGGGTGACCGCCGCGCAGGTGCAGCAGGCCGCACAGCGGATCGTCGCAGGCATCGGCGACGTGCGTCTCGCCTTCGTGGGTCCCGACGACCAGGGCGCCGACCTGCTGGAGGCGGCGGGCGCCAGCTAACCGGGTCGGACAGAGCCCCGGGCCGCCGCGGCGCGGCGCCACAGGGTGGGCTGCAACGCCCCGAGCACCGCGGCGGCCGCCACCCCGCCGGCGACCAGGCCGACCTCCACGCGCAGGAGCAGTGGGTGCACCGCGAAGACGACGGCAAAGAACGCGGCGACGCCTGCCAGCCAGCCGCCCACGACGCTGCGGTAGCTCGAGCGCGCGATCAGTCCCTGGCCGAGAGCCTGTGCCGCCATCAGGGCGGCGCAGCTGGCAGCCAAAAGAGCGAGGTCCTGCCGGCTCAGCGCGAAGTTGGGGCCGAACACCAGTCGCAGCACCGCCGGCCCGAGCGCGAAGGCCCCGATGATCGCCACCGTGCCCAGCACGGCGACGAAGAGGAGCAGGCGCAACAGCGTGCGCTGGAACTCCGCGATGGCAGCTCGCGAATGCAGGGCGGAGAGACGGGGGAGCAGCGCCGCGGTCACCGCCTGGAACAGGAACAGCGGGACGAAGGCGAGCACGCGGCCGTTGAGGAAGGTGCCTGCTGCTCGTTGCTCCGAGGGGGCGGCAAGCAGCTGCACCATCACAGTGCCGCCGTTGAACATGAACTGGGTGGCCAGCGACGCCAAGAGGAGCGAGCCGAGCGCGGTGGTCACCTCGGCGTTGGTGGTGTGCGAACCGGCAGCCAGCAGTCCACGCTCGGTGACCATCGCGGTTGCCACGGCGGCGAACGAGCCCGCGACCAGCGCCAGGCCGTAGGGCCCCGGGCTGCTGACGTGCGCGGCGGCCAGGGCGGCGCAGAACAACACCCGGTACACCCCCTCCGCCCCGAGGAGGACCCCGTAGGCGCGAAAGCGGCTGTTGCCGCTCAGGGTGCCTCGACCAACGTGCTCGATGCAGTAGGCCGAGAGCCCGACCAGCAGCGCCACCATCAGCACCGCGTCCCCCCCGAGGAGGTGGTTGTCGATCGCCCCGAAGCCCACCAGGGCCCCGGCGACGAGGAGCACCAGGAACGATCCGCCGATCAGCGCGACCCGCCGCACCACCGGCCCGCCGCCGTCGTGGCGGGCGCGACGCGCCGAGATGGCCCGGGCGAGCTCCTGCTCGAGGGGCAGGAAGATCCCCGGCGCCACCACGAACAGGAGCGCCCAGAAGCTCGCGAATGCCGAGTAGTGCAGCGCGCTCAGAGCATGGCCGGCGACCGCGAGGAAGGCATATGTGCACAGGCCGGCGAGGAGCAGCCCCACACCCACGGTGACCGCGCCTCGCGGCAGGGGGTTGCGCTGGGCCAACCGCGACCAGGGCTTCACTGGCAGTTGTACTGGAAGGCGCGGCTGATGGCGCGGTCAACGGGTCGGAGGATGTGCAGGGTCATGGTGCCGTTCACCCTCTGTGAGCCCTCCAGCCGCCAGGCCTGGGTGAGCTGGAACGCACCCTCGCTGCCGGTGATGGGCAGCGGCGTGTTCGCGGTCACCTGCCCATCACTCTGCTCCCAGCGGTACACGAGGGTCCCGGTCCCACTCAGCGACCCCCGGCCGACGAACGAGAACGTCGTGTTGCAACCGCCGGCCGCCGGGCTCACGGTGAGACTGGCGTCGGGCCCGACGCTGAGCGGCGCGGTGGTGGTGGTGGTGTCCCGGCCGCGGAGCACCAGGAGCACGACCGCCACTGCCGCCGCGGCGATCAGCAGGGCCGCCAGTGCCAGCAGCAGCAGACCACGTCGCCGCCGGCCGCGACCTCGCGGCTGGGCCGACCGCGTTGCACCCTCGCGCCACCCCGGACCGAGAACGGCGGTGGCAGCACCCTCGAGCTCGGCGCGCAGCCGCGCCGCGTCGACGGGATCGGACGAGGCCGCCTCCAGGGGGCGGCGGACGGGATCGAGCCGCGAGCCTGCCTTGCGCAGCAGGTGCAACCCCAGGCGTGCGGTGTCGAGGACGTCGGTGCGTGCGCCGAACCCGGCCGGCGCGACGGCCGCACACAGGGCGAGCTCGGCGAGGCGGGCGCGTCCGTCGGCTTCCACCACGACCGTCTCGGGTCCGACGTGGCCGTGGAAGAGGCCCCGCCTGTGCAACGACTCCAGCCCGCTCAGGACGTCGCAGACGGCGGCGATGGCAAGGCTCGCCGGCAGCGCCTGGCGCCCCAGGATGGACCCCAGGCTCGGCGCGTCGCTCCACTCGGCGACGAGGCGGTAGAGGCCGCCCTCGTCGACCAGGTCATACACGGCGAGGAGGTGAGGGTCGCGCAGCGACGCCATCTCACGACCGAGCTGGGCCAGCCGGTCGACCACCCCCGGGCTGGAGACGAGTCCCGCCCGCACCTCCTCCACGGTGACGCGCAGGTCGCTGCGCAGGTAGACGCCCTCGCGAAGTGTGCCGCCCCAGCCCTCGCGAAGGGTAGCTCCAACCTTGTAGTCGCCCCCCGCACCCGCTCCGGCTGTGTCCTCGTTGAGGACGGGTGGATCAGGGGTAGATGCCACGGACAGCTGTGGCGTCGGCGACCCGCTTCACCGCCACCAGGTACGCGCCCAGGCGCAGCGAGACGCCGTGGTTGTCGGCCTGCTGGCACATCTGCGCGAACGCACGCTTGATGATGCGTTCGAGCTGCCGGTTGATCTCCCCCTCCTCCCAGAAGAAGGACTGCAGGTCCTGGACCCACTCGAAGTACGAGACCGTGACGCCGCCGGCGTTGGCGAGGATGTCCGGAACGACCACGATGCCACGCTTCTCGAGGATCAGGTCCGCGTCCGGCGTGGTCGGCCCGTTGGCCCCCTCGATGATCACCGAGGCTCGGATGCGACCGGCGTTGCGCGCCGTGATCTGGTTCTCCAGCGCGGCCGGCACCAGCACGTCCACGGGCAGCTCGAGCAGCTCGGCGTTGGTCACTGCGCGCGTGCCGGGGAAGTCGGCGACGAAGCCGGTGCGACGACGGTGCTCGAGCAGCGCGGGCAGGGCGAGGCCGGCTGGATCGTAGATGCCGCCGGTGACGTCGGACACGGCGCAGATACGGAATCCCTGCTCCGACATGAGCTCGGCGCTGACGCTGCCGACGTTGCCGAATCCCTGCACGGCCACCGTCGTCTCCGCGGGATCGCGGCCGAGGCGACGACAGATCTCAATGGCCGCGATGGTGACGCCGCGGCCGGTTGCGCTCGGTCGTCCCTCGCTGCCGCCGATGTCCAGCGGCTTGCCCGTGACCACCGCCGGGATCGAGTACCCGGCCTCCATCGAGATGGTGTCCATCATCCAGGCCATCACCTGGGCGTTGGTGTTGACATCGGGCGCCGGGATGTCCGAGTCAGGCCCGATCAGCAGGCTGATCTCGCTCGCGAACCGCCGGCTGAGCCGCTCGAGCTCCCGGTGGCTCAGCTTTCGCGGATCGACGACGACCCCGCCCTTGGCACCGCCGTACGGGATGTTCATCAGCGCGCACTTCCACGTCATCCACATGGAGAGCGCCTTCACCTCCTCGAGGTCGGTGTCAGGGTGGAAACGGATGCCACCCTTGGCCGGCCCGCGCGTGGTGTTGTGCTGGACGCGGTACCCCTCGAAGACCTGCAGGGAGCCGTCGTCCATCTTCACCGGGAAGCGCACCAACAACTCGCGCCGCACCTCGCGCAACACGGCGCGCAGCCCCGGCGACAGTTGGAGGATGTCTGCGGCGTTGTCGAACTGACGCTGCGCGTTCTGCCACGGGTCGTCGGCCGGCGGCGCGGGGGCGGTCGCGGTCGCGGTCACGCTGGCAGCCTACCAGCCCGACATGGATGCGAACAGGCGCATCCTATACTCGGCGACATGGGCGCAAGGGATGGGGCGACACCACGGCAGGCGCATGACGCGGTCGGGGAGGGCGAGGCTGTCCTCATCGATGTGCGCGAGCCCTGGGAGTGGGAGCAGTTGCGCATCCCCGGTGCGCTTCTCATCCCACTGGCGGAGATGCCTGGGCGACTCGACGAGATCCCCGAAGACCGCGACGTGTACGTGCACTGCCGGGTCGGTGGACGCAGTGGCCGGGCTGTGGAGTTCCTCCACGAGCATGGACGGCCGCGCGCGATCAATGTCGTCGGTGGCATCGAAGCGTGGCAGGAGGCGGGCCTCGCGGTCGAGGGCTGAGCGCGGGCGAGGCGCTAGTGCCCGACGCCGGTGACGAGCAGCAGCACCACGACCACCAGGAGGAGCGCTGCGACGATGACGGCGGCACGCAGGCGCGCGCTGACGGCCGGCACCCGCTCCGTGGTGGGCACCGGGGTGCCGTCCCCGGGGCGCGCCGGGGGCGGAGCCAGGGGCGGGACCGGGTCCATGGCGGCCGCGGGTGACCACGGGCGGCCCTGGCCCGGTCCCTGAGCCGGCTCGGCCGGGTGGGGGCTGCCTCCGCCGGCTGACGTGGTCGGCTCGCCGCTCATGCGCGGCACCGTAACGCAGGCAGCCGTGGTCCGACAGCGCGCCCCGTACCATCGCGCCGTGCCGCCCACGTCGCTGCCCGACCTCGCGCCGCTGGCCGGGCTGCTCGTCCTCCTCGAGCTGGCAGTGGGCACCGTGACGGTGAGCGCTCTCCTGGACCAGGTGGGGCACATCGGGCGAGGGTTCGCGGGCACGACCGCCGCGATCTGCACGGTGATCATGGGGGTGGACCTGCTCGTGCTCGCGGGCAGCTCGGACGTGGGCGCCGTGCTGCACGGGTCGGTTGAGACCAGCGCCGTGGCGGCCCTGGCGCACTGGGCGATCGCATTCACCGCGCTGCTGGTCGTCAACTCGCTCTTTGCCGTGGTGGGGACGGAGGGTTCGCGCCGCGTGGTCGCCGCCGCCACCGTCGCTGTCGGGATCGCGACGCTGGTCGCCGCCGCGCTTGCCTTCGGTCCGGCGCTCGGCGGCAGCGGCGGTGCCGTTCTGGCGTTCATGTCGGCGGCGTTCCTGGGCGGCAGCGCGCTCGCCGGGATGCTGCTCGGCCACTGGTACCTGGTCACCCCGAGCATGTCATTCCGCCCGTTGCGCATCTCCATCCACGTGGTCTTCGCCGCGGTCGCGGTGGAGTGCGCGGTGATCGCGATCGCCCTGCTCAGCAGTTCGTCGCGCCAGCGCGTTCTCTCCGGTGACCAGGCATTCCTCTTCTGGTTGCTGGTGATCGGCTCGGGAGTGCTGTTCACGGCGGGCGTCAACGCCCTCACCCTGTACTTCGCGCGCATCCGCGCCAACCAACCGGCGACGGCGATGCTCTACGTCCTCATCATCAGCGTGGTGATGGGAATGGTGCCGGCGCACCTCGTGTACCTGCTGACCGGGGTTGGCGTCTGAGGCGCTCAGCCGGCAGGCGACGGCGGCGCCGGGTCGCCTGGCACGGATGACAAGGCGACGGCCAGGCCCGACAGGATCAGCACACCGCCCGCGATCGTGGCCGCATCCACCCGCTGACCGAGCACGGCGAATGCCAGCAGCGCGGCCAGCGGCGGTTCGCCGAGGAAGGAGAGGGACACCGCGCTGGCCGGCAGGCGGCGCAGCGTCCAGTTGAACACCGTGTGGCCGCCGATGGTGCACACCACGGCCAGGCCGGCGCACGCAGCCAGGGTGCGTGTGCTCGGCGTGTGCAGCGTGCCCGTTGTCGCCGCGACGCCCACCGCGGCTGCGCTGACGATCGCGTACACCACCGCCGAGTACGCGGCCACGCCGCCTCGCCGGCGCCGGGCCCTGCCAATGAGGAGGTACCCGGCCAGCGCGCCTCCCCCGGTCAGCGCCAGCAGGTCACCGCCGAGCGCGCTGCCGCCCGCGGCGAATGCCCCAGCGCAGGTGACGACGGTGCCGGCCAGCGCGATGGCGATGGCGGCGGCGACCCGCCGGCTGACCGCGTCACCGTGGAGCCGGGCGCCGAGAGGGGTGACCACGAGCGGGTGCAGCGAGACGAGCAGGACACTGGCGGCGACCGAAGTCGAGCCGAGCGACGCCGTCCAGGTGAGGAAGTGCACGGCGAGGAGGACGCCGGCGAGTGCCACCAGCAGCGTGTCCCGCCCGCGGCCGTTGGCGACCAGTTGCGCGCGCAGTTGCGGTCCGGCCCAGGGCAGCAGGATGCAGCTGGCCAGCGCCATGCGCAGCCAGACCACCGTGGCGGCGTCCGCCTGCGCCTCCCTGATCAGCACCGCTGACACCGACACGGCGAGGGTGGCACCGACCAACGCCAGTGGCGCCGCGCGGCGACTGATCACGCGCCGTCGAGGGCACGGACGTCGGCGAGGTTGCGGTAGAGCTGGCCGTGGTCCAGGCCGTACCCCACCACGAACCTGTCGGCTATGTCGAACCCCTTCCAGTCGACGTGCACTGGGCGTTCGCGTCGCGCGGTCTTGTCGAGCAGCGCGGCGAGCCGCACCGACCGCGCGCCGAGCTCGTCAAGGCGTTCGGCTAGGAGGGCGGCGGTATGGCCGGTGTCGACGATGTCCTCGACGATGACCACGTCGCGGCCGCGAACCCGACCGGCCACGTCCGCGGCGAGGGTCGGGTGGCCGCTGCTCCGCGTGCCATCGCCGTAGGAGCGCACCGCGACGAAGTCGACCTCGCACGGCACCGTGAGACGTCGCATCAGGTCGGCGGTGAACACCAGCGCGCCCTTGAGGACACAGAGGAGCAGCAGCGGGGAATCGGCGCCCGCGTACCGCGCGTCGATCGCAGCGGCCAGCTCACCCACGCGACGTTCGATCGACGCGGCGTCGACGAGGACCTCGCCAAGGGGCGCAGACGATCGCTCCACGGCGGACAGTGTAGGAGGCCGGTCAGCCGGCTCCGGCCAGCGCCTCCCAGCGCTCGTACAGGTCGGCGAGCGCGCCGCTGAGTCGGTCGTGTTCGCGACCCGCCTCGGCGCCGGATGCAACGTCAGCAAACGTCTCCGGGTCGAGGAGGCGGTTGCGGGCCACCTTCAGCTCCGCCTCGATGGCCGCGATCTCCTCCTCGAGGCGGCGGATCTCACGTGATCCCGACGCCCTCACCGCACCCGCGGTTGGCGGCGCCGCCGGCCTGGCCCGCCCCGTGCCGGAGGCGCCCTGGCTCTCGCGCTCAGCGTCCCGACGCTCACGCTCGCGTACGCGCAACAGGTCGGTGTAGCCGCCGAGCACCTCACGGACGCCGCCATCCTCGATCGCCCAGGTGCGGGTGGCGACCGCGTCGATGAGGGCGCGGTCGTGGGTCACCAGCACCACCGCACCGGCATAGCCCACAAGCGCCTGCTCGAGGACCTCCTGCGCGGGGATGTCGAGGTGGTTGGTCGGCTCATCGAGGAGCAGGAGGTTGGTCTCCTCGAGCGCCACCTTGCCGAGCAGCAGCCGGGCGCGCTCGCCGCCGCTGAGCTCGCCGACCAGCTTGTGCACGTCGTCGCCGCTGAAGAGGAGCGCGCCCAGCACGGTGCGCGCCCGCTCCGCGCCCACCGGGTGGTCGACCAGCAGGTCCTCCATGACCGTGCGCGAGTCATCGGTGGAGTACGCGGTGGTGGCGGTGGCCGGGCCCTCGCGGCCGAGGTCCTGGCGGTAGAGGCGGCGATGGGTGCGGGGCCCGAGCCGGATGTTCCCCTCGATCGCCGGCAGCTCACCGGAGAGGGTGTGCAGCAGCGTGGACTTCCCGCAACCGTTGGGGCCGACGACGGCGATGCGCTCCCCCGGTGCGATGCTCAGCGGGCGCACGCGCAGCAGCGGGGTCTCGCGCCCGATGGTCAGCTCGCTGGTCTTGAGAAGGATCTGCGAGCCCGGGGCAGAAGCGAAGCGGAGCCGCGGACGCCGGTCGCGCGGCGGAGCGGTTACGCGCTCGATGCGGTCCAACTGCTTCTGCCGCCCCCGTGCCTCCTTGGCGCGCTGTCCCGCCTTGTACTTGCGGATGAAGTCCTCCTGGTGGGTGATGTGTGCCTGTTGGCTCTCGAACTCCTTCTGTCGTCGCGCGCGTCGCTCGCGCCGCAGGCGCACGTATTGCGTGTAGTTGCCGGGGTACTCCTCGGCGACGCCGTGGCCAAGCTCGAGAACAGAGGTGCACACACGGTCGAGGAAGCGACGATCGTGTGACACGAGGACGAAGGTGGAGCGCACGCCCGCCATGAAGTCTTCGAGCCACTCGATCGAGGCCAGGTCGAGGTGGTTGGTGGGCTCATCGATGAGCAGCAGGTCGGCGTCGGCGAGCAAGAGCTTGGAGAGTTCCACGCGCCGCTTCTGGCCCCCGCTGAGCTGCATCGGGTCGCGGGCCTGCATGGCCTCGTCGAGCCCGAGGCCGCCCAGCGCCTCGCGGGCGCGCGACTCGAGGTCGTACCCGCCGGCGTGCTGGTAGGCGTGCTGCAGCTCGCCGTAGCGCGTCATCACCGCCTCGAGGTCCGCGGGTCCTGTGCCCATCGCAGCTTCCAGCCTGCTCAGCTCGGCGTGCGTCGCGCGCAGGTCCTCACGCGAGGCGAGCACCTCGTCCAGCACCGTGGAACCGACCGGGTCCGGCGCGTCCTGGGGGAGGTGCGCGATGCGCAGGTTGCGGCCATGCTCGACCACCCCCTCGCTCGGCTCGAGCGCGCCCGCGATGACGTCGAGCACCGATGTCTTGCCGGCGCCGTTGGCCCCGACCACCGCAAGCCGGTCCCGCTCCTCGATGCGCAGGTTGATGCCGCGCACGATGACCTCGGCGCCGTAGGCGACGGCGACGTCCTGCAGTGACAGAAGAGGCATTCCCTAGGCGCCGGTCACGCGGCTCAGGCGTGCAGCGAGACGGCGGGAACGCGCCCCGCGAGAGTCCCCACGGCAGCGCCCTGCAGCTCATCCAGGGTCACCGGCCCCTCGAACCGATCCGCAACCATGCCCTGTGCGTTCACGAAGTACACCCAGGGGTCGCTGCGCAGGCCGAATGCGAGAAAGGCGGGGTTGTTGGGGTAGGCGTTGGGCTGCACGAACGCCGGTCCGGGCGGGATGTCGTCCTCGATGTGCTGGAACGAGAACTGCGCGCAGTACTGAACGCAGAGCTGCCTGAGGATGGCGACGGTGGGTCCGCACGTCTTGCTCGGGCAATACCCCGGCTCACCGAAGTACAGCACCATCGGCCTGTGCTCGGCCAGCGCCTGCGCCACCGTCACGTCGTGCCAGGTGTCGGGCGGAACCCCGCTGTCCACCATCGACAGTGCCACCCCGGCATCGGTGACGACCTTCTGGGCGACGGCTGGAACCGTCCTGCCCACCGCCAACTCGGGACCGGTGGCGGCGACGTTGACGAAGGCGTTGCCCGCGATCGTCGCGCCCGAGGCGTCGGTCCCGCTGACCAGGTAGTCGTACTGACCCGCGGCGGGGAAGTCGGCGATGCCGACGTACACGGGGATCCCTCCGTACACGGCGGCGATGTCCTCCAGCGGTCGGCGGCCGAGCGACATGCCCCCAGGTGCCACGATCTCGACCGACACGTGCCCGGCGGCGACCGGCGTCGCCCTGGCATTGAGCAGCGCGATGGAGATCCGGTTGACGCCGACCAGAAGCGTGCTGTTCTGCGGTTGCACGTTGAGCGTCGAGGGCGACTGTGCCCCGGGGCAGCTCGCCGCCGCGCATCCCGCCGTGTCGACGCACCCCGTCAATGGCGCCGCCAGGGCCAGGACGACGGCGACCACCCACGCCCGCCTCACGCGCCGACCTCCGCGGGCATCTCGTCACCGTCCTCGACCAAGCGTTCATCGCGCGGCTCGGGCTCATCGGGCAGAGCGCCCTCGAGCCGGAGGATTCGGCGAAGGATGGCCACCGATGACGCGTACGTCGAATCCATGCCGAAGTACGAGAGTCCGCGTGCTCCGAGCGTGCGCGCCTGCGTGAATGGCGTATCTGATGCGTAGTGGATGACGCCGAAATCGATGGGCAGGCGCGAGAAGTTCACCGGCTCGCCCATGGGGTAGCGCGCGGCCTCGCTCATCTCGTAGATGGCACAGCAGTACGGTCCGGCCTCCATCTCGACGACCGAGAATGCCTCGCGGTGGTAGTAGTCGAGGTACCCGCGGTTCTGCAGGAACGTGCCCTTGACGGTGACCGCGCGCTGGTTGTCGAGACCGCTGCCGAAGCGGAGGTATGGCGCGATGTCGGAGACGCGAAACGCGTTGTCAAGCCAGAACGTGCTCCCGGAGTGCTCGTCGTGGATCACCCCGGAGATCATCACGTCCCCGACATCAGCATTGAGCGTGGCCGCCTTGCCGAGGATGTACACACCGCGCAGCTCCGCCGCGGTCTCGGCGACCTCCCGCAGGATGTTGTATGCCGCCAGGCCGAGCGGGTAGTCCACGTTGACGATCACCGCGCGGCTGGCACGGAGCGCGGTGCCATCGACGCGGCCCAGGCGCTCGTCGAGGGCTGCCTGGTCGAGGCGGTCCAGCGCGATCACCTGGGCGGACACGTCGAGGGCGGTTCGGCTGCCCACGGCGATCACACCCGCCTCGCGTTCCTCGCGCCGCGCCGCGCTGCGCTCGCCGTCGGTGATGCCGCTGCGCAGCCACATGCGGGCGGCGTAGTAGAGCAGGTTGTCCCAGTTGCCCTCGCTTCGTCCCTCGCGGAAGGCGCGCAGCTCATCGCGCAGCTCGTCGGGTCCGTTGCGCTCGACTGCCTCGACGAGCTCGTCGCGGTGGCGGCGAGCGAACCCCGTGACCAGGTTGGCGAGGCTGTGGGAGTTGCTGCTCACGAAATACACCGGGCGGTCGAGGAGGCCCTCGGAACGCATCAAGCCGGTGACCTGCTGCCACCAGCGCCGGGTCACGCGCGCGTACCCGACCTGGGTGCCGCCGAGCATGCGCACACGCAGTGAGAGCCGCCGCTCACGCACCAGGGCGAGCCGGCCCGCGAAGGTTGTCCCCCAGACCTCCTGGAGCTGCTCCCAGTCGTCCTCCGCGCCGCCACAGGCTGCCGCCCACTCGGCCGCGTTGCCCGCCGGCAGCGCGCCGGCGCACAGCACGGCATGGAGCTTGTTCCACTCGATCTGGAAGGCCACCAGCGTTGGGACGAGGTCGTCGACGTCGGACGCCGAGGCGATCAGCACGGCGAGAGTGCCGTTGCCGTCGTCGTACCAGCGGCGTCGCCGCCCGGGAGCACCGATCTCGGTCTGGCCGCTGAAGGCACCAAAACCGCGCCGAGCGAAGATCTCCGCCGACTGCCCCATGACCACCAGCCCAGCCCCGAAGATCGCGTCGGGCAGGCGACGCACCGCGTAGAGGAAGGCTCCGAGGTCGGGTTCGGGCGAGTCCGCAAGCGTGTGGAGGCTGCTGTGCATCGCCCTGTGCGAGGCCTCGAGGACCTTCAGCCGCGTCTCGCCCGTGCTGCGCAGCACCGTGGTGTAGGTGCGCCGGTATACCTCGACCGCCTCGGCGAGCACGGTGTCGAGGGGGGCGAGACCCGGTCCCGGTGTTCTCGGCTGACCGCCGGCAGGCTGCGGACCTTGGACTTCCATCTGGTGCATTCTCCCCTGAGGCGGGTGGGGCGCGGCCTGCCCAACGGGCGCGCCCCTATGCTTGCGCGCGCCATGGGATCCATCGCCGTCACCGGCTCGGTCGCGTACGACACCATCATGGTGTTCGGTGGCCGATTCGCCGACCACATCCTCAGCGACCAGGCGCACATCCTCAACGTGTCGTTCCTGATCGATCGCCTCGATCGGCGGCGCGGCGGCACCGCGGCCAACATCGCCTACACCCTGGCACTGCTCGGCGACCGGCCCCTGCTGTGCGCGGCGGTGGGCAATGACTTCGCCGAGTACGGGGCGGCCCTCAGCGCAGCGGGGGTCGACACCTCGGGGGCGCTTCTCTGTGACGACGTGACCACCGCAACCGCGTTCATCACCACCGACGTGGACGACAACCAGATCACCGCCTTCTACCCCGGCGCCATGAGCCGGGCCGCCGGGGTCGACCTCGAGGCGCTGGCCGAGGTCAGCCACGTCGTTGTCACCCCCGACGCGCCCGACGGGATGGCCCTGCACGTCGAGCAGGCGGCGCGGCTCGGCGCCCGGTTGGTGTTCGCGCCCGCTCAGCAGTTGAGCTCCCTCTCGGACGACGCCGTCATCGCGGGCCTCGACGCGGCGTGGCTGGTGGTGGGCAACGACTACGAGATCGAGGTCATCCACCGCCGCACCGGTCGCGACGTCGAGGCCATGGTTCGCGCCGGGGCATCGGTGGCGCGCACCCGGGGCGGCGAGGGCAGTGAGCTGTACATGGATGGCGCGCTGCACCGCATCCCCGTTGCCCCGACGGACCAGGTCGTCGACCCGACCGGCGCCGGTGATGCCTACATCGGCGGGCTGCTCGCCGGCCTGCGCGAGGGACGAGCGCCCGCGGTTGCCGGGCGGATGGGCTCGCTCGCGGCAACGTACGTCGTCGAACAGCAGGGCCCGCAGGGCCACTCGTACACACGCGACGAGTTCGACACCCGGTACACGCGAGCGTTCGGCGGTCCGCTCTCGTAGCCCTCCCGGCGTCCGGCGCCGAGTGGGTAGAGTGGCGGCCATGGAGAACGCCGTCATCGTGAGCGCCGTCCGTACCCCGGTGGGCACCATGGGTGGTGTGTTCGTCGACGTCCCCGCCCCTCAGCTGGGCGCCGTCGCCGTCCAGGAGGCGATGCGGCGGGCCGGGCTTGACGCTGTCGACGAGGTGCTGATGGGCAACGTGCTGTCGGCCGGTCTGGGCCAGAACCCCGCCCGGCAGGCGGCGCTCGGCGCCGGGCTGTCGGAGAGCACGCCGTCGATGACCGTCAACAAGGTGTGCGGCTCAGGGCTCAAGACCATCGCCTTGGCCGCGCAGGCGATCCGCCTCGGCGACAGCGAGGTGATCCTCGCCGGCGGCATGGAGAACATGTCCCGGGCGCCCTACCTGGTGGAGAACGCTCGGTACGGGTATCGGCTGGGCGATGGTCAGCTCGTCGACGAGATGATCCGCGACGGACTGTGGTGTGCCTTCGAGCACTGCCACATGGGCACGACCGCCGAGACCGTCGCCCAGGAATACGAGGTGAGCCGAGAGGACCAGGATGCCTTTGCGGCGGCCTCCCAGCAGAAGGCCGAGGCGGCCATCGCCGCCGGCAGGTTCCGTGACGAGATCGTCGGCGTGCCCGTCACCAAGCGCAGGGAGACGGTGACCGTCGATGTCGACGAGCATCCTCGTGCCGGCACCACGACGGAGTCGTTGTCGGGGTTGCGCCCCGCGTTCGACAAGGCGGGCAGCGTCACCGCAGGCAACGCCAGCGGCATCAACGACGGTGGCGCCGCGGTGGTGGTGATGAGCGAGTCGCGCGCGCGCGCCGAGGGCCGCACGCCGCTGGCGCGGATTCGCGCTTACGCCAGCGCGGGCGTGCCGCCGCGGGTGATGGGAATGGGCCCCGTGCCGGCGGTGCGCGCCGCACTGCAGCGTGCACAGCTGTCAGTCAACGACATCGATCTCTTCGAGCTCAACGAGGCGTTCGCGGCGCAGTCGGTTGCCGTCGGCCGGGAGCTCGCCGTGCCCGATGAGAAGCTCAACGTCAACGGCGGCGCGATCGCGCTGGGCCACCCCATCGGCGCCAGCGGCACGAGGATCATGGTCACGCTTCTCCACGCCATGCAGCAGCGCGATGCCACCGTCGGTATGGCAGCGATGTGCATCGGCGGGGGCCAGGGGATCGCCATGGTGGTCGAGAGGGCCTGAGCCGGCTCGATCAGACCGGGACAGCCGCCTCAACGGTGACGCCGGTGAACACGTCGGTCTCGGGCAGGCTGACCGGTACCCGCGAGACGACCAGCTGGAACGCCTCGGTCCCGAACTGTTCGATGTTGACCTCCTCGGGGATGGCCAGCATCGGCCAGTCAGGTGCGATCTGGCTGTGATGGGCGATCAGGGCCTGGCGCTTGCGCCGGATGCCCTCGTGGACGTCGACCACGGTGGTGATCCACTCGTCGGGGGTGACGAACGGCAGGTCCTCCGGGTTGTCGACGCCGAACGGCGGCGGCATTCCCGCCTCCCTTGCCATCGCAGCCGCCTTGCGCAGGAACGACAGGGGGATCGACGTGTAGTACAGCTTCGACACCCGCCACGGCTCGCCCGCCTCCGGGTAGAGCGTCTTCATGTGCGCCGCCTCGACCGCGAGCAGGGTGACGCGGTGCGTCTGGATGTGGTCGGGGTGGCCGTAGCCGCCTACCCCGTCGTAGGTGACGACGACATGGGGGCGGAACCGCCGGATGAGGGCGACCACGCGGCCGACGGCCTCATCGACATCGGCTTTCCAGAACGCGTCGGGGAGTTGGTTCGTGTCCGCCCCCCACATGCCGGAGTCCCCGTAGCCGAGGAAGTGCACCTCGTCAACCCCGAGGATCGCGCATGCGGCACGCAGCTCCCCCTGGCGGATCTCTGCCAGGCGCGGCCGAGTCGTCTCCTCGGGCATGTCCTCGGCGACGATGGTGGCGAGCTTCCCGTCCGTGCAGCAGACGTTGGCGGTGCGCACGCCACGGTCGTGACACACCGCGAGCAGTCCGCCCATGGTGATCGAACTCGTCATCCGCGTGCGCGTGCACCGACATCAGACGCAGCTCGCCGCTCACCGCTACTCCTCCGTGACCGACACCGAGCGCATGACGTCGCCCTGCCGGATCACGGCGACCACCTCCATGCCCTTGACCACCTGTCCGAAGAGGTTGTACGCCTTGGCAAGCTTGTGCCTGTCGTCGACGGTGCAGATGAAGAACTGGGAGCCGTTGGTGTTCGGCCCGGCGTTGGCACAGGCGACGGCGCCGGCGATGTACTCGCCCTGGACCGGTTCGTCCTCGAACCGATACCCGGGTCCACCGCGGCCGCTGCCCTCGGGGCAGCCCGCCTGGATGACGAAGTCGTCGACCACGCGATGGAAGGTCAGGCCGTCGTAGAAACCATCCCGGGCGAGGAAGACGAAGTTGTTGACGCTCTTCGGTGCCTTGGCGGGGTCCAGCGACATGACGATGTCACCCTTGTCGGTGGTGATCGTCGCCGTGTACCTCTTGGACGGGTCGATGACCTGCTCGGCTTGTGCATAGGACTTGGGCATCGCCGCAGTGTACGGCGAAGCCTGCGCGCCACCGCCCAGGGCGGCACCGCGCGGTCAGGAGACGCCGTCAGGCCGCGGCTGAGGGCGACGGTGAGGCGGTGTGGTGGTGAAGCCCAGGTGTCTGGAGGAACTGGAGGAACTGCTGCGCATCCTTGAGGAGTTGGGTGCCGGGCTCGGCCATGAGAGCCTCGACCCTGGTCTTGGCCATGGCGAGCCCGGTGGCCTCCTGGGCGGCGGTGATCTTCCCGGCCGTCACGGCCCGCGCGGCCAATTTGTCGACCTGGGCGAGGATCTCGCTCTCGATGGTGGTCGCCTTGGCGCCGGCGATGGCGTCGATCGATCTGCCCGCCTCGAGCTGGCTGCGCACCGCGGCGACGGACTGGCCGGTCTGCGCGGCGAGCAGGCTCAGGGCGTGCTGCATCAGGGCGGCTCCACGCGCTGCGGTGGACCCCTTCCTCGGCTTGACGCCGGGCGCGGGGGTGGGGGTCGAGGACCGGGGCGCTGAGCTCGACGACAGGGGAGTGGTGGTGTTGTGCTGGCTGGCCACGGCGTAGCCGATCCCTCCGCCGGCCGCCCCAATGGCGATCACGGTGGCAATGGCCGCGGGGAAGGCGTGGCGGCCGACCCAGCGGGCGGCGGTGCTGATGACGCTGAACATATCTCTCGATTCCTGGGGGTTGGGGGTGCGCCCATTCTCGACGCCCACGCCGTCCGCCGCCCTGAAACATCCCTGAGAAGTCACCGCTTCGTCGCTGCACGCAACCGAGGCTCCGGCGCTGGGAAACGGTCGGGTAGAGTCACCGGCGCCCACCGTTCGGGCCATCCAGGAGGTGCAATGAACGTCGTCGTCTGCGTCAAGCAGGTGCCCGACCCGAACTCGCCAGGTCAGCTCGATCCGTCGAGCCACACCCTCAAGCGGGACGGCGAGCTCGTGCTTGACCCCGGCGACGAGTTCGGCGTCGAGGCCGGCCTCCAGCTTGTCGAGAAGCATGGCGGCGAGGTGACGGTGGTGAGCATGGGCCCGGATCGCGGCGTCGATGCCGTCCGCAAGGCGCTGGCCATGGGGGCCGCCAAGGGCGTGCTGATCACCGACGCTGCGCTGGCAGGGTCCGATGCGCTCACCACGGCCAAGGTGCTCGCCGCGGCGATCCGCAGGCAGGAGTTCGACGTGGTGATCACCGCCACCGAGTCCACCGATGGCTACACCGGCGTGGTCCCGCAGATGCTCGCCGGGCTCCTCGACGTCCCGGCCGTGACGTTCGCCAAATCGGTGGAGTACGACGGTGACAGCCTCAGAGTGGAACGCCAGACCGAGACGGGCATCGAGGTGATCGAGGCCAGGCTCCCGGTGGTGGTGAGCGTCACCGCCGGGGTCAACGAGCCGCGCTACCCGTCCCTCAAGGGGATCATGGGGGCCAAGCAGAAGCCGCTGGATCGCCTCACCGCGGCCGACCTCGGGCTCAGCGGGCTCGGCGCCGCATCCGCCGGGCAGAAGATCACCGCCGTGGCCGCTGCGGCACAGCGGGCAGCCGGCGAGATCGTGCAGGACGACGGTGATGCCGCCAAGCGGATCGTCGCTTTCCTCGCTGAGAAGAAGGTGATCTGAGATGGCGGTCGGCAAGACCTGGGTGTTCGCGGAGCTCACCGACGGCAAACCTGTCGAGGCGGTGCTGGAACTGCTGACCAAGGCCCGTTCCCTGGGGGGCACGCTGGAAGCCGTGGCGCTCTCGCCGCAGGCTGAGGGCGCTGCCGCGATTCTCGGGGAGTACGGCGCGAGCACCCTGCACGCCGGTGCCGACGCCGCCTATGGGGAGCTGCTGGCTGGCGGGCCGGCCGCCGATGCGATCGCCGCGCTCGCCGGCGAGCACAGCCCGGATCTCATCCTCATCGCTTCCACGTACCTTGGCCGCGACGTGGCCGGCCGCCTGGCGGCCAAGCTCGACGTCCCGGTGGTCGCCAACGGCCTCGATGTCGCAGCCAACGGCGGGATCAGCGTCCAGTCGTCCATCTTCGGGGCCACCCAGGACGTGACCACCACGTTCGAGGGCGGCAGGCCCGCGGTGGTGCTGGTGAGGCCGAAGTCGTTCGCGGCGGAAAGTGGCGGGGGCGGCGCCGCCACCGTGGCGCCGATCGGCGCCGAGATCGCCGAGCAGCACCGCGCGGTTCGGGTCGTCGAGCGCCGCGAGGAGACGGCGACGGGCCCGAAGCTCGAGGAGGCGCCGGTGGTCATCAGTGGCGGTCGGGGGCTCGGCGACCCCAAGAACTTCGAGCTCCTGGAGCAACTCGCCTCGTTGATCGGTGGGGCTGTCGGTGCCAGCCGCGCGGTCGTCGACGCGGGATGGGTTCCCTACTCCATGCAGGTCGGGCAGACGGGCAAGACGGTCAAGCCCGCGGTCTACATCGCCTGCGGGATCAGCGGCGCGATGCAGCACACCGTGGGCATGAAGGGCGCCAAGACCATCGTGGCCATCAACCGGGACGCCGACGCGCCGATCTTCAAGCTGGCCGACCTCGGCGTCGTCGGGGATGCGCTCAAGATCCTGCCCCAGGTGATCGAGGAGATCAAAGCCCGCAAGCGCTGAGATAGCCGAAGGGGGAACTGCGTCCCCTCTCGGGCACGCCCCGGCGCAGCGGTGTCGGCTCCGGCCACACGAAGGGCCCCCCGGCGCCGGCTGGACGTGGCTGAGAGGGGAGTGTTGGCGATTGCCGAAATCCGTGAAAGTGGTCTGCGGAGCCCAAGCCGCCGGTATACTCGCCCGGCCATGGACGACAAGGTCATTGTCGACCTGCTCGGTCAGGTCGGCAATCTCTTCACCTCCAGCCTGGAGCTGAAAGAGACGATCGACTTCATGCTGAAGGCCGCCTCCGACCTGGTGGCCTGTGATGCGGCGACCGTGTTCCTGCTCAACGAGGACGGCAAGAGCCTCAGCGCCATCGCCACCTTCCCGTTCACGGAATCGGTTGCCCAGGTGGCCACCTTCGAACTGGGCGAGGGCATCGTCGGGTGGGCCTCGCAGCGGCGCAAGGTGGTGTCGGTGGCCGACGCCACCAAGGACAGCCGGTTCAAGAACCTGCCCATGGCGCACGCTCCACGCAGCTGCCTGGTGATGCCGCTGCAGTCGCCGCAGCGACTGGTGGGCGCCCTCACCATGGCCCGGCGCGAGGTTCGCCCCTTCACCACGGTCGAGCAGGCACTCATGCAGGTCATCGCCAACCAGGCGGCGATCTCCATCGACAACGCCCGCCTGCACGAGCGCCAGACCGTGCAGCTCGCCCAGATCGCTGAGCAGAAGCGCGAGCTGGAACGGAGCTATGCGCAGATCAACGAGATCTCCCGTCTGAAGAGTGAGTTCCTCGCCAACATGAGCCACGAGCTGCGCACGCCGCTGAACGCCATCCTCGGTTTCAGCGAGATCCTCAAGGACAACCTGGTCGCTCTCGAGGACGACCAGCGCCACGAGTGCCTCGAGAACATCCACGCCTCAGGCAAGCACCTCCTCGAGCTGGTCAACGACGTGCTCGACCTCAGCAAGATCGAGGCCGGCCGAATGGAGCTGAGCTACGACGACTTCTTCGTCAACAACGCCGTGCGCGAGGTGCACAACGTGATCCGCTCGCTGAGCGAGCGGCGCGACATCGACCTCACCATCGAGGTCCAGCCTGAGGACCTCATGCTCCGCGCCGACAAGAGCAAGTTCAAGCAGGTCCTCTACAACCTGCTCAGCAACGCGATCAAGTTCACCGCCCAGGGGGGTCGGGTGTGGGTCAAAGCCCGGGCCGAGGCGGAGGAGATCCTCGTCGTCGAGGTCGGTGACACGGGAGTCGGGATTCCGCGTGAGCACCATGAGCGCATCTTCAACGAGTTCTACCAGGTGGACAGCGCCACCACGCGCCAGGTCGAGGGTACCGGCCTGGGGCTCTCGCTGACCCGCCGCATCATCGAGCTGCACGGCGGCCGGATGCAGCTGGACAGCGAGCCGGGGATGGGCTCGGTGTTCACCTTCCGGCTACCGCTCGGCGGCCTGCAGGCCCCCAACGGGCACGCGCACAACCGCATCCTCCTGGTCGAGGACAACCGCAGCAACCGCGACCTCGCCACCATGGTGCTCACCGGCAACGGCTTCGACGTGGACATCGCCGTGGACGGAAACGAGGGTCTGCACAAGGCGCGGAGTAGCACTTACGATCTCGTGCTGATGGACATCGAGCTCCCCGGCATCGATGGGCTCACCGTCACCCGCATGCTCAAGTCGGATCCCAAGACCTCGTCAGTCCCCGTCGTCGCGCTCACCGCCAACGCCATGAAGGGCAACGAGCAGGAGGCACTCGCCGCCGGTTGCTCGGGATACATCTCAAAGCCGATCGAGGTGGCGAACTTCGTTCAGAGGATCGCCACGTACCTGGAGAGCGAAGCCTCATGACCGGAGCCGGAAAGACCATCCTCATCGTCGAGGACGACGCCCCGAGCCGCGAGGTCGTCCGGCTCGCCTGCAGCGCCCAGAACCACACCCTGCTCGAGGCTGCCAACGGCGTCGACGGGCTCGCCGCCGCGCGCGAGCAGAACCCGGATCTCATCATCCTCGACATCAACCTGCCCGGGATGAGCGGGCTCGATGTCTGCCGGCGGCTTCGCTCCGAGGGCTCGCGGGTGCCGATCATCATGCTCACCGCCAAGGCGGACACCATCGACGTGGTGGTCGGGCTCGAGCTGGGAGCGGACGACTACGTGACCAAGCCCTTCGAGGTGCGCGAGCTGATGGCTCGCATCGGCGCTCACCTCCGGCGCAGCGATATCTCCTCGCAGGAACAGCCGCGCGACCGCTTCGAGTTCCCCGGGCTCACCATCGACCTCGGCCGCCGCCAGGCCTTCCGCGACAGCGAGGAGGTGATGCTCACCCTGACGGAGTTCAACCTCCTGGCATTGCTCGCCTCGCGCCCCGGTCAGGTGATGAGTCGTGGCGAGCTGCTGCGCCGGGTGTGGGGCTACGAGGTCGAGATCGAGACCCGCACCGTCGACGCCCACGTGTACCGGCTGCGGCGCAAGATCGAGCCCGACGCCGAGAAGCCGACGTACATCCACTCCGTGCCGGGGATCGGGTACCGCTTCTCCGGGTAGCCCGCCCGCTCAGTAGATGTAGCCGGTGACCGACCAGAGGTCTGCGGACGTGATGGTGCGGTGGTCGACGCGCCCCCAGCCACCGCCCGACCCGTAGTAGTTCATCTCCGACACCACGAAGCTGCCATCCGGGTTGACCTTCTCCACGATGGCGACGTGGCCGAACCACCCGGTGTGGAAGACCACGATGGCACCGGCGACGGGAGTGTGCCCCTCGGGGCGGATGCCGTTGGCGGCCTGGAACCACCAGCCGGCGTTCCCGGCCCAGGTGACGTTGCGACGCGAGGCCGCGTAGTACGTGCACTGGCCGTACGGGAAGCCGTCAGGCGCGGGGGCGTGAACCTCGAAGACGAACGGGGCGCCGCCTGCGGCGCGCGAGAAGTAGCGCCCCACCAGCGCGCCGGACGGCGCCGCCGTGACTGGGACCTGCAGGTAGCTCCCGGCGGGTCGCGGGGTGTCCTTGGCGAGAAGGTTGTAGTCGAGGATGACCCGAGGGTCGAGCCCGAGTCGTTTGGCGAAGTGACTGGGTCGTTCACCGGGGAGCACCGGCACCAGCGCGCCCGCACCCGGCGGGATGAGCAGTGCCACGCCGGCGGCGGGTTCGGCACCGTACGCGATGCCGTTGGCCCAGCGGATCGCGGCGGCGTCGGAGTGGTCGGTCGTGGCCAGCAACTCGATTGTCTGTCCGTAGGCCACGACCACGGTCTGAGCAGGCCGTGCCGCGATCGGTGGTACGACCGCCGGGCGCTCGATGGTGGCGCTGAGGATGATGTCGGCGCTGGCGACAGGGGGCGTGATAACCGCCGAGACCGGCGACGCCGGGCGCGGGGCCAGCACGGGCAACAGCACGGCGGCCAGCAGCACCCACGCATGGCGGATGAGTCGATGTCGATTACCGCGGATGATTCCCCTCTCCTCACGGAGCGCCCGCCGGGACGTCGTCGACCGTTCCCCAACGATCAGGCCGCGCCGGAGGCTAACAGAGCCCGGCGGCCGCAGTCAAAGTCGGTCGTTGTTGACGCGCCAGGTCATTCTGGTGGCAGCGGACCGGTTGAGCGCCCGGCGTTCACCTGGCCACGGGCCGGCCCGCTGATGCGCACCGGTGCCCGATCGCGCCTCAGCCCGACCTTCCCGGTGGGCCTAAAGTTGATATTGACACTGTCTCATAGAGTGGTACCATGTACCCCATGAGGAAATACAAGCCCGTCGAGCTACCGCTCAAGGAAGTGCCCACCGAGTTCGCCGAGGAACACGCGGTCTGCCCCAACTGCCTCGACCGTGAGGCGGGGGTCATCGGCCGGCTCGGCCTGCGCCTTGTCTTCCGCTGCCAGCGCTGTCGGGTCCGCTTCCACCGCCAGACCGCCATGGCAGGACTGGTCTGACCCTCCGCTGATCGACGGCGGCCGGAGAACTCGCCGGCGACCAGGGACATCCGAACATGGCTGTCCCCGGGTGCTATAGTCGGCTCAGATGTTGACATCGATGTCAATTTGGGGGCGGCTTGACGCGTTGACGCCGAGCGCGCATGGTCGGCGCGTGACCTCCGGCAACTGCCCTCGGGAGTTCGACGATGCCTGACGCGAGCCACGTGGGCCGCAGGTACGAGGCCACCGGACAGGTGGTTGACGGCCCCGCGGCCGACGCCTTCGCCGCTGCGATCGCAGGGCCCGATGACGTGTACTCGCCCGGAGCGGTGCCGCCCACGTACGCCGCGTTCTACTGCCTCTTCCCGACGCTGTACCAGCTGTTCAGTGACGCAGAGGTGGGTGTCAACCTTGCGGGCCTGGTGCACGGCGAGCAGGCATTCGAGTGGCCCGCACCGGTGCGACCCGGCGACGTCGTCGACGCCACCGCCGTGATCGCGTCTGTTGAGGAGAAGCGCGGCATGACATTCCTCGGCATCGACCACGAGGCGCGCAGGCAGGATGGGGCCACGGTCTGCCGCGGCCGCTCCCTGATGATCATCCGATGACCGACGCACCGGCCAGCGCGGCACGGTCCATCTCGGTGGGAGACGAGATGACGCCGCTGAGCCGCATCGTCACCCAGGACCAGATCAATGCGTACGCTCACGCATCCGGTGATCACAACCCGATCCACGTCGACCCGGACTTCGCCCGGTCCGTTGGACTGCCCGGCACCATCGCTCACGGCCTGCTCGACATGGCCATCCTCACCGAGGCGGTGGCGCGCTGGGCGGGCGGGTACGACCAGGTGGCCGCGGTCGCCTGCCGCTTCTCCAAGCCCCTCCTCCCCGGGGAAACGGTCACCTGCACCGGCCGTGTCAGCGCCGTGGATCATGCAGAGGGTCTCGCCACCCTGCAGCTCGAGGCGACCTCGAGCAGCGGTGACCGCGTACTCACCAACGGCCGGGCCACCGTCCGGCTGCCACGCCAGGGGGGATAGGCACATGGGCTTCGACTTCAGTCTCACGCAGGAGCAGGAGGAGATTCGCAAGCTCGCGCACGAGTTCGCCGTGAACGAGATGCGCCCGGTGGCGTCCGAGTACGACGAGAAGGAAGAGACGCCATGGGTGGTCATGCAGAAGGCGCACGACCTCGGGCTCGACGCGGCCAGCGGCTTTCCCGAGGCATATGGTGGCGGTGGCATCGACCTGATGAGCTCGCTCATCCTCACCGAGCAGCTGGCCTGGGGTGACGCGGGCATCGCGGTGTCGATCAACGCCACCGGCCTCTGCGGCGCCGCCATCCTGGCGATGGGCACGGATGAGCAGAAGCAGAAGTTCATCAGCCAGTTCTGTGATCCCAAACAGCTCCGCATCGGCGCGATGGGGCTCACCGAGCCGAACAGCGGGTCGGACTCGATGGCGCTGGAGGCCACCGCGACGAAGGTTGACGGCGGTTACCTGCTCAACGGCACCAAGCAGTTCTGTACCAACGGCGGCATCGCGGACATCATGGTCGCGTTCGTCACCACCGACAAATCGGCGGGGGCCGCCGGCATCGCCGGGTTCGTCATCGAGAAGGACACGCCCGGCATGCGCCAGGGGCGCAAGGAGAAGAAGCTGGGCGTGCGTGCCTCACATACGGCCCAGGTCATCTTCGAGGACTGCTTCGTCCCCGAGGAGGCGAGGCTCGGTTTTGACAAAGAGGGGAATGCGACGGGACCCGGCGCGGTGGGAGCGCTGCTGATGCTGGAGGCCACGCGTCCACTGGTGGCGGCCGGCGCCGTCGGGATCGCCCGCGCCGCCTACGAGTTTGCTCGCGACTACTCACTGGAGCGGCAGGCGTTCGGGAAGCCGATCGCGCGTCACGAGGCGATCGCGTTCAAGCTGGCCGACATGGCCACCGAGATCGACGCCGCGTGGCTGCTCACCCTGCGTGCCGCGTGGATGGCGCAGAACGGCATCCCCTTTGCTCGCGGCGAGGGTTCGATGGCCAAGCTGATGGCGGGCGACGTGGCGATGCGGGTCACCGTCGACGCCGTCCAGGTCCTCGGCGGATACGGCTACATCAAGGAATACCCCGTCGAGCGCTTCATGCGCGATGCCAAGATCTACCAGATCTGGGAGGGCACGGCGGAGATCCAGCGGTTGGTGATCAGCCGGCTGATCCTCGGTGAGCGCAAGGCGCTCGCCGCCCGGCCGCGCGTCATCAAAGAGGATCCGCTCGCCACCGAGGCGGTGGCCGCGGCAGGCTGAGGCCTCAGGCCGGCGTGCCCCGGTGGCGCTGCCGGCCGCGACCGATCTCCGCCTCCGCCGCGCTACGGCTGTCCCACCCGCGCACCTGGGTGATCTTGCCCGGTTCGAGTTCCTTGTAGATCTCGAAGAAGTGAGCGATCTCCAGGAGCAGCGACTCGGGGACGTCGTCGAGCTCGTGCCACTCGACGCGGGTGTCAGCGGCGGGCACCATCAGCAGCTTGGCGTCGGGGCCGTGCTCGTCGGTCATCCAGAAGACACCGAGTGGGCGGCAGTACACGTGACAGCCCGGGAACGTGGGCTCCCCGAGCAGCACCAGCGCGTCGAGCGGATCCCCGTCCTCGCCGAGCGTGTCGACGACGAACCCGTAGTCCGCCGGGTAGCGGGTGGCGGTGAAGAGCTCGCGGTCGAGCCTGATGGCGCCGACCTCGGGATCCCACTCGAACTTGTTGCGGCTGCCTTTGGGAACCTCGACGACGACGTCCACACGGAGCGTGTCAGCCATCGCCCGACAGCGCACCACGGCTGGTCACACGCATCCTCCCACGCCTCATTGGCGATCGTGCCAGTGGTGACGCCGCAGCGCGCCATCACCTCGACAATCGTGTTTGCGCCGAACTATAGAGGACGGCGTCCGCGCACCCGGGACGACCGTGCACACGGCCATAATCGACAGCCGTCGCACCGGCGCCTGCAATGGAGACACGGATGTTCGACCTGACCGGCAAGGTGGCGGTGGTCACCGGCGGCTCGCGCGGGCTTGGCCGCGCCGACTGTCTCGCCCTCGCCCGCGCGGGTGCGGACGTGGTGGTCACCGACATCCTTCTAGAGTCGGATCCCGACATCCAGCAGGCGGCTGCGGGCGCCAACTCCGCGTTGGCGCAGCTGTTCACCTCGCAGCATGCGGTGTACTCCGAGCAGACCAGCGAGGAGATCCGTCAGCTGGGCCGGCGGTCGGTGGCGATGAAGATGGACGTGACCGACCGCGACCAGGTGGCCGACGTGTTCGCCCAGGTGAAGAAGGAGTTCGGGTCGATCGACATCCTCGTCAACAACGCAGGCACCCTCGACCACATCGCTCAGATCGAGAGTCAGGACGACGCGCTCTGGGAACGTGACCTGCGCGTCAACCTCACTGGGGCGATGCTCTGCACCAAGACCGCCTGGCCATACATGCGCGAGCAGAACTGGGGCCGGGTCATCTACATGGCATCGGTCGCGGGGACGCTGGGGGGGTTTGGACAGGCGTCGTACTCGACAACCAAGGCGGGTCTGATCGGCCTCGGCAAGTCGATGGCGCTCGAGGGCGCGCGCTACGGCATCACCGCCAATGTCATCGCTCCCGGGATCATCGGCACCGAGGCGTTCAAAGCGGGCAGCCCGAAGATGAACGACCGCATGGTCTTGCGCACCGCGTTGCGCACCGCCGGTGAGCCGGACGACATCGCGCATGCAATCTGCTTCCTGGTGTCACCGGAGGCGCGCTACATCACCGGCCAGGTGCTCACCGTCGCCGGAGGCATCGACCTCTTCGTCTTCTGACCGGTGCGAGCATGATCAACACCCCCGGCTCCGACCAGCTGGAGGTCGGCACCACCTACCTGCCGGCGGACGTGGGTCCCTACCTCTGGCATGAGTTCCACCAGGACGCCGTCCGCCGCGACCTTGTCGCGATCGCGGCGCGGCGCATCGAGACGGTGCGCGTGACCCTCGGCTGGGACGCCTTCATGCCGAGCGACCGTTCACCGAGCCCGCGCCGCATGCGAGATCTCGAATCGCTGCTGTCGATGGCGCGCGAGCTCGGGCTGCACCTGGTGCTGACCCTGTTCGCCGAGTCGATCGGCGACTGCGTGATGCTGCCCACCTACGCCATCGACAGGCGCCGGCCGCGGCGCGGGGTGCGCTGTGTGACCGACGCCAGGGTGGTCGACGGCGGCCCGCGCGACATCTACGCCGATCCGCTCATGCTCGAGGCGCAGGTGCAGTGGCTGGACGGGATGCTCAGCGCTTTCGCCGGGCACCCCGCCGTGGCCGCATGGGAGCTCGGCCACGATCCCGCCAGCACCATCAGGCCGGTGCGCATCGCCGACCTCGCCTCGTGGACCGCGCTGCTGGCCGAACGGGTTCGCGCGCAGGGTGAACGGTGCCGCGTCACGCTCGGCCAGGGTGACGTGGTGCGCGGCCGCGGCGTCCGGCTCGCCTCGGTTGCCGCGCACGTCGATGAGCTCGGTCTGACGCTGCGCCCGCAACGACTGCCACTGCCCGGCGACCGGCTCGATGCCGGGCTGCCGGTGTTCATCGTCGAGCTCGCCATGGCGCTGGCCGAGGCGACGATCCCGCTGTCCATCGAGCTGGCGATCGCATCGGGGGACACTGACGCTGACCCACCGCACGGCGTGGTCGACGGTGTCACCGCACCCGATCATGTCGCGGCCGCGCGCACCGACGAGATGCTGCAGCGGCTGCTCGCATCGGGCGTCGCCGGCGTGCATTCCGCTGCCTGGTGCGACTGGGGAGACCGGCTCGCCGAGGTGCCACCCAGCGACCGCCGTCCCTGGCTCTCCCGGCTGGGAATCGTTGACAGCGCAGGGGTTTCCAAGCCGATCGCAGCAGCATGGGACGCCATCCTGTCGACGCAGCGTGCGGCTGCCCACAGAACCCCCTACCCAGAGGTCATCGACGTCGAGTCCTACTACGCCAACCTGCCTGAGTCACTGCTCGACCTGCATGCATCATGGCAAGCCGATCGAGGTGACAGGCCTGCTATTCTCGACTGAGCGTCGACACGGAACAGTCGCTCCGGTTGCGGGTCCCGCTCACGATCGCGCAGATCGCAGGTCTCCGGCGCTGACCCGGAGCATCCCCACGCGGGGTCGGTTGCGCGGGCGTGTCATGTAGTTCGATGTCAGCGCGAGTCCTGGAGGACCACAAGTGCCCGCTGGCCGTATCAAGATGATCAGCCCCGACCGCGGTTTCGGCTTCGTGCGCGGTGATGACGGCTCGGAGGCCTTCTTCCACCGCACCGAGCTCACCACCGTCGACTTCGACAGCCTCGAGGAGGGCGAGTCGGTGACGTTCGAGGTGGTCGACAGCCCGAAGGGCCCGCGCGCCCGCAACCTGCAGAAGGCCAGCTGACCCGGTCGCCTAGCGCGACCCGGGAAGAGGAGAGCCGGCGCTCTCCTCTTCTTCTTTGCCTGCCGACTGCGGATCGAGCAGGTCACCGCGCGGATCGAGCTCGAGCATGCGCCGGGCGGCCGCCCAGACCCGCTCGCGGTTGGCGCCGCGCAGCCGGATGAGCACCTGCCGCGCCTCGGTCTGCGGGTACGAGCCCGTGGCCACGTCGCCGAACTCCTCCTCCAGCCGCCGCATCGGGGTGTACAGCTCAGCCTCGGGCACGCCCCGGTAGCGCACCTCCACGACGAGTGTCGCAACGCCCCCGGTGAAGAAGCGCGGGATGAGCTCCTCCTCGACGATGGCGGTGAACTCGCGCGGCACACCGGGCAGGATGAAGAGCCAGCGGTCCTCGCCCACCTCGTAGGCCATGGGCGGGGCCATCCCACGCCGGTTGGGGAGCACCAGGCCGCCCGCGGGCACCATCGCGCAGCGGCGGTTGCCCTCGCCGATGACGTTGTCGGCGATCCAGCCGGCCTGGTGCATGCGCGACACCATCGCCGTGATCCCGGCCAGCGCTGTCGCGTTCTCCTCGAGGGGACGTTCGAGAGCGATGGCAACGGCCTCGAAGGTCCTGTCGTCGGGGGTCGGGCCGATGCCGCCGCACACCGCCAGCCGCGCGACCGAAGGCTCCGCGAGGGCGCGTCGAATCGAGGCGACCACTGCGTCCGGGCGGTCGGCGACGACCTCGATGCGGCGGACCGGGTAGCCGGCCGCGAAGGCGCGCGACGCCAGGAAGCTGGAGTTGGTGTCCTGGGTGTGCCCGGAGAGGACCTCGTCGCCCACGGCGATGACCACCGTGGCCGGGCTCTCTCCCATCCCTTCGAGACTACACGGCCGGCATCGCGTCAGGGTGCGCGGTCGCTACAATCTCGCGGCTACTCCATCGGCGGCCGCCGTGCGCAGGCCGCCTGCCAGGAAGGACCACATGACGATCAATGTCCTGCTGCCCATCGCCGGCGCCGGCGTGCTGGGACTTGCATACGCCGTCTACCTGATCTTCTGGGTGCTCCGTCAACCCCAGGGGAACGAGCGCATGCGCGAGATCGCGCTGGCCATCCAGGAGGGCGCCCAGGCCTACCTCAACCGGCAGTACACGATCATCGCGGCCATCGGGGCGGTGATCGCCGTGTTCCTGCTGGTGACCCTGGGCTGGCAGACCGCCGTGCTCTTCGTGCTCGGGGCGGTCCTCAGCGCGGCGGCGGGGTATGTCGGCATGAACATCTCCGTGCGCAGCAACCTGCGCACCGCCGAGGCGGCCCGGGGCGGTCTCCAGCCGGCGCTGCAGATGGCCTTCCGGGGAGGCGCGGTGACCGGCCTCATGGTGGTGGCCTTCGGCCTCATCGGCGTGGTCATCGCCTACGGCATCTTCCAGAACATCGACTACATCGTCGGCTTCGCGTTCGGCGCCTCGCTCATCTCGGTGTTCGCCCGCCTTGGCGGTGGCATCTACACCAAGGCGGCCGACGTCGGCGCCGACCTCGTCGGCAAGGTGGAGGCAGGCATTCCCGAGGACGACCCGCGCAACCCCGCGGTCATCGCCGACAACGTCGGTGACAACGTAGGTGACTGCGCGGGCATGGCTGCCGACCTGTTCGAGACCTACGGCGTCACCGCCGTCGCCGCGATGCTGCTTGGTGGCCTCCTCTACCGCGGGACCACGGGGCACAGCCTCGCGTTCATCATGTACCCGCTGATCCTCGGCGGCATCAGCATCGTGGCCTCGATCATCGGCACGTGGTTCGTCAAGATCCCCCGCAACGGCTGGATCATGGGCGCCCTCTACAAGGGCCTCATCGCCGCCGTGATCGTGGCCATCCCCCTCTTCTACCTGGCCACGCGCCTGCTCGACAGCAACGGGGAGTTCAACAACACCGCCTTCACCGCCGGTGCCAACAACCTGTTCTGGTGCGCGGTCATCGGCATCGTCATCACGGTCCTGATCGTGGCCATCACGGAGTTCTTCACCGGCTCGCAGTTCTGGCCGGTGAAGACCATCGCCCGCGCCTCACAGACGGGGCACGCGACGAACATCATCGCCGGGCTGGCGATCGGCATGGAGGGCACCGCCATCCCGGTGCTGGTGATCGGCATCGGCATCCTGGCGTCGGCAGCGCTCGCCGGTCTCTACGGGATCGCCATCGCGGCCATGGCGATGCTGTCGATGACCGGCATCGTCGTCGCCATCGACTCGTACGGACCGATCACCGACAACGCGGGCGGCATCGCCGAGATGGCGGACCTGCCCGAGGCGGTCCGCAACGTCACCGACCCGCTCGACGCCGTGGGCAACACCACCAAGGCGGTCACCAAGGGGTATGCCATCGGCTCGGCGGGCCTCGCCGCGCTGGTGCTCTTCGCGAGCTACACGGACGTGCTGCGCAATCACCACGGCGGTGTGCCGTTCAGCTTCGACCTCTCGTTGAACAGCGGCGTGGTCATCGTCGGGCTCTTCCTCGGCGGCATCATGCCCTTCCTCTTCGGCGCCCTCTGCATGCTGGCCGTGGGCCGCGCCGCCGGCGGGGTCGTGGTCGAGGTGCGCCGCCAGTTCCGTGAGATTCCCGGCATCATGGACGGGACCGGCAAGCCCGAGTACGCCCGCTGTGTCGCGCTGGTCACCGCTGCGGCGCAGCGCGAGATGATCATCCCCGGGCTCCTGCCGGTGGTGGCGCCGCTGCTCGTGGGCTTCATCCTCGGGCCGCAGGCGCTCGGCGCGATGCTCCTAGGCACCATCGTGGTGGGGCTGTTCGTCGCCCTCCAGATGACCACCGGCGGTGGCGCGTGGGACAACGCCAAGAAGTACATCGAGGACGGCCACTTCGGCGGCAAGGGCACGGACACGCATGCCGCGGCCGTCACCGGCGACACGGTGGGCGACCCCTACAAGGACACCGCCGGGCCGGCGATCAACCCGATGATCAAGGTGATGAACATCATCGCCATCCTCGCTGCGCCGACAATCGCGATGCACCACCTCTTCTACTGACGCGCGGCGGCCAGGCGCCGCACTGGGGACGGACGTGGACGAGTACCAACTCGAGATCCAGTCGATCCGCTCGACGCTCACCCGTCTCCGCGCCGACGAGGCCGACCCCGAGCTGATCGAGGAGTACGAGGCCGAGCTGCGCATCCTGATGGCGCTGTACACGGCGGCGTCGGAGACCCTGGAGGCCGGCCGGGCGGACCAGCGGCTGCCGCGGATCCTCGCCGGTCTCGACTTCGGCGAGTGGACGATGGAGAACGTGTACGCCTTCATCTATGACGCCGCCCTCGACATGGACGCGGCCGGCCACGACCTTGCCGCCCGGGTGGGACAGACGGACTTCGTGGGCGCGCTGCTGGCGGCGCGGGAGGACTGAGCCGCTCAGCGAGCGGCGGCCACCTCGAGGTCGGGCGCCGGCGCCGCGGCCGCCACGGTGGTCTCCGCGGGGATCTTCTTGCCGGGGTTGAGGATGCCTGCGGGGTCGAACGAACCCTTGATACGCCGCATCAGCGCCACCTGGTGGGCGCCGAGCTGGCGCTCGACGTAGCCCAATTTGGCGGTGCCCACGCCGTGCTCACCGCTCAGTGAGCCGTTCATCGACAGCACCACCTCGAAGAGCTGCTCCACGGCGGCCGCGGCCTTGAGCCGGTCCCCGGCGACGCGGGGGTCGATGAGGAAGGTGGTGTGGATGTTGCCGTCGCCGAGGTGCCCGAACGTGACCACACCGAGCTGGTTGGTCACGCCGATCGCGCGGGTGGCCTCGACGAGCTCGGCGACGCGGTCGCGTGCCACCACGACGTCCTCGTTCACCTTGCCGATCTGCACCTTCGCCACGGCTGCGCTGACCGACTTGCGAAGCTTCCACAGTCGCGCCGCCTCGTCGGCGCTGGTGGCGTGGTCGATTGTGCGCGCGCCCGCCAGGTCGAGGGCGCGGCGCACCGCGTCACCGTGCCCGTTGACGATGTCGGGGTCACCCTCGACCTCCACGATGAGCAGCGCACCCGCGCCCGGCGCCACGTCGCCCGCGCCGGTCGCCGCGATGGCATCGAGCGCCGCCCTGTCGAGGAACTCCAGCGCCGCCGGCACGATCCCCAACTCGGTGATGCGCGCCACCGCGCCTGACGCGGCCGCCATGTCGTCGAACGTTCCTCCCAGCGTGGCCCGCGCGCGCGGCGCGGCAACCAGGCGGAGCAGTACCTCCGTGACGACGCCCAGCGTGCCCTCCGACCCGCAGACCAGGGGCACCAGCTGCGGCGCGTCGGCGCCCTCGCCGATGCGCATGACCCGGCCGTCGGCGAGCACCACGGTCAGGCCGGCGACGAAGTCGACGGTGGTGCCGTAGCGCAGGGTGTGCGGGCCGGCAGCGTTGCAGGCGACGTTGCCGCCGATCGTCGACGTGCTCGACGAGCCGGGGTCAGGTGGGTAGTACAGGCCGGCCGCAGCCGCGCTTGCGTGGACGCGGGCGGTGACCACCCCCGCCTCCACGGCGAGTCGCTGCGCCTCGCCCTCGACCACGCTCATCCCGGTCATTCGGCAGAGGTTGACGATGACGCCGCCGTCGGCGGCCGCGCCGCCGGCATATCCGGTGCCCGCGCCGCGCGGCGTGACCGCGATGCCGTGCGCGCTGCACACAGCCATGACCCCTGCCACCTCGTCGGTCGACGCGGGGAAGACCACGGCCTCTGCGAGCCGGCGCATGCCTGAGGCGCCGTAGGCGTCGTAGGCATAGGCGGCGAGGTCGGCGGGCCGCGTGTACAGGTGCGGCGTGCCCACCTGGCGTTCCAGGTCGCGGACGGCGTCGCGGCTCAGCATGAGCCGCCATTCTAGTGGCGCGGGTCGGGCCTTCTCGGGGCTCTGCCATACTCGATGCGAATGAGTGACGCCTCGGTGCCGACCGCGCTCGAACAGGCGCTCGCCAGCGTCATCGACCCTGAGTTGCGCCGCCCGATGCTCGAGCTCGGCATGCTCCGGGACCTTCGGGTCGACGGCAGCGTTGCCCACGTGCGGGTGGTGCTCACCACCCCCGCATGCCCGCTGAAGGACCAGATCCGCGGCTCGCTCGAGGCTGCCGTCATCGGCACCGTCGCCGGCGTGGAGTCGGTCGAGGTCACCTGGGACGCCAACGTCACGTCGACGCGGGGTCTTCCTGGTCGCCAGGAGATCGCCGGGGTGCGCAACGTGCTCGCGGTCAGCGCCGGCAAGGGGGGAGTGGGCAAGACGACGGTGAGCGTCAACACCGCGATCGCGCTGAGCCTCACCGGGGCGCGCGTCGGACTGCTCGACGCCGACGTGTACGGCCCCAACGTGCCGATCATGATGGGCATCACCGCGCAACCTGAGCCGGGGGCGTCCAACCGGATCAGCCCGCTCAGCGCGTACGGGATCAAGGTGATGTCGTTCGGCACCATCCTCAAGCCCGGTCAGCCGGTGATCTGGCGCGGCCCGATGCTGGCCAAGGGCCTGCGCGAGTTCCTCTACGAGGTGGAGTGGGGCGAGCTCGACTACCTGGTCGTCGACCTCCCCCCGGGAACGGGCGATGTGCAGCTCAGCCTCGCGCAGAGCGTGCCCATGACCGGCGCGGTGATCGTGACCACCCCGCAGGACGTGTCACTCGCCGACGTCAGCCGCGGCATCGAGATGTTCGCCCAGGTCAAGGTGCCGGTGCTCGGCGTGGTCGAGAATATGAGCGGTTTCGTGTGCTCCCACTGCGGGGAGACCACCGACATTTTCGGGAGCGGCGGCGGTCGCGAGCTGGCGGCTCAGTACGGCGTCCCGTTCCTCGGCGCAATCCCGCTCGACCCGCGCATCCGCCTCGGCGGCGGCGACGGTCAGCCGCTGATGGCGGCCGCGCCCGATAGCGCTGTCGGTGGGGTCTTCCGCGAGGTCGCCGCGCACATCGCCGGGCGTGTCAGCCAGGAGAACTTCGCCAGCACGGCCGGGCCGGTGATGCCCTCCGGGCCGCGCATCCCCCTGCGCCCCTAGCCACCGTGGCGACGCCGCGCGTGACTGCAGGCGGTGTCGCGACCCCCGCGGCGGCGGCACCGCCACGAGCAGAGGCCGGGCCGCGTGACCTCAGTGTCGCGCCGGCACGCTGGCTGCTCGTGGCACTCGCGGTGGGCGCCTTCATCAGCATGGCCGACGCGACCATCGTCGCCGTCGGTCTCGATCCGCTGGTGCGTCACTTCGCGGTGCCGTTGAGCGCGGGGCAGGAGGTGCTCAGCGTCTACCTGGTGGCGATCACCGCGACCCTGCCGACGCTGGGGCGGCTGGGCGATCGGTACGGACGGCGCCGGATGTACCTGGCCGGGTTCGGCGTCTTCGCGCTGGGCTCTGTCCTGGCCGCGCTGGCGCCGTCATTCGGCATCCTGCTCACGGCCCGCGCCGTGCAGGCGGTCGGCGGTGGTGTTCTCACCGCCGGCAGCCTCTCGCTCATCGCCCAGAGTGCGCCGCGAGGGCGCACCGGTCGGTCCGTCGCCGTCCTGGTGATCACCCAGGCGTTTGCCGGTCTTGCCGGGCCGCCGCTGGGCGGCATCCTGGTGGCCCTTGGGGGCTGGCAGGCGATCTTCTGGGCCGGTGTGCCCATGGCGGCGATCGGCGCCGGCCTTGCGCTGCGCTTCATCCCCGCCAGTGACGACCGCCGCCCGGTTCACCTCGACCTCCCCGGGTCGATCCTCACCGCCACCCTGCTGCTCGGCCTCGGCGCAGGCATCGCCTCGCTGGGCGGACCGGTGGTCGGCAACGCGGGACCCGAGGTCTGGTTCTCGGTGGCCTGGGTGAGCCTTCTGCTCCTGGTACCGACCGAGCTGATCGCGCGCCGACCGGTCATCGACGGCCGGTTGCTGCGCAACCGGCGATTTGCCGCCGCCACGACGGCGACACTGCTCAGCACCGGGACACTGATGTCGTGCTTTGCGATCCTCCCGTACTGGCTCGAGCAGGCACACGGCACCGCTCCCATCCTCGCGGGCCTGGCCTTCACGCCCATTGCGGTCGGGATCGGCGTCACCTCGCGGCGCGGCGGCCGCCTGAGTGACGCCGGCGGTACCAGGCTCGCCACCGCGCTCGGGATGGTCCTTGCCGCGTCCGGTTTCGGCCTGGCGGCGCTGGCCGCGCACACCCACGCCTGGTGGCTGCTACTCAGCGGTCTGCTGGTGCTCGGCATGGGTAACGGGTTCTTCTCGTCACCGAACACCTCCGCGGCCATCCGGGTCGCGCCACGCGACGCGCTCGGCAGTGCCGCTGCCTTCCTGTCCACGGCCCGCAACGCCGGGGTGATCATCGGGCTCGCTGTCACCGGTGCGGTGTACACGTCCACGGCACGCGGCGTCAGCGGGGCGGACGCGGTGGCCACCGGCACGTTCGCGGTTGCCGCGACCGTCTGCCTGGTGGTGGCCGTGTTGACCACGCGCGCGTACCGCTCGGGGCCCGACGGCGACGCCTAACCGAGCAGCTGCAGGATCGCGGTGTGCAATCTCGGTATCGCCCCCACGTCATCGGTGAACACCCGCACCAGCTGGTTGTGCTGCGGTAGGCGAGCGATCATGTCGGCTGTGTGGGTCCGTTCGACGGTGCCACGGATCGGGTCATACATGGCGACGAAGCCGTGATCGGCCATCGGGTTCTCCGGGGCGATCTTGGCCGACACGACATCGACCTGGACGCGGGCGCGCGCCGCCACCTCGGGAACCGCTTCCAGCAACCGCTCCTGCAGAGTGGACAGGTCGGTGCCGCGGTGGGCGATCGTCTCGTACGCGAGGTGCCAGTGCAGGTCGCGGCGCAGCAACCTGTCCCATGCCCGCGCCAGTCGGCGCTGCTCGTCGTTGTGCGGCGCGCGCATCCAGCGCTGCACCGACTCCAGCACCGCCCAGTCGCTGAGCTGTAGGTAGTCATCGCGGAACTGCAATGGGTTCCCGGGCAGAAGCTGCGCGATCGTGTCGGCGAAGATCTCGTGCATCGAGAGGTCGAAGCGGCGCCCGGTGCGGTGATGGTAGACCTGCGTGTACATGTAGAGGCGCGACGCCAGGAACATCTGGAGCGCCCCGGACGCGTGCATGTGGAGCACCATCGTGCCGCCGGCGACGAAGGAGTAGTGGATCAGCCGCTGCACGTCGACAGGACCGAGCGCGATGCCGCACATGTAGGCATCGCGGCGCACGTAGTCGAGGTTGTCGACGGTCGCCGGGCCGCACAGGATCGGTTTGCACGCGCGCAGCCAATCGGGCGGATCGTACCCCTCGATGTCCGCGTCGGCCATCACCCACGCCACCCAGCGCGGATCGACCTGCTCGCCGGGAAGAAAGGCACCTGCAGGCGACGCTCGGAGTGAGCTGATCACGTCAGCCAGCTCGTTCTCCACCAGCGCCCGGCCAATGTCCTCGTGGTCGATCCCCCACGCCGAGAGCACCTCCTGGTCGAAGAAATGTCCGAACGGTCCGTGCCCGACGTCATGCAGCAGCCCCGCGAGGCGCAGCGTCTCCTCGACGCAGGCCGCTGACGGCGCGTTGGGGAACGCGGCGTGCAGCGACGCGTCGACCCGTCGCGCGAACAGGCTCGCCAGGTGCATGGCGCCGAGCAGGTGCACGAAGCGCGAGTGTTCGGCCGACGGGAACACCCACCACGCCGACTGGAGCTGGTGGATGCGGCGCAGGCGCTGCAACCACGGCATGTCCAGGAGGTCGCGTTCACCAGGCTGGGAGCCGCTGCCCTTGGTGATCTCGATGTACCCGTACAGTGGGTCGGCGATCAGATTGACCTCGCTGAACCGATCCGCTGCGGGCAGCGAGCCGTCGGTCACCAGCGGTCGGCTCCTGGACAGGGTCGCGGTCTCCGATTCACGTGATCTTTATACGCCACCGCCGCACGCCCGCAGGAAGACATACCGCACGGTTGGGCGATGATGCGACGATGCCGAACCAGTCCACCCTCGCCGCTTTCGCGACGACCGCCGACGCCATCGCGGCGACGCCGTCCAAGCTGGCCAAGGTCCGGTTCCTCGCCGCGCACCTCGTCGACCTCGACCCCGCCAGGTTGTTGCTGGCCACCCGGTACTTCGCCGGTCGCGTGTTCGCTCCCGGCGACCCACGTACGCTCAACGTGGGCGGCGCGGCGCTGACCAAGGTGCTACAGCTGGTGACGGGGATCGACGACGCCGCGATCCGCGCCGCCTACCGGCGCCATGGCGACGCCGGCGACACCACCGCCGATGTGCTGCGGGCGCTGCCCGACGCGCCCACCGCCGGTCTCGATCTCCTCGCCATCGACGACTGCTTCGCGGCCATCGCGAGCGCCCGAGATACGAAGGCTCGCGAGGCAGCGCTGGTCGACCTGTTGCGCCGCTGCACGCCTGCCGAGGGACGGTACGTGGTGAAGCTCATCACCGGCGACATGCGCATCGGGCTGCGTGAGGGCCTCGTCGAGGAGGCGATCGGCGTCGCCTTCCAGCGGCCCGCTGCTGAGGTGGCTCGCGCGGTGATGCTGCTCGGCGACCTCGGTGAAGTGGCCTGTCTGGTCGCACGCGGCGAGAGCGTCGACCGGCCGCGCTATTTCTCTCCACTGCGCTTCATGCTTGCCTCGCCGGTGGCCGACGCGGACGCGGCGGTGCGCCGGATGGGCGACGACGTGTGGGTTGAAGACAAGTACGACGGAATCCGCTGCCAGCTGCACCACCTCGACGGTCGGATCGCGCTCTACAGTCGCGACCTCAACGAGGTCACCGACCAGTTCCCCGAGGTCGCCGCCGCCGCGGCGCATGTCGCCGACGTCATCCTCGACGGCGAGATCCTGGCGTTCGCCGAGGGACGGGTGCTGCCCTTCCACGACCTCCAGACCCGCCTCGGGCGCCGCAACCCGTCACCGGCCGCCCGCAAGGCCGTCCCGGTGATCTTCGTGGCGTGGGACGTGTTGCTGCACGGCCAGGAATCATTGCTCGACATGCCGCTGCGTGAACGCCGCGCGCGCCTCGAGTCGCTCGCGCTCGGCGACGGCTTTGCCCTCGCGCATCTCGAGGCCGCCCGGGGCGCCGCCGCCGTCGACCAGCGTTTCGCCGCCGCGCGAGCCCGGCGCAACGAGGGGCTCATGCTCAAGCAACCGGACTCGCCATACACGCCGGGACGTCGTGGACTCGCCTGGCTGAAGCTCAAGCGGCCGCTGGACACGCTCGACGTCGTGGTGGTGGGCGCGGAGTGGGGTCATGGCAAGAGGCGGGGACTGCTCAGCGACGTGACCTTCGCGGTGCGCGATGAGGCGGGGGAGCTGGTGACCGTCGGCAAGGCGTACACGGGCCTCACTGACGCCGAGATCGCCGAGATGACCACTCTGCTGCTCGACATCACCCTGGTCGACCACGGCCACTACCGGACGGTGCGCCCACAGGTGGTGTTGGAGGTCGCCTTCGACATGGTGCAGCGCTCGAACTCGTCACCGCTCTGGCTACGCGCTCCGGTTTCCGCGCATCGCGCGCTGGCGTCACGACAAGGCGTTGGACGACATCGACAGCCTCACTCGCGTCGCCTCGATCGCGCAGAGCCAGGTGCACGACCGCATGCAGCTTGTCGACCCGGCCGGGTAGTGTCAGGTCGACCGTAGGAAGGCGGCGAAGAGCTCCGGGGTGTCCATTGCCGGGTCACCCACCTGCTCGAACGTGGCGAAGCGCGAGCGCAGTGCGTCGTATTGAGCGGCCAGCGCGGGGTCGCCGTACGCCTCGGTGGGGTTCCACGGGTGCAGGTAGTGGACGCCGGTGATGCCCGCCTGCAGCATCTCCTTGAGGCAGCCGAAACACGGCTGCATCGTGGATGTCAGGGCGGCGCCGAGCGTCTGCTGGCCGAATCGCGCCGCCGTGAGGATGGCGTTCTGCTCTGCGTGCACGCACACGCAGATGTCGTAGGCGCCGCCACGCGGCGCGCTCTCGCTGTTGCGCTGCGAACAGCGATGACAGCCACCATCGCTGCAGTTGGGCATGCCGAATGGGGTGCCGTTGTAGCCGGTGCTCACCACGCGGCCCTCGCGAGTGACCACGGCGCCCACCCGCCGACCCAGGCAGTCGGCGCGGCTGCGTGCGGCCAGCGCGATGAGCAGGAAATAGAGGTTCTTGCCCGGCCGAGGCGCGGGCCCGGTCGGGGCACTGCTCATGGAGGTCACCCTACCGCTACGTCGCCGCCAGGCGGTGCCAGGGGGTAGGCTCTCGGCCCCGGGCGGGTAGCTCAGCCGGTTAGAGCACGGGGCTCATAACCCCAGGGTCGCAGGTTCGAATCCTGCCCCGCCCACCCGCTGTTCGGCGGGGGCGCACACCGGCAGCGGGGCGACCGTCGCGCCGCGCCGCCGGTGGATCAGGTCAGCGCTGGGCGCCGTCGCGCCGGCGCAGCCTGCGCGCCACGCCTGCGATCAACTGGGTGCCACGGCGCCGCCCACCGCGCCGCGTGGTGGCCGCGAGCATGTACTCCTGCTCGCGGATCTGGGCCAACTCGTAAAGCTGGGTGTTCATCATCTCGGGTCCTCCTGCTGCGTCACCGACGAAGCCTTGTTGTTGGTGATACTATAGTGCCCCAAGTCGTCACCTGTCAAACTGTTACAAAGGTGACGCACGACGAGGCACGAACCGCCATGGACGACCCCCCGGTCACCCGCCAGCCGGCTCCCGGTGCGCTGGCGCTGGTGCAGGACTTCGTCAACACGGCTGAGCTGCCGGGAGGATATGACGAGCTCGCCGACGTGGCGGCCACCGTCCAATGGCTTGGCGTCCGTGGCTATGAGGTCGGCCTGGACGAGGCCCAGCATCGCCGGATCGTCGAGACCCGTGAGCACCTGCGGTCGCTCATCGGGGTGAACTCCGGCCAACCGCTTGCCGCGGCCAGCGCCAGCCGGCTCGCCCGGCTCCTCGACGCCGCCGCCGTGCACCCTGTCGTCGCCGAGGACGGGGTCCGCCTCGCCTCGACCGCTCGGGGCACCGACGGCTTCCTGGCCGCGCTCCTCGCCGCGCTCGTCCAGGCCACGATCGACGGCACGTTCCGCCGCCTCAAGGTGTGCAGATCAGACACCTGCCAATGGACGTTCTACGACAGCTCCAAGAACGGGTGCGGGGCCTGGTGCAGCATGCGTTCGTGCGGCAGCCGCGCCAAAGCCAAGGCCTACCGAGACCGGCACCGGCAGGAGCCGCCCGAAGCGGGCGCTCGCCCCGCGGCAAAGGGTCGGGCTCGGCCTCGCCTGCGGGGCCTGTTGCGCACGACCTAGATGGTCACGGGGCGCGATCGCCCGGGCGGCGTCGTTCGGGTCGGCAGCCGCCGAATATGCTGGTCGGCCCACCCTTCGACGAGCTGCAGCGACACCAGGTGTCTTGGGAGTACCGCATCACGCCGTCGAGGCTCGTTGACCTGGTGGCGTCGCGAAGTTGCACCATCACCCTACCGGCGCTCCAGCGTGTGGCGCTGCTGACGGATGTCCGCCGGCTCACCGGCACCCATCCCGACCCTGTGGGTCGTGCGGAGATCGCCGTGCCCTACGTCACCCGCTGCCACCGCACCGAACTCTCGCCGGGGACACCATAAGATCACGGAGTGGATGGCGAGTACAAAGCCGTGGTACCGGTGACCCACGAGGTGCGGCAGGTCACGGAGGAGGATTGGACGCTCCTGCGCGATGTCCGGCTGCGGGCCCTTGCCGACTCGCCTGCCGCATTCGGCAGCACGCTGGCGCAGGAACAGACCTTCACTGACCAGCGGTGGAGGGAGCGGGCGCGCGGTGCGCAGACGACGCGACTCTTCCTCGCATGGACAGACGGGCGCCCCGTCGGCATTGCCGGCGTCGTGGACGAGGGTGACGGTTCTGTACAGGTGGTCAGCGTGTGGGTCGACCCTGCGCATCGGGGCCGTGGGGTCGCGCGATCGCTCACCGAGATCAGCTTGCGGTTCGCCGCCGCCGGGAACCCCGCCGCGGTCCGCCTCTGGGTCACCGACGGCAACGACGTTGCGCGCGCCCTGTACGAGAGCTTTGGGTTCGCGCCCACGGGGACCAGGCAACCGCTGCCCTCGGATCCCAGGCTCGAGGAGCTCGAGATGGAGTTGCGCCCGGCGCGTGCGCGGTGAGAATTCGGTCAGCATCGGTCGGCCGGCCGCGGTGGTGTTCGCAGCCATCGCGGACGGTACGCGCAACGCGCAGTGGCGCCCGGCCGTGGTCGAGACGTGGCTGCGGAGCGGCGATGGGGGGGTGGGCTCCGTCTGGCGCCAGGTGATGCGCGGGCCGGCTGAGCGGCTGGCCGATGCCGACTACCGCGTGACCCGCTACGAGCCGAACAGCAGGTACGACATCGAGGTGATCGCCGGCCCGGTGCGCGGCACTGCGGTGTACTCGCTCGCACCGGGCGACGGCGGTGAGACCACCCTGACACTCGAGGTGGTGCTGAAACCGCGGGGCCTGATGCGCGTGGTCAGCGGTTTCGTGCTCCGCCAGCTTGTCGACGAGATGGACAGCCTGGACAGGCTTCGGGCCATCCTGACCGGATCGCCACAGCCAGCCACCTGACGCGGCGGCGGGGAGGCCGTGCGGCGACCGCGCGCGCAGTCGCAGGATGTCGGAGTGACCTTTGTCCGCCCGGCCGTCCCAGAGATGCCGTGAACCAGCCTGAGAAGGCTCGATCCATCACCCGGCGCGTGGTGCCGTCGCTGCTGCGCGAGAGAACGTTCCGTCGCTACTGGACGGGGCAGACGATCTCACTCTTCGGCGACCAGGTGAGTGTCCTGGCGCTTCCCCTCACGGCAATCCTGGTGCTGCACGCGGGAGCTGCTCAGACCGGCTACCTGACCGCGGTCGGCCTGGCCCCGAGCCTGCTCTTCTCGGTGCTGGCGGGTGGTTGGGTCGATCGCCGTCAGCGTCGTCGCCGGCTGATGATCATCGCCGACGTGGCCCGCGCGCTCCTGCTCGCCAGCGTCCCCATCGCTTACGTCGCCGGCGTGCTCACCTTCGCCCACCTCTATGCCGTGGCCTTCCTGGTCGGCTGTGCGAGCGTGGTGTTCAGCGTCGCCCAGAGCACCGTGTTCGCCTCGGTGGTGCGGGTCCCCGATTACGTCGAGGCCAACTCGCTTCTCCACGGAAGCCGCGCGCTGTCGTTCGTCGGGGGGCAGAGCGCCGGCGGGATCCTGGTGCAGCTCCTCAGCGCACCGGGGGCCATCCTCCTCGACGCCGTCTCATTCCTGGGGTCGGCACTGTGCCTGGGATCGATCGACACCACCGAGCCGTCCCCCGCCGCCGGGGGTCGCGGCCACCTCGTCGGCGGCGCGCGGTTCATCCTGCGATCCCCCGAGGTGCGCGCGCTGCTGGCGGCCACGGCGACCATCAACGTCTTCAACTTCATGTTCTCAGCGATCTTCCTTCTCTATGCGACCCGAGACCTTGGCGTGTCCCCAGCGCAGCTGGGACTCATCCTTGGAGCAGGCGCCGTCGGGGCCGTCATCGGGGCAGCCCTGGCATCCCCGGTGGCGCGGCGCCTTGGCGTCGGCGGAGCGTTCACGGTGAGCTGTGTCATCTTCACCGCCCCGCTGATCCTCGTCCCCGTCGCCGGCGGACTGGGCAGGACGGCTATCGTCGCCCTCCTGTTCGCCGCCGAGTTCGGCTCGGGGCTGGGCGTGATGCTTCTCGACATCACCATCGGCGCCATCCTCACGGCCGCCGTTCCGGCGCCGCTCCGCGCCCGCGTCTCGGGCGCCTACAGCACCATCAACTACGGCCTCCGCCCGGTGGGTGCGCTCGCCGGCGGCGCGCTGGGGAGCTCGCTCGGGTTGAGGCCCACCCTGTGGATCGCCACCATCGCCGCGGTTGCAGGCGTGCTCTGGCTGCTTCCCTCACCCATCGTCCGCATGCGCGCGCTCCCCACGGGGGTGGACGACGCGGCCGCGCCGGTCGGCGCCGCGGCCGGGAGCGCCGGTCAGGCGGCAGGCACGAAGTCCGGCCCGACCAGCTCATAGAGGACGTGGTCCTGCCATGAGCCGCCCACGTAGAGGTAGCGCTTCAGCACCCCCACCCTGGTGAATCCCGCCTTCTCGAGGACGCGCTGTGATCCCAGGTTGCTGGGCATCGCCCCTGCATCGAGGCGATGCAGCTGCAGCGGGCCGAAGGCCTCGGCGACGACCAGACGCACCGCCGCGGTGGCGACACCCGCCCCACGGAACGCGGCGTCGACCATGTACCCGACGTTGGCGGTCTGCACCGGGCCGCGGTGCACCGCGTGCAGGGAGATGTCACCCGCGAGCTCGCCGTCGACGCGGATCGTCCAATGGACGCGCATCCCCTGTGCCGTCTCGCGCAGGATGCCGCTGACCCGGGCCGCCTGGCCGGCGGCGGTGTACGTGTCCGGTGGCTGCGGTGGGCTCACCTGCTCGATGTCTGCGCGGTTGCGCTCGTTCAGCGCCGCGATGGCCACCGCGTCGCCGAGCCGGAGGGGCCGAATCGTGACGCGCGCGGCGGGCGTCTGCTCACCCGTCTCCGCGCCGGGTCCGGTGGTCATGGCCCAACCGTACCGCCGGTCACCACCGCAACGACGCCGTCAGGTCACCGCCAGGCACGCCCGTGCACTGCCGAGCCTGTGTCAGGACTGGTGGTTCTCCAGGGGCTGTGCCTCATCAGGCTGGACGCCCGCGTCGGCAGCCTGGGCGGCATGTCCCTGCAGGTCGACGAAAGGCTGCACCAGCTCCACCGGCAGCGGCACCACCACGACGCGGGCGTCATTGGTGCGGGCATCGCTCAGCGCCTGGAGGAAGCGCACCTGCACGTCGTGGGGCTGGTCAGCGAGGAGCGCGGCGGTCGCCTCCAGCTGTCGCGCGAAGTCCGGGTCATCCTCGGGGGGAGCCTGCTCCAGCCGGCTCGTCCCCACCTCCGCCTGGCGGGCCATGGCGCGCTGCATCGCCTCCGGCAGCACGATGTCCTCGATGTCGACCGCGGTGACCCGGATGCCCCACGGCTCGGTGCGCCCATCGAGGAAGCGCGACAGCGCCTCGCGGGTTGAGTCGCCGTTGAGGAGGAGCTCGCGCAGACCCAGCCCGGCAACGACATCGCGCAGGGCCGCGTGGACGACCTGCGCCGTCGACGCCCTGTAGTCGAGGACCCGGGTCACTGCCAGCAGTGGGTTGAGCACTTGGAGGTGCGCGGCGGCGCTCACCCGCACAGGCACGCCGTCATGGGTGATCACCTCATGGGGAGCCACGTCCAGGGGCGCGCTGCGCAGGTCGACCTTGGTGAGGCGGTCGACGCCCAGCGGCAGCACGTAGCGCAGACCGGGCTCGAGGAGGGGTCCGCGCCTCCCCAGACGAAGGACCACGCCTCGCTGGTATTCCCGGATGACGCGGAATCCGCTGGCCAGGACCCCCAGCGCACAGCTGCCCGCAGCGATTGCCGCGATGATTGCAGGCTCCACTACCCCTCCACTCGTGGTGTCATTGTAGCGAGCGTCCGGTACATTTGCACAGTACGACGCGATTGACCACGAACCCTGGACACGCCCGAGCCGGCCTGCCCGCGGCGTCGAGCGGCCCCGCCCTGGTCAGGCGCGGATCAGCGCAGAGAGTAGGTCGCCGGGCGGTCGTTCGACACGAGGACCTGCTCGCCGGCGCGCTCGAGCAACCGGCGCACCTGCTGGCCGGTGACCGGTTCGCCGTCGATGCGCTGCCGGATGGCCGCCACGGCCAGCGGCCGATCAGTGGCGCGGAGCACGGCGAAGATCCGCTCCTCGAGGGAGCTGGGCGCCGCCGACGAGGGTTGCGTCCGCTTGCCGGTGGCGCGGCCGTTGCCATCGGCTGGGAGCACCGCGGTGGCCACGTCCCCGATGGGGACCGCGCCGTCGGTGGCGGCGATGGGCGCGGCGGGGGTGCCGACCGCTCCGTGACCGCGTGAGTCCGGCGGGGCCGGCATCGAGATCGTTGTCCGCCCGGGCGCCTCCCCACGCAGGCGGGCCATCAGCAAGGGCAGGTCGTCGAGCACCTGGCGCACGAACGCGGGGTTGCCGCTGACCTCGATCTCCCGCTCGCCGTCCCTGATCCTGACCTTGTGATCCGGTGGGGGCATGTCGCCGCCGCGCGTCGGGGGGCGCACAAAGGGGCGCGGTGCGGGGAATCCCGCCCTGTCCATCGGCTGGCGCTCGCGCTCGCCAGGCGCGGCCGGCCGGTCGTTGCGACCCCGCTCGAACGGCGCGCCGCGGAATGGGCGGCGATCGTCCGGGCTCACGAGGTCAACTCTTGGCGCCTTCGCCCTTGGTCGACGCCGAGCCCGACACCACGCCGTTGGAGCCGCCCGCCGAGTCGGTGGACTCCTGGTCGTGCTCCTCGTTGGTCGCCGACGCGTGCGTGGCCTCGGCATCGCCCTGCGAGGACGATGGCAGCGTGATCAACTCGGGGAGGTCGTCATCGAAATCCGGCGGCGCGCCGAACAGCCGGTCGGCGATCTTGGTGCGCAGCGGGGATTTCACGGCGGCGGCGACGGCTCCGACGATGGCACCCAACACCAGCAGGCGCCGAATGCGGCGGCGCTTCTTGGGTCGGACAGCGACGGCGAGGGCCTCTGAGGCGTCGGCGAGGCGATGGCGCGCCGCCACAGCTGCCTGCCCGGCGCGCTCCTCGCCGGTGTCGGCCAGCCGTCCGGCGGTGTCGGCCAGGACAACAGCGGCGCGCTCGGCGGCGTGGCTCAGGGTTTCGGCTGATTTCTCCGCAGCTGTACGGAGCACGGGCGTTGCCACTCGCTGCGCACTCTGAGCGGCGGCGTACGCGCGCTCGGCGATCTCCGTCGCGGCCTCACTGACGACCTCGGCGGCGCGACTGCCGGCGCTGCTGACCTCACGTTCGAGCACTGCCGTCTTCGACTTGCGTCCCAACATCACGAACGTCCTCCACTGCCCCCGCCGACTGAATGAGAACGATCATACGTGCGACGACACATCGAGGCATCGGAAACGGGGTGTGCAGGTGGGTCAGGCGGCTTTGGCACGGGCGACGGCGACCAACGAGAGGCCGGTATCGAGCGGTGCATCGAGGAACCAGCGGATGCGCGAGGCGACGACGGGGCCAACGACCTTGACCAGGTGTTCCTCGTCCGCCGCGTACACGGCCGCGAGCGAGGGGAACGCGCGAGCGAGTCGCTGCGCCGACGGCGCATCGATGCCGGCGACGGTCATCAGGTGCTGCCAGCGCCGGGTGGTCAGCTCATCCCTGGCCGCTGAATCACCCAGCGGAAGGAGCAGTTCCATTGGGGTGGTGATCATGGAGTGGAGTATAGCGAACGGATGTTCGTAGGGCAAGTGGCCGCTGCTGCCCTACCGTTTTGCGGGCCGCTCGTCCAGCACGTCGCCGAGGCGGTGGTAGCGGCGCGCGAAGTACAGCAGCGGCGCGCCGTCCGTGGCCGCGGCCGCGACGACCCGCCCAACGATGATCGCGTGGTCGCCGTGCTCGGAGATGGATTCCACCTCGCAGTCGAACCAGGCCAGGGCGCCAAGCAGGAGCGGGGCGCCGGTTGCGGCGGTGGTGGAGGGCGCCTCCTCGACGAGCGGCTGCGGCAGCCGCCCCGACGTTGAAGCCCGGCGCCCGACCGCCTCCTGCTCATCCGACAGGACGCTGAGGCCGACGCAGCCACTGGCGCTGACCAGCCCGATGAGCTGACCGGCTCGGTCGAGGGCCAGCAGAACCAGCGGGGGGTCCACTGAGAGTGACGCAAAGGCGGTGGCGGTGATCGCATGATGCCGGCCTCGGTGGGCGGCGGCGGCAACCGTCACCCCGCTGGCGAAACGCGACGCCGCATCGCGGAAGAGCGCGGCGTCCACAGGGGCTCGCGGAGTTGCCTTCATCGGCCGAGCATAGGCCCGCAGTGCCGTGTCGATGCCGCCTACGCCGGGGCGGGACCAGGCGTCGCCGGCCCGACCAGGTACTCCGCGACGGGCGCCCCGTCAACCGCGACCGCGGTGGTCTCGAAGCTGAGGTCGAGCTGCATCATGTTGTCGATGAACACGGTGCGATGCTGGGGATGCGGTCCGTGGAGGCGGATCGCGTCGCGATGCTCGCGGGCTCCGTACCCCTTGTTGCTCGCCCAGTTGTAGTGCGGTGCATCGTCGTGCATCGCGGTCATGATGGCGTCGCGGTGCACCTTGGCCACGATGGACGCCGCGGAGATCGCCGGCACCAGGTTGTCGCCCTTGACCAGGCAGTGCACCGTGCGCGTCGCGTTGATGCGCAGGCGCCCATCGCAGCAATACCCATCAGCGTCGACCAGGTCGACAAGCCTGCGGAAGATCTCGACGTTGGCCCAGCCGAGGCCGTGGCGGTTGATGTCGGCGGCTGAGATCTCCGCGACCACCCAGGCGACGGCACGGCGTCGGATGACCGCGCCGACAAGCTCGCGTTGCCGCGCCGAGAGCAATTTGCTGTCGCGGAGCAGCGGATGGCGGAAGCGCGCCGGCAGCACCACCGCGGCAGCGACCAGCGGACCGGCGTATGAGCCGCGACCGACCTCGTCCATGCCACACAGTCGAAAGCTCCGGGGGTCTTCCACCCCGAAGGTGTCGCGCAGGTAGGTGGTGAGGCGAAAGCGGGGCATCGCGCCGTCTCAGTCTAGTGTGCGCCGGCGGCAGCCCGTGGCCGGGGCGCGCCGGCGCCTCTGCTAGGGTGGCCGCAGATGCGAGCGATCGAGGGCTGCTTCCATGGCTGAGGTCATCTGGACGGACGTCGCGCCCCGCGACGGCCTGCAGAACATCGCCGCGACCGTCTCGACGGAGGTCAAGCTGCGTCTGATCGAGGGGCTGCTGGCCGCGGGGGTGCCGCGCGTGGAGGCGACATCCTTCGTCTCCCCGACCTGGGTGCCCCAGCTCGCCGACGCCGCCGCGGTGCTGCGCGGAGTCGGCCCCGGCTCGCTGCCGCGACTCCGCGTCCTCATCCCCAACCGCCGGGGACTGGCGATGGCCCTCGAGCACGACGTCAGCAATGTGCTCTACACCATCGCCGCCACCGACACGTTCAACCGGCGCAACGTCAACCGCAGCGTCCGCGAATCGCTCGATGACCTCGATGCCGTGGTCGCGGACGCGCGCCAGGTGGGCTGTGCCGTCGACGTGGCGGTGTCGGTGAGCTTCGGCTGTCCATTCGAGGGAACCGTCGACCCGCAGCGCGTCGTCGACCTGTGCCGCGAGCTGGCCGATCGCGGCGCGGCGGAGATCGGCATCGCCGACACCATCGGCGTCGCGCACCCGGCGGCTGTGCGCGAGCTCTGCGCGCGCGCCGGCGAGGTGGTGGAGGGGCAGCGACTCTCGTTGCACGTCCACGATACGCGCGGGCTGGCGGTTGCCAACATCCTGGTTGCCTACGAGGCCGGGGTGACCCGATTCGATGGCAGTGCCGGCGGCCTCGGTGGCTGCCCGTTCGCGCCGCGGTCCACCGGCAATGTCTGCAGCGAGGATGCGCTCCAGGCAGTGGAGAGCGCCGGCGGCGTCCACGGCTGCGACCTCGCCGCCTACTGCGGGGTCAGCGAGACCCTCGCCGCTGACCTCGGCATGCAGCTGCCCGGCAAGCTGCACCGAGCCGGCATCTGGACCGGAGCTGCCGCGGCCGAGGGGGTGACGTGACCGACAGCGCCGGCGTCAAGGATGTGACCCCCCATGACTCCTCTGACCTCGAGGAGCGCCTGCGACGCGCTCGCGCCGGCGGCTCGGAGCGTGCTCGCGCCAAGCTTCGCGAGCAGCACAAGTTGATGGCTCGCGAACGCATCGCGCAGTTGTGCGACGAGGGCACCGCGTTCGTGGAGGACGGCCTGCTCGCCAACAGCCTCGCAGCCGACCTGCCGGCCGATGGCGTGGTCACCGGCATCGGCATCGTCGGAGGGCGCCCGTGCGCCCTGATGGCCAACGACCCGTCGGTCAAGGCGGGGAGCTGGGGCGCGCGCACCGTGGAGAAGATCGTGCGCGTCCTCGAGTCCGCCGAGCGACTGCAGATCCCCGTCGTGTACCTCGTCGACTCCGCCGGCGCACGCATCACCGACCAGGTGGCGATGTTCCCCGGACGCCGCCACGCCGGTCGCATCTTCCGTATGCAGGTGCGGCTCTCGGGCCAGGTTCCACAGCTGTGCCTGCTGTTCGGTCCGTCAGCGGCCGGGGGCGCATACATCCCGGCCTTCTGCGACGCCGTGATCATGGTCGAGGGCAATGCGTCGATGTACCTCGGTTCACCCCGGATGGCCGAGGTCGTGGTGGGCGAGAAGGTCACGCTCGAGGAGATGGGTGGAGCCCGGATGCACTGCAGCGTGAGCGGGTGCGGCGACATCCTGGTCAGCGACGAGCAGGAGGCGATCGCCGCCGCCCGCCGCTACCTGACCTACATGCCGTCGTCGTGGCGCGAGAACACCCCTCCCATTGCAGCGGCAGCGCCCGCCGCCGACGCCCCCTCCATCGCCGCGACCATCCCCGCCGAGCCCGGGCGTGGCTACGACGCGCAGCAGGTCATCGCCGCGCTCGTCGACGAGGGCTCGTTTTTGGAGATCAAGCGCCTCTTCGCCCGCGAGCTGGTGACCGGGTTCGCGCGCATCGAGGGGCGCGCGGTGGGCGTCATCGCGTCGCAGCCCCGCTTCAAGGGGGGCGTCCTCTTCGTCGACTCGGCGGACAAGGCGGCGCGCTTCATCACCTGCTGTGACGCCTTCAACCTGCCGCTGCTCTTCCTCGCCGACGTCCCCGGATTCATGATCGGCACCGCTGTCGAGCGACAGGGGATCATCCGCCATGGCGCGAAGATGATCGCCGCCCTGGCGCAAGCCAGCGTCCCAAAGATCTGCGTGGTGATGCGCAAGGCTTACGGGGCGGGGCTGTACGCGATGTGCGGGCCGGCGTTCGATCCCGACTGCACCCTGGCGCTGCCGTCCGCTCAGATCGCGGTGATGGGACCGGAGGCCGCGGTCAACGCGGTCTACTACAACCGTATCCAGGAGCTCCCCGAGGACGAGCGACCGGCCTTTGTCGCCAAGCTCCAGGCCGAGTACCGCGAGGACATCGACATCTACCGGCTGGCGGACGAGCTGATCGTGGACGCTGTGGTGGCCCCGGAGGAGCTTCGCGGAGAGCTGTCGCGCCGCTTCGCCGTCTACGCCTCACGGCTCCGTGACACCGTGCCTCGCCACCACGGTAACTTCCCGACCTGACGCGCAGCCGGGTGCTTGCTCGGGACCTCAGCGGGGTACGCTAGGCGCATGTGGCAGAACATCAAGACAGCGCTGTTGCTGGCGCTGCTCGACGCCCTCTTCCTGGTGATCGGCGGGTTGGTCGCCCACGGCACCGGCCTGATTGTCGCGGCGGTCGTCGCGCTGCTGGTCAACGCGGTGTCCTACTGGAAGAGCGACAGCATCGCCATCCGCGCCGCCCGGGCCGTCGAGGTGTCACCGCAGCAGGCGCCCGAGCTCCATCAGATCGTTGCTGAGCTTGCCGCCGCATCAGGGATGCCCAAGCCGCGTGTGTACATCAGTGACGATCCCTCGCCCAACGCCTTCGCCACCGGCCGCAACCCGGCCCACGCCGCTGTGTGCTGCACGACCGGCATCCTCAACCTCTGTAGCGCTCGCGAGATGCGCGGTGTGCTCGGGCACGAGCTCAGCCACGTGCACAACCGCGACATCCTCACCGTGTCGATGGCGGCGACGATCGCACTGGGCATCTCCATCATCGCCCAGATCGCGCAGTTCTCACTGTTCTTCTTCGGAGGCGACGAGGAGGAGAGCGGCGCCCAGGTCCTGGTGACCCTGCTGGTGGCGTTCCTGGCCGCCCCCGCCGCGGCCGTCATCCAGCTGGCAATCAGCCGGGCCCGCGAGTACGAGGCCGACCACGACGGCGCGGTGCTCTCGCACGACCCCCTGGGACTTGCCGAGGCCCTGCGCAAGCTCGAGGCGCGCACCGCCGCGGTGCCGATGCAGGTCGCACCGGCGCTCGCCCCGCTGTACATCGTCAACCCTTTCGGCAACCGGCGCGCTTCGCTGGCCGCTCTGTTCTCGACGCATCCGCCCATCGAGGAGAGGATCGCCCGCCTGGAGCGCATGGCGCAAGCCCGCTGAGCTCTGTGCGCCCCGCGGCGCCGCGGCCCGGTCGGCGAGGATGGGGGATATCCAGAAGTTCTTCCTCGACCTCAGCACCAGCCTCGGCGGGTTCGCCTACCTGATCGTCCTGCTCGGCGTGGGCATCGAATCGCTCGGGGTGCCGGTCCCCGGTGAGACCGCCCTGCTGGTCGGTGTCTTCCTGGCCACGCAGGGGCGGCTCAGCGTGCTCATCGTTGCCGCGGTCGCGTGGGGCGGAGCTGTCGTGGGCGACAACCTCGGATACGCGATCGGCCGCAGGTGGGGTACCCGCCTGGTGCGGTTGCCGGCGATCGGGCGGTTCTACAGCGCGGATCGCCTGGCGCGCGCTGAGGATCTCTTCGCGCGGCGGGGATGGTTGGCGGTCTTCACCGGCCGGTTCGTCGCCCTGCTGCGCATCTTCGCGGGCCCGCTGGCGGGAATGCACCGCATGCCCTGGCCTGCGTTCGTCGCCGCGAATGCCACCGGCGGCGCCGTCTGGGTGAGCGTGATCGTGGTCATCGGCGTGCTCATCGGCAACAACCTCGACCGCGCCGTCAGCCTGATCGGCCGCGTCGGCTACATCGGGCTGGGCGTCGCCGTCGTCCTCGCTGCTGCCTACGTGGTGCTTCGCCGGCGGCGCTCGCGGACCGGTTAGCTAGGTGGTCGGCGCCACCAGGCTGGCGCGCCAGACGATGCGCTGGCTGTCCACCCAGAAGGGTGTGCACGTGATCAGGGTCAGGTCGTGGCCGCTGGTCGGCACCAGCTGCGAGACCCCGGCCGGGTCGAGGGTCCAGCGGCCGGTGATCTTGTACACGAAGGTGTGACAGGTGCGGTCCTGGATGGAGACCGTGTCCCCGACGTTGAGCTGGTCGACGTGCTCGTAATCCGGCTCGCGGTGGAAGGCGATGATCGAGTTGCCCTGCTGCCCCGGTGCCGGCGTGCCCGTGTAGTGGACCATCGAGCGGTTGTGCAGGGAGTCCCAGTTGCCGTCGGTGGCCACCCCGGCGTAGTGCTCAGCCGCCGGCTTGCTGAACGTCACCAGCGCGTAGTCGGCGGGCGACGTGGATCCGCAGGTGACGGCAGTCTTGGGCGACGGGGTTGTCGCCGCGGGGGCCCCCACCAGCGCGTTCGAGCCCCCCTGCTGCCAGGTGTTCAGCGCGGCCTGGTCGGCGCCACCGCGCTGCAGGACGCCGACCAGCGGGACGGTCACCAGGCCGACCCCGCTGAGGATGGCGGCGACGCCGAGCGCCATCAGCGAGAGGCGCAACCGGGAGCGCTTGACGCGTTGCGCTCGGGGGTAGTGCCAGTTGTCCATCGTCGTGAGGATACGCCGATTGGCGCGTTGGGCGGCCCTCCCGCCCCTCTCTGTGGCCGGTTGCAAACCGGCCTGTCACGCCCCTGCGGTCAGCGCCGGCGCGGGTTGCGGGGGCGCTTGCGCCCGTAGGCGACGCCCTCGGCCACCGCATCGAAAGCGGCCACCGGGCCGCTGGTGGCCAGCTGGATGCCGTCACCCTGGACGAACACCTTCCTGGTGCCGACGTCGATGAGGTAGGAAACGGTCTTGCTGCCGCTGGCGTCAGGGAGCACCGACACGTCGGAGACCGTCCCCGTACGGCGACTGCCGCCGTACGGGAAGGTCACCCGGCTCCCGATCGCTATTGCGCCGTCGGGCGCGGCCTCTGTCAACGGCCGGCGGGCCGGAAGCAGTCGCTGCAGTAGACGGGCTTGTCGCCTCGGGGCTGGAACGGAACGCGCGCGATCCCGCCGCAGCCGGCACAGGTCACCTCGTACATCTGTCGCGGGGCACTGGAGCGTGCGCCGTAGCCGCCGCCGCCACCGCCACCGCCACCGTAGCCTCCGCCTCCGCCACCACCACCGGCAGCGGCTCGTCTCGCCGCCCGGCAGCTTGGGCACCGCGAGGGGGGATTGGTCAGACCGCGGGAGGCGAAGAACTCCTGTTCACCCTCGGTCCAAATGAAGTCGACGCCGCACTCGCGGCAACGCAGGGTCTGGTCTACCGGCACGCGCCAAGGTCCTCCGCCGGGACGTTGGGGCGCCCGGTCATAAGTGATACGTGCGCCTAACACTACACGGTCCCGGGGGCGATGGCCACCGCCTGTCCGATCGCGTTTCGATCTTGTGGCAGGGACCGCTGCTACCATCGGGCCGGTCCCGGACAGGAGCGGGCCCTGGCGCACTGGGCGTCCCGGGTGGCCGCCGGTGGGGCCGGGAGGATTCTCATGACCCACGCCCGCCGTCGCCTCTTCACCTCCGAGTCGGTCACGGAGGGTCATCCCGACAAGATCGCCGACCAGATCAGCGACGCCGTCCTTGACGCCGTCCTCGAGAAGGACCCGCTGGGTCGGGTGGCCTGCGAGACGGCGCTGACCACCGGCACGGCGCTGGTCTTCGGCGAGATCTCCACCGACGCATACGTGGACATCGCCGGGGTGGTCAGGAGGACCATCAAGGACATCGGGTACGTGCGGGCCAAGTACGGCTTCGACTACGAGACCTGTGGGGTGCTGGTGTGCATCGACGAGCAGTCGCCGGACATCGCCCAGGGCGTCAACACCGGCGGAGCCGGGGACCAGGGGATGATGTTCGGCTTCGCCTGCGACGAGACCCCCGAGCTCATGCCGGCACCGATCCAGCTCGCCCATGGCCTCGCCCGCCGGCTCAGTGAGAAGCGGCGCGACGGCACCCTGCGCTGGGCCCGGCCAGATGGCAAGACGCAGGTCACCGTGGAGTACGACGCGGAGGGCCGGCCGCGTCGCGTCGAGAACGTGCTGGTCAGCGTCCAGCACTCGGAGGACGCTTCACACGAGCAGATCTTCGCCGACATCCAGGAGCACGTCGTCAACGCCGTGATCCCCGCCGAGTGGCTCGACAGCGACACCATCCGGCACGTCAACCCCACCGGCCGGTTCGTGATCGGCGGCCCCCAGGGAGACGCCGGCCTGACCGGCCGCAAGATCATCGTCGACAGTTACGGCGGCTACGCACGCCACGGCGGCGGGGCATTCAGCGGCAAGGACCCAACCAAGGTCGACCGCAGCGCTGCCTACGGTGCCCGCTGGGTGGCCAAGAACATCGTCGCGGCCGGCATGGCCGGAAAGTGCGAGATCCAGGTCGCCTACGCGATCGGGGTGGTCAAGCCGGTGTCGGTGCTGGTCGAGACGTTCGGCACCGAGACGCTGCCGGTCGAGCAGATCGAGGACCTGGTCACCAAGCATTTCGACCTCTCGCCGTTCGGGATCATCTCGGCGCTGGAGCTGCGACGGCCGATCTACCGGCAGGTCGCGGCGTTCGGTCACTTCGGTCGCAGCGACCTCGACCTTCCCTGGGAACGTACCGATCGCGCACTCGACCTCGCTGAGGAGGCGGGGACGACGCCGCTCCTCGCCGTGGCGGCCGGCTGACCCCGCCGGCCGGCCCGCTGCGGCATCATCGCGGCCGTGGCTCTGCACATCCTCGTCCTGGCCGGCGGCAGCGGCACCCGGCTGTGGCCGTTGAGCCGTGCCGCGCTGCCCAAGCATCTCCTTCCCCTGGCGGCTGACGGCCGCACGCTCCTCGAGGCGACCGTGGCACGGATCGCCCCGCTCGCCGACGCGATCCACGTGGTCACCGCCGCAGCCCAGGCCGAGGCATGTGCGGCGGTGCTGGGCCGGACCTCGACGCCGGCCGAGATCATCTCCGAGCCCACCGCGCGGGGTACCGGACCCGCCCTCGGGCTGGCTGTGCACCAGATCGCGCGTGCAGACCCCGACGCCCTCGTGGTCTCGGTCCACGCCGACCACCACGTCGACGATCCTGAGGCCTATCGTGCCGCGGTCCTCGCGGTCGCCGGCTGGGCGGCGGTCACCGGCGGCCTGGCCACGGTGGGGCTGACCCCCACCTCCCCGGCGACCGGGCTCGGTTACATCGCGGTGGGGGAGGCCGAGCCCCCCGAGCGCTGGGCGGCTCCGTCCGGGCCAGCCCGTGACCCCATCCTGACCGCCGCCGCCGCGGCCCTCCCAGCCGCGCATGCCACGGCATTCGTCGAGAAGCCGCCCCTCGACCAGGCGACGCGGTTCTTCGAGGATGGCACCCATCTCTGGAACCTGGGCCTGTTCGCCTGGACCGCCGGCGCGTTCCTCGACGAGCTCGCGCAGGCCGACCCAGGGCTCGACGAAGGCCTGCGCCAGGTGGTCGACGCCAGGGCGGCCGGCGACGAGCAGCGGGCGGGTGAGATCTACAGCTCGCTGCCCGCGATCGCCGTCGACCCGCTCGTCATGGAGCGCAGCGATCGCCTGACGGTGGTCCGCGCCGGGTTCGGCTGGTCCGACCTCGGCTCCTGGTCGGAGCTTCGCGCCGCCCGAGCGGCGACGGCGGACGGCCAGGGCAACGTTGCCCGGGGCAACGCGTTCTTCCTCGGTTCATCGGACTGCCTCGTCGACGCGCCCGGCGACCGCACGGTGGCCGTGCTGGGCCTCGACGGCGTGGTGGTGATCGACACCGGCGATGCTCTGCTGGTGATGGCCGCGGACGCCTCGCAGGACGTGAAGACGGTCGTCGAGGCGCTGCGCAGCGAGGGTCGCACCGACCTGCTCTGACCGCGCGGGCGCGATCAGGCCGCCGTCGGTTTGGCGGTCAGCTCGAACGTCGCCGAGGCGATCGTCCCCAGCGGGGTCGGCCCATTGAGCTGCATGGCGGCGGTGGCGTTGGGCTGGATGTTGATCTGCGCGCCGGTGACGTCGCCGACCAGGGCGTGGTGCGGGTCGTACAGGGAACCGCGGATGCTGAGGGCGATGATCGACCTCGCGGTCGAGCGGACCGTCAGGGTGACGACGAGCGAGCGCGCGTCATCGAGCTTGAAGGTGACCGAGGCGGGGTCGATGCGGGCCGCGGCATTGCTCCGCTGCAGGATGGACACGGTGCTGGTGGCGAACGCGGTCGCCGAGGGAGCCTCGGGAAGCTTGGTCTCGTCGCCGCACCCGGTCATCGCGACCACCAGCAGGGAGCCGGCGCAGGCGATCCCGACAAGTCGATCGACGCGCCGCATGGCGGCATCGTAGCAACTGGATCCGGCGGCGGCCGCAGGCTCGCGGGGCGGTCGAAGGCGACCCTCCATCGGGCAGAATGCGCGCTGATGACTGCTGAGATTCACTTCGGAACCGACGGATGGAGAGCGGTCGTCGGGGATGACTTCACGTACGAGAACGTCCGCGCCGTGGCCCAGGGTGTCGCGGCCTACCTGGGCAATGAATCACGCCGCGTCGTGGTCGGCCATGACGCTCGCTACTGCGCCGAGCTCTTCGCACGTGAGGTCGCCAGGGTCCTCGCCGCCAACGGCATCAGCGTCACCGTGCTCGATCGAGTCACGCCGACCCCAGCGGTGTCCTGGACGGTGGTAGAGCAGGGCGCGGCCGGCGGCATCGTGGTCACCGCGAGCCACAACCCGATGGAGTTCAACGGGCTCAAGTACAAGCCGGATTTCGGCGGCTCGGCCTCGCCCGAGGTCGTCGCCGAGCTGGAGAAGCACACCGTGCGGGCGCTGAGCAAGGGCATCAAGACGATGCCCTTCGACGAGGCGGTGAAGGCAGGCCTGGTGCGCCTGGTCGATCCTCTGCCGTCGTACTGCGCGCAGCTCGGGCGCATGGTCGACCTGCCGCGGCTGCGGGCGGCGGGACTCCGCGTCGCCCACGAGGCCATGTACGGTGCCGGCGCCGGCCTGATCGCACACGTGCTGAGCGGCGGCAGCACCATGGTCACGGAGCTGCACGGGGAGCGCAACCCTGGATTCGGCGGCATGCACCCCGAGCCCATCGACCGGTACATGCCCGAGGCGATGGCGCTGATGGCCGAACGCGGCCATGACCTGCTCATCGCCAACGACGGCGATGCCGATCGCGTCGGCATCATCGACGAGAACGGCCGCTACGTGAACCAGCTCGAGGTGATGGCGCTGTTCACCATGTACCTGCTCGAGAAGCGCGGTGAGCGTGGTGACATCGTCCGGTCGCTGACCACCACCACCATGGTCGACGCCCTCGGCGAGCGCTTCGGAGCGACCGTGCACGAGATGCCTGTTGGCTTCAAGTACATCGGGGCCACGATGCGCGAGACCGACGCACTGCTTGGCGGCGAGGAGTCGGGAGGTTTCGCCTTCCGCGGACACATCCCCGAGCGCGACGGGATCCTCGCGGGCCTGATGGTGGCGAACATGATCGTGGAGTACGAGCAGCCGTTGTCCGAGATCCTCGCTCATCTCTTCGAGCTGGTGGGCCCCCACGCCTACAGCCGCGACGACATCCGCTTCGAGCGCGACGGTTACGAGGACCGCAAACGGGATGTTTACAACCGCATGCGCAAGGATGCACCCACGCAGCTCGCCGGCCAGGCAGTGGTACGCACGCGCACCGACGACGGCTTCAAGTTCTACCTCCAGGACGGGTCATGGGCCCTGCTGCGCATGAGCGGCACGGAACCGCTGATGCGCGTCTACAGCGAGGCCAGCGACCGTGTGCGCGTGGACCAGCTCCTGCACGCGCTCGAGGATCATGTCGGCGTCCAGGCCCCCGACACGGACGAGCACCGTGGCTGAGCGGCAGCCGGCGTCCGAGGTGCAGCCGGCGGGTTGCAACCGCGTCGACAAGCCATGGGGCCACGAGCTGCGCTGGGCAATCACCGACCGGTACCTCGGCAAGATGATCCACGTCGACAAGGGTCATCAGCTCAGCCTCCAGTACCACGTCCAGAAGGACGAGGCGATCTTCATCGCATCCGGCCTGCTCGACCTCGTCCTCGAGGACGAGGCCGGCGAGGTCCGTGTGCATCGGCTCACGCCGGGGATGAGTGCGCGCGTGCGCCCCGGGCGCCGGCACCGGTTCGTCGCCGTCGAGGACACCGACCTCTTCGAGGTCTCGTCGCCCGAGATCGACGACGTGGTGCGACTCGAGGACAGTTACGGTCGCGAGGGCACGAGCTCCGCCTGATTGCTCACGGGTCCACGCCCCTGCGGGGCACAGGAGACCGATGGACAACCGTCCGACGCGGCGCCGCCGCGGCAACGCGTTCTACGCGGACAGCGCCCGCGCTGCCCTCGGCGTCGGCGGGGAGGTGCACTCCCTCGCTGACGTTCCCCTGCCACTTGTGCACACCGCCCTCGGCATGGCGGTGTGCGCCGTGGTCGCCGCGCTCCGTCCTCAGGTCCTGGGTCTGCGCACCAGCGTCATCGCCTCCGGTGCCCTGGCCGCGGCCACCGCCCTGACACTGGTGCTCTACGACTGGCTCGTCTACGGGCGTGACCTGCGTCACGCGATCGCGGCGACCGCACTCCCGGTCGCGGCCATCGCGGCGTTTGTCACGGTGCTGGCGGGCACCGGCGACCTGCTGCTGCGCCTACCTGCCGGCTTGGTGGCCGCTCTCGTGGTTGGCGGCGTGCCGCACCTCGGCGGCCTGCGCGCCGCCGGCCGCGAGGGGACCGCGGCACGGCTCCTGCGGGACGGCACCGGGGTGATCGTCCTGGCGCCACTGCTGCTCGCCGCCTACGACGGCGACCTCTCCCGGACGGCCAGCGCGGCGCTGGCCGGTGGCGCCGTCCTGCTTGTGACCGCGGACGCGCTCCTCACCGAGGAGCTGCGCGGCGCGGTGGCCGTCGCCGGTGCTCTGCTGATCGCGGGGCTCATGGCAGGCTTGGTGTTGGTGCTGCCGGGCGTGGGGCGCGACACGGTGCGCGCCGGGCTCCTGCTGGTGATGTGGTATGGCCTGCGAGGCCTGCTCGCCGCGCTGTTCACCCGCCGGCGCAGTCAGGGCCTGATCTGGGAGTACGGGCTCTTCATCGTCGTCGCCGCCGGCGTGGTGGCGGCGCGCACGCTGCGTGGTTAGCGACGGGCACCTCGAACCGTGCGGCCGGCGCGCTCACGACGACCAGCGTACAGGGCCGCGTCGGCGCGCTGGACCAGCGCGTCGACCGAGTCGTCCGGCTCGAGCGCGGCGATGCCCACGCTGATGGCCCCGCCGGTGCGCTCGGCGACGTGCGCGCGCAGCGTCTCGGCGGTGCGCGCGGCGTCGGCCGCACTGCTGTGGGTGAGGACGCACACGAACTCGTCACCGCCATACCGGATCACCAGGTCGTACGAGCGCAGTCGCTCGCGGATGGCGACCACGGTGGCGCGCAGCCTCTCGTCACCGGCGGCGTGTCCGTCACGGTCGTTGACAGCCTTGAGCCCGTCGACGTCGATGAAGATCACTGCCAGGCCCTTCCCCGCCAGCCGGCGGCTCCGGTCGATCTCCCGCTGCAGCGCGGCCATCCCGGCGCCGCGCCGCAAGGTCTCGGTGAGCTCGTCCACGGTGACCTGGCCGGCGAGCCGGGAGCACTGCTCGACGAGGGCGCGCAACCGGTCGACGGCGCGGGTGACGTCCTCCTCGCGCATCCGCGCCAGGGCGGAGTCGGGCACGCCCAGCGCCGCCGCCAGCACGCGGCGCATCTGCGGCAGCGACCGCCCGGCGCGTTCGTGGGCCTGGCTGGCGCTCGCCCAGCCGACCAGGTCGGCGGTGACGTCGGTGATGTCGGGCAACGCCGCGGCCAGCGCCTCGCGACTGAGCTCGTAGGAGTCCGCCGGTTCGGCAGCGAGCTCCGATGGCGTCGTGGCGATCTTCGTCTGCCGTGTCACCCCTGTCCTCTCAGTGGGCTGTCGCTACTGTCAATGGTGACACGAACCAAACGGGTGTGCGGCAGTCGGTCACATCCCCAGGTAGGCGCGCTGGATGTCCGCCGAGTTCAGCAGGGTGCTGGCCGGCCCCTGCATGGCGACCTCGCCGTTCTCGAGGACGTAACCCCGCCGGGCGGTGTTGAGCGCCAGCAGGGCGTTCTGCTCGATCAGCAAGACCGTCGTCCCATCGTCGTTGATCTCCTTGATGACCGCGAACACGCTGTCGACCACGATGGGCGCGAGGCCGAGCGAGGGCTCGTCGAGCAGCAGCACGGTCGGCCTGGCCATCAGCGCGCGGCCGATGGCCACCATCTGCTGCTCGCCACCTGAGAGGCTCCCGGCGAGCTGCCGGTTGCGCTCCTTGACGCGCGGGAACAGCTGGTAGACGCGTTCGAAGTCGCTGCGGATGCCGCCGCGGTCGCGCCGAGCGTACGCACCCATCTCGAGGTTCTCGCGCACCGTCAGGCGGCTGAAGAGGCGGCGACCCTCCGGGGCATGCGCGACGCCCAGGCGCGCGATCTTCTCCGACCCGTAGCCGGAGATGCGCTCCCCGCGGAGCAGCACGTCCCCCTTTGACGGGCGGATCAAACCGCTGATGGTGCGCAGCGTGGTGCTCTTGCCGGCGCCGTTGCTGCCGATCAGGGCGACGATCTCGCCCTGGTTGACGGTCAACGAGACGCCACGCAGCGCCTGGGTGCGGCCGTAGAAGACGTCGACGTCACGCAGTTCGAGGACCGGAGTCCCTTCGGAGGCGCGCTCCGGGGCCGGCGCCGTCTCGAGCGTGGTCATGGGCCGGTGGCCATGGTGTTCGCGGCCCCCTGCCCGAGGTACGCCTCGATCACCTGCGGGTTGTTGCGTACCTCCTGGGGAAGGCCTTCGGTGATCTTCTCGCCGTGGTCGAGCACCACGATGCGATCGCTGATCTCCATGACGACCTTCATGTCGTGCTCGATCAGGAAGATGGTGAGTCCCTCGTCGCGCAGGCGGGAGATCAAGGCCATCAGCTCCTTCTTCTCCTGGGGGTTGAGGCCCGCCGCGGGCTCGTCGAGAAGCAGAAGGCGCGGATGGGTGGCGAGCGCGCGCGCGATCTCGAGACGACGCTGCAGGCCGTAGGGAAGCTCGCGTGCGTACGCCCCCGCGTATCGCGCGATGCCCAGCTGGTCGAGGAGGTCGTACGCCCACTCCTCGACCGACCGCTCCTCGTTCCGTGCGCGGGGCGTCTTCAGGGCGCCATCCCACACGCGTTGCTTCATCCACCAGTGCGCGCCGACCATGACGTTGTCGAGCGCGGTCATGAACGAGAAGAGGCGGATGTTCTGGAAGGTGCGCGCGATGCCGAGCTGGGTGATGCGGTGCGGCGGCAGGCCGGCGATGCTGACCCCGTCGAGGCTGACCTCGCCCGAGGTGATCGGAAACAAGCCGGTCACACAGTTGAAGGCGGTGGTCTTGCCGGCGCCGTTGGGCCCGATCATGGAGAGGATCTCGCGCGGGGCGAGGTTGAAGGTGACGTCGGAGACCGCGGTCAGGCCACCGAACCGCTTGGTCAGGCTGGTGACCTCGAGCAGCGCCATCTCAGGCGCGGCCCTGTACGGCCGCCAGCGACTCCGACTCGCCGTGGCTGCTCTGCAGCTCGATCCGCCTCGCCCGGCTGGGCAGCAGCCCCCCCGGTCTGAACAGCATCATCAGGATGAGCGCCACACCGTAGACGATGTACGTGTACGAGCTGAAGTTGATGGTGGCCAACCCGGGCACGTTCACCGTCTGGCTCAGCGTGGTGGCCCATTCGTTCATGTGCTGCAGCGCCCAGAAGATGACGAAGGTCAGCACGAAGCTGCCCAGGATCACGCCGGTGATGTTGCCAATGCCGCCGAGCACCACGATGCTCAGCACGGCGATCGAGATGGAGAAGCTGAAGTCCTCCGGCGAGACGATGGTGATCAGCGAGCCGTAGAACGCCCCGGCCAGCCCGCTCACCGAGGCGCCGATCGCAAACGCGAGCAGCTTGGTGGTGGTGGTGTTGATGCCGGTCGCCGCAGCGGCGACCTCGTCCTCGCGCAGCGCCACCCAGGCCCTACCGACGCGGGCATGCTGGATGTTTCGCAGCAGTATCACCACCACGATCACGACCAGCAGGACGGAGAGGTAGTACCAGGCCGGGGTGCTGGCGAAGTTGAAGAACAGGAAGCGTGGTTGGCTGATCCCCGAGATCCCGTTGGGTCCGCCGGTCAGGTTGAAGACATTGTTGGTGGCGAGGTCGGGCACGATCTCACCGAACCCCAGCGTGACGATGGCCAGGTAGTCACCGCGCAGGCGCAGCGTGGGGGCGCCGAGGATCGCCCCGAAGACCGACGCGATGGCTGCGCCGACGAAGATGAGCAGCCACAGCGGCAGGTAGATGTGGTGCGCCGGGGACGAGAGTGACGCGCACGCGTAGGCACCGATGGCGAAGAAGGCCGCGTAGCCGAGGTCGAGCAGGCCCGCGAAGCCCACGACGACGTTGAGGCCGAGGCCGAGCAGCATGTAGATGCCGAGGAACTGGGCGGCCCACAGCAGGAAGTCCGGTGCCTGGTGAAACATCAGAGGCAGCAGAGCGCCGAATGGGAGCGCGGCGACACCGAACGCCAGGTTGGGCTTGGTCAGCACCCACTGGCGCGCGCCGTAGGCGATGGCGGCGAGCCCGTAGCCGTAGATGTTCAGCCAGACCGCGGAGTCAGTGGTGGTCTGGGTGGCGAGCGTGCCGAAGAGCGGCTCCTCGTTGGCGACGTCGACGAGGAACCAGATCACGATCGTCAGCACCGCGCCGGCGAGCGCGGCGATCAGACGGGCGCGCTGTGCGCGGGGTCCGAAGGTAAATCCTCGCGACCGACCCAGCAGCTCGGCCACCGGCGACAGCACCAGGATGAGCATGCTGATGCCCAGGACGTACATGAGCACAGAGCCGACCCCGGTCGGCGCGGAGCTGACCACGTCCTGCGGGCTGAAACCTGCGCCGGCGGAGAAGGGACCGGTGAACCAGGGCAACAACCAGCCCATCAGCAGCAGGATCGCGGCGGCGATCGCCAGCACCCAGTACACGCTTGTGCCCTGCACGCGGCTGCCCGGACGGAACGGACGGAAGAACCGCTCAAGCACGGGTGGTGACGTCCACGCCGAAGAGGCCCACCGGGCGGAAGGTCAGGATCAGCACCAGCACCATGAAGATGAGCGCCTCGCTCCACTCCCCGCCGGCCAGCTGACCGCCGAACACATAGATGATGCCGATGAGGAAGCCGCCCACCCCGGCTCCGACGATGTTCCCGATGCCGCCCAGCACTGCCGCGGTGAAGGCGATGATGCCGAGGCGGAAGCCGAGGTTGAACTTCACGTCGCCGTAGTTGATGCTGTAGATGATCGCCGCGGCGGCGGCCAGCGCCGAGCCGATGAAGAACGTCACCGAGATGGTTCGGTTGATGTTGATGCCGCACAGCAGGGCGGCCGACCGATCCTGGGCGGTGGCGCGCATCGCCTTGCCGAGGCGGGTGCCGCGCACGAACGCTCCCAGTCCGAACATCAACGCCAGCGCCATGCCCACCACGAAGATGTCCTTGGTCCCCACCGAGACGCCGCCGACCTGGAATGCCTGTCCGGTGATCCAGTTGGCATTGCCGGTGGGCGTGTTGTCGGGGCCGAACTTGACCAGCATCACGCCCTCGATGACGAAGGAGACACCGATCGCGGTGATCAGCGGGGCCAGCCGCGGCGCGTCGCGCAGCCGCCGGTAGGCGACGCGCTCGATGGCCATGCCGGTGAGACCGGCCGCGATCATCGAGAGCGGGAAGATGATCAGCAGGGCCAGCACCAGTCCACCGAAGCTGCCGGTCGCCAGCGAGTCGAGGCGCAGCTTGTCGGCGAAGATGATCGCGTAGAACCCGGAGAGCGTGAACACGTCGCCGTGGGCGAAGTTGATCAGCTCGATGATGCCGTAGACCATGGTGTACCCGATGGCCACCAGCGCGTAGATGGCGCCGAGCACCATCGCGTTCCTGATCTGCTCGCCCATGAGCCGGGTGCCGCCGCTGTGGAGCACCGCCACCGCGGCCACCAGGATCACGGCGACGAGGATCAGGGCGAACCAATGGGAGACCTCGCGGTACAAGACCCGCAGGAGGGGCAGCGAGGCTCGGGCAACACCGCCGGTGGGGCGGGGCCGCGGCGCCAATCCCTCGGCCACGACCAGCGACCGTCTGCCGGTTACCGAGTTGACGACCGGGTCCGAGGACCCGCTCGGCGCAGACCCCTCTGCCTCTGTCATGCGGTCTCCGGGACGCGTAACGGAAAAAGGGGAGAGCGCACGCCGCGCTCTCCCCTTTGGTTCAGCTGAGGCTAGCCCTTGACCGAAACGTTGCCGCTGGTGTCGACCGCGTAGGTGTTCACCGTGGTCCAGGCGGGGCCGCTCACCTTGTAGAGCGTGAACCCGGTGTTGGTGGTGTCGCCGTTGGAGTCGAAGCTGGTGTGTCCCAGCGCACCGTCATACGAGGTGTTGTGCAGCTGGGCCACCACGGCGTCACGGAACGCCTGCGAGTCAGAGGGCAGCTGCCCCCCGTTGGCGTTGACCGCTGCCTTGATCGCCTGGATGAGCACGTTCATGGCGTCGTAGCCGTAGGCGCTGTACGGTTCCTTGGTGGCGTCGTTGTAGGGAGCCGCGAGGCTGGAATAGCTCTTGGCGTAATCCGAGTAGAACTTCGCCGAGCTGGCCAGCTTGGTGACGTCCGGCGCGCTGGTCGCCTCAGCCCCGTCGGCGGCCGTGGACTTCGAGCCGGAGTTGGCATCGGTGATGAACTTGGTGTCCTGGCAACCGTCGCCGCCAAGTAGCGGGATGCTGAGCCCGGCGGAGGCCATATCCCGGCGAACCAGGCCACAGCCGTTGCCCGTGGTGCCGCCGAAGAAGATGACCTCTGCGCCCTTGCTCCGCGCGTCGCTCATCTGGGTCGCGAAGGTCGTCGTTGAGCCCGGCAGGCTGGTGGCGGCGACGACGGTGCCGCCACCCGACGTGAACGCCTTGGTGAAGAGGAGCGCCAGCCCACGACCGTAGGCCTCCTGGTCGTCGATGACGTACGCCTTGGTGGCGTTGACGACCTTGGCCGCGATGTAGCCGAGGATGTCGCCCTGCTGCACATCACTGGCGATGACACGGAAGTAGGTGTGGGGGCCCTGGTACAGGGACGCCGTGTCGATCTTGATGGTCGGGTCGCTGCACACGGCCACGACAGCAGTGAGGCAGGGGTTGGTGTTGGACGGGCTGATCAGCGCCAGGTGGGCGGCGCTGGCCTTGGGGATCTCGGCCAGGGCGACGCTCGAGTTGAATGGGCCGACCACGCCCATCACCGAGGAGTCGGCGGCAAGCGCGGTGATGTTCTGAGCTCCCTGCGCCGGGTCGTGACCGTTCTTGGCCACCGAGGAGTCGTCCTTGCTGACGTACTTCAGCGTGCAGCCGCCGAGGACCTTGTTGGCGTTCGCCTGCTCGACGGCCAGCTGGGCCGCGTACGCCGGGAACGGTCCGTCGGTGGCATCTCCGCCGGTCAGCGGAAGGTCGGTGGCGACGGTGACCGTGCCCTTGCACGAGGCGATCCCGCCACCCCCGCTGCTACTGGTCGTGGTGTTGGTAGACGTACCGCATGCCGACAGAGCGATCAGCCCGACGGCTCCCGCGACCGGCAGCAGCCTTTTGGACAAGCTCATGTAACTCTCCCCGGAGTGGACTGTGGACTAGGTGTGCTTATCTACACGTCACTGGGCGCCACTGTCAAACCTGACAGCCGCTGCGGGCTGTCCGCTTCGCGTCAAACGCCGCGTCAGAGATGAAGGATTGCAAAGCGATGTTGAGAGATCGCGCAGGGGGGCCGGGGTGATGGGCGCCATCCTCGCGTCTGTAGTCAGCTTCGTCTTCGCCTGGGTCGTGTTCACGCGGTTCACGCTGACCGGCCGGCCGGCGTTTGCCGCGTGGACTGCCGGTCTGCTGATCTTCGCCGCCGCCGCCGCCTGCCAGGCCGCCGGCGAGCGCGTCGGCTTCGACGCCCCGCTCTTCCGCGCGTTCTACCTGCTCGGCGGTGTCCTCGGGGTCATCTGGCTCTCGATGGGCACACTGTTCCTGCTCGCACCGTCGCGCGTCGCCCGCTCCGCCACGTTGGCGCTCTCGGTGGTCACGGTTGTCCTCGCCGTCGACGCCGCCCTCGTCCCGGTGGACACCTCCCGCCTGGTCCGTTCTTCCGGTGTCCTGGGCGACGCCATCGCGCACGGCTCCCTCCTGCAGCTCGGTGCGGTCGTCCTCAACATCCTCGGCACACTGATCCTGGTCGGCGGTTCGGCCTGGTCCGCCTACAGGTTGCTCCGCGACCGCGGCGGACTTGACCGGGTCATCTGCAACGCGCTGCTGACCGCAGGAGCCTTCGTGATCGCCGCCGGGTTCAGTGCGGCGAAGATTGCCGGGGCGTCGCTCGACACTCTTGGCGTCTACGAAGCGGTGGGCATCGCGGTCATGTTCGCCGGCTTCCTCAGCATCGGCCGCGTTGGCCAGGCGGAACGGGCCGCTCCTGCCAAACGCTGAGTTCACGCGCTACCCTGCTTCCTGGCCGCGCAACCCCAAGAGACCGCGGGCCCGTCATGGAGGAGGAACGCGGTGACCGACCTTGCCGTCCGCCACGGTGAGAGCGCCGGCGTGTGGCGAGAGCGCGACGCCGAGCTGATCTCGCCAGCCTACTCACGGTACACCGACCTCGTGGTGGACCACGCGATCGGTGCGCACCTGCATACCGTCGACGGCCGCGATGTGCTCGATTTCGGGTGCGGCATCGGCGTGACCAGTCTCGGCCACCTCCACCCGGCGGTGGTGCGGGCAGTGCACGAGCAGGTCGACCGGCTCTGGCACACCTCGGTGACCACTCTGCACCCCAAGATGATCGAGGCCGCAGCTGCACTGGTTTCGGTGACGCCGGATGGGCTCGACCAGGTGTTCCTCAACAACAGCGGCGCCGAGGCCACGGAGTCGAGCATCAAGCTGGCCCGGCGGGCCACCGGCCGCACCGAGATCATCGCCTTCACCGGCGGTTTCCACGGGCGCACGTACGGCGCGATCACCCTGACTGCAAGCAAGGCCAAATACCGCACCGGCGTCGGACCATTCCTTCCCGGCGTGCACCACGTTCGCTACCCCCACTGCTTCCGCTACTGCGACCACGGTCCCCAGCAGGAGTGCCCGATCGCGCGCGGGGATGAGATCGAGCACCTCTTCAAGACCACCGTCCCCAGCGACACGGTGGCGGCGATCATCGTCGAGCCGCTCCAGGGCGAGGGTGGCTTCGTCGTTCCACCGCCCTCGTTCCTGCCACGACTCCGCCAGATCTGTGACCAGCACGGCATCCTGCTGGTGTGTGACGAGGTGCAGAGCGGCTTCGGCCGCACTGGCCGGTTCTTCTGCGTCGAGCACAGTGGTGTGCGCCCCGACATCATGTGTGTGGCCAAGGCATTCGGCAACGGGCTGCCCATTGCCGGGCTGGCGGCAACCCACTCGGTGATGTCGGCCTGGAACCCGGGTGAGCACGGCACCACGTTCGGGGGCAATGCAGTGGCGTGCGCCGCGGCCGTGGCGGTGATCGAGACACTGCGCAGCGAGAAGCTGCCGGAGCGGGCGGCCTCGCTCGGCACTCGCGTGATGTCCCGGCTCTCTGGTTGGACGGATCGCTACGACGAGGTCGGCGACGTCCGTGGCCTGGGCCTGATGATCGGCGTCGAGTTCATGCGCGACGGCAAACCCGCAGCCGACCTTGCCGCCGGTATCCAGCGACGCTGCGTTGAGAAGGATCTCCTGGTGCTGACCTGCGGCATCGACGACAACGTCGTCCGTCTGCTGCCCCCGCTGACCATCGGCGAGGCCGACCTCGACCGCGGCCTGGACATCCTCGAGAGCTGTGTCGCCGCGGAGTTGGGACGATGATCGCCGGTGAGCCGGTGATCGAGACCGGCAACCTCATCGGCGGGGAGCGCCGCGAGGCGGCCAGCGGGCGCACCTTCGAGTCCCGCAACCCGGCGCGCCGGGCGGAGGTCGTCGGCGTGTTCCCGCAGAGCTCGGCGGCCGACGTCGACGCCGCCGTGGCAGCCGCGCAGCGCGCGCTGCGCGGCTGGCGCGGCACGCCGTGGCCCAGGCGCGGGGAGATCATCCTCGCTGCGGCGACCATCCTCGAGCAGCGCAAGGAAGAGATCGCGCGGCTGATGACGCGCGAGATGGGCAAGGTGCTCACCGAGGCACGGGGCGACGTCCAGGAAGCAATCGACATGGGCAAGTTCATCGCCGGTGAAGGCCGCCGCGCATTCGGTGAGACGGTGCCCAGCGAGCTGCGCAACAAATGGGCGATGACCATGCGCCAGCCACTCGGCGTGGTCGGCTGCGTCACACCCTGGAACTTCCCGGTCGCGATCCCGTCGTGGAAGATCTTTCCCGCGGTGATGGCCGGGAACACCGTGGTGTTCAAGCCTGCCGAGGACACCCCCCTGTGTGCGCTTCGCTTCGTGGAGATCCTCGAGGAGGCGGGCCTGCCTGCCGGGGTCATCAACGTCGTCTTCGGTAACGAGGAGGCCGGTGAGGCCGTCGTCCGTCACCCCGGGACAACGGCGATCTTCTTCACCGGCAGCGCAGACACCGGGCGACTGATCGCGGCCACGTGTGGCTCCATGCTCAAGAAGGTGTCGCTCGAGCTCGGTGGCAAGAACGGCATCGTGGTGATGGAGGATGCCGACATCGAGCTCGCCGTCGAGGGTGCCCTCTGGGGGGCTTTCGGCACGGCCGGCCAGCGCTGCACCGCGTCGTCGCGGCTGATCGTCGCGCGCGCCGTGCTCGACGAGTTCACCGACACGCTGGTCGGCCGGACCCGCGCGCTGCGTCTCGGCGACGGCCTCGATGAGGACATCGACGTCGGGCCGGTGATCAACGAGGCCCAGCTGCGTCGCATCCACGAGTACACCGAGATCGGGGTCCAGGAGGGCGCCCGGCTGCTCACCGGCGGCGAGGTCGCACAGGCCGGCGACCTGGCGCAGGGCTACTTCTACACGCCGACGGTGTTCGCGGATGTCTCGCCATCGATGCGGATCGCGCAGGAGGAGATCTTCGGCCCCACCACGGCGGTCCTCCCCGTCGATTCCCTCGATGAAGCGCTGGCGGCCGCCAACTCGACGCAGTTCGGTCTCAGCCTCAGCATCTACACCAACGATCTGCGCCACGCGTTCCGCGCCATCGACGAGCTCGAGTCCGGGATCGTCTACGTGAACGCGCCGACCATCGGCGCCGAGATCCAGCTGCCATTCGGTGGCACCAAGAACACCGGCAACGGGCATCGTGAGGCGGGCGGCCACGTTCTCGACGAGTTCAGCGAGTGGAAGTCGATCTACATCGATTACAGCGGTCGTCTCCAGCGTGCCCAGATCGACACCGACGCGCCCTAGCCTCACATGACGCTGAACGAGCGTGTGGTCGTGCACCGGGGAGCACCGATCCGGTACCTGGTCGGCGGCGCCGGACCTCCGCTGGTGCTCTGCCACGGCTTCCTCGGGTCCGCCGAGAACTTCGAGACCTGGTTCGACGAGCTGGCCACGATGCGGACCCTGGTGATCCCCGACCTGCCGGGATGTGGGGCGTCGGATCCCCTGCGCGGGGCCAGGCATACCGCCGGTGCGCTCGCCGCGGCGGTCGAGGCGGTGTGCCACGACGCCGCGGTCGAACGCTACGACCTCGGCGGCCTCTGCCTCGGCTCGTCGGTGGCGATGGCGATGCTGAAACGCCGCCCGGCGGCGGTGGACCGGCTGCTCCTGCACACGCCGCTGCTCGCTCCGCGCCTGGTGAGGCGGCGGTTCCATCTCCAAGTGCGCCTGTTCATGGCACCGGGCATCTTCCCGGCGATCAGCTGGCTGAGCAGGCAGCGACTGGTCAGCGACCTGTACAAGCGGCTGCTCGTCGAGGGAGACAACGTCGACAGCTCGGCCGCAGAGATGAACTTCCGCAACCAGCTCCGTGCCGACCCGCGGGCGCTGCGTGAGTGGATCCTCCACGGCCTGGTCCGCGACGACGTGGCGGCGCTGCGCGACTGCGGGGTCGACGTCCTCATCATCGTCGCGGCGGACGACAGCATCGTCGATGTCCCGCTGCTGCGCGGCACGGTGCAGTCGATGGGCCACGTGCGCCTTGGCCTCGTCGAGGACGCCGGCCATGGATGGACGGAGAGCTATGTGCGCCGTCAGCTCGACCTCATCGGCGCGTTCCTGCGCGACCAGCCACTGCCCCGCGCCGCCGCCACACAGGTCGCTTAGCCGGTGACGGAGCTGCCATCGACCGCGGATTGCGTGATCATCGGGGGCGGGGTGGTGGGCTGCAGCCTCGCCTTCCACCTCGCCAGGACGGGGATGAAGCCGCTCCTGCTGGAGCGTGGTGATCTCGGTGCCGGATCGACGGCGCGATGCGCCGGCGGCGTGCGCCAGCAGTTCTCCACGGAGATCAACGTACGCGTGGGGATGCTCAGCCGCCGGCTTCTCGAGGACTTCGATGACGAGGTGGGGGCGACCGCTGACCTCCGCCAGGTCGGCTACCTTTTCGTCGCGACCAGTGCCGCGCAGATGGACCAGCTCGCGGCCAATGTCGAGATGCAGCACCGGGTCGGGCTGCGCGACGTTCGCGTGCTGAGCCGCGACGAGGTCGCCGCGATCACGCCGTCACTCAACGTCGAGGATGTGCACGGCGGTACCTTCTGCCCCAGCGACGGACTCGCCGGTCCCAACGAGGTCACCTCGGGGTACGTCGCGGCAGCTCGCCGGCAGGGTGCGCAGGTTGTCGACGGCGTCGGGGTCGACGCCATCGAGCGCGACGGCGACGCGGTCCGCGCCGTCCTCGCCGCCGGCACGCGCGTGTCCACCCCCCTGGTGGTCAACTGCGCCGGCCCCTACGCTGCGGCGGTGGGTGCGCTGGCCTCGGTGGCAGTGCCGGTCAAGCCGTTCCGACGCCACCTCTTCCTCACCGAGCGCTTCCACCTCGATCCCGAGCCGCCGATGACCGTCGACGTGGCGACGTCGTTCTACTTCCACGGCGAGGGTGACGGGCTGCTGCTGGGCATGAGTGATCCCGCGGAACCGTCATCGTTCGACACAAGCGTCGACTGGGGGTTCCTCGAGCACCTCGTCGAACACGCGACCCACAGGTTGCCGGCGCTCGAGCAGGCCGGCATCAAGACTGGTTGGGCCGGCCTCTACGAGGTGTCACCCGACAACCAGGCGATCGTCGGCGAATCGGAGCTGGCCGGCTTCTGGCTGTGCTGCGGTTTCAGCGGCCACGGCTTCATGCAGGCCCCGGCCGTCGGGCGCCTGCTGGCAGCGCAGATCACCGGCTCGCCGATGGACATCGACCTCGCCCCCTTCGATCCCGGCCGGTTCCGCCGGGGAGCGACCGTCACCGAGTCCGCGGTGATCTGAGGAGGACCTCAGGCGTTGCGTCGCCGCGCGAAGTTGGCCGCGACAAAGCAGAGGACGCCGAGCACTGCGCAGAGGATGGCGTGCTTGTAGTGGATGGTCGTGTCGCTGGCGAGCAGTCCCGTCCTCGTCGTCGCGTAGAAGATCGCGAACCCGAAGAAGAGGACACCCAGCAGGGCGAGGAGGATCGCGGCGAGCGGGGTGCGATTGTTCATCTGGCTCCTGTTGTCTGTCAGTGGAGGACGATCAAGCCGACCACGCCAAGGGCAGCACAGTAGCCCGCGAAGGGGTCGAGACGTCCGATCTCGAAGTATTTGACGAGGATGCGGGCGCTGATGTACGCGAGGATGCCGGCGACGACCGCCCCGACAGTGTAGAGGCCGATCGGCGCCCCGCTGCCGGGCAGCTGGGGGACCTCGAGGAGGCCGGCACCGAGGATGACCGGCGTGGCCAGGAGGAAGGCGAAGCGCACCGCCTCGGTGTGACGCAGCCCGGTGAGCAGTCCACCGGCCATGGTGACCCCCGACCGTGAGATGCCCGGCAACAACGCAGCCGCCTGGAATATCCCGACCAGGCCCGCCCGCGTGTAGCTGAGCTCGCCGATGGTTCCGAAGCGATCCTCCCGCCGCTCGCGGTCGCCGCCGCCGCGGCGCCTCTCCTCGCGCCGGCGCATCAGCTCGGCACCGGCGAGGATCGCGCCGTTGACGACCAGGAACATGGCGGCGGTGCGCGGGTGAGCGAAGAGGGATTTGAGCGGTGTCTCGAGCAGGAAGCCGATCACGGCCGCGGGGATGGTTCCCACCACGAGCAGGTAGGCGAGCCGCTCATCGGCGGTGTCGATGCGGCCGCGAACGGCGGCGCGCAGGAACCCGCGGACGATGCGCCACCACTCGTCGCGATAGAGGATCACCAACGCGAACCCGGTGCCGAGGTGGAGGAGGGCGAGGAACGGCACGAAGCTTCGCGCGGACGGGTCGACGCCGAGGTGGAAGAGCGCGGGGACCACCACGGCGTGGCCGAGCGAGGACACCGGGAACAGCTCGGTGGAACCCTGGAGAGCCGCAAGGAAGATGACGAGGCCAACGCTCACGGCCGCCGAGCCTAACGCCATGTGAGCGTTTGCGGCACGCTCAGGGGCAACCGACGCGGCCATGATGGCCGCATGGAGGAGCTCGACCCGCTCGAAGCGGCAACCACGGCGGCGGTGGGAACCACGCCGGCGGTCGGGCCATTGCCGATCGCCGGGCCACCGATGCGGCGCTGGCCGCCGCCGGCATTGCGCGTTCGCGCGTTTCGCTGGTACTGGATCGCCCAATGGCCGACCCTGCTGGGCACCTGGATGCAGGTGGTGGCGCTGGGGTACCTGGTCTTCGACCTCACCCACAGCAGCACAGCGGTCGCCGCCGTCGCGGCCGCCGACGGTCTTCCCGCCGTTCTGCTGTCGCTGGGCGGCGGCCTGCTCGCCGACCGGCTGCCTCGTCGCCGCATCCTGCTGGTCACCCAGTCCGTCCTCGGGATCAGCTCGGGCGCGCTGGCGATCCTCGCGCTCACCGGCCATGCCGGTTTCTGGACGATCATCGTGGTGGCCGTCGTCTACGGGTCGGCAGAACTCCGTCGACCTGCCCACCCGCCAGGCGATGGTCGCCGACCTGGTCAAGCGCGACCTCATCGTCAACGCAGTGGCGCTCAGCTCGACGGCGATGAGCGCGACACGCATCATCGGACCATCGCTGGCCGGCCTGCTCATCGCGACGGCTGGCCCGGGCGCGTGCTTCGCGGTCCTGTCGGTGGCATACATCGCTCCCCTCGCGGTGCTGCTCACGGTCATCCCCGACGTTGCTCCGCTACCCCGGGCCGCGGGTGCCACGGCCCTCGGCGAGCTGCTCGAGGGCGTGCGGGCGGTGCGCCGCGTACCCCTGGTCCGGGGCATCGTCATCGTGTGCGCTGCGCTGGCCTTCTTCGGCGTCTCGTACATGCCGTTCCTGCCTGTCCTGGCCAGAATGCAATTGCATGGTGGCGCTGCGATCCTCGGGCTGCTGTACTCGGTCGGAGGCGTCGGCGGGGTCGTCGGCGGCGTGGTCATCGCCACTGTCGGCAACACCTCAGGACGTCGGCGACTGCTGCTCGCCGGGGGGGCGGTGTACGCGCTGAGCCTGTTCACGCTGGCACACTCAACGCTCGTCGGCATCTCCCTGGCAGCGCTGGTGGGAATCAGCTTCTCCTTCCTGGCGATGAACACCTCGATGACCACGCTTCTCCAGACCGACGCCGACCCGGCGCTGCGCGGCCGGTTGCTGGGTATCTACGCGATGCTCTTCGCCGGTCTTCAGCCGTTGGGCACGGTGATGTATGCCGTGACCGGGCGGGCTTTCGGGCTGTTCAATGTCATCGGGATCGGCGCCGTCATCGTCGGTGTGGTCGCCATCGTCGTGGCCGTCTCACCGAGCTTCCGCGGCAGCTTCTCGACCGGTCCGCAAGCGCCCGGCCGCGCCGCGAGGGGCGCTGACTAGACTGGCCGGGTGCGCTGCTCCATCCTTGTCGCGGCCGGCGCCCTGCTGTGCGCCGCGTGCGCATCGACGGGCCCCGCATCGACGCCATCGCCGCAGGTGATCGCACGGGTGGGCAATGCCGACATCACCGCCGCGGCCTTCGCGTTGCGCCTGCAGAGCACGCTGACAGCGGTGACCCAGGCAGGGGGGCCGCCGAACAACCCCTCGATGACCGCCCAGGTGCGCGCCTCGGTGCTGCGCAGCCTGCTCATCGACACGGTCATCGCCCAGGAGGCGGCAGCCGCGCATGTCGCCGCCAGTGCCGCCGAGGTGCAATCACAGGTGAACGCCGACGTGCAGGCGGCCGGCGGTCTGCCGCAGCTGCAGACGCAGCTGGCCAGCCTCGGCGGCTCGCTGGCGCAGTTGCGCGACGAGATCACCTCCTCACTCAACGAGCAGAAGCTCGAGGACGTGTTCGCTCGGCAACGCGCCGCGGAGATCGAGCAGAAGCTGAGCGCTGGGAGCGCATTCTCGACGCTCGCGTCCCAGTACTCCGACGACACCGCCACGGCGTCGAAGGGAGGCGCCCTCGGCACCATCCCGCGCTCACAGGTTCAGGGTGACGATCCCGGCTACGCTGCCGCCGTCCTGGCGCTGCAGCCGGGCCAGCACACCAACCCCGCGGTCCATGACGCCCAGGGCTATGACATCGTCGAGCTCCAGGCGGCGACCGCGTCGACGCTCACCCTGAGTCACATCATCGTCGACGCCCCTCAGCCGTACACCGTGAAGGAGCGGCCACCCTGGTTTGGTGAGGCCATCTTCGAGTCGCTCGCCCAGGACTGCGCCGCGGGGCAGATCCATATCTACATCCGCAACGTGGGGGACGATCCCTGCGCTGCCGTCTCCGCCGGCGCCTCGCCCGCGGCAACCGCTGCAGCGGCCACCGCGACGCCGAGCCCGTGAGGGCCTTTCTCGCGATTCCGCTGGCGGGGCCGGCCCTGGACGCCTTCCGTTCCTTCCGCGGCGGCCTCGTCGGCGGCGTGCCGGCGGTGCGCTGGACGGCTGCGGACAGCCCGCACATCACGCTGCATTTCTTCGGCACCATCACCGACCAGGAGGCTGCGCTGGCGGTGCGCGTGCTGACGCCGGTCCTGGCGGGGAGATCCGCCCTGGAGCTTCAGCTCAGTGGGCTCGGAAGCTTCCCTAACGCGAACGCACCCCGGGTCCTCTGGTGGGGCGTCGAGGGCGATCGCGCCGGCCTCGCTGCGTGCGCCCTGGCGTGCCGCCGCTCGCTGGCGGCTGCTGGTTTCGCGGTGGAGGAACGGCCATTCCGGCCCCACTGCACGCTGGGCCGCCCGCGCTCACCGTGGCCCGATGTAGCGCGGGACGGCTGGCAGCGATTCGTCGATGTCGCGCCGTCGACGCCCGGGTTCGCCGCTGACGAGGCGGTGCTGTTCGAGTCGGTTCCCGCGCCCGATGGAGTCTGTCACTTTGCCCGCGCGCGGCTTCCGCTCGGCGTGCGGCCCTCACAGCAGGCGCGGTTCGAGCCCCTCGGTGCGGATGCGGTACTCCTCGAGCGCGGCGGTGACGAGGTGGCGCGGTAGCCGTTCCTCGTCGGCGAGCGCATCGAGGGCGGCGACGGTGATGTGGCGGGCGTCAACCTCGAAGTGACTCCGCAGCGCTGCCCGAGTGTCGCTGCGCCCGTACCCGTCGGTGCCCAGCGGCACGAAGCGCTGGGGCACGAACCGCGCCACCTGCTCCGCGACCGTCTTCTGGTAGTCGGTGACTGCGATCACCGGACCGCTGACATCCCTGAGCTGCTCCTCGATGTACGAGGTGCGCTGCGGGCCTTCAGGGTGGAGCCGGTTCCATCGCTCCACGGCGAGCGCGTCGTTGCGCAGCGCCAGGTAGCTCGGCACGCTCCAGATGTGCGCGGCGACATCGTGGTCGAGGAGGAGTCGTTGCGCCTCGAGCGCGGCCTGCATTGCCGTCCCACTGGCGAACAGCTGGATGGTGTGGGTGCGCTCCTCAGGGGCGGCCTGGAGACGGTAGAGCCCGCGGAGGATGCCGTCCTCCACCCCCTCCGGCATCGGCGGCATGGGGTAGTTCTCGTTGTACAGCGTCAGGTAGTAGAAGACGTCCTCGCCGCGCTCGTACATGCGGCGCATCCCCTCGCGGACGATGACGGCAACCTCGAACGCGTAGGCCGGGTCGTACACCTCGCAGTTGGGCACCGCTGAGAACAGGAGTGGTGAGTGACCATCCTGGTGCTGCAGCCCCTCACCGTTCAGCGTCGTCCGACCGGCGGTGCCGCCGAGCATGAAGCCGCGCCCACGCGCGTCACCGAACGCCCACACCAGGTCGCCGACACGCTGGAACCCGAACATCGAGTAGTAGATGTAGAACGGGATCATCGGCTCGCCGTGGGTCGCATACGCCGTCCCCGCGGCAGTGAACGTGCCCATCGCCCCGGCCTCGGTGATGCCCTCCTCGAGCAGTTGCCCATCACGCGATTCCTGGTAGCTCAGCACCATGCTCGCGTCCACCGGCTCGTACCGCTGCCCGAACGGCGCGTAGATCTTCACCTCACGGAAGAGCGCGTCCATCCCGAACGTGCGCGCCTCGTCCGGGATGATCGGCACCACGCGCCCCCCCACCTCCGGGTCGCGGAGCAGGTTGCGCAGGATGGCACCGAACGCCGCCGTTGTCGACGCCGCTCGTCCACCACTGCCCTTGATCGCCTCCGACCACACCGCATCACCGGGCACGGGGAGACGGCGCTCACGCACCACGCGCTTGGGCAGCGGTCCGCCGAGCGCAAGGCGGCGGCTCATCAGGTAGTCGATCTCCTCGGAGCGGCTGCCGGGGTGGTAGTAGGGGGCGATGCCCTCGTCGAGCTGCTTGTCGCTGATCGGCAGCTGCAGCTTGTCGCGAAACGCCTTGAGCTCGGTGTCCCCGATCTTCTTGATCTGGTGGGTGGCGTTGCGACCCTCGAAGAGCGAGCCGAGCGTCCACCCCTTGACGGTGTGCGCGAGGATGACCGTTGGGGCGCCCTTCTGCTCCAGGGCGAGCCGATACGCGCTGTAGAGCTTGCGGTAGTCATGGCCTCCGCGCCGCAGGTGGCGCAGGTCGTCATCGCTGAGGTGCTCGACGAGCCGGCGCAGGCGTGGATCAGGCCCGAAGAAGTTCTCGCGCACGTACGCGCCGGTCTCGGTCGAGTACTTCTGGAACTGGCCGTCGTTGGTCGTGTTCATCTTGTCGACGAGCACGCCGTCGACGTCGCGGGCGAGCAGCGGGTCCCACTCGCGGGCCCAGATCACTTTGACGACGTTCCAACCCGCGCCGCGGAAGACCAACTCCAACTCCTGGATGATCTTGCTGTTACCGCGGACAGGGCCGTCGAGTCGCTGCAGGTTGCAGCTGATCACGAAGACCAGGTTGTCGAGCTGCTCGCGCGCGGCCAGCGAGAGCGCGCCGGTGGCCTCCGGCTCATCCATCTCGCCGTCCCCGAGAAATGCCCAGACCCGCAACTCGCTGGTGTCGGCGATCTTGCGCTGGTAGAGGTAGCGGTTGAAGCGTGCCTGGTAGATGGCGTTGAGGGGGCCGAGGCCCATCGACACCGTCGGGAACTCCCAGAACTCGGGCATCAGCCGCGGGTGTGGGTAGGAGCTCAGGCCCTTGCCTGCCGCCTCGTGACGGAAGTTGTCGAGGTGCTCCTCGGTGAGCCGCCCCTCGAGGAAGGCGCGCGAGTACATGCCCGGCGCGGCGTGGCCCTGGTAGTAGATCTGGTCGCCGGGGCGTCCGTCGTCCTTGCCCCGGAAGAAGTGGTTGAACCCGACCTCGTACAGCGACGCGGAGGACGCGTAGGTGCTGAGGTGACCGCCGATGCCGTCGCTCCGCTTGTTGGCGCGGGTCACCATGACCGCAGCATTCCAGCGCACGATCCGCCGGATCCGCCGCTCCATCTCCTCGTCGCCGGGGAACCACGGCTCCTCCTCGGGCGGGATGGTGTTGATGTAGGGGGTTGAGACCAGCGCGGGCACGCCAACGTTCAGGCTGCGTGCGCGCTCGGCCAGCTTGCCGATGACGAAGCGCGCCCGGGACACGCCCTCGGTGGCCACGAGGGTATCGAGCGACTCCAGCCACTCCGCCGTCTCGCCGGGGTCGCTGTCGGGCAGTTGCTGCAGGAACGCGTCGAAGGTCATCTCACCTGTCCGTGGGTTGGATGCGAACGTCGACCCTGAGCGTACCGCTCTACGCGCGCGCGCCCACCTCGGCCTCGGATGCCTCGTCGGCAGCCTGGGCGCGTTGCAGGCGCAGCGTCTGGTCCCGGCTCTCGACCACCAGACGGCGCGCCAACTCCTTGAGGTCGCCGGCCTCGAGGAGCCTGTCCGCGACGGCGATGACGCCATCGTCGACGCGGTAGACGGGGTACATGCCGGCGGTGAAGAACTCCGCCTCCTCCGAGCTGCGCTCGCGCCAGTACTGGGGCACCATCTGCGCCCAGCGCTCGAGGAACGGCGCGAACAGCTCCTCCTGGCCGCGCTCCTGCAGCCCGCGGATCAGCGCCTTCTGCATCGCCAGGGGGGTCTCCGGGTCGATGAGGCGGGACCAGGCAGCCTCCTTGGCACCGCCATCCGGCCGGGCGGCGCAGGCCGCCGCCGCCTTGCGCAGTCCGACATCGGTCCGGTCGTGCTCTGACTCGGCGTCGATGGCGGCTTCATCCAGCCACCCCGCTGCGGCGAGCCGGCGGATCAGGAACCAGCGCAGGTCCTGGTCGACGACCATGCCCGCGGGTAGGTCACGACCCTCGAGCAGTCCGGCCGCCCTGCGCAGCTGGGCCTCGGTGTCGGACGTGGTCACGGTGGCCCGCAGCGCGGTGAGTTGATGGGGCGTCCCTGCAGCCGCCCTGTCGAGGATGGCCTGGCTGGTCTCGTGCACGCGGGCGCGCAAGGCGGCGCGGTTGCCGGGATGGCTGTACAGCTCGACGGCGCCGACCGCCTCCCCAAGGATGTCGTCGACCATGGTGGGCACCGGCTCGTGCGGTGCGTGCCGCGCCACCAGGTCGATGTACCGGCTGGCGGGAAGCTCGCCGTCCCTGGTCATGTCCCAGACGGCGGCCCAGATGAGTGACCGTGCCAGGGCATCGTCGAGGTCGCTGAGATGGTCGATGACGGTCTGCGTCGAGACGTCGTCGAGCCTGATCTTCGCGAAGGTGAGATCGCCGTCATTGAGCAGCAGGAGGGCCGGACGGGCGCGACGGCGCAGGGCCTCGAGGTCGGTGCGCTCACCGGCCACGTCGAGCTCGAGCCGCTCGATGCGCACCAGGCGGCCGTCGTCGTCCAGGTCGTACAGGCCCACCCCCACGCGGTGCGAGCGCAGCGTCGGGAACCGCGGGGTGGCTGCCGTCTGCACGATGGCGCAACTCTCGATCATGCCGTCAGCGGTGGTGGCCACCTCGGCTTGGAGCACGTTCATGCCCGCGGTCTGGAGCCACTGGCGGGTCCACTCCGCGAGGTCGCGACCGGAGTGCCGCTCCAGGGGAGAGAGGAAGTCGCGCAGGCTGGCGTTGCCCCACTGGTGCTCCTTGAAGTAGTCGCGCACGCCACCGAAGAAGGCCTCTTCACCGACCCAGGCCACCAGCTGGCGGAGCACGGACGCGCCCTTCGCGTAGCTGATGCCGTCGAAGTTGAGGCGGCCGGTGCTCACGTCCGGGACATCCGCGGCGATCGGGTGCGTGGTCGGCAGCTGGTCCTGCTGCGCCGCCCACGATTTGTCACCGTTGGCGAAGTCCACCCAGGCGGACGTGTACTTGGTTGCCTCCGCCTGGGCGTCGTTGCCCATGTACGTGGCGAAGCTCTCGTTGAGCCAGAGGTCGTCCCACCAGCGCATGGTCACCAGGTCGCCGAACCACATGTGCGCCATCTCGTGGAGGATCGTCCCGGCTCGCCAGGCGAGAACGGTGGCCGGCACAGGCCCCCGGTAGATGGTGCTCTCCTCGTTGAACGTGACGCAGGCCACGTTCTCCATGGCACCGGCGTTGAACTCCGGGACGAAGAGCTGGTCGTACTTGCCGCCGAACGGGTAGGACATCTTGAATCGCCCGGCGAAATGGGTGAGCCCCTGCTTGGTGATCTCGAAGATCTCCGCGTCATCCAGGTACCGCCGCAGCGACTGCCGGCAGTAGAGGTTGAGCTCGATCCCCTCGTGGGAGTCGGTGACCCGGGCGTAGGGTCCCGCCACGATCGCGACCAGGTAACTGGACATCAGCGGGGTGGGGTTGAAGACCGTCAGGGTCGCGCCCCCGCTGTCCTCGGTGTGGTCGACGGGAGCATTGCTCACCACTGTCCAGTCCGAGGGAGCGCTGACCCGAAGGCTGAACGTGGCCTTGAGATCGGGCTGGTCAAAGCACGCGAAGACACGGTGGGCCTCGAAGGGCTCGCACTGCGTGTACAGGTACACCTTGCCGTCGGCCGGGTCCACGACACGGTGGAGACCCATCCCGGTGTGCGAGTACCTGCACTCGGCGACCACCCGCAGGGTGTTGCTCTCAGCCAGACCGTCCAGGGCGATGCGGTTGTCTGAGAAGGCGCCGACGTCGACCGGCCGCCCATTGAGAACGATCTCGCTGACCGAGGCGGCATCGAGGTTGACGAACGTCGAGGCCCCCTCCCGGGCGGCGGAGAACGTCACCTCGACAGTGCTGCGGAAGGTCGGCTCGTCCGGACCACCGCTGAGGTCGAGATCGATGTCGTACTGCAGGCCGGAGATCAGGCCGACCCGTTCCTCGGCTTCGGAGCGCAGAAGATCGTCAGGAGTCACCGCCCTAGCCTATCGTCCCGGCCCTCGATTCTGTCGCGTCCTCACCCGGCCTGTTGCAGGGCGTGGTCCAGGTCGGCCAGGAGATCCTCGATGTCCTCGACGCCCACCGACAGCCTGAGCAGGCTGTCGCCGAGGCCGATCCGGCGCCGTTCGTCAGCCGGCACGGAGGTGTGGGTCATCAGCCCGGGGTGCTCTGCCAGCAACTCCACAGCGCCCAGCAACTCGGCGAGGGTGAACAGGCGCAGCGCCTCGAGAACCCGGACCGCCGCGTCCTCGTCCGCGAGCTCGAACGAGACCATCCCGCCGAACACCCCGCCCATCTGCCGCGCCGCCAGCTCATGCTGAGGGTGCGACGCGAGCCCGGGGTGGTGCACGGCACGCACCGCCGCGTGCGCCTCGAGGTGCTGCGCCACCGCCATCGCGTTGTCGCTGTGCCGCTGCACGCGCAGCGCCAGGGTCTTGAGGCCGCGGAGCAGCAACCAGCAGTCGAAAGGCGACGGCACCGCGCCGGCGGCGTTCTGGTGGAATCTCAGGCGCTCCGCCAGCTCGTCGTCGGAGGTCACCAGGCAACCACCGAGGACATCGCTGTGGCCGCCCAGGTACTTCGTCGAGCTGTGCATGACGACGTCGGCGCCGAGCTCCAGGGGTCGCTGCGCGTACGGGGTGGCGAAGGTGCTGTCGACGGCCAGCCGAGCACCGTGACGATGTGCGGCCTGCGCGGTGGCCGTGATGTCGACGATGCGGAGCAACGGGTTGGTGGGGGTCTCGATCCAGACCAGGCGGGTGCGCTCGGTCATGGCCGCCTCGACCGCCCCCGGGACGGTGGCATCGACAGGGGTGAAGGTGACGCCGTAGCGGCGCATCACCTTGTCGAAGAGCCGGTAGGTGCCGCCGTAGGCGTCCTGCATGTAGACAACGTGGTCGCCGGGCTCGAGCAGCAGCATCACCGTGGTCGTGGCGGCGAGGCCCGATGCGAACGCGAGGCCGTGACGGCCGGTCTCCAGCGACGCCAGGCAGGTCTCCAGCTGTTCGCGCGTCGGGTTGTTGCTGCGCGCGTACTCGTAGCCGCCGTGGCGGCCGATCCCCTCCTGGGCGAAGGTGGTGGCCAGGTGGATCGGCTGCACCACCGCCCCGGTGGCAGCGTCGGGACCCTGGCCGACGTGGATCGCCCGGGTCGCGAAGCCGGGACGCGCCGGGGTCATCAGCGGTGATGCGCCACGTACTCGAGGAGGTCGGCCCGGGTGATCACGCCCACCGGCCGATCGGCATCGATGATGGTGACCGCGGCCTCGCCGGACAACAGCGGGGCGAATGCCTCGTCGAGCGGGGCGTCAGCGGCAACCGACGTGAACGGGGGATCCATGGCGGCCGACACCGACGCGGTGACCACCGCGGGGTCGCGGTAGACGCGATCGAGCAGGGTGCGCTCGGCGATGCTGCCGACAACCGTGCTGTCGCCGTTGCTGCCCTCGACCACCGGCAGCTGCGAGATGTTGTAGCGCTGCATCAGGTCGATCGCCTCGCCCACCGACTTCCCAGCCTCGACCGCCACCAGCGATGGCACCCTGCCGTCTGCCGCGTGCGACGCCAGCACCTCACGGACCCGCGCCGGGCCGAGTCGGTCCAGGAACCCGTTCTGCCGCATCCATTCGTCGGAGAAGAACTTGGTGAGGTAGTTGCGGCCGGTGTCGGGGAGCAGCACGACGATCACCCCATCGGGGTCGGTGTCAGCGGCGACCACCAGGGCGGCGTGCAGCGCCATGCCGGCTGAGCCGCCGACGAGGATTCCCTCCTCGCGGGCCAGCCGTCGCGCGGCCACGAACGCTTCGCGGTCGGTGACCTGGATGATCCTGTCCACCACGGCGGGGTCGAACGTGCCCGGCCAGAAGTCCTCGCCGACGCCCTCGATCTTGTAGGGCGCGATGGGCCCGGAGAAGATCGAACCCTCGGGGTCGGCGCCGACCACCTGGACCGCCGCGTTCTGCTCCTTGAGGTAGCGACCTGTGCCGCTGATGGTGCCGCCGGTGCCCACACCCGCGACGAACACTGTGATGCGCCCATCGGTCTGGCGCCACAGCTCTGGCCCGGTGGTCCGGTAGTGGGCCTGCGGGTTCCGGGCGTTGAAGTACTGGTTGGGCTGGAACGCCCCGGGGATCTCTCGCGAGAGCCGCTCGGCGACCGAGTAGTAGGACTGGGGAGAGTCCCGGTCGACATTGGTGGGGCACACCACCACGTCGGCACCGTAGGCCTTGAGAAGGCTGATCTTCTCCGCCGACATCTTGTCAGGCATGACGAAGATCATCTTGTAGCCCTTGATGGCGGCGACCATGGCAAGGCCGTGACCGGTGTTCCCCGAGGTCGGCTCGACGATGGTCCCGCCCGGCCGCAGCTGGCCGCCGCGCTCGGCCTCCTCGACCATGCCCAGGGCGATCCGATCCTTGACGCTGCCGCCGGGATTGAGCTGCTCCATCTTGGCGAGCACCGTCGCCCCCACGCCACGGGTCAGGGCGCGCAGGCGCACCAGTGGTGTGTTGCCCACCAGGTCGAGGATGCTCTCGGAGTACTCCACCGCCGCGATTCTAGGCGTGTCACCCGTGGGCAACCACGATGCGTGCCGGCGGCGGACCTACCCCTCGTTCACGGTGGGGTCGAGCACGTACGCGCCGTCGATGTAGTCCTGCACCATCCGCGTCGCCGCGAAGCGCGGTCCATTGGTCCGCAGCGACCGCTTGATGCGGCGGACCCATTGGCGTGGCACACCGTCGGGATCCCGCGTGAAGAAGAGGGGCGCGACCTCGTGCTCGAGGAGGTCGTACAGTGCCGCCGCGTCGCGCGAATCCTGCACGCTCGGGTCATACACGCTGTCACCCGGGATGGCCCAGCCGTTGGCGCCGTCGTATGCCTCTGCCCACCAGCCGTCGAGCACGGAGAGGTTGAGGCCGCCGTTGAGCACCGACTTCATCCCGCTGGTCCCGCTCGCCTCGAGCGGGGGGCGGGGAAGGTTGACCCAGAGGTCACAGCCCGCGACCAGGTGCGATGCGATCCCGAGGTCGTAGTTGTCGAGGAACGCGACGCGCTCGGCGGCATGGGCGAGCCCTTTGAAGCCGAACACGCCCTGCGCTGAGCGCTTGCCCTCCTCGTCGTTGGGATGAGCCTTGCCCGCGAGGATCATCTGCATCGGTCGTTGCAGGTCGGAGATCAACGCGGCGACACGATGCGGCTCGAGCGTCAGCAGGTAGAGCCGTTTGTAGGTGGCCAGCCGCCGTGCGAAGCCGATGGTCAGCGCGTCGGCGCTGAAGCCGCGTTCGGCGGCGGCGACGAGCTCCCGGTCCTCGCTGCGGGCCAGCCTGGTGGCCACGCTGCGGTCGCGCACGTACTCGACGAATGCGCCACGCAGCGTGCAACGCAGCGCCCACAGATCGCCGTCGGGGATGTCGTCGACCGCTTCCCAGGTCGCCGGGTCGGCTGCGCGCGAGATCCAGCCGGGTGCGAGGTGGCGGTCGAGCAGCTCGCGCGTCGCCGGCGCCATCCAGGTGGGAATGTGCACGCCGTTGGTGACGTGCCCGATGGGCACGGTGTCGACCGGGCGTTCGGGGAACAGCGGCTGCCACATCTGACGCGCCACCTCGCCGTGGCGGCGGCTGACGCCGTTCGCCGCGCGGCTCATCTTGATCCCCAGCGGCGTCATCACGAACGGTTCGTGGGGGTTCTCCGGTCGCGTCCGTCCCAGCTGCAGGAAGCTCTCGAAATCCATGCCGATCTCAACCGGGAAGTCGCCCATGACCTCGGCGATCTCGGCGACGTCGTAGCCCTCGTTGCCGGCGGCCACCGGGGTGTGCGTGGTGAAGACCGTCCGCTCACGTGCGGCGGCGAACGCGGTGTGCCGATCCACGCCGGCGCTGATGTCGCGACGAGCCAGCTCGAGCGGTGCCAGCGCCGCATGCCCCTCGTTGAGGTGGATGACCGACGGGTCCATCCCCATCGCGTCCAGCGCGCGCATCGAACCGATGCCGAGCAGCGCGTACTGAGCCAGCCGGATGCCGCGGTCGCTCTCGTACAGGCGCGCGGTGATCCAGCGATCGACCCGCGAGTTCTCGGGGCGGTCGGCGTCGAGGAGGTACAGCGGAACACGGCCCACCTGGACGCGCCACACCTGGACCACCAGGTGGCGGCCGCGCAGCGGGACACTGACCGTCAGCGGCTGCCCGGCGCTGTTGCGGACAAGGGCGGCAGGAACGCGGTCGGGGTCGAGCGGGATCCAGTACTCGTGCTGGTACCCGGTGCTGTCCATCCTCTGCAGGAAGTAGCCCTGGCGGTAGAGGAGCCCGACAGCGACCATCGGCAGGGCGAGGTCACTTGCCTCCTTGAGGATGTCACCGGCGAGCACGCCCAGCCCCCCCGCGTAGATCGGCAGCGACGTGTGCACCGCGAACTCCGCGCAGAGGAAGGCAACTGGCCGGGTGGCCGACGCCCGGCCGCCGTGGACGGGCCGGTCACCATCGGCCTCGATGACCGAGAGGACAGAGTTGGCCCGCTCCAGGAGGTTGGCGTCACCGGCCACGCGCTCGAGGGTGGCCGCGGAGGATTCAAGGAGGAGGCGGACGGGGTTGCGGCCAGTCCGGTCCCACCGCAGCGGGTCGATGGCCGCGAAGAGCTCGCTGCCGCCAGGGGTCCACGACCACAGGTAGTTGTACGCGACCCGGGCGAAGGGGGCCAGCGGCGCCGGCAGCCGGGCCGCCAGGTCCTCCGCGGCGCGCACCAGGTCGTCGCTGCCGTCACGCAGTCCCGGCGATGCCGCGGCCGTCTCGGTCATGGCGCGCGATGGTAGCGGCCACTGGCGGCCGTCGCCCCAGCGACCCCGGACAGGATCACCCGCCGTTGGCCACCGCGGTGAGGATCGACGCCACGCCGGCGGCGGCGCCACCGGCGTGACCGAACACTGCGGTGCCGGCAACGAGCACGGTCGCACCGGCCGCGACGCAAGCGGCGGCGTTGCCGGCGTCGACGCCCCCGTCCACCTCGATCTCCGTGGGCAGCTTGCGAGCATCGATTTCGCCGCGCAACACGGCCACCTTCTCGAGCGTGTGTGCGATCAGCTTCTGGCCGCCGAAGCCCGGGTTGATCGTCATCACCAGGGCCAGGTCGCACCACTCCAGCACATCGAGCAGTGAGCCCACCGGCGTGCTCGGGTTGATCGCCGCCCCGGCGCGGCAGTCGAGCGCGCGGATGGCCGTGAGGGTGCGGTGCAGGTGAGGCGACACCTCCTGGTGGACCGTGATGGCATCGGCGCCTGCCGTCGCGAATGTCTCGATGTGACGCTCGGGCTCACGGATCATCAGGTGCAGCTCGAGCGGAAGGGAGGTCTCGCGTCGCAACGCCCGCACGGTGTCCGTGCCGAAGGTGAAGTTGGGCACGAAGCTGCCGTCCATGACGTCGACGTGCAGCCGGTCGACACCGCTGCCCTCAAGGGAATGGACGGCGTCGGCGAGCCGTGCGAAGTCCGCCGCAAGCAGGCTCGGGGCGATGCAGACACCGTCGCGGCAGCCGGTCCAGCTCGATCGCGGCACCGGCTCAGGGTAGCCGAAGCCGCTGCGACAGGTGGCCGAGATCCCGGTCAGACCGCCACCGTACCGATGTGAAGTGGTCCAGTCCCATAAAGTGAGTGTCCTGATGGTGGGAAGGTGAATGGTCGAGCGACTGCGGGTCGCGATGTCGAGAGGGCGCTCGGGGCCGCTGCGAGCGAGCTCGCCGCCACGCTCCGTCAGGAGGCAACCGAGTCCGACGGCGTGGCCGTGGCCACGACAGTGGCGGGCCACGCGCTCACCGAGTCGGTGCGGGGCTGTGCCGTCTGCGTGGTGCAGCCGGGTGGCGCGGTGCGCGTCGCCGGCGTCTCCGGCGCCACCGGCGACGTCGCCGTCGGCTCCGAGTGGGAGCTGACCGCATCGCCCCTGGCCGACGTTCTCTCCGGCGCCGGGAGCATGCGCGCCCTCGACGCCGACGGCTCGCCACTCGGCCGCGCTCTGCAGGTTCCTCCCGGTGGTGAGCTGCTGGGGACGCCGTTGCGCTTCGACGACGACCGCGCGGCCGGCCCATCCGATCTGGGCGCCATGCTGTTGGTCCGCGATCGGCGTGACCCCCTCGACGACGACGAGCGGGCATTTCTCGCCGACTACACGTCGTTGGCGGCGCTGAGCCTGCACCATTCGCGGCTCCACTCCAACTCCAGCGTCGCCACCGAGGCCATGATGTCGTTCCTCAACCTCGTGGTGCACGACCTGCGCGCGCCGCTCACCGTTCTCTCCGGGTATGTCGACCTGCTCCGGGATGGCACCTTCGGCGACGGCCCTGATGCATGGCGCAAGCCGCTGGAGATGATCGCCGCCAAGCTCCACGAGACCCACCGCCTGGTCGACGACATCCTGCTCGCCGCCCGCCTGGAGAGTGGGGTGGTGCCGGTCAGCCCGGAGACACTCGACCTCAACGAGGTGATCTCCCGTGCTGCCGCGCGCAGCGAGGCGCGTGCGGGTCTCGCCGGCGCTCGCGTCGAGGCGATGGCTCACGTCGACCCGGTTCTCGCCGTCGCTGACCGCTTCCAGGTCGACCGTGTGATCGACAACCTGATCAACAACGCCATCAACTACGGCGGACCCACCCCGTGGGTGGGGCTGTCGGTGGATGCCACCGAGCCCCCGGCGATTCGGGTCGAGGACCACGGCGTGGGCGTCAGCCCTGAGCTCCACGGACGGATCTTCGAGCGCTTCTTCCGGATCGACGACCGCGTTCCCGGCACGGGGTTCGGCCTGCACGTGGGTCGCGTGCTGGCGGAGGCGTGCGGGGGCGCCCTGCGGCTCGAGCACAGTGTCCTTGGCGAGGGGAGCATCTTCCGCCTCGAATTGCCCGCCGCCAGCGCCGCCTTCTGACGCGCGCGATGCGTTCTGGTACGAGCCCCTAGCATCGCGGCAACGCGGTTGGAGCTCCGGGCACCTCCAGCACGGCGCACTAGACGTGAGGAGGTAGACCATGGCGGCTGAGGACGGGATTGCACTGCTCCGCGAGGACCATCGCGCGGTGAAGAAGCTGTTCAAGGAGTTCTCGGCGGCAGGGAGCCGGGCTCATGCGACCCGCCGTCGCCTGGCGGACAAGATCATCACCGAGCTGTCGATCCACGCCGGCATCGAGGAGAACGTCCTGTACCCGCGCGCTCGCGTGGCGCTGCCCCGGTTCGAGGCCGACGTTCTCGAGGCCCTGGAAGAGCATCACGTCGTCAAGGTGACGTGCGCTGAGCTCGAGAAGATGCCCGCCACCGACGAGCGTTTCGCGGCGAAGATGACGGTGCTGATGGAGAACGTCAAGCACCACATCAGCGAGGAGGAGGACGACCTTTTCCCCAAGCTGCGCAAGGCCTTCAGTCGCGAGGAGCTCATACTCATCGGCGATGACATGCGCGCCGCCAAGCGCGTGGTGCCGCCGCGTCCGCACCCGGCAGCCCCGGACGAGCCGCCCGGAAGCGTCGCCGCCGCGGCGCTGTCGATGCCGGTCGACGCCGCGCGCAAGACGGTGGGGGCGGCCGTCCGGCGCGGTCGCAAGGCGGTCGCCGGCGTGGTGGACGGCTCCAAGCACTGAACCGGCGGTACGCTGCGCCTCACGCCTGAACAGCGGCGGCGGCAGGTGACGATCAGCAACGGCGACATCTCCGAGCTGCTGGCCCGCGCTGCTGACGACCAGGAGGAGGGCAGCCAGCGCCAGCGGGCGATGCGCCGGGCCTCACGCGCGGCGCTGGCGTGGGACGTTCGCGTCGCTGACGTGGTCGACACCGGCCAGCCCCTCACCACGCTCGCGCGGGTCGGCCCCTGGCTCGCCGGCATCATCGGCGGCTGGGTCAGCGAGGGTGCGACCGCCCCGCCGGCCCCGCCGCTGCGAGCCGGCTTCCTCGCCCGGGCCGACGCCCTGGAGCTCGTCGGCGCGTCGGCGGCGTGGAGCTCGGCGATCCGCAGCGACCTCCAGATGCACACGGTGCGCAGCGACGGGCACGGGTCACTCGAGCAGATGGCACGGCGCTGCCTCGAGCTGGGCTACACCCACATGGCGGTGACCGACCATTCCGAGGGACTGCGCATCGCGCACGGCATGGACGCGCCCAGGCGCGAAGCGCAGGCGGCGGAGGTTCGTGACCTGAACTCGCGCCTTGCCGCCGAGGGCCACGACTTCTACATCCTCCATGGCCTGGAGATGAACGTGGAACCCGACGGCAGCTGCGACACGGATCCGAGCGTGCTGGCCGGTCTGGACATCGTCCTCGGCGCCTTCCACTCGAAGCTACGGCTGGCCGAGGACCAGACAGACCGCTACCTGCGCGCGCTGCGCAATCCCGGGGTCGACATCCTCGCCCACCCACGCGGGCGTATGTACAACCGCAGGCTGGGGTTGACCGCACGGTGGGATGAGGTCTTCGAGGCGGCGGCCGAGCTGGGGGTCGCGCTCGAGGTGGATGCCTACCCCGATCGCCAGGACCTCGACGTCGACCTGCTCACCCTCGCCGCCAGGTACGACGTGTGGATCGCCGTCGACACCGACGCGCATCACCCCGTGGACCTCGACGCCATGCCCTTGGGAGTGGCGACCGTCATCGCCGCCGGGGTGCCGCGCGAGCGGGTGATCAACACCTTCACGCGCGATCAGCTTGTCGAATGGGTGGCCCAGCGCCGCGGGCGCGCGGCGCGGCGGTCGACGCCTGGCGGGCAGCACGGGGCCGGTTAGCCCACCGGCGCCTCCCGCGGCGCGGGGACACGGGTCGGTTCCAGGCCTGCCCGCGCGGCATGCCGTGCGAACCGCACCGCGTCACGCACGGCGCAGCCCCCTGGGTCGTTGTTGAAGAACACGTAGACGTCTGCGTGCGCGCCCCACAGATGGTCGATCCGGCTCACCCAGCTGCGCAGGGCGGCGTCGCCGTAGCAGGGATGCGGGGTCGCCCGTCCCTCGTGGAGCCGGACGAAACCCCAGGTCGACGTGCGCCACAGCGGCTGCTGGGGTCGCCCGCGCCGGTCGGTGAGACAGAGCGCTGCATCACGGGCGTGCAGGCATGCGGCCACCTCGTCGGTGTACCAGCTCGGGTGGCGGAACTCCACGGCGATGCGCCAGCGCCGCGGGAATGCGCGCAGCACGCCGTCGAGTCGATCGACATCGCACCGCATGGTCGGTGGCAGTTGGAGCAGCAGCGGGCCGGTCTTGCCGGCGAGGGGCTGGGCGCGCTCCAGGAAGAGCCGCACGGGCTCGTCGGGCTCGCGCAGGCGGCGGATGTGCGTCAGGTAGCGGCTGAGCTTGAGGACGAACCGAAAGTCTTCGGGGGTTGCCTCGTTCCAGCGCCTGAAGGTGTCGGCGGTGGGCAGGTTGTAGAAGGTGTTGTTGACCTCGACGCAGGCGAACCCCTGCGCATAGCGCCGCAGCCAGCTGCGCTGGGGCAGCCCGCGCGGATAGAAGCGACCACGCCAGGACGGGTACTGCCAGCCGGACGTGCCGACCACCAGCGTCATGCCCGGTCAGCCGATGGAGCGCGCCGCGGCCGTGTCCAGGAACCAGACCAGCGCACCGGCCGGCTGGACGCGCGCCGCGGGAACGGCACCATCGATGACACCGAGGAGCGCGTCTCGCTTGCCCGCTCCGGTGACCAGGAAGGCAACGCAGTCCGCAGCGTTGATCGCCGGGAGCGTCAGCGTCAGCCGGTCGGTGGGAGGCTCAGGTGCGCGTCCCCTCGTCGCCCAGGCGTCGCCGACCTCGAGCGCTGGCGTCCCGGGGAAGAGCGAGGCGGTGTGCCCATCGCCCCCGAGACCGAGAAGGACCAGGTCGAGACGGGGTGGTGCTCCGCACTCGCGCTCGAGAAGCTCCGAGTAGGCGGCCGCGGCGCCGTCAAGGTCCCCGCGGTCAGCCTCCATCCGGTGGACCCGCCCCGCCGGCACAGGGACCTTGGAGAGCAGAGTGTCGGCGAGCAGCCGGTAGTTGCTCTTCGGGTCATCGGGCGGGACGGCACGCTCGTCGCCGAAAAAGATGCGCCAGCGCGCCCAGTCGATGGAGGACCGGAACGTGGACGAGGCCAGCGCCTCGTAGAGGAATCGCGGTGTGTTGCCGCCCGACACTGCGATTCGAAAGTCGTCGCTGCCGCGGCACTGCCGCGCCACCCAATCTGCCGCCGCCCCGGCCAGCGCGATGGGATCGGTGAGGACATGCACCTCACCCGGCAGCCGGCCGATGCTCATCCCGGTCCCCGCGCCAGCGCGGCCGCCGCGTGCAGCGAATCCCGATACACGGGGTCCTCCCCGCTGCCCTCCAGGAGACGCCCAACCAGGTCGACGCTGTCGAGCTCGGCAACGGGGACGGCCCGTTCGGCGGTCAGCCCACCGTCGACGTCGATGATGCTGTGCAGGGCGGAGCCGCGCCGTTCGAGCATCACCAACGCCTGGTGACCCTCGAAGCGACAGTGCACGGCGATGCGTACCAGGTCATGGTCACTGACCTCGTCATCGAGTCGCGAGGTGGGATGGATGCGGGGGCCGCTGCCCTCGCTGCCGGCCCAGTCGAGACGGCCGGCCAGCCAACCGGCGATCAACCACGTCTGCGCCGACACGCGGTCACCGCTGCACTCGACGTCGACGCGGGTGATGCCATGGACGAAGCGGCGCATCTCCTCGCCGTCGAAGGACTGGGCGAGCAGCTGGCGCCACGTCCGGGTTCGCTCCCAGGCAACGTCGCACAGAGCAATGGCGTCGCCGACCGCGTCCAGCTCTCCAGCGAGCATCTGCAGCGTGCCGGCGTGGTCCTCGTACTCACCGGTGTCGATGATCAGGCGTTCGCAGATCGCCACCGCGTCCTGCCCGAACGCCTGGTGCAGTGGGGGCGAGCCGATCAACCAGAGGTAGACGGGTATGTCGGGCACCAGCAGCGGCGTGACCACGCTCGCCATGTGGTACGCGGCCTCGCCACCCACGGTGAGTCGAACCTGTTCGGCGCACACCTGGCCATCGTCGACCGCGGAGCATTGCAGGGACACATCGGCCTCGATCCGGTCAGCGCCTTCGGGGTCGGCGACGATGATGATGGCGCGTGCAGGATGCTTGGCGCCGAGCCGTCCCACGGCCTGCGTGGCCATGTCGGCGCTCTCGTCATCCAGGCAGGCGGCGACCAGGTTGAGCACGGAGAGGCGCACCGTTCCGCCCTCGATGCCCCCGGCGCGGAGCATGTCGCGGTGCATCTCGGCGAGCACCCGGTTGACGGCATGCAGACCGCTGGCGTGGGAGACCTGCAGAGGCGCGCCGAGTGCGCTCATGTCAGAGGCGCCGCCACTGCCGTCCGTCCCTGGCCATGAAGTCACGCGCGCTCTGCGGGCCCCAGGTCCCGGCCTCGTAGTTCGGGAAGTCATCCACCCCGGGAGGGTGGGCGCGCCAGCCGTCGAGGATGGCAGTGCAGAAACGCCAGGCCTCCTCGACCTCGTCCTCGCGGGCGAACAGGGTGGTGTCGCCGAGCATGCAGTCGAGCAGGAGTCGCTCGTACGCATCCGGCGACTCTTTCAGGAACGCGCTTCCGTACAGGAAATCCATGTTCACGGTGCGGATGCGCATCGACTGCCCGGGCACCTTGGCGCCAAAGCGCAGGGTGATGCCCTCGTCCGGCTGGATGCGGAGCACCAGCAGGTTGGGATCGATGCTGTCCGAGGGCACCTGCCCGGATGGCGTGGGCACGTTGCCGGCGAAGGGCGAATGGGGCACCCGGCGGAACTGGATGGCGATCTCGGTGGCCCGCTTGGGCATGCGCTTGGCGGTGCGCAGGTAGAAGGGCGTTCCTGCCCACCGCCAGTTGTCGATCTCCACCTTCATGGCCACGAAGGTCTCGCGCACGGAGTGCGCCGGGACGTCCCCCTCCTCGCGATACCCGGGGACGCGCTCGCCGTCGATCCACCCCGGGCCGTACTGGCCGCGCACGGTGTGCAAGGGGGCGTCGTCAGGGTGGATCGGGCGCACCGCCCGGAGCAGCTTGACCTTCTCGTCGCGCACCGTCTCGGCGCGGAAGTTGCTCGGGGACTCCATCCCAACGATCGCCATCAGCTGCATGACGTGGTTCTGGATGATGTCGCGCAGCGCGCCGGACTCCTCGTAGTACGCGCCGCGCCCCTCGACGCCGATGTTCTCCGCGACGGTGATCTGCACGTGGTCGATGTACTGACGATTCCAGAGCGGTTCGAAGATGCCGTTGGCGAAACGGAAGACCAGCAGGTTCTGCACGGTCTCCTTGCCGAGGTAGTGATCGATCCGGTAGATCTGCTCCTCGTTGAAGGCCACATGGAGCTTGTCGTTGAGCTCGCGAGCGCTGGTCAGGTTGTGGCCGAACGGCTTCTCGACGATCATCCGCGCGTAGCTGCCCCCCGCCGGTTGGGACAGGCCTTCGGCGCCGAGCCGGTCGGCCAGCGGGGCGAACCCGCTGGGCGGGATGGAGAAGTAGAAGATGCGGTTGCCCGCCGTGCCGCGCTCGCGGTCGAGGGCATCGAGCGTCTCGCGGATCGCTTTGAGGCCGTCCGCTGCGTCGAGGTCGAATGAGCAGTAGCGCAACCCATCAGCGAAGACATTCCACACGTCCTCGCGCAGGGGTACGCGGCCGTGGGTCTCGACGCTCGAGCGCATCGACTTGCGGAACTCCTCCGGGGACTGCTCGGTGCGGCCCGCACCGACGATGCTGAACCCAGGGGGCAGCTGACCGTCGGCGGCAAGCGCATACAGGGCAGGCACGAGCTTGCGCTTGGTGAGGTCGCCGGTGGCCCCGAAGATCACCACCACGCATGGCAGCGGCACGCGCCCCTGGCGCAGGCCTTCGTTGAGTGGGTTGGCACGCGCGGCCGTGTCCAGCGCCACGTCGGCCTCCGTGCCGGTGTCGGTCACGGCGACGTCGACGCCGCCCTGTCCTGGTCCTCGCTCTTCACCGCATGCCCGCCGAACTCGTTGCGCAGGGCGGCGATCACCTTGTTGCCGAAGCCGTCGGGCTGCCGTGACTGGTATCGCGCCATCAGCGACAGGACGAGCACGGGTGCTGGGACCGAGAGGCTCATGGCCTCGTCGATGGTCCAGCGGCCCTCGCCGGAGTCATCCACCCAACCACGCAACTGGTCGAGGTGTGGGTCCCGTTCGAACGCCCGCTCGGCCAGCTCGAGAAGCCACGACCGCACCACGCTGCCCTGGTTCCAGAGGTGCGCGATGCCATGCATGTCGAGCTCTGGGAAGGTCTCGCTCGCATGAAGGATGTTGAACCCCTCCGCGTAGGCCTGGAGCATCCCGTACTCGATGCCGTTGTGCACCATCTTCACGTAGTGCCCGCTCCCCGCCGGCCCGACATGCAGGAACCCGTCGGGGGGTGCCAGTGTCTCGAAGATCGGGCGCAGCCTCTCGACCGCCTCTGTCTGGCCGCCCACCATCAGGCAGTAGCCGACGCTGAGGCCCCAGACGCCACCGCTGGTACCGGCGTCGATGAAGGCGATGCCCGCCTCCGCACACCGCTTCGCGCGTGCCACGCTGTCGTGCCAGTTGCTGTTGCCGCCGTCGATGATGGTGTCGCCGCTGTCGAGCGTGGCCAGCAGGCCGTCGAGGGTCTGCTCGGTGATCCCGCCGGAGGGAACCATCATCCAGACCGCGCGCGGCGCGGTGAGCTGGGGCGCGAGCTCGGCGAGCGAGCCAACCGTGCTGGCGCCGTGCTCCTCGACGGATGCCCGCGCCTGTTCGTTGGGATCGAACGCCACCACCGCGTGGTCGCCGTCACGGCGCAGGCGGTGCACCATGTTCGCGCCCATCCGCCCCAGGCCCACGAAGCCGAGCTGCATCAGTGCGCCCCGGTGGCGGCGTGGATGACCGAGTCGGTCAGCCTGCTCAGCCCGAGCGCGAGGTCGCCGTTGATGTGCAGACGGATCACGCGCCGCTGATGGTCGCGCAACGACTGCAGGTCGCCCTGCGCCTGCGCCTGCTTGAGGATTGAGAACGTGAAGGGTTGACCGGGGATGGGCACGTCCACCGCGTCATCCGAGGTGACCTGGATGTAGAGCCCGCTGGCCGGGCCACCCTTGTGCAGTTGACCGGTGCTGTGCAGGAAGCGAGGACCGAAGCCCAGCGTGGTGGCCACGCGGTGCTCGTCGCGGATGGCCACGCGCAGGCGCTGCAGCGCGGACTCGTTCTCACTGGTCGGGCTGACGTACGCCATCAGTGCCACGTAGTCACCGGGGCGGATCTCCGCGAGGAAGTCGGTCAGCGCCCCGTCGATGTCGCGACGCCCGGGCGACCCGAACACGGCGATGCCGTCCTCGCTCGCCGATGCTGATTCGTCCGCGAGGGTGCCGTTCTTGACGTACTGGTCGAGGACGCGGCGCGTGTTGTCCTTCGATTCCTTGACGTTGGGCTCGTCGAACGGGTCGATGCCCAGCGCAGCCCCGGCGACCGCGGTGGCGAACTCCCAGGCGAAGAACTCGGCGGCCAGGTCGAGGAGGTCGTCGAGCTGCATGGTCACGTCGGGGATCCCGGCGGCGCGCAGCACACCGACCTCCGCGTCGAAGTCCGGGTCCTGGTCGCGCAGGCGGAGCACCGTCAGGATGCGGTCGTCACCGTAGACGCCGGGGTCACCGATCGGCTCGTCACCGATGGGGATGAGCCCCTTGCCGTCCTTGCCGGTGCTCTCGGCGATGAGCTGCTCCGCCCACAGCGAGAAGGCGGCGATGCGCGTGGGGGCGAGGATGGTGACCTTGTCGCGACCGCCCTGCTGCAGCAGGCTCAAGACCGTGCCCAGCGCGAGCCCGGGGTTCAGGTCGGCAGGGCTGCCCGGCCGGCACTGCATGCGCATCCGCGCAGCACGGCCGAGGAACTCCTCGACATCGATCCCGATGATCGCCGCGGGCACCATCCCGAAGAAGCTCAGCGCCGAGTACCGGCCGCCGATGTCGGCCGGGTTCTCGAAGATGTGCCGGAAACGCCGCTCGCGCGCGGTGTATCCCAGCGGTGAGCCGGGGTCGGTGATGCAGATGAAGTGGTCGCCGGCATCGAGGATCCCGGCCCTGCCCATCCACTCCCAGAAATGAGCCAGGTGGCTCAGCGTCTCGAGCGTCGTGCCTGACTTCGAGGCCACCACGAGGAGCGTGGTACGCGGGTCCAGGCGGTCGGTCAGCTCGGCGATCGTGGCCGGGTCTGTTGTGTCGAGGACGTGGAGCTCGGGTTGACCCGCCGCACTCCCGAACGACGTGCGCAGGACCTCCGGGCAGAGACTGCTGCCACCCATGCCGAGCAGCACGCAGTTGCGAAACCCCGCCTGCTGCACCTCGCTGGTCAAGCCGATGAGGCGCGGCAACTCCTGTTGCATCGTGTCGACCACGTCCAGCCAACCGAGCCGGTTGCCGATCACCGTGGCGTGGCCGGCGTCGCCCGGCTTCCAGAGGTCGGGGTCGCGGTCCCAGAGCCTGCGCGCCACCTCGCGCGGTGCATCGGTGCGCAGCGCGTCGCGGACAACGTCGGTGCTGGCGGCAAGGTTGAGGTGCTGCCTGGCCCCGTAGCCACCGCGCATCGCGTCGACCTTCTCGGCGATGCCGCGGATCAGCTGGTCATAGGAGTCGGCGAACGCGGTCACGCCCTCAGCGAGCAGGTCGGCGGTGACCTTCTCCATGTCGATGCCCGCCTCCGCGAGCTGCTCGAACACGCGGTGGGCGCCGGCGTAATCGGATCTCACCGTGCTGCCCCGCACCTCGCCGTGATCCCGGAAGGCGGTGATGGTCGACGGTGGCATGGTGTCGACGGTGTCGGGTCCGACCAGGGCCTCGGCGTAGACCACGTCGCGGTAGTTGGGGTTCTTGGCGCTGGTGCTCGCCCACAGCGGCCGCTGCACATGGCCGCCGGCGGCGGCCAGCGTCGCGAACTCCTCACCCCCGAAGTAGCTCTCGAACTTCTCGTAGGCGAGGACCGCGTTGGCGATCGCCGCCTTGCCGAGCAGGTCCTCGAGGAGGGGGTTGCCGGGGTCGGCAGCCAGCTTCTCCTCGATCAGCTTGTCGACCGCGGTGTCGACCCGGCTCACGAAGAACGAGGCGACCGAGTGCACGTCGAGAGACGCGCCCTCCTTCTGCCGGGCTCGGAGCGCGTTGAGGTAGGCGTGGATGACGTTGTCGTACGACTCGAGCGCGAAGATGAGGGTGACGTTGATGTTCACCCCGGCGGTCAGCGCGCGCTCGATCGCCGGGACGCCCTCGGTGGTCGCCGGTATCTTCACCATCAGGTTGGGCCGGTCGACCCGCCTGTGGAAGTCGAGGGCCAGGCTCACGCTTCGCTCTGCGCTGAAGGCCGCCTCGGGTGGCACCTCGAGGCTGACGAAACCGTCGGCACCCCGGGTGCGATCGTGCACCGGCCGCAGGATGTCTGCCGCGTGCTGGATGTCGGTGACCGCCAGGCTCAGGAAGATGTCCTGCGGGTCGTCGACGCCATCGGCGAGCAGCTCGCGGATCTGCTCGTCGTACTGGCTTCCGTCGGCGATGGCCTTCTGGAAGATCGTCGGGTTGCTGGTCATGCCGGTGACGTTGTCCTCGGCGATCATGCGCTCGAGCTCACCGGTGGTCAGCAGGTCGCGGCTGATGAAGTCCAGCCACACCGACTGACCCTGGCCGGCGAGCTGCTGCAGGGGGTTCGATGCCATCAGCGAGCCTCGCCGGCCAGCTTGCGGGCCGCCTCGACGATGGCGTCGGCGTCGATGCCCGCGGCCGCCATGAGCTCCGCGGGCGTGCCCGACCCGGGCAGCCCGCGCACGGCGAGGTGGACGACGTGGCGCGGATGGGGGTCGGCAGCCAGCGCTTCGAGCACCGCCCCGGCGATGCCCCCCTCCGGGTAGTGGTCCTCGACGATGACCAGGCGGCCGCCGGTCCGCGCCGACAACTCGCGCAGGGTGCGCGCGTCGACGGGCTTGAGCGAGTACAGGTCGATCACCCGGCAGTGCACACCCTCTGCCGCGAGTCGCTCGGCGGCGTCGAGACAGTTGTGCACGGTGACCCCGGCGCCGATGAGGGTGACCGCGTCATGGTCGCTGCTGCGCAGCACCTTGCAGCAACCGATCTCGAACTCCTCGTCGTTGTCGTACAGCGTGGGGTAGGCGCCGCGCGTGGTGCGCATGTAGACGATGCCGTCAGTGCTCGCCATGTGCAGCACCAGCTTGGCGGTGGAGACCGGGTCGCTGGGGTAGAGCACGATGGAGGAGTGCACCGCCCGCATCGAGGCGAGGTCCTCCAGCGCCATCTGCGACGGGCCGTCGGCGCCGATCTCGCACCCTGCATGCGAGCCGGCCAGGCGGATGTTCGCCCCGGAGATGCCGGCCATGCGCACGAAATCGTAGGCACGGCTGAAGAACGCCGCGAAGGTCGACGCGAACGGAACCAGGCGGCGCACGCTCATCCCGACCGCTGCGGCGACCAGCTGCTGCTCGGCGATGAACATCTCGAAGAAGCGGTCGGGGTACGCCTTCTTGAACTCCTCGGAGTGGGTGGAGTTGCTGACCTCGCCGTCCAGCGCCACCACGTCGGCCCGTGCGCCCAGCGCGGCCAGGGCGTCGCCGTACGCCTTGCGCGTCGCTACCTTCTCATCCTTCGAGTAGGTGGGCAGCTTGATCGCCGCGCCGCCGCCGCGCCGCACCGCCGACTGTCCCGGCTCCGGCAGCAGGGAGTCGACATGCAGGTCGCGCACGCCGCCCAGCTCCGCGATGGCACGCTCGGCCATGTCCGGTGGCAGGGGCTTGCCGTGCCAGTTGTCCTTGTTCTCGACCTCGCTGAAGCCCTTGCCCTTGATGGTCCGGGCCAGGATCACCGTCGGGCGCTCGCGTTCGAGGCGGGCACTGCCCAGCGCCTCGTCGATCTCCTCGACATCGTGGCCGTCGATGACCAGGGCGCGGCAGCCGAAGGCCTCCACCCGGCGCTGGTAGGTCGCCATGTCCCACTCGAACTCGGTCGGTCCGCGCTGGCCAAGGCGGTTGACATCGACGATGGCGGTGAAGTTGTTGAGCCCGTAGTGGCCCGCCTTGTCGAGGCCCTCCCAGATCGAGCCCTCGGCGATCTCTGAGTCACCGCACACGGTCCAGACGTGGAACGGGAGCTTGTCGACGGCACGTCCCGCGAGCGCCACGCCGACGGCGATCGGCAGCCCCTGGCCCAATGACCCGGTGGCGACGTCGACCCACGGCAGGATCGGGGTGGGGTGCCCCTGCAGGCGCGAGGCGTGGGTGCGGTAGGTCATCAGCTCGGCGTCGTCGATGGCGCCACAGGCCTTGAACACCGCATAGATGAGGGGAGACGCGTGCCCCTTGGAGAAGATGAGGTGGTCGTTGTTGTCGAGCGCCGGCCTTGACCAGTCGTAGCGCAGGTGGCGGGTGATCAAGACGGCGAGCAGGTCGGCGGCCGACATGCTCGAGGTGGGATGGCCGGAGCCCGCCTTGGTGCTGGCACGAATCCCGTCGACCCGCAACTGCTGACCGAGCTCGCGGACGAACGCGGCGTCCTCGGCGGTGAAGGCCCTTTCCAGACTGCCTGTCGTCGCCATCGTGCAGACCTCCGCGGGGACGCTTCCTGATTGAGGCTCACCATCATGCAGCGCAGGCCCGAACCGGCGCACCCGGCACGCGGCGGGCCGCCGGGCCCGAGGGCGGCCACGGTGTAAACTCGCAGCCCGCTCGAAAGTCGGGCCGCGCGCCCATAGCTCAGTCCGGATAGAGCGTCTGACTACGGATCAGAAGGCCAGGGGTTCAAATCCTCTTGGGCGCGCCACCCCCTCGTCTTCGCCCCCGGCATCGCCTAAACTCCGACGGCGATGAAGGGGTTCGGGAGGATATCTGCCGCGATCGGCGCCGGCCTCGCCGGTGTCGGCGCTGCCGTCTTCCTGCACCCGCGCCGAGGGGCACGCAACCGCCATGCTGCGGCGGGGGTGGCGCGCCGTCGCTCGGTCAACGTGGCCACGCTGGTCGGGACCGCCGTCCCCACCCTGCCGGGCCGCGGCGGCCCGTCGGGAGGAGCAGCTCGCGCAGAGCGTCCGCGATGCGCTCGGCGCCAGGCACCCGGGCATCGACGCCGACCTCCACATCAGCGCCCACAAATCGACCGTGACCCTGCGCGGCGAGGTCGACCAGCTCAGCGACATCGACGCCCTCGAGGCGACCGCCAGGTCCGTGGCGGGGGTCAGCGACATCAACAACCTGCTTCGCCTCGCCGCCCCCTCGCCCTCGCGGAGGTGAGCGCGCCGGCCGCCGGTGTGGCCATGGCCTCGCGGTGACGCTGCCCATCCGTCCGCCACTCGAGCCGATGCTGGCACGTTCAGCAGAGCAGATCCCGGCCGGCGCGGGGTGGCGGTACGAGCCGAAGTGGGATGGGTTCCGGGTCATCGTCTTCCGTGACGGCGATGACGTGCACCTCGGCAGCCGCAAAGGCCAGCCCCTGCAGCGCTACTTCCCGGAGATCCTCGACCCGCTCCGCGACTCGCTGCCACGCGAGGCGGTGGCCGACGGCGAGATCATCATCGCCACTCCGCGTGGGTTGGATTTCGACTCGCTGCAGCTGCGCCTGCACCCGGCGGCGTCCCGGGTCGCCCGGCTGGCCGCCGAGACGCCGGCGACGGTGATCCTGTTCGACCTCCTCGCCGAGGGCCGGACCGACCTGCGCGACAGGCCGCTGGTCACCCGCCGCGAGCTCCTGCTCGGCGCGGTCACCGGCAACCCCAGGGTGGCGCTGACGCCACAGACAGCCGACCTCGACGAGGCAACCGGCTGGTTCACGCGCTACGAGGGCGCCGGCCTCGACGGGCTGGTCGCCAAGCCGGAGGACGGCACCTACCGGGGTGGCGAGCGCGGGTGGACCAAGATCAAGCACCTCCGCACCGTGGACTGCGTCGTCGGTGGGTTCCGCATGGAGGTCACCGGCGGGGGCGTCGGCTCGCTTCTCCTGGGCCTCTACGACGCGGACGGTGTGCTCCACCACGTCGGCCACACCTCGTCGTTCTCGGCCAAGGAGAAGCGCGACCTGGTGTCCCTGCTCGCGCCGCTGGCGGGCGGCGACAGCTTCGGGCACGGACGGACCCCGGGCGCCCCGAGCCGGTGGAGCCGGGCGAAGGACGCCGACTGGACGCCGGTCGCGCCCAGCCTGGTGTGCGAGGTGTCCTTCGACCACCTCCAGGGTCAGCGCTTCCGTCACGCCGCGCGCTTCCTGCGCTGGCGCGAGGACCGCGACCCCACGACCTGCACGTACGACCAGCTGACCGCCGTGGATGCGTTCCGCCTCGGGGATATCGTCGCCCTTCCCGACGCCGGATAGGTACCGCGCGCCTAGCATCCGGTGGTGCCCCGCCGACTGCGCGTCATCGACACCGACCCCGTCGCCTCGGCTCGCGCCGCGGGACTGCGCTACGTCAACGACGGGTCACCGGGCATCCGTCGCGAGCCCAGGCCATCGGGTGGGTTCCGCTACATCGGCGTCGACGGGCGTGTGGTCAGGAAGGCTGCGGAGATCCAGCGCATCGCCCACCTGGCCGTGCCGCCGGCCTGGACGGACGTGTGGATCTGCCCACTGCCGAACGGGCACATCCAGGCCACCGGTCGCGACGCCCGCGGTCGCAAACAGTATCGCTACCACGAGCGCTGGCGTGAGGCGCGCGACGCCACCAAGTACGAACGCACCATCGCTTTCGGCGAGGTGTTGCCGCGCATACGGGCGCGGGTCGACAGCGACCTGCGCAAGCCCGACCTCAGCCGTGAGCGCGTTCTGGCAACCGTCGTGCGCCTGCTCGACTCGACCTACATCCGCGTCGGCAACGAGGAGTACGCCCGCGAGAACCGCTCCTTCGGGCTGACCACGATGCGTGACCGACATGTCGACGTGCAGGGGTCGAAGCTGCGCTTCAACTTCCGCGGCAAGAGCGGCAAGCAGCACCAGGTCGCGCTCACCGATCGACGCGTGGCCCGCGTGGTCAGCCGGCTCCAGGAGCTTCCCGGCCAGCAGCTGTTCCAGTGGCAGGACGAGGCCGGCGAGCTGCACGGCGTGGAGTCCGACGATGTCAATGCCTACATCCGCGAGGCCGCCGGCGATGACTTCACCGCCAAGGACTTCCGCACCTGGGCGGGCACGGTGCTGGCGGCGTGGGCTCTCCAGGAGCTCGGCGAGTACGCCTCACAGACGCAGGCCAAGCGACACGTCGTCGAGGCGGTGGAGTCGGTCGCGCGCCACCTCGGCAACACGCCGGCGGTGTGCCGGCGGTGCTACGTGCACCCCGAGGTGATCAGCGCGCACCTCGACGGCGGCCTGCTCGCCAACCTCGAACGACGCGCGGAGGAGACCCTGGCCCAGTCGCTCGACGACCTGTCGGGGCGCGAGGCCGCCGTGCTCGCCTTCCTCCGCCGCCGCATCGCCGAGGCTGCCTGAAGCTGGATACAGTGGCAGGCGATGGGCGCGCCCACCGACTACGCCACGTACCTGCGCATCGACGACCTGCTCGACCTGCAGCAGCCGTTGAGCGTGGGTGCGCACGACGAGATGCTCTTCATCGTGGTGCACCAGGTGTACGAGCTCTGGTTCAAGCTCATCCTGCATGAGCTCGACGCTGCCGGCTCCGCCCTTGCCGGCGGCCGCGCGCACGCGGCGCCGGCCCCGATGCGCCGCGCCGTGGCGGTCGAGGAGCTGCTCATCGACCAGCTCCGGGTGCTGGAGAGCATGAGCCCGGACGGGTTCATGAGATTCCGCGACCCGCTCGCACCCGCCTCCGGGTTCCAGTCCACGCAGTTCCGGGAGATCGAAGCCCTCTCGGGCGGCGGCGACGTGCGCCACCTGCGCGATGCCGGACGCAGCGAGAGCCAGCGTGCGCAACTCGGCGCCCGGCTCGCCGCACCGTCCCTGTACGCGTTGCTCGGTACGGCGATGAGGGCGGGCGGCCTCGACTTCCCCGAGGGCGAGGACGCCGACTCGCGGGCGCCGCCGGGTGGCCAGCATCGCGGCGCTGTACCGCGACCACGACGATGCGCCCCGAGCGGTCCTGCACGAGCTCTGCGAGCTCTTCGTGGACCACGACGAGACGATCGCTCGCTGGCGCCACCACCACGCCCTGATGGCCGCGCGCGAGATCGGCAGCCGATCGGGCACCGGCGGCAGCCTCGGCGTCGCCTACCTGCAGACGACGCTCGACGGTCGCTTCTTCCCCGAGCTCTGGGAGGCTCGCAACCACCTGTGATCGATCGGGACGGCTGCGCTGCGCGCGACGCCTCGGATCCGCTGGCTGCGACCAGGGACCGGTTCGTCCTCCCCGATGGGGTCATCTACCTCGACGGCAACTCGCTCGGGGCGCTGCCCGCACAGACGCCGGCGCGGCTGGCGTCGCTCGTCGCCAAGGAGTGGGGAGAGGGGCTGGTGCGCAGCTGGCTGGACGCCGACTGGATGGAGGCACCGCGGCGGGTCGGTGGCAAGCTGGCCCGCCTGGTCGGTGCCGCGGCCGGCGAGGTGGTGGTGCTGGAGAGCACCTCGATCTGCCTCTTCAAGGCGCTCTGCGCAGCGCTGGCGATGCGCCCTGGCCGCACGCGTGGTGCTGACCGAGGAGGAGAACTTCCACAGCGACCTCTACGTGGCCGCGGCCGCGGCCCGACTTGTCCGGCGGAACCGTCCGGGTGGTGCCGAGGGACCGGCTCGAGGCGGAGCTCGACAGCAGCGTCGCCGTGCTGCTGCTCACCCACGTGGACTACCGCACGGCATTCATGCACGACATGGCGAGGCTGAGCGCCGCCGCCCATGCCGTGGGCGCCCTGGCGGTCTGGGACCTGTGCCACAGCGTGGCGGCGGTGCCGTTGCGGCTCACCGAGGACGGCGCGGACATGGCTGTCGGGTGCGGCTACAAGTACCTCAACGGCGGGCCGGGGGCGCCGGCCTTCCTGCATGTGCGCGCCGGGCTGCACGGCCAGCTCGCCAACCCGGTCCCGGGATGGCTCGGCCACGCTGATCCCTTCGCGTTCGAGCCCGCGTTCCGCGCCGCCGGCGGCATCGGCTCGATGATCACCGGCTCCCCGCACATCCTCCAGCTGGCCGCGCTGGAGTCGGCCGTGGACCTCTGGCTGGAGGTCGACATGGCAGAGGCGCGCGCCAAGTCGGTGGCGCTCACCGAGCTGTTCATCGAGCTGGTGGAGGCGCGTTGCGAGGGCATGGGCTTTGCCCTGGCATCGCCTCGCGATGCGTCGCGCCGCGGCTCGCAGGTGGCGTTTCGCCACCCCGAGGGGTACCAGGTGGTGCGAGCCCTGATCGACCGGGGCGTGATCGGCGACTTCCGCGCCCCCGACATCTGCCGCTTCGGGTTCGCCCCTCTGTACGTCCGCCACGTCGACGTGTGGGATGCGGTGGAGCAGCTGCGCGACGTCGTGGCCACCGGGGCGCACCACGACCCGCGGTTCGCGGAGCGTGTCGCGATCACCTGACCGGGCCGCCGCAATCGCCGGCCTCGATCTGAGCGCGAACGCACAGGACCGTCACCGGCCTATCCGGGCGTCCGTGTCCCGTGCGTGAAACCGTTGGGGGGCAGCGCGCCTGGGCGCGTCGAATCGTCGTTGTGGGGTACTTGGCAGGCATGGGTCGACGTCCGCGAGGCGACCACGACGCGCAGGTACGGCGCAGCCGCGAATGGGATCGCCGCCCCGGGCTGAGCCGGGCCCTGCGCATCGGTGTGTTTGTCGGGCCGATCGCGGCCTCCTTCGGCGTCGCCGCCGTTCTCACCAGGGTGTTGCCGCACGCCGACAGCGTGGCGACGACCGTCCTGTGGATGCTGGTGATCGCCGCGGCGTCGCTGGCGACGCTGGTGTTGCTCGAGCGGGCCGCACGCCGGTTGCTGCCACTCGCCGCGCTCCTCGACCTCTCACTGAGCTTCCCGGACAAGGCGCCGGCCCGATTCGCGGTGGCGCGGCGGACGGGAAAGCCGCGCGACCTGCAGGAGAGCCTGCGGCGGGCCCAGGCCACGGGCCGCGAGGACGACGCCCGTTGGATGCAGGCGGTCATCGAGCTGGTGCTCGCGCTGAGCGTCCACGACAAGGCGTCGCGTGGACATTCGGAGCGTGTCCGGGTCTTCACCGACCTGATCGCTGACGAGCTGAAGATCCCCGCCGCGGGGCGCAACCGACTGCGCTGGGCAGCCCTCCTGCACGACATCGGCAAGCTGGAGGTGCCCACCACCATCCTCAACAAGCCGGGCGCCCCGACCGACCAGGAGTGGGCGGCCCTGCACCGTCACCCCGAGGAAGGCGCGCGCCTGGTCGCCCCGCTGCTGCCCTGGCTCGGCGAGTGGGGCCTGGCCGTTGAACAGCATCATGAGCGCTTCGACGGCACCGGCTACCCCCACCAGCTGAAGGGTCACCAGATCTCACTGGCGGCGCGGATCGTGTCGGTGGCCGACGTCTACGAGGTGATGACCGCGCCGCGACCGTACAAGCGCTCGATGAGCGTCCAGGCGGCCCGGCAGGAGCTGGTGCGCGTCGCCGGCACGCAGCTGGACCCCGCGGTCGTCCGGGCCTTCCTCAACGTGTCGGTCGGTCGCCTCTGGCGAACCATCGGCTTCGGAGCCTGGATCGCGCAGGTCCCCCAGCTCGGCAGGCTCTTCAGCATGGGTGGCTGGAGCAGTTCCGGGCTCGGGATGGGCATCGCGACCGCGTCGACGGCCACCATCCTGGCCACCACAGGTCTGATCGGTCCGACGCCGTCGTACTCCGCTCCCAGCCCGCGCGCCGCTGCCGTCGCGCTCGCTCCGACGCAGCATGCGCAACCCAAGGGGCCGAGGACCGCGACCGCACCGCCGATCCATGCACCGGGACATGGCTCGGGTACGACATCGCTGCCCGCGCCTGCCGGGTCGTCGCCCGGGCTGGGAGCCACGTCGCTGCCACAGCAGTCCTCGTCCGCGACCGACACCCCGGCGCCCAGCGGCGGACCCTCGACGCCGACGCCGACGCCGACGCCGACGCCGACGCCGACGCCGACGCCGACGCCGACGCCGACACCGACGCCGACGCCGACCCCGACCCCGACGCCGCCACCGACGCCCGTCCCCACCCCGGACCCGTGGAGCTGCTCTCAGTGCTTCAACACCTCGAGCACCTGCACGAGCTACTGCAACAACGCCGACCTCAAGAACTGCTTCACCTACTGCCAGGGCAACAACAACAAGGCGTGCCTCTCACACTGCTTTGGAAGCAACAACACGAAGTGCATCACCTACTGCGTGGGTACCAACAACGCGGTGTGCCAGACGAACTGCCGGCTGTCAGCGCTGCCCGTGCTGATATCACCCGGCGGTCTTGCCCTGCTCAAGCGCCGGCGCCGCCGCCGCCGCCGCAATGACCGTGTGGCCGCGAGGCGCGGGTTGCTGGCCGGCGCCGCGCGCCGCCCCCGTTCAACCGACGACTGACCGAGCAATCAACGCTACTCGGCGCGCGAGCGGCGCCAGGCCGAGAGCATGCTGATCGCCACGATCACGACCACCAGCGCGATGGTGATCCGTCCGCTGTACTGACCGACTGCGTCGGCGACCTTCTCGGCCGGTTTACCGATGACGAATCCGAGCGCCACCCAGAGCGCGATGAAGAGGAAAGTTCCCACCATGTCGACTGCGAGGAAGCGCCAGAAGCTGATGCGCGCGTCGCCGGCGCCGAAGTACAGCAGGTCATTGGGGACGGGGAGGAAATAGGCGAAGAGGATGGTCCACAACCCCCACCGTCCGAAGAACCGCTCCGCGCGCCGCGCCCGCCGGTGCCAGCGAGGGTCGTGCTTCTCGAGGTAGGCCACCAGCGGTCGGCCATAGCGCCGGCCCGCCCAGTAGTAGAACGGGTCGGTCAGCATCGTGTACGGGATCGGCGCCAGCAGCACGGCCCACAGCGGCAGCCGGCCGCCGGAGGCGAAGGCGCCGGCGATGATGAGCGAGATGGTGCTGCCACGCAGCAGCTCGGCGTAGAGCGGTTTGGTGAACTGCAGCGCCGTGCCCAGCGGGATGCCGGCGTAGTAGTAGATCGATTTGGCGACGATGGGCCCCAGGCAGAGCACGTCGCGCCACCCGGCGGTGGCGAGCAGGTGTGCGCGTGCGGCCTGGTCGACGTCGCCGGTGGACGCCTCCCCGTCGACATCGCGGTCGCTGCCCGGCAGTCCGCTCACGTCACCTCACGCGCCGCGAGGCTCGCTGTACGCCGGGGCGGGCTCGACGGCCTGGCCAGGATCAGAGCCACCGCGACCACGATGAGCGCGCCTGCGATGAGTGTCTGCGCGGTGATCCGCTCGCCCAGCACCGCCCAGCCCAGCAGCACGGCGACGAGGGGGTTGACATAGGCATACGTCGACACCGCGGTGGTGGTCACCTTGGTGAGCAGCCAGACGTACGCGCTGAAGGCCACCAGTGATCCGAAGACGATGAGGTAGAGGACCGAGAGCCACGACGCCATGCTGATCCGGTCCACGTGCACCGCCGCGGCCTCACCGGTGGCCAGCGCGAGCACGATGAGCAGCGCGCCGCCACACAGCATCTCCATGCCCGTGGCCACCAGCGCTCTCCGTGGCAGACGTCCACGGGTGGCGTACAGGGACCCTGCGGCCCAGCACAGCGGTGACGCCAGCACCAGCAGCATGTGGGCGGTGTCGGTGCTCCCGGCTGATCCCGGCCGGAGCAGGACGGCAGTGCCGAGCAATCCGATCGCGATGCCGGCGACGGCCGGACGTCGCAGGCGAACGCCCAAGGCGAGTGCCCCGAGCAGGGCGACGAACAGCGGGACGGTGGCGATCAGCAGCGCCACGACGCCGGACGCGACGTACTGTTCGCCGAAGCTGACACCACCGTTGCCTCCGGCAAGGAGGAGGCCACCGGCGATGGCTGTGGCTCGCCACTGTGGCCAGCCGACGGGATCCCTGGCGGCGCCGGCCATGCGGCTGGTGATGGCGAGGAGCACCCCGCCGGCGACCACGAAGCGCACGCCGGCCATGAGCAGTGGGGGCATGGTCTCGACCGCGATCCTGATGAACAGGTAGGTGGATCCCCAGATCAGGTAGACCGCGGCAAAGGCGGCGACCACCGCGGCGCCCGCCCGCTGCGTGACAGGAGGCCGCGCCAGCATGGTCATCGCCACTCACCCTACGGCATCGCCGCGAGACGACGCCGCACTGCACGTCCTCGTACCATGGCTTCGATGAGGACGCGCCATGGCCGTTGAGGTGCGGCAGATGCACTCGGTGAACCCCGCCACCGAGGAGCGCATCGGCAGCTATGCGGTGCACTCGGGGGGCGAGGTGGACGCCGTCCTCGACAGTGCCAGCGCGGCCGCGCCGTCTTGGCGAGCAGCGTCGGTCGCTGATCGCTGCGCCCTGGTCGCCAGGCTGGGCGGTCTGCTGCTCGAGCGCCGTGACCCCCTGGCGGCGCTGATCACCGCTGAGATGGGCAAGACCATTGCCGAGGCGCGTGCCGAGGTGGAGAAGTGCGCGTTTGCGTGCGCATGGTTCGCCGAGCACGCGCCCGCCTGGCTCGCCGACGAGCCGTGCCCCAGCGACAGTCCTCGGAGCTTCGTCGCCTTCGAACCGTTGGGCACCGTCTTCGCGGGCATGCCCTGGAACTTCCCGCTGTGGCAGGTGTTCCGTTTCGCCGCGCCCGGCCTGTGCGCCGGCAACTGCGCAGTCCTCAAGCACGCGTCCAACGTCAGCGGTTGTGCCCTGGCGATCGGCGAGCTCTTCGCCGACGCCGGTTGCCCCGCCGGCGTCTTCACCGTCCTGCTCATCCCCAACGAGCGCGTCGCCGCGGTCATCGAGGATCCGCGCATCGCCGCCGTCACGCTGACCGGCAGCACCGCCGCCGGACGCAGCGTCGGTGAGGCGGCCGGCCGCACCCTGAAGCACGCTGTCCTCGAGCTCGGCGGCTCGGACGCCTTCATCGTGCTCGAGGATGCCGACATCGAGGCGGCGGCGCGAACCGCGGCGAAGGCCCGGTTCCAGAACGCCGGCCAGAGCTGCATCGCTGCCAAGCGCTTCATCGTCGTGGAGGCTGTGGCCGCCGACTTCGAGGAGCTGCTCGTCGCTGAGGCGCGCAAGGTCGTGGTCGGTGACCCCCTGCGCGAACTCGGTGACCATGGGTCCGCTGGCCCGGGGTGACCTGCGCGACACCGTCGAGCGCCAGATCCGCGAGTCCGTCTCCGCGGGCGCTGTGCTGCGCTGCGGCGGCGGCCGTCCCGAGGGGCGCGGCTACTTCGTGTCGCCGGCCGTGATCACCGGCTGCACCGCGGCCATGCCCGCGTTCCGCGAGGAGACCTTCGGGCCCCTCGCGGCGGTGATGCGCGTGGCCTCGGAGGCCGAGGCGCTGTCGGCGGCCAACAACTCGGACTTCGGCCTTGGCGGCAACATCTGGACGCGCGACGAGGAGCGCGGCGTGGCGCTCGCCCGACGCATGCACACGGGGGGCGTCTTCATCAACGGCATGACACACTCCGACCCGCGCATCCCGTTCGGCGGCGTCAAGGACAGCGGGCACGGCCGCGAGCTCTCGAGCTTCGGGCTCCGCGAGTTCGTCAACGTCAAGACGATCTGGCGGCCGGGGCCGGAGCCTGGCGCCGAGGGCGATTTGCCGGCGGAATGAGCCAGGCCGGTAACCCTGGCCTATCCTGTTGACAGGACGGCGCTTCCAGCGCCGGCCTCAACCCTGGTGGCCATGACAGCAGACACTGATGACCGGCGACCACGTCGTCACGCGCGGCGCGGCGTCGTCGCCGCTGCCCTGGTGGTGGTGGCGTTCCTCTCCGCGATGGGCGCGGCGGAATTCGTGCCGGCCGGCGGCGGGATCGCCGTGGGTGGGCCGCTCCCCGTTCACCCCGGGCCGGCGAGCGTGCCGACGGATGGCCCCGACGACGCGCTGGCGCTCCCCGGAGCACCGGCGGTGGTGGCGATCACCATGCCCGCCGGGCCTCACCTCACCGTGCCGATCCTCTACTACCACTACGTTCGCAACATCCAGCTGACTGCGCAGAACCTGCTGAGCTGGCGGTTGTCCATCCCCCCTGCTCTGTTCGCTCAGCAGATGGCGCTGCTCCGCGTCGAGGGTGCGCACCCCATCACATTGGACACCCTCATGAAGGCGCTCGCCGGGCAGGGCACGCTGCCGTCGCGGCCGATCATCCTCACCTTCGACGACGGGTACGCCGACTTCGCCACCGGCGTCGAGCCCGTGCTGGCTCGGTACGGTTTCGTCGCCACCGACTTCGTGGTCAGCGGGTTCATCAACAGGCCGCGGTACATGAGCGCCGCGCAGGTCCTGCAGATGGTGGCCGACGGCATGGTGATCGGTGCCCACACCGTGCACCACGTCGACCTCGCCGCCGTTCCAGCTGCGGTGGCGCGCACCGAGATCGTCGCCAGCAAGAGCGCCATCGAGACACTCATTCGAAAGCCAGTGCTCGATTTTGCCTACCCGTACGGCGCGTTCGACGCTGCGGTGGCCTCCCTCGTACAGCAGGCCGGCTTCCGCGATGCGGTCACCACGTCACCCGGCGACCAGCAGACCCTCAATGGCCGGTTCGTGCTGCAGCGCATCGAGGTGGGCGGTGCGCCGACCCTGGAGACCTTCGCGCAGGAGGCGAACCTGCCCTTGCCCTCGGTCGCACAGTTCGCCGTCATCGAGTTGCTCGCCAACCAGGCGTTTCGGGCGCGCAACGCCTGACGCTCATCCGGGTCGGTGATGGTCGGGCTCACCGGGTCGGTGACCGCTGCACCGCTTCACCGGCAGCGCTGGGTAGCGCGCGAAGCGGGGATCGGTCTCGGCCAGGCGGCACATCCAGAACTGCGAGCGCGCCCCGCGTACCACGCGGGCATGCTCACAGTTCGCGCAGAGCCCGGGCTGTGCTGCGGACATGACCGTGGGCCCGGCGCCACGCCGGCGCCGACGCTGACGCGACCGTTCGCGGAAGCCGCCGGACGTGTGCCCCCGTGCCGGACACCATCGGGCGCTGGAAGCGCTCCACCGGCCACCCCAGTCGCGCCGCGTGCGCGGCGAGCATCCGGTCCGGGTTGACACAGACGGGATGACCGACTGCCGCGAGCATCGCCAGGTCGCTGGCGTAGCTGTCCCCGTACGCATACGACAGCGCGAGGTCGACGGCTGCGGCCGCCGCCAGCTCCCTGACGGCGTCTGCCTTGCCCTCACCATGGCACAGCCTCTGGAGACGCCCGGTGTACCGGCCGTCGAGCAGCTCTGCCTGGCTTCCCACCACGCCATCCACGCCCAGCGATGAGCCGAGCACCATGATGAACTCGCGCGGTGATGACGAGACAAGGAAGACAAGGTGTCCGCGCGCCTGGTGCCACTTGATCCTGGCCCGCGCCTCGGCGAACATGCGTGGCAGAACGTGCGTGGGGATCACCTCGCGCGCGAAGCTGAGGAGCTTCGCCGAGTTCGACCCCGGCCACGAGGGTGCCTGCGCCGCGCACGGCGTCCCTGATCTGCACCTCGTCGAAACCGAACAAGCTGAAGCGCGCCTGCATCACCAGCGCGCGCAGCATCACCCGTGTGGGCATGAGGGCGGCCCGTCGCATCGGTCGCGCCACGTGCAGCAGTGACGATCCCCGCAGCAGGGTGCGATCCACGTCAAAGAAGGCGGCGGGGCGACGGGTTGGTTGGGCCTGCTCGGCTACCATGCGCGAATGTCCAGGGTTGCGCGCCGCGGCGCGGCGGCTGATCGTTCCAGTGTAGGCGCCACCGCGGCCGCACTGCTCTCAACCGCGCAGGCGCGCATCGGCGCGTCGCGCAACATCGAGCACTGGCAGTCGGGCCTGGCGCGCTGGGATGCCGAGGTTCTGCTCGCCCATGTCATCGGTGCCGACGCGGAGGCGGATGACCTGCGCGAGATGGCCGTGTCAGCGGCGCAACGACGACGCTTCGACGAGCTCGTGCGCCGTCGCCTCACCGGCGAGCCGGTCAACCACATCACCGGTCATTTCCGCTTCTATGGGCTTGACCTCGCGGTGCGGCCGGGCGTGTTCTCTCCGCGCGCGTCGAGTGAGTTCACCGTCGAGCTCGCCGTCGCCCGTCTGCGCCGCCGGCGCGGCCGGAGGGTTGCAGTCGATGTCGCCACCGGCACGGGCGCGATGGCGCTGGCGATCGCGGCCGAGGTGCCGAGCAGCGAGGTGTGGGGCGTGGACATCTCGCCCGAGGCGGCGCGCCTTGGGCGCCTCAACGCGCGCCGGCTGCAGCTCGACAACGTCCACTTCAGCGTTGGTGACATGCTGGCGGCGCTGCCCGGCACGCTGCGGGGTGAGGTCCAGCTGTTCGCCATTCATCCGCCCTACGTCGCCCGTGACGAGGTCCGCACGCTTCCGGTGGAGATACGACGGTTCGAGCCCCGGCACACCCTGACCGACGGGTCGAATGACGGCCTCGGCCTGGTACGCCGCCTCGCCGAGGACGCGCCGTCGTGGCTGCGGCCGGGCGGCCTCGTGCTGGTCGAGATCGCTCCGTACCTGGCCCGCGACACGGCGACGGTGCTGCGCCGTGCCGGGCTGCACGAGGTGCGCTCGCACCGCGACAGCCTCGGTGTAACGCGCGTTGTGATCGGCCGGCGGTGAGCGACGTTCCCCCGGCCATCGGTGCGCCGTGGCACCGGCCGTTGCGCGGCCGGCTCGACGAGCTGGTGCTCGAGAGCACCGCGCTGCGCGACAACCCTCTCGGTGACCCGAGCACCCGCCCGCTCTGGGTGTACTCACCCCCGGACAGCGACAGCGTGCGCCTGCCGGTGATCTACCTCATCCAGGGGTTCACGGGACAGGTCGACATGTGGCGTAATCGCAGCGCGCAACGCCTGTCGGTCATCGAGCTCATCGATGAGCTGTTCAGTGGAGCGTCGGTGCCGCCGTGTCGGGTCGCGCTCGTGGACTGCTGGACCTCCCTGGGTGGCAGCCAGTACCTCGACTCGCCGGCGACGGGGCGGTACCACACCTACCTCTGCGACGAGGTGGTGGCGCACGTCGACGCGCACTACGCCACGGTCGCGCATCGCGACCACCGGGCCATCACCGGGAAGTCAAGTGGCGGCTTCGGGGCCATGGTGACACCGATGCTGCGGCCGGATGTGTTCGGCGCGCTGGCGACGCACGCCGGTGACGCGCTCTTCGAGCTCTGCTACTGGCGCGATGTGCCAGAGGTGGTGCGCGCGCTGCGCGACCACTACGGCGGTTCGTACCAGCGCTACTTCGAGGAGCTGCGCGGGCGGCTTCCGTGGACCAGGAAGGAGGACGGCCTCCTGGGCAACATGTGGGCGATGGCGGCCTGCTACTCGGCCGACCCCGACGGGACGGTGCGCCTCCCGTTCGACCCGCTGACCGGGCGGCAGATTCCCGAGGTGTGGGAACGATGGTTGGCCTGGGACCCGGTGCGCATGGTGCCGAGGCACGCCGATGCCCTCCGTTCGCTGGTCGGTGTGTACATCGACGCCGGCACGCGCGACGAGTGGTTCCTCGACCTCGGCGCCGCGGCCTTCCGGGACGCCTTGATCGAGGCTGGCGTGACCGACGTGCACTATGAGACCTTCGACGCCGGTCACATGTCCATCGAGTACCGCCACCCGGTCGCGATGCGCTACCTCGCGGAGCGCATCGCAGTGGAGCGCGGGTGAGCTCTAGCCTCGCGACCCCGACCCGGTCTCGACCGGCGTCCGCTGCTCTGACACCACCGGCGCCGGGCCGGGGAGACGCACGACCGCCGGGCCCACCGTCGTGTGCGGGGGGGTGGGTTCATCGGGTGGCGGACCCGGCCCGCGACGACCGTCGGGACCGTCGTCGATGTCGCGTTCGTCGGAGCTGGCGGCGGTGAGATAGAAGGCGGAGAGGGACGCCAGGAACAGCGAGAGCACGAACGCCATCGGCAGGGTGAGCCCGAGGTCGACCCTGCCCTCGATACCGACGAACGCGAGGATGGCAAACGTCACCACCAGGGTCGACGCCGGCACGATCCACACCCACAGGGTGCGGCCTTCGCGGTCGGCCCCCAGCTTGCGCTCGACGGTGCGCAACGCACCCGGGAGCCACCCGAAGAGGCCGCGGCCGTGTTCTTGCACGTGGTCATCGTACGCGGGCACCCCGGCGAGCATGGGAGCGCCAGGCTGGGGCCGGCCCGCGCGCTCCGATCGCGATCGTCCCAGGATCGCAGGATCGCCCGGCGCTCGACGTGGCACCATTCCGCAGTGAGCAGCGAGGCCGCCGTGGCGCAACGCCGACGCGACCTGGTGCGATTGCGCCGGGTTCGCGACCGCATCGACCGCGAGTACGCGGAGCCGCTCGACGTCGAGGCACTCGCCCGCGGGGCGCACATGTCGGCCGGCCACCTCAGCCGCGAGTTCAAGCTCGCCTACGGCGAGCCGCCGTACGGTTACCTGATGACCCGACGCATCGAGCGAGCCATGGCCCTGCTGCGCCGTGGCGACATGTCCGTCACGGATGTCTGTTTCGCGGTCGGCTGCTCCTCGCTCGGTACCTTCAGCACCCGCTTCACTGAGCTTGTCGGTGTGCCGCCGAGCGCGTATCGCCAGCACGAGGCGCAGGCGACGGCGGGGATGCCGTCGTGCGTGGCCAGACAGGTGACCCGACCGGTCAGGAATCGAGAAGCCCGCTGAGAGAGCCGCAACTAGCATGAACCGCAGGTACTCACCACCTCGACCGAAGGAGTGACCATGACCGGCTCTTCCACCCAGGGAATCCAGATTGTTCTGCATCCCGTCTCCGACCTGGCCAAAGCCAAGGCCGTCTACACCGCGCTGCTCGGCATTCCACCGCAGGCCGACGGTGATTACTATGTCGGCTACGAGGTGGAGGGTCAGCACATCGGGCTGGTGCCCGGGGGCGGACCCCAGGGTATGACCAGCCCGGTGGCCTACTGGCGCGTGTCGGACCTCGACGCCAAGCTGGCCGAGGTAACCGCGGCGGGCGCCACCGTGACCGAGGCGGCGCACGACGTGGGCGGCGGTCGGCGGGTGGCCAGCTTCGCTGACCCCGATGGCAACGTCCTCGGCGTGTTCCAGGACAAGTGAGGGTCAACCCTCAATGGACATCTCGGTTCACATGACCTTCCTCCCTCACGACGACCCAGACGCGGCGTTGGCCTTCTATCGCGACATCCTCGGCTTCGAGGTGCGCGACGACGTCGCCTACGGTGGGATGCGCTGGATCACGGTCGGCCCGGCAGGGCAACCAGGCACGTCGATCGTCCTGGAGCCGCCTGGTGGCGGACACCCGCTCCTCGACGACGAGCGCCGTACCATCACCGAGCTGATGGCCAAAGGCAGCTACGCGCATATCGTCCTGGCCACTGCGGACCTGGACGGCGCTTTCCAGCGGCTGCAGGCGAGCGGCGCCGACGTGGTCCAGGAGCCGGCCGACCAGCCGTACGGCGTGCGTGACTGCGCCTTCCGCGACCCCGCCGGCAACCTGATCCGCATCAGCGAGGTGCACTGAGCAGGCGAGCGTCGGTTGAGGGAGTTGACGCAGACGGCATCGGGAGGCGACGGCGATGACACCCACGCCCGGCCGTCGCCTGGTGCGTCTCGCCGGCCCGCTGCACGACCGGCTGCTCGTCTACGTGCTTGTCGCCGCCGCGGTCGGTCTCCTAGTCCCTGGGTTGGCCGGCCGGCTGGTGCCCGGGGTCCCGCTGATGCTGGCCGCGCAGGTGTTCGGCGTCGCCCTGACGTTGACCGGTGGCCAGCTGTTGTCGGTCGCGCGGCGGCCGGCGCCCGTGCTGGTCGCTCTGCTGGTGCAGTGGACGCTGGTGCCGCTGGCCGGGCTTGGACTGTCGCGTTTGACCTCCGACCCCGACCTGCGGCTCGGCATCCTCATCGTCGCCATCGCCCCGGCCGAGATCACCAGCGCGCTGGTGGCGATCCTCGCCGCCGGGTCAGGTGCGGTCGCCGTCAGCTGTGTCGGAGCGTCGCTCGCCATCGGCACCCTGCTGACGCCGCTGTGGGCGAGCGCCCTGCTGGGTCCAACCGCCCACGTTGACAGGGGCGCGTTGATCGTGGAACTGGCCCTGGCGGTGGCGCTCCCGTTGGCGGCGGGTACGGCCCTGCGCACAACGGTGCCCCGCCTTCACACGCTGCGACCACGTGCGCTGGATCTGTCGGCACTGGGTGTCATCCTGGTGGTGTTTGTCAGCGTCGGCTCGGCGCGTGCCCTGGTGCTGTCGCCGGCCGTTCTCCCGGCCATCCTCCTCTGCGCCGGGCTCCTGGCGGTGTCGTACGCTCTCGGGCTTGGCGCGGCCTGGCCCTGGCGGCGCCGCCCCGGGCTGTGGCGAGCGCTCCTCTTCCCCGTGGGGATGCGCGAGTTCGGGATCGCCGCCGCCGTCGCTGTCAGCGTTCGTCCCAGCGCGGTCGCGGTGCCCGGCATCTACGGCGCGATGCTGATGATCACGGCACCGGGCCTCGCACGCCAGTTCCGGCGGTCGGCGCGGCCGGGCACCGCAGGCTGAGCGCGCCGACGGAGGGCTAGGCGGGCGGTCCAGGCGACAGCATGACCGTGGCCTGGTGCGGCCGACCGGCTGCGTCATGCCAGGTGATCGCGACGCTGTCGCCGGGCCTGCGATCCTGGAGGAGGCGGTCGAGATCGCCGGCGGACTGAACAGCGGCACCTGCGAACGAGGTGATCGTGTCGCCCGTCACCACCCCAGCGGCCGCCGCCGCATCGCCCGCGACGACGGCTGTCACCAGCGCCCCACCGGCGGCGTCGACGAGGTCGACACCGAGGACGCCCCGGTGTCCCAACTCGAGGTAGGGAGAGGCGACGTTGTTGATGATCTGGTTGGCGATGTCCATCGCGTCGTTGATCGGGATGGCGTCCCCAGAGGTTCCTCCGTTGGCAGCAGCCTGGCTCTGGGTCGTGCCCGCGGTGTCCATGCCGATGACCTTCCCCGCCGCATTGAGAAGTGGGCCGCCGGAGTCGCCGGGCTCGATTGCCGCGCTGACCCCGATGGTCCCGTTGAGCGTTTCCACGAGGCGGCCGTTGTCACCCGTGACCGTGAGGGTCTGGTCGAGGGCGGTCACGCTGCCCGACGCCGACAGCGGGCTCCCGTTGTGCCCCTGGGCGTTGCCCATGCCGGTGACCGCGTCACCCGCGCTCACCACGCCGGAGGTGTCGATGGGCACCGTGGGCAGGTTCTTGGCGCCCTCGAGCCGGATCACCGCCACGTCGTGTGTGGGGTCGACGCCCATGACCGTGGCACGGAACACCGGGCCGGTGCCGCTGACCTGGGCGACGAGGTCCAACGTGCCCGCCACCACGTGGTTGTTGGTGAGCACGATGCCGTCAGACCGGATGACCATCCCCGTACCGGCAACCGACCCGCCCCGGACGTGACCGTCGATGTTGACGATGGCGCGGGTGACACCAGTCGGGGTGGATGCTGCGGCAGCCGTGGCGTCGGGGGTGCTGCCGCACGCGGCGGTGAGCATGACGACGACGCCGCCCATCCCCGCGATGACGCTCGCGACTGACCGCTCGCGGCCTTCACTCACGAGTGCGATGGAACGATGACCGACGCCGCATTGGGAGCGACGTCCATCGTCGCGGTGAGCCTGCCGGCGTTGACGTCGACGACGTACAGCCGCTGCTTGTCGGTGTCGAGGACATATGCGTGCGCGCCATTGGGCGTCAGCTGCAGCTCGCCAGGGCGAGATCCCACCGCGATCGACGACGTCGTCACCAGGGTGCCGGTGTGGATGAGCAGCACGGCGCCCCCGGTGTTCTCGATCGCCACCAGGGTGTTGTCGTCAGGGGTGAGCTGGAGCCCGATGATGTTGCCTGTCTCCTCGTGACTCAGGACGACGGTGCCGGTGCCAGGGTCGATCTCCTGCAGCACGTGGTTGGCGACGACGATGACCACCTTCCCCTGGTTGCTCATCACCAGGATCGGGCTCGGTGCCACGACGATGGGTGCACCCAGGGTGAGGTCGTGCGTCTTCACCGGGATCACCGCGGACGAGGCGTTGCAGTTGGCAAACAGCTCGCCACCATCGGGGGTGATGACCAGTTGGCTCGGGCTGCAGGGCAGCGGCACCGCGCCGCGCACGCGCCACAGACCGAGGTCGACAACGGTGATCGCGTTCGACTGGTGGTTATCGATGTAGGCGATGGCACCGTCGGGCGACAGCGTCAGGTCGGACGGCGCCACGCCGACGGGAAGCGGCTCGCCGACCTTCGACGTCCTGGTATCGACGGTGCTGAGGTATCCGGGCTGGCTACCGTCGCCGACGCTGAGGACCAGCAGGGTGTGATGGTCCGGCGTGAGCACCGCCTCGGTGGGCGCTCGCGAAACGTGGATCGGCGCGCCGACCCTCTCCCCGTACATGTCGACACGCTGCACGGAGTCGGAGAGAGTGTTGACCGCCCACGCGGTGGTTGAGTCGGAGGCGATGATCACACCCGACTGGTTGCCGATGGCCAGCGGGTGACCGAAGGTGCCCGCCGCGTTGAGGAACCTGACGTAGCCCGCGGAGGTCGGAAACAGCACCCAAGCCTGCCCTGCGGTGCTCGGCGGGGTCAGGTCAGCGGGTGCGTTGCTCAGCTGGACCGGCGTGCCGGCACGGTGGGTCCGCAGGTCCACTCCCACCAGGCTCCGATCAAGGACGTTGGCGACCCACGCGGTGGTGCCGTCAGCAGAGATCACCACCCGCTCGGGGGCGGCACCGACAGGTACCGTCGCCGCCACCGCGCGCCTGTTCAGGTCGACGATGCTCACTGACCGGTCGAGGGCGTTGGCGACCACGAGCAGATGTCCGTCCGGGGTCATCGCCGAGCTGGCCGGGGCGTGACCGATCGTGATCGGGGCTCCGACTGCCCTCGTGGCTGCGTCGACTGGGATGACCAGGCCCGGCCGGTTGCCGATCCCCGCCTCGGTCACCCAGACCGTGGCGCCGTCCGGGGTGTAGGTGGGATCCATCGGGTCGTTCAACCCGACCGCGATGGTCGTGGCTCTTCCCGTGGTGGTGTCGTAGAAGGCGATCAATCCGGGCTGGCCGGCGGAGCTGTACGCGGCGATCACCGCGGTCGGCCCGCTCGGCGACTTGCTGAACGACGCGATCCCCTGGCCGATTCGCTTGGCCGGCCCGGGGCGATCCGTGGTGGTGTCGATGGCGATCAGCGAGCCGGCGAGGTTGTCGATGACATACAGGGTCTTGTCATCTGACGACAGCTGTTCGTCGACGGGAAGCTTGCCGACCGAGATCGGTGTCAGCGTGGCACCGTGAGTCAGATCGACGGGGATGACCTCGCCGTGCGTGGTGTCGAGCAGGTATCCCTTGCGGCCGTCGCGGGTGGTCACGATGGTGCTTGGACTCCCGGGGATCGCCAGGCTCTGACCGCGTTGACCGCCCGACAATGACTCGGCGACGAGCAGCGCTGGTCCGTTGTGCACCACGGCGACGGCGCCATCAGCGGGGGCCGATATGCCTACCGGCGACGTCGATGCCGGGTGTCCGCGGAAGAGGTAGACACCGAGGCCGGCGACGACGATGACGGCAGCGAGCCCGATGGCTCCCACCTGCCGGTTGGTCGGGAACCTGGCCGGTTCGCGAACGCGGTCCGGTCCCACCGGCGGCGGCGGTACGGGTACGCCGGGGCTCTGCATCGTGGAGGATGGGGGTGGAACGGATGGAGCGGGGGGTGGGCGCAGCGGCGCGGCTGTCGCCGCGGTCGCCGGGTACGGCACCGGGGGTGCGGCCGTGTCTGTCGGGACATGGGCGCTGAAGGTGGCGGCCCCTCCCGGGGCTGCTGCGGGCAGCGCGTCGGTGGCGTCCCACGGATCGACCTGGGGTGGTCTGCTCTCGCGCACACTCCAGCCACGTCCCCCGGCCGGCGTCGCCGGGGGTGGCGGTGAAAGCGGGGGCGCTGTGGGATCCGCGTCGTCGGTCACGCGATCCACCCTATGCCCGCCCTGGGTGAGGTCGGTTGCGCCGAGGTCACGAAGGTGTGCGCTTCTGCTTCGCACTTTGGCAACGCCACTCTGCTCGTGGCCGCGACATCTGTGCAACCGCGTGAGGCGGCGCTCCACACAACAGGCCCCGGGTCCTCGGCGCGTAACCCAACGAGGCATGCCCCGTTACCGTAGCGATCAGTCCGAACTCGTGGGGCGGTGCAGCCGGGAGCGCACGATGAAATGGACCACAGGTGGTCGCAGCCTGGTCGGCACGGTGGCCCTGTTGCTCCTCGGCGCGGGTGCGGCCGGTTGTGGGGCGAGCACGACAACCAGTTCTGGGACCTCCGCCCCCGCGACCGCCGTGGTCTCGGCTTCGACACCAAGCCTTGGGCCGACAGCCGTTGCATCTCTTCCACCCCCGGCGAGTCCGTTGCTGGTCGTCCCGCTCGACGCCAACCTGGCCAACTACCGAGCCCTGGCCCTTGCATCAGGATCACTGTGGCTGGCGGCTGGTGCAGATCCGCAATCGACGGCCCGGACCGGGACTCTCGTGCGATTCGATGCCGCCAGTGGGCGGCGGGAGAGTTCATGGACAGTGGGGGGTGATTCGCTCGGCATAGCGGTGTCCGGCGGCTTTGTGTGGGTCGCCGACGGCTCCGGAGATCACTCTGCACCACTCGCGGACAGCGACACGATCCTGCAGTTGAACGAGGCGACTGGGTCGGTGCTGCGGAGGTACGCAGTGAGGCAGCCGATGGCGATCGTCTCGCAGTCGGGGACGGCGTGGGTGCTCGCTGGAGGGACGGGCAACGTGCCCGTGGAGGTGGTTCGCCTCGAGGGAGGATCCGAAACCAGCCTCGGCGCACTCCCGGTGAGCCTCACGGTCACCACGGGCGTTTACTCGAATCTGGCGATCTGCGGCGGATCAGCCGTGTTCGCCACGTCGGGAGTCGCGCAGACGATGGTGTTCGCCTTTCCTCTTCAAGGCGGCCCGTACCGTCAGGTCGCGGCGATCCCCGCTGGCGGCATCGACACACTGGCGTGCACGGCGGACTCGGCGATCGTGGCGGTGGACAACGCCAACGACGGTGGTCTGTTCCATGTGGCTCTTACCAGCGGATCAGTCGCGGGTCCATTCGGAGCGAGGTTCCTCTCGAGCGTGATCTACCTCAACGGAGGATTCCTGGCGAGCGTCGACATGTTCGGGGTACGCACGGATACCAACTACCTGGTGGGCGTCGATCCTGTCACCGGCCAGCCAGCAGCCACGAAGACCACGCTGCCCACCGCCGGTCTTCCTACTCTCGTCGGAGGCGATGCGTCTGGTGTTTGGGTCGCCGCGAATGACGGCAACCCGAGGCTGGTCAAGGTGAGTCCAGGCTGATCTACCGAGCGTCGTCATCGGCGACGCGGTGATTGCCTCCGGGGGGTCTCGCCGGCGATTCACCGCACGGCGCAGCTAACTCAAGAGCTGCACGATCGTCGTCTCGGTGTCGGCTGGGTCCGGCGTGGGATCTCCGTAGATCTCCCACACGTGCCCGGCCGCCTCCCTCCGGTTCGCCGCCATCCATCTGTCGATCGCGGTATACGCTGCGTTCATGCGGTCGTACGGCCCGCGGTACACGGCCACGGCAGCTTCGCCCGCTGGTGTCTCGGTCGCGTACACGTCGCCGACGGGTTCAAACGTGCGCGTCACCTCGACGCCGAAGTCGCACATCACTGGCGCGCCGGCCTGCTTTGGGTGGTGGTAAAGGAAGACGTTGTGGCCGGTCGTCCAGAGCGCAGGCTGGGAGCGAATGACTTCCCAGACCTTGTCCAGCGCCGGGCCCCATGTCGAGGCGAGTGCGCCCGGGGCCACCTCGCGCCGGACCGCGGCCAACTTGCGAGGGTACACAGTCTGTACATCCACTGAGACCGGCACTCCTCGATCGTAGCATCGGGTGGCTCCGGTGCCCGCGCGGGACGGAGAGGCCCGGATGGGTTCGGCCTGCATCAGCGAGTGGCTGTTCAACGGCGCACCAACAGTGGGTCGCGAAGGTCAGTCGGTCGGTGGGGCCCGTCACCGTGCGCAGCGAGACGCTGCATCGTCCGCGACGGGCCGCCGGCACCAAGACGCCATTTTGCCGGCATCGGCCGCGCGCCAACAGAGGATTTAGGCGGTCAGTGTCGCCACCGGGTTGCCAGTGACATCCAACGGGACCGGTTGTAGCGCCACCGTTGTCGTGTCGACCGCGGCCAAGTCGCCGCCCTGCTGGGTGCAGCCGATGGAGGCGCAGGTGCTGACACCGACGAGGGTGTGGTCGCCCCACCAGTTGTACGGTGCGAGCACACCGAAGCCGCTCGTCGTAGCAGGGACGGCCACCGTGGACGTCGTGCCATCCGGGCGGACGATGACGGTTGCCACCATTCCTGGGGAATGAAGGGCCGCGAGCGCGACAACCCCGCCAGCAGACAGTCGCGCGTCGAAGAAGCACGAACAGTAGGACGTGACCAGCACCGGCTTCGCGCCCGAACCGTCCAGGTTGCGGATCGACAGGTCGGTGTGGGCGCCACCCCCGCCTGGACTGTTGTCCGTCGAGCACAGTGCGGACGGGCCGGCGATGTCCCAGAGCATGCAATCAGTGCCGCCAATGGGCGCCCCCACGGTGCCGCCGGTGGGATCGAGGAGGGCGGCGTGCCCCCACGGCTGACACTCGCCGCTCTCGCATCCCTGGAAGTCCTCGCTGGCGTCCGTGATCACGACGGGTCCGGCAGCGCTCCACGTCACGAGACGCATGATCCCAGCCGACGCCGCTGGTCCGTGTACGCGACGGGCGGATCCATCGGGCGCGGCGCTGTAGACGCTGTACTGCTTGAACGCCGGCCCGCTGTTGACCACCGCGATCACCTGGGTGCCGTCGGGGCTGACCGCGAACGAGACCTCCTGGTCCGCGGCCACGGGGAAATGGGCGACGTCAGCCGGGGCACCGTCGGGGGCGATGGCATGGACCGTGCCGGTGGAGTCGAGGTAGAACGCCTTCCCCGCTGCCGCGGTGGCCGGCTGCTGCGCTGAGGCAATGGCTCCCCGCCTCGGTGGCGCCGCGGGAGGCGCGAAGGTCACGCTGGCGTGTTTCACTCCACTTGCGTCGAGGATGGTGAGGACGTCCTGGCCATGGGGTGACGTGGTGCTCTGGCCGACGACAACCAAGTACGTCTGCGACGGCTTGGGCGTCGGGGCTGCCGTCATGCTCGCTACTGCGGTGGCTGCCCGCGTAGGGCTGGCGGTCGCGGGGGCCGCGGCTCCACAAGCCGCCATCGACGCGAGGCTGACGAGGCTCAGGACGTCACGCCCGAGCATGATCCGTCCGCTCCTTCGCTGCCGCCAGGCATCGCGCCCAGCGCGCAGTGATGTCGTCGACATGGTCCATTCAACGCTGAGTGCGGACGGCAGTTACAAAGTTGCCGCGCGAATACCTCCTCCCTGGCCAAGCCGGCTGGGGCTGACGATGTCCGCCATGGGCTGCCGACGCCCGGGACCCGCTCCCACCACGGCGTCCGGTGACGGCATCACGGCGACCCCGAGCACCCTGATCCCGCGGGCCCGACGGACGGGGGGTTCGCAGCAACAGTGAGCACCTTGCCACCCTGACGAACTATTACCTCCAAGGACCCAGAGTGGCCCTCGTGTAGGAGCACCCGATGGGTAGCCTCTGAGGTGACCGTGAGGATCCATGGCTGGCCAGGCGCGCCTGTGGTGTCGATGGTCGCCGTGTGTCCACAGGGCACCGGGATGGAGGGGCCGTGAACCCAGGGGACAACGTCAACGGCTGGGCCGTCGACGTCCACCACCTGGAGCGCAGGCTTACCCGCAAGCCACACGAACAGGACCACTGCCGTAGCAACAGCTAGGGCGACCAGCCCAATTCCGACCGACACCTTCTTCATCACACTCGACCTTCCCCGCAAATCTATTTCAGCGAGTTGGCCACCGACCCGCTGCAATGGAGCGACTGCCACCTCAGCACGCAGCACCTCCGCCTTTACGGTGGGAAGGTCGCCGCATTCGTATTTCAAAATGGGCGACGGAGCCGACGGTCAGGATTGAACTGACGACCTACCGCTTACGAGGCGGTTGATTTGTGGGTCGGGCCCGTTTGATCTCCGTTGCAGCGAGTTTGAGCAGCCTTCCCGCTCTTGGAGAGCGACTGCCACGTGATGGTGCGTTCGATCTGGTACCTGCTCGAAGCGCGCCGTCAGTCCTTCCGGCGAGGTCCTTTTGGAAACCGTCACAGGGGTCACTGACAAGTCGCTGACCTAGTTCGGAGGTAACCACGCGATTTCATCGACGGCCGACGTCGCGGGCCGACGGTAGACCATCGGGCGCTGTGGCTAAGGGATGCGCAGTGGTGCTCGAGGCCCTCGCGGGCGACCTTACTGGCGCGCTCGCGTCGGGTCGGGCGTCACGCCATCGACTGGCGAGCGGCCCTCGGTCTTCTTCAACGCCAAGACCGCCTTTGGTGCCGAGGGGGTGTAGAATCGGTTGCTGAAATGGTTGCACCCGGCACACCTCAGCGTGAGGTCTACCCCAACGCGCCTTTGCGGCTCGTTGCCGCCGAACTGCGGTATCCGACCGCGCCGACACTCTTAGGCCCTGATGCACTAGCCAAGCTGGCTGGGCCGCTCAAGACTGCGTTTCCAGCCCCGTACCCGTTCGCCGCGTTGGAGGTGACATTAGGCCCCGATCAAGCGCCCAGCCTTGCGCCTGGCGCTGGCTTCCGATTCATGTCGCGCGACTCAATGGCTTCATTTTCCGTCACCCCGACGCGGTGTGTTCTCGAGACAACGAACTACCAGCGTTGGGAGAACTTCCGCTCATTGTGGGAACTCGTCCTACGGGTCCTGGGTCGCGACTTGGATGCCATCAGTGCGGTGGAGCGCGTTGGTCTGCGCTACGTAAACGAGGTCCGGATACCGGCGGATACCCCGGACCTCGGTATCTGGCGCGAGTATGTGGCCACCGAGCTGCTGGCACCTTACGTGTTCAGCAGCGACACCGTAGGAGGCCCGCTCTCTACGGGATATACCCTCGTTCAAACACGCACACCGGCGGGGACCGAGATCATCTTCCGCCACGGTTTGTTGCAGGGCCACATGATCAAGGACGATCCGCTTCGGCTCCCCACCGAGTTGCGTGATGGCCCTTACTTCCTGATGGACATCGACAGCTTCTTTGGAGGAGGCGGAAGTCTCCTGCCGTTCGATCTCGAAGCCGCCATGACCGGAGCGGATGAATTACATGAGCCCGTGCGGTCGCTCTTCGAGAGTTCCATTACGTCCAAGCTCCGTGACACCGTTCTCAGGAGGCCGAATGGTGAGTGAACTCGCGTCGAGACCCTATGAGGGAACGTCGGCACCATCGCCAAACATCACCCCGCCGCTAACGTTCATTCCTACCGGCTTGACAGTAGAACATCGCGCGAGCGAACTCCGAAACCGGGCGGCTGTCCTAGCGAGTGAGACCGAGGCGACCCACCGCAACGCCACTGGGTACGCACTACTCGAGTCCACCCAGTCGTACCTTCGCCTCGCGCCCTCCGACCTACTTCGCATGTTGTCGACTGACTTTGGCTTTTCGTGGACGGAGATTGCGAGCACCGTCGGTGTATCCGTCCAAGCGCTTCGGAAATGGCGATTTGGCGGTGCGCCTACCGCAGACAACCGTCTGTCGCTCGCCTCACTGACGGCATTTGCAAACCATCTCGACCACCTCGGGGTAGCGGAGCCGGCCGCATGGGCTGCGCTCCCGATCCTTCCTGGGTACGCACCTACCGGGATGGACGTATACCGAGCGCACAGGGGCGACCTTGTCTGCGGCCTGGCGCGCGGGCAGGTAAGTCCGGAGCAGGTCCTGTCCGCGTACGACCCGACGTGGCGCATTGCACAGCGTCTCGAGCATGAGGTCTTCGAGGCCTCCGACGGAGAACTCGCGACGCGGAGGCGACCGTGACACGTGGCCGACCTCGAGAACGCTCGCAACCCCGGTGAACTGTACCGGTATCGAGCGACGGCCGCGGATCCCGTTCCGGTCGAGCGCCCGCTATTCCAAGGGGATGTTCTTCGATGTGAGGGTATACCAGGAGTAACGGAAGGTCGGACACTCGCGATCGTCATGAGCCACCCCTGCACGATGCGAGGTCGCCACGGGGAACTCGCCGATCATCTACTTGTCGCCAAGGTGTCGGAGGGCATGAGTGCCCCGTTAGAACGGTACCGCTCGGGGTATTTCGGGCTCTTTCCATTGCCGGAGCTGACCGATGACCTGGACTATGAGGCGCGGTTAGAAGACCTTGGCCGGATACCCACAGAGGCGGTTGATCTCAGGTCCCGGGCAGCTGCGCTTTCGGACTTCGGGATCGCGCTATTGCAGCAGAGGCAAGTGATGGCCTTGGCGCGTCACGTGGTGGAGATCGCCGTGCTACACCAGGTCAACGCTCACCTGCTGCTCGAGGCTGAGATGCAACAGGATTGGGTTGAGGCGGCTGTCGCGGCCGGGGTGACAGTCGAACAGGCGATCTCAGAGTTCGACGCGGCCTTTGGGGCACATAGAGCGCTCTCGCGGGACGCGTCCCGTCAGTCCGGAATACGTAGGGCGATTCACCTGGAAATCGAGCGTCGGTTCTCGATCATCGACCAGGCTTAGCCAGCCTTCAAGTGATGGGCTCGAAGTGGTCGCCAACCAGTCGGCAAAGCGGGGTTTGATCGTTGATGATGGTCGCCCAGCTTTGCGAGGGTGGGTTGGCCAGCGAACCGTCCGAGGTCACGACCTGGTCGGTGTTCCCACGCCTGATGACGCTCCCCACACGCGCCAGAATCTCGCCGTCGTTGTGTTCAATGAGGCCCCCGAAAACGCCGGACATGATTACCTGCCCGTCGTTGTAAAGCTGTCCCTCGAATACGCCGCTAAGTTGCACCTTGCCTCCATCCTCGACGACGAGTTCGACCCTTCATGACCCCCGAGAGCCAGAGTACCGCGCCGGATCGCACCACACCCCCGGCGTCAGCGACGCCCGAAAGTCTGAACTCGCCAGTCACGTCGAGTGGAACGCGTACCACACCAGATTCAGCCGACATGTTGCTTCTCTCGTTTCCCAGTCGCTGGTCGCCCATTTTCGACATCCAGTATGTCGTCCTTCGCATTGTCTGCGGGTCGTCCTTGAGCCGCCCGCCTCCCGCCGCGGTTTTCAAGCTGGGGTGGGTGATGTCCGCGACTGGTTGCGTACGGCCGCGCGAGTTCGGAGTTCTGGACGTGGAGTCCATCCAGGTCCGCAAGAGCATGGACGTGATCGTGCGCGAAGGTGTCAACTGAGGTGTCAAGCGAGGAGAGCAGCTCGCCTGGCAGAACACCCGGTCGGCCGAGCGGGCCTGACTTACACTGAAAGTCCGTGACCCTCGAAACAGAGCGCAGCCGCGACGCTGGGTGGGACGCTGTCGTAGCGAGGTTGCGGGCAGAGGGATACACGGTGCACGCATCCAGCTACGCGGCTCCGGTGCAACTTGAGGGTACCTTGCCAACCGGCGAGCACTTCTACTTCCGGGCGCGCTTCAAGAACTGCGGGCTCCGGGTCTGGCGTGACTCCCCAGATCCAGGCAGCAACTGGTCCGACTTGTTCGAACTCGCCGGCGAGTACAGCGGCAGTTATCTGGAACCGGACGAAGGTGAAGCAATCCTAAGGACTTTTGTTTCCACCTACCTCGAGAAGCTGCCCGGAGCAAGCGAGGGACCGTGGCGCGGGCAACGTTGGCCCTTTGAATAGCTCGCACTATCGGGTGTATCCGGCCTCCTATCAGGGGACAATTTTGGGATGCTGGCCTTGTCGGCGGTCCTCGTCCGAATTGCTGCTGTACGCGTAGGATCCGAACCGGTGCTTAGATGGAAATAGCGCTCCATCCTCCCAGCGGGCCGCCCTTCACGAATGTGGAGCTGATCGCGACGCCCCAAGAATGGGACGAACTCCATTCCAGCGGGACCTTGCATTGGAGTGTCTCGAAAGCTGCTGGCCCTTAGACGCTCAGCCGGGCACCCATCGGGTGACCGAGTTGTCGATCAGGGTTGAGGGCGAGGCGCCGGGTTTGAAGGTCGCCGTCGAAGATGACAGGCTGGTCATCTCGGACCGCCGGCCGGACGACGTGGCCTTTCCACCTTCGTCCACGAGGTTCATTTCCTGGCCCGTCCGGATCGGTTCCCCGGGTTCGCGCGGTCCACACCTTCACCTTGAGGCGTTCGCGGGCGACGATACGAGCGCGTACGTCGAGGATTCCCTTCCGCTCATCATCACCCGGTCTGGCCGGCCCACTACCGGCGAGCCGTCCGGCTTCATACCGTCCTGAATACTGGCGGGGTGTGGAGGCGCCCCTATCTGTGCGGACTACCAGCCCGGTAGGTCTATGTCCGCAGTCGGCCGCGGACGGCCGGGGGAGTCTCCGCGTTACGGGGGCTCGCGCCCATCTTGGGTCCGCCGAGAAGCGCGGATGCCCGCGTACGTAGGTGTCAATCTCGCTCAGTAACCGGGAACACGGCCGATGACGGGCAGGTACGTCCAGTGGACGCCGCCGTCCGTTGTGCCCCAGAGCCCGGCAGTAGTGAATGTCCATCCATGCAGCGCATCTGCGAATGTCAGCCCTTCGGCGCTTCCGCCTTGACCAAAATATGTCTGCGGTAACGCAGCGTGCGTCCAAGTGCGTCCGTCGTCGCGGGTAACGAGGTCATCCTCACGGCCCTGCATCATCCAGGCGGTGCTCGCGTCGACGACCACCATTCCGTCGGGATAGCCGGAACTGCCAATTCGTCCGATGTCCTGCAGTTGCGGTGAGATTTGAGAGAGCCCCTCACGGCTCTCGAGAGCCCAGTGGGTCCCCCCGTCGCTGGAGGTCCACACCTCCTGCGGCGCGGGTAGCGCGCCAGTCACCGTGCAGGCGAGCATCACATGAGCACTCGAGGAGGCGCCCATGAACAGTTCGGGATCCTGCAATTGGCACGGGATCGAAAGAACGACCCATGTGCGGCCCCCATCGTCGGTGCGCGCGATCCCGTTCCTCAGTCCGTTTGAACCAACCACCCACGTGCGACCGCCCGAGCGGATGAGCGACCCCGTCGCCGCCCCGGATCCGCTCATCGGAGTGCCCTGGACCGCGGCGGGCAGCATGCCGAGGTCGGTCCAGCTCCCGCCGTGCACCGATGATGACATCAGGTGCGCCGCGCAGACGCTCGCGTTGACCGGGCAGCTCGTCCTCGCCCAAAGGGTTCCATTGGCGACAACGACGGCGGCGACAGAGGCGGCACCTGGATCGTCTGCCTGCCAGCTACGGCCGCCGTCGTGCGTCGCCGAGAAAACAGGATGACCGTTAGCGTCGGTTCCCCAGACCCATGCATCGAGACCCGATGACGCGGTGATCTGCAGGACTCCGTCGGTACCCGTCGGATTGCTAACCAGTGACCATGTCGCTCCGCTGTCAATGGTCCGTGCGATGGCTAGGAGGCATCGCTGCTGCGAAGTCACACCCTGCCCCCAGGGCCCAGCCATCGGATGCGCTAGCAAAGCTGACGGAGGTCGCCTGCACGTACGCAACGGCAGAGGGAGTGGCCATTGGGGTCGGCGACGCAGGCGGCGCGGCGGGCGATTTCGAGGGAAACGATGGTGAGTGGGCCGGAGCAGGCAGTTGATGGGGCTGGCTGCGCAGGCTGAGCCCTAGTCCGAATGCTCCGGCCACCAGGGCGACGACGCTGAGAACCATCAGGACGCCGAGGAGCCGTGCCGGGACCGTGCGCCGAGGTCCATACGACAAAGCATTCTTCCTGACCCGCCTGTGAGGGATGCTCTCAAGGACCCTTTGCCGGGCGGCGGCATCCGGAAGCAACGGGTCGACGGCGCGGTGGATCCGTCGGCTCAACTCAGCGTCGTCGGGCGCGGTCACGGGTTCGGCTCCGATGCGCGCAGCGCGCGCTCCAAGTCCGTCGTGCTTCGCCGTACGAGTGCCTTCGCCGCGTCGACAGAGCATCCCATAGCGGCGGCCACCGCCTCGTACGGAAGATCCAGGTAGTAGCGCAGCACCACTGCGAGACGCCTCCGGTGCGGCAACCGACTCAGGGCGCGACGCAAGTCCATGAGAGCGGCGGGATCGTCCGTTGTGATGATCGTGTTCACGGGCACGTCCGCCACTCGGAGCAGCCGCCACCAGCGCCCTCGGCGCGCCTCACGGCATCGATTCGCCACGATCGCGAGGAACCACGGCCGGAGGTCGGTGCCTGGGTGGCGGTTATCCCGGCGCCGCCAGGCGCGAAGACATGCCTCCTGGACCGCGTCCTCGGCGTCAGCGGTGTGCAGCAGCATCGCCGTGGCGAGGCGCAGAGCGTCGTCGAGGAGCGGGCTGAGTTCCGCCTCGAAGTCAGCCGCCGATGCACCGGTGTGCACGGTGCCGTCGATCGCGCTGGCGCGGCTCGGCAATGAGGTCACGACCTCTCCTTGGACAGCTGGTCATGCCCTAATACGGGTGGACGAAGCAGAAAGTGTCACCCCGGGCGGAGGCATGCGCCGACGTCAGTTCAGCATGCCGACGCCTCGGCGCGATGAACACTCCATGAACACGGGATGGACACTGACCTTGAACAGGCGCCCTGTGTAGTTCCGGTTAAGGGCGACACCGGAGTTCCGGTACATCCTTGACACCACGCGGCCCGGTACCAGCCGTCGGCCGTGTCGGGCAAGCAAGTCGAGGGTAAGTTGGCGGTCCCAAAACAAACACACACCTGTTTGGTGGAACTGTGTGTGACCAAGTCAGGCGCGGCCGAGGAGGGAGGATTGGGGCCGCCAGAGCGCCGAGGTGCCCATGGACTGGCATTGAGGGAGGCGTCGGCGGCCAGGCGGAGAAGCGCGGTCGCGACTAGGTAGGCACCAGCGCGCCAGGTGACGGCCTTTTGGCGGCTCCAGGTGTCTCCCGGCTGGCTCCCGGCACTCCCTCACCCTCCTCGCGCCGTGCTGCCCCTGAGCCACGCCATGGTCGCCTTGGAGGTCGTCCGCCCCGATCCAGCTCTCTTGGTTCGCGCCTGACCCCATACACACAGTTGCACCAATCAGGTGTGTGGTTGTGTCTCCGCCATAAGGAGGCAGCGCGCGATAGGACTGCGGGACACAGAGGAGAAGCCGCGGCACAATGTCGCCTGATGAGGCTAGGTGTGGCTGGGAGGGTCGCTCGGTCTTTGACTGAACGGATGCGGCTGTTCGCCCTGGCCGTCCTAGCCCTTGCACTCGCGATTTGCGCAGCGCTGGTTGGCGTGGCCGCCACGACTTCTCACCAGCCTCTTGCGGGCGCGACGCGGTCCGGAGCGACCCAAATGAACGGGGCCGAGCAGCTTGAAGAGGCGGCAATCGCCGACCTGCATCTGTTGCGAGCACACCTGACTTTCAAGCCGCTTCTCCCGCCAGGCCTTGCTTTGCTTCCCGGCCACCGATACAACCGGGTGGTCTGGGCAGGAGCACCGGTCAGCGGTTTCGGCATCTTCATCAGCTCTCAAGATCCGACCGCCGGGAGTTGAGCCATACACCTGGACGAGGCGCTGATGTCGTCGGCGGACCTCGCCAATCCCAGGTATCCCATGAACACGTTCAGATCGGTTCTTCGGCCGGTCACACTTGGCAACGGAGTGTGGCTGGAGATGCAGCAGCAGCACGCCCCGGGGCAGGGAGAGTGGATCCTACTCGCCGCTCGTGGCGACATCAGCATCCAAATCGATGGCGTCAACTCGAGACAGCTTCTGGAGAGATTCGCGGCGACCCTCACCAGCTCCGCGTGATCGGTTTACGCCGCGGACCATCTCGGGGCTGCTCCTGCCAGATCCGCCCCTCGCTCACGAGGCGGTGCAGCACTGCGTGCTGCGACCCCGAGCACAGACTTGCACCCGGGTGCGAGATCGACGTGACTATGCTGGGCTGATGGGCCGCCGGCCGCGATGTGTTCGTCGGGTGTTCGTACGCAATCGTCTGCGCTCGTCCGCTTTTCCGGGCCGGGGAGGGGAGCCCTCTCGACTCCCTGCCGCCGGCGAGGGTGACACCGGGCACCTCGGTGCTTCGCCAAGATCTCTCCCTGCCTCCCGGACCTGGGAGGTTCCACCAGATCCGCGCCGCGCCGCGGGAACAACGCCGCGGCGGCTGGCGTTGGACCCCGTCTTCGCCCTCATCGGAAGATGAAAGTCTGTGTCGGGGTCGCAGCACGCAGTGCTGCACTGCGGACCGGCTGCGTGAGTCAGGCGCGGGTGGTCGTGGCCGGTCAGTTCGCAGATGTGCCACACAGGGCGTCTGCGGCGCAAGATTGTCTGGACCTTGATGCGCCTCCAGCCTCGCGTCCTTCATCTCACTTTGGGGTGCCTTCTACTTGTGGCGTGTGGCGCGACCCAGCCGGAGGTCCAAGGCGAGGGGGCGGCCTCTCAGCTCTCCAAGCCCTCCACCCCGCCCCCGGGCGGGTGGGGCAGCCACCGCGTTGCGCCGTCGGCGCCGCCTGGGGTCGGCCCGAGGGAAATGCAGTTCACTGGCGCCGTCAGCGGGCTCGAGCACGCCCCCACGAGAAAGCTGCGATTTCACGTCCGCCGGGGCAATTGGACACTTCACCGTCACAGCTGAGGGAAGCGTGGCTGGGCGTCCGTATTTCATTGGGGTCAGCATCGCCCCTTATCGGGGCCCGGGAAGCTATGACCTTGGGCCACTGCCCCCACCGCAGCCGCTGAGCGACCCGTCGACGCCAGACGCATTGGCCGCTCTGGGCGTCCCGAACCTCTTGAACTTCCTTCCCAAGAGGGGCGAGTCGTTCACGCCCGATCGAACATTCGGGCGCTCTTCCATGACGGTCGCGCCCGGCGAACGCTCCGGCTGGTTCGTCATCGCAATGACCGCCTTCGATCAGGGGACACTTCAGACCCTCCACGTCACCAGTCGCTTCCAATGCGGGCCGGCGTTCACGCCATAACAGCGCGTGGCCGGGTGGGCGGCGTGGTGGGGCAGCGATTGTCCATGGTTTTACGTCCGGTAAGACGAGCACGAACACCGCACGAACACGCACGAACACCGGACGAACACATCGAGCTGAATCGGTTACTCGCCTCCGCGGCACGCACCCGAACCATGGGTGGCCATCGTAGCCGCGCCTTCTTGTGTCCGAAAAGCGTGGCTCAAAGACGGGTTCTGAGGGGTGTGAACAGTCGCATCACCTTTGGCGCCGAGTTGTGCTACGCCATGCAGGTGCGCGGGTTGTCCCTGACCGACGTGGCGCGCCTCTCCGGGGTGGCAGTCGCCACCGCTTCCTCCGCGGCCAGGGGAAGACCGGTCAACGTCACCACCGCCCTGCGGGTGGCCCGCGCCGTGGCCGCCCGCCCGATCGTCCCGGAGCTACTCGAGTGGGTGCAACGCCCCGATGCCGCCGCTGTTGGCCTGGGCGTCGGCCACCGTCCGGCGCAGACCGAGCAGAGCCAGCAGATCGGCAGTCAGCGCCTTGGTCGTGGTCGGCCAGGCCGGCCGGCGGCGAGCGCACCCGGACAACTGCGCATCGCGGTGGATTGACGGACCTTATGTCAGTTGCGAGCGTCGCCCAGCAGCACGCGCATCAGCTCGTCATGTGCATCGCCGAAGGTGAGGTGCTGATAGGTCTGGGTGATCATGGCCAGGGACGTGTGGCCGAGGATCTGTTGGAGCAGGAGGGGGTTGCCGCCGCGGCGCAGGAAGTCGGTCGCCATGCTGTGACGGAGCAGATGCGGGTACACGCGCTTGCTGATGCCCGCCACGACGGCAAGGTTGCGGATCATCTGCTCGGCCCCGGACAGCGTGAGCGGCTCGAACTCACCCGTCGCCGCGCGCCGACGGAGCCCGAGGAAGAGCCGATCGCTGCGCGCCTCGCGCCGCGTGTGGTCGGCGTACCGGCGCAGTCGTCGTGCAAGCGTGGGGGAGAGGGGAACGAGGCGACCGCGATCACCCTTGCCGTGCCGCACCATCAGCACCGCTCGTCCGCCCGTGCTCTGCAGGTCGTCGCCTCGCAGAGCCAGCAGCTCACCGAGGCGCATGCCCGTCTCGAAGAGCAGCCGGACGATGAGCTTGTCGCGCTCGGTGGTCGCGGCGTCCTCCATCGCAGCGACCTCCTCGCGGCTCAGCACGTCGAGTACCTGACGCCCCATCGACGGCAGCTTCCCCTTGCCGCCGATCGTCTCGCCGGCCTGGGCACCGGCCCACTCGAGGAAGGTGTTCACGGCGCGCATGTAGCTGTGCACGGTGGCCTTGGAGAGCGGTCGCCCACGCCGCGACAGCGTGCCGTCGAGGAGACCAGCGCCGAGGTCATTGAGCAGCCGGTTGGTGAGCTGGGCCGGTTCGCTCACTGTGTGGGCCGCACAGAAGGGGAGGAGCACGCCGTTGAGCGCGTCGGCGTAGATGGCCACCGTCTTGGGCGACACGCCGCCGGCGCGGCGGTCCTGGAGGTAGTCGGCGACCAGCCGCGAGAACGCCGTCTCCGGCGCGGCGGGGACCACCGTCAGGCGACTCATCAGCCCGTCAACCTCCGCGCAAATCTGTCTCAGCGAGTCGGCCACGGAACTCGCTGTAAAGAAGCGACTGCCACCTCCGATTGTAGGCAGCAGAAACCGGCCTGTACAGGGGTGAACGTCGCTGCATTCGAATACAAAATGAGCGACGGAGCCGACGGTCAGGATTGAACTGACGACCTACCGCTTACGAGGCGGTTGCTCTACCACTGAGCTACGTCGGCATCGAGCGGCGCGGCGCGACGGCTCTATGGTACCGGCGCCGGCCAGGGGCGCCCGGCGCGGCGCCGGCGGATCGATGGCGCCTCCTCGCCCGGCTGGCGGCCGCCCAACGCTGAAGAGGAACTCTGGTGAGCCGGGGCTCCGCTACCCTTGCCATGCCATGAACGACCCGACCGCCGCAACCACCGCGGCTCCTTCGCCCCCACTCGACACCTACGAGGCCTCCGCTGTCGAGGCGAAGTGGAGGCGAATCTGGGAGGAGCGCGGGGACTACCGCACCGACCTCGAGTCCGATGACCGGCCCTACTACAACCTCTCGATGTTCCCGTACCCCTCCGCCGAGGGGCTGCACGTGGGCCACATGGTGCCGTACAGCGGGTGTGACATCTACGGACGCTGGCGACGGCTCCACGGGGACAACGTCTTTCAGCCGATGGGTTTCGATGCATTCGGCATCCACAGTGAGAACTACGCGCTGAAGATCGGCGAGCACCCGGCGGTGGTGATGCGCCGCGCCGTCGCCAACTTCCGCGAGAACCAGCTGAAGATGATCGGCGCGATGTTCGACTGGACCCACCAGGTCAACACCGCGGAGCCGGAGTACTACCGCTGGACCCAGTGGCTGTTCCTGCGGCTGTTCAAGGCCGGGCTTGTGGAGTGGCGCGATGGCGCCGTGCTGTGGTGCCCGTCCTGTCTCACCGTCCTCGCCAACGAGCAGGTGGAGCAGGGGAGATGTGAGCGCTGTGGCTCGGTCGTGGAGACGCGCTGGTTGCGCCAATGGTGGTTGAAGATCACCAACTTCGCCCAGGAGCTGCTCGAGGCGCTGGACACCCTCGACTGGTCGGAGTCGACCAAGCTGATGCAGCGCAACTGGATCGGCCGCCGCGAGGGCGCACGCATCAGCTTCGACCTCGAGGGCTGCGAGCGCAAGGACGTTGCCGTCTTCACCACCAGGCCCGACACGCTCTTCGGCGCCACCTTCGTGGTGATCGCGGCCGACCACCCGCAGCTCGAGGAATTCGTCGCCGTCGAGCGCCGTGGCGAGCTCAACGCCTGGCGCAACAGGCTCCCTGGCCCTGACGCCGAGCCCGACTTCACTGTCGGCATCGACCTCGGCTGCACGGCGATCCATCCGCTCACGGGCGCGCGCCTGCCGGTGTGGGCTGCTCCGTACGTCCTCTTCGACTACGGCACCGGCGCGATCATGGCTGTCCCTGGCCACGACGAGCGCGACCACTCCTTCGCGACAGCGCACTTTCTGCCCATCGTCGAGGTGATCACACGTCCCGACGGAACGGAGGGGGCGTACACCGGCGAGGGCATCCTGGTCAACAGCGGGGACCTCGACGGCACGCCGTCGCCAGCCGCGCGCAAGGCCATCGTCGAACGCCTCGAGAACACCCAGCGGGGCGAGGCGACGATCACCTACCGGCTGCGCGACTGGCTGATCTCGCGACAGCGCTACTGGGGTCCTCCGATCCCCATCATCCATTGCACCAAGGACGGCCAGGTGCCGGTGCCGGACGAGGACCTCCCGGTGCTGCTGCCCGAGGTCGAGGACTTTCGCCCCACCGGGACCGGCGTCTCGCCCCTGGCCACGGTGGCCGACTGGGTCAACGTCACCTGTCCAATCTGTGGGGGTCCGGCCCGGCGCGAGACGGACGTCAGCGACACGTTCCTCGACTCCTCCTGGTACTACCTGCGCTACCCCTCCACCGACATCGACGGCGCCGCATTCGACCCGGCGCGGACCAGGCGTTGGCTGCCGGTGGACATGTACATCGGCGGTAACGAGCACGCCGTGCGCCACCTGCTGTACTCGCGCTTCGTGATGCGCGCCCTGCACGGGTTGGGCCTCGTGGACGATCCGGAGCCGTTCGCACGCTTCCGCGCTCACGGCATGATCGTCAAGGACGGCTTCAAGATGTCCAAGAGTTGCGGCAACGTGGTCAACCCCGATGAGTACATCGAGCGGTACGGCGCCGACACATTCCGGCTCTACCTGATGTTCCTCGGTCCCTACACCGCGGGCGGGGACTTCCGCGACGAGGGCATCACCGGGATCACGCGTTTCCTGCAGCGCGTCTGGAAGGGTGTGCAGAGCGCCACCGCGGACGGTGCCGGGGACGAGGATCGGGAGCGCCGGCGGCACCGGCTCATCGCAGCCGTCGATGACGACATCGCGGGGTTGCATTTCAACACCGCGATCGCCCAGCTCATGGAGTTCGCCCGTGCCGTCGACGGCGACGCGGCCAAAGGGCACGGCCGGCGCATTGACGCTGAGACGCTGTTGCTGTGCCTGGCGCCGTTCGCCCCGCACATCACCGAGGAGCTGTGGCAGCGCACCGGGCACGAGGGCTCCGTGCACGCTCGCGGTGGCTGGCCCGAACACGACCCCGCGCTGGCGACGCGTCTCGAGGTGGAGGTGGCAGTGCAGGTCAACGGCAAGCTCCGAGCCACCCTCTCGGTGCCCGCCGGCACTGGTGATGACGAGCTCCGCGACCGAGCGCTGCAGCTGCCGAGGGTGGTGGAGCTGCTGGCGGGCGCCGCGCCCCGCAAGGTGATCGCGGTCGTCGACAGGGTGGTCAACGTCGTCGTCTGAGCCGGCCGTCGTCGAGCGTCGCCGGCGGCTGAGTCAGCGTGACAGCCCCTGATCGACATAATCCGACAACCTCATGAGCACACCACCGCCTGGCCGGTCGACCCGCCCGTGACGCTGATCGTCGGCATCGCCGATGAGGCGCGCGACGGCGAACGCCGCGTCGCCGCCAGCCCCGCAAGCACCCGTGCGCTGGTGGCCGCCGACCACGCGGTGGTCGTGCAAGAGGGTGCGGGAACGGCCGCCGGGTGGAGCGACGAGGACTACCGGGCTGCGGGCGCCTCCATCGCCGGCTCGCGTCGCGAGGTGATCGAGGCGGCGTCGACGCTGCTCTGCGTTCGCGGCAGCGGGCCCGGCGTGGCGGCCTGGGACGGGGTGAGCAGAGCGCACGTCCTGGTTGGGCTGTTCGACCCCCTTGGTGACCCGGGGGCGATGTCCCTGCTCGCCACCAGCGGCGCCACCGTGTTCGCGATCGACCTGCTGCCCCGGATCACCCGCGCCCAGCCCATGGACGTGCTCTCGTCGCAGGCGACGGTGGCGGGGTACAAGGCGGTGATCCTCGCCGCCTCGATGTCGCCCCGGCTGTTCCCGATGCTCACCTACGCGGCCGGCACCATCTCGCCGGCCAAGGTGCTCGTGCTCGGCGCCGGTGTCGCCGGTCTGCAGGCCATCGCGACCGCGCGCCGCCTCGGCGCCAACGTCAGCGCGTACGACGTGCGCGCGGCCGTCCGCGAGCAGATCGAGAGCCTGGGCGCCCGGTTCGTCGACCTGGCGGACGTCGCGGCCGGCGGCGAGGACGCCTCGGGGTACGCCACCGGCGCCGGCGAGGCGGAGCTGGCGCGCCAGCAGGCTGCACTGGCGGCGGAGATCGCAGGCAGCGACGTGGTCATCACCACCGCGCTGGTGCCGGGGCAGCGCTCGCCCATCCTCGTCACCCGGGCGGCCGTGCAGGCGATGAAGCCCGGCTCGGTGATCGTCGACCTCGCCGCCGAGCGGGGCGGCAACTGCGAGGGCACCGTTGCCGGTACGACCGTCGAGGTCGGGGGCGTGCTGGTGGTCGGGGCCGAGAACCTCGCGGCCACCGCGCCGCAGGACGCCAGTCAGATGCTGGGCCGCAACCTCGCCAACTTCGTCCTGCACATCGCCAAGGGCGGCGACATCGACCCCGGCAGCGACGACCCCATCGTGCAGGGCACCCTGGTGACCCGCGGCGGGAAGGTCGTCAACGAGCGGGTTGCCGGGTTGATCAACCCTTCGAGCGAGGCGGAGCCACGACCATGAACGTGCAGACCGGCTTCTATGTCTTCCTGCTGGCGTCGTTCCTCGGCTTCGAGCTGATCCGCCGGGTGCCTCAGCTGCTGCACACGCCGTTGATGTCGCTGACCAACGCGATCTCCGGCATCGCCCTGGTCGGTTCCATCGTGGTCGTCGGCAGCTCCCAATCGGTGACCACGACGGTGCTCGGCACGGTGGCCATCGCAGCATCGTCGTCAAATGTCATCGGCGGGTTCCTCCTCACCGACCGGATGCTGCGCATGTTCAGGAAGCGCAGCTGATGCGTGACAGCATCGCCCAGTACCTCTATCTCGCCGCGGGCGTGTCATTCATCTTCGCGATCAAATGGATGACAGCGCCCCCGACTGCCCGGCGGGGCGTGCTCGCCGGCGAGCTGGGCATGCTGCTGGCCGTCGTGGGCACATTCGTGCGGCCCGAGGTGACGCAGTACACCTGGATCGTCGTCGGCCTGATGGCGGGCGCCGCCATCGGCGTCCCGCTGGCCGCCTTCGTGCCGATGACGGCGATGCCGCAACGGACGGCCCTCTCGCATGCCTTCGGCGCCGCCGCGGCCACGCTCGTCGGGGTCGCGGAATACATCCTCCGCCAGCCCCATCTCGACCGATTCACCACGGTGGTGCTGGGCGTCGAGGTGTTGCTCGGTGGCCTCACTGTCACCGGCAGCCTGATGGCATTCGCCAAGCTGCAGGAGCTCATCCAGGGACGGCCGGTGGTGTACCACGGCCAGAACATCGTCAACCTGTCGATCCTTGCCGTCGCGGTCGCCGGCATCGCGTGGCTGGCGGTCGATCCCGGGGCCGTCGTCGTCTTCGCCGTGGTCGTCATGGCGGCCGTGGTCTTCGGCGTGCTGCTGATCATCCCCATCGGCGGCGCCGACATGCCGACGGTGATCGCGCTGCTGAACTCGTACGCCGGCCTGTCCGCCGTGGCCATGGGCTTCGCCCTCGACAACAAGGTGCTCGAGATCGCGGGCGCGCTCGACGGCTCATCCGGGTTCATCCTCGCCGTGGTCATGTGCCGCGCCATGAACCGCAATTTCCGCAGCATCCTGTTCGGCGCCTTCGGCCAGGTCACCGTGTCGCGGCGATCAGAGGATGACGACGATCGTCCCGTGCGCAGCGGCACCAGCGTGGACGGGGCGGCCATCCTCGACGGAGCGCGCACGGTGGTGATCATCCCCGGCTACGGCATGGCGGTGGCGCAGGCACAGCACAAGGTCCGTGAGCTGTCGGACGCGTTGGAGCGCAACGGCACCCAGGTCCGCTTCGCCATCCACCCGGTGGCCGGCCGCATGCCCGGGCACATGAACGTGCTGCTGGCCGAGGCCGACGTCCCGTACGACCACATGCTGGAGCTCGATGACGCCAACGAGCTGCTCTCACGTGCCGACGTCGCCATCGTGATCGGTGCCAACGACGTCACCAATCCCGCTGCCAAGAACGAGCCCGGCTCACCGGTCTACGGCATGCCCATCCTCGAGGTCGACAGCGCGGGCAGCGTGCTGGTGATCAAGCGGAGCATGGCGCCGGGGTTCGCCGGGATCGGCAACGAGCTCTACCACCTGCCCAATACGACGATGCTGTTCGGCGACGCCAAGCAGGTCGTGGGCGAGTTGGTCAGCGACCTCGGGGCGTCCCGGTAGCCGCCTGGCGGATGAGCCGGCGGAGGCGCCTGGCGAGCTCAGCCAGGCAGTCGCATCGGGACGTGGGTGATGCCGTCCTCGATGAAGTCCGGTCCGCAGCGGCTGAAGCCGAACGTGCCGTACCACTCGGCGAGCTGCGCCTGGGCGGAGATCCGCACCGGCCGCTCGATCCCCTCGAGGACGCGCGACAGCAGCAGCGTGGCCAGGCCTTTGCCGCGGTGGCGCGGGGACGTCACCACGCGGCCGATCCAGGCGGCCCCGTCGTCACCCGGGTAGATGCGCAGGTAACAGACCGGCTCACCTGCCACCTCGATCCAGGCGTGCCGCGTGGTGGGCATCGGGTCCCGACCGTCCAATTCGTGGTACGGACAGCCCTGCTCCACCACGAACGTGTCGATCCGCAGGCGGATGATGTCGTGCAGCGTGCGGGGGGACAGCTCGTCGAACGCCGCGAGCCGGGGGGCTGGTTCGCTCACCTCGCGGACAGTAGGCGCTTGACGCGGTGGCATGACGGCGCCGGGGGTGACCGGTAACGGTTCTGCTGGGGTCTGGCCCAACGCGCCGGAAATCTGTACGATCCGCGGCGCCCATGGATACTCAGGATGGCGTGGGACAGCGGACCCTCCACCGTCCGCCCGCGCGCTCGCAGGGCCCCGCCCAGGAGGCGATGATCACCCAGCTCGTCGATGAGTTCAACGGCGCGCTCGACAGCGAGAGCCTGGTCGCGACGGTGCTCCAGCGTGCCGTCATGGAGACCAGGTCCGATCGAGGCGTGATCTCCTGGATCGAAGGCAACGAGATGGTCGTCGCCGGCAGCCACGACCCCTTCGGCGAGCCACTAGAGGTGGGAAGCCGCTGGCCCCTGGCCGGCGAGCAGGTGAGCGCCGTTGCGCTCGCCGCCGGTCGCCCCGAGGCGGGTACCCTCGACCAGTCGAGCGCCGCGATCGCGGGTATCAGCCCGGCGCTGAGCCGGACCTACTCCGGACTCCGGCACCTGCTCGTGGCACCGGTGTCGGTGGGTGGCGAGCACACGGCGATCCTCTGCGTCAGCCGCCGTCGCGCCGAGCAGTACACCGCGCGCGACAAGTCGGTGCTCGACCTCATCGCCCGCTCGGCCGCGCAGCCGCTGCGTGCGGCCCGGCTCGACGAGCTGCTCTGCGCGGCCAGGTTCGAGCTGGCCCAGCGCATCGGCGGGATGGAGTCGGTGGAACGGGTGAAGACCGATGTCCTCCGGCTCGCCTCCCACGAGCTGCGCAGCCCGCTCACCGTCGTGCACGGCTACCTGTCGCTGATCCGCGGCGGGTTCTTCGGCGAGCTGTCCCAGCCGCTTGACGACGTCATCCGCATCCTCGAGCGCCGCACCGACGAGATGAACGGGCTCGTCAACGACATGCTGGTGGCGGCTCGCATCGAGGACGGCGCGGCCGAGGCCGGGACCGAGGTCGTCGACGTGCGCGGCCTGGTCAGGGAGGCCGTCGACTCCGTCGCACCCCGCGCCTCCGCCGAGCACCGCCTCCAGCTCCAGCTCCCGGATGAGCCACTGCCCGCGCGCGTCGACCCCGACCGGGTGGTGCTGGCGCTGCGCAACATCGTCGACAACGCGGTCAAGTACTCCCCGGCCGGCGGTGACGTCGTCTGCGAGGTGTCGGGGTTCGCGGACGTCGCCAGGGTCCGGATCGTTGACCACGGGCTGGGGATCGCGGCCGAGGACCGCGACAAGCTGTTCACCAGGTTCGGCCGCATCGTCACCTCTGCGAACTCGCACATCCCTGGCATCGGCCTCGGTCTGTACTTCACTCGCGAGGTGGCCCGCCGGCACGGGGGCGACGTCGCCCTGGTCGAGGGGGACGGGTCCGAGACCGTCTTCGAGCTGACCCTGCCGCTGGTGCGCTAGGCGGTCACACCCGCCGGAGCACCACCAGCGACCGCGAGGTGACGCGCAGCGCCTCAGACGATTCGACAATCCGCGCCGGCTCCTCAGGCTCCGCCTCAGCGGTGTCGAGCAGCACCTCCCAGTGCTCCCCCCAGCCACGCGGCAGGTGCCACGACATGTCCTGGTGGTGCGAGTGGAGGATCACCAGCAGGGTGTCGCCGCGTATGCGGCGCCCGTCAACGGTGTGGTCGGGTATCTCGTCACCGTTGAGGAGCATCGCCAGTGAGCGCCGCGAATCGTCGTCCCACTCCGCCTCGGTCATCTCATTGCCGGTGTCGTCGAACCAGGCGACGTCCTTGCGGCGCTGGCCGCGACCGACCTGGCCCTCGAAGAAGCGCTGCCGGTGGAGCACCGGCTGTTCGCGGCGGAGCCGGATCACCCGGTGCGTGAAGGCCAGCAGGGGCTGGTCGACCCGCTCCCAGTCAAGCCACGAGACCTCGTTGTCCTGGCAGTACGCGTTGTTGTTGCCGCCCTGGGTGCGCCCGATCTCATCGCCCGCGACCAGCATCGGGCAGCCCTGCGAGAGCAGCACGGAGGCGATCAGGTTGCGCTGCTGCCGGGCGCGCAGTGCACCCACCTCCGGGTCGTCGGTCTCGCCCTCGACGCCGCAGTTCCAGGAACGGTTGTCGTCGGCGCCGTCGCGGTTGTCCTCTCCGTTGGCGGCGTTGTGCTTCTCGTTGTACGAAACCAGGTCGCGCAGGGTGAAGCCATCGTGCGCGGTGACGAAGTTGATGCTGCTGAAGGGTGACCGGCCGTCGGCACGGTACAGGTCGCTGCTCCCGGTGAGGCGGTAGGCGAGCTCGCCGACGCCGGCGATCTGGCCGCGCCAGTAGTCGCGAACGCAGTCGCGGTACTTGCCGTTCCACTCCGCCCAGCGCACCGGGAAGTTGCCGACCTGGTAGCCGCCCTCGCCGACGTCCCACGGTTCGGCGATCAGCTTCACGTGGGCCAGTGTCGGATCCTGGTGGATGATGTCGAAGAACGCCGAGAGCTTGTCGACGTCGTAGAACTGGCGCGCCAGCGCCGACGCGAGATCGAAGCGGAAGCCGTCGACGTGCATCTCGCTGACCCAGTAGCGCAGCGAATCCATGATCATCTGCAGCGTCGCCGGTGAGCCGGCGTTGAGGCTGTTGCCGGTGCCGGTGACGTCGTAGTAGAAGCGCGGCTTGTCCTCGACCAGCCGGTAGTACGAGCGGTTGTCGATCCCCTTGAAGCAGAGGGTGGGTCCCATCTCGTTGCCTTCGGCGGTGTGGTTGTAGACCACGTCGAGGATCACCTCGAGGCCGGCGGCGTGGAGGGCTCGCACCATCTCCTTGAACTCGCGGACCTGTTCGCCGTTGTGCCCGGCGCTCGCATAGCGGCTTTCCGGCGCGAAGTAGCCGATGCTGTCGTAGCCCCAGTAGTTCACCAGGCCGTGCTCGACGAGGTGCTGCGGGTCCACGAAGTGGTGAACAGGCATGAGCTCGACCGAGGTGATGCCGAGCGAGGTGAAGTGCTCAATGGCGGCGGGATGGGCCAGGCCCGCATACGTTCCGCGCAGATCCTCGGGCACTCCCGGGTGGCGCATGGTGAAGCCGCGGACGTGGGTCTCGTAGATCACCGTGTCGCTCCAGGGCACGTCGGGACGGTGCTCACCCTGCCAATCGAAGCTGTCGTCGACCACCACGCAGTGCGGCATCTGCGCTGCGGAGTCCGTGTCGCTGACCTGGTCGTCGCCTTCACCCCAGACGTAGCCGAACACCTCCGGCCCCCACTGCACCGTCCCGGAGATGGCGCGCGCGTACGGGTCGACGAGCAGCTTGTTGTGGTTGTGGCGCAGGCCCTGCTCGGCGTCGTAGGCGCCGTGTACCCGGTACCCATAGCGCGCCCCCGCGCCCACTCGTGGCACGAAGCCGTGCCAGACCAGGTCGGTCTGCTCGACGAGGTCGTACGCGGCCAGCATCCCGCCGGACTCGTCGAGGAGGATGAGCTCGACGGCCTCCGCTTCGGATGCGTAGAGGGCGAAGTTGGTGCCCTCGTCAGTCACCGTGGCGCCGAGGGGATACGGCCGGCCGGGCCACGCACTGATGTTGCCCACCGTCACGCAACCCTCTCCAGCAGGGCGACGGGGAAACGGCCCAGCAGGTCGCCCAGCGCGACGGCGCCGGCAGCCACGGAGGATCCGTCACAGAGGTTGCGCCAACCGCCCTCAGGCAGCGAAATCATGGTGTCTCCCCATTGGCCTCTCCGCGTGAGGGAGCGGCGTTGTGCGATCGCGACCACCGCATCAGGGACACCCCGGATGAAGGCGACGACATCATCGGCAAACTCCCCCTCGGCGCGCACCGGCCGGTATTCCCCGCGCTCCCCGAAGGCGTCAGGCAGGCGCCGGCGCAGCCCCAGCGCCTCACGGATGAGCAGCAGCTTGGCCGCCCCGCTGGCGCGCTCGGCCTGCCAGGCGTCGGCCGGCGTGCTCGACGTCAGGCCGCCAAGCAGGCTGCGGCGACGCTCGTAGTCGACGGGCCGCCGATTGTCGGGATCGACAAGGCTGAGGTCCCACAGCTCGCAGCCCTGGTAGATGTCCGGCACCCCCGGCGAGGTGAGCTTGAGGGCGGTCATACACAGGGAGTTGACCCATCCCCATTCCACCAGCGTGGTGGTGAAGGCCTCGAGGTCGGCCACGAAACGCGGGTCACCCAGAACCTTGCCGACAAAGGCGCGCAGGGCGGTGTCGTAGTCCTCGTCGGGCTGCAGCCAGCTGGTCTGACGCTTCGCCTCGTGCGCCGCCTTCTCCATGTACGCGGTGGCTCGCTCCTCGGTCAGCGGCCATGCGCCGACCAGGGTCTGGTAGAGCAGGTACTCCATCGACGGGCCCGGCGGGTTATCACCGAGGTGCACCTGGTTCATGGCCCGCCAGCGGTGCACGGCAGCCGCCCACTCGCCGGGGATCTCGCTGAGCAGGTCGAGGCGGCAGCGGACGTCCTCGCTGCGCTTGGTGTCGTGCGTCGAGGTGGCCAGCAACGCATGCGGCCGCTCCCGTTGCGCGCGTCCGTTGTGGGCATGGAAGTCCTCGACGCTCATCCCGAAGTGCGCGGGTGAGTCACCCACCTCGTTGAGCGAGACGAGCACGAGGTGGCGGTAGCAGGCGGTGTCCTCGACGCCCTTGGCGGTCGTCGCCGCGCACAGCTGCTGGAGCCGGAGCACCAGGTCGCTCTGGGCGAGGTGCATGTCCTCTTCGCCGGTGGCGATGTCCTCGGCCTCACCGAGCACGAAGAGATCGGCGATGAAGTCGAGCAACCTGCCATCCAGCTCCGGCGCGTTGCGCTGAGCCTGGCGGGCGGCTACGCGGATGATCGTGGCGTCAACCTCGGCCGGGGGCGGCGTGCGCGGGTCGATGTATGTCCGATACACCGGGACGGCCGCAACCAGCTCGACGACTGCGTCGCGCAGCTCGCTATGGGTGTGGTCGCGCTGTGCCGGGTAGGCATCGCAGATGGTGGCCAGGTGGCCGGTGATGCGCTCGACATCGCTGACCAGGGTGGTGCGCAGGATCTCGCGTTTGCCCTCCAGGGCAAACAGCTCGAAATCCGAACCCTGGCCGGTGATCTCCCCATGAAGCGACGCCAGCCGCTGCCGTCCGGCCGGGTCGACCAGCACTCCGTTGACGACGGCGAGGAAGTCGTAGCCACTGGTCCCGTCCAGCGCCCACGACGGTGGCTCCTCGCCGCGCTGCACGATCTTCTCCGCGAGCAGCCACGCCGTCGGCGAGGTGGCGTCGCGCAGCCACTGCGCATACTGCAGCGGGCGGCGGAGGCCGTCGATGTGGTCGACGCGTAGCCCGTCGACATCGCCGCGCCGGACCAGCTCCTCCACCAGCGCCGTGGTCTCCCTGAACACCGCTGGATCCTCCATGCGCAGTGCGACCAGCGTGTTGATGTCGAAGAAGCGCCTGTAGTTGACCTCCTCGACGGCTGTCTGCCAGCGGGCCAGCCGGTGATGCTGGTCGTTGAGGATGCGGTCAAGCGCGACCAGGTCACGACCCACCTCGGCCAGCAGGATGTCCAGTGCCTGGCCGGCCACGCCGTCGGCGACGACCGCCGCCACCTGCTGGGCGATGCGCTGCCGCGCCGCGAACCTTCGCCGGCGCGCAGGTCCATCCACCCCCGCCTCGAGGTGCTCCACCGCGGCCACGACCTCGAGCGCGCGGGGATCACGCGTCGCAGCGAGCAGCTCGGCGACCGTCTCGATGGCGAGCGGGTAGCGCTGCTCGAAGTACGCCACCAGCACCGTGTCATCCTCGCGCACCAGGTGGATCAAGCCCTCCTCGAGGACCCTGCCCACCTGGTCGCCGAGCACGGGGATGAGCACCCTGTGGCGCAGGCGTGGCTCGTCCACCTCCCAGTCGATATCGAAGAGCGTCGCATAGGGCGAACCATGGCCATCGGCCAGCACGTCCCACCACCAGCGGTTGCGCCGGTCGGCGATCGACATGTGGTTGGGCACGATGTCGAGCAGCTGGCTCAGCCCATGCTCGCGCAGAGCGTCACACATGGCGCGATGGCCGGGGACGCCGCCGAGGTCCTCGCTGATGCGCGTCGGGTCGACGACGTCGTACCCGTGCGTGCTCCCCTTGGCCGCCTGGGTGTACGGCGAGCAGTACACGTGGCTGATGCCGAGGTCGGCGAAGTACCCCGCCTGCGCCGCGGTCGCGGCGAAATCGAACTCCGCGCGCAGCTGCACGCGGTAGGTGGCGCGGCGCTGCAGCGGGGTGAGTTTCTCCGGCGGGTTCATCGCGTCACAATCGCTCTGGCCTTTCAGTGCTGTTGGAACCGTCGGATTATGCCGGGGTCGTCACCGTGAACCGATGTGCCGTCTGGGCGCCCCTGGCGTCGCAGGTCGCGGTGGAGACCGGGGGTGTGCGCCGCTCCATGGAGCTAATCGGCGGTGGCTGGTTCGAGCTGCGGGACGCCGGCGTCGAGGCGGGGGGTGACTACGCGTTCGTGCTCGACGGCGGCACACCGTTGCCCGACCCCCGTTCCGCATGGCAGCCCAACGGGGTGCACGGCCCCTCGCGTGTCGTCGACCACAACGCCTTCGCGTGGACCGACTCTGCGTGGCGCGGCGCCCGCCTTGCCGACGCCGTGGTCTACGAGATGCACATCGGCACCTTCAGCGCCGCCGGAACCCTCGACGCGGCGATCGACCACATCCCCCAACTCGTCGATGTCGGTGTGTCGGCGGTCGAGTTGCTTCCCGTTGCCGCGTTCCCGGGTGCTCGAGGCTGGGGCTATGACGGCGTCGGGCTCTACGCGGTCCACGAGTTGTACGGAGGTCCGGACGCGCTCAAGCGATTCGTCAACGCGTGCCACCGTGCCGGGATCGCGGTGGTGATGGACGTGGTGTACAACCACCTCGGTCCCGACGGCAACCACCTCGGCGAATTCGGGCCGTACTTCACCGACCGTCACCGCACGCCGTGGGGCTCGGCGATCAACTATGACGGGCCCGGCAGCGACGAGGTGCGCCGCTTCATCGTCGACAACGCGGTCATGTGGTTGCGCGACTACCACTGTGACGCGCTCAAACTCGACGCCGTCCACGCCATCGTCGACACCTCGGCAGTGCACCTGCTCGAGGAGATCTCCACGACCGTGCACGCCGTGGCAGGTGAGCTGGGACGTGAGCTGTGGGTCATCGCCGAGAGCGACCTCAACGATCCGCGCGTCGTCAACGACACCGGGCGCGGCGGATACGGCTGCGACGCGCAATGGAGCGACGACTTCCACCACTCCCTCCACGCCTCGCTGACCGGCGAGACCACCGGCTACTACACCGACTTCGGCCGGGTGGCGGACGTGGCCCTGTCGCTGCGCCACGTCTTTGTCAACCCTGGCGGATACTCACCATTCCGCCAACGCCGCCACGGGCGATCGGTCGGTGAGCTGCCGGCGACGCGCTTCCTTGGCTACCTGCAGAACCACGACCAGGTGGGCAATCGCGCCCGGGGTGAGCGCAGCGCCGCGTTGATGAGCGTGGGGCGCGTGCAGATCGCCGCCGCGCTCATCCTGCTCGGACCGTTCGTGCCCATGCTCTTCGCCGGGGAGGAGTGGGCGGCATCGACACCGTTCCAGTACTTCACCGACCACCAGGACCCCGAGCTCGGCAGGCTGGTGTCAGAGGGGCGGCGCCACGAGTTCGCCGCCTTCGGGTGGACGCCGGAGGAGGTCCCCGACCCGCAGGACCCGGCGACCTTCGAGCGCTCCAAGCTGCGCTGGGAGGAGCGGGCAGTCGAGCCGCACCTGACGGTGCTGCGCTGGCACCGCGACCTCATCGCGCTGCGCTCGAGCATGCCGAGCCTGCGCGACGGGGACCGCAGCGCCGACGTCGTGGACTTCGACGAGGCGGCGAGGTGGCTGGTGATGCGCCGGCCCGGCCTGACGGTTGCCTGCAACTGGGGGGATCACCCCGTTGAGGTCGCGGTGCCCAGGGCGGTGGACCTGCTGGCCAACGTCACCCCGACGTGGACGGAGAGCGGGCTGGTCCTGCCCGCCGACGCGGTGGTGGTGACGCGCCGCTAGGACACCCGGGCAGCGGCAGCACGCCGGGCGGCGAGCTGCACCCCGGTGACCGCGATCTCGGCGAGGCAGTCGCATTCCACCACTGACGTGGTGCCGGAGAGACAACGCCGGCAGATGACCGCGGCGCACGGCGCGCAGCGGTAGAACGTGTCCTCGAGGACTGTCCCGCAGACCGAGCAGAGCGGGAGCCCGTCGGCCCACACCTCGTCGACCAACACCAGGGTCGCCAGCGACCCGTCAGGGAGGTGCACCCCCTCAGGCCGGAGATGGAGCAGGGCGGGAAGGACGCATGTGCACGTGCCCACGCGAACAAGTGTACGGTGTGGTGCCGTTCGGTGGGGCCCACCCGGGCCCGCTGGCTTAGGCCGCGCTGCCCGCGCCGGTCAGCTCGCCGGCTCCCGCCTGCCGCAGCAGCGCCCGCGTCGCGGTGACTCTGCACGCGAGCATCTCGAGGATCTCATCGAGGCGGTCCCTGAGCTCGGAGTTGAGCGCTATCGGGTGGTTGTCGATGTCCCTGAGAAGAGCGGACAGGCGGACCGCCTTCTGGTCGATGTGCGCGACGATCTCATGCGGGCTCTCGACAGTCGCAGCGCTCTTGCTCGGCTCCATCCAGGTACCTCCGTCGGTGGCTGGGGCGGGACGTGCCGCGGCGGGTGGTTGGTCCCGTCCGTCACCCCAAGCCTATGCTCCGCGAGCGCCGGTATCAAGGGGGCGTCGGCACTCCGTCATCGCCCCCGTGCGGGTGGAGGTCCTCCCGGTGGCGGGGGGCACCTGTAGACTGAGCCTGCCGCCGGCGGGACGACGCGCGCGGATGGCGGAACCGGTAGACGCGCGGGACTTAGGATCCCGTGGGGCAACCCATCCGAGTTCGAGTCTCGGTCCGCGCACTCTTCACCGCACCAGGGGCCGTTCTGTGAGCACAGCGACAACTCCAGCTGACATCGACGTCACCGTGGACCGACAGCCCGACTCGCGCGTCCAGCTGCGCGTCGAGGCGCCGGCCGCGCAGCTCGAGTCGGCGATCGCCGCGGCGCTGCGCCGACTCTCCGGCCGCGTTCGACTCCCCGGCTTTCGACCCGGCAAGGCGCCCGCCGCCATGGTCGAGCGGGCGGTCGGCTGGGAGGCGGTGCGCCAGGAGGCGGTCGATGCGCTCCTTCCCGAGCTCTACACCCGGGCCTTGGAGCAGGCGGGTGTCGAGCCGGTCGACGACCCCGAGCTTGACCTGCAACCTGTCGAACGCGGCGAGCCGGTGGTGTTCACCGCCACCGTGACGGTGCGCCCGGACGTCGAGCTCGGCGATTACCGCAGCCTCCGCGTCGAGGTGCCTGCCAGCGAGGTCACCGACGAGCAGGTGGACGAGATGCTGGAGGAGCTGCGCCGCCGCAACAGCGAGCTGCGCGACGTCGAGCGACCCGCACAGTCAGGTGACGTGCTCCGCTGCACACTGGTCATGCGCCGCGGCGAGGAGACCCTCAGCGGTGAGGAGGAGCAGGACCGCGACCTCGACATCGATCGCGAGCGCCTGCTCCCCGGTCTCGCCGACGCGCTGATCGGGCTCGAGGCGGGCGCTGAACGCTCGTTCCAGCTGACCCTTCCCGAGGACTTCGCGCGAGAGGAGTTGCGCGGCGCCACGGTCGACGTCGACGTCTCGGTGAGCGCGGTCCGCGAGCGCATCCTGCCGCCGCTGGACGATTCCCTCGCCCAATTCGACGACAGCGGCAGCACCCTCGACGAGCTCCGCTCGCATTACCGCACGCGCCTCGAGGAGGTGAGCGCCGAACGCGATCGCGAGGCGCTCGAAGCGAGCGCGCTCGAGGCGCTGCGCGACCACGTGGTCATCGACCTGCCCCAGACCATGGTGGAACGCGAGATCGACCGCCAGGTCGCCGACCTCGACGCACGCCTGCAGTCGATGGGCATGCCGCTCGACCGCTACCTCGAGTACACCGGCACGACGGTCGAGAAGCTCCGTGGCGAGCGCCGTGAACCCGCCGTGCAGAGGTTGCGTCTCGAGCTGGCCCTCGATGCGCTGGCGCAGGCCGAGGGCATCGAGGTCGACGAGGCCGCGGTGGTGCGCGAGGAGCAGCGCCTCGCCGAAGGCCGCAAGCTGACCGTCCAACAGAGGCGGCGGCTGCACCAGGCCACCCACGTGGACCTTGCGCGCCGCGGCGCGGGCGAACGGCTTGTGGAGATCGTGCGCGGCGACGGCTGACCCGCCCGCCGCACGCAAATCGCGCCACCGCGTGTACGCTGCCCCCGCCGTGTGGTGGAGCCCTCTCCTGCGTCCTCATCCCACCCGCCGGCCCGACGGTGGCTGCACCGTTGTGGAGCCGGATGATCCGCTGCCGCCCGCACCCGCAGCGCCGGCCTTGCCGTTCGCCCTCTCCGCAGCCGACGACCTGCGCGCCGCGGCGCTGCAGGCGGCCCACGTCCATGCGGATGGCCCGCCCGTCGCCGGGGCCGCCGCGGCCGCGGCCGTGCTGCAGCGACTGACCGGCCCCGGCGATCCACGCCGGTTCCAGGCGTGGCTGCTGCAGGGGCTCTACCACCGCCTGGCTGGAGCCGAGGCCCGCCGCTCGCATCGCACCGACGCGCTGGCCAGGTCCCACGAGGTGCGGGCACGCAGCGTGCTTCGCCTGGCGGCGACCAGTCCCGACCGGGCGACCGCGCGCAGGGCTCGGGTGGCTCTCATCCACCTCGGCGGCGTCGTCCGCGCCTGATCGCGCCGCGGCCGATGGATCGAAGGCACGTCCCTATAATCCGCCCATGATCAGCAACGACCAGCACATCACTCCGCACAGCCTCATCCCGATGGTGGTGGAGACGACCAACCGCGGTGAGCGCGCATTCGACATCTACTCGCGCCTGCTCAAGGACCGCATCATCTTCATCGGGACGCCCATCGACGACCAGGTTGCCAACGTGGTGATGGCGCAGCTGCTCTTTCTCGCAGGCGAGGACCCCGAGAAGGACATCATGATCTACATCAACAGCCCGGGCGGTTCTGTGTACGCGGGCCTGGCGATCTACGACACCATGAGCTACGTCGAGCCGCGCGTGGGAACCATCTGCATGGGCATCGCTGCCTCGATGGCGGCGGTGATCCTCGCCGGCGGTGCCGCCGGCATGCGGATGTCGCTGCCCAACACGAGGGTGCTCATCCACCAGCCGTCGGGCGGGTTCAGCGGGCAGGCGGCGGACATCCAGATCCACGCCCAGGAGATCCTGCGCGTGCGCCGGCGCCTCGACGAGATCCTGGCCCATCACACGGGCAAGCCCATCGAGGTGATCAACCGCGACTCCGACCGCGACTTCTTCATGAGCGCTGAGGAGGCGAAGGCGTACGGGCTGATCGATGAGATCATCCAGGTCCGGCCCAAGGGCGGCGACGGTCCGGTGCCGAAGCTGGAGAGCAACGGCGGCACCCCGCGCGGTGGCGGTGACGACGGACCGCAGGCGGGCGGCGGCGCAGCCGCACGCTAGGGAGCGAAGGGGGAACTGCGTTCCCCCCTCGGACACCCCCCAGCTCGGCGGTGTCAGCTCCGGCGACGTGAAGTCCCTGCGCTGATGGCTTCATCGGTACTTTTTTTCGCACAGGCGCGGCTGCGGCCGAGCCGTGGTACGGTGAGCTGCGATGACTGAGCGCGACGACCGGCGCCGCCACACGCGCTGCTCCTTCTGCGGTAAGGGCCAGGAGCAGGTCCGCAAGCTGGTTGCCGGCCCGGGCGTGTACATCTGCGACCAGTGCATCGACCTCTGCCAGGAGGTGCTCGAGGAGGACAACCGCTCCACCACGCAGAAGCGCGGAAAGGGCGGGATGATACCCAACCCCCAGGTCATCGCGGCGTCGCTCGACCAGTACGTGGTCGGCCAGGAGCACGCCAAGAAGGTGCTCTCCGTGGCGGTCTTCAACCATTACAAGCGCATCGCCCACGCCAAGGCGAGCGGGGACGTCGAGCTGCAGAAATCGAACGTGCTGCTGGTCGGCCCGACCGGTTGCGGCAAGACGCTGCTCGCCCAGACGCTCGCGAAGATCATCGACGTGCCCTTCTCCATCGCCGACGCCACCTCGCTGACCGAGGCCGGGTACGTCGGCGAGGACGTCGAGAACATCCTGCTCAGGCTGATCCAGGCGGCGGACTTCGACATCTCCCGGGCCGAACGGGGGATCATCTACATCGACGAGATCGACAAGATCGCGCGCAAGTCCGACAACCCGAGCATCACCCGCGACGTCAGCGGGGAGGGTGTGCAGCAGGCGTTGTTGAAGATCCTCGAGGGGACGGTCGCCAACGTGCCCCCGCAGGGTGGGCGCAAGCACCCGCATCAGGACTTCATCCAGATCAACACCACCAACATCCTGTTCATCTGTGGTGGGGCCTTCGATGGGCTGGAGCGGATCATCGAGCAGCGGGTCGGCAACCGGACCATCGGGTTCAACAGCAAGCCGCACGGCAGCCGCAACAAGGAGACCACCCGGATCCTCCGCGAGCTCCAGGCCCAGGACCTGCTCAAGTACGGCCTCATCCCGGAGTTCATCGGGCGCCTCCCGATCAACGTCTCCCTCGACTACCTGGATGAGGAGGACATCATCCGCATCCTCACCGAGCCCAAGAACGCCTTCGTCAAGCAGTACGAGAAGTTCTTCGCGCTCGATGACGTGCAGCTGGTCTTCCACGAAGGAGCGCTCAAGGCGATCGCCCAGAAGGCGCTGGCGCGCGGCACCGGGGCACGCGGGCTGAAGTCGATCATCGAGGACGTGCTGTTGAACAGCATGTTCGAGGTGCCCAGCCGTCCCGACATCAAGCGCTGCGTCATCACCGAGCAGTCGATCACCGACGGCGTCGAACCGCTGCTGCTCACCGAGGAGCCGGCCAAGCGTGGTGCCGCGTCAGCGGCCGCGGCAGCCGAACAGTCCGCGTAGTCTCAGCCGATGACCTGGCTGGGTCGGCTGATCGCCCTCGGTCTCGTCGTGGCAGCGCTGTTCACCGTCGGCATCGTGGTGCTGGTGCGCTCGGAGACGCCCGGCTGCACCATCGTCGCGCCGCGGCCGTCACTGTCGGCTGCTCTGCGCGCACTCGGTGACTTCGACCAGGGGTACGACGCCGGCAACGCGAGCCTGCTCGAGGATGCCGCGACACGCGCCGCCGGGGTCACCTACGCCGATCTCATCGGGGTGAGCGCCGAGGCCCCGGTGAGCGTCAGCGCGGCTGTAGCCGGTCGGCCCGACGCCATCGTCGTGCCGCTGCGGTCGCACGCGGTCACCTCATCGGGGTCGCCCCCCCTGGCGGGGCTGGTGGTCTTCCTGCGCGACTGCGCGGGGAACGCATATTTCGCCACCGTCGAGGACGACTCCTCGACGCAGCCGGCGCTGCTTGCCTTTCCCCCGGTGAACCGTGACCGCGCCGGCTCGCTGCTCGGCGCCGCTGAGCCTCACCTCGAATACACGACCTCGCCGCTGCGCCCCGCCTGGGTGGCCACCCCCGGCTCGGCGCCATCGCTGGCGGCGCGCTGAGCGCCCGCTCGACCGGGACACAGCCGCCCATAATCAGCCGACGACCGCAGGAAGGAGCAGGCATGGGCTGGTCGCGCGCTGGCAGCGTCGCCCTCGTGGTGCTCACCGCCGCGCTCGCAGCCACCGGGTGTGGCCAGGGCAGCAGCTCATCGTCGACACCTTCCGCGCACCCGGCGACCACCGCGCCGGCGGCCGCCGGCCCCGCCGGCGCCATGGTGGACTTCCTCACCGCAGCGAACCACCAGGACCACACGCGGGTGACCGCATCGCTGGCGACAGCCACCGACGTGACCAACCTCGACGAGCTGCTGCGCGTCTACGCCGGGTTCGGCAGCGCGGGAGGCTTGTACTGGGACGTCGCCAGGCTGACGGTGAGCCGGGTCGTGGCGGCCGGGAACGGTCGCGCCGACGTGACGCTGAGCGGTGACATCGCGTGGTGCCTCGGCAAGGCGGCCAGCGACCCCGCGGCCACATGCAGCGTGGTCAACCCCGTCGCCGGGATGGCGCACACCTACGTGGTCGTCGACGTCGACGGGCAGTGGAAGGCCGACGTCGACGTCAATGCCAGCAGCGGGATCGACCACAACCCGCAGGCCTCGCCGACGGCCGCTGCGCCCACCGTGAGCCCGACGCCCTGACGATGTGAGTACCGGGCCCGCGGCCCGTGGCGGGTTCTCGCAGCGGGCCAACCCTATACTCGGCGTCCACCGATGAACCCGATGGAGAAAGCGTTCGACCCGCGTGTAGTCGAGCCTGCCTGGCGCGCACGCTGGGAGGAATTGGGGATCGGCATCGCCGATCGTGACTCGGTACGCCCGCCATTCACCATCGCCCTGCCTCCGCCCAACATCACCGGCGCGCTCCACCTCGGCCATGCCTGCGGGTTCTCCATCCAGGACACGCTGTCGCGCCATCACCGCATGCTCGGCTACGAGGTGGAGTGGTGCCCGGGGACCGACCACGCGGCGATCGCCACGCAGAACGTGATCGAGCGCCAGCTCGCCGCCGAGGGGACGAGCAAGGAGGAGATCGGTCGCGCCCAGTTCCAGGTACGCGTCGACGCGTGGTACGAGGAATACGGCGGGCGCATCTACGAGCAGATGCGCCGGCTCGGCTTCACCTGTGACTGGAGTCGCACGCGGTTCACCCTGGACACCGAGTACGTGCGTGCCATCCGCACGGTGTTCAAGGACCTGTTCGACGCCGGCCTGATCTATCGCGGGCCGCGCATCGTCAACTGGTGCCCGTCGGACCTCTCGGCGATCAGCGACGAGGAGATCGACTGGCAGGAACACACCGACACTCTGGTGCACCTCCGCTACCCGATCGAAGGCGGTGGGGACATCGTGGTTGCCACGGTTCGTCCGGAGACCATGCTCGGCGACAGCGCGGTTGCCGTGGCCCCGGGCGACGCACGCTACCGATCGCTGGTGGGGCGCACCGTGGTCCTGCCGTTGACCGGGCGGCGCGTGCCGATCGTCGAGGACGCCGCGGTCCAGCCGGAGTTCGGGACCGGTGCGCTCAAGGTCACCCCCGGTCACGACCCCACCGACTACGACATCGGCGAGCGCCACCAGCTGCCGGTGATCACCGTCATCGCTGGCGACGGCACCATGGTCGTCCCCGACCTGCCGCGCTTCCACGGGTTGCCGGTGGCGCGCGCGCGCGTTGCTGTCACCGAGGCGCTGCGCGAGCTCGGCGTGGTCGTCAAGGAGGAGGAGTACGTCCACGAGGTGGGTCACTGCGACCGCAGCGGTGACGTGCTCGAGCCCCTGATCAGCGCGCAGTGGTGGGTGCGCATGCGCCAGCTCAGCGAGCCCGCGATCGCGGCGGTCGTCAGCGGCGACACCACGTTCCACCCCCTGCGCTACACGGACGTCTACCTCGCGTGGATGCGCAACATCCGCGACTGGTGCATCAGTCGCCAGATCTGGCTCGGCCACGCGATCCCGGTCTCGACGTGCGCGAACGGCCACGTCTTCGCATGGATCGACCCACCCGCCGCCTGCCCGAGCTGCGGCGACGCCAGCCTCGTCGACGACCCCGACGTGCTCGACACCTGGTTCAGCAGCGCGCTGTGGCCCTTCGCCATCTTCGGCTGGCCCGCGGACACGGAGGACCTGCGGCGTTTCTACCCCACCGAGGTCTGCGTGACCGCCCGCGACATCATCTTCCTGTGGGTGTCACGGATGATCTTCATGGGTCTGCGTTTCACCGGCCGGGCGCCGTTCGCTGACGTGATCATCACCAGCACCGTGCAGGCGGCTGACGGCAGCCGGATGAGCAAGTCGAAGGGCAACGTCGTCGACCCGCTGCCGATGATCGACGAGCACGGTGCCGACGCGGTGCGTGCCTGGGCCGCGGCGGTGGGGACGGGCGGCCAGGACGTGCGCTTCAATGAAGAGCGGATTCGCAGCTACAAGCACTTCGCCAACAAGATCTGGAACGCGACCCGTTTCCTGGTCGCGCGGCTGGATGATGGCGACGGGCGGATGGCGGCCGTTGATCCACCCGATATCGACGAGCTCCGCCCTGAGGATCGATGGATGCTGTCCCGCGTCGCCAACTCCGTCGAGGCCGTCGACGAGTCGCTGCGCACCTACCGGTTCCACGAGGCCATCGAGCGCCTCTACGACGTGACCTGGCACTCGTTCTGCGATTGGTATGTCGAGATGATCAAGACGCGCCTGCGAGACGATGCTCCAGCCGACTCGCGGCGCGCCGCTGCCCACACCGCCGTGGTCAGCCTCGACATCCTGCTGCGCCTGTTGCACCCATTCATGCCCTACATCACCGAGGAATGCGCACAGCGCCTGCCCGCACCCGCCGCATCGCTGCAGCTGCGCGACTGGCCGGTGGCGCAGCCGGACTGGCGTGAGGGGTTGGCGGCTTCGCACCGCGCGGCGGTCGACGAGATGCTCCAGCTGGTGCAGCGGGTGCGGGCGCTGCGCGACGAGAGCGGGGTGTCACGCGGCCAGCGGCACCGACTCCAGGTCAGCGGCGGTCACCCCGGCGTCGCCGGCGGTGAGCGTGCGCGCCTGCTCGGCGCCCTGATGCCCGTCGACGTGGAGGACGGCCGGCTTGACGGTGGTGTGAGCCTGGTCGCCGGCGACCTCGAGGCTCGCTACCACCTCGAGCTCGGCGAGCGCGAACGGGCGCGGGCACGCCGCCGGGTGGCCGAGCTCGACACGGTCATCGATGGCCTCGAGCAGCGGCTCGCCAACCCCGCGTTCACCAGCCGCGCGCGGGCCGACGTGGTCGATGAGGCACGGCGGCGGCTCGACGAAGCGCGGCGGGAGCAGACGGCCCTGCGTGCGCAGGAGGAGGGACCATGACAGCGGTGCTCGCGGACAGCGTCTCGCCGGTGGTGCTCGGCATCATCGCCGTGGTCGGGTACATCGCCGTGCTCTGGGTCGCGACGGCCTACTTCGTGTGGCGCGACGCGCGCCGGCGCTCCGCATCCTCCACCTTTCACCTCCTCGCGCTGCTCCTCGGTTTTCTTCCGCCGTTCCTCGGCGCGCTGGTCTACCTGGTGATCCGGCCACCGCGCACCCTCGACGAGGAGCGCGCCTTCGAGCTCGAGGAACAGTCGCTGCGCGAGCTCGAGGCCGACCCGGTGGCGGTGCGCCCGTGCCCATCCTGCGGGAGGGAGATCGAGGCCGAGTTCATCGTCTGCCCGTATTGCCGCACCCAGTTCGCGCGCCGGTGCCACAGCTGCGACCGGGTCCTGCGACTGGGGTGGGCGGTGTGCCCGTACTGCGCGGAGGAGGTGGGACACGCGCCGCTCGGCCGCGTCACCCGGACCGGCTGAGCGGGTCAGGTGCTGAGCGCCGGGCTCCGCCTGGTCCTTGCCGTCGCCGTGCCGCTCCTCGGCGCCGGAGTGGTCTACGAGCTGCGCCGGCGCAGGCTGGCCGCGTCCCTCGCGACCACGGTGGCGATCCTTCTCTGTGCCGGGTTGGTCCTCTCCGTCGCCCCGGGGGTTGCCGGCGGCGGTACCTTCGAGCGCAGCCTCGGCGGAGCGATCCCCGGCGTCGAGCTCACCGCCCGGGCAGACTCGGCCTCCGTCGCTGTGATCCTCATCGCCTGCCTGGCGGCGCTGCTCGCCGTGCCGAGGCGCCGTGATGACGGCGAGCGCCTGGCCGCCCTGCTTCTCTGCCTGGGGGGCGCCGCAGCGATCGCCGCCGCGGGCAACCTCGTGCTCCTCGCGGGCGGCGCCGAGGTGGTCGCCGCGGGCACGATGCTGCTCCGCGGGCGGCGCGGTCCCGGCTCGCGCTCGGCGGCGTTGCTGGCCGTCCTCCTCGGCGCGGCGGGGCTCGCGCTGTTCACCGCCGCCATCGAGCTGGTCGCCTCGGCGGGCAGCAGCGACCTCGCACTGGTGCCGCCGGGCGCGGTGGGCGCCGCGGTGGCGATCCCCTGGGCGATCGGTGGAGCGGTGCTCATCCTCTCCGCGGGCGTGCCGGGCGAGGGAGGGTCGCCGGCCCGTGACTGGGCAGCCGTGGCCGCCCTGCCCGGTGGCTACCTGGTGCTCCTCCGTCTCCAGGAGAGCGTAGGCGGTCAGCTGCCCACCGGCGCAGCGGTTGCCCTCGGCGTGGCCGGCACAGCGGCGGCGTGCGCCGGGGCCTACACCGCGCGGCGGGCGCTGACGCTGGCGGCTGCCGGACGGTCGGCGGTGGCCGTGCTCGGCGGCGTGTTGGTGAGCCTGTTCGGTGGCTCGCTGGCGACGACAGGGACGCTGCTCGCCGGCCTGTTCCTCGCCCTCGAGCTGGCGCTCATCGCCGCCGCCTCATGGAACCGCACCCCGACCGCGTGGTCCGCGGCCAGCGTCGCCCTCACCGCGCTCCCCGGCGGCGCGGCCCTGGCAGTGGTTGTCGTCGGGCTCGGCACGGTGAGCCGGCGGGGCCCGGTCCTCCTGCCCGAGCTGGCGCTGCTCACCGGCGCGGTGGCCATGGCGGCCGTGGCCGCCGCTCGTGCGCTGGCCGCGCCGCGGCGTGGGTGGCTGCCGGCGCTGCCGGGGGCGGTGCTTGCGACGGTTGCCTGCCTCGCCGCCGGCCTGGCGCCCGGGCTGGCCCTGCGCTTCGTGGCCGCCCCGCTGGCGGGGGGTTCCGCTGCAGCCGACCTTGACGCGGGCGCCCTCGCTGCCCCCGGCGGCGGTTTCGCGGGCGGGTACTTCGGCGTGGCCGCGGCCGTGCTGCTCGCTGCCGCCGCCGCGGCCGCCGTGCTTGCCGGTGAGCCGGTCGCTGGTCCCGTCCCGGCGGCCAGGCCGCTGCGCGTCCCCCCGGTCCGGCCCCTGCTGCGGCTGCGACGGCGCACCGCGCCCGCCCAGAGGAAGGTCGCGGCGACCCTGCGCAGCGCCGACGTCTGGCTCGAGTCGCAGCCGCAGACGGCCCTGGTGTTGATTGCCGCGGTCGTGGCCGTGGCCTGGTTCCGCTGATGGACGTGAACGAGCCATGGCTGGCCACCGTCGGGTTCCTGGCGGCCGTGGTGGTGACACTGGTCGACGGGCGTCGAGCCGTGACCTACGCATCGATCGCCGCCGCGTTGGGTTTGTCGCCCACCGTCGCCAGCCTCGACGGGGCCGATGCAGCCCTGCTGCTGATGGCCGCGGCCTTCGCCGCGGCGACGTTCGGGTCGCTCGGGCGCGTGGCAGCTCACCGCTTCAACCGGCCAACGGGTGTCGACCCCAACGTGCCGGTGGTGGCCGGTGCAGAGGGCCTGTTCGGGCCACGCAGCGTGCGCGTCATCTGCGCGGCGCTGGTGCTGCCCGGGGCCTCCTGGGTCAGCTTCAACATCCCGGTGGGCGCGGCCTCGACGGTGACCGGCGTGCTCTTCCCCGCGGCGCTCATCTGGGGCTGTGCCGCGATGCGGCTGCTCACCGCCCGCACCGTCGGTGATCTCGCCGTCGGCGTTGCCGCCCTCGGGCTGGCGGCGGCCGGCGCCTGGTACATCTGCGGTGGCGTCGACACCCTGGTCACGGCGGCGACGGCGGCTGCCCTCGCCCCGGCGGCGGCGCTCACCGCGGGCTGGCTGAGTGGCCGTCGCGCGATCGCCGCGCGGCCCATCCCCTCCACCTCGTGAGCGTCGCGCCCGTCGCCATCACCTGGGCCGCGGCCGGCCTGCTGGCGGTTGCCCTGCTCCCCCGGCTGCGCCGCCGGCGGCTGGCGGCGCTGGTGCCCCTGGCGGCCGCCGTCGCCGCGCTGCTGTCACTCGGCGGTGGCGCCGACCTTGCCGCCGCCGCCGCCCCCGGCGGCCTCCTGCTCGGCCGCGCCGGGGGTGGCCTCGTCCTCCTGTCCGCCCTGGCGGTGACGGTCTGTCTGCTCCTGTCGCCGACCCCGGACAGCTCGGAGGTCCTCGTCCTGGCCGGGTGCGGCGCGCTCTCGGCGGTGGCGGTGGCCAGCGGCTCGCCAATGACCTGGGCGCTCTGCCTGCTCGCGGCGACCGCCATGTTCGGGGTGCGCTGGGTGGCAGCCAGCCCGGCTCGAACGACCCTGGCGGCGGCGCGCGTCTCCACCCTGGGCGCCGCCACCCTGGTGGCGGCGGCGCCGTTCCTGCCCGTCGACGCCAGCTCGCTGCCCCCGCGCGCCCACCTTGCGGGGGGTCTCCTTGCCGGCGGCATCGCGGCCGGCTTCGCCCTGGTGCCCCTGGGCGGATGGGTGAGTGGCGGCAGCCGACACGTGCGCCGGGGAGCGCTGGCGCCGTGGGCCCTGCTCATCCTTCCCGCCCTGCTCCTGACAACCCAATCGCTGCAGCTGGTGCTCCCCGTCGAGGCGCGCACCACGTTCGGCGCAATCCTCCTCCCCGCAGGCGCGCTCAGCGCCCTCTGGGGCGTGCTACGCGGCCTGGCTGTCACCGATGCGGACCGCTACCCTCGCGTCCTCCTGGCGGACCTCGGGCTCGTCGCCATGGGGCTGGCGACGCCCCTGCCCGGGGCCCGCCTGGGCAGCCTGCTGCTGATGCTCACGCACCTGTTCGTGGGCCCGCTCCTCATACAGGACCCCGCCGCCCCGCTGGCGAGACCCCGGCGCGTCGCCTGGGCGGCCCTCTCCGGTGTCCCGCCGAGCCCCGCGTTCTGGGGCCGGTTCGCGCTGGTCACTGCGCTGACCAGCGGGGTCGGCGGCGCGGTCCTCCTGGTCACCGTCCCCGTCGCGGGGGCGGTGATGGTGATCGCAATGCTCGCGGCCATCGGACGGAGCGCCCCGCCGGCCGAGGCACCCCCCGGGTGGGTGGCGCGCCTGGCGTCCTGGGTGCCGGCGCTGGCCGCCGTCACCATCGGGCTGGTGCCGACGGCAGCGCTCCATGCGCTCCTCGGGGTGGGGTAGGACAGGCGTGGACCCGACCGGCCTGCTCGAGGCGGTTCTCGCCGTCGCGGTGTACCCGGGCGCCGCCTTTCTCGCGGTCGCCGCGCTGCTCCACGGTGTGCTCGCCGGGCGACGCGCCGGGGTGGGCGCGCCGGGATCGCTGCCCACCACGATCATCCTGCCCGTGCTGTCGGCGGCGCTGGCCACGGCGATGCTCCCGATGCCCGGCTCGCCGGCGCTGCGGTTGCCTCCCGCATCCGGGGTCACCGGCAACGTGGTGGTCATCGTCGTGCTGCTGGCGGTCGCCGTCGACCTCGGCGGGGGCGCCCGACGGATGGCCGCGCTGGCCGGTGGCGCAGCGCTGCCGGTGCTGGCCCTGGCCGCCGTGGGAAACACCGTCAGCGTGGTCACCATCGCCGGCGCGCCGGGGTCATGGGCGCTCGCCGCACGAGCGCTGGCGGCAGCCCTGCTGGTGCTGGCCGCCTCGACCGGGGCCACGGGCAGGTCGGCGGCCGTGGTCTCCGCCGGACTGTCGCTCACCGGGGCGGCGTTGGTGATCCCCGCGCTGCTGGCGGGCGCGCCGCCGATCCTTGGCGCCGCGGCCTCGCTCGGGGTGGTCGCATTGGGCGGCATCCTCTGCAGGTGGCGGCAGCACTGGACGGTCACGGCGCTGGCCGTTGCCGGGGTGGGCGGCGTGCTCGCCGGGACTGCGCTGGCTCTGCTGTCGGCCCGTTCCTGATCTCCGGACTCGCTCGCGGTGGTAGGATGAAAACGGCCCGCCTGTGGTCCCGCGCAATCCGGCGAGGCAGCGGCAGGGCTTTTTTGGCGGACTCGCAGCAGACGCACATGGGGAGTTGATGGCCCGAATCGTCCTCGCCTCATCGAGCCCTCGCCGTCGCGAGCTGCTCACCCGGGCCGGGATCCGGTTCACCGTCGTCGAACCTCCCGACGACACCGCCCTCCCACCGGGCATCTGCGCCGACCTCGCCGCCCAGCTGGTGGCGCGGCAGAAGGCGGTCGCCGTCGCGGCCACCCAGCCGGCCGGCAGCTTCGTGATCGGCGCCGACACCATCGTCGTCGGCCCCAGCGGACCGCTGGGGAAACCCGGCACCCCCGAGCGCGCCCAGGCAATGCTCTACGAGCTTCGTGGCACGCGCCACACGGTCCTCACCGGCGTCTGCGTGATGGTCGCCCAGAGCGACAGGGAGGCGCTGGGGCTCGGGCGGTCCACCGTCACCATGCGCGACTACAGCGACGAGGCGGTGCACACATATGTGAATTCCGGCGAGCCACTGGACCGCGCGGGTGCGTATGCCATCCAGGGCGGGGGAGGCGACCTCGTCGACTCCGTCGTCGGACGGATCGACACGGTGGTGGGGCTCGACGTTCCACTCGCTCTGCGCCTGCTCGGCGAGGCGGGCTACCCCGACCCACTGCCCGCCGCCACCGATGTGCCTCTGGCGCCGCCGCGCGCGGCGCGCCGTCCCCTCGCCCCGCTCCGCGCCGCCCAGCGCGCCTGAGCCGGGCGTTCGCCGTCGGGTGATCGTCCCCCGGCGCCCGGCCGCCCTCGCCGCGGCCATGCTGGTGCTGGTACCGCTGGCGCTGTCGACGGCCTCCTGCGGGGCGGGCAGTGGACAGCTGACCGTCAGCATCACCGGCGAGCACACCGGTACGACGGGCTACAGCGCGACCGACCCGGGGAGCTACCCGCACTACGCACCCGGTGACCAGGCGACATTCGCTGTCCACGTCGTCAACCATGGACCCGGCAGCGTCACCGGCGTCACCGTGCACGTCACCCTGCCCGGCGCCTTCCGCTACCACGCGACCACCTCCATCAAGGCGCCGGGAGCGACACGCACCCAGCCGCTCGACGCCGCGGTCAACACCTCGGCGCCGATCTTCGGGTTGTGGACACTGGCGCCACCGGGTTCGGCCGGGGCCGGGCTCGACTCGGAGGTGGACATCACCTTCACCGCCGACGCCGGAGGGGACCCCGGCGGCGCCGAGGTGCAGGCGTACGCCTCGGGCGACACCGACGCGGGTCAGACCACCGCGGCCGTGTACAAGGTCGTGGTCGATGCGGCCGCCAAGATCTCGGCGGTGGTGAGTGTCAGCCCATCGACGGTCAAGCGCGGTGGAACGGTGACGTACCAAGTGCGGGTGATCAACGGAGGCACCGGCCCGGCCAGGGACATCGGGGTGCTCATCACGCTGCCCCCGGTGATGATCTTCGCGCAGAGCGTAACCCCGTTCGCCGGCAACGGCACCCGGGGCAAGGGCGTCGATCCGATCAAGAGCTCCCTCGAGGTCTTCTACGACGGCTTCACCCTGCCCCCGCTGAGCAACGCCGGGCCGGGGTACGTGGTCATCGTCTTCAAGGCCACCATCCTCGGCGCCGGGAGGATCAGCCTGACCACGCCGACCCCCGAGCCGTCGGCCAGCGCGGGGTCGGGGGGATCGGCCCCGGTGCCGAGCAGCGCGGCCTCGACCGTCCCCGCGGGCACGTACACCGTCGACGCCGCCCTCACCGACGCGGCCGGTGACATCTTCAACCTTCACGCGGTGGCGCCGGTCGCGGTGTCCTGAGGCCGATCGGCCGGCTTTTGGCCTGTGCTATCCTGCGTTACTCGTCATCGTCGCGGCAGTCGCGCGCTCGCGCTGGCGCCTCCGTCAATCTCTCTCACGAGCGAACATGTACGCCATCCTCTCCCACGGCGGCCGCCAGTACCGGGTCAGCGCCGGGGACCGCCTCGTCGTGGACCGCCTCGACGCACCGGTCGGCAGCGTTGTCGCGCTCGAACCGGTGCTCCTCACCGGGGGGGACGGCGAGACGGCGCTCGGGGATGCGGTCGACGGCCTGCGCGTCGCCGTCACCGTGGTGGCCCACCGTCGCGGGGAGAAGCTGCGCATCTTCAAGTACAAGGCCAAGAAGCGCTCGCGCAAGACCGCCGGCTACCGGAGCGATTTGACCGAGCTGCGCGTCGACTCGATCCTCGCCAAGGGAGCTGCGCTGCCGGCCTCGACCGCGGCGCCCAAGGCCCGGCCGCGCGCGGGAGAGGACTCCGAGGTGAGCAGCGCTGCTTCGCAGCCGGCCGTGGCCCGCCCCTCGAAGGCGCGCGCAACCGCAGCCACCCCGCCCGCCGAGGCGGCTCAGCCCGCCAAGGCGGCTCAGCCCGCCAAAGCGGCTCAGCCCGCCAAAGCGGCTCAGCCCGCCAAAGCGGCTCAGCCCGCCAAGGCGGCTCAGGCCACCAAGGCGGCTCAGACCACCAAGCCGCCGCGTGCCGCAGCCGCCGCCGACAAGCCGAGCGGACGGACCGCCAAACCCAAGCCGGCCGCAACTGGCACAACCGCGCAGGAGGGCGCCCCCAAGCGGGCGACGAAGAGCCGCTCCGCCGCGCCCAAGGAGACCCGCGATGGCGCATAAGAAGGGCGGCGGCAGCTCGCGCAACGGCCGCGACAGCGCTGGGCGCCGACTTGGCATCAAGCGCCAGGACGGCGAGGTGGTCCTCTCGGGCACCATCCTGGTGCGCCAGCGCGGCACCAAGATCCTCGCTGGTGAGAACGTCGGCGTCGGCCGTGACCACACGCTGTACGCCCGGGCCACGGGGCTGGTCGCCTTCGACAACACCGGCAAGGACAGGACCCGCGCCAATGTCCGCTCCCTACCGATCATCGAGGTGGGCGAGCTCGTGGAGCTGGACGAGGTCGTCGAGGCGCCGTCCAGCCCCGGCTGACAGGGAGCGCCGGCCACGTTTCTCGACGAGGTGACCATCGACGTCGCCGGCGGTGACGGGGGACGCGGCGCGGTGAGCTTCCGCCGCGAGAAGTACGTGCCCATGGGCGGCCCCGACGGCGGCGACGGAGGCCGCGGCGGCGACGTCGTCATCGTCGCCGACTCGACTGACCCCACCCTCGCGGGCTTCCGAGAGCGGCGCCGCTTCCACGCACCCGCCGGCGGAGCCGGGGGCAAGAACCTGCGGCATGGCGCTGCCGGGGCAGACATCGTCCTCAGCGTCCCGCCCGGCACCATCGCCCGCGACGCCGACACCGAGGAGCTGTTGTCCGACCTCGACCATCCCGGGGCGCGCGCGGTGGTCGGGGCCGGCGGCCGGGGTGGCCGGGGCAACGCCCACTTCGCCACCTCGACGCGACAGACACCGCGGATCGGCGAGCTGGGCGAGCGCGGCAGCGGGCGCCGCGTCCACCTCGAGCTCAGGCTGATCGCTGACGTCGGCCTGGTCGGGTTGCCCAACGCAGGCAAGTCGACTTTGCTCGCCGCCCTCACCGGGGCGCACCCGAAGATCGCGTCCTATCCATTCACCACCCTCCACCCCAACCTCGGGGTCGCCGAGACGGTATCGGGGGACACCCTGGTCATCGCCGACGTGCCCGGCCTGATCGCCGGCGCTCACCTCGGTGTCGGGTTGGGCCTCGACTTCCTGCGCCACCTCGAGCGCACCCGCGCGCTGGTTCACCTCGTCGACGCCACCGGCTCCGCGGAGCAGATCGACAGCGCGATCGCCACGGTCGACGCCGAACTGGTCGCCTTCAGCGCCACCCTCGCCGTCAAGCCGCGGGTCCTGGCGCTCAACAAATGCGACCTCCTGGACGCTGCGCAACGCAGCGAGATGGGGGCCCGATACGAGGATGCGTCGCTCATCGCCGCCGCCGACCTGGACGGCACCGCCGAGCTCCTGGAGCGCTGCGTGGCCGTGGTCTGCGCTGCCCGTGAGGCAGAGCGGGCGGCGGTGCCGGCCAACCTCGAGGAGCCCGGCGAGCACCGCCTCTATCGCCACCGTCCGCGCCGCCAATCTCCCGCGGTGTCGCGCGAAGGGGAGGTGTACCGCGTGACCGCCGAGGGCATCGAGCGCCTGGTGGCGATGACCGACATGGACAGCGACGAGGCAGTGGCGCGACTGCAAAAGAAGCTGCGCAGCGCCGGCGTCGACGCCGCGCTGGCGGCAGCGGGGTGTGTCGACGGCGACACCGTGCGCATCGGGGAGCTCGAGTTCATCTATGCCGACGACCACTGAGCCGCGCCGCGTCGCCGTGCTCGGGGGCACCTTCGACCCCGTGCACGTCGCGCACCTGGCCATTGCCGTGGGCGCGCGCGATGCCATCGGCGCTGAGGAGGCCTGGTTGGTGCCGGCCGCGACGCCGGCGTTGCGCGAGGCGCCGGAGGCACCGTCGCATCTGCGCCTGGCCATGCTCGAGGCGGCGGTGCGCCCGGTCCCCGGGCTGCGCGTGCTCGACCTCGAGGTTCGCCGCGGCGGCGCCTCGTACACCGTCGACACGCTCGAGGCGCTGCGCACAGCGCAGCCGGGGGTGGAACCCTGGTGGATCGCCGGCGCTGACGCGGCGCGCCACGTGCAGCGGTGGCACCGCAGCCGGGACCTGCTCGCCCTTCTCCGGCTGGTGGTGGTGCAGCGCGCGGGCGAGCCGCGGTTCGACGTGGCGGAGGCCCGCAGCCTCGGGCTCGACCCCGAACGGACCACGGTGCTGACCCTGACCCCCCCGGCGATCAGCGCCACCGAGGTGCGCCGGCGGGTTGCGTCCGGCGAGTTGATCAGCGCGATGGTGCCGCCCGCGGTCGCGGACATCATCGCGGCGAGCGGTCTCTACCGCACGGCGCCGGTGCGATAATGGTCGCGGATGACGCCTGACGACCTCGCCGCGCGGATCAGCGCGGCGGCGGCTGAGAAGAAGGCGCGTGACGTGGTCACAGTCGACCTTCGCGGCAAGACGACCGTCGCCGACTTCTTCGTGATCTGCGAGGGCGACACCGACCGTCAGGTTCGTGCCATCGTTGACAGCATCGAGGACGCCTGCCGTGACGTCGGGGTGCGTCCGCTGTCGACGTCGGGGCTCAAGGACGCGTCATGGGCCTGTCTCGACTTCGACGCGGTCATCGTCCACGTCTTCCTCCCCGGCGAGCGCACCTTCTACGACCTCGAGGGCCTCTGGAACTCGGTGGCCGCGGCGCGCGCCGCGGCTGACTGACAACCCTCGCTCACTCAGGCGGGGAGGCTGCCGAAGCTGACAACGTTGATGGCGCAGAGGATCAGCGCCACCGCGGCGGTGACCAAAACGGCATACACAGCCACCTGCTCCGGCACGGCCAGCTCGCGGCCACCGACGCCGCGCAGCGGTGGGAGCAGCAGACCGACCAGCGCGCCGGTGGCGAACCCACCGACGTGGGCGACGTTGTCGACGTTGGTGACCAGGAATCCGAACACCACCACCATCGCCGCGTAGGTGAGGGCGTACTGGCGCATGGCGTGGGCGACGCCGACCGGCACCTGGCGACCCTGGACGCGACCGAGCGTGAACAGCAGCCCCAGCAGCCCCATGATCCCGCCGGAGGCGCCCAGCGTCCCGGGTGAGGATGCGTGGGTGAGGTCGGCGACCAGCACCGACGCGACACCGGCGCCTGCAGCGGTCACCAGGAACGCGGTGAGGAGCACCCGCCAGCCGTAGAGCTGTTCGACCAACCGGCCGACGATGTAGGTCGCGAATGAGTTGAAGATGATGTGCAGCGGCAATCCCGCGAAACCGAAACCGCCGCCGGCGGGGTCGTGCAGGAACGCATACGAGACGAACTGCCACCACTGCGGCTGGACGTTGGACACTGTCCCCAGGTTGATCAGGCCGATTCCGTACAGACCCCCGTCGCCGAGCAGGATCTTCTCGATGATGAACACGACCACGAACGCCGCCACCAGCGCGTAGGTGGCGACCGGGCGGGTGGTCAGGCGGCGTTGCGCCGGGGCCGCGTAGCCGCCGGCGACCGCCTCGCGCTCGGCGAGGTCGACGGCAGCCAGGGTCGGCGGCGCCTGCCCGGCGAGAAGCCGTTGCGCGTGGGCGCGGATCTCCCGTGCGCCGGGGAGGTCGGCCGGCGGCGCCAGCAGCACGGTGACCTCGCCGCTGCGCGGGTCGGCGGCCACCGCGCCGACGTGCACCGCCGGGGTCGCGGCTGGGGTGGTCAGCATGCCGGGCACCGGGCCGAGCGGGACGATGAGGATGTCGCATCGCTCCGCGCCCTGGATGGCCAGGCGGTCGGCTCCCCACCTCGCTGCTGCCGCGCACCGGGCGGCCAGGTCCGGACCGGCAACCGTGGGGTCGCTGGGCGGGGTGTAGAAGCCGACGAACACCGCTCTCGGCCCCGTCCAGCCGGCCGCGCTGAGCTCGTATCGGCCGGCACCGAGCTCGCCGAGCCGCGAATCGCGGGGATCGGCGAGCCGCAGCCGGAACCTGGTGACCAGGTCGAGGGCGAGCGCGAGCGCGAGCGCGGGTGGCTGTGGCGGCAGCCCCGGTGGCGGGGGAGGGGGCGGCGCCGCCTCGGTCACCCCGGGCAGTCTAGCCAGCGACCGCGACGGCGGTCAGTTGGTACGCCGGGGGGGCACCCCCGGCGTCGGCCCGGGCGGCACCGTCGGCTTGGGCGTCGGCTCTGGATGGGCGGAGGCCACTGGCGACGTCGGCGGTCCCAGGCCCGTGTACTGGCAGTCCGGGGGGAGGCCAGGCGGGACCGGGGCCCCGGCAGGACCCCAGTAGAAGCAGCCCGTGGTGCCGGGCGCGAGACCGTTCTGGGTGCCGGGGAGGTAGAAGTCGGCGTTGTCGCCCCCGGAGCCGACCTGGACGACGTCCTTGGGCATGGTGTACCAGTCCGCCTTGGTCCCGGCCAGCGCCGCCCGGATGTCCGCGTTCCAGATCGGGGCAGCCCCGGTGATTCCGGTCGAGTTGTCGAGGTGGCCGCAGGAGTTGTTGAGCGGCTTGAGGCCGTAGTGCGCCAGGTCCTGGGGGCTGTAGGGATCGGTGACCGACTGCCCGGTGTACAGGATGTTGCCGCGCCCGATGGCCCTCGACATCGCGGCCCGGTCCGTCGACTTCAGGCATGAGTTGTATGGGTTCCCCACCCACACGGCGCTGACGAACTCCGGGGTCCAGCCGACCGTCCAGTTGTCGAGGAAGAACTCGGCCGTCCCGGTCTTGGCGCTGACCCGGCGGTCCGGGAGCGTGAGGTCGCCGTGCGCGCCGAAGTCCATCACCCGGTTGGCGTCGTTGCTGGTGATCTCGTTGAGGATGAAGGCGACGTTCTCGGGCACGACCCGGCGGGCGCTCGAATCGGGGTTGAGGGTGAACACCGGCCGGCCGGTGCCGCGGTCGATGATGCGCTCGACCGGGCTCGGGTCGTGGTGGACACCGAGGTCGGCGATCGTCGCCGCCCCGTCGGCCAGCTCGATTGGGGTGACCCCGTAGGGCAGGGATCCGAGCGTGGCCGCGTAGCAGGTCGAGCACGGCCTGTCGTTGGGATTGTTGAGCGAGTTGAGGCCGGCGGCGATCTCCAGGTTGGTGATGTAGGGGATCCCCACCGCCACCTCGACCTTCACCGCGGGCACGTTGAGGGAGTTGCCAAGGCATGTCTTGACCACGCATGTCCCGTGCCAGCGCCGGTCGTAGTTGAGCGGCGAGTAGGTCGCCTGTCCCGGACCCTGCGAGAGATGCACGGGCGCGTCGAGGATGGGGGTGGTCATGGTGTACAGGTGCGAGGCGATCGCCGCCGAGTAGGTGAACAGCTTGATTGTTGAGCCCGGGCTGCGCGGCGCGTCCGCCATGTTCTTCTGGCCGATCTCGGGATCGTTGTAGTCCCAGGTTCCGACCAGGGCCAGCACCCTGCCCGACTTGGGGTCGAGGTTGACGATGGCCCCATCCTTGGCGTTGTGGGCGTTGCGGATCTTGGCGATGCCGTTGTGCAGGGCCTTCTCCGCGGCCACCTGCATGGTGGGGTTGATGGTGGTGTAGATGTCCCATCCACCGGGGTGGATGTAGTTGTCGCCGTAGTGGTCAGTCAGCCAGTTGGTCACGTAGTCGGTGACATCGGGGTAGACGTTGGGAGTGTTCTCCGGCTCGGCCCAGTCGTGGAACGTCAGCTTCTCGGCGAGCGCGCTGTCCGCCTGCGCCTGGGTGATGTCGCCGTTGATGAGCATCGCCTGCAGGACCACGCGCTGGCGCGCCTTGGCGTCGGGGTTGTTGCCAGCGTCGAGCACGGGGTTGAGGACGGTTGGTGACTGCGGCAGGCCGGCAAGCATCGACGCTTCGGCGAGGTCGAGGTCCTTGGCCGGCTTCAGGAAGTACAGCTCGGCTGCCGTCTCCACCCCGATCGCGTGGTTCCCGTAGGGGACGCGGTTGAGGTACATCTCCAGGATCTGGTTCTTGGAGAAGTTTGCATCCAGCTCGTTGCCGAGCACGATCTCCTTGACCTTGTAGTCGATCGAACGCTCGGGGCTGTTGAAGAAGCTGATCTTGGCGAGCTGCTCGGTGATGGTCGAGGCCCCGCTGGTGCTGGTGTGGCGCACGTTGTCCCAGGCTGCCTTGATCAGCCGCGGCAGGTCCCACGACCCCTCGCTGTAGAAGTGCCGGTCCTCGACGTCGATGGTGGCCTGGCGCATGTACAGCGAGATCTTGTCGAGCGGGGTGTGGAGATGGCGAGTGCCGCTGGTGTTGAAGACCGCGATCAGTTTGCCCTGCGCGTCGTACACATGGCTGTCGATCGGCGCCTCCATGGCGGCGACGGTGGCGGCGTCAGGCAGCTGCGACCGATACGAGGCGTAGGCCACGAAGACCGCAGCCACCAGGCCACCAGAGATGGCGGCGAACACCCCGACGGCGATCAGGAAGATGCGCAGGCGGTGACCGGGCCGGGTGTGGTGCAGGCCCGCGCGGCGACGTCGCCGGGGCGCGGCGCCTGCCGCCGGGGGATGGCCGCGGAGCCTCGCGCGCGTGGCCGGGCCGCGTCGGGAACGGCGGGGTGGAGTTGAGCTCGAGCGCACGGAAACCCTCAGAAACGATCGCGTTCGCGCCATTGGTTGAACGGGTCGGGTGGCGGCTGGTTACGCCGGCCGGAGCGCCACCGCGAGGACGTAGAGGGCCACCACCACCGCCAGGAACAGGCCCCCGGCGACCACCAGGCCGAGGCCCTCCTCGATCCAGAACGGTCCGATGCGGCGGCGGTCCTTGGCGCCCTCGTCGATGGGGACAGGCTGCATCACCGAGGAGCCTAGCAGGCGAACCTTGAACCAGCCGCCTCGCAGTTCGGGGGCAGGCGGTGGGCGCGCGGCGGGGTCGAGCGCCGGGTTGTCACCCGATGACGCGGCTTGGCAACGGCTCGGGTCAGTCGCGGAACCCGATGACACAATCGGCGCTGATGGCCGTCTTTGCCGCTGCCCCCGTGTCCTCTCCGATCGCCCTGCCGCCCGAACCGCGCTCGGCGGAGGAGACCGGCCTGCCCTTCAGCTTCATCTGCGACCTGGTCCTCAAGGTTCTCTACTTCAACGGGAACATGCTGGGGCGGGACATCGCCGCCCACACCTGCCTGCCCTTCACCTTCCTGGAGAGCACGCTCAAATTCCTCGCCGACGAGGGGTACATCAGCACCGCCGGGGTGCGGATGACCTCGCTCGGCCAAGGCGAGACCCTGAGCGCCGGCATGGAGCACCAGATCTCCGGCACGGGCCGCCAGAAGGCCCGCGAGCTGATGGAGCTCAACCAGTACGCGGGGCCTGCCCCAGTGCCGATCTCCGAGTACAGCGCGATGGCCGAGCAGCAGGCCGCGGTGGACGGGGTGGTGAACCGAGCCCGCCTCCATGACGCGTTCAGCAACCTGGTGCTCTCCGAGAGCGTGCTCGACCATCTCGGACCGGCGCTGAGCGCGCGGGACGCCATCTTCCTGCACGGTCCTCCCGGCAACGGCAAGACGACCATCGCCGAGGCTGCGGCGTCCCTCATGGGGCCGCCGCTCTTCGTGCCGCGCGCCCTCTACGTCCACGGCGAGATCATTCGCCTGTTCGATCCCATCCACCACGTGGCCATCGATCGCGAGCTGCCCTCGCACGACCGCCGCTGGCAGCTGGTCCAACGACCGGCCGTCAAGGTGGGTGGCGAGCTCACGCCGCGCATGCTGGAGCTGAGCTACGACCCGACGCTCGGCTTCTATGAGGCGTCGATGCAGCTCAAGGCCAACGGTGGCCTGTTCCTGATCGATGACTTCGGGCGCCAGCAGAACATGTCGCCGCGCGACCTGCTCAACCGCCTCATCGTCCCCCTGGAGAAGCGGGTCGACTACGCCAACATCAGCCGCGCCGGGACCACCGTCGCGGTGCCCTTCACCTGTCTGCTGATCCTGTCCACGAACATGCGCCCGCAGAACCTCATGGACGAGGCCTTCCTGCGCCGCGTTCACTTCAAGGTCCACGTCCCGGACCCCACCGAGGACGAGTACCGCGAGATCTGGCGGCGGCGCTGCATGCACGAGGGGCTGCGCATCGACGAGGACGTGCTCAGCCGCCTCATCAAGGCCCACTACACCGACAAGGGGCGGGCGTTGCACGGGTCTCACCCGCGCGACCTGCTCAACCACATCATCCACGCGGCAAGGTACTTCGGGCGCCCGGTGGCGATGACCGACAGCCTCATGGAGTGGGCGTGTGAGACGTACTTCGTCGACGAGGACGGCGGCTGATCGTCGGCGTGCCGGACCGGGACGCATGATGGCCTCGGCGACACCCCACCTATACTCGGCTGCGCCTCGCGGCGCGGGGCGGTAGCTCAGCTGGGAGAGCGCTGCCCTCGCACGGCAGAGGTCAGGGGTTCGAATCCCCTCCGCTCCACCAGCCCGGCCTCACGTCCGCCGCCAGGCCGCGACGGTCCGTCAGGCGGGTTGTCGCGTGCGACCCACCCGCGTGCGCGCGGCCGCGCGCGCCACCGCCCGGCGGCGCGCACGAACTCGCAGTCGCCAGAGGATCAGCGCGGCGATCAGAGCCCCGAGAACCACGATCACCCAGGGGCTGACCACCAGGATCCGCCTGGTCAGCAGCACCTGGGTGGTCTGCTGGGCGGTGGTCGCAGGGTAGGTCACCGTGACCGTCAGCGTCACGAAGTCGACAGGGAACCCCGGCTGACCACCGACGTCGAAGGACCGCCACCTGGCGATGGGAAGCAATGACTGTCCGATGCGCTGCTGGGTCGGCGTCGAGGCCGCCCAGGTGGTGACGTCGTTCTCACCCCAGAACTGCACGGCCGAGGCGCCGGTGTTGTGCACGGTGAGGCGGCCGACGACATGGTCGCCCACCACCAGGTCGGACAGGTGGATTGGCCCGAGGTTGAATCCGTCGGTCTGCAGGTCGGCCGCCAGGCTGCGCACCCGGGGGCCGGGGACGTCGATGGTGAAGAACCCACCGATCTCGTTGATGATCTTGACGCCGGCGCCCGTGGCCACGGGGCGCACCACGAAGCCCAGGTAGTACAGGTCAGGCGCGATCTGCGCGGGCATGTGCACCGTCACTGCGGCATCCACGTAGCTCATCGCTGCGACTGTGAAGGGAGCCGACGGGAACTCTGCCCGGGCCGCCCACAGCGGGTCGGGGGCTCCGGTGAAGCTGACCTGTCCGTTGTCGCCGAGGGAGAGGCCCATGCCGATGACGGTGACCGTCACCGGGTTGGGAGTGGGATCGAGGACGCGGAACGCGATGCGGCCGGTCTCGCCCGGGTGCAGCGGCACCGCGTCGGACGGGACCGACACCGCGATCGACCGCGGCGCCGCGGTCGGCGACGGGCCTGCCGCGACGACCGCGAGCGGCGCGCAGGCGAGCGCACACGTGATTCCGATAGCCGCCGCCAAGGACCGCCTCATGATTCCCGCCCAGGAAGTTACGGACTGTCAGGTGTAGTTCGGTGCGACCGTGTAGGTGATGGTGTCTGTGAAGGTCGTGGCCTGCACCGAGTAGTCGATCGCCGTGCGATCGGTGATCGCGATGGTGTCAGCGGTGGCACCCGTTGCGGTGGCGCGGGTGGCAACCACCTCGCCCGCGCTGGTGTAGCCGGCGTACTTGGTGCCGCTGAAGCTGGCGTCGATGGTCGCCCCCGTGCCGGTGACCGTGTACCCCGTGTTGGGTGCGCCGGGCCACGCCACGGCCGTCGCCTTGCCGCTCGACACCTGGGCAATCGTCGGGTTGCCCGTCGCCGCGCTCTGGAGGTGGGTGGCGTTGTCGTTGACCGTCAACGTGTAGCCCGAGTTGGCGTTGGTGAGCACAGTCAGGTTGATCACCTGGCTCTGGTCGGCCAGCGCGGGGAGGCTCGGATCCATCGACAGCGTGAAGGCGGTTGTGCCGACGGTGAAGGTCAGGCTCTTGGCGACCACGATGGTCTTGGCCGTGTTGGTCGCGGCGAAGGTCGCCGACGGGCCGGGGGAGATGGTGTCGATGGTGGCCGGTACGTTGGTCTGCGTGGTGATCGCCGTGGTGAACGTTCCCGCCGCCGGGTTGGTGTTGCCCGAGAAGTCGATGTAGATGGGGATGCCGGCGGCGACGGCGGCCGGCGTGGTCACGGTGTAGGTGATCGTCTGGCCGACGCGGGCCACCGTCCCCGCCCCGATGCCGTAGGCGGCGGCGATCGCCGGGGTGCCGGCCAGGCCGGCGCCGGACACCACGAAGGTGATCTTGGCGATGGTGCCCGCGGTGGCGGTCTTGAAGGAATACGCATAGTCGACGTTGGCGGCCAGCGCCTGGTTGTTCGAGACGGTCCAAACGTTGTTGGTCAACGCCCCGGCGAATGCCGACCCGGTCGACACGACCAGGAGCGACGACGCCAGCGCGAAGCCGGCGATGATGGTGACCACCCGGCCGCGCAAGCGTGCGCCGAACCGTCCGGGGTTGGATGCGATTGGTTGGTTCATTGCCGCGATGATCGCCGCCCCTCAGCACCGGGACGATTGCGACCGCCGAAACGCGACCGCCTCTTCACGGTGGCGTTGCAAACCATGGGGCCGCTCGTCCGGACGCGACACGGCCGTGGCCGGGACGCCTTCGCCGCGCCCCGATTGCCTGCCTCAGTCGGCGTTGACGGCGAGGCGGTCGACCACCCCGGGCCGGCGGCGCCGGAGCCGCTCCAGGTCAACGATGGTGGTCTGCGGGATCGGCGCGGGGGCGCGCGTGATCCGGTCACGGCCGCCCTGCTTGGCGGCGTACATGGCGCGGTCGGCGGCACCGAGCAGGCGCTCGAGGTCCGACGCATGCTCGGGGAAGGCGGCGATGCCGATCGAGGCGGTCAGCCGGGGCAGGCCGCATCCCTCGGGCAGGGCGATGTCGCGCACGGCCAGCCTGATCGCCTCGGCCACCACCTCGGCGCCATCGGCGTCGCAATCCTGCAGCAGCGCGACGAACTCCTCCCCGCCCAGCCGCACCACGGCGTCCATGCCGCGGACCGTCGCGCGCAACCGCGACGCCACCCGCTGCAGCACGAGGTCCCCGGCGGCATGGCCGCCTCCGTCATTCACCTTCTTGAAGTGGTCGAGGTCGATGAGCAGCAGGGCCAGCGGCCTGCCCTCCCGCGCGGCACGGGCCAGGTCGCGCTCCCCGGTGTCGCGCAGCCAGCGGCTGTTGTAGAGGCGCGTGAGCGGGTCGGTCATCGCCGCGCTGAGGAGCTCGGCGTAGAGCTGCGCATTGCGCCACGCGGCGGCCGCGATGTGGGCGAAGAGAGAGGCGGCCTCAACCTCGCGATCGCTGAACTGGTCGAGCCCGAGGCGCCAGCAGTTGATGATCCCGAGCTTGTGCTCGCCGGCGATCAGCGGGATGAGCAGGAGGGACTCATCGACCACAGGCGTTCCCGGCACCTGCCGCGCCAGGGGGTGTCGCGAGGTGTCGGGGATGTTCTCCGGCCGGCCCCGCGCGAACGCCCAGCCGGTGAGCCCGGCGTCCAGCGAGAAGCTGTCGGCGAGCAGCTCCTCCGCGTCGGACCCTGACGCGTACATCGGCACCATGCGGTGGGTCTCGTAGTCGGCCGCGAAGATCGCCATCTCGCTCACCGGGACGACCCCCGACATGAGCTCGGCCATGACCCCGACGATGCGCACCGGGTCGTGCTCGTTCTGGAGCGCCAGCGCTGCGGAGCTGAGCGCGCGCGGCAACCCCCGACCGCGCAGGGACGGGGGCTGTGCGGTGCGCAGGGGCAGCGGCTCGGCCCGCGGGTAGGCTGCCGGCTGGGGTGCCTCCCTGGTGCTCGACACGCGCTGTCGGGCGAACCAGGTGTCGTCGACCACCTCGAGCCCGGCGACGCCCTCCACCGGCGCCGTGAGGACCGGCCGCCCCGGCAGCCATCCCTGGCCGAACATCACTCCCAGCGTGGAGAGCATCTGCTTCTCCGCGTCGGTCTCGATCCCTTCTGCGATCAGGCGGGCCCCGATGTGTCCGCTGAACGAGAGCAGGGCCACCACCAGGGCTCGCCTGGCGCGGTCGGAGTCGACGGCGTGGATCAGCGAGCGGTCGACCTTGATGAACTCGGGGCGCAGCTCGGCGATGACCCGCATGCTGGCGTGGCCGGCCCCGGCGTCGTCGACGGCGATCCTGAAGCCCGACGCGCGAACCTCGGCGGCGATCCGCTGGAGCCGCGCCAGGTCGGTCACCGGTTCCCGCTCGCTGAACTCGAGCACGACGGACTCGGGGTCGACGCCCGCCTCACGAACGGCGTCGTTCAGGGCACCCATCCCCACCCTGTCGAGGAGGGTGCCGATCAGCACGTTGACGAACAGGTCGGCGCCGCCCAGCCTGGGGGCGGCGCTGAGCGCGGCGCGAAGACAGGCGAGATCGACGCGGTTCTGCATGTTCAGGGACGAGGCGGAGGCGAAGAGCTCGTCGGGCGTGCGAACCTGCCCCCGCGGCGGGAACCGGGCCAACCCCTCGTAGCCGATGACGTTGCCATCGTGCAGGCGCACGATGGGCTGCAGGGCGGCCGCGATGGAGCCATCCCGGACCAGGGAGTCGATGGTGCGGCGCAGGCGGGCGTTGGGCCGGGCGGGCGTGAGCGTGGGGAACCGCTCCACGTCGGGTTTGCGCTCCGGGCCCCATGAGGCGTTCAACATCGCGGCTGCGGCCTCGATGGTGGGAACCAGGTGAGGTGACGAGGCCGCCGGGCCCCACGCGGAGAGGACGGCCACCACCGAGTCACCGCTCATCACCGGCACAGCGATGACATTGCCCTCCTCGCTGGCGGTGGGGAGGTACTGCGTGACATCGGACGCCGCGGTGAGGCTGCGCAGCGTCTCCACCGCGCCCGCCGGGCCCTGGTACGCGATGTGGTGGTGCACCGGCACGCGGAAGGCCTCGACGCCGTCCAGCGGGATCCGCACGCCCACCAGACGGGTGGCCAGCGCTGAAGGCAGCCGCAGAGCCAGCCCAGGAGGGACGTTGATGGCCACGATGACCGCCACGTCGGAGTGGATGGTGGCCACCGAGGCGGCGACGTCGAGCGCGCCCAGGGCGCGGACGACCTCGACGGCCGCGGCCTCCGCATTGGCAACGGTGGGCAGGCAGTGGCCGAGCTGGGTGAGCACCGTCAACCGGAGATCGTCGATCGGAAGGGGCACGGGCTCAGTGTGGTGTGGGCCGATTTGCGGGCAGTGACGAACCCGTCGCGTCCCGGCGTCGGATTGGCACGTCTCCCCTGTCAGCGGGCGCCCTGCGCGGCCTTGATGTCGGCACGGAGGTCACCGATGTTCAGCGGGCCCTCCAGCTCAGCGTAGACGCGGCCGGAGCGATCGATGACGAACGTTGTCGGAGGACCAACCACCTCGTAGTCGAGGACGATGGTGTCGGCCGTGTCGACGAGGTTGTCATACGGCACCGCGAACCGCGACACGTACGAGCTCGCCGCCGAGCGATCGCGGTCGTCACTGACCCCCACGAAGCGGACGCCGCCGCCTGCTTCCTGGGCGGCGAGCGTGTTGACCGCGGGCTGCTCGGCCTGGCAGGGGACGCACCATGACCCCCAGAACAGCACCACGACCACGTCGCCTCGCCACGCTGCGAGGCTCAGCTGGTGCCCCTCTAGCGAATTCCCAGCCAGCGGTGGAGCCAGCTCGCCGGGACGTGTCCCGACGCGCGGCGTCGCGCCCGGCGGCGCGGCGCTGGCACAGGCGGCGGCCACCAGAGTCACGAGGGCGCAGATGCCGCGCGAGAGCCGCGCCGGGGAGCGCACTGCGCCGACCGGTCAGCCGGTAAGCAGCGCGGCGGCGGCTCCGACGGCGAACACGGCCGCAAGGTACACCAGCGAGTAGTGGAACAGCTGCGCGGCACCGCGGACCGAGCTCGCACGCAGGGCACGGGCCGCCAACACGAGGTAGTACGCATCGAGGACCAGGACCGGCACGGCGTAGACCGCGCCGAAGGCCAGCGTGGGCAGGAGGCTGACCGCGACCAGCACCACCAAGTAGGCGAGGATGGCGCGCAGGGTCGACCGCTCGCTGGCCACGGCGGGAAGCATCGGGACCGTCGCCCCCGCGTAGTCGCGCCGGTAGACGAGCGCCAGCGCCCATGAGTGCGGAGGCGTCCAGAAGAACACGATGGCGAAGAACACGAGTGCCAGCCAGCTGATCTGCCCGACCGCGATGACCGACCCCACGAGCACGGGGATGGCGCCGGCGGCGCCGCCCACCACGATGTTCTGCCTGGTGCGGCGCTTCAGCGTCATGGTGTACACGCCCACGTAGTAGGCGGTACCCAGCAGCGCCAGCCCCGCCGCGGCGGCGCTGGCGGCGCGCCAGAGCACCAGGCCGGCCACCGCGTTCAGCACGATCCCGAGGGCAACCGCGTGCCACGGGTTGAGACGGCCGCTGGGAAGCGGACGGCCGGCGGTGCGCCGCATCACCAAGTCGATGTCGCGATCCCACCAGCAGTTGAGCGCGCCACTGCCGCCGGCCGCGCAGGCGCCACCGACCACGGCGGCGAAAATCTCGCGGAGGGTGGGCAGACTCCGCGCAACCACCACCATCGCGGTCAGCTCGGTGATCAGCAGCAGCACGATGATGCGGGGCTTGGTGAGGCTCACCAGGTCCGCGGCCACGGCGCGGACACGGTTGGCCGGCGCCCCCATGGGCAGACGCACAGCCGTGGGGCGCACGCCGGCCCGGGCGCTCATGCCGGCGCCTTGCCGCGCAGGCCGGCCTCGGTCGCCGCGAGGCGCGCGTCGTTCTCAAACCACCTGGCCATGATCCAGACCAGTGCGGCGATGAACGGGACGCTCGCCGGCACCCACATGATCCCCGACGCGAGCTGCTGGTCGGCGAGCGCCGTGAGCGAGCCACGGCCGGGGTACGCGTAGAGGACGCTCGGCGCGTAGCCGATGTACACCGCGAGCAACCAGCTTCCCACCAGCCCGCCCAGGACAACCACCGAGCGCGCCACCAATCCGATCGCGGGTAGACCGGCAGCCTTGGGCAGCGCGGCGTTCCAGAAGAGCAGTCCCACCGCGAGGAAGACGGTGTGCTCGACGTTGTGAACCACCTCGTCGCGCAGGGTGAGGTTGTAGAGGCCGGGGATGTGCCACATCCACATCACGCCGACGAAGGCGATGACGGATGCGGCTGCCGCCAGCAGTCGACGCCGGTGGTTGATCACCAACCGCTGTGGCACGGAAGCCAGGCCTCGCGCCCGTTGCGGAAGCGCCGCCAGGCCGGTGTCCCATGGTCGCGCCAGCACGACCAGGGGGGGCGCGACGACGAGCAGCAGCACGTGTTGAACCATGTGCGCCCATTGCAGCCGCAGCGCGAGGCCGTCGAGCGGGGAGAGGAGGGCGACAAGGATCACTGCCATCCCCGCCCAGAGACAGCCCTGCTGTGCGCGCGTCGGTCGCGCTCCCAACTCGGCGAGCCGCTGTGCGCCGCGGTGATACAGGAGGGCCGCCAGAGCGGCGGCAAGCAGCGGAACCGGCTCTGCGTACCAGCCACCGAACAGCGAGTGCAGGACGTCCATCACCGCTGCAGGCGAGTGCTCAGACTAGCCGCGCGAGCAGGAAGACGAACGTCGAGAGCACCAGCATGTAGCCCCAGAACTCCGCGAAGCCTCGCAGGTGCCGCGCCGCCACCAGTGGGTGCGCAGCACGTTCACTGGAGATCACGATGCTGAACAGCCACAGCACCCCGATGAGGAGCTGCACGATGAGGATCCCGAACCACAGCTCGGTGATCGCGGCGTAGGTGCCGTTGTCGATGACCCAGCCGTTGCCGAGGTGGTACTGGTACCAGACCCGGTACCCCCCGGCCACCAGCGCCAGCAGCAGCGCCACCGTGCCGACCGCTCGATGCGCCCCACGCTGCACCGCACCGATGGCAGCGACCACCGCCACCAGGCACGCTGCCTGGAGGAGCAGGATCACCGCCATGTGGGTGCCGTTGAGGGCGTCGATCCCGTCGGGTCGCCACATGCTGTTGTTGTTGGTGGCCCTGAGGTACAGGTACCCGAAGAGCATCGCGCCCATGAGCATGGTGTTGGCGGCTAGAAACAGACGGATGCCAACGATGAAGGTGCGGCGCTGGGTGTCCTCGTCGACCTGGTAGGTGACCGCCGTGGTGTGCGTGCTCATTCCGTGATCCCCTCGGGCATGGTCATCCCGCCGCCGAGCACTGCCGGCCGGCGATCCTCGTCCTCGTCATAGTCGTAGGGAAGCCCCCAATCCCGCGGTGGGGCATCGAAGTTGTGCACCGGGATGGGGTGTGGCATCCGCCATTCGTTACCGCGCGACTCCCACACGTTGGCCACGCGCAGGCTCACCGGCCTGACGATGGTGTCCCAGACAACCATCACCAGGAAGTACAGCATGCTGGCTCCGAGGACGAACGAGAACAGTGACGCCGACACGTTCAGCGCCTGCAGCCCCGGGTCATAGCTGACCACTCGGCGGGGCATGCCGAGAAGCCCGACGATGAGCAGCGAGAGGAAGGTTCCGTTGAAGCTGATGAACATCGCCCAGAACTGGAACTTTCCGCGCCGCTCGTTGAGCGCGCGCCCGGTGATGCGAGGCAACCAGAACGTGATGCCCGCGACCAGCGCGAACACCTCGGCGCCCATGATCGTGTAGTGGAAGTGGGCCTGCACGAAGTAGCTGGCGTGCAGCTGGAAGTCGCTGGGCACATCCGACAGGAAGACCCCGCTGAATCCTCCGATGAGGAAGTTGAACATGAATCCCATGATGAAGAGCATCGGGACGGTGAACCGGGCCCGACAGCGCCACAGCGTGCCGATCGCCACCAGGTAGACGATGCTCGTCGGGATGGAGATCGCCTCGGTGGAGAAGGTGTAGAACGGACGCAGGCTCGGGGCGATGCCGCTCACGAAGAGGTGGTGCTGCCAGACGAACCAGCTGAGGATGCCGACGCCGATCATCCCGCCGATGGCAACGCGGTATCCCCACAGCGGCTTTCGCGCGAACACCGGCAGCATCTCCAGGATCAGGCCGAATGCGGGCAGGATGAAGATGTAGACCTCGGGATGACCGAACACCCAGAAGAGGTTCTCCCAGAGGTACGGGCTGCCGCCGCCCGCGGGCACGAAGAAGGTTGACCTGCCGATCCTGTCGAGGATCTCCATGTTGAGCACTACCACCAGCACCGGTGCGGCGAGCATGCCCAGGAAGGAGGTGACGAACACGCTCCAGACGAAGATCGGGATCTGGGTCATGCGCAACCCGGGGGCGCGCTGGGTGATCACCGTGGCGATCATGTTGAGCCCGGAGAGGAAGATCGAGATCCCCACCAGGCTGAAGGCGACCAGGTATGCGTCCATGCCGCGCACCGCCTCGTCCGCGAGGGGCGCGTAGCCGGTCCACCCGGTGGGGAAGCCGCCGACGAAGATGCTGGAGAGGAGGATGAGACCCGCCGGGGGCAGCAACCAGAAGGTGAGCGCCTCGAGCCGCGGGAAGGCCATCCCTCGGGCGCCGATCATGATCGGCACGAAGTAGTTGCCGAAGGGGCCGATGATGGCGGCTGACGCCATGAAGATCATGATCACGCTGTGCAGGCCGACCACGGTGAGGTAGGACTCGGCCGATGCGAATGAGGGATCGGGCGCGAGCAGCTCGGCGCGGATGAACATGGCGCCGAGACCGCCGGCGAACAGGAAGAACAGGATGATCACCAGGTACTGGACGCCGATCACCTTGTGGTCGACGTTGAGCCGGAAGTAGCGCTGCCATCCGCCCTCCTCGCCGTAGAGGAAAGCCTCGTCCTCGGGGGTGGGCCGGCGCAGCCCGAGCAGGCGCGAGATCGGGTAGTTGAGGAACCCCATGCCGGCCAGGAACCCGATCGCGCTGCCGAGGTAGCCGATGATCAGCGCTGCGTTGGAGTTGTTGGAGTTGGCGTCTGCCGCGACGAGGTGCTCGCCGATCTGTGCGCCGGCGATGAAGCCAACGAACGCGCCGATGATGCCCAGCAGCAGTCCCCACTGAGCCAGGGTGTGCGAGAGCCGGCGTGGCCGCCGCGCGACCGCCATGGTTGTCATGTCCTGTCCTCGTGACCCGTTGCCGACACTCTTCTCAACTCCCGTACGCCGCTGGGGCGGGCACGTAGATATGGCTGTACGGAGGCAGGTACTTCATGACCGGAGCGTCAGCTGCCTGCGTCTGCTGGATCCAGGCGGCGAAGTCGCTCGCGCTGACCACCTGCGCGTTGTTGTCGCTCATGCCCCCGTGCCACAGCCCGCAGAGCTCGCCGCACACCACCCTGTAGTCGCCCGTCTGCCGGGTGATGACGTCGAAGGTGTTGTCGTGTTCCGGTACCGCATCGGCCTTGACACCGAGGGCGGCGAGCCAGAACGAGTGGGTCACGTCCAGCGAGGTGATGTGGAAGTCGATGGTGGTGTTGACCGGCACCACCAGGTGGGCACTCTCGATTCCGCCGTAGCTCGGGTAGCGGTAGGTGAACTGCCACTGCTGGGCGATCACCTGAACCTCCAGCGGTGTTCCCTCGGACGCGCCGCCGGTGGTGCCACCCTCGGTGGTGCGTCCGCCCAGCCCGAGCACCTCGGCCGTGCCCTCGTTGGCCAGCGTCACGGTGCCGACAATGCCAAGCACGAGGACGATGGCGGACACCACCCCGATCCAGGTGCCGGCGAGGCGCGGGTTGCCGCGGATGCGATCGTGGGAGGCCGGCGGTGCATTGGGGTGACGCCGGCTCAGCATCACCGTTCCCACCACGGCGATGATGGTCAGTGTGAAGATCGGCCAGGCCGCCCAGGTGATCAGACGGATGGTGTCCTGGATGCTCTGCGCAACGTTCGAGCCCGGTTGTGGCGGGAAGTTGAGGACCGCGATCAGCACGGTGCCGACGACGACCACCGCCACCCAGATGGCGGCGAGCGTGACCACCAGGCGGCGGTCGCGATTCTGATTCACGACCCCACCTCGATCTGGCCGTCCATGTAGCCGAGCGTCTGCATCGGGCCACCCAGCCCGTAGAGCGTTCCGGCCCCACACGGCACGAAGCACTGCCAGTGGAAGATCCCCTTGGCGGGGACCTTGAAGCTGAACACGATCTTGTTGGACGAACCGGCCGGCGCATTGCTGTCGACGGCGAGCAGCGGGACGTTGACGCCGAGGTCCGGCACCGCGAAGGAGTGCGCCGCCATGGTCGGGTCGATCGCCTTCATGGTCTTGCCGTTCACGGTCATCGAGTCACCGACGGTGCCGCGGACCAATGAGTAGAACTCGTTGCGCAGCCCGCTGGCGCCGTCCTGCTGGTCGATGGTGATACGCAGCGTCGCGTTCGGCGGCACCTTGAAATAGGTGGTGGGCAGGTACCCCACCCAGTTGGGGTGGTCACCCGTGTTGACGGTGGCGACCGTGGTGAGGTTGATGTCGACGATCGGGCTGCCCCCGTTGAACTCGTTGGAGGTCTGGCTGGAGATCGCCACTGGGGACTGATGGATGTAGCTCACAGCGAAGGCGCCCACCAGGATCCCGGCGGCAAGAAAGGCGAGCACGGTCAGCGCTCCCCGGCGGTTCATGGCGTCACCTCGATGAATGGGTGGTGATGGCGGTCGAGACTTCGTCGATGGGCAGCGGTGCGTTGTACGCGACGGAGATGAGCCCCTGCGGGTTCACGATGTACAGCGACTGATCGTGGAGCACATCGCCGGTGGTGGGTTGCACGCCGACGTGGTACAGAGCCCACACCGCCTGCAACTGCGCCTGGTCACCGAGCAGCCAGTGCCAGCCGGGCAGCCAGGTCACGTGCGAGGTGAAGCTGGTCACGTCGGCCGCCGACCGGCCGGCGGCCACGCTGACCACCAGCAGGGTGGGTCTCACGTCGGCGGGCAGCCGCTTCTCGATGCTCGACAGCTGCTGGCCCATGATCGGGCACTGCGACGTGCACCGTGGATCCATGAAGGTGATCAGCACCTCCTTGCCGCGCAGCGACGCGAGCGACACGCTCTGCCCGGATTGGTCGGCGAGCGCGAAGTCCGGCGCGACCTCGGGCTTCTGCGACACAGGCGGCAGGTACTGCGCGGACGCCGACGTGGCAACAACGCTCGGGTGGATCAGCACGCGGCTGGCCAGCAGCGTGCCGAGCAGGCCGGCCAGCAGCGCCAGTGTGCTCATCGCCACCATGGGTGCGGAGGGACGACGGCCCTTCACACGCGTCACCAAACCACGCCCCGCGGTGGTCACGTCTCTGTCTACGCACCTCTCAACGGCGACGACCCCAACGACATCGAAACGAGCGGGGTGACCATCGCACTGGCATGTGGCCGCCGTCAAGAGGTGGACACGGCCTCCGGTACGGTCACCGGGCAAGGGAGGCACGACCAGCGCGCCGGAAATGCGGGTCCTGGCTCGGCCGAGGGTCGCGGTGCGCGGTGGAGCGCTACACCAGGGGCGGGCGCCGCCACGGCAATCCCCTCACGTTCTCGTCCAGGAAGGCCAAGACGGTCTGGTACCAGAGTCGCGCGTTCTGCGGCTTGAGGATCCAGTGGTTCTCATCGGGGAACACCAGCAGGCGCGACGGCACGCTCCGCTGCTGGAGGGCCAGCCAGAGGCCATGGCTGTTGCCCAGCGGCACCCGTTGGTCACGCGCCCCGTGGATGACCAGCATCGGGGTGTCCAGAGAATCGGCGCGCATGTGGGGGGATTGCCGGCGCCAGGTCTCGCCGTCGCGCCGGGGTTCGCCGAACTCGCGGTCCATCGACAGCCCGTAGTCGCTGGTGTCGCGCTCCAGCTCTAGATCCCACACGCCGGCATGGGTGACGATCGCCGAGAACCTGCGTGACGTCACCGCCAGCCAGTTGGCCATGTAGCCGCCATACGAACCGCCGAGGGCAGCAACGTGGTCGCCGTCGACGTCGTCGCGTTCAAGGGTGGCGTCGACCGCACCGAGGATGTCGGCGGCGGGCAGCGTCGCCCAGTCCGTCCACGCGGCTGCGATGTGCTCATGCCCGTACCCCGTCGAGAGCCGAGGGTTGGGCAGCAGCACGGCCCAACCGTTCTGCGCAAAGAGCGGTGCCGACCATCGCCAGTGCCACCCGGCCCACGAGCTGATCGGGCCACCGTGGATGAGCACGGCGAGCGGCAGTGGAGTTGACTCCCGGCCAGCGGGCAGCACCAGCCACGAGTGGATGGGGGCGCCATCCGGACCGGCGCTGGTGATCTCCTCGAGCCGCGTCGTGGCCCGCGGCGCCACCACCGGGCTGGGCAGGTAGCGGGGCTGCTGCTCCGCGTCGCGCACGTTGAGCGCCACGAGCGCCGGTGGCTCGTTGACGTGCGAGCGGATCGCGTAGACCGTGGTGCCGTCCGGCGAGAGGGCCAGGTTGCGGTACGCGCCGGCGGTGGTGAGCCTGGTGACCGACCCGTCGAGCCCAATCAGGAAGACCGGGGTATGGCCGTGCTCGTCGGCGGTGACCAGCAAGCCCTCCCCGCTGCGGGTCCAGGTCAGCTCATGCGCCAGCTCACCCCAGGCGGGGGCGAGGTCCTTCACGGCCCCGGTGGCGGCGTCGACCAGCCGGAGCTGGAAGCGCGGCGCGGCCTCGGGCGAGCCAAGCTCGGCCGTGGCGACGGCGATGGTGGCGCCATCGGGCGACCACGCCAACGGGCCGTGCTGGAGGTCGGCGTCGACCAGGGTCCGCACCACGCCGCTCCCATCCGTGGGCACCACCGCGAGATCCACCTTGAACCGCCGCCCCGGGTTTGAACTCGGAGCCGAAGGCGACATGGGAGCCGTCGTCCGAGACGGCGAGCTCGACCTCCTCCAGCCACCCGGCCCACGGCGGCGCGGGGCTGAGGTCGCGCGGCTCGACCGCGGGGTCGCCGTCGCCGGCCGGCTCGAGGGCGAGCAGGCGGGGCTGACGGGGCCCGAGGTCGTGGTCCCAGTAGCGATCCGGGTAGTGGTCGACGAGGCGCGCTCGGATGCCTGCCTGGCTGCGCGCCTGCTCCTGGGCGGCGTCGTCGGCGAGTGTTGCGGTGCCCGGGTGCATCGCCGCCGTCACCACCACGGTGGAGGCCCCGCGCGCCGTCACGACGTGGCCGATGCCGGCTTGGGGCGCGACAAGCAGCCGCGGTCCGCCACCGCCCGGCGGTGCGATGAACAGCGCCGCGGGTGGCTCGAACCACGTGTTTGCGGCGCCGGCGGAGTCTGAGCTCCCGTGCTCCTGCGGGACTGCGGGTGGGTCGGGTGCGGTGAACAGGAGAGAGCCGTCGGGAGTGAAGCCGCGCGCCGTCTCGTCGGCGTCGGCGCTGCTCACACGGCGCGGCGCGGCGGCGCCGGAGAGGTCCACCTCCCAGATGGCACCGTGGAAGCTGTGTCCACCGGGGGCAACGGTCTGCACCGTCACCACCAGCCGGGAGCCGTCAGGGCTGAGGTGCAGGTTGTGCAGGCGAGGCATGGCCAGAAACGATGCGAGTGCCTCCTCGGACATGGCCGAGTACCCTACCCAACTGCCCGAGGCGGCGTGCGACCATCCCGGCCATGGACCGGCTCTGGGCACCGTGGCGAGGCGCATACGTGGCCGGTCAGGATTCGGCAGTGGACTGCTTCCTCTGTGCGGCGGCCCAGGAAGCCGGCGCAGACGAAGGCCTGGTGGTGGCGTCGGACCGCGAGACCCTCACCCTGCTCAACCGGTACCCGTACAACACCGGACACCTGCTGGTCGCGCCCAGGCAGCACCTCGCCGACGTGGTCGCTGCCGGCGATGAGGCGGCGGCTGCCCTGATGGTCGGAGCGCGGCGCGCCATCCGCGCGCTGCAACTGGCCATGCGCCCGGACGGCTTCAACATCGGCATCAACGACGGGGCGTCCGCCGGTGCCAGCATCGAGCACCTGCACCTGCACGTCGTGCCCCGCTGGAGCGGCGACACGAACTACATGCCGGTGGTCGGCGCCACCAAGGTCCTTCCCGAGGTGCTGGAGGACACCGCCGTGCGGTTGCGTCGCGCCTTCGCGACGCTCGACCGCTGAGCTGGTGAAACCCTAGGCCGCGCCGTTGGGCGCCGCGTCGGCAGTCTTCGCGGACGAGTCCAGGTGGGCCATGGCGAACTGGCTGAAGCTCGGGGCCGAGCCGCTCTCTGCGTCACTGTCGGGGTCAGCCTCAGCGTCAGCGTCAGCGTCGGCGTCAGCCACTACGGCGGGGGTCGGCTCCGCGGCGGCCGCTGCCCGGGCACGCGACGGGGTCGAGCTTGCCCGCGCCGTTGAGCGCGCGTTGTCCTCAGCCTCGCCCGTCAGCCGGCGATAGACGGCCATGGCGAGCTCGAGCTCGGGGATCTCGTTCTCCACCTCGGAGAGCGAGGCATGGACCCATTCGAGGGCGTGCATCTCGTGGCTGACCTGGCGCAGGTGCTCGGCGCGCACCTCGGCGACGGTCAGGAACGCCTTGGCGCCCTCCTCCGCGTTCCGGCCCTCGGCGTTGAGGCGGCGGTACACGGCCATGGCAAGCTCGAGCTCGGGGATCTCGTGCTCGACCTCACGCCGTGCGGCGTTGGTCCACTCCAGGGAGCGGAGGTGATGGCTGAGCTCGCGCAGGTGCGCGGCCCGGGTCTCGGCGGTGTCGAGGAAGGCAGAGTTGTTCATGGCGGCAATGGTGACCACGCCAGGCTGACAGCGTCGTTCCCGCCCGGTTACGGTGCTGTGCAGATTTCGCCGCGACAGCGGATCGAGCGCGTTCCGGGGGGTTGAGCGCCACGATCCGGTATAGTCCCGGCCTCGTGGGTTCAGTGATCAAGAAGCGGCGCAAGAAGATGCGCAAGCACAAGCACAAGAAGATGCTGAAGAAGACCCGCTGGCAGAGACGCGGCTAGATCGTCGCTTCCGGCCCGGCGGTGGGTGCTGCGCTGACCGGTCGCGCCCGGACTCCTCCGCGCTCCCGCACTCCTACCATTGCCAGCGATGGCCGACCCCCGCGTGCTCGTCGCCGACGATGACGCCAGGCTAGCCCAGCTGATCTCGCGCTACCTCGGCATGGAGGGGTACCAGGTCGAGACGGTCGCGGACGGCCTGGCCGCCGTGGAGCGTGCCGTGGCCGAACCGGCCCCGAACTTGGTGGTCCTCGACATCATGATGCCGGGGATCGACGGCCTCGAGGCCTGCCGGCGGATCCGCTCCAACTTCGCCACTGCCCAGATCCCCATCCTGATCTTCAGCGCACTGGGCGACGAGGGCGAGGCCGCCCGACGCGCCGGGGCGGACGCGATGCTCAAGAAGCCCTTCACGCTCCCGGTCCTGAGGCGGGCGGTCAGGGAGCTGCTCGGCTCCTGACCACCGAGATCCGGCAGGGGGCGGGGCTCAGCCCGGAGGTCCGGAACCCAGGGTGACGGTGGCGGTGTGGCTGGTGCCCGCGGCATCTGTCCAGCTGACCGACACCGACGCGCCGGGGTTGTGGGCCATGATGGCGTTGCGCAGCCCGTTGTTCGAGCTCACCGCTGTGCCGTCGAGGGCGGTGATGGTCGAGCCGACGCTGATTCCCGCCGCTGCCGCCGGGCTTCCGCCCTGCACCTGGACGACCTGGACGCCACCGTTGGCCTCGCTGGTCCCAACCCCGAGCAGCGCGCGGGTGCTGCCCACGTGGACGGTGCTGGTGCTGTGGCCGGACTGGATCTGCTTGACCACCTGGATCGCCTTGTTGATGGGGATCGCGTAGGCGATGCTCGAGGTCTGGGTCAGGCGGCCGGCCGACGCCGCGGCGGTGTCCATGCCGATCACCGTCCCGTCGGTGGTCACGAGCGGACCCCCGGAGTCACCCGGCTGAATGGGGGCGTCGATCTGGATCAGCCCGCTGACTGTCTCGACATCGGCGCCGGTCTGGTCGCTGGCCGTGATCGTCTGGTTGAGCGCGCTGACGTTGCCCGTGCTCACAGCCGGGGCGGCGTTGCGACCCAGGGCGTTACCCAGGGCCACGACCGCCTGGCCGACGGTCACGTTTGATGAGTTGCCGATGTTGACGGTGTGAAAGCTGCCCCCACCGTCGATCTGCACCAGCGCCACGTCCTCGGTGAGGTCGTAACCGAGGACGTGCGCGCCGTAGGTCTGCCCGGTGCTGGGCAGCTCGACGCTGATGCTGGTCTCGCCGTCGATGACGTGGTTGTTGGTCAGCACCTCGCCGGTGGAGGTGATGATCATGCCGGTGCCCGCCGCGGCGCCGCCGCCACTGAGCGTGATGTTGATGTTGACGATGCCGGGTGTGACCCGCGCCGCTATCCCGCCGGTGTCGGCGGGGGCCGTGGAGGTCGCGCTGCCGCCGCCGGAGGAATTCCCGGGCACGCTGGCGGGGAGCTGGGACGTGCTCGAGCCCGTCGATGACGTCGGGGCATCGGTCAGGCGTGCCGCGGTGAAGCCGGCTCCGATACTGACAAGGAAGAGCCCGGCCAGGGCTGCCGCGATCGCCCGGCGACGGTGGGGGGGACGCTGCGGCACCGGCTGCCAGGTGGTCTCACCACCGAAGCCCCATGGCAAGGGCGGGGGTGGTGGCGGTGGCGGCGGCGGGATGGCACCGGCTGCTGAGTGGTGGAGAAGGGGAGCGGGCGGCCCGGCGAGGTGCGCCGGGACCGCCTCGGAGGGGGGAGGGGACGAGGGGGGTGGGGGGTCGCTGTCGTTCTGCACAGCCCCATCGTGCCCCGCCCCGCCTTGCAACAAACTGACGACCTCCTGAGAGCTTGCTGTGAGCCCGCTCTGGGAGGCGGACCGCTACGTGCGACCCGGGGCCGCTCGCCGCCAGATGAAGAGCGCCACCACCATCGCCACCACCAGGGCGATGAGCAGGAGGAGCTGCACCCAGTAGACGATGAAATCGGGTCCGCTGTGCAGATTGTCGCTGCTGGCGGTGAGGATCAGGATCCTCCGGACGCCGGCGATCAGCCCGACGATGAGGAAGGGCTCTGCCGCCAGCGCGTGGTCGCGCAGGGTCACGCGAACCGTGTGCAGGAGCTCAACGACCACGAAGACGAGCAGCGTCTCGTCGAGGACGCGCACCACCAGCGGCTGGATGTTGTTGACGTCGAAGTGCTTGCTGATATCGATGGCCGCACCCAGGAGCAGGAGCCCGCCGCTGCAGATGAGGAAGATGGCGATCACCGCGTAGATGAGATCCTCGACGACCTCGAGTGCGCCCAGCGCACGCGCGCTGCGCCGGGCCCCTCGTCGCTCGTTCACTGGCGGTGATGCGGTGGGCAGGACTTCATCGTCGCTCCTCTGGTGAGCCGACGATCTTAGTCGTGCCTGGTCGGTCCGTAGGTGCCCCGTGAGAGGCGGCGGATCCGTCCCTCGTCGGCGGCCTCACGCAGCGCGCCGGCGAATCGCCCGGGTCCCCAGTGACGCGCGCCCACCAGGCGTGCCAGGTCGTCGCGGCTGACGCTGCCGTGCTCGTCGACGGCGCGGCCGATGCGCTCGATCTCCGCGTCGCGGGCGCGCTCGAGCGTCGCCGACGGTGTTGACAGGGTGCTGCCCAGCATCGCCGGGACGTACACGCCGGCGCCGGGCCCTGGCCGGTACCGGCGCGCCCCGGTGCGCTCGCGTTGCGTCCGCTGTTCGACGCGTCCGCGGATGCGTCCCTCGAGAGCGTGACGGCCATCGTCCTCTTCGGCACCGTCAGGCTGCTCGGCGCTCAGCGGCGTGGCCACGTCCTCCAGCGATTTGCCCTCGGCGGCCACGCCCGCGAAGATCTCCGCGATGCCCCCGATGGCCATGACGACGGCGCCGATGAGGAAAGCGATGGCCACGGCGCCGCGGCTCCCGGAGGCGATCAGCTTGCCGAAGAGCAGCGGTCCGGAGATGCCACCGACAGCGGTTCCCACCGCATAGAAGAAGGCGATTGCCAGCGCCCGCGTCTCCATGGGAAAGATCTCGCTGACAGTGAGGTACGCGGCGCTGGCGCCCGCCGAGGCAAGGAAGAACGTGCCGAAGATGAACGCCTCGAGCGCCCACGGCGACTTCAGCGCACCGCCGGCGAACAGTGCTGCCATCACTGTCGCGATCACCGCCGATCCCAGGTAGCTGACACTGATCATCGTCTTGCGGCCGACGGTGTCGAACAGTCGCCCCAGCGTCAGCGGGCCGAGCAGGTTGCCGACTGCGAAGACGATCAGGAAGACCGGCACCACCGACGAGGTGACCTTGTAGAACGTCGTGTACAGGGTGCCGAGGTCGAAGGTGACCCCGTTGTAGAGAAACGCCTGCCCGACGAACAGCGCCAGTCCGAGGACGGCTCGGCGCGGGTACTTGCCGAAGGCCGTGTTGGCGATCTCGCGGAATGATGTCTTCTCGCGCTGCCGCACCGTGATGCTCTCGTCCGGCTCCGGGAGCGCCTCGCCGGTCTGCGCGGTGATGCGCGCCTCGATGTCATCGACGATGCGCTCGGCCTCCTCCTCGCGGCCGTGGATGAACAACCATCGCGGGCTCTCCGGCACGTTGCGTCTCACCAGCAGGATGGAGAGGCCCAGGATTGCGCCGATGCCGAATGACACGCGCCAGCCCACGTTGGCGGGCAGGAGCGCGGTGTTGAGCAGGATGATCGAGGCCACCGAACCGAGCACGGAGCCCACCCAGAAGGACCCGTTGATGATCAGGTCGACGCGGCCCCTGACGCGGGCGGGGATCAGCTCGTCGATCGCCGAGTTGATGGCGGCATACTCACCGCCGATCCCGGCGCCGGTGATGAACCGCGCGGCATAGAAGTACCAGGCGCCGGCGGCGCCGGCGGTGGCAACCGTCGCCACGATGTACACGCCAAGCGAGATCATGAAGAGGCGCTTGCGGCCGAGACGATCGGTCAGCTGCCCGAAGAAGAGGGCGCCGAGGCAGGCGCCGGCCACGTAGGCGGCCGCGGCGACCCCGATCTGGCCGGCGGTGATCGCGATGCCGCTGCCCTTCTCGGTGAGCCGCGAGGCGACCGACCCGACGATGGTCACCTCGAGACCGTCAAGGATCCACACCGTGCCCAGGCCGATGATGACCATCCAATGGAACCGCGACCACGGCAGCCGGTCGAGCCGCGCCGGGATCTTGGTCTCGATGGTCGGCGCCGACGGGTTGGTCATGTGCGGCCTGCTAGCCTCGTCGGATGCTGTGCTGTCGCGTGCTGGGCCATCGACCGCGATTCGACGCCGACGGCGCGACCATGCTCTGGGTTTGCCGGCGCGGCTGCGGAGCGCACGGTGCCAAGCGGTACTCGACCGTCGAGCAGGCCGCCCGCTACGCGCGGGTCCTCAACCGCGAGGATCGGGAGGACCTGGGCCGTCGCGCGCCGCTGATCGGACTCCTGCCGCTCCGACTGGCTCGCGCCCTGCGTCGCCGCCGCGCCGAGAACAGCCCACCCTCTCACGGGTGAAATGTTAGTTCGCGTGTACCACCTTTGAGGCAACCGGTCCGGACGGATGTCCCGCCGCTCCGGGTGGGTCACCGACGCGGGCCGCTGGTGGAGCCAGGGGGACTCGAACCCCCGACCCCTTGCATGCCATGCAAGTGCTCTCCCAACTGAGCTATGGCCCCGGCAGTGGATGGTAGCAGCGTGGTCGCCGGCCCCCAGACACGCCTCCTGTGACCGTTCTGAGCCGTCGCTGATTGTCTGCAATCGATTTGCCGACCCCCAAGCCCAACGCGCACAATGCCGACAGTCACCGTGTTGCGCGTGGCGGCGCCCTCTCTCAGGCCGCTGTCGTGAAATGGGAGTACAGCGGCATGCTGCAAGTAGACAGCGCAACCTCCACCGTGGACCGCCAGTCGCCGCTGGTGGTGGCGGCGCAGCGGCTTGTCGCGCGCATCGAGGGTCTCGTCGTCGAGGTCGACAAGTTGCGCGCCGACAATGCGGCGCTGCGCCGTGAGGTTCGCGACGCCGTCGCGATGCTCGACGCCGCCGGCAACGGCGCACGTGCCGGGCGAGCCCCGCGCTCGCGCGCTGAGCCGGCCACCAAGGCCGCCGCTCGCCGACGCCGCCGGGTGCGCGCCGTCAAGGGCCGGGCCACGCCGGCAGAGGTGACCAGTGACGTCGTCCGCGCGGTCCTGGTCAAGCTCGGCGAGGCAACCGCGTCCGAGATCGCTGCCGAGATCACTGCCGCCGGGGCGCCGGTGGGCGGCCGAGCGGTCCGTTTCCTGGCCGAACGGGCCGGCGCAACGACCCGCGTCGGTGAGGACGGGCAGCGCCGCTACCGCTTCGGGTAGCCTGGCTGACGGCTGCCTGCGGGCGCGGTCGGCGAGGGCTCCGGCCGGACGCCACGAGCCACGGACAGCACGCCGCCGCAGATCAGCGCCGCTCCCAGCAGCTGCGCCGCGGTGGGCCGCTCGGCGAGCACCATCGCTGCCAGGCCGAGGGCGGCGACCGGCTGGAGCAGCAGCATGAGCGAGGAGACGGCCTGCGGCAGCCGCGGCAGGGACGAGGTGATCAACAACCAGCCGACCGTCTGGCTGGTGACGGCCAGGAGGAGCAGCCACCCCAGCGAAGGGAGCGGGGGCGCCAGGTCCAGGCTGCCGAAGGCGGCCCCGAGGAGGAGCGAGCCCGCTGCCGCGCTCGCGGTCGCGTCGGCCAGCTGACCCGCCACGTGGGGGGTGCCGCTGGCTCCCCGCAGGATCATGAGGAACGCCGCGTAGGCCAGCGACGTCGCCACCCCGAAGACGATGCCCGCCACCGGGTGTCCTCCGAAGGAGGGCCGGCCGGCGAGGCCGGAGACGAGCACCACCCCGCCGAATACGACGGGCAGGGCCAGCACGAAGCGACGCGCCGGGCGTTCAGCGAAGAGCGCCCAGGCGGCGGCGGCGACGAAGACCACCTGCAGGTTGCCCAGGACGGTCGCGATGCCAGCGCCCACCTCATTGATCGCGTGCGTCCAGAGCACCAGGTCGACAGCAAGGAAGAGCCCGGCGAGCACCGCTGTCGCACGCGCACGGCGCGGGCGAGGGCCCAGCCGGCGGCGCTCTCGTAGTGACAGCGGGACCAGGAGCGGCAGCGCCAGGGCACAGCGGAAGAACGCCGTGGTGGCCGCGCCGCTGGCGGCGAGCTCGACCAGCACGCCGGACGAGGAGATGCACAGCGCCCCCAGCGCAGCGATGAGAACCGGCCGGTCGTTGGCGCGCTGACGCCACTGCGTCCTTTCACGCGGTCGGTCGATCCCGGTCACGGCCATGCTCCAACGATGCCCGAACGACCACGGCGGTCGTCCGCGGTATGGGCGCCTGCCCGGCAGACACTGGGTCTGTGTCATCGCTTCGCACCCGGTTGACCGCGCGGTTCAAACGTTGGACGTGGCTCGCCCTCGTTGCCGCTGTGGCGGTGGTTCTCGGCGCGGTGATGACCTCGCGCGGCGCCGATCAGCCCGTTGCTGCGGCCGTGCCGGCAGTCGCGGCGCCGGGGCCCGCCGCCACCCTGCTGGTCTTCGTCAGCGGCGCCGTCGCGCATCCCGGCCTCTACGAGCTCGCCACCGGCGCGCGGGTCGCCGACGCCATCGCCGATGCCGGGGGCATCCTGCCCACTGCCGACCCGGGGAGGCTGCCCAACCTCTCGGGGCTGTTGCACGACGGACACCAGGTGAACGTCCCGTTCGTCAAGGCCGGTGCCGCGATCGCCGCGGCCAAGGTCGACGTCAACGCGGCGGGCGTGGCGGAGCTGCAGACGGTCCCCGGGGTGTCGGTCGACATCGCCCAGGCCATCGTGCAGGTGCGCGACCAGTGGGGACCGTTCGCCAACCTCTCCGACATGCGCGCTGCGCTCGGTCTTGATCCAGCCACGGCGGCGCTGATCGGCAAGCACCTGCGCTTCCTCACCTCTCCATGACCGCCGGCATGCCGTGGCGCCTCGCCGTGTGCGCCGGGGCGTTCTCGGCGTGCACCGCTCTCAGCGCGCTGGACGTCCGGCTGGCGGCGGTTGTCGCCGCAATCACCTGCCTGTCCGTTGCCCTGATGTTCGCCGACCTGCGCGTCACCACTGCCTGCGCCGCGCTGGTCGCGTGCGGGCTGGGCGCGTGGCGGGGGGTCAGCGGGCTGGCGGTGGACCACGGGCCCGGCACCGTCTCCGGACACCTCGGCACCGGCGCCGTCGTCCTCCGCGGCACGGTCGGTGATGCCGGCGTGCCAGGTCGGGCGGACACCCTGGTGGTGAACGTCCATCAGCTCGCCAGCCACTCGGGAACCTGGAACGTGACCGGGGCTGTCGTGGTCGAACCGCTGCGCACGGTCGTGGTGCTTCCCGGCGACTCCGTGGACGTTGCCACCAGCAGCCTGCGCGCGCCGCCCCTGAGACCGGGCGCGCTGTCGCCGGCGTCGCTGGAGCGCGTCGGGGTGACGGCGATCGCCGTGGCCGCGCAGGTGACCCGCCTGGCGGAGGGCGGTGTGACGCTTCCACGGCTGGCGGAACAGGCACGCCGCGTGCTCACCACTGCCGTGTCGCGCGCGCTGCCCGAACCCGAGGCGACGCTCCTGCTCGGCATCGCCTTCGGCATCCACTCCACCCTCGCCGGTGCGGTGCGAGCGCCCCTACAGGACGCCGGGCTGATCCACGTTGTCGCCGTCAGCGGCCTGAAGGTGGTCATGGTCGCCGGCCTGGTGCTCGCGGTGGGGCGGCCGCGGGGCTGGTCGCGGCGACGGCTGGCCCTTGCGACCGTCGGGGTTGTCGGCGCCTACGTCGTCCTCAGCGGCGCCAGCGCTGCCGCGCTGCGGAGCGGAGTGATGGTGGTGGCCGGCCTGGTGCTGCGTCGCGACGGGCGCCGGCCGCACTCATTCGCCCTGCTGGCCGCCTGCTCCGCGGTGCTGCTGGCCGTCGAGCCGGCAGTCGCCACCGACATCGGCTTCCAGCTGTCGTTCCTGGGAACGGCCGGCATCATCCTGCTGGCCGGCCCGATTGCGGCGCGCCTCCCCGGGCCCCGCCTGCTCGCCGAGCCCTTCGCGGTCACAGCGGCGGCGCAGCTGGCCACCGCACCGGTCACCGCGGCGGCCTTCGGGGTGCTGTCCCTGGTCGGCCCGGTTGCCAACGCGGCCGTGCTCCCGTTGCTGCCGCTGGTGATCACCGTGGGCGGTGCCGGCGCGCTGCTATCGGCTGCGGCCCCGTCGCTGGGATGGGTGCCCCTCGAGGTGGGTGCGCTCCTCGGCAGGGCGATCCTGGCACTCGCCCAGGGTTTCGCCGCGCTGCCGTTCGCCGCACTGCACCTCTCCCTGTGGCCCGGGCAGTGGACCCTCGTCGAGCTCGCCGCCGCCGGCGCCGCGGGGCTGGCGTGGAGGCTAGCGGCAGGTCGCGGCACCATCCCCAGCCTCACCATGCTCATCGCGGCCGCGTGCGCGGTGGTGGGCGGCGCCGCGGCCACGGCGGTGACGACGGCGAGCGCGATGCCCAGCTGGGAGATCACCGTGCTCGACGTCGGCAATGGCGCCGCTGTCCTGGTGAACCCTCCTCGCGCCGGTCCGCTGCTCGTCGATGGCGGCGCTGACGGGACCGCGCTGGTCACCGCCCTGGGACGGGTGCTGTCACCCCTGCAGCGCCACCTCGACGCCGTCGTGCTCACCTCCACCGACCGCGCCGCCGCATCGGCGCTGCCGGCCCTGCTCGGCAGGTACGACGTGGGCACCCTGGTGGTGTCGCAGCCGCTGCCGGCAGCACTGGCAGCGACAGCAGCTGCCATGGCGGGCACCGGGACCCAGGTGGTGGTGGCCGGCGCCCACGCCTGGTCGCTGGGCGGGGTGACCGCACGATGCCTGCCATCCGCGCCGGGACCCAGCGCCCCGTGCGTGCTGCAGGTCAGCGACGGTCACTCATCGGCGCTGGTCACCGCCAACCTTCCCCAGGCCGGGCAGGATGAGCTGGCCGGCGTCCAAGGTCGCAGGCTCCGCTCCGACCTCCTCGTGGGTCCCACGACAACGGCTCCGGCGGCGGCTCTGCTCGACGTGACGCGGCCGGCGCTGGTCGCGGTCCCCGCGAAACGCATCCCACCGGGGCTGGCGGCGATCGATCTGCCTGTGGCGGTGACCGGTCGTGACGGGGACATCGTCTACCAGGCTCAGCCCGGTGGCGGTTTCGCGGACCAGGGCACCTGAGCGCGGTGTGGATGGGTGCAGTGGCGGTGGCCGCGTCACCCCCGTCCCGGCTCAGACGGCCGGCACCTCCGCGACCACGGCGACGCCGTCGTCGGCGTTGATCTGCATGTCGAGGGTCTGACCATCGCTGATGGTCACTGCCTGCTCCAGGTGAGTGCCCCCGGGCAGGGAGACACGGACCTCCCATGCGCCGGCCCTCGGGTAGAACCGGAATCGCCCGGACTGGTTGGTACGGACCTCGGCGGTGAAGTCGCCCGACGGGCCGATCAGCCGCACATACGCACCCTCGACAGGTTGTCCCGAACTGCTGACGCGCCCGCGCAGTTTCACCCGACGGGCGTCTTCTCGATGGGCACGCCCACCAGCGAGCCGTACTCCGTCCACGAGCCGTCGTAATTCTTGGCCTTCTCGAGGCCGAGCAGCTCATGGAGCACGAACCACGTATGCGACGAGCGCTCGCCGATCCGGCAGTACGCGATCGGCGCATCGTCGGATGACAGCTTGCCGGAGTCGAGGTAGAGAGCCCGGAGCTCATCGGCTGAGCGGAAGGTGCCGTCCTCGTTGGCGGCACGCGACCACGGGATGTTCAGCGCGCCGGGGATGTGTCCATTGCGCTGCGCCTGCTCCTGGGGGAGGTGCGCCGGCGCGGCAAGGGCACCGCTGTACTCCTCGGGCGAGCGGACGTCGACCATCGGGGTCTTGCGGACCGATGCGATGACCTCGTCACGCAGCGCGCGGATGGCCTGGTTCGCCGGCTTGGCGGTGTAGCTCGTGGTCGATGGGGTGGGGACATCGGTGGTGAGCGGACGCTGCTCGAGCTCCCACTTCTTGCGACCGCCGTCCATCAGGCGCACCTTCTCGTGGCCGTACAACTTGAAGTACCAGTAGCCGTATGCCGCGAACCAGTTGTTGTTGCCCCCGTAGAGCACCACCTCGGTGTGCTCGTCGATGCCGCGCGCACCCATGAGAGCCTCGAACCCCTCCTTGGCGACCACGTCACGCGAGTCATGGCTCTGCAGCTCGTCGCGCCAGTGAAGTGCCAGCGCGCCGGGAATGTGCCCGCGCTCGTAGGCGGCGGTGTCCTCGTCCACCTCGATCAGATGGAGGTCGTCGCCGCCCAGTCGGGAGGCAACTTCGTCAGTCGAGATCAGGATGTCGGGGTTGGCGTACTCCACGTCCGTCTCCTAGGGTCGAGCAGGCGATCGATTGACCCTACCAAAGCCACGCGTCCGAGGCGGTTGCACGTCTCGTGCGCGACGCCGACACAATGCGGCATGCCCCAGCCACCCGGCCTGTTGCTCGTGCACGGCGACGAACCGCGCCTGGTGGACACGGCGGTGGAGAGATGGCGGGCTGCGGCGGGGGCCGCCGACCTGGAGGTCATCGACGCCCCCTCACGGCTCGAGCCCCTGATCGCCAGCCTGGTCGACGTCCCGCTCTTCTCCGGCGAGCGTCATCTGCTCGTCCGCGACCTACCCCAGCTGGCAGGTGGCCGTCGCGCAGCGTCCGGGGTCGAGGAGCTGTCGAGGGCGCTGGCGATGCGCTCGCCGACCACCCGTGTGTGTTTTGCCGTCCGCGCCACGGTCGCACCGGGGAACGCGGTCCTCACGGCCATCACCTCGGCCGGTGGTGCGGTCGAGCACCACCCCAAGCTACGCCCCGCGGAGCGGCGTCAGTGGCTCGATGGCGAGGTCCGCGCCCGCGGCATGCGGCTGCCCACCGGCGGCGCCGACATCCTGCTCCGCTGCACCGGCGGCGACCTGGGGACGATCGCCGGCGAGCTCGACAAGATCGCCGCGCATGGCCCGGTCAGCAGCGCCGCCGAGCTGGAGCGGCTGGTCGCCGGCACCGAGACGCTCGAGCTCTACAGGGTGCTCGACCTCCTGGCCGGACCCGAACCCGCCGCGGGCGCCGCGCTGCTCGCCGACCTCGTCGCCGAGGGGCGGTCCACCCAGTACCTGCTGTCGATCCTCGCCGGCCAGCTCCGCGACCTGCTCATGGTGCATGCGCTCCTCCTACGCGGACTCCGCGCCGCGGCGCCGCTGGCCGCAGAGATGCGGGTGCCCGCGTGGCGCGCCGAGCGCGTGCTGCGCACCGCCCAGGCCATCCCCGCCCCGCTGGCCATGCGCTGGATGCGCGAGTTGCAGCGGATCGACGCCGGCATGAAGGCGGGTGAGCTCGACGACACGGCGGCGCTGCGCAACTGGGGGTTGGCGGCGGCTGCCGCGCTGACTGCGCGACGCCGGCGCGTCCCTCGCACCGCCTGACAGACGCTCCCGGCGCGGGCGCGTTGCGCCGCGCTCGGGTGGAGCGTCCTGCGGTTCAGGAGGTCTTCGAATCCGCGCCCGCTGCGCTCTTCGCCTTCGTCGGCTTCGCCGGTGCCGAGGGTTTGGCGGCAGCCTTGCTCCCTGCCTTCGGCGCCGTCTTGGCGGGAGCCTTGGCAGCCGGTCGCTTGGCCGTCGTCGCCGCACGACCGCGGCCCTTGGCACCGCCGGCCGCGGCGGCGCGCAGCTCGGTGGCGTGCTCGCCTCCCTGCGACGCGGCGCGCATCAGCCGCGACGCCATGGCGGTGAGGCGCGACTTGCGACGGTTCACGTTGTTGCGGTGGAGAATGCCCTTCTCGCCGGCGCGGTCGAGGGCGCGCACCGCTGCTCGCAGCTGCTCCTCCACGTCGACGGTCGTGCCCGGCTCGAGCGTCAGCAGCGACTGGCGCGCCTTGCCGACGTAGGTGCGGACGGACGACCGCACCCCGCGGTTGCGGACGTGCTTGCGCTCGTTGGCGCGGATGCGCTTGCGGGCTGAACGGGAATTGGCCACGTGTCTTCCTGTCGGAGGTGATTGACGAAGGCGCTCGTCGACGTCGGGACAGACGTCCGGCGCGGTCCGCGGAGTATATCAGCGACCCCATGCTCCTCACCCCAGCCAACGCCAAGATCAACCTCGCCCTCAGCGTCCGGGGGCGGCGCGGTGACGGCTTCCACGAGATCGACTCAGTGGTGGTGCCGATCGACTGGCACGACCTGCTCGGGATCGAGGTGCGGCCCGCCCCTGTCACGACGGTTCGACTCCGCGTTACCGGGGAACCGGCCGGCCTCCCACCGGCCGACCGGAACCTCGCCGTGCGGGCGGCCGCTGAGCTCGCCGGAGCAGCGCGCCCGCTCGACTTCGCGCTCTGGCTGGACAAGCGCATCCCGAGCGCAGCCGGGCTCGGTGGTGGCTCCGCCGACGCCGCCGCCGTGCTGCTCGCTGGCGCTGCGCTGCTGGGTGCGGCCTCACCGGGTCCCGCCGAGCTCGGCCGCCTCGCCGTCTCACTCGGCTCCGACGTCCCAGTGCTGATGGCGCGGGCACCGCGGCGGGTGCGCGGCCGCGGCGAGCTCCTCGAGCAGATCGTCGCCCCAGCGCTGCACCTGGCGGTGGCCGTGGCCGGCGCCAGCGGCACCGCGGCAACCTACGCCGCCGTCCAGCTGGGCGATGTCGAGGGCGCGACGCGGTCCGACGCGCTGGTCGCGGCGCTGGCGGCCGGCGCCCGCCTGGACGACGACCTGCTCGGCAGCGGCCTGGAGGCGGCGGCGTGTCGCGCCGCACCCCCGCTCGAGCAACGGCTGCGTGCGCTGCGGCTGGCAGTGCCGCAGGTGCGCTGGCACCTCACCGGCAGTGGCGGCGCAGCCTTCGCCATCGCCGCGGACGCAGACCACGCCACCCGGCTGGCTCAGCAGGCGGCGGGCGCCGGCTTCCCGAGCCGGGCCTGCCGGTCGGTCAGCGGCTGAAGTCCTCCCTGTAGCGCGCGTCCAGCAGGGAGTAGAGGCCGAAGGCCAGGAAGCCGAGGGCGACCACGCTGAGGAGGATGGCGCCGCCGCGCTGCCCGGCGAGGGTGCGCAGGCTGGCGTCCAACCCCTTGGAGCGGCTGGCGTCCTGCGCCAGCGCCGCGCTCACCACGAAGCCGCCGACGATGCCGAACACGAGTCCGCGAGCGGTCTGGCCGGCGATGCCCAGCACCGTCGCCACCCGGCGCAGCGCCGGGCCCATCGCCCCGGTGTCGAGCGGGGTCTCGAACCGCCGGCTGGCCGCGTAGCCGAAGAGGACGATGCCCACCACGACGGCGGCGGCGCCGATGGCGGCGAGGAGGAGGCGTCCCCCGCTCGCGCTCAGCAGCCGCGCCGTCCATGAGTCCTGGTCGCTCTGCGGCGAGCTCGTTGATCCGCCGAGCAGGACGTGCAGCGTGGTCACCAGGAAGCCCGCATACACCACCGCGGTGGCCAGGGCGAGCAACCGGCGGCCCAGGTTGGCGAGGTCACCCTGGTCGTTGCGGTGTGCCGCGGCGCGCAACAGCTGCCAGGCGATGTACGAGACGAACCCGATACAGAGCAGGACCAGCAGCAGGTGCCCGGCCACGCCACCCGACACACTCTCGATGGCGCCGCGCCGGTCCACCTCCGGGTTGCCGCGACCAAGTACCACGGCGGTCACCAGGACGCCCAGCACGATGTAGTTCACCGCGCGGCTGAGGATGCCGGCGCGCGCCACTCCCGCGACCCAGCGATCGTTGAGCGCCCGACCCGCGATCGCCTCGCCGCGACGTGCGTGCGCGATCGGCGAGGGGCTCACGCGTTGCGTCGCACGGCGCTTCGCCGCACCGTCGACGCCACCGCTACCGACTCTCGACGGCGAGCGCGGACGCGAACCCGATCAACGCTGCGCCGGTGACCGCGTCAACGCTGCGATGCACGCGCCGCGTCTGCAACCAGGGACGCAGCCGGTGCAGGAAGGCGACCAGCGCGAACAGCCACAGCACCCCAAGCAGCGCGTGGGTGTAGGCCAGCGCGATGGCGTCGACCGCGGGCGTGCCGCCGTGGCCGAGGAACTGTGGGAGGACCGAGAGGTAGAACGCGAGAACCTTCGGGTTGCTGATGTTGCACAGGAACCCCTGCCGCAGCGAGGCGAGCCGGCGTGGCCGAGGCGCCCCTCCGCTTGCGGCCAGGGGCGGCTCTTGGCGCTCGCGCCGGGCGGAGAGCAGGGCGCGCACACCGAGGTGACAGAGGTAGAGAACGCCGGCCCACCTGATGGCCAGGAAGAGCGGCTGCGACCGCGCGATCACGACGCCCACGCCCAGTGCCACGAGGGTGCCCTGCACCAGGCAGCTGGCTGCCACCCCGGTGCTGGTGAAGAACCCGGCCACCCTGCCTCGTGCCACTGAGTTCCTCACCACCACGGCGAAGTCGGGTCCGGGGGCGACGACGATGACCGCGGCGAAGGCCACGAAGGTGCCGTACGTCGCCCAGGTCACGGGGGCATTCTAAAACCCCGTCCCCGCCGCGCCCACCCACATGCGCCGCCGTACAATCCCGCCTCGTGGCAGCGCAGACGCCAACTGACGGTTCCGTCCGCGCTGTGGCCGAGCCTGCGGTCGGGTCGTCGCCGCCCCAGCCCGAGGAATGCGCGCATCCCGCCCCGGTGGTCGGGGTGATGGCCCACGAGTTCTCCACGTACCAGGGCGCCATCGGCCCGGAGGGCACGCGCCGCACCTCGACGTACTACGGTCCGGTCATCGGTGGTCTGCCGATCTCGGCATGGCACTGTCAGACGTGCGGGCTGCTGCGCCTGACGTTCGTGGACGGACGCCGGGAGGAGCGTCGCCTCTACCCCGGCCCGCAACCCGGACTGCTCGCCGAGCCGACGCCGTTCGACCCGCAGCAGGTGGGCTACGGACTGCAGGCGCGCGTCTCCGGCATCACGGTGCCACCGAGCATGTACAACGACCTCGCCGCCCCGTTCGAGCGGGCGCCGATGACCCCGTTGTGGGAGCGGGTCGAGCTGCCGCCCTGGGACGTCCTGACGTGGATGACCGTCGTGGGACTGGGCATCGTCATGGTCGGGCTGCTCCTGATCGGCGTGCTCGCGGTGTACACGTACAGCACGCCCGAAGCCATCGGGCCCGTGGTCGTCGTCACCGGCCTCACCTTCTTCGCGGTGCTGCTGCTGCAGCTCGCCGGCGCCGTGCAGCGTCACTGGTTCCCGTTCCCGCCGATCGCGCCGTCGATCGCCAGCACGCAGCGCGCCAAGCCGGCGCTCGACGGTGCCTCGCGGGCTGTGGTGACGCTGCTCGTCCTCACCGTCGTCGGGCTTCTCGTCGCCGCCATCCTCGCCGTGTACACGTATTCGACATCGGCGGCCGAGGCCCCGGTCGTGTGGATCACCGTCGCCTGCGCCATCCTCGCGGTCGTCATCGGGCTCGGCGGTTCGATCGCGCGACACATGCGCGGCGACTGAGATCGCATGGGGCTGACCCCGCCACCGGACCAGGACATCGTGGTGTTCGGGGCGAGCGGCGACCTCAGCGCCCGCAAGCTGCTGCCCGCGCTCTTCAACCTGTCGAACGAGGGCTTGCTCCCCAAGCGAGGAGACATCGTCGGCGCCGCCCCGGTGCCGATGGACGACGCGGCGTTCGCCGACTTCGCGCGCGAGTCGATTCGCAGCTATTCACGCACCAAGCCCACTGCCCGGTCGCTCGATGCCTTGACCCGCCGCCTGCGCTTCGTCTCGCTCGACCCCAAGGCGAAGCTCGCTGACCTGCGCAAGGCGCTGAAGCGCGAGCGGCGCCTCGTCTACCTGGCGGTGCCACCCGCAGCGTTCCAGTCACTGATCACCGACGTGGGGGCAGCGGGCCTCGGCGCTGGCACGTCGTTGATCATCGAGAAGCCCTTCGGCCACGACCTCAAGTCCGCGCGCCGCCTCAACGAGGCGATCCACCGGGTGCTTCCCGAGGACCGCGTCTTCCGCATCGACCACTACCTCGGCAAGGAGACCGTGCAGAACCTTCTCGTCTTCCGTTTCGGCAACTCGATCTTCGAGCGCATCTGGAATCGCGACGCCATCGCGCAGGTCGAGATCACCGTGGCGGAGTCGCTCGGCGTGGAGCAGCGTGGTGCTTTCTACGAGCAGACCGGCGCCATCCGCGACATCGTGCAGAACCATGTCTTCCAGGTGCTGGCGATCACCGCCATGGAACCGCCGATCACGTTCGACGCCGAGTCGATCCGCAACGAGAAGGTGAAGGTGCTGCAGGCGCTCAAGCCGGTCAACCCCCGCGAGGTGGTGCGCGGTCAGTACGCGGCCGGCACTGTCGATGGGAGGAAGGTCAAGGGGTATCGCAGCGAGCCGGGGGTCGACAGCCAGTCGACCACCGAGACGTACGCGGCGATGCGGCTGTGCATCGACAGCTGGCGGTGGTCCGGCGTGCCCTTCTTCGTGCGCACCGGCAAACGACTGGCCGAGCGCGACACGCGCGTGGTGCTCACCTTCCGCGAGGCACCCCTGCACCTGTTCCGCGACACCCGCGTGAACTACATCGACAGCAACCGGCTGGTGGTCCACGTCCAGCCGGACGAGGGGATCTCGGTCACCTTCGTCGCCAAGACGCCGGGTCCCGAGGTGAAGATCCAGGGCGTCGACATGAACTTCACCTACAGCAGCTCATTCAAGACCTCACCGCCCGAGGCGTACGAGCGGCTGCTGCACGACGCCCTCGACGGCGACCACACCCTGTTCATCCGCGAGGACGAGGTGGAGCGGGGCTGGCAGGTGGTGCAGCCGGTGCTCGACGACCCGCCACCGGTGGTGACCTACCGCGCCGGCTCGTGGGGACCGCGCGCCGCCGACGAGCTGGTGCAGCCGCTGCACTGGCACGATGTCACCAGCGAGGCAAAGCGGTGACCACCCTGGTCGGCGTCGACCTTGGGGGCACCAACATCCGGGCAGCGGTGGCCACGGGCGCCTACTCACACTCCACGCCGGCGCATGCGCCCACCCCGGGGCCCGCAGGCCCGGACGCCGTCGTCGAGGCGATCGCGCGGTGTGTCGACGAGGCTGCCGGCGGCCGCCACGTCGACGGTCTGGCCATCGGGATCCCCGGGCCGCTCGACCCACGCCGCGGCATCGTCTACGCAGCGCCCCAGCTGCGCGGCTGGGACAACTTCGACGCCGCGGCCGCGCTGCGGGCGCGCATCGGCTGCGACGTGGCCATCAACAACGACGCCAACCTCGCCGGCTACGCGGAGTGGGTCGCCGGCGCGGGACGCGGCACCATCGACTTCATCTTCATCACGGCGAGCACCGGGGTCGGTGGCGCGCTGATCATCGACGGCGTCCTCTATGCGGGCAGGTCGGGCACCGCCGGCGAGGTCGGCCACATGCCGCTGAGTGCCGACCAGCCCCCCTGCCGCGAGGGCCACCCCGGCTGCCTCGAGGGGTCGGCGAGCGGCACCGCCATCGCCCACGCCGCCCGCCGGGCGGTCGCGGCCGGCGAGGTCACCTCCCTTGCCGCGCTCCCCCAGGACGCCATCGACGGCAAGGCGGTGCAGGATGCGGCGCAGGCCGGGGACGAGGTCGCGCTGCGCATCTTCAGCGCGGCCGCGCGCAACCTCGGCCGCGCCGTGGGCGGCCTGATCAACCTCTTCTCGCCCGAGGCGATCGCCATCGGCGGAGGCCTGATCAATGCCGGTGGCCTGCTCTTCCAGCCCTTGCTCGCGGCAGTGGGCGAGATGGCGTTCGAGGTCCCCGCCCAGCACTGCAGGATCGTCAAGGCCGAGCTCGGCACCGACGCAGGACTCGTCGGCGCGGTGGCGTGGGCGGTGAAGAGCTTCGAGCGGTCCGCGGTTCCGGACACGAGGTAGCGTTCGGCCATGGCCCAGGTTCCGCCCGCGCCACCCGCGCCGCCGGGACAGCCGCCGGCCGCTGGGCCGCCGCCCGGCAGCCCTCCTGGCCCACCGGGAGCCCGCGCCCCCGCCCCGGGACCGGGCGGCGGCGGGCCGGGGCCCCGATGGACGCCACAGCGACTGTTGGTGCTCGGTGGGGCCGTGGTCGTCATCGGCCTGGTGCTCGCCGCCTTCATCCTGGCCACGCGCAAGCCGCCCCCGGATGTGACCTCGAGCACCGTCCCGACCGCGTCCGCGAGTGCCTCACCGAGCGCCACCCCGACCGATGTGTCGACGCCGAGCCCGTCGTCGACCGCGACGTCGTCCCCGTCGTCAGCACCCCCGACAGCCACCCCGGTGCCGCCGAACACCCCGGTGCAGCAGGCCGCGCTGCTCTACCCGGGGACGGGAACCGAATGTGGCGGCAACGGCCTCTACTCCGGTTGCCCGGTCGACAACAACCTGGTCGTCGCGGCGACCGCGTGGCGCAGCAACCACGGGGCCGGCGCGGCGGCTCCCCTGTGCCGCTGCTCCGACACCTGGATCGGCCAGGCGATCGGCCGCAACGACGCCCTCCTACCGGTCGGCCTCCGAGGCAACCGCAGCTGGGCCGCCGTCACCGTGCAGCTGTCGTTCTCCCCCGGCACGAGGCTCTGGTGGTGATCTTCGCCCTGCAGGCGGATGGCACGTGGCTGGCCGACGACACCTACTGTGGCAACCCGCAGAACCGGCTCGGATCCCCGGCCGCGACGAGCTGCGTCCACTAGCGGCCCGGGACCGCGGCTCTCAGGGACCGACCTCGCCGGCGCGCACCGCGACCGCCAAGCGGTTGGACCTCGCTGCCAGGGGGCACTGCCACCTCGGGTCGTGAGCGCAGGACGGCGCGAAAGCGAAGTTGAAATCCAGCACCACCCGGCCATCGTCCGTGCCGAGGTCGGCGCCCTTGGCGGTGTCGAGCAGGTAGCGACCGCCGCCGTACGTCTCGGAGCCCGAGGTGGCGTCGGTGAAGGCGACGAACAACCCGCCGGCGTAGCCGTCGAGCCAGTGGGCGCCGAGCTCCTGGTGCCCAGCCGCGATCAGGAACCTCAAGGTTCCCACCTGGGTCATCCCCGGCACGTCGCCGGCACCCTCCACGTGGCGGGGCGCGACGGGCACCAGCTCCGCAAGCACGCGCATCGAGGGGTCGTAGGGGAAGCAGGCGAAGTCGTACCCCGGTCGCTCCGCCGGCACGACCGGCGACTGCGGGTGCTCACGGTACAGTCGCTGCCGGCCGCTCCGCCAGGTCTCCCAGCCAGCTTCCGCAGACCCCTCCGAGCGCACTCGCTGATAGAGCGCGCCAACCTGCCGGCGCCAGTCGGCGAGCTCGAGCGCCCCCGCTGCGTCCACCTCGGCCGCTCAGTCGACGAGCTGAGGGAACAGCCCGTCGAGGTCGCGCGAGAAGGTGGGGAAGGCGTGCAGGGTGTCCTCCAGGACGGCCAGCGGCACCTCGGCCCTGATCGCGAGGGTGAGCTCGGCGATCATCTCGCCGGCCCGCGGACCCACCACGAGCGCCCCGACCAGGACCCGCCGGCGCATGTCGGCGACCAGCTTGATCACGCCACCCGGCGGACCGTTGATGTACCCGCGGGTGCCGTTGCCGGAATCGGCGCTGACCACACGCACGTCCTCCAGCTGGTCTCGCGCCCGGCCCTCGGTGAGCCCCACTGACGCGATCTCCGGGTCGGTGAAGGTGACCCGCGGGATCGCGCGGTGGTCGGCGACGGCCGCCTCGCCGCGCAGCTGCCTGCCGATGATCTTGCCGTGGTACCAGGAGAGGTGGGTGAAGGCGCCGATCCCGGTGATGTCGCCGCCCGCCCAGACGCCCGGGGCCGCCAGCAGGGTGCGATCGTCCACCTTGATCCAGCCCCTCTCGGTGGCGGTGATCCCGGCGGCGGCGAGGTTGATCCCGGCCAGCTTCGGGCGGCGCCCGACGGCGACGAGCAGGCGCTCTGCGGTCAGGGCCTGGCGACCCTCGAGGTGCAGGGTGACCGCACCATCCTCCTCGGTGGCTTTCACCGCCTTGGCGCCGAGGTGTACCGCGATACCATCGGCCTGGAACGCCTTGGCCAGCTCCTCGCTCGCCTCGGGCTCCTCGGCGGGCATGAGCCGGTCGAGTGCCTCGATCACGTGTACCTCGGTGCCGAAGCGCGCGAAGGCCTGGGCGAGCTCGGCGCCGATCGGGCCGCTGCCGAGCACCAGCATCGAGCGCGGCAGCTCGCGCGTCAGCGTGGCCTCACGGTTGGTCCAGTAGGCGACGCCGTCGAGCCCCTCGATGGGCGGGATCGCGGCCGAGGTGCCGGTGCCGATGACGATGCCCCGCGTCGCGGTGAGCACGCGGTCGCCGACCGCGACCGTGCCCGGGCCGGTAAGTCGCCCCTCGCCGCGGATGACCTGCGCGCCCTGCTCGAGGAGTGCCTCCGTTGCCTTGGTGTCGTCCTCGTCGCGGGAGATGTAGTGGGTGCGCTCGGCGATCTTGGGGAAGTCGACATCCCACTCCACGCGCGACGCGGCCAGGGCGCGGGCGCGCTCCGCTTCGGCGAGCACCTCGGCGGAGCGCAGCAGCGTCTTGCTGGGGATGCAGCCCCAGTACGGGCATTCCCCGCCGACGAGCTCGCGCTCGATGACCGCGAAGCTGATCCCGGTGCCCTTCAGCTCGCTGGCGACCCCTTCGGAGACGGTGCCGGCGCCGATGCAGATGACGTCGAAGCGGTCGGCGCTGCCGTCCACCATCCCTAGAGCGCCAGGGGTCGTGTCGGGGACATCACGGCGGCCGGGTTGTTCCGCCAGTCGACGCCGGCAACGTCGATGTAGAGCTCGAGCTCATTGCCGTCGGGGTCGAGCACGTAGAGGCTGTGACTGACGGTGTGGTCGCTGAGGCCGACCACCCGCACGCCCGCCTGGCGGCAGCGGGCCACCGCCTCGCGCAGCTCGTCGTCGCTGTCGCCGATCTTGATGCCGAGGTGGTAGAGGCCGACCCGCCGGCCGGCGGGCACCTCCTGGGCGTCCGCCCCGACCTCAATGAGCAGCAGCTCGTGGTGGGTTCGCCCGCTCGAGAACGCCGCCACCGGGAGGCGCCGGTCAAGGGGTGACACCTGCGTCCAGCCGAGGACGTCGCGGTAGAACGCGGAGGACCGTTGGATGTCGTGGACATAGAGGACTGCGTGACCGAGCTCTTTCACCTGCATGCAGCCGAGCGTACCGCCCCGCGCCACCCCCCAGTCCTCGGCTCGCGCCGCAACCGGGGTGCCACCGCAATCGCCCGCCCCGCGGGCCACACGCCGTTGGGCCGATGTTTGAGCGCGGCCCGGCCACGTCACACTAGCTGTAGCGCGGCCCACCCAGCGGTCGAGCGTTCTCGAGGACATCCATGCCTGCGGTCACCGTCGACGACATCACCAGCCTTGCCCGCGTCGTCACCCCCGACCCCGCCGCGCTCCAGCGCCCGGTCCTCTCGCTGACCACCGCGCCGGAGGGCCTGGAGGGCGAGGGTTTCCCCGTCCACCGCGCCTTCGCCGGCGTCGACCAGCGCCTTCTCGACCCCTTCGTGCACATGGATCAGATGGGCGCCGTCGAATACGCGCCGGGTGAGCCCAAGGGCACGCCGTGGCATCCCCATCGCGGCTTCGAGACGGTCACGTACATGATCGACGGCACCTTCGCCCACCAGGATTCCAACGGTGGCGGCGGGCTGATCACCAACGGTGACACCCAGTGGATGACGGCCGGGGCCGGGATCCTGCACATCGAGACGCCCCCATCGGAGCTGGTCGCCTCCGGCGGCCTGTTCCACGGAGTCCAGCTGTGGGTCAACCTACCGGCCGCCGAGAAGTGGTCCGACCCGCGCTATCAGGACATCCGGGCCGGCCAGGTCGGCCTGCTGGCGTCCCACGATGGCGGGGCGCTGATCCGCGTCATCGCGGGTGAGGTCGGCGGCGGCTCCGGCCCGGGCGTCACCCACACCCCGATGGCGATGACCCACGTCACCATCAGTCCCGGCCACCGGGTGGTGCTCCCCTGGTCGCGCGACCACAACGCGCTCGTCTACGCGCTGGCCGGCAACGGCACCGTCGGTGCCGAAGGGCGCCCCATCGCCGCCGGGCAGCTGGCGGTCCTCGGAGCGGGGGATGTGATCACCGTCGGTGCCGGGGAAGCCCAGGAAACCCGCAACCCCGCGCTCGACGTGCTCGTCCTCGGCGGCCGTCCGATCCGTGAGGAGGTCGCCTGGTACGGACCCTTCGTGATGAACACCCAGGACGAGTTGCGCCAGGCCTTCGAAGACTTCCGCGCCGGGCGCATGGGGGCCATCCCCGCCGCTCGGTGACCTGTGCTCAGCGCCCGGCGAACCGCTGGACGGTGGCAATGAGCTCGTCGAGGTACGCCTCGCCCTCGCCGGCAGCGACGCCCTCGACCACGCAGTTCTGCACGTGGTCGCGGAGCAGGATGAAGCCGATCTTCTCGAGGGCGGCGATGGCGGCAGCGAGCTGGGTGAGGACCTCCGGGCAGTAGCGCTCGTCCTCGACCATGCGCGCGACCCCGTCGACCTGGCCCCGGGCGCGGGAGAGGCGGGCGCGCAGCTCGTCGCGGCTTGCCTGGTAGGAGCCACGCGCTCGCAGCCCCGGTGCGGGGGAGCCCCGCGCGCGCGCCATCAGCGGGGGGGCGCGGCGCCGGCGGGGGCCGCCGCCGTCGCCGAGTTCGACCGGTCGTAGCGCTCGGCGCACTGGTCGGAGCAGAAGAACACCATCGTCCCGCGGTCGCCCCTGGTGGCCGGGGAGTTGGCGACCTCGACCTGCATGCCGCACATGGGGTCGCGTGCGTGCGTCCCCGTGACATCCACGCGCTGGCGATGCAACGTGTACAGCAGCGCGAATCCAAGCAGGGCGATGACGTTCAGGACGGTGGTGTAGTCGAGCGCCACGGACTGCGGCGCGATCTGCGTGGGCCGGGTGCCCGGCACCAGGTGCAGCGCGCCGAAGATCGCCTCGACCACGAGCCCGCTCGCCGACATCACCAGCCAGAAGCCGCCGAGGATGCGCAGGCTGAGCGCCGTCCCGTAGTAGCGCCGGTACACCAGCAGCAGGGGGATGGTGATCAGGTCGGCGAACACGAAGGCGACGACACCCCCGAAGCTGATGCCGCCCTTCCAGAGCGCGGCGGCGAGCGGGACGTTGCCGATCGAGCACACGAAACTGAGGATGGCGATGAGCGGGCCGACGAGCACGTTCTCCACCGAGGAGGCGATGCCGTGGCCGCTCACGAACAGGTGACCCCAGACCGTGGTGGGCACCACGGCGGCGAGCATGCCGGCAACGGTGAAACCGATGACCAGCTCACGGCGCAGCATGGCGATGTCGGCGATCGCATAGCCGGCCGCGTTGATCCAACCGGCGCGGGTGCGGATGCCGGCTCTCAGCGGCAACCCGCCGTCTGCGGCCGGCGCACGTGGCTGCATGTCGTGGGCTGTGCCGGGGTGATCGTGCGGGCCCGGGGCGGTGCCGAGTTGGCGGCGGGCGGCAAGCACCAGCGCCGGCGGAAGAACCAAGCGCGACACCACCGCGAACATGGCGATCATCAGCAGCCCGCCGGCGAACTCGCTGGCGGTGAACTGCCAGCCCATCAGCAGCGCCAGGACGATGCCGAGCTCGATCACCAGGTTGGTGGAGGCGATCATGAAGACCAGCGCTGCGGTGAGGTCGGCGCCCTTGGCGAAGAGCGACTTGGCCATCGCCGTCGCGGCGTACGAGCACGACGACGACACCATCCCGAGGAACGTCGCCCTGGCCAGTGTCCCCGGCCCACGCCGCCCGAGGGCGCGCTCCATCTGTCCGCGGGTGACGAAGGCCTGCACCGCGCCGGAGAGGGCGAAGCCGAGCACCAACGCCCAGAGCGTCTCCCAGAACATGAAGAACGCCTGGGCCAGCCCGTCGCCGAGCGACCGCAGGAAGGTGATGGCTGTGCTCCCACCCGGCCGGGTCGCCGGAGATACCCCCTGAGGGTATCAGAACCGGTCGGCGTTCACAAGACGTGGGCGAGGAACGATCGGGTGCGCTCGTGGTGGGGGTTGGCCAGCATCTCGCGGGGCGTGCCGACCTCCACGATCACGCCGCCGTCCATGAACAGCAGCGTGTCGCCGACCTCGCGCGCGAACGACATCTCGTGGGTGACCACGACCATGGTCATGCCACTCTGCGCGAGGTCGCGCATGACGTCGAGCACCTCACCGACGAGCTCGGGGTCGAGCGCCGAGGTGGGTTCGTCGAACAGCATCAGCTTCGGTTCCATCGCCAGGGCGCGGGCGATGGCGACACGCTGCTGCTGCCCACCGGACAGCTGGTTCGGATGCACGTCCACCTTGTCGCCAAGACCGACACGGTCGAGCAACTTGCGTCCCCGGGCCACGGCGACCGCGGTGCTCTCGTGCTTGACGCGCAGCGGCGCCTCGATCACGTTCTCCAGCGCGGTCATGTGCGGGAACAGGTTGAAGCGCTGGAACACCATGCCGATCTCGCTGCGCTTGCGACACACCTCGCTGTCGCGCAGCTCGTAGAGCTTGTCACCGCGCTGCTGGTACCCGACCAGCTCGCCGTCGACGAACAGCCTGCCCGCGTCGATCTTCTCGAGGTGGTTGATGCAGCGCAGGAACGTGCTCTTCCCCGAGCCTGACGGTCCGATCAGGCACATCACCTCCCGCGGCGCCACCTGCATGGTGATGCCGCGCAGCACCTCGAGGCGGCCGAAGCTCTTGTGCACCGCCTGTGCCTCGACCATCGGTGTGGTCATCGCCGGTTACCCATGCGGCCGGCCGATCGAGGTGACCTCGTCGGCGCCCACCGGCTCGGCGTGGAAGTGGAAGAGCATCCGTCTGAACCGCTGCAACGGCGTCGGGGGCAGCTCCCGCGACGCGCCCCTGGCGAAGTGGCGCTCCAGGTAGTACTGGCCGAAGGTGAGGATCGAGGTGGCCACGATGTACCAGATGCTGGCCACGATGAGCAGCTCGACGATGCGGTAGTTGTAGCTGGCGACGAGCAGCTGGGCGTAGAAGATCTCGTGGGTGGTGGTGATGTACACCAGCGACGTTGTCTTCAGCATCGAGATGGTCTCGTTGCCGGTCGGCGGGATGATCACCCGCATCGCCTGGGGGAGGATCACGCGCCGCATCACCTGGACGCGGGTCATGCCCAGCGCCTGCGCCGCCTCGGTCTGCCCGGTGTCGACCGAGATGATCCCGGCGCGGACGATCTCGGCCATGTACGCAGCCTCGTTGAGCCCGAGGCCGAGGATCGACGCGAGGAAGGGCGTGATCAGCGTCAGCGTGTCCGCGCGCCAACCGATCGAGGTGAACGGGATCCCGAAGAAGACGTGCGGCAGGACCAGTTGCAGGTTGTACCAGAAGAAGAGCTGAACCAGCACCGGCGTTCCGCGGAAGAACCAGATGTAGAACCAGCTCACCGTCGACACCACCGGGTTGGCCGAGAGTCGCATCACCGCCAGCAGGGCGCCGAGCGAGACACCGATGGCCATGGCGATGACGGTCAGCTCCAGGGTGACCAGGAGACCGTTGAGGATGCTCGACTGGGTGAGCCAGTAGGTGACCACGTCCCAGCGGAGGTTGGGAGCGGTCGCGACCGTGGAGACCACCGCGACGGAGAGCGCCAGCACCACCGCCGCGCTCACCCAGCGCCAGGGATGGCGCAGCCCGATCGCCTTGATGGCCTCGGGCCGCGCACCACCCTCGGCCGCCGGCGTCATCGAGCCTGGCGTGGCGCCGCCGGGTGGTTCCACGATGGGTCCGGTCTCAGCTCACCGCGGGGTCAGGGTGCGGGCGTCAGTACGACGGCACGCACGAGGCGCCCACCGAGGCGTTGTTGTTCACAGCGACCTGGCTGCTGGTGATGGCACCGCTCTGCACATTCCACTGGCTGAGGATCTGCTTGTAGAACCCGTTGTCGATGAGGTACTTGACCGCGTCCTGCAGGGGCTTGATCATGCCGCTCCCCTTGGCGATGGCGATGCCATAGGGGGCCACGCTGCACGGCTGGCCGCTGAGCTGGACCTGCCCGGGAAGCAGCTTGACCTGGTAGCGCGCGACCGGCTCGTCGAGCCAGCCCACCTGCGACCGGCCGCCGGTGAGGTCGCTGTCCGCCTCGGTCTGCTTGGTGAAGCTGTGCACGGTGATGTCCGGCTTGCCCGCCTTGGTGCAGTTGTTCGCGTCAGCCGGCTATGGCCGAGCCATCGGGCTTCTTGCCCATGAAGCCGTACGCGTCGCTCTCCTCGGCGGTGCCGGTCTCGACCGCGACGGTGAGGCCGCACATGTCGACGGCCTGGGTGACGTTCGGTCCACCCGGCTTGATGATCCATGCCTCGCCGGCCTGGAAGTACGTGACGAAGTCGACGGTCTGCTCGCGCGTGGCGTTGGGCGTGAAGCTCGAGATACCGATGTCGTACCGCGAGCCGAGGTCGGGGATGATGGTGCTGAAGTCGGCGTTGCTGATGACGAACGGGATGCCGAGCACCTTGCTGATCGCCTTGGCGAAGTCGATGTCCCAGCCCTGGATCTGACCCGTGTTGGGGTCGATGAACTCGTTGGGGGCGTAGGTCGCGTCGGTGGCGACCTGGACCGCGCCCTTCGACTTGATGGCGGCCGGAACCTCGCTGGCGATGCTCTGCTGCACCGTCGGCCCGCTGCTGGTCCCGCCGCTGCTGGAGGAGGCCGCAGGACCCCCGGAGCTACCGCATGCGGCGAGCACGAGGGCGGTGAACGTCAGGCCGGCGGTGAGACGCCGGCGCGAGTCGGTGGACGTGCCGCGCATGTCGGGTGCTCCTCGATGGTCGGGTTGGCGATGGCGGGCGACCTCGCACCGGGTTCGGCCCGCAGCCGCTGCGTGCGCGCATTGTGACCGTCACCGGGAGCACTGTCCACCGGGCAGACCGGCCATAAGATCTTCCGGTGGACCACTTCGACGTCGTCGTGTGCGGCCTCGGGGCGGTGGGGACCGCCACCACGTACCAACTGGCCAGGCGCGGCGCGCGCGTGCTCGGCATCGACCGCGGCACGCCGCCGCACACACTCGGCTCCAGCCACGGTGACACGCGGATCACGCGCCAGGCCATCGGGGAGGGACTGGCGTACGTGCCCCTGGCGCGGCGCTCGCACGAGCTGTGGCGCGAGATCGAGGCCGAGACGGGAACGCGGCTGCTCACCACCAACGGGGTGCTCGTCCTTGCCTCACCCGGCGTGCACGCGCGCCACCACGGCAAGACGCACTTCCTCGAGACCACCATCGAGGCCGCGCGCACCTTCGCCATCGACCACGAGGTGCTCGGCGCCGCGCAGGTCGAGCGGCGATTTCCTCAGTTCCGCCTGGCGGGGGATGAGCGGGGCTACTACGAACCGGGTGGAGGGTTCGTCCGGCCGGAGGCCGCGATCAGCGCCCAGCTCGACCTGGCCGCCCGGCACGGGGCCACCATCCACACGGAGGTGGAGCTCTCCGGCTACCGGGACAGCCGCCGGGGGCTCACCGTCACCACCTCACGCGGCCCGGTCGGCGCCGACCGCCTCGTCCTCGCCGCCGGGGCGTGGACCGGCTCCCTCCTGGGGCCCACCTACGCGGCGATGTTCGCGATCAGCCGGCAGGTGCTGCGCTGGTTCGCCATCGCCGGGCCGGTGGACGAGTTCTCGCCCGAGAGGTTCCCGGCGTTCATCTGGGACGCGGGCCCGTCGAGCTTCTACGGCCTGCCCGCCACCGGGAGCGTTGCGGGTGCGGTCAAGGTGGGCGTTGAGTCCACCCTGACGGTGCCGTCGGTGGCGGAAGTCTCGCGCAGCGTGACGGCCGCGGAGACCGACGCGGTCTTCGATGCGGTGGTGGCGCCCCGTATCCGCGGCCTGGAGCGGCGGTGCGTTCGCGCGACCACCTGCCTCTACACGACGACCCCCGACGGTGACTTCGTGATCGATCGTCATCCCGAGCATGACGCAGTGGTGGTGGTGTCGGCCTGCTCCGGCCACGGTTTCAAGCACTCCGCGGCCATCGGCGAGGCCGTGGCCGCCGAGCTCACCGGCGCGACGCCTGTGGTCGACCTGTCCCCGTTCTCGCTGTCCCGCCTCGCACCGTGCGGGCGACCCGCCTGAGCGAGCGCCCGCGCGGAGCCGGTCGTTGCAGAGCGCCGCAGTGTTGTCACGTGCCGGCACGCGTCCTTCGCGCGGGCCGCGCCGACGTATGCTGGGCCGGTCAGCCCGACCGTGAGGTGGGTCATGGGATCGTCGCCAGGCCACGGGGACGCCGAACCGTCCGACCAACCTGAGGAACAACAGAGCGGGGCGGCGCGGCACGTCATGTCGGTCACCTGCGGCAACTGCGGCTGGCCGAGCGCCTGCATCGCCCAGGAAGGGATGCGCCTGTTGAGCTTCGTGTGCCACTGGTGCGGCAAGAAGACCGTTGGCGTGGTCGACCCGACCATCCGGCGCAACGTCATCTTCTGAGCGGGTACGGCGCCCCTCGAGCAGCAGGCCACACCAGCCGCGACGTGGAGGCAGCGCCCGCGTCAATCCATGTGGAACAAGAAGGGCTGGGGAGGATGGATTCGAACCATCGAATGCCGGATCCAAAGTCCGGTGCCTTACCACTTGGCAACTCCCCACCGAGCCGGTCGATGGTAGCGCCGCACTTGCACGGCGTCCCCCGGCATTCATGGAGGGTGCGCCGCCGCCTGCGACACTTGATCGGTGACCCAGGCCGCGCCGCCGACAGCTGCCGCCGACTTCCGCCGGCCATCGCCGCGGATGTGGCAGGCGCGGCAGGTGTCGCTCGCGCTCGTCGCGCTGCCGGTCGGCCTGGCCGCGACGATCCCGTCGTGGGTGTTCGGCGGCTCGGCTGCGGGCGCCCCGGTGACGGTGCTGGCCCTCGTCGTTGCCGTGGTCGCCTGGACCGTCCTGCGCGGTCGCTACCGCTCCTGGGGGTACCTCGAACGGGCTGACGACCTGGTGGTGCGCCACGGGCTGCTCTTCCGGCAGGTGACCGTCGTGCCGTACGGGCGGATGCAGTTCATCGACGTCAGCGCGGGGCCCATCGACCGCGTCTTCGGCCTGGCCACCGTGCAGCTGCACACGGCCGCCGCCGCCAGTGACGCGCGCATCCCCGGTCTTGCGCAGCAGGAGGCCGATCGTCTGCGCGACCGCCTGGCCGCGCTTGGTGAGGCCCAGGCCAGCGGCCTCTGATGGCTCAGCCTCCCGCGCCGCCGGTGGGCGAGACCGCCTGGACCCGCCTGCACCCGCTCTCACCGGTGGTGCGCGCCGGCAGCGCGGTGGCGGTGCTGGTGCTGTTCAGCACCCAGTTCGACACCGGCCGGCATCGGGGCACGTCCTTTCCATGGGAGAGCCTGGTGCTGCTGGCTCTGGCCACGCTGGCCGGGGTGGTCTCGTGGTTGGTCACCCGCTGGCGCGTGCACGGTGGCGACCTGCAGATCACCACCGGGCTGATCCGCAGGCAGTCCATCCGCGTCCCACTGTCACGCATCCAGGCGATCGACGTCATCTCACCGGTGGTCGCGCGCGTCCTCGGGCTCGCCGAGGTCCGCGTCGTGGTCGCCGGTCGGGGAACCGGGCGCACCCGCCTCGCCTACCTCGGCGCCGGGGAGGCCCAGCGCGTCCGCGCCATGCTGCTCGCGCTCGCCCACGGCCTCGCCTCGGAGACTCCCGAGCCACCGGCGCAGCCGCTGTTGCGCATCGACAACGCCCGGGTCGTGTTCGCGACCATGCTCACCGCCCCTGTCAACGTTCTCCTCGGCATCGCGCTGCTCGCCGGGGTGACCAGCTTCCTGGTGCCCCACGGTGCCGCAACCGCATCGGTGGCGATCCCCGCGGTGGTCGGTGTCGTGCCCGAGGTGTTCCGGCGGTTCAACGCCGTGTACGACTTCCAGCTCGCCGAGGCCGCGGACGGTCTGCGGCTCAGTCGCGGCCTGCTCCAGACGCGCACCGAGACGATCCCGTACGGTCGCATCCAGGCGGTCCGCTGGGTCGAACCGCTGTTGTGGCGCAGCTTCGGCTGGGTGCGCCTCGAGGTCGACGTAGCGCGCCAGCGCGGCAGCCAGCAGCGCGAGGAGGGATCAGCGCAGCTGTCGCGGACGCTGCTGCCGGTGGGCTCACGCCAGCACGCCGCGTGGCTGCTCGAGCGGGTGCTGCCCGGAGCGTCCCCGGTGCCGCCCCCGGGAGCGCGCCCGCCTCGCCGGGCCGCGGTCCGGGCACCCCTGTCCTTTCATTGGCTGGCCTTCTGGGACGACCGCTCCCGTTACGTCATCGCGCGGACCGGCCGGGTTCGTCCGCAGGTGGTGATCGTGCCGCTGGAGAAGGTGCAGAGCGTGCGCCTGCGCCAGGGGCCGGTCGAGCGTCGGTTGGGCCTGGCGACGGTCCACATCGACACCGCGGGTCGCGGCTGGCAGGCGCGCGCCGTCTGCCGCGGCGCGCGCGAAGCCGACAGCCTGCTCTGGCGGCTGACAGACCTGGCGCGCCGGGCGCGGCGTAGGGGAGCACGGCGCCCGGCCTGATCGCGAGGCGGCCCGTATACTCGGAGCACATGGCCGACGGTCCGCGGGCAGTGATCCTCGCCGCCGGAGAGGGCACGCGGATGCGCAGCGCCCTTCCCAAGGTGCTCCACCCGCTTGCAGGCCGCGCCCTCATCGATCATGTGATCGACACTGCCATCGCTGTGACCGGTCGCCCGCCGCTCGTCGTCGTGGGGCCGGACCGGCAGGACGTGGCCGCGGCGATCAGCGGGCGCGCTGAGTGCGTCGAGCAGCCGGAGCCGCGTGGCACCGGTGACGCGCTGCGCTCGGTCCCCGAGCACCTCCGCGAGCACGGCGAGATCCTTGTCCTCTCCGGCGACGTCCCGCTGGTGCGTGCCGAGACGCTCGGTCGCCTCGTCGATCATCACCGCCGCAGCCGCGCCGCGGCCACCCTGCTCACCGCCATGCCGGATGACCCTCGCGGTCTCGGACGCGTGTACCGCGACCCCGAGACGGGGCGGGTGGTGCGCACCATCGAGGAGCGCGACCTCCCGCAGGGCGCGATGGCTCCGCCCGAGGTCGGCGCCGGTGTGTACGTGTTCGACGGCGCACGCCTCTGGCCCGCCCTGGCGCGCATCGGCAACGACAACGCCCAGGGGGAGTACTACCTGCCCGACGTCCTCCCGCTCCTCGGCGGCCACGTCGAGGCGATGCTGCTCGCCGATGCCGGCGAGGCGATGGGCATCAACGACAGGTCCCAGCTGGCTGCCGCTGAGCGGGTGTTGCGCCACCGTGTCCTCGAGGCGCTGATGGCCTCCGGGGTGACGGTCGAGGACCCGGCCACCACCTACGTCGACGCCGGGGTGCGGGTGGGACGCAACTCGGTGATCAGGCCGATGACCCTGCTGCGCGGCGCCACGGTGCTCGGGGAGGCCTGCGAGATCGGCCCGATGGCGCAGCTCCTCGACGTTGTCGCCGGTGACCGGGTCACCATCGGTGCCTCACACCTCGAGGCGTGCGAGCTGGGCGCCGACGTGGTGGTGGGCTCGTACAACCGGGTGCGTCCCGGGAGCGTGCTCGGCTCCCACGTGTCGGTCGGAACCCATGCGGAGGTCAAGAACAGCCGCGTCGGCGCCGGCAGCCACGTCAGCCACTTCTCCTGCGTGCTCGACAGCGATGTCGGCGAGGGTGTCAACGTGGGCGCCGGCACGGTCACCTGTAACTTCGACGGCGAGGCCAAGCACCGCACCCTCATCGAGGACGGCGTGTTCATCGGCACCAACAGCACGCTGGTGGCGCCGCTCACCATCCACCGTGACGCCTACGTCGCCGCCGGGTCGCTGGTCAACGAGGACGTGCCCGCGGGCGCGCTCGCCGTCGGCCGATCGCGGCAGCACAACGTCGAAGGCTGGGCGGCGCGGCGCGGCCGGGCCGAGGCATCGACATGAGCGAGCCGTACCAGTTCGGCGACCTGATGCTCCTGAGCGGCACCGGCAACCCCGAGCTCAGCGAGAAGATCGCGCGGGAGATTGACCTGCCGCTGGCCAGCATGGAGATCACCCGTTTCGCCGACGGTGAGTTCGACGTGAAGATCGCCGAGTCCGTGCGTGGCCGTGACCTCTTCCTCATCCAGCCGACGTGCCAGCCGGTGAGCGACAACCTCATCCAACTCTTCGTCATCCTCGACGCCCTGCGCCGCGCCTCGGCGTCGCGCATCACCGCGGTGATCCCCTACTACGGGTACCAGCGCAAGGAGAAGAAGACCCAGCCGCGCGACCCCATCAGCGCCAAGTTGATGGCCAACATCATCGAGCTCGCCGGCGCCAACCGGGTGATCGCCGTGGACCTCCACGCCGAGGCCATCCAGGGGTTCTTCGACATCCCCGTGGACGCGCTGACCGCCACCAAGATCCTGGCACGCCGTGTCCGCGAGCGCCACGGCCACAACGTCGTGGTGGTCTCACCTGACACCGGTGGAGCGCTGCGCGCGCGCCGGCTCGGCCGTCTCCTCGACGCGCCGATCGCGATCGTCGACAAGCGCCGCCCACGCGACGACACGGTGGAGGTCATCAACGTCATCGGTGACGTCGACGGCCTTCACTGCATCATCGTCGACGACCTGATCAGCACGGGCTCAACGCTTGCCAATGCCGCCATTGCGCTGCGGGCCAAGGGAGCCACCGGCGTGGACGTCGTCGCCACCCACGGCGTCCTCACCAACGGCGCCCTCACCCGGCTCCACGAGGCTCCCATCGATGAGATCTGCATCACCGACACGATCCCGCTCCACGATGGTGCGCGCAGCTTCGACGACCATCCCCGCCTGCGCGTCCTCAGCGTCGCACCGCTGATCGCCGAGGCCATCGTCCGCGTCCACGAGGGCCGCAGCGTCAGCGAGCTCTTCCGGTGACCACACCCTCAGAGCCGGCGCTGTGGTCTCGATGACGGTGCGCCGGTGAGCCTTGCCGTCTTCTTCCTGATCGTCTCGTTGGTGCTCGCTGCCTTCGCGGCGGCGTCGGAGACCGCCCTCACGTCGGTGAGTCGCCTGCGCATGCGTTCGCTCGCCGAGGAGGGCAATCGCCACGCGGCCGTGGTGGTGAGGTTGCACAACCAGCCCAACGCCTACCTGTCGACGATCCTCAGCGTCAACACCGTCGCGGTGATCGTGGCGTCCACCACCGCCACCCTGATCATCGCCAACACCTACCACAACTTCCCCGAGGCAGCCGGCACGGCGATCCTGTCGGCGTTCGTGCTGGTCTTCTGCGAGATCGCCCCGAAGTCACTGGCGCTGCGCTTCAACGAGCGCCTCGCGCTGGGTCTGGGCCGGCCGGTCGCCGCCCTCACCAGCGTCCTCCGCCCCCTGGTCGGAGCCCTGACCCTGGTCAGCAACTCGCTGTTGCGCGCGGCCACCCGCGGCCGAGGGGTGGTCGGCCCGTTCGTCACCGAGGAGGAGTTGAAGTTGATGCTCCACCTCAGCCAGCAGCAGGGCGTCGTCGAGTACGGCGAGCAGGAGATGATCCACGGCATCCTCGAGATGACCGACAAGACCGTGCACGAGGTCATGGTGCCGCGCATCGACGTTGTCGCCATCGACGTCGGCGGCAGCGTCGCCGAGCTCATCGACCTGGTGGTCGAGCACGGGCATTCACGGATACCTGTCTACGAGGACTCCATCGACAACATCGTGGGCGTGGTGTACGCCAAGGACCTGCTGCGCGAGACCGCTCGCCACGCCGATGACCGGCGCATCCGCACGTTGATGCGCGAACCCTACTTCACGCCCGAGGTCAAGCACGTCGGCGAGCTGCTCCACGAGATGCAGGAGCGCAAGGTGCACATGGCGGTGGTGGTGGAGGAGCACGGCGGGACGGCGGGCATCGTCACCTTCGAGGACCTCATCGAGGAGATCGTCGGGCCGATCCGCGACGAGTACGACGTGGCTGAACAGGAGGAGGTCCAGTTCCTCAACGACTGCGAGGTGCTGCTCAACGCGCGCTTCCCGGTCGACGACATCAAGGACCTGCTCCACCTCGACGTGGGCGAGACGGAGAGCGACTCCATCGGGGGGCTCGTCTACGAACGCCTTGGCGAGATCCCGGCGGTGGGAGCAACCATCGCGCTCGGTGACGCGACCCTCACGGTCGAACAGGTGCGCCGCCAGAGCATCCAGCTGGTGCGCATCACGTCGCCGGTCGCCTTCCTGCGCGAGCGCAACGGCTCTGCACCCGATGAGGATGCGCTCGACGCTGGTTGACGGCGCGCATCCCCCACACTGACCGGCATGCCGACGTACCTGACCGAGGGGGTGATCCTGCGGCGTGTCGACTACGGCGAGGCGGACCGCGTTCTCACCGTGCTCACCCGCGAGCACGGCAAGATCGGTGTGATCGCCCGCGGGGTGCGCAAGTCGGGAAGCCGCCTGGCTGCGCAGACGGACCTTTTCGCGCACAGCCGCATGCAGCTGGCCCGTGGCCGCGGTGAGCTCGAGGTGCTCACCCAGGCGGAGACGGTGGGACGGTCCGGCCAGCTGGCGGACGCGCGGCGCGCCGCGTGCGCCGCGGTGTGCGCCGAGCTCGCCGACCGCGTGCTGGAGAGCAACCACCCTGACGAGGAGACGTTCGAGCTGGTCGCCGAGGCTCTCAGCGACTGCACCGACCCGTCGCGTGACCCGCGCGCCGCGCTGGTGTGGCTGACCCGGCGCATGATCGACCGGCTCGGCTATGCGCCACAGCTGCACGACTGCGCGTCGTGCTCGACGCCCCTGACGGAGACGAGCGCCTGGTTCAGCGCCGTCGCCGGGGGACTGCTCTGCGACCGCTGCGCCCCCGCCGACCTCGGCGCGGTGGAGTGCTCCACCAGGGTCATCAAGGTGCTGCGCGTGGCCGCGGCGGGCGACGGCGACCTGTACCGACGCCTGCGGCTCGACGAGCCGTCGCTGGTGACCTTGGAGGCGGTTGCCGAGCGTGAGCTCGCGCAGCACCTGGAGAGACAGCTGCGTTCGCTGGCCGTGTTGCGCGCCATCGAGCGCCGCTGACCACCGCCCGTCGGTACACTCGCCGCCGATGTCGCAACAACAACCGCTCGTGACGGACGCCCTCGAGAAGCTCGTGTCGCTGGGCAAGCAGCGCGGTTTCTTCTTCGGTTCGAGCGAGATCTACGGTGGCATCAACGCCCTGTACGACTACGGGCCCCTCGGTGCGCGGCTGAGACGCAACGTGCGCAACCTCTGGTGGCGCGCGATGGTGGAGTCGCGTGATGACGTGGAGCCGATCGAGACCTCGATCATCATGAACCCGCAGGTGTGGGTCGCCAGCGGCCACGTCGACACGTTCACCGACCCGCTGGTCGACTGCACCGGCACCTGCCGCAAGCGGTGGCGCGCCGACCACCTGGCGGACGAACGGCGTGCCCGCAGTGAACCGGAGGACGCTCCCGGCTGCCCGGAGTGCGGCGGCCCGCTCACCGAGGCGCGCCAGTTCAACCTGATGTTCCGCACCCACCTCGGACCGGTGGCCGACGACGCCGCCCAGGTGTACCTGCGGCCGGAGACCGCGCAGGGCATGTTCGTCGACTTCGCCACGGTGCTGCAGGCGACGCGACGCCGCCTCCCCTTCGGCATCGCGCAGCAGGGCAAGTCCTTCCGCAACGAGATCTCGCCGAGCAACTCCATCTTCCGCACCCGCGAGTTCGAGCAGATGGAGATGGAGTTCTTCTGCAAGCCGGGCACCGACCTGGAGTGGCACACGTACTGGTGCGACGAGCGAATGCGTTGGTGGACGGAGGACTGCGGGGTGCGCAGCTCGCGGCTGCGGCTGCGCGTCCACCAGCGCGAGGAGCTCTCGCACTACAGCACCGCCACCAGTGACATCGAATACAACTTCCCATGGGGGTGGGGTGAGCTCGAGGGAGTGGCCGACCGCACCGACTACGACCTGCGCGCGCACAGCCGCCACAGCGGGCGTGACCTCAGCTATTTCGACACCGAGAGCAACGAGCGATACATCCCGTACGTCATCGAGCCGGCCGCCGGCCTGGACCGAGCCTGCCTCACCATGCTGCTCGACGCCTGGCACGAGGAGGAGGTGCGCGGCGAGACTCGCACGGTCCTGAGGCTGCACCCCGACGTGTCGCCGTGGCAGGTGGCGGTGTTGCCGCTCAGCAAGAAGGCGCAGCTGACCGAACCCGCGCGAGCGGTCGCGACCCGGCTGCGCACGCGCTTTCGCACCGAGTACGACGAGACCCAGTCGATCGGCCGCCGCTACCGCCGCCAGGACGAGATCGGCACGCCGCTCGCCGTGACGGTGGACTTCGAGACACTCGAGGACGGCGCCGTGACCATCCGCGAACGCGACGGCATGGCCCAGGTGCGTGTCTCGCTGGACCAGCTGGAATCGGCCTGCGACGATCAGTTGGCGGCCTGCAGGGTCGCCGCGCTCGGGCGGTCTCGCGGGTAGCGTCCGCGGTTCAGCGGGCCCGGCGGGCGGACCTGCTCGACGGCGCTGTTCCTTCCGCGCCACGTCGCCGCAGCCGTGGCCTCTCGTGGAGGTGGCCGCGGCGGATCAGCACAAGGAAGACAGCGCCCACCGCCGCCATCAGGATGTCGTTGAAGCCCCTGAAGAGCAGCCCGGCAGCGGCCCCGGCGGCGACCGGCACGCCGTTGGCGATCATCAGCACCGTCAGCAGCCCTTCGAAGGGTCCGACACCTCCCGGGATCAGGCTGATCCCGGAGATGACGAAGCTCAACGAGAGCACGAAGGTGGCGGCGATGAAGCCGACCTGAGCCTGGCCGACGGCGTGCAGCGAGAGATAGAAGAGGAGATAGGAGAGGAACACCGCGGCGGCGTTGCAGATCAGCACCGGCACCACCACCCGCAGGTGGAGGAGCTCGATGAAAGCGGGGCGGATGGCGCGGAGCTGGGGGTCGAAGCGGCGCAGCAGCTTCACCCGCTCGACGACGCCGACGGCCCAGCTGTACGCCGGCTGCCAGATGAGAACGGTGAGGATCAGCAGGTGGACGAGCACCATGACGATCACCAGCAGGGCGATGTCGGGGTGCGACGCCACCCGCGGCAGAACACCCAGGCCCATCAGCGTCATGAAGAGCAGCTCCTGGAACGCGATCGTCGCGGTGATCTCGCCGGCGCTGCGGCGGGTGCCGGTCACCTCCTTGATGAGAGCGATGCGGGCCAGGTCGCCGGTGGGCATGAACACCATGGTCTGGCCGGCGAACTCCACGGCGATGGAGTGGCGGATGTCGACGTCGACGCGCACCTGGCGCAACGTGAACCACCATGCCAGCGACCGCGCCAGGTAGGTCAGCACGGTGACCGGCAGCATCAGGAGGATCAGGCCGACGTCGGCGTGGCCGAACACCCCACCGAGCTTGGTCGGGTTCACGGCCAGCACCAGCGCCACCAGGCAGAGCACGGCGACGACCTCGAGGCCGTGGTGGCGCAGCGCGCGCGCCAGCGGTCCGAGGATGGGCCGGCCCTGCGCTGCCCGCCCGGCCTCGACGGCCGATCGCGCCAGCGCGCCCATGGCGCGGCTGATCATCGCGACCTCACCAAGCTGACAGCCACGCCTCGACCATACGCGACCCGGCGCACGCGGTTGGCCAGCCCGCTGACCCGCCTGCTCAGTCGTCCTCGGCGCGCTGACTTGCCGAACCGGTGTGCCGGAGACGCAGCGGAGGGCCGCCGGGGGCCGCCCGGATCGTCCAGAAGTCGGCAGCGAGGCCGGGGTCGAGCATGTAGGCATAGGGCATGAAGCCGTACCCCGACTCGCCCCATCCATTGCCCCACGAGTTGCGCAGGATGAATGCCTGGCGAGCGTCGTCATACCCCACTGCCACCACCGCGTGGCCGCCTACCACAGTTTCTGACGGCTGGGGCAGAGGCACCACCCCGGTGGCGGCGACGTCGCCACCCTCGAACGAGCTGAAGACGGTGAACCCGAACACGTACGGGAACCCGGAGGCGATGCACGTCTTCAGCTGGGCGAGCGACTGGGTGAGCCGCTGGTAGCTGCCGACCCGGTCGGTGACCGCGTCGGCGTACGCCTTGGCGGACGGTCGCTCGGTGAAGCGGCTGATGTCATACGGCCAGTCGCGCTCCGGGCACACACCCTGCGCGGCGATGACCTTGATGCCGTCGCGGAGCTGGGCACCACTGTCGCTGTCGACGCTGCCCTCGACGACACGTTCGTTGTAGTAGATGAAGAGCCGCGACGGCGTCCATGTCGGTGCGATGCCCGATCGGATCTCGTCGAACTGGATGGCACCGGCGATCGCGTTGGCCGTGCACGAGCCGAGCTGCCCCTGGTCGTAGACGGGCGGGCACTGAGGCCTGAGGTCGACGGTGGTGGGCAGTTGCGCCGAGGCCAGCGCAGGCGCCTGCCAGAAGCGGTCACGATGGTCGGGGAGGTCGCGTACCCACCCGTACCGAGCGATCCTCACATCCCGATTCTGCGCCGCCGGCGGCGCGTCTTGGGCTCGGCCGTCGAGATGCTACGCTCGCGACAGTCCAACAGTTGACACATCGACGAGGTCTGCCATGCCCACCCGCACACGCATGGGTCGCGCCCCCGGGTCGGCGGTCGCGCCCCGCCGGTCGTCGACCACGACCTCGAGGTCCAAAGCGTCCACCCCACGCGGCGGCTCGTCGAACGGCGCCGGCTCGCGGCGCCGCGCCCAGAAGTGGGTCTACCTCTTCGAAGAAGGTGACGCCTCCAAGCGCGACCTCCTCGGCGGCAAGGGTGCCGGCGTGGCAGAGATGACGCGCGCCGGCCTGCCGGTGCCACCCGGCTTCACCATCACCACCCAGGCGTGCAACGCCTTCTACGAGGGCGGGCGCAGCTTTCCCCCGGGCATGTGGGACCAGGTGTTGCGCGCGCTGCGCGAGACCGAGCGCAAGACGGGCAAGAGGTTCGGGGACGCGGCCAACCCTCTGCTGGTCAGCGTCCGCAGCGGCGCCAAGTTCTCGATGCCGGGGATGATGGACACAGTGCTCAACCTCGGGCTCAACGCTGAGACGCTGAGCGGGCTGGCGGCGCTGACCGGCGACGAGCGCTTCGCCAAGGACGCCTACCGGCGGTTCATGCAGCTGTTCAGCAAGATCGTGCTGGGCATGGACGGCGACCTCTTCGAAGCCGAGCTCGACGCCGTCAAGAAGAAGGCCCGCGCCAAGACCGACGCCGACCTCCGGCCGGCTGCGCTGGACCAGGTAATCGAGCGCTACCGCACGCTGGTGCGCAAGCACGCCGGCATCGAGTTCCCAGAAGACCCGATGGAGCAGTTGCGCGCAGCCATCGGCGCGGTGTTCTCGTCGTGGAACAACAAGCGCGCCACCGACTATCGCAACTTCAACAAGATCCCGCACACACTCGGCACCGCGGTCAACGTGCAGTCGATGGTGTTCGGCAACATGGGCGAGGACTCCGGCACCGGCGTTGCCTTCACGCGCGACCCGTCGACGGGTGAGCGCGTGCTCTACGGCGAATACCTCACCAACGCCCAGGGCGAGGACGTCGTCGCCGGCATCCGCACACCCAAGCCGATCACCGCCATGGCAGAGGACCTGCCCAAGGCGTACGCGCAGTTCGTGCGCATCGCCAAGCGGCTCGAGAAGCACTACCGCGACGTGCAGGACATGGAGTTCACCATCGAGCGCGGCCGCCTCTACATGCTGCAGACGCGCAGCGGCAAGCGCACCGCGGAGGCGGCGGTGAAGGTCGCGGTCGACATGGTTCGCGAGCGGCTCATCACCAGGCAGGAGGCGGTGCTCCGGGTCGAGCCCACCCAGGTGGACCAGCTCCTGCACACACGGCTCGACCCCACGGCAGAGGTGACGCTGCTGGCCACCGGCCTCGCCGCCTCGCCGGGCGCCGGGTACGGCAGGGCCGTCTTCGACGCCGACCGCGCCGAGGCGATGGCGGCCAAGGGGGAGAAGGTCATCCTGGTGCGCATCGAGACCAACCCCGACGACGTCCACGGGATGATCGCCGCGCAGGGGGTGCTGACCGCCCGCGGGGGGCGCACGTCGCACGCCGCCGTGGTGGCCCGTGGCATGGGCAAGCCGTGTGTGGCCGGGGCCGAGTCGGTGCGCGTCGACCTCGCACGACGCCAGTTCACCGCCGGCGGGACGACCGTGAAGGAGGGCGAGTACTTCACCATCGACGGCAGCACCGGTCGGGTCATCGCCGGGAAGGTGGCCATGATCGACCCGGAGATCTCCGGCGAGCTGAAGCAGCTGCTGCGCTGGGCTGACTCGTTCAGGCGGCTCGAGGTGTGGGCCAACGGCGACTACCCGCACGACGCGGCGCTGGCCCGCGAGTTCGGTGCCCAGGGTATCGGCCTGTGCCGCACCGAGCACATGTTCATGGAGCAGTCGCGGCTGCCGATCGTGCAGAAGATGATCCTCGCCGACACCGAGGCAGAACGCCGCGTCGAGCTGGCCAGGCTCCTGCCCTTCCAGCGCGACGACTTCAAGGGCATCCTGCGCGCGATGCGCGGCCTGCCCGTGGTCATCCGCCTGATCGATCCGCCGCTGCACGAGTTCCTGCCCTCACTCGAGGACCTGCTCGTGGAGGTCACGACCGCGCAGGCAAAGGGGGAGCCGAAGACCAGGTGGGCGCGCGCCGCACGTCTGCTCGAGGCGGTGCAGCGCCTGCACGAACAGAACCCGATGCTCGGCCTGCGCGGCTGTCGGCTGGGGTTGCTCTTCCCCGAGATCATCGAGATGCAGGTGCGCGCCATCATCGAGGCGGCGGTGGAGTTGCGCAGGGAGCGCGTCGACGTCCACCCCGAGATCATGATCCCGCTGGTGGGCACTCTCGAGGAGCTGCGGCGCACGCGCGGGTACCTGGAGGCCACGGTGGCAACGGTCCTCGCCGAGTCGCGCACCACCGTCGACTACAAGTTCGGCACCATGATCGAGCTGCCCCGCGCGGCGCTGACGGCCGGCGAGATCGCCGAGGACGCGGAATTCTTTTCGTTCGGCACCAACGACCTGACGCAGACGACGTTCGGCTACTCGCGCGACGACGCCGAGGGCAAGTTCCTGCTCCGCTACGTCGAGGAGAAGATCCTCCCGGCCAACCCCTTCGAGACCATCGACCGCAATGGCGTCGGGCGCCTCATGGAGATCGCTGTACGCGAGGGTCGGGCGACGCGGCCGGGGATGAAGATCGGCATCTGCGGCGAGCACGGCGGGGACCCCGAGTCGATCGCGCTCTGCGAGGAGCTGGGGCTCGATTACGTGTCGTGCTCCCCCTACCGCGTGCCGGTGGCGCGGCTGGCGGCGGCTCACGCACGGCTTGCCGCCGTGGAACGCGACCGCTGAACACCGAGGAGACCCGGTTCCGCGTCCCCGCATCCGTGGAGACAGAGCGGCTGCTTCTCCGTCAGTGGCGCATCGATGACCTCGACGCCTTCGCCGCCATGATGGCCGACGCGTCGGTGAGCCGCCATCTCGCCGACGGCCGTCCGCTCAGCCGACTGGAGGCGTGGCGGGCGCTGATGACCTTTGCCGGCGCCTGGCGCCTGCAGGGCTTCGCGCACTGGGCGCTCGAGCTGCGTGCGACCGGCGAGTTCGTGGGGCGCGCCGGGCCGTGGCAACCCGATGGATGGCCGGCGCTGGAGATCGGCTGGGCGGTCGCTCCGCGTCACCAGGGCCGGGGCTACGCGACCGAGGCGGGCCGCGCCGCCCAACGGGTGGTGTGGGAGGCGATGCGTCCCCGGCGCCTGGTCTCCCTGGTTCGCCCCGGCAACGAGGCCTCGGTGGCTGTGGCTCGGAAGCTGGGTGGCCGGCTGTCCGGGACCATCGACCTCATCGGCAGCCCAGCCCTGGTCTTCGACTACCGCGCGCCGGTCGGCTCACCAGGGGAGGGAGCCGGCGATTGACGCCCGCCTCGACGAGGCATACAGTTTGCAGCGATGCACTCGATTGCTTCGATGACGACGGAGGCTGCGGCGGGCCTCGCCGAGCTCGCCCGGCACCTGCCCTGGGCCTGGTTCGCCGTGCTCGCCGGCGTGGATGCGATGCTCGCGGGCCTGGTGCTGAACCGGCGCCGCGCCGGTCGGCGCGCATCGGCGACGTCCGGCCGCGCGATCAGCCCCGCGCGCGATGACACCCTGGTGTGGCGCAGCGGCTGGCGCGTGCCGCGCTCGCGGGCGCAGGGCCTGCCCGCGCGTCGTCCGGCGTACGCTTGGCCGCTTCACACCGAGTACATGGTCAGCCGGCTCGGCTGACCGAGGCCGTCTGTTGCGGACAGCTGTGTCAGCAACACGCGTCTCCCCTGCCGATGCCGTGGCCGCCATCGGATACCATCTGGCCTCCACGAAAGCTAGGGAGCGCATGCATGCCTGCACCACGGGGTGGCCGGAAACCCGGCGGCAGCGGATCGGGCCGGGCCGACAAGCGGCCCACGTCGGGGAAGCGCGCCTCGAGAACGCCCCGTGCGCCACGTCCCCCACGGGCACTGCCCACGATGACCGACACGACTTTCGCGGTCGAGATTCCACGACCGTTCCGGCCTGCCGTCGCCCCAGCGCGGCCGGAGTCCACCGCGGGCCTGCGCAACGAGCTCATCGAGCTGCGCGCCGAGGTGCACCGGCTCGCGGCCGAGATCGACAAGCTCTGGGCACGCGAACGCGGCCGATCGGCGACGCCGGGTCGGACACCGCGGAGCATCGCGGGCAAGCCGGCGCGCACCGGGACGCGCGCGTCGCGGCCGGGCGGACGCGCCGCCACTGCCGGCGACCGTGCGGGACCGACACGGAGCACGCCAGGTGGCGGCGCGCGTGGTCCAGGCGGCCCCAAGCGCTCCTCCGGAGCCGGCCGGGGACCGGGGTGGGCCAAGTCGAAATCGAGGTCTCGCAGGTCCGGGACGACCCCGCGCCGGCAGGGCCGCTGAGCCGGACGGCTATCCTGACCGGCGTGGCTGAGCACGTCCGCGTCCGCAAGGTGTCGACCCGCGATGGACGTCCGGTGATGCTCGACGACGGCCACCTCGTGGAGGGGGACGAGCTGCAATCCCCGACACCGGGGCTGCCCTACAGCGTTCGCCGCAGTGTCGTCGAGCACGAGGATGCGCCCGAGGTGTTCATGACCTCGCCCATCCGTGCCGTCATCACCGACAGCTCGGGTGCGATCACCCTGCTCACCGACAATTCGCGGTACTCGGTCGAGGTCATCGGCCGGTGAACGGCGCGGCGCAGGGCTCGGTGATGGCCTACTCTGTCCCCGTCCGATGATCACCCTGATGGGGCCGTGGCGTTGAGCGACCACACCTCGAACGACGAACCGTATCTCCTCGTGGAGGAGGTTGCGGAACGTCTCGGGCTCCCCCTCTCGGTGTTGCTCCATCGCGTCGAGGCGGGCGACATCCCGGCGCGCCGCGTCGAGCGCGCCGACGGGCTGCACTATGCGTTGCGGCTCGGCGACCTGGGCATCGAGCTCGACGACCGGGGGTTGCGCTCCAGCGCGATCGCAGCCGAGGCCGAGGGGGATGTCGCACCGCCTCACGCCGTCGCCGAACCGACCGTCGAGCACGCCATCGTCTCCGCCTTCGAGAGCGGCCCGGCACCTGTACCGCTCGGAATCCAGCCGATCGATGGGTCCGGTGATGGTGACCCGGCCGAGGAGGCCGCCGCCGCCGGGAGCGACCGCTTCGAGCCCGGCGGCGCTGAGCCCTTCTGGCGGCCCGAGGCTGAGCCACCGCCGGCCTGGGCATTGCGTGCCCGCGAGCCGCAGCAGGCCCCGGTCTGGCTCACCCCGGACGATCACGACGACACCGACATCGGCGACGATGACGACGCGCGGGCGCCCGCGCCCGGCGATGCCTTCACCGTGGTCGAGAGCCACGACTACCTCCCTCCACCACTCGACACCACCGACGAGGAGCCGGCCGTCGCCACCCCCCTGACACCGTCGTTCGGCGATGCCGGCGCCGATGAACTGGACGAGGACATCGCGGTCGCCGAGCTCGCCGTCCCGCCCCCCACGCGCGAGCCGGTGAGCCTGGTCGACGCGGCGCCGGCGGGGCCGCGAGGTGACCTGGCCTCGATGTCGCTGGACGCGCGCGAGCTGGTGGCCGGGCTGCTCGACCGCTGGGAGCGCACGCTGGAGCAGCGCATCTACACCGAACAGCGCCAGCGCTTCCAGGCCGAGCTCGTGGCCCGCCAGAACATGGTGAAGCAGCTCCAGATGGAGCTGCACACCGCTCGCGCGGAGCATGCCGCCGCCCAGGCGGAGAAGGACCGCGTGCTGGCCGGCAAGGAGCGCGAGCTGGCCGATCGTGAGCGCGACCTCGCCGAGACGCGCCGCCTCGCCGAGCAGGCTGAGCAGGACGTGGCCCCGTCGACAGCGCGCCGCCGACGCTGGTTCTGGAGTCGCGACGACTGAGCTGACGCCGCCGCGCCCTGCCCGGCCGCGCCCCATGGGGGTGCGCTACGCGAGCACTGCAGGCAGGTGGGTCATCGCCGCCACCGTCCTCGGTTCGGGCGTGGCGTTCCTCAACTCCACGGTCGTCAACGTCGCCCTGCCGACGATCTCGCGCGACCTGCACACCGGCTTGAGCGACCTGCAGTGGATCACCGACGCCTACCTGCTGACCCTGGGCGCGCTGATCATCCTCGGCGGCTCGCTCGGCGATCGCTTCGGCCGGCGGCGCGTCTTCGTGTTCGGGCTGGTCTCGTTCACCGCGGCGTCGGTCATCTGCGGGGCCGCGCCGGACACGCTGGTGCTGATCGTGGCACGCGGGCTCCAGGGCATCGGCGGGGCGCTTCTCGTCCCCGGCAGCCTGGCGATCATCTCCGCCTGCTTTGTCGCCGAGGATCGCGCCCGCGCCGTGGGGCTGTGGTCCGGGCTCAGCGGGGTCAGCGTGGTGGTCGGCCCATTCGTGGGCGGATGGCTGGTCGATGCCGTCTCCTGGCGCGCCATCTTCTTCCTCAACGTGCCGCTGGCGGCGGCAGCCGTGCTGATCGCCCTCCGTCACGTGCCGGAGACGCGCGACGAGACCGCCGAGGGGCGGCCCGATTACCTCGGCGCGGTCGTCGTCTCGCTCGGTCTCGCCGGCGTGGTGTTCGCGCTCATCGACGGGCCGAGCAACGGCTGGACGCCCGCGACAGTCGTGGCCGGCGTCGCCGGTGCCGTTCTGCTCGCCCTCTTCCCACTCCTCGAGTTGCGGGTGCGCATTCCCATGGTGCCGCTGCGCCTCTTCGCGTCGCAGCAGTTCAGTGGCGCCAACCTGACGACCTTCGCGGTCTACGCGGCGCTGTCGGTGACCACCTTCATGCTGATCCTGCACCTGCAGCAGGACATGCGCTACTCCGCCCTGGCGGCCGGGACGGCGTTCCTGCCGGCAGGGCTGTTGCTGATCGCGTTCTCATCTCGCGCCGGCGCGCTCGCGCAGCGCATCGGCCCCCGGCTGCCGATGGCAGTCGGGCCCATCGTCGCCGCCGCCGGGCTCCTCCTCCTCGCCGGAGTGCGCCACGGCGACGGCTACCTCACCGCGGTGCTGCCCGGTGTCCTGGTGTTCGGCATCGGCCTCACCCTGATCGTCGCCCCGCTCACCGCGGCGGTGATGGCCGCTGTCGACGCGCGTCACCTGGGCGTCGGTTCGGCGATCAACAACGCCACCGCACGGATCGGGGGCCTGCTCGCGGTGGCGGTGGTGCCGGCGCTGGCTGGGCTCGGCGCGGCGTCCACTCACCTCGCCGGCGTGTCGCTCAACGACGGGTACACCACCTCGATGCGCATCGGCGCCGGCATGCTGGTGGTCGGCGGCCTGGTCGCCGCGTTGACCATCCGCCACGTGGCGCCCCCCTCCGAGCTCAGCGGCGCAGCAGCTTGAACGCGTGGTCCGTGGTGCCGTTGCTGATCGCGTAGCCGACCCAGAGCATCGCCAGTGGCTCGAGCAGGCGCGCCGCCTCGATGGGTCCGACGTCGAGCGGCGGCCATCCGCACTCTGCGACCAGCTCGCTGACCACCTGCTTGGCCGCCGCGTCGTTGCCGCACAGGAACATGTCCCCCGGGCCTCCCGGCACCTGCGGGTCGATCATGTGCGCATGGTTGACGGTGTTCCAGGTCTTCACCACCAACGAGGTTGGCAGCCAGCGTTGCACCTGTTCTCCGGCCGAGTCGTCGTGGCCGAGGACCAACATCGAGCCGGGCGGCCCGGCGCCGATGGGGTTGGTGACGTCGATGACGATCTTGCCGGCGAGGTTGGCGGCCCCGGCGAGACTGAGCGCGTTCTCGGCGCCGCTCCACGAGGTGGCGAGGCAGGCCAGCTCAGCCCCCGACGCGGCCTCCGCGTAGGAGACCGCGGTGGCGCGCGGACCCGCCTCGGCGACCCAGGCGGCGACCCGCTCCGCACCCGGGTCGCGGGTGCCCATCAGCACCTCGTGCCCGTGCCCGGCCAGGCCCGCGCCCAGGGAGCGGCCGACCACGCCCGAACCCAGGACGGCGATCCTCATGCCCGCTGGTCGCTCATGCGCCGAGAGCTTAGTGCCGTGCCAGGGGTATGGACAGCTGGAGGTTCGTGAAGCTGAGGCTCGACGGCAGGTTGTCGGGCCGCCATACCGGCGAGTCGTCCTGGGTGAGCTCGAGCTTCAGCTGGTCGCCCGGGGTGAGCTGCCACGCCTGCGGCCACAGCTGGAACAGCAGGTGGTCGTGGCTGACCGGACCGGAGTCCTCGATGCGGTAGACGGTGCGGGTGACCAGCGTCTGCTGCCCTGACGGGGTGACCTCCCAGAGGCGGGCGGCCACCTCGGCGCTGGTCCCGGTCACCGCCACGTCCACGCTGACCGCCGGCGCTCCCAGCAGCGTGCCCGTGGGGGCCGCCCAGCTGTACGTCGCCTGGTTGGGATCGCTCTGCGCGGCGGCCATGGTGCGGCAGCCGCTGGTGGCGATCGGGTCGGTGTTGGCACCCTCGACGGTGGGGTTGTTGCTGCTCACCGTGGCCTGGGCCGGGGCGCCGGCGAGCACCGCGGTGGCCCTGCTCAGGGTGGTGTAGGCGAGCCCCCTGTACGAGACGTGGGTCTGACCGGGCATGCAGGCGGTGGTGGTCACCGTCATCGGCGGGGTGGGCGGCGTCGTCCGGTTCATCACCGCGCTGAGCCAGTCCATGCCCTCCTTGTGGGCCTGCTGCCAGATGTCCGGCGGGTTGTTGGCATAGGAGTGGCCGACGTCGCCGAGGAATGCCACGACGGGCCAGCTCCTGTCGACCGCCTTCAGCCTGTTGACCATGTCCAGCGCCTGGAAGGCGTCGAAGAGGGGATCGGTCTGTCCCTGGATGACGAAGACCGGCACCTCGGCGGCGCCGGTGGGAACCGGCATGGCGTACGGGGAGCGGAACGCGCCCCCGATCTGCGCAAGCGCCTGCGTCGCTGCCGGGTTGGCGCCGTACGGCTCGCCGGCGTTGATGGCGCTGAACCAGGTGGTCAGGTCCGCGGTCGGGTCGGCGCCCGGGGTCGCGTACTGCGCGGTGGCGGTGCCGTCGGCGTACAGACCGTCGACGTAGCTCTGCTTGTCGACGCCGATCGGCGATTGGTGTGGACCGTCAGCCGGGCCGCCCGGCGCGCCATCCGACGCGCGGCCGTTCTGGAGGAGCGCGTCGGCGAGGTCGGTCCACGGGTACATGGGAGCCGCGGCCACGAGGTGCATCGGCGTGCCGCGAGGCGAGGTCCACGGCACCGTGACGGGATTCTTCGGGTCCGCGGATGCCGGCGTGACGATGCGATCCTGCGCCAGCGCCAGGTCCCACGACTGACCACCGCCGTACGAGCCGCCGGTCACGGCGACCCGCTGCGGGTCGATCACCCCCGAGTCCGCCAGGAGACCCGCCATGTACTGCAAGTCGTGGACCTCCCAGCGTCGATCGGCGAGGTGAGTCCAGCTCGCCTCCCCGTGCGTGTCGCGGCACATCGGGTCGCTCACGTACGTGTACCCGCTGGCGTCCTTGCCGCAGGACCTGTGGAAGCCGCGCGCCGTGTAGGTGAGCACGACGTAGCCGTGCGCCACGAACCACGCGTTGTTCCAGTGGTAGTCGGTGCTGCCGGTGCCGGCGAGGCTTGTCGACTCCCACTCCGTCTTGTCGTTGCCCCAGCCGTGCAACATCATCATCAGCGGGCGCGGAGCGGACGCCGTGCCGGTCGGGATGCTCACGTCTGCGTCCAGCGGTGTGCCGTCGAAGCTCCGCACCCGTCCCGAGCAGACGATGAACGGGTGGCCCGGTTGTGGGGTGACCACCCCCCCCGCGGTGAGCCCCAGCGGGCAGAGGGGAGCCGGCACGGCCGCGCCCGAGGCGGCGGCAGGGGCCGGGATGGCGGCGGCACCGGCCACCACGGCGGCCGCTGCGATGGTGAGGGCGGCGATGGGCCGGCGTCGACGGAGCTCAGATGTCATGCATGTCTCAACGACGGCGACCGCCGCAACCCTTCGGCAGGCCGGCGGCCTCGATGCCTGAGAGCCGGCGCCTACCATCGCGTTGTGGCACGGGATGCGGTGGCGGAGATCAAGGCGCGGCTCGACATCGTCGACGTGGTCGGCGCGTACGTGAGCCTGCAGCGCGCCGGGCGCGGCCATCGCGCGCTCTGCCCCTTCCACTCCGAGAAGACGCCGTCCTTCAACGTCAGCCAGGACAAGCAGGCCTGGTACTGCTTCGGCTGCCAGGAGGGCGGCGACATGTTCACCTTCGTGCAGAAGGTGGAGCACGCCGACTTCCGCGCCGCTCTCGAGGTGCTCGCCGAGAAGGCGGGCGTGGAGCTGGAGGCCGAGGCGCAGAGTGGCGAGCGTCGCGGGGCGGCGCGCCGTCGCAAGCGCACGCTCGAGCTCAACGCCCGCGCCGCGGCGTTCTTCGAACATGTGCTGTGGTCGTCCCCGGCGGGGGAGGATGGGCGGCGCCTGCTCGACGCCCGTGACGTCGATGCGGGACGAGCGCGCGTCTTCGGCATCGGGTTCGCCCCGGCCGGTGGCGCCGGGGAGGACGCCCTGTCGCGGTATCTCCGGGACCGCGCCGCCGCCACGCCGGCGGAGGTCGCCGAGGCGGGGCTGGCGCACCATGCTCGCGGTGGCAGGCTGCGCGATCGCTTCCGCCACCGCCTCGTGTTCCCCATCCGCGACGAGCGCGGCGAGGTCATCGCGTTCGGCGCTCGCGCACTCGGTGCGGACGTGCCCAAGTACCTGAACTCGCCGGAGACCTCCGTCTACCACAAGGGCAGCGCTCTGTTCGGGATCGACCTCGCGCGCAGCGCGATGCACGATCGGCGGGTTGCGCTGGTCGTCGAGGGTTACTTCGACGTCATGGCCGCGCACCAGGCCGGTGTCCCCAACGTGGTGGCGAGCAGCGGCACGGCGCTCACCCGCGAACAGGCGAGGGTGCTGTCCCGCCACGCGGACAGCGTGGTGCTCTGCTTTGACGGCGACGAGGCGGGGCAGGCCGCCGCCGCGCGGGCCGTCGACGTCGTCGCGGCCGAGGGGCTGCCGGCGCGCATCTGCCTGCTGCCGGACGGCTGCAAGGACCCCGACGAGCTGGTGCGCACTGACCCGGCGGCGTTCGCCGCCGCCGTCGAGGCCGCCCCGCCCGAGTGGCAGGTGCTGCTCGATCGCGCTCTCGGCAGCGACGAGGGCGGCAGCCTGGCAGCGCGTCGAGCCGCAGCGGAGCGTGGGATCGCGCTGCTGGCCCGCATCCCCGAGGCGACGGCGCGCGAGCTCTACATTCAGCAGGCGGCGCGACGGCTCAACCTCACCCCGTCAGCCCTGGCCGCCGACGTGGCCGCGGCACTCCGTGGCGCGGCGACGGGGCGTCCCCTGCGCGTCAGTGCCGCGGCCCCACCGGCGTCGACGCCCGGCGAGCCGGCTGCCGGCGAGGTCGAGGCGCCGCTGACGCCGGCCGCCGCCTGGGACGGCTACCTGGCCACCCTCTGCGTCCATCGCCCCGACCTGGCGTCCCGGCTCACCGAGGAGTTCGGGCTGGAGGTCGCCGCCATCGGGCACCCGATGGCGCGACGGATGGTGGAGATCGCCCTGGCCACACCACCAGGTGATCCCTTCCCGCTGACAGGGCTGGCACCGCGCGAGCGCGACTTCGCCGCCGAGCTCCTCGTCCGGACGGTCCCCGAGCTGCTCCCCGAGAGCCGTACCGGCGACCTCGACATGGCCATCGCGGACAGCATGCGGCGGGTCACCGAGGCACAGCTGGGCGCGGAGATCTCCGACGTGCGCCGCCGGATGGCCGCGGCCAAGGAGCGCGGCGACCAGGGCGAGGTCGCGGTCCTGGCATCGCGCTTGCGGGAGCTGGCGACCGCCTCGCCTCACCTGCGTCGCACCGCCGCCAGCCGCTGAGCGCTCGGTGGCGCGTGCCCCGGCGCGGCGGATGGCATGCATGTTTGCGTTCGGCGCCAGTGAGGAATGGTGTTGGGGCAGTGGTGTTGGACGACGTCAGGTGGGAGGTGCGGAGGTGAGCGTGGCATCCCCGACCGACAGCCTGGCGGTTGCCGCCGAGCAGCTCATCATCCGGGGCAAGGAGCACGGTTTCCTCGCTCCCGACGACGTGCTCACCGCCTTCCCTGACATCGACGCTGAACCCGACCAACTGGAACGCCTCTTCAGCGCCTTCACTGACCTCGGCATCGCGGTCAGCGATGGCGACCGCGATTTCGCGACGGTCGACGAGATCGACGACGACACCATCGCCAAGGTGGAGGCCGCCGACGCGGTGTCGTTCGACGACCCGGTGCGCCTCTACCTGCGCGAGATCGGACGCGTCGAGCTCCTCAAGGCGGAACAGGAGGTGCACTACGCCAAGCTGATCGAGCAGGGAGACCTGGCTGCCAAGGACGCGCTGACCGAGGCCAACCTCAGGCTGGTGGTCTCGATCGCCAAGAAGTACATGGGCCGCGGCCTCTCACTGCTCGACCTCATCCAGGAGGGCAACCTGGGGCTCATCCGCGCCGTCGAGAAGTTCGACTACCACCGTGGCTTCAAGTTCTCCACGTACGCCACGTGGTGGATCCGCCAGGCGATCACCCGTGCGGTGGCCGACCAGGCGCGCACCATCCGCGTGCCCGTGCACATGGTGGAGGCGATCAACAAGCTGCTGCGTGTGTCGCGACGGCTCTTCCAGGAGCTCGGCCGTGAGCCGACCGATGAGGAGATCGGCGACGAGCTCGGTGTCACCGCCGAGAGGGTGAAGGAGATCAAGGCGATCTCGCGCGACCCGGTGTCGCTGGAGACGCCCGTCGGCGACGAGGACGACACCGAGCTTGGTGACTTCGTCGAGGACAAGGAGGCCACCGCACCGTCGGATGCGGCGGCGCTGGCTGTGCTGCACACCGAGATGGAGGACATCCTCGACACACTGTCCCCGCGTGAGCGCCGGGTGCTGCAACTGCGTTTCGGGCTCGCCGATGGCCACCAACGCACTCTCGAAGAGGTCGGCAAGCGTTTCGGCGTCACGCGCGAGCGCATCCGTCAGATCGAGGCCAAGGGGCTGCGCAAACTCCGTCATCCCTCGCGCAGCCGCCGGCTCCGCGACTTCCTCGAGTAGCGTTTCCGCGGTTCATACAAACGTCCGCTCCGTATACTGCGGGCGACACGCGACCCCACTCGAAATCCACTCAACCAGTCCGGGTTAGCTCAGCGGTAGAGCAGGCGGCTGTTAACCGCAAGGTCACTGGTTCGAATCCAGTACCCGGAGCCATCACCACATTCGAAGGGGACGACAGACCATGGCCGACATCCCAGCAGACGACGCAGCAGGCCAGGACACAGACTTGTCGGACTCTCACGTTGCCGTCCTCGCAGGGACGGCGTCGGGAGACCCGCGACAGCCGCGCGGCGCGACCACCGTCTTGGAGGCGGAGCCCGCGGAGCAGCCGGCAGCGGAGCTCCCGGTGTGGTCCTTCCCGGCAACGGGGTACCGCGCCGAGGCGACGCCGGCGGAGGTCCCGGTGGACCAGCACCAGGTGGAGCTGCCCCTGGTGACATCGGCGGCGACGCCGTCGCCCGGCGCGCGGCCGCAACCACTGTTCGGTCCGATCGGGACCCCGCGTTCGGCAGCGCTCGTGGTCATCCTCTCGGTGGTGACGCTGGGCATCTACGCGCTGGTGTGGCATCACCGGGTCAACCGCGAGCTCGAGGAGTTCGACCCCAAGCTGCACGCCCGACCGCGGCGCAGCACGGTCGCGGTTGGGGTGCCGTGGCTGGCCGGGCTGCTGTTCACCGTCGCCGGCGCCATCGTCATCGTCGGAGCGCGCCTCGCCGTCCAGGTGCCGTTCGCCCACCATGTCACCACCACTCAGGCCTGGTACATGCTTGCCGGGCTCGCCGTTGTCCCCTACCTCACGTTGATGCTGCCCTTCAGCATCGTTGCGGTGGTGATGACACTCGAGCGGCTGCGCTGCGTCGAGGAGCACGTCGGCACCACCACCGACAGGCAGGTGCGCCCGGTCGGAGGGTCACTGCTCCTGGCCATCCCCGTGATCGGCGGCCTGGCTCTCATCGGGGTCGTGCAGCGACGCGTCAACGCGGTATGGGACGCGGTGGCACCCTCCGGACGTCTTCCCCACTGAACGAGCATCCCACCGCCGCCCCCGCCGCCTCCGCCCCCAGCGGCGGAGGCGGGTGCGGCCCGCGCCGGGGGCGATGAGCGCCCCTCCCGGCGGCGCCGGAGCGCCGCCCAGACGCCGGCCTACGTCGACCGCATGGACCTCGCCGATGACGCCGATGGGCGGGTGGTCATCTTCAGCGTCGAGGTCGAGGCGGACCACGGGTCAGCCGTGACCCAGGCTCCGAGGCGCCGCCGCGGTGCGGACGTGGCGCTCGACGTGCTCGGCCGCGGACTCGACTCGGCGTATGCGGGGGTTGTGATCGCCGTCGGCCTGGCCGTGGTGCTCATCCTCGGGCTGGTGCTGCTTCGCCGCTGAATGCGGACGCGGTGTACCACTTATTTGTGTGGTACACTGATCTGTGTGACCTCGACTGCGCCTGACGACGACCGAGCGCTCAGCTTCAACACCGAGGCCGAGCTCATTGCGCGTGTTCTCGGTGGCACGCGTCCGTCGGTGCCCGTCACCGCGTGTGCGGAGCGGATGGCCGCGCTACCGGTGTGGGAGCGTGGCATGCTCGGGGCGGCAGGGCTGGTGCGCGACCACGGCATCAGCCCCGACCGGGCCCTGCGGCTGGCCGCGATGTGGGAGCTTGGGCAGCGGTGGGCGCCTGACGATCGCCCGGCGATCACCTCGCCACGCGATGCGGTGCTGCTCCTCGACGGCCTGCGCACGGCACCGCGCGAGGAGGTGTGGGTGTTGATGCTCGACGCCCGGCACCGACCCATTCGCCGCGTGACGGTCGCGGTGGGCGGGATCAACAGCTCTCGCCTCATGCCCCGCGACGTTCTCGCCCCGGCGTTGAGAGCCGGCTCGGCCGCTCTGGTGGTGGCGCACAACCACCCGTCGGGTGACCCGGCGCCGTCACGGGCCGACCGGGTCGTCACCGAGGCGCTGCGCAGCGCTGCAGCGCTGCTCGGGGTCGCCATGCTCGACCACATCGTCGTGGCCGCGAGGTCACACCACTCCTTCCGCGAGGTGGAGGGTTGGGATGTCGTGGATGCTGCCTGAGCACGAGCTCAGGAGAACGCGTCCTCGCCGGTGATGGCCTTGCCGAGGATGAGCGTGTGGACCTCCTCAGTGCCCTCGTAGGTGAGCACGGATTCAAGGTTGTTCATGTGCCGCACCACCGGGTATTCCAGGGTGATGCCGTTGGCGCCAAGGATCGTGCGCGCCTCGCGGGCGACGTCGATGGCCGCCCGCACGTTGGCCCGTTTGGCCAGCGACACCTGCACGGGGTGAAGCCGCCCGGTGTCCTTGAGGGTGCCCAGACGGTGCGCGATCAAACGGCCCTGCACGAGCGATGTCGCCATGGTGGCGAGCTTGGCCTGGGTGAGCTGGAACGCGCTGATCGGCCGGCCGAACATGGTGCGGCCCGCGCTGTAATCGAGGGCCGCGGTGAAGCACGCGCGGGCTGCTCCCATCACCCCCCACGCGATGCCGTAGCGGGCCTCGTTGAGGCAGGAGAGCGGACCGCGCATGCCCGTGACGTTGGGAAGCAGGGCGGACCCGGGGAGTCGCACAGAGTCGAGGTGCAGCTCGCTGGTCACCGACGCCCGCAGGGACAGCTTGCGATGGATGTCGCTCGCGGTGAACCCGGGAGTGCCCCGTTCGACCAGGAAGCCGCGTACCCCGTCGTCCGTCCTCGCCCAGACCACCGCGACGTCCGCCACAGAGCCGTTGGTGATCCACATCTTGGTGCCGCTGAGCAGCCAGCCGTCACCGTCACGTGTCGCGGTGGTGCGCATCGACGTCGGATCACTGCCGGCGTCCGGTTCGGTGAGCCCGAAGCAACCGATCATCGCCCCTGCTGCCATCTCTGGCAGGAACTTGCGCTTCTGCTCTTCGCTGCCATAGGCGTGGATAGGGAACATCGCCAGCGAGCCCTGCACCGACACGAAGGAGCGCAGGCCGCTGTCGCCGGCTTCGAGCTCCTCGCAGGCGACGCCGTAGGCGACCGCACTGGCGCCGGCGCATCCGTAGCCGTCGAGGTGCATGCCGAGCAGGCCCAGCCTGGCGATCTCCGGCACCAGATCGCTGGGAAAGGTGGCGGCCTCGAAGTGGTCGCCGATGACGGGGAGCACCCGCTCGCGCACGAACGCGCGCACCGTGTCGCGGACCAGGCGTTCGTCGTCACCGAGGAGATCGTCGACCGCGTACAGGTCGGTGGGGGCGGGGAGGGAGACGCGGGTCGGCCGGCTCTCCGTGGTGGTCACCGCGGGATTGAACCACGCTGCCCGACGCGGACGTCACGGTTGCCCACCGTCAGCGCTCGCTGACAGCGAGGACCGACGAGCGCGCTGTCTCCACCTGGTTTCTCAGAGCCGTCTCGGATGCGTAGCCGGCGTTGACGGCGACCGTTCGTCCGCTCGGGTCGAGCACCACGGTGGTGGGCAGGGTCATCACCCGGTACCGTCGCGCCGACGAGGGATCGCGGGCCACGTCGATCTCGCGGATGGCCACGTCGCTCAGCATCGTCTCGAGGCGGCGCAAGGCCGGGCGCTGGGCGACGTGGCAGATGGCGCAGCTCTCGCCGGTGAAGTAGAGGATGTCCGGCAACGGTGAGCCGCCCCGCGCCGCGCCGGCGAGCTCGACCGCGGAGCCGACCAGACGGCGCTGCCACCAGCCCTGCAGGCGCAGCAGCCCCGCCACGAGCGCGACCACGACGAGCGCGGCTCCCGGCGCGACCAGGACCGGCGCCACGATCAGTCGGCTGCGGTACGGGGGGCGGCTGCGGGGACGAGCCCCGCCCGGACCAGCTGGGCGTACACGATGCAGCCCACGCAGATGTCGAACCCGAAGTTGAGCACGGCGAGGGCGATCACGATCCATCCAAGCGTCCAGGCGACGGTGAGGTGGTCGAGGGCCGCGCTCACGCTGGCGGCCAGCAGGAACATGCCGCCGACGAGCTGGGCGAAACGGTGGGGGGCCGGGTCCTCGTGGCGCACCCTGGGCCGCACCAGGCCGCGCGGCTTGAGGTAGCCCGCGTACACGGCGCGGGGGAGGCTCGCGGCGGGCGAGAGGGCGCTGCCCAGCAGCATCAGTGAGAAGAGCGGGAGGGCCACGGCCGCCAGCGGCTGCCACAACGCAACCACCCAGGCCACCAGCAGCCCGCTGATCAGCAGCGCCTGTCCCACCTTGAGCACGCTGCGGTCGAAGGGCTGGATCGGCACCCTCCAAAGCTTACTGGAATGGTCGGGATTCACGGACTGCCCGCATCGGTGTCGAGCGGCTACGCTCGCGCGCGGGACCAGCCAACGCGCACCAGGGGTCAGCGTGCCGGCCAAGAAACAGAACGTCAATGCGCAGCTGCGCGAGGCATTCGCCCGCGAGGCGGAGAGCGTCGTGCGCTGTCTCTTCTACGCCCGCCGCGCCGACGTGGAGGGCCGGGCGGACATCGCCAGCGTCCTCCGCTCCATCGCCGATGGCGAGATCAGCCAGGCGTTCGGTCATCTCGAGTTCCTCGAGGACGCCGGCGACCCGCTCGCCGGCGGGGGCGACGCGGCCGGCGACCTCGCGGCGGTCATCGACGCCGAGTCGGGCGCGGTTGAGCGGTACACCGAGCTCGCCCAGAGTGCGCGGACGGCAGGCCTGTCCGAAGCCGCCGCCTGGTTCGAACTCGCTCGTCGACGCCGAGTCCGTTCACCTCGGGGTGCTGCGCCGCGCCGCGGCGATGGACCGCTGAAGGTGGATCGGATCGACGCCGGGGAGGTGCGCACCGGCGCCGGGTACGAGGATGAGCGGCTCGCCGACCGGGCCCGACTGGCGGCGTCGAGCGCGGGCCTCCGGGTGACCATGGCACCCGACCTGGCGCTCGTGTTCGAGACGCCCGAGACGGTGCGGTTGGCGCTCGAGGAGCATCTGCGCGCCGAGCGGATCGATGGTGCTGACCGCGTCCTGTCCGAGGCGGCAGCGTTCAGCTCACTGCTCGGGGACGCCGACGACCTGGCAGCGACTCTGTACGTCGACGTCGCCGACCCGGTGGCGCTCGCCGACAGGCTTGCCGAGCTGCGCGGCGTCGAGGGTGCCGTCTCGCTCGAGGTGGGCGGCCGCCGGACCACGGCGCGATCCGACCCCGGCGAGGGGGGCACCGGCGCGTTCCACCTGCTGTTCGCGCTCGACGGCGAGCAGTGGACGGCGCTCCGTGCCGGTGAGGTCGCCACGGTCCGCGTGGACCATCCCGCCTGCCGGGCCGCAGCCACACTCGCCGGCCACCAGCTGCCGCCCACGGGCGCCCAGCCGGCGCGGTGACGTTGGCGCGCCGGCCCCGGGGCGCCGGCCTCTGCGCAGCACTCGGGCTCGCGCTTCTCCTCGGCGGCTGCGGCGACAGCACGTCGACACCGAGGTGGGTTTCGTCCCACCGCGACACAGCGCTCCTCACCTTCCAGACCACCGCCCCGGGGATCTGCGCGATCACAGTCCAGTACCCCGACGACGCGCCCGCGGCCATCGGCTACCTGGGTGGCACCTACGTGCAGGTCGGGCGTGGCGGGCATCCGACGTCACCGGCGGGACGCAGCGTTGGAGAGTCAGGTGACTGGCACGTGTACCTCCAGGATGGCGGGGACCTGGTGCTGGTGACCCCGTCGAACGCGTTCGACTACCGGCCGGAACCCGCCTGCTGAACGCCCGCTTGTGATCGGGCGCGTCGACAGCCCCTGCGAGAATGGGGCGATGACCGAGCGGGCCGGCGTCCTCCCCTTCACCTCCCTTGTCGGCCAGGACGCCATGAAGCAGGCCCTCCTCCTCAATGCGGTCAACCCCGCGATCGGCGGGGTCCTGATCCGCGGCGAGAAGGGCACGGCGAAGTCGACGGCGGTGCGCGGCCTGGCTGTTCTGCTCCCCGACGTCACCGTTGTCGAGGGCTGCCGCTTCCAGTGCGACCCCGGCTCCCCGGCGCGGTGGTGCGAGGAGTGCGTGGCGCGCGCGCGCGCCGGCGAGATGCTGCGCTCGGTGGCACGTCCGATGCGCGTGGTCGAGCTGCCGGTCAACGCGAGCGAGGACCGGGTGGTCGGCAGCATCGACGTCGAGGCGGCGATCAAGCGGGGCGAGCGCCGCTTCGAGCCCGGGCTGCTCGCCGCCGCCAACCGCAACCTCCTGTACGTCGACGAGGTCAACCTGCTGGACGACCACCTCGTCGACGTGCTCCTCGACGCGGCCGCGATGGGGATCAACACCGTCGAGCGTGAGGGGGTGTCGTTGTCGCACCCGGCACGGCTCATGCTGGTCGGCACCATGAACCCGGAGGAAGGGGATCTCCGGCCGCAGCTGCTCGATCGCTTCGGGCTGTGCGTTGACGTGGGTGGGTTGCGCGCGCTCGACGAGCGGGTGCGGGTGATGCAGCGGGACAGGCGCGCCGCGGCCGACACCTCGGCGGACGAGGACCGCGAGCAAGCGCGGTTGCGCACTGTCATCGAGCGCGCGATCGAGCTGCTGCCCCTGGTGAACGTCTCGCTGCCGATGCGGCAGTTCATCGCGCTCATCTGCGTCGAGGCGGGGGCGATCGGGCACCGGGCCGACATCGTGATCAGCCGCACCGCGCAGACCATCTGCGCGTGGCGGGAGGCCGAGGCCCTTGTCGACACCGCGTTGGCCGACACCGTGACGGCGATGGACCAGCTGCAGGTGAGCGCGGCTGATGTCGCCACCGCTGCCGAGCTCGCCCTCGCCCATCGCCGGCGCGAGGAGCCCTCGTCCGACGGCAGTGGCGCGCCCTCACCATTGGAGGCGGCGCGCGAGCGGCTGGAGGAGATGCGCCACGACACCGAGGCACCGGCCGGTGACTCCGCGGATGAACCGCAGGCGAACGACACCGAGGCGCCGCAGGAGTCGACATCGAGCACGGAGCAGGGCGAGGGCGCCGCCCATGGTGACCAGGCGCGCGGCACTGAGTCGACCGGCTCCGGCATGCCGGAGCTGTTCTCCGGCGACCTCTTCCCGGTGCGCAAGATCAGCCTGCCGCGCGACCGCCGCAGCCGCAAGGCCACCGGCAAGCGCAGCCAATCACGCAGCCCCGACCGGCGGGGACGCTACGTGCGGGCAGTGCAGTCGGAGCACACCTCCGACGTCGCATTCGACGCCACAGTCCGCGCCGCCGCGCCCCACCAGCTGCGACGTCGTGAGGAGGCGGCGGCGGCCGGGGTCGTCGACGCCCCGATGCTGCACCTCGAACGCCAGGATCTGCGCCAGAAGGTGCGCCGGCGCCGTACCGGCACGCTCATCGTCTTCGTCGTCGACGCCAGCGCATCCATGGATGCGGAGCAGCGCATGCAGGCAACCAAGGGAGCAGTGCTGTCATTGCTGCGCGACGCCTATGTGCGGCGCGACAAGGTGGCGCTGGTGGTGTTCTCCGGGCGCAGCGCACGCGTCATCCTCCAGCCCACCGCCAGCGTCGACCTCGCCGAGGAACGCCTGCAACGCCTCGCCGTCGGCGGCACGACCCCTTTGACGCACGGCCTGGTGGCGGGGCTCAAGGTGGTCCGTACCGAGCGCCTGAGGGACGCGTCGGTGTACCCGCTGATGGTGCTGATCAGCGACGGTCGCGGCAACATCTCCCTCTTCGGCGAAGAGCCCCTGCTCGAAGCCCAGCGCATGGCGGAGCAGATCGGGGCCGAGCGCGTGCACACCCTGGTCATCAACTCCGCCCGTGACCACACCACCGCCCGCTCACTCCCGCCGGTGGGCGGCGCTGCGCGGCCGGCGCGCTCCCAGCTCTTCAGCGGTGGCTATGGTTTCAACGCGTGCCTCGACCTCGCCGAGCGATCCGGGGGCGAGTACCTCGGTCTCTACGACCTCAGCCAGGGCGCGATCCTCGCCGGCGTCGAGCGCAGCCTGCGCGCCCGTTGAGCTCCTGGCCGCCGCCTCGCCGTCGCGAGCAGCCGACCGGCGACAATGGACCCATGCAGGTCGGCCGCTCCGTCTTCCCGTTCACCGCCATCGTCGGTCAGGAGTCGATGCGCCAGGCGCTGGTGCTCAACGCCATCAACCCTGCCATCGGGGGCGTGCTCATCCGCGGCGAGAAGGGCACCGCCAAGTCGACCGCGGTGCGTGCCCTGGCCCGCCTCCTCCCCGAGCAGGATGTGGTCGTCGGTTGCCAGTTCGGCTGCCCGCCGGACCCGGGGGAGCAGCAGTGTGCGGACTGCACCACCCGCGTGGCGGCGGGTGAGGAACTGCCCCACCACCCCCGGCAGATGCGGGTTGTCGAGCTGCCCATCAACGCCAGCGAGGATCGAGTCGTCGGCAGCATCGACATCGAGGCTGCCATCAAGACGGGTGAGAAGCGGTTCGAGCCCGGCGTCCTCGCCGAGGCGAACCGCAACATCCTCTACGTCGACGAGGTGAACCTGCTCGATGACCACATCGTCGACGTCCTCCTCGATGCCGCCGCCATGGGGCTCAACACCGTCGAGCGCGAGGGAGTCTCGGTGTCGCACCCGGCTCGGTTCATCCTGGTCGGCACCATGAACCCCGAGGAGGGTGAGCTGCGTCCGCAGCTGCTCGATCGCTTCGGGCTCTGCGTGGACGTCACCGGGATCCGTGATGTCAACCAGCGCGTGGAGATCGTCGAGCGTCGCGAGCAGTTCGAGGAGGACCCGGAGGCGTTTGCCCAGCGTTTCGAGGTGCAGGAGCACGCCGAGGCGGAGCGCATCGCGCGCGGCATCCGCAGCCTGCCCGACGTCGAGATCGAGCGCGACGTCCTGGTCGGCATCGCCGCGCTGGGCATCGAGCTCGAGGTCGATGGGCACCGCGCCGACATCGTCACCCGCAAGAGCGCGCAGGCGCTTGCCGCCTACGAGAACCGCGACCGCGCCACCGCCGAGGACGTGCAACGCGTCGCGCCGGCCGTGCTGGCGCACCGGGTGCGTCCGGCCGTCGCAGGTACCAAGCGCAACCTCGACCTGGGCGAGGTGATGCGCCGCGCCGTCAACGGGAGCGAGGCTTAGCCCGCTCCGCGCTCGTCGGGCTCGCGGCCGGCCTGGTCGCTGTCAGGACGCTGTTCGCTGCCGCTGTCGCCCTGCTCGAGTGCCTGGTCGGGCGTCGTCGGCGGCCCCTCCTCGACGGGGGCGCCGCCGCTCTTCTCCACCTCCTGCCGGCCCGGATGATCGCCGCTCACACCGCCTCCGCCTCGTCGTCGACGAGCGACAGGAACGGCCGCCTAGCGAAGACTGTCTGGCGCATCAGTCGCTGCAGCAGGTTGGGGGTGCGGTAGCTGGCGACGGGCACCGTCACCGGCTTGCGCTCGATGTTCCGGCGCGAGATGTGGATGCCGTGCTTGGGAAGAATCCTGCGCAGGTAACCCCAGGTGTCGTAGAGGCCGTTGCTGACCAACTCGTAGCCGTGCTGGAGGACCATGAGCCTCGCGCTGTACGACATCAGCTCATGGAAGAACATCTTCTCGTCGTCGGGCCGGGGTTCGATCAGCAGGATGTCGACGTCAGGGTGGTTGTGGCGCACCAGCTTGATGTGGTCGAGAAGCCCGTCGTGGAGCATCCCGCGGAACACCTGGTTGTACACGCCGCGCATGCCCATGTCGGCGAGGTGGTCGCCGACCAGCTCGCGCATGCCCTCCGGGGGAGTGAGGTTGCGGGTGTCCACGGGGACGATCGGGTTGATGGCCACGATCAGCGTGGCACCGCGGTCCACCGCCACGTCGATCGCGGAGATGCCCTTGATACCGCCGTCGACGTAGTCGACGTCGTCGATGCGCACCGGCCTGAAGAGCATCGGGATCGCGCTGCTCGCCGCCGCGGCCAGTGAGATGGGCACGTGGGCACGCTCGTTGAACCGTGAGAACACCACGCGCTGACCCGAGTCCAGCGCGCAGGCGACGATGTGCAGCTCGGTGGACAGCTGGCGGAAGTCGTTGGTACACCCCTCGCGTTCCAGCAGTCGCTCGAGGAAGCGGACCAGCTCGACGTTGCTGAACACCCCCGAGGGCAGCAGGGGGCTGAGCATCCCCAGGATGTCGACGGGGTTGAGCTTCCCGGGGTGACGGGCCAGCTCCCACACGATCTCCTGTGTCAGCCGCGGCAGCTTGCCGAGGCGTCCCGCGACCTCACCGAGGTTGGGGCGGTAGATCCCCCACCGCGACGGCGGTCGCAACATCTGGTTGGTGCCCTCCAGGCCGAGTGCCATCTCGGTCGGGGTGATGCCGTTGACCAGCAGGGCACCGATCATCGAGCCCGCGCTGGTGCCGACGTAGACGTCGAAATCGTTGACGGTGCTGCCCACCAGGAGGTCGTCGAGGGCGCGGAGGGCACCGATCTCGTAGGTGAGGCCGGTGATCCCCCCGCCACAGAGGACGAGAGCGCGCTTGCCCCCGGTGGGGTCGGCGGCGACGCGGCGGCTCGAGGTCACGCGGCTGCGGGCGGCCATGCGCCGGATCATATTGGAGCGGACGCGGCTAGGATGGCCGTTCGTGCCCGGTAACGCCCTCGGTCTGATCCGCAACTTCTGCATCATCGCCCACATCGACCACGGCAAGTCGACGCTTGCCGACCGGCTGCTGGAGCGCACCGGCACCGTGGCGATGCGTGACATGCAGGACCAGCTTCTCGACACCCTCGACCTGGAGCGCGAGCGCGGCATCACGATCAAGGCGCAGGCGGTCCAACTCGACTATCGAGCAGTCGATGGCGTCACCTACCAGCTCAACCTCATCGACACCCCGGGCCACGTCGACTTCGCCTATGAGGTGTCGCGGTCCCTGGCGGCCTGCGAGGGCGCGCTGCTGGTGGTCGACGCCTCCCAAGGCATCGAGGCCCAGACCCTTGCCAACGTCTACGCCGCCCTCGAGGCCGACCTCGAGATCATCCCGGTGATCAACAAGATCGACCTGCCGGCCGCCGATCCCGAGCTGGTGCGGCGCGAGATCGAGGACGTCATCGGTCTGCCCGGTGATGGGGCGGTGCTGGCCAGCGCCCGCCAGGGGATCGGCATCGATGAGATCCTCGAGGCGGTGGTGGCGCGGGTGCCCCCTCCCTCCGGGGATGCGACCGCGCCGCTGCAGGCTCTGATCTTCGACAGCAAGTACGACGTCTATCGCGGGGTCATCGTCTACGTGCGGGTGATCAACGGCGTCATCCGCCAGGGACAGCGCATCCGCATGATGGCCACCCAGAAGGATTTCGTGGTCGACGAGACCGGGGTGTTCCGGCCACAGATGACATCCACCGGTTCGCTCAGCCCCGGCGAGGTCGGGTACGTGGTCGCCTCCGTCAAGGATGTGCGCGACAGCAAGGTCGGTGACACAGTCACTGACTCCGTCAACCCGGCTCCGCGGCCTCTTCCCGGCTACCGGACGGTCACCCCGATGGTCTTCGCGGGCATCTTCCCGATCGATTCCGACGACGTCCAGGACCTCAAGGAGGCGCTCTCCAAGCTCAACCTCAACGACGCCTCGCTGGTCTACGAGCCGGAATCGTCGGTGGCCCTGGGCTTCGGCTTCCGCTGTGGATTCCTCGGCCTGCTGCACATGGAGATCGTGCAGGAGCGGCTCGAGCGTGAGTTCAACCTCGAGCTGCTCACCACTGCTCCCACCGTCGAATACCGGGTCCGGATGCGCAGCGGCGAGATGATCGCCATCGACAACCCGGCCATGCTGCCCGACCCGGCCCACGTCGAGGTGATCGAGGAGCCGCGGACCCGGGCGACCATCTTCGTGCCCGCCGACTACGTGGGGGCGCTGATGGAGCTGTGCCAGGATCGCCGTGGCGAGCTCATCGACATGCAGTACCAGCCGGGCGAGCGTGTCGCCCTGATCTACGACCTTCCGCTCGGCGAGATCATCCACGACTTCTATGACCAGCTCAAGTCGCGCAGCCGGGGCTACGCCTCGCTCGATTACGAGCTCACCGGCTTCCGCGCCGAGAAGCTGGTCAAGCTCGACATCCTGGTCGGCGGGCAGAGGGTCGACGCGCTGTCGATGATCGTCCACCGCGACAAGGCCGCCTTCCAGGGCCGCAGGCTCGCCGAGCGGTTGCGCAAGCTCATCCCCCGGCAGCTCTTCGAGGTACCCATCCAGGCGGCGATCGGAGGCAAGATCATCGCCCGCGAGACCGTCTCGGCGATGCGCAAGGACGTCCTCGCCAAGTGCTACGGCGGCGACATCACCCGCAAACGCAAGCTGCTCGAGAAGCAGAAGGAGGGGAAGAAGCGCATGAAGCGGGTGGGCAACGTCGAGATCCCGCAGGAGGCATTCATGGCCGTCCTCAAGCTGGACGAGTAGTGGCCGCCCGCAAGCGACGCCGTCCCGCCAAGCCGAGGAGCGCAGAGGTCGTCGTCCCGGAGCCGGCGACGCCGCCCTCGCCGAAGCCGTCGCCCAAACCGGCAGGGCCACGCCGGCAGGGGCTGGCCGCCATCGACGGCCGCGACGTCCCCTGGACCGCGAGAGGGCTGCTGGCCCTCCTCGGCCTGGCCTTCCTCGTGCAGGTCCCGGTCGGCGCGCTCATCCACGTGACCTCGAACACCAACCCGCTGATCATCGACCTCTTCTTCTTCCAGCCCCAGTACCTGGTGATCGCCTGCGTGGTGGTGATGCCGCTGGCACGGCGGCTGACCGGTCAGCCGCGCAACCTCCGCCTCCTCGAGTCGCTCTCGCTCGGCGTCATGTACGCGCTGCTGTCACTGATGGTCAGCACGGTCTTCGTGCACCCCCAGAACGCCGCCCAGTCCAGCGACCAGTTCATCAGGAACCTGAAGCTGTCCGACGGCCTGCTCATCGCGCTCTCCGACGTCATCGGGCTGTTCGCGACGGTCACGCTGTACCCGGGGTTCAGCCGTCTCCTCGGCGCGCCGGCGCGGCGCGCCAGGGCGCGGATGGTCGAGCGCGCCGCCGCACGAGGGGCGGCGGGCCGGCCCCCGGCCGCCGGCGATGCCCCCACCAGCCGGCCGGCGAGGGGCAGGCCCAAGCCCCGCCGCTGAGCCCCCCGCGGTCTCGCCGACCGGGGCGGACCGGCGAGTTCGCTCACGGCGGTGCGAAGCGCGTGTAACAACTCTCCCGATGCCCCCGGAGTTGCCACCGGGGGCCCGGATGATGTGGCCCATGCGCTCCGCGCGGTCCCGTCCTGCCGTCACGTCCCTGGGACGACGACGGCGCCCGCGCGGCCAGTCGATGGTCGAGTTCGCGCTTGTCGCCCCGATCTTCTTCTTCGTCATCTTCGCGATGATCGACGGCGGCTTCCTGCTCTTCAGCTTCAATGCGATGGACCAGGCCACCACGGTGGGCAGCAACTCGATCGCCGGCCTTGGCAAGCTGGCCAACGCCGACATCACCGGCCTGCAGCGCATGGCCGCGTCGGCCAGCATCGGGGCAACATCCCTGGTGACCGTCTCGGAGATCGACGTCGAGGAGCTGGTGACCAACGCCTCCGGAGACGGGTTCACCGTCCACAGCGATGGCACGCCGGTGATCCAGACCGGCTGTTCGGGCGGGCCCACCGGTGTCGACGGCACCCTCGAGTGCGTCAACCAGTACAAGTTCATCGGTGCCGGCAGCAGCCCCACCGTCAGCGTGCTCAACGGCGGTCAGTATTCGAGCCAGTGCGTCTCGGGCGACGCGTCGGGCTGCCCCCCCTGGCCGCCGTCCGCCCGCAACGTCTACAACGGCCAGAGTTCCTTCGTCGCCCTGAAGGTGAGCTATGCGTACCGTTTCTTCACCGGCATCGCGGGCAACGTCAACCTCACCACGACCAAGACCTTCCGCCTCGAACCGCAGAACGCGCCAGGGTCATGAGCAGACCGCGCAGACGCCCCCAGCGCGGGCAGGCAGTGATGGAGCTCTGCTTCGTGCTGCCCGTGTGCCTGCTGCTCTTCATGGGCGTCTACACCGCCGGCGCCTTCATCTCCGACCTCAACGTCGCCGGACAGTCGGCTCGGGCGGGAAGCCGTTTGGGCGCCGAGGTGGGCAACTACGGCTATGGCTCGGCGGGCGCGCTGAGCGCCACCTGCATGGGTGGCAGCACCACCAACCCGTGCGCCGTCGACCAGGACATCGTGACCGCGATCACCACCGTCACCAAGGGGATGAGCAACGTCTCGTCGTTCGATGAGATCGACATCTACGACCCCTGTGCGGTCGCCGGGAGCTGCTCAGCAGCGTCCAGCCTGTGCAGTGACAGCGCCAACATCGCCGGCAAGTACGCTGCCGGTGACCCGGTCGACGTGTACAAGCCGGTGAGCGGCACCTGGACGCTGCAGGGCACGGCGGGCTACACGCTCGACAAGCGCACGCAGCAGCACCCCAACGAGCTGGCCGTCGGCGTCCGAATCCTCTACCACTTCCAGGCGTCAGCGCCGGTCTCCTTCTTCAACATGCAGACGTCGCAATACTCCGTCATGTGCTTCGCGCCATCCGAGTCAGGAACCTGAGGAACATGAGCACCGATCGAGCGCAGTCGCGCCGCCGCCGTCACACCACCAGCCGTGGCCAGGTGATGCCCATCTTCGCGCTGGTCGTCATCGTGCTGTTCGCGGCCACCGGACTTGCAGTCGACGCCGGCATGGCGTACCTCACCTACAACGGAGCCGAACGCGCCGCCGCCGCGGCGGCGCTGGCGGGCGTGCCTTACATGCCCGTCGGCCTGCCCGTCGGCACCAACTCCACCACCTCGTGCGCCGGGACGGCCGGCGCCGCCGCCTGCGCTGCCACCGCACGCGACGGCCTCGCCAACGGCAGCACCATCAACGGCCACACCGTGACGGTCACGGTGTCGCGCTACCCATCCGGCTGCGGGTCGATCGTCAACCCCTGCGCCGACAACAAGCTCCAGGTCACGGTCAGCGCGTACGTTCAGCCCACCTTCCTCCACGTGCTCGGCTTCACCGACCACGTCGTGGCGGCGACCGACACGGCGTTCTTCCTGCCGCCGATCTCGCTGGGCCAGCCGGGCGCGCAGCTGGGCAGCAGCGTCGACCAGCTCGGCTCCTCGAACAACTACTACTTCCTGCGGTCGGAGGGGTACGGGAACCCGCGATCCGAGGGAGATGCCTACGACCCGTACAACCAGAACACGAACATCTCCTGCCAGCAGAGCGTGACGACCAATCCGGTAACTTCGATGGGGAATTCGACCGACGTCCACGCGCTGAGCGCCAACCTCGGCACCGACGTCAACGGACGCCACCCTCACCACGGCAGGGGCTCAGGCGCTGCCCGAGCGGGGCGGATATAACTTCTCGCTGACGGTGCCGTCGACGGTGCTCTGCTGCCTACGCGCGTGTGTACAACCCGGCCTTCGCGCCCGACGGCGGGCTGAATGCGAGCAACGGGTACAACCTGCACGAGCAGGATGGCAGCTTTTCCGGCAACACCTACACCGACCAGTATTCGGCGATGGAGTACACCCTGTTCAAGGTCACGGACCGGTTCGACCACACCAGCGACACGCCGCTCAGCCAGGTCGTGGTCGATCCGCTCAACGTCACCGTCACCGGCGGCGCGGTCACCTCGTTCGTCGACGTCCGCTACCCGACCCAGACGCTGTCGGCGTCCTCCAACGCCGGCGTGTTCAACTACATCCTCAACAACGTCTACCACCAGTGGGTCGACGTCGGTTCCGCTCCCGCCGCCTCCACGTCGTGGACGTCGGGCGGGACGACGTACAACATCTTCCACGTCGTCAAGCCGCTCGCCGCCGGCTCGCTGGCGCCCGGGTCGTACCGGATGCGCGTCGACATGCTGGATTACCAGGGACTGCGCCCCGTCGACGACAGCTGGCGCCTCGCAGTGCTCGAGGGCGCACAAGGGATACGACATCCAGCTGGCCACGGCGGGCCCGGTGGTGTGCGCCGACCCGGGATGCCAGGTGTCGGCTCTCGACGAGCTCGCCGTCTACACGCCGATCATCACCGCCGGTTCGGGCGGGTTCTCGGTGCCGCTCTTCCAGCTCCCGGCAGACTACGCCGGTCAGACGGTCAACTTCTACATCTACGACCCCGGTGACGTCAGCGGGCAGAACGCCATCTCGATCCTCAACCCCGACGATGCCAGCTGTGGAGGAGCCGGCCAGGGCGGCTGTCTGTTCTCCTCGAGCAGCGGGGTTCCGGTCTATGACCTCGGCATCAGCAGGAGCACGCCGATCAGCAGCCTCGGCGGGACGGTCAACACCGCCGACGCCTGCGCATCGCCGCAGATCCAGCCCAATGTCAACCAGGCGCTGGTGAACACCTACCCGATCGGGGGGAGCTGCGGGGGGCGCTCGAGCACCTTCTTCAACGGACGCTGGCTGCTCTTCCAGCTGCAGGTCCCGTCGAACTACGCGGGCGGCTACAGCAGTGGCAGCACCAACACGTACTGGCAGCTGCATTACTCCCTGACCAGCGGCACCGCATCCGACACGTTCACCATCGCGGTCAATTACGCCAACTCGCCGGTGCACCTGATCTAGCCCGGGTTCGGTGAGCTGGGCCGCCGTGGCCGCCGCGGGTCGTAGAGTGGGTGCCGTGTCGATCGGTGACGTCAGCGCGCTCTATCTCCACGTCCCCTTCTGTGAGAGGAAGTGCGAATACTGCGACTTCGTGTCGGTGGCCGGCGCGCGGGGGCAGCACGAGTACATCGCGGCGCTGCGAGGCGAGGTGCGTGCCCTGGGGCGGGTGCTCGACGGTCAGCAGCTGGAGACGGTCTTCGTCGGCGGCGGTACGCCGGGGTTGCTCGACCTCGGGCTGATGGCGCAGCTGATGGATGAGGTGCGCGGCGCAGTGGCACTCTCAGCCGACGCCGAGGTGACGCTCGAGGTCAACCCCTCGAGCTGCTCGGTCCGCCGTGCCCGGGCGTGGCGCGCCGCCGGCTTCAACCGGGTGAGCGTCGGCGTTCAGAGCACCCACGCGGACGTCCTCGGCTTCCTGGGGCGCGTCCACGATGCGCAACGCGCCCTGGAGGCGCTCACCGAGACCCGCCAGGCCGGTTTCGACAATGTCAGCGCCGACCTCATCTACGCGGTGCCCGGACTCGACGATGAGCGCTGGCTGGAGACATTGGGCGCGGTGGTCGACGCCGGCCCCGACCACGTCTCGTGCTACGAGCTGACCGTCGAGAACGGCACCCCGCTGCACCGCTCAGTGGCCGAGGGCAAGGTGCGCGTCGTCGACCCCGACGCGGCTCTGCGCCAGCACCACCTCGCGGTCGAGGCTCTGGCCGGCGCCGGGTACGCGCAGTACGAGGTGAGCAACTTCGCCCGCGACGGGCGCCGCTGCCGGCACAACCTCGTCTACTGGCGCAATGGCCACTACGCGGCGGCCGGCGTCGGCGCCCACGGCCACCTCCCGGTGAGGCTGGCCGGCGGGCTGGGCCTGAGTCCGGAGCCGGCAGCTCTGTCGTTCCGCTACGAGCATGGCCGGGACGTGCACGGTTACGTGGCCGCTCGCACCGCCTCCCCGCTCGCGGTTGTGAACGTCGAATGGATCGACGCCGCGATGCACGAGGAGGAGGACATCATGCTCGGCCTGCGTCTTGGTGAGGGTGTGCGGCTGCGGCGTGACGGCGCGGTCATCGAGGCGCGGGAGCTTGAACGAGCCGGTCTGCTCACGCTCGACGGCCGCCGGGCCAGGGTGACCCCGCGCGGCGAGGACGTGCTCAACCAGCTGGCGCTTCGCCTCACCCACCCCGGCTGATCGTCGCCTTCGCTGGCGTCACTGTGGTCACGGTGTAACGCCTGCGCAGAGGGGTCGGACCACTCCGGACGGCGAGGTCACGAAGTGCTCTCGGCGCTGGAAGTCCGGTCGCGGATTCATCACGATTGCAGCGCATGAACCGGACGCGCATCCATCAGCCACCCGCGCCGCCCGTCATCGCCGCACTGGTCCGCGCCGGGCTCTCTCTCGCGACGGCCAATGCCATGGAGCCGTGGAAGGCGGCAGAGGTTCTCGACCTGCTGCACGCCGGCGCCTGTGCCGAGCCGCAACTGGAGCCGGTGGCGCCGGCCCGTGGTACCATTTAGCACTCGACTGTTACGAGTGCTAAGAGGCCGCGACGCGGGCCGCGAAGGAGAGTGAGCTTGGACATGCCCGTCCCCATCCCGCTGGACGCGCGCAAGCAGCAGATCCTCAAGGCGGTGGTCGCGGACTACACGCGCACCGGGGTGCCGGTTGGTTCACACGCGCTGGCGGCGCACCTGGCGTCATGGTCGTCGGCCACCATCCGCAACGACCTCGCCAACCTCGTCGACGTCGGTTACCTGCTCCAGCCGCACACCTCGGCGGGCCGGGTGCCGTCGGACCTGGGGTACAGGTACTACGTGGATTTCCTCATGGAGGAGGAGCCGGTCCCGGTGGCGGTGAGGCGCCAGATGGACCCGTTCTTCGCACAGCTGGCCGCTGGGCTCGAGGAGACCCTCGAGGTGGCGGCGCGGGCCCTCGCCCTGGCCACCGACGCGGTCAGCATGGTGACCGGGCCTCGCGCGCTGGGTGCGCGGCTGAAGCACCTCGACCTCATCTCGCTGGAGCCACGTCACGTCCTGGTGCTCGTCGTTCTCGATGGCAACCTCATCCGCCAGCAACCGATCGCGCTGACACGTGACGCTGCGCAGTCCGAGCTGAGCGGTCTCGCCCACCGGCTCAACGTCGTGCTGGAGGGCTGCGACGCCCGTCAGGTCGCCGCCGTGTCCGTCACGGCCGCGGAACCGGCCGGCTCGTTGTGGGCCGAGGTGGCGCCGGCGGTCGCCGGGGTGATGGAGTCAGTCGACGCCGGGCAGCACACCCTGGTGGTCCACGACGGCGTGCGCAACCTCCTGCACCAGCCCGAGTTCGGTGACGTGGGGCGCTTCACCGAGGTCCTCGACCTGCTCGAGGAGGAGAGGGTGCTCGGCGAGATGCTCGCCGCCATCGAGACCGACCACGGGACCCAGATCATGATCGGCCGCGAGACGGGCGTCGAGCAGTTGCAGCAGTGCAGCCTGGTGATGACCACGTACCGGGTCGGTACCCAGCGCTGGGGCACGCTCGGGGTCCTCGGGCCGACGCGCATGCAGTACTCGCAGGTCGCGCCCAGGGTGCGGTACGTGGCGACGCGGGTGGGTGATTCGCTGAGCCGGACGCTGCGATGACGCCACGGGAGCTCGAGCAGGAGGCGGCGGAGGCGACCGCGGCCGGCGATGACGCCGCCGAACCCGCCCCCGAGGCTGACGCCGAGCTGACGGCGGGGCCGGCCCCCGAGCCGGACGAGCGCTACCTGCGGCTCGCCGCCGACTTCGAGAACTTCCGGCGGCGCAAGACGCAGGAGCTGGCCGACCGCTCGCGGTACGCCAGCGAGGAGGCCGCCAAGGCGCTGCTGCCGGTGCTCGACAACCTGCAGCGTGCCGTGGCCCACGCGGCCGAGGCGGGCACGGAGGAGTTCTTCGTGAGCGGTCTCGAGCTGGTGGTGCGCGAGTTCGAGGCAGCGCTCGGGAAGCTCGGCGTGGTCCCCATCGAGGCCACGGGCCATCCCTTCGACCCTTCGCTGCACGAGGCGATCGGCAGCGAGGAGGGAGCGGCCGTCGATGTCGACACCGTCGGGGCCGAGGTCCAGCGCGGCTACCGCCTGCACGACCGCGTGCTCCGTCCCTCCCTGGTGCGGGTGATCCACCCCGGCGCGCACGGGGAGGCCGAGTAGGTGGCAACCGCCAAGCGCGACTACTACGAGGTCCTCGGCGTCGAGAGGAGCTGCACGCCCGCCGAGCTGAAGAAGGCGTACCGCAAGCTCGCCATGGAGTTCCACCCCGACCGCAACCAGGGTGACAAACAGGCCGAGGAGCGGTTCAAGGAGGTCGGCGAGGCGTACTCGGTGCTGAGCGACCCGCAGAAGCGTCAGCGATACGACACCTTCGGACATTCCGCCAACGGGATGCCGGACATGGGCGGGTTCTCCTTCGACTCCGCCTTCGACCTGTTCGACATGTTCTTCGGCGGCGCCGGACGGCGTCGCCAGGGCGGCCCCCAGCCGGGCGCCGACCTTCGCATGACCGTCGACATCAGCTTCGAGGAGTCGGTGTTCGGCGCCACCCGCACCGTCGAGGTCCCGCGCAAGGGAATGTGCGCCGAGTGCAACGGCAGCGGGGCCGCCCCGGGCACCCAGGCCACGCAGTGTCCCGACTGCGGAGGCAGCGGCCAGGTACGGCGCAGCGTGCAGAGCATCTTCGGCCAGATGGTCAACGTCAGCGCCTGTCCTCGCTGTCACGCGGAGGGGCGCATCGTGGAGCAGCCCTGCCCCACGTGCCGCGGCCAGGGTCGGGTGGACGAGCGCCAGAAGCTCGACATCACCATCCCTCCGGGCGTCGACGAGGACGTCACCCTGCGTTATGCCGGCCAGGGCGAGGCCGGCCCGCGCGGCGGCCATCGCGGAGACCTCTACGTGGGCTTCAGGATCGCCCCCCATCCGCACCTCGTGCGGCGCGGCCAGGACCTGCTCTACGAGCTGGCGGTGAGCGTTCCCCAGGCGGTGCTGGGTGACCACATCACCGTGCCGACCGTCAACGGCCAGCACCAGGTGGAGGTGCCACCGGGAACCCAGCACGGCCGGATCCTCAAGATCGCCGGGATGGGCGTGCCGCATGTGCGCAGCGGCCGGCGAGGGGACCAGTTGTGCATCGTCCACGTGGCCATCCCGACCCACGTCAGTGGCGTCGAGCGCGAGCTCTACGAGCAGCTCGGCCAGCGTGAAGGACGGCCTGCCGAGGTGCGCAAGGGGTTCTTCGACTCGCTCAAGGACGCGCTGCGCGGGTAGCACGGCCTCGCCGCCGGCCGCCGTCGTGACCAGCGCCGCGCACGGGCCTCCTTCTTTTCACCCCGGGGGCCAGGCCATCGCGCGTCCACCGAGGAGGTGGAGATGCAGGTGGTGGACCGTCTGCCCGCCCTCACCACCGACATTGGTGACCAATCGGAATCCCCGCCCAGCGACGCCCTCCGCGATGGCGAGCTGCTGCGCGACGTGCAACAGCCGAGCCCACAGGCCGTCGTGGGGCGCCGCGAGCTCGGCGGCTGAGCCGATGTGCTCACGCGGGATCACCAGGACGTGCACGGGCGCCTGCGGGTTGATGTCGCGGAAGGCGACCACCGCGTCGTCCTCGTGCACGAGGGTGGCGGGGACCTCGCCCGCGGCGATGGAGCAGAACAGGCAGTCGGTCACGTCGCCACCAGCGTAGCGTGGAGGCGACCGGCCTCGAGCCGTTCCACGCGCACCGCCGCGACGCCGCCGGGGCGCACCCCCGTGCGTGCGGTGGCGACGATGTCGAGGTAGGTGTCACCGACCCCGTGGGCCACGCCCGCCTCGACGCGGTTCCAGACAACTCGTTGCAGTGAACCGATCGACCGGGAACGCCTGCGCTCGCCCGAGAGCGTCGCCGCGCGGCGGACCTCGACGCTCCGCCGGCGCGCGGTGCGATCGTCGACCCGCGCCGCCAGCGACGCCGCCGGCGTGTCCGCGCGGGGCGAGTACCGGAAGGCGTGGACAGCCAGCATCTCGGTCTCGGTGATGAGCGACAGCGTGGCCGAGTGATCGGCGTCGGACTCGCCCGGGAATGCCACCATGACGTCGCTGGTGAACTCCGTGTCAGCGTTCACCGCGCGCAGCGAGGCGCAGACCCGCAGGTACTGGCGCTGCCGGTAGCCGCGATGCATCGCGCGAAGGATGGCGTCGCTGCCACTCTGCAGGGGCATGTGCCAGTGCGAGCACAGCTGGGGATGTCCGTTCAGCTCGATGAGCTCGTCGGTGACGTCGTTGGTGTTGACGCTGCTCAGGCGAACGCGAGCCCGGCTCCCGACATCCTCGAGGACACAGGCGGTCATCCCGGCGAGGTGGTCGCCGGTGTCGCGACCGTACGAGCCCAGGTCCACCCCGGTGAGCACGATCTCGCGGTGGCCGGAGTCCACCGCACGCAGCACCTGCTCGCGAACCTCGGCGGCGGGGATCGAACGCGACACGCCGCGCGCCCGCCACACCGAGCAGTAGGTGCAACGATGGTTGCACCCGTCCTGGATCTTGACGAAGGCACGGCTGCGCGCGGTGGCCGCGGTCGCGGGCGCCGCGGCGAGGGCCGCACGGCTGGTCGCGATCTCGATGACGTGCCCGGCGATCTCCTCCTTCTGCGCGTTGGCGAACACGGCGTCCACGCCATCGGGGAGCAGGGCGCGGCCGTGTGCATCCCGACGCAGGTACGTCTGGGGGTTGCCGTCGACGCTGCACCCGGTCAGGACGATGTGGGCCTCGGGGTCCGCACGTCGCAGACGGCGCAGTCGCTGGCGCGTGGTGGCGTCGGCCGCCACGGTCACGGTGCAGGAGTTGAGCACGCGGACATCCGCCGGCTGCTCGGCGCTGACCACGTCGCAGCCGGCCGCCGCCAGCCGCCCTGCCAGGTCCGCCATCTCGGCATAGTTGACCTTGCACCCCAGCGCTGTCACCGAGACCCGCAGCGGTGGGGTGGCGCTCACTGCACCGGCTCAGGTGCGACGCGGTCACGTAGGTCGCCTGCGTGAGCCAGCAGCAGCGCGCAGGCGATCGCCCCCGCGTAGCGCGTGCGCAGGATGCGCGCACCGAGGTGCACCATCTCCGCACCGGCGCTGCGCAGGACCTCGAGGTCGCGCTCGCCAAAACCCCCTTCGGGGCCGATGCACAGCGCCAGCGGCCGTCCCGTGTCCACGTCGATGTCGGCAAGTGACGGTCCGCCGTCGAACGCGCAGGCGATGAGTCGACCCGATCCGTCGAGCGCCGACAGCGCATCGCGCAGCGCGGTGGCCTCGTGCACGCGCGGGATCACCCCGCGCCCGGCGAGCTGGGCCGCCTCGGCCGCGACGGCCTGCCAGCGGCGCGCACGCCCGCTGGTGCGGTCCGGCGCAGGCCGGCTGACGACCCGCTCGGTGATCACCGGGCGCACCTCTGCAGCCCCCACCTCGACCAGCAGGTCGATGCAGTCCTCCATCCGCTCGCGGGGGAGTGCCTGCACGACCGTGATGCGCAGCGCAGGCTCACCGGTGACCGGCCGCGTCCAGGTGACGTCGCCCTCGACCCGGTCGGCATCGAGCCGGCGCAGCACCACGCCGCGCTCGAGGCCGTCGCCGTCGACGACCACGATGGTTTCGCCGGCGCGCATGCGCAGCGAACGGGAGACGTGGTGTGCGGCCGGACCGGAGAGCACGACGCGCGCACCCTCGACGTCACCGCTGTCGACAAAGAACCGCTGTGGCATGACGGGTATTCTCGGGCTCGGGTCAGCCGGCCACGAGGTCCAGCCTGACCCGCCGGCTGGGGTTGTCGGGGTTGAGGTCGACGAGCACGACGCGCTGCCACGTGCCCAGGGCAAGCCTGCCTCCGTCGACCGGCAGCGTCAGCGAGGGGCTGACCAGGACCGGAAGGAGGTGATCGGCGCCGTGGCCGGCGCCGCCGTGGTGATGCGCGTAGCGATCGTCACGGGGAAGCAGGCGCTCCAGGGCCGCCACCAGGTCGCGTTCGGAGCTGCTCCCGGTCTCCATGAGGGCGAGGCCCGCCGTGGCGTGCAGCGCGAGGATGGAGAGCAGTCCCGCTCCAGCGCCGCGCACGAACGCCTCGATGCCGTCGGTGATGTCGACCACCCGCGCCCGGCTGGTGTCGATGGCGAGCTCCGTCGATCGCACGATGGTCCTCACTGTGCGCGCTGGCGACCATCCTCGATTGTCCCCGGCGGGCACCGTCGCGCGGCCGGGTAGCATCCGGGCGGTGGATGAGATGCGCGCGCCGGCGGCGGATGGCACCGCGCTCGCGGTGACTGTCGACGGCAGTGGGCCGCCGCTGCTGCTGATCCCCGGGCTGGGCGCGACGCGCGTCGTCTTCGCCCCACTGCTCCCACTGCTCACGCCATGGTTCCGTGTTGCGGTGTACGACCAGCGGGGCATCGGAGCGTCGCAGCCCGCGTCCGGTCCGTTCACGACCGCGGATCTCGGCGATGACGCCGCAGCGGTGCTCGATGCGCTTGCGATCCCCAGCGCTACGATCGTCGGCGCCTCGTTCGGGGGCATGGTCGCCCAGCAGGTCGCCGCCCGGCATGCCGACAGGGTCGATGCCCTTGTGCTGGCGGCAACCGGGCCGGGCACCGCTCACCTGGTGCGCCAGCCGGACCCGGCCGCAACCGCAGCCCTGCTCGGCAAGGGGGCACGCACCCCCGAGGAGGCGTACCGGGTCGCCTGCACAGTCCTCTATTCGCGCAGGTTCCGCGAGGCGAATCCCGAGTTCATCGAGGCGCAGGTGCGCGACCGCGCTCGCCGACCCATCGCTGCGCGCGCTTTCCAGGCGCAGCTGGCCGCATCCCGTGCGCACGACGCCTGGGACGCGCTGCCCTTGATCCGCTGCCGTACGCTGGTGATGCACGGCAGCGATGACGCGGTCATGCCGCTGGCCAACGCCGAGCTGCTCGCCGAACGCATCCCCAACGCGACCCTGGAGGTGTTCGACGGCGCGGGTCACCTCTTCTTCCATGAGGACCCGGCGGGCACGGCGCAGCTGATCGCCGGGTTGCGAACCCGGGTCACCTGAGAGGACCGCCGTCAGGCCGTGTCCGCAGCCGCCTCCACGGCGGTGTCCTCGCCGTCATCCGGTGTGCCCGGCTCGCCATCGTCGTCGCCATTGGCGCGCCGGCGGTTGGCCTCCTGCACGGCCGCGATCTGCGCCGGCGCCGTTGCCGTGGCGGTGGTCTCGCGGATGACGGTCACCTTGATCATCCCCGGGTACTGCATCTCGGACTCGATCTCACGAGCGATCTCACTGCTCAGCTCGGCGACCTGCGCGTCCTTCACCTGCTTGGCGCGAACGAAGATGCGCACCTCGCGGCCGGCCTGCAGCGGGAAGGCGCGCTCCACGCCGGAGTGGCGCGTGGCGATGGTCTGGAGCTGCTCCAGACGGGCCAGGTACGTGGCCAGCGTGTCGCGGCGCGCGCCGGGGCGCGACGCGCTGATGGCATCGGCACAGATGGTCAGCATGGCGAGGTCGGTGGTGGGCTCCTCATCGAAGTGGTGGGCCTTGACGGCGTGCACGATCCCCGCGTCGGTGCCGAGCACGCGCAGGAGCTCGCCGCCGATGATGGCGTGCGATCCCTCCACGTCGTGGTCGACCGCCTTGCCGATGTCGTGCAGTGTGCCTGCCTGCCTGGCGACGTCCTGTGACATGCCCAGCTCGGCTGCGAGCACGCCGCAGATGTGGCCCGTCTCCTCGCAGTGGAGGAGAGCGTTCTGGCCGTAGGAGAACCGGTAGTGGAGGGTGCCCATCAGCTCCGCAAGCTCAGGCCGCCCGTCCATCTGCATCTCCCACAACGCCTGCTCGCCGAGCTGGCGAACCTTGCTGGTCAGGGAGCCCCGCGTGCGCAGCAGCAGAGGGGGCACGTCGGCGGCCTGCAGCTTGCGATCCACGACCTCCAGCGCCGCCTGCCGCGCCACCTCGCGACCGATGGGGTCCATGCCGCGCAGCGTGGCCTGGGCGCGGTCCTCATCGACGCCGAGCTCCATCCCGGTGTCGTCGGCGATGACCGACAGCGCGCTGAGCAGCCGCTCCCTGCCGTGTTCGTCGAGCTCGTCGAGTGAGAGGGGGGCCGCCCGCGGAACCCCGTCGGCGTGGCCGCTCAACTGGCGCTCCATGGCCTCGACGATGAGCGACCGCGCCGCCGGTTCCGCCTCACCGGCGCGCTCGGCCAGGGCGGCCTCGACGCGGCCCGGCTGCTCCGCGGCGAGTTCGGCGTCGAGGCGCTCGAGGACCAGGCGCTCGGCGGTCTCCCGGTCGAGGTCGGCCACCCGCTGGAATGCAGCGGACACGTCGGCCCGGGCGGCGGCGACGGCGGCGATGCGCTCGTCGATCTCCTCGCGACGCTTCTTGTGGAGGTGGCGGCGGTCGTCGAAGACTGCACGCCGGTCCCGGTAGGTGCGTTCGCGCTCCTCGACGAGGGCGTCGGTCGCCTCGACTGCCTGCTCGCGGGCGAGGACCTCCTCCCGCACTGCCTCGCGCGCCGCCAGTGCCTGGTTACGGGCGTCAGCGATGAGCCGGTCAGCCTCGGCCCGGGCGCGCGCAGCCGCGGCAGGGTCCGCGGCCCTCTCCGCAGCCGCAGGGCCGACGGGGCGCCGTGCCCCGACCAGCGCAAGGACGCCGATGGCGGCCACCAGGGCGATGGCGACGATCATCACGACGATCACCCGCCGAGTGTACGGGTGGGCGCGGGCGAGCCCGTCGCGTCGCCTACCCGCCGGGCGGGGGGTCGAAGGGATCGGCCACCTCGTTGACCAGCTCTCGAGAGAAGAGGAGCGCTGCCGGGGGCAACGTGCGCCGGCGATCCCACACCAGGGCCATGGTGCGCGCGATCGGCGGGTCGCGCAGGGGGATGACCGTGACCCGCCCGGACGCCGACGGCAGCGGCATCGGCATCAGCGTGATGCCGAGACCCGCCTCCACCAGTCCCTGGACGATGCTGAAGTCGTCGCCCTCGTAGGCCACCTTGGTGCTGAGGCCCTGCGCCGCGAAGGCGTCGTCGATCACCTTGCGCAGACCGCTCCGCGACCTCGGCAGGATGAGCGGCTCGTCCGCGAGGTCGCTCAGCGCCACCGACGATCTGCCCGCCAGGCGATGGCCCAGGGGCACCACCACCGCGACGCGCTCGCGGAAGAGGGGGATCGTCTCGAGGTCGGGGGTGTTGACCGGCGGCGGTCCCAGGATGCCGAGGTCATAGTCGCCGGCGAGGACCCCGCTGGCGACCTCGGCCGTCGTCCCCTCCTCGAGGATGAAGCGCACCCCCGAGTGCGCCTGCAGGAAACGGGCCAGCCGCTGCGGCAGCCAGCGGGCCCCCACCGTGTGAAGGAATCCCACCCGCACCTCCCCGGACTCTGCCGAGACGGTGCCCTCGGCGTCGGCGACCGCCTCGCGGAGGTCGCTCAGCAGTCGCTCGGCCCGGCCCACGAAGCGTTTGCCGGCCTGCGTGAGCCGGATGGAGCGCCCGATCCGCTCGAAGAGGGGCACGCCGATCTCCTGCTCGAGCCGGGCGATCTTGCGGCTGACCGTTGAGGGATCTGCCTGCAACGCGTCCGACGCCCTCCCCAGGTGCTCGAGGCGCGCGACCTCGAGGAAGGTGCGCAGGGAGTCCGCATTGATGCGATCCATGCATCAATCTGATCCGAAAAGTGCTCTTGATGTCAACGCTGACGATCGATAGTCTTGAGTCCAGTGGTGACCGAAACGTCTACAGAACCTGTATCACGGCTGCCGGCGCCAACCCGAGGAGATTGAATTGCTGATTGAGAATGCGACCCAGGAGGTCCACGACGCACGCCAGCGTCACCACCGCGAGATGGTCGAGCGCACCCGCCTGCGCCGGTTGGTGGAGCGTGTCGACGAGGTCATCAGCGCCTGCGAGGAGATCCATCTCCAGAGCATCAAGGAGACACCGGCCGATCTCAAGTCCCGTGCCGAGGACGTGTTCAGCTTCGCGCGCAGCGCGGTCTCCAAGACGGGCGACCGCGAGGCTCTCACCGCCGTCGAGGAGGCGATCAACCGGCGCCAGGTCAAGATCACCGAGATCATGGACATCCTCTGGACCATCCAGGAGGTCGTCTTCGACCTGATGCTCCCCTGGCGCACCGAGCTCCCCGAGGATGTCGAGCCCGAGGGCCCGATCACCGGCGCTCCCGACTGGAGGCGCTGGACGGCGGTCGCCTGACCGGCTCAGCCTTCGCCGGCGGCGCGACCTTCGTCGCAGATCGTCCGGTACTCGCATCGCGGGCAGTTCCACGTTGAGGGGTGGGGCGGGAAGTCGCCATCACGCCACGCTGCGGCCAGGTCGCGGGCGGTGACCGAGAGGTAGCGGTACGAGGTGTCGAGCTGTTCACGGCTGAACGGCACCCGCGTCACCTCGCCCGTCTGCAGGTGGTGGAGCTCCACGGTGACCTCGTCGGAGTGCTGGCGTCGCGACGCCGCCACCGCGTAGGCGCGCACCTGGATGTCCTTGCGCAACCGTTCCTCGTCGCGCGGTGGCCCGGTCTTGTAATCCACGACGGCGGTGGCGGAGCCCTGCGTATCGAGGCGGTCCCAGCGACCGCGCACGTCGGCGTGGTCGAGAGCCAGGCTGAAACTCTCCTCGACGGCGCTGACCTCGGCGTTGGTCCAGGCGTCACTGGCGATGTAGCGGCGCAACTGTTGCTCGCCGAGCCCGCGCAGCTCGGGGTTGTTGCCCTTGGGTCCACGAGCGGTCGCCCATGCGTCATTCCAGAGTGCTGCGACCACGTCTTGGTCGACGGTCTCGCCGGCGATGCGCCGCATGGCCGCGTTCTGCAGGACACCGTGCACGAGCGTGCCGAACCAGCTCTGCAACAACGGCCGCACAGGCATGCGATACCGATGGCGGTACTCGAACCGCCGCGGGCACTGCTTGAACACGCGGATGTCCGAGACGCCGACGGCGAGCCGCTCGGCAGACCGGGGCCCGGCGGTGCGCGCCGGCCGCGCGTGCAGCGGCGCCGCGGTGGCAATGTCGCGCGAGCGCGTCACCCCGGACGCTGCCATCCCGGCGAGGAAGGGTGATGGTGCCTCGTCCCTGAAGCTGCGCGGATACCGGCGGGCGCGGGCCAGCACGAGCCGATCGCGCGCACGGGTCGCGGCCACGTAGAAGAGGCGCCGCTCCTCGTCGATGACCGCGTCGCCCGGTGGCGGCAGCTCCGGGACCAGCGCGGCCGGCAGCGCCAGCGCCGAGGGCGAGGCTGACCAGCGGCCCGGCCAGCGAGTCTCGACGCACCCCGAGAGGATCACCACCGGCCACTCCAATCCCTTGGCGGAATGGGCGGTGAGCAGCATCACACCGTCGTCGGCGGCGTCGATGGTGGCCAGCTCGTCGGCGTTCCGGCTGTTGCGCAGGACCTCGAGATAGTGGAGCGCGGTGCTCAGACGGTGGTCGTCGCTCCAGTCGGCGAAGGCCTCGAGCAGCTCGCCGAACTTGTTGAGGTTGGCGCCCATCTGCATCCGCGCCAGCTCGGCCTGCTGGTCGAGGAGGCCGAGGAACTCACTCCGCTCCAGCGCCTCGTAGAAGACCTCGCGCACGTCGACGCGCAGGCTCATGGCGTGCAGCGCCTCCATGTCGGCGATGCACCGCGCCGCGCGCGACGCGTCGTCGCCCTCGAGCACGCCGGCGGAGCTCAACAGCTCGAGCAACGGCGCGTCATTGTCGGCGCAGACCTGCACCAGAGCGAGACGCCCCCGGTTGCTCACCCTCCACGACGGCAGCTGCAGGCAGCGCAGCAGGGCCTGCGAGTCGGCGGGGTCGGCTGCGGCTCCAAGAAGGCCGAGCACATCCTTGATCTCCGGCTGCGTGAAGAACCCGCGGCCGCCATGCACCTGGTACGGCACGCCCGCCTCACGGAGAGCGGCGATGGCGGCGCGCATGTCGGTGTGGCGGCGGAAGAGCCAGGCGATGTCGGTCGCGGCCGCGCCGGTGTCGATGAGCCGCCGGCACTCGGCGGCGACGCCGACCACCTCGCTGCGTTCATCCGCCGCCTCCCACAGCTCCACGGGATCGCCGTCGGCCCGTTCCGCGACCAGCGTCTTGGCGATGCGCGACAGCGGGTCGGCCGCGGCGATGATCGACCGCGAGGCGGCCACGATCGATGGTGTGCTCCGATAGTTGTGCGACAGCACCACCCGGGCATGCCCCGGGTAGCTCCGGGAGAAGCGGTCGAGGTTGGCCAGGCTGGCCCCACGGAACTTGTAGATCGCCTGGTCGTCGTCGGCGACCACGAGGATGTTGCGGTGCCCCGCAACCAGGGTCTCGACCAGTCGTGCCTGGGCGTAGTTGGTGTCCTGGTATTCGTCCACCATGACGTACTCGATGGCATCGCAGATGGCGTGCCGCGGCGCGTCGTGCTCACGCAGCAGCTGTTCAGCTCGCAGGATGGTGTCGTCATGGTCGAGGATGGCGAAGCGCATGTAGCGCTCGTCGAGCGCGGCGTACACCGCGGCGATCTCCACGTGCCGTTCCAGCAGCGCACGTTCGGCGGGGTCCTCGCACGCCTCAAGCGCCGCCCCCGCCCAGCGCGCGTAGTGCTCGGGGGTGACCAGCTCCTGCTTGGCCTTGCCGACGACGTCGAGGATGGAGTCGACGAGGTCGTGCGGACGAACCGGGTTCCACAGCGTCCGGGGGCGAAGCTCGGCGAGCACGGATTCGAGGTGAAGCCATCGCTCCGCCTCGTCGGCGATCCTGAAGGCTGGCGAGATGCCGCCCAACCATCCCCATTCACGAACCACCCGGCCGGCGAACGAGTGGTAGTTGCTCAGTGGCAGCCTCACCGGCGAAGGGGCCGTGCGCCGCCTCCGCGCGGGCGCGCATCTCGGCCGCCGCTTTGCGGGTATAGGTCAGCACCAGCTGCGCGGCGGGGTCGACCCCGCCGCCGGCCAGCGCCAGGAAGCGCTCCACGATGACGCGCGTCTTGCCGCTACCCGGACCGGCCAGCACCAGGCACGGCCCCGCACCGTGGGCGACGGCGGCCTGCTGATCGGCGTCGAGGGGAAGGGACGGCATCGGCCCTCGCACGAATGGGCGCTTCCGAACGGATGTACGGTGGTCGACAGCCTACCACCGCGACCCACGCAGCGATCGCGAGGGCAGCGAACTCTCTCGACATCACCCCGCCCGGGGCGGTGCCACAACCGGCTGTCCGGGGCAGGGCGGGTCAGTCGGTACAATCAGCCGCGTACCAGCCAGATGTCAACGTATTCCTGCTGCCCGGGCGGGCGGCCCGAAGGAGGTGATTCCGACCGTGTCGGAGGTCAAAGTCCGCGAGGGCGAGACCTTTGAGAGCGCTCTGCGACGCTTCAACAAGAAGATCAAGCAGAACGGCATCCTCTCCGAGGTCCGTCGCCGCGAGCACTACGAGAAGCCATCGGTCCGCCGCAAGCGAAAGTTGGTGGCCGCCAAGAAGCGCCGCGCCAAGGCGGGCTGAACCCGTCGAGCGGGGAGGGCGCGGCATGGTGTCGGGCGGCCGCCCGGGCACGTCCGCGGCGCGGCGATGAGGGTGAGCGTCCGGCGCGCCGACTCCGTGAGCCTGGCGACCCAGGTCGGGGCCGTTCGGCGCGCCCGCCTGGCGGCGCTGCTGCGTCAGAGCGGCGACGCGCTCGGTGTCGCCGCGCGGGCGTCGCTGGCGGTGCGGCTGACCGACGACGCCGAGTTGCGTGAGCTCAACGCGCGTTTCCTCGGCAGTGACGAGCCCACCGACGTGCTGGCCTTCCCCGCGGGGGAGACCGGCAGGGTCGGTGACATCGCCATCAGCGTGGAGCGCGCTGTCGAGCAGGCCGTCGGTGACGCCGCGGCGGAGCTGCGCCTGCTCGCGGTCCACGGGCTTCTCCATTGCCTGGGGCACGACCACGGCACTGTTGCCGGGGCCACCGCGATGACCGCGGCGACCCGCGCGCTGCTACCCGGGGAGGCCATCCCCGACCTTGTGCCCGCCGGCTGATGGCATCACTCGTCATCGGCCTCGGCAATCCCGGGGGGGAGTACGCGCGCACGCGTCACAACGTGGGCTGGATGTGCCTTGACGAGTTGGAGTCCCGAGGGCGGTTCGCGCGCGAGCGCCGCGAGGGTCCGGCCAAGGTACGCGAGGGGGCCATCGAGGGCTACGACGTGGTCACCGCTCGTCCCCAGACGTACATGAACGTGTCGGGCCGCGCCGCGGCGCACCTGCTCGGCAGGTATGGTGTGCCGTCCGCCGACCTCATCGTGGTGCACGACGATGTCGACCTTCCGCTGGGGCGCCTTCGCCTCAAACGCGGTGGGGGCGCAGCCGGCAACCGAGGCGTGCTCTCGGTGGCTGCCTCGCTGCGCACGCAGGACTTCATGCGCGTGCGCATCGGCGTGTCGCGGCCGGCCGAACGGGATGAGATGGTGGACTACGTGCTCGAGAAGTTCACGCCAGAGGAGCGCGCCACGGTGTCGGCTGTGCTCTCGAGGGCGGCCGACGCGGTGCTGGCGATCATCCGCGACGGCCTCGACCGCGCCATGACGGAGTACAACCGTGCGCCTGACGACTGAGGTGGCCACGCTGCGCGAGCGGCTCGGCACCTCCCCCGGCCTGCGCGAGCTGGTCAGCCTCGCGGGTGGCAGGGTGGGCGGCGTTGCCGGCGGCGCCACCTCCCTGCTCGCCTGGTGGATGCGCGAGGTCACCGGCGCCCCGGTGCTGCTGGTCGGTGCCGAGGCCGAGCCGCTCAGCTCGGACGCGGCGTTGTGGGGTGGGACGAGCAGGCTCGGCCTCTTCCCTGCCGCCGACACCCCGCCGTTCGACCGGGTGCCACCCTCGGAGGAGGTGACCCGCCGGCGGCTGGCCGCCCTGGCGCTGGTGGCGGAGGGCCCACCCCCGCTGATCGTGGCCTCGCCGGCCGGGCTGCTCCGGCCCGCCCTGCCCGTCGAGGTGGTGCGCAACGGTTCCCTGCGTCTGCGCCGAGGCGAGCGTCGCGCCCGCGACGAGCTCATCCGAGGCGCGGTGGACCTCGGCTACCGCCGCGTCAGCGCCGTGTCGGTTGCGGGCGAGTTCGCGGTGCGCGGCGGCATCGTGGATGTGTTCGGCCTCGACCGGGCTCGGCCCTGGCGTGCCGAATGGTTCGGCGACGAGGTCGAGGACCTGCGCGCCTTCGACGTCGAGTTGCAGACATCCATCGCCAAGCTCGACGAGGTGGTGATGTGGCCGGCGCGAGAGCTTGACCTGCGCGCGTCGGCCGTGCAGCGCGCGCTCGACGAGGTCGACCGGCTCGATGTCTCAGCGTGCCGGCCCGAGGTGCGCGAGGCCTGGGAACGCGACCGCGAGCAGCTGGCCGCCGGCACCTACGACGAGGGCGTCGATCTCTTCTACCCCTACCTCTGCCCTGACCCCGCGGTCACCCTGCTCGACCACCTCGGGGACGACGCCATCGTGCTGCTGGCCGGCGGGGGAGAGGCCTTCCTGCGCAGCGCGCGGCGTCACGCGGAGGAGATCGAGAATCTGCGCGCGCAGGAGGAGGCGCGCGGCGAGCTTCCCCCCGGCGCTCGTGCCGGCCTGCTCGACCCCGAGGCGGTGCTTGCGGCCATCCGGCGGCGGCGCTGCTTCGAGCTGCTCCGCGAGACCGACGGTGACGTCGTCCTCGACTGGCGCGGCGTCGACAGCTTCGTCGGGCGCATCGATGCGTTCAGCTCCGTCGCCCGAGCCACCCTGTCGAGCGGGTCGGCCGTCCTGGTGGTGAGCCGCCAGCAGCACCGCGTGGAAGAGCTGGTTCGCGACGGGGGCCTCGACCCCGTGGACGTCGCGGAGATGGATGCCTCGCTGACCGCCTTGCCCGCGGGGGCGTTGGCGGTGACCGGCGGCGACCTGTCGTCGGGCTTCTCGACCGGCGAGGCCGGTGTCGACGTCTACACGGACCACGAGCTCTTCGGCGCGGTCAAGCGGCGTGGGTCACCGCTCGCCCGCGGCGCCAGGCGCGCCGAGTCGACGTCGGCGAGAGGCGCGCGGCGGGCTGCGTCCGGGGCCGCAGCCAATGCCGCCTTCGTCCTGCAGTTCAGCCCCGGCGACGTGGTTGTGCACCGCGACCACGGCGTGGGTCGGTTCCTGGAGATGCGAACGGTCAGCGACGCGCTCGGCGAGCACGAGTACATGACCATCGAGTACGCGGACGGCGACAAGCTGTTCGTACCTGTCGACCACCTCGACAGGGTCGACAGGTACGTCGGGGGCGCCGATGCGCATCCGCATCTGTCCCGGCTCGGCAGCGGTGAGTGGGAGCGGGTCAAGCGCAGGGTCAAGGAGCGCACCGAGGAGGTGGCTCGCGAGCTGCTGGCGCTGTACTCGCGGCGCGAGATGGCGCAGGGGCATGCCTTTGGCGCCGACGGCACCTGGCAGCGCGAGCTCGAGGCGTCGTTCCCGTACCAGGAGACCGCCGACCAGGAGATGGTTCTCGACGAGATCAAACGCGACATGGAGGCGTCGCGTCCCATGGACCGCGTGGTGTGCGGGGACGTCGGGTTCGGCAAGACGGAGCTGGCGCTGCGGGCGGCGTTCAAGGCCGCCAGCGAAGGCCGCCAGGTGGCCATGCTGGTGCCCACGACGGTGCTCGCTCAGCAGCATTTCCTCACGTTCAGCGAGCGGTTGGCGCCGTTCCCGATCACCGTTCGCCAGCTGTCGCGCTTCTGCAGCGACGCGGACATCGCCGACACCCTCACCGGGTTGCGGAGCGGCGGCGTCGACATCGTGGTCGGCACCCATCGCCTGCTCCAGCGCGATGTCGAGTTCCACAACCTCGGGCTGGTGGTGATCGACGAGGAGCAGCGCTTCGGTGTCCTGCAGAAGGAGAAGTTCAAGTCGCTGCGGGTGGCCGTGGATGTGCTCTCACTGTCGGCGACGCCGATCCCTCGCACCCTGCACATGTCCCTCGCCGGGATCCGCGACCTCTCGGTGATCCAGACCCCGCCAGAGGAGCGCCAGCCGATCAAGACGTACGTCACCGCGCGTGAGGAGTCACTGGTTCGCGAGGTGATCACCCGCGAGCTCGCCCGCGCCGGCCAGGTCTTCTTCCTGCACAACCGCGTGCAGACCATCGAGAGGCACGCCGAGGAGCTGCGGGCGCTGGTGCCCGAGGCACGCATCGCCGTCGGTCACGGGCAGATGCCCGAGCACGCCCTCGCCGAGGTGATGCGCGAGTTCGGCGAGGGACTCGTCGACGTGCTGGTGTGCACCACCATCATCGAGTCCGGGCTCGACATCCCCAACGCCAACACCATCGTCATCAACGACGCGCACCGGCTCGGGCTGGCGCAGCTGTACCAGCTTCGCGGCCGTGTCGGACGGGCCGGGCAGAGGGCGTACGCGTATCTCCTCTACCCGCCGGAGAGGTCGCTCACCGAGAAGGCCGACAAGCGGCTCGACGTCATCGGCGAGCTGCAGGACCTCGGCGCCGGGTTCAAGCTCGCCATGCACGACCTGGAGATCCGCGGGGCGGGCAACCTTCTCGGCGAGGAGCAGCACGGCGAGATCGCCGCGGTCGGTCTCGAGCTGTACAACACGCTGCTCCGGCAGGCTGTGACCGCGCTGCAGGGCAAACCCATCGTCGAGTCACCGGTGCAGGTCAGCGTCTCTCTCCCCGTCAAGGCGTTCCTGCCGGTCAGCTACGTGAGCGACGAGCGCCTGCGCCTGCGCTGCTACCAGGAGCTCGCCGCCTGCGCGACCGAGGCCGACCTCGAGCGCGCCGCCCGCGGCCTCGCCGATCGCTTCGGGCCGCTGCCGGAGCCGGCCGAGGCGTTGGTGTTCTCGTTGCGCGTGCGGCTGCTCGCCGCCGCAGCAGGTGCGACCGCGGTCGAGTCCGGGGATGGCGGGGTGCGCGTCCAGCTCCCCCTCGACCATGGCGTCGACCTGGCCGCGGTGGTCAGCCAGTGGCGCGGGCAGCTCACCGCGTCGGCGACACGCCTGGTGGTGTCGACCGTCGCGGCGCGCCGGGGCGCTGACTGGCGCGAGGCGCTCACCGGCGTGCTCCGCGAGCTCGGCCGGCTGCAGCGCATCCGCGCTCGCACCAGCCAGTAGAACGGGGTCAGGCGGCCGGCAGCGTCAGCACGAACGCGCTGCCGGCGTCGCGGTCGCTGGAGGCGAGAACCAGGTCACCCCCCATCCGCCGGGCACACTCACGGCTGAGGTAGAGGCCGAGCCCGGAACCCTGCACGGCGCCGCGGCCCGCGCCCCGCGCGAAGCGAGCGAAGATGCGCTCGCGCTCGTCATCGTTGACGCCGGGCCCGTTGTCCTGCACCTCCACGATGGTCATGCCGCTGCCGGACCGAACCGTCAACGTCACCGCCGGCTGGCGCACCGAGTAGGCGATCGCATTGGCGAGCAGGTTGTCGACCACGCGTGCGACCAGCGCCCTGTCGCCGACGGCGCCGGTGGCGCCTGCGCCACGCATCTCGATGCTGCCCGAGCGCAGCCGGGCGCGCGGCAGGGCGCGTTCGACGGCTTCGCTCACCACCTCCTCGAGGACGATCACGTCGCGGGCGACCCCGAGGTCATCGGTCTCGAGCCGGGCCAGGATCAACAGGTCCTCGGCGAGGCTGCGGGCATGCTCGGCCTGTCGCCTGATGGTGGACAGCTGCTTGCGGGCCTCTTCGTCGACGTGCACCGCCTCGTCGCCCATGAGCAGCTCGGTGTACCCCTCGATGACCGTGAGCGGCCCGCGCAGCTCGTGCACCGCGATGTTCATGAAGTCGCGCTTCATCTTCTCGGCCTCGCGCAGCCGGTGGACGAGACGCCCGTTGTGCAACACCAGCGCGGCCAGCGTGGCGAACTGGGTCAACCCCGCGATGTCGCCGGCGGAGAACTCCTCGCGCCCGTGGTGGCGACCCATCACCAGGATCCCGAGCAGGTCGCCCGCGAAGCGCAGCGGGGCCACCAACGCGTGGCTGTACGGCGACGCGTACTGCTCCAGCTGCTCATCGACGCCTTCGGCCGGCGTGACCACGGTCACGTGCCGTCCGGCGTCGATTCCCTCGACAATCTCGGCCGACAGGGGAAAGCGGCTGCCCAGCGGTGCGATCCCTGAGGTGGCCTCGACGATGCCCTCATTGCCCTCGACGCGCATCACCGCCGCCGAGTCGGCGCCGGCCGCCTGGCAGGCGTGCTCGATCACCCGTTGCAGCACCGCCGGCAGGTCGTGCAGCGCGGCCACGTCCGCCGCCGCCTCGGCCGCAGCCTCGAGTCGGCGCGCCGCGGCCGTTGCCTCCTCGTACATCTTGGCGTTGCGCAGCGCCAAACCTGCCAGTGCGCCGAAAGCAGTCAGGTTGGGCACGTCGGGGTCGGCGAACGCGCGGTCGTCGTATCGCGACAGCACCAGCATCCCCACGATCTCCCCGGACTCCAGGATGGGCACGGTGGCCGTGTGCTTCACCGGGTCGAGGGCGTCGCGGAACTCCGGCATGGCCTGGGTGGCCACCATCGGGCCGCCGAGAACGGTCCGGCGGGTGCTGAGCAGCGCCTGCACAAGCGGCTGACGCTGCAGGGACTCAGCGGGGTAGCCGCGCCCGACCCAGGTGACGGCACCACCCGTACCCACCGATGCTTCGATGATCAGCCGGTCGCCCACGATGCTCGACAGGGTGGCGCGGTCGGCGGAGGCGACCGCGAGGCTGCGCTCCAGGATGCGGCGCATCACGGTGCGAGCGTCCAGGGACCCCGCAAGCTCGAGCATGAGCTCCAGCAGGTCGTCGGCGGGCGCTGGGTGCTCCATCGGTGGTGACCTCCCTGGATCGACCCAGGAAGTCTACGTTCGTCCCCAGACGGAGGTCGCACGTGACGGCTTCGTCACGCGGGCCGCGCCGGTGGGAGCATCCGCGGCGCGACAGTGCGTAGTCTGTAGCGATGAGGGACGAGGCCGTCGAGTCGCTGCGCGCGCTCAACGAGGTGGTCGAGCGCCTGCGCGCCCCGAACGGCTGTCCGTGGGACCGCGAGCAGACCCACTCGAGCCTGCGCCCGTACCTCCTGGAGGAAGCGTACGAGTTGCTCGAGGCCATCGACGGCGGTGGTTCGGCAACGCTGCGCGAGGAACTGGGCGATGTCCTCCTCCAGGTGCTGATGCACTGCGCGATCGCGTCCGAGGGCGACACCGGTTTCGACCTCGGCGATGTCGCCGAGGTGACCCGGGCCAAGATGGTGTATCGCCATCCCCACGTCTTCGCCGACACGGCGGTGGACGGCGCCGCCGAGGTGGTCGTCAACTGGGAACGCCTGAAGAGGTCTGAGAAGAGCGAGCGCTTGTCAGTCCTCGAGGGCGTACCGCGCACCCTGCCCGCGCTCGCCTTCGCCCACGGGGTGCAGAAGCGCCCGGCCCGCATCGGTTTCGACGAGATTCCGACCGCGGCGGACGCGCTGGCCGCCATGGCCGAGGCGCTGCACCGCACCGCGGAGACGGTGGGGCGCGGCTCGGGCGACGAGCCGCGAGGGCGGGATTGGCCGTCGACGGCGAGAGCGGAGGATGGCGGAGGTCCAGGCTCCTCGGCCAGTGCCAGGGAGGAGGCGATCGGGGAACTGCTGTTCGCCGCGGTCGCGCTGGCGAGACGTCTGCGCGTCAACCCGGAGGACGCGCTGCGCAGCCGCACCAACGTCTTCGCGGAACGCTTTCGCAACCTCGAGCAGCGGGCACGACAGGACGGCGTGGACCTGCACGACCTCGATGAGGTGGAGTGGCGCCGCCGCTGGGAGACGGCTGCGCCGGGCTGACCGGGGGTTGACCTTGTCAAAACCGCGGACTGCGTCCATCCTATGGGCACTTCAGCGGCCAACTCCCCACACGTCTTCGAGGGCCGGATCATTCTTCGCCACGTCATCGCATCCGATGCCAGCCCGGCTCGCCGCCTGGTGATCGCCGGTCTTGCCGCTCTGTCGGGCCTGGCCGCGTACGCCGTCTACAGCGAAGCGTCGCAGGGCAGCGCGCTCGACGCGCAGGTGCGATCACTCACCGCACAGAACGGGGTCCTGCAGCAGCAGATCACCGAGCGGCAGCAACAGATCGGCGAGGCCAACAACGTCGCCTGGCTCGAGGAGCAGGCCCGCCGCCTCGGCTTCGTCTTCCCGGGCGAGACGGTCTACATCATCACCACGCCCGGCGCCGCGCTTCCCGCGAGCGGCGGTGTCAACGCCGCGCTGCCAACCTTCGCCCCACCCACGGCGTCACCCTCGAGCTCATCGACGGCCACCCCGGGCTCGCCGTCAGCGGTGTCGCCGGGCGCAACCTCGACGCCACGGCCGTCGCCCACGCCAATCATCTTCGTCATGCCGACCCCGACGGCGCACTGACCGGCGCTCGAAGCCATTCACCCCTTCCGATAGGCTATGCCGGTGCCGGCCAACGACCATCCATACCCCGACGTCGACCCACGCCCGCACTTTCCCTCCCTCGAGGAGCAGGTGCTTGCCTACTGGGAGAGCGACCGCACCTTCGCAGCGTCAGTCGAGCGCCGTGCCAGCGACCGTGAGTTCGTCTTCTACGACGGGCCGCCGTTCGCCAACGGTCTTCCGCACTACGGGCACCTGCTCACGGGGTTCGTCAAGGACGCGGTGCCACGGTACAAGACAATGCGTGGCTACCGGGTGTCGCGCCGTTTCGGTTGGGACTGCCACGGGCTCCCCGCCGAGATGGAGGCCGAGCGTGAGCTCGGCATCTCCGGTCACGTCGCCATCAACGCCTACGGAGTGGATCGTTTCAACGAGCACTGCCGCACGTCGGTGCTGCGCTACACGCGCGAGTGGCGCAGCTATGTGACCCGCCAGGCACGGTGGGTGGACTTCGACAACGACTACAAGACGATGGACCTCTCCTACATGGAGAGCGTGATGTGGGCCTTCAAGCAGCTCTGGGAGCGAGGGCTCATCTACGAAGGGCACAGGGTGCTGCCCTACTGCTGGGAATGCGAGACGCCGCTGAGCAATTTCGAGACCCGTCTCGACAACTCCTACCGGCCCCGCCAGGACCCCGCCGTGACGGTCAAGTTCCGGCTCGACCCCCGCGCCGGCGAGCCGCTGGCGACCTTCCTGCTGGTGTGGACCACAACGCCGTGGACGCTGCCCTCGAACCTCGCCATCGCGGTGGACCCCTCGATCGACTATGCGGTGTACGAACGCGACGGTGAGCGCTGGGTCGTCGGGGCCCGCGCCGCAGCCCACTACGCGGCCGAGCTCACCGGCGCCGCGATCACCGCGACCATCAGCGGCGCGGAGCTGGTGGGACGGACATATGCACCGATCTTCGACTTCTTCGCCGGCGAGCCCAACAGCTTCCGCCTCCTCGCCGCCGACTTCATCAGCGAGGAGGAGGGGACCGGCGCGGTGCACATGGCACCGGGGTTCGGTGAGGACGACCAGCGACTGTGCGAGGCGAACGGCATCCGCGTGGTCGTCCCGGTCGATCAGAGTGGCCGTTTCACCGCTGAGGTGGCTGACTGGCAGGGGCTGCAGGTGTTCGCGGCCAACCCTGCGATCGTCCGGCGCCTGCGCGAGGTCGGCGCACTGGTGCGCCACGAGACCTACGAGCACAGCTACCCGCACTGCTGGCGGACCGACACACCTTTGATCTACCGCGCCGTCAGCTCGTGGTTCGTCGAGGTGACGGCCATCAAGGATCGGGCGCTGGCGCTGAACCAGCAGATCAACTGGGTACCCGCCCACGTGCGCGACGGGGCGTTCGGCAAGTGGCTGGCGGGCGCCCGGGACTGGTCGATCAGTCGCAACCGGTTCTGGGGATCGCCCATCCCGGTGTGGAGGAGTGATGACCCGGCCCACCCGCGAGTCGACGTCTACGGGTCACTCGACGAGATCGAGCGAGACTTCGGGGTGCGGCCGAACGACCTGCACCGCCCCGGCATCGACAACCTCACCCGCCCCAACCCCGACGATCCCTCGGGCGGTTCCACGATGCGCCGGGTGGAGGAGGTGCTCGACTGCTGGTTCGAGTCCGGGTCGATGCCGTACGCGCAGGTGCACTACCCGTTCGATCAGGAGCAGTGGTTCTCGTCGCACTTCCCCGCCGACTTCATCGTGGAGTACATCGGTCAGACGAGAGCGTGGTTCTACAACCTCCACGTGCTGGCAACGGCGCTGTTCGACAAGCCGGCCTTCAGCAATTGCATCGTGCACGGCGTGATCCTCGGCAGTGACGGTCAGAAGATGAGCAAGCGATTGCGCAACTACCCCGACCCCGAGGAGATGTTCGCGGATCACGGCGCGGACGCGATGCGCTGGTTCCTCCTCTCGTCGTCGGTGCTGCGCGGCCAGGACATGGTGGCCGACGAGCGCGGCATCGTGGCGGCGCTGCGGCAGGTGGTCATCCCGCTGTGGAACGCCTACAAGTTCTTCTGCGAGTACGCCAACATTGACGGCTACCGTGCTCGTCGCCGCACCGATGCGCGCGGCGTGCTCGACCGCTACATCCTCGCCAAGCTGGACGCCCTTGTCGACGAATGCGTGACGCGCATGGACGCATACGACCTCGACGGCGCCTGCCGGGCGGTGATCGGGTTCATCGACGCGCTCAACAACTGGTACATCCGGCGCAGCCGTGAACGTGTCTGGACCGGCGGGATGAGCGAGGACAAGGCCGACTGCTACGACACGCTGTACACAGTGCTGACCGCTCTCAGCCAGGTCGCCGCACCGCTGCTGCCGATGCTCACCGAGACGGTGTACCGGGGGCTGACCGCGGAGCGCAGCGTGCACCTCACCGACTACCCGGAGGCGCAGTCCGACCCGGCCGACGTGACCCTGGTCGCGGCGATGGACGCGGTGCGTGACGTCTGCTCGGCGGTCCTGTCGGTCCGTCGCGCCGCCAACCTGCGGGTGCGCCTCCCGCTGCGCAAGGTGACGGTCGCCGTGCCGGAACCACGACTCCTCGAACCGTACCGGGATCTCATCGCCGACGAGGTCAATGTCAAGGAGGTGCAGCTCACCGCCGACGTCGACTCGATCGCCCGCCGCGTGCTCGCCGTCAACGCCGGCGTGGTCGGGCCGCGGCTGGGCCCGGCGGCGCAGGGGGTGTTCGCCGCGGCGCGGTCCGGTGACTGGCGACTCGACGGGGACAGCCTGGAGATCGCCGGTGAGCGGCTCGGCCCGGGCGACTTCACGCTGGCCATCCGGCCCCGGGATGAGGCCACCACGCGCGTGCTCGAGTTGGCCACGGGGGCCGTCAGCGTGGACACCACGGTGACCGCGGGGCTTGAACGCGAGGGGTTGGCGCGCGACGTGATCCGCCTGGTGCAGTCGGCGCGGCGCGACGCCGGCCTGCACCTCGCCGACCGGGTGCGACTCGTCCTCGATCTCCCGGACGACTATGCCGTGGCCGTCGGCGAGCACGGCGACCACGTGTGCGCCGAGACGCTGGCCACCGAGCTCGTCATGGGGTCGATCCCGGCAGGGATGTCGGTGCACGAGACCGCGGTCGACGGTGGCATGGCCCGGGTCGGCCTGGTGCGCGTCGACGGCTGACCGCTCAGCCCCGCCGAGTTCGGTGCGGTACACTGATCGCGCGGCGTGGAGCAGTGGCAGCTCGTCGGGCTCATAACCCGAAGGTCGCCGGTTCGAGTCCGGCCGCCGCAACTCTCCCCTGCGGCAGGGCCGCGTCCGGCTTCCGTGCTTGTGCACGAGCGCGATGCGCCATCTCGGAGTCCCCCTTCGTCTCGTGATCGGCGGCATAGCTCAGTTGGTAGAGCACCCGGCTCATACCCGGTATGTCCCTGGTTCGAATCCAGGTGCCGCCACCAACACCGCAGTGACAGGCGGGCGATGATCGTTCACGGGTCAACGCTGGAGCCGCGGCAGCGCGTGGCCGCGGTGGGCCGGCTGCGCCGGGCGGTCGCCGTCGCCCTCGACCGCCGCCGGGTCTTGGAGCCCGGCGAGACAGTCGTCATCGCATGCAGCGGCGGCCCCGATTCGATCGCCATGCTCGACGCCGTGGCGCGCCTGGCCCCACCGCGGCGGCTCTCGCTGCACGTCGCCCACGTCGACCATCGATTGCGCGCCGGGTCGGACGCTGAGGCGGAGGTGGTGGCCGCGGCCGCGAGGGCACGCCGGCTGCCGTTCACGCCCCTGACGGTGACCGTTGCCGCGCAGGGGTCGTCACTCCAGGACCGCGCTCGCGACGCCCGCCATGCCGCGCTTGGCGAGCTCGCCACCGGGCTCGGGGCCACCGCGATCGCCGTCGCACACACCGCCGACGACCAGGCGGAGACCGTCCTGATGCGGGCCCTGGCGGGGGCCACGCCCCGGGCCCTGGCCGCGATGGCCGAGCGCAGCGGCCGGCTGGCGCGCCCGTTGCTCCGGGTGTGGCGGGATGACGTGACCGCGTACTGCGATGCGCTGGGCCTGGTCACCCTCAGCGACCCGAGCAACCACGACCCGCGGTTCCTGCGCAGCCGGGTGAGGCACGACCTTCTGCCCGCGCTCGAGCAGGTCTTCCCAGCCGCACGCCGCCGTCTGTGCGCCCTTGCGGACAACCAGCGCAGGTTGCTCGACTGACTCCCGCAGTCGTCCCGCAACACGTTTTCACGCTGTGCGGGGCATCTCATCCAGGGGGGTTCGACGCAGACCCTCTGGTAGACTGCGATCAATGCGAACCCCCCGCCGTGGCATCACCTTCGGTGCCCTCGCGGTCGTTTTCATCCTCATCGTCTATGTGCTCATCCACGGTGCGGCGGGGACGTCCGCGATCACTCGCGAATCCGGGCAGCTGGCCCAGGCTGCCCAGAACTACAAGGACCACAGCACTGACAAGTCGAACACCCTCTCCGGTGACCCGAACCAGCGTGCGGTCATCAACGGTGACGGCACAGCAGTCACGTGGTACGACGCCAATGGCATCCAATACCAGACCACGGTCGGCTCGAGCGCCGAAGCCGTCAAGATCTTCACGGATAATGCTTACACCAATTTCCGCAACAACTCGAGCAGCGGGAGCAACTTCCTCTTGAGCATTCTCTTGCCGAACCTGGTCCTGTTCGGGTTGATGGCCCTGTTCCTCCTGTGGATCTTCCGCCAGACCCAGAGCGGCAACAACCAGGCGATGTCGTTCGGGCGCAGCCGCGCCCGCCTCCTCACCGGTGACAAGCCGGCGATCACCTTCTCCGACGTCGCCGGCGTCGAGGAGGCCAAGCAGGAGTTGTCCGAGATCGTCGAGTTCCTCAAGTACCCGGACAAGTTCACCGCGGTCGGCGCGCGCATCCCCAAGGGCGTGCTGCTGGTGGGCCCGCCGGGTACCGGCAAGACCCTGCTGAGCAAGGCGGTGGCCGGCGAGGCAGGGGTTCCCTTCTTCAGCATCAGTGGCTCGGAGTTCGTCGAGATGTTCGTCGGGGTCGGCGCCAGCCGCGTCCGCGACCTCTTCGACCAGGCCAAGAAGAACTCGCCGTGCATCGTGTTCGTGGATGAGATCGACGCCGTCGGCCGCCAGCGCGGGGCCGGGCTCGGTGGCGGTCACGATGAAAGAGAGCAGACGCTCAACCAGCTGCTGGTCGAGATGGACGGCTTCGAGACCGCCACCCACGTCATCGTCATCGCGGCCACCAACCGACCGGACGTCCTCGACCCGGCGCTGCTCCGCCCGGGACGGTTCGACCGTCATGTCATGCTCGACCGCGCCGACATCCGTGGGCGCCGCGCCATCCTCGAGGTGCACGCGCGCAACAAGCCCCTCGACCCATCGGTGGAGCTTGAGGTCCTCGCCAAGCAGACCCCTGGCTTCTCTGGGGCCGATCTCGCCAACCTCATCAACGAGGGGGCCATCCTCGCGGCGCGTGCCAATCGCAAGGTGATCACCATGGCCGACCTCGAGGAGGCAATCGCCAGGGTGATCGCGGGTCCGGAACGCAAGAGCCGCGTGATCCTCGAGAACGAGAAGCGCACCATCGCCTTCCACGAGATGGGTCACGCGATGGTCGGCATGCTCCTCGAGCACACCGACCCGGTGCACAAGATCTCCGTGGTCAGCCGCGGCATGGCGCTGGGCTGGACGCTGAGCCTGCCATCCGAGGACAAGTACCTGGTCAGCAAGGCCGAGCTGGAGGACCAGCTGGCGCAGATCCTCGGCGGACGCTGCGCCGAGGAGCTCATCCTCGGTGAGAACAACATCACCACCGGCGCCTCCGACGACATCCGCAAGGCCACCCAGCTGGCGCGGCGGATGGTCACCGAGTGGGGCATGAGCGACAAGCTGGGTCCGCTCACCTTCGGCACCAAGGAGGAGCTGGTCTTCCTCGGTCGCGACCTGGGCGAGCAGCGCAACTATTCCGAGGACATCGCCAGCGAGATCGACCAGGAGGTCCATCACCTGGTTGAGACCGCCTTCCAGAAGGCCAAGGAGGTGCTCCGTCCCCGTGAGCACATCCTCCGCGCCCTCGCCACCCGGTTGATCGAGGTCGAGACCATGGAGGCCGCGGAGATGCGCAAGATCATCGCGGACATGGAAGGCACCCCCACGGCCAGCGGCGACGCCGCGACCGAGGAGGCCGCAGCCGGGGCCTGACCCGCGGGCGATTGGCCGGCGCAAACGCCGGAAACGCCGCGTCCGCAGCGTTACACTTGCGCAGCGGCTCCTCGCCGGTACGACCCGCGGACGCGTCAGCGCCGTGAGGCCACACTGCGACCGGGGCGGGTCCGCGCCCGCAGAAGACGCTTGGATCACGAGGTGACCGAGACGGTGGACGCAGCCCACGCCGACCCACGGCCGACGCTCGCCTTCGTCGGCGCCGGCAGGGCAGGTTCGGCCATGGCCACCGCGCTCACCGCCGCCGGGCACCGGGTGGTGGCTGTGCACAGCCGCACTCCCGACCACGCCGACCGCCTGGCACGGGCCTGCGGCGCGGCGGTGGTCGCCAGCGCCGCGGCGGCAGTGGGCGCGGCGGAGCTCACCTTCACCACTGTCCCCGACATCGAGATCGCCCGCGTGGCAGAGGCGATCGCCTCGACCGGCGCCAGCCTGCGCGGGCGGTCGGTGGTGCACTGCAGCGCCACCAACGGTCCCGAGGTCCTCGCCGCTCTGCTGGCCACCGGCGCCGCCGTGGGCGCCTTCCACCCGCTCCAGGCACTGGCCGGGGCCTCGAGCGCGTCGCTGCTGCGCGGTTCGAGCTTCGTGGTGGAGGCGCCCGAACCACTCCGGCGAGTGTTGCTCGGACTTGTCACCGACCTTGGCGGGGATGTCCTGGACCTGCCCCCCGGCGGTCGGCCCCTCTACCACGCGGCCGCGGTGCTGGCCGGCAACGCCCCGTTGGTGCTGCTGGCACGCGCGGCCGGCCTCCTCGAGAAGGCCGGGGTGGACCCAGCCCAGGCACACCGTGCCCTGGCGGCGCTGCTCGCGGGCGCCGCCAGCAACGCCATGGCAGGTGGCCCCGCGGGGGCTCTCACCGGCCCCGTCGTTCGGGGCGACGCAGCAACGGTGGCGCGCCACCTCGATGTTCTCGCCGCCGACCCCGACGTCCGTGAGCTGTATCGGCGGCTGTCGCTCGAGACCCTCGCCCTCGCCGGGCCGGAGGGGCGAGAGGCGGTTGGCGACGCGTTGGAGGAGGGGGCACCCCGGCGCCGCCGCTCCCTGGCGCACGTGGTCGCTCACCCGCGGGTGGCGTGACCGCCGTGGCCTCCGGCATCCACGACCTGCGCGCCCGCAAGCAGCGCGGCGAGCGCTTCGTCATGGTGACCGCGTACGACAGCGCCCTCGCCGGGCTGCTCGCCGAGGCGGCGATCCCCGTCCTGCTGGTCGGCGACAGCGTGGGCAACAACCATCTCGGCTACCCCACCACGCTTCCAGTGACCATGGAGGAGATGCTCCACCACGCCCGCGCGGTGGCCCGGGGCGCGCCCGACCAGCTGCTGGTCGGCGACATGCCCTTCGGTTCCTACCACCAGTCGGCGGCTCAGGCGGTGGCCAACGCCGTGGACCTCATCAAGGCGGGTATGAACGCGGTCAAGCTGGAGGGGGGCGGTTGGGTCGTACCCATCGTCGCGCGCCTGGTCGAGTGCGGCATCCCGGTCATGGGTCACCTCGGTCTGACGCCGCAGTTCATCAACGCCTTCGGGGGCTTCCGCGTCCAGGGCCGGACGCCCGAGGACAGGCAGCGGATCCTCGACGACGCATGCGCCCTCGAGCGGGCCGGCGCCTTCAGCATCGTGCTCGAGGGCGTGCCCCGGACGCTGGCGGCGGAGGTCACCGCGGCGGTGTCGATCCCCACCATCGGCATCGGGGCCGGCCCCGACTGCGACGCCCAGGTGCTGGTTGTCAACGACCTGCTCGGGTTCACCCGTGGGCGGATGCCGAAGTTCGCCAAGGCGTACGGACACCTCGGCGAGGATGCGGTGGCGGCGGCGCGCGCCTTCGCCGAGGACGTCGCCGCCGGCACCTTCCCCGACGATGAGCACAGCTACCTCTGAGCGGCGTCCGCCCGTTGCCCCGCGCCGGCTGGCAACGCCCGATGAGCTGCGCCGCTGGTCGGAGCGCTGCCGCGCGGCCGGGCTCCTGGTGGGGCTCGTGCCCACCATGGGCGCGCTGCACGCCGGTCACCGCAGCCTCGTGCAGCGGGCCCGGGCGGACTGCGACCGGGTGGTGGTCAGCATCTTCGTCAACCCCGCGCAGTTCGGACCCGGCGAGGACATCGACTTGTACCCGCGCTCCCTGGAGGACGACCTGCGACTGCTTGCCGAGGAGGGGGTCGATGCGGTCTTCGCCCCCACCGCAGAGGCGATGTACGGCGCCGGCAGCGCCACCACCGTGCACGTCGACCAGGCGATCACGGGTGTCCTCGAGGGAGCTCACCGACCCGGCCACTTCGATGGCGTGGCCCTGGTGGTCACCAAGCTGCTGGTGGCCTGCCGGCCGCAGCGTGCGTACTTCGGCCAGAAGGACGCGCAGCAGTGCGTGGTGGTCAAGCGGCTGGCCCGCGACCTCGACACCGGCGTGGAGATCATCGTCGGCCCGGTGGTTCGTGACCCCGACGGTCTGGCGCTGAGCAGCCGCAACCTGTACCTGGACAGCGATGCCCGCGCCCGCGCGCTCGCCATCCCGGCCGGGCTCTCGGCCGCGGTGCGGGCGTACGAGGGCGGCGAACGACGGACCGCGACGCTCTGCGAGCTTGTCCGATCGAGGATGGAGGCGGCCGGCATGGTGGTCGACTACGTCGTCGCCGCCGACGGCGACACCCTCGCGCCTGCCGACGTGGCCGGGCCCGGATGCCAAATTCTGGTCGCTGGTAGAATGGCGGCCACCCGGTTGATTGACGTGATTCGCCTGGGAATCGACAAGGCCCCGCTGGAGGCCTCCGATTCGCAGGGATCACGCGTCCCGGGGGTCAACGGCGTCCAAGGGAGGCAGTGATGCAGCGCGTCGTGCTCTCGGCCACAACGCATCGGCGCATCGACGCTCCGCCCGCGACGCACCACTCGCGCGTGGAGGTGGTCGACTCCTGAACACCGCGCTCGCACCAGTGGGGGAGACCTACGACGTCCTCGTCGTGGGTAGCGGGATCGCCGGGCTCACCGCCGCGCTCACGGCATCGACACGCGCCCGCGTGGCGGTGCTGACCAGCGGCGCCATCGCCGACTGTGCCACCTCCTGGGCGCAGGGCGGGATCGCCGCGGCGATCGCTGACGATGACGGCGCGCAGCTCCACTTCGACGACACGGTCGCGGCCGGACGGGGACTGTGCGACGAGCGCGCGGTACGGGTGCTCGTGGAGGAGGGCCCGGCCCGGGTGCGCGACCTCGCGGACTGGGGCGCGCGCTTCGACGCCGACGACGACGGCACGCTCCGGGTCGGCCGCGAGGCGGCGCACAGTCGCGCTCGCATCGTGCATGCGGGCGGGGACGCCACCGGCCGCGAGGTCGAGCGCGCCCTGATCGCCCGGCTGCGGCACACCGCGGTCACCGTCATCGAGAACGCACACGTCGTCGAGCTGCTGCCGGATGCTGACGGCCGCTGCGCGGGTGTCGCCTACCGCCGCGGCGGCCAGGGGTCGATCCATGTCGCGGGCGCCGGGACGGTGATCCTCGCCAGCGGCGGCAGCGGTCAGCTGTGGCGCAACACCACCAACCCCGCGGGCGCCGCGGGGGAGGGGGTTGCCCTCGCCTGGGAGCTCGGCGCCGAGGTGGCGAGCATGGAGTTCATGCAGTTCCATCCGACGGCGCTGGCGCTGCCCGGTGCACCGCGCTTCCTGCTCAGCGAGGCGATGCGAGGGGAGGGGGCGCACGTCGTCGACGCGAGCGGGCGCCGCTTCCTCTTCGACGCCGACCCGCGCGGGGAGCTGGCCGGCCGCGATGTCGTGGCCAGCGCGATCTGGCGGCGGCTGGCCGAGCAGGGCACTGACCACGTCCTGCTCGACTGCCGCCCACTCGGCGCGGCGGTGCGCGAGCGCTTTCCCACCATCGCGGCGACCTGCCGCGCCCACGGCATCGACATCGCCGCGGAGCCGATCCCCATCGCCCCGGCCGCCCACTACGCGATCGGCGGGGTGCGCACCGACATCGACGGGGCGAGCACGGTCGCCGGCCTGTTCGCCTGTGGTGAGGTGGCCTCGACGGGCGCGCACGGCGCCAATCGCCTGGCCAGCAACAGTCTGCTGGAGGGCGCAGTGTTCGGGCGCCGCGCCGCGCTCGCCGCGCTTGACGACATCGCCGAGCGCCCGGCCCGACCCCCGCTGCCGGCTCGCGACGATGACGGCCGGCCGCGCGCGGCCGCACACCCACCGGCCCTCGACCGGCTGCGCGATGCCATGTGGGACGGCTGCGGCGTGGTCCGTGATGCAGGGGGGCTCACGGCGGCGCTCCGGGTCGCCGAGGACGCCGCCGAGCGCAGCACAGCCGGCGCCCCGGGGCACGACCCCACCGTGCGCCTCGCCGCCACAACGGCGACCCTCGTCTGCCGCGCCGCACTGCTTCGCGAGGAAAGCCGCGGAGCCCATTCTCGCGCTGACTTCCCATCAACCCGTGACATCTGGCATGGCGTCCTGGTCATGCAGAAAGAGAGAGGACACCGACTTGACCGCAACACTTGATCCGATCACCGATGCCCTGGCGCCCGACACCCTCGACGAGCTCATCCGGTCGGCGCTTGCCGAGGACATCGGTGCGGGCGATGTGACCACGGACGCGGTCATCCCGGCCGACATGACCTGTCGCGGCAAGATCGTCTGCAAGGAGGACGGCGTGATCGCCGGCCTCAGCGTCGCGGCGCGCGTCTTCGCGCTCGTCGATGAGCGGATCACGTTCGATGCCAAGACCAAGGATGGCGAGAAGGTGCAGGAGGACCAGATCGTCGCGCGCATCTCCGGGCCCGCCCGCGGCATGCTCAAGGCCGAGCGTGTGGCGCTCAACTTCCTGCAGCACCTGAGCGGCGTCGCCACCATGACCGCACGATATGTCAAGGCGGTGGACGGAACCCGGACCAAGATCCTCGACACCCGCAAGACCACGCCCGGCCTTCGCGGGCTCGAGAAGTACGCCACGCGCATCGGCGGTGCGGTCAACCATCGCATGGGCCTGTATGACGCGGTGCTGATCAAGGACACCCACCTCGCGCTGGTCGGCGGCATCACGCCGGCGCTCCGTGCGGTGCGCAAGGCCTACCCGGACACCGACATCAACGTCGAGGTGAGCAACATCCAGGAGTTGGAGCAGGCACTTGCCGACAAGGCGCCACGCATCCTCCTCGACAACTTCGCTCCCGGTCAGGTGCGCGAGGCGATGCAGATCATCCGCGGGCGCGCCGAGGTGGAGATCAGCGGGGGCGTCCAGGTGAGCAACGCGCGCGCGTACGCGCTGGCCGGCGCCGCCTACATCTCGGTGGGAGCTCTGACCCACTCGGCCACCGCGCTCGACTTCTCAATGAAGGTCACCCGCTACTAGGCGCGGCAGAAGACGTCAGCTCTCCAGGGCTGCGACGAGCTCCTCCTGCAGCCAGCCGAGAGCCATGAGCATGCCGAACTCCGGTCGGGCCCGCAGCTCGGCGGTGGCCTCGCCCTCCCAGCCGTCCTCGCTGATGCCGAGCAGCGAGCCGGCCGCAAGGCGCAGCTGGTTGAAGCCGCGCAGCCAGGCGTAGACCTGGGCCTCGGTGAGCACCAGCAGCTGCTCGCCGGCGCCGAGCGCGTCGCGGATCACGTCGAGGTCGGCCTCGTAGCCACGCTCGATCTCGGGACGCACCCAGCGGTCGTACTCTGCCTGCTTGGCCTCGTCCTCGTAGGCACGGGGCGTCGTCGCCAGCGCTCGGCTGATGTGCACCTGCAGGCGCTCGATGATGTCCAGGATCGCGCGACGTTCGCGGTCATCCAGGCGCACCTGGATGCGACCGCGACGCTTGAGGACGGACGCCACCTCGATGCCGATCAGAGCCGCGCGAGCGTCGCCTGCAGCCCAAAGGCGTGCAACCTGGCGACGGAGACCTCAGCCTGTTCGCGCGGCTGGGTTGCCACCACCGCCTTGCCCTCCTCGTGGACCTGCAGCATGAGCGTCGTCGCGGTCACGTGGTCGTAGCCGAAGAGCTTGCGCAGAACCAGCACCACGTAGGTCATCAGGGTGATCGGGTCGTTCCAGACGATCACGTTCCAGCCCGGCTCGCGGACGGTGCGCTCCTCGCGGACGGGCGCCTCGACCGGGACGGGTGCGGCCGTTGTCATCGCACTAGGGTAGCGCTGGCGATGCCCCCGCGCCGGGCACACGGTGGGCTCGCGCAGCGGCGTAGAGCTCGAGGACTCGCCCGGCGTTGGCGGCCATGCCGTAGCAGTCGACAGCCCTCGCCCGGGCCGCCCGCCCCAGCTCCGTGCGCCGCTGTCCGTCTGCGACCAGCTCGCGGAGCGCGTCATCAAGCCCGGGACGCAACGGGTGCGTGGGAATCACCACCCCGGCGCCCGCGAGCGCCCGCCCGTCCTCGCCGGCATCGGTGGCGATGATGGCGCACCCCGCGGCCATCGCCTCGAGCAACGACAGCGCCAGGCCCTCGGCTGTCGACGGGAGCACGAAGATGTCGCACCCGCGCAGCAGGGAGATGGCGCGGTGGCGCGACACCAGGCCGAGCAGCCGCACAGTGGGGTGCCGACCGGCAAGTCGCTCGAGGCGCTCGCGCTGGATGCCATCGCCCGCGATGCACAGCACGTGGTCGTCCGGCAGGCGCAGCGAGGTGAAGCTCTCCACCAGCGCGGGCACCCGCTTCTCGGGGTCGAGGCGGCCAAGGTAGAGCACCACCACCCGGGCGGCCAGCTCCGCATGAAGGTCGGACGGTCCTGGCGAGACGGCCCCCGTGTCGACGGCGTTGGGGATCACCTCGATGTCGCCGGCCGGGTAGCCGGCGCCGGCCAGCAACGCTGCCTGTTCGGCGCTCAGCGCGATGCAGCGATCCACGTGCGTCATGCGCAACCGGTGGTAGCGGTAGAGGCCCTGGAGGACACGCCCCCGGGCGGTTCCGGCGGGCCCGTGGGGTAGGTGAAAGGTGGCCACACACGCCGCCCCCACACGATGCGCGAGCCTCGCGATGGCGCCGTCGTGCAGGGAGAAGCTCCAGGAGATGTGCACCACGTCGGGTGCGAAGTCGGCCAACGCGATGGTGATCGACCGCATCGCGCCCGGCCTCGGGATCGTGACCGTCTTGAATCGCCACGCGCCCAGCAGGACGGCGTCGCCGGCATCGACCGGGACGACGTCGCCGTCGTCGCGGTGGGCGAAGAAGCGGACCACCGCGCCGTTGGCGCGCAGCGAGCGCACCAGCTCGCGGCTGTAGGTGGACAGCCCATCGCCGCGGCGCCCCTCGGCGTGACCGAAGAACGCCACCCGCAGGGGCCGGCGGGCGGCCGTGGCGGGTCCTTGCGTCTCAGCTCCCATGCTCGACCGGCGCGCCATCATCGCGCGGCCCCACCAGCACCTGGCCGGGCCGCTGATCGAGGAGCAGTCGTCGCAGCAGCGCGCGTCGCGAGAGGGCCGCGGAGCCCCGCGGGTCCGTGGAGAGGCCCTCCAACCTGCGCAGCACGACTGCAAGGAGCAGCACGGCGCAGGTCAGTGCCAATCCCCGTCCGCCGATCCATGCCGCCGCCAGCGGCAGCGCCGCGAACCCGGCGAGAACCCCGAGCGCGATGGCGTGGGTCAGCGCTCCCACGGCGAAGCACGCCAGCAGCACCAGCAGCAGGGCGGGGTTGATCGCGGCCGCCGCGCCGGTGGCCACGGCGATGCAACGCTGACCGTTGAAGCGGAACCACACCGGCCAGCCGTTGCCGGCGACGGCGCAGATCGCGCTGGCCTCGATGAGGTTGGCGTCGCCGCCGACTGCGCGGGCGACCAGGACGGGCACCACCCCCTGCGCGAACTGCAGCGGTCCGGACAGCGCCGCCGCGCCCATCCCGGCGTTGCGGAACAGGTTGCTGGTGCCGGGGTTTCCCGAGCCGACGTCGCGCAGCTCAACGTGCCGCATCCTCCCCACCAGCCAGGCGATTGGCGCGGAGCCGACCAGGTACGCGCCCACCAGGACCGCGGTCGCGACCACAGCCGGCGAGTGGCTCATCGCTCAACCGACGGGTCGTGGTCGCGCATTGGCAACGCTGCGAAGCCGACCGCCCCCGGGCCGGTGTACACCCCGATCACCGGTGCCAGCGCCACGGTCTCGTCGATGGCGACGTCGCAGACGGCCAGGAGCGCGTCGCGCAATCGCGCCGCCGGGCGGGGCGCATCGGCGTGGAAGAGCATCAGCCAGTGCGGCCCGGGCTGCAGCCTCTCGCGGGCCACGCGTTCGAGAGCACGCTGGACGCCGGCATCGGTGCGGGCCAGTCCGACCCGCCCGGTGCCACCGCCGTGCATCTCGAACACCGGGCGCACATGGAGCGCGTCGGACACGCCGGCGACGAGCGCAGGGACCCTGCCGCTTCGCGCCACGAACTCCAGCGTCTCAAGCGCGCCGTACATGCGCACCTCATCGCAGGCGATGCGCACCCGGTCGAGCACCGCCTCGCGGCCGGCCCCGGTACCGGCGATCGCGTGGGCGATCCGGCCCACCAGGCCGTAGGCGGCCGCGGCGGTGGGGGTCTCGACCACGTCGATGGCGGGGGCGGCGGCGCGCTCGCGGAACATGCCGGCGGCGACGGTCGCACTCGCGTGGGTGCCGCTCCAGCGGGCCGGGATGGTCAGGCAGACGATCGATTCGAAGGCGGTGAGACGCTCGAACGCGGCGAGGTAGTCACCCGGGCTGGGGGTCGAGGTGGTGGCCCGTTCACCACGGCGGAGGCGGGCGTAGACCTCGCCGTCCTGGCCGTGGTCGAGCTCCTCGCCGCCGACGACGACGTGCATCGGGACCACCGCGAGGCCCTCGTCGACGTGCTCATCGAGCGCAGCCCCGCTGTCGACGACGAGCGCGACGCGCCGGTCGGTCACCCTGACGGCGCTGAGCGGCTCGAGTCCATGGAGGCTTCGATGCTAGCGAAGGACACGGACGGCGGGCGCCACAGCGGCTTGTTCAGGCCGCCCGGGTTGCCCTGTTCAGGCGCCGGGACGGACGCCCGGGCTGAGGTCGAGGATGTCGGCCCAGGCCGCGTGGGTCTGCGCCGGCGCGGGAGCCGGACCTTCGAGCACCGCCTGCAGGGGGAGCTCGCAGGCATGGCACACGATCCAGATGGGGCCGGGCTCGCTGATCTGCCGCTCGAGCCGGTGTCGTTCGCCGCAGTCTTCACAGGTGATGGTTACTCGCATCGCAACCGCAGGGTCGCATCGCCACTGCGACGGACCACGCGCCCGCACGTCGCCACCCGGATACTGCGGCGCAACGAATCGCCGACATCGTCGTCCCATGAAGGGGAGGAAGGGGGTCGAGCGGCGCGTGGACGCCGGTCCACGCCCGGTCGGGCTCAATCCCGCCACCGCCCGTCGGCTACACTTGAACTCGATCGCAACCCGGCACGGGCGTTTGCCCGTCATCGCCATCACAGCGACCGTTCCGCGGCCCCGCCGCAGCGTTCCCGACAGCCATGGCTGACCCGCAGGTGACCCGGCGACCCGTCGGACGCCGTCGTGTCCCCAGCGCAGTGCTGCCGGGAGGTATCAAAGGAGAAGCGTGACCGCGACCCTGGCCCCTGATGAAGAGCTGACCATGGAGCAGCTCCTCGCCGAAGAGGAGCACGTCATCCGCGCGCTCGCGCATGGCGACATCGTCGACGGCACGGTGGTGCGCGTCGACCCCGACGAGGTGCTCGTCGACATCGGCGCCAAGTCCGAGGGGGTCATCTCCAACCGCGAGCTGAGCGCTCGTGGCGAGGCGCCGGTGGTCCTCAACGCCGGCGACCAGGTCAAGGTCTACGTCGTCCAGCCCGAGAACGAGGACGGCAACGTCGTGCTCTCGCTGCGCAAGGCGCGCGCGGAGGGCATCTGGCAGGCCGTGGCCCTCAAGGAGTCGGAGGGTGAGATCCTCGACGCCGAGGTGCGCGAGCAGAACAAGGGCGGCCTCATCGTCAACATCATGGGGCTGCGCGGATTCCTCCCCAGCAGCCAGGTGGCACGACAGTTCAGCGGCAACCTCATGGAGCTGGTCGGCACCAAGATCCCGGTGAAGATCCTCGAGGTCAACCGCAAGCGCAACCGGCTGATCGTCTCGCAGCGCGCCGCCCAGGACGAGGACCGCGCCCGCCAGCGCGAGGAGCTTTTCGAGAAGCTGCAGCTTGGCGATGTCGTGACCGGCAAGGTCAGTGGCCTCACCTCGTACGGCGCCTTCGTCAACCTCGGCGGCGCCGACGGCCTGATCCACATCAGCGAGCTGTCGTGGGACCGGATCAACAATGTCAGCGACATGCTCAACGTCGGCGACGAGGTGCGCGTCAAGGTGATCAAGCTCGACCCCGAGCTGTCGCGGATCAGCCTCTCGCTGCGCCAGATGAGCGACGACCCCTGGGACACCATCGAGGATCGCTTCCCCGCCGGCAAGGCGGTCACCGGCGAGGTCACCAAGACCAAGAAGTACGGCGCGTTCCTGCAGATCGCCGACGGCGTCGAGGGGCTGCTGCACATCAGCGAGCTCTCCTGGGACCATGTCGAGCGCACCGAGGACGTGCTCAAGGTGGGCGAGGTCGTGGAGGTCATGGTGCTCAGCGCCGACAAGGTGCGCCGGCGCATCAGCCTCTCGCTGCGCCAGCTCCATGGCGGCGGCCCCGGTGAAGGCGGCGACTCCGCGGTCACCTACGAGCCCCCGGCGTACCAGATCCCCGACGACGATGACGACGAGGACGGCGACGGCGCGGGCGCGCTCGCCACTGCCGACGCGGCTGAGCCCGAGGGTACGGGCGCCGCTGACGCGGAGGTCGACGAGGTCGCCACCGAGGGCGCCGCCGCGGGGGAGGACGCGGCGGGCATCGCGTCAGCCATCGACGCCGACGAGGATCCCGTGACAGGGGAGACCGGCGACCCGTCGGCAGCCGATCAGAGGGACGTCCGGTAGCCGATCTGCCGCGACCTGGTGACCGCATGGAACGGGAACGCTTGGAGTTGGAGTTCCGCGGGCATAATGGGGAAGGATTCCGGCAAGCCCGTCACTGACCTCCACCACGGGCGGGGGGGCTGGTTCGGGAAGAGAGGCAGCACTTGTACCCCTTCGAGCGGTTCACCGAGAGAGCGAAGAAGGTCCTCACCCTGGCGCAGGAGGAGGCCGAACGCTCGCACCATTCGTACATCGGCACTGAGCATCTCCTGCTCGGCCTGCTCCGCGAAGGTGAGGGCCTGGCAGCCAAGGTTCTGAACAACCTCGGGGTCGAGATCAACAAGGTGCGCTCGACGATCGAGTCGGTGCTCGGTCGCAACGAGCGGATCATCATCCAGCAGATCATCCCGACGTCGCGTGTCAAGAAGGTCATCGAGATCTCCTTCGAAGAGGCGCGACGCATGGGCAACAACTACGTGGGCACCGAGCACCTCCTGCTCGGCCTGCTCATCGAGGGTGAGGGCATCGCCGCCCACGTGCTCGAGGACCTCGGCGCCAACCTGGAGAAGGTGCGTGGCGAGATCGACCGCCTCCTGCACGAGTTCGGGCCTCGAGGAGGAGGCCAAGGAGGCGCAGAAGAAGCCCAGCAAGACGCCGCTTCTCGACCAGTTCTGTCGCGACCTCACCGAGCTCGCCCAGAAGAACGCGCTCGACCCGGTGATCGGACGCGCCATGGAGATCGAGCGCGTCGTCCAGATCCTGAGCCGGCGTACCAAGAACAACCCTGCGCTGATCGGTGAGCCCGGCGTCGGCAAGACGGCGATCGCCGAGGGCCTGGCGCAGGCGATCATCCTCGGCAACATCCCCGAGTCGCTGATGGGCAAGCGAGTGCTCACGCTCGACATGGGCGCGCTGGTGGCTGGTACCAAGTACCGCGGTGAGTTCGAGGAGCGCCTCAAGAAGATCCTCGACGAGATCCGCCAGTCGCGCGAGGTGGTGCTGTTCATCGATGAGTTGCACACGCTCGTCGGGGCCGGCGCCGCCGAGGGCGCGATCGACGCGGCCAACATCCTCAAGCCTGCGCTGGCGCGTGGTGAGATCCAGTGCATCGGCGCCACCACCCTCAACGAGTACCGCAAGTACATCGAGAAGGACGCAGCGCTCGAGCGCCGCTTCCAGCCGGTCTTCGTCGACGAGCCCAGCCTGCAGGAGACGATCGAGATCCTTCACGGCATTCGCCCGCTGTACGACAAGCACCACCGCGTCTCCATCACCGACGACGCGCTCAAGGCGGCGGCGGAGCTCAGCGTGCGCTATGTGACCGACCGCTCCCTGCCCGACAAGGCGATCGACCTCATCGATGAGGCCAGCGCGCGCGTGCGCATGAAGCTGACCACCACGCCGGACAACCTCCGTGAGATGCAGAAGGAGATCCGCGAGCTGCAGGCCCAGAAGGAGGAGGCGATCGCGGGGCAGGACTACGAGACCGCCGCCAGCTTCCGCGACAAGGAGAAGAAGCTCAAGGAGAAGTACGTCTCGCTGGAGATGAGCTGGCGTGATGAGCTCGGTGCCACGGTGCCCGAGGTGACCGAGGAGCACATCGCCGAGATCATCAGCTCGTGGACGGGCGTCCCCGTGTCGCGCCTGGTGGAGGAGGAGACCTCGCGCCTGCTGCGCATGGAGGATGAGATCCACAAGCGCCTCGTCGGCCAGGACGATGCGGTGAAGGTGATCTCCAAGGCGGTGCGCCGTGCTCGCGCCGGCCTCAAGGATGCCAAACGCCCGATCGGTTCGTTCATGTTCCTCGGCCCGACCGGCGTTGGCAAGACCGAGCTGGCACGCTCCCTCGCCGCCTTCCTCTTCGACAACGAGGACGCGATCATCCGCCTCGACATGAGCGAGTTCATGGAGCGCCACTCCACGGCGCGGTTGGTGGGGTCGCCTCCCGGGTACGTCGGCTACGACGACGGCGGTCAGCTCACCGAGGCGGTTCGTCGCCGGCCCTACAGCGTCGTCCTGTTCGACGAGATCGAGAAGGCGCACCCCGAGGTCTTCAACATGCTGTTGCAGATCCTCGAGGACGGACGCCTTTCCGACGCCAAGGGCAAGGCGGTCAACTTCTCGAACTGCATCGTGATCATGACCAGCAACATCGGCATCTCCAACCTCAAGGCGAACATGTCGATGGGCTTCCAACCGTCGGTGCCCGACGAGCGCACCTCGTCGTCCGACCACGGCAAGATGCGTGACCAGATCATGGAGGAGCTGAAGCGGGCCTTCCGTCCGGAGTTCCTCAACCGCGTCGACGCCGTGGTGGTGTTCCACCGCCTCGACCAGCCGCAGATGCGGAACATCGTCGACCTCATGCTCGCCAAGGTTGCGGTGCACCTGGCCGCGCAGGAGCTGAACTTCAACGTCACCGACGCGGCCAAGGACAAGATCGTCGAGGAGGGCTTCGACAAGGTGTACGGGGCGCGCCCGCTGCGTCGCGTCATCCAGCGCGTCATCGAGGACCCGCTGTCCGAGGAGCTGCTGCGCCTCAAGCACGGCCCCGGCGACACGGTGATCGTCGACCTCACCGATGGCCAGGTGAGCATGAACCTCATGCCCAAGAGCAAGGAGAAGCGCGACCGCAAGGAGAAGGCCGAGAAGGCTGAGGTAGCCGCCGCCGGATCGCCGCCCGCGGAGTAGGCACCGGACAGACATCGGTCGCGAGAGGTCCCGGGCATCCAACCCGGGACCTTTTCTTTGAGCGCGTCGCCCATGCGCTACCCTGCGCGACGTGACCACGGCGTCGATCCCCGACGGCTGGGACGAGGGTGTCATCGCGCTGGGAGGTCACTTCCTGCAGAGCAGCCGCTGGGCGCGCGTGCAGGAGCGCCTGGGCAACCAGGTCACGCTCGGTGCGTACCGTGACTGGTGCTGGCTCGGCGTGGTCCGTCGCGCCGGCCCGATCCGCTACATGTACATCCCCTTTGGGCCCTCGCTGCGCAGCGTCGAGGCGTTGCCGACCGCGCTGGAGTCGGCACGCGCTCGGGCGCGCCGCATCGGGTGCGCTTTCGTGCGTTTCGAACCGGGCAGGGCGGCGCCGCACGCCATCGCCGCCACCGGGGCTCGGCGTGTGAAGTCACGCCAGTACGAGCACACCCTGGTGCTGCGCCTCGACGTCGAGGAGCCGGTGCTGTACCGCGGGCTCAACAGCGGCCATCGTTCGCGCATCAATACCGCTGAGAAACGCGGGTTGCGCATCGAGCGCTCCAACGACGCTGCGCGCATGCCCGACTTCGTTCGCCTGCTGCGACAGGTGGAGAGTCGCAACCGGTTCTTCTCGTACGAGGACCCGTATTTCAACGCCATTGCCAGCGAGCTGCTGGAACCCGGGGTGGCCACCCTGTACTTCGCCAGGGCGGCCGACGCCGATGTGGCCGCCGCGCTGGTGTTCGACTTCGGGCCGACGAGGTACTACGCCTTCGGCGCGACCAGCACCGACTCGCGCAAGCTGATGCCTGCTCCGCCGCTCGTCTGGCAGGCCATCATCGACGCGCGTCGGGAGGGGCGGGAGCGATTCGACTTCTGGGGCGCGGCCCCTCCGGACGCCGGCCCGGACCACCCGTGGAGCGGGATCACCGAGTTCAAGAAGGGTTTCGGGGCGGAGCGCGAGGACTACGCCGGCACCTGGGAGCTGCCCCTGCGGCCGGTGGCGACCCGCCTGTTCAACCTCGCCCGCGCCCTGCGGCGCTAGGCGCTGGTGATCCCGGTGCCGATGGGGCAGCTCACCCCGGTGCCCTGCAGGCCGCAGTAGCCGTTGGGGTTGGCGTTGAGGTACTGCTGGTGGTACGGCTCCGCGAAGAAGAAGATGGGCGATTGCACGATCTCGGTGCTGATCTCGCCGCGGCCTGCCGCGGTCAGCCGCTGCTGATAGAGGACGCGGGAGCGCTCTGCGGCGGCAGCCTGCGCCGCGGTGGTGCTGCCGAGCAGGCTGCGGTACTGGGTGCCCACGTCATTGCCCTGGCGCATGCCCTGGGTCGGGTCGTGCTCCTCCCAGAACACGCTGAGCAGTCGCTCGTAGCTCACCACGGCGGGGTCGAAGGCCACGAGCACGACCTCGGCGTGCCCTGTCCTGGCCGAGCACACCTCCTCGTAGGTTGGGTTGGGAGTGAACCCGCCGGCGTAGCCCACCGCCGTCACCCAGACGCCGGGGAGGCGCCAGAAGAGCCGCTCGGCACCCCAGAAACAGCCCATGCCGAAGATCGCGGTCTCGACGTTCCCTGGGTAGGGAGGCAGCATGGACCGTCCGCTGACCCGATGCGGCGACGTCACGGGCATGGGCTCGGAGCGTCCCGGCAGCGCCTCGTGGGCGCTGACGGCTCGGGTCTTGTGGGCGCTGAGAAAGCTGAACATTGGGATCCTCCTGCGGGCATTGTGCCCGCCACCGCGTGCTTCCACACCTCCTGCGCGGCCGGGCCGCGGGGAGGGCGAAGGGAACGCATGTGCGGGTACGCTTAGAGGTCCATGCCCCACGACACCATCGACATCCGCGGCGCCCGCGAGCACAACCTCAAGAACATCGACCTCACCCTTCCGCGGGACCGTCTCATCGTCATCACCGGCCTGTCGGGGAGCGGCAAGTCCAGCCTGGCGTTCGACACCATCTACGCGGAGGGGCAGCGCCGCTACGTCGAGTCGCTGAGCGCCTATGCGCGCCAGTTCCTCGGCCAGATGGAGAAGCCCGACGTCGATCACATCGACGGGCTCAGCCCCGCGATCTCCATCGATCAGAAGGGCACGAGCAAGAACCCGCGATCCACCGTCGGCACCGTCACCGAGATCTACGACTACCTGCGACTGCTGTACGCGCGCATCGGTCATCCCCACTGTCCCAACTGCGGGCGCGAGATCAGCAAGCAGTCCATCGAGCAGATCACCGACCAGGTGCTCGACCTACCCGAGGGCACGCGCCTCATGGTCACCGCGCCGATGGTCCAGGGCCGCAAGGGCGAGCATCGCGAGGTGTTCGCGGACGCCAAGCGCAGCGGTTTCGTGCGCGCCCGGGTCGACGGCGACCTGCGCGACCTCAGCGAGACCATCACCCTCGACAAGAAGTTCAAGCACGACATCGAGATCGTGGTTGATCGCGTGGTGGTCAACCCCGAGCTGCGCAGCCGGCTGCACGATTCGCTGGAGCAGGCAGCCAAGCTCAGCGACGGGCTCATCCTGCTCGTCCCCGTCGACGGGGGGGACGCGGGACGCCAGCCGAACGGCCAGCCGCTCGGGGAGATGCTCTTCTCCAAGGACTACGCCTGCGTGTACTGCGGCATCTCGATGGAGGAGCCCGCGCCGCGGAACTTCTCCTTCAACAGCCCGCACGGGGCGTGCCCGGTGTGCACCGGCCTGGGCATGCGGATGGAGGTCGATCCCGAAGCCGTGGTCCCCGACCCGTCGTTGAGCATCAACGAGGGCGCGCTCTCCGGTTGGACGCGCGGACCGTCGATGTCCTGGCTGATGGATGTCCTCGAGACGGTGGCGCGGAAGTTCAAGGTCTCGTTGAGCACGCCGTGGAAGAACCTGGCCGTCAAGGAGCAGCGACTCATCCTGTACGGGTTGCCCAAGGACGAGACGGTGCGCATCCGCTACGTCAGCCACAGCGGCTACTCACGCAGCTACGACGCCGGCTTCGAGGGCGTCATCAACAACCTCGAGCGCCGCTACCGCGAGACCGAGTCGGACTGGGTCAAGCAGGAGATCGAGCGGCTGATGATGCAGAAGCCATGTCCCGCCTGCCAGGGCGGCCGGCTGAAGCCCGAGTACCTGGCAGTGACCGTGGACGGCATGAACATCATGGACCTCTGCCGCCACAGCGTCATCGCTGCGCTCGGTCGTGTCGAGCGGCTCAAGCTCAGCGAGCGCGAGAACCTGATCGCGCGTCAGGTCCTCAAGGAGATCCGCGAACGCCTCGGCTTCCTGCACGACGTGGGGCTCGATTACCTGACCCTCGACCGCGGCGCCGCCACGCTGAGCGGCGGCGAGGCGCAACGGATCCGCCTGGCCACGCAGATCGGCAGCCGGCTGATGGGCGTCCTCTACATCCTCGACGAGCCCTCCATCGGCCTCCATCAGCGTGACAACCACAAGCTCATCCGCACGCTGGAGCGGCTGCGCGACATCGGCAACACCCTGATCGTCGTCGAGCACGACGAGGACACCATCCGTGCCGCCGATTACGTCGTCGACGTCGGCCCCGGGGCCGGTGAGCACGGGGGGCACGTCGTGGCCGCCGGCACCATCGACGAGGTGCTGGCGACACCCGAGAGCATCACCGCACAGTTCCTCAACGGAGTGCGCGCCGTCCCGGTCCCGCTCATCCGCCGCCGCGGCAACGGCAAGGAGCTGGTGGTGCGCGACGCCACCGAGAACAACCTCAAGGGCATCGACGTGAGCCTGCCCATGGCCACCTTCATCTGCGTCACCGGCGTCAGCGGCAGTGGCAAGAGCACGCTGATCAACGACATCCTCTACCGGCGCCTCGCCCAACACCTGTACCGTGCCAAGCAGCGGCCGGGACGACACGGTGGCCTCGACGGTCTGAAGCTGGTCGACAAGGTCATCGACGTCGACCAGTCGCCGATCGGTCGGACACCGCGCAGCAACCCGGCGACGTATGTCGGGGTGTTCACCGACATCCGCGATCTCTTCGCCAAGCTGCCCGAGGCGCGGGTGCGTGGCTACAAGCCCGGCCGCTTCTCCTTCAACGTCGTCGGTGGGCGGTGCGAAGCCTGTGCCGGTGACGGGATGATCAAGATCGAGATGCACTTCCTCCCGGACATCTACGTCCCCTGCGAGGTGTGCAAGGGGCGGCGCTACAACCGCGAGGCACTGCAGGTTCGCTTTCGCGAGAAGAGCATCGCCGACGTGCTGGCGATGACCGTCGACGAGGCCGCCGAGCTCTTCGAGAACCAGCCGCGGATCGTCCGCAAGCTGCGCACTCTGCAGGACGTCGGGCTCGGCTATATCCGGCTCGGCCAGCCGGCCACGCAGCTGAGCGGCGGGGAGGCGCAGCGCGTCAAGTTGAGCACCGAGCTCAGCCGCCGCGGTACCGGCAGCACCGTCTACATCCTCGACGAGCCCACCACCGGCCTGCACTTCGCGGACGTCGAGAAGCTGCTGACCGTGCTGCACCGGCTGGTGGACTCCGGCAACACAGTGATCGTCATCGAGCACAACCTCGACGTCATCAAGACCGCTGACCACGTCGTCGACCTCGGCCCGGCCGGCGGCGAGGCGGGAGGCGAGGTGATCGCGACCGGCACCCCCGAGGAGATCGCCGCAGCCCCGGCGAGCGCGACGGGCGAGTACCTCCGTCCGCTGCTTCGCGCCCGCGACCTCACGCCCCGCGCGGCCACGGCCAGTGCCAACGGGCGTTCGCGCGCCGGGGGCAGGAGACGGGCGGCCGCGGTGGTGGTCTGACCGGCAGCCGTTCCCCCATCCGGCACCCATGCAGTACCGTGCACGCGATGGTGCAGCTCGACAACGGCGGTGAGGAGCGGCGCGTACGCCTACGGCGTCTCGACGACTGCCTCACCGTCCTCGAACAGGCCCACGAGATCGACCTCACAGAAGTGACCGCCGGCATGGCCGAGGCGCTCAGCGAACGTGTTCCCACCATCCGCGAGGGGATGCTGATCGCCGACGCGATCGAGGAGGTGCTCCGCCACCAGGAGCCCTACATGATCCAGGTCCGACCGGAGGTGACCCGCCGCGTGCGCAGGCGGCGTGATCCGTTCGATGTGAGGCTGCTGCTGCAGCGCCGCTGACCGCGTCGCCACGCGGCGCGGGGACGCCGGGGTTGGGTCGGCCCGATCACGTGGCGGCGGGTAGTCGGCCGCCGCGGGCTACACTCCGCGCCAGGTGAGCGCATTCGGCTTCGATCCCGAGGAGATTCTCCGCCGACGGCGCGGTCCACGCGTGGTTCGCACCGGGGGAGGTCCGCCGACGCGCCGCCGGGGGCGGCGCATCATCGCCATCGCGGTTGCCGTGGTCGTCCTGGTGGTGGCGCTGGGCCGCTGGGCGCTCGGGCTGCGAGCGAGCTACCTGTACTACGCCAGCCTCAACCACACCAACGTTTTCTGGACCCCGTTCCTCGCCCAGCTGGTGCTCTTCATCATCGGTGCCGCCATCACCGGCGGAGGCGTGGCGCTGAGCATCGTCGGGTGGGTGCGGGCGGCTCGCAACCTCGACAGGTATGGCGGGCGGATCGCGATGTGGGCGGGTATCGCCATCGCGGTGATCGCCGGCATCGCGGGCGGGGCGTTCCTCGCCGGGCACTGGCAGGACGTGCTCCTCTGGCTGCATGGGCAGTCGTTCGGCGCAACCGACCCCGTCTTCCACCAGGACTACTCGTTCTTCATCTTCACCCTGCCCGTGCTCGACGCCGTCCAGGCCCTGTTGTGGGCCGTCGCCCTGGTCGGGCTGATCGGCGCGGTGGGCCTGGCCGCCTTCGCGTTCTCGATCGCCAACGCGCCGACCGAGGTCACCCTGCCGGTGAAGCCGCCGGAGGGACGGCGGTTCGAGGACGGCTTCCGCGTCGCCGTGACCCACGCCGGGATCTGCCTGGTGGGCGTGTTCGTGCTCGCCGCGCTGGGCGCCCATTTCGGTGTGTACCACCTGGCCACCTCGCAGCACGACAACTTCGTGGGGCTCGATGCCACCCAGCGCAACGTGACCCGCCCGGTGCTCGGCGCGCTGCAATGGGTGGCGCTGGTCCTCGCGGTGCTCACCGCCGCCCTCGTGCTGATCCGGCGCCGGCGAGGGGCCGGGTCGACAGGCTCGATCTTCGCGGGCACGCTGGTCGGCTGGCTCATCCTCTCCGGGGTGGTCCAGGGGGTCCCCGCGCTCATCTACCAGGGCGCCTCGGTCAACCCCAACGCACAGGTGGCACAGACGCCCTCGATCAACGACTACCTGGCCACCAGCCGGTACGCGTGGGCGCTGCAGCCATCCGACGTGCAGGTGCGCAGCTTCGGCACCGTCTCGGCGCCCACCATCAACGACCTCGCCGCCGACCCGGGAACGCTGCGCAACGTGCGCATCCAGGACACCACCCAGCTGCCCGACACCTTCGCCCAGATCGATCGCAGCCGCAGCTACCAGACCTACCCGACGATCACCGTCGACCGTTACCCGTCGGCGCCGTCCGTCGGCGCCGGTGACACCGAGGTGATGCTCGGCCCGCGGGAGATCGCCGAGAACGACATCCCCAACGCCTCGTTCGTGAACACAGCCCTCAACTACACCCACGGCTATGGCATCACCGCCGTGTCGGTGAACGCCGTGGCGTCTGAGGGCAAGCCGCAGGTCCTGGTGGGACAGCAGCCGCTCAAGCAGGTCGCCGCCACCGCGCCCCCAGGGCTCACCTTCAACGGTGCTGCCGGCGACCCGCGCATCTACTGCGGGCTGTCGACCACCCAGCCGGTGGTGACCGGCACCCAGCAGAGCGAGTTCGACTATCCCTCGGGCGGCGGCGACGCCACCTTCCACGCTGGGGCGGAGATGCAGGGGATCGCCGTCAACAACGTGTTCGACAAGCTGGCGGTCTCGGTGGACTCGTTCGGCAGCCTCGACCTCTTTCTCAACAACTCGCTGACCGCCAACAGCCGGGTCCTGGCGCACCGCCGCATCCAGGACAGGATCACCAGCATCGCGCCTTTCCTGCGCGTCGACGGTGACCCGTACGTCGTCGCCGACGACCAGAGCGGCCACCTGGACTACGTCGCCGACACGTATGTCCAGACGGATCGCTTCCCCGAGTCGGCCGTGCAGAACGGCTCCTCCTACATGCGCAACGCGGTCAAGGCAGTGGTTGACTCCCGGACCTGCGCCGTCTCGTTGTACGCCGTCGACCTCAGCGAGCCGATCACGGCCGCGTGGAACGCCATCTACCCGGGCCTCCTGAAGCCACTCTCCACCATGTCCATGTCGCTGCGCAGCCACCTCCGCTACCCCGAGGACCTCTTCACCGCCCAATCGAACGTGTACGCGAACGTCCATGTCAGCAACGCCTCGGTGTTCTTCAACGGCAGCGACCGCTACCGCATCGCCCAGCAGCAGATCAACGGCCAGCAGCAGGACACCACGCCGTATTACGTCGAGCTCGCGCTGCCGGGCGACACCCAGCCGAGCTTCGTGCTGTTCCAGTCCTTCTCACCGGCCAGCTCGAGCGGGGGGGCGGCCAACAACATGACGGCGTGGTTGGCGGCGCAATCGGATTACACGACCACCAACCATCCCAAGCTGGTGGCGGTGCCGCTCAACAACTCCGTCAACGTCCTCGGACCGCTGCAGTTCGACAACAACATCAACACCGACCCGATCATCAGCCCGGAGATCAGCCTGCTCAGCCAGCACGGGTCGTCGGTCATCCTCGGCAACGTCATCGTGCTGCCGTTCAACAACGACTCGTTCCTCTATGTGCGACCGCTGTACGTGCTCGCCTCGGGGGCGGCCGGCGGCACCGCCTTCCCACAGTTGCACGAGGTGATCGTCGGCACCCAGAACACCGTGGCCCAGGGCAGTTCCTTCGTGCAGGCGCTGCAGACGCTGTTCAACACAACGCAACCCATCCCGGGGCTGGCCAGCGCGGGCAGCGGTACGCCGACCACCCCGACGACGCCGACAACGCCGTCGACCTCGAACCTGACCAGCCAGGAGCTCGCGCTCCTCAACGACCTGCTCACGCACCAGCAGAACGCGGAGGCCGCGCTGCAGAAGGGCGACTTCACCACATTCGGCAAGGAGGAGGATGCCGTGAAGGCGGACTCGGCGGCGCTCACGACGCTGTTGCAGGCACAGAAGGCGTCCACCTCCCCGAGCCCGAGCCCAAGCGCAAGCGCAAGCGCCACGCCGTAGCCAGCCCTGCGCCTCCGCGGCGCGACCGCGTTGTATACGCTGGACGCGTGGAGGAGATCGCCCCGGGCATCCGTCAGATCGACACCCTTCTCGGCGGTATGGATCACATGACGGCCGGCTTCCTCGTCGACGGCTCGCAGCCCGCCCTGGTGGAGACGGGGTCGCAGACCAGCGTGGGGGCGGTCCGCGACGCCCTGGCGGCCGCCGGGGTCGGCCCCGCTGACCTCCGCTGGATCATCGTCACGCACATCCACCTCGACCACGCCGGCGGCGTGGGGGACATGGCGGCGGCATTTCCCAACGCGAGTGTCGTCGTGCACGAGCGGGGCGCCCGCCACCTCGTCGACCCGGCGCGCCTCATCGACAGTGCGGCGCGGGTCTACGGTCCGCTGCTCGACGAGCTCTACGGGCGCATGATGCCCGTGCCCGAGGACCGGGTGGTCGCGGCGGCCGACGGCCACCGCGTCGACCTCGGTGACGGCCACCACCTCACCATGGTCGATTCGCCCGGCCACGCCAAGCATCACCACGCCGTCCTCGACGAGCGCACGGGCACACTGCTGGTGGGCGACGCGGTGGGAGTGAAGCTTCCCGACTTCGGCGTGCTGAGGCCGGCCACGCCACCACCCGATTTCGACCTCGACCAGGCCACCGCGAGCCTGCGGCGCTTCGCGGCGCTGCGCCCCGAACGGGTGGTGCTCACCCATTACGGGGCGGTGGATCATCCCCAGGACACCCTGGCCGAGGCGGAGACCATGCTCCATCAGTGGGTGGACGTCGCCGCCCGGACCATGCGTGCCAGCGAGGACGCCGGGGTCGGCGACGTGGCCGCGGCGCTCGCCGAGGCGTTCGCCGCCGCTCCCGACGGCATGGCGCCCGAGCTGCACGAGAAGTTCGAGGTGCTCAACGGCGTGCACAGCAACGCTGCCGGGATCGTCAGGTTCCTGTCGACGCGCCGGCCAGTCAGCGCGGAGTGAGCGCCGCAGGGACGCGCGCCCCCGGGACCCGGCTGCTCGCCGCGGTCGTCCTCAGCGCCTGCGTCGGTGTGATCGGAGGCGGCCTCGGCGCGTGGGGTGTCTACAGCCACTTCGGCCCGGTCGAGCGCGTCATCACCGAGACCAAGACCGGCGGCGGGGCTGTCTCGGTGGGGGACATCGCCACCTCGGTGCTGCCGTCATTGGTCACCGTCAGCACCCGGCCCGTCACCGCCGCCGGTCTGGCGACGGGCTCGGTCACCGGGCTGACCGAGGGCTTCGCGGTGAGCAGCGACGGGCTGATCGTGACCTCCGCGCACGCGGTTCGCGGGGCGACCCGGCTGCGCGTCGCCGGCGCGGATGGGAAGGGCTACGACGCGACCATCGCGGCCAGCGACCTCGCCGACGGCATCGTGGTGCTCCGCGCCGCGGGGGCCTCCGGGTTCACCTCCCTGCGCTTCGCCGCCCAGGCCCCGCGCATCGGTGACCTCGCCGTCGCCGTGTTCCGCCCCGCGCTCGGCACGGTCACCACCCGCAGCGGCGTGGTGGCGGCGACCGGGGTGAACGCCAACGACGGCACCGTCGACCTCGGCGACCTCGTCTCCGTCGATGCCTCGACCGCCCCGCAGGCCGACGGGGCGCCGCTGGTCGACGGCACCGGGGCGGTGACCGGGGTGGTCACCACGGTGCCCTCGGCGAGCGGCGTCGTGGCCGCGTCAGGCCGGGACGCCGCGGCGCTGGTGAGCGCCGTGCAGCGCGGGACCGCCACAGCCACAGGGTCATTCGGGGTGACCAGCGTGCTGGTCACCGCCCCCGTGGCCGCGGCGGCGTCGCTGCCGCAGGGCGCCCTCATCGAGTCGGTGAGCCCGACCGGCGCGGCGATGGGGCTGCTCCAGCCGGGCGACGTGGTGACCACCGTCGACGGCTCCAGCGTGGTCTCGGCCGGCGGATTCCAGCCCGGTGATTTCGGGCTGGTGGCCGGCGACAGGGCGATCCTCCAGGTGACCGGCTTCGGCGGCGAATCCCGCACTGTGACCTTGACGATCGCGGCCACCTGACGCCGCTCGGCACAGCCCGCGGCTTACCATGCCGCTCGATGGAGATCACCTACCTGGGCGGTTCGTGCGTCAGGCTGCGCGGCCGCGAGGCGCAGGTGGTCGTCGACCCGCCAGAGGGCCAGCTGCCGGGTCTGGCGCGCTCCGGGCCCGACCTGGTGGTGCGCACCGAGGGCCGCACCGACGTCGACCGGCTGCGCCCGCAACAGGGGGGCAGCCAGGAGATCGCCGGCCCGGGCGAGTTCGAGGTGCGCGGCGTCACCGTCCGCGGGGTCGACACCGGCAACGGACGCACCATCATGCGGGTCGAGATCGACGACGTCCGCGTGGTCAGCGTGGGCCGCCTCGAGCGCGAGCTGACCGAGGAGGAGATCGACGCACTGGGCCACGTCGACGTGCTGGTCGCCCCCGTGGGCGGCGGGGATGCGCTGGCGCCGAGCGCGGCGACGAAGCTCGTCAACGCCATCGCCCCCGCCATCGTCGTCCCGGTGAGGTACCGATCGCCCAACTCGCCCGGCAGCGGCGGGTACGAGCCGGTCGACGTCTTCGCCAGGGAGATGGGCCTCGCCGAGGACGGCTACCAGGCGGTGCCCAAGCTAAACCTCAACGGCTCCATGAGTGGGACCGACGACTCCCGGGTGGTCGTCCTCGAGCCGCGCGCCTCCTGAGCGACCCGGCCACCGAACATCGGTTCACCCCACCGGCAGGGCTGCTGGTAGACTGGCGAAAACCTCTAGGGAGGCTCCCCATGGCCAAGTTCGTGTTCGTCACCGGGGGAGTGGTCTCCTCTCTGGGGAAGGGGATCACCGCCGCGTCGATCGGCACGATCCTGAAGGCCCGCGGCCTCCACGTGGGGATGCAGAAGCTCGACCCCTACCTCAACGTCGACCCTGGGACGATGTCGCCGTACCAGCACGGCGAGGTGTTCGTCACCGACGACGGCGCGGAGACCGACCTCGACCTCGGGCACTACGAGAGGTTCGTGGACGTCGCCCTCAGCAAGGCGAGCAATGTCACCACCGGCAAGATCTACTCGAGCGTGATCGCCAAGGAGCGCCGCGGCGACTACCTCGGCGGCACTGTGCAGGTGATCCCGCACATCACCAACGAGATCAAGCAGCGCATCCTGCGCGTCGCCGAGAACGAGCTGCCCGAGCCCGACGTGGTCATCGTCGAGGTCGGCGGCACCGTCGGCGACATCGAGTCGCTGCCCTTCCTCGAGGCCATCCGCCAGCTCAAGAACGACGTGGGCCGAACCAACGTCTGCTATGTGCACCTCACCCTGGTGCCGTACGTGGGAGCCAGCGAGGAGTTCAAGAGCAAGCCCACCCAGCACAGCGTCAACACCCTGCGCAGCATCGGCATCCAGCCCGACGTCATCGTGGCGCGCAGCGAGCAGCCCATCGGCGAGAACCTCAAGGACAAGATCGCGCTGTTCGGCGACGTGGAGCGTCGCGCGGTCATCAACGTGCCCGACGCGCGGTCCATCTACGAGGTGCCGCTGCTCCTCGAGGACACCGGGCTCGGCGATTACATCGTCGACATGCTGGGCATCCAGGCCGGGCCCGCGGAGCTGTCCAGCTGGCGCGCCATGGTCGCGCGCATCGCCGCCACCAAGCCGGCGGTTCGCATCGCGGTGGTGGGCAAGTACGTCGAGATGCCCGACGCGTACATCAGCGTCACCGAGGCGCTCCGTCACGCGGCGGTCCACTGCGGGGTGGAGCTGACCATCCAGTGGGTGAACTCCGAACAGCTCGATGACGACGCCGGCGAGCTCGAGGGTGTCGACGGCATCGTGGTCCCCGGTGGCTTCGGGCACCGCGGCATCGAGGGCAAGGTCCTCGCCTCGCGCTACGCGCGCCGCCATCTCGTCCCCTACCTCGGCCTCTGCCTGGGCATGCAGTGCGCCGTGGTGGACATCGCCCGCGAGGTCCTCGACGCGCCCGACGCGAACTCCACCGAGTTCAACGCCTTCTCCTCGGTGCCGGTCATCGACCTCCTTCCTGAGCAGCGCGACATCGAGAACAAGGGCGGCACCATGCGCCTCGGCGTGTACCCGTGCAAGTTGGTTGCCGGCAGCGCCGCCGCCGCCGCATATGGCGAGGCGCTCATCTACGAGCGCCACCGCCATCGGTTCGAGTTCAACAACCACTACCGCGACCGGCTCGCCGAGGCCGGCGTCGTCTTCAGCGGGACGTCGCCGAACGGTCGCCTGGTGGAGATCATCGAGCTCCGCGACCACCCCTTCTTCGTCGGCTCGCAGTTCCACCCCGAGTTCCGCTCGCGGCCCAACCGTCCGCACCCGCTGTTCCGCGAGTTCATGAGGGCGGCCGGCGTCGCCGCGAGGGCCATCGACGAGGGGACCGGGGTGCGTCTGAACGTGAGGGGCGTTCCCGAGGAGCGCGCCGCCGCCGGCTGACTGGCGTGGCTGACCCCGTCGCCTCCGACCTCTCCACCGCGCCCGCGCGCGTCGGCCGCGACCGGCACCGCGGCCTCGAGCTGCTCCGCGCCACCGAGGCTGCCGCGCTGTCCGTCGGCCGGTGGCTGGGGCGGGGCGACAAGTCGGGGACGCGCGACGCCGGTCAGCAGGTGATGGAGGAGGCGCTGGTCGGGATGCCGTTCGACGGGCGCGTCGTCATCGGCCCGGACGGCGGCAACGGCAACCTCGCCCCGGGGCGGCGCATCGGGGTCGGTCGCGACCGTGTGGACCTGGCCATCATCCCCGTCGACGGCGTCAGCCTGGTCTCGCGCGGGCTCAGCCAGGCGCTCAGCATCGCGGCCGCCGCCGAACCGGGCGGCATCCTCTCGCCGCCCCCGGTGGCGTACATGCACAAGATCGCCGTCGGACCCACCGCCCGGGGCGCCGTCGACATCGCCGACACGCCGGAGAACAACCTCCGCCGCATCGCCTTTGCGATGGACGTGCAGGTGCAGGACCTCACCGTGATCATGCTGGACCGGCCGCGCCACCAGGCCCTGCTCGAGCGGGTTCGAGCCCTCGGGATCCGCGTCGCCCTCATCTCCGATGGCGACGTCGGCGCCGCCATGATGGCCGCCTGGCCGGGCAGCGGCATCGACGTCATGATCGGCTCCGGCGGCACGCAGGAGGCGATCGTCGCCGCCTGCGCGATGCGCTGCCTCGGCGGCGAGCTGCACTGCCGCCCATGGGTGCGCCACGAGGAGGAGGCGGTGGCAGTACGGGCGGCCGGCCTCGACCCTGAGGAGACCATCACCATGGAGCAGCTGGTGCCGGGCCGGCAGGTCAGCATCGCCGTCACCGGGATCAGCGGCGGCGGCATCCTCCGCGGGGTGCAGTACCACAACTGGTGGGCCGAGACGCACAGCCTGGTGATGCGCGCCCAGAGCGGCACGGTTCGCGAGATCCTCACCAAGCACCACGTCGCCCTGCCACCGGAGGGAGCCCGCCGGGTTCGCTAGGGGCTTGCTTTGCCCGCGTTGTTGTGTAATCATGTAATCATGAAAGCACAGCGAGAGGCGCAGGCCTCCTACACCGACGACGAGCTGTCGGGGTGGTTCGCGGGACGCATCCCCGACGACCTCTACTCCGGCGCACCGACCATCAGCGGCGACCGCGACGAGATCCTCATCGTCGGCGCCATCACCGAGCCCGAGCTTCCGGCCGACGCCAACGACGCGGCTCGCAACGCGGCCCGCGCCGCGCGGATCTCCCGCTTTCGTGAGGAGACCCGCGAGCGCCGCGTCGGTGTCGCCAGCGAGGCTGAACGCCTCTTCGGGCGCAAGGTCTCGTGGGGGGTGCGCTGCGGCGACGTCGAGGAACACTTCACCACCCTGGGCGTCCCGGTGATGACCCGGCTGCGGCTCGGCGATCGCGCGGTCCTCGACACCCTGATCGACGCCGGCGTCGCGCGCAGCCGCAGCGAGGCGCTCGCCTGGTGCGTCCGGCTGGTCAGCCGTCACCAGGACGACTGGATCCGCAGCCTGCGCGAGGCGCTGACCGCGGTCGAGCGCGTGCGTGGGGAGGGTCCGACCACCCCCTGACCCGGACGGGTGACGGGTCGCACCCATAATCGATGCCATGCGCGTCATCGCGGGGAGGCCGGACGGCTCCATCGAGGTCCTCGACGGCTATCGCCCGGCCGGCCGCAACGGTCGCCGCCTGGTCCCGCTCGACGTCGACGAGCTGGTGCCCCTGCCTGATGAGGCCACCCTGACCCAGCTGCCCGGGCGCCGGCCCGTCGCCGTCGACGCGGACGGCGAGCCGGTTGCCGTGGCCGGCGAGTGGCTGGCGGTGGCCGCCGTCCTGCCCGTCGGCTACCTGCGCACACTCCTGCCCGCCACCAGCCGCGATCCCGCGGCTCGTCGCCTGCCGCTCTTCGGGTACACCGCGGTGGTCGAACACGGCGGCGACCTGATGTGCGCCGCGCTGCGGACCGACAGCTTCGAGTGGTGGCAGCCGGCGCGGTACGGGCGCGACGACCTTCCCGCCGCGGTCGACGCCGCTCGCGCCGCGCTCCCCGGCAACCGCCTCGTCGACCACCTTGCCCACTGCGCGCTCGAGAACCGCTGCTACACGGCGCAGAACACCTTCCACCGGCGCTACGAGGGAGCGCTCCCGGCGTCGCCGGCGTGCAACGCGGACTGCCTCGGCTGCATCTCGCTGCAGACCGACGGCCAGGTCCCGGCCCCGCAACAGCGGATGCGGTTCGCGCCGACCTCCGACGAGTTGACCGCCCTCGCCGACTGGCACCTCGGCGGCGACGACGCCGCGATCGTCTCCTTCGGGCAGGGATGCGAGGGCGAGGCACTGACCCGCGACGGTGCGCTCGTGGATGCGACCCGGCGGATCCGCTGGCGGCATCCCTCCGCCACCATCCACGTCAACACCAACGGCAGCAAACCGGAGACGCTCGGACGGCTGATCGACGCCGGGCTCAACAGCGTGCGGATCAGCGCTTTCTCGTTCACCGACGCTGTCTTCCGTCCGTACTACCGGCCGGTCGGCTACGACCTCGACGATGTCATCGCCTGCGGCAGGTTGATGCGCGACAGCGGCGGCCAGGTGTGCCTCAACCTGCTCACCTTCCCCGGGGTGACCGACGTCCCCGAGGAGATGGAGGCCACGGTGCGGGCATGCCAGGCGATGGGCGTCGACCAGGTGCAGTGGCGCTCGCTCAACGTCGACCACGACTGGCTCCTCGAGGTGCTGCCCGGCCTGCCGCCGGGCGCCGGCATGCGAGCGGCGCACCGCGAGCTCGGCGAGCGGCTCCCGGGCGTCCAGCACGGCAACTTCACCAGGCCCATCCCCGTCCCAGCCTGAGCCGGGATTGGTTTTCAGGGGCCGTGGTATGCTCATCCCCGTTCCCACCCCTGTGTTTCCGAGTGCCATGAAGACCGAGATCCATCCCCCGTACCACACCGACGCCGTCGTCACCTGCCTGTGCGGCAACACCTTCACGACCGGGTCGACCCTGGCCGAGCTGAAGACCGAGGTGTGCTCGGTGTGCCACCCGTTCTTCACTGGGACGCAGCGGATCATCGACACCGGCGGTCAGGTGGAGCGTTTCCGCCGCCGTGCCGCGGCCAGGACTGGCAAGCCCACCGCCGACGTCAGCTGACCGCCTCCCGGCGGCCGAGTCACGTTCGTGTCAGCGCTGAGTCACCGCGGGCGTAGAGTGACCCCAATGCGCCGTCCCCGCGCCCGCGACATCGTCCTCACCGCGGCGCTGAACGCCGCCACCGCGCCACCGCAGATGTTCTTCTACGGTGGGCAGGCGGTGATCGAGGGCGTGCTGATGCGCGGTCGCGATCACTACGCCGTCGCGGCACGCCGACCGGACGGCAGCATCACGGTCACCTCGGAGATGCTCAACTCACGGGTCAACACCAACCCGATGTGGGCCAAGCCGTTCCTGCGCGGGGTGGCGGGCCTGTACGAGATGCTCGCGCTGGGGATGCGGGCGCTGCAGTGGTCGGCCAACGTGCAGCTCGGCGAGGAGGCGGAGCTCACCGCCGGGACGCTGCGGGTGACGGTGGCGGTGTCGATGGTCTTCGCCATGATCCTGTTCATCGGCCTTCCCCTGTTGCTGGCCGGCGTTCTCCGCCGTGGCTCGCAGCGCAGCGTCGTCGGGGTGCTCATCGAGGGAGCGGTACGCGCCGCCATCCTGCTCGGCTACCTCGCGCTCATCGGCAGGCTGCGCAGCGTTCGCCGCCTGTTCGAGTACCACGGCGCCGAGCACAAGGCCATCAACTGCCTCGAGTTGGGCGCCCTGGTCGATGTCGCACATGTCCGTCCGGCCAGCCGCCTGCACCCGCGCTGCGGCACGGGGTTCCTGGTGGTCGTGGCGCTGGTCAGCGTCATCGTCTTCGCCCCCCTCGGCGTGCTCCCCGTCCCGGTGCGCATCGGGCTGCAACTCCTCCTGGTGCCGGTGGTGGCGGGCATCTCGTACGAGGCCATCCGTGGGCTCGCGCGCATCCGCCACACCAGCTTCGGGCGCCTGGCGCTCGTGCCCGTGCTGGCGACGCAGCGCCTGTCCACGCGCGAGCCCGACGATCGGCAGATCGAGGTGGCGATCACCGCGCTCGCCGCCGCGCGGGCCGGCGAGGACACGGTCAGCGAACTGCACGACGCCACCGCCCCCTAACCTTCCCGGCCATGGCCGCCATCGACGATCGCTTGCGCGCGCTCGAGGAGCGCTTCGACGAGATCGGGGTGCTCCTGGCCCAACCCGACGTCTACGGTGACCACGACCGGGTGCAGCGCCTGTCCCAGGAGCAGGCGCGTCTGCGCGAGGTCGTCGAGACCGGCCGCGCCTGGCGCGGCGCCCACCAGGCGGCTGCCGAGGCCCAGGACCTGCAGCGCAACGAGGCCGACCCCGAGATCGTGGCCATGGCGGCCGAGGAGGAGGCCGCGCAGCGTGCTGCCGAGGAGGAGGCGCACCAACGGCTGCGGGCGTTGCTCGTGCCCACCGATCCCAACGACGAGCGCGACGTCGTCGTCGAGATCCGCGCGGGCACCGGCGGCGACGAGGCGGCGATCTTCGCCGCGGACCTGTTCCGCATGTACAGCCGCTACGCGGAGCGGCAGCGCTGGCGCGTCGAGTTGCTCGAGGCGAGCAAGTCCGGCACCCACGGTTTCAAGGAGGTCATCTTCGAGGTGCACGGCCGTGCCGCCTACTCGAGGCTGAAATTCGAGTCCGGCGTGCACCGCGTCCAGCGGGTCCCCGAGACCGAGTTGCAGGGGCGCATCCACACCTCGGCGGCGTCGGTGGTGGTGCTCCCCGAGGCCGACGAGGTGGAGGTGAGCATCGCCGAGCACGACCTCAAGATCGACGTGTACCGCAGCACCGGGCCCGGTGGGCAGAGCGTCAACACCACCGACTCCGCGGTGCGCATCACCCATCTCCCCACCGGGCTTGTGGTCACCTGCCAGGACGAGAAGTCACAGATCAAGAACCGTGCCAAGGCACTGCGCGTGTTGCGCGCGCGTCTCTACGACATCGCCCAGGCTGAGCGCGATGCCGAGCTCCGTGCCACGCGCCGCTCCGCGGTCGGCAGCGGTGACCGGAGCGAGAAGATCCGCACCTACAACTACCCGCAGTCGCGCATCACCGACCACCGCATCCACCTCGACGTCTTCCAACTTCCCAAGGTGATGGACGGCGAGCTCGACATGCTCGTCGAGCCGCTCGCCCAGGAGGACCAGGCCCGACGCCTGCTCGACGACGACGGCGATGACTGAGCCACGCCGCTCGCTGCACCACACCGGGTGAGCGCGCTGCGCACCCTGATGGAGGTGGTGCGGCTGAGCACCGCCTACCTCGACAGCCACGGCAGCGACTCACCACGGCTCGACGCCGAGCTCCTGGCCGCCACCGCGCTCGGCATCCGCCGCCTCGACATCTACCTGCAGTTCGACCGCCCGCTCGACGAGCCCCAGCTGGGCGCCATCCGCGAGCTGGTGCGGCGACGCGGCGAGGGTGAGCCGGTGGCGCACATCACCGGGGAGCGCGAGTTCTACGGTCGTGCGTTCACGGTGTCGCCCGCGGTGCTCATCCCGCGGCCCGAGACCGAGACCCTGGTGACGCTGACCCTCGAGCGAGTCGGGGACGATGACGGCAGCGGACTGCGCCTCGCCGACATCGGGACCGGCAGTGGCTGCATCGCGATCAGCGTCGCGGCCGCGCGCGCCGGCGTCACCGTCGTGGCCACCGATGTCAGCGAGACGGCCCTGGCGGTGGCCGCAGCCAACCTCGCCCGCCACGGGCTGGACGGCCGCGTCACGCTGCGGCGCGGCCCCTGGTGCGAGCCGTTGCGCGGCACGGAGCTCGACATCATCGTCGCCAACCCGCCGTACATCGCCAGCGCTGAGATCGAAGACCTGGCTCGCGACGTCCGCGACCATGAGCCACTGATCGCGCTCGACGGCGGGGCCGACGGGCTTGACGCGTATCGACTGCTGCTGCCCTCGATGGCGAGCGTGCTCGCCCCCGTCGGCTGGGCGGCCGTGGAGGTCGACACGCGGGCCGCCGACGCGGTGGCGACGCTCGGCCGAGTCGCCTTCGGCGACCCCATCGACGTGTCGGTGCACAGCGACCTCAGCGGGCGGCCGCGGGTGGTTGCCTTCTCCCGGCCGGCGCGATGAGCGACCTCGCCAGGGCCGCCGCCGCCGTCAGGTCGGGCGGGGTCATCGCTGTCGCCACCGACACGGTGTACGGGCTGGCGTGCGATCCCGCCGACGCCGGCGCCGTGGCCCGCGTCTTCGCCATCAAGCGCCGACCCGACGGGCTCGAGCTCACCCTCCTGGCGGCGGGCCGAGCCGACCTCGACGACGTGGTCTCCTGGAATGCGCTGGCCGCCCGGCTGGCGGACGCGTTCTGGCCGGGCCCGCTCTCGCTGGTGCTGGCGGTGGGGCGGCGACGCCTGGCGGTGCCGCGGCACGGCAGCACGCTCTCGGTGCGCGTGCCCGCCCATGCCGGGCTGCTCGAGCTGCTCGCCGTCACCGGCCCGCTGGCGAGCACCAGCGCCAACCGGCACGGCGCGCCCCCGCTGACCACGGCGCGATCGGTGCGAACGGAGTTCGGGCCAGAGGTCGCTGCGGTGCTGAGCGGGGGGCGCCCCGGCGGTATTGCCTCCACTATCATCGACTGCAGCGGAAGCTCACCGCGCGTCCTGCGCGACGGGCCGATCGACAGCCGCAGGCTCAACGAACTCATGCAGGGCTGACGACCGGGTCCAGAGCGTCCGCGGCCAGGAGGTCGACGAGAGCATGGCAGTCCAGCAGGCCGGCACCGGCGTCGACAGCGGGTTCACCGCCAAACCGGCGCTGCGAGCCGCCGACCCCGAGATCGCCCGGCTGATGGACGAGGAGCTCACCCGACAGCAGGACACCCTCGAGCTGATCCCCTCGGAGAACCTCGCGTCGGTCGCGGTGCTCGAGGCGCTGGGGTCGTGGCTCAACAACAAGTACGCCGAGGGCGTGCCCGGCAAGCGGTACTACGGCGGCTGCCAGGTGGTCGACCAGGTGGAGAACCTCGCGCGCGAACGATGCCGCCGGCTGTTCGGCGCCGATCACGCCAACGTTCAGCCGCATTCGGGCTCACAGGCCAACACAGCGGTGTACGCGAGCGTGCTCAAGCCGGGCGACACCGTGCTCGGGCTCGCGCTCGACCAGGGCGGCCATCTGACCCACGGCTCCCCGGTCAACTTCAGCGGGCGGCTCTACAACTTCGAGGCATACACCGTCAGCGATGCCAGCGGGCGCATCGACTACGAGGAGGTGCGCGCGCGCGCCCACGAGGTGGCGCCCTCGCTGATCGTCGCCGGCTACAGCTCGTATCCGCGGTTCCTCGACTTCGCGGCATTCGAGGACATCGCGCGCGACGTGGGCGCTCTTCTCATGGTCGACATGGCCCACTTCGCCGGCCTGGTGGCGGGCGGTGCCCATCCGTCACCAGTACCGCACGCCGATTTTGTGACCTTCACCACCCACAAGACCATGCGCGGGCCCTGGGGCGGCGTGGTCCTCTGCCGGGCCGAGCACGCCGACGCGATCGACAAGTCCGTCTTCCCGGGGACGCAGGGCGGCCCGCAGATGCACGCGATCGCGGCCAAGGCGGTGATGTTCCAGCAGTGCCTGCAGCCGGACTTCCGGGTGTACGCCAGGCAGGTGGTGGACAACGCCGCCGCCCTGGCGCGTGGGCCTGATGAGCCGTGGCGTCGAGCTGGTCACCGGCGGCACCGACAACCACCTCATGGTCGCCGACCTCCGTCCCTTCGGGGTGCGCGGCCGCGCCGCCCAGGACGGGTTCGACGAGGTGGGGATCACCGTGAACGCCAACGCGTTCCCCGGGCACGGGGCGACGCCCTACAACCCCAACGGGATCCGTCTGGGGTCGCCCTCGGTCACCAGTCGCGGGATGGGCGAGGCGGAGATGGACGAGATCGCCGACATGATCGCCGCCAAGCTGACCAGCTTCGACGACGCCGCCGTGCACGCCCAGGTGCGCGAGCGCAGCCTGGCTCTCTGCAGGCGGTTCCCGCTGCCGTATCGCCAGTGATCGCCTCCACCCCCTGGGTGTCCGCGGTGCCGCCCTTCCTCCTGGCCAGCGTGGTCACCATGCTGCTGATCCCGCTGACCATCTTGCTCGCCCGCCGTGTGGGCGCCGTCGCCGAACCGGACGCGCATCGCCACCTCCATCACCAGGCAACTCCGCGCCTCGGGGGGATCGCGCTCTTCGGTGGATTCACCGTCGCCACCATCGTCTTCGGGGGCGCCATCAGCGACCGCTGGCAGGTGGTGTCGGTCACCGCGGTGATCACGGTGGCGATGCTGGTCGACGACATCTTCGATCTCCCCTGGAATGCCAAGCTGACCATCGAGCTCGGGGCCGGGGTGCTGGTCGCCGCCCTGGGGATCACCATCAACTTCTTCGCCGTGCCCGGCGGCCATGGGCCGTCCTTGGTGGAGCTGGGCTGGCTGGCCGGCCCGATCACCGCCATCTTCGTGCTCGGCATGGAGGTGTCGATCAACCTCCTCGACGGCTCCGACGGGGTGGCGGCCGGGGTGGTCGGCATCGTGGGCACCGTCCTCCTGCTCGCAGCGGTGAACCGCGTGCAGGGCCCTGGCGACGTCCAGACCGGCGTGATCGTGCTGAGCGGCGCGCTCATCGGCTGCTGCTGCGGCTTCCTCGTGTTCAACCTGCCGCCGGCACGCGTCTTCATGGGCGACACCGGGAGCCATTTCCTGGGCGTCGCCCTGGCCATGATCAGCGTCCTCGGGGTCGCCAAGATCGCGGTGGCGCTGGCCCTGTTCGTGCCGCTGATCGCGCTCGGCCTGCCCATCGGTGACACCGCCTTCGCGATCGTCCGGCGGCGTCGAGCCGGTCTCAGCGCCACCCAGCCCGACGCCGGCCACCTCCACCATCGGATGCTGGCCACCGGGATGAGCCCGATGGAGACGGCGCTGACCTTCTACCTGATGACCGCCATCCTGGGGTGCGTCGCCCTCTTCGTCTTCGGCCACAAGCGCATCCTCGACGTGGCCCTGGCCCTGTTGGTGGTGGCTCTTGTCGGGCTTCTCTGGCGCGCCCGTCGTCGGCGTCCGCAGCTGGATGCCGACGGCTTCCTGGTGGTGCGCGGCCGCCGACAGGTGCCGGCGCGCGTGCGCCGCGGCGGCGAGGCCGACTGACCGGGGTGTCCACGCCGGCGCACGGGCCGAAGTCGTCAGGTGCGGGGATCAGCAACGCGGACATGCTCGCGCTGGGCGTCTACCTGGCGCTTGCGGTGACCATCCCACTGCTGGCGGGATGGCGGTTGGGCGAGCTCGCCGGAGCGCCCACGCTCGGGGTCGTGGCGGGGGTCGCTCTTGGTATCGTTGCGGCCGGCTCGACCCTGTACCTGAGGCTGAGGCGATATTGGTGATCTCGAAAAGCGTTTCCGCGCGGCCGGCGCACGTGGTCCGGTCGGCGGCGCTGGCGTGCGTCGCCGCGGCAATCATGGGTGCGGTGATCGCCACGGCGGTCGGTCATGCGGGCTTCGGACTCGGCCTCGCCGTCGGCCTCGCGGTCGGTGGTGGTAACGGCTACGCGGCCGACCGCCTGCTCCTCGTCGGGGTTCCCTTCGTGGCCACCAGCATGATGCGGATCATCGTGCTGACCCTCGTCGCGCTGGTCGCCGGCCTGACCGTCGGGTTCAGTGCGGCGGTGCCGGTTGTCGCCGGGCTGGCCCTGGCACAGCTGATCCTCGCCGGCAGCGCCGTGGTCGAGTCGGTGCGGCGATGAGTTGGGCACTGCTCGCCGATAGCGGGCCGACGGTCACCCAGCCCACCACCGCCATCTGCAACTCACCCCCGTTGCTGACCAACCCGATCCCGATCTCGTCGTGCGACCTCAACCAGGACACACTGATCAGCAGCGCGCTGGCCATCATCGTCACGCTGATCATTGTCTTCGCCGTCGCCAGGCACGTCCGCCCTGGTCGCCCCGGCAAGCTGCAGATGGTTCTCGAGTGGTTTCTCAGCTACGTGAAGAACCTGGTGCACGACTCCGTCGGGGAGGGGTCCGATTTCATCATCCCGATCGCGGCGACGATCGGCCTGTACATCCTCGTCGCCAACTGGATCGCGTTCATCCCGCTGGCCCGGCCGTTCCAGCCCGCCGCGGCGGACATCAACCAGACGCTGGCCATGGCAGTCGTCGTCGTCGGGGTGGTCCAGGCATACAGCCTGCGCGTCCTCGGCGTCCGCGGCTACTTCCGTCGCTTCACCAAACCATTCGAGTTCAACTGGGCGATCCGGGTCGTGTTCATCCCGCTGAACATCATCGAGGAGGTGGTCAAGCCGATCACGCTCTCGTTGCGACTCTTCGGCAACATCTTTGCCGGCCTGGTGATGGTCGAGCTGCTCAGCCAGCTGCCGATCTTCCTGGCGTGGCTGCCGGTCGCGATCTGGAAGGTGTTCGACGTGTTGTTCATCGGCGGGATCCAGGCGTTCATCTTCATGCTGCTGACCGTCATCTATTTCGAAATGGCCCGCGAAGGACTGGAAGAGGAGGGGCACCACGGCGCTCAGGCCGCGGTTGCCGCATAGGAACTAGGAGGCACCATGAACCACGCCATAGCCCTGGCAGGGGCGCTCATCGGCGCCGGCATCGCCCTCGGTGGAGGCGCCATCGGCGCGGCCATCGGTGACGGGCTGGCCGGCAACGCGGCCATCCAGGGGCAGGCGCGCCAGCCCGAGGCGGCCGGCGCGCTGCGCGTCACCATGTTCCTCATCATCGGGTTGGTCGAGGCCATGTACTTCATCAACCTCGTCTTCGTGTTCATCCTGATCGGCGACGCCAAGATCTGATGACACCGATGGTCGCGGACGCCAGCCTGCTGGAGATCAACGTCACCTTCGTGGTGGAGGTGATCGCCTTCGTGGCACTGCTCGCGGTGCTGTGGCGTTACGCGTACCCAAGGATCATCGCCGCGGCGGAGAACCGCCAGAACCAGATCGTTCGCGCCCTCGCCGAGGCGGAGCGCGCACGACAGGACGCGCAAGCGGCGCTGGCCGACGTCAGCCGGCAGGTCGAGGACGCCCGCGGCCAGGCCCGGGAGATCATCGACCGCGCGCACAAGGCGGCCGTGCTCGAGACCGAGGAGCTGGTCAAGAAGGGCCGGCGGGACGCCGAGGCGCTCCTCCAGCGCGCACGTTCGGAGATTGCCACCGAGCGTGACAAGGCGATCCAGGAGATTCGCGCCCAGGTGGGGACGCTGGTGGTGTCGGCCGCGAGCCGCGTGCTCGGCGAGGCGATCGACGCTCGCACCCACACTCGCCTCATCGACGAGTCGCTCGCGCAGGTCGACCCGAGCCGCACAAGCGGGGCCAACTGAGTGGCCTCCTCCATCGGACGCCGTTACGCGCAGGCCTACTTCGACCTGGCACGCCAGTCGAAGAAGGTGACGGAGCGGCGCGCGGACCTCGAGCAGGCCGTGAACACCGTCGCCCACCCCGAGGTCAGAGCGGCGCTGGCCAACCCGCGGTTGTCGCTGGCAGCCCGTACCACGCTGGCGCTCGACCTCCTGGACGGCGTCGGGGAACCGGCGCGCAACCTGGTCCGTCTCCTCATCGAGCGCAACCGCACCGGCGTCCTCGGCGAGCTTCTCGACGCCTACGACGCCCTGGCGGACCGTGACAGCGGTGTCGTCCGCGCCGAGGTGGTCACCGCCATCCCTGTGGATGCCGAGCTGCAGAAGCGGATCGGTCGCGCGCTGGGCGAACGGCTGGGTGCCGACGTCCAGACCGAGATCCGGCAGGACCCGGACATCATCGGTGGGCTGATCATCCGCATCGGCGACCGGGTCATCGACAACAGCGTGCGCACCCACCTCGAGCAGCTCAGGACCGCGCTGGTCTGATGAGCCTCACGCCAGTCCACCCGAGCGCGCTCCCAGGCGCCTAAGAGACAGAGGACCACAACAGCATGGCCATTCGCAGTGACGAGATCGGCGACATCCTCAAGCAGAGGATCGCCAGCTTCGACGCCCCCGTGGTTGACGCGCACGAGGGTGTGATCACCTCCGTCGGTGACGGCATCGCGCGGATCTACGGGCTCGAGGAGGCCATGGCCGGTGAGCTGCTCGAGTTCCCGGCCCCTCCCGGCGGCAAGCCGGTGCTCGGCCTGGCCCTCGACCTCCGTGAGGACGGCGTCGGCGCGGTCATCATGGGCGAGTACGAACACCTCCAGGAAGGCGACACCGTCCGCACCACCGGGCGCATTGCCGAGGTGCCCGTCGGCGACGAGCTGATCGGCCGCATCGTCAACGCGCTCGGGGAGCCACTCGACGGCAAGGGACCGATCGAGACGTCGCAGAACCTGCCCCTCGAGCACGTGGCGCCCGGGGTCATGTTCCGTCAGGCGGTGACGACACCGATGCAGACGGGCATCAAGGCCATCGACGCGATGTTCGCCATCGGGCGCGGCCAGCGCGAGCTGATCATCGGCGACCGCCAGACCGGCAAGACGCAGGTGGCGCTCGACGCCATCATCAACCAGAAGGACAGCGGCATCATCTGCATCTACGTCGCCGTCGGCCAGCGGCGCCAGACCGTCGCCCAGGTGGCGGCGCGCCTCGAGGAGGCGGGTGCGCTGCAGAACACCATCATCGTCGCCGCCACGGCGAGCGACCCGGCGCCGATGCAGTTCATGGCACCGTACGCCGGCTGCGCGATGGGCGAGTACTTCATGCAGAAGGGACAGCACGCGCTGATCGTCTACGACGACCTCAGCAAGCACGCCCAGGCGTACCGCCAGCTCTCCCTGCTGTTGCGCCGCCCACCGTCGCGTGAGGCGTACCCGGGCGACGTCTTCTACCTGCACTCTCGGCTGCTCGAGCGCGCCGCGCGCATGAGCGACGCCGAGGGCGGCGGCACGCTCACCGCGCTGCCGATCATCGAGACCCAGGCGAACGACGTCTCGGCGTACATCCCGACCAACGTCATCTCCATCACCGATGGCCAGATCTTCCTCGAGTCCGACCTCTTCAACGCCGGCATCCGGCCCGCCATCAACGTCGGCATCTCCGTCTCGCGCGTCGGCTCCGCGGCGCAGACCAAGGCGATGAAGCAGGTGGCCGGCCAGCTCAAGCTCGACCTCGCCCAGTACAACGAGCTCAAGGCCTTCGCACAGTTCGCGGCCGACCTCGACAAGCGGACCCGGGCCACGCTCGACCGCGGCCAGCGCATGACCGAGCTGCTCAAGCAACCGGCCAACTCGCCGGTGCCGTTCGCCCAGCAGGTGGTTGCCATCTTCGCGGGCACCAAGGGCTACATGGACGACGTCCCGGTCGAGCGCGTCAGCGAGTTCGAGAAAGGCCTGCTGCGCTACCTCAGCAGCGAGCAGCCGGCCATCGAGAAGGACATCGAGGAGAAGCAGCAGCTGACCCCGGAGACCGAGAAGGCCCTGGCCGCGGCCGTCGACAAGTTCAAAGAGAGCTTCGCTGGGTAGATGGCATCCCTTCGCGACCTGCGCCGGCGCATCCGAAGCGTCAAGAACACACAGAAGATCACCAAGGCGATGGAGCTCGTCGCCGCGGCGAAGATGCGCCGCGCCCAGGAGCGAGTGGAGGCAGCGCGCCCCTACGCCGAGGAGATCACCAACGTCATCGCCGACATCTTCAAGCGCGACCCGGAGTACAAGCACCCCTATCTCGAGGTCCGCGAGGTGCGCAAGCGCCTGGTGATGCTGATCACCACTGACCGCGGGCTGGTGGGCGCTCTCAACGGCAACAACATCCGCCTCGCCCTGCGCGAGATGAACGAGCCGCCGGGTGCGGCGTCGGTGGTCACCATCGGTCGCAAGGGCCGCGACACGATGCGACGACTGCGCAAGGAGCTGGTCGCCGACCGCAGCGGCCTCGGTGACCGGCCATCCATGGGCGACGTGTTGCCGGCCATCCGCGTGGCCATGGAGCAGTACGAGAATGGCGACGTCGACCAGGTGGACCTCGTCTATGCGCAGTTCATCAGCGCCGGCCGCCAGCGCGCCGTGCTGCGGCGCCTGCTCCCCCTCGAGGTTCCCGAGGCCACCGGCAAGCTGGCCGCTGATTTCATCTACGAGCCGGAGCCCAAGGACGTGCTCGACGCGCTCCTGCCGCGGTATGTCGAATCGCAGATCTACCAGGCACTGCTGGAGAACGTGGCCAGCCAGCAAGCGGCGCAGATGGTCGCGATGCGCAACGCCTCGGACAATGCCAACGAACTGATCCAGGACCTCACGCTGACCGCCAACACGGTCCGGCAGAGCACGATCACCACCGAGCTGATGGAAATAGTCGGCGGCGCGTCCGCGCTGGCGGGCTGAGACCCGAGAAGCCGAAGGAGAGCAGACAGAATGGCAGACGCCGACAGGAAGAACGGCAAGCACCAGGGCGTTGGCACCGGCACCGTCGTGCAGGTGATCGGCCCGGTCGTGGACGTCGAGTTCGAGGGCGATCGCCTCCCCGACATCTACTACGCGCTGGAGCGGATCCGCGAGGACAAGTCGCGCCTGGTGCTCGAGGTTCAGCAGAACCTCGGCAACAGCACGGTGCGCACCATCGCCATGAACACCACCGACGGCCTGCGCCGCGGCGACACGTTCGAGGACACCGGTGCGCCCATCCAGGTGTCCGTCGGTCGCAAGACCCTGGGGCGCATGTTCAACGTCATCGGCGAGCCGATCGACGGCAAGCCCGCGCTCAAGGATGCGCCGCTGGCGTCCATCCACCGGCTGGCGCCACCCATCGACGAGCAGTCGACCGAGCAGGAGATCCTCGAGACCGGCATCAAGGTCATCGACCTCATCTGCACCTTCAGCAAGGGCTCGAAGATCGGGCTCTTCGGCGGTGCCGGTGTCGGCAAGACGGTCATCGTCCAGGAGATGATCAACAACATCGCCAAGGAGCACGGCGGCTTCTCGGTGTTCGCCGGAGTCGGCGAGCGCACCCGCGAGGGTCGCGACCTCTACGGCGAGATGGAGGAGTCTGGCGTGCTCGACAAGACCGCGCTGGTCTTCGGGCAGATGAACGAGCCACCCGGAGCGCGTGCCCGGGTCGGCCTCACCGGGCTCACCATCGCCGAGCATTTCCGTGACGAGGAGAAGTCGGACGTTCTCCTCTTCATCGACAACATCTTCCGCTACACGCTGGCCGGTGCCGAGGTCTCGGCGCTGCTCGGGCGCATGCCGAGCGCGGTCGGCTACCAGCCGACGCTCGGCACCGAGATGGGCGACCTGCAGGAGCGCATCACGTCCACCAAGGACGGCTCGATCACCTCGGTCCAGGCGGTCTACGTCCCCGCGGACGACTTCACGGACCCCGCCGTGGCCACGACGTTCGCCCACCTCGGGTCGACGGTGGCGCTGAGCCGCGCCCTCACCGAGATCGGCATCTACCCGGCGGTCGACCCGCTGGAGTCGTTCAGCCGCGCGCTCGACCCCACCGTCGTGGGGGACGAGCACTACCGCGTGGCCCAGGGCGTCAAGCGCGTGCTGCAGGAGTACAAGGAACTGCAGGACATCATCGCCATCCTCGGGCAGGAGGAGTTGAGCGACGACCAGAAGGTCACAGTGCAGCGCGCCCGGCGCGTGCAGCGGTTCCTCTCCCAACCCTTCTCCGTCGCCCAGCAGTTCACCGGCCGCGAGGGCAAGTACGTGCCGCTCGACGAGACCGTCCGCGGGTTCGCCGAGATCCTCGACGGCAAGCACGACGACCTGCCCGAGGATGCCTTCTACATGGTCGGCACCATCGAGGAGGCGATCGAGAAGGGCAAGCAGCTCGGCGGCGACGAGGAGGAGGAGGCGCCGGCCAACAAGGCGGCGAGCCCGCAGGCCGCCGCGGGCGACGGTGAGAGCGCCAAGACCACGGGCGATGCCGAGGGGGACAAGACCGCGCCTCCGACGGGGAGCGCTGCGCCAACGGCGCCGGACACTGAAGCGTCAGAGGGCGGCTCGGACGAAGGGAAGGCCGGCTAGGTGGCCAAGCTGCAGGTGGAGTTGCTCACCGCCGAGGGCCACGTACTCAGCCAGGAGGCTGATTTCGTGGTGGCGCCCGGCATGGAGGGAGACCTCGGCGTGCTGCCGCGCCACATCCCGCTGCTCACCCCGCTGCGGACTGGCGAGATCATGGTCCGCAACGACGGTCACGAGGACTTCTTCTTCGTCGCCGGCGGCTTCCTCGAGGTGATGCCGGACAAGGTGGTGATCCTCGCCGATGTCGCAGAGCGCGCCGAGGACATCGACGAGGCAGCCGCCGAGGAGGCCCGTCGATCGGCTCAGGAGACCCTGGCCCAGGACGAGGGCGATGCCGACGCCGCCGCACAGCTCGAGCGGGCCATCTTCCGCCTGCGTGTCGCCGAGATTCGGCGCGGCCACCGGCGCGACCACCGGGCAGACTGAGCAACCGCGCGCTGACCATCCCGGTAGTCTTGCGCCGCCAATGGACAGCCCTCCCGGACTCGACCTGCGCGCGCTGTCGCGGTTTCTCAACTCGCGCGCGGTCGACACCTCCGGTCGATTGCGTGCCACGCTGATCGACGGCGGTCGCTCGAACCTCACGTATGCAGTGAGCGACGATCTCCATCGCTGGGTGCTGCGCCGGCCGCCACTCGCCCATGTGCTGCCGACCGCGCACGACATGACGCGGGAGTGGCGCGTGATCAGTGCCCTGCAGCACACTGTCATCCCTGTCCCCGGCGCCGTCGTCCTCTGCGACGACCCGTCGGTGATCGGCGCTCCCTTCTACCTCATGGACTTCGTCGACGGTCATGTCATCCGCGACCGGCTGCCGGCGGCATGGCCGACGTCGCCGGCCACGGCGGAGGCGATGTCGGCCGCGCTCGTCGACACGCTGCTGGCGCTCCACGGGGTCGTTCCCGCCGAGGTCGGGCTGGCCGAGCTCGGCCGTCCCCAGGGTTTTCTCGAGCGCCAGGTGCGACGGTGGTGGCAGCAGTGGGAGGCGTCGACAACTCGCGATCTGCCCGCCATCGACGAGCTGCATCGCCGGCTTCTCGCCGCACTCCCGGAGCAGTCGGCACCGGGCATCGTGCACGGTGACTACCGCTTCGACAATGTCATCTTCGCGCCCGACGACCCCGGGCGCATCGGTGCCGTGGTCGACTGGGAGATGAGCACCGTGGGCGACCCGCTGTGCGACCTCGGCCTGCTGGCGGTGTACTGGGTGACCGACGCAGGTGACCCGGTGGCCGCGGCTCTCCCAGGCGAGCGGGTCACCATGACCGAGGGTTTCCCGACCCGCGAGCAGATGCTCCAGCGCTACGCGGCGGCCAGCGCTCGCGACCTCAGCGACCTCGAGTGGTACGTCGCGCTCGGCCACTACAAGCTGGCCATCATCGCCGAGGGGATCAACGCGCGCTTCCTCCTCGGCATGACCGTGGGGGAGGGATTCGACACCATGGGGCCCGCCGTGCCGCTGATCGTCGACCGCGCGCTGGAACGGGCGACGGCATCCGGCATCGCCGGGCTTGCGGGAGGAACCTGATGGACTTCGCCGACTCGCCACGTGTCGTCGAGCTGCGCGGGCAGCTCTGGGACTTCATGAACTCCCACGTCCTCCCCGCCGAGGAGCGGTACTTCGCCGAGTTCTCGGCGGCGACGGTGCCGCACCACATCTCGCCGGTGATGGAGGAGCTGAAGGCGGAGGCGCGCTCGCGCGGGCTGTGGAACCTGTTCCTTCCCGACCAGAGGTTCGGCGCCGGCCTCACCAACCTGGACTACGCCCCGCTCGCCGAGATCACCGGTCACAGCCTGATCGCGCCGGAGGCGATCAACTGCTCCGCGCCCGACACGGGGAACATGGAGGTGCTCGCGCTCTTCGGCACACCCGAGCAGCAGGAGCGCTGGCTGCGACCGCTCCTCGCCGGCGAGATTCGCTCCTGCGTGGCCATGACCGAGCCCGACGTGGCCAGCAGCGACCCCACCAACATCGCCACCCGCATCGAGCAGGACGGCGACGAGCTGGTCATCACCGGCCGCAAGTGGTGGACCAGTGGGGCTGCCCACCCGTTGGCGCGCGTCGCGCTGCTGATGGGGCTGAGCGAGGCCGACGCGGAACCGCACCGCCGACACTCGTTCGTGCTCGTCCCCATGGATGCACCGGGCGTTCGTGTCATGCGCCAGCTCCAGGTCTTCGGCTACGACGACCCCGGCAGCCACTGTGAGGTGGTGTTCGACGAGGTCCGCGTGCCTGCAGGCAACCTGGTGGGTGAGCGCGGCGCGGCGTTCGCCATCGCCCAGGCCAGGCTCGGACCGGGCCGCATCCACCACTGCATGCGCGTCATCGGCACCGCCGAACGAGCCCTGGCGCTCCTGTGCGAGCGCGCCCGCACGCGCACCGCGTTCGGCAAGCTGCTCGCCGAGCAGGGGGTGGTGCAGCAGGCGATCGCGCGCTCGCGCGTCGAGCTCGAACAGGTGCGCCTGCTCTGCCACAAGGCGGCGTGGCTGATGGACACCGAGGGCACCAAGGGCGCGCGTACCGAGATCGCGGCCATCAAGGTGGCCGCGCCCCAGGTTGCATGCGACATCGTCGACCGGGCGATCCAGGTGCACGGCGGTGCCGGCATGAGCAACGACCTGCCCCTGGCGAGGATGTACGCCTGGACGCGCGCGCTGCGCATCCTCGACGGTCCCGACGAGGTGCACCTGCAGTCGATCGCCCGCCACGAGCTGCGCAAGGGCGCCCGCTGACGGAGTGACCTCAGGCGGGGCTCACTTCAGGCAGTTGTTGACGGCCGCCTTGTACACCGCGCCTGACGTGTCGGTGGCCTGGTTCTCGTTGAGCTGCGCGCGGATGAGGCAGCGCTGCAGGCCGTTGGCCGCCGTGTACTGGTCGCGGACCTGGTTGGTGGTCGAGAGCACCAGGAATGAGGTGACCAGCTGGGCGACGACGATCACCAGGATGGCCCCGATGAGCATCACCAGGTTGCTCGGACGCGGCCGGGTGGTGGCGCGCTGCACCGCGTCATCGTCGTCCCGGTAGCGCAGGTCTCCGCCGTGCGCCGGGTGGTCGTCGGGAGCGGCGAGGTCGCTGTCGCCGGCCCCTGGGCCGTCTGCCGCTACGGTCATGCGACTGTCACGGCATCGAGCAGGTAGACGTCCTGTACGGCGTTGAGCAATTCAATCCCCTCAGTGGTGGGCCGCTGGAATGCCTTGCGGCCGGTGATCAGGCCGGCGCCGCCGGCCCGCTTGTTGATGACTGCGGTGCGCACCGCCTCGGCGAGGTCGCTGGACCCCTTCGACTCGCCGCCACTGTTGATCAGCGGCGATCGTCCGGAGAAGCAGTTGAGCAACTGGTAGCGGGTGAGGTCGATGGGGTGGTCGCTCGACAGCTTCTCGTACACCCCCGCGGCCGTCTTGCCGAAGTTCAAGGCGGTGAACCCGCCGTTGTCGGTGGGCAGCTTCTGCTTGATGATGTCGGCCTGGATGGTCACTCCGAGGTGGTTGGCCTGGCCGCTGAGGTCGGCAGCGGTGTGGTAGTCGACGCCGTCCTTCTTGAAGGCGTTGTTGCGCAGGTAGCACCAGAGAACCGTGGCCATGCCGAGTTCGTGGGCCTCGTGGAACGCCTCGGTCACCTCCTGGAGCTGACGCATCGATTCCTCTGACCCGAAGTAGATGGTGGCCCCGACCGCCACGGCGCCCATCTCCCAGGCCTGCTGGACGTTGCCGAACATCACCTGGTCGAATCGGTTGGGGTAGGTGAGCAGCTCGTTGTGGTTGAGCTTGACGATGAAGGGGATGCGGTGAGCCCAGCGGCGGGCGACCGACCCGAGGACCCCGAATGTCGACGCCACGGCGTTGCACCCCGCCTCGACCGCCAGCTCAACGATCTTCTCCCCGTCGAAGTACGCGGGGTTGGCCGCGAACGACGCGCCGGCCGAGTGCTCGATCCCCTGGTCCACCGGCAGGATCGAGAGGTAGCCGGTGTTGGCCAGGCGCCCGTTGCCGAACAGGGCGGCCAGGCTGCCGAGCACGCGAACGTTGCGGTCGCTCGAGGACACCACCCTGTCGACGAAGTCGGGACCGGGCAGGTGCAGCGCCTCCTTCGGCACCGTCGTGCAGCGGTGTTCGAGAAGGTCATGTGCCTCGCCGCCGAGCAGGCTCTCGATCCGGCCGAGCGGGGTTGCTGGTGCGGTCGCCGTCGCCATCACTGTCTCCAATTGGTGCGCTTCGCTCTCAGTTTCGCCGATCGGGCTCCCGCCGCGTCAGCGCCCGGGGCACAACCAACCCTCGCTGGGATACGTTTACGCTGCTGATGGACCTGCTGCGCATCTCCGGACCCCGACCCCTCCAGGGGACCGTCTCGATCTCTGGCAGCAAGAACGCCGCACTCCCGGTCATGGCCGCCTGTCTGCTCACCGACCAGGTGCTGGAGCTCCACAACGTCCCCGATATCGAGGACATCGACGCGATGGCGGCGATGCTCGGCCACCTCGGGGTCGCGGTCGACCGGATCACATCGTCCTCCTGGCGCCTCCACGCCGCACGCGTCCGGTCGATCGACGTGGGCGCGGAGCTGACCCGGAGGATGCGCGGTTCGTTCCTCCTTCTCGGCGCGCTCATCGCCCGCACCGGGGAGGCGGCCATCGCCAAGCCGGGAGGTGACGACATCGGCATGCGCCGCGTCGAGCAGCACCTCGAGGGTCTGCGGCTGATGGGCGCGAAGGTGGACGAGCGCGCCGACATGTACACAGCCCGGGCCGCTCGATTGCGCGGCGCGCGCATCGACCTTGACATCCCCACCGTCACCGGCACCGAGAACCTGATCATGGCGGCGGTCCTCGCCGAGGGGATCACGGTGATCGCCAACGCCGCGCGCGAGCCGCACGTCTTCGACCTGGTCCGCTGCCTGGTGGGCATGGGGGCGCGCATCGCCGGGGCCGGCAGCGAGCTGATCGTCATCGAGGGCCAGAACGGCCTCCTGCACGGCACCAGGCACAGCGTGACCACCGACTACATCGAGGCGGGGACGTACATGGCCGCCGCCGCAGCGACCGGTGGCGACGTCGTCGTCGACCGGATGCGCCCCAGCGACGTGCGCTGGCTGATCAACAAGCTGCGCAGCGCCGGGGCTGACGTGGTCGAAGGCGCCAGTCATGTCCGCGTGCGCGGCGGCCCGCTGCGCGCGGTGGACGTGACCACGTGGCCTCACCCCGGTTTCGCCACCGACCTGCAGCCCCAGTACTGCGCGCTGATGACCCAGGCCACGGGCATCAGCATCGTCAGCGAGGCGCTCTACGAGAACCGTTTCCGTCACGTGGCCGCGCTCGTGGACTTCGGTGCGCGGATCAGCGTCGAGGGTCGCAGCGCCATCGTCGAGGGGCCGGTGGCGCTGCGCGCCACCCGGGCGACGGTGCCCGACATCCGGTCGGGCGCCGCCCTGGTCATCGCCGCGCTCTGCGCGGAGGGAACAACAGACCTTGACGGCGTCTACCACCTCGATCGCGGCTACGAGGCCCTCGACGAGAAGCTGCGCGGGTTGGGTGCAGAAGTCCAGCGGATCACCGTCGGCGGCAGCGGCGAGCCCGCAGTGCGCGACTTCAGCGGCGTCGTCGGCGACTAGGCGGGGATGCTCGGCAAGAAGCTTGGCGTCGACCTCGGCACCGGCACCACGCGCGTGATCACGCGGGGCGAGGGCGCGGTGCTGGCCGAGCCGACCGTGGTCGCCATCCAGGAGGGGGAGGCCGCTCTCAGCCTCTTCGGCACGGCCGCCATCGACGCGGCCGGCAATGACCCGGCGCTCGAGCTGCGCCGACCACTCCGCGGCGGCAGCATCGCCGACAGGCGCGCCCTCACCGCTCTCGTGCAGCACGCCATCAACCGCGCCGCGGGGAGGCAGCGGATCTTCAAACCCGACCTGGTGATCGCGGTCCGGGCAGGCATGAGCGGGGACGACCGGCGTTCGGTGCTCGACGCTGCCGCCCGCGCCGGCTCGCGCACCGTCTATCTCATCGACGCAGCCATCGCCGCCGCGATGGGCGCCGGGCTGCCGGTGAGCTCACCGCGGGCGAGCCTGATCATCGACATGGGCGCGGGCAAGACAGACGTGGCCGTGCTGGCGATGGAGGGCACTGTTGCGGCGCGCTCGCTGGGCGAGGGCGGCGAGTCGCTGCTCGACCGGGTCCGCGCCCACGTCGAGGCCGTGCACGGCACCACGCTGACCTCGGTCGAGCTCCGCAGTGCCCATCACCTCCTCGTCGCCGCGGTGCACGAGGAACGCACCGCCGAGATCGGCGGGGTGCTGCTCTCCTCGCACGAGCTTGCACCGCTGGTGGTCGACCACCTTCGCCTGCTCGACACCGCGCTGCTCGAGGTCCTCGAGGAGACACCCGCGCTGCTGCGCCACGACATCAAGCGCGACGGCATCCTGCTGACCGGTGGCGGCGCGCGCCTCGAGGGGATCGAGCGCCACCTCGGCGTGGTCAGCGGCTGCTCTGCACGCCTGGCCGCGGAGCCGGAGGGCTGCACGGTGCGTGGCACGGCGCTGGCCGTCGACAACCTCGACGTGCTTCGCCGCAACTTCATGTACATCCGCTGACAGCGACGCCGCTGAAGGCTGCGGTGCAGCCCGCATAGAATCCCATCGCCGTGCGAATCCGCAACCTCATCGTCGACTGCAAGGACCCGTATCGCCTGGTCGGGTTCTGGGCACAGATCACGGGCCTTGAGGAGGATCCCGGCAACCGCAACGAGCCGGACGATCCGGAGGGACTGCTGGTTGGCGCCGCAGGCGCACCCAACCTCCTCTTCATCAAGGAGGACGAGCCGTCGGGCGGCGGCGGCCGGCTGCGCCTGGACCTTGACCCCACCGGTCGATCGCGCGACGAGGAGGTCGACCGCCTTCTCGCCATGGGCGCCACCATGGTCTCGGACCATCGCGCCGCCGACGGTGAAGGGTGGGTCGTGCTCGCCGACCCGGAGGGCAATGAGTTCAGCGTGGCGCGACGCGTCATGGCCGAGCCGGCGACGCCGTTCGCCCCGGCAGCGGTGATCCCCGCCGGGGCGCAGCCGACGTCGCGCGCGGGTGCGTGGCTGGCCGGCCTGCGCGCCCGGGGGCGTCAACCCAACGGTGAGCGCTCCGCATCACTGGCGCGCGTGGCCGCGGAGATGCGGGCGCGCCTCGACCAGCTGGCCCGCCTGGCCCTGCTGCTGGTCGAGGCGCTGATCGCGGTGCGAGTGCTTCTGAAGGTTGCCGGCGCCAACGAGCACGCTGGCTTCGCCACCTTCCTCTACAGGGTGTCGTCGCCGCTGGTGGCGCCCTTCCACCCGGTGTTCGCCGATCGGCCGGTCAACGGCCATCCCTTCGAGGTCGGCTCGCTGCTGGCGATGGCCGTCTACGCCGCCGCGGCCTACCTGCTCACCCGGCTGGCGCGCGCGGTGGTCTCGCCGCCGCCTTGAGTCGGGCCCGGGTCTACCGAGACGCCACGTAGCTCATCGGGTCGGTCGGCCGGCCCTGGACGCGCAGCTCGAAGTGGACATGCGGCCCGGTGGAGTTGCCGGTCGATCCCTCCAGGCCGATGGGCTGCCCGGCCCGCACCGCCTCGCCGGCGCGCACCAGCACCTCCGCCAGGTGCCCGTAGAGGGTGATCATGTTGCCGCCGTGGGCGATCACCACGTAGTTCCCGTAGCCGACGAGGTGGCCGGCACCGTCCGTCTCCGACCCTGCGAGGGCGACCACACCATCGGCGGCGGACACGACCGGGGTCTCGTAGGGGGCGGCGATGTCCACGCCCGTGTGGAAGTGCGGGTAGCTGATGCCGGCGAGGGTCACGGCGGGTTCGATGGCGAAGGGGCTCGGCCCGAACCGCTGTGTGACCACCCCGCCCAGGGGCCACTGCAGCGCCCCCGGGGAGACGGCCGGCGTCCCGGTCGCCACCACGGCCGGCGGGGCGACCCCCGCCACCGGGTTGGCCGCAGCCGCCTGGGCGATCGCCGCCTGTTGGGCCAGCTGCGCCTGGATGGCGTCGACGTCATAGGTGACGGCGTTCCGAACCGCGGCGGGCTGGGAGGCGGCGACCTGCAACAGCGCGGCGGACTGCCCGGGATCTCGCGCGGTCGCCGCGAAGAAATCGTATTCCTGCAGGAGGATGGTCTCGAGGCTCAGCGCCAGGGCGTGTTCCTGGCGGAGCTGGGCGGCCCCCGCTCCACCGGTCGGCACCTGCAGCGCCGCGCCGACCGCACCGATCTGCGTCTCGAAGCCGACCACCCGGCTGAACAGCGTGGCACCCGTGGAGCCGGCAGGGAGAGCGGCCGCTCCGGGATGGCTCGCCGTGTCGGTGGCCACCAGGGCGACCGGGCTCCCAGTCCGTGCCGGTGCCGGGAACAGCGTCAGCTGGACGGCGGTGGCCAGGAGGGCCAGGGCGACGACGGCGAGAGGCACGGCCAGCACCGCCCGCGGGCGCGACAGGCGAGCCCGATACCGGCGGAGCAGGCCGGCGAGCACCAACACCAGCAGCACAGCACCGAGCGCCCCGACCAGCGGCCCGCCAGGTCCACCGGCTCGCCCGCCACCCGGCTGCCCGGTGGCGATGCGGTCGTTGCGCAGGCCGGTGGTGGTGTCGAAGTGCTCCAGGGAGGGTCGCTCCACTCCCACGCCGGCAGGTGTGCCGAGCAGGCCGAGCAGGGACCCGAGCACCGAGGTCTCGACGGCTGACGGCCCCACGCTGCCCGTGCCGCCCGACGAGGTGCCCGCCGCTCCCCCCGGTAAGCCGGAGGTCCCACCGGCCTGCCCCGGCTGTCCTGCGCCCGGGAGTAGCCCAGGGACGGCCGTGCCGGGCAGCCCGGGCGGCCCACCGGGCATCGATGGCACCAGGTTCGAGACACCCGGGGTGGGCAGCGGCAGCGTGGGGATGGGCAGGGTGGGCAGCGACGGCGTGGGGAGCAGGGTCGGGGTCGGGATCGGCAGCGTTGGAAGCGGCGGGATCGTGGGGGTGGGGATGGGCAGGGTCGGAAGCGGCGGCGCAACGGCGCCGGCGCTGCCCGCGCCCCAGCCGCCCACCAGCGCGAAGCAGCCCATGGCGACGGCCGCGGCGAACGCACCACGGGTCCGCCTGCCGGCACTGCGCCAGCTCAGCACGATCTCCCACCTCCGCCTCAACGTGCCGCGACGGCGCGGAGCCGCCTCCGAAACATTATGCCAGCACTGTCACCATCTCTACCCGCAGCGCGCCGGCGGAAGGGCCGGGCTCCCGCCCCGTGGGCCGGCTACGGCACCATCTCGATGCTGGCCAGGACGTCGTCGACCCGGATGCGGTCGAGGTGCGCCGGGGAGCGACCCTCGGGGAGGGCCTGCACCACCCGGTGCTGCGCCCCCCCGGGCGCTCGGCGGCGCCCGTCGGTGGGGCCGTAGAGACCGACGGAGGCGGTGCCGACGGCGGCGGCAAGGTGCAGGAGGGGGGTGTCGGCGGCGACGAGGAGATCACACCGCGCGATCACCGCGGCAGCCGTCGCGAGGTCGAGCTCCCCGCAGAGATCGACGGTGTCGGCGGTGAGGTCGAGGCGCATCGACTCGGCCGTCTCCCGATCACGTTCATCGCCAAGCAGCACCACGCCCGCTCCGTGACGCGCGGCCAGGCGGTTGGCGAGGTGTGCGAACCGCTCCGCGCTCCACGGGGCGACCGGCTGGTCGGAGAACCCCTGGCCGGGCGCCACCGCGACCAGCAGCCGGCCGTCGCCGACGCCCTTGCTGAGCAGCAGCTGCTCGGCAACCTGCACGGCGTCGGCACGAGGGGTGAACTCGACGCCGGCCGGGCCGGGTGTGATGCCGAGCGCGCCCGCGAGGGCCAGCCACGCCTGGGACCGGTTGCCCGATGGCGGGCAGGGGACGCGCTCGTTGAGGAGGTGGTCGCTCAGCCCCCCGGTGCAGCCAACCCGGCGTGGGACGGCGGCAGCGTAGACCGCAGCGCGTGCTGAGGGCGCCTCGCCGCAGAGCAGGACGACGTCGACCCGGCGGTCGCGGAGCTCGCGCCACAGGCGGACCAAGCCGGGCATGGAGGGCCGCGCCGACAGGCCCCGCACCGGGATGAAGTGGTCTGCCCCTGTGAGCCCACCGGCGAGCTCCGCCGCCTGGGCCGGCCCGACCACCACCAGTGGCTCGTCGACCGCCGTTGACACAGCGGCGAGCAGAGGCGCGGCCTGGAGCGTCTCCGAGAGTCCCCCGCAGATGACGACCACGACATTCACGGCGTGCACCCTAGCGGGCATCTGCGCCGCCGCGCACCCGGTTGGGCCGATATCAGGCGCATTTCACGTGCGCTCATATACTGGATCGGTCGATGTCCCGCACGCTTTCCGGCCGCGACCTGCTCAGCATCGCCGACCTCGATCGCGACGAGATCAACGCGGTGCTGGATCTCGCCTTACGCGCCAAGGCCGGCGATGACCTGGGTACCCCCTTGCGCGGTCGCAACCTCGCGCTCATCTTCCAGCGCCCGAGCAATCGCACCCGCGTGTCGTTCGAGGTGGCGATCAACCGCCTCGGGGGTCACCCCATCGCGCTGCTCGGCGACGAGATCAGGCTCGGGGAACGAGAGACCGCATCCGACATCGCGCGGATCCTCGACCGCTACGCCGACGGTGTGATCGCCAGGGTCAGGTCGCAGCGCGACCTGCTGGCCATCGCGGCGGCGCTGCGCGGGCCGGTGATCAGCGGCATGACCGACGCGGAGCATCCCTGCCAGCTGCTCGCCGACCTGATGACCCTGCGCGAGACGACCGGACGGGTCGCCGGGGCGCGGGTCGCCTATATCGGCGACGGCAACAACGTGTGCACCTCGTGGTTGTACGCGGCGGCGATCAGCGGGGTGGACCTGCGCATCGTCTCACCACCGGGCTACGAGCCCCCAGCGGCGGTGCTTGACCGTGCTGCGGTGCTGCGCGGCAACGGCACCGGTTTCACGGTGGGGCACGACCCCGCCCCGGCGTTGCGCGACGCCGACATCGTCTACACCGACGTCTGGACGAGCATGGGCCAGGAGGCGGAGCAACAGCGCCGCAGGGAGGACTTCGGTTACCTGCAGGTCAACTCGACACTTTTGAACCTCGCCCCCTCCTCCGCACGCGTGATGCACTGCCTGCCGGCGCACCGCGGTGAGGAGATCAGCGACAAAGTCCTCGACGGCCCTCGATCGATCGTGTTCGACCAGGCCGAGAATCGACTGTGGGCGCAGATGGCATTGCTGGCGTTGGTGTTCGACGGCGTGCCCGTGCGCGGCGCGCAAGCCTCGGCGGTGCCGGTGTGAGCTCCCCGTGGCGCGATGGGCTGATCTTCCTGCAGAACATCGGCTGGCGTGATGTCCTCGATGTCGGACTGGTCGCCGCGTTGCTCTACCAGCTCCTCAAGCTGATCAGGGGGACGCAGGCGGCCCAGCTGCTGGTCGGGCTGTGCGTGATCATCGCCGTCGGCCTGGCGGCCGAGGCGCTGCACCTGCGCCTCCTGCAGTTCATCTTCGCCAACGGCGGCCAGGCGATCGTGATCGCCGCGGTCATCCTGTTCCAGCCCGAGCTGCGCCGTGCGCTCGACCAGGTCGGGCGGCTCGGCAAGGTGAGGTCGCTGCTCGGGCAACACGGCGCGGCCGACGCACAGCATTCGATCGACGAGGTCATCCGCGCTGCCGGCTCGCTCAGCGAGCGCAAGACGGGTGCGCTGATCGTCTTCGAGCACGAGACCGGCCTGGAGAACATCGCGACCACCGGTGTGCGCATCAACGGCGAGGTCACCGCGGAGATGCTCGCCACCATCTTCATGCCGGGCACCTCACTCCACGACGGCGCGGTGATCATCCACGACACGCGGCTGGTGGCCGCGGGATGCGTGCTGCCTCTTGCCGAGACCATCCCCGGCGTGGGTCGCATGGGCACGCGCCACCGCGCCGCCGTGGGCCTCACCCTGCAGAGCGATGCGACCGTGCTCATCGTCAGCGAGGAGACGGGGCTGATCAGCGTCGCCCACGAGGGTCGGATCACGCGCGGCCTTGACCCCAAGGCCCTGCGCAGCACGCTGCTGACCATGACCGGTGCCGGCGCACCGGAACGGCAGGGGTTGGTCCCCCGGCCCTCGGCGCTGCGAGCGATCCGCCGGCGAAGCCATCCATGAGGCTGCCGGGGTTCGCAACCCGCAACGTCCGCCTCAAGGGGCTGGCTGCGGCGCTGGCAACGATTCTCTGGGCGGGGGTGGCGTACGCGAGCAACCCGCCCGACACCAGGTCGGTGACCGTCCCGGTGCCGCAGGACACGGGTTCGGTGACACCGTATGTGCTGGTGCACGCTATCCCCGACCTGGTGGTCAGGGTCAGCGGCACCCGCGACCACCTCGCGGCCTTCAACCCCTCCGACATCGTGGTCAACGTCGACTACAAGGCGATCAGCCACGTCGGCGTGCAGCAGCTGCCCATCTCCATTGTCAACAACGACCGCGACGTGGCCCTCGACAGCACGCCGTCAGTCATCACGGCCAACGTTGATCGGCTCAACTCCCGCGCGGTGCCGGTGTTCGTCGACTATGGCCGCAATCCACCACCCCAGGGATACGTGGTCGTGAACCCGACGACAACGCCGTCCAGCGTCACGGTCATCGGCCCGCACAACCAGCTCGCCGGTGTCCAGGCCAGGGTCACTGTCAACCTGGCCAGCCAGAAGACCAACTTCCAGGCCGACGAGCCGGTGCTGCTCTACGACACGAGGACGGGCCAGCGTCTCAACACCTTCGGCCTCAGCATCACCGTGGCCGGGCACGCGCAGGCGACCGTGCTGGTCAACATCGAGATCGCCGCCAGCCTCACCTCGCGCGCCAGCGCGGTGCTGCCCAAGGTGTCCGGCTCGGTCGGCGCCGGCCACTTCCTGGTCGCCGAGAGTGTCTTCCCGGCGACCGTGGTGCTGGCCGGTCCGCAGGACCTCCTCAACGCACTGGACTCGGTGGCGACCGAGGCGATCTCGGTGAACGGGATCACCGGGACATTGAGCTTCTCTGTCAACCTGATGCCCCCCGCGGGGGTGACCGCCAACCCGACCCGGGTCACCGTCACCATCACGGTCGGCTCGATCCCGCAGCCCCCCTCCCCGGCGCCGACAGCGGCACCGACAACGCCACCGACCCCGACTCCGTCGCCGACGTAGCGCGACCCCGGCGCTGACCGGGTGTCGTCCCGTCGAGTAACCAGCCCTTCACCAGAGGCGTTGACCGAACCAGATGTGTGGAATCATCGGCTACTGCGGGCCGCGCCAGGCGGCGACCGTCCTGCTCGACAGCCTGCAGCGACTCGAATACCGCGGCTACAACTCGGCCGGCATCGCGGTGCTCGCCGAGGATGGTGGTCCCACCGCCGTGGCCAAGAGCAGCCTCAAGGTGGCAGACCTGGTCGAGCAGCTCGAGCGCACCGGGATGCCGCAGGGACACACGGGGATCGGGCACACACGCTGGGCCACGCACGGCCGCCCCACGGTGTCCAACGCCCATCCTCACCGTGACTGCACCGGGCGAATCCACATCATCCACAACGGCATCATCGAGAACTATCGAGAGCTGCGCGCCGAGCTGGCGGCGGCGGGGCACGAGTTCACCAGCGATACCGACACCGAGGTGGTGCCGCACCTCATCGAGAAGTACTACCAGGGCGACCTCGCCGCCGCTGTTCGATCGACGGTGGGCCGGATCCGCGGTGCCTACGCGCTGGTGGCCGTCTGCGCCGACGAACCCTCACGGGTGGTCGGCGCACGGCTCAACGCGCCGCTGGTCGTCGGGCTGGGCGATGACGAGATGTTCGTCAGCAGCGACATCACCGCGCTGATCCCGTACACCAAACGGGTGGTCCTGGTCGGTGAGGGCGAGGTCGTCGCCATCACACCGAGCGGCGTCACCCTGACCAGCCCCGACGGCACGCCCGCGGAGGCGCGCGTCATTGCCGTCACCTGGGAGGCAGAGCAGGCGCAGAAGAACGGTTTTCCCCACTTCATGCTCAAGGAGATCCACGAGCAACCCGAAGCCCTGCGCAGCGCCCTGCAGGGACGCGTCGACGACGACGGGCTCGTCGACCTGCCCGGCATCCTGCTCGACGAGGGCCATGTCCGCGCGCTCGACCGGGTGACCATCGTCGCCTGTGGCTCGGCCTGGATCGCGGGGATGGTGACCAAGTACGCCATCGAACAGCTGGCCCGCGTCCACTGTGACGTGCAGCCGTCCAGCGAGTTCCGCTACTCCGACCAGCTCATCGACACGCGGACGCTGGTGCTGGCGTTCTCGCAGTCAGGCGAGACGGCTGACACCATGGCCGCGGTTCGGGAGGCGCGGCGGCACGGTGCGACGGTGATCGCGGTCACCAACGTCGTCGGCAGCGCCCTGTCGATGGAGGCGGACGCCGTGCTCTACATGCAGTCCGGCCCGGAGATCTGCGTGGCCGCGACCAAGACGATGCTCACCCAGATCGCCTGCGGGCTGCTCCTTGCGCTGCGACTCGGCCAGGCGCGCGGCGTCCTCGACGATGACGAGCACCGGCGCATCGCCGCCGCTCTCGCGGAGACGCCGGACCTGGTTCGCGAGACACTGCTGCTTGAACCTCAGCTCGCCGAGATGGCTCAGCGCTACGCGCACACGCGCAACGCCATGTACATCGGACGCGGCATCAACTTCCCCGTCGCGCTCGAGGGTGCGTTGAAGCTCAAGGAGATCTCCTACATCCATGCCGAGGGGTACGCGGCGGGCGAGCTCAAGCACGGGCCCATCGCGCTGCTCGACCCTGACGTCCCGGTGGTGGCGCTGGCCACGCGCTCGCGCACGCTGGCCAAGATGGTCAGCAACATCCAGGAGGTGAGCTCCCGCGACGCACCCGTCGTGGCCGTCGTGACCGCGGGCGAGAACCCGTTCGACGACGGCTTCGTCAGGGATGTCATCCAGGTCCCGCTTGCGGACGAGCTGGTCTCGCCGCTGGTCAACATCGTCCCGCTGCAGCTGTTCGCCTACCACGTCGCTGTCGAACGCGGCTGCGACGTCGATCAACCCCGCAACCTGGCCAAGTCGGTCACCGTGGAGTGACCTTCGAACCGGCAGTCGGGTGGGAGCCGATGGCCACCGTGCCCACCGAGCTCACCCTGCCGCGACGCCCGGACGATGCGCACAAGGGCACCTTCGGGACCGTGGTGGTGATCGGCGGCGCGGTCGGGTTCTCGGGCGCACCGATGCTGAGCGCCATCGCCGCAGCGCGTGCGGGGGCTGGCAAGAGTCGCGTCTGCGTTCCCGACGTCATCTACCCGATCGTGGCGGCCCAGGCGCTCGAGGTGATGGTCCACCCGATGCCCTCGGCGGACGGGGGCCTCAGCCCGAAGGCCCTGCCCGAGCTGACCGCGCGACACCTCGGCGACGCCACCGCGGTCGTGCTTGGTCCCGGTGCGGGACGCGCCGCCGGCACGGAGGAGCTGGTCGTCGAGCTCCTGGCCCGGCTCCCTGCGCCGGCCGTGGTCGACGCCGACGCGCTCAACATCGCCGCGGCGCGGGGCTTCGACTGGAGGTCATGCGCGAGCCCGGTGGTGCTCACGCCACACCCCGCGGAGATGGGCCGGCTGTGCGGGGTGGGGACCGCGCAGGTGCAGTCGCAACGGCGCCAGATCGCCGTCGAGCTCGCACGCCGCAGCGGGGCCACCGTGGTGCTCAAGGGCAGCGAGACCGTGGTCGCCGCACCCGACGGGCGCGTGCACGTCAGCGCGATCAGCGTTGTCGCGTTGGCAACGGCAGGCAGCGGTGACGTCCTGTCCGGGTTGGTCGCAGCCTTCGTCGCCCAGGGGTTGGAGCTCTTCGACGCCGCGGTGGCCGCGGTGTTCGTGCACGCCGAGGCCGCCCTGGGTGTCCAGGCCCGGCTCGGCCGCGCGGGGGCGCTGCCGCGTGACCTGCTCGAGGAGCTGCCGGCGGCGCAGGAGCGGACCCGGCGCGCACTCGAGGCACGGCGCGACAGGTGACCGCGGGGCCTGGCGAACCCATCCGGAAGGCGCTGCTGCGCGCGGTCATCTTCGACATGGACGGGGTGCTCATCGACACCGAACCCGTCTGGCGCCGCGTCGAGATCGATGTCTTCGAGTCACTCGGGATCACCGTGACCGAGGCCGACTGCCGCGAGACGATGGGCATGAGGGTCGGCGAGGTGGTGCAGCTGCGCTACCAGCTCGCCCCCTGGTCGGGGCCGTCCGTTGCCGAGGTGACGGACCGTGTCGTCGATGGCGTGGTCGCCCATGTGCGCGCCACCGGCGCACCCACCGACGGCGCGCTCGCCGCGGTGGCGGCGGTGCGCCGGCATGGACTGATGTGCGCGGTCGCTTCGTCATCGCCGCCGGCGCTGATCACGGCTGTCCTCGACCGGCTCGGTATCATCGCCGCAGTCGACGTGGTCTGCTCGGGCGTGCACGACGCGCTGGGCAAGCCCGCACCCGACATCTACCTTCGCACTGCGTCAGAGCTGGGTGTGGCGCCCGCCAGCTGCCTTGCCGTCGAGGACTCGGTCCACGGGGTGCTGTCGGCTCGTGCCGCAGGCATGCCGTGCGTCGTCGTTCCCGACGACGTCACCGCGGGTGATCCACGACTCACGGCCGCGACCGAGCGCCTGGATTCGCTGCGAGACCTCGACGGCGACGGGCTCGACCGGCTCAGCCGCGCCTACTTCGCGTAGATGAAACCCTGGATGCCGCTGGAGTTGCCGGGCAGGATGCGGTAGTTGACCCTGTCCCAGCCGTTGTAGTTCATCTCAGAGAACTTGAAGTAGCCCGCCGGGACACCGGCAGCGGGGCCCACCGCCTCGACATACCCGACATGACCGATCCAGCTGGCGCCGTTACCACCCGGCCAGAAGGCAACCACGGCTCCGACCACCGGGATGTGGCCGACCGGGTATCCCATGCGCGCGGCGTTGTTGTACCACTGGTTGGCGTTGCCCACCCAGGGGATGCACCGGCGCGTGGCCACGTACCAGGTGCACTGACCGAACGCGAAGTGGTTCCCACACGATCCCTGGTTCGCGGCCGACCGATATGACCCGCCACCGGCCAGCTGCTGGTCGATCTGCGCGATCTGGATCTCGATGGCGCGAGCGGGCGCGCTGGCAACCTGCAGTGCCGCGTTGCGCGCGTCGACGAGCATCAGCAGCGCGTTGCTGTCCTGCGACAGCTGGCCCTCGAGGGTCAGCGTGGTTGCCGCGTCCGTCTGAATCTCGGACTTCTCGCTGGCGATCGCCTGCTCCTTGGTGCGCACGTTGCCCTGGAGGTTGCGCACCTGCTCGGCGACATGGGAGGTGCCGGCGAGGCGGTCCATCGCTTGGTTGAAGCTGGTCGCGTTCAACACGGCAGCCACCCACGAGTTGGTCGCGGTGCTCTCGTACGTCTGCCGGGTGAGCGCAGCGAGGTCCTGCTTGGCCTTGATCACCGTCGCCTGGTCGGTGGCGATCTGACCGCTGAGCGCGAGCAGGCGGACGTTGATGGCGGCGAGGCGCTGCTGCGCGCCGACGAGCTGTGCCTGCTCGGCGGCGAATGCCTGCTCGGCCGTTGCGAGGGCGGAGGACGCGCTGTTCTTGGCCGGCTCGAGGGCCGCCAGCTGGATGAGCAGCTGCGCCCGGCGCGCTCGCAACGCGTCGGCAGGACTGGTTGCGGCCTGTCCGGTCGGGATCGCGGTGACGCCGATGCTCAGCAGGGCACCACAGCCGACCACGATCGACAACAACTTTCGACTACCCCGCAATAGGTGCCCTCCGAATCCCCCGTCTCCGAGGCCCTGAACTGTCTGGTCCGCGCAAGGTGCGGGCCCCTGCGTCGCGCGGCACGATAGAGGGTGACGACGAGTGATTGCAAATGCGCCGTCCGCATCATACGCACCGGACGGACGGGTCCGTACAGTAGGAGGGAGAATGTCACGTCCTCCCGAGTCGGCCGCCTCGAGGACCTTCGGCGCAGGCGGACCCACCCTGGCCGAGGTGGGCGAGCGCGCGCTCCTGAACCAGCTTGTTGCCATCGCTGCCGACGCCTGCCCAGGCGGACCGCCCAGCGGGGACGACGCCGCGGTGTGGACGCCCCCCCCGGGCCACGACCTCGCCGTGAGCGTGGATGCGCTGGTCGAGGACATCGATTTCCGGCGCTCCTGGATCGACCCGCGCCGCCTCGGCCGGCGGGCGTTCGCCGTCGCCGTCTCCGACCTCGCGGCCATGGGTGCGGAGCCGCTCACCTGCCTGGCCACCCTCTGCGCGCGCGGCTCGGAGCAGGTCGCCGACGTCCTCGAGATCCAGCGCGGCCTCTGCGAGGCGGCCGCCGCGGCCGGCTGCGCGGTGGTGGGGGGTGACGTCAGCGGCATCGACGGCCCGCTGGTCATCGACGTCACCGTGACCGGCAGCCTGCCGGCCGGGCAGGCGCTGCGCCGTGACGGGGGCCGCCCCGGCGACATCCTGCTGGTCACCGGGACGATCGGTCGCGCGGCGGCGGGGTTGCGGCTGCTCCTCGACGGCGCCGTCCCGGGGTCCGACGTCGAGCGTGCGTGGGTCAGCTGCCATCTCGACCCACCAACGCGCCTCCGCGAAGGCGCGCGGCTGCTGCAGGCCGGGGTGCGGTGTGCCGGCGACCTCAGTGACGGCCTGCTCGTCGACGCTGCCCGCACCGCCTCGGCGAGCGGCTGCGCCGCCGAGCTCTGGATCGAGGACCTCCCCGTCGACGCGCGGCTGGCCACCCGATTCGGTCATTCATGGCTGGAACTCGCGGTGGGTGGGGGCGAGGACTTCGAGCTGCTCGCCGCCGTCGCCGAGGATCATCTCCCGACCGTGCTGCGCGACTGGCCCACCGGGCTGGCACCGCTGACGGTGGTGGGTGTCCTCAGCGCCGGCGAGGGTGTGCGTCTGCTCGACCGGCGGGGCGGATCCGAACGGGCCGCCCCGCGCTCCCTCGCGGACCACTTCACGTGAGCGGGGGGGCAACGGAGTTGCCGAGCGACTCGCCGGAGGCCACCGAGCGCTACGGTGCCGCGCTCGGCCGGGTTCTGCGCGCCGGCGACGTCCTGGTCCTCGAGGGTCCGCTCGGGGCCGGCAAGACCTGCCTGGTGCGGGGCATCGTCGCCGGCGCCGGCGGCGACCCGACCGCGGTGCGCAGCCCGACCTTCGTGCTGCACCAACCGCATCGTGGCGCGGCCCTCACCGTGCATCACATCGACCTCTACCGGCTCGGGCAGGGCGCCTCCGTCGACGTCCTCGACCTGGAGGCGCTGACCGCCGACGCCGCCGCGGTGATCGAGTGGGGGCACTATGCAGACCTGCGCCACCTCGCCCCGGCGACGGTGCACGTCGGCGCCGGCCACCTGGTGAGCGATCGGGTCCTGCGGCTCGACGACGGGGCGGCGCCGCACCTGGCCGCGGCGTGGGCGGCGCTCGCTCGAGCGGACGCCGCGCCGTGACCGTCATCGCCCTCGACTGCGCGTCCAGGGAGCGTGCCTGGGCGCTGTTGAGTGACGTCGACGGCATCGTGATCCGCCAGGCCTCGGTCCCGGGCGGCGCACTGGACACCGGGCTGCCCGCGGCGATCGCCACCCTGCTCGCCGGCGACGTCGAGGCGGTGGTCGTGCTGACCGGTCCGGGCTCCTACACCGGGGTGCGGGCCGGGATGGCCGCGGCGCTCGGGCTGGCCACGTCCCGGGGCGTGCCCCTGCACGGGCTCGGCAACCTCCACGCCATCGCCATCGCTGCCGGGCTACCCGACGCGGCCGAGCTTGGCGCCGTCGCCGACGCCGGTCGGGGTGGGGTGTACCTGGCCCGTTTCGTCCGCGAACACGGTGGCGCCCGCCCCGTGTCGCCGGTCCAACGGGTGGCCGTGGCCGCGCTGGACGGAGCTGGGCCGCTCTTCGCAACCTCGGACATCGCCGGGCTCACCCACCGGCTCGACCCGGCCGCCGTGCTCGCCGCGGCTGTGCCGCATGCCCTGCGCCTGCCGGCGCTGCCCGCCATTGGCCTCACCGCGACGCATGCGGAACCGCCGGCTGACGGTCCCTGACGGGACGGGAAAGTTGATGGGCTCCCTGTAGACTCGAGGTTCGGATCAGCCCCAGCCGGTGGATGTCATGCAGGTCGTCCCGCGCGTTGCCATCGAGCGCATGCGTCCCGAGGACATCCCCGCCGTCCAGGTGATCGAGCGCGAGATCTTCCTCTCCCCTTGGCCGCGCAACGCCTACGCCACCGAGCTGGCGCAGAACCGCCAGGCGTCGTACATCGTGCTCCGCGAGGATGGCGAGCTGGTCGGCTACGCGGGTCTCTGGAAGGTCGTGCACGAGGCGCACGTGACCACCATCGGGGTGCGCGGGCGTGACCAGGGCAAGGGCTACGGCAAGACCCTGTTCGCCGCGCTGATCCAGCGGAGCTACGACCTTGGCGCTCACTGGATGACGCTCGAGGTCCGCGCCGGCAATGACCACGCGGTGCGGCTCTATGAATGGTTCGGGTTCAAGCCGATCGGCCGTCGTCGCGGCTACTACACCGACAACGGCGAGGACGCGGTGATCATGTGGAGCGACAGCATCCACGCGCCCTCGTTCAAGCGGCGCTTCCTCGAGATCTTCTCGCGCATCGACGTCCCCGGGATCGGCAATCCCCCGTCGCCGGAGTACCCGCTCTGAACCTGCTCGCGGTGGAGACGTCGTGCGACGAGACGGCGGCTGCGGTGGTGCACGACGGCCGGGTGGTCGCCAGCAGCGTCGTCTCCTCGCAGATCGCCCTCCATGCCGCGCACGGGGGGGTGGTCCCCGACCTGGCGGCGCGCGCCCACCTGGAGATGATCGGCCCGGTGGTGGAGGAGGCGTTGCGGCCGCTGCCCGGCGGTTGGGACGACGTCGACGCGGTGGCGGTGACCCGGGGACCGGGCCTGGCCGGCTGCCTGCTCGTCGGGGCCGCGTTCGCCCAGGCGGCGGCGGTGGGCCGCGAGCTGCCCATCGTCGGCGTGTCGCACATGGCGGGCCACGTGTACAGCGCCTGGTTGAGCGACACCACGCTCGAGCCGCCCTACCTGGCCCTGGTCGTCAGCGGCGGCCACAGCGACGTCGTCGAGCTGCGTGACCACGGTGATGCGCTGCGGTTGGCGTCGACCCGCGACGATGCCGCCGGCGAGGCGTTCGACAAGGCCGCCCGCCTGCTCGGCCTCGCCTACCCGGGTGGACCGGCCATCCAGCAGGCCGCCCGCGGGGGAGATGCGACCCGGTTCGCGCTGCCGCGCACCCGCCTGGACGGCGCCCTCTCGTTCAGCGGCCTGAAGACAGCGCTGCGTTACACCATCCGCGACCTCGGTCCGGGCGCGCTGACCGATGCCGGGGCGCCGCGCGACCCCCAGGTCGTCGCCGACCTCGCCGCCGCGTTCCAGGTGGCCGTCGTCGACCAGTTGTTGCATCTTTTGACCACAACTGCCGACCGGCGCGGTACCGAACGCATCGCCGTGGTCGGTGGGGTCGCCGCCAACGCGGCCCTGCGTGCCGCCGTCGAGGAGCGGTTCAGGGGGCTGCACGTGACCATCCCGCCGCTCTTGCTGTGCACGGACAACGCCGCGATGATCGGCGCGGCAGGGTGGCAGCGGCTCCAGGTGTCCGGCGCCGACCGGGCCGGGTTCGCCGTGGACCCCGCCCTCGACCTGTACGCCTGACGTGCCGCCGCCGGCGCGCGGCTACCATCGCGCGGTGAGCAGCGCCGGGTCACCCCCGCCGCGTTCGGAGGTCGCCGACCGCTACCTCGAGACGATCTTCTACATCGAGAACGAGGGCGATGTGCCCCGTCCCGGACGGATCGCGGAGTGGCTCGGCGTCAGCGCGCCAACGGTGAGCGTCAGCCTGCAGCGGCTCGCACGGGACGGCTGGGTGACCGTCGCCGACGACCGCAGCGTCCACCTGTCCGACGCCGGCCGCGTCGCCGCCGCGGCGGTGGTCCGCCGCCACCGGCTCATCGAGCGCTGGCTCACCGACATGCTCGGCCTCGACTGGGCCACCGCTGATCGCGAGGCCGCCGCGCTGTCGCACGGGGTCTCCGAGGTGGTCCTCGAACGCCTCGACGAACACCTCGGCCGACCGTCCACCTGCCCGCACGGAAACGTCATCCCGGGCCGGCGCGCGCCGCCCGGCCGCCCCATGCAGCGCCTGGTCGACCTCCCCCCCGGGGTCGAGTCGCGGGTCTTCCGCATCTCCGAGGTGGCCGAGCACGACGCGCCCCAGCTCCTCGCCGTGCTCCACGACGGCGGGGTCGTTCCCCAGGCGGGCATCCGCGTCGACGGTCGAGGCGACGGTCAGCTGCGCCTCGTCGTCGAGGGGCACCCCGTGGTCCTCAGCGACGGGGTGGCCGCCGCCGTGTGGGTGGAGTCGGCCCCGGAGTGATCCGCACCGGGTTAGGTTAGGCTAACCTAAGTCGCATGAGCTTCCCCGCCACGGCGGTCCTGGGCGCGGTCTCCGGCCTGACCATCCTGCTGGGCCTGCCCATCGCCCGGTGGGGCCGGCCCGGGCCGCGGTTGATGGCGCTGCTGACCTCGGCGTCGGTCGGCGTGCTGCTGTTCATCTTCTACGACGTCATCCGCAACGCCAGCGAGACCGTGGAGGCACGCATGGCGGCCTCAGCCGGACAGGGGGCCGGGCTCGGCCTGCTGCTCGCTGCCGGGCTCGCCGTCGGCCTGTTCGTGCTGGTCCTCTTCGAGCGCGTCTCCCGGCGCCGGCCTCTGCCCGCTGGCCCCGGCGCCATGGCGGCCACCGACACCCAGGCACCGGCTCGCGGACCCCTGGCTGCTCCCTTCCGGACCGCGCTGTTCATCGCCATCGGCATCGGGCTGCACAACTTCTCGGAGGGCCTGGCCATCGGTCAGTCAGCGGCGGCCGGCGCCGGCCGCTTCTTCCTCGTGCTGGTCATCGGGTTCGGCCTCCACAACATCACCGAGGGCTTCGGCATCAGCGGCCCGCTGATCGGCCGGCGACCGAGCTGGCGGTTCCTCGGCCTCCTCGGTGCCGTCGGCGGTGGTCCCACCTTCGCGGGCACCCTGATCGGCTATGCCGTGACCCGCCTGGGGGGCGCCTCGCTGGCCAGCCAGTCGGTGTCGGTGCTCTTCCTCGGCCTGGCCGCCGGGGCGATCGTGTACGTGATCGGCGAGCTGCAGCACGTCAACCGCAAGATCGGCAGCCACCAGATGGGGATGCTCGGCCTGCTCTGCGGCTTCCTCGCCGGGTACGGCACCGACATGCTCCTCAAGGCCATCGGGGCCTAGGGTCACAGCTCGAACGGGGCCGGCGCGCGATCGAACCATCGCGTGGGGCAGTTGCGAGGCTGGCACTCTCTGACGTAGAGTGTTAGCAGTCGTAAGCCGAGAGTGCTAACCAAGCCCACACCAACAGGAGGTCCCCTGTGGCCCTGAAGCTCCGCCCCCTGGCAGACCGCGTCGTCGTCAAGCCCCTCGAGCGCGAGGAGATGACCAAGAGCGGCATCGTCCTGCCCGACACCGCCAAAGAGAAGCCCCAGGAAGGCACCATCGAGGCGGTCGGCAGCGGCCGGTACAACGAGCAGTCGGGCAAGCGAGTGGAGCTCGACGTCAAGGTCGGCGACCGCGTGATGTACGCCAAGTACGCGGGCAGCGAGGTCAAGGTCGACGACGTCGACTACCTGATCCTCAGCGAGAAGGACATCCTCGCCGTCGTCGGCAGCAACGGCGCCAACTGACCGCTTCGCAGGCAGCGGCGCGCCGGACACGTCCGGGCGCGCCTGCGTGCCCCTGCACCGGAGGCCCTGAACCACTATGACCGCCAAGCAACTCCGTTTCAGCAACGACGCCCGTGACGCGCTGCATCGCGGCGTCGACTACGTCGCCGACGCGGTGTCGGTCACGCTCGGCCCGCGCGGGCGCAACGTGGTCATCGACAAGCGGTTCGGTGCGCCCCTGATCATCAACGACGGGGTGACCATCGCGCGCGACCTCGAGTTCAAGGACCACTTCGAGAACATGGGCGCGCAACTGCTCAAGGAGATCGCGGTCAAGACCAACGACATCGCGGGTGACGGCACCACCACCGCCACCATCCTTGGTCGGGCGCTGATCAACGAGGGGCTGCGCAACCTCGCCGCCGGAGCGTCACCCATCGAGCTGCGCAGAGGCATGTTCGCGGCCGCCGACGCTGTCACCGCGGCGGTGCGGAGCCAGTCCCACGCCGTCGCCGGCAACGAGGACCTGCAGAGGGTGGCCAGCATCAGCTCGGGGGACGAGCAGATCGGCTCCATGATCGCCGAGGCGTTCGAGCGCGTCGGCCGCGAGGGCGTGGTCACCGTCGAGGAGGGCAGCGGCATCGACACCGAGGTCGAGGTGGTCGAGGGCATGCAGTTCGACCGTGGCTACATCTCGCCCTACCTGGTCACCGACCAGAAGGCGATGGAGGCCGTGCTCGACAAGGCGGCGGTGCTCGTCACCGACGCCAAGATCAGCGCCGTCGCCGACCTCCTGCCCGCACTCGAGCTGGTGGTCCAGTCGGGACGCCCGCTGCTCATCGTCGCCGAGGACGTCCAGGCCGAGGCACTGGCGACGCTGGTCGTCAACCGGCTGCGCGGCTCGTTCACCGCCGTCGCCGTCAAGGCGCCGGCCTTCGGCGATCGCCGGACGGCGATCCTCACCGACATCGCCGTCCTCACCGGCGCCACGCTGATCAGCGAGAAGGTCGGTCTGCGCCTCGACGCGGTCCGTCTCGACCAGCTGGGCAGCGCCGACCGCGTGGTGGTCACCAAGGAGGACACCACCATCCTCCACGGCGGTGGCGATCGCGCCGCCGTCGACGCCCGCGCCGAGGACATCCGCCGCGAGGTGGAGGAGACGGAGTCGGAGTGGGACCGCGAGAAGCTCGAGGAGCGCCTCGCCCGCCTGGTGGGGGGCGTCGGCGTGGTCAGGGTGGGCGCGGCGACCGAGGTGGAGCTGAAGGAGCGCAAGGCTCGTGTCGAGGATGCGCTCGCAGCCGTCCGCGCTGCCCTGGCCGAGGGTTACGTGGTGGGCGGTGGCGTGGCACTGCTGCGGGCTGCGCACGCGATCGACGACCTCACGCTCGAAGGGGACGCAGCCACCGGGGCGCGCATCGTGCGCCGTGCCCTCCAGGAGCCGCTCCGCATCATCGCCCGCAACGGTGGCTACGACGGACCCACCGTCGCCAACCGCGTCGCCGAGCTGAGTGGCGACGAGGGCTTCGACGCCCGCACCGGCGAGTACGGCAACCTCGTCGAGCGCGGGGTGATCGACCCCACCAAGGTGGTCGTCAGCGCGCTGACCCACGCCACCTCGATCGCCACCATCCTGCTCAGCACCGAGGCGCTGATCGCCGATGCCCCGGAGCCCGAGGACGACGAGGCCGCGGCCGGTGGACACGGCGGTCACTCGCACGGCGGCGGGATGGGCGGCATGGACCCCATGGGCGGCATGGGGGGCATGGGCGGCATGGGTGGCATGGGCATGGGGGACGACCTCGACTTCTGAGGCTCGCCCGGCGCCGGCTGGCCTCGAGTCGGCCGGCCCCGCCTAGACTGACCTGCGCATGTGCGGCATCGCCGGTTTCACCGGGGTCGACCAACAGTTGCTGGGCCGGATGCTCAACTCGATGGTCCACCGCGGCCCGGACGGGGCGGGCGTCGAGGTCAACGACCACTTCTCGATCGGCATGCGCCGCCTGGCGATCATCGACATCGACGGCGGCAACCAGCCCATCTACTCCGCCGACCGCCGCCTCGCGCTGGTCTGCAACGGCGAGATCTACAACGCGCCCGACCTGCGCGCCGAGCTCGAGCGGACCGGGCACCGGTTCTCCACGGATCACTCGGACACGGAGGTGATCCTGCGTGGCTACGAGGAGTGGGGGCAGGACGTGGTGAGCCACCTCACCGGGATGTTCGCCTTCGCCCTGTGGGACTCGACGCGTGACGAGCTCTTCATCGCCCGTGACCGGCTCGGCATCAAGCCGCTCTACTACGCCGAGCACGGCGGGCGGGTGATCTTCGCATCGGAGATCAAGGCGATCCTCCAGGACCCGGCGATCCCGCGTCGCGAGAACCTGTCCGTGCTGCAGCGATTCCTCCTGTTCCGCGTCCACGACGCCACCGAGGAGACCTTCTTCGACGGGATCAAGCGCCTGTTGCCGGCGCACACCATGACCATCGGACCCGAGGGGATCCGCGGCACCCGGCGCTACTGGAACCCCGAGGTGAACCTCGAGTTCTCCGGTGGGCGCAGCGACGACGACTACGCGACCGAGTTCGCGGCGCTCTTCGACCGGGTGGTGGCGCGCCACCTCCTCTCCGATGCGCCCGTCGGCGTCCCGCTCTCGGGCGGCCTCGACTCGAGCGGGGTGGTCTGCACCATGGCCCACCTCATGGAGCAGGGCACTGACCTGCACACCGGCGGCACGCTGCACACGTTCTCCGCGCTCTTCCCCGGGCAGACCATCGACGAGAGCAGGTACATCCACGAGGTCGAGCAGCGCGTGGGCAGCCAACCGCATTACGCGTACCCCGACCTCGATGAGTTCTGGGCAGAGATGCAGGAGTGGGTGTGGTTCCAGGAGGAACCCACGATCGCCTCGGCGCCGTACGCGTACTACTGCGTGTACCGCGTCGCCAAGCAGCACGTCAAGGTGATGCTCTCCGGCAACGGCGGCGACGAGCTGCTGGCCGGGTACATCCCCTACTTCCGCACCTACCTGACCTCGGCTCGCGACCAGGGGCGATGGCTCGCGGCGGCGCGGGAGCTGGTCAACGGCGCCGACCTGTATCGCGGCTACCTCGGCGAGGCCGTCCGCTCGCGTCTGCCGAGGCAGGGCGGGCTACTGAGCATGCGACCGCTGCTCGCCGACCGCAACGGTGAGCTCGAGAAGGTGACCTTCACGCCGGACCGCAACCTCAACGCGCGGCTCGCGCACGACGTGCTCAAGTATTCGACGCCCAACCTACTCCGCTACGAGGACAAGAACTCGATGGCGTTCTCGATCGAGGCACGCGTGCCCTTCCTCGATCACGAGCTCGTCGAGTACATCTTCAAACTGCCCATCGACCAGAAGATCGACGGCGGCTGGAACCGCGCCGTGTACAGGCGCGCGATGCGCGGGCGCATCCCCGAGCTGAATCGCAGGCGGCGCAACAAGATCGGCTTCACCAACCCCGAGGTGACCTGGATCCGCGGACGCGCCCCGCGGATGCGCGCCATCTTCGATTCGGCCACCTGTCGTGACCGCGGCATCTACGACAACGACCGCCTGGTCGCGGACTTCGACGCCTGGCTGGCCGGGGCGCCGGGCGACCCGCTGATCTTCTGGCGGACGATGGTCACCGAGCTGTGGATGCAGCGCTACATGGACCAGCCGGTCGCGGTGGCGGCGTGACCGCCGTCGCCGAGGCGGTGACCTGGCAGCCTGACAGCCGGGTCGGCCCGCGCATCTTCGCGCGCGCTGCCATCCGCACCCACCTCGTCCACGTCAAGGAGCCCATCCTCGACGTCCTCCGGACCTACGTGACGCCGGTCTTCGAACCCGGTGACGTGCTCGTCCTCTCGGAGAAGTTCGTGGCCATCACCCAGGGCCGCGTCATCCACCGCTCGCTGGTGCGCCCGGGCCTGCTCGCGCGGGTCCTGGTGAGGGGCGTCACCAAGCTCAAGGACGACGTGGGCTTCTCGGACCCGGCCAAGATGCAGGTGGCGATCATGCGCGCCGGCTGGGGGCGGATGGCGCTGGCCATGATCGTCGGCGGGATCACCCGGCTGTTCGGACGCCACGGCGACTTCTACCGGGTCGCCGGCAACCGCGTGTCGGAGATCGACGGGTTCAACCCGCACACGGTGCGGCCGTTCAACGAGTTCGCCATGCTCGGGCCCGAGGATCCCCCGCGCGACGCGCAGGCGATCGAGGATGCCACTGGCTGGCCGGTGGTGATCGTCGACGCCAACAACGTCAACGTCGAGATCCTCGGCGCCAGTCGGGCCGTGCCAGTACCGGTCGCGGACGTGCGCCTGGCCGTCCTCGACAACCCGCTCGGTCAGGGCGAGGAGCAGACACCGATCGTGCTGCTGCGCCCGCGGCTGGCGTAGTCCACGAACAACCGGTCGACCGTGGAAGCCGCCGCCGTGAGGGGCACCAAGTGGGCCGAGGTCGACGTGGCGGCACTGCGCGAGAACACGGCGGCGCTGCTCCGGCTGGCCGGGGATGGGTGCGCGGTGATGGCCATGGTCAAGGCCAACGGCTACGGGCACGGCGCGGTGACCGCCGCCAACGCGGCGCTGGAAGCGGGCGCGACCTGGCTCGGGGTCTCGTCGATCTCCGAGGCCCTCGAGCTGCGCCGCGCGGGGATCGGTGCCCGCGTGCTCAACGTCGGCTGGACCATGCCGCAGACCATGGGCGACGCCGTCGCCAGCGACATCGACGTGGCAGTGTTCGGGGTGGCGGACGTCGTCGCCGCGCGTGAGGCTGCGCGGCGGTCGCGGGCGACCATCCGGGTGCACTGGAAGATCGACACCGGCATGGGCCGCCTGGGCACCCGTCTCGAGCAGGTGGACGAGGTGCGTCGGGAGCTGGTCGTCGCTCGTGGCGACGTCGAGGTGGCCGGCATCTACACGCATTTCGCCTCAGCCGACGACGCATCCCTCGACGGCACCCTCGCCGCCCACGACCGCTTCATGGAGGTGGTGGGCAGGGTGGTCGGGGAGCTCGGCCGTCCCCTTCTGCACTGTGCCAACAGTGCCGCGGCGCTGCGCCTCCCGGAGACCAGGCATGACCTCATTCGGCCCGGCATCGCCCTCTATGGATACCCGCCGGCGTACTGTGCCGGGCTGGTCCCGCTGCGGCCGGCGATGCGCGTCTACGGGCTGGTCACCCAGGTCAAGGAGGTGGTGGCCGGCGACCGGGTCGGCTACGGGGGGGAGTGGCAGGCCAGCCGACCCGCCAGGGTGGCGACCGTCGCCCTCGGGTACGCCGACGGGGTGGACAGGCGCAATGCCAACCGCGGCACGGCCATCGTCGACGGCGCCCCCTGCTCGATCATCGGCCGCATCAGCATGGACCAGCTGTCGATCGACGTGAGCGCGCTGCCCGCGGTTGCCGCCGGCCAGCCGGTGCTGCTGCTCGGGGGCGGCGCCCCGGTCAACGTCGATGCCGCCGCCATCGCCTCGTCGATCGGCACAATCCCCTATGAGGTGCTCTGCGCGGTCTCGTCGCGCGTGCCCCGCATCGCCGTCAACGCCACGGGGGAATGAGATGAGCCGGGTCGTTCGCATCGCCGTGGCCCAGTACGCACCGACCGTCGGGGAGGTCGCGGCCAACCGTGACCTGGCGCTGGCCTGGGCGCGCCGCGCGGCCGCTGAGGGGGTCCAGCTCCTCGTGCTCCCCGAGCTGGCCTCGAGCGGGTACGTGTTCGCATCGGAGGAGGAGGCGGAGGCCAGCGCGGAGGATCCCCGCGACGGCGACCTGGTCAGCGCCCTGACCGCTGTGTGCGCCGACAGTGGCATGTACTGCGTGGTCGGCCTCAACGAACGCGATGGGGCGGCCCGCTACAACAGCGCGGTGGTGGTCGGGCCGGGTGGACACCTGGCGACCTACCGCAAGCTGCACCTCTTCAACGACGAGCAGTCGTGGTTCCAGCCGGGGGGCGAGCTTCCCATCGTCCAGCTTCCCTTCGGGCGTGTCGGCGTGATCATCTGCTACGACCTCTGGTTCCCGGAGGCGGCTCGCGCGCTCGCGCTCGCCGGTGCGGACATCATCGCCGTGCCCACCAACTGGGTCGCCTCCTTCCGTCGCCAGGTCTACGACGAGAGCGGCTACTGCATGGGCGACATCGCGGCCATGGCGACAGCCGGACAGAACGGGGTTGTGGTGGCGTGCGCCGACCGGGTCGGCGTCGAGCGCGACGTCCGCTTCCTCGGCTGCTCGGTCATCGTCGGCCCCGACGGCTGGCCCGTGCAGGGGCCGGCGGGCCACGAGGAGGAGACCATGCTGGTCGCCACCATCGACCTCGACATGGTGGAGGCCACGCGGCAGAGAACGCCGAGGAACCACCTCCTCGAGGACCGCCGACCAGGCTCCTACCATGCCGTGGTCGTCAGCCCTCCGCTGCCGGCCGCCGCGGTCACCCGCGTCACAGCACCCTGAGCGCCACCACTCCGGCCACGCCCCTCCTCGCCGACCTCAACGACGCCCAGCGTGAGGCGGTCACCGCACCAGATGGCCCGTTGCTCATCTTCGCCGGCGCCGGCAGCGGCAAGACGCGTGTGCTCACCCATCGCATCGCCTACATCCTGGCCACGCGCGACGTCCGCCCCCACGAGATCTGTGCGGTCACATTCACCAACAAGGCGGCGCGTGAGATGCGCGGGCGTATCGAGGTGCTGCTCGGGGGGAGCACGTCGGGCATGTGGATCGGCACCTTCCACGCGCTGGGCGCGCGCATGCTGCGTCGCGACGGCACCGCCATCGGCATCCCCAACGGGTATTCGATCTACGACGAGGCCGACCGCGCGGCCGCGCTGCGCCGCGCGATGCTGGCCGCGGACATCGATGACAAACGCTTCCCCGTGAACAAGGTGGGGCACATCATCAGCGCCGCCAAGAACGAGCTGCTCGACGCGCCCGCCTTTGCCGCCAAACATGCGGGTGACACCTACGAGACCACCGTGGCCCGGGCGTTCGCGGCCTACGAGCTCGAGATGCGCAGCGCCGACGCGCTCGATTTCGACGACCTCCTGGTCCGCACCGTGCAGCTGCTGCGCGAGTCCGACGCGGTGCGCGCCGACTACCAGACGCGGTTCCGCCACCTCTTCGTCGACGAGTACCAGGACACCAACCTGGCGCAGTACGTGCTCGTCAAGCTGCTCACCGAGAAGCACCGCAACCTCACCGTGGTCGGTGACGACGACCAATCCATCTTCGGGTGGCGGGGCGCAGACGTCCGCAACATCCTCAGCTTCCGGCGCGACTACCCCGACGCCGAGGTGGTGACGCTCGAGCAGAACTACCGCTCCACGCAGGTCATCCTCGACGCCGCGCATGCGGTCATCCGACACAACAGCGACCGGGCCGCCAAGAAGCTGTGGACCGACCGCAGCGGCGGTGAGCTGGTCCGTCTCATCTCCGTGTACGACGAGCAGGAGGAGGCGCTCGCCGTGTGCGCGGAGATCGAGATGCTGATCGGCCGTGAGGGGTTCTCGTTGAGTGACTGTGCTGTGCTCTACCGGACCAATGCGCAGTCCCGTGCCTTCGAGGACGTGTTGCTGCGCCGAGGCATCCCCTACCGGCTGGTCGGCGGCCTGCGCTTCTACGAGCGGCGCGAGGTCAAGGACGTGCTCGCGTACCTGCGCCTCATCGCCAATCCCCGCGACGCGGTCTCGTTCGGACGCGTCGTCAACGTCCCGCGTCGCAAGATCGGCGACCGCACCGTCGCTGAGCTCGAGCGCATGGCGCGACGCAAGCGCATCTCGCCGTTCGAGGCGGTCACCGCCCTCGATGACAGCGTGGAGATCACCGTCGCCGCGCGGGCCGCGCTCGCCGACTTCGGCCACCTGATCGATCGGCTGCGCGGGCTCGCGGAGCGGGTGCCACTTCCGCAGTTCCTCGACCGCGTGCTCGACGAGACGGGATATGAGCGCGCTCTGCGCGACGGGACGCCCGAGAACGAGGAACGCTGGGCGAACGTCACCGAGCTGGTCGGCCTGGCCTCGGAATACGCCGACCTCACACCGCCGCAGGGGCTGACCCAGTTCCTCGAGAACGTGGCGCTGGTGGCCGACGTCGACACCCTGGACGACTCGGCCGCCGGGGTCACGCTGATCACGCTCCACCAGGTGAAGGGCCTCGAGTTCCCGGTGGTGTTCCTGGCCGGGATGGAGGAGGGCCTGCTGCCGCACATTCGCGCCCTCGAGGAGGGCGACAGTGGGATCGCCGAGGAGCGCCGGCTGACCTACGTGGGGGTCACCAGGGCACAGCGCCGTCTGTACGTGCTGCACGCTTTCCGGCGTCACCTCTACGGCTCACAGCACCTGGCGGAGGCCTCGCGCTTCCTCGCCGACCTCCCCGCCGACGTGCTCGACATCGTGCGCCGGCCCGGCGCCGGCGTGCCGTCGCCGCCGCGCACGCCCGGGGCGGTGCGCGAGGCGGTGCACGCGCACGCGGTCCGCCCCAACCCCGTCGAGCTCGCCCCGCAGCGGTACAGGGAGGGGGATCGCATCGCCCACCCCAAGCTCGGTGAGGGCACCATCCTCAAGAGCACGATGACCCGCTCCGGTGAGGAGGTGGTCATCAAGTTCGACAGCGCGGGCATGAAGATCTTCGCCGTCGCCGACTCCGCGATCTACCCTGTCGCCGGCTGACCGCGGGACCGTCGCGTGAGCAACGACCCCCCCGCCATCCCGGGCCAGGCGCGAGAGCGTGCCGCAGAGCTTCGCGAGCTCCTGGAGCGGAACGCGCACCGGTACTACGTGCTCGACGACCCGCAGATCAGCGACGCCGAGTACGACCGGCTGTTCCGCGAGCTCGTCGACCTGGAGGCCGATTTCCCGGCGCTGCAGACGCCCGATTCACCGACGCAACGCGTCGGTGGGGCGCCGCTGGACACCTTCAGCAAGGTGCGCCATCGAAGCCAGATGCTGTCGCTCGGCAACGCGTTCAGCGCCGCCGAGGTCGAGGCGTTCTTCGCGCGGGCGGAGCGCGGCGCGGGCCACGTCGACGCCTACGTCTGCGAGCTGAAGATCGACGGCCTGGCCATCGCGATCACCTATCGCGATGGGGCCTTCCTCCGCGCGGCCACGCGAGGCAACGGGGTCGAGGGCGAGGACGTCACCGCCAACGTGCGCACCATCCGCAGCGTGCCGATGCGCCTGCGCAGCGCCGACGAGCTTCCCGCCGAGTTCGAGGTGCGCGGCGAGGTCTACCTGCCCAAGGCGCGCTTCGCGGCCTTCAACGCGCGGCTGGAGGAGGCCGGCAAGCCGACCTACGCCAACCCGCGCAACGCGGCGGCCGGCGCGGTGCGCCAGCTCGACCCCACCGTCACCTCCAAGCGTGGGCTGGCGACGTTCATGTACCAGCTCGAGCCACCGAGCGGCGCCGAGAGCCAGGCGGGAGTCCTCGACCTCCTCGAGCGTGCCGGGTTCCGCGTCAACCCCCACCGCCACGTGGCGCGCTCAGTCGCCGAGGTGCTCGCCTTCATCGAGCACTGGTCTGAGAAGCGACACGACCTCGACTACGACACCGACGGCGTGGTCATCAAGGTGTCGTCGCTTGGCCTGCAGGCCGAGCTCGGCCAGGTGTCACGATCGCCGCGGTGGGCGATCGCCTACAAGTTCCCGCCCGAGGAGGTGGAGACGGAGGTGCTCGACATCGCCGTCCAGGTGGGCCGCACCGGTGCAGTGACACCGGTCGCCCACCTGCGCCCCGTGTTCGTTGCCGGGTCCACGGTCCGGCGGTGCACGCTGCACAACGAGGACGAGGTGGCGCGCAAGGACGTTCGCATCGGCGACGTCGTCCTCCTCCACAAGGCCGGTGACGTGATCCCGGAGATCGTGCGTCCCCTGCTGGAGCGCCGCCCCGGGCGGAGCACCCCGTGGGTGATGCCCAACCACTGCCCGGCCTGCGACAGCGAGCTGGTCCGTGAGCCCGGCGAGGTGGTGCGGCGTTGCGTCAACCCGCTCTGCCCGGCACAACGGCGCGAACGGCTCCGCCATTTCACCTCGCGCGCGGGGATGAACATCGAGGGGCTGGGCGAGGCGATCATCGACCAGCTCGTCGATGCGGGCTTCGTGGCGGACGCGGCGGACCTGTTCAGCGTCAGCGCCGAGCAGCTGCTCACCCTCGAGGGGTTCGCGCAGCGGTCGGCAGAGAAGTTGCACGACGCCATCGCCGCGCGCAGGGTGGTTCCGCTGGCGCGGCTGGTCAATGCCCTCGGCATCCCCCACGTCGGCGAGCACACCGCCGCCCTGCTGGCGGCGCACTTCGGCAACCTCGCCGCCCTCGCTGCAGCATCGGCGGAGGACCTCACCGCCGTGGAGGGCGTGGGCCCGGTGGTCGCGGCAGCGGTGGCGCACTGGTTCGCGACCGACGAGGGGCGCGACCTGCTGCGCCGCCTGGCGGCGGCGGGTGTCGCGGCCGAACCGGCAGCGGCTGCCACCGCAGGACCCTGGCACGGGCAGTCATGGGTGCTCACCGGCGCCATGGAATCGCTCACCCGGCCCGACGCCGAGGCGCGCATCCGCGCGCTGGGCGGCTCCGCCTCCTCCAGTGTCAGCAAGCGCACGCACACCGTCGTCGTGGGCTCGTCCCCCGGCACCAAGCTGGCCCGCGCCCAGGAGCTCGGCGTGCGGGTCATCGATGAGCAGACGTTCATCGAGGAGCTGAAGGCCGCAGGCGGCTGAATAGAGTGGAGGCGTGAGCACGCAGACCACCAGCCGCCGCGCCCGGCTCACCGACAACCCTGAGCTACTGCGCGAGCGCCTCCGCGCCGCCCCGACCGGGGCCGGTGTCTACGTGATGCGCGACCTCGAAGGACGGGTTGCGTACGTCGGCAAGTCAGCCGGACTGCGCAGCCGGCTGCGTTCGTACTTCACCGGCCCGGACTCGCTGCCGTCGCGCACCCGGACCCTGGTCGAGCGTGTCTTCGACTTCGAGGTCATCCCGTGCCTCAACGAGCGCGAGGCGCTGATCCTCGAGAACAGCCTCATCAAGCAGTACCGCCCGCGCTACAACGTCCGGCTCAAGGACGACAAGAGCTACCTCTACCTGAAGATCCCCAAACCCGGCTCAGGGCCGGCCCACGCCCCGGGCACGGCTCGCGAGCAGCTGCGCGCGCCCCGCGGTGAGCGCGGCCTGCTGGCGACCGAGTTCCCGCGGCCGTACTACACGCGACGCATTGCCCGCGATGGAGCCAGGTACTTCGGCCCCTACACCAGCGCGCAGTCGCTGCGCAGCACCGTGAAATCGCTGCGGACCATCTTTCCCTTCCGCACCTGCAGCGACGAGATCTTCCGGCGCGGTCGGGTCTGCCTGGACTTCCACATCAAGCGCTGCGCCGGGCCCTGCGAGGGGCGGATCGACGCCACCGACTACGCCACCCTCCTCGACCAGGTGGAGCTCTTCATGCAGGGCAGGAGCGACTCGCTGGACGCGCAGCTGCGCGCCCAGATGCAGGACGCGGCCGGCCGGCTCGACTTCGAGCTCGCCGCCCGCTTCCGCGACCGGTTGCGCGCCATCGACCGCATCGCCGAGCGGCAGAAGATGCTCACCGGCTCGCGCGCCGATCAGGACTGCGTCGCCGTGGCTCTGGAGGGCGGCCGCGCCATGGTGGCCCTGCTGGCGGTGCGCCGTGGCCGCGTCCTCGGCATGGAGACCCATGAGCTCGAGGGGGTCACCGACCTCAGCGCCGGGGATTGCCTGGCCGCCTTCGTGCCACAGTTCTACAGCAACGCGCCGAGCCTCCCTCGAACCATCCTGGTCTCCGATGCCATCGTCGATGCGCCGGTGATCGAGGAGTTCCTGTCCGACCAGCGCGGCGGGCCGGTCGACCTTCGTCACGCGCAGCGCGGTACCGGCCGCGAGCTCGTCGAGCAGGCGCGCACCACCGCGCTGAGCGCGCTGCGGCAGCGACGCATCGTCGACGACTTCGACTCGGAGCGCACCGATGCGCTCCTCGTGGACCTGGCCGAGCGCCTCGGGCTGCCCGGACCGCCGCGGCGCATCGAGTGCTACGACATCAGCAACACGATGGGCACGAACTCGGTTGGTTCGATGATCGTGTTCGAGGATGGACGCCCGCGGCCGTCGCACTACCGCCACTTCGGCATCCGCACCGTGGAGGGCAGCGACGACTTCGCGTCGATGGAGGAGACCCTGCGGCGGCGGTTCTCCCGACTGCTCCGCAGCCGCGCCGAGGGCCTGACCGTCGAGGACATCCCGCTCGATGACCCCGCCGGCAGCAACGGTGAGGTCCGCGAGCAGGCAGACGCTGACCCCCGCGCCGACGCCGCCGGTCGCGAGGACAGCTTCGGGGTGCTCCCCGACCTCGTGCTCATCGACGGCGGCAAGGGACAGCTTGGCGCCGCCCACCGGGTGCTGCGCGAGGCCGGGCTCAGCCAGGTCCCGGTCTTCGGGTTGGCCAAGCGCAACGAGGAGCTGTTCGCACCGGGCGTGTCGAGGCCGGTCATCATCGAGAAGGACAGCCCCACCCTCTTCCTGGTGCAGCGGGTCCGCGACGAGGCGCATCGGTTCGCCATCACCCACCATCGCGCCCGACGCTCACGCAGCGCGTTGCGCTCGCGGCTCGACGCGGTTCCCGGCCTCGGCCCGGTGCGCAAGCGCACCCTGTTGCGCCGATTCGGCAGCATCGACGGCATCCGCGCCGCCACCGTCGAGGCACTGACCGAGGAGGTGCCGCGCGCCGTCGCGCTCAGCATCAAGGAGCTGCTCTGAGTCGCTAGACAGGTCGCGGTGGCGGCGGCGGGAACGCGCCCGCGGGATCCGCGTGTCGCGCAACCGCCTCGTCGGCCTGCGTGCCCCCGCGGATCAGGGATGTCCACGTGACCGCCATGCTCGCCCCTCCGGCTGGCGCGGTGCCGACCTCCCAGCGGCCGCCGCTGGCCCCGACCACGGCGGCGGCGATCGCCAGGCCCAGCCCGGAACCACCGGGGGCGTCGCTGGCGCGGCGGAAGCGGTCGAAGATGTGGCTGCGCTCGGCTTGCGGGATGCCGGGGCCGGAGTCGTCGACCGCCAGGCGCACGCGACCATCCCGTCGCCCCACCCGGACGTCCACTGTCCCGCCGGACGGGGTGTAGCGACAGGCGTTGTCGAGCAGGACCCCGAGCAGGCGGTCGAGCCACTCGGGCGGTACGCTGATCATCGTCGACACCGGCTCGACGTCGACGCGGAGGGTGAGACCGCGCGCCTCGGCGACGGCGGTGAAGCGCTGCGCTGCCTGTTCGGCGAGCACACCGAGGTCGGTGGCCTCCGACGTCGGCGGCGGACCGGCGCTGTCGAACCGGGCCAGCCAGAGCAGGTCGTCGACCAGGCGGCGCATCCGCTTGCTCTCCACCCCGACGGCCTGGAACGCGTTCCGGTACCAGGTGACGTCGCGGTCGCGTTCGAGGGCGAGCGACGTCTGCGCCTCGATGACCGACAGCGGTGTACGCAACTCATGCGAGGCGTCGGCGGTGAGCTCGACCTGCCGCTGGCGCGCGCGCTCGATCGGCGACGCCACGCGCCGACCGATGGCGTAGGCACCGAACATCACGGCGAGCAGCAGGATCGGCCCCACGAGGAGCTCGGCGGTGAGCACGTTGTGCTGGGTGGTGCTGACGTAGACGAGCGACTGGCCCACCACGACGCGCGCGTTGGGCATGAAGCTCCCGTTGAGGGAGACGTCGGTGGAGACCCCGGTGACGCGCAGCTCGCTGCCGTCGGCCAGCTCCACTGTCGTGGGGCGGTTGACGCTGCGCGCGGTGTCGGGCAATGCCGGGGGCGCCGCCCCCTCGCCCCGCTGCCCGGGACCGGACACCGCGATCACGTCGCCGCTGGGAACGACCACCCAGCGCAGCAGCGGCTCCTGGTACACGGGCCCGGTGCTGGCCGGCGGCGACTGCCCACTGACCATGGTGCTGATGTAGCCACGCAGCCGATCGTCGACGGACGCCGTGAGGTTGCGGGTCACGATCATCATCACCGCACCGGCGATCACCACGTACGCAATGAAGACCAGGCCGGTGGCGATGAGCGCGACCCGCAACGCCGCCCGTCTCACGGTGCGCCCCGGCGCGGCGTCGACCCCCGCCGCTCGCCGCAGCAGGGTGCCGGCGCGGCCGGTGCGCCACAGGCCGCTCATGCGTGCTCCAGGCGGTACCCGGAGCCGCGGACCGTGACGATGCGGACGCCGGCGTCGGGCAGCTTGGCCCGCAGCCGGCTGAGGCGCACGTCGATGGCGTTCGAGCCCAGCGGATCGGTCTCGTCGCGCCAGGCCTGCTGCGCGATGCTGCTGCGGTCGACCACCTGCGGGGCGCGGCGCATCAGCAGCTCGAGGATGTTGAACTCGGTGGCGCTGAGATGCACGGCGCGGCCGTGGGCGGTGACCTCGCGCCGGCTCGGGTCGAGCTCGAGGCCGCCCCGGACCAGCGTCGCGCTGTCGGTCCCGGCCGGGCGTCTCTGCAGGGCGCGGATGCGCGCCAGGAGCTCACCGAAGTCGAACGGCTTCACGAGGTAGTCGTCAGCACCCGCGTCGAGGCCGTTGATGCGGTCGGCGGTGGTGTCGCGCGCGGTGAGCATGAGCAGGCGGGTGGGTCGTTTCTCCCGGCGCACCCAGGCGACCACGTCGACGCCCGACGCGCCGGGCATGCGCCAGTCGAGAACGGCCACGTCGTACTCGTAGAAGCGCAGCTGGTTGATGGCATCGTCGCCGCGCCCCACCGCGTCCACGAAGAAGCCGTGGTCCTCCAATCCCTGGGTCAGCACCGCGCGCAGCCCGGGGTCGTCCTCGGCCACCAGGATGCGCACCGTCAGCCCCGCATCGATGAGTTCATCCTCCGCCGAGGATAGTCAAAGACCTTGCGATTGGATGACATCGGCGCCGCGGTGCCGGGCGGTCGTCATCCCGGCACTACACTCTGGCTGGTGAGTGACGACGGCCCGCCGCAGCCCCAGCCATGGGTGCTCACGGGCATGAGCGGAGCCGGCAAGGCCACCGCGCTGCGCGCGCTGGAGGCCGCTGGGGTCAGCTGTGTCGACAACCTCCCGGTCCCTCTGCTCGCCCCGTTCATCGCCGCGCCGCGCGCCGGTGTCGCCGTGGCCGTCATCGACGCCCGCCGCGGTGACGAGCTTGCCGCCGTCCGCGCCGTCGACGGAGCCCGGGTGTTGTTCCTCGATGCGCCCGACCACGTGCTGGTGCGACGGCTGGCCGACAGCACCCGCCCGCACCCCTGTGGCGCCGCCGGGATCGGCCCGGTTGCGGTGGCGGCGGAGAGGTCACTGCTTGAGCCGCTGCGGGCGGCGGCAGACGTCGTCATCGACACTGGCGCGCTCAGCGACGGCGAGCTCGCCCAGCGCGTGCTGGAGGTGGTGGCGGCGAGCCCGGGCACGGCTACGCGCTTCCGCTGCACCGTCTCGTCGTTCGGCTTCAAGTACGGCCCCCCGCTCGAGGCCGACTGGGTGATCGACAGCCGGGTCGTGCCCAACCCCTTCTGGGAGCCCGAGCTGAGGCCGCTCACCGGGCTTGACGCGAGTGTCCGCGACTACGTGCTCGGCACCGCCGAGGCCCGCGAGCTGGTCGGGCGCACCACGTCCCTTCTCCAATGGGCCATCGAGGCCGCGCGGCGACGTGGTCGCGAGGCCGCACACGTCGCCGTGGGGTGCACCGGGGGTCGCCACCGCTCCGTGGTGATCGCCGCGGAGCTGGGCAGCACGCTGGCTGCCGGCGACGTCGCCGTCGAGGTGCGCCACCGCGATGTGCACAGGCCGGACCCGCGCTGACATGCAGGGCGGTTCCTTCACCGAGAGCGTGGTCGCCGAGCTGGCCCCGCACCTGCCGCCCCTGCCGCACTGTCGCACTGCGCTGCTGGAGGGGATGAGCCTCACCTCGCCCAGCCCCGATGGGGCCGTCGAGACCACCCGCGCAGTCGCTGCGCGGTGCGCGGTCGCGGTGCTCCACGCCGACGGTCGTGGGGGGCATGCGACCCGCCTTCGGGCCCAGCGGCGGGCTCGCTACCGCGTTGACGTCTCCCCGGGAGGCGCGTCTTCGAGCTCGGGCAACTGTTGCCGGCGGAGCCGGCTGCGCGGCGCCTTCCTGGCGCTGGGTTCGGTGAGCCGGCCCGACCGGCCGCCCCACCTGGAGATCCCCGTCCGGGACGTGGCGGCGGCCACCCTCCTGGTCGACGACCTCAGCGCGCTCGAGGTGCCCGCCTCCACCCGACTGCGTCGCGGACGTCCGGTGGTGACGGTGCGCACCGCCGCGGGGGTGGGGGCGGCACTCAGCTCGATCGGGGCGCAGGGAGGCCGGCTGGCGTTCGAGCAGGGACGGGTGGTGCGCGACGTGCGCGCCCATGTCAACCGCAGCCTCAACGCCGAGACGGCCAACCTGGAGCGGACCATCGACGCCGCGGTGCGCCAGCTCGACGCCATCGAGCGCCTGCGCGCGGAGCTCGTCCGCTGGGAGGCGCTGCCCCCGGCGGTCCGGGAGGCGGGAGAGCTGCGCAGGAGCCATCCCGACGCCTCGCTGGGGACACTCGCGGAGAGCGCCGGCATCAGCCGATCGGCGATGGCGGATCGCCTCCGTCGCCTCGTCGAGGCAGCGCGCGCGTGATCCTGGCGCGGTTGCGCCGAACCGGGTGGTAGTGTCGAGCCCCGCCGTGGCCGGGGACACCGGGCCGGCAACTGAGGAGCTGTGAAGGGATGGCCGTCAAGGTTGGCATCAACGGGTTCGGGCGGATCGGGCGCAACGTCTACCGGGCCGCACGCGAGCGCAACTCCGACCTGGAGATCGTGGCGGTCAACGATCTCACCGACGCCGCAACGCTGGCCCACCTGCTCAAGTACGACTCCATCCTGGGCCGGTTCCCCGGCAGCGTGAGCGCCGACGGGGACCACATCGCCGTCGACGGCAGCCGACTCACCGTCCTTGCCGAGCGCGACCCGCAGCGCCTGCCGTGGGGCGACCTCGGGGTGGACGTGGTCATCGAGTCGACCGGGTTCTTCACCGATGCCAACAAGGCGCGGGCGCACCTCGAGGCCGGCGCTCGCAAGGTGATCATCTCTGCCCCGGCGACCAACGAGGACATCACCGTCTGCCTGGGCGTCAACCACACTGCCTACAACCCGGCCGAGCACCACGTGGTCAGCAACGCATCGTGCACGACCAACTGCCTGGCCCCGGTCGCCAAGGTGCTGAGCGACTCGTTCGGCATCGAGGCGGGCCTGATGACCACCGTCCACGCGTACACCAATGACATGGTGCTGCTCGACACCCCGCACCGCGACCTGCGCAGGGCGCGCTCTGCCGGCCTGTCGATCATCCCCACCTCCACCGGCGCCGCCAAGGCGATGTCACTGGTGATGCCGGAGCTGAAGGGTCGACTGCATGGCATGTCCCTGCGCGTGCCGGTCAGCGACGTCAGCCTGGTCGACCTCTCGGTCACCCTGGGGACGGCGGTGACGGCGGACCAGGTCAACGCCGAGCTGCGCGAAGCGGCGGACGGGACGCTCAACGGGATCCTCGCGGTCTGCGACGAGGAGCTGGTGTCCGTCGACTTCCTGCACGACAGCCACTCGTCGATCGTCGACGCGCGCTCCACCATGGTGGTGGGCGACCGCACGGTCAAGGTCCTCTCCTGGTACGACAACGAGTGGGGCTACTCGTGCCGGGTGGTCGACCTCGCCGAGCACATCGCCGGCCGTCTCTGAGCGCTCGATGGCCAAGGCGACCATCGACGACATTGACGTCGCCGGGCGGCGGGTGCTGCTGCGGGTCGACTTCAACGTGCCCCTCCGCGACGGGCGCGTCGGTGATGACCGCCGCATCCGCGAGGCGCTTCCCACCATCGAGGCGCTGCTGGAGCGCTCGGCGCGGATCGTCATCGTCACCCACGCCGGTCGCCCTCGCGGCCACGTCGACCCGGCCCTGACCGTCCAGCCGCTGGCCGACAGGCTCGGCGAGCTTCTCGGGATCGACGTCGCGGTGGCCGGGGACGTCGTCGGGCCGTCGGCCCAGGCGATGGTGGACTCCCTCGGCGAGGGCGACGTCGGCATGGTGGAGAACGTTCGGTTCGAAGCGGGGGAGGAGCAGAACGACCCCGCGTTCGCCAAGCGCCTGGCGTCCTTTGCCGACGTGTTCGTCAACGACGCCTTCGGCACTGCGCACCGCGCCCATGCCTCCACCGAGGGGGTGGCCCACTGCCTGCCCGCTGTCGCCGGGTACCTGATGGCGCGCGAGCTCGACGTGCTCGGCGGTGTGCTGGGCGATGCCCGACGGCCGCTGGTCGCCATCCTCGGGGGCGCCAAGATCTCCAGCAAGCTCGGGGTGCTGACCAACCTGCTCGACCGCGTGGACGGCCTGCACGTCGGCGGGGCCATGGCCTGCACGATGTTCCGCGCCAGGGGCGCGTCGACCGGCCGGTCGCTCGTCGAGGACGACCAGGTGGAGGTCGCCCGCGGTGTGCTCGGCTCTCCCCGGGCGGGCGCGGTGCTGCGCTTGCCGGTGGACGTCGTGGTGGCCGCCGAGCCGGTGGAGGGCGCGCCCACGCAGATCGTCGCCTGGGACGCCATCCCCCCCGACCGGATGGTCGTCGACGTCGGCCCGGCCACCGTCGCCGCGATCGAGGCGGACCTCGCCACCGCCGGCACAGTGGTGTGGAATGGCCCCCTGGGCATCTACGAGGTGGAGGCCTTCGCCCGCGGCACCCGCGCGGTGGCGAGGGCGCTTGGTGACAGCCCGGCATTCACCGTCGTCGGCGGCGGTGACCTGGGCGCGGCAGTGGAGGACGCCGGCGTTGCCGACAGGATCGACTTCGTCAGCACCGGGGGAGGGGCCACCCTCGAATTCCTCGAGGGGCGCACCCTCCCCGGGGTGGCGGCGCTTGCCGAGCGCTCGGCGGTGGCACCCTGAGCGAGGTGGCCGCGCGCGTACCGATGGTGGCCGGCAACTGGAAGATGAACACCACCGTCTCCGCCGGCGTGGCGCTGGCGCGCGCGGTGGTCGAGCGCTGCGGTGCCGGGGCAGGCGTGGAGGTTGCCGTGCTCCCGCCCTTCGTGCACCTCTGGCCGGTGCGCGACGTGCTCGCGGCGAGCTCCGTCCTGCTCGGCGCCCAGGACCTGTTCTGGGAGGACGCCGGGGCATTCACCGGTGAGGTGTCGCCGCTGATGCTCGCCGGCTGGTGTGACCTCGTCCTGGTGGGGCACTCGGAGCGCCGGCATCTGCTGGGCGAGACCGACGCCGACACGGCCCGCAAGGTCGCCGCCGCCCGCAGGCACGGGCTCGGCGTCATCCTCGCGGTCGGCGAGACCGATGCGGAACGCGATGCGGGGCAGACGTTCGCGGTGATCGACCGCCAGCTCGACGCGGTCCTCGCCGGCGCGGGGGAGCCGCCCCGCCCGACGCAGTGGGTCGTCGCCTACGAGCCGGTCTGGGCGATCGGCACCGGGCGCACGGCCACGCCAGAACAGGCCGACGAGGTGTGCACACACATCCATGAGCTGCTCACTGCGCACACCGGCGGCTCACCGCGGGTGTTGTACGGCGGTAGCGTCAGCCCCGCCAATGCCGCTGATCTCTTCGGCCGGCCGGGGATCGACGGGGGTCTCATCGGGGGAGCGAGCCTCGACCCCGACGCCTTCGCCGCCATCGTCGCCGCCGCGGCCGGCAGCGGGGGGTGAACGGCGTCCGGCCGTTCGTCCTCGTCGTCCTCGACGGCTGGGGCCACTCCGACGAGCCCTTCGGCAACGCCATCGCCGCGGCTGCCACCCCGGCCATGGACCGCCTCATGGGCGCGTGGCCCTGGACCACCGTGGGGGCCAGCGGTGAGGCGGTCGGCCTCCCGGATGGCCAGCAGGGCAACTCCGAGGTCGGCCACCTCACCATCGGGGCGGGCCGGGTGATCTTCCAGCCGCTGACGCGCATCAACCGTGCCATCGCCGAGGGCTCGTTCTTCGAGAACAGCGCACTCAGGCACGCCGTGGACGCCGCCGTCAGCGGCGACGCCGCCTTGCACTGCCTCGGCCTGGTCTCGCCGGGTGGGGTGCACAGCGACCAGGCGCATGCGCTGGCGATCGCCGAGCTGGCGCGCCGGCGCGGGTTGACCCGTGTCTACTTCCACGCGTTCACCGACGGCCGCGACGAACCGCCCACCAGCGCCGCCGGCTTCGTCGGCCGCTTCGTCGACGACCTCGCCGCCGCCGGTTGCGGGCGGGTGGTCAGTGTGAGCGGCAGGTACTACGCGATGGATCGCGACACCCGGTGGGAGAGAACCCGTGCCGCCTACGAGCAGATTGCGGGGGGAACGCCGGCGGCGCGTGCAGCCGACGCGGTCGAGTACATCGAGTCGCAGTATGCGCACGACGTCACCGATGAGTTCCTGCCACCTGTGTCCATTGCCGCGGACGCTGCGCAGGTGGTGCGCATCGAGGACGGCGACTCGGTGGTGTTCTTCAACTTCCGTCCTGATCGCGCGCGTCAGCTCAGCCACGCGCTGGTCGACCGTGACTTCACCGGCTTCGAGCGCTCGCGCGTGCTCAACGACCTGCACTTCGTCACCTTCACCGAGTACGAACGTGACCTCCCCGCGGAGGTCGCCTTTCCCCGCCAGGACGTCCGCCACACCCTGGCGGAGGAGGTCAGCGCGGCCGGCCTGCGGCAGTTCCATGTCGCGGAGACCGAGAAGTACGCGCACGTGACCTACTTCATCAACGGCGGGCGGGAGAGCCCGTTCGCGGGCGAGGAGCGGCTGCTGGTGCCGTCGCCGCGGGTGGCGACCTACGACGCCACGCCGGCGATGAGCGCGGACGCCGTGGCCGGCGCGGTCGTCGAGCACGTCGAGCGAGGCGACGACGCCCTGATCGTGGTCAACTTCGCCAACCCGGACATGGTCGGGCACACCGGGATGTTCGACGCCACGGTGCGAGCCGTCGAGGTGGTCGATACGTGCATCAACCGCATCCAGGAGGCCGTCGCCGCGGCCGGTGGCGCCCTGCTGGTCACCGCTGACCACGGCAACGCGGAGCTGAAGGTCGACGCCCGCGACGGCTCGCCCCTGACCGCGCACACCACCAGCCCGGTGCCGGTCATCCTCTGCGGCACCGACGCCGCCCGCCTGCGCGACGGCGGTGGCCTCGCCGATGTCGCCCCGACGGTGCTCACCGTGATGGGGCTGCCGGTTCCCGACGAGATGACCGGCCACAGCCTGCTCTGACCCCGCCGGGACGGTCTCAGCCGCTGGCGTCCCAGTCGCTCTGGTACTGCTGCTCGAACGAGCTCGCAACGCCGGGGTTCGCCGCGATGGCGACGTCGAGCTCGTGGTTGTGCTGGAAGCCGCTGACCGTCCAGTTGGCGCTACCGAGGACCACCGTAGACCCGTCGATGATCGCTGCCTTGGCATGGAGCTTCTCCCCGACGCCGCGGTACAGGCGGACAGCGACGCCGTGCGCACGCAGCGAGGCAGCCGACGGGTCACTCGGCCGTTCGCTGGGGTCGAGCAACACGCGCACCACCACGCCGCGCGCCCGTGCCGCCTCGATGGCGGCGACCACGTCTGCGTCGGTCAGGGTGAACATGGCGACGTCCAGCGTCCGCTGGGCACCGACGATGGCGGCGAGCACCATCGGCAGGATCTCCACCCCGGGGAGCGTCGCGCCGACGAGGATGGCGGGGTCGGGGCGCGGGGGCGGCACCTCCCCAGGGCGTCCACACGTCACCAGGTCACGGGTGAACACGCGCGCCAGGTTGTCCACCACGGGGCCGCGCACCTCGACGTCAAAGTCGTGGTTGGCGTATGACGACGCGCCCCAGTTGATGCCGCCGACCACCGCGACCCGCGCATCGACCACCAGCAGCTTGACGTGGTCGATCATCCGGGCACGCACCGGGTAGTCCACCACCGTGATCGCTGACGCACGCAGGGTGACGGCGGTCGCCGCGGTCGCCGACTCCGATGGGTCGTCGATCACAGTGACGGCGACGCCCCGGGCGCGGGCAGCCACCAGCGCCGCGGCGAGGTCGGCGCGGCCGAACTCGTACACCTCGACCTCGACAGAGGTGCGGGCCAGGGAGATGAGACGGCGCAGCTCGGTGAAGGTGGGCTCGCCACTGCGCAGCACCGTCACCAGGTCGCCGCCGACCCACGCCGGCGCAGCCGGACCGAGGAGGACAGCCTCGGTGCGACCCGTGGCCGGAACGGGCGGTCCGGCCCGCGCCGGGGCCGCGCAGCCGGCAGACAGGGCGGCCGTGAGGCAGAGCAGTCTCCAGGGCAGCATACAGGTGAGCGAGAATACACAAATCAGTGGAGGAAGGGCGGGGACGGGGGGCGTTCCGGGTGGGGCCCGTATACTCGCGATCCGTGGCACCAGGAGGTCTCGTTGCGTGAAGGTCGCTTTCGCCGTCGCCCAGGACGTGCTCGGGGTGCTGGTGATGCTTGGCGTGTTGCTCCAGACGCCGAAGGCGACGGGCCTCGGCGGGACGATCGGAGGCGGTGGGGACTCGGGTGGCGGCTATCGCCGTCGCCGCGGTCTCGAGGCAAGCCTGCTGAGGGTGACGATCGTGTTCATCCTGCTGTTCGTCGTGGTGTCCATCGTGCAGACGTACGTCGGCGCCCGCTAGCGCGGCGTCATCGCCGCGCCGAGATCGGCGCGGTGCTGATCCTGGTGGTCATCGCCGGCAGCGTCCTCGCCGCCAGCGCTGTGTCCCATCTCAAGACTGTCACCCCGGATTACCGCGAGGCGCTGGTCACCGGTGAGAGGCCACTCTCCCTGAACCCGCTGGTCGGCGCCGCAGACCCCGCGGTGCGCGACGTCGGGGCGCTGCTGTACCGGCGGCTCCTGCGGCTCGATGACCGGGCCGTCCCGGTGGCGGACCTGGCCGGCTCGTACACGGTGAGCCAGGACGGGCTCGCCTACCACCTCCCGCTGCGTGGCGGCCAGCGATGGTCGGACGGCCGGGCGATCACGGTCGATGACGTCCTCGCCACCGTGGGTTGGGTGCAGTCGGAGCAGTTCACCGACGCCGCGACGGCGGCGAGCTGGCGCGACGTCCACGTCCGTGCCGATGGCGACGGGGTCAGCTTCGACCTGGCGGGACCACGGGCGTCGTTCCCCGCGCAACTCACCCAACTGCCGGTCCTGCCACTCGGCAGCCTCTCCCGCGCTGCCGTCGCCGCCCTGCCCCGGACGGCGGCGGTGCCGATGGCAAGCTCTGGCGCGTTCGAGGTGGTGAACTCGAACGCCAGCACGGTCACGCTCTTCCCCAACCCCCACGCTGTGGTGGCCCCGCATCTCAACCAGGTGGAGATCGACCTGTTCGGCAGCTTCGCGGACGCCGCAGCCGCCTACCGGGCCGGCACCGTCGACGCGGTGCTGGCCACCAACCCGGTGCAGCGCGCCGAGCTCGTGGCCGCGGGTGGCACGGCCCACGACATCGCCACCTTCCGTTTCGTCGACCTCCTCTTCAACGAGCGCGGCGTGCTCTCCGACAGCGCGGTGCGGCAGGCCATCGCGGAGGTGATCGACCGGGGCGCCATCGTGGCCGGCCCGTTGCGGGGGATGGGCATCGCCGAGAGCACCGCGATCCCCGCCGGCATCGTCTGGGCCGCGCCCCGGGAGCCGACCGCTGCAGGCAATGCACCGGCGGCGGCGGGCATCCTCGACGCGGCCGGCTGGAGGCCGGGGCCGGACGGCGTGCGGCTTCGCAACCGCACCCCGCTGCGGCTCCGACTCGCCGTCGCTGACGTCGTCCCACTGCCCGACGTCGCCGCCGTGGTGGCCACGGAGCTCAGCGGCATCGGCATCGATGCCCAGGTGACCACCATGCCGGCCACGTCGCTGCGCCAGCTCCTTGTCGGTGGTGGCGGCTTTGACATGGCGGTGGCCGACTGGGACGTCGGCCCCGACCCCGACGTCAGCTCCTTCTGGCGATCGACGGCCGTCCCTCCCACCGGCTTCAACGTCTCCGGCGGCGCCGTCGATCCCTTCCTGGACCAGGCGCTGGACCGCCTTGCCACAGTCCCCGACACCGCGACGCGGGTGGCCGCGGCGGCGGCCGTCTCCTCCCAGCTCGCCGACGACCTGCCGGCGGTGTTCCTCGAGACCCCGAAGATCTCCCTGGTGGTGCATGGGGGCATCAGGGTCGCCATCCCCCCAGTGGGGTCGAGCTCGGCGCGGTTCGACGAGATCACCGCGTGGCGGCGGGGCTGAAACGGCCGCCTGCTAGGATCGGTGGCCGCCGTCGCTCGCCGGGGTGGTGGAACTGGTAGACACGCAGCGTTCAGGGCGCTGTGCTCGTAAGGGCGTAAGGGTTCGATTCCCTTTCCCGGCACGGCTGTGACGGAGCCGCCTCAGCGCGGCGGCGGCCCGCCGTCGCGCAGGTGCCGTGCCAGCTCCTCATGCGCATCTGCCTCACCGTCGCCGGTGTGACGCGCTGTCTCCGTCGCGCTCACCTCGGCGATGCCCGCAGCGCTCTCACCCTGCCGGAGAGCTGCCGTCGTCAGCATCAGCATGCGGCGCTGCGTGCTCTCCAGGAAGGCGCGGCGCTCATGCTCGCCCGTCAGCCGGAATCCCAGGCGCACCAACGGGTTGGTGATGTGCGCCCGGCGCGCGTAGGCATGGACGCGAAACTCGACGCGCCCGCTGTCGCGCCACTTCCATGCCTCCCAGCTCATCTCGCCCATCTCGACGTGGCCCTGCAATGTCCGGTACGCCCATCCCCACACGTCGACCGGTGCGCCGTCGACGGTGCGCAGCTGTCGGTACACGTCCACCACGCGCACGCCGACATACACGTGCACCAGCCCGAAGGCGGTGAGCTTGAGCAGCATGGTGCGTCCCTCGAGGGGGGCGGTGGGATCGTAGAAGGCACGGACGATCGACGGGTCGGCGAACTCATAGCCACGCATCAGGCGGCAGGCGATCTCCCAGCTGCCGCCGCGAAGCGGCGGGCCGGCAGCCTCGGGGGGAAGTTCCTGGCAGAGGTCCACCACGTTCCATCCGTTGGCCCCGGTGAAGGGAGCCGCCGTGACGGGGTCGAAGTTGGGCTCGCGCCCGGCCAGCCCGGCGAGGCGCCGCTGGATCGACGGTGAACCGGCAACCCCGTCAGGCATCGGCCCGGTATTCCATGCGCTGGGTGATCACCTCGATGCCGCCGGTCATGCGACCGGAGGAGAGGGCGACGACCTTCTCGAGGAATGAGATCCACATGTGGAACTGCACCTCCTTGGCCATGCGCAGGTGGTGGTACAGCAGGTTGGTGACGACACTGCTGCTGCGAGCCCAGGACTTCGATCTCGAAATGCAGCAGCGACGTCTCTCTCCACGTCCGGAACTCGATCTGCCCGGCCTCGAGGTGACCGATCAGCGTGGCCAGGCGGAACGACCGGTCGTCGCGATCAATCACCCGCACCGGCCCGTCCCAGGGTCCGGGCATGCGCACCAGGTAGTCGTCGCCGACGCGCATCGGGCCGGGGTCGTCGGCGAGCCGAACGAAGCGGGCGAACCTGGTCGGAGCCACGCAGTTCACGTCGGACTGGATCCGCGTCATCAGCTCCTCGGGCGAGGTCGCAGCGTTGCGGATGGCGGTGCGGTAGCGACGGTGGAACATCGGACCATGACCTCGTTCGGCCGGCAACAGGTCGGTGCGCGAGACGCCCTCGGGAAACGGCGGCGGCGGCCAGGCGGCGTCGCCCTCCACCAGCTCCTCGTGGCGGTGCAGGACGGTCGAGCGCCACATGTAGTCCCATGAGGTCAACACGATGCCAGCCGGCCAGGTCACCGTGGTCATCCAGCGGCCGGGCCTGCCCGATGCGTACGACATCCAGCCACCCTAGCGCAGGCGCGGGGCACGCCTACAATCCCAGCATGATCACCGGGGTGCTGCACCGTGCTGGGCTGCGGTCCGAGCACGTGCAGGTGCTCTCCATGGCGTCGATCGCGCTCTGCATCGGGTTGTGGATCCGAGCCAAGACGGTCGACCAGGAGGAGCGCGGCAACGCCGAGCGACGCGCCCTCTTCGTGGGCCTCTGGCCGCCGACCATCTGGCTCATCGGCGACAGTCTGCAGCGCTACGAGGACGCCGGCTGACCTGACCGCGCCGTGACCCGGCCTCGAGTGCCGCCTAGCGGTGCCGCAGCCGGTGCGCCCGCATCGCGTCACGCATGTCCTGGGCGCGGATGCGCGCGGGCTTGGTGATCGCCAGGAAGTCGAGGATGAGCTCGGCGACCTGCTGTGGCCTCTCCAGCTGCACGAAGTGACCGGCGTCGCTGATGACCTCGAGGCGGCTGCCGGGCATCTCCGCCTGGGCGGCGCGCGCATGCGCGACCGGGATCACGCGGTCCTTCTCGCCCCAGATGAGCAGAGTGGGCATGCTCTGCGCGAGGTACAGGCGCTCCAACGCGGAGATGCGCTGGCCGCGCTGGTCGATGACCGCGCGCACGGTGGCGATGAACGCCGCGCGGGTGGCGGGCTCGGTGAGGCCCGCGTAGCTCCGCCACATGGCGCGCTGACCGGCGCTCGCCTTGAGCCCGCGTCGCCCCAGCCATCGTGCCGCGCCCAGCACCACGTCGCGCGTGGTGGTGGAGAGGAACAGCGGCGCGACCAGGTCGGCACCGGGAAGGCCGAGGCTGCGCAGCAGGAAGGTGACGTCCTGGCCGAGCCCGCCGCTGGCGATCAGCACCATGCGCTCGCAGCGCTCGGGGTACTGGTAGGCGAACTGCATGGTGATGCCACCGCCCAGCGAGTGCCCGACCAGGGTGGCGTGCTCGATGTCGAGTGAGATCATCAGGTCGCGCATCAGCGTGGCCTGGTTGCCGAGGGAGTAATCGCCGCGGGGCTTCGCCGAACGGCCATGGCCGAGCAGGTCGGGCGCGATGACGCGGTGCCGGCGGGCGAGCGCAGGGATGACCACCTCCCACGCCCAGGCTGCCTCGGCGATGCCGTGGATGAGCAGCAGTGGTGGACCCTGGCCCGCCTCCAGGTAAGCCATCCGCTGCCCGTGCAGGCTGATGAAGTGGCGCCGCGACACCGGGCTGTCCGGCCGCTGCGCTGATCGAACGGCGGCGGGCGCCCTCATCTCGCGCGTGATGTGACCACATCGGTCCGGCCCGCCGCCACCTCGACATCTGCGCCCAACCGGTAGCGTTGCGCGCCATGGACGAGAGCTCGCCGGCGGCCTGGCGCGCGGCGCGCGCCTCCGTGCTCCGCAACGCCACCGGCATCGGCGTGGCCACCGGCGCCTACGCGCTCTCCTTCGGCGCGGTCGCCACCGCGGCGGGCCTGTCGGTGCTGCAGGCATGCGTCCTCTCGCTGGCGATGTTCACCGGGGCGTCGCAATTCGCGCTGGTCGGGGTGCTCGGCTCCGGCGGGGGCGCGCTCCCCGCCGTGGCCACCGCAACCCTGCTGGGGACACGCAACGCCTTCTACGGCCTGCGCCTGTCCAGCCTGCTGCGGGCCCGGGGCCCGCGCCGGCTGGTCGCGGCCCAGCTGGTCATCGACGAGAGCACGGCGATGAGCCTGGCGCACGACACCGACCGCGCCAACCGGCTCGGCTTCTGGGCCACCGGGACGAGCGTCTACGTGCTGTGGAACCTCGGCACCCTGGTGGGGGCGCTCGGCGCGCACGCGCTGCCCGACCCCCGGGCCGCCGGCCTTGACGCCGCCGCGCCCGCCGCCTTCCTCGCGCTGCTCGCACCACGGGTGCGCAACCGGTCCGCCGTGGCCATCGCCCTGCTTGCCGCCGCCATCGCGATGGGGTCTGTTCGTGTGCTGCCTGTGGGCGGCCCGGTGCTGGTCGCGGCGTTGGTCGCGGTGGTGTTCGGTGCCGTCAGCGCGCACCGCGGCGGTGCCCCGTCGATCGCGCCTCCCTCCCCCCCAGGGCCGGCCTGACATGTGGTTCGCGGTCGTGATGGGCTCGGTGGGGTGTTACGTGCTCAAGCTGGCCGGCTTGTCGGTGCCGCGTGGGGTGCTCGCCGACCGGCGCGTGCAGCGCATCGCGGAGACCTTGCCGATCGCCCTGCTGGCGACCCTGGTCGCGGTGCAGACGTTCAGCAATGGCACCAGGCTGGCACTGGACGCCCGGGCCGGCGGGGTGGCCGTGGCGCTGGCAGCGGTGCTCCTCCGGGCGCCCTTCCTGGTGGTCGTCGCCCTCGCCGTCGGCGTGACAGCAGGGTTGCGGCTGATTCACTGATTGCCCACCAAGTGCTCACAATGTCTGACAGTGGGCTTATCATGTTCGCGCATGGCGCAGACAGAGACGCGGTTGCCGGACGAGAGCAGGCCGGACCCCATTCTCGAGGTCGTCGGTGCCGAGACGCACACCAGCGGTACCCCGGAGGCCACCAAGGACACGGCCGGGGAGGCAGCGACCGGCGGCCCATCCGCGGGACGGACCAGCATTGACGACGCCCTGGCCCAGGGGCCGAAGGGGGTCCTCCAGCTCCTCGGCCCGGGGCTGATCACCGGCGCGTCGGATGACGACCCCTCGGGGATCGGCACCTACTCGCAGGCGGGCAGCCAGTTCGGGTTCGGGACCCTGTGGCTGGCGCTCTTCACCTTCCCCCTGATGGTCGCCGTGCAGGAGGCCTGCGCGCGCATCGCGCTGCACACCGGCGTCGGGCTGGGCACCGCGCTGCGACGGAAGTTCCCCACCTGGATCGTCGGGGCATGCATCCTCGCCGTGTTCATCGCCAACACGGTCAACGTGGGCGCCGACCTCGGCGCCGTCGCCGCCGCGGGTGGGTTGCTGTCCCGCGGCCATGTCCACCCGGCGTGGCTGATCGTGCCGGTGGCCGTGCTGATCGGGTTCATGCAGCTTCGCCTCGCCTACGCCACCATCTTCCGGGTCTTCAAGCTCTTGACGCTGGCGCTGTTCGCCTACGTCATCACCGTCATCGTGGTGCACCCACCGCTGCTGGAGACCCTCAAATCGACCTTCATCCCGCATGTCGAGTTCAACCGGGACTTCATCGGGATCGTCGTCGCCGTCCTCGGCACCACCATCAGCCCGTACCTCTTCTTCTGGCAGGCATCGAGCGAGGTGGAGGAGATGAAGGCGGCCGGCGCGCACACCGAGTCGCAACGCCGCGGGGTGACGCGCAGGGAGCTCCACGCCGCGCGCGTCGACGTCTTCATCGGCATGCTCTTCTCGCAGCTGGTGATGTACTGCATCATCCTCACCTCGGGGTCGGTGATCCACGCGTCGGGCAACACCAACATCCAGACCGCGCAGCAGGCCGCTGACGCGCTGCGTCCGCTGGCCGGCCCGTTCGCCTTCGTTCTGTTCTCCGCGGGCATGATCGGTACCGGCCTGCTGGCGATCCCGGTGCTGACCGGCAGCGCCGCTTACGCGGTCAAGGAATTCTTCGGCTTGCGCGGCAGCCTTCTCGAGAAGCCCTCCTACCGGCCGACGTTCTACGCGCTCATCGTGGTGGCGATCATCGGCGGCCTGCTGATGAACTTCCTCAACATCGACCCGATCAAGGCGCTGGTGGTGACGGCGATCATCAACGGGGTGGTGGCGCCTCCCATCCTGGTGCTCATCGCACTGCTGGCGCGCGACCGTGAGGTGATGGGAGATCGTCGCAGCGGCCCCTGGAGCAACGGGCTGGTGTGGCTGGCCACGAGCCTCATGGGCGCCGCGGCGGTGACGCTGATCGTGACGCTCCTCTGAGGTCGGGCGCGGCTGAGCCGTCGCCGAGGACGAGCACCGCCTCCGCGTCCAGCGACGGGGCGGCTTGATGGTCCGCCAGGTCCATGGTCACCCAGTCGTCGATTCGCTTCCAGCAGTCGAGGAGCCACTGCCGCTGCTCCTCCTCAGCCGGCGGGATGTCGGCGCGGGCGATGTGCCAGAGGTGGACGCGGAACACCTGGTCGAGCGGGGCGCGACGGAACAGTCCCCCGGTGGTGCCGAGCCCCGACAGGCCGCCGTGCGCGACCAGGATCACGTCGGCCCCCGGCGCGGCGGCGAGCGCGGTGAGCGCCCCGCCCGGCTCGGGTGCGATGACGTGGTGCAGCGCGCCGGCCTGCAGCGCCTCGCGGCGCCGGCCGCGCGCGAACAGGCGCACCAAGCGGCGACGACGGCGTTCCTCAGTGAAGTTCCCACCCTCGGGGAACAGCAGGAGCGCACCACAGCGATCCATCCCACTCGCCAGGGTGGTGATCGACGCGTGCCACGAACTGTCGCGGCGACGGCCGCGCGGCGGCACGAAGTAGTTGGGCAGCCGGCTGCCCGCGAGGTCGATGACCGGGTCGAGCTTGAGGAGGTCCTTCATGACGATGCGGGGCTCGCGTCCGTAGCGGTCGAGCAGCATGTCGACCAGGTAGAAGGTGTCACCGGGGCCGGAGTGGCGGCTCAACACCAGCAGCGGCTGCGCGTTGGCGGCGAGCACGTCCTCGGCAACGCCGTCGTCATCGATGTCCATGGTGACCGCCAGCAACCTCTCCCCCCAGCGACGGGCGCTGCGCAGGAACCACCGCATCAGGCGGTAGTGCTGGCGGCGCATCGCCGGCGTGGCGGTGCGTCCGAGCGCGCCGAGCCACAGGCAGGTGCAGGCGATGATGCCGGCCACCTCCTGCTGCATCCAGATGATGGTGAAGGCGGTGACCCGGAGTGGCCGCCAGCGGCCGGCGACGAACGGCGATGCGATGGCGGCGAGCAGGAGAAGCAGCGGCGACAGGGCGGTGACGGCGAGGGTGACCAGGATGAAGACAGGCTGGAGGAGGATCCGGCGCACCAGGCGCGGTGGGATCCTCACCCGGTTTGCTCCAGCTGGTCGAGGTACCGGCGGGTCGCCCGGTAAGCGGCGTCGATCCGTTCCACGACGCGGGAGAAGTCCCGGTAGCGCAGGTTGGCGAGCGGCTCGGTCGCCGACCTGCTCCTCTCACCGGTCGGGAGGATGTGCACGGCGACGTCGTCGGGCAGCTCGGCCATGTCGGCGTGGAAGCGGTGACGGCGCGCAATCTCGAAGGCCACCAACCCCACCTCGAGGGCATGGCGCGGGACCGCGAGCCGGCGGTCGATGCGGCCCACGTGGCAGACGTACACCGTCTTGGCCCGCAGCGCGACGGCTCGCCCCACGGGGATCGAGTTGACGATGCCACCGTCAATGAAATGCTCGCGGCCGATGGTCACCGGCGGCAGGATGCCGGGGACCGCGGCGGAGGCCAGCACGGCCTCGACGATGGGACCGCGCGTGAACCAGTGCTCGGCCGCGTGCTCGATGCTGGCCGCGACGCACTCGAACCGGACGGGGAGGTCTTCGATGCGCTCCACCGGCAGGTGCTTGGCCAGCAACCGCGCCAGCGGCGCGTTGCTGTGCAGGTGGGTGCGGGTGCGCGCCAGCGTGGTGACCTGCTTGATCAGTGAGCCGGCGAACACTCCGCTGGCGGTGACCTCGCGCCACAGCTGAGCCAGGTCGGCGACCCCGGCGAGGTCGGGCCGCGCCGCGATGGCTGCGCCGTTGATGGCGCCGATCGAGGTGCCGAGGATGACGTCGGGCCGGATCCCGCGCTCCAGGAGAGCCCGCAGCATGCCCACCTCGGCCGCGCCGAGGAGGCCGCCGCCTCCGAGGACGAACGCCGTCCCGCTGCGGGGCGGCGTCCGGGTCCGACTCACCCGTTGGTGCACTGCTGCGTGGAGACCTCGGCCGTGCTGCCGCGCCCGCGCTGGAGGGCCCCCGTGATCTGGGCCATGGTCAGCGCGTACCCTTCGGCCTGGTCGGTGGTGCTGGCGGCGAACACCAGGCCCTGGACCACGCCCGCCCTGTCCACCAGGGGGCCGCCGGAGTTCCCGGGGATGATCTGCGCGGCGAGCACCTCGATGTCACGGGTGACGACGCCTGAGTTGTAGATGTTGTAGCCGCGTGCTGCCTCGGTGCCCCGCACCGCCGCCGCCACGATCTTCTCCCCCTGACCGCCGGGGTAGCCGATCACAGCGCCGGTCACCCCGCGGGTCGGGTCGGCTGTCGCGATGGGCAGCGCGGCTTCGCGCAGGCCCGGGACGTGGAGGACGGCGACGTCAACGTCGGGGTCGAAGTACACCACGATCGCCGGGTGGGTGGTGCCGTCGGTGGTGTCCACCTCGACGTGCTGGGAGCCCGCCACCACGTGGGCGTTGGTGACGACGTCGTCCTGACCGATCGGCCACGCCGAGCCTGCCTCGGCACCGCCGCAGCCGTAGGCGATCACCTTGGAGGTGACCGCCCGCGCGGCCCGGATGCCCGGCGTGTCCACCAGGGGTGGGATCGCGGCCGGGGGCGGGGCGATCGGGGCGATGCCCGAAAAGGGGTTGGGAAAGCTGTTGTTGCGAAGGGCGTTCTCCAGCGTCGCCAGGAAGCCCGGCGGCCGCGGCGCCACCGCGTCGAGCGCCTTCTCGATCGCCGAACCACTGATCTGGGTGTCGAGCGCCGTCCACGGGCTCTGGGAGAAGGTGAGCCCGAGGTACCAGGAGCCGGCGAGCACACCGAGCGTGGCCAGCACCGCGCCGAACGCCGAGTCCCATTGCGCGAACCGGCTTCGCAGGCTCCGCACCCGGGCCCGGAAGCCAAGGGCGGTCCCGATGCCCTGGATGATCAGCACGATCCCGAGGAACAGGCCCGAGGTGACCAGTGGCTGGACATTGGTCTGCTTGGTGAAGGCCGCGGCCAGCGGTGGCGCGGCGGCGGCGCCGACGATGATGCCCACCACCAGACCGATCAGCGAAGGCCCGACCCAGCTGATCCCGCGGCGGTACCCCGAGAACAGTGCGGACGCGACCAGGAAGAGGATGACGGCGTCGAGCAGGTCCACGGCGCAAGTGTGGCGTGGCCTCCGCCGCTTGCGCTCGCGCCCCTATGCTCTAGGCGCGTCGGGGCGTGGCGCAGCCCGGTAGCGCACCTGCTTTGGGAGCAGGGGGTCGCTGGTTCGAATCCAGTCGCCCCGACCATCATCCGCCGTGAGTGCCGCTCGCTGCTAGCCGGTGCTGACCAGCGCTGTGCGGCCGACGCTGCGGAGGTGGAGATAGACGTCGCGGAACGCGCCTCCGGGCGATGTCTCGCAGTAGGCGATCCCCTGCTCCTCGCACACGCGTCGAACGATCGGCCCGGCAGCACGGAGGTTGTGCCGCGGCATGGCCGGGAAGAGGTGATGCTCGATCTGGCAGCCGAGCGGTCCGAAGATGTAGTCGGTCACGCGCCCGGCGCGCAGGTTGCGTGCGGTGACCACCTGGCGGGGGAGGAAGTCGAGGCGCGTGTCCGCGGTGAGCACCGCCATTCCACAGTGGTTGGGCAGGAAGGCGGCGCCGAGGTACAGGCCGAGCACGAGTTGGTGCACCGCGGCGAAGAGCAGACCGCCGCCGACGCCGAGGACCACGAACAGCGCGCTCAGGTACAGGAGGTAATGCGTGGCGAAGAGGCCGAGCTCGACCCGCGGGTGACGCAGCGCACGCGCCCTGATGAAGAGCGCGCTGTAGGCGCGGATCTGCAGGGCGCTCAACGTCAGCAACGGGCCGATGGTGGTGGCCTGGTGGCCGATCATGAAGCGCACGAAGCCGCGCGACTCCTGTGCCTGGCAACTGCTCACCGCGACCACGCCGCCCTCGATGTCAGGGTCGACGCCGAGCCGGTTGGGCTGCGCGTGGTGGGTGTTGTGCCGCTCCGCCCACCAGCCGCGACTGCCCCCGAGGCAGAGGTTGAACAGCAGCACGCTCAGGACGTAGTTGGCCCGCGACGTGTGGAGGATCTGGTTGTGGGTCGCGTCGTGGGCCAGAAAGCCGATCTGCCCGAAGAGCAGCGCAGCCGGGACGGCGAGAAGCAGTACCCACCAGGAGCCGCGGGTGAGCGCGACGCCGACGAGCACGGCGGCAAAGAGGAGAAGGTGCCCGACGCCCGGCGCGATCTGGCGCCGTGGTGAGCGCCGCATCAGTCCGCGCTCGGTGACCAGGCGTTTCAGGTCGACGTAGGAATCCACCATCCGGGACGGCTGCGCGGCTGTCTGCGGCGACGGTCGCACGACCTCGGCGACGGCTTGGCTCATTGACTGACACACTCTGGAACGCTTCAGGCGACACACACGCAGCCCACATGCGGCCTGTTGGCGTGGGAGCGGCGAGCGCGACCGCCGCGTTCCCCACGAGTATCACGCCCCCGCCGCCGCCTGTCGGTGTGCTGGCGTACCGAGTTCGATCGCTGGCTTCCACGAGAACGAACGCCGGTGCACCCCACGGGAGCCCCCACGCCGGTTGCTATCATCAGCTCAGCGTTTCACCACCGGTCGCACTCCACGTCACTGTCCAACGCCACACCTCCGAGGGCATGAGCACCATTCCCATCGATTCCGCGCAGCAGTACGCGATGACCGTGCTCGTGCCCGATGTCGAGGACGCCCAGCGGCTTGCCGCCGCGCTGGACGACGCACGGCGCCCCGACAGCCCTCTTGCGGTCATCGCCGTGCCACCGGTGCGCGGGGTCGCCTTCTTCGCTGACGCCGACCGGCAGGCCAAGCTCGACCGCTGGTGGGCGCATGCCATCCCCCAGGAGAGCCTGCCCGTGTACCTGGTCGTGGACGAGACCGGCATCGCGGAGTGGCTGCCCGGCCTCGACGGGCGCTTTGTCGTCGGCGTCCCCAAGACGGGGGACGCGCAGAGCTACCGCAACCTGCCCAACGTCACCGTCGCCGGCGGCGACGGCCTCATCGACATCGCGCTCGCCGCCGTCGAGCAGTTCGCCGGCGCCGGCCTGTTCCGCGATGACGCCGCCGCGCGCTTGGAGAAGCGGCTGCGACGCACTCAGCCCGAGGGCGGATCGCGGTTCCGGCGGGCCCGTCTGCGGCCTGCCGATGAGGCCTTCATGAGCGCTTCAATCACCTCCGATCATCACCCCATCCCCAACCTCCCGCCCCCCGACGCGGGCTCTCGCCCGATTGCCCCGCGCCCGGCGCGGATCAGTGACGAGGCGCCCCGCGAGGAGCTGGTGCGCGCCCTCGCCGACACCTTGCGACGGCTGCAGAGGATCCGCTCCGCGGCCGGCTGACGCGCCGGCCCGGACGGCCGATGGGGATCGGGCACAATGGCGGCGTGACCAGCCGGCCTGTCCAGCGCACCTTCAGGGCCGCGATCTTCGACCTCGGCGGCGTCATGACCGAACCCCTCGGTCGCCATCGCGCCGCCATCGTCGACCCGGTGGAGCTCGACCTGCTGCGCTTTGTCGTCAATGAGTTCAAGGATGTGTACCACCTGCCGACGGGGGCGCACGACCTGCACCAGCTGGAGACGGGCCTCATCTCTGACGAGGAGTACTTCACGCGGCTGGTGGCGCGGTACATCGCCGAGGGCGGCCATGCCGGTGTCGACGCGAGCGTCGCCGAGAGGGTGGTGTTCGGCGATGGCATGATCGCGTGCGCCGCGATGATCGACGCGGTGCGCCAGGTCAAGGGGGCGGGCTATCGCACCGCGCTGCTCACCAACATATCGCGCAGCGGCGAGGCGCTGTGGCGCTCACTGCTCCCGGTCGACGAGCTGTTCGACGTGGTCGTGGACAGCTCCCAGGTCAGGCTGCGCAAGCCGGACGCCGCCATCTTCCAGCTGACCTGCGACCGGCTCGGGGTGTCCCCGGGCGACTGCCTTTTCGTCGACGACCTGCGCTGCAACGTGGAGGCGGCCACCGGGCTGGGCATGACCACCATCCAATGTGAGGACCCCGCCGCCATCGCCGAGGAGGTGGTGGAGCTGCTGCTCGGCCGGCCGGCGTCGGCCGAGGTTGAATCGGCCGGGGCACCGAGGTGACCGCGCTGGCGCCGGTCACGGTGGTGGACCTGCAGACTGGGCGGGAGCAACAGCAGGTTGCGGCGGCGACGCACATCGGTCCGGTGCGGACCGAGAACCAGGACGCATTCGCGGCCACGCCGCTGCGCGAGGGTCGCGGGATCGGCGTGCTCGTCGCCGACGGGATGGGCGGGATGGCCGGCGGCGGCGAGGCGGCCCGGGCGGCCGCCCACGCGGCCATCACGGTGCTCGCAGCCGGCGCCGCCGACCGCGACACCGTGCTCGCCGCGGTGCTGGCCGCCAACCGCGCCGTGGCCGAGCTGCGCACCTCCATCGGCGGACAGCCGGGCACCACTCTCACCGTTGCCGCCGTCGACGGCCGGCACGTCGCGATCGGCCACGCCGGCGACAGCCGCGCCTACCTGGTCCGCGCCGGGCGCGCCGCGGCCCTGACCACCGACCACTCGTGGGTCGGCGAACAGGTCACCGCCGGCGCACTCCCGCCGGGTTCGGAGCGCCGCCACCCACGTCGCAACGTGATCACCCGCGCGGTCCTCGGCGGCGAGCTCGAACCGGAGGTGCTGGCGGTCGACCTCGCCGACGGGGACGTCCTGATGCTCTGCAGCGACGGCTTCTGGGAACCGCTGTCCGACGCCGACATCGCGGTGCTCCTCGAGACGCCCGGGCCACTGACCGCCGTGGTGGAGAGGGCGGCCGGTGCCGCGCTCGACGCCGGCGCGACCGACAACGTGACGCTGCTGGCCCTGCGCGCCGCCGGCTGAATCCACCTGTCGCCGGGCGTGCACGGAGCGCAATCCCGTGGGACGATTCGACCAGCCGTTACCAATCGGGGTGGTGGATCGTTCCCACAGCACCAGATCGGCGCCGTCCCACCAGGAGAGATCCATGCCTCGTCGCCACAACCCCCGGGCCATCAAGTTCTGCGCCTACTGCGGGGCGGGCTACGACGGCTTCAAGGCGATGGAACTGCGCGGAAGGTACTGCTCACCGGTCTGCCTGGCGGCCGCTCGGGCGGCTCACCGTGCCGCGCCGCAGCTCGGCATCGTCGGAGAGGGTTCCCCAGTCCTCACCCAGTGACGTCGGTGGCGCAGACCGGCGCCGCCCGCTGACGATCGGGCAGACTCCCTGCACGTGGCCCGTCTCTACGCTCAGCTCTGCGCGCTCGTCTTCCTCGTGGTCGGTGTCGGGGGGCTGGCGGCCGGCAGCGCGGGACCGCCGGCACCGAACGGCGGTGGCAACGTCGGCAGCCTCGTCCTGCACCTCACCTGGGCGCGCGACGCGCTGGACATCGGCCTGCTGGTTCTCTTCAGCTACGTGGGGTTCGCCGCACCGCGCCGGCAGGGGCGGATCATCGTCGGTGCCATCGGAGTCGCCCTGCTGGCGCTGGCGATCGCCGGCTTCCTCATCGGCGATGACGCTGCCGCGACCAAGAGCTTGCTCGGGCTCCACTTCACCACGGCGTTGAACACGCTCGACCTCGTGGTGGGGGTGCTCGCCATCCTGGCGGCGCTGGGCACCGTGGAGGATCCTGAGCCGGCCCCGCGGTCAGTGCTCCGCGGCTGAGCTCAGCCGGCCGGCCCGGCCTCAGTGGCGGCCGTTGGTCTCGTTGTGGATGCGGACCGACCCCTGGACAGACACGGGCTCGTCATCCCGGACCACCTTGTCGACCTGGTGGCGCGCGATGTCGGCCGCGGCGCTGGCGAACGGCGCGACCCGGCGAACGGTGCGCTCCGCGACCTGGTAGCCATCGCGGGCCGCGGCCCCGAAGGCGGCGAGCTGCTGGCGGGTCTTGGCGCCGGGCTGAGGGGCGACGCAGATGCCGACGACGGCCCCGATGACGCTGCCGTGAACGAAGCCGCGGACGTAACCCATTGCCTGCCTCCTCTGGTCTGCGAGCTGACAGCGACCACCCTACTACGTGAGTGCCGTCGAAGCCCACTCGCCATCCGGGGTGATGCGCAGGCGCTCGACCGGGCGGCCGCCGACGAGGTGCTCGTCGATCAGCTCGTCGACATCCTCGACGCGCAGGTTGCCGTACCAGACGCCTTCGGGGTAGACGATGAGGATGGGCCCCTGGTGGTGCTGCTGGTTGCACCCCATGCGCGTGGTGCGGACGTGCGTCAGGCCGCGGCGTTCGAGCTCATCGCGGAGGCGGAGGAGGATCCTCTCGCTGCCCATGCCACCGCAGTGATGGCGGCCGACGGTGGTGCAGACGAAGACATGCAGGTTGCGTGGCGTCTCAGCTGCCTCCATGGCTCGATGGTGACGCAGGGGGAGCCCCGGCCGCCTTGTGCGGGCCTCGGCCGCGGTGCGTCAGAGTCCGCGGCGCATGGAGTTGAGCTTCGCCTTCTTCGCCGACGCCGCGACCGTCCCCGCCGATGGCAAGGTGTACGTGCTCGGCGGAGGCTTCAGCGCGCTGGCGCTGCCGCAGCTCCCCGGGATGGCGAGCTTCGCCGTCGTCGCCGGCTTCCGGTTCAGTGCCGAGGACGCGGCACAGGCCCAGGTGATCGAGCTTCGATTTGTCGACAACCTGGGCAAACTGGTGCTGCCTCCGACATCGATGCGTTTCGAGTCGGCGGGCACGCCACCGGTCGGCGCGGTCGAGGTGAGTGTGTCAACGGTGACCGTGCTTCACCCCACTCTTGGCGAGCCCGGTGAGTACGCCGCCGAGTTCTGGCGCGAGAGCACCCTGCTGGCCACCGTCCGGCTGAACGTCCTCGAGCAGCAGATGCCCAGCAGCGCGCCGGGCAGCCCACCGCTCGCCTAACGCTGGGTCTCGGCTAGCGCTTCTGGGCGCCCTCGTACTCGTAGAAGCCGCGGCCGCTCTTGCGCCCGAGGTAACCGGCAGCGACCATCCGCTTGAGCAGTGGGGGCGCGGCATAGTCGCGGATCGCGTACTCCGCGTACAGCGCGTCGCACACGAAGAGCGCGGTGTCGAGGCCGATGTAGTCGAGCAGCTGCAACGGTCCCATGGGGTGACCGCAGCCGAGCCGCATACCTTCGTCGATGTCGTCCCGGGTGGCGAAACCCAACTCGTACAGCCGGACGGCGTTGTTGAGGAATGGGATGAGCAGGAGGTTCACGATGAAGCCGCCGCGGTCCTGGGCGACGATGACGCGCTTGCCCAGCCGCTCTCCCAGCGCCCGGGTCACCGCCAGGGTCTCGTCGCTGGTCGCGATGGTGCGCACCACCTCGAGCAGCTTCATCACGGGCGCGGGGTTGAAGAAGTGGGTGCCGATGACCCGGTCCGGCCGGTGGGTGGCTCGGGCGATCTCCATGATCGGCAGCGACGAGGTGTTGCTGGCGAGGATGGCGTGCTCGGGGACGATCTGGTCCAGGCGCCCGAACAGGTCCACCTTCTCCGGCAGGCGTTCGACGATGGCCTCGACGACGACGTCGCAGTCGCCCAGCTCGCCGAGGTCGGTGCTGAAGCTGAGCCGTGCGCTGATCTGCTCGACGTCGTCGTCGCTCAGCTTGCCGCCCGACCGGCCGCGCTCGAGCGACCTCTCGACACGGGTTCGACCGGCCCGGAGCGCGTCATCAGCCGCCTCGGCGACGCGGGTGCGCAGCCCGCTCCGGGCGCACACCTCGGCGATGCCCGAGCCCATCAGCCCGGCGCCGACGATGCCGACGGTCCTGATCTCCATCTCTGCCTCCAGGTCGGGTGCGGGTGGACGTGCTGCCGCCGCGCTCGGTGGGCCGCCCCCGACGTCGCTCCTATGATGGCGGCGATGGCCACACCTGATGTCGCCCTGGTGAGCAGCGACCTGCTCCTCGCCAGCCGGCTTCGCGCCGCGCTGGCACCGCTCACCGGGTTGTTGATCGCGCCGGCCGGCGAGGTGCCGGCCGCGACCACCGTGTTCGTCGACCTCAACCAGGACGTCGAGGCCCGGCTCGGCCTGATCGGCGCGATGCGCGCCCGCGGCGAGGCGCGGATCATCGGCTTCTGCCAGCACGACGACCGTGCCGTGCGGGTGCGTGCCATGGAGAACGGCGCCGACCAGGTGGTCACCAACGGAGCTCTCCAGCACGCCGCACTCCGGCTCCTGGGCGCGGGCTCAGGTGGCTGACGCCGACGCCCGCCTCACCGCGGAGCTCGATCGGGTGGGTGAGGAGGTGGTCGGCATCCGCCGCGACCTGCATCGCCACCCGGAGCTCTCCCTCGAGGAACACCGCACCGCCGCGCTCGCGGCCGAGCGCTGCGAGGCCCTGGGGTTCGCGGTGCGCACCGAGGTCGGGGGCACGGGCGTCATCGCCGACCTCGTCGGCGACAAGCCTGGGGAGGGGGAGGGACCCACCCTGGTCTTGCGCGCCGACATGGACGCTCTGCCGATCGAGGAGCGCGGCGCCGACCGTCCCGCCACCTCGGAGATGAGCGGGGTCATGCACGCCTGCGGTCACGATGGACACGTCGCCATGACGATCGGGGCCGCCGCGGTGCTCGCGGCGCTGCGCGACAGCTGGCACGGCCGCCTGCGCCTCTGCTTCCAGCCCGCCGAGGAGATCGCGGCCGGGGCTCTGCCGATGATCGCCGACGGCGCTCTCGACGGCGTCGACAGGGTGCTGGGGATCCACCTCTGGGCGCCGTTGCAGGTTGGGCAGGTTGGCGTCAAGGATGGCCCGATCTTCGGGAGTGCCGACGAGTTCCGGCTCATCGTGCGCGGCCGTGGTGGCCACGGTGGCATGCCGCACACCAGCATCGACCCGGTCGTCGCGGCGGCGCACGTGGTGCTGGCGCTGCAGAGCATCATCAGTCGTGAGACGTCCCCCTTCTCGCCGGCGGTGGTCACCGTGGGACGCGTCGAGGGGGGAACCGCCTTCAACGTGATCGCCGACGAGGTGCGGCTGCGCGGCACGGTGCGCGCCATCGACCCGGAGGAGCGCGAGCGGCTGCTTCGCCGGGTCGCCGAGGTGGCCGCGGCGATCGCCTCGGCATCGGGCGCCACCGCCACCTTCGAGCGCCTGGCGGGCTGTCCGCCGGTGATCAGCGACACCGGCTCGGTGGAGGTGGTGCGGCGTGCGGCGATCGCCACCGTCGGCGAGGAGAACGTGGTCACACCGCAGCCGATCACCGTGGGGGATGACGTCGCCTGCCTCATCACCGAGGCGGGTAGCGGGTGTTACTTCCTGGTCGGCGCCGGGGATGTCGCCCGCGGCCCGGTCGCCCCGCACCACAGCGCGGACTTCGACATCGACGAGCGCTGCCTCCCCATCGGCGTCGCCACCCTGGTGAGGGCGTCGCTCGAGGTCCTGCGGTGAGCGATCCGTGGGCGCGGTTGCGTGCGGAGCGCGCGCGCCATTACGGCGAGCCGGTCGACATGACGCCGCGGCCGCCCTCGGCGTCGCGCACCGAGATTGCCACGGTGATGCAGATCGCCCAGGCGAACAACGACGGCAACGTGCACGGCGGGTCGATCATGCGGCTGGTCGACGAGGCCGCCGGCATCGCCGCCATGCGGCACGCGCATCGCCGGGTGGTCACCGCCGCCATGGACGACATGAGCTTCCTGGCGCCGGTGTACATCGGCGACCTGGTGACCGTCCGGGCGATGGTCAACGACGCCCACCGCACCTCCATGGAGGTGGGCGTGCGCGTCGACGTGGAGAACGTGGCCAGCCAGGAACGACGCTACGTCGCCAGCGCACACCTCGTGTTCGTCGCGCTCAACCTGGACGGCAGCCCCTCCGCGGTGCCACCGATCGTGGCCATCACCGATGACGAGAAGCGCCGGCAGGAGCAGGCACGGGTGCGCCGTGAGCAGCGGCTGCTGCGCAAGCAAGCGCTCAGTGAGGCAGCGCGGGGCAACCAGAACCCGCCCGGACCCAGCCCTCACCACGGTGACTGAGGCGGCGCGGCGGCCATCAGGGGACGCCGGCGCTGCGGGTGGGGCCCTCCTGCTCGCGTTCCACGTCGATGTCCTGGTCGTACCCCTCGTCGGGGTCGGTGGGGACGGGCTGCTCGTCCTCGGTGATCCCCGGCTCGCTCACGACGTCCGGTGTGGACTGCTCGGTCATCCATCTCCCTCCGCTGACTCTGCCTCCCGGCATGATGCGACCGGTGTACCACCGGGGGAACGGTGGCGCACGGCGGTCGCGGTAGAGTGTTTGGGATGACCGACATCGCCGCCGCGCCGCTCACCGCCCGCGACGCCACAGCCCCGCCGCCGACCTCGCGCCAGCACATCCGCTTCGCCTTCTTCGCGGTGCGCCCCGAATGGCGGCTGCGCGGCGTCGAGCAGCGTGAGGCCGACCGCGCCGAGGTCGCCGCGCTCATCGGGGAGATCGACAGTCGTGCCAACACCCTGGTGCGCACCTACAGCCTGGTGGGCACGCGAGGGGACGCCGACTTCATGGTCTGGCTGGTGAGCGATCGCCTCGAGGACCTTCACGAGTTCTCGGCGCGTCTCAACCGCACCACCATGGGGGCCTTCCTGGAATCGCCGTACAGCTACTTCTCCATGACCAAGCAGAGCATGTACGTGGAGAAGCACGAGCACCGCAACCAGGAGGGGAGGAGCAACCGGCTGGTCATCGCCCCGACCAATCGGCGGTACCTCTTCGTGTACCCCTTCGTCAAGACGCGCGCCTGGTACCGGCTGAGCCGCGAGGAACGTCAGCGCCAGATGAGCGAGCACATCGCCATGGGGCACAAGTACCCCGGCGTGAAGATCAACACCACGTACTCGTTCGGGCTGGACGACCAGGAGTTCGTGGTGGCGTTCGAGAGTGACTCGGTGTCCGACTTCCTCGACCTCGTCCAGGAGATGCGCGAGAGCGAAGCGTCCACGCACACCGTCCGTGACGTGCCCTCGTTCACCTGCATGCTGATGACGCCCGAGGAGGCGCTCGCCGCCATCGGCTGATCGAGGGAGCGCTACTCCGGGATGGTGGCGCTGCGCCGCCGCGCCGTGTCGATCAACTCGTTGAGCAGCTCGAAGACGTGCATCACGCGCACCCCGGGCGCGTACCGGGCTGCGCCATTGCGCAGCTGCACCAGGCAGGAGACGTTCTCGGTGACCAGCACCTCGGCGCCGCTGGCGACGACGTGCTGGAACTTGCGCTGCAGGATCGCCTCACTGCGCTCGGGCTGCTCATGGAAGTACATGCCCGGGCCACCGCAACACATCGCCGCCTCCTCCAGCGCGACGAGCTCCAGCCGGGGCACGTCGGCGAGCAGGCGTCGTGCCGCCGAGCGCGCCGGGCCGTCGATCGGCAGCGAGCACGGCTCATCGATGGCCACCCGCCAGCGCAGCGGTCCGAGTGTGGCGCGCTGGCCGGCGTCAGCCAGGAGCTCAGTGGCCAGCATGGTGCGCTGCGCCACGCGCTGGGCGTCGACGGCGTGCTGCGCGTCGGCGGCGAGGACGCTGTCGTACTGCTTGTAGTGCGCGGTGCACGAGGCCACGTCGCCGGCCAGCACGTCGACCTTCAGCTCGCGGAGGACCTCCACGTTGGCCGCCGCCATGTCGGTCATCGCCTCGCGGTCACCGAGGGATTTGGCGGGGAGGCCGCTGCACGCCAGCTTGGGCACCACCACCTCGAACCCGTTGGCGAGGAGCACGCGCATGGTCGCCTCGGTGGCCTGCGGCGCGGCCAGGTTCTGGTAGCAGCACACCAGGAAGCCCACGCGGCCACGCAACGGCGCGACGGCGTCGGGCAGCGACCGGCTGCGTTGGTACGCGGTCCGCCGCGGCAGCGGCCCCACGTGCTCCATGAGCGCGCCCGCGGAACCGAGCCAGCGGGTCAGCCCGGAGCGGCGGGCCAGGGCATGCAGCCCGGTGACCTGGGCGGCGCGGGAGAGGCGGTGCAGGAAGCGGAGCGCACCCTGCCGGGGCAGGATCGAGCGGAAGGCCATCGACTGGCCCCAGGGATGACCCTCCTGCTCGTGCAGCTCCATGCGCGCCCTGCTGACGATCAGGGAGGTGGGCACGCGCGGGGCGCACGCGGCCACGCAGTTGTCGCAGGTGAGGCAGGTGGAGAGCGGTCCGTCGGCGATGTCGCGGAGCTCGATCCGGCCCTCGATGGCATCGCGGATCAGCGAGACGCGTCCCCGCGCCGTCTCCCATTCCACCGGGTTGGTGACGTACGTCGGGCAGACCGCCTGGCAGAGCGAGCACTTGTTGCACTCGCTGGCTGCCTGGTAGACGTCCTCGAGGAAGCGTGGCGGGACGGCCAGGTCGGTCACCGGCGGAATTGTACGGGCACGGGAGGCGCCCCCTCCGTGGCCCGCGTTGACGCTGCAAAACAGCAGCCGCCATGCTTGCGCTCGCCTTCCGGCTCTGCACCCGTCCCAGCATCGAGGTTGCCATGGCGCACGACACCACCCCGTCCATCCACGTCATCGCGCGACCGGCCGTCGACCTCGACGGGATGCGCGCCTACCTCGACGACGTCGGCGGCGCCTCGTGGCTCGACCGGCGCGCCGAGGCGGAGACGGCGCCCAACCCGGGCGAGCTGCTGGTGGAGTTCGCCGGCCGGGCCTGCTACCGCAGCTGGGAGCCCGGGCTGAACGCCAACGTCACCCGGGTGCGCACCGACCAGCGCGAGTACCTCAGGAACATCCTGAAGAGCGCCCACGGGAGCGTGCTCGAGCACGCCAACTACTCGTTCGCGCTCCGCAACGTGAGCCGGGTGGCCACCCACGAGATCGTGCGCCACCGCGCCGGCGCCGCCTACAGCCAGGAGAGCCTGCGCTATGTACGCCTGGTCGACATCGGTTTCCGGGTCCCGCCCGCGCTCGAGCCGCTGCGCCGGCAGTGCGTCGAGCTGGTGGAGCGCCTCGAGGAGTTCCAGGTCTCGGCCGCCCAGGCCCTGAAGATCGACGAGGCAGGGGTGCCCTTCCACGTCAAGAAGGAGGTGACCTCAGCGCTGCGGCGCCTGGCTCCGATCGGGCTCAGCACCGACCTGATCCTCACCATGAACCTCCGGACCCTGCGCCACGTCATCGAGATGCGCACCGACCCCGGGGCCGAGGAGGAGCTGCGGCTCATCTTCGGCCGGCTCGGGGAGATCATGGTGGACGAGGCCCCCGGGGTGTTCCAGGACTTCACCCGGCGCGAGGACGGCGCCTGGGTGCCCGAGTTCCGCAAGGTCTGAGGCATGCCCGTGATGGATCCAAAAGGAACGTACGGTATGATCGTGGCGACCACCGCGATGGTGGGCCCAAACCGTTCACCCGAGGCAGGGAGCTCCCCATGATCAGCGTCAGCGACACCGCCCTCGGCCAGCTCCAGACTCTCTTCTCCGAGCAGGCGCCCGAGCAGCAGGTCGGCCTGCGCGTCTACATCCAGTCGGGTGGCTGCTCCGGGTTCTCCTACGGGATGGGCATCGACGAGAACCCCCCGAAGTCGGACGACCAGGTGGTCGACGTCAACGGGCTCCGTGTGTACGTCGACGCGTACTCGGCGCAGTACCTCGAGGGCGCCGAGATCGACTACGTCGACGCCATCATGGGCGGCGGGTTCACGATCAACAACCCCAACGCGGTGAAGACCTGCGGATGCGGTCACAGCTTCCAGACCGCCGACAGCGCGGGCGAGGCGAAGGCCTGCTCGCACTGACGCGCTGACCGGGGCCGGGGGGCTGACGCATCCTCGCCCTGCACCGCCTCGTCGCGCTGGTGGTCGTGCTGCTGGCGCTCGGGCGGCACCATCTGGGCCGTCCATGACTGGCTGCGTCGCGGCACCGTTCACCCGCGGCTGCTCGGCTACACCATCGCGATGTCGGCGATCGTTGGTCTGCAGGCCGTGTTCGGGATCGCCCTCGCGATGATGGGCAACCGACCTGCTGACGGGAGCACCCATTTCATCGTCGGTCCGCTGACCCTTTTTGCGCTGCCGGCGGCACGGCGATTGGCAGCGGGGCGCTCCGATACAGCGGCGTCGGCGATCCTCGCCGTGGGCTGGTTCGCTCTCATGCTGCTGGCGCTGCGGGCCGTCGGCAGTGGGGGAGGGTTGAGCGGCTGACTGCGTGGATTGCGGCGGGCGTGCAGGCCACAACTCGACAGCCAGCGACGGGGTCACCTGCGGCTGCGGGCGCGTTGCCCGCGTGACCGAATCGCAGGAGATCGGCCCGGCGGTGGCGGCGGCGATCACGCAATGCGTCGCCCCGGGCGACGTGCCACGCGCCACTGCGGCGCTGCTGCAGTTCGGCACTGAGCCTCACCACGGCAGGCAGCACGATCGTGTGCGCGGCTACATCCTCGCCACCGCCCTCTTCGGTCGGACAGCTCCAGTGGACGTGGCGATCATCGAGCGGGTCACAGCGACCGCGTGCGGCGATTACCGAGACGTGCTGCAGGGAATGGCATACCCCGAGGTTCTGCGGACCCTCGAACGCCTGGGGCTGGAGCGCTGAGCGCCGATCGGTCGGTGACATTGCCGCTCACCGCCACGTCGGGAGATGGATCGAGTGCTCGGTATACTCGGAGAGCACGCGGGCGGGAGTAGCTCAGTTGGTAGAGCGCTAGCCTTCCAAGCTGGATGTCGCGAGTTCGAGTCTCGTCTCCCGCTGTCAGTCTCCCTCACACCGGAGCCGATAGTCTGGCTTCGGGTGGGGGTTTGACCCAGTCTCCCGCTGGCCGACGTGTGCCTTCTTGGAGATCTGTCAACCCTCTCCCGAGAACAGAGAGGCGCCGATGGAACGAGCGTGACCTCATAGGAGCCTGGCTAGAGGTCCCATAACAGTCGTGTCCGCTCGCCCACCGGTGCCAGCCATCCGTCCTTGGAGGGAGCCGATGACCGGGTCTAGCGTGGCACAGCAGATCATCGTGGGGGTGGACACCCACAAGGACGTGCACGTGGCCGCAGCGATTGATGTGCACGGCCAACTCCTCGGTCACCGTTCCGTGGCCACCTCCGAGAAGGGCTGCAGCGCACTCCACCAGTGGGCGCTGTCGTTCGCACCGGAGGTGCAGTACGGCGTCGAGGGCACCGGGTCGTACGGCGCTGGCCTGGCGCGTTTCCTGCAGGCGCAGGGCAGCTCCGTGGTGGAGATCCGAGGACCGAACCGCAAGCTGCGCCGAGACCGTGGCAAGTCCGACACCATCGACGCCGAGGCCGCTGCGCGCGCCGTGCTGGCCGGGACGTCGGGCATCACGCCGAAGGCCGGAGGCGACTGGGTCGAGCAGCTGCGAATCCTTCGCGTGGCACGACGTTCGGCCATCCAGGCGCGCACCCAGACCATCAACCAGATGCACGCCGTGGTGGTCGGGGCCCCTGCAGATCTGCGCGACCAGCTGCACCGGCTCTCGCCGCACCGGTTGATCGCCCAGGCCGCGCGGTTCCGCGTCGGCGAGGTCGACAGCGTGCGCTCCGTGGTTCGTTGGACGTTGCGCCTCCTCGCCCAACGGCACCAGGCACTCAGCGCCGAGATCGTCGCCATCGACAGCGTCGTGGCGCCGCTGATCCGCGCTCACGCCGGCGCGCTGCTCGAGCTCCTCGGCGTCGGGCCAGAGGTTGCCGGTGCCCTCCTCGTCGTTGCTGGTGACAATCCTCAGCGGCTGCGCTCCGAAGCCTCCTTCGCCGCGCTGTGCGGTGTGTCGCCGCTCCCTGCCTCCTCCGGCAAGACGCAGCGCCACCGCCTCAACCGTGGTGGTGATCGTCAGGGCAACACTGCTCTCTGGCGCATCGCCTTCACCCGGATGAACTGCGACCCACGCACTCGCGCCTACGTCGCCCGCCGCACCTCCGAAGGGCTATCCAAGCGCGAGATCCTTCGCTGCCTCAAGCGCTACATCGCCCGCGAAGTGTTCCAGGCGCTCCCTCGACCGGCCTTGACATGACATAGGAGCATCTCCACGCCCCAATTGATGGCCTGTTCTTGAGGTCAAGTTGGAGCGCATTCGATTGTGCCTGCGGGTGGCCGGATCAGTCGGAGAGGGTCTCCAGGCTGCGACCGTAGAGCGCGGCCAGCCGGTCCGCGTTGGGAGCCGCCGCGGGCGCGGGCTGCTCAGGCCCGAACGCGGTACCGCGACCGAACCGATCGAGCATCGGTCGGCCTGTCTCGAGCAGTCGGTGGGCCAGCTCGGGGTCCAGGTCGGTGGACATGCCGCTGCCGCGCGCAATGTCCCAGCCGTGGAGCATCACCTCGATGGGCAGGATGCCGACCATCATGCGCAATGGCATCGCGCGTCCGCCCGGGCCGCGCACCTCGCGATCCATTGCACCCGGTTGACGCAGCGCGGCCTGGAAGCGCTCCTTCGTGCTCCGCCACGCCGTTGGCACATCCTTCAGTACGGCCGCCTCATCGATCGGTGTGACCTCGGTTCCGGCTGCAGCCGCGGCTCGCTCGTTGAGCCCGTTCAATAGATGCGTGGCCACGTTCCCTACCGTCCAGCCGTCACATGGCGACGCCTTGCCGAGATCGGCAGCGGCCACCTGCGTCATCACTGGATCAATCGCCTGAAGGGCTTCGTCCATGCTCGCAATTGCCTCGTCCATGGCGCCATCGTACGGCTGGACAACGACGCTGCGCTCGATGACGGCCTGAGCCGAGCTCGGGCGACCTCAGGTACGGAAGCTGTGTCCGCGCACTGCCGATCCGGTTGATCGGCGGCGCCGTGGAGCAACCGGAAGGCGCCGGTCACCGAGCCAAATGAGAGCGAGGATGACAATGCCCAGGATGAGGATGACAGCCAGGTTCCAAGCAACGGTTGCGTAGCCATGAAGGGTCACGTTGAGGAAGTTGTAGGGGTACCAGTTGGTCGCCGTGCCCTGGGCGAGGATGTAGCCAATCCACAGGAGGGGCCACAGCAGCGCTGCTGCCAAGGTTGAGGCGGTGACCCGTGGACGCGGGCCGAAGGCCAGCCAGCCACCGATCATCATGACCGGAGACACATAGTGGAGCAGGACGTTCGCGATGGCGGCCACTCCGTGCGGATGGCTTGTGGGGGCCAGGACGATTCCGTACACAAGGCCGGTGATCGTGATGCCGAGCAACGACATCACGCGCAGGATGCGCCATGCCGATCCGTCGCGTTGCGGGTCCGTCGCGAGCGGAGCAACGGCAGCGAGCACAAAGAGGTTGCTCTCTTCGGTGAAGTAGCTGAGGAAGCGGATCAGGCTGGTGCCCACCTCCCCTGCCGGCGACGGCTGCACGATCGCCAGGATGAGGTTGATGACGATCCCGACGGCGACGTCCAGGGCGAGCAACGTCCAGAAGACTCGAGCCAGCCTCATCTCCAGCCGAAGTCTACGGTCGGGTCACGTCGCTGCGCAGGCGTCACCGGGCGCGGAGCGTCGGGCGGAAGGAGCGAGGCTGTGCCGCCCGTTCAGCGACGGCGGGCAGGCCGAGGGCGTGGAGTAGGAACGCCCCGCGATCGACAATGGGCTTCCGTTGCCCGCGCCCCGTGCCGGTCTGACACAAAGCGTCCCTCGGGCTACCGGAACTCGCATCGCAAAGTCGCGAATCTACTGCTCCTAACACAGCTTTCAGCGATCCTGAGATCAAATGCGAGCACTTTGCTTCCAAGCTGGATGTTGCGAATTCAGAGTCTCGTCTCCCGCTCTCTTAGCAAGTTCTCAGGTTTCGTATTGAGTTGAGAGCGTCTGGTGGCGATGCTGGGCCACAGCCGGATGCCAGGCGATGCGCAGGGCAGCCACTTGGACCCGCACGGTGCCCTACGTGGCGCGGCTGTACCGCGGTACCTTTCGACTACTCTGCGCAGACGACATGCCGGGTGTTCGTATAGCCCAACAAACGGAGGCGTCAACTCATGCTGATTCAGAAGTTGCAGAACATGGGTGTGAACAGCGACATGGCGTTTCTAGCAGCTGGCGCCTCGATCGCCTTGTCGATCGTCACCTTTCGAGGTGGCGATGGGCGCGATTCAGGACCCGCTCAGCGCCGCGGAATTTTCGTCGGGCTCTGGGCACCGACCTTCATGGTGATCGGAGCTGTGCTCAAACTCGAAGAGAAAGCCTGACCAAGCGCCCGATCGGAGGACGCCCACTGCACAAACGGCGCTTCGACATCGACCCGCGTGGATGCGGGCCTTATTCATCGCTGGCAGCCGGATGTGCACTTCGGAACACCATGTGATCCGCCCCTTCCAGCGCTCATTAAAAGGCTGGCCGTGAGATGGTTCAGTGCGTGCTGGATTTTCGCCCTCGAGGAGAGGAGCGTACTATTCTCGCTGGCTAGCTGCCGCAATGACCCGGGAGAGAATGATGGAAGACATCTGCGATCTGATCCTGCGTGACCACGACGAGTTTCGCAGCGAATTTGCCCGTCTCTTCGACCAGCAGCGCAAGGCGGAGCCGACGCAGCTGGCCGATCACTGGACGCCGCTAGCGGAGCAGCTGGGCCGACACGCCGGGGCCGAGGAAGTCACCTTCTATCCCGGCCTGTTGCGCGACGACACACACGCCGCCGACGAGACCAAGGACGCGATCAAGGATCACAACAAGATCCGCGACGCGGTTCGCGCCGCCAAGGAGGCGGAGGTAGGCAGTGACGACTGGTGGTCGGCGGTCACCCGGGCCCGCAAGGAAAATGACGATCACATGAAGGAGGAGGAGGAGGGTCCCATCCCGGACTTCCGTCGATACGCCTCCGACGATGAGCGTGCCCGGATGGCCCAGGCCTTCCAGCAGTACAAGCAGGAGCACGCCGGGGCCAACGTGGACGAAACCGACAAGGACCCCGACGAGTTCGTTGAATTCAACGAGAAATGAGGCTGCGGCCTACAGCGTCCGCCGACTGCTTGGGCGAGGCGACGGCAGAAGGTTAGCGGCGCGGCACGTTCAATCGAGCAACGTCGGCAGCGCCTGCGGTGACACCACCACAGACCCGGCGGCGCATATAACTGCCACCAAGGTTGTTCCCAACGGTGCGGCCGGGCCGGGACGCGTCTAGCGAGACCAATCGGACCGACACCCTCAACCAGATGGATCTGTCGACGAAATGAGTATGTGCGCGTGGAGGCGGCGCTCTGAGTATGCTCATCCCTTCCCCTGTGGTGGCCCGCTGCCTCCTTGGCGGCCGCGATTGACTTTGCGCGAGCGCCAGGGCCGGTCGGGCGCGGTCCGTGTCGGCTCGGAGGGCATAGGTGAGGAGGACATCCGCGTCCTGCCCTCCCAGCTTTTGCGGATTCGGCGCCAGGACAGCGCCCCCAAAGTCCACGCCGGACCCCGGTCTGTCGCGATCGGCCCCGCGCCGAGCTCTCGGGATGGTGAAATCGCGCAGATCCGGTCATGATGGCCTACGTTCCGATCGGAGAAGGACCCCAGCTGACCATGGACAGTCATTACCTGCAGCAGAGCCGCATCGTCGCCCCCGCGGATCCCGATTACGACTCCGCGCGCACCACCTTCAACGCGATGATCGACCGGCGGCCGCTGGAGATACACATCTGCACGCGCGCCGCCGACGTGGTGGCTGCGGTTCGACGAGCGCGGGAACTGGGCGTCGCAGTCTCCATTCGCGGGGGCGGCCACGGCGTCGCGGGCCACTCCATCGGAGAAGGTGCTTTGGTGGTCGATCTTGCCGGGATGCGAAGCGTGACTGTGGATCCCGTTGCGCGGACCGCACTCGCGGAGGGCGGCGCAACCTGGAAGGATTACGATACAGCCACCCAGCGGTTTGGCCTCGCCAGCACCGGCGGCACCTTCACCGACACCGGTATCGCTGGGCTGACGCTGGGGGGCGGGATCGGACATCTGATGGGCACGCAGGGCTTCACCGTCGACACGCTGCGGTCCGTCCGCATGGTCACCGCGAGCGGCGACATCGTGAAGGCGTCGGAGGACGAGAACCCGGACCTCTTCTGGGCGGTGCGGGGCGCCGGAGCCAACCTCGGGGTGGTGATCGAGTTCGAGTACAACCTTCAATCAGTGGTCGAGCTCTACGGGGGTGTTATCAGCTACCCGATGTCGGCAGCCGCCGGCGTCTTGCGCGCTACCCGAGATCTCGCGCTACAGGCGCCGGACCAGTTGACCCTCCAGTGCAGCATCGGCAGGCGCACGGCGGAGACCACCGTGCTCGCGTGTTTCCAGGGCAGTGAGAAGGACGGAGAACGTCTGCTGCGACCCCTGCGAGCGGCAGGCCCGGTCACCAGTGACGCACTGCGACCACTGACGTACGCGGAAATGCAGGCGACCAACCCGCTTCTTCCCTTTGGGTTGAGGCACTACTGGAAGGGGCACTTTCTGCACTCGCTTCCAGATGATCTGGTGGAAGTGTCCGCGCGGCATATCACCCAGCGCCCGGCGACGGGATTCAGCACCCTCCTCATCGAATTCATCGGGGGAGCGGCGCTACGGATCCCCAGTGAAGCGATGGCCTTTGACCAGAGGCAGGCGCGCGTGAACGCCAGCGCCCTCGGGATCTGGGCGTCGAGCGAAGCCGATTCCGAGCACGTCAAGTGGGCAAGAGGGTACGCTGCCGCTGCGGCTTCGCACGCGACCGGCGCGGAGTACGTAAATTACATGATGGAGGACGTGCCCAACGATCGCCTGCGGGTCACGTACGGCGCAGCCAAATTCGAGCGCCTGAGAGCGGCTAAGGTGCGGTACGACCCCGACAACCTGTATCGCTTCAACCAGAACATCGTGCCGTCCGCATGAGCTACGGCGAAACCAGCGCGTAAGTGGACTTCTAAGCACGGTACGAGGCGTCGGCATGCCGCCCGAAGTCGGCGACCAAAGCCAGTCTGCCGAAATTTGACGACGGATGTGTTCGGCAGCACTTCCGATCCGGTCCCTACCACGAGCGAGGTTGCACGCCGGCTCCCGCATCACCCACGATGCCCTGGTTATGCCCGCGGTACTTGATGGTTTGATCGGCACAGCAGACGCAGCGTTGGGTGCCGCCCTGGAGTTAGCCACGCGCGCTCACCATCGCCGCCGGCTCGCCCGGGTGGGGTGGAAGGACGCCTTCGACGCCCCAAGCGGCGGCTGGGCAGATGGCGGCGCGCAGCCCCGCGACGGCAATCGGGTGGAGGTGCATATCGACGGCGCGGCCGCGCTACCGGCGATGGCCGCTGCCATCCGAGCGGCGCGCTCGACGGTTCATGTCGCCGGGTGGGCGTTCTCCCCCGACTTCGTCATGGCGCGCGAACCGGCGGCGGTGTCCCTCCGGGAACTGTTGGCGGAGGTTGCTGAGCGCGTCGACGTGCGCGTGTTGAGCTGGGCGGGGGCGCCGGTTCCGGTGTTCCACCCGACCCGTTCGGAAGCGCGACGCAACCTCGAACAGCTGGTCGCCGGCACCCGCATCGCGGGAGCGCTCGACAAGCGCAACCGGCCGATGCACTGCCATCACGAGAAGGTGCTCATTGTCGATCGCCGACGTGCATTCTGTGGGGGCATCGACCTGACCCACACGGCAGGTGACAGGTTTGACGCGGCCCCACACCCAACCAGCGACCGGCTCGGCTGGCATGACGCGGCGGCGAGCCTTGAGGGCCCAGCTGTCGGCGACGTCGAGGCACATTTCGCGATGCGCTGGCGGGAGACCACTGGTGAACGGCTCGATCCCGTGCCGCAATTGGAGACTGCGGGAACCAGTCGGGTCCAGGTGGTTCGCACCGTGCCCGAACACACCTACAGGGGCCTGCCACACGGCGATTTCTCGATCCTGGAGGCATATGTTAGTGCCCTGCGCGGCGCGGAGCACCTCGTGTACCTCGAGAACCAGTTCCTCTGGAGCGCAGAGATCGTCGCGCTGCTCCGCGACAAGCTTCTGCAGCCCCCTAATGATGGGTTTCGTATCGCCCTGGTCCTGCCGATGCACCCGAACAACGGCAACGAGAACACCCAGGGTCAGTTGGCGGTGCTCCGCGACGCTGATCGTCACCACCGTCTACTCGTTGGAACCATCGGTCCGACTCGCACCGCCGACACACCGGTCTACGTTCACGCCAAGGTAGCCGTTGTCGACGACAGATGGCTGACAGTGGGTTCAGCGAACCTCAATGAGCACTCGCTCTTCAACGACACTGAGATGAACATCGTCAGTGACGACGCCGTGCTCGCTCGCTCCGTGCGCGAGAGGCTTTGGAGCGAGCATCTCGCCGCAGACGTCACCGGTCAAGCGCCGCTGGCGGTGCTCGAGGAACAGTGGCGTCCGCTGGTCACAGACCGGCCTAGCCCGACCGTGCCGCTGCGTGCGCTGTCCTCTGTCTCACGGCGGTCCACCCGCCTGTTCGGTCCCCTCAACGGCCTCCTCGTCGACGGTTGAGGACCTTATGCAGACTGCAACGAGGCGCGGGGTGACCGTACCCGTTTGATGCACCGGGTTGCGCCACACTACCGCGGGACTGGAGGCTGCGGCGCTGTGAAAGGGGGGAATGTTTGCCGATCTCCGCAACGAGAATCGGTGACAACAAGCAAACGACGTGTCGTTAGCCCAATTCCGAACCGGGTTCGTGAGCGCCGCGACGGTGATGACCCGAGACCTGCTGATTGGAGGATCGCAGGGGCGGCAGTGACACCGGCTGTCGTCGATCTACGTGGTGGGGGGTGGCGAGGAAGTTTGCTCTTTTGGTCCGGCGTAGCAGGGGCCGGCTTGTGCGCCTGGTTGGTCCTGGCTCGTCGGTCGCCTGATGGGAGCAACGCCGCCCACACCGCTGCAAATGCGTTCCCTTCTGACCGACCCGCGGCTGCGATGGGTCACGGTCATCTTCGGCGCTCAGGCAGTCACATTCCATACGGCCAATGCATGGATCGCCTCGGCATCGACGGGGGCGCGGGCACGACTCCGCCACGCTCAATCTCGTCTGTCTCAACGGGATCTCAAGTGCCGGTCACGGTAGCTTTGACCGAAATGAGAGCAGGGCGGCCCTCGCATACTCATTGGGGGCAGCGGTGAAAAGAAGACGCTGCGCCTTCATCGAACATATCGCAGGCTATGCTCTCGTTCTTCGCAACCAACCCACCTCTGCGCGACGGAGAAGCACACCTATGCCGATCATCGAGGTCAACCTCACCGCCGGCCGAAGCCCCGAGCAGCTGCGAACTCTGATCACCCGCCTGACTGACGCCGCACAGGAAGCGATCGGGTCTCAGCGTGACAGCATCAGAGTGATACTTCGCGAGGTCCCAAGGACCCACTACGCAGCCGGCGATGTCACCGTCGCAGAGAGCCGCGGCCCGGCGTGACGTTCCCTGGCGGCGGCTTGTAGACCAGGAGGTCACGCCGGCGGCGTAGCGACGCGCGGGTGCGGCTTTCCGCGGGTCTCGGTGCCACCTCGGCGCCGGCGCTGGCACGCCGGCCTCGGTCTGTGCGCCGGGGGCAGTCGTCTGTTTTGTGCTCGCGCTCCCCCTGCGGCACCTCGTCGTGATCGTAGCCGCCGGTGGGCGGCTACGGGGCTTCGGCGAATGGCAACAGCGACGCGATTGCGCTCTCCAGCGGTCCAGATACGAGATGTTGCATCCGAGATGCGAGATATCGTATCTTCCCGGCATGCCGCCCCTTGTGATCGTGGATGACGAGAGCCGAGCGCTCCTCGAGCCGCTCGAGTTGCGCAGGGACAGCCTGACCAGCCAGGTGCACGACGCGATTCGCGACGGCATCGTGTCCAAGGCGCTCCCACCTGGTATGCGCCTCTCCGAGGCGGCCCTTGCCGACCAGCTGGGTGTGAGCAAGACCCCCGTCCGGGAAGCGCTGGTCCGGCTGGCCGCGGTCGGCCTGGTCGAGAACGAGGGGGTGCGCGGCACCCGGGTGGTGACCCCGTCGCGCGAGCGCATCCGTCATGCCTACGAGGTGCGCGGTGGCCACGAGTTCATCGCCGCCCGCCTGGCCGCGTCCCACGCCACCAATCGGGAGGTCCATGAGCTGCAGCGCGCTGCGGAGGAGTCGGTTCTCCGCGCTGAGGCAGGGGACGCGCCAGGGTTCCGAGAATGCGACGCGCTCTTCCACCGCGGCATCGCCCGAGCGGCGGCCAATCCGCTGCTGCTGCAGCTGGTGGAGAACAGCTTCTCCCTGACTTGGGCACTGCGCAACCGCGACGTGCCAGTCACCGGCGACTCCATCGAGTGCGCGCACCAGCACGTCAGCATCTCGCGGGCCATAGCGGACGGTGAGGCGAACCGAGCCTCGACCGAGATGCTGGCGCACATCGAAAAGGTCATGCACATGGTGCTCAGGGCCTTGGAGGACAGCGCAACAGCCGTCGTTTGATCGGGCCGGACGGGCGCGGGGCGTTCCTCGCCAACTCACCACTCGCCATCGGGCAACTGGGGGATACGATGCTAACGCGGACACGTCTGGTCAGGGCCACACTGCTCTCCGCCCTCGTCGTCGGGGTGGCCGCGTGCGGCACTCCAGCGCCCACGGCGAGCAGCGGCGCCGCATCGGGCCCTCTCCGGGTCGGCATCTCGGTCTCGCTGACCGGTGACTTCTCCAACACCGGCAAGGCCGCCCAGCTCGGGTACCAGCTGTGGGCCGACCAGGTCAACGCCAAGGGCGGCATCCTCGGCCGCCACGGTCGAGCTGTCGTTCGCCGATGACGCCAGCAGCCCCACCCAGGTGGTCACGAACTACCAGAACTTCATCACGCGCGACAAGGTGGACCTCGTGTTCGGCCCCTACTCGAGCCTGCTGACGCTGGCCGCCGCGAAGGTGGCCAACCGCTACGGCTACTCCTTCGTGGAGGGCGCGGGCAACGGCCCGTCGGTGTTCGCCGCCCACCTGCCCAACCTGATCGACGCCGGCCCGGCAACCGCGATCAACGGGGCCCAGGTGTGGGGTGACTACATCCTTTCGCTGCCCGCGAGCCAGCGCCCCAAGACGGCCGCGTACCCGTCGCTGGACGACCCGTTCTCGGCGCCCACGGCCGACGCGCTGCAGAAGCGATTCGAGGCGGCCGGCATCCAGACCGTGTACTCAGCAGACCTACCCAGCCGAGACCACCAGCCTCGGAGGCGTCATCGCCAAGGTGGCCTCGACCAACCCGGACATGGTGGTGAGCGGTTCGCAGGACGCCGATGGCTGGGCCCAGGTCCAGGCGATGATCCAGCAGAAGTTCAACCCCAAGTTCCTGTTCATGACCAATGGGCCAGAGAACCCCGTCGACTTCCCCAAGAACGTGGGGCTCAACAACACCGAGGGCATCTTCACCTCCGACGTGTGGACGTACAGCGCCCCGATCCCCGGCAACCAGGCCTTCGTCAGCGCGTACCATCGCCAAGTACGGTGGCCAACCCGGCGAGCATCAACTCCACGTCGGCCGAGACCTACGCCGTAGGGCAACTCATCGAGGCGGTGGCCGCCAAGACCGGCAAGATCGACAACCAGACGATCATCAAGACGCTGCACGAGGGGAGCTACCAGACCGTCGTCGGCGTCGTCAGCGTGGACCAGTACGGTGCTCCGAAGGGAACGCAGTTCCTCGAGGAGTGGATCGGGGGCAAGCTGACAATCGTGTACCCGACCAACATCGCCGAGCACGCGCCCATCGTCCCCAAGCCGACGTGGCCGTAGGCCGGTAGCGGCAGGAAAGGGGCGGCTGTGCATCTCCTCATCCAGGCGATCATCCTGGGCGTGCTGACCGGTGGTCTGTACGCGCTGATGACGAGTGGGCTCACGCTCACGTTCGGGACCATGCGCATCATCAACATGGCGCAGGGCGTGTTCGTGGTGGTGGGCGCGTACATCGCCTTCACTCTCTTCAACTACCTGCACATCGACCCCTTCCTGTCGATCCTCGTCTCGACCCCGTTGATGTTCGCGCTCGGGGTGACGCTGCAGACGTTCCTGCTCCGGCCGATCCGCTACGACGCCCACCGCCTCTCGCTGCTCATGACGTGGGCCATGGCGATCGGCATCGAGGGCATCCTGAGCATCTTCTACGGCACCGACTTCAGGGGCATCATCACCAGCTACCAGAACACCTCGGTGACGGTCTTCGGCTACCAGTTCCCCCTGGTCCGCGTGCTCGCCTTCGTGCTCTCCGTGGTCGTTCTCATCGGCATGTGGCTGCTGCTCAGCCGTACCAAGTTCGGCCGCGCGGTGCGAGCGGTGTCGCAGCGTGAGTCCGCTGCGAAGCTGCTCGGGGTCAACACGGATCGCACCGCCGCCCTGGCGTTCGGCGTGGGCGCGGCCACCGCCGGTGCTGCCGGCGCCATGTTCGGGCTCGTCAGCAGCTTCGACCCGGCGAGCCACTACGACCTCATCGGTCGCCTCCTCGCCATCTGCGTGCTCGGCGGGCTGGGCAGCAACGCCGGCGCCATCACCGGGGCGGTGCTGCTGGCGCTCTCCGAGTCCCTGGTCCAGGCGGAGCTCTCGCCGGCGTGGTCGTCGCTTCCGTTCTACATGCTCCTGGTCGTCGTGCTCATCGCCCGCCCCCAGGGCCTGTTCGGCGTGCGCACCCGGGACGCCATATGAGGCAGCGGCTCCTGCGCGCCGCGGGCTCCTCATCGGCGTGGCGGTCATCGTCGCTGCTGGCGCTCTTCCCGTTCAGCGGCGCGCAGAGCTGGATCGTCAACATCGGCATCTTCACCCTGATGTACGCGGCTCTCGGCTCCGCCTGGAACCTGATCGGTGGCTACACCGGGTACGTGTCGCTCGGCAGCGTCGCCTTCTTCGGGCTCGGCGCGTACTGGCTGGCGCTCACCTTCCAGCACATCGGCGTCGGCAACGGTTTCCTGCCGTTCGCGCTGGTGCCGGTCATCGGCATCGTCGTCGCGCTGATCTCGCTGCCGCTCGGGTTCATCGCCTTCCGGACCCGCGGACTCCCGTTCATCATCGTGACCATCTCGCTGGTGATCATCCTGCAGTACTGCGCGCTCAACCTCACCGCCGTGACGGGCGGCGCCCCGGGCTCCAGGTGCCCCAGGCGCCCTTCCCTCCGGGGACGTACGAGGAATACTTCTACTGGGCGATGCTCGCGGTGTTCGCGGTCACCCTGCTGGCGTGCGCGTACGTCAAGCGCAGCCGCCTCGGGCTGATGATGTTCGCGGTGCGCGAGGACGAGGACAAGGCGCGCGGCCTCGGGGTGGCGACCGTCGGTGCCGAAGTTCGCCGCCTTCGCCGGCAGCGCGGCGTTCTCCGCGATGGCCGGGGCCGTGTGGGCGTACTACCTGACCACCGTCTACCCACAGTTCGCGTTCGACGGTGAGTTCCTGGCGATGGGGATCATTCTCGTCGCCTACCTCGGCGGCATCGGGACGCTGTGGGGACCGTTCGTCGGCGCGCTCATCCTGACCCCGGCGCAGCAGTACTTCGCCTACTCGCTGGGTGGCAACCAGTTCTACCTGGTCGCCTATGCCGCCGTGTTCGTGGCGGTGATGCTCTTCCTGCCGCGCGGGCGTGGTCACGACAATCGGTGACCGCGCGCTGCGTCGCCGCCGCCGGCAGATCTCCGCGGGCGAGGACGAGCGCCAGACAGGCCGAGTCCGTCGGTGACGTGGCGGCGGTGGGATGACCGAGGCGGGTGCGATCCTCGAGGTCGACGGGCTCACCAAGCGTTTCGGCGGCATCGTCGCGGTCGACGGCTGCTCGTTCAGCGTGAACCGCGGCAGCATCACTGGGCTCATCGGACCCAATGGCTCGGGCAAGACCACCGTCCTCAACATGTTGAGCGGCTACCTGGCCAGGGACGCCGGCGTCATCCTCTTCGACGGTCGACCGATCCCCCGACCCGACCCCACCGCCATGTACCGCCGCGGCATGAGCCGTACCTTCCAGCGCGCGCGCATCCTCCCCGAGCTCGACGTGCTCGACAACCTGCTCGTGGCGGCGCCGAAGCGCGGGCTCGCGGTGTGGGGCATGTCCAAGGCTAATCGAGCCACCGTCGATTACGCGATGCACATCCTCGAGGAGTTCCGCCTGATCCGCCTTGCGGAGGCAAAGGCGGGCGAGCTCTCGTACGGGCAGCAGAAGCTGCTCGAGTTCGCCGCGGTGCTCATGGGGCAGCCGCGACTGGTGCTCCTCGACGAGCCCACCGCGGGTGTGAACCATGTCATGGTGGACCTCATGACCGAGCGCGTCCGCGAATTCCACGCCACTGGCATGACATTCCTGGTCATCGAGCACAACATGGAGTTCGTCATGAGCCTCTGCGACCCGCTCGTGGTGCTCGACCACGGCAAGACACTCTTCGCCGGCCGCCCGGCCGAGGTGCAGAGCAACCAGCTCGTGCTCGACGCGTACCTGGGGGACTGACCATCGACACATGTCTCGAGATCCGCGACGTCGTCTCCGGGTACGGTTACGGGACCGTGCTGCGCGGGGTCACCCTGAGCGTGCCGCGCCAGCGCATGACCTGCCTCATCGGTCCTAACGGCGCCGGCAAATCTACCCTGCTCCGCGCCATCAGCGGTCTCATCGGCGTGCAGTCCGGCAGCATCGAGCTCGACGGGACGCCTCTCCAGGGACTCACGCCGCGTCGCATCCTCGAGGCCGGGGTCGTGCACGTGCCCCAGGACCGCAGCCTCTTCCCCACGCTCACCGTGTGGGAGAACATCCTGATGGGAGGGTACATCCTGCGCGACAACGCCCTGGTACGCCGCCGGGCGGAGGGGCTCGCGGAGCGCTTTCCCACGATCATGCAGTTCCGCCATGCACATGCCGGCTCGCTGTCGGGTGGTCAGCAGCGCATCATCGAGTTCGCCCGGGCACTCATGCTCGAGCCCACGCTGGTCCTTGCGGACGAGCCCTCCCTGGGGCTCGATCCGAAGAGCCGCACGCTGGTGTTCGACACGCTGGCCGGCATGACGCGCGACGGCATCACCGTGCTGATGGTGGAGCAGAACGCCCGCTCCGCCCTGCGCGTCTCGGACCACGCGGCCGTCCTCGAGCTCGGCAGGGTCCGCATCGAGGATGCGGCGGCCGACCTGCTCGACAACCCCGAGGTGGGCCGCCTGTACCTCGGCGCCTCCGCAGCGGCGCACCGTCGCCCTGCTCACGCCGAACACATCCGGACCTGACGGTGAGCGCGATCAACGTCCCACGCCGACAGATGACCCTGTACGCGATCGCACCCACGCAGTTCAGCCTGGATGGGCGCAAGGTCGACAGCGCCGCGATGGCGGCGAACGTGGAGCGCATCGCTGCCGCGGGGATCCGCCGCGTGCTCCTCACCGGGGCGTACGGTGAGTTCACGGCCCTCACCGACGCCGAGAGGCTGGACATCCTCGACGCCGTCCGCGCCACCGGCGCCTGCACGGCAATCATGGCCTGCGCGGCGTCGACTTCGACGGAGGGGTCGGCACGGCTTGCGTCGGCCATGCTGGAGCACGGCGCCGACACGGTCATGGTGGCGCCACCGCTGGCCACGGAGACCACCGAGCGTGACCTCTACCGCCACTTCGCCCAGCTCGGTGCGGCCGTGGGAAGGCGCCTTGTGATCTACAACAACCCCGTCTTCGGGCACGACCTCTCTCCCACGCTGTTGGGTGAAGTGTTGGCAGGAGAGGCGTACGAAGGGATCAAGCAGGGCACGCGGGACTCCTCGCGGTTGCTTGCAGGCATCGACGCCATCCGAGCAGGTGGGCACACCGTCGACGTGCTCATCGCATCCGACCTCTCGGCGACGCTGACGCTGGCAGCGCCGGTCGACGGTCTCACCTCGACGAACAGCTGGGTGTTCCCGGAGGCGACGCTCACCCTCGTCGACGCCGCCGCCCGCGGCGATCTCGCGACGATGCAGGCGGTGCATCGCGCCCTGGCACCGTACCGGCACGCCATTGGGACCATCGGCCAGCCGGCGGCGGTGAAGGCGGCAATGCAGCTGCGGGGGTACGCGGGGTCGACGGCGGTGCGGGGTCCATACGCCACGTGCACTGCCGAGGAGACGGCGCGCCTGCGCGAGGCGCTCCGAACCTGCGATGCGGACCTGGCGACAAACACGACACACATGGAGGTTCACGCATGAGGCGATACCGCGTCGCGGTGCTTGGTGGTGACGGCCGCGAGGTGCACATCGCCGAGCGACTGGCACTGGACGGCCACGAGGCGGTGCGCTACGGCCAGGCGTCCCGAGAGTCGAACGGCGTGCGGGTCGCTGCCGAGCTTCCCGATGCCGTGGCGGGCGCGGAGTGGCTGATCCTGCCGTCGCCGGGGCTCAATGGCGATGTCATGTACGCGCCCGATGCGCCGGAGCCGATCGTCCTCGGCCGTGACCTGCTCGAACGCTCCGCGCTGTCCGAGGGCGGCATTGTGCTGGGCCGCTCGAACCCCGCGCTCGACACCCTCGCCGGTGCGATGGATGTGACCCTGTTCCAGCTGAAGGACGACCTCGGTCTCGCCACGCGGCTTTCGACGGGCGTCGCCGAGGGCGTGCTGCGTCTGCTCATCGAGCTCACCAGCGCATCCTGCGCGAGCACCGCATCCTCGTGGTCGGCTACGGGGTGACCGGCGCGGTGATCCTCGACTACCTCGTGGCCGCACGCTGTGCGCCGGTGGTGACGACGCGCCAACCCAAGGCGCTCGAGCGCGCCCGCCAGTGCGGGGCGACCCCCGTCGCCTACGCGGAGCGCGTGGCCGCGATGGGGGACGCCGACATCGTCGTCAACACCGTCCCGTCCACTGACGCCGTGCCCTCCCAGGCGTTTGCCGCCCTGCGCGAGCCGCATCGTCGTCGACATCGCCTCGCCGCCAGGGGGCATGGACCACGAGGCGGCGCGGGCGGCGGGCGTGCAGGTGCACTGGCCACGCGGCCTCGCCGGCGGGCGCGCCCCGCTCACCGCGGGTGACGCCCAGTACGCATTCGTCGACCCGGGCCATGGCGTCACGTGAATCCGAATCACCGCCAACAGTCCAGTCACGGGGAGACCAGGTATGACCACCGTCACATCGCCAGGTGTGCGCGCCGGCGAGGCCACGCGCGAGGGCGGCGTCGCCTTCGGCTTCTGCGTCTCGCACGCGCCGCAGATCTTCACCCAGCCGAAGGAGGAGGACCCCGCTGAGCTCTCCCGGATGCACGAGGGCTACCGCACGGTGGCCCGCCGCGCCCGCGAGCAGAAGGTGGACGCGCTCATCATCGTAGCGCTCGACCACCTTCACAACCACTTCCTCAACCTCGTGCCGCAGTTCACGCTGTTCACCGGCGAGCCCGGTGGTGGCGCAGTTCAACCGCCGCCGCATCGAGCTCAACGGCAGCCCGGAGATCGCCAACAGCCTCATGGACGGCCTGCTCGACCGAGGGTTCGACCCCGCGTTCAGCCAGAACGAGGTCCTTGACCACTCCTTCCTGGTGCCGCTCAACTTCATGGTGGAGGAGGGGCTCGACGTCCCCGTCCTGCCGCTCGTCGTCAACGCCTACGTGCCTCCGCAGCCGTCGATCCGGCGCTGCTTCGACCTCGGCCGGGCGATCGCGTCGTGGGCGGAGGCGAGGGCACGCGCGTCGGCATCGTGTCCACCGGTGGGATGTCCCACTACCCGGGCACGCACCGATTCAGCGCTCCCGACGTCGAGGCCGACCACCGCGTGCTCGGCTGGCTCGAGGCGGGTGACATCGACCGTCTCGTGTCGCTGACCGCGGCAGAGCTCGACGCCATCGGCATGGTGGAGCTGCGCACCTGGGCGATCGCCCTGGGCGCGCGCGGCGAGGGCGTGCGCGCGACGCGTCACTCCTACTGGGATTCCGGCCACTGCGGCTACGCCGTCATCGAATTCTGACGAGGAGAGGGCAATGGCAGACGACAAGCTGCATGTACCCCCGCCCGCGGGCGGGTGACTTCCACGTGCACCGTCTCCTCCATGACATCCAGGAGGACGAGGACCTCTTCGTCGAGTTCCTCGACAAGCCGGATGCGGTTCTCGCCAGCTATCCCGAGGTGGACGACGAGGCCAAGCGCATCATCGCCGCGCACGACTACGCGGCGCTGCAGGCCCGCGGCATCCACCCGATCATGATCGTCCAGTTCCAGCGCCACATCGAGTGGGGCATGCGCATGACCGCGTCGAAGGCGGCGGCAGTTTCGGTCACGGACGTCAGCAGCTGACCACGCCGGCAGCGCCGGAGCGGGGCGGGTCCGTCCTCCTCCGGGGCGGGACCGTCGTCGACGGCACCGGCGCGCCACCTCGCCACGCGGACGTGGCGGTGCGCGACGGCCTGATCGTCGAGCGTGGGGGAGGATCTCGTCTCGGGCGGCGGCGGCGGTGGTCGACGTGACCGGTCTCACCGTGGCGCCGGGATTCATCGACCTGCACACCCACTGCGATTTCACCCTCCCGCGATACCCACGCGCCAACTCGATGGTGCGTCAGGGGGTGACCACGATCGTCACGGGCAACTGCGGGAGCACGCCGTACCCGGTCGACCCCGCGCGGGCCGGCCTGCTGCGCGAGTCCACGGCCCACCTCGGCAGCGCGCTGACCTGGGACTGGACCGACGCGGGCGGGTACGCGGACCTCCTGGCCGCCCTCCCTCTGGCGCTCAACGTGGTCACGCTTGTGGGCCACACGTCGGTGCGCATCGCCGCGATGGGTTTCGAGCGGCGGCCTCCGTCCGACGCCGAGCTCAACGCCATGCGCGCGCACGTCGACGAGGCGCTTGCGCAGGGATGCGCGGGTGTGTCGTCGGGGCTTATCTACTCGCCAGGGAGCTATGCGGAGACCGACGAGTTGGTCGCCCTCGCGTCCGTCGCTGCGAGCCGGGGTGGGTTCTACGCGACGCACATGCGCAACGAGGGCCCCGCCTTGCTCGCCGCCGTGGAGGAGGCATTGACGGTGGCGGCGCGGTCCGGCGCTCCTCTGCAGATCAGCCACCACAAGGTTCTCGGCAGCCGCAACTGGGGCCTCACCGAACGGAGCTTGGCTCGCGTCGCGCTCGCCCAGGCGGACGGCGTGGACGTGCTCCTCGACCAGTACCCGTACACGGCGACATCGACGACGCTTACCGCGCTGCTGCCGACGTGGATGCTGGAGGGGGGAATCGCGTCGATGCGCGAGCGGCTGCAGGACGAGGAGATACGCGCCGCGGCACGCACCGAGATGCTGCAGGGGCCGACCGACGGCCGCCCGAAGCGCGACTTCGAGCCGGAGACCGTGACCATCGCATCGGTGCACGGCGGCCGCCGACCCGACCTCGCCGCGCACAGCCTCGCCGACATCGCCAAGGTCGAGCGCCGTGAGCCCGTCGACGTCTTTCTCGACCTCCTCCGCGACGAGGGAGGCGGCGTTGAGGTGGTCATCGCGGCCATCGGCGAGGAGGACATCCGCCGGGTCATGCGCAACCGCTCAGTGGCCGTGGCCAGCGACGGCTGGACGCTGAGCCCGGACGCGGGCGGCACGCCGCACCCGCGCAGCTACGGCTCCTTCGCCCGCGTCCTCGGCCACTACTCGCGCGACGAGGAGGTCGTGCCGCTCGAGGAGGCCGTGCGCAAGATGACCTCCCTGCCGGCACGGCGCCTGCGAATGGACGACCGCGGCGCGGTGCGGCCCGGCTGTCCGCGGCCGACCTCGTCGTCTTCGACGCCGACACCGTCATGGACCGGGCCACGTACGACCAGCCCCACCGATTCTGTGCAGGTGTGCACCGTGTGTACGTCGACGGCAGCGAGGTTGTCCGCGACGGCGAGGACACCGGTGTGGCCGCCGGCGCGGTCCTGCAGCGCTCCCGTACCGGGTTCGTCCCTCGCCGGTGGTGACCGCCGAGCCGCAGCTCGAAACCGTTGACGTCGTCGAGCCGGTCGCGACCGCCATCCCGCGGCTCCCGTTGCTGCTGTTGGTCCCCGCGATCTTCATCCTGGCGCTGAACCTGCGCATGGGGATCGCCTCGGTGGGGCCGGTGCTCCCGCAGGTCGTGCATGACCTCGGCACCACGCTCGTCTACGCGTCGCTGCTTACCACAGCTCCGGTGGTGATGATGGGGCTTGCCTCACCGCTCAGCGCACGGGTGGGGGCTAGGCTCGGGCTCGAGCGCACCATCGTCGTGGCCATCGCTCATCGTCTGTGTCGCCACCGGCATCCGCTACTGGGCTGATTCGCCGCTGGTGCTCCTGGCCACCGCGGTGCTGCTCGGCTGCGGCATCGCGGCCGGCAACACCATGCTCCCGGCTGTGGTGCGCCGCTACTTCCCGGCGCACGGGGCGCTGATGACGGGCATCTACGCAGTGGGGATCAACACGGGCGCGGGACTGGCCGCATTCGGTACGCCGAGACTCGCGCTGGCGCTGCCCTCAACCTGGCGGAGCGCGCTCGCCATCTGGGCGCTCGTCGCGATGGTTGCGGCGGCGCTATGGCTGGTGATCGCCGCGTCGTCACCCCGACAGGCGCTCACCGTTCGCGTCGCGCTCCCGCGGCCCACACGGCAGGCGTGGCTCGCGGCCTGCTTCTTCGGGGTGCAGTCCATCGTCTACTACGGCGTGCTCGCGTGGCTCGCGCCCCTGTATGAGGAACACGGCTGGTCCAAGGTGAGCGCCGGCCTGTTGCTGTCGTTCTTCACCGCCATGCAGGTGGTGGGCGCTCTCACCTGCTCGCTTCTCGTGCAGCGCACCGGTCGTCTGGCCGACGGGTTGCGGGTGACCGGGGTCGTCGCCGCCATCGGCCTCGCATTGGTAGCCGTGAGCCCGACCTCCTTGCCGTGGTTGTGGATGATCGTTCTCGGCCTGGGTGTGGGCGGCATCTTTCCACTCACTCTCACGGTGCCGTTGGCGATGACGTCAAGCGTGGACGCGGCCCGAACCCTGACCGCCACGATGCTCTTCTACGGCTATCTGCTCGGCGCCACCGGTCCCTTCATCGTCAGCCTGCTGCGCAGCGGCACGGGCAGCTTCCTGCCGCCCTTCTTGCTCCTAGCGGCCCTGGCAGCCGCGGAGGTCCTGCTCGCGCGCCATGTTGTGGGCGCCAACCTTGCGTGAGAGGCCACCCTAACGGCCTAACGCCATCGGCGGGCGGTGGCTCCCGGAGTTTATGGGACGGTGATCGTCAGGCTGGCCCTGTCCCGTCCTTGCGAAACGCAAGAGGTGATCCTCGGCCAGGTCATCGTCCAGTACGTGGGCCTGTCGAGGACGTCGCGACGTTTGCATGAGCTTATCGTCCGACATGAGGCGCGCCGAGCCAAAAGCCCAGAGTAAGAAGGTCAAATCTAACGCTCTAAACGGGTGGTCGGCCGGTTTTGAATACAAAACACATCGCATAACTTCCAAGCTGGATGTCGCGAGTTCGAGTCTCGTCTCCCGCTCCCGTCCTCGGGTACTCTCTCAATCCGTGATCTGACGTTTTTGGGGATGGACGGTCTCCCCGCGAGCGAGCATGGCGACGAACTTCTCGATGTTCGCGGCCCGCGTCTCCGGCCGCCGTGCAGCCTCCACTCGATAGAGGATGGCGTACCGATTCTGCGAGGTGAGAATCTCGAACATCGCCTGCGCCGCCGGGTTGGCGCGCAGTGCAGCAGCGAGGTCAGCGGGCACGACACTCTTCGCCGGCCCGGCGTAGGCTCCGGCCCAGCGGCCGTCGGCTTGCGCCCGCGCCACCTCGGCCTCCCCCTCCGGCTCCATCCTGCCCTCCGCCTGCAGCCGCTCGACGATGCCGACGTTGCGAGCAGACCAGCGGCTGCGCGGCCCGCGGTGGGTGAAGCGCTGCCGGGCAGTTGTACCGTCGCCCGCTCCCCGCTGCCCGTCAATCCAGCCGAAGCAGAGGGACTCCTCCAATGCCTCGTCGTAGGTCAGCGTCGTCGGGCCCGGCTTCGCCTTCTTGGCGAGGGTGAGCCACACCCCTGGCGATGCCCTGTGGTTCTTCTCCAGCCACCGCCGCCACGCCGCTCTGTCTTTGACGGTCAGCTCGATGAGTTCGACGCCCACGCAGACGATCCTAGCCAGTCCGCAGAGCGGGGGAAAACCGGCCAGGATCCGGCCCGGACCCCGCCGTCGCGTGCGACGCCAGTTGCGCGTCGGTGGAGAACGGTTGCGCCGGAACGCGTGCGTTGGTCCCTTGCGACGAGCTGCGAGAACCACCATTTGACTATGCTCAACTGCCGGATCGTCCAGGGTCCCGATCGGCGGTAGGGCAAGTGGAGAGGAAGGATGAAGAAGAACACGATCTGCCTGTGGTACGACCGTGACGCCGAAGAGGCCGCGCGGTTTTACGCCCGGACCTTTCCCGACAGTACAGTCAACGCGGTGCACCGGGCGCCGTCCGACTATCCAAACGGCAAGGCCGGCGACGTCCTGACGGTCGAGTTCACGGTGTGCGGCGTGCCGTGCCTTGGCCTCAACGGCGGGGATACGTTCAAGCACAGCGAGGCGTTCTCCTTTCAGATCGCCACCGAGGATCAGGCAGAGACCGACCGTTACTGGGATGCCATCGTGGGAAACGGCGGCGCGGAGAGCGCGTGCGGCTGGTGCAAGGACAGGTGGGGCCTGTCGTGGCAGATCACGCCGCGTGTCCTGACCGATGCGCTGGCCAGGGGCGGCGATGTGGCAAAGCGCGCGTTCGAGACGATGATGGAGATGCAGAAGATCGACGTCGCCAAGATCGAGGCAGCGGTGCGCGGCGAGGCAGCGCCAGCTTGAGCCTTTAGCTGTTGCTAGAGGGTCCGCACAGCCCTCCGAGTCCGTTGTCCGGCGCGGAGACCGCTTGAGTCTGTCGAGGCCTCGACCACACGCGTGAGGCCCAGAAGCGGCCAACGCCAGCCGTGTTGCTACGGTAGGCGCGACGAGAGCGTCCATCACCGGAGGATTGCTGTGCCCGACCTCACAGAGACCGTGCCATCCCCTCAGTCGACGCCGCTTGGTGCGGTTGGGGCGACGGGAGTGGTTGCCGAGGCCATCGACGCCGTCAAGGTGTACGGCAAGGGCGATGCCGCGGTCACGGCTCTTGACGGGATCAGCGTTGCGTTCAAGCGGCAACAGTTCACGGCCATCATGGGGCCCTCCGGGTCGGGCAAGTCGACCCTGCTCCACTGCCTCGCCGGGCCTCGACTCGCTCACCTCGGGCAAGATCATCATCGGCTCCGTCGAGCTCGGCACGCTCAGCGAGAAGCAACTGACGCTGCTGCGGCGAGCCAAGGTCGGATTCATCTTCCAGTCGTACAACCTCGTGCCGACGCTGTCGGCGGCGGACAACATCACGCTGCCCCTGGCCATCGCCGGCCGCAAGCCGGATCGCGCCACCCTCGATGAGGTCATCGGCACGATGCGCCTGCAGGACCGCCTCACGCATCGCCCTGGCGAGCTGTCCGGCGGACAGCAGCAGCGCGTCGCGGCGGCACGCGCGCTGGTGAGCCGCCCCGACATCATCTTTGCGGACGAGCCGACGGGCAACCTCGACTCACGCTCGGGCTCCGAGCTCCTCGGCTTCCTGCGCAGCGCGGTCGACGACGCCCACCAGACCATCGTCATGGTCACCCACGATCCCGGCGCGGCGTCGCGGGCCGATCGCGTCGTCTTCCTCGCCGACGGGAAGGTCGTGCGCGAGATGGCCGACCCCACCACGGACGCCATCCTCGAGTACATGAAGACGCTGGGCAGCTGAACTCGTGACCAAGGTGACCATCGCGGGCCTGCTCGCGCACAAGCTGCGGCTCGCGCTGACCGCCTTTGCCATCGTCCTGGGCGTGTCCTTCGTCTCCGCAACGCTCACGCTGTCCAACGGACTGCAGACGACGTTCGACAGCATCTTCACCAGCCAGAGCACCGGCGTCGCGGTCGTGGTGCGCGGTCACCTCGATGCCGGCGGCCAGAACGGCGGCTTCAGCGACGCGCACCGGCCCATCCCCAGCTCACTGCTACCCACCGTGATGAGCGTGTCCGGTGTGAGCGCCGCGGAGGGCGTGATCTTCCGCGCCGGCGCAACCCTCCTTGACGCCACGGGCAAGCCCTACGAATCGGGCGGGGGGCCACCCCAGTTCGCGACCAACTGGCTCGTCGATCCCCAGCTGTCGCCGTACCGCATTCGCAGCGGCGCGCCGCCGACTCACAGCAACGACGTCGTCGTCGACGCCGCGACCGCCGCGGCGCACCACATCACAGTCGGGCAACAGATCCAGTACGTCATCAACGGGGGCGCCAAGCAGGTCTTCGTAGTCTCCGGCATCGCGGGCTACGGCTCAGCCGACAGTCTCGCCGGCGCCACCATCTCCCTCTTTCGGCTCGACGTCGTTCAGCAGCAGCTGGGATTGCAGGGCAAGTTCGACCAGATCGACGCCGGCGCGGCGCCCGGCGTCTCCCAAACCGAGCTGCGCGACCGGGTCGCGGCCAGCCTGCCCAGCTACGCGGAGGCGGCGACCGAGGCCACCGTGATCGGGCAGCAGGTGTCGGGCATCGACTCGTTCTTCGGGATCCTCCGCACGATCCTGCTGGTGTTCGCGCTCGTTGCGCTCTTCGTTGGCTCGTACATCATCATCAACACGTTCAGCATCCTCATCGCGCAGCGGACGCGCGAGCTGGCGCTGCTGCGCGCGCTCGGCGCCACGCGGGGGCAGGTGTTCCGGCTCGTGCTGACCGAGGCATTGATCACGGGCGTGGTCGCGTCGGCGATCGGGGTCGTCGCCGGTCTCTTCCTGGCGCACGGCCTCTACGCCGCCGTCGGCTCGGTGGGCTCCGGCCTGCCGAAGGCTGAGCTCAGCCTGCAAACGTCGACCGTGATCATCGGGATGGTTCTCGGGACCGTGATCACGGTTGCGGCGTCCGTGCTGCCGGCGCGCAAGGCGAGCCGCGTCGCGCCCGTCGAGGCAATCCGCGTTGCCGGCGATGCCGCGCAGCCGCTCGGCCGGGTCCGCATCATCGCGGGGGCCGCGGTCACGATTCTCGGCGCAGTGCTGATCGGGCTTGGGCTCTTTGCCGGGACGGGGGCAGCGTTTCAGCTCCTCGGCGTGGGCGCGTTGCTCCTGTACCTCGGAGTCTCGTCACTGGCGCCACTGACCGTCGTGCCCATCGCCGGGCATCCTCGGGATCCCCATCGCTGCGTTCCGCGGCATGCCTGGGAAGCTCGCGCGCACCAACGCGATCCGCGCGCCGCGGCGGGCGGCGGCGACGGCGGCCGCGCTGATGATCGGGGTGAGTCTGGTCGTCGGTATCGCCGTGCTCACGGATTCGGCGAAAGCTTCGACCAAGGTCGCCCTGCAGCAGGCCGTCAAGGCCGACTACATGGTGTTTGCCAGCGGAGGCCAGGGCGCCATCAGCCCGGCGACGACGGCGGCGCTTGCCAAGGACACGCACTTCTCCGCGGTGGACGACCTCAAGCAGGGCACGATCCTGATCAACGGCGTCAGTGCGTCGGTGTTCGCCGCCAACCCCGCCGACTACCAGCAGTTCTTCACTCTCGATGTAGCGTCCGGGGACCCCAAGTCGCTGGGAGATGGCCACACCATCTTCGTCGACGAGACCGAGGCTTCCAACCACGGCTGGCACGTCGGCGACAACATCCAGGTCAACTTCCCCGCGGTCGGGACGACTGTCACCGAGCGCATCGGCTGCATCTTCAACCCCAACGCCATCACCACCGGGTACATGATCGCCACGCAGCAGTACGCGACGTACGTGCCCGAACCGCAGACCTTCATCATCTTGCTGCGAGCGGCTCCAGGCGTGTCGCACGCCGCGGGCATGGCGGCGCTCAGCGCGGACCTGGCCGCCTTCCCCACGCTCAAAGGCTACGACCAGGCCTCCTTCCTGGCGTTGCAGAGCCAGGGGATCGACCAGCTGACGTCGGCGATCGACGTCTTCCTGGTGATGGCGATCGTCATCGCCGCCCTCGGCGTCGTCAACACGCTGGCGCTGTCGATCATCGAGCGCGAGAGAGAGCTTGGTCTGCTGCGCGCGATCGGGCTGACGCGCAGGCAGACGCGGACCATGGTGCGCTGGGAGTCGGTGCTGATCGCATTCCTGGGGCTGATCCTCGGCATCATCGTCGGGATCGCCCTGGGAGTCGCTGTCGTCAGAGCGCTCGCGTTCACCGGGCTTGGCCATGTCGCCGTTCCGTGGGTGTCATTGCTCTTCTACGCCGTGGGGGCGCTGGTGATCGGTCTCCTCGCGGCGATCCTGCCGGCGCGACGCGCGGCGCGGCTCAACGTGCTCGAGGCCATCTCCGCCGAGTGACGGTCATCGCTGGCGGCTATCCCACCGCCGCCCGGATGAGGTCGGGCGACGCTGGTGCGACCCACCTGGCCGTTGCCAACCACGGGCTTGGGATGGAATAGTCCGTCGCAGAGGGAGGACCAACCCGCATGACGACACCGCTGGTCCCGCCGGAGGGTGGCGAGCGCATCGCGTGGCCGGAGCACGGTCACGAGTTCTGCCTCAAGGTGTCGCCCGAGTCGGGCGCCAGCTTCAGCCTGACCGAGGCAACTATCCCTCCCGGCAAGGGCGCCGGGCTGCACATCCACGAACAGGCAGAGGAATGCTGGTACGTGCTCGAGGGTGAGTACCGCTTCACGGTCGGCGATGAGGAGTTCACGGCCGGCGTCGGCGCCACGGTCGTCGTACCCCGGGGGGTGCCCCACGGAATAGTCGTCGGCAGCTCAGGCGGGCGGAATCTCACCATCTTCGCGCCGGCCGGCTGCGAGACCGCGTTCCGAGACATCGGCGCCGCACAGCGGCGCGGAGAGACAGGCCCCGAATTCTGGCGGGAGCTTGGTCTCCGCACCCATACCCAATTCGGGGTACAGCGTCGTGGCGTGACCGAGCCGGGCGGGTAAGCCGCCGGCGACAGGGCCCCGGGTTCGCAAGATCCGGCGGCGGCCGACGTTGATAGGGGCAGCGGGCGAGCGCCCGCACCCATGTAGCGGAGGTCTCCTTGATGTTCGAGCAGAGCCCCATTCGTGGACGCACGCTGCGCGGCCTCGCCCTGCTGCCGGTGGCCGCCGGCCTAGTCCTCGCCGGCGCCTCGAGCGCCATGCCGGCGGCGGCAAGTGCCGCGGCCCCCCAGGTGGGCGCACCCCACATCCTCTGGACGGTGGCGGGCAGACCGGCCGCGGCACCCGGCAACACGCCGACGCCCCAGCAGGTGGCCAGCGACCTGATCTTCCACAGCGGGACCATCGAGCGCAGCCCCAAGGTGTACATCGTCTTCTGGGGCGCCGCCTGGCGTGACGGCTTCACACAGACGAGCACGACGTCGCACCTCACCTACACCAACACCCAGGCGATCAACTACGTGAGCCAGTTCTTCGCGGGCATGGGTGGCACCGCCTACAACGGTCTGCAGACCCAGTACTGCGACAACATCACCACCGGCAGCACCAGCTGCGCCGGCAACCCCTACGCCCGCTACGTCACCAACCCGAGCCACGTGCTGCAGGGCACCTGGATCGATCCCAGTCCCGTCCCGGCGGCGATCGTCACCACCGGGCTGGCTGAACAGCTGACCCAGGACGCGATCGCCCAGGAGGCGCTCAAGGGCGCCACCCATCTCAACCCAACAGCATCGACCCCGACCTGACGGTGTTCGTGCTCACCCCGCCCGGCACCACGGCGACCGCCTACGGCACCGTCTACTGCGCGTATCACAGTGAGATCGCCAATGTCGGCGGCAACGGGCTCAAGTACTCGTTCCTGCCCTACGTGCCCGAGCAGGGCGCGGGCTGCGGCGCCAACTACGGGTACAAGCAGGATGACGCCTTCGGCCATGGCTACATGGACCCGTACAGCGAGGCCGGCGGCCATGAGTACGCCGAGGCCGTCACCGATCCGAACACCTTTCCGTACCAGGACGGCTGGAACGACGCGACCCAGTCCGAGAACGGTGACAAGTGTGCCTACTTCAACGTCAGTGACCTGAAGTTCGGGCGCCAGTCGTTCGCGGTCCAGCCGCTGTGGAGCAACGAGGCCAACGGCGGCCTGGGCGGTTGCGCCTTCAAGCGCGGCACCGGCCCCGCGCCTGTTCCCCCGGCCGGGTACCCGTACGCTTGAACCACGAGCGGGCACGCCGGCCTCAACGGTAGGGCCGGCGTGTCCGCAGCGCCCCCCGGCATCAACGCCGGGCTTGCGCTGGGGCTGAGCAGCTAGCGCGCGGCGCCGACCGGTCGCAGCGAGTCGGCCGAGGTGCGCAGCGTGCCCCGCTCGATGCGCAGCAGGGTCATGTTGCGGCAGCGGCTCCCAGCCGTCCTCCGCAGCCTGTGCGAACCCCGACGACGCCACCACCACCGAACCGGCACGCGCGCGGACATGGAGGTCGTAGAAGACGGTGTCGAGCTCCGTGGATGTGGTCTCACCACCGGATGAGGCGCCCACCGGCGGCACCCTCGACGGGTCGTACGCGCTGACCACGTACACGGCATCCGGCGCCAGCAGCATGGCGTTGAGGCTGGTGGGCTCGAAGCCGGCGAAGATCCGCTCGACCACGTCCGCGACCGCCTCGAGGACCGAGGCGCCGTCCGCCATCGCGGCGACGACGGCCAGGAAGTACCGCTCGCTGTCGGTGGTCCCGCGCGCCTGCGCGCGCCACGCCGGCGGCACGATGTCGTCAAGGCGCTCCTGCGGGTGGATGGCGCCGTTGTGCGCGAAGGCCAGGCGCTCGTGCACGAACGGGTGCGTGTTGGCCAGGACGACGGGCAGCCCCGGCGTGGCCCAGCGCAGGTGCGCGAAACCCGCCTCGCTGCGCGCGCCGCTGGGTGAGCGCGGCGAAGCGCGGGTCGTCGGCCGCGCATGTCGTCGAGCGTTCCACGCTCGGCGGGTCGTCCCGCTCCCCGGGCGCGCACCAGGCCATGCCCCAGCCGTCGGCGTGCTGACGTGACAGCGCGGTGAAGGCGGCGAGGTCAGCGGAGCCGAGGGCGTCGGCGACGGTGCATGCGTCGCGCGCGGCCCACGCCAGCAACCGGCACATCAGACGTACTTGCCCATGCCGCCGGCCACGTCGATCGATGTCCCGGTGAGGTAGCTCGCCCGGTCGCTGGCCAGGAAGGCGACCAGCCCGCTCACCTCCTCGACGCGTCCCGAAGCGACCCAGTGGCACCTCGTCCTGCGCCAGCGCCGCGAAGAACTCCTCAGCGGTGCTGTCGGGAGCACGGCGGCGGCGGATGTTCTCCCACTGCGGGGTGACCACGAAGCCGATGTTGACGCTGTTCACCAGGATGCCCTCACCGCCGAACTCACGCGCCAGCGCCTTGGAGAGGTTGAGGCACGCCGCCCGGTTGACCGTGGTGGCGAAGAAGGCTGGGTCCGGGTAGCGCGCGTACACCGAGTTGATGTTGATGACGCGCGCCGCGGCGCTGGCGCGGAGGTGGGGGAGGGCGGCGCGCGTGCAGCGGATCTGCGAGAAGAGCTTGACGTCGAGGTCGGCGCGCCAGTCGTCGTCGCTCAGCGTCTCGAAGGTGCCGGGATGCGCTGCGCCGGCGTTGTTGACGAGGATGTCGAGCCCGCCGAGCGCCTGCGCGCTCTGCCGCACCAGCTCCTCGACCTGGGCGGCGTCGGTGACGTCGGCCACCTGCGCGTGGACGGTGCGCCCGATGAGCGCGCAGCCGTTGCGCCGCGCTCTCCACCTCCGCTTCGCGTGCGTGCGCAGATGGCCACGTCGACGCCCTCGCCTGCGAGCTCCTCGGCGACGGCGAGGCCGATGCCCTTCGAGCCGCCGGTGACCAGCGCGCGCCGGCCGCCCAGGTGCAGGTCCACTACACCCCCGCGCCCGCCGGCGGCGTCTGCCGCGCGGCGTGGTCGAGCAGCGAGCGCCGCGGCGGGGTGAAGACGTCGACCTCACGGCAGGCCGTGTCCCTGGTGCGCGCCCCGTGTGACACCCAGCTCGGCACCACCGCGACGTCGCCGGCGCGCATGGTGCGCACGTCCCCATCGATCTCGAACTCGAACTCACCCTCGAGGACGAGCACGATCTGCTCCTCCTCGTGCACGTGCATGGGCGCTTCGGTGTGGGGCTCGAAGGTGACGAAGTTGAGCATCGTCCGCGTCGCCGACCACGGGACGGAACCCCAGCCCGGGGACGAACTCGACCGGCTCGATGGCGCCGACGTCGACGTACCGACCCGGTGCCGCGGGGGTGCCCCCGGCCACCGTGGTGAAGTGCTGCGCGGCGTCGCTCATCGTCTCTCCAGTGTTGCGCTGAACAGTGTGCCGAGGCGTCGCACGCCCTCGTCGATGTCGTCATCGCCCGCCAGGCTGAACGCCAGCCGCAGCCGGTTGCCGCCGTCGTGCGCGGGGTGGAACGGCCGGCCCGGCACGAACGCCACGCCCGCCGCGCGAGCCTGCCCGGCAAGCTCGGTGGCGTCGAGCCACTCCGGCCCGGACAGCCAGGCGAAGAAACCCCCGCGCGGACGCGTCCAGGTGAAGCCCGCCGGCATGTGCTCGTCGAGCGCGGCCAGCATGAGGTCGCACCGGCCCGAGTACAGGGCCGTCGAGCGGCGCAGCTGCGCGTCCATGTGACCGCCGCGCATGTACTCCTCGAGCAGCCGTTGGCCGAACGCGCCCGCACATTGGTCGGAGTTCTGCTTGGCGATCACCATCTGCGCCAGCACCGGCGCCGGTCCCGCCGCCCAGCCGAGGCGGACGCCGGGGAAGAACGTCTTCGAGGTGGTGCCTGTCTGGACGACGAGGTCGGGCGCCAGCGACCACAACGATGGCGGCCGGTCCGCCGTGAAGCCGAGCTCGCGATAGGCGACGTCCTCGATGACCAGCACGCCGTGCCGGCGGCACACCTCCACCAGCGCGGACCGCTTCTCCGCGGACATGGTGATCCCGGTCGGGTTCTGATGATCGGGGATGGTGTAGAGCAGCGGTGACGCGGGTGGCGGCGCAGAGCTCGGCGAATGCCTCCACGTCGAGGCCGTCGGCCTCCACCGGCACACCGCGTATGTCGGCCTCGTAGCCGCGGAAGGCGTCGATGGCGCCGAGGTAGGTGGGCGACTCGACCGCGACGACGTCGCCGACGTCCACCATCGCCTTGGCAAGCAGCCCGACCGCGTCGATGTTGCCGCTGGTCACCATCAGCTCGGCGGGCTCCGGGCGCCGCCCCTCAGTGACCTGGAGCCGGTCGGCGAACGCCGCGCGGAGCCCGGGCAGGCCGGGGGTCGGCGAGTACTGCAAGGCCCTTTCCGGGTCGCCCTCCAGGATGCGTCCGGGTGAGCTCGAGCAGCACGGTCACCGGGAAGGTCTGCGGGTCGGGCAGGCCGCCGGCGAAGCTGATCAGGTCGCTGCCGGCAGCCAGGGCGAGGATGGCGGCGAGCTCGCCGCTGACTCCCTCGGTGCGGCGCGCGAACGCCGGCGACCACGCCGGGCGCGACGAGGTGGGCGTCAGCACAGAGGTTCCTCCTCGGACGTCTTGACAGCGTGTGGTGCGACCGGCAGACTTTCGCCGCTGAGCCACCGCGGATGAAAGGGGATGGTGCCGAAGTGGCGGGCAAATGGCAACTCTGCAGTCCGACGACGGCTAACGGATGGCTGACAGCGCGGCGCCGCTCGCGGGCCTGGCCGGCGTGGTCGCAGGCCCGGTACGCCCGGCGGTGCTCGACGCCGTCGACCTCGAGATCCTGCAGCTCCTCGCCGGCGACTCCCGGCTCTCGCAGCGCAGCCTGGCCCGGTCACTGGGGATGTCGCCCCCGGCCGTCGGCGAGCGCATCGCGCGGCTCGAGCGCGCCGGGGTGATCCGCGCCTACTCCATCGAGGTGGGCTGGCCCGAGGCGGGCTTCCCGGTCACGGTGTACCTCACCATCACCGCGGTGCAGGGGCACTCGCTGGCGCCCGTCATCGAGGCACTCCGCGCGCTCCCGGAGGTGACCGACGTCAGCCTGGTGACCGGTGCCATCGACCTGCTGGCACGGCTGGTGGTCCGCGACCACAACCACCTCCGCGAGCTCCTCCTGCAGCGCGTCTGGCAGATCACCGGGGTGCAGCGCACCGAGACGCTGGTGACCCTCGCCGAGATGCAGCCGAAGCGGTTCGCCATCCAGCTCCTCGACTCCATGCACAGCGAGCTGACGCCCGCGCAACAGGGAGGGGCGGCGTGAGCGACAGGCGGCCCGACGCCGGCGACCAGGGGGTCGGCTCGGCCGGTTTCGTCGAGCGCCACGGCCTGCACACCGACGAGCAGCTCGCCGCCGTCGACGACGTGGTCGCGCAGATCCGCGAGAAGGACCTGCGCACGGTCCGCGTGGTCCTCGTCGACCAGCACGGCATCCCGCGTGCCAAGTTCCTGTCCGCGCGAGGCGGCCATCGCGGCGATGCGCAACGGCGCCGACTTCTCCGGCGCCATCTACAGCCTCGACACCTCCAACGGCGTCTTCCCGCAGGCGTTCGCCCAGGGCGGGGGCTTCGGCATCCCGGAGTTCTCCGGTTTCCCCGACGTGGTCATCGTCCCCGACCCGGGCACCTTCCGCGTGCTCCCCTGGGCGGATCGCACCGGCTGGGTGCTGTGCGACGTGTACTTCAGCAACGGCCGAGCCGGTGCCGCTGGACGGCCGCGCCATCATGCGCGAGCAGCTGCGCCGGCTCGAGGCCGCCGGCTACGGCTACACCGCTGGGCTCGAGGTCGAGTACTACATCGTCCGCCTCGTCGGCGAGCGCATCGCGCCTCGACCAGACGGGCGCGCCACCGCCGCCGCCGCGCGGTGGACGTCTTCGAGCAGGGCTACCAGTTCCTCTCCGAGAGCCGCCTCGACGGCGTCGAGGACACCCTGCGCGCGCTGCGCGACGGGCTCGCCGCGGTGGGCGTCCCGCCGCGCTCGATGGAGGACGAGTGGGGTCCCGGGCAGATGGAGTTCACCGTGGCGCCGATGACCGGGCTGCACGCCGCCGACGCGATGATCATGTTCCGCACCGCGATCAAGGCGATCTGCCGGCGCCGCGGTCTGCTGGCCACATTCATGTGCTGGCCGGGGCTGCCCAACTTCTTCCCCTCGGGGTGGCACCTCCACGAGTCGCTGACAGCGGTGGACGGCGGTGGCAACGCCTTCGCCTCGGAGACCGAGATGCTGTCGCCGGTGGGACGGCAGTTCGTCGCCGGGCCTGCTCGAGCACGCCAAGCCGATGACCATCTTCACCACGCCCACGGTCAACGGCTACGGACGCTTCCGGCCCGTACTCGTTCGCGCCTGACCGCATCGGCTGGGGCTTCGAGAACCGCGGCGTGATGGTGCGCGTCCAGGGCGGCGCGGGCGACAGCGGCACGCACATCGAGAACCGCCTCGGCGAGCCGGCGGCCAACCCCTACCTCTACATGGCGGCCAACATCGCCGCCGGCCTCGACGGCATCAGTCGCGGCATCGAGCCACCGCCGGCGGTGACCTCCGACCCCTACGCGGAGGAGCGCCGAACCGCTGCCCACGTCGCTGGCGGCCGCCATCAGCCGCGCTGGAGTCGGACAGGCTGTTCCGGCGCGAGTTCGGCGAGGCGTTCGTCGACTTCTACCTGATGATGAAGCGCGCCGAGAACGCACGCTACGAGGCCGCCGTGGCCGAGAGCCCGCCACCCGAGGGCAGCGTGGTGTCGGAGTGGGAGATGCGCGAGTACTTCGAGGTGTACTGAGCATGGCCCTGCAGCACGTCGTGCTCTTCTCGTTCCCGCGCGAGCTGTCCGCAGCCGATGACGCGGACATGCGCGCGCAGGTGGCGTCGTGGCCGGGCGAGATCGGTGGCATGAACCAGCTGCGCTTCGGCAGCGACCTGACCGGTGAGCGCACCCGCGGGTATTCGCGGCTGCTCTACATGGAGTTCGACGGCGTCGACGAGCTCAGGCGGTACCAGCAGCACCCCGTCCACCAGGCGTTCCACCGCTGGCTCGTGGAGCGCGACTGCACACCCCTGGCCTTCGATTACTTCATCAACGGCGACACCGATCTCATGGCGCCCGGCCATGCGAACAGCGAGTCACAGACAGGAGGCGAGTCGATGACAGCCACACGCGGACCCGTTCCGGTATCCGCCGGCGGGCCCGGGGATCGTCACGGACGGCGCCAACACGCTGGCGCGCGGCGCGCTCAGCACCTGGGACGCCGTCGCCATCTCGGTGTCGGTGCTGGCCCCGGGCATGGCCATGCTCCTCAACGTGCCCGGCGTCGCGCTGGTTGCCGGCGGCTCCACGCCGCTCGCGTTCCTGCTCGGCGGCGTCGGCGTCCTCGCCCTGGCGTTCGTGATCATCGGGTTCACCCGGCGCATGGCCTCGGCGGGGTACGCCTACACCTACGCGTCGCGCAGCATCGGCAAGGAGGGCGGCTTCGTCGCCGGCTGGCTCTACGCCTTCGGGCTGGCCTGCTTCGTGCCCATGACCATGGCCGGGGTGGCCGGGCTGGCGATCAACCTGCTCGGGCTCGACACCAAGTGGTGGTTCCCCTTCTTCCTCATCGGCATGGCCCTGCTGGTGGCGCTGTCCATCGTCCGCATCAAGGTGACCACCACCGTGCAGCTGATGGTCGGCGCGGTCACCATCGCGGTCATCGTGCTCGTCGACCTCTTCGTGGTCGGCAAGGGCGGCGACAGCGGCAACACGCTGCAGCCCTTCACCTTCGGGCACACCGTGTCCGGCGGGTTCAACGGCGTCTTCTACGGGATCATCCTCGGGGTCACCTCGTACATCGGCTTCGAGACCGCGGCCGACTTCGGCGAGGAGACGGCCAACCCGCGGCGCTCCATCCCCATCGCCATCATCGCCGCCACCGGCTTCGCCATCGTCTTCTACCTGCTGACCACGTACGCCATCACCATCGGCTTCGGGGTCGACAACGGCGCCACGGCGGGCGCCGACTCCTTCGCGCTCAAGACCGTCGCCGGCAAGTTCGTCGGCGGCCCGTTCCCCACGCTCATCGAGATCGGCGGCATGCTCTCCGCGTTCATCGTCTGCCTGGCCTGCGCCACCGCCGCGGCGCGCACACTGTTCGCGATGGGCCGCGAGGGCGTCCTGCCCGGCTGGTTCGCCACGGACGAACGCGCGCTACAAGACGCCGGTCAACGCCACCGTGACAGTGGCGCTGGTGTCGACCGCGGCCGCCGCCCTGATCGGGTTCGTCTACCCGCAGGACGCGTTCGGCGGCGCCACCACCACCGTGTACTTCTTCTACGCGACACTGGGCACGCTGGCGGTCATCCTCGTCTACATCATGCTCTGCCTCGGCGGCATGGCGTTCTTCCGTCGCACCAAGGCGAGCTACAACCCGATGCTCCACGCGCTGGTGCCGCTGATCGGAGCCGTCGTCTTCGGCGCCGCGTTCTACGGCTCGGTGTACCCGCAGCCGCCGTTCCCGCTCAACCTCACCCCGTACATCACCGGCATCTGGCTGGTCGTCGGCATCGTCGCGGTGCTGACGCTGCGGTCGCGCAACCCCGCCGCCGTCGCCCGGATCGGCTCCATCCTCGGCGAGGAGGGAGGCGAGGACGCCAAGCTGCTGGGATGATCGATGACCACGTCCATCCCTTCCCGCTCGCGTTCGAGCCCCTGGACCTCGCCCGGTTCACGCTCGACGTGGCCGAGGGCGAGGAGGCGGACCGCCGGCGCCTGAGCATCGAGCCGACGCGGCTGGTCACGGAGATGCTCCGCGTGCGCCTGGCGCAGCACCTCGGCTGCGCGCCGGACGGAGGCGGTCAGCGCCCGCGACGAGGTGGCCGCGCGCGACTGGGCGGCCTACGTCCGCGGCCTGTTCGCGGATTCCGGGACGACCGGGATGGTGATGGACGCGGGGTGGCATGGGCTGGCCCCGGGCGACGCGGCCGCCTATCGCAGAGACGGCCGGGGTGCCGGTGTGGGAGCTGGCCCGGCTGGAGCCCGTCCTCGACCGGCTGCTCGGCGAGGATCGCGGGGTGTCCGAGATCGTCGACGAGGTCGACGCGTTCATGGACGACGGCCCTCGCTGCCGGGGCAGTCGGCTTCAAGACGGTGCTCGCCTACCGCACCGGCCTGGCTGTGGACCCGGACGCGTCGCTGGCGGCCGCCGAGCGCGGGCTGGCCGAGGACCGCGCCGCCGGTCGCCCCGCCCGGCGCAGCGCCAAGGCCCTGCGTGACCTCCTCTTCGGCCGGCTGCTGGCGCGCTGCGCCGACGCCGGGTGTCCGCTCCAGGTGCACACCGGGATGGGCGACTCGGAGATCCGGCTCGCCGAGGCCGACCCGCTCCTGCTCGACGAGGTGCTGCGCACCCCCGCCGGGTCGAGCGCCAACGTGGTCCTCATCCACGCCTCGTACCCCTGGCACGAACAGGCGGGCTACCTGGCATCGGTGAGGCCGCGGGTGTGGACCGAGTACTCGCTGTGCAACCTGTTCAGCCCGGCGACCACCGCGGACCGCCTGCTGCGCCTGCTCGACGTCGCGCCGGTCGGCCGGGTCACGCTCGGCAGCGACGGCCACGGCGCCCCGGAGAGCCACTGGTTCGGCTGCGTGGTGCTGCGTGACGCGTGGCGCTCGGTGAGCGAGCGGCTCACCGGGTCGGCGCGCGCGGGTTGGCTCGATGAGGCCCGGGAGAGCATCTTCGAGAGCAACGCGCGCCGGCTGTATCGTCTGCCGGCCCGGCCGCTGGCGTGATGGAGGGCGACCGGTGGCAGTGACCTTCACCGTCGAACCCGCGCCGGGCGTCGACGAGGCCCGGCGGGAGGCGATCCTGGCCGCCCCGGGGTTCGGCCAGGCGTTCAGCGACCACATGGTGACCATGAGCTGGGATGCGGAGAGGGGATGGCATGACGCCCGGCTGCGTCCCTACGGGCCGCTCCCGCTCGAGCCGGGGACGACTGTCTTCCACAACGGCCAGGCGATCTTCGAAGGCTTCAAGGCCTATCCGCAGCCGGGCGGTGGCGCTGCGACGTTCCGGCCGGACGCCAACGCCGCCCGGTTCGCGCGCTCCGCGCAACGCCTGGCGCTGCCGGTCCTGCCGCGCCGAGGACTTCATCGCCGCCGCCGACCTCCTGGTCCGCACCGACCGCGCCTGGATACCGCGGGGCGAGGAGATGAGCCTGTACCTCCGACCCTTCATGTTCGGCGCCACGGTGGGGCTCACCGTGCGTCCTGCCGCCGACGTGACCTTCGTGCTGATCGCCTCGCCGGTGGGCGCCTACTTCGCGTCGGGGCCTCAGCCCCTCTCGATGTGGGTGTCCGAGACATACTCGCGCGCCGCCCCCGGCGGGACCGGCGCCGCCAAGTTCGCCGGCAACTACGCGGGCAGCCTGGTCTCGCTCGGCGAGGCATACGACCACGGCTGCGACCAGGTGGTCTTCCTCGACGTCGTGGAGAAGCGCTGGATCGAGGAGCTGGGCGGGATGAACCTGTTCTTCGTGTTCGCCGACGGCACGGTGGTCACCCCGGAGCTGACCGGCACCATCCTCGAGGGGGTGACCCGCGAATCACTGGTGACCCTGGCGAGGAGCCAGGGCCACACGGTGGTCGAGCGCAAGGTCTCCATCGACGAATGGCGCGACGGGGCGCGGGACGGCCGCCTCACCGAGGTCTTCGCCTGCGGGACCGCGGCGGTGATCACGCCGATCAGGCAGCTGCGCTGGGCGGGAGGGGAGGTGACCACGGGCGGCGACGGCATCGGCCCGTGCGCCAGCGGTCTGCGATCAGCGCTGCTCGACATCCAGTACGGACGGGCGCCGGACACGTACGGCTGGATGCACCACGTCGCGCTGGAGCCCGGCTGACCGGGGCCAGCCGCTGCCGGTCAGGCGTCGCGTCCGGAGAGTGGCAAGCGGTCGCCCGGTCCCCCGTCAGCCATCGCGGTGCTGCGCGCCCGTCCGGCGCTGCCTGCCAGTGCGAGACCGGCATCGCCGCCGTGGCGATGCCGATGCCGATGACGAACGCCGCCACGGTCAGCCCAAGGCGGCCCCGCGCGCCGGGCACACGGCTCGCCGGCGGTGTCGGGGAGACGACGACGTCGGCGAGCACCTCAGCCGGGCTGTCCCAGAGGTGGGCCAGCAGGTGGAGCCCGAGCGCCCCGGTGAAGACGACGGCCGAACCGTTGTGGATCGTGCTCCAGGCTCCGAATCGGTCGGCGCCAAGGAGCATCGCGACACCGCTGACGAAGAGGACCACGGTCGCCGCGACCAGGATGGGCGCGCTGAGTCGCGCCATCGGATGAGGCGGCCCGTCGGCGCGGAAGCCGCGGTCGCCCATGTAGTAGCGGAGGGCTCGCCAGCCGGTCGCGGCAAGCTTCACCCCGAGCAGCGGAACCAGGAGGAGGCCGCTGAAGTAGTGGACACGCCAGAGCACGTCGAGGCTCAGAGCGGTCGCGTAGGGCACGGGCAGCAGCAGCAACAACGCGAGACCCGGTGATCGCGACCAGCCGCGCGTTCGCCGCGCGATCCCGCCGCTCACGACGCGCCGAGAAGGGGCGCACCCCGTAGAAGGCAAGCAAGTCCCGGGTGGCCCGGACCAGCCCGTCCGCCGGCGGCCGGCTCTCGCCGTCCGGGGGCATGCCCACCGCTCAGCCGGGGACCGTGGTGCCGATCCGGTCGCCGCGCCGGAGGGGCGGCGTCGCCTGGGCACACGCCACGTCGCCTCGCTGCTGTCATCGGGTCCGACCATACAATCCCCAGATGGACGAGCAGCGACGCTTCCCCCACGTCCCAGCCCCCGGGGCACCGGCGGCCGGCGCCACCGGCGGATCCCGCGGACGCGGCGAGTGAACAGGCGGGTCGGTGTGGAGCCCAAGCGGAGCCGGGCGGCCTGGGTGGTGCTGGCGCTCCTGGCCGCGGTGGTCGCGATCGCCATCGTGGTCTTCGCGGTGACCTTCGACTGGATATGAGATCGCGAGGCGTCGACCTCCTCTCCTTGTGACGCCGGCGTAGCCGCGTGATTGCGGGGCCGCGACATCGGGGCACCCTGCCGTCCCTACATTGGATGACTGAGTGGTCACCAACCCGTGTGGCCGGCAGCGGGACTCGAGGTACAGGTATGAAGCGAAGCGGCGGTGAGGCGGTGCGTCCAGGCATCGAGTGGCAGAGGGCGCAGGGCGACGTGAGGCGGCTGACCTACTTCTTCGCCGACCCCGAGCCCGATGGCCGGCGGCGGGTCACCCCGCTGCGGGAGCGGTTGGCGCGGTGGTGGAGACGCTGATCAGGGCCGTACCCGGGTCGTAAGATGCCGCCTCGACACAGGTCGGTCTCAGGAGGGGTGGTGATGCGCCGTGTTGTGACGATGGCGGCGGCTCTGGGTGCCGCGGGGAGCGCTCTCGCGGCTTCCCCGGTTCAGCCCGCCGCACTGACCCATGCCGCGTTCCACCCCGCCGCATGGGCGTCCGCACTCGAACAGTCGAGCAACTGGTCGGGCGCCGCGGTGACCGGCGGCAGCTACACCCGCGTCACCGGCTCGTGGGTGGTGCCCAAGGTGAAGGTCACCAGCGGCAACAGGTACGCCGCCGACTGGGTTGGCATCGGCGGGTACAGCACGGGTGACCTCATCCAGGCGGGGACGTCGGAGGAGAGTGTCGGTGGCCGCGCCAACTACTACGCCTGGACTGAGATCCTGCCCGCGCCCGAGGTCAGGATCAGCGGCATGGCCATCCACCCGGGTGACTCGATGACGGTCGACGTCAACCAGGTCTCAGTGGGAGCCTGGACGATAACTGTCAGCGACCACACCACCGGCGCGAGCTTCACCAAGAACCTCACCTACGCCTCAACCCACACCAGCGCGGAGTGGATCCACGAGGCGCCGACCGTCGGCGGTGGCCAGGCGCGGCTGGCATCAACCAGCGCCGTCGGCTTCGACCACGGCACCGTCAACGGGTCGACGGTGATCGGGAACGCCGGCACCCTGCACGAGATCCAGCTGGTGGGACCGACGTATGCCACGCCGTCTCGCCTCGACACTGACGGCGACGGGCTCACCGTCGCCGACGGCACCGCGGTACCCCAGCCACCGTCGAGCTGAGCGCGACCACCCCGGACGCCAACCGGCGGCCAGGGTTCGACGCTCCGATGCTTGCGAGGAGGGCGGACGATCAAGTGATCGCCGCCCTCCTCCCGGCTAGTGCAGGGTGATGATCCCGTCGAGCAGCGAGCCGCTGTTGGCGTAGCCGTTGCCCAGGGTGATGGCGAAGGAGTCCAGGCTGGTCGTGCCGTTGTCGACAGCGGTCGCGACGAATGTGGTGGGCGATCCGTTGACCAGCCCGGTGCCGGTCAGCGTCACCGTGTGCGTCGAGCCGACGTCGTTGAACACCGCCCCGGTCACCGCCGTGGACTGGAAGCTCGTGCCACGCCGCGTCCTGGTAGGTGACGCTGTCGGTGTCGCGATCCTCGCAGCGGTCCGCGTCCATGCTGAAGCTCGCGGTGCCCGCCTGCGTCCCGCGAACGTGGCCGGTGCCGTCGCCCTCGTGACAGCTCCCACCATCCCCGCTCTGCGTACCGAGGATGGAGGTGTACGCGGCGCTCTTGTCGTACACGTTGAACATCTGCCCGGCCGGGTCCTGGTTGTTCCCGTTGGGATCACGGGTCGAGCAGTCGAATGGGCCGGCGGCAGCGGCCTGGTCGACGGTGTGCGCGGTGACGCTGAACAGGGTCGAGCCGACGGATGGATTGCCCACGTCACTGCGCGGCACGAAGAGGTCGATGGTGCCCGCCGCCTGGTTGACGCGGTAGGTGATCAGATGCTGGCCGGGGTACACCAGGTCCTTGGGGTGGGTGGTCCCGATGCTGCAGGTGTTGCCGTCGTATGCCGTGGTTGCGGTGCTCGGCGATGTCGCTGCCGTGTTGACCTCGAGGTACGCGTAGTAGACGTTCCCCGTGGAGTCGTACTGGGCCTGGGTGTTGCCGGGAACGTGGAAGTTCCAGCTGGTGAGGTAGTCGACGAAGGCGCCGCCGGTGACGTCGGTCGCACTCGGCAGCGAGCTGAGGTTGGCCACCTTCATGCGCACATCCAGCTTGGTGGGATCAGCGGGGTCGAGGTTCACCGTCGACCCCGTGATGTCCAGCTTGGGGGTGTTCGACCCGACCACCCCGTTGGCCTCATACCTGGCGTCGCCGGTGGGGTCGGACTGGCAGGGCGTGGCGGTGACGGCTCGGCAGACGCGTCTGCGAGCCGCCCAGGCTGCTCCCGAACAGGGTGCTGCCGCTCAGCTGCTGAGCCTCCTCGATGAGCGCGGCCTGGTTGCCGCCGTTGTTGCCGTTGTTCGAGGTGTCCGCCCAGATGACGTCGGCGCCCCCCTGCTTGTTGACCTCGACCTGGAAGAAGTCCGCGAGGCTGCGGTCGCCACCCGTCGTACAGCCGATGCCATTCGTACAGATGCCGCCGTTGTGGTTGGGATGCTGGGAGACCGGGACAGGGGTGCTGAACGTCGGGCTGGCGCTGGTGGCGTTCAGCGATTGGGAGATGTACGGGAACCAGTCGGTCGTCTGGCTCCCGGGGTCGTAGTTGAGCGCGGATGCCGACTTGGTGGTGCCGTACCACACCACGTCGACGGCGCCGGCGTTGCCGGCCGCGATCCACGGGAAGAGGTTGACGTCGTGGCGCCGCTGTCGACCTGGTGCTCGGCGCTCCAGGTGAGCCCGTCGTCCTTCGACGTCGACATGAAGACGTGGCTGGGGCCGGTGATGTTGCCACCCGCGTCGACGGGCGCCTGCGACCAGACGCTGTACAGGTTTCCCGACTTGTCGATGGCGAGGACCGCGAAGTCCTGGCCGACGATGCAGGTGCCCGCGCAGGAGTACACCGCGGCGCGCGTCCAGCTCGTGCCCGAGTTCGTCGAGCGGTTGACGGTGACCTGGTCGGTGGTCGTCCGGGTGGGGCTGCTGTAGGCGGTGTGCACGGCGAACACATGACCGGTGACCTGGTTCACCTGCATGTTGCCGGCGATCCCGTCATTGCAGTCGACCGGCGTGATCGGCCCGTAGGTCAGGCCGCCGTCGGTGGACGACTGGACCACGAGCAGGTTGCCGTTCGCGCTCGGGTCGGTCGCGCACAGAGGCGTCAGCGACGCCGCGGCGATGTCGTAGTCGAGGTAGACCTTGGAGCCGTTGCCCGGGGCGCCCGCGGTGTTCTTGTAGACGCCAAACCACTGACGGTCGACCGCGGTCGACCCCGACGAGAGCGGGTCGCAGGGGAAGGTTTGACCGCCGTCCGCCGAGGTCCCGCTGGAGAAGTTGGTCAGCGCCTGGAGGTCGATGAAGCTCAGGAAGTCGTGGGCCTGGCTGCTGCCCGGCGAGACGGCGAGGTCGGTGTCGCCGCCGCCCGGGCAGACCGTCGGCTTGCCGGTGGTGTTGTTGCTCGGCACCAGCTTGAAGGTGCGACCGCGATCCTCGGATCGCCAGACGAAGCTGCTCGTGGTGCTGAATCCCCAGGGCGCGCTTGCGTAGGGGTTGCCCTGCCCGCAGTTGCCGTAGCTCCACGTCGAGGTCGGTCCGCAGACCTTGACGTCGGGCTCGCCGGCGAGGCGCTGGTCGTCAACGACAGTGTGTCGGTCCAAAGCTGATCCCGTGGGTGCCGGCGGCGGCGGTGGCGGCGGTGCCTGTCGTGGTCGCGGGTCCGCCGCTCAACGGCGCCGCGGTGGCGCTGCGGGACGTGGCCAAACCCTGGAGCAGCGCGGTCGCCACGGCGAGCACCGTGATCGACATGACGGTGCGGCGGGTCACTCGGACACCCATGCAGTTCCCTCCCAGACCTTCCTGCTCACGATCAACGCCCGTGAGGGGGCTAATCATGCGCGGCTGGTACCGGGGCGGTGGCGCAGCTGCCATGAGCCGCGCCACGGCGTCGTCGCGGGTGCACACTACGAAGCACTGGCCTCAGGGAGACACGACATGACCAGGTCGACATTGCGTGAGCTTGCCGAGATCGTCCGGCTGGAGAGGGGTCGGCACCGGCGTCCCCAGGACGGCGTCTGTGCCATGGAGCTGGTCGCTTGGATGTCAGGCGAGAAGCACAGCGATCACCCGCGGTCGGCCTCGCCGGTGATCACCGCCTTGGTTCGCTCGCTCAATGACGCCCTCGACGACGACCACCGGCAGCGCCTCGGTCTGGTGGCGGCACGGGTGATCGACACCCGCGGCAACCGCCAAGAGGAGGGCTGGCGCGGCCAGATCCTCTGGGACTGGATGGTCACCACCGCCCTTCCCGCCTGGCTCAGCGCCGCTCGACGCCACGACCTCGCCGCCGCGGTGGCCGGCGGCCGCGCCGCAGCGCTGCCCGGTTCCCTGGCAGCGCTGGACGTCCACGGCAACGCGGGAACGCGGCCGGTCGACGACCACCGCACGGCCGACGCCGTCAACCAGGCCCTCGCCGTGGCCGGCGTCACCGGCGCCTGCCTGGCCCGGCAGGATCGCGCGGATGGAGCCACGGGATCGCGGGCCCGGCGCCAGTGGGACGCGGCGCGCGTCCTCGTCCGCACCGCGGCGTGGACTGTCGCTGAGCGGGATGCCCTGCGCGGCGCCACCGGGTCGGGCGACCTCTGGGAGACAGCCCACGGGCTCCGCGACACCGCGTTCGTCCTCCTCGATCGGCTCATCGCCGTGACCGATCCGTCCGGTGCCGGGGTGGCGCGCCCGCCCGCCCACGACGCGAGCATCGAGACGGTGCGCATCTCCGCGACGATGGGTGGCGGCAGCGAGGAGCGCACACCCTCCCGGCAGGGCTGGTCAGCGCCCGTCTGACCCGGACCCCGGCAGCGCAGCGGGGAGCGACCAGGCTGGCAGGACGTGGCCGGCCGTCTCATACAGGGGCGCGGGCACCCGGGAGTGTTATGACAGGCGCGTGACCACCGCCGTCCCATCTCGGACCGACTCGACGCCGTCCGTGGGTGCCGCGCCCCCCGCGGTGCGCGTCCGCCTGGCCGGGGTGGGTACCGCGACACCCCCGCGGCGGGTGAGCCGCCAGGAGGTCGTGGAGGTGTTGCCGCGCATCTGGCCCGAGCTCGCCCGCCGGAGGTCGCTGCTCGTCGACCCGCTGGACGACGGCTATCGACACCTTGTGCGGGAGCCCGAGGCCATGCTCGACGCCCTCTCGCTGAGCGAGCAGACCGCGCGCTACAGCGAGGCCGCGCCGCGACTGGCGGTCGCCGCGGCCGAGCGGGCCATCGCCGCGGCGGGCGGTGACCGCGAGAGCATCGGACTGCTGGTGGTGGCGTCCTGCACCGGCTTCATCCTCCCCGGTTTGGACGCCCACCTCGTCCCCGCGCTGGGGCTGCGCCCCGATGCCTGGCGCGTGCCGCTGCTGCAGCTCGGCTGCGCCGGTGGCGCCGGCGGCATGGCGCGGGCGGTCGACTGGGCGCGGACCCACCCCGGAGAGCGTGCGCTGGTCGTGGCCGTCGAGCTGCCCTCGCTCACCTTCCGCCCCACTGATCGCTCGCTCGACAACCTGTTGAGCGCACTGGTCTTCGGCGACGGCGCCGGGGCTGCCGTGCTGGAGGCGGACGACGGCGACGGGGCCTGCGGGCTCCGCGTCGGGGCGGTGCGCAGCGTGCTGGTGCCAGACACCATCGCCGCGCTGGGCTATGACCTGGCTGACGACGGATTCCGGGTCATCCTCTCGCGCCGGCTCCCGGCGGTGCTGGCGGAGGCGCTGCCACGGCTGGTCGACGACTTCTGCGGACCCGGTGCCGCGCCAACGCTCGATGCCGTCGCCCTGCACCCGGGGGGACGGGCCATCGTCGACGCGGTCAAGAGCTGCCTGGGTCTGCGCGACAGCCAGCTCGCGGCCACGAGGTCGGTGCTGCGCACCAGCGGCAACACCTCATCGGCCGGGACGTTCTTCGTGCTGGAAGCGCTCGCCTCCTCGCTGCCCCGGGGACCCGGCCGCGGCCTCGTCCTCGGCTTCGGCCCCGGGCTCACGGTCGAGCTGCTGGAGCTCGCCTGGGAGTGCTGAGCGCTCCCACCCGCGTCCTGCTGGTGTCCGCGCTGGCGGCGCAGCGCCTCGCCGAGCTGCGCCGGTCGGCGCGCAACCGCGGACGCCTCCCGGGCGGGGCGCCGTCATCACCGCGCACCTACCCGGCGATGGTGGCCGCCCATGCAGCGCTTTTCGTCGCCAGCGCCTGGCCGCGGCGCCGGAGGACCCCCGGCCGGCTCGAGACCGTTGCCCTGGCCGGCCTGGCCGTCGCCGTCGCCCTGCGCATGAGCGTGATCCGCGCGCTCGGCGACAGCTGGAACGTCACCGCGCACGTGTCACCGTCGACCCGCGTGGTCACGACCGGTCCGTATCGCTGGCTGCGCCACCCCAACTACACGGCGGTCGCGCTGGAATTCGTGTGCCTGCCGATCGCCGTCGGCGCGCGCCGCGCCGCTCTCTGGTTGTCCCTCGGCCAACGCCGCGGTGCTCTGGCCCCGCATCCGCGCCGAGGAGGCGCTGCTCGATCGACTGCCCGGCTACCGGGAGGCGTTTGCCGGCGTCCCTCGCTTCATCCCGGTGCCCGGTCGGCGCAGTCAGAACCCCGCGAGCGTGGTCCAGTCGCGCGCGGAGAGGCGGCCGAAGCCCCAGTAGCCGCAGTTGACGCCGAGCAGGGTCTCGAGCGCCCGCGGTCGTCCCGCCGCAGCGGCGACGGCACGGCGGCTGAGCAGAGGATGTCGCGCCATCAGCAGTGCGAGGGCGGTGACCCTCCGCCGGTTGCGCCAGAGGTCGGCATGGTCGCGCGCGTAGCGATCCTCGACGGTGGCGCCATCAACCTCGCCGGACAGCAGGGCGGCAAGGTGGCCGCCGAGGCGTTCGCCGAGCTCCAACCCGGCGCCGATGCCCTCGCCCGTGGTGGGGTCGTCGTACCCCGCCGCGTCGCCGACGAGGAAGAGCCCGCCGCCCGCGATCCGCGAGGGCCGTTGCCGGAACAGGCCGGCGGCCAGGGGAGGGGAGGCGAGCTCGGCGTCGCGCAGGATCGGCAGGCTGGTGCGCGCGGCGGCAACGTAATCACGGGCCACGACGGCGAGGCGTGACTGATCCGCCAGGGTGGAGACGAGCAGCAGCTCCGGGCCCACCGGGGCCTGGTACCACTCCTGGCCGGCCGCGAAGCGTGACCGTGATCCGGTCCATGTCGGCCACGCGGACCGCCCAGTGGCCGGCCATCCCGTACCGGCGGGCGCCCGCGGCCGCCCCGGTCCAGCCGGCGGCGGCGCGCACCTGGAGTGGAGGCCGTCGGCGGCGACCACGCAGCGGGCGGTGAGGGGGCCGTCGTCCGTGGTCACGCCCACCACCCGCCCGGACCGATCGCGCCGCAGGCCGGTGGCGCGCACGCCCTCCAGCACCGTGCAACCGGGCGCGCGCCGGAGCGCATCCACCAGCACGGCGTCGAACGAGGTACGGCGAACCCCGAGCCCGAACCGTTCGTCGCCGGCGACGGGCGGCGGGAAGGTGGCGTATGCCGTGGGCGTGCCGGCACCGTGGTTGTAGGCGACCCCGCGGATGCGCGGGGAGCCGGTGTCGAGCACGGCATCGAGGACGTCGAGCCGGCGCAGCACCGCGACCCCCGGCGGCATCAGCCCCTCGCCGCACGCCTTGTCGCGCGGAAAGTGCGCCCGGTCGATGACGGTCACGGAATGCCCGGCGCGACTGAGAACAAGTGCAGTCGCGGCGCCACTTGGGCCAGCCCCCACCACCAGCGCGCCGGGCTCGTTCACGACGCAGCTATACAGGACTGGTACTGACCGCGTACATTGGCCGCCTCGCCAGGGTTGCCATGGCTGTCGCGGGATGCGGCAGGTGCCGGCCCAGGTGGGAGGAAGGAGGGGTCATGGGTATCACCCACAGAGTGGTTCGTCGCGGCGTGGCCGTGCTTGTCCTGGCCGGGACGATCGCGGTCGCCGCCGGCATGATCGTGGGGCCGCAGCATGCCGCGGCGCAGGGCATCCCGAACAAGACGTGCACCGGGACCGGCGCCGGCGGTGCCGCAGCCGCCGGGAAGAGTGATGTCTGCACCGTCTCCGTGGTCGGCGCTCTGGCCAACGGCGACGCCTTCGTCATCACCCCCACCGCCCCAGCCCACGCGGTCGTGACCGGGTGCACCGGCACAACTGTGGCCTCGCCGTTCGCGTACACGTCCACGGGCGCAGTGACGGCGGACAACTCCTGCACCTTCACCATCAGCGGGCTGGCCGTCCTCACGGCAGGGAACAACCTCCTCGGCACGGAGACCTTCAAGATCCCGTCGGGCACGGCGGCCGGGACATCCGTGACCCAGGAGGCGAAACAGTGCGGCCTCGTCCCGCCACCTCCCGCGCCGGGCAGCACCTTGGTATGCGGCCCGGCTACCCCGATGGGCACGAGTGGTCCCGGCTCGTGCGTCGGCGCCGCCGCGCCTCCCGATCGGCGGGTGCATGCCATCCATCCCCCTGCCGACCCCGACGCCATCCGCGAGCCCGACACCCAGCGGTAGTGGTGGCGGCGGCGGTGGAGGTCGGCGGCGGCGGTGGCGGTGGCGGCGTGACGTCCACGCCGACCCCGGGCGGAGTCCAGGCCGCGACCACCAAGACACCGTTCACCTCCGGCCCGGACCATCCGCTGCCGGTCGGTGCTGCGCTCCTGACAGCTGCCGGGATCGCCGCGGCCGTGCTGGCGTTCGCCGGTCCCGCGTTGCTCCGGCGCCGTCGCGACCACTGACCCGCCCGACGTGAGCGCTCCCGATCGGCCGGAGATCGAGTGGCGCTTCGGCCCGGGTTCGAGGCGGCCGCCTGCCTGGGTGCGGTGGTCGAGGCGGGCGGTCGCGCTGGGCGGCATCGGCGGCGCCGTGGTCGGTGTGCTGATGGCTGTGCAGTTCATGCAGACGCCGGCCATCCTGCTCGACGGGCCGCCGATCTCGGCGTACGCGGCAAGCCACGCGGCATCGGGTCCGCAGCCCTCCGCCCCTCGAACCGGCCTGTGGATCGAGGTCCCCAGCCTCGCCATCGCCCTGCCGGTGCGCGACGGTGATGGATCGAACAACATCCCCGACTGGGTTGCCCTGCACTACCCCGGCACGGCCGCGCCGGGCAGCGCCGGCAACAGCTACCTGTACGCACACGGCCTGCGGGGTATGTTCGGCACCCTCCTGTTCGCCAAGGACGGGCAGGCCGTGATGCTGCACAACTATTCGACCGGGTTTGTTCAGACGCTGCACATCTCACGGGTGGTGGGCCGCACCCGGTGGGACGACACCTCGTGGATGACCACCTTCTCCGGTGTCCCCATGCTCACCCTGCAGACGTGCGTGGGCGCTGACCCGCATACCGACCGGTGGATCGTGGAGGCGACCTAGGAGCTTCGCGCGGCGCAGCCGACGGTCAGCGGATATGCAGGGCTGCCGGCTCGTGCAACCCACATTCCTTGTCCGCCTCCTGCTCCCACCACCAGCGACCGGCGCGCTCGTCCTCGCCGGGTGCGGTGGAGCGAGTGCAGGGGTCGCACCCGATCGAGGTGTAACCGAGGGCATAGAGGGGATGCCGGGGGACGTCGTGCCGCTCGATGTAGTCGTCGACGTCGGCGCGGGTCCAGCTCACCAGCGGTGCCACCTTGACGATGCCGCCATGAGCGTGGTCCGTGGTGATCATCGGCGTGGTGGCCCGGGTGGCCGATTGATCGCGTCGCAGCCCGGTCACCCACGCGTCGTATCCGCGCAGGGCTCGCTCCAGGGGCCGCACCTTGCGCACCCTGCAACAGCTGTGCCGAAGCTCGACCGACTCCCGAAAGAGGTCGATGCCGTGGCCCGCGACCAGCTGCTCGACCTCCGCGGCATCAGGGGTCAACACGTGCAGCCGGATGTCGTAGCGCTCACGGAACCTGTGCATGACCTCCAGCGTCTGCGCGGGGAGCCGGCCGGTGTCGATGGCCAGGACGTCAGGACGCAGCCCGAGCCGGGCGGCCATGTCGATGAGCACGCCCGACTCGGCCTGGAAGCTCGCCACCAGGGCAACGCGTTGATGTGCGGCGAAGGTGGCGGCGATCGCCTCCTCGGCAACGCCCGGGATCATCGCGCGCACCCGCGTCGCTGACGTCGCTGCGCGAGGTGGGAAAGGTGGCCGGGCAGGCCATAACAGGTCATCCGCCATGCGCTCGAGCCTATCAGAATCCTGACCTGGTGGCTCAACTTTCAGTGCGCGTCGGTCGTCGCCCCGACCTCGGTCAGGCGCAGGCTGCGGTCCTGCGCAACCCACGTGTCAAAGTCGTCGTTCTCAACGGCGGCCGCGAGCGCCGGCCCCGCCGCGCGTGCGGCATCCTCGGACTCCCAGATGGCGAGACCCACGAGGTCGCCGGATTCACGATCACGCAGCGTCGTGACCAGCTGGAGGCCGGGCTGCGTCCGTGCTGCGGCGGCGAACCGCCGCATCGACTCGGCCAGCACTCCTGCATGCCCGGCGCTCGGTCGCTTGATCGATATGTGCACATACATGGGCTCTCCCTTTGTACGTCCGGTACCTCGGTGCTAGGCTCGTCGCCGCCTGTCCATTGTGGTGATACCGGGAGCTGCAGGTGGGGAAGAACGTGGCGAGAGCACGCCGATGACGGACACGGCCAAACCCGCATCCGCGGCGGGGGAGAGCGTGCTCGCCGCGCTCGACTCACAGGCGCCGAGCTCGCTTTCCGACGCTGAACCAGCGGTTCGGCCTGGCCTGGGTCATGGTGGGTTTCGCAGCGCTGGCGCTGATCGCGGTCGTCTTCGTGGCGCGCTTCATCCCCGAGACCAAGGGGATGAGCGTCGAGAAGGTCGTCGGGCTGCTCGAGCGGCGGGCTCGGCCGAAACGGCGGCGGGGCTGAACCGCGCTGCCGGCGTGGCCGGCGCCACCCGGCCGCTGCCTCGCTGACCTGCGGTCGTCCCTACTCCTCGATGGCCCCACCGATGGCACGGAGGTGTTGCCGGAAGGTGTACGAGGGATCCGCCGCCCGCCGCCGCATGTACTCCGCGAAATCCGTCTGGCTGCGCAACGTGTCGCCGCCGCGGATGCGGTCTGCCTGCTCGCGTTCGGTGTGCCAGATCTTCCGCGCCATCCTGATCACGTCCTCGACGAGCTCGGCGGCGACGAACAGCACACCGTCGTCGTCGGCGAAGACCACGTCGTCCGCACTCACCAGGTGCTCGCCGATCCGCGCCGTGGCGAGCGCATCCCGGTGACGCGCGTCGAGCCGGGTCGGGCCGGCGGAGAGACGCCCGTAGCTGAACACCGGGAGCGCGATGGCCCGCAGGTCGGCGGAGTCGCGGTGCAACCCCCAGATCACCACTGCGACGATGCCGGCCGATGCCGCCTCCAGCGCCACCAGGTCGCCCACGCACGCCTCGTCGGTGCGCCCGCCGTTGTCGATCACCAGCACGTCGCCCGGTGTCGCGGAGCTGAGCGCCTCGAGGAAGATGTCCACGCTCCCGTGGTGGCGCGCCGGCAACGCCCGCCCGGCGACCTTCTCAGCAGGCATCGTTGAAGAGATGCCCGCCGGGGCGAGGCGCAGCGGCGCCGCGAGGCGAACGCACGCGTCGGCGATCAGCGCAGTCGAGAGATCGGCGAAACCGCTGAGCGAGCCGGTCACGCTGCCTCTCCCGGCCGCATCACCAGCCTCTGCGCGGTCGGCGTTGGCGTCGGCGTGGGCGCGGGAGTCGCCGGGGTGGCGCCGATGCCGGGGGGTCGGTTGAGGAAGGCTGGAAGGCCGTTGCTGACGAACTGCTGGGCGCCGATGGCCGCCGCCGTCAGGACGCACGCGAGCACGACCCAGCGCATGATCAGCCGGGCCCGATGGCGCCGCCGTTTGGCGTCGGCGTAGGCCTCGTCCGCGGCGATCGCTCGACGCTCAGCCATTCCCCGGGTTCTGGGTGAAGGCGGCGGCCCCCTTGCCGGCGAGCTCCTGGATGAGAGGCAGGTACCCGGCGGCGAACACCCCGAGCAGGACGGCCCCCACGGCCACGCGTGCCGCGCGTCGCCGGCCATCACGGCGCGCGGACTTCCACCACCGGCGCACGACGGGGACGCGCAGGAAGAGCAGCGGCGCGCTCACGGCCACGGCATCGATGAAGATCGAGGTGACGCCGAACAGGAAGAGCAGGTGGATCAGCACCGTCACCCACACGACGTATGTCAACCGCTGCACCCATTTCCATGAGCCACCGAGCCAGCGCTGCGCACGGCGGTTGGCGGTGAGCGCCATGGGCAGCAGCAGCAGCGTCGACACCAACCCGGCGAGCAGGAAGGTGTGCCCGCCGATTCGGTTGAGCAGGCCGCCATGGAAGGTGTCGCCGGTGGTGGTGGCGGCGAGGAGCAGGTCGGTCGTGGCCACGGCGAACATCGCCACGCCGTAGTCGCGGCGCAGGACGATGTGCCATCGCCACCCTGTCACCGTGTGAACCGGGGTGACGCACAGCATCAGCACGAGGATCAGGAAGGCGGAGGTGCCGAGCACGTTCGCCGTCGAGCTGGAGAGGTGAGACACCGCATCGGGCCGGTTGCGGATGGCCGCGAGGATCTCCGGCGCCATGAGCACGAATGGCACAAGCAGGAGAAGCCGGAAGAACCACACCGCCACCGAGCCGTAGGTGGCGCTGCGGGCGCGCACCGCCGCCGCGCGGCGGGCCCACGGGCTCGCCCGCGTCCCAATCCCCCGGCCAGAGCCGGCGTGATCTCCCACCCCCGGGGCGTGCTCGAGCGGCAGCTCTCGGCGATTGGAATGGCGTAGTCGGCGCATGCGTCGCACTCACGTCGACTGGCGAGGCTACACCAAGGGCACCCTGACCGAAAAGTGCCGGCGCGCGAGGGGCAGCCCCGCCATGGCCGACAAGTTCCCGACGCCCCCTGCCCGGCGGGTCGATCGCACGCCGTCGGCTGCGCGGGGCGGGGTATCCTCGGCCTCGGCGCGGCCGCCGCTGCGCGCCGTCGAGGCAGGGCCGCGTCACCCGAGTGAGGTTCGACCATCGCGCGTACGTCGGCCGCTGACCCGGCAGGTGACTCACCGCCACTCTCAGGGCGGCCGGCTGCGTCTTCGCCGAGGACGAGGCGGCCATGCTCATCGCATCGGCACGCGACCCGTCGCACCTCGCCGCCATGGTGGCGGAGCGGGTGACCGGTGTGCCGCTGGAGCACGTCCTCGGCTGGGCGGAGCTGAGCGGCACCCGTGTGACCGTGGATCGCGGTGTCTTCATCCCGCGCCACCGCAGCGAGCTGCTGGTCCGCGAAGCCATCGCCGTCAGCGCAGAGGACGCCGTGGTGGTCGAGCTCTGCTGCGGGTCGGGCGCGATCGGCGCGGCCGTCATCCGCGGTCGACCGGGGATCGAGCTGCACGTGGCCGACATCGACGAGGCGGCGGTGGCATGCGCCCGGCGCAACCTTGAAGGCCTCGGTGTGGATGTGCACCGCGGCGACCTCTTCGACGCCCTGCCCGGCGACCTCCGCGGACGTGTCGACGTCCTGGTGGCCAACGTCCCGTACGTTCCCACCGCGGACATCGAGCTGCTGCCGCGCGAGGCCCGCGACTACGAACCCTGGGCGGCCCTCGACGGCGGCGACGATGGGCTGGACATGGTCCGGCGCCTGCTCGGCGGCTGCCCCGCCTGGCTGTCGCGGGGCGGCAGCGTGTTGGTTGAGATCAGCGACCGGCAGGCGAGGACGGCGATGCAGCTCGTCGCCGCGACGTCCCTGGCGCCGCGCCTGGTCTCCGACGAGGACCTCGAGGCAACGGTGGTGATCGGGACCCGGATCACCTGACGTTCAGCGCGCGACCTCAGACCCGGGCGGCGCTCCCCGCGGCCGCGGTCCGACGCGACAGCGAGTCGATGGCGACGGCGACGATGAGGACGAGCCCGGTGACGATGTACTCCCACTGCACGGCCAGCCCGAGGAGGAACATGCCGTTGTAGATGCCGCCGATCACCAGGCCACCCAGCACGCCGTGGATCATGCGCCCGCGGCCGCCGAAGAGGCTGGTGCCGCCGATGACCGCGGCCGCGACGGCGTACAGGGTGAGCTGGCCACCGTTGATGTTGTTCGAAGCACCGCCCAGGTATGCGAAATAGAGCATCCCGGCGAGCCCGGCGGTCATGGAGCAGAGGACGAACGCGGTGGTGCGGATGCGCACCAGGCTGACGCCGGCGCGGCGGGCTGCCTCGGCGTTGCCGCCGATCGCGTAGAGGTAGCGGCCGTAGCGGGTGCGCTCGAGCAGCAACATCCAGACGCCGAGCACGCCGAGGACGATGAGGATGACCCACGGCACGCCGGCGATGGTGCCGAAATGCGCGCGGTTGACGCTGCAGATCGCCACCACCACCACCGCGACGACCGCGATGAAGCCGATCTTCATGAGCGTGAGACCCACCGGCGGCGCCACCAGACCGCTGCGCCGCCGCTTGCTGTCACGCAGCCAGAGGCTGGCGCCGAGCAGGGCGACGACCACGATCATGCCGATCCAGCTGATGGTGGGGTCGATGTTGCCGTACATCAGGTTGGAGATGACGTGGACGTTGTTGGAGTTGCCGGTGAGCGGCGGGTACCCGGAGAACGGCCCGAACGCCAGCACGATCAGACAGGCGCCGTTGGCCATGAGGAACCCTGCCAGGGTCACGATGAACGACGGAAGGTGCAGCCGCGTGATCAGCGTGCCCTGCACGAAACCCCAGACGCCGACGACCACCAGGCCGACGACGATCGCCGCCCACCATGGCCAGTTGGTGGTCGCCGGTTCCACCAGCTGGATGGTGACGATACCGGCCAGCGGTCCCACGTAGCCGACCGAGAGGTCGATCTCCCCAAGCACGAGCACGAAGCACTCGGCCATGGCCAGCACCATGAACACCGCGCTCTGCTGGAAGAGGTTGACGATGTTGCCGGCGGACAGGAAGACGTTGCTCGGGCTGATCGCCTGGAAGACGATGGCGATGAGCACCATGCCGGCGACGACCGGCAGCACCCCGCTGTCGCCGTTGCGCACCCGCGCCAGCCAGCCGCGGAAATAGTCGGGGAGCGACTGCGCGACGAGGGCGGGTGGGACGACCAGGGCTGCCGCGCGGGCGGCCTCGGTGGGGTCGGCGGCCGTCTCCGGGCCGTCCGCGGCCGGTGTGGTGCCCGCGGTCAGCGGGTCGTCGTCGACGGTTGCCACAGGCTCACGCCTCCCGCGCGGCGGTCGAGGTCGCAGCGCGGCTGGACGTCCCCGTCGTCATGTACTCGACCAGGCTCTGCCGGTCGAAATCGGCCGCGGGCCCCTGGACGACCATCCGGCCGAGGTGGAGGACGGCGACCCGGTCGGCGACCTCGAAGACGTCGTTGAGGTTGTGGGAGATGAGCATCACCGCCAGGCCGTTGTCGCGCAGCCGGCGCACCAGGTCGAGGACCTGCCGGGTCTGGTTGACGCCCAGCGCGGCGGTGGGCTCGTCGAGGATGACCAGCTTGGAGTTCCACATCACCGCTTTGGCCACCGCCACCGACTGGCGTTGACCGCCGGAGAGGGAGCCCACCGGCTGGCGGATCGACCGAACGGTGGTCACGCGCAGGCCCGCAAGGGTCTTGCTCGCCTCGCGCTCCATCGCGTCCTCGTCGAGGAACCCACGGCGGACGCGCTCGCGTCCCAGGAACATGTTCTGGACGATGTCGAGGTTGTCGGCCAGGGCGAGGTCCTGGTAGACGGTTTCGATGCCCAGCCGCGACGCGTCGCGCGGGGTGCCGATGTGCACCGGCCGCCCCTCCCATGAGATCTGGCCGTGGTCGGGCGGGTGGATCCCGGAGATGCACCGGGTGAGCACCGATTTCCCGGCGCCGTTGTCGCCGCAGAGCGCGGTGATCTGCCGGGCGGGGAGGTCGAGGTCGACCCGGTACAGCGCCTGCACCGCGCCGAAGTGCTTGTCGAGCCCGCGCACCGTGAGGAGCGCGGTGCCGTCCGCACGCGGCGCTACGTCGGTCATGTCAGCAGGTCCCACGCGCCGCAGGCTGACACGGGGCACACCTCATGGCGGTGGGCATTATGCCCCTCCGTGTGAGAAAGGTGTAGGCACCGCCGCGCTCGGCGCGGCGGTGCCTACCGGCAACGGGTTCGCCTACGGGGTGATCCCGGCGGCGGAGCAGACACTGGCGCCGACCGCGGTGCACAGCGTCGAGGCGGAGACGAACTGGTCCTTGATGACCGTCGTCGCCATGTTGGTGGCGTCGACCCAGGTCGGGGTCAGCAGCGACGCGGGCTCAGAGCTGCCCGAACCGCTGGCCGGCTTGGTGGTGCTGTTGACCAGCGCCGCCGGTGGGGTCTGACCCGCACGGAGGATGGTCGCCAGCGCGACGGCGTCCTGGGCCTCGAGGTAGACGGCCTTGTACACCGAGCCGCACTGGAACCCCTGGAGGATGTTCTCCATGCCCTGCAGGGTCGCATCCTGGCCGGTGGTCGGGATCTTCTTGGCGGCGACACCGTCGTTCTTGAGATCAGTGATGACCGCGTTGGCGAGGCCGTCATTGGCCTCGATCGTGGTGTTGATCTGCGGGTGGGCGGTGAACTGCTGCTGGAAGATCGTGCCACCGGTGGCGTTGACCCAGCCCGGCGTGACCTGGTCGCCGACCAGTGTCCAGCCCGAGCTGTTGGTCTTGCCGACAGGCTCGGGAGTGGTGGTGTCACCCCACACGACCGAGTTGTAGCCCTGGGCGAACGAGACCGCGTTGGGGTCGGTGTCCTCTCCCCCGTTCAGGGTGAAGACCTTCGGGCTTGCGACGCCCCACGCCTGCACACACGACTGGACCCCCTGGCCGATCAGCTTGCCGACCTGCACGTTGTCGAAGCTGACGTAGTACGTGTTGTTGCCCTGGAACGTGGCCCGGTCGTAGCTGATCGCGGCCACGCCGTGCGACTGCGCCAGCGCCTGGATCTGCGCGCCCACGGTGCTGTCGAGCGGGTCGAAGATGAGCACGCTCGCGCCCAGCGTGATGTCGGCCTGGGCGTCAGCCAGCTCGGTGGCGTCATTGCCCTGCGCGTTGTCGATCTTGAACTGCGAGCTGCTGTAGCCGGCCTGGGTGAAGGCCTTGGTGAGGTACGGAGCGTCGAAGTTGACGTACCGCGTGGACGACGTGGTGTCGGGAAGGATGACGCCGACCATACCCTTGCCGGCGGCTGACAACCCGGTGAACTGGCTCATCACCGAGAACGAGCTGTCGAACGACTTGATGCTGAGCCCGGAGGGAACCGTTGCGCTGCCTCCTGACGACGACGGTGAGTTGGTCGAGCTGCTGCCGCACGCCGCCGCCACCGCGGCGACACCGACGACCGCTCCCCACCGTGTTGCCCGGGTGATGCTCCCCGAGCCTTTGCCGTTGATCCGCATGCCTGGTCCTCCTGTGTCAACCCGCTAGTGCTTGGTGGGCGATTGCCCTGTCATGTGAGGTCGGTGATGTGTCCGCCGCGTAGGGAGCCACGCTGTCACTCTCCTGCAGGGCGAGCGCGAGCGCGCCGAGCACGCCGGCGCGCTCCGAGAAGGCGCCGGTGGTGATGCGCGGGGTGTGGGCGGGAAGCGACATGGTGCGTCGCGCGATCGAGTCGCGGATCGCCGAGAGCAGGACCTCCCCGGAGGCGGCGAGCTCGCCGCCGACGATGATCAGCTGCGGGCTCAGCAGGTTGCACAGGTTGGCCAGCGCGACGCCGATGTGCCGGCCGGCGTCGGTGAGGACGCGGCGGCAGCCGGCGTCTCCCTGCTCGCTGAGCCGGAGCAGGTCGGTGACGGTGAACTCGTCGGGGTAGCTGCGCCGCAGCAGATCGAGCAGCGCGGGGGCAGCGGCGAACATCTCGAGGCAGCCCCGGTTACCGCAGCGGCAGAGCGGCCCATCCTCCTCGATCGTGGTGTGCCCGATCTCACCGGCTGAGCCGGCGATGCCACGGTAGAGGTGGCCGTTGAGGACCAGCCCGGCGCCGATCCCGGTGGAAGCCTTGATGTAGGCGAAGTCGGTGTACCCCTTGCCGGCTCCCCACAGCCCCTCGGCGAGCGCGCTGAGGTTGGCGTCGTTGTCGACAGTGGTTCGGATGCCCAGCGCGTTCTCGAAGGCGGCGGTGACGTCGAACCCCGCCCACCCCGGCAGGATCGCCGAGGAGAGCGTGCGACCGACGTCGCGGTTGATCGGTCCCGGCAGCCCGACGGCGAGCACCTGCACGTCGGTCATCTGCGCCCCGGTATCGCGGACCAGCTCCCTGAAGATGCGCGCGGCCTCGGCGACGCTCGATGCCGCCTCGTGCCCGTAGGGGAGGGTGATGTAGGCCTCGCCGCGCACGGTGTGGGTCAGGTCGGCGACGGCGGCACGGATGTGCCGGTTGCCGAAGTCGATCCCGCCCACCATGCCCGCCGACGGCTCGAGCGTGACCTCGGCGACGCGCCGGCCGTTGCGGATGGTCTCCGTGGTGCGGGCCAGTCCCTGGCTGGTCAGCTCACGCACGATGTTCGAGACCGACGCATGAGAGAGACCGGTCGCCCGGGAGATCTCGGCCTGGGTCAGCGGACCGTTGAGGCGGAGGGTCGTCAACGCCTCGTGACGGTTGGCGCGGCGCAGGTCAGCGAGGGAGCCTCCGCCACGGCGTCCATTCATGCGGCGGACTGTGCGCGGCGACCAAGGCCACTGTCAAGCTTTGACGGCGTTTGGCACAAATCAACGCTCGGACCGTCAGGCCGTGACGGGTCCCCGGGACGCTTTCCGCCGCCGACCCAGCCCCGGCGAGGCCCCGGCGGCCCGTCGCCGGGAGGCGTTGAGCTGCCCAACCGAGTTCCGAGCCGAGGCGCACCCCAACTCAGATCTCGCGTGCCAAGGCCTCCACGCGGCGGCGCACCTCGTCACGGATGTCTCGTACGGCAGCGTCGCCCTGACCCGCGGGGTCGTCGAGATCCCAGTCGAGGTAGCGCTTGCCGGGGATGAACGGACATGCATCACCGCAGCCCATGGTGATGACGATGTCGGCCCAGACCGCGTCGTCGTCACGCAGCGCGCGCGGAGTCCGGTCCGACAGGTCGACGCCGACCTCGGACATGACCCGCACCACTTCAGGGTGCAGGCTCTCGCCCGGGTTCGAGCCCGCCGACCGGGCCTCGCCGCCAAGCTGCTCCCAGAAGGCCTGGGCCATCTGCGAACGCCCAGCGTTGTGGACGCACACGAATAACGCTCGAGGCAGGCGGGCTACGGTCATCGGACGTCCTCGCGGGCGACGACAACCTCGTGCCTCGCGTCATGGAACCTGGGGTAGAGCAAGCGAACCGCACTCCATGCGACGGCGGACCCGACCAGCTGGAAGGCAACGAAACCCGGGACAGACCCAGGAGTGATGCCGGCAAAGGTGTCGGAGAACATCCGCCCCACCGTCACCGCCGGGTTGGCGAAGCTTGTTGATGCCGTGAAGAAGTACGCCCCCGTGATGTACGCGCCGACAGCCAGAGGCGCCAGCGCGGTGCGCCGGCTCCGAGCCAGCGCGAAGATGACCAGGAGGAGGCCGAAGGTGGCCACGGACTCCGCAAGCCACAGCCCGGCGCCGTCGCGGCGCTGCTGCGAGACCTGCAGCACAGCCAGCGAGAACATGGCGTTGGCGATCGCCGTGCCCGCGCACGCGCCGGCGACCTGCGCAACGATGTATGCGGGCAGCTCGCGCGGACGAAGCCCCCCGAACGCGGTGTCGAGAACGCTTACCAGTGGGTTGAGGTGGGCCCCGGAGACGGGCCCGACGGCGAAGATGATGGCCACCAGCGCCGCACCGGTGGCGAGAGCATTCTCGAGCAACTCGAGGCCGCGGTCTCCCGGGCTGAGACGGGTGGCGGCGATGCCCGATCCGACGACGGCGATGAGGAGCAGGGCGGTGCCGATGAACTCCGCAAGAGCGCGGCGACTCAGCAGCACGCCCCCGGCGACCCGCTCGCACAGGCGCCGGCCCCGCATGTCGCGTCGGCACGGATGGCCCCGCCATCGGCGTCGCCGATCACGGTGTACACCTCCCAGGGGGCACCGTCCGGGTCGTTCACCCAGACCTTGTCCTGCAGCGCATAGCAGCATTCGACCCCGTCCTCGACGGCTGTCTCCAAACCGGTGCCGGCGAGGCGCCGCGTCGTGGCCACCACCTCGTCGGCCGTTTCGACCTCGACGCCAAGGTGATTGAGAGTGGCACCGGCGGCCGCCGACTCGATGAGCACAAGCTTGAGCGGCGGCTCAGCGATCGCGAAGTTTGCGTACCCGGGGCGCCGCTTGGCCGGCTCGGTCGCGAACAGCTTCGAGTAGAAGTCGACGGCGGCGTCGACGTCGGTGACGTTGATGGCGAGTTGGACGCGCGACATCAGAGCGCGCTTGGGCACTGGCAGGGGCAGGGACAGTCGCAGGGCATCGCACTTCTCCTATCGATGAATGTCGATTGATCGTATCCTAGAACTTCCATCGACGGGTGTCAATGGGTATGATGGGATCGTGCCGACGCTCACCCCGCTGCCCGTGACCCCGACCCGTGTGAAGGGCTGCTGCCTGCAGCTCCCGGACCCGATCCCTGCCGAGGTGGTGGAGGATGCGGCCGCTGTCCTGCGCGCGCTGTCGGACGGCACGCGCCTGCAGATGCTGGCGATGCTCGAGGCGGCGCGCGAGCCGATCTGCGTCTGCGACTTCACCGCCGCGTTCGACCTCGGCCAGCCGACGGTCAGTCACCACCTGGCGCGTCTCCGCGACGCGGGCCTGGTCACCAGCACCAAGCGCGGGATCTGGGCATTCTATGAGCTGGCGCCGGCGCTGCCTGCCGTGGCGCGGGCGGTGCTCAGCGCGGTGAGCTAGCGTCAGCGAGGGATCGGGACCGCGGCCCCTGACACCCGGATCCCGCCGTGCCCCGGATCGATGTCGACATGGAGCAGGCTGGGCCGGCCCATGTCATCGCCCTGGTGGATGGTGACGGCAGCGGGGGGCTGGACCAGCCCGAGCTCACGCAGGTAGGCGCCCAGCGCCGCCGCTGCTGCGCCTGTCGCGGGGTCCTCCACCACGCCGCCGACGGGGAAGGGCACGCGCGAGTGGAAGAGGTCGGGGCTCTCGCGCCATACCAGCTGGATGGTTGTCCATCCTTCGCGGAGCATCAGCGCGCGGAGGCGCTCGAAGTCGTAGGAGAGCGCGGCCAGAAGTACCCGTGAACGCACCCCGAAGACCAGGTGGAACGCGCCGGCGAAAGCCACGCGCGGCGGGAGGCCCGGGTCGATGTCGTCCACCGTCCAGCCGAGGGCCGCGAGCGCCTCTTCGACAACCGCATCGGCGGCATCGGCCACGGTTGGGGTGACACTGGTCAAAGTCGCCACGGACGGCGCACCTAAACGGCTTCGGACCTCGACGGTGACCTCGCCGGCCGGGGTATCGAAGCGCAACTCGCTGGGAGCGCCGCGGTCGACGAGCGCCACCGCGGACGCGATCGTGGCATGGCCGCAGAAAGGAACCTCGGCGACCGGGCTGAAGTAGCGCAGCAGGTAGTGACCGGCCGTGTCCTGCGGCCAGAGGAACGCCGTCTCGCTGTAGCCGACGCGGTGAGCAACCTCGAGCATCACGGTGTCCTCGAGGCCGCTCGCATCGACCACCACGCCGGCCGGGTTGCCACCGCGCGGGTCGTCGGAGAACGCGGTGTAGTGGAGTACGTCGACGTCATTCACCATGCCGCCAGCATAGGCAACGCGCACCCCGCTTCCGCCCCGGGTGTCAGTGACCCTGCAGGCGCGCCACTGCGCGCGCGCGCAGCGATCGCCGACCCGTCCGGCGCTCGATCTCGTCGGCGTCGCGCATGGCTCGCACCGCGAGGTTCACACCGAGCCAGCGAAGCGGTTCCGGTTCCCACCGTCGTGACCGGTGCTGCACCCAGGGCAGCCGGGTGAGCGCGGACTCGCGGTCGAGGATCAGGTCGGCCAGCGTACGGCCGGCAACGTTGGCAGCGGTGACACCGTCGCCGACATATCCACCCGCCCAGGCCACGCCGGCAGCGCGGTCGATGCCGACCGACGGGAACCAGTCCCTGGCCACGCCGATGGGACCACCCCAGCGATGGGTGATGGCAACACCCCGTGTCTGCGGGATGAGCTCGTGGAGAGCGTCCTCGAGCGCATGGAACACGGAGGGGTCGCGATCGAAGTGCTCGGTGATGCGCGACCCGAAGTGGTAGGGGGCGCCGCGGCCGCCGAAGGCGATGCGGCCGTCTGCGGTGCGCTGCGCGTAGATGAGCAGGTGGCGCCCGTCGTTCAACGTCTCGCCACGCGACCACCCCACCTCCTCCCAGAGCCGTTCCGGCAGTGGTTCGGTGGCGATCATCAGGGAGTACAGCGGGAGCAGGGCACGATGCTCGCCGCGCAGCGTGGCGGTGTACGCCTCGGTGGCGCGCACCACGTGGCGGGCGCGCACCACGCCGCGGTCGGTGATCACGCGGTGAGGCAGCAGCTGGGTCACCGGGGTGCGCTCGACGATCTGGCCGCCGGCCCGCTCCACCGCGCGGGCCAGCCCGCGCACCAGCTTGGCCGGGTGGACGCGTGCGCAGTTGGGGGTGTAGGCGGCGCCGCGGCATTGCGACACACGCACGCGGTCGGTGGCTTCCGTGGCATTGAGCCAGCGCAGGGCGAGATCGGGATCATCGCGGCGTCGCGACCGACCGACGGCGGCGCGCAGCTCGCGCTCCTGGAGCTGCGTGCGGGCGACGCTGACCTGCCCGCCGCGCAGCATGTCGGCGTCGATGCCTTCGCGGTCGAGCGTCGCCGCGATGTCAGCGATGCCCTCGACCATGGCGCGGTGCATGGCATTGACCGCACCCCGCCCGCAGCGCTGCTCGAGCCGCTCCCAGCTGACCGGGAAGAGGTCGCTGCACCACCCGCCGTTGCGCCCGCTGGCGCCGTAGCCGGCGATCTCCTGCTCGAGCACCACGATGGACAGCGACGGCGCTCGCTGAAGCAGGGCGTACGCGGTCCAGAGGCCGGTGAAGCCCGCGCCGACGATGGCCACGTCGACCTTGCGGTCGCCCACCAAGGGGCGGTCGCGGGGTCAGGTCGTCGTCGACGCCATCGAGCCAGAGGCTGAGCCGGCGGTACCGTTGCCCGTCCTCGGACCTCACGCCTCGATGTTCGACATCACGTGCTTGATGCGCGTGTAGTCCTCGAACCCATACATGGAGAGGTCCTTGCCATAGCCCGAGTGCTTGAAGCCTCCATGCGGCATCTCCGACACCAGCGGGATGTGGGTGTTGATCCAGACGCACCCGAAGTCGAGCAGGCGGGCCATGCGCATGGCCCGGCCGTGGTCACGGGTCCAGACGCTCGACGCCAACCCGTACTCGACACTGTTGGCCCAGCGCAGCGCCTCGTCCTCATCGCTGAAGCGCTGCACCGTGATCACCGGCCCGAACACCTCCTGCTGGATGAGCTCGTCATCCTGGCGCAGGTCGGCGATCACCGTTGCCTCCTGGAAATAGCCGGGGCCGGCCGTGGCGCCACCCCCGACGGCGAGGGTTGCATGGTTGGGGATGCGCTCGATGAAGCCGCGGACGCGCGCGAGCTGGTCGCGGTTGTTGAGCGGACCATAGGCCGCGCCCTCGTCGGCGGGCGGCCCGGTGTGGGTCCCGCGCGCCTGCTCGCTGAGCGCCGCGAGGAAATCGTCGTGCACACGCGGCCCGGCGAGCACTCGCGTGGCTGCGGTGCAGTCCTGCCCGGCGTTGAAGTAGGCGGCCCCGGCAATCCCCTCTGCCGCGAGCGCGACGTCAGCGTCGTCGAACACGATGACCGGCGCCTTGCCGCCCAGCTCGAGGTGCACCCGCTTGAGGTCGACCGCAGCAGCCTGGGCCACTTCGCGGCCCGCGCGGACGCTGCCGGTGATCGACACCATCGCGGGAATCGGGTGACCGACGACGGCGGCGCCGGTGGTGCGATCGCCGCAGACCACGTTGAACACGCCCGGCGGCAGCACCTCGCGCGCCAGCTCAGCCATCCGGATGGTGGTGAGCGGCGTCGTCTCCGACGGCTTGAGCACAACCGTGTTGCCGGCAGCGAGGGCCGGGGCGAACTTCCATGCTGCCATCAGCATCGGGTAGTTCCACGGCGTCACCTGGCCGCACACGCCGACGGGCTCACGGCGGATCCAGCTGGTGTGGCCCGCCATGTACTCCCCCGCGGCGCGACCCTCGAGGACGCGCGCCGCTCCTGCCATGAAGCGCAGCGTGTCGTACAGCTGCGGCAACTCCTCGCTCTCGGTCAGCGCGATCGGCTTCCCGGTGTTGCGGCACTCGAGCTCCACGAGCTCGCGTCCGTGGGCCTCGAGGATGTCGGCGAAACGCAGCAGGGCCAGGCTCCGCTCCTTGGGGGTCGCGTCGCGCCACGCGGGGAAGGCCGCGTGTGCCGCGCGGTAGGCGTCGTCGACATCGTCGGCGCTGGACAGCGGCGAGTGGGCGAAGACCTCGCCAGTCGCCGGGTCGATGATGGGGAGTGTCCCGCCCTCGCGGGGATCCACGGACTTGCCCGCGACAACATTGCGCACCGTCTCGACAGTCACCGCCATGCCAGGTCCCCCTGCTGTGGCCGCGTCAGAAAGTCCGCGGCGTGTTGATCCACAGAACGCGGGTGACCGACGTCCCCGGGTTCCACCACCGATGTGTCCTCGTCGACTCGAAGCAGAGAGAGTTGCCGCCCTCGACGTCGAAGTGCTCGTGCCGGTCAAGTGTGATCGAGAGCACACCGTCGAGGACGTAGAGGAACTCCTCGCCCTCATGGGCGTATTCACCACCGCTCCCCTGGCCGGGCTCGATGCTGAAGCGTTGGGGCTCCAACAGCTGCGCGGCACCGGAGAGGTCCTCGATGCGCACCCCGGGGATGGGAATGTCCAGCGGCACCACCTCGCCGCCCACGACCTGGCACGCCGGCGCCGGGTACCCCATCAGCGCTGCGACGGTCGTGCCCAGCGCCGCGCTGAGCTTCTGCAGAGAGGCGATCGACGGTTCCACCACCCCGCGCTCCACGCCGGAGACCAGTGAGGGTGAGACGCCGGCGTCGGCCGCCAGCGCTCGCAACGACATGCCGGTTGCCGCGCGCCGCTCTCGCAACCGCCGGCCCAGCTCGTCCCCCCGTGTCGTCGCCGCCGGCACAACGCGACGTGTGCCTCTTGCCGGCGTCGCGCGCAGGCGGCGGACGATCGCGTGCACCGCGAGGCCCTCCACCTCGCGCAGGCGATGGACCTCGCGGGCGCGAGCCACGTCACCAGCGTCGTAGCGGCGCCAGCCCGCCGAGCTGCGCGTGGCCCGCACCAGGCCCTGCTGTTCCCAGGCGCGGAGCGTGGAGGGGCTGATGCCGACCATCCGCGCCGCCTCGCTCACCGAGAACCGCGCCGGCGCCTGGGTGCTCACCGCCCTCTCCCACCACGTTGAGGAGCCACTTGACGAGCCTATCATTAGCCTCGTAGGGTGTGCACCCGCCCTTGCAGATGTTCTGCAAGATGGTTCCCTTGGCGCATCGGAGGTTGCTGGATGGCCGCGGTCTCGGAACCGGTAGTGCACGGCAGGGCTGTCGTCTCTGAGCTCAAGACGAACACCCTCAACCTCTTCGACACCACCGTCATCGCGACCTCGAGCGTCGCCCCCGCCTACAGCCTGGCCGCGTCGGTGGCGCTGGTCTTCGCGGCGGTGGGAGTGGTCTCACCGGCGGCGATCATCGTCAGCTTCATCCCGGTGCTCTTCATTGCGCTGGCGTACTACTACCTCAACCGGATGGACCCGAACTGCGGGGCCTCGTACTCGTGGGTAAGCCGGACGCTCAACCCGTACATCGGCTGGTTCTCAGGCTGGGTCCAGCTGGCGGCCAACGTGTTGTTCTGCGCCTCGGCTCCGATCGTGGCCGGCTCGTACACCATGCAGCTGCTCAACAGCGTCTTCCCCGGTCAGGTCAGTGCGGACGCCGCGAGCAACAAGTATTGGATCGCCGGCGTCGGCGTCGCCTGGCTCGCGCTGGTCACGTTCATGGTCGTCCGCGGCATCCGCATCACCGCCAACTTCCAGTGGATCCTGGTGGCGATCGAGTACCTGATCGTTCTCGGCTTCGCGCTCGCGGCGATCATCAAGGTCATCGGCGGCCAGCACGCCACCAACTCGCTGTCGTCGGAGTGGTTCAACCCCGGCTCGGTGAGCTTCTCCGCCCTGGCCAGCGCGATGGCGCTTGGTGTCTTCTTCTTCTGGGGCTGGGACACCGCCGCGAATGTCAACGAGGAGTCCAAGGACGCCAGCGAGAACCCGGGCCGCGCCGGGATCATCAGCATGTTCATCCTGCTGTTCATCTTCCTGATTGCCGCCATCGCGATGCAGCTGGTCATCACCCAGAACGCGTTCGGCGACCCGAACAACTCAACGAACATCCTCTACTACTTCGCTCAGCAGCTGGCCAGCTCGCCGCTGACCTACCTGATGATCCTGGCGGTGGTGTCCTCGACGGTGGCGACGCTGCAGACCACTCTGCTGCCGTCGAGCAGGCTGAGCTTCTCGATGGCTCGGGACGGTGTGTTCCCGAAGCCGTTCGGCATGGTCCACCGCAGCTGGTTGACGCCCTGGGTGGGGACGATCATCACGGCGGTCTTCTCGACGATCGTCGTCGTGGTGACCCTGCTCTCGGATAGCGTGAGCAGCGTCTTCGCCAACCTCATCCTCAACATCGGCGTGCTCGTGGCCGTCTACTACGGGGTCACGGGGATCGCCTGCTTCTGGGCGTTCCGCAAGGTGCTGACCGCAAACGCACGGCTGCTCGTCTTCGCCGGCATCCTGCCCCTGATCGGGGGCCTCTCCCTGCTGGCGCTTGGCGGATATGTCACCTACAACTCCTGGACCAGCGACATCGCCACGACCCTCCCCGTGCTCGTGGCCATGGCGCTGGGCATCCCGCTGCTCATCGCCGCCGTCGCGACCAACCGCTCGGGCTTCTTTCGGGAGAAGACCGTGGCCTACGTCATGGTGGACGGCAGGCTGACCGCGGCGCCCTCGGCCACTGTGAGCTAGGGCCTTCGTGCTCATGAAGCACCATGCCGAACGCTGAGCTCCAGAAGGGTAGGGAGCTCTCTGTCGCGCGAGGCATGGGATCGACCATGGCCGGCTTCGCGCACGCCGCGGAAGGCGCGACCGTCGTCGACGCCGACGGCCGCCGCTTCCTCGACTTCGCCAGCGGCATCAGTGTCACCAACCTCGGCCATGGACACCCCGACGTGGTGGCTGCCATCCACCGCCAGGTCGACCTCCTGATCAACTCGGGCGGCCCGGTGATGATGCCCGACGTCTACGTGACCCTATGCTCGCGGTTGTGTGAGCTGGCCCCGGTGCCACACCCGGCCAAGGCCCTGCTGGTCAACAGCGGCGCCGAAGCCGTCGAGAATGCTGTGAAGATCGTTCGCGCGGCCACGGGCCGCGGGGCGATCGTCGCCTTCCAGAACAGCTTCCATGGTCGAACGCTGATGGCGATGAGCCTCACCGGCAAGGTGCACCCGTACAAGCAGGCGTTCGGGCCCTACGCCGCCGAGGTGTACCACGTGCCCTACCCGAACGCGTACCGCGACCAGACCACGGAGTTCAGCCTCGACGCGCTGACCACGCTGTTCGACGCTGAGGTGCCCGCCGACCGGGTCGCCGGTGTCATCGTCGAGCCCGTCCAGGGCGAGGGCGGCTTCGTCGTGCCGCCCGACGACTTCCTGCCACGTCTGTCGCGGCTGCTTCGCGAGCGGGACATCCCATTGATAGCCGACGAGATCCAGACCGGGCTGGGACGCAGCGGTGAGCTCTTCGCGGTCAGCCACTGGGATGTCGAGCCCGACCTGGTGCTTCTCGCCAAGTCACTCGGCGGCGGGCTCCCCCTGGCGGCGGTGGTCGGGCGGGCCGACCTGATGGACGCCCCGGCGCCCGGCGGTCTCGGCGGCACGTTCGGGGGCAACCCGGTGGCATGCGCGGCAGCGCTTGCCGTGCTCGAGGTCATCGAGCGCGACGACATCTGCGCGCGAAGCCGGCGCATCGGCGCCATCGCCATCCGGCGGATGCAGGAGATGCAACAGCGCTTCGACTGGGTCGGCGACGTCCGCGGGATCGGCGCGATGACGGCGATGGAGCTGGTGCACCACCGTTCCAGCCGGGTCCCCGCGCCCGAGCTGGCGGCGTCCGTGTTGCGCGAGGCCCACGGGCGCGGCCTGGCGCTGCTGCGCGCCGGCCTGTATGACAATGTGATCCGGCTCTTGATGCCGCTGACCATCAGCGACGAGGAACTGACATCGGGGTTGGACATCCTCGAGCAGTCACTCCAGGCCGCCGGCACCGCCGATCCAGCCGTAACGTCCACGAGGAATCACCATGCCAGCTGACACCACGAGCACCGCCATCGACAGCAAGCGCGTCGCTGAGCTGACCGAACGGGAGGAGCGCCAGTTCCTCGCCAGCCGCCAGCGATCGCGCGAACTGTGGCAGGAGGCGACCAGGTCGATGCCCCGCGGCGTGCCGTCCTCGTTCCAGGACACCCCGCCGCAGCCTGTGTTCATCGACCACGGCGACGGCAGCCATGTCTGGGATGTCGACGGCAACGAATACGTCGACTTCCACAACGGGTTCGGGGTCATGGTCGTCGGTCATGCGCACCCGGCGATCGTCGCCGCCGTCAACGATCGGATGGCACGCGGTTCGCACTTCGCGCAGCCCGTCGCAGAGGACGTGGCTGTCGCCGAGGAACTGGCACGGCGGTTCGGACAGCCGCAGTGGCGTTTCACCAACAGCGGCACGGAGTCGACCCTCGACGCCGTTCGCCTGGCGCGCGGCTTCACCGGCCGCGAACGTCTCGTCAAGATCGAGGCGTCATACCACGGTCACCACGACTCCCTGCTGGTCAGCGTGGAGCCCCCGCCCGACCTGATGGGCTCGGTGGATGCGCCCAACTCGGTGCGCTACTGCGAGGGAATCCCCCAGTCCACCGTGGACCTCGTCACCGTGGTGCCCTTCAACGACCTTGCAGCCCTCGAGCGAGCCTTTGCCTCTCACCAGGACATCGCCGCCGTGGTCGTCGAGCCGGTGATGATGAACATCGGCATCGTCGTCCCGGATGACGGCTACCTGGCCGGCGTCCGCGACATCGCGCACCGCCACGGCGCGCTGCTGGTCTTCGATGAGGTCAAGACGGGCGTCACGATCGCTCCCGGCGGGGCGTCGGAGCGTTTCGGTGTGACCCCCGACCTGGTCTGCCTGGCCAAGGCGATCGGCGGCGGCCTGCCCTGTGGCGCCATCGGCGGCCGCGCCGACGTGATGGCGACCATCACCGACGGGCGCGTTGCCCAGATGGGCACCTTCAACGGCAACCCCCTGACCACCGCAGCCTCGCGGGCCACCCTCCTCGAGGTGCTGACCCCCGCCGCCTACGCGCACTTCGACGCCCTCGCCGAGGAGCTGCAGGGCGGCCTCGACGCGGTCATCGCCGAGCACGACCTGCCCTTCCACGTGCTGACACTGGCAGCGCGAGGCTGCGTCACCTACCGCAAGGAGAAGGTGCGCAACTACCGCGACTACCTCGAGATCGACAAGTCGGTGCCGTACCTCTCCTGGCTCTACCAGAGCAACCGCGGGGTCCTGATGGCGCCGGGCGCGGAGGAGAACTGGACCCTGTCGGTGCGGCACAGTGAGGCGGACGTGCGCCGCTACGTCGACAACTTCCGGCAGTTCGCGAGCGACCTGACGAGCGCCTGAGCCCGGGCGAGCCGCGGACCTCTCCGCCCTCGATTCGCCGACCGGGTCCTCGGCGGCGGTCAGGGCAGGAACAGCATCGAGTCACCGAACTCGTGCCAAAGGTATCCCGCAGCGACGGCCGCATCGTAGGCATCGCTGACCAGCCGGCGGCCGGCGACCGCCTCGAGCAGGAGCAGGTGGCTCGACTCGGGAGTGTGCAGGCCGGTGATCACGCCGGCGACGGCGCGCACCCGGCTGGAAACGCCGAGTACCAGGTCGGTCCAGCCCGCGCCGGCGCTGACATCGGTATCCGTGGCGACCGACTCGAGCGCACGGACAACCGTGGTGCCGACCGCCACCACACGGCCACCGGCTCGGCGGGTCTGCGAGACCAGCCGTGCCGTGCTCGCCGGGACGCTGTACCACTCGGGAGCGGGCGGCTCATCCGCCTCAGCGCTCGACACACCCGCGTGCAGGGTGAGGGGCGCAATCGCGATGCCGGCCGCCATGAGGCGCACCAGCAGCTCGCGCGTGAACGGTCGGCCAGCACTGGGCATCTCCGCGCTGCCGGGTTCGGCCGCGTACACGGTCTGGTGGTCGGCCAGCGGCAGCCGTCGCGCGAGGTGCCGGTACGCGATCGGTCGACCGTGCCCGCTGAGGTAGGCGCGGGCGTCGGTGGGCGGCGCGACCTCGGCGACCCACAACCGCGACCGCGCCCGATCGCTGTCGGGATGGGCATGGAGGAGGGTGAGCGTCACCCCACCCGGGAGCGCGAACACGTCCCCGGGGACGACTGCGAGGTTGGGGCCGGCATTGTCGCTGCGACGCAGCTCGACAATCCACCGCGATTCGTCCAGCCATCCGGAGTAGTGCATCAGCGTGCTGCCGCCGCCGGCAGCCTGCGCAACAACAGCGGCCGGGAGGGTCGCCGAGGTGTTGATGACGAGCAGGTCACCGGGCGCAAGGATGCTCGGCAGGTCCGAGAAGCGGCGATGCGAGGGCGCGCTGCCTGCCGCGACGAGAAGGCGTACGCCGTCGCGCGCCACGCCGCGCCGCTCCGGGGGAAGCGACGCCTCACGGCCTGGGGGGATGGTGAACCGTGTCCAGGGGCGTGGCAACTCGGCAGACGGCGCGATCACCGGGATGGACCCTGGTGCGCCAGGTCGCCGACGCGGTAGCGGCCGCTGGCGAGCTCTTCGTCGACGAGCCGCAGCAGGGATGGCACCACCGACTCGACCGTGGGTCGGTCGCTGATGTCCTCGCCCGGGAACGCAGCCTGCTGCATGTCGGTGCGCATGTCGCCGGGGTCGAACGCGTAGACGCGCAGATCGGGCTGCTCGACGGCGAGGGTGGCGCTGACGTGATCGAGGGCCGCCTTGGACGCCCCATACCCACCCCATCCCTCGTACGCCTCGACGGCGGCGTCGGAGGAGATGTTGATCACCCGGCCGCGCCTAGCGCGCAGGTGGGGGAGGAGCACCTGGAGAAGCGCCAGCGGCGCCAGCGTGTTCACCGCGAACACGGCCTCGAGCTCCGGCCCCGGGTACTCGGCCAGGTGCGGTAGGGGTGTCGGTCCGAGGACGCTGGCGTTGTTGACCAGAAGGTCGAGGCCTGCCGAGCGCGGCGGCCGCCTCGGCGAGCAGCCGGCGGTGCACAGGGTCGGCCACGTCCCCGGCAACCGCCGTCACCCGTGCCGGATCGGGCATCGCCGCCACCGCAGCGCTGAGGGCGGCGGGATCGCGCCCGTCAGTGATCACCTGCCAGCCCCGCCCGATCAGCTCCGCCACCAGGGCGCGGCCCAACCCGCGCGAGCCACCGGTGACAAGGGCGACGGAGGGCGAGGTGCTGACCATGCCGCCATCCTAGAAGTTAAAGTTAACTTCATGTCAAGTGACCGACCCGCGAGCTCGCGCGATCTGCTTCCCATCGGTGAGGTGGCGACACGCTCGGGGTTCGCCGCATCCGCCTTGCGCTTCTATGAGAGTGAGTCGCTGATCAGTGGCGAGCGCACCAAGGGCGGGCAGCGCCGCTACCCGCGCAGCGTCCTTCGCCGGCTCGCGTTCATCCGGGCGGCGCAGAACGTGGGTTTGTCACTCGACGAGGTGCGCGCCGCGTTGGCGACGCTGCCCAACTCACGAGTGCCCACCAAGGCGGATTGGGCGGCCCTCTCACAATCCTGGCGCGGCCGCCTCGACGAACAGATCGCAGCCCTCATCGCGCTGCGTGACGGCCTGACCAGTTGCATCGGGTGCGGCTGCCTGTCGCTGCGGCGCTGCGCGCTGTCCAACCCCGGCGACCTCGCCGCCGGGGCTGGCGCAGGCGCGCGCTTCCTCCCTTCCTCGCTCCGCCGCAGCTGAGCGGCGCTACGACATCGAGCACCCGGCGGCGCGGTTGCTCCATTCCTGCTGGACGATGTAGGGGTGACCGTTGACGTGGAGATCGGCCCCGGATGCATCGGTCGGGCCGAACACGAAGTTGCACTTGTCACCGATCTCCGCCCCGGAGGAGTCCAGCCACGCGTAGTTGCTGTTGCCCACGCTCGGGTCGGTCACCGTCTCCATCAGCTCGTGGCTGACCACGTTGATGGTGCTGTCGGCATCGAGGTCGCCGTTCGGCGAGGACGGCGTGTTGCACCCGGCCGGTGTGGTTCCGGTGTACGGCTGGTCGGCGTAGAGGATCTCCTGGCTTCCACTGGTGAAGCTGCTGTGGTAGGCGCAGAACACCGCGTTGGAACACTCCGCGCCGGCGCACGAGACCTCGTTCTTGGCGGTGAAGACGAAGAACTCATGACCGATGCCACCGGTCCAGCCCTTGGCCGCCATCACCTTGGTCACCTCGGCCTGGATCTGCAGGTCCGTGAGCGCCGGTCCCGGGTACGTCGAGGTGTCCACGTACGAGCCGCCGAACGACGCGCTGTTGACGATGTTCTGTGTGACCCCGCCGGTGACCTGGTAGTACTGGGTGGCGACCCCGTAGAGGCCACTGCCGCCGATGTCCTGCAGGAAGCGGGTGATCAACGAGTTGTACGTCGGCGTCACGCTGTTCACGGAAGCGGTGAGGCTGGGCTCCCAGAAGATGGCGTAGTTGGTCGAACCGGAGGCCTCGACGGGCCCTCCGTTGTACTGCAGGTTGTTCGACGTGCTTGCTGCTCTACCCGCGGCCGCGGAGTGCGCGGGGAGCACGAAGTGCACGCTGTGCCCACCCGCGGTGGCAGCGAAAGCCGAGGCGGGTGATACAGCGCGCGCGGTTGCGCTCGGAGCGAGGGCAGCCACGGTGGCGACGGCGACGCCGGAGATGGCGAGGCGTCCGAGGTTCATGGTCGATCCTCCCTGGGGATGGGCACGGGGAGCAGCTCGTAGGTAGAAACGACCCGGGGCGGTCAGACCTTGCGCGCAGCCAGCGCCTCAACTCGATCGGCGCACGCCGCTCGCACCGGACGGGTCAGGCGAACCGAACCTCGCCGACCGGCCTGCTACGGTGCCGCCGTGGAGCTCCGGACCGCCGTCAGCACGGGCGACGCCGGGGTCAACAGCGTCGCCACCGCGGGCTCCTGGAACACGGCGTGGAGCGTGGCCACGGCGGGCAGCGTGGTGACGCGCGCGAGCGTGGCGACGGCCGGGAGCGCGCTCACCGTGGGGAGCGTCAGCACCGCGGGCAGCGCGGCCACCGCGGCCAGCGTGCTGACCGCTGGCTCGGCCGGGACCGCCGTCAGCGTCGCAACGGCCGGCAGCGTGCTCACCCTGGCGAGCGCGGGGGTCGTCGGGTCGGTGCTCAGCATCCTGTCGGTCGCGCTGCGCGGCTGCGTCGCATGCGTCTTGTGTGTCCGCTGCACGAGGTGCGTTGCGTGCGTCCGCTGCGTCGACTGCAGCGGACTGGTCGGGGCAGTCGGCAAGCGGGGTGTGCACCGAGGCTGAGGATCCCGGGCTCAGCTCGCCGGCGTCTGTCCCCCCTGGTGCGCCTTGCGGGCCGCCTCGCGCCGTGCGGCTTTCGCCGTCGAAGGAGCTTTCGGCTTCTTCTGTTGCTTCTTGGGCGCTCCGCGCGTCTTCTCGCTCGCCATGCCGGGCTGCCTCCTCGAATTGGATCGGGTGTGATGAACCCGGACGCTACACCACTGTTCGGGCACACATGGTGCGCACCCTCAGCGCCGTCTGGTTCGCGCCCGGCCTTGGCGCCGGCACCGCTCGGCGGGCGTGTCAGGTCGGGGGATCGACATCCGCGGCGCTGGCCGCCGAGCGGATGGCGCGGATGACCGCGTCAGGCGGGGCGTCCTTGGTGAGGTAGCTGACCGCGCCGGCCGCCAGAGCCTCGGTGATCTTCTCGCGCTCCGAGTACGAGGTGAGCACCACCACACGCGCCCCCGGGTCCATCTCGATGAGCTTCTCGGTGGCCTCGATGCCGTCCATGCCGGGCATCGAGATGTCCATCAGCACGATGTCGGGCTTGACCGCGTAGGCCAGCGCGATGGCTGCGGCGCCATCCTCGGCGGCGCCGACCACCTCGATGCCATCGACGCCGTTGAGGATGTCGGTGAGGCCCTTGCGCATCAGGGGATGGTCGTCGGCGATCAGCACTCGGATCACCGACGCATGTGCTTCTAACATGGCAAGGTCAGCATAAGCGACGTTCCGCGACCCGGCTCACTGGTCAGAGATAGCTGTCCGCTCGACGCCTCGACCGCGTTGTTGAGCAGGTGCAGCCCCACGTGGCCCTCCTCGCGACGCCGCGATCGATCGGCGGCGGAGAACCCCTTGCCCGTTGTCGTCGACCTGCAGGGTGACGGTGCCGTCGACCAGCCGCAGCCTGGTGGTGACCTTGGTGGCCTGGCTGTGGTTGACCACGTTGCGGATCGCCTCCTGGGCGACGCGGAAGACGAGGGAGGTCTTGTCGGGCGGGAGATGCGTCGCGGCACCGGCGTCGAGCTCCACCTCGATGCCGCGGGCGGGCAGCGGCTCGAGGAGCTTGCGCAGCGCCCCGTCCATGCCGGTCTGATCGAGGTCGGGCGGGGCGATCTCGATCATCAGGGTGCGCAGGTCCGTCACCGATGAGCGCAGCGTTTCGGCGGCGTCGAGGAGCTGCGGGTCCTCGGTCTTGCCCGGAGCCGCGCGCCGCCAGCGAGAAGGCCAGGCCGGCGAGGGTCTGCACCACGCCGTCGTGGAGGTCGCTGGCGATGCGCTTGCGTTCGGCGTCGCTCGCGTCGATCGCCTGCTGGAGCAGCGCCTCGCGCTCCTTGGCATGCTCCTCGCGTTCCTGTTCCTGGGCTTTGATCCGCCGGGCGAGGAGTACCAGGAAGCCCTGGAGGAGAATGATCGGCAGCAAGGTGGTGGTGAAGCCCACGGTGCCTGCCACCCGGTAGAGCAGGACGGCACCGAAAGCCGCCCACCCGTACCCGATGTTGTACAGCAATCACAGACGACATCGACCGCCGGAAGACCGTCCAGCCGTCAACCTTCCGCCCGGATGCCAGCCAGATCACCAGGCCACCAGGCCGTGATTGACGGCGCACTCAACGATGGCCGCAATGGTGGCAGCGCACGCGCTCCAGAAGAAGCCGCGGTGCAGGCGCGCGCGAGGTGCGAGAACACGAGCCCACGCGGTCAGATCGGTGAGGAAGTAGTTGGCGGCGTTGAACACCGCTCGGAACCAACCGGATCTCATCCTCAGCCGCATTGGCTGCCGACTGGGCAAGGGACGCCACCAAGCGCCCCGCTTGGCCCAAAGGTGAATGCCAGTGCAAGGTGGATGAAGACACTGGCGGTCCACACGCCGTCGACTCCGTGATGCGCACCGCAGTACGCGGCGCCGAAGACGACGACGGCTCCGATGCCCAGCGTCAGCGGATCGCGACGGGCTCGAAGGTGACGATCAGCGAGGCAGACCGAGCGCGATGCGCCAGGAAGCCGACGAACCCGAACAGGGGGGCCGTAGATCGAATCGGCGCTGGGCCGGGTCTCCTCCGGCAGCAGGGCCCGCAGCCGACGCAGCGTCGGAGCGACGCTGGGCGAGCTGCCATCGGGCCATCGTCGCGTCGGCGCGCCCTGGAAACCGCGTTCCGCGACACGATCGCCACAAGGGCGTACGCGAAGCCGACTCGGGACTGCTCGACGCATGGCGAAAGAGTTGATAAGCGGTGTAAAATGTGGTAAACTCGCGCACCAAACGCCGCAAGATGTGTCGATCGCACCCATCCGACTCGGCGCGAACGCGGCACAGTCACGCCGAGTACTGAGCGCGGGCTCGGTCGGATGGAGGACAAGCATGGCGACCTGGAACACCCAGTGCCAGCATTGCGGCTGGAGCTAATTCGATAGATCCACACCGTCGAGGTAGTCCGTCAATGTAACGGACCTTGGACAAGGTGTGACGCGCCGATGACGGCGACCGTCACACAGAGGGTCGCCCCTCTGCCAAGGTTGTCCCGTGGCAACCGATGCCGAGCCGGGCACTCCGATTGAGGGGGTCTGGGGCGCCGGTGCACGCCGGAGCCGGCGGCCCCGCCGTTCCCGGCGTCGGCGTCGCCCACGTCAGGGACGCGTGCTTCGCGCTTCTTCGCGGCGACGTTCCTCTCGCTGTACGGCGATTGGCTGACCACCGTCGCCTCTGGTCGTCGTGCTCTTTCGAAGCGACCAACAACCCGGCCGCGCCCGCGGGCTACATGCTCGTCAGGGTCGCTCCCCGCGTGATCGGGCCCTGGTGGGGCGGCCGCATGGCTGATCGGATCTCGCCACGCCGGTCATGTGTCGTGGCGGCGGCCACCCAGGCTGATCCTCACCGTTCTGCCTGATCACGCTGCACAGCGTCTGGGCTGATCTGGGGCCTCTACGTCGTTGTCGCGGTGGCGCAGTTCCCGGTGCGCTGTCGGCGCCCCAGCCAAGGGTCGCATTGCTCCCGAGCCTGGTCAGCCGAGCGCAACCTTCCTCGTGCCAACGCAACGTACGGCCTCTTTCTCAGCACCAGCATCTTTGTGGCGCCGGCGATCGGAGCGCTCCTGCTGAGTGCGCGTCGGCCCGGATGCGCTCTTTGCAATCGACGCGCGCGACATTCGTCATCTGCGCCGCTGCTGATCGCGACCTTGCCAGGGCGCATGGCTGCGCACCGGCAACGCGGGCCCGGCACCACGGCTCGGCAGCATCCTCCGCGCGGCGCTGCGGCAGCGCCGAATTCGGCGTGGTCCTTGCGGCCAACTTCGCCAGCGGGCTCATTCCGCACCGTGACCCAGGCTTTCCTGGTGGTGGCTGCTCATGAGCGGTTCGGCGGCGACGCGGCGGTTGGATACCTCTACTCGAGTGTGGGCGTCGGCGGTGTCCTGGGAGGGCTGATCGCCCTTCGGTGGATACCGCACCGAACGTGGACCCGCTTTGGCGTGTTGACCGCCGTGACGATCGAACTCGTGGCAACCGCCGGCTTCAGTGCTTCATCCGGCGTGCAGGTTGCGCTGCTGCTTCTCGCGGTCAGCGCGATGGCCGGTAGCTCGTTGGACACCTGGGGCGTGACCGAGGTGCAGCGGGCGCGCCGCCGGGCCTCATGGCCCGATACAACTCACTCGTCTTCGTCTCCCTGTACGTCGGGGATGCTGGTCGGCGCACTGTGGGCCTTGGCGACTGCAAGCGTCCTTCACTGGGACACTGCAATCGAGATCGCGTGCGCCGCCATGCTGGCACTCGATGGCTGTTGTCTGGGCTGATCGGGCGGTGATCCAGGCCGCGGTGCCCGTGCCGCGAGCAGCCCTGAGCGGGCACCTGCGCAAGCCGCTCGCCGGGATCAGTCGTCCGGCGTCAGCGCGTAGGTCAGCAGCCCGCCGATGATGGCCACGTTCTTGTTGAAGTGCACCCGCTGGCCGCGCTTGGCGGCCGGTTCGGTCTGGTTCCAGAACTGGTGTCCGATGTACGTCGTCGGCACCAGGGTGGCAGCGAGACCCGTGGCGGCCAGCCTCGGCTTGATGCCCAGCGCCAGGGCGGCACCACCGATGACCATCAAGCCGCCGTTGATCCGGACCATCAGCTCGGGTTGGGGGAGGGGCAGCGCCTTGTCGACCAGCTGGGCACGGCCTTCGGGTTTGCGCATGGTGCTGACGCCGGCCTCCAGGAAGATCCAGGCGAACAGGGTCCGGGCGATCAATCGCAGCAAGCTCATGTGGATCCCTCTGGTTGCCGACCGTTGCCGGACATCGTAGTCAGTCCGCGTCGACCGGCCGCCTCGTGGCGACCCGCACACCCGCCAGAATCACACACCTGCAACAGAGAGACGTCTGGAGGGATACCCATGGCCGATTCCGTCTACCGTGTCACCGAGCTGGTCGGTGTCAGCACCGAGTTCCTGGGAGGACGCAGCGCGCCGCGCCGTCGAGACGGCGTCGGGCACCCTTCGTGACCTTCGTGTCGCCGAGGTGGTGAAGCTCGACCTCACCATCGAGGATGGCAAGGTGGCGCGCTTCCGCACCCGCGTCGCACTGTCGTTCAAATACGAGCCCGCCGCCGGCGGCAGCTAGCCGACCCGCGCCAGCCCGGCGTCCGCCAGCGCGCGCGTCACGGTGTCCAGGCCGAATGCCTCCACCGGCCCGCGGGCGCCCGGAGCGCGCGCTCGCGCCGTCGCGAAGGGCGGCCGCACCCCAGGCGAGCAGGCGGGCCGTCAACGTGTACGGGTCGATCCCCTCGAGCAGAGCGCGAGCCAGCTCCGCGCCGGACGCGTCGCGGGCGATCGCGACCACCCGCGAGGTCATGCGCGCGCGGGCCGCGGAGTCAGGGCCACCGCCGCCGGCCTTCGCGGTGAGACGCTCAGCGGCGCGATCGACGACCGCGGCGGCGCCGGGCAGCTTCTCCAGCCCGGCCTGCGCCGCACCGAGCACGCTGATGCCGGTGGTCAGAGCCCCGAACCAGCCGAGATAGGTGCCGACGGTGCGCAGGCGCGGATAGCTGCGCGGGAGACTCAGGTGTTCGGTGGCACCGAAGGACAGGCCGGCGGCTGACCGATCACCCACCTCGAACCGCGCGGTGCGGCTGCCCCCGCGCTCGGTGACCAGGCGCCCGTCGCGCCAGGCGAAGCTTGGTTCGCGGGCGGCCCCCGCGAGTGAGGCCAGCGTGCCTCCGCTGGGACGCCCGTGGGTCACGAAGTAGCCGACGTCGACCGCCACCGCGTCCGTCCCCGCTTCCTCCAGCGCCATCGCGGCGGCCACGTTCCCCGGGACGCAGTCGTACCCGAACGCCGGCAGGAGGACCACGCCCGCCTGTTCCGCGAGCGGGCCGAAGTGGTCGAAGACCCGCCGTTCGAAGCCTGGTTCACCGGTGGAGTCGAGGTAGTGCGCGCCGGCCTCGATCGCCGCTGTCACGGCCGTGTCGCCCCACCTGGTGAACGGCCCCACGGTGCTCACCATCACGTCGCCGGCGCCCAGCAGCGCCCGCAGACTGCCCGGGTTGGTCGCGTCGGCGCTGCGGGTCTCGACAGGGCCCCTCAGCCGGGCCGCCAATGCGCTGAGCCGCTGCGGGTCGCGGCCCGCGAGCACAGTGGGCGTGCCGCGAGCGGAGAGTTCCTCCGCGGTCAGGCTGCCGGTGTAGCCGCTCGCCCCGAAGAGCACGATTCGCCCCGCCATGGCGGCAGTCTACGGAGAGGCGCCGCACCAACCGCGCGCAACCGGTGTGCTGGTCGCACAATCTTTGCCATCACACACCCCACGGAGAGGCGTGCATGTCCCAGGTTCGCCACGGCAGCTTCCTCAGCCGGGGCCAGCGGCTCGCCTACACGGTGCATGGTGGTGGCGACCGCGCGGTGGTGCTGCTTCCCGGGCTGCTTCTCCCGGCGCGCATGCACACGCCCCTCGCGGTGCACCTCGCCGAGCGGGGCCACAAGGTGATCCTTCTCGACCCACTTGGGCAGGGCTCCTCGGCGCGGCCACGCGACATGTGGCGGTACTCGATGACGCAGCTCGCTGGTGACGTCGTCGGCCTGCTCGATCACCTCGAGCTCGACGAGGCGGTGGTGGGTGGCACCTCGTTGGGTGCCAACATCACCCTCGAGGTGGCCTCACAGGCGCCCCAACGCCTGCGCGGCATGGTGCTCGAGATGCCGGTCCTCGACAACGCGCTGGTCGGCAGCGCGGTCGCCTTCGCCCCGTTGCTGGTGGCGGTGACCATCGGCGAGCCGGTGATGCGCCTGGTGTCCCGACTGACCCGGTTGATCCCGTCGTCGGTGGTGCCCTTCACCGTCGACATCGTCCTCGACTCGATCCGCCAGGACCCGGGTCCGAGCGGCGCGTTGCTGCAGGGCCTGTTCTTCGGCCGCACCGCTCCGCATCGCGACGAGCGACGCACCTTCACCGCGCCGGCGCTGGTCATCGGCCATCACCGCGACCCCGTCCACCCGTTCTCGGACGCGGGGATGCTGTCGCGCGAGCTGCCCCGTGGCCGGCTCGTCGAAGCGAGCTCGATCCTGGAGATGCGCCTCCGGCCTGAACGGCTGTACGGCGAGATCGACAGGTTTCTCGATGAGGTATGGGGGCCCCGCATCAGCCTGGTTCGTTCGCGCGCCACCCGAACGCGACGCGCCCGGTCAGCCGCATCGCTGTCGCGCCGGCCGGCGGCGGCCCGAGGCCCGCGAGTGCGCCGGTCAGCATCGTGAGCGACCGCGTCCGAACGGCGGCCGTCGGTATCCTTCGCCGGTCGTGTCCCAGTTGTCTCCGCCTGCGCTGACCCTGCCGCCGCGCGGTGCGCGCCCGCGCGTGTTGAGCGGCATCCAACCGACCTTCCAGCTGCACCTCGGCAACTACCTCGGCGCCCTGCGGCACTGGGCTCGTGAGCAGGACACGTACGACAACTACTTCTGCATCGTCGACCTGCACGCTCTCACTGTCGTCCCCGACCCCACGGTGGTGCGCAACAGCGTGGTCGAGCTGGCCGCGCTGTACATCGCCTCCGGGCTGGACCCCGCGCGCAGCGTCATCTTCGTGCAGTCGCACGTTCCCGCCCACGCCGAGCTGGGGTGGATCCTCGAGTGCCACACCCCACTCGGCTGGCTGGAACGCATGACGCAGTACCGATCGAAGGCGGGCGTCGGTCGCGAGCGCGAGCGCGCCGCCGCCGGCCTGCTCACCTACCCGTGCCTGATGGCGGCTGACATACTGCTGTACGACGCCGACTACGTCCCGGTCGGCGACGACCAGCGCCAGCACGTCGAGATCTGCCGCGACATCGCCCAGCGCGTCAACAGCCTCCGCGGCGACATCTTCAAACTCCCGGAACCCCTGATCCGTGGCACCGGCGCACGCGTGATGGGCCTTGACGATCCCACCAGCAAGATGAGCAAGAGCACCGCCCTGACCAAGCCGGCGCACGCCATCCTGCTGCTCGACCCGCCGGACGCGGTGCGCCGCAAGATCGCCAGGGCGACGACCGACGCCAACCCTGCCGTGGCGGCACCGCTTGGCCCCGGGATCGCCAACCTGCTCGACATCTATGCGGCGTTGCGTGGCCGAACCAACGACGAGGCCCTGGCGGAGTTCGCCGGGCGCAACTACGGCGCGGTGAAGGCAGCCACAACGGACGCGGTCAACGACGCGCTGGCGCCCATCCAGCGGCGCTACCAGGAGATTCGCCAGGACGAGCCGTGGCTTCGCGAGACCCTCGCCGACGCCGCCGGGCGCGCGTCCGCGGTGGCCGATCGCACGCTCGCGCGTGCCCAACAGGCAGTTGGCCTCCGATGAGCTTCACCCTGGCGCCGACGACTACGCCGACCCGGTCATCGCGCCCGCCCCTGATCGGGGTGTGCGGAACCTCGCGCGACGACGCCCCCACCAACGAGGTGGCCGAGCGCGTCGGCGGCCTCATCGCATCGCGCGGCGGCATCGTCGTCTGCGGCGGCCTCGGCGGGGTGATGGCCGCGGCCGCCCGGGGCGCGGCGCGAGGCGGAGGCTTCAGCATCGGGCTCCTCCCCGGCGACAGCCCCAACGAGGCGGCGGCCGAGGTGTCGATTGCCATCCCGACCGGGCTGGGCGAGATGCGCAATGCGCTGATCGTGCGCGCCTGCCCGGTGATCATCGCCATCGGCGGTGCCTACGGCACCATCAGCGAGATCGGCCTGGCGCTGCGCAAGGGGCGCACGGTCATCGGGCTGGACACCTGGGAGATCCGTGCCCCCGGTGGGCACGCCGCCGACCCCGGCGTTCGGCGCGCGGCCAGCGCCGATGAGGCGGTAACCATGGCCTTCGCGGCCATCGACGGGACGCTCGCCCGGGTCTGACGCGCTCAGCGCCGAGCCAACAACGCGGTCTGCACGTCCTCGAGCATGGCCGCCACCTCGGGCCTGGCGAAGTGCGCCCGAGCCGGTTCAAGTCGATCGATGAGCCGCTCGGCGAGAGCGTTCTTCGCATCACTCGGATGCAGGCGACCGGCGGCGTAGGCGGCAGCCAGGTCCTCGTAGGTGTCAAACGTCACCGGTCCGCCGTTGGTGGGGGCGCGGTCGACCCGCACCGGTGCCGGGTCCAGCGCGAAGACCAGCTGCCGGTACCAGTTGAGCACCGGGTTGAAGCGGGTCTCGCCCGGCGGGCAGAACGCCTTGGCGACGCGCCGGCGGATGGTGTCGGGGTCGTCGTGGATGAAGACGGCGGAGGTGGGGTCGGACTTGCTCATCTTGACGCTCGAACTCGTCGGCGTACTCGGGCAGCGGCCAGACCGGCGGCTTGCGCAGACCGAGCAGCAGGGGATGGTGCACCGCCGCCGGCTTGATGATGTGTCCTTCGTTGTCCGTCAGGCGGTTGGTCCGAATCCGCGTCGCGACATCGCGCGCGATCACGTGCGCCTTGCGCTGTTCGGTGCCGGCGTGGGCCAGGTTGATCCCTTGGGCGAAGATGTCGGCGGCTTGCATCGCCGGATAGATCAGCTTGGCGAAGTCCACCGAGTTGCTCTGCTCTCGGCCCAGGATGCTGATGCTGCGCAGCATGCGCGCCAGGGTCGTGTTGCGACTGACCTCGACCACCGTGGTCCAGTAGTCGGGGTTGGCCTTGTACAGGTCGGTGCCCAGCACGAAGTGCACCCGCTCCGGGTCGGCGCCGACGCAGAGCAACGACGCCCGCATCGCCTCGGTGAAATACCCGGTGGCGATGCGCCGGATGAGATCGCGATCGCCGCCCAGCTTGTCGTTGATCCAGGTGTGCCAGTCGGCGAGCAGTACGTGGCAGCTGATGTCTGCCCGCAGGAAGTCGGCCACCTTGCCCATCGAGACGAGGCCGGTGCCGAGGTGCACCTTGCCGGAGATCTCGAACCCGATGTAGTGGCGGATCGGAGTCGGCGTGGCGAGGAGCGCGAGGAGATCGTCTCGACCCATCAGCTCGCTGGTGTTGCGCTCGATCAGCGCCATGCGGTCGGCGGGAGAGAGTGTCACGGGTCGCCGAGTGTAGGTTGCGGGATGCCGGTGGCCACCGCTCCGCTGCGGAATGTGTCACGCATCGTGCCCCGGATCACCGTGACACTGCCGGGGCCCACGGCCGTCCAGACGCCGCCCTGCCACAGCGCCGCGCTGCGCTCGTCGACGCCGATCAGGGTGGTGTGGCGAGGCAGCGTTGCCTGCGCGGAGGGGATCCAGCGTTCGCCGAAGGTGTCGAAATGGGGGAGGAGTGCCGACCCGGGCACGACGCCCAGCGCGTCGACCGGGCGGCGGGTGTCGTGCTGGGGCCACCGGTCGCGGACCAGCGTCCAGCCGCAGAGCGCCATCGCCCCCGCGGACGATCCCGCCAGGGCGGCCCCGCGACGCCACGCCGCCACGGCGGCATCCCAGACGGGACTGCCGGCTAGCAGCTGGACGGTGCGGCCCGGATCGCCGCCGGCGAGGTACAGCAACCCAGCCGCGCGGGCCGCGTCGGCGGTGGCGGCGGCCATCGCGTCGCTGCGCGAGCGCACTCGCAGCTCGACCAGGTCGACGCCGAGGGTGGCGAACCAGCGCCGCGCGCCGGCGACCGCCTGGTCCTGGTGGGCGCGCAGCGCGGCGCAGACCACGTACGCCGGCCGACCGCGGGACGCCGCTGCCAGCACCGCGTCCTGCTCACCGTTGCCGTCCTGGAACTCGGCGCCACCAACCAGCGCGAGCGGTCCGCTCATCAGCCGTGCTGCCACGATCGGGCGGCGCGCGACCCCTGGCTCCCTACACTGACGCGCGCATGATCGACGCTGAGAAGTACGCGACCGCGACGGTCGTCTCCCGCCGCGACCTCGCCACCGACCTCTGGGTGGTTCGGATCCGCCCCGACTGCGAGCTGCCGTTCCGTCCCGGCCAGTACGTCACGCTCGGGCTGGAGCTCGATGGCCGGATCGTCGAGCGTCCCTACTCGATCGCCTCGGACCCGGCTGAGCCGGAGGTCGAGCTCTTCATCGAGCGTGTCCCCGAGGGCGAGCTGTCGGCGCCGCTGCACGACGTCCCCATCGGCGCCACGACGCTGGTCCGCAAGCGGTGCAAGGGCCTCTTCCTGCGCGACGCACCGGTGGCCGACCATCCTCACCTCTTCGTCGCCACCGTCACCGGGATCGCGCCGTTCGTCAGCATCCTGCGCAGTCTGCGACGGCGCCAGGCCGCCGGGGAGTGGAGCGCCGACCAACCGGTGATCGCGCTGCAGGGAGCCAGCCGGTCGGAGGAGCTCGGCTACGAGGATGAGCTGCGCGCGCTCGACCGCAGCTGTGACTGGTTCACCTACGTCCCCACCATCAGCCGTCCGTGGGACGACCTCGCATGGTCGGGTGAGACGGGACGCGTGGAGGACATCCTGCGCAAGCACGCGGACGCGACGGGCCTGCGCCCCGGGCACGGTGCCATCTATCTGTGCGGCCACCCGGGGATGATCGCCAACAGCCGTGGCATCATGCGCCGCCACGGGTTCGACGACAAGGAGATCCGCGAGGAGCAGTACTGGCCCGACTAGGCGATTGCCTCCTGATCCCCCTCGCTACCTGAAGCCGTAGCGACCCTCGTGGAAGTCGCCGGTGTCGACCCACTGGGCGATCACGAGGTCGACGACGGCGTCGTTGACCTCCGAGAGGCCGAGCGCGCGCGCGTTCCCCTCGACCGCCTCGAGGACCTGTCCGCGGACGAAGTCCGGGATCCGCAGGAACCGGTTGCGCGCCGAGTCGGTCCACGGCAACGCGTCGCGGTCGCGCTCCTCGATGGCGTGGGAGACGCGCCCCCACAGCTCGTACTTCACCTCCATCTCGGCGGGTGTGATGGTGGTGCCGAGCCCCAGCTTCCGCGCCGTCCATTCGACCCGCCAGCGGGTGAGGTCGCGGCAGAACTCGGGCACCTCGGCGAGCCGCGCCTCGGCCTCCTCGGTCCAGGTGAACACGACCTCAGTCCCGGTGCGATCGCTGAGCGGGTGACCGTAGCCGAGCTTCTTGCCGAGGGTGCGCACGAAGAGGTCGGTGATCTCCTCGACGCGGTCGCGGCGGGCGCGAGCCTCGACGACGTGCTCGGCCATGGTCACGGCGCGGTCGGGTGCGATCCGGCTCACAGCGGCGCGATCGCGGCCCGTCGCCGCCAGCGCCTGACCCTCAGGCGTCCACGCGACCGTTGGCCCATGCGGAACCGGGCAGCCCGCTGACGCGCTGTCGTGGTCGACGGGGCATCGAGATGTCGTCGCGTCGTCGGCCATCGCTCGCCTCCGTGTCGCAGACCGCTGCCGACGATTCTACGCGGCGGCGCCGGTCGCCGCCGGCACCGCCCGGCCGCGCGTCCGGCCTCGGTATCATCAGCCGCGCGGTCACGGGTGGAGGCTCCGGGCGATGCCGGGACCTGCATGACGGGCGGTCGATGCGGCATCTGCGTGGCAGGGAGCGGATGTACTCCAACATCTACGTCGCCCTCGACAACTCCGAGCATTCGGATGCTGCCTGCACGGTCGCCCTCGAGCTCGCCGGCGCGCTCGAGGCGCAGGTGATCGGCATGCATGCCTACGCAGCGCGCATGCACGACTACCGCTTCAAGCAGATGGAGTACACGCTCCCCGAGGAGTACCAGGACGAGGCCGAGCTGCTCCGCCAGAGGCGCATCCACGACAGCCTGATCACCTCGGGCCTGGAGCTGATCAGCGACAGCTACACCGACGTGCTCCGCTACCGCTGCCTCGAGCGCGGTGTGCCGTTCAGCGCACGCAGGCGCGACGGGCGCAACTGGGAGGAGATCGTCGCCGACGTCGACGCCAGCGATGATGTCGACCTCGTGGTCATGGGCGCGCTGGGCACCGGCGCCGTCAAGGAATCCCAGCTGGGCAGCGTCACCGAGCGCGTGGCCAGGCGCATCCGCCGCGACCTCCTGGTTGTCCGCGCCACCGGCGACGCCGCCCTGGACGGGGGCATTCTCGTTGCCATCGACGGGTCACCGCAGTCGTTCGCCGGACTGCGCACTGCCGTGGCGCTGGGTCGCGCTCTCGACAAGCGCGTCGAGGCGGTGGCGGTCTATGACCCATACCTCCACTACGCCGTCTTCAACGGCATCGTCGACGTGCTCTCGGAGAAGGCGTCGAAGGTGTTCCGCTTCAAGGAGCAGGAAGCGCTGCACGAGGAGATCATCGACACCGGGCTCGCCAAGATCTACGAGTCCCACCTGCGCGTGGCGCGCGCGACGGCCGCGGACGCGGGTGTGGACCTGCCGATCACCCTCCTCGACGGCAAGGCCTTCGAGCGCGTCCTGCGGCATGCCCGCGAGACCAGACCGTGGCTGCTTGTGCTCGGGCGCATCGGCGTGCACTCCGACCCCACCATGGACATGGGCAGCAACACCGAACAGCTGCTGCGGCTGGCGCCGTGCAACGTGCTGGTCAGCAGCGGGAGCTTCACCCCGCCGATCGACGTCCGTGCCGACGCGTCGGTGGTGTGGACCCCCGAGGCAGAGGAGCGCATGGCCACCGTCCCCGCGGGGGCGCGGGGACTGGCCCGCACAGCGGTGCTCCGCTGGGCGATGGAACGTGGCCACAGTGTCGTCTCGTCCGGTGACGTCAGCGTCGCCCTCGACGAGTTGATGCCCTTCGCCCGCATGCAACGACGCATCGCCGAGGCGGCCGCCGCGGTCGACGGCGCCGAGCAGGCGATGCTCGAGGAACCGGCGCTGGAGGATGCACGCGCGGTGTGTCGCACGTGCGGGTACGCCGCGCGCAGCGAGGCGCCGCAGCGCTGTCCGGTCTGTGACGGTGATGCTGAGGGGTTCGAGCGGCTTGACACCGACGCGCTGCGCGCCGCCGCGGCTGCGGAGGGGGATGCCGCGCGCGTGGCCTTCGACGGCGCCAAGCTGGGCTGGACCGTGGACGCGCGCCGCCTGCTGCAACAGCTGCCCGCCGGGTACCTGCGTCGTCGCGTCAAGGCGATCGTGGAGAAGCACGCGCGAACGCGCCGCCTGCCGGCGATCACCGCCGATGTCGCCGAGCCCTTCGTCAGGCCCGAGCTTGACGCGCTCGACGGCAGCGCCGGTCCTCACCGCGCACCGCTCGCCGTCGAGGGTCACACCGGGCCGGCGGTCGACCAGCGCCGCCGCCTGCCGTGGACGGACGAGGCGGACGACCGCATCGAACGCATCCCCGCGGGCTTCCTGCGCAACCTGGCGACCGAGCAGATCGAGCGCCTGGCCGTCGCCCTGGGCGCGCCGCAGGTCGGCCTGCTCCACGTCGAGGCCGGCATCGCCGAGGCGCGGGCCCGCATGCAGAACGCGGCGGCGCCGGCGGCGGGGGCATGCCCGGTGGAGGTCGACCCTGCGCCGGCCGCGGCGTGCCCGGTCCACCACGGAGCGCAACCGCCTCGCACGGTCCCCGCCGGCGGCAGCCTCAACGAGATCACCGCGCCAGTCATCGACGACCTGGGCAGACGCGTCACCGCGGCAGTGCCAGAGGCCTGAGGTGCTCGGCCTCCAGGTCACCACCCCTGATTTCCCCGGCATCGGCAACATCGTGCCGGTAGGGATCGTGTTCCTCATCCACATCCTCATCGCCGAGTTCAGCCTCGGGGCGATCACCCTGGCGGTGGTGGCGGAATGGCACCACGTGACCACCGGCGACGCGCGCACCGCGCGCTACGCACGTGCCCTGGCCAACGCGTACTACCTGGTCTTCAGCCTCGGCGCCACCTTCGCGGTGTTCGCGGTGGTGTTGATCACCGGCCTGTGGGCCAACGAGTTCGGTCAGCTGGTCAACAAGTTCATCTGGCTGGTGGCCCTGGCCTTCGGGCTGTTCTTCCTGCTCGCCCCGCTGCTGGTCTGGTACCGCAACAGCTTTGCGTCGATGGGCGGCCGCCGGCACGCCTTCCTGGGCACTGCCGTTCTTGCTTTGCAGACCCTCTTCATGGTGTTGATCGTGGGGATCGACGCGTACCTCATCAACCCGGCGGACGCGGGCCTCACCGAGCCGGTCTTCAACCCCGTGTACTGGCCGCTGGTGATCCACCGGTTGATCGGCAACGTCAGCTGGACGGCGCTGTTCTGCGCCGCCTACGCTGCGGTGAGGCTGCGCGGTGGTCGGGGCGAGGCGGGCGAGCGTGCCTTCCAGTCCTGGGCGGCGCGGGTCAACCTCCGTGTGGGCCTGCTCGCCGGCCTTCTGATGCCCATTGTCGGCTTCGCGCTGGTCGAGGTGATCAAGCAGAGTGAGCCGGGCTATGTCTCCAACCTGCTGAGCGGCGGCACCGCCGCGTTCATGGTTGCCCAGGAATGCCTTGTCGGGGCGATGTTCATCGGCGGCAACATCGCACTGGCCAGCGAGGACGGCGGACCGCGCGAATGGTCGCTGCTCAGCCGTGCCGCGATCACCGTCTGCGTGGCCGGGATGACCGTGGCGGCGCTGCCCAGCGGCGTCCTCGGCGGCAACCTCAACGCGCTCCGCTACTGGGGTCTTGGCGCGGCCACGGCCGTCACCGCGGCCCACACGCTGACGCGGCTGCGTGGCCGGCGCCTTCGCCAGGATGACTCGCTGCGGGTCACCGGCGCGGTGTCGCGGATCGGACGCAACGCGGTGGTCACCGTCGGCACGGTGGCCCTGGTCACCTCGCTGCTGATGGGCTACATCAAGGAGCACGCCCGCGGCGACTACGCGGTCTACGGCGAGCTCCGCCAGGTGGACGCGCACCAGCCCTACCAGCCGACCCAGAGCCTCTACCCGTGAGCCACCCGGTCCTGGCCCGCGCCGCACAGTTCCAGGCAGCGTGGTACTTCTCGCTCCTGCTCTCCGCAATCCTACTGTTGATCGTGGTGGGTGTCGTGTACTCGCTGATCGGGGTCCGCCGGCTCTGGCGTGAGGGTGAGCGCGGTCCCGCGGCGGTGCTCGCCGGCGCTGTCACGGTTGCGTTCCTGGCGTTTGTCGGCATGTACGCGGTGATCATCGGCGGGCTCCTCGCTGCCCAGGGAAGCGGGTCGTGAAGGAGCTCTCGCGTCGCGAGCTGCTGGTGCGCGGCACCGGCCTCGGCATGGGCCTGGTGGGCGTGATGCTCAGTGTGCCCGCCGTCGGGTTCCTGCTGAGCCCGCTGTTCACCAGGCAGAAGACCTCCTGGGTGACGGTGGGACCGATCGACGCCATCCCCGCGAACCAACCGACGGCCCTGCTGGCCGACGTGCCCGTCGGCACGGGCTACTCGACGCCACCGGTCAAGCGCGTGGTGTACGTGGTGAAGAAGGCGAACGGCGAGGTGAAGGCGCTCAGCAACATCTGCACGCACATGCAGTGCGACGTGCACTGGAGCCCGCAGCTCAACAACTTCCTCTGCCCCTGCCACGGTGGCCTCTACGACATCGACGGCAGGAACGTGGGTGGGCCGCCGCCGCAGCCACTGGCACAGTGGGTACACCGGCTGCGCACCGACGACCAGGGACGCACGGTGCTCGACATCGAGAACAAGCTGGACGAGTCGATCTGATGAGCCTGCCGTCGAACCCGCGTCAGCGATGGTGAGCCGCTGGGTGACCCGCCCGCTCCGAGCCCGTCTCCACGCGGGGATGGAGTGGTTCGACGACCGCACCGGCTTCACCGAGCTGCTGCACAAGGGTTTGTACGAGGCCGTTCCCAAGAAGGGCGGATGGGCCTACGCGCTGGGGAGCGCGACCCTCGCGCTCATCCTGCTGCAACTCTTCAGCGGCATCTTCCTGCTGCTCGACTACGTACCCTCGGTCAACGACGCGTTCACCAGCCTCGACTACCTGCGCAGCAGTGATGGGTTCGGGGCCTGGGTCCGTGGCCTCCACCTGTGGGGTTCCTACACGCTCATCTTCGTGATCGGGCTGCACATGCTCCGCACCTTCCTCTCGGCGAGCTACAAGCGACCCCGGGAGCTGAACTGGGTGACCGGTGCGCTGCTCTTCTTCCTGGTGCTGGGGTTGGCGATCACCGGTGCCATGCTGCCCTGGGACCAGGCGGCGTACTGGACGACGGTGGTGGTCACCAACATCCCGCACTACATCCCGGGGATCGGCGACGGCATCCGCACCCTGTGGCGCGGCGGCGACTTTGTCGGGCCCACCACGCTGACGCGGACGTTCGCGATCCACGTCTGGGTGCTGCCGTTCCTGATGTTCAGCCTGATCGGCGCGCACCTCTACCTGCTGCGCCGCCACGGTGAGTTCGGCGCCTGGATCAACTACGACACCGATCCCGCCGAGGACGAGGAGCGGCAGATCGGCGAGCGCATCCGCCGCGCTGAGCCGCCGTACCCCACCAAGCGGATCGCCCGGCGGTATGCCGCGCCTCGCGAGACGGTGCCCTTCTTCCCCAACCAGCTGTTCAAGGACGTCGTGCTGAGCACCGGGCTGGTCGCGGTCATCTTCGTCATGGGCCTGATCTCCGGCGCGCCACTTGACGGACCGTCGAACCCGGCGACGCTGAGCTATGTGCCCACACCGGAGTGGTTCTTCCTGCCGCTCGACCAGTTCCTCGTGGTAGCCCCGACCAACCCGCTCATCGCCCTCGGCATCTTCGGGGTGGTCGGCCTCGGCGCAGCGCTGATGGTGTTGCTTCCCTTCATCGACCGCTCGCCGGAGCGCCGCCCGCTGCGTCGCCCAGAGGTGATCGTGCCGGCGCTCTTCATGGCGTTCACGGTCATCTTCTTCGCTGTCCTGGGCATCAACAGGCTGTACAACCTGTGAGCCACCGTCTGCTGCTGTCGGCGCTCTCACCGGTGAGCGGAACGGTGTTCACCAACGGGCTGGTGGTCGCGGTGGTCGCGTTGCTGCACATCCAGGTCGCCGCCTACCTGACCGGCTCGTCGACCCTGGCCACGGTGTCCGAGGCCATCGCGATGGCCCGCGGCGACGAACGGCAGGGCCGGGTCGCCCACATGATGGTGAAGTCGCAGGTCTACATCTTCGGGTTCGGGTCGGCGACGGCCATCTTCTTCCTCATCTTCGTCCTGGTCGGGCTGTGGGGGATCTTCTGGACAGCGCTGCAACAGATCACCTTCTGGGTGCTCGTCTTCGAGGCGGCGATGTTCCTCACGGAGATCGTGCTGCTGTACACCCTGTACGCCAATTGGGACCGCCTCGCGCGCCACCGCCGCGCCCGCCTCGCGATGATGGTCCTGCTCAACATCTCGCTCTGGTGGCAGATGTTCCTCATCGACGTGGTGGCGTCGTTCATGCTCACCCCCAACGGCGGTGACGTCAGCATCCTCAACCAGGTTCTCAACCCCACCAACCTGCCGCTCACCATCCACCGCACCATCGGGAACATCGCCTGGGCGGGAGCGGTGACCGGGTTCGTCGGGGCGCTCAACTACCTGCGCCTGACGCGGCACGGCCGCGAGCCGTCGCCTGATGCGCCGCCGGGGATGCAGCCGCTGCGATCGGTCGGGGCCATGGCCGCCAGCCACCTCGCCGGTGAGCAGCGTCGCGCCGAGATCCTCCACTGGGAGTGGGTCACCCAATGGGGGGTCATCTGGGCGGTTGCGCTGACCCTGCTGCAGCCGTGGGTGGGCTACTCGTACGCCAAGGAGGTGCAGCTCCACGCGTACGGCGCCTGGTACACGATGATGTTCGGCGACCTCTCCAACGTCTTCCTCCTGCAGATCCTCCTGCTGGGGTCGATATTCAGCCTCGGGGCCTTGTACTTCTGGCGCCGCATGGCCCGTTCGGGCGCGCGCCACGCACGACGGCAGCTGGTTCTCGCCGTCGTGCTCATCCTGTCCACGCTGTTCGCCGCGCAGCCCGCGTGGTTCGCGCCGACCTACGCGGACGCGATCAGCGCGGCCGGGAACCGCGCGTGGTGGGACGGCGGCCTGCTCAACCCGATCGGCAACTTCATCCCGTTCAAGGCGGCGGCACTGGTGGCCATGGTGCTGTTCGGCCTGTGGTCGATCACCAGCTACCTCTCAGCCCTCTCGCGCGGCCTCATCAAGGCGGGCGGCAGCGGGCGTGGCGCGCAGCGCACCGCGCTGGCGATCGGCGTCGCGGTCAGCATGATGATGATGGTGATGGGCGTGATCCGTGAGCACTCGCGGCAACCGTACGTGATCAATGGCGAGATCACCCTGCACCAGCAGGTGACCAACACCCAACCGTCCAAACCCGTGCCGACGCTCGAGCCATGAGGATCCCGGTCGGCGCGGTGGCGATGCGCATCCCCATCTTCGCGTCCGCGCACGAGGAACTGCGCGCGGCGATCGAACCGCCCTGGCCACAGTGGATGCGCGACCTGTACGGGCTCGAGGAGAAGCAGGACGAGGGCATCGACGCCGAGGCCGAGGAGACGACCGTGCCCGCCGCCCTTGGAGCCCTCTCGTCGAAGCTGCGCCAGCGGTTGGAGTTGATCGCGTCGGTGGCTGGCGGCCTGACACGGCAGGGGTGGTCACTCGACATCGACGGGGACTCGCTGGTGGCCAGCCGCGTGGTCAACCCGCGCCACGCGCTCGAGATGCTCGAGAGGGACGGCCTCGCCGGGCCTCTGTGCGCGGTCGCCGACCTCGACAAGTCAGGGTGGCCGCGGCTCTACCTCGGACTCGCAGGCCCCTCATGACCACAACCATCCTCATCGCCGAGGACGAGCCGATGATCGCGCGGATCCTTGCCGAGAAGCTGGCCCGCGAGGGCTACGCGGTGTCGCGGGCGACCACGCTGGAGGACCTGGGCGGGGCGCTCGCGGGCGCTGACGTGGCGCTCGTCAACTCCAGCCTGGACGGCGACGGCATCGAGGCCATGCGAGCGCTCGCTGGCGGCGGGGTCGCCCCGCGCGCCGGCTGGTTCGCGATGCTCGAGGCCCGGGCTGCGGCCGACGGCCCACGGGCGGTCGCCGCGGGGGCCGCCGGCGTCATCCTCAAGCCGTTCAAACCCACCGCGGTCGCCGCCCAAGTGGCGACCCTGATCGCGGCCACAGCGCGATGACCGTGGTGGCGCCGTCCGCGCCCGCGGCCGCGCGCCGGGTCGACCCGGAGTGGCCCTGCTGGCCCGCGGCGTGGTGCGCCGTCACCGCAACGGCCGTGGAGTCGGTCCGATCGACCTCGACGCCGCCGGCGGCGAGACGGTCGCGCTGATGGGACCGAACGGCTGCGGCAAGACCACGCTGCTGCGCGTCCTGGCCACGGTGGCGCGGCCGCAGCAGGGCGTGGTGCGCTGGTGGGGCGGCGACGCCAGCGGGGCACGCCGCCGGCTGGGCCTGGCGCTCGACGGCGCCTTCGAGGACGCGGGGCTGACCGGTCGCCAGGCTACCCACTTCTGGTGCGCGCAGTGGCTGGCGGACACACACGTGGTGGCGGCCCGCACCGCGGCCATCCTCGAGCGGCTCGACCTGTCCGACGCGGCTGACGACCGCGTCGGCACGTACTCCTTTGGCATGCGGCGCCGCCTCGCGCTGGCTGCCGCCCTGGTGCACGCCCCGGCGCTGGCGCTGCTCGACGAGCCCACCGCCGGCCTGGACCCCGCCGGCAGCGGCCGGTTGGCGCAGCTGGTGCGTGAGCGGGCCGCCGGGGGCCTCACCACGGTGGTCGCCAGCAACGACCCGCGCTTCGTCGAATCGGTTGCCGACCGGGTCGCGTTCCTGGACGAGGGGACGATGCTGCGCTGCGCCAGCCCCAGCGAGCTGCTCGCCGCCCTGCCGCCGGAGAGGGTCGCCGACCTGGTGCTCCGCGAGGGTGGCGGGCTGGCCACCCTGCGCGCGGTTCCCGGCGTGGTCGAGGTCAGCCCACAGTCGGCGACCCATGTGCGCGTGCGCTTCGAGGGCGACGGCACTGTCGCCGCCATCGTCGCCGCGGCGGACGCGCCCGGCGGCCGGCTGCGCGAGCTGCGCCTGCGCCGCCTCGACCTGGCCGACTGCTTCAGCGAGCTGACCGGGCGGCCTCTCGAGCCGCCGGCATGATCGGCACCACCCGGGCCCTGCGCGCCAACCCGCGGCGGGCGCTGCTCATGCCCCGGGGCGTCGCCGGTCGCGAGCTGGCCATCGTGCTGAGCAGGCCGCGAGCGCTGGCCATCAAGGCGGGGCTGCCGCTCGGCCTCGCGGTCATCCTCGGGCTCGGTCACGCACCCACCTTCTGGGCGGGGATGCTGCTGACGGTGCTGGTCGCCATGGTGGGCGCGGTGGGCACCGCGGTCACGGTCAGCCGGGCACGCGAGGTAGGGTTCTTGACACGCCTGGCAGCAACTCCGGGCTCGCGGGCGCGACTGCTGGGCAGCTGGGTGCTGGCGGCGGCCGCCGTCGACGCGGTGCAACTCTTGCCGGTCGCCGTCGCCGCGCTGTTGACCGGTGGGGGAGGAGCAGCCGAGCTGGTCACCCTTCTCGCCGCGCTGGCGGCCACCCTGGTGGTCACCAACGTGCTCGGCTGCCTGGTGACGCTGGCAGCGGCGAGCGCCGCCGAGGTGCTGCTCGACGTGGTCCTGGTCCTGGCGCCCCTGCTGTACCTCGGCGGCCTGTTCACCGGGGTGCCCGCGTCGGGCTGGCGGGCGCCGGTGGCAGCCGTCGACCCCTTCAGCCACCTCCACTCCGCCTTCATCGGCGTCCTCGGGGGCACCCCCACCTACTCCCCGGTCGTCGACGTCGCGGTCGCCGCCGCGGCCGCCGTGGTGTGCATCGCTGCGCTCGCCGTCCTCAGCCGTCGTGTCCTGGAACGTGATTGATCGTGCCCGGCGTGCCCACCCCGGGGTGGTCATCGCCGTGAGCACCGTTCTCCTGGCCGGCTGCGGCGCCAACAGCGGAGGCCTCGACGTCTCCGCCCTCGGTCTGCCGTCGCGCGGGTCGCCCGTCGCCCTCGCCAGCGCCACAGTCGCGACCAGCCCCGACGGGGGCATCTACCGCAATCCCGATCACCTCGAGGTCATGCTGGTGGAGAGGCACTCGGTCGACGCCGCGCGCCGGCTGCTGGGTGGCGCGGCGGCGTCGTGGACGCAGCTGCGCGGTCTCGGGGACTTCACCGTGGTGGGGCTGCGGCTCCGCGACGACGGCAAGGTGAGCTCGGATCCGCGGCTCGACGACCTGCAGATGGCCAGCGACTATGCGCCGCCCGGCACCGCCACCGGAACGCTGCGGCACTTCTATCACCCCACCTTCCCGCTCGCCGTGCTGGCCGACTCCCAGCCCGGCGACGGCTGCAGCATCCACCTCGATCCCGGCCACTCGGGGGTGGCCATCCTCATCTACCCGCCGATCGACCTCCCCCACACGTTGGTGTGGGGGCGGCTCGGGGATTTCGTGCTCAGCGTGCCGGTCGGGGGGGCACTGCCGCCGATCCACGAGCCCCTCCACGCGGCGGGATGCACCCCGCCGCGGGCGCCAGCGGCGTGAGCGCGCGCAAACGTGCCCGCCACCGCGACACCGTCGTGCTCCCGAGTGCCGGACAGACGGTCGTGTCCCTGGTGCTCCGCCGCGTCGACGAGGGCGGCCCATGGCCGTTGACGCGCGTGCTCACCGCGCTGGGGCCGTTCGGTGTCGAGCGAGTCGGGGTGGCGCGTGCGCTCGGTGACCGACGGGGGGTGCCGCTGGTGCACTCCCAGGAGCTGCGCTGGCGCGGCCAGCCGCTGTTCCTCGAGGCACGCCGCGGCCGCGACGGGATCGACGAGCTGATCCTCGAGCTGCCACCATGGGACGACCTGATGAGCGCTGCCGGTGACGAGGCTGTGTGGCTGCTCGTCGACGCCGTGGCGACAGCCAGCGACGCCCAGTTCGGATCGATCGGTGACGGGGAGCCGCCGGAGATGCTTCTTCCCGACGACGCGCCGTCGCTGCGAACGCAGCTCAGGCGGCACCTCGCGCTCCTGCTCCCGGAGTGGACGGCAGATGACGTGGCCGCCGCCGGGGCGACCAGCGACCGAGTGCTCGCCGACAGTGGCCTGCTGGTGGTCACCCCATGACCATCCACGGCCGTTTCGGTGTGGCGGTGATCCTGGTCGCCGTTGTCGGCGTCCTCCTGGTGCTGCTGGCCCGGGTCAGGCCGGCGAACATTCCCACCGTCCGCGTGTACGTCCGGCTCTGCGCGCTCGCCGCCGGCGCCGAAGCCGCCATCGGCCTGGTGCTGCTGATCACCGGTCACCGCCCCACCGAGGCGATCCACCTCTTCTATGGCGCGGCGACCGTCATCCCCATCCCGGCCGCGGAGCTCCTGGCGCGTCGGGTTCGCCCCGGGGCCGAGGTGACCTACCTCCTCGCCGGCGTCGCCGCGACCGCGCTGTTCGGCCTGCGGGCGGTGACCACCGGGAACATGTGAGCTCACGCCGCAGCGCTGAGGTGGTCCTCGATGACGACCCGGTGCCGGCGTCGCAGGCGCAGCAGTGCGCTGAGGATCGGCGCGGCCAGAGCGAGCACGAGGACCGCGTTGCCGACGGCGCGAAAGGTGTCGTACACGAGGGACGTGGCCACGTAGAAGTGGCCGAAGCGCGTTGCCGCCAGCCCCAATGGCAGTCCCGGCACGTAACCGAGGCCGGCCGCGCCGCGGAAGAACGTCCAGTCCCACACGTCCATCACCGCCCCATAGGCGAAGCCGCTGACCACGCCGACGGCGGCCAGGAGGTAGACGTCGCGCCGGCCCGGCCCGTGTCCGCGCCGGCGGGCGCCCGCCATCCCGGCGGCCGCGCCCACCCACCCAGCCGCGAGCATCTCGTAGGGGAGCCAGGGGCCGACCCCGGCGGTCACCAGCGCCGACACCAGGAGGGTGCTGGCGCCGCAGAGGAAACCGAACTCGGCGCCCATGGCATACCCGGCGCAGAGGATGAGCAGGAAGATCGGGGAGAAGCCGCCGATCCCGCTCACCAGCGCCAGTCTGAGCGCCGAATCGACCGCGGCGATGGCGGCGATCACCGCCAGCCCACGCGTGTCGAGCCGCCGGCTCATCGTCTCGACGGCGAGCAGGACGACGACGCAGCCGATGCTCACCGCCACCGCGGTGGCCGTGCCGGGGGCACCGAGGCCGGTGAAGGGCCAGAGGAAGAGGGTTGCCCCGGCCAGCGTGACCGCCGCCACCCTCATCGCCCGATCCCCGCCGCTTCAGGGCGCGCCCTGATGGCGCGCACCACCTGGTCGACCGTCACCGGGCCGGGCGACGCGAACAACCGGCCAAGCTGGGTCGCGTGTTCGACGGTCCCCGAGAGTGCGGCGGCCGGCGAACCGCCGTCCTGCACGCGGCCGTCGTCGATGACCAGGACGCGGTCGGCCACGCCCGCCGCGAGCTCGCTGTCGTGGGTCGCCACGACGACGGAAGCGCCCCCGGCGGCGACGTGGCGGATGGCCGCCACCAGGCCATCGCGGGCACGGCCGTCCATGCCGCGGGTGGGCTCGTCGAGCAGGGCCACCTGCGGCGTGCCGCAGAGGATGGCGGCGACCGCGGCACGCTGCCTTTGGCCGCTGCTGAGGTCGCGCGGGTCGGAGCCGGCGATGGCATCGATGCCGAGCAGTCGCATGAGCCGATCGCTCGCCGGGGCGGGGTCGCCGCGCATCGTCCAGGCGATCTCGTCCGCGATGCTCTGGCGATGGAGCAGGGCCGCCGGGTTCTGCGGCAGGTAGGCCACGCGCCCGGTGGCGCGCCATACCGTGCCGAAACGCGGCCGGACCAGACCAGCGATGACGCGCAGCAGGGTCGTCTTGCCCGACCCGTTCCGCCCCATCAGCGCGATGACCTCGCCGGCGTTCCCGGCCGCGCTCACCTCCCGCAGCAGGTCACCGGGGCCGCCCACCACGCCACTCAACCTCCACGCCGCCGACGAACCGGCCCCGGCGCCCTGCTGCTCACGCCTGACCAGGTGGGCGTCGAGGTGCAGCCCCGCGGTGCTCAGCAGCGGCGGCGACCACCCCATCGCCGTCGACAGCCGCACCACCTGCGGTGCGCTGTCCAGCGACGCGGCCAGCATATCGGCCGGGGATGGGCCGGCGACGCGGCCATCCGTCATGGCGATCACGGCGTCGGCCCGGGGGAGCAGCTCGTCGAGGCGGTGCTCGGACATCACCACCGCGGTGCCGTCGGCGCGCAGGCCGTCGCACACCTCGAGCAGCGCCCGGGTCGACGGACCGTCGAGCTGGGCGAGCGGCTCGTCGAGGACGAGCAAGCGGGGACGGAGCACCAGCGCGCCGGCCAGCGCGACACGCTGCCGCTCGCCACCGCTGAGGGTCACCAACGTCCGCCCGCGCAGACCCTCGATGCCAAGCCGGTGGAGGATCTCGTCGACGCGCGCGTGCATCTGGCGTCGCGGCACCGCCAGGTTCTCGAGCCCGAAGGCGACGTCCCGCTCGACCGTGGCGTGCACGCCCTGTCGTTCGGCGTCCTGCACCACGAACCCCACCGACGTGGCCAGCTGGCGCGTGCTGGTGCGCAGCACGTCGTGGCCGTCGACAACGGCACGCCCGCGGATGTGGCCTCCGTGCATGTGCGGGACGAGCCCGTTGAACAGTCGCAGCAGGGTCGACTTCCCTCCGCCCGACGGACCGGCGACCACGCAGAGCCCCCCATCGAGCGCGAAGTCGACATCGTCGAGCGCCGCCACCGCGCTCTCCGGGTAGCGGTAGCGCAGCGCGGCGACGTCTACGAGCGGTGCCATGCCAGCAGTGGGACTGCGAGCAGCGCGCACGCCAGGACGGGGAGCACCGTGATCGTCGGGATAGTCACCACCGGGAAGGGGTACCAGTCCGGCAGCGCCCCCACGGTGCGCGCGGCGACGGACAGCGCCGCGCCGCCCAGCGCGCCGGCGATGACCAACCAGGCACGCGCATCGAGCGCCGTGGTGCCGAAGCTGGTCCGCGGGCCCGCCCCGAAGCCACGCGAGTCCATCGCCTCGGCGAGCTGCAGCGACTCGTCCAGCGCGGACAGCACGATGGGGGCGGCGACGGCGTGCCAGTCGCGCCACCGAGTCCCGCCGCGTCCGCGCATCCGCTGCGCCTCGCTGATCGCCACGGCGTTGCGCGCCACCGCTGGCACGAGGTTGACCGCCGCTCCGGTCAGTGCGGCGGTTCGCTGGAGCGGCCGCGGGAAGGCGTCGATGAGATCGTGCGGATGCACCACCCGGCTCAGCGTCGCCACCGCGAGAACCGCGCCGGCGAGGCCGAGCGCGACGTCCAACCCGTAGGCGACCGACTCCACCGTGATCGGACCGCCCACACCCGGCAGCTGGGCGGGCAGCACCACGATGGTGTGCGCGCCGGCATGACTCGAGCAGGACGTTGAGGAGCGCGGCGGCGCACGTGGCGACACCGACGGCGATGAGCAGTGGTCGCAGCGCCGCGTCAGGCCGGCGCAGCGTGAGCAGCACATTGAGCGCCACCAGCAGGGCGAGGGCGCGGTAGACGGGGTTGGTGCTGGTGAGGACGACGACGAGCGTGGCCGCTGACCAGAGCACGAGCGCGCGCGGGTTGATCACGGCGGCGGACGTCGCGTTGAGCGCGGCCGGGCGCGCGCCAGCTGGACGACGAGCAGTGCGACCAGGCCCCCACCCAGGATCGCGGCGATCCAACCGGCGCCTCCCCACGAGCCCGCAGGGCGGGGACTTCGAGACCGACAGGGTCGCGGGCGTGTCGCGCGATGCGGGCGGTGCGGTGGCCGGCACCGTCGCCGTACCCGGCACACCGGCCGCCGCGGTGTTGGCGGAGACGGGCGCGGTCACAACCGGCGTGTGACCGGTGGACGGCGCCCTGGCCGGGCGCACCGGCGAGGCGGCGGCGGTGGCCGTCGGTGCGCTCAACGACGGGCAGGTGCCCACCGCGGAGGGCGGGATGGTCCCGTCGCTCTGGCCCTCGTACCGGAAGCCCTCCGCGTCACCATCGCGCACCGTCAGCGCAGTGAACCCGAGGTTGGAGTAGGCCCAGCCACCACCCCCGTGACTCACGTACATCGCCCAGTACGGTGCGCTGCCCGCAAGGCATTGGGGAGGGTACGAGGCGGGCTGGTTGTCGATCTGGCAGACCGCCTGGCCCGAGTCCCCTGTCCCGAACTGCAACCCGCTACGCGCCAGCAACTGCTCGCCGGTGATCGAGTCCTCCGAGAAGGCCACGCACACCCTGATCACGACGCCGGCGCCATGCCCGGAGGCGTCGCCGTGCTCCACGACCAGCGCGGCGCGGTGCTCGGTGGCGGCCTGCGCGCAGGTCGACAATGGCGCCCCGAGGCGGGTCGATGCACCGACGACGGTGAGGCCGCCGAGGACGGGCACGGCGGCCAGCAGGAGCGCGAGGCCACGCAGGCTGTGGTGCGCGAGGCGGCTCATGGAACCTCGGAGCGTGGCCTCCGCAAAGCCCCGCAGAGCAACGCGATCGACCCTGACGCCAGCAGGATCAATGCCCAGGTCGCGGCGCCGCCGGAGCCGACCGCGCTGCCTGTCGCGGGCACCGACACGGCCGCCACCGATCCCGTCGGGGTCGCGGGCGGAGAGCTCGGCGCCGGCGTCCGGAGGGGAGGCGAGCTGCCCGCGACGACGGTGGTCGCCGACCCGTACGGACTGCGCACCAGCGCCTGGGGGATGGAGCTGGTGGTGAACGCGTCAGGGCTGGTCGCGCCGGCGGCCATGAAGCCACCGCTGCCGTGGGGATCGGCGAACGAAGCCAGGCTGGTGAGGGCGTTCCCGCCACCCAGGGTCCAGGCCGCCCCGGCCGGGTCCTGCCCGACCGCGACCAGGCCCTGGATCACGGTGCCGTCGCTGTTGGGGTCGCTGCCGCTCCCGGCGTTGAACCCGAACCCCCCGTCGGCGTGCTGCGCCGAGTGGAGGTAGCCGGTCGCCGCGCTGGTCGCCGACGTGACACCGGCCTGGCCGAGCGCCTGCAGCACGATGGCCGTGTCATTGGTGTCGCTGGAGGTGTCGCCGCACAAGGCGGGTGGCGCCGGCGCGGTGTCCGTGATCGCGTACCCGAATCCCCCGTCGACCCGCTGGGCGCAGCGGAGCCAGCCCGTGGCGTGGAGGGGGAGGGGATGCCGGGCCGCGAGGTCGGCCAGGACGGCCAGCGACTGGGAGTACGCGTTGGCGGTCTCGACGAGTGGGTCGGCGTTGTGGAAGGCGCCGTTGGACCCGAGGTAGCCGCCGGCGGCGGTCGGCGTGTTGAGCCTGGCGAGGAGGCGGCCGGCGTCGATTGCCGCGGGCCGTCCCGCCGCGATCCAGGCGAGCACGTACTTGGCCGCCCCGCCGGCGGTGTCGATGCCCGCGACCTGGCCGGCGAGGTAGCTGTACGTCGTCCGCCCCGACGCGGCGTTCCTCAGGGTGGCGGGGTCGTAGCCGAGGTCGGCGGCGCTGATCACGGTGTCCTCGGTCGCCCCGGGTCCGAATGCCGCGGCCACGCTCCCGTCCGTGGCGACCTGCGAGTACAGGTAGCTGAGCGCGGCCGTCGCCGCCGAGGTCGGGGGGGCCGCCGCAGAGGCGATGAGACCGGGCGACCCAAGGGTCAGGCCGAGAGCGGTCAGAGTCGCGCCGACCGCTCCGAGGTGGCGTCGCATGTGGTTCTCCTCACGGCGTGGAGACCCGCGACGATGAGACCCTCGCCGCGTGAGGGACCCACCTCCCGTTGCGCGCGGGCTTGCAGTGGTTCCGCCCCGACGGAGGTCTCCTGGCTCACGGATCACTGCGTGTCGGCCGTCTTCCCAGGACGCACGTCCCAGTGACCGGTGGCCGGCTGCTCCCCGTTGACAGTTGCGCGACAGCCCCGGATTCGCACCGGGTTCCCTGTCGCCGAAGCGCGGTGCGGCAAGTCTTGCATACGCGCGGCACCGGGCGCGAAGCGGTGCGGCGGATGGGGATGGAGCGGCTGGCGGCCTAGCGGTGCTCGATCGTGACCGTGAGCGGGCTCCACTCACCGGTGAGCCCCTGGCCGTGCAGGCTGATGCTGCGGTCGTCGTCGATGGGCTTCTCGGTCATGAGGCCGAGCGCGACCAGGAACGAGCTCATCTTGAACGGCACCTCGCGGTGGTGGTCGACCTCCTCGCCGTCGATGAACCACCACAGCTCGCTGTTCGCCTTGTCGTAGGTGATCCGGTAGAGATGCGGCTGGCCCGCCCTGGTCGGCACCGGCAGCTCGTTGAAGATGCAGAAGTAGGTTGGTCGGTTGAGGTCGGCCGGTGGTTCGGCGATGACACCGGGGAACAGGACCCGGCCGTACACGGTGGCCAGCTTGTCGTTGGTGGCGAAGAAGTCGATGGCGGCGCCGGTGTCGAAGTCGAGCAGGTTGACGGTGGCCATGCCGTCGTAGAGGTCGCCGGGCACACCGTTGTGGCGACGACCGGCGATGGTGAGCTCGATGCTGATGGTGCCGTCGTCGGGCGGGATGAAACGTGCCGTCGAGAAGTACATGTGCTTGGCGTTGTCGAGGACCTGGACGCGGTCGTGCGAGCGTGACAGTGGATTGGCTCGCACCCGCAGCTTCTCGTGCTCAACGATCACCGTGGCGTTGGGCTCGCGGTACTTCCATTCGCTGCCATCGGGCATCGTGAAGCCGCCGATCTGCCAGGTGGGGTCGACGCCGGTGATGATCGACCGGAAGTTCCCGTAGGTGAACGTCTCGGTGCGCGCCGTGCTCTCGCTGGACCTTGGCCTCTCGGTGACCTGCGCCATGACTGCTCCTCTGTGAACCTCCACGGTAGCAGCCGGGTTGGGAATCTCGACCGCCGGGTAGACTGGGTGCCATGCCACGCAACGTCTCCGGGCCGGTTGCGGTGATCAGCATGCATGCGTCGCCGCTGGGCGCGCTCGGCCGTGGCGAGAACGGTGGCGGCAACCTCTCCGTGCGCCGGCTCTGCGAGGGTCTCGCCGACTCCGGCATCCCCACCGACGTCTTCGTGCGCCGCGACGATCCGCTGGCCCCGGCCGAGCAGATGATCGCCCCGATGAGCCGGCTGGTCAGGCTGCCGGTGGGCCCGGCGAGGCCTCTTCCCAAGGGCGAGCTTGCCGCCCATGTCGACGCCTTCAGCCGCGCCGTCATCGCCCATGCCGCGAGCGAGCGCCGCAGCTACGTCGTGGTCCACGGCCACTACTGGCTCGGTGGCCTGGTGGCCGAGCAGTTGCGCGCCGCCTGGCAGGTGCCCTGGGTGCAGTCGTTCCATACCCTGGCACGGACCAAGGCGGCGGTGGACCTGCCGCTGGACGAACGCCGAGCCCTCGCCGAGGCGGCCCTGGTGGCGTCAGCCGACCGCCTGGTCACCGGCAGCGTCGCCGAGGCGAAGGACCTGATCCGGCTCTACGGCGCGTCGCGCAACCGCATCTGCGTCGCCCAACCCGGGGTCGACCTGCGCGTGCTCCATCCCAGCGGGACGTCTGCCCTGCGCCGGGAGCTCGGCCTCGAGGGGCGGCGGGTGCTGCTCTTCGCCGGCAGGCTCGAACCGCTCAAGGGCGCCGACACCCTGCTCGAGGCCGTGGCGTCGCTCTGCGAGGACGAACGCTTCGACGACGTGGTCACCCTGGTGATCGGCGAGGACAGTGGCGATGGCTCGGCTGCAGGTGGCGAGCGCCGCCGGCTCGAGGCTGTCGCCGGCGACAGCGGTCTCGGCTCTCGGGTGCGCTTCCTCGGCGCTGTCGAACACGAGGACCTTGCCGACTTCTACGACCTTGCCGACATCTGCGTGGTCCCCTCTCGGACGGAGTCGTTCGGGCTGGTGGCACTCGAGGCCCAGGCGTTGGGTACCCCGGTCGTCGCCAGTGCGGTGGGCGGCCTCACCGAGATCATCGACGACGGGCGCACCGGCATCCTCGTCCGTGAGCGCACCCCCCGGGCGTTCGCCGCAGCGATCCGTTCACTGCTCGACGACGAGGAGCTCCGCGAGCGCATGGGCAGCGCCGCACGAACGCGGGCGTCCTCGTTCACCTGGGCTCGCGCGGTCGAGCGGCTGGCCGCCATCTACCGGCGGGTCACCCGGCCCGACGTCAGCGCGCTCACCCCGTGCGGGTACACCGACGAAGAGGTCATGGCCATCGCCGGCTGACGGCGGACCGTAGTATTCGGGCGTGACCTGTTCGCACTGTGGTGCCGCGGTGCCCGATGCCCCGTTCTGCACGCGATGTGGCGCCCACGCTGAGAAGGGCCCGCTGCGCCTCCACCATTTCGCGCTTCGCCCCGGCGAGCACGTGGCCACGCCGGCCGTGCTGTCGACGCTGCTTCCCCACCTCGAGCACGGCAGGGTCCACGTCTTCCGCTGGGCGCTGCTCGCCGGGGTCGGCGCGGTCGTGGTGCTGGCGGTCACCGGGCTGGTCATCCCGGCCATCTACCTGGCTGCGCTGCTTGTGCCGATCCTGTACCTCTGGTACCTGCGCTCAGTGGACGTCTTCGCGGATGCACCTGTCCTCGTCGTGGCCGCGACGGTGGTTGCCGGCGGCGTGGTCGGCGTCGCACTCACCGCGGCTGCCGACTCCCTCGGCAAGGGGCTCGGTGCCGGTGGCGTCATCCTCCTGACCACGGCGACGGCCGTGGTTGCCGAGCTGCTCAAGCCCGTGGCCCCGGTGCTGCTGCTGCGCAGGCGCTTCCCCAACACCCTCGACGGACTGGTCTTCGGCGTTGCCGCCGGCGCTGGGTACGCGCTGGCTCAGACGGTGATCAACCTGTCCGGCTCGCTCGGTGGTGTCTCGCTGCGCGTCGATCCCTCCAACTGGGTGTTCACGCTGGTCAGCGCCGCGGTGCTCATCCCCCTGCTGCACGGGTCATGCTCAGGGCTGGTTGCGGCGTCGCTGTGGCGGCCGCGCGGCGGCCGCGATGCGGCACTCCGGGCCGCGGGACTGCCCCTGGCCATCGTTGCCGACGTCTGCTTCGTGGCCGGCAGCGAGGTCCTCGACGACGCGGGGCTGAGCCCCCTGTTCGTACTGCTCTGGCAGGCGGCCACGGTGGCCGCGGTGCTGGTCGCCATCCGCGTCCTGCTGCACGCGGCGGTGCTCGACGAGGGGGCAGCGCTTGGGCTCCGCGAACAGCGCTGCGAGCACTGCGGCGCGGTGAGCGAGGCCGCTGGCTTCTGCCCGCGATGTGGGGTGCACCTGGCCGGGCGTCCCTCCGCAGCGCGGTCCGCCTGAGCGCGGTTCGCGCCGCGCCACTCCGCGGTACCCGCACGGCACAATCGAGGCGATGACCGCGACCAGGTTCGCCGACGGAAGCCCCCCGGACCCTGCCCCGGAGCGGGCCCCCTCGGCGCGTCTACGGGGGGAACAGTCATCCTCGCCCGAGGCCGGCGACGCGCCCGACGCCGAGACGCGCACCCGTCTGCGGCACACCCTGCGCATCCTCACCGCCGCTCGGCACCGCGACGACCGCGGCGCCGAGCCCGGCAGCAACTGAGGGACGACGATGGCCATTCGTGACCTGATGCGGCCGCTCGAGGGGTGGACCTTCCTCGACCCGGCGGGCGAGTGGCTGGGTGGTGCGGTTGCCCGCCTGCTCGGCCAGGGCCGCACCAAGGATCTGCTCAGCGGCACCTTCCTCGGACACGCGCTGCACCCGGTGCTGACCGACGTGCCGCTGGGTGCGCTCACGGCCGCGACCATCTTCGACGTCCTCGGCGGTGAGGGCGGCGCGTCGACCGCTGACGCGCTCACCGTCCTCGGGCTCCTGGCGGTCCCGCCCACGGCGCTCACCGGTCTGTCGGATTGGTCGGACAGCGTGGACCTCGATCGCCGGCTCGGGCTGGTCCATGCCCTCGCCAACGCCGGCGCCTCGGTGCTGTACCTGGGCGCGCTGATCACCCGGCGCAACGGCAACCGGGGGCTCGCCCGGGCGCTCAGCAGCGCCGGGCTGGGCGTGCTCAGCGCCAGCGGGTACATCGGCGGTCACCTCGTCTATGGACGGGGCATGGGCGTCGACCACACCGTGTTCGACGAGGCCCCCACGGGATGGACGCGCGTGGCCAGTGAGGCCGACCTGGAGGCTGACCAGCCCGCGCTGGGGCAGGCCGACGGCTACGGGGTGCTCCTCTATCGCCACGCCGGGACAATCCACGCCCTGGCGGCGCGCTGCACCCACGCCGGCGGCCCGTTGAACGAGGGGGAGGTCGACGAGGACCTCTGTGTCACCTGTCCCTGGCACGGCAGCCGCTTCCGTCTCGCCGACGGCGCGGTGGTGCGCGGCCCGGCCACCGCCCCCCAGCCCGTGTTCGACGTCCGGACGTCGGACGGCAACGTCGAGGTTCGCCTCCGCGGCGGCTGACCAGCCCTCCCGAGTGATAGACTCACTGTCAGACAAATGTCAGTGGAGAATGTCATGCGGGTAGCCTGTGTGCTCGACAGTGGGTACGAGGATTCTGAGTTCAAGGAGCCGTATGACGGCCTGCGCGAGGCCGGCCATGAGGTGGTCGTTGTCGGTCTGAAGGCGGGTGAGGAGCTGCCCGGAAAGGCCGGCAAGGTGACCACCCGCAGCGACACGTCCTTTGACGATGTCCGGTCGGAGGAGTTCGACGCCCTGCTCGTGCCGGGCGGGTATTCCCCGGATCACCTCCGCGCAGACGGCCGCGCTGTGGCGTTCACCCAGGCCTTCGCGCGCGCCGACAAGCCGATCCTCGCCGTCTGCCACGGGCCCCAGTTGCTGTCCAGCGCGGATGCCATCAACGGCCGGCAACTCACAGCCTGGCGGACCATCCAGGACGACCTCCGACGGATGGGGGAGGACGTCGTCGACGAGGAGGTGGTGGTCGACGGCAACCTGGTGACCTCACGCCAGCCCGGTGACCTCGCAGCCTTTACGCGCGAGTCGGTCGCACTGCTCGCCCGGGTGCCTGCGCCCGCTCGCTGAGCCAGGCCCGCCGCGCACCTCAGCTGCTCGTGCCCGGGCGCTCTCGCCCGCACCGGTGCGCCGTACACTGGCGCCGATCGCATGGCCGGAGCGCGCCGGTGTGCCAGCTCAGCTCGGTGCGGCGGGAGACGAGGCTCATGGCAGACGACCAGGCTGAGGAAGCGGCCGAGAAGGCCGTCGACCGGGACCGGCTCCTCGAGGGCGAGGACCCGAACACGACCTACCTCGACGACGCCACCCATTGGGTGACCGTGTACAGCGAGCTGCTGGCGGTCAAACGCGAGCTCGTCGGCGTCTCGGAGGGCCGGCTGCCCGACATGCCGAGGGAGGCACGGCAGGAGGTCGCCACCACCGACCTGGTCGTGCTCGACGCCGAGATGAAGCGCTTCTCGCAGCGGCTGGCATTCTGGCGTCAGCGCTGCACGGAGCTCGGGGGGGCGCCCGCCGGCTGATCGTCAGCCTGGCTCGAAGACCAGGCCGACCACCCGCCGCACCGCGGCACGCGGCACCAGCCTGTTGCCCTGCGAGAGCAGCAGGTTGTGAGCCCCCGGCACGCAGATGGCGTGACCACGGTCGAGGGCCCGGAGCGCGCTGCGGACCACCGCCGCGGCTGACATCGGCAGCGATCTGTCGAAGAGGACGGAAACCCCGGCGTGGTCGCTGAACTCGGTGCGGGTGGGCCCCGGGCACAAGGCCATGGCGCGAACGGCGGTGCCGCGCAGCTCGACAGCCAGGGCTTCAGTGAAGTGCAGGACGAACGCCTTGGTTGCGGCATACGTGGCCATGTACGGGAGCGCCTGGTACGCGGCGGTGCTGGCAACGTTGATCACCGCACCCGCATGGGCGGCGACGTTGCCGGGCAGCACCGCCGCGGTCAGCTCGTGCAGGGCCACCACGTTGAGCTCGACCTCCTCGGCCTCGCGCTTGGGGTCGAGCTCCACGAATCGTCCGCGGCTGCCGAAGCCGGCGTTGTTGACGAGCAGCCACGGGCCCCGGGTGCGCAGCATCGAGGCCACCCCGGCGCGACCGGCGGCGGTGGCGAGGTCGGCGGTGTGCACGGTGATCCTGACGCGATGCTGCCGGCGCAATTCCCGCGCCAGCGCCTGGAGGCGGTCGGTGCGGCGCGCCACCAGGGTCACGTCATGTCCGCGCGCGGCGAGCTGGCGGGCGAACTGCTCGCCGATGCCACTCGACCCCCCGGTGACCAGCGCGGAAACCGAGGGTGGAACAGGACCGCTCATGGGATCTCCTTGACGTCGCGGAGGGGGCTGCCGGCAAGCGTAGCGAGCAGGTACCGCGACGCCATCCACGGCGCCGCCGACGCGCCCCCGTGGTGCGTCGCGGGCACCGGAAGCGGTTCAAGGCTGCTTTGTTACGATCACGACAGATGCTCTCGGACTTCGCGCCGATCCTCGTCTTCTTTGCCGTCTGCGTCGCGTTCGGGGGCGGCGTGCAGGCGCTCAGCGCATGGCTCGGGCCACGTCGCTCCAACCCCGCCAAAGACCTTCCGTACGAGTGCGGCATCGTGCCGGTCGAGACGGCCAGGCGCCGTTTCTCGGTGAGCTTCTACGTCACCGCGATGCTGTTCATCATCTTCGACGTCGAGTCCATCTTCCTGCTTCCCTGGGCCACCATCGTGCGCCAGCTGAAGGTGTTCGGCATCGTCGAGATGGGCATCTTCATCGCCACGCTGCTGATCGGGCTCGTGTACATCTGGCGCAAGGGAGCGCTGCGGTGGGATTGACCTTCGACGCGGCCACGGGGGTGCCCATCCTCAGCGCGCAGGGCGATGCCGGCACCATCCCGCTACCACGCGTCGGTGACCTCGAGCGCACCGCCGCCAAGGCGGGCGCCATCACCACCACGATCGAGAAGGTCATCCAGTGGGGGCGGTACAGCTCGTTGTGGCCGGCGCTGTTCGGCCTCGCCTGTTGCGCCATCGAGATGATGGCGACGGGCGCGGCGCGGTACGACATGTCGCGTTTCGGCTGTGAGGTCTTCCGCGCCTCGCCACGGCAGGCCGACCTGATGATCGTCGCCGGCCGCGTGTCCCAGAAGATGGGCCCGGTGCTCCGCCAGATCTACGACCAGATGCCGGAGCCGAAGTGGGTGATCAGCATGGGCGCATGCGCGTCCACCGGGGGGATGTTCAACAACTACGCCATCATCCAGGGCGTCGACAAGGTGGTGCCCGTCGACGTGTACCTGCCGGGTTGTCCTCCGCGGCCTGAGGGTCTGCTCGACGCCGTCCTCAAGCTGCAGGCGAAGATCGCCGCTGAGCGGCCCGGCTCGCTCCGGGGGTAGGCCATGACCAGCAACGCGCCAGCCGACGTTTCGGCACGTCCGGCGCGGGGCCGCCGCGCCGCCGACGTGCTGCTCCGCGAGCTTCCCGATGCGGTCGTCCGGGTTGAGGAGGCGGTCGGCGAGGTCACCATCTTCGTGGGTGTCGAGCACATCATCGGCGCGCTCACCCTGCTGCGCGACCACGACGGCGCCGCGTACCGGATGCCCCTGCTGGTGACCGCGGTGGACTGGCCGGAGCGCGAGCCGGCCGCTCCGCGGTACGACGTCGTGTACGAGCTGCGCTCGCTCCAGTACAACGACGACTGTCGCCTGGTGGTCCAGGTGCCGGAGGAGGCTCCGCGCGTGCCCACGGCAGAGCGGGTGTTCGCAGGCATGGACTGGCACGAGCGTGAGACCTTCGACCTGCTCGGCATCGAATTCGTCGGCCACCATGACCTGCACCGCATCCTCCTCCCCGAGGACTGGGTGGGCCATCCGCTGCGCAAGGACTATGTGAGCTTCGGCGAGCCGGTCGCGTTCACGCACAACCTGGAGTGGGCGCTCCCCGCCGCCGAACGGCCCCGCGACATGCCCGGGGAGTCGCGCTGATGGCCGTGCTGCCGCCGCGCGGCGGACCAGGCCTGCCGACCCGGGACGAACAGTCGGATGCGTTCGACCGTGGTCGGGTCATGCTCGGCGTCGACCCCGCCAACAACTCGATCGACATGGTCCAGCTCGACGACGAGACGATGGAGCTGAACATGGGGCCGCAGCACCCCAGCACCCACGGCGTGCTGCGCCTGGTGCTCGAGCTGGACGGCGAGGTGGTGCGCGAGTGCCGCCCCGACATCGGCTTCCTCCATACCGGCTTCGAGAAGTCGTTCGAATCGCACACATGGCAGCAGTGCATCCCCTTCACCGATCGCATGGACTACCTGGCGCCGCTGTTCAACAACCTCGGGTTCTCGCTGGCGGCCGAGCGTCTGCTTGGTGTCGAGGTGCCGCCGCGCGCGCAGTACCTGCGGGTGATCATGTGCGAGCTCACCCGGGTCGCCAGCCACTTCCTCTGGTACGGCACCAGCGCGCTCGACCTCGGCGCCACCACGCCCTTCGTGTACGCGTGGCGTGAGCGCGAGAAGCTGCTCGACATCAACGAGCTGGTCAGCGGGGTGCGCATGCACACCTCGTTCATCCGCGTCGGCGGCCTGCTTGCGGATGTGCCTGACGAGTTCTACGCTCTGGTCAACGAGGTGGTGCGCACCTTCCCGGCCTTCATCGACCAATACGAGCTGCTCATCACCAAGAACCCGATCTGGATGGAGCGCACCCGCGGCCTCGGCGTCCTCACTCCCGACGACGCCATCGCCTACGGCGCCACCGGGCCCACGCTGCGCGGCAGCGGCATCCCCTACGACCTGCGCAAGGCGCAACCGTACAGCTCGTACGACCACTTCGAATTCGACATCCCGATCGGCACCCACGGTGACGTCTACGATCGCTACCTGGTGCGCATGCGCGAGGCGCGCGAGTCACTGAAGATCATCGGCCAGGCGATGGACAACCTCCCGGGCGGCCCGGTGAACACCAGCGACCGCAAGGTGGCGCTGCCCCCGCGCAACGAGATCAACACCTCGATGGAGTCGCTCATCCACCACTTCAAGCTGGTGACCGAGGGCTTCCACGTCCCCAAGGGCCAGGTGTACCAGGCGATCGAGTCCCCGCGCGGGGAGCTCGGCTTCTACATCGTCAGCGACGGTGGCAACCGACCGTACCGGTGCAAGGTCCGCGCCCCCTCGTTCAGCAACCTCAGCGCTCTGCCCCACATGGTGCGCGACGAGTTGATCGCCGACGTCGTCGCGGTCATCGGCTCGATCGACATCGTGCTGGGAGACGTGGACCGATGATCGCTCTCGTGGTGCCGGGAAGGTTAGGGGCGGCGGCGAGGGGACATGGCCTAGCCGCTCAGACAGGCTTCGGCGCCAGTTAGCGGCCGCTTTGCGGCCTCGGGCGCCTGCAGAACTCGCGGTACGGCCATGTCCCCGCGCCGCCGCCCTGCACCTCCGGCACGAGCAGGCTCATTGCGGGCTGAGTGGGACGCGTCGCGGTGGCTGTGTCTTCGAATCGCCGGTCGGCGTTTCACGATTGGTGCCGTCACATCACCGCGGACAGCCTTTCGGCGCTGGCCGACGCTGTCAGCAGCGTCTCTCAATGCGGCCCCACTCCGCGGTTGCCGGGAGGCGGGGCGGCGGGCACGTTTTCGCAGCGCGAGTTCTGCAGGCGCCCGAGGCCGCGAAGCGGCCGCCACTGGCGCCGAAGCCTGTCTGAAGCGCAAGGAAATGTGCCCACCGCCGCGCCCTGCTCTTGCGACAGCGGAGTCCAGCTAGTGCCTCTCGCCGCCTCGACCCGCAACGAGATCGCCGCCCTGCGCGATCGGTACCCGCACCCGCGCAGCGCGATCCTGCCGTGTCTGTGGGCCGTGCAGAACGAGCTGGGCTACCTGTCCGTGGAGGGGATGGCCGAGGTGGCCGAGGTGCTCCGCCTTGCGCCCAGCGAGGTGCAGGCGGTGAGCACCTTCTACTCCATGTACTTCGACAAGCCCGCCGGCGATCACCACGTCGTCGTCTGTGTGAATGTCAGCTGCGCCCTGCGCGGCGCTGACGAGGTCGTCGCACACCTGGAGCGGCGTCTCGGCTGTCCGTCCGGTGGCACCACCGCCGACGGCAAGTTCACGTGGGAGAGCACCGTGGAGTGCCTTGGCGCGTGTGGGGGCGCCCCGGCGATGCAGGTCGACCACCACTTCCACGAGGACCTCACCCCTGAACGCGTCGACGGCATCCTGGAGCGCCTGCGGTCGCGGCCGTCCGAGCACGCCGGCCACGCTGCGGCCGCGCCCGCCAGCGGGCCGCACCCACCGACTGCGGAGACACCGCCCCCGGCGACCGCGGAGGGACCGCCGTCCCAGGACGACGTCCAGGCCGACCCGGCCGATGCGGCCACCGCGCCGGTGGTCGAGCACACCGAGATGCCCGGATCACGCACCGCGCCCGACGCCAACCCGCGTGGCAGCCGCAGCAGACCCCGACGGCGACCGCGTCTCAACGCGGACGATCTGTAGGATCGCGCGGTCATGGCCCAACACAAGCTGCTCACCAAGGACTTCGGCGCCGAGGGAGTGCAGACCCTCGCGGTCTACGAGCGCCTGGGTGGCTACCAGGGGCTGCGCGAGGCGTTCCGGAGGTTCACCCCGGAGACCCTGGTCGAGGAGGTGAAGGCGAGCGGGTTGCGCGGGCGCGGCGGCGCCGGCTTCCCCACCGGGATGAAATGGGGCTTCCTCCCCAAGGATGTCTTCCCGCGCTACCTCTGTGTCAACGCGGACGAGTCCGAGCCGGGGTGCTTCAAGGATCGCGCGCTCATCGACGAGAACCCGCATCAGCTCATCGAAGGTGTGGTGATCGCGGCCTACGCGCTGCAGGTGAACGTCGCCTTCATCTACATCCGCGGTGAGTACTTCGACCAGCGGTTGCTCCTCGAGCGATGCGTCGCCGAGGCGCGCGCCGCCGGCCATATCGGCGACGACATCCACGGCAGCGGGTTCAGCTGTGACGTGATCGTCCACGGCGGCGCCGGTGCGTACATCTGTGGCGAGGAGACCGCGTTGATCGACAGCCTGGAGGGGTACCGTGGACAGCCGCGGCTGAAGCCACCCTTCCCGGCGCTCAAGGGCCTCTACGGCAAGCCGACCGTGGTCAACAACGTCGAGACCCTCTCCAACCTGCCCCACATCGTGCAGCGCGGCGGCGCCTGGTTCAAGGCGCTGGGCACCGAGAAGAGCGCGGGCACCCGCCTGTTCTGCTGCAGCGGCCACATCAACAGGCCGGGGACGTACGAGGTGGAGATGGGTACCCCGATCCGCGAGCTCCTCGAGGAGGAGTGCGGTGGGGTGTGGAAGGATCGTCAGCTCAAAGCGTTCCAACCAGGCGGCGGCTCCATGCAGGTGCTGCTGCCCGAGCACCTCGACCTGCCCATCGACATGGACGCCGTGCAGCAGGCTGGGTCGTCGCTCGGCGCCGGTGCGATGGTGTTCATGGACGAGACGACGTGCATGGTCAACGTGTCGATGCGCCTGGTCGACTTCTACCACCACGAGTTGTGCGGCAAGTGCGCGCCCTGCCGTGAGGGCACCTACTTCGAGTCCGACCTCATGCATCGGCTGGAAGCCGGGGAATGCACCCCCGAGGAGCTGAACACGCTCGCGGACATCTGCGACAACATGAACGGCAAGTGCTTCTGCCCGCTCGGTGACACGGCCACCTGGTTCGTGATGTCCGCCTACAAGGCGTTTCCCGACGAGTTCAGGGCACACTGCGGAGCCGGCACCTGCCCGGTCCGTGCCGCGCCGCCCCTGCTGGTGAGTGCGTAGTGACCGCCGACGCGACGCCGCCGGCAGCACCCGACGACGGGCTGGTCGGCGTCACCATCGACGGCCGATCCATCCGTGTCCCCAAGGGCACCCTGCTCACCGACGTTGCCACCGACCTGGGCATCCACATCCCCATCTACTGCTCCCATCCCAAGATGGACCCGGTCGCGGTGTGCCGGATGTGCCTGGTGCACGTCGAGAAGATGCCCAAGCTACAACCCGCGTGCGCCACCTACGTCGCCGAGGGGATGGTCGTCGACACCCAGCGCGCCGACGTCACCAAGACCCGTGAGGGGATGCTCGAGTTCCTGCTCGTCAATCACCCCCTCGACTGCCCGGTGTGCGACCGCGGCGGCGAGTGCGACCTGCAGGACTTCGCCTTCCGGTACGGGCCGCCGAGCTCGCGGTTCCCGATCACCGAGAAGGTGCACTTCAACAAGGCGGTGGTGCTCAGCGAGAAGATCGAGCTCGACCAGGAGCGCTGCATCCTCTGCTGGCGCTGCACGCGCTACTACGATGAGATCACCGGCGAGAAGGAGTTGGTGCTCCAGGAGCGCGGTGTGCACACGCTCATCAACACCTTCGACGGTGGTCAGCTCAAGTCGGACTTCCAGGGCAATTTGCCCGAGGTCTGCCCCGTCGGCGCCCTGACCCATCGCCAATACCGGTTCAAAGCCCGGCCGTGGGACCTGCAGCGCACCAAGAGCGTCTGTCCGCAGTGCTCGTATGGCTGCAACATCAACGTCGACACCCGCGACTTCGAGGTTCGCCGGTTCGCATCGCGCGACAACCCGAAGGTGGACGACATGTGGTTGTGCGATCGTGGTCGCTACAGCGCCGAGAGCTGGAACGACGTCGACCGCGTGCGCCGCCCGTCCGTCCGCACCGACGGCAGCGTGCGCGACGTGGCCATCAGCGAGGCCATCGCCGCGGCCGCCCGTTCGCTGCGCGCCGTCGTCGACCGCGACGGCCCCGGCGCCGTTGCCTTCCTGGGGTCGGCGCAGAACACCAACGAGGAGCTCTGGCTGCTGCAGCGCCTGGCGCGTGACGTCATCGGCACGCCGCACCTCGACCACCAGATGGAGGCGTTCGACGGCATCGAGCCGGAGGAGCATTCGCTGGCGATCGCGGAGATCGAGGACTGCGCTGCGGTCATCGTGCTGGGCAGCGAGCCCGAGCACCAGGCACCGGTGCTGACGCTGCGCCTGCACAAGGCGGCGACGAAGCGTGGTGTGTCGGTTCGCCGGGTTGCCCATGACGTCACCGCGGCGAGCATCGGTGAGCTGCCCGACGGCGTCATCGGGCTTGTCGCCGACGAGACGGACCGCGTGGCCGCCCGCCGCCTCGCTGACGAGCTCGGCGGCTCCCGCACCGTGCGCCGGCTCACCATCACCCGCGACGTCAACGGCCGCGGTGCCAAGGACCTCGGCGTCCTTCCCAACAGCGGACCCGGATATTCCCCCGTGCGCGACGGTGGCAAGGCGGGCAGGCAGATCCTCGAGGCCGCCGCTGCCGGGGTCATCAAGGCGCTGGTCGTGTTGGGGGGGAGCCTCTGGGCCGACGACGTGACAGAGTTGATCGAGCGGGTGGCTGGGGTCGTCGAGGTGCTGGTGGTGATCGACACCCGCCGCGGGCCTCTGACCCGGGCCGCCACGGTGCTCATCCCCGGTCATGCGTACTTCGAGAAGGCTGGAAGCGTCACCAACGTCGAGGGCCGCGTGCAGCGCATCCGCTCGGCCCTGCCGCCGGCCACCCAGACCCCGACCGAGACGCGCATCCTCAGCGCGCTGGCCGCCGAGCTCGGTGCCACCGGGTGGCCGGGCGACCCCCTGCAGGTCAACCGCGAGCTGATCGCCGCGATCCCCGCCTATGCCGCAGCCGGCAACGGTGGCCGGGCCATCTTCGTGACGGCGGTGCCGGTGTGATCGGCGGTTTCTCCGACATCTTCTCGGTGGGGCGCGTGGGCGCCGACGGCATCATCGTCATCCTGCTCAAGGCGGTCATCGTGGTGCTGGCGCTGGCCACCGCCGCGGCCTACCTGACGCTCGCCGAGCGCAAGGTGGCAGCGCGAATCCAGTTGCGCATCGGGCCGAACCGTGTCGGGCCGATGGGCCTGCTCCAGCCGGCGGCCGACGGGATCAAGCTCCTCTTCAAGGAGAACACCGCACCCGCCGGCCGCGACAAGCTGCTCTTCTTCGTCGGGCCCGCCATCGCCGCGGCGGCGGCGGTGTTCGCGTTTGCTGCCATCCCGATCAGTGGACCCACGTGCGTCGGGGGTCAGCAGGTCGGCCTCGGTTGTGACGGCGGCTACCCCCTGCACTGGGATGTCATCCACGTCAACGTCAGCCTGCTCTTCGTCCTGGCGATCACCTCGCTCGGCGTCTACTCGCTGTTCCTCGGCGGCTGGTCGGCGAACAGCAAGTACTCGCTGCTCGGCGGCCTGCGGTCGTCCGCGCAGCTGATCTCCTATGAGATGGCGGTGGCCTTCGCGCTCGTCGGCGCGGTGATCCTGGCCGGCTCGCTCGACCTCGAGCGGATCGTCCTCGCACAGCACGACGTCTGGTTCATCGTGCTCCAACCGATGGCCTTCATCCTCTACTTCACCGGCGCCCTGGCGGAGACCAACCGGCTGCCGTTCGACCTCCCCGAAGCCGAGACGGAGCTGGTCGCCGGCTACCACACCGAGTACTCGTCGATGCGCTTCGGCTTCTACTTCGTCGGCGAGTACATCAACATGGTGATCGTCTGCTCGATCGCGACGCTGGTGTTCCTCGGCGGATGGCTGCCGCTGGTCCCGTGGATCCATTCGGACTGGCTCGGGGGCCTGGTTGGCGTCGGCTGGTTCCTGGCCAAGGTGAGCGCTCTGCTCTTCGTGATGATGTGGTTGCGCTGGACCCTGCCGCGCTTTCGGTACGACCGGCTGATGAACCTGGGGTGGAAGGTGCTCCTGCCGCTCGGGCTGGTCAACATCGTCATCACCGGCGCCATCGTGGCGATCCGGGCGTCGTGAGGAGGCGCAGATGCTGATCGAGGTCGCCAAGGGCCTGGCGTTCACTCTCAAGACAATGCTGCGCAAGCCGCTCACCGTGCAGTGGCCCGAGGAACAGAAGCCCACCGCGCCGCGACACCGCGGCCGGCACATCCTCCATCGCTACGACAACGGGTTGGAGAAGTGCATCGGTTGTGAGCTCTGCGCCGCCGCCTGCCCGGTGGGCTGCATCTACGTGGGTCCGGCCGAGAACGACCCGGCCAACCCGGTGTCGCCCGGTGAGAGGTACGCGGAGCGCTACGAGATCAACCTGCTGCGCTGCATCTACTGCGGCTACTGCGCGGAGGCGTGTCCAACTGAGGCGATCACGCTCGGTCCGCGTTTCGACCTCGCCGACTACCGGCGCGAGCCCACCGTCGTGACCAAGGCGGAGCTCCTCGAGAGCTGGCCTCGCTTCGCGGAGGGTCGCGGACCCGCCAGCGACGTCGGCGCCGGCGCCGACCAGGGCGGCCGCGAGATCAGGGCGTCGGGATTGAGTCCGCGGCTGGCATGGGAGCAGGGGGAGGAGCAGCGGACGGACGTGCCACACCCGGACGAGTTCGGCGTCCCCTCGCACGTCCCGCGGGTCATCAGTCCCGATGAGGCCGAGCCGCGATGAGCGTCATCATCTGGGTGGCCGGCGCGCTGGCCGCGCTCAGCGCGCTCGGGGTGGTGTTCTCGCCGCAGCCACTGTACTCGGCCCTGTCACTGGTCCTGGCCATCGGAGCGCTCGCCGTCGTCTTCCTGGTGCTCAACGCCCAGTTCCTCTTCGTCGTCCAGCTGATCGTGTACGCCGGTGCCGTGATGGTGCTGTTCGTCTTCATCATCGCCCTGCTCGCCCCGGGGGCCGAGGAGCGGATCCGGGTCGACGCGCGCTTCATCGTCGGGGCCGTGGTTGCCGTCGGTATCACCGTTGCCATGATCGTCGCCGCTCGCAACGGCATCACCTTCAACTCCAACGGGGTCTTCCGCGCCCAGCAGATCGGCCAGGCGTCGAACCCGTACAACTCCATGTCGTTCGACCAGGGCGACTCCGGGCTGGTCAACACGGCGGGCAACGTGCAGACGGTGGGCGGTCAGCTCTTCACCACCTTCCTGCTGCCGTTCGAGATCACCTCGCTGCTCCTACTGGTGGCGGCCGTCGGCGCGGTGTACCTCACCAGGCGCACTCGCGCCGACGGCCACCGAGTCCTCCGCGAGGCGGCGCTGACCCGCAAGCCAACCGTCCTCGAAGAGGAGCGCATCGAGGTCGAGGTGGGGTGAGCGCGACCGCCAACTTCCCGTTCCTGCTCGGCCTCGCCGCCTTCCTGTTCAGCGTCGGTGCCCTCGGCGTGCTGATCCGCCGCAACCCCATCGTGGTGTTCATGTGCATCGAGCTGATGCTCAACGCGGTCAACATCGTCTTCGTTGCCTACGGCCGCTTCCTCAACAGCGAGGAGGGGCAGGTGTTCGCCTTCATGGTCATCGTTGTCGCCGCCGCGGAGGTGGTGGTGGGGCTGGCGCTGATCACCCAGGTCTTCCGGATCGGTCGCGAGCTCGACGTCGACGACCTCAACGAGATGAGCGACTGAACCGGTGAACACCACCGCCGTGGCCGTCTATGGCTCGCTGATCCTGCTGGTGCCGCTGGCCGGCGCCGCGATCAACGCGCTGGCGGGCCCGCGACTGCCGCGCCACCTCGTCAACCTGGTGGGCACCGGCAGCATCCTGCTCGCGTTTGTGATTGCCTGCCTGATGCTCGGGCAGGTCGTCGGCGCGCCTGACGGCGCCAAGTCCGCGACCGTGCACCTGTGGCGGTGGATCGACCTCGGCCCAGGCGGGCTCAACGTTGGCGTCGACCTCACGCTTGACCCGCTCAGCGCCCTGATGATCATGGTGATCACCGGGGTGGGATTCCTCATCCACGTGTACTCGGTGGGCTACATGGCCGAGGACCGCGGCATCGCCAGGTTCTTCAGCTACATGAACCTCTTCATCTTCTCGATGCTGGCCCTGGTGCTGGCCGCGGACCTGGTCATCCTCATCGTCGGCTGGGCACTGGTGGCCCTGAGCAGCTACCTGCTGATCGGCTTCTGGTACGAGCGGCCGAGCGCCGTCCTGGCGGCGCGAAAGGCCTTCGTCACCCAGGTGATCGGTGACGTCGCCCTGGTGATCGCCGCCTTCCTGATCGTCGTGAAGGTGGGCACGCTGAGCATCCCCGGCATCTTCGCCGGCTCCGGGGCATTCCCGAGGAGCGGGCTGCTGATCACGGGCATCTGCTCACTGCTGGCCATCGGGGCCTTCGCCAAGAGCGCCCAGTTCCCACTGCACACCTGGCTTCCCGACGCCATGGAGGGCCCGACGCCGGTGTCGGCGCTCATCCACGCCGCCACCATGGTCACCGCCGGTGTCTACCTGATCGCCCGCTTCCACCCATTGTTCGACCGCGCCCCGGTGGCGCAGGGGATGGTGGCCTGCGTGGGCATCGGCACCGCTGTCATGGCCGGGGTGATCGCGCTCAGCCAGGTGGACATCAAGCGGGTCATCGCCTACTCGACGATGTCCCAGATCGGGCTGATGATCTTCGCCGTCGGCATCGGCGCGTACTCCGCCGCCATGTACCACTTCGCTGCGCACGCCGTGTTCAAGGCGCTCCTCTTCATGGCGGCCGGCAATGTGATCCACGCGTTGCACGACGAGCAGGACATCCGGGTGATGGGCGGCCTCGCCTCGCGAATGCGGCGAACCGAGCTCTGCTTCCTCAGCGGCACCTTCGCCCTGGCGGGCATCCCGTTGTTCGTCGGCTTCTTCAGCAAGGAGGGTTTGCTCGGGTTCGGGCTCACCAACGGTCCGGGAGCCGTTCCCTGGCTGCTCTACATCGTCGGGCTGGGGATCAACGTGCTGACCGGGCTGTACGCCTTCCGACTGTGGGCGGTCGTCTTCCGGGGAGAGCCGCAGACCGCGCGCGTGTACGCCGCCCACGAGGCGCCACCGGTGATGCTCGTCCCCGTGCAGGTGCTCGCGGTGCTCAGCGCCGGGCTCGGCCTGGTGCTGGGCGTGTGGGCGCTGCTGATCCACGACAACTTCCTCATCGGGGTGTTCGCGCGATTCCTCTCGCCGGTGTTCACCACCGCAGTGTCCGGACCCGTGGCCGTCGACCTCGGGACGTGGCAGGCAGTGGCAGCCGGTGTTGCGGGCACGCTGGCGTCGCTGCTCGGAGCGGGGATGGCTGCGCGGCTGTGGCTGCAGCGCAGGCCCGAGCCGGCGGCGATCCTCGAGCGCCTGCCGCGCGCGCTGCCCCAACTCTCGTACAACCGCTTCTACTTCGACGAGCTGTATGACGCCGTCCTGGTGCGGCCGACCGTGACGCTGGCGCGGACCCTGCGCAGAGTGGTCGAGCCCCGGGCCATGGATGGCTGGGTGCGGCTGGTCGCGGACGCCTGCTCGGAGCTCGGCGCCTGGGCACGCGACTACCAGACGGGGCTGATCCGCGACTACGCGTCGTACATGATCGCGGCGGCGGGCGTCTTCGTGGTCGCCACCATCGTCCTGGTGTCGCGATGAACGTCCCCTGGCTCACTCTCGTGCTGGTGGTGCCGCTGGGCGCATCGCTGCTGCTGCAGCTGATCCCGCGCACCGCCGCCACGGCGCTGAAGGCCTTCACCATCGCGGCCACCCTCGCGACAGCCATCCTGGTGTGGACTCTGGTGGCCCTGATGAACGGCACCGCCGTCTCCCCGGGTGCGCTGGGGTTCCACTACGAGGAGGCTCACAGCTGGATTCCGGCCCTGGTGGCGGCGTATCACCTCGGCTTGGATGGCATCTCCGCGTGGATCCTCGCGCTCAACGCAGGCGTCTTCCTGCTCGGCGCCGTGCTCGTCGCGCGGCGCAGCACCGACCGCCTCAAGCTCTTCTGCGGATTGCTCCTGCTCACCGAGGCGATGACCGCCGGGGTGCTGCTGAGCCTCGACCTGGTGCTGTTCTACCTGTTCTGGGAAGGCATGTTGATCCCGCTGTACTTCATGCTCGGCAACTACGGCAACGAGAACCGCGGCCGGGCCACCCTGAAGTTCATCATCTACACGGTCGCCGGCAGCCTGCTGATGCTGGTCGCGATCATCGCCCTGGGGGTGGGCAGCGGCCGGGGCTTCGACCTCACCGCGCTGGTCGGCGGTCAGCTGTCGCGCACGCCGGTGGTCATCCCCGGCCTCAACATCACCACCTTCACGCCCGAGCAGTGGGCGTTCCTCGCGTTCGCTGCTGCGTTCGCCATCAAGATACCGATGGTGCCGTTCCACACCTGGCTGCCCGACCTCTACGAGTCGGCGCCGGTCCCGGTGCTGGTGTTCTTCGCGGGGTTGGTCAGCAAGCTCGGTGCCTACGGTTTCATCCGTTTCGGGTTGACCCTGTTCCCCGACGCGGTCAACACCTTCAAGTGGCTGTTCGCGGCGCTGGCGGTGCTGAGCATCATCTACGGCGCGCTGATGGCGCTGAGCGAGCGCGACCTGAAACGAATCGTCGCCTACTCAAGCATCAGCCACCTCGGCTTCATCGCGCTGGGCATCTTCACGCTGACCACCAATGGGGTCAACGGCGCGGTGATCCAGATCGTCAACCACGGCATCATCATCACCGCCCTGTTCATCATCGTCGGTATCGTCGAGGAACGCACCGGCACGCGGGACATCCGCGAGCTCGCCGGCCTCGAGAAGCGCATGCCCTGGCTGTACGCCTTCTTCCTGGTGGCCACGCTCGCCAGCCTGGGGATGCCCGGCATGAGCTCGTTCGCGGGGGAGTTCTCGATCATGCTCGGCGCCTTCCAGCTTCATCCCGCGTACGCCGTGCTGGCCGGCGCCGGCGTGGTGCTGGCGTGCTGGTACATGCTGCGGCTGCACCAGGGCCTGATGCACGATCCGCCCCAGCCGCGAACGGAGGGGGTGCGTGACCTGCGCGTCGGCCAGGGGCTCGTGCTGGTGCCCCTGGTCGCGCTGATGATCTTCCTCGGTGTCTTCCCGCGACCCCTTGGTGACGTGTCGCGGGCGAGCGTCCAGCAGGCTGTCAACGTGGCCAACGGGCCGGACGGCTCGACGGCTCTCGCCCTGTCGGCGGGGAAGGCGCCGTGACAGTCGTGGCCGCGCTTCCGCCCCTGCTGACGCCCAACGGCGTCGACATCCTCGGCATCCTCCCCGAGGTGATCCTCGCGGCCGGCTTCGTGACCCTGCTGCTCCTCGACCTGGTCACCGACGCGGCCCATCGCGGCTGGCTGGCCGCGTTCAGCCTGGTCGCGGTGGCCGCGGCGTTCGGATCGACCGTGTGGGGCTGGTTCGACGCGACCACGCCGCACACCGTGTATTTCGGGTCCTTTGCCTACGACCGCTTCGGCCTCTTCATCAACGCGATCATCCTGGTGAGCACGGCACTGGTGCTGATGATCAGCCCGCAGTACCTCAACCGCCGCGGCCTGCACTACGGCGAGTACTACTCACTGATCCTCGCCGCGGCCACGGGGATGATGATCCTTGCGGGGGCGAGCAGCCTGATGGTCATCTTCCTGGCCATCGAGTTGCTCTCGATCGCCCTCTACATCCTCAGCGGCTTCAGCCGCCACGAGCCGCGGTCGCAGGAGGCCGCTCTGAAGTACCTGCTCCTCGGCGGCTTCGCGTCCGGCTTCCTGCTCTTCGGCATGGCGCTCATCTATGGCGAGACCGGCCACACGCAGCTGGCACAGATCGCCTCGGCGCTGCAGAGCGCGGGCACCACCGTCGACCCGCTGCTGATGGCCGGCGTGGCGCTGCTCTTCGTCGGCCTGGCGTTCAAGATCAGCGCCGCCCCATTCCACACCTGGACCCCCGACGTGTACCAGGGCGCACCCACCTCGGTGACCACGTTCATGAGCGTCACCACCAAGGTGGCCGCGTTCGCCGCGTTGATCCGCGTGTTCACCTACACGCTGGGCGAGTCCACCGTGTACGACAGGTGGAAGGTGATGGTGTACTTCGTGGCCATCGCCTCGATGGTGATCGGCAACGTCGCCGCGCTCCGCCAGACCAGCCTCAAGCGCATGCTCGGCTACTCCGGCATCGCCCAGGCGGGCTACATCCTCATCGGGGTGGTGGTCCCGCACCTCAACGCCCAGGGTGTGGCGGACCCCCTGGGCACCGTCGCCTCGCTCTACTACCTCGCCGCATACGCCGTGACCAACATCGGCGCCTTCGCGGTGATCACCATCATGGCCGGCCGTGGCGAGGACATGGACAGCTACGACAGCCTGCGTGGCCTGGCCTTCCGGCGTCCGTATGTCGCCGCGGCGCTCGGTCTGTTCCTGCTGTCGCTTGGTGGGTTCCCGCCCACCGCCGGCTTCTTCGCCAAATTCTTCGTCTTCACCGCTGCGATCAACGCGCACGAGCTCCCCCTGGCCCTCTGGGGTATCGCCACCAGCGCCATCTCCGTCTTCTACTACCTGCGCGTCGCCCTGCTCATGTACACACGCCCGGGTCCTGATGAGGCGTCGTACAACTGGTCGCGCACCTCGCTGGCCGGCGGCGGCGTGCTCGCCCTCACCGGCGCCGGCACTCTGATCCTCGGCATCTTCGTGACCCTGGTGCTCAACATCGCCATCCTCGCCCAGCGCGGGATCATCCCCTCGTGACCGTGCCCGCAGCGCCCGGGCGCCCCGTGACCGACAGAGTACTGCCCCATGGATGACGCGCTGCGCCGTCAGCTCTCTGCCGCCGTCGGCGGCGCGGGCATGGGCGCGGACGGCGTGGTGCACCCGGCCAACCTGGCGCAGCTGCGCGAGGTCATCGCCGCCTGTGCGGCCGTGGAGGCAACCGTTGCTCCCCGCGGCGCTGCGCTCGACACCGGTGCCGTCGTCGTCGACGCCGACAACCTCGACTGGATACTTCTCAACTCGACGGCCCTGTTGCTGCACGCCGGCGCCGCGGCGTCGTGGGCCGCGGTCCGCGAGGCAGCTGACGCCCGGCGGCTCTCGGTCAGCGGGCTGCCTGCCGTCCGCAGCGACCTGGTGGGCAAGTCCGTCGCCGCCGGCGAGATCGCTCACCGCACCGTGGCCGGCGTCGACCTGTTGACCACGGCCGGCGAACTGATCTCAGCGGGGGGGCGCACCCTCAAGGACGTCGTCGGCTACGACCTTGCCGGCCTGGCGCTCGGGAGCGGCGAGCGCCTCGGTCTGATCATGGCGGTCACCCTGCGCCTCGACCCGGTGGGGTCGGGTGTGCCGGCGCAACCGGGCCCAGGGCCGTGGCGCGGGGACATGACCGACCTCACGGCGGCGTTCGGCCGCTAGCAGTCAGGCGACGTCGCCCGGTGCCGACTCCTCGGCGATGGGCGCCGCGCTCGGCGGCCGGTATTCGACGCCGGTCAACATGCCCTCGACGTAGTCGAGATCGAGCACGCCCCCCTTGGCGCATTGCAGCCTGTGCAGGGCCCAGGGCGGCCGGCCTTCGGCGCGCACCCAGAAGGCCTGGATCGGATCTCCATGGCTCACGCAGATCCCGCCCTCGTCGGGGTGGGCCGCCAGCAGGCGGCGGATGGGACGCTCGACGCGCGCAGCCATGTCGCTGACGCGCTCGTCGATGGGGAGCAGCCCCGGCCAGACCATGTGGACCATCCACAGCGGGCGCTTCCACGGCACCTGGGCGGGCCTGATGCCCTGCAGGTAGCGACCGAAGCGGGCCTCGACGAGGTCGTCGGTGAGCGTGATCGTGGAGCCGGGGATGTGACTGCTGATGATCTCGGCTGTCTGCCTGGCTCGCTCCAGCGGGCTGCTGTAGATCTGGCGCGCCGAGGTGGCGGCGAGGCGGTGGCCGAGGTCGTGCGCCTGGCGCACACCCTTCTCGCTGAGCGGGAAATCGGGGAGGTGGCCGTAGAGGACGCCCTGCGGGTTGTGGACATCACAGTGCCGAGCGAGGAAGACGCGGGTCGACGTCGATGGAGGCACGCCTCGATGCTACGAGATCGACCGTTCGCGAGCACTACGCTGTGCTCCATGCCCGAGCAGAGCTGGCGCCAGTGGGACGGCGCAACCTATGACCGCGTCGCCAATCCCCAGGCCCGGTGGGGGGCCGCGGTGCTGGAGCGCCTCGAGCTGCGTGGCGACGAGACGGTCCTGGACTGCGGTTGCGGCAGCGGGCGGGTCACCGAGCAACTGGCGGCACAGCTGCCGCGGGGCCGGGTGATCGCGCTCGACGCGTCACGCAGCATGCTCGACGAGGCGCGGCGGCGCCTCGCCGGCATCGGGGACCGCGTCCGCTTCGTCGAGGCCGACCTCTTGCAGCTGTCTCCGGCCACCCTCGGTGACGCCGCCCCGGTCGACGCCGTGTTCTCCAGCGCCACGTTCCACTGGATCACCGACCACCCGCGACTGTTCGCCAATCTTGCCTCGGTGATGCGTGACGGCGGTCGAACTCTCAGCCCAGTGCGGAGCGGAGGGCAACATCACACGACTCCTCGAGGTCGCCGCGTCGGTGGGCCTGGAGAGGGCGTCGGCATGGGAGTACGCCGCGGCGGACGCCACCCGCGAACGGCTCGAGGCAGCAGGGTTCGGGGGCGTGCGGGTGTGGACGCACGAGGAGCCGACGTGGTTCGACGACGAGGCAGATCTCGCGGAGTTCCTCGAGACGGTGTGCTTCGGCGAAGCGGTGGGGGGGATGGAGCCCGCTGAGCGTCGCGCGGTGGTGCGCAGGGTTGTCGGCGCGATGCGCGAGCCCGTCATCGACTACGTCCGCCTCAACATGGTCGGCGTGCGCCGCGCCTGACCGGGGCCGTGGCGAGACCGGCGACCGTCATTGACGGTCCAACCGGTGCGCTGCTAGTGTCGCCGCCAGTCCTGCTCGGCCCCGGGCAGAGGACCCATCCGGAGGCCGTCGCACACGGAGAGCGCGCGCATCGCGCCGAGGCGAGCCGGTTCGGAGGAGGAGGCGGCCATGATCGACCGGGTGGCGACGGCCCACGACTCGGACACCGAAACCCTGCATCGCCTGGGCTATGCCCAGGAGCTGCGCCGCCGCATGAGCGGCTTCTCGAACTTCGCGGTGTCGTTCACCATCATCTCGGTGCTGTCCGGCTGCCTCACCGCCTACGGGGTGGCCATGAACAACGGCGGGCCGGTCGACATCAACATCGGCTGGCCGATCGTCGGGATCATGGTGCTGTTCGTCGGCCTGGCGATGGCGGAGGTGTGCTCCAGCTATCCCACCGCGGGTGGCCTGTACTACTGGTCGGCAAAGCTCGGTGGCAAGAACGGCCCGGCGTGGAGCTGGTTCACCGGCTGGTTCAACCTGCTCGGGCAGGTCGCCGTCACGGCCGGTATCGACGGTGGTCTGGCTCTCTTCGCCGCAGCGTTCATGAACAACTGGTTCGGATACCCGATCACGACCAGTGCGGGTACCCCTGACGCGCCGCACATCCTCCTGGTATTCGCCGTCGCCCTGTTCCTGCACGGTCTGCTCAACACCTTCGGGGTGCGGCTGGTGGCCATCCTGAACAACATCTCAGTCTGGTGGCACATCCTCGGCGTGGCCGTGATCGTCGTGGTGCTGTTCATCAAGGCGCCGCAACACCAATCGGTCGGCTTCATCTTCGGTCACTTCCAGAACAACACTGGTGCAGGCTTTGGCGGCGCCACCATCTACGTCCTGGCGATCGGCCTGCTGCTGGCCCAGTACACATTCACTGGTTATGACGCGTCCGCGCACATGACGGAGGAGACGCGCGAAGCATCCGTGGCCGGACCGCGCGGCATCGTGATGTCGATCCTCGTGTCGCTGATCGCGGGGTGGGTCCTGCTCATCGGGGTCACCGCCGCCATTCAGCACTACGACGCCGAAGCGATCGCTACGGTGCCGGCCGCGCAGATCTTCATCGACGCCGCGGGCCCGGCGCTGGGACAATTCCTTCTCCTGGTCGCCATCGGCGCGCAGTTCTACTGCGGCATGTCGTCGGTCACCGCCAACTCGCGGATGATCTATGCCTTCTCGCGTGACGGCGCCGTGCCCGGGCACAGGTTCTGGCACAAGGTCAACCCGCGCACGGGCACGCCCACCAACTCGATCTGGCTGGCCACCGGTGGCGCGTTCATCCTCTTCCTGCCGTACCTGTACAACCCCAACGCGTACGCGGCGGTGATCTCGATCGCTGTCATCGGCCTGTACATCGCCTACGCCATCCCGATCTTCCTGCGCCTGCGGGCCGGAGACGCTTTCCAACGCGGCCCCTGGCACCTCGGCCGCTGGAGCCGGCCCATCGGGATGATCGCGGTCGCGTGGGTGTGCATCATCTGCGTCCTCTTCGTTCTGCCAGTGATCTTCCCGGTCACGCTGGGCAACCTCAACTACACGATCGTCGCCGTCGCAGCGGTTGGTCTCGGCACCGGGTTGTGGTGGATGGTGTCCGCTCGTCACTGGTTCACCGGTCCGAGGGTCCAGGGATCCGCCGAGGAGCTCGCGGCGATCGAGGCCGAGCTCGCCGCGGTTGGCACGCCCGCCGCCGCATCAGGCTGAGTGGGCGCCAAGCCCCGGATCGGCATCACCTGCAGCCCGCTGCGCGTCGCGGGGTACTACGATCCGTACCTGCGCGCCATCGACTCGGCGGGGGCGGAACCGGTGGTCATCGAGCCGCTCGCGACGAGGCCCGATCGTCGCGACACCGAGCGCATCCTGTCTGGTGTCGACGGTCTGCTGGTCCCGGGCGGCTGGGATGTCTCGCCCGAGGAATACGGCGGACAGCCGGTCGATGACAGGACCGAGATCGACCCTGCCCTGGACCAGACAGAAGTCGAGCTGGTGCGCGGCGCCGCGGAGATGGGCACGCCAGTGTTGGGAATCTGCCGCGGTCAGCAGCTCATCAACGTGGCGCTGGGCGGCTCGCTGCACCAGCACATCGATGGCCACGACTTCCACGGTCAGCCGCGCCACACGCTGGCACATGCCGTCGAGGTCGAGCCGGACTCCGAGCTGGGACGCATCACCGCGGAGACGTTGATGGTGAACAGCCTCCATCACCAGGCCATCGATGCTCTCGCGCCCACTCTCCGAGCTACGGCATACAGCCCGGACGACATCATCGAGGCGATCGAGTCGGCGGACGGCGCCATCGTCGCCGTCCAGGCCCACCCCGAGGAGTTGATCGACTACCACTCGTGGGCCCGTGCCCTGTTCGAACGCTTCGTCGAGCGCAGCGCGGACCGGGCGCGGGACCACCGCGTCACCCCGGTCGGTACCTGACGTGCTCACCCTCGACGCCCTGGCGACGCTGGTGGACCGCGGCGACATTGACACGGTGGTGGTCGCGTTCACCGACATGCAGGGCCGGTTGATGGGCAAGCGGATGCATGCGGAGTTCTTCATGGAGGAGGCACTCGCGGGACACCCGATCGAGGGCTGCAACTACCTGCTCGCCCTCGACATGGAGATGGACCCCGGCGACGGGTACGAGATCGCCAGCTGGGAGCGGGGCTACGGCGACTTCGCCATGGTCCCTGACTACGCGACGATGCGTCGGATCCCGTGGCTGGAGGGCACCGTCCTGGTGCTCGCCGACGTCGCCTGGAATGACGGGTCGCCGGTGCTGCCGTCACCACGCCAGGTGCTCAAGGCGCAGGTGGACCGGGCGCGTGGGCTCGGCCTCGAGCCGATGTTCGGTTCCGAGCTCGAGTTCTACCTGATGAAGGAGACCTTCGCAGAGGCGCACGCCAAGGGCTACAGGGAGCTGACCCCGTCGGTCCCCTACATCCTCGATTACCACATCCTCGCCACCAGCTATGACGAGCCCTTCATCCGCGCGGTCCGCAACGGCATGCACGCCGCCGGCATCCGGGTGGAGACCTCCAAGGGCGAGGCGTGGCCGGGCCAGCAGGAGATCAACTTCCGCTTCAGCGATGCGCTGACCATGGCCGACAACCACACCATCTACAAGAACGGCATCAAGGAGATGGCCAACCAGCACGGCTGCTCGGTGACCTTCATGGCCAAGCCCGATCACACCTGGATCGGCAGCTCGTGCCACATCCACTCGAGCCTGTGGAGTGACGGGCGCAACGCCTTCGATGGCGAGCCGCCGCTGTTCCGGCAGTACCTCGCCGGCCAGCTCGCCGCGGGCGCCGAGATGGCCGTGTTCTTCGCACCCAACATCAACTCCTACAAGCGCTACGCCGCCAGCAGCTGGGCGCCGACGACTCTGGCGTGGGGCTACGACAACCGCACCTGCGCCTTCAGGATCGTCGGCCACGGCCAGGGACTGCGCATCGAGAACCGCATGCCCGGTGCGGACGCCAACCCGTACCTGGCTTTCGCGGCCATCCTGGCAGCGGGCCTGCACGGCATCGAGAACAACCTCGAGCCGCCGCCGGCGCTCACCGGGAATGCCTACGTTTCGGATGTGCCGCGCTTCCCGAGCACACTCCGCGACGCGGTGACCGCTCTGGAGGAAGGGGGCGTCGCCCGCGCGGCCTTCGGCGACGTCGTCGTCGACCACTACCTGAACTACGCACGGACCGAGCAGCGGCTGTTCGACACCGTGGTCACTGAATACGAGCGCGCCCGATTGTACGAGCGCGGATGAAGCTCGAGGTCATCAACCCGGCGACGGCGCTGCCTCTGGCCGAGCTCGACCAGGCCGGCCGCGAGGAGGCCGACCGCGCCGTCGATGCGGCCCGCACAGCGTTCGCGCAGTGGCGAGCGGTGTCACCGGGCGACCGGGCCCGCCTGCTGCGCCGACTTGCAACTGCCGTGGAGGAGCATGGTGAGGAGCTGGCACGGCTGGAGACCCGCAACGTGGGCAAGCCCATCGCCGATTCGCGCGGTGAGGTGAGCATGGTGGCCGAGGTCTTCCAGTTCTACGCGGGTGCGATCGACAAACACCATGGCCAGACCATCCCGGTGGCGGGCGGTGTGGACATGACCTTCCACGAGCCGCTCGGGGTGGTGGCGCTGATCGTTCCATGGAACTTCCCGTTGAACATCACCAGCTGGAAGCTGGGCCCGTCGCTCGCCTGCGGCAACACCGTCGTGCTGAAGCCGGCCGAGCTGACACCGCTCTCGGCGCTGCGCCTGGCTGAGCTCGCCCTGGAGGCGGGGCTACCGGAGGGGGTGATCAACGTCGTCGTCGGGCCCGGTCGCGTGGTGGGGGAGAGGCTCGTCGAACACCCCGACGTCGCCAAGATCAGCTTCACCGGGTCAACGGAGGTCGGCGCCCAGGTCATGCGCGGCGCGGCCGGCACGGTCAAGCGTGTGTCGCTGGAGCTGGGTGGCAAGTCGGCCAACGTCGTCTTCGCGGACGCCGACGTGGAGACGGCGGCCCGCTCGGCGCCCGGCGCGGTCTTCGGCAACGCCGGCCAGGACTGCTGCGCGCGCTCGCGCATCCTCGTTCAGCGCTCCGCGTACGAGGGGTTCGTGACCCACCTCGTGGAGGCGACCGCCAGTGTCAGGGTGGGCGACCCCGAGGACGAGCGGACCGAGATGGGCCCACTCATCTCCGCGGGGCATCGCCAGACGGTGGCGTCCTTTGTCGAGGGGACGCCGCTGTACGTGGGCTCGGCACCCGACGGTCCCGGCTTCTGGTACCCGTGCACCATCGTGGAGGCGTCCAACGACGACCGGGTGGCTCGCGAGGAGGTCTTCGGCCCGGTGGTCGCGGTCATCCCATTCGAGGACGAGGCGGACGCGGTACGGCTCGCCAACGACACCCCGTACGGCCTCTCCGGGTCGGTGTGGACGCGCGACGCCGGACGTGCCCTGCGCGTGGCTCGCGCCATCGACACAGGAGTTGTCTCCGTCAATGCCAACACCTCGGTCCGCGTGGCCACGCCGTTTGGCGGCTTCAAACAGTCAGGCTTCGGGCGCGAGCTGGGCATGCAGGCGATGGACGGCTACTCAGAGGTGAAGAACGTGTTCGTGTCGACGGACAGCTGATGGGACGGCTCGATGGCAAGGTGGCGGTCATCACCGGCGCGGCCGGCGGGATCGGGCGTGAGGCCGCCATGCTCTTCTCGGAGGAGGGCGCCTCAGTGGTGGTTGCCGATGTAAGTCGCGAGGCCGGTGAGGCGACGGCCGCCGACTGCCGCGATGGGGTGTTCGAGCAGGTGGACGTCAGCGACCCGGCCAGCGTCGAAGCCCTGTACGCGGCCGCTGTGCATCGCTTCGGGGGCGTCGACATCCTCTACAACAACGCCGGCATCATGCCTGCGGACGACAACTCGATCCTCACCACCGCGCCGGACGCGTGGGATCGCGTCCTGGCCGTCAACGCCACAGGCGTCTTCCTGTGTTGCAAGTTCGGCATCCCACGGCTGCTCGAGCGGGGGGGTGGATCGGTGATCAACGTCGCCTCGTTCGTCGCGCTGATGGGCGCCGCCACCTCGCAGATCGCGTACACGGCGTCCAAGGGCGCCGTGCTGTCGATGAGCCGCGAGCTCGCCGTCCAGTTCGCGCGGCAGGGCGTGCGCGTCAACGCACTCTGCCCCGGTCCGGTCGAGACACCGCTCCTGATGCGCCTGTTCAGCGACGACCCCGCCGCCTACGAGCGTCGCCGCGTCCACCTGCCGATGGGGCGGCTGGCCACCGCACATGAGATCGCCAGCGCCGCGCTCTTCCTGGCCAGCGAGGAGTCGTCGTATGTCAACGGCGCCACCTTCCTCGTCGACGGCGGCCTGAGCGCCGCCTACGTCACCCCGGAATAGGCGGGGAGGCTCGGGCTCAGACCGGGGCCGGGTGCGGGGGCGTGCTGGGGATGGGCTCGGGGGCGGCCGGCCACGGCTCCGCCAGGTGCTCGCGCCCCCAGCCGTCGATGGCGGTGATGACCCGCTGAAGGTCGATGCCCGCCGGCGCCAGTTGGTACGACGTCCGGGGCGGCATGATCGACTGCACGGTGCGCACCACGATGCCCTGGTGTTCGAGGCGGGCGAGCCGCGCCTTGAGGGTCGCCGGGTTGCAGCCGCCGATCGCGCGCCCGAGCTCGTTGAACCCCATGGGCGAGTCCAGCAGGGCGCGAACGATGCTGAGCGTCCACTTCTCCTGGAGGAGGCGGATGGCGGCGTTGACCGGGCAGTACTCGATCCCGCCCGGGGCGTGGTGGAGCTCGGAGAGGTCGCCCGCAGTGTCGTCGCAGTCGGCTTCAGTCATCACTTGACAAAGTATAGCGCTATTGATTATCCTGCGCTACAGTATTTGAAGTACTGCCTGCCGCGGGGCCTGCCGCGTCCTGGAGTGAGCCACATGGGCTGGACCCTCGATCCGTATCACACCTCCGTTGCCTTCAGCGCCAAGCACCTCGGTGTCGCCACCGTCAGGGGGCAGTTCACGAAAGTGGACGCTGAGGTTGCGCTTGATGACCCCAGTGACCCTACCACCGCCCGGGGCACGGTGACCATCGACGCCGCCAGCATCACCACGGCCAACGAGCAGCGTGACGGTCACCTCCGCAACGCAGACTTCCTCGACGTCGAGAAGTACCCCACCATCACCTTCAAGCTGAAGTCGGTGGAGCCCGCCGGTGACGGCCACAAGGTGCGCGGCGATCTCACCATCAAGGACGTCACCAACGAGATCGTGCTCGACTACGAGCACAACGGCGTGGTCGTCGATCCCTACGGCAACACCAAGGTGGGCGGCACGATGACGGGCACGCTCGACCGCACCCTGTGGGGCCTCAAGTGGAACGTGCCACTGGGCGGCGGTGGCCTGCTCGTGTCCGAGAAGGTCAAGCTGGAGATCGACGGTGAGCTCGGCCAGGTGAAGGACGAAGCCGCCGAGACTGCGGACGCGGCGGTCGCGGCCTAAGCAATCACCCTGCACGAGTCAGCCGGGGCGTTCGCTGCGGTGGAGTGTCCACAATCAGCGCGGCGAGCGCCCCGGCAGGAATCGCGGCACCAACCACCGCGACGTCACGACGGCCGCCAAGGGGGTAGCATCCCGCTGCATTGAGCTGGCACCTCATCGGGACTGAGCGCCGGCTTCAGAGGTTGGGCTATGTGGCGCAGACGATCCCTTCGGGCTTCGCTGGCCCGCGGGCTGACGGCCGATCGACCACGGGAACGCCCGCGCCGCATCGCCGTGCTCGGCACCACCGTCGGGATCAGCGTCGCCTGGATCGCCGGCGCGGTCACCTTCTCGCCGCGGCCGGTCGCAGCATCGTTGAGCGTCGTCCAAACGTTCAGCAACGCCCTCGCGACCGCCGGCGCTGGCCTCACCGCGTCGCCACCGGCTTCCACGACGACCGGCAGCCTCATCGTCGTCATCATCAGGGTGCGCAACCTGACCACCACCGCCACCGTCACGGGCATCAGTGACAGCAGCACCAATACCTGGGTCAGGGCAGCAGCCGTCCAGGGCGGCAGGCAGGTGGATGAGGAGATGTGGTACGCGCAGGGTTCCACCACCATCCCGGCGTCCGGCAGCATCGCCGTGACCATCACCCCGGGCTCGGCGGCGGCCATGACGGCGATCGAGGTGAGCGGCGCGGCGAACAGCGCGGTACTCGATGTCACCGCTACGAATGCCGGTGCGAGCACCGCCGCGTCGACCGGCGCCGCCACCGCACACAGCGGCACTGAGATTGCTGTGGCGGGCATCGGCTGGAATGGCTCGGTCACGACGAAGAGCCCCACGCCGGGGTACACCCCTGTGAGGGCGGCGCAGTCCACGGTCAAGGGCGACAACTCCGGCGAACAGGTGGCCACGCAGGTCCTCAGCGCGCCGGGAGTCCAGAGCTACTCCGCCACCCTCTCGTCGTCGGTGGGGTGGACCGGGCTGATCGCGACGTTCATGGCGGCCGCGGCGCCAACTCCGACGCCATCCGTGACCCCCACGCCGACCGCGACGCCGACTGCCACGGCCACGCCGACTGCCACGCCGACTGCGACCGCGTCTCCCTCACCGACGCCGGCGGGAAGCCCCATCAAGCACGTCGTGGTCATCTACCAGGAGAACCACTCCTTCGATGAGGTGCTCGGCAATTGGTGCGTCACGGCGGCCAGCCGACGCTGCGATGGATACGACGTCACGCAGCCGGTCACACTCAAGGGGGGGCTCAAGGTGACCATGAAGCAGTCGCCCGACGTGGTTCCCGGCGCCTATCACAGTGTCATTGCGCAGACGTCGGCGATGGATGGCGGCCGGATGGACGGCTGGGCTGACGTCCAGGGCTGCGGAGCCACGTCGAACATCCCCGGCGCCATTTCCTACGGCTGCCTCACCTACTACACCCCAACGCAGATCCCCAATCTCATCGCTCTGGCAAACAAGTTCGCCGTATCGGACCGCACGTTCAGCATGGCTGACAGCCCTTCGTGGGGTGGGCATCTCTATTCCGTGGCGGCCAGCACCGACCACTTCACCGGGGACAACCCGGTACCGCCCAGCCCACTGCCTTCGGGCTGGACCGCCGGGCCTGGATGGGGTTGCAACTCACACCTCGTCGCCTCCTGGATCGACCCGATCAGCGGCGTCATCAGCAAGCAACCCTCGTGCATCCCGGACCCCACCCTCGGACTGCCCAACGGTGGAGCCTTCGAGCCCACCCTGGTGCAGCACGTGCCATCCATCATGGACGAGCTCGACAAGGCCGGCCTCAACTGGCACATCTACACCCCGGACCCGAACTCGGACCTGGCGGTCTGCCCATCCTTCGCCACCTGCGAGTTCGGCCCGCAGCTGCAGCGCACCGTGCCGAGCAGCCAGGTTCTCACCGACGCTGCGGCCGGTACGCTGCCCGCATTCTCCCTGGTCATCCCGCCGGGGAACGACTCACAGCACAACACCCGCTCCATGGCCGCGGGCGACAACTGGATCGGACAGGTGGTGTCCTCCATCGAGAGCGGTGCCGACTGGAGTTCGACCGCCATCTTCATCACCTACGACGACTGCGGTTGCTTCTACGACCACGCGGTGCCGGGAGTGAACCCCGACGGCACCCAGCAGGGAATCAGGGTGCCGTTGGTCATCGTGTCGCCGTACGCGAAGCCCGGCTACACCGACTCGACCCCGGCCAGCTTCCCGTCCATCCTGGCCTTCGCTGAGCAGACGTTCGGGATCAGCGCGCTCGGCGCCAACGACGCGGGGGCGTATTCCTTCGCCAACGCTTTCGATTACTCGCAAGCCCCGCTGGCAGGCGTCTGAATGGGCCAGCAAGCCGTGCCCTTCAGCGGGCCCGTCATCCAGGATCCGAACGACCCGACCTGACTCCGGTCGGTCCGGGGCTCAGCGGTGGCCTTCAGCAGCTGCTGGCGAGCACCCCCGGCAGTGTATGAGTTCACCACATAGTGGCCGCCGTGGGGCCGGGATGTCGCAGGACATAGTGGCCACCTACCGACACTGGGGGTTGGCGCGATGGGCATGGAATGCCATGTGGTGGACGCGGTCATCCTCGAGCGGCGCAGTCGCCGCGACGTGGCGAGGAGCGCCGGGCGTTCCCCGCTTGTCTGCGCCGCCGCGTACGCTTCCCGGGATGATTCTCTGTCCTGCCTGCGGACATCAGAACCAGGTTGGGAACAAGTTCTGCTCCGAGTGCGGTGCTGGGCTAATCGCCACCGCGCCCGTTCCGCGCGAGGAGCGCAAGGTGGTGACGGTGCTGTTCGCCGACTTGGTGGGCTTCACCTCACGCTCCGAGCAGCTCGATCCCGAGGATGTGCGCGCCTTCCTCTCCCCGTACTACGCCCGGTTGCGCACCGAGCTGGAACGGTTCGGGGGAACTGTGGAGAAGTTCATCGGCGACGCCGTGATGGCCCTGTTCGGAGCCCCCGTGGCCCACGAGGACGACCCCGAGCGAGCGGTGCGGGCCGCCCTGGCGATCCGCGACTGGGTAACCGAGCAGGAGGCGGGACTGCAGCTGCGCATCGCTGTCAACACCGGGGAGGTGCTGGTGGCCCTCGGCACGAATCCCAACCAGGGGGAGGGAATGGCCTCCGGTGACGTTGTCAACACCACGGCGCGATTGCAGACGGCGGCGCCGGTGAATGGCATCCTGGTGGGGGAGACGACGTACCGAGCCACCTCCCAGGTGATCGCCTACCGGGCCGCGGACCCGGTGACGGCAAAGGGAAAGACCGAGCCGGTACCGGCATGGGAGGCGCTGGAGGCGAGCTCGCGCTTCGGCGTCGACCTGGCCCCGGCTAACCGCACGCCGCTGGTGGGCCGCACCCACGAGCTGGGGGTGCTCACCGACGCGTTGGCGCGAGTGCAGCGCGATCGCTCCCCGCAACTGGTGACCATCGTGGGCGTGCCGGGCATCGGCAAGAGCCGGCTGGTGGCCGAGCTGTTCCGAGTGATCGATGAGGACCCGAACGAGACCGTGTACTGGCGACAAGGACGCTCGCTTCCGTATGGCGACGGGATCACGTTCTGGGCACTTGGCGAGATGGTGAAGGCGCAGGCGGGGATCCTGGAGACGGACTCTCCGGAGCAGGCCGAGCAGAAGCTGCATGCCTCCGTTGCGGCACTCATCCCCCAGGTGGCCGACGCGCAGTGGGTCGAGAGGCTCCTGCGTCCCCTCGCCGGCCTCGGCAGCGACCCGGCAGTTGGTAGCGACCGGCGTGACGAAGCCTTCACGGCGTGGCGTCGTTTCTTCGAGGGGCTGGCGGAGGATCGTACGTTGGTGCTCGTTTTCGAGGACCTGCATTGGGCGGACGACAACCTGCTCGACTTCATCGAGCATCTCATCGACTGGGCCAGCGGCGTGCCCATCCTCATCGTCTGCACGTCCCGGCCGGAGCTGTTCGAACGCCGCTCTGGGTGGGGTGGGGGCACGCGCCACACCATCACACTGTCGCTCTCACCACTCTCCGACGAGGAGACGGCACAGCTGCTCAGCAATCTCAGTGATCGACCGCTGATGGCGGCGGAAACCCAGCAGGCGCTGCTGGCACGTGCCGGCGGCAACCCCCTGTACGCGGAGCAGTACGTGTATATGCTGGGCGATCGAGGTGATGCTACGACGCTACCCCTGCCGGAAACGATCCAGGGGATCATCGCGGCCCGGCTCGACGCCCTCCCGACGGCGGAGAAACGCCTCCTGCAGACCGCGGCGGTGATGGGCAAGGTCTTCTGGCTCGGCGCGGTGGCGCAGGCGGAGGGCCTGGACCGACGGACCGCGGAAATGCGACTGCACGCCCTGGAGCGCAAGGACTTCGTGCAGCGGGCACGGCGCTCGTCGGTGGCCGACGAGGCGGAGTATGCGTTTCTGCACGTCTTGGTTCGCGACGTCGCCTATGCGCAGATCCCCCGCGTCGGGCGTGCCGAGCAACATCACCTGGCCGCGGAATGGATCCGCTCGCTCGGGCGGACCGAGGACCGCGCCGAGATGCTCGCCTACCACTACCGCAACACCATCGAGCTGCGCCGCGCGGCGTCGCAACCTATCGACGCTTCTTTGGCCGCGACCGCGCTGGCAAGCATGAGGGAGGCGGGCGACCGCGCCTTGTCGCTCAACGCCCATGCCAGCGCAGGCGGTTTCTACACGTCGGCGCTGGAGCTGGCGCCGAGGGGTTCACTGGAGCGGGCGCGGCTGCTGTTCCAGCTCGGCCGGGCGCGATTCCACGCTGGCGATCTCGACCCCAGCCTGCTCGACGCGGCCTGCTCCGAGTTGCTTGCAGCTGGCGACCCGGAGACGGCTGCCGAAGCGGAGGGGGCGCTTGCGCAGGTCCATTGGCTCCGGGGGGATACCGATCGGTCCGCCGAACATCTGGGCCGCGCTCGCGGGTTGGTGGAGGGGCGCGAGCCATCACGAGCCCAGGCCTCGGTGATCGGCGGTATCTCCCGCTACCTGATGCTGACCGGGAAGAGCGAGGAGGCGATCCTGCTCGGACGGCAAGCGCTGGGGATGGCGGAACAGCTCGGTCTGGACGAGCTGCGTGCCCAGGCCCTGATCAACATCGGATCGTCCAGGGCGGACAGCGGCGACCCCGCAGGTGTGGAGGATCTTGAGCAAGGCCTCGTCATTGCGGTGGACGCGAACGCACCCTCGGCGATCTGGCGGGCACAGACCAACCTCTGGGACGCACTGCATATGCTGGGCCAGCTCGAGCGGGCATCCGCGGCTCTGCACGCGGGAGCCGAGACAGCTTCCCGCTTCGGCATGATTGGGGAACAGCGATGGCTGCGTGGCACTCGAGCGCCTGACGCGTTTACTCGCGGCCACTGGCGCGAGGCCCTGCTTCTCGCTGAGGAGTTCATCGCCGAGGTCGAGGCCGGATCGCCGCATTATCTCGCCCCGTGGTGCTACGCCACTCGCGGGCAGATCCGGCTGGGCCGCGGCGACATTCAAGGAGCATCCGCCGACACCGAACTCACACTGGAGCTCGCACGCCGGATCAAAGAGCCGCAGATCCTCTTCCCCACGTTGGCGGTCTGCGCGCACCTGTTGTGCGAATACGGCGAGACGGAGCGCGCCTCAGTACTGACTGATGAGTGTATCGCGGACTTGAAAGCGGGAAGGAAAATGGCACCGACGGTGATCGCCGTCCACGTACTCGCGTGGACGATGTGCGCCCTCGGCCGAGGCAAGGAGTTGATCGAGGTCCTCCCCCGTTCTGATGTCCCCTGGGTGCACGCGGCCGCTGCGTTCGCGGTGGGAGACTTGCGCAGGGCGGCCGACATCTGCGGCGGGATGGGCGCCCTCACTCAGGAGGCGCGTGACCGGCTCTGGCTGGCAGAGGCGCTGATCGACCAGAACTGTCGGGCCGAAGCGGATGTCGAGCTGCGGCGCGCCGTCGCCTTCTACCGATCGGTGGGCGCGACCCGCTATACACGCCAGGCCGAGGGCCTGCTCGCCGCGTCGGCCTAGGAGGGCGCTCACCCTCTCACACATCGGAGAGCACTTACAGAGAAGTTGTCCTCCCCAATCGCCCCACTGAGGGTAGACCCACTTCGTGATTCCGGCGTCCAGAGCGAGCAGCCGGATCATTTGCTGGACCCCTGAGTGAGTCAGCGCCGCGGACTTGACGGTCCGCAGGCTGCGCTTCTGCGTCAGGAGGGCTGGCCCCGTCTTCCGAGTGGCACTAGGCGCCCCCGGCAGGAATCGAACCTGCGACCAACCGCTTAGAAGGCGGCTGCTCTATCCGCTGAGCTACGGGGGCGCGGGCAGTGTGCCCCATATAATCGCCGAGCTTCATGGTGGCTATAGCTCAGCTGGTTAGAGTGCCAGGTTGTGGCCCTGGAGGTCGAGGGTTCAAATCCCTCTAGCCACCCCACAAGACCCTCGCGGCCTTTGGCCGCGTTGGGTCTTGTGGGGGCCCCCGCCTGTCACCCCACTCTTCGGCGCGCCTTGCGCGCCGCTGTCGCCTCCGCGACGAGGAATCGCCGCAGGCCACTCTTCGGCGGCCCTGGCGCGCCGCCGTCGTCTCCGCAAGGTCACCGGACGGCCTCGGCTCGCCTCCGGGTGAGGCCTGCGGCCACCGCCGTTGCCAGGGCTTCTCCGACGTGCGGCGGGACGTGGCCGCCGTTGAGGATGGCGTCCGCATGGGCCAGCCATGCCGTGTCGGCGGCGACGCTGTCGATCAGCGGGTCGCCGCCGAGGCGGGCGATGAAGCGCGCCGCGATCCAGGCGAGGCGGCCGCTGCCGGTGTCGGAGGCGAAGCGGCCGGCCTGCTCGGCGAGCCGGGTGCCCGCCGCGAGGATGGCCATCCGTCGCGCGAGCCTGCGGATCGGCAGCTGCTGGGCCACAGGGTCGGCGTCCTCGAGCCGGTTGAGGACCTGGGCGAGCTGGCCGATCTCCACCAGCAGGGGGGCAGCGAGCGGAGCCGCCGGGCCGTCTGCGCCGGCGGATTCAGCACGCCGCTCGAGCTCGCCGAGCAGATGGGGCCCGGCACCGCGCTGGAGCGCGCGTAGGGCATCGAGCGCGATGACGTTGCCAGAACCCTCCCAGATGGCGTGCACCGACACGTCGCGCAATAGGCGTGCGTCCGGCCAGTCCTCGATGAAGCCGTTGCCGCCGCGGATCTCCAGCGCATCGGCAGCCGAGATGCGAGCGCGCTCGGTGAAATAGCCCTTGAAGAGAGGGGTGAGCAGCCGCAGCGCTCCGTCGGCCTCACTGTCGCCGGTGTCAGCGCGGTCGAGCAGCTCGCTGAGGGCCACCGTCGCGGAGAGCGCCGCGGAGGAGTCGACGACAAGCTCGGCGAGGCTGTCGCGCATCAATGGGTGGTGCTGCAGCACCCCGCCGAAGGTGGTCCGTTGCGCGGTGTGGTCGAGAGCCTCGACGGTGTTGCGGCGCATCGCGCCTGCCGCGGCCGCGACGATGCCGACCCGCGTCAGCGAGACCATGTCCATCATCTGGCGAAGGCCGCGGTCGAGCGCGCCCACCGGCCACGCGAAGGCGCCGCGCAGGCCCACCTCGCCTGATGCCATCGCCCGCGTGCCGAACTTGTCCTTGAGGCGGTGGATGAGGATGGCGTTGCGACTGCCGTCGTCGAGCAGGTGGGGCATGAGGAACAGCCCCAGACCCGCCGGTCCCATGGGGGCGCCGTCGGGGCGGGCCATGACCAGCACAAGATCCGAATGAGGGCAGCTGGCAAACCATTTCTCACCGTGCAAGTGCCACGAGCCGTCGTCATCGCGAACCGCAACCGTCTCGTTGGCGCCCACGTCGGAACCGCCGGCCTTCTCGGTGAGGAACATCGCCGACGTCAGGTGGTGACCGCTGTCATCGGCGATCCGCCCGACAAAGCGGGCGGCCAACCCGGGGTCGTTGCGCACCAGGCAGCGGGCCATGCCGTCCATCATCCCCACCGGGCAGCCCGTGATCGCCTGGTCGGCCTGCAGGAACATGTACGAGACAGCGCTGACCAGCGGACGCGGCGCGACAGCGGCGAGCCCGCGCCACCCGGGCACATGTGCGGAGCGCACTGTCCCGAAGCCCAGGACTGTGCCGATGAGCTCGTGGTACGCGGGGTGGAAGTCGATCGTGTCCACGCGCATGCCGCGGGCGTCGTACTGCCGGAGCACCGGCGGGTGCCGGTCCGCAGTGACGGCGAGTGGCTCGATGTGTTGCGGCACGAGCTCGCCGAGCTCGGACAGGGCGGCGTCGGCGACGGGCCACACGGACTCCCCGACACTCCCGCGGACCAGCCACCGAAGATGCTCGTCGGCGCTGTACCAGTCCTGTCGGCGCGGGGACGGGATGTGGCGCGCGCCGGGGTCGCTCGACAGCATCTGCGTAGGTTAGGCGGACGCGACCGCCGCGCCATGCCATTGACCGCGCGCGATGAGGACGTCGCGCAGCAGCCGCGGCCGGTCGGTCATGATCCCGTCGACGCCGAGGTCGAGCAGCTCGACCATGGCCGCTGCGTCGTCGACGGTCCAGACATGCACCTGTAGCCCCGCGCTCTGGGCGGCGGCCACGAAGCGCCGGTCGACGACCACAAGCCGGCGCGCCCGCACCGGGACCTGCACGCAGTCCGCCTGCAGCCGGGGCATGCGGCCGGTGCGCGAGGCCAGCCACGCGGCGGTGATGCCCGCCGGCCCCATCGACGTGCAGATCGCCCCCCCGGACAGACGGCGCACGCGCCGCAGCCGGTCGTCGGAGAACGACCCCACGCACACCCGCGCGAACGCATCGACGCGGCGGAGCAGCTCGACGAGTGGATCGACGACCGCGTCCGACTTGGTGTCGATGTTGACGAAGACGTCTGGCCAGCGGGTCAACACCTCCTCCATGGTGGGTACGCGCACGCCCGTGCCACGCAGAGGAAAGGTTGTCCCATCCGGGCTGAAGTGGTAGGCGGCATCGGCCGCGCCGATCTCCGCTGAGCTCACCTCCGACAGGCGTCCGCGACGATCGGTGACCCGGTCGAGCATGTGGTCGTGGAAGGAGAAGACGACGCCGTCAGCGCTGAGGTGCGCGTCGGTCTCGATGTGCCGATAGCCGAGCGCGATCGCGGCTTCGAAGGCCGGCATGGTGTTCTCCGGCAGCTCCTCGGCACCGCCGCGGTGGGCGATCGCGATCGGGGTGGGATGGTCGAGGAAGGGGCGGCTGCCCATGCACGGAGGCTAGCGGTTCGAGAGGGCGGGGGTGGCGGCCGGGCGATCGAGCAAGCGGTCGCAGCTGGCGGCCGCGCGGCGTCCCGCGGCGATCGCGTCCACGACCAGGGCGGCACCGGTGACGGCATCTCCGGCCGCCACGACGGCCGGGGCACCGTTGAGATCCGCGTCCACGGCGATCCGCCCAGCCCCGTCCAGCCCGACGCCGAGCTGTTCGAACAGCGGCGAATCCCGGACGCCACTGAAGCCGATCGCCAGGAGGATGAGGTCACTCTCAATGAGGCGTTCGGTTCCCGGTCGGCGCACCAGCCCGCGACCCGCACCGCCATGTCCAGCACGATCGACGTCGACGACGGTGATGCCGCGCACGTGGCCGTGACCGTCGTCCTCGAACCCTGTCACCTCGACGCCGAAAGCGCGGTGGCCACCCTCCTCGTGGGCAGCGTGGGTGCGCAGCACCAGCGGCCACTGTGGCCAGGGGTTGGTGGGAGGTCGAACACGTGGGGGCTCGGGATAGATCACCAGTTGCTGGACGGCTGCGCACGCCTCGCGGTGCGAGTCGCCCAGACAGTCGGCGGCGGTGTCGCCGCCACCGATGATCACCACGTGGCGACCGGCGGCGCTGACGGCGTCGTACGTCTCGCCGGCGACGCGGCGGTTCTGGCCGGTGAGGTACTCCATGGCGAGGTGGACGCCGGCGAGCCGGCGGCCCGGCAGGTCGACATCGCGAGCCCGCTCGGCGCCAACGGCGAGCACCACGGCGTCGTGGCGCGCCAGCAGTTCATCGCCGCCGACGTCGACACCGCAGTCGTAGTTGCACTCGAAGCTGATGCCCTCCGCGCTGAGCAGGTCGAGGCGGCGATCGAGCAGGGCCTTGGACATCTTGAAGTCGGGAATGCCGTAGCGCAGCAGGCCACCGGGTCTGTCGGCTTTCTCGAATACCACCACGCGGTGCCCGCGCCGGTTGAGCTGCTGTGCGGCGGCGAGACCGGCAGGCCCGGACCCGACGACTGCCACGCTCCGCCCGGTGCGGTAGGCCGGTGGCTCTGGCCGGATCCAGCCGTTGGCGAACGCCGTCTCGATGGTGGTGCGCTCGATCTCCTTGATGCTCACCGCGTCGGCCCCGATGGCCAGCACGCAGGCCGGTTCACAGGGGGCCGGGCACAGCCAGCCGGTGAACTCGGGAAAGTTGTTGGTGGATGCCAGGTTGTCAGATGCGCCGCGCCACTCGCCGTCGCGGGCCAGCGCATTCCACTCCGGGATCAGGTTGGCGAGCGGACACGCGTTGTGACAGAAGGGCACCCCGCAGTCCATGCACCTGCCGGCCTGCGCCTGCACAGCGGACAAGGGTAGGGGGTGGATCAGCTCACGGTGGTCACGCACGCGCTCGGCGGCGGGGCGATATGGAGAGGTGCGGCGCGGGACGTCGAGGAAGTCGCGGCGCAAGCTCACACCACCAGGGCGAGCCGTCGCGCGCTCATCACCCGCTCGTAGTCAAGTGGCAGCACCTTGATGAACCGCTCGAGAGACACCGGCCAGCGGTCCAGGATGTCCTCGGCGACAGGGCTTCCCGTGTATGCGAGGTGGTGCTCGAGCAGGTGGCGGATCGTCTCGCCGTCGCCGTCCGCGTCGACATCCACGAGCCGCACCATGCCGGTGTTGCAGCGGTGGGCGAACTGCCCATCGACGTCGAGCACGTAGGCGAGGCCACCACTCATGCCAGCGGCAACGTTGCGACCGGTGCGGCCGAGGACCACCACCGTCCCGCCCGTCATGTACTCGAGCGCGTGGTCGCCGGTGCCCTCGACAACCGCGTCGGCCCCGCTGTTGCGCACCGCGAACCGCTCGCCGGCGACCCCGCGGACGAAGAGCTCGCCCGAGGTGGCGCCGTAGAGCGCCACGTTGCCGGCGATGACGTTGTCGTCGGCCGGGCGGTTGGAGTTGGCGGGTGGAACCACGACGATGCGGCCCCCGCTCAGACCCTTGGCGCACCCATCGTTCACCTCGCCATGGAGCGTCAACGTGATGCCGGCGGCGAGCCACGCCCCGAACGACTGACCGGCGCTCCCCTGGAGATCGACGCGGATGGTGTCGGCGGGCAGGCCACGGGCGCCACGGCGCACCACGAGCTCGCCACTCAGCCGCGCCCCGATGCTGCGGTCGCCATTGCCCACGCGCATGCCCAGCTGCAGTGGAGTGTCGTGTTCGAGCGCCTCGCCTGCCAGTGCGATGACGCGCTCGTCGATGTCGTTGTCGCAGGTGTGCGGTGAGCGGGGCAGCGAGTGCCGCGGCTCACCGGTCGGCGCCAACAGCGGTCCGAGGTCCACACCACGTGCGGTGTCCTCTTGATAGAGGAGCTCGACGCGGCCCACCAGCTCGTCGAACCTGCGCACCCCGAGCCGCGACATCCAGCGGCGCACATCCTCGGCGAGGAAACGCATGAAGGTGACAACGTGCTCCGCGCGTCCCGTGTAGCGCTCGCGCAGGCGGGGATCCTGGGTGGCGATGCCGACAGGGCAGGTGTTGAGGTGGCAGACGCGCATCATCACGCAGCCGGCGGCGACGAGCGGCGCTGTCGCGAAGGCGAACTCCTCCGCGCCGAGCAGTGCCGCCACAACGACGTCCCGCCCGGTGCGCATCAGGCCGTCACTCTGCAGGACCACGCGCGAGCGCAGCCCGTTGGCGACGAGGGTCTGCTGCGCCTCGGCGAGCCCAAGCTCCCAGGGGACACCGGCATGGGTGAGCGACGACAGCGGCGCCGCGCCGGTGCCACCCTCGTACCCGGACACCACGATGTGGTCGGCCCGCGCCTTGGCGACGGCCGCGGCGATCGGCCCGACCCCCATCTCCGCCACCAGCTTGACGCTGATGCGCGCGAGCGGGTTGATCGAACGCAGGTCGTGGATGAGCTGCGCCAGGTCCTCCACCGAGTAGACATCGTGATGCGGCGGGGGAGAGATGAGCCCGACGCCGGGGGTGGCGTGGCGCAGCTGCGCGATGGTCACGTCCACCTTGTCACCGGGCAGCTGCCCACCCTCGCCGGGCTTCGCCCCCTGGGCCACCTTCACCTGGATCTCGTCGGCGTTGACGAGGAACTGCGCGGTGACGCCGAAGCGAGCCGACGCCACCTGCTTGATGGCGCTCCGGAGAGAATCGCTGCCGTCACGGTCGAAGCGCGCCGGGTCCTCACCGCCCTCACCGGTGTTGGAGCGGCCCCCGATGCGGTTCATCGCGATGGCGAGCGTCTCGTGCATCTCGGGCGAGATGGACCCCAGCGACATGGCGCCGGTGGCGAAGCGGCGCACCAGCGTGTCGACGCCCTCGACCTCGTCGAGAGGAACCGGCGTCGGCGCCTCGCGGATGCCGATCAGGCCTCGCAGGCTGCGGCGCTCAGCCGACTCGCGGTCGGCCAGCACCAGGTAGTGCTCGAAGTCGGCGGCAAACTCCGAGCGCACCGCGTGTTGCAGCGCACCGATGACCTCCGGGTTCCAGGCTCGCTTCTCGCCGTCGCGTCGCCACTGGTAACCACCACCGGGGTCGAGCATCGCCGGCGGAGCACCGCGCGCCGGGAAGGCGCGCGCGTGCCGGCTCAACGCATCGGCGGTGATGCGCTCCAGGCCGTCGCCACCGATGCGTGCCGGGGTCCCGGTGAAGTAGGCGGCGACCACGTCATCCGAGAGGCCGACGGCCTCGAAGAGCTGGGCCCCGCAGTACGAGAGCACCGTCGAGATCCCCATCTTCGCGATGGTCTTGAGCAGCCCCTTGCGCAGTGCATGGATCACGTTGTGCTGTGCAGTCGCGGCGTCGAGCTCGGGGATGAAACCGCTGACCGCCATGTCGGCGGCTGTGTCGAGCAGCAGGTACGGGTTGACTGCCTCGGCGCCGTAGCCGACCAGCAGCGCGAGGTGGGCGACCTCGCGTGGCTCGGCGCTCTCCACCACCAGGCCCACGCCGGTGCGCGTCCGCTCGCGGAGCAGGTGGTGGTGGACGGCTGCGGTGGCGAGGAGTGACGGGATGGGCGCGTGGCCGGCGTCGGCGCCTCGGTCGCTGACGATCAGCACCGTGCGCCCGCAGGACACGGCCTCGGACGCCAGCCGGCAGATGCGTTCGAGCCCGTGACGCAGCCCGTCGACCCCGTGATCACGGTGGAAGACAGCGTTGATGGTCTCCGCCGGGAACTGCCGCTGGGTGACGTGGCGGATCGTCGCCACGTCCGCGTTGGTGAGGATGGGATGGGGCATCTCCAGGCGGGCGGCCTGGCCCGGGCCCTGCTCGAGGAGGTTGCCCCCGGCGCCGAGCGACGTCGACAGTGACATCACCGACGCCTCCCTGATCGGGTCGATCGGCGGGTTGGTGACCTGCGCGAAGAGCTGCTTGAAGTACGCAAAGAGGGGCTGCGGACGCTGGCTGAGCACCGCCAGCGGGCTGTCGTTGCCCATCGAGCCCACCGGCTCCTCGCCCTTGGCCGCCATCGGCGCGACGATCAGGCGGAGGTCCTCGTCCGTCCAACCGAACAGGTGCTGGCGGATCCGGATGGTGCCGGCGTCCGGCTCCTGGGGAGACGCCCCCTCGGCCAGCTCGTCGAGCCGGACCGTCGCCGCGCGGATCCACTCCCCATACGGGTGCCGTGCGGCGAGCTGGCGCTTGCAGGCATCGTCGTCGAGGATGGCCCCCGCCTGGGTGTCGACGAGCAACAGACGGCCGGGGTCAAGCCGCCACTTCTTGACGATCCGTTCCTCGGGGATGTCGAGCACCCCCGCCTCCGACGCCATCACCACCAGCCCGTCGTCGGTCACCAGGTAGCGCGCCGGGCGAAGGCCGTTGCGATCGAGTGACGCGCCGACCAGGCGGCCGTCCGTGAACGCGATGGCGGCCGGCCCATCCCAGGGTTCGAGCAGCGATGCGTGGAACTCGTAAAAGGCTCGGCGCTGATCGTCGAGCATGTCGTTGCTCTCCCACGCCTCGGGGATGAGCATCATCATGGCGTGCTCGACGGAGCGACCGGACATGGTGAGCAGCTCCAGCGCGTTGTCGAACTGCGTCGAGTCCGAGCCGTCGGGGTCGAGCACATCGCGGATCTTGTCGGTGTCACTGCCGAAGAGAGCGCTGCGGAACTTGGACTGCCGCGCCGACATCCAGGCCGCGTTCCCCCGCAGCGTGTTGATCTCGCCGTTGTGGGCCGACATGCGCGCGGGGTGTGCCAGGTCCCAGCGCGGCAGCACGTTGGTCGAGAACCGCGCGTGCACGATGGCCAGGGCTGAGACGACCGTTGGGTCGCGCAGGTCGACGTAGAAGCGGGCCAGCTGCTCCGCGGTGAGCATCCCCTTGTAGACGATGGTTCGGCTGCTCAGGCTGGCGATGTGCAGGTCGCGGCGGTCGAGCCCGGCGTCCCGGGCCCGCCTCTCGATGACCCGGCGCAGCACGTACAGCCGGCGCTCGAGCACGTCCCCCTCGAGCCCGACCGCGGCGACGAAGAACTGGCGCACGGCAGGCATTGCCGCCCGCGACGTCGCACCGGGCACGCCACGGTCGATCGGCACATCGCGCCAGCCCAGGAGACGCACTCCCTCGTCGGCGCACGCGGCGGTGATGATCGCGCGGGCGCTGCGCCGGGCGGCGGAGCCGGCGGGGAGGAACACCATGCCCACGCCGTACGCGCCCGGCGCGGGCAGGTCCACCGACGCCGTGCCGCGCAGGAAATGGTCGGGGACCTGGAGAAGGATGCCCGCGCCATCCCCGGTGTCCGGGTCGGCGCCGGTGGCGCCGCGGTGACCGAGGTTCACCAACGCGCGGAGCGCTGAGACCACGATCTGGTTGCCGGCCACACCCGACGTCGTGGCCACGAACGCCACCCCACAGCCGTCGTGTTCGAACCGCGGATCCCGCAGGTCGCGGCCGGGCGGCGTTGGAGCGCTCATCTGTTCGATGCGATAGCAGCCTGACAGGTACTGGTCAGCCGATCAAGTGGCCAATGGTAGGGACAACCGGCTCGCGGGGGCTCCGCCGCCATCGATGCCGCTTTCGCTACGATCAAACCGAGTTCACGCTGGTTCTGCACGGATACGCCGCCACGGCGGCGGCAGGGGAGAGATGGCCCAGATCACGGCGAGTCCGGCGGCCCAGGACAGCGGTCGCCACGGACCGACGCTGCTGCAGCGCCTGCGCCGTGAGCAGCCGTGGTGGGTGCTGCCGCTGTTCGTGGTCACCGTTCTCGGCGGCTTCGGGCTCTACTCGCTGGTGAGCATCTTCATCTTCCGTCCCGGGGAGATCGGCCCCTACCTCTCACCATTCTGGTCGCCCAAGATCGGTGACAACGGCAAGCTGCTTGGACCCTTCCCGGGCGCAGCGTTCATCCTGCTCAGCCCGCTGGCCTTCCGTGGCACCTGCTACTACTACCGCAAGGCGTACTACCGCTCCTTCTTCTGGGACCCACCCGCCTGCGCCCTCGGAGAGCTGCGCCACCGGCGCTACCGTGGCGAGTCGAAGCTGCCGATGGCACTCAACAACCTGCACCGCTTCACCCTGTACGTGGCCGTGGTCATCCTGGGGTTCCTCTGGTACGACGCGCTGAGCGCCTTCAACAACCCTGTTGACGGTCGCTGGGGCGTCGGCCTGGGCGACGCGGTGCTCCTGGTCAACGTCGTCCTGCTCACCGGCTACACGTTCAGCTGCCACTCGCTGCGACACCTTGCCGGAGGCGGCCTTGACTGCTATTCGACCGCGCGATTCGGCGCGGCGCGCAACCGCGCCTGGCGGTGGCTGAGCGTCCTCAACGCGCGTCACCCCGTGTGGGCGTGGGTGAGCCTGTTCTCGGTGCTGTTCGCCGACGTGTACATCAGGATGCTCCAGGCGGGCTGGTTCGTCGACCCGCACCTGGGCTTCTGACATGGCCACCGAGAGCTACATCACGCACGAGTGCGACGTGCTGGTCATCGGGGCCGGCGGTGCCGGCATGCGAGCCGCCGTGGCCGCCGCCGAGGCCGGTTGCAGCACCATGGTGGTGACCAAATCCCTGCTCGGCAAGGCGCACACAGTGATGGCCGAGGGCGGCATCGCCGCCGGTCTCGGCAACGTCGACGGCGACGACAGCTGGGAGGCGCACTTCGCCGACACCATGCTCGGCGGCCAGTTGCTCAACAACTGGCGCATGGTGGAGATCTACGCACACGAGGTCATCGACAGGGTCTACGAGCTGGAACGATGGGGCGGCCTGTTCGACCGCACCGACGACGGTCGCATCATGCAGCGTGCCTTCGGTGCACACAGCTGGAGGAGGCTCGCGCACGTCGGCGACCGCACCGGTCTCGAGCTGATCCGCACCTGCCAGGACAAGCTGGTTCACACCCCGGGCGCCGAGGTCTTCATGGAGTACACCCTGACCCGGCTGCTGAAGAGCGGGGACCGTGTGGTGGGGGCGATGGGATACCGCCGCAACGATGGGCGCTTCGTGGTCATCAGGGCCGGCGCCACGGTCCTCGCCAGCGGCGGGTGGGGTCGCATGTACCGCTACACCAGCAACAGCTGGGAGGGCACGGGCGACGGGGCGGCGATGGCCTACGAGGCCGGCGCCGACCTCATCGACATGGAGTTCGTGCAGTTCCACCCGACGGGGATGGTGTGGCCGCCGGGAGCGCGCGGCATCCTGGTGACCGAGGCGGTGCGTGGCGAGGGGGGGCTCCTCTACAACAGCGAGCACCAGCGCTTCATGCTCGAGTACGACCCGGTGAAGAAGGAGCTGAGCTCCCGCGACGTGGTCGCCCGGTCCATCTACAAGGAGGTGAAGGCCGGGCGCGGCTCCCCGCACGGCGGCGCCTTCCTCGACATCACCCACCGCGGTGCGGCCTACATCCTCAAGAAGCTGCCCTCCATGTATGAGCAGTTCCACGCCCTCGCCTCGGTCGACATCACCAAGGGACCGATGGAGGTGGGACCCACCATCCATTACACGATGGGTGGGGTGCGCGTCGACGCCGAGACCGCCGCGACCACCGTGCCCGGCCTCTACGCCGCCGGCGAGGTGGCCGGTGGACTGCACGGCGCCAACCGGCTCGGTGGCAACTCGCTGGGCGACATCCTCGTGTTCGGCCGGCGCGCGGGCGTGGCGGCCGCGGAGCACGCGCGCACTGCGGGCGCCGAGCGCACGGTTGACGAGCGCGAGGTCGCCGAGGAGCAGGATCGGCTCCACGATCCGCTCGACAGCCGTCATGGTTGGACCGACCGCGAGAACCCGTACCACCTCCACGAGGCGCTGCAGGCCGCGATGCAGGACGATGCCGGCATCGGTCGCAGCGCGGAGTTGCTGCAACGCGCGCTGGCAGCGATCCAGGACCTGCGCGAGCGCAGTGCGCGGATGCGCGTGGTCGGTCACCGCGAGCTCAACCCCGGCTGGCACACCTGCCGCGACGTCACCTTCATGCTGACCATCAGCGAGGCCATCGTGCGCAGCGCGCTGCGGCGCGAGGAGAGCCGGGGCTCGCAGTGGCGCTTCGACTTCCTCGACCAGGACAGCGAGCAGGGCAAGGTCAACTACGTCTGCCGCCGCGCCGGTGACGCCATGTCGATCGACGCGGTGTCGCTGCCGCCGATGCCCGAGGAGCTCGTGCGCCTCCTGCCACGCAGCCGCTTCTACGACCCCGCCAAGCTGCCCAGGGGCCACATCAAGCCGGAGAACATGCCGGCCGCGCCGGCCACAGCGGGGAGCGCGCCATGACCACCCTGTACAAGGCGCCCGGCGCCGGCGCGGCGGGCGACACCGCTGCGCACGATGGCCCCGATCCCGGGCTCACCGGCGGGTCGATCACCTTGAACGTCTTCAGGGGCACGCCCAGCGGCGACCAGGGTGACGTCGCGTACCAGGTTCCGGCGGTCACCGGGATGGTGGTGCTCGACGCCATCCACTACATCCAGCACAACCTCGACACCGACCTGGCGGCGCGATGGAACTGCAAGGCAGCGAAGTGCGGCTCGTGCAGTGCCGAGATCAACGGCCGTCCGGCGTTGATGTGCAAGACGCGCATCGACGATCTCCCCGCCGGCCCGATCACCGTCCGGCCAATGAAGGCCTTCCCGCTCATCAAGGATCTGGTCTGCGACGTGTCACGCAACTACGAGATCAACAAGCAGATCCCCGAGTTCACCGCCGCACCCGACGACGGCACTCCCTGGCGCATCCAGCAGGACGACATCGACCGGCTCTTCGAGTTCCGCAAGTGCATCGAATGCTTCCTCTGCCAGGATGTCTGCCACATCAACCGCACCCATGGGTTGTCCGACCAGTTCTACGGACCGCGCTTCTTCGTCAGGGTGGCGGGTCTCGAGATGCACCCCAAGGACGTTCTCGACCGGACCGAGCAGACGCGCGACGAGGGTGGCCTCGGCTACTGCAACATCACCAAGTGCTGCACTGAGGTGTGCCCCGAACACATCCACATCACCGACAACGCGATCATCCCGCTCAAGGAGCGGCTTGCCGACAAGCACTGGGACCCGGTGCGCTGGGTGGGTCGCAAGGTGTTCGGCAGCCGCGACAACGACACCCTTGCGCCCACACCCGGCCCGGGGGGCTGAGCGGCGGGGGCTTCTCGGCGCGCGCGGCCCATAATCGTTCCATGAAGCGGCGCGACTCGGCCCTTCGCGACGCGTTCGTCGGCCTGCTCGTGACCGTCGGGCCGTTCTTCGGGGTCCGCTACCAGAAGCCCCACGTCGAGGTGCCGGTGGTGAGCACGCCGGGAGACCAGGACGATTCCGCGCAGGAGCTCACCTCGGCGCGTCACACCACCGACCAGACCACTGCAGACGACGACGGCATCGTCATCTGAGCTGAGGCGCTACGGGGCGACGTCCTGACCGGGCGGAGTCAGCCGACCGCCACCGTCTCACCGAGGGACGGCATGCGCGGATCGATGTCGGCGCGCCGCGAATCCATCAGCTCGACAAGCTGCTGCACCGAGGCCGCGGAACGATGCAGCGCAGCCCGGTCGGCGTCGCTGAGGTCGACCTCGATGACATCGACGAGCCCTCCGGCACCAAGCCGGGCGGGAACCCCGGTGTACAGGCCGGTGATGCCGTACTCGCCCGTCAGGTACACCGCACAGGGGAGCACCTGGCGGGTGTCGAGCAGGATGGCGTCGGTCATCTGTGCGGCCGCGGCGGAGGGGGCGTAGTAGGCGCTTCCCGTCTTCAACAGGGCCACGATCTCTGCCCCGCCATCACGCGCCCGCTGCACGACGCTCTCCAAGCGGTCGGCGGGGATGAGCTCGCTCACCGGCACGCCGGCCACCGTGGTCAGAGAGGTCAGCGGCACCATGGTGTCGCCGTGGCCGCCGAGAACGTACGCCGCCACGTCGAGGACCGATGCGCCGAGCTCCTGGGCGATGAACGTGCGGAAGCGCGCGGTGTCGAGGACACCGGCCATGCCGATGACGCGCTCTCGCGGGAAGCCGCTCACCGCACGGGCCACCTGGGCCATCGCGTCCAGCGGGTTGCTGACCACGATGATGACGGCCTGCGGTGAGTGCTCTGCGACCTCCCGCGTCACCGAGGCGACGATCTTGGCGTTGGTCATGACCAGGTCGTCGCGCGACATGCCCGGCTTGCGGGCCACCCCGCTGGTGATGAGCACCACGTCCGAGCCGGCTGTCTCCTGGTAGCCATTGGTCCCGGTGACCAGCGAGTCGTAGCCGACGATCGGTCCTGCCTCGAGCATGTCGAGCGCCTTTCCCTGGGGGAGACCCTCGACGATGTCGACCAGCACGATGTCGGCGTAGTTCCGCTCGGCCAGGCGCTGTGCCAGGGTGGCGCCGACGTTGCCCGCGCCGACGACGGTGATCTTGGAGCGCACGGTAGGACCCCGAATTGCGGCCGGTTGAACAGCCAGCATTGTAGGAACCCGGACCCCCGCGGCTGCCGGGACTGTGACCCCAGCCGTTGCTAGCATGGCGCGATGCAGCTGCGCCCTCTTCGCCGTCGCGAGCGGGCGCTCGCCTATGCCCTGCTCGGCACGGCGACCGAGGTGGTCTTCACGGCCGTCGGGTCATCGATGCGCCGGTCGACGCGGAGCCCCCGCCTGGCGGGGCACACGTACCTCTGGATGCCACCCATCTATGCGCTGTGCGCGGTGCTGTTCGAACCCTTGCACGACCGTCTGCGCCCTCGGGCGACCACGCAGCGCGCCAGTGCGTACGCCGCCGCGATCATGGTCATCGAGTACACGAGCGGTCGGCTGATCAAGCGCCTCACCGGCGTGATCCCGTGGGACTACACGGGTCGCAGTCGCCTCCAGCTTCATGGCGCCACGCGCGTCGACTACGCGCCCCTCTGGGCGCTCGGGGGGTTGGCGCTGGAGCCGGTCGACGACGTGCTGCGGGCGATGCGCGTCCAAACGGCGGGCTGATGGCCAGGCGACGGTCGCCGGCCGGCGCTCGCGCCCGGGTGCTCGAGGTCGTCGAGCGACTGCGCTCCGAGTACCCGCGTGCGGAGTGCGCCCTGGTGCACGAGTCGCCGCTGCAGCTCCTCGTCGCCACCATCCTCAGCGCGCAGTGCACCGACGAGCGCGTGAACATGGTCACGCCGGTGCTCTTCACACGCTACCCGACGGCGGAGGCGCTTGCCGAGGCGCGCCAGGAGGACGTCGAGGAGGTCATCCGTTCCACCGGTTTCTTCCGGATGAAGGCGAGGGCCATCCGCGAGATGAGCCAGGATGTTGTCAGCCGATTCGGTGGCCTGGTGCCGTCGCGGATGGAGGACCTCGTGTCACTGCGTGGGGTCGGCCGCAAGACGGCCAACGTGGTCCTCGGGGTGGCCTTCGGCGTCCCCGGCTTCCCGGTCGACACCCATGTCACCCGGTTGAGCGGGCGGCTGCGACTTACTGCGTCGTCGGACCCGGTGCAGATCGAGTCAGACGTCTGTGCGATGGTGCCGCGCCAGGAGTGGACGGATCTCAGCCTGCGTCTGATCCTCCACGGACGACGGGTCTGCGCCGCCCGATCGCCACGCTGCCCCGAGTGCGTGCTCAACGACATCTGCCCGTCGGCGCAACTCGGTCCGGTACGCCCGCGGAGGACTCAGGCAACGGCGAGCGCGCGACGATCGCGCTCGCCGAGGCCAAGCTGACGGAACCCCGCGAAGGCGCACGCGCGGGGCCGGTGGATCGCCAGTACCAACGACTCGGTGCGTTCCAGCTCATGCTGATGGATGCCGCACGCCCGCGCCACCGCGTCCGTCGCGATGACCCGCTCGGTGTCGGTCGCCACGCGGCCGGTCCATGCGGTGAACGACAGGCTGACGCGCGCGTAGACGAATGGCTCCGCGCTGTGCTCGGGGACACTGGTCTCGATCAGGCCGAGCGTGTGGCCTGGCGCCAGCGACGCCACCAGCGTCTCCGCGATGCCGCTGAGCAGCGGTCGGGCCGCGACCACCCCCGGCGCGTCGTGGTACACGAGTGCGGTGCGTCCGTCGGCCCGGACGTGCTGGAACGCCAGCGCGCTCAGCCCGGTGCGGTGGTCGAAGAAGCTCACTGGGATCGTGGCCAGCGGTGGGGGGACGTCCATGGCCTGATGGTGAGTGCGTCGCACGGACGGACCGGGGACGATGTGAGCGACCCCACGCGGCTGCTCGTCGTACAGTTCCCGCCATGCAGGGCGCCCAGAAGCTGACACCCCTCGACGCGTCGTTCCTTCACCTCGAGACACCGCGCACCCATATGCACATCGGCGGCGTGGCCATCTTCGAGCGGTCGCCCCTGGGCACCGGCCGAGCGCTGTACGACGGCCTCGCCAAGGCGATCGCCCCACGCCTGGACCTGATGCCGCGATACCGCCAGAAGCTGGCCTTCGTGCCGCTCAGCCTCGACACACCGGTGTGGGTCGATGATCCCGACTTCGACATGGGCAACCACCTGCTTCGCGCGGCACTGCCCAAACCGGGCGGGGACGAAGAGCTCCGTGACCTGATCGGCCGCGTGTTTTCGCGCCCGCTCGACAGGCGCAGGCCGCTGTGGGAGATCTACATCGTTGAGGGGCTGCGCGACGGCCGCTGGGCTCTCATCACCAAGTCACACCATGCGATGGTCGACGGCATCTCCAACCTCGAGCTGGCCACCATCCTGCTCGACGTGTCCCCCGAGCCCGGCCCGCAGCCGTTCGGCGTCTCGCGATGGGAGGCGCGGGAGTCGCCAACCGCCATGGGCCTGCTGCTCAACTCACTGCGCGACCGTCTGGCCCGCCCGGCGCGGGTGCTCAGCGCGGCTCGGGCCGTTGCCGGCCAGCCGGGGCGCCTCGCCAACGCCTTGCGTGACACGGCCAGCGGCCTCGCCTCGATGGCCGAGCACATGGGAGTGCCCAAGTCGCCGATCAACGGCAAGACGGGCACGACGCGGTCGTTCGCCTACAGCCGTTTCCCGCTCGAGGACTTCCGGTTCATCAAGAGCGTCTTCGGCGGCACCATCAATGATGTCGTCCTCGCGGCTGTCGCCGGTGGCCTGCGCCATTTCCTGGTGGCCCGGGGCCTCGATCCCAACGACGACAGCGCGGCGCTGCAGGCGCTGTGCCCGGTCAGCATCCGCGACACCAGCGAGCGCACCGCCCTGGGCAACCGCCTGGCGATGCTGCTGGTGAAGCTGCCCATCGGTGAGGTCGACCCCGAACGACGGATGGCCGCGGTGCGCCGGACCGTCGATGGGCTGAAGGCCCGCAAGCAGGCGGTCGGCGCCGACTTCCTGCTCAACCTCGCCGGGTTCGCACCGTCGACGCTGCACGCCATGGTGGCGCGCGCCTCGCTGCGCCAGATCGCCTTCAACCTGATCGTCACCAACGTCCCCGGCCCGCAGTTCCCGCTCTACTGCCAGGGAGCGAAATTGGTCGAGGTGTTCCCGATCGCGTTCCTCTACGACGGCCAGCAGCTGGCCGTCGCGATCTTCAGCTATGACGGCACGCTCAACTTCGGGTACCTGGTCGACGCCCAGGGGGTGCCCGACGTCGACGTCTTCGGGGGGTGCGTCGAGGAGGGGGTACGGGAGCTGCTCGAGGCGGCACGGGCGAGCTCGGGCGAAGCAGGCGACGGCGCAGCGCGCTCGCGGCTTCCCAAGGTGGCCGCCCGCAAGCGGGGATCCACGGCGTCGGCGCCGCGTCCCCAACCGGTCCGTACCCGCGCGGCGTCGGCGCGGAAGTCAGGCCCGCGGCACCGCGGCGCCGCGTAGGCGCCGGACCGCGCTAGGCGGCGCTCGGTCCGCTGAGCCGCAACGCCCAGGCATGCGCCTGGTCGTCGGGCACGGGTGTGTGGCCGTCCATGGAGATGGCGAGCCGCTGCGCCTCGGCTCGATCGAGCCGCAATCGCCCCGCCTCTCGCTCGTCGACCAGGCCGGCCCCGATGCAGAGGTCGAGGAACGGCACCAGCTGGTCAGGGTCGAGAGGGTCGAGGAAGCGCATCTTGCGGAGCAGGCGTTCGCGGTTGCTCGGCAGGTACACCCCGAGGTCGGCGAAGGCGAGCAACAGGGCGCGCGCCAGGTCGCGCAGTTCGTCCACGCCACGATGGTACGCAAGAACGGCGACGGTGACGCGCGTAGGGCAGCAACGATTCGCCGTCGGTACGCTAACGAGCCAACCCCAGGGCAGCGGCCAGCAGGCGTGCTGCGCCAACGGTGTGGTCTGTCGCCCGTGCGCCCCAGGCGACATCGAGCACTCCAGTGATCAGCTCGTCGTACATCGGCGAGTACAGGGCGTTCACGACCGCGCGGTCGCTGAGTGAGGGGACGGACCTGGTGCTGGTGGTGCCGCCGTTGTGGGTCACGGTGAATTCGGCGTTGGTCCATTCCAGCTGCAGGCATTGTGCCGGCCGGTCGAGACGAACCCGGTTGAAACGGCGCCCCCCGGCGTACGAGACGTCGACGGTGACCAGGCCGGCGCGACCCACCTGCAGCTGGATCGAGGCGACCTCGCGGCCACCGGGCCCGTCGCGGTGGCACGCCAGCACCGTGCAACCCGGGTCGAGCACCTCACACAGCGCGAGGTAGTGCACGGCGTGGTCGCCGAGGATCCCACCCTCGTGCTCGGGGTCCGCACGCCACCCACCGGCGCTGAGCGGGTCGGTCCCCGGGCGCTCCACCTCGATGTGCATGGAGAACGCCTCGCCGTCGGCCACCGCACCGGCCGCGGCGCGCGCGATCCATCGCCACGGCTGCGCGAAACGGTACTGGTGCACGGTTGCAAGGACCAGCTGCGGGTGCGCCGCGGCGAGGGAGCGCAGCACTGCGACGTCGTTGTCGGACAGCCCGAGCGGCTTCTCGCAGAGGACGTGCACGTCGCGCGCGGCGGCGGCTGCCATCTCGGCAAGGTGCGCGCTCGGCGGCGTGGCGATGACCAGCAGGTCGGGCAGCGTGGCGTCGAGCATGGCCTCGTTGTCGGCGAAGCCGGCGGCGTCGGCATGGTCGGCGAGGACCGCGTCGCGTGGTTCGCGACGCGGGTCGCACACCCCCACCAGCCGCACCGCCCCGCCGTCCTCGGCATACCGGAGAGCGGGGAGGTGGGCCCGGCGGGCCGCCGAGCCGATGCCGACCAGGGCCACGCGCAGGGCGTGACCCCCGGCCCCGTCAGCCGCCAAGGGCGCGCCGCAAGGCCTCGATCGCCTCGTCGGCGCCGTCCTCGGTCAACACGAGCGGTGGGTTGAGACGGACCTCGGGGACGTCACCCACGATCAGGATCCCCTCCTCCAGGCAGCGCCGGAAGAGGGCTCCGCACAGTGCCGGGTCGGCGAGCGCCCCCGTCCGAGGCTCGATGAGATCGAAGCCGAGCATCATGCCGACCCCCCGGTTGCGGGCCACATACGGGGAGCGGGACTCGAGGGCGGCAAGACCCTCGGCGAGCCGCCGGCCGGTCCGCCCCACCTGGTCGAGGAAGCCGGGCGCGGTGACCACTTCGAGCACCGCGCTCCCGGCTGCGCAGGCCAACGGGTTGGCGCCGTAGCTGCTCGACGTCGCCGAGGGCTGTGCGAAGAGGCTCTGGTCCCACAGCCGGGACGGCGCGGCGACGCCACTCAGGGGGTAGCCGCCACCGATGGCCTTGCCCAGCACGAGGATGTCCGGCCTCACGTCGAACCAGTCCACGGCGAAGTTGCGGCCCAGGCGACCGAAGCCGGTGATCGAACTCGTCGACGATGAGCAGCCAGCCCTGCCTGTCGCAGAGCGCGCGCAACCCGGCGAGGAAGCCTCGCTCTGGCGGCCGGTTCCCGGCAGTGCCGAGCACCGGCTCGACGATCACGGCGGCGACGCCCGCGAGCTGGGCAGCCGCCGCCTCGAGGTCGGCGAGTGCCTTGGCCCCGTCCTCCTCGCATGTGCCGTAGGTCAGCGCGTCGTGTCGCTGGCAGCGCGGGTAGGGGAGGGAGTGGACCCAATCCACCCCCAGGCTGACCTGCTCCTCCGGGAAGCGGCCGCCACTGAACCGCACCCCGGTGGTCTTGCCGTGGAAACCGCTCGAGAAGGAGACGAGGTCGCGCTGCCCGCTCACCGATTGGGCCAGGCGGACTGCGACCTCGACGGCCTCGGCACCGCCCGAGTAGAGCGCCACCCGGTCGACCCCGGTGGGGAGGTAGGCCGCGAGGCGTTCGAGGTAGGCAGCATGCTCGGGGGTGTGCAGCACGCAGGCGGCCAGCCGCGACGCCTGCGCGGCCACCGCCTGTGACCAGACGGGGTTCCCGTGGCCGATGGCGGCCACCCCCATGGCGGTCGCGAAGTCGAGCAGCCGTCGCCCGCTGTCGGTGACCAGGTACGGACCGTCGCCGTGGGTCACCACCAGGCCGGCGGATTCCGCGATACGGCGTGGCCCGCCGCCGCCGAGGCGGCGCACGGTCTCCGCGACAGTGCCGCCCTGGGATTGCCGGACGATCGTGTTCACTAGATTGCCTCGATGTCGTCGTCGGGCCCGTGTCGTCGCGGCCGGCGAACCCGACGCACGTGCGGAGCATGCTGGAGGTGGTAGGGCACGTTGATGACCACAGTACCGGGCCGGAAGAGAAGCTGCGCCTTGAGCCGGAGCGCGGTCTGGTTGTGCAGCAGCTGATGCCACCAGCGCGTGGCCACGAGCTCGGGCAACACGATGATCAGGGTGTCGTCACTGCGCTGGTTGTCGATGGCGTCGATGTAGCGCAGCAGCGGTCGCACGAAGGTCCGGTACGGCGATTCGAGGATCTCCAGCGGGACGTGGTTCCCCCATACGTCCCATTGCGCTCGGAGCCGGGCGATGTGCTCCTCGTCGTCGCACACGTGCACCGCGATGACGTTGTCGCTGATGCTGCGGGCCATCGCCAGCGATTGCAGGGCGAGGCGGTTGAGGTCGGCGATCGGCACCAGGCAGACCAGCTTGAGCTCGTCGGGTGAGGTGGCGATCTCAGTGGTGAGGTGATTGCTGACGTCAAGGTAGTGCCGGTGCACCGCGAAGCACGCCGCCACCAGCACAGGCACGATGACCACGATCACCCCGGCCCCGTCAAAGAAGCGGGTGATCCCGTTGATCACCAGGACCAACCCGGTGATCACCGTCCCCGTGGCATTGATCATCAGTCCCAGGCGCCAGCCCTTCTCGCGGCGTCGCAACCAGCGCGACACCATGCCCGCCTGCGACATCGTGAAGGCGGTGAACACTCCCACCGCGTACAGGGGCAGGAGGCTGTTGACGTTGCCGTTGAAGCCCCACACCAGCAGGCCGGAGAGCACGGCGAGAACGATGATCCCGTTGCTGTAGGAGAGACGATCGCCGAGCCGCTTGAACTGGTGCGGGGCGAAGTCGTCGCGCGCCATGAAGAAGAGCAGGCGGGGGAAGTCGGAGAAGGCGGTGTTGCCCGCCAGGACGAGGATCGCCGTCGTCGAGACGATCACCAGGAAGTACAGCGGCCCGTTGTGGAAGGCGTAGGTCGCCACCTTGGAGATGATCGTCTGGTAGTGCGGGGAGCTGGGGTCGTCGGGCACCAGGCCCAGCCAGTAGGTCACCAGGCTGATCCCCACGAACATCGCTCCCAGGATCAGCCCGAGGGTGGTGATGGTGATGCGCGCGTTGACCCACTCCTTGGGCTTGAAGGCGGGCACGCCGTCGCTGATCGCCTCGACGCCGGTGAGCGCGGTGGCGCCGGATGCGAAGGCCCGCAGCAGCAGGAAGATGCCCAGTGTCTGGGTGACCCGCCGCGGGTCGATGGTCGGCGTGGTATGGGGCACGTGATGGGTGATGATCTGCACGCCGGCCACGATGACCATCAGGAACATCGAGCCGATGAAGAGGTACGTCGGTGCGGCGAAGATCGACCCGAACTCGCGGATGCCGCGGAGGTTGCCGAACAGTAGCAGCGCGATGAAGAACAGGCAGAGCGGCACCCGGTAGGGAATGGCACCTGGTAAGGCGCTGATGATGTTGTCCGTCCCCGCCGCCACCGACACGGCGACCGTCAGCGTGTACGAGGTCATCAGGGCGCAGCCCGCCGTCAGGCCGGCGAGGTGGCCGAGGTTGTCGCTGGCGACGATGTATGAGCCGCCCCCCTTGGGGTACGCCTTGATGGTCTGCCGGTAGCTGAGCACCACGATGGCGAGGAGGAGGGTGATGGCGGCGGTGATCGGCAGGATGAAGCCGTACGCGGCGGCACCCGCCAGCACCAGGTAGAAGAGGATCTGCTCGGTCGCGTAGGCCACCGACGACAGCGCGTCCGACGAGAGAACCGCGAGCGCCTTGATCTTGGTGAGCCGCTCGTGGCTCTGCTGCTGGGTGGCCAGCGGGGTGCCGAGCAGGACGTTGCGGATGCGCCCTCGCAACCGCGCGAAATCGCCGCTCGGGGCGGTGGCGCGGCTGGTGGCCTCGAGCCAGCCCGGAGCCTTGTGCTCGAAGCCCTGGCTCTTGGACCGCATCACCCGCACGTATCTCTCGCCGCGCCGGCCGCGCTGTTCGAGCAGGTCGAGGTCGGGGTCGATCACCGCGTCGGCCTGGGAGCGCGCACGCGGCACCCTGGCCCATGCCTGTCCCGCCTCCCGCAGCGCGGCCACCTCGTCGTCGTCGAGCCCGACGATGGCTGAGCCGGCGGCGTCCGGCGTCGGTTCACTCACTCTTCGTCACACAACTCCGTGGCAGAGTGTAGTCAGCGCTCCCCGGACGCGGATCGATCTGTCTCGGGTAGCATTCGCGCGTTCCGATGGATTGCGACCTGGCCGAGTGATCGATACAACCGAGGCATCGTCCCCCGCGGCGGGCGAGGCGACGAACAGCCCCAGCGCTGCTGACCGCGATGGCGGTCGCGCCGGCGCGCCGCCCGTGCGTCGTCGGGCGTCGGTCGGCGGACCCGCCCCCGCTCAGATGCCGCGCATCGTGCGTCCCCCGAGCCTGCCACGCGCCAGCCGGCCGATCGAACCGCCGACGCCCGAGCACCATCACCTCCCCGGCTGGGTCCGACGCGTGCACGGGCAGGCCCGGCCGATCCTCGCCGACCTGCTCGGCAATCTCTCGGGTGACGCGCAGACGCGGTTCCAGGACGACGTGGCGACCTTGATCGCCGGGATGAGCGCCGGCAGGTTCAGCCTGGCATGGCAGTACCCCAAGCTCATCGCCGAGGGCATGGAGCTGTTCGAGAGCCACCGCCGTGAGAACGCCGAGCATTTCAAGGCACAGCGCGCGGTCGAGCAGCGACGGACCAAGGCGGGGTCCTCGCTTCGTGAGGCCGGGGGACGGCTGGCGCCGGACGTGCTGGCGCGGCTCAATCGAACCCTCCGCGCCGCCGTGAGCGCAGAGGAGATCGACGCCGTGGCCGCCGAGGTGGAGCAGTCGGTCGCCTCCGCGCGCAACAACGAGGAGCGCCGCCGTGACCGCGAGATCGACCGGACCAGGTCGAGGATCCGCAAGACCATGCCGCGAGGGGTGACCACCGCGGAGCCCACCGAGACCTGGCAGGACGTGCTGCGCCGCTTCGCCGAGTCGCAGCCCCCGGAGTAGCCCGGCGGACGCCACCCGGAGCGCCGGTATACTCGCAGCGAGTTCGCAGCCAGCGAGGAGTTCGTGACCACAACCCCCGTCGCCGCGTCGCTCGACCCCGACCGCCTCGCCCCTGACGCCGGCAACCCCGCGGTCGCGGACGTCATGCGCGACGAGGTGGTGTTCTGTCTGCCGAGCACGACCGTTGACGCGGTGGCCAAGCTGATGGCCGACAACGAGCTCACCGAGATTCCCGTGCTGCTCGACCGGCGGCCGGTCGGGTACGTGCACCAGGACGACATCCTCGACCGGCTCGTCGCCGGCGCGGTGGTCATCGCCGGCAGCGACGTGGCCACGCGGCCGCCGACCACCCAGGTGCAGGCTCGCGACATCCTCCGCACCCCGCCGCTGCTCGTCGACGAAGGCCAGCAGGTGCGTGAGGTCGCCGCTGTGATGGCCCAACAGGGACGCGTGGTGGCGCTGGTTATGCACGAGGACGAGACCCCGGTGGGCATGGTGACGCCGCGCGAGCTGGCCGATCACCTCCTCGCGCACCCGGAGATCACCGGTGCCTGAGCTCGACCGGCTGGCGATCACGCTCGGCGCCGAGTGCGACGCCGACGACAGCCTCCTCGACGTCCTGCCGCCGCTGCGCGCCCAGCACCCTGTGCCGCTGGTGGTCACCCGCGACGACGCTGTTGAGGGGACCCTGGGTCTCGAGGTCGTGGTGGCCGCTTTCGGACGTGACCTCGCCGGGATCCGCGTCGGCGACGTGATGCGGCCGGTGCCCCACCTCGACGTCGGCGAAGCGGTCGAGCACGGGGTGGGCGCGATGCGCGCCGCCGGCTCCGCGGCGGTCATCGTCACCGAGAGTAGCGGCGGCTTGTTCGCCCGCCAGCGCCAGGAACGCCCTGTCGGCATGGTCACCGACGCGCTGGTCCTGGCCACGATCGGCAAGAACGTCACCGACAAGGCACCGATGAAGATCCTCGCGGGCCACCGCGACCTGGGCTTCAACGTCCCCGTCTCACCGTGCCAGCGCAACTGCCCGATCAAGCAGGACATCGCCACGTATGTCGACTACGTCAGCCAGGGTCGCTACGTCAACTCCTGGACGGTCATCCACGAGACCAACCCATTCCCCAGCATGCTGGGACGGTTGTGCAACCACCCCTGCGAGACGGACTGCAAGCGCGGCTGGGACCCCGGCGAGGAGCCCGTCACGATCCGCTCGATCAAGCGCTTCAGCACCGACTTCGCGTTTGCGCAGAACCTGTGGATCGACTACAAGATCGCGCCCGCGAACGGGCGACGTGTCGCGGTTGTCGGGGCCGGTCCGGCCGGGCTCACGTGTGCACTCGACCTGCGCGTGCAGGGATACGAGGTGGTGCTGTACGAGCGGGAGTCGAAGGTCGGTGGGCTGCTGAGCACGTCGATCCCGCCCTTCCGATTCGACCATCGCCAGCTGCAGTGGGAGCTCGACATGATCCTGGCGACGGGGATCGACGTCCGCACCGACAGCAACGTCGGCACCGGCGATGGTGACGTCAAGATGGAGGACCTTCTGGCCGACTACGACGCCGTCTTCGTCTCGATCGGCATGATGAAGGGGCGCATCCTGCCCATTCCCGGCAAGGACCTGCCCCAGGTCACCGACGCGATGACCTTTCTCCGCCGGATCTCGTACGACCGCATCCCCGAGCACTTCCCGGTCGCCGGCCGGGTGGTCGTGGTCGGCGGTGGGGCGATCGCCACCGACGCCTGCCAGAGCTCCATCAAGCTGGGCGCGAAGGAGGTGTGGATGGTGGCGATCGAGCCCGAGGACCGCCTCCCCGCCTTCGGCAACGAGCTCCACGAGGCCAAGGAGATCGGCCTGAAGATCAAGTGCGGGGTCATCGTCAAGGAGATCCACGCTGACGAACGCGGCAACGTCGCCGCGGTCAGCTTCGCGCCGCTGCAGCCGATGGAGTTCGACCCGCTCAGCGGCAAGCTCATCTTCTCCTCGGTGAAGGAGGTCGAGAACGCCGAACGCTGGACCGTCCCGGCCGACCTGGTCATCTTCGCCTCGGGTCAGATCATGGAAGCACCCGGCGACGCGGTGCCGCTGACACAGCGCGGGCTCGTCGCCGCCGACCGCGGTGGGCACACCGGCGTGGACAGGCTGTTCTGCGGCGGTGACTGCGTGCAGGGGCCGTCCTTCATCGTCGACGCCGTGGCCTGGGGTCACCGGGTGGCGCGATCGATCCGCGAGTACCTCGGCGACGAGCTGCCCAGCACCGAGCGCATCTACCAGACGATCGTCGAGCGCACCGACGACCACCGCCAGTCAGAGGTGTTCGCGCGCACCGATCCGCCGATCCTCGAGGCCTCCAAACGCTACGACATGAGCGAGTGCGAGCTGCCGTGGAGCGACCGCGAGGCGATCGTCCAGGCGATCCGCTGTTTCCAGTGCGACTCCGTCCACCACTACGACACCGCGGTCTGCGTCCTCTGTGGCGCGTGCGACGATGTCTGCCCGGAGAAGGCCATCGACGTCGTGGTCTTCGGTGAGGACCGGGAGAGATCGTCGGGCGGTGAGACGAAGGTGTGTGAGACGTCGGGGGGCGATCCCATCGCCGGCGGCTACGAGGGCGAGATCTACATCAACTACGACCGCTGCACCAACTGCCGCATCTGCGAGGACCACTGCCCGGTCAACTGCATCACCTTCGAGCGGGTGCGCTTCATCGATGACACGATGCGGGTCGTCGAGAAGCCGCGAGTCTCCGTCGAGCTCCCGCTGGTCGCGGTGCACTGACCAACTCCCGGGGCGCCGTCGCAGCGGGGTCCGACGCAGCGCTGATGCGGCGGGCGGTACGGCTGGCACGTGCCGCGGGCGCCCGCGGTGAGGTGCCGGTGGGGGCCGTCGCGGTCCTTGACGGAGCCGTGATCGCCGTGGCGTCCAACCGGATCGAGCGCGGTCACGACGCGACCGCGCATGCCGAGATGCTGGTGATGCGCCGGGCCGCCACGGTGGTCGGTGGCTGGCGCCTGTCCGGTGTGACCGTGGCGGTGACGCTCGAGCCCTGCCCGATGTGCGCCGGCGCCATGGTGCAGGCCCGCATCGCGCGCTGCGTCTACGGCGCCCGCGATCCCAAGAAGGGTGCCGATGGCAGCGTGTACGACATCCTCGGGCACGCTGCAAACAACCATCGTGTCGAGGTCACGCCGGGGGTCCTGGCCGCGGAGTGCGGCGGCCTGCTCACCACGTTCTTCCGTGCCAGGCGGCAGGCAACCCGGGCCGTTGCGGGGCCGATCGATCCCCCCGGGGCGGAGACAGCGAGTGCCGGCGACCTGCTCGAATAGGGCGGCGATGGCCTGTGACTGGTTGTTCGTCGACGGTTCCAGCCTGATCTTCCGCGCCTTCCATGGGGTGCCGCGCAGCGTGCGCTCCCCGGGCGGCCGGCCGGTCAACGCGGTGCGGGGTTTCCTGGATGCGCTCGCTCGCCTGGTCAGCACCCGCCACCCGCGACACCTCGCTGTCGCCAGCGACGAGGACTGGCGCCCTGCCTGGCGTGTCGAGCTGATCCCCAGCTACAAGGCGCACCGGACCGCCGAGCCGATCCCGCCCGACCTCGAGCCCCAGATGCCGATCATCCATGAGGTCCTCGACGCGCTCGGGATCGACTTCATCGGCGTGGCCGACCACGAGGCCGAGGACGTGATCGCCACCTGGACACAGCGCACCCCCGGCACGGTGGAGATCGCCAGCGGCGATCGCGACCTCTTCGCCCTCATCGAGGATCCCCGCGTCTGCGTCCTCTACCCGGAGAAGGGCGGGCTGGCGGTGGTGACCGAGGCCGAGGTGACCCGGCGCTACGGGATCCCGGGGCGCAGCTACGCCGATTACGCGATCCTCCGCGGCGACCCGTCTGACGGCCTCCCCGGCCTCAAGGGCGTGGGCGCCGTGGCGGCGGCGGACATCATCCGCCGGCATGGCGGGATCACCGGGCTGCTCAACCACGGGCCCGTCAACGAGCACCAGCGTGACTACCTGTCGAGGGCGAGCCGGGTGGTGCCGCCGGTGCCAGACCTACCCGTCGAGCTCCCGGCGGGGCGCCGGGTCACCTACCCGGCCGACGCCGGCCGGCTCATGGCGCTGGCGGCGACGCACGGCATCGAGTCGCCCGCCGACCGCCTCGTCCACGCGCTCAACGAGGTCATCGCCGACCGTCCCGCCTAGTGGAGCGCCGGCGGGCCCATCGTCGTGTTGAGGCGCTGCCAGAGGACGTGGTCGGCCCATCGACCCGCGATCGCCAGGTAGCCGGCCGCCTCCCCGATCCTGTCGAAGCCGCAGCCCCGCAGGACGCCCTGCGACGCCACGTTCTCCACCATGGTGGCCGCCTGCACGCGGTGCAGACCGAGGTCGACGAAGGCGATGTCGACGGCGGCGGCCACCGCCCACGTGGCCACGCCCCGGCGCAGACGACCGCCGTCGACGGAGTAGCCCACGTGGCAGCTGTGGAAGGCTCCGCGCGCCACGTCCGACAGCCCGATCTCCGCGACCAGCCGGCCGTCCTCCCTGACCAGGAGGGGGTACATGCGGCCGACCGCGACGTCGTTGGCGGCATTCTCCAGGCGGCGTCGCTGCCCCTCCACGGTCCAGAAGCTGGGGTCGCGATGCGGCTGGGTGGGGGAGAGGTGGGCCCGGTTGCGCGCCCAGTAGTCGCCCAGCTCGTCGACATCTGTCGTCGACCACACATGCATGCGCAGCTCACCGCGACGGCCGTCGGCTGCCGACATCCTGGTGAGCTCGCTCATCTACCCGAGTCTGCCCGGCCGCGCCGGCATCTTGCGACACTTTCGGAGAAATGGACCGCACAGCTGCAGTCACCGATGTCGTCATCTCCCCCATGTCCGCCGAGGACTGGCCGGCCGTGCGCGCCATCTACGCCGAGGGCATCGCCACCGGGGACGCTACCTTCGAGACCGAGCCGCCCTCGCGGGAGGAGTGGGACGCGACCCACCTGCGCGTCCACCGGCTCGTCGCTCGCCGGGAGGGGTCGATCGTGGGCTGGTCAGCCGCCTCGCCAGTGTCAGAGCGCTGCGTGTATGGGGGTGTCGTCGAGACCAGCGTGTACGTGGCGGGGGAGGCCCGTGGGTCAGGCGTGGGTCGCGCCTTGCTGGAGGCGCTGATCCGGAGCACTGAGGCGACGGATACGTGGACGCTGCAGGCGGGGATCTTCCCGGAGAACACAGCGAGCCTGCGGCTGCACCAGGCGTGCGGCTTTCGCGTCGTCGGCACCAGGGAGCGGATCGGCCAGCATCACGGCCGCTGGCGCGACGTCGTCCTCCTCGAGCGACGGCGGTCGTAGCCTGGAGGTTGCGGTCCCCGCGGCTAGTACCCGGTGGCGCCGTCGATCCGCTCACGCAACAGGTCTGCGTGCCCATTGTGCCGGGCGTACTCGGCGATCATCTGGACGAGGACGGCGCGCAGACAGAGAGGCTCCCCGGTCGCCTCCCGCACCCCGGTCGCTTCCAGCGAGCCGGTGGCGGCGACGATGGCACGGGCGCGATCACACTCATCGCGCCAGGTGCTGAGCGCCTCGGTGACGTCCCCGTCGAGCCACTCGAAGTCCTGGTCGGGGTCCTCGTCGGAGTAGTGGAGCAAGGGGATGTCCTCGCCCGCGAACTGGATGCGGAACCACCACCGTTCCATCGCGGCGAGGTGGCGCAGCAGCCCGTGGAGGCTGAGGAGCGAGGGGGGAACGGAGCGCTGTGACAGCTGTCCGGGCGCAAGCCCGGCACACCTCATGTCCAAGGTGCCGCGCTGCCAGTCGAGGAACGTCGTCAGGATCTGCCGCTCCGTTCCGACCAAGGGCAGCGGTGGACGGGTGTCCCCCTGCCACGGCTGCGCGTAGTTGCCAGCGGCGACTCGGTTGGTCACGCGCTGACTGTGACATGCGTGAACGCGCTGTCGTCACCCTGTTACGAGCCCGCGAGGTGCCACGCCGCGAAGGTCCCTGTCGACGACGATCCGGCCAAAGTGAGTGATCGCGGGAGGCACGGGTTGAGGAATCGCTGGTGGCTCGCGGCCGCTTCGGCATCAGTGGTCGCCTGCACGGTGCTGGTCAACATCATGCTGCGGGCGCCAGTCTCGGTGACCCTACCCGTCGACGACTTCGCCGAGTTGGTGGCGCCGATGCTGGCTGCGGCTGCCTGCATTGCCGCCGGCCGGCGGCACGAGGGACGTGGGCGGGTCGGCTGGTACCTGGTGGGAGCCAGTGCGGCCACCTGGGGCGCGGGCCAGGGCGCCTGGACATGGCTGGAGCTGGTCGTCCACCAGGACAACCCCTTCCCATCGCTCGCCGACATCGGCTACGTGGGCTCGGTGCCGCTCCTCCTCGCGGGCCTGTTCACGATGCCGGTGTGGCCGTCCGGCTGGACGGCCAAGGTGCGTGCCGTCGCCGACGGGCTGCTCATCGCGGGCGCGCTCCTGCTGATCAGCTGGTACACGGTGCTCTCGGCGCTGGTGGCGAGCCCGGCCGACACGGCGCTGGGACAGGGGTTGAGCCTCGCCTACCCGATCGGTGACGTCATCGTGGTCACCGCACTGGCGATCATGTGGTCGCGCGCGCAGTCGGAGTCGCGCGCACCCATCGTGCTCCTCATCGGCGGACTCGCCTCACTGTCCTTCGCGGACAGCACGTTCGCGTACCTGCAGGCGCAGGCGACGTTCGGTTCAGGCAACGTGGTCGACATCGGTTGGGTGGCCGGCTACCTCATGGTGGGTCTCGCGGCCCTGCTGTCCCGTGGACTCCCGATGGTCTCGAAGGGGGGGACGCTGCCGCGGTGGCGGGGCGCGCTGCTGCCCTACATCGCCCTCCCGGTGGCCATCGGCTTCGCCGTCGACGAGCGTGTGACGGCCGGCAACATCAGCCTGTTCACGTTGATCATGGGGCTCGGTCTGTTCGTGCTGGTGATGCTCCGCCAGGGCCTCTCGGTGCGCGAGAACATCACCCTGCTCCGTCAGCTCGCCTTCAACGAGGTCGAGCTGAACCGGCGCGCCGAGCACGACCCCTTGACCAACCTCAACAACCGCACCAGCTTCATCCAGTTCGTCGACGACCACCTCGCGCGGCGCCCACCTGACCGCCTGTGCGCGGTGATGTTCGTGGACCTTGACGACTTCAAGCACATCAACGACAGCCTCGGTCACTCCATGGGTGACCAGGCGATCGTTGCGGTTGGCACGCGGCTGAAGTCGTGCATGCGCGACCACGACCTCGTCGCACGGTTGGGGGGTGACGAGTTCGCCGTCTTCTGCACCCGCCTGCGGGGCGTGGGCGAGATGGTCGTAATCGCCGAACGGCTCATCGAGGCGCTCAACGAGCCGTTCCTGAGCTCCGACATGCGCGCCTCGGTGTGCGGCACCATCGGGGTCGCCATCGCCGAGCCGGGGGACCGGGATGCCGGTGAGCTGCTGCGCCGCGCGGACATCGCCATGTACGCGGCCAAGGCTCGCGGCAAAGGGCTGTTCGGGATCTTCGAGCCCAGCATGCACGTCGCCATGTACGCGCCACTCGAGCGCCGCGCGGATCTCGAGCGGGCCGCGGAGGACCACGAGTTCATCCTCCACTTCCAGCCCGTCGTCGACGTCGAAACCCGCGACACCGTGAGCGTCGAAGCCCTGATCCGCTGGGAGCACCCACGGCTGGGACTGCTTGGACCGGTCGAGTTCATCGACGACCTCGAGAGCGCCGGGCTGATGGTCAAGGTGGGCGCCTGGGTGCTCGAGGAGGCGTGCCGGCAGACCGTCCGGCTGCGCACCGGCACGAACGCCGACATCTCGGTGAGCGTCAATGTGAGCAGCTCGCAGATGCAGGACGCCGGCTTCGTCAGTGTCGTGGCCGAGGCGCTCACCGCCACCGGGCTCCCCGCCGACGCCCTGGTCATCGAGCTCACCGAAAGCGGCAGCATCGGCGAGAGCGAGGTCGTCGGGCTCCGGCTGCGCCAGCTGCGCGCCATGGGGGTCCGCGTCGCCATCGACGATTTCGGCAGCGGGTACTCGTCGTTCACCTACCTGCGCCGGCTGCGGGTTGACATTCTCAAGATCGACAAGACCTTCGTGGACGGGCTGCTCACCGGAGGCCCCGGGGCGGCGCTGGTCGAGGGCATGATCGGGTTGGGCAACAGCCTGGGGCTGCTCACGGTCGGCGAGGGGGTGGAGGTCGAGGAGCAGCACGCCGCGCTCGTACGCCTGGGCTGCAGCATGGCCCAGGGCTACCTCCACGCCCGCCCCATGCCGATGGACCAGCTCCTGCTGCACCACGCCGGGAGCCGGCGAGAGACTGCCGCCGCCCGCTGATCGCAGGGATGGCCGGCATTGCCGCGGCGCGGTGCTAGTGTCCGGTCATGGCGTCCGACCGCACCGTCCACCTCACCCCAGAGGGCCGCGAACGCCTCGAGGAGGAGTTGCGCGACCTCGTCGAGAACCGCCGACCGGTGATCGTGCAGCGCGTCGCCACCGCTCGCGCCGAGGGTGATCTCAGCGAGAACTTCGCGTACCACGACGCCCGCCAGGAGCTCGGCCTCCTCGACGGCCGGGTGCAGACGATCGAGGCGATGCTGCGCAACGCACAGGTGCTGGAGACGACCGTCGGGGAGGTTGTCGGCCTGGGTTCGACCGTGACGGTCCGCGACGAGTTCGGCGAATCGACGTACGTCATCGTGGGCCCGGTCGAGGCGGACGTCGCCGCTGGGCGCATCTCGATGGTGTCGCCGCTGGGGGCGGCGCTGATGGGTCGCACGGTGGGTGACGAGGTGAACTTCGCCTCGCCCGGAGGCACCCGCAGCGCCATGGTCGCGGCGGTCCGCTAGGCGGCTGCGTCCGGGCCGCCGGGGCCTCCGGCAAGGTCGCCCGCCTGCTGGCACACAGGCCGGCGGCTACCCTGGCACCGGCCCCGAGCCACGCGAGTTCCTGCCGAAAACGCCCACAAATCGGCAAATCGCCCTGACAATCGCAGCCGTGGCGTTCGCAACCAGGCGATGGATAGTCCCCCCTAACCCTTGCTTTGGCGGAAATGCGAGCGACGCCCCGGGCTCCGGCGGTGTGACTGTCATGCCGCCGGCAGCCTGGGTGACCATCTCACCTGCGGTCCCTGGAGCGTATGCGACGGTGGCCGCGATCGTTGCGTACCACCGAGCGGCCTGCTAGGCTTGCGCCGCGCCAGGCGGTGCGGAGGTGGACGCCCGGCGCGGTGCCGCTCCGGCACTCCCATTTCGCTGCTTCCGAGGGGGGCGGGTAATGCGGCGTTCGCGTCGGCGGATCTTTGGCGCAGTTGTGGTCCTCGGCCTGGCCTTCCCGGCCGCGCTGGCTGGCACCGGAGGGTCGCCGGCTAGCGTCCTGGCAGCCGGCGGGGGCGTTCATCCGCACATCGACTGCAGCAACGGCGGGAGGTTCCTCTGCACGGAGGTGTACGACTCCGAGACCGTGTTCGGCCAGGGTCATTACGTCGGGCACGACGAGCCCAGCGTCCTCTTCTACTCGAACACCGCGGGCTCGGGCAACCAGATGCAGTACAGCGGGACGCTCCCGGTCGAGCCGCCGAAGAGCAACGTCCCCGGTAACAAGAACTACGACTTCCAGTATTACGCCGCCTTCTGGTTCGGCATGGCGATGTGCGACACGCAGTCGTACCCCGAGCTGGTCAACACGTGCATCCCTGACAGCAACACCAACATTGTCGACCCTGCCAAGAGTCCGTATCACCCTGGCGCCGCCTACATGGAGTTGCAGTTCTACCCGCCCGGATACGTCAACCAGTGGAATGGGTTCACCTGTTCCACGACGCAGTGGTGCGTCTCGCTGAACATCGACAGCCTGGCGCTCAACCCGATCACCGGGCAGCAGCTCAACGCCACCTGCGAATCGAAGGTCGGCGAGGAGTACGTCAACTTCGCCTACCTCACCAAGACCGGCAAGCCGCAGGGGCCACCGAACCCGGTGAACTTCGACCCGATCGCGTCGGGAACCCCGGGCAGCCAGGTGCTCTACCTCAACCAGGGGGACACGTTCTCGGTGTCGCTCCACGACACGGCACACGGCCTGCAGACGGTGGTGCACGATGCCACGACGGGACAGTCGGGCTCGATGACCGCGAGTGCGGCCAACGGCTTCGGCCAGGTGAAGTTCGCACCGAGCCCCTCGACCACCTGCAAGAACATCCCCTATGACTTCCACCCGATGTACTCGACCTCGACCACCCAGACCACGGTCCCCTGGGCGGCGGCGACGTACAACGTGGCATTCGACACCGAGATCGGCCACTTCGACTACTGCAGCTCCGCCGACGCGCTCACCGGGGCGTGCACGGGCAAGGAGGGTGCAGGCGGCAACCAGGAGGCGACCGACGGAGATGACAACCAGTGCTGGCCGGCTTCGGCATCCAGCCTGATCAAGATCAGTGGCTGCCTCGGCTCCAACGTCGGGTATGACGGCACCTCGTACCTGCGCGACTGGCCCAACGGCGATACCACGGCGCGACCGACGCCGACCATCTTCACCAGCCCGCTGACCGGACCGAACTACACGGTCAACTACTCCGCCGTCGGCTTCAACACCGACCTGCCGGCCATCGAAGGTCAGCTGGGTACGTGCGACAACAACACCGGCGCCGGTTGCTCGATCCTCCCGCCGACCGACGAAGGTGTGCCTGCGCAGTTCTACCCGTACTACTCGACGGGCACTGCGTTGGGCGGCTGCGCGTGGACAGTTGGTCAGGCGTACCCCGGCTTCAGCACCAACAGCTTCGGTGGCGAGCAGCAGTACGGACAGCTGCTCAAGGTGGCCTACACCGGTCCGAACGGCCGGGGCACGTACTCCTACAACGACTACCAGAACATCCTGCCGGGCAATCCCTGCCCGCACTGACGCGCTTGGCGGGGGCCGTTCCGTGGGACGGTCCCCGTCCACCGCTGGCGGTGAGGCGGTGGCGTCATGACAGTTGACGGAGCCTCGTACCTGCCAATCGACCGCGGTCGACACAGTTCCATGCCCCTGGGTGGCTCGGATGTCACACTGCAGCAATGACCAGCCGACGAGTCCAAAGAAGGTCGCGACGGCGGTTGCGCGGCCTCGGCCTGGGGGTGGCCCTTCTCGCCGTAGCGATCGCCACGGAGCTGCGTAAGCCGTCGCGCGAGCGAACGTGGCACGGCAGGATTGCAGGGCGCATCCCGTACGATCTGCGGTCCCCGACGATCGGCCGGCTCCGTGAGCGCACGTGGAACCGGGAGGATCCCCACGTCCTGGTGCCCACGGTCTTCGGCGTCGGCTGGACGGTCAATGCCGGTCGGCTGTTTGAGCTCCGCAGGGGCACAGGGCATCTCGGCTAGATCGGCTCTGCACCATCAGCGCGTGCCCAGGGTTCTTGGCGGAGAGGGTGGGATTCGAACCCACGGTGGCTATTAACCACACCGCTTTTCGAGAGCGGCACCTTCAACCACTCGGACACCTCTCCGGGCGGCGAGTATAGGAGCGAATGTCCGGCCTACCGGCGGCCTCAGGTGGTGATGTGGATCTTCACCCCGAGGAGGATCAGTGGCCAGAGCAGCACGGCGAGGACGGCGGTGAGGATGGCACCGAGTGAGCCGAGGTTGTCGAAGTAATGCTCTCGCCCGGCGACGATCAGCCCCACGACGAGCCACAGGACGACCACGAGCGGCACCGACCTACCCCTGTTCACCTCGCGTCCTCCCTGGTCCTTGCCGCGACGATCAGGCAGCATACCCCGGGTGTCCGGCCGCCGGTCGGTGCTTCAGCCGCCGAGGAAGCCGCTCTCGCGGACCACTGTGGTGTGCAGCCGGGATCGGCCACTCTGTCGCCGCACCGGGCCTGGCAGGGGCTCCGTTGTTGGCGTGTGTGCCGCGCCGGAGGGGGCGAGGGATGCCCGGTAGAATCCCTGACGGAGCGATCGCCTAGTCCGGTCGAGGGCGCCGCACTGGAAATGCGGTATCCGGGGCAACTCGGATCGAGGGTTCGAATCCCTCTCGCTCCGCCATTCCTGCAACCCGATCAAGCCGCCCCTCGGGCAGCGCAGGACTGGCCTTCGCCGACTCCCACCGCCAGATCGCCACCGACGTCGCAGACTGCGCGCGCGGCCACGGCGTACAGTGCATCGACGTGACTGAATGGCCGCCTCTGCCGTATTCCCCCTGGCGCGAGACGCGCGACACCCTGCACATGTACACGCAAGTGATCGGCAAGCTGCGCTTGGCGCTGAGCCCCTTCGAGCCGGAGTGGGCGAACGTGCCCCTGTACGTGACCGCGCGGGGGTTGACCACCTCGCCCATCCCGGTGGTGGGTGGCACCATCGACGCCGAGCTGGACCTGATCGACCACCTCCTGGTTTTGCGTAGCAGCGGCGGCGAGATCGAGCGCCGTCCGCTGGGCTCATCCGTCGCCGAGTTCTACGTAGCCACACTGAGCGCCTTGCGACGATGGGGCGTGGATGCCGCCATCTCGGTGGTGCCGTCTGAGGTGTCCAACCCCATCCCGTTCCCGGAGGACCATGTCCACGCCACGTACGAACCGGCGGCGGTGTCCAGCTTCTTCCGTGTCCTCTCGATGGTCGACATCGTCTTCAAACGGCATCGCGCCAACTTTCGGGGACGCACCACACCCGTCCAGTTCTTCTGGGGAACCTTCGACCTGGCGCTGACCCGCTTCTCGGGGCGACAGCTGATTCCCCCGGCCGATGCCGGTGTCATCAGCCATTTCGCGGAGGACGCCGAGGAGATCTGCGCGGGATGGTGGGCGGGAGACGAGCGGGTTCCGTACCCGGCCTTCTACGCCTACGCCACGCCAAGGCCTTCCGGCATCGAGAGGCAGGCGATCGCCCCAGCCGCGGCGACGTGGAATGAGGCGGCCGGCCTCCTCCTCCTGTCCTACGACGACGCCCGCAGCGAACCCGACCCGGCTCGTGCGGTCCTTGATTTCCTCGGCACTACGTACGCTGCCGCCGCGGAACTGATGGGCTGGGATGCCGGCCTGGTTGAGATCCATTCGCCGGCCGCGCCGGCGGCTGCGCAGGCACAGCGGTGAGCACGAGCTGCACCCACATCGGCGAGATCAGGGATGTCACACCCTCCGGCACGGGCTGCGTGGAATGCCTCGACGCGGGTCGGCACGACTGGGTTCACCTTCGTGTCTGCCAGGAGTGCGGACACGTCGGCTGCTGCGATGACTCCCCGGGCAAGCACACCACCGCCCACTACGGGCACAGCGGTCACCCCGTGGTCCGCTCGTTCGAACCGGGCGAGGACTGGTACTACTGCTACCCGGACAACCTCGCCTTCGAGCTCGAGGATGCCCCGCCCGCCCCCTCACACCCGTAGGACTCGCGGTTCGACGAAAGGAAACCGAAGGGCAACGTTCAGCGACGGCGGAGGTGGTCGGCAGCGGTGCTCGAGAGCCACCTCGCCTATCCCATCCTCATCTACTTTCGTTCCAGCCACGACAACGAGGCATGGATCAACTCGTTCGGCGCGGTGATGGACGCTGCCACCCTGGTCATCAGCAGCATTGACGCCGAGATGCTCGAGAGGCCGGCGCACCTGTTGTCAAAGGTCGGTGGTCACCTCGTGGAAGATCTCGCCTGGTATTTCAGGCTCGACCGCTCGTCGTCTCCGGTAGTGGAGAGGGCGGAGTTCGAACAGGCTCGCCGGCGCCTCGTCACCGCCGGCTACCAATGCCGCCCCAGCGACGACGCCTGGACGGAGTTCGTGCCGTTGCGCAGCCGCTATGCCGTGCCCCTCAACCAGCTGGCCCGCCGGATGGCGATCGTCCCGGCGCAGTGGATCGGTGACCGCACCTACCTCCCACACGCCAAAGGTCGTGCCGCCCGGACATGATCGCGGTGGGCGCCGCTGGAGAGGGATGGCGCCAGACATCGGCAGCCACCCCGGGTCAGTCCGTCAGATCGCGTCCCGGTCATCGCGCCGACGCGCGGACCCAGGGTCGATGTGGTACGGGACGTTCATCACCACTGTGCGCCGGCGGAAGAGCAGCGCCGCCTTGAGCCGCAGCGCCGTCTGGTTGTGCAGCAGGTTGTGCCACCAGCGGTCGAGCACCAACTCAGGCACCACGACCACGAGGGTGTCGTCGGGGCGCTGCCGGTCGATCGCGTCGAGATAGGCGAGCAGGGGTCGGATGTATGACCGGAAAGGGGTGTCGATGATCGTCAGCGGCACATGGTTGCCCCACGCATCCCACTTGGCGCGCAGCCGGGCGACGTGCTCGGGGTTGTCGCAGATGTGCACCGCGATGACGGTGGGGGAGAAGGAGCGTGCCATCGCCAGCGACTCGAACGCGATGCCGTTGAGGTCGGTGATCGGCACGATGAACGTGGCGTGCACCGCGATGGGCCGCGTGGAGGTGTCCGCCTCGACCTGCACCGCGACGTCGGCGTAGTGACGGTGGATGGCCCGAAAGGTCATCACCAGAGTGGGGATGATCAGCAGGACGACCCAGGCGCCCTCGAGGAGCTTGCTGGCGCCGAAGACGATGAAGACACCACCGGTGAGGCACATGCCGATGAAGTTGAGTGGCAACCCCCGGCGCCACCCGGGTTCGCGGCGGCGCAGCCACCGCATCACCATCCCTGCCTGCGACATCGTGAAGGCGAGGAAGACTCCCACGGCGTACAAGGGGATGAGCGCATCGACCCGGGCACCGAAGATGATCTCGAGCACCACGGCCAGCGCGCCGAGGACGAGGATCCCGTTGCTGTAGGCGAGCCGGTCGCCAAGCCGGCCGAACTGGTGGGGCGCGTAGTCGTCGCGGGCCAGGAAGTAGAGCAGCCGCGGAAAGTCTGAGAACGACGTGTTCGCAGCCAGGATCAGGATCAATGTGGTGCCCACCGCAACCACGACGAACAGCGCAGACCCACTGCCGAAGGCCCGAACCGCCAGCTGCGCGATGACGCTCTGGTACGTGCAGCTCTGTCCTGCCGCGACGGCGCTGCAGCTGACGTGCGCGGGATCGAACGGGCGCAGCCCCAGACCTTGGGCGGCCACCGTCACGCCCACGAACATGACCGCCAGGATCACCCCCATCACGGTCAGAGTGATCCGAGCGTTGCGCCATTCCGGCGGCTTGAACGCGGGCACGCCGTCGCTGATCGCCTCGACCCCGGTCAGCGCGGTGCACCCCGATGCGAACGCGCGCAGGATCAGGAAGAGCGTGATGCTCTCGGTGCCGTGGATGGCGGCTGTCTCGGTGGCGGGCAGCACCGAACCCGTCGCGGTGCGGATGATGAGCGTGGCCAGCATGGCCAGCATCGAGACGATGAACAGGTAGGTGGGTGCGGCGAAGATCGAGCCCGATTCACGGATCCCGCGAAGGTTGCCCACCATGATCAGGGCGATGAGCGCCACGCAGATGCCCACGCGCTGAGAGCCGGCTGCCGGCATGGCGCTCTGGATCTGGTCGACGCCGCTGGCCACCGACACCGCCACGGTGAGGACGTAGTCGGTCATCAGCGCCGCGGCCGCCACCAGGCCGAAGAGTGGCCCGAGGTTGTCCTTGGCGACGATGTACGAACCCCCACCCTTCGGGTACGCCTTGATCGTCTGGCGGTAGCTCAGCACGACGAAGGTCAGCAGGACGACGATCGCCCCCATGATCGCCAGGGATGCCCCGAGTGCCGCAGCCCCGGCGAGTGCGAGGACGATGAGGATCTGCTCGGTCGCGTAGGCCACCGACGACAGCGCATCCGACGACAGCACCGCCAGCGCCTTGATCTTGGTCAGCCGCTCGTGGACGAACTGGCTCGTGCTGAGTGGGGCGCCGAGCAGTGCGTTGCGAAGCCGGCCTCGGGCTTGACCGAGCGGTCCGACGGGCCGGGCGGCGCGGGGCGTCGCCTGGAGGAGGCCGGGCGCGATGCGGTCGAAGCCCTGTTGGCGCGCGCGCACAACACGCACGAACCGGTCGGCGGGCAGCGCACCGCGGTGCTCCACGTTCACCAGGTCTGGTGAGATCGCCCCCGAGGGGCTCGCTGACTCGCGCGGCAGCGACTCCCACGACTCGCCGGCCGCGCGCAGCGCGGCGACCTCCTCGACGGGGAGCGTGACCTCGGGTAGCGGAGGGGCCTCGTTGCTCACGCCACCCAGCCGTCGCGAGGACCGCTGGCGCGGCGCCCCGCCTGGTGCCGGACGATGAGAACGTCGCCGCTGTCGACGAGGTCGTCGGCGTCGAGGCGCACGACGCTGCGCCGCAGCCAGCGCCGCCGCTCCAGCAGCACGTCGCATCCGTCGCCATGATGGATCAGCGCGATGACCCGCCCCAGCCGGCCGCCCGCGTTATCCACCACCGGGCGTCCGAAGAGGCCGGCCGGGTCGATACGCCCGTCGAATCCCATCGCCGCCAGCGTGCGGCGGCAGCCATCAACGAACGATCAACGATCTGCCGCTATGGGCACAGGTCCGAAGCGGTAGCCCTGGTGACCGACGGTGATGATGACCTGGGGATCAGCAGGGTCGTCCTCGAGCTTGCGACGCAGTCGCTGCACGAAGGTGCGCAGGTAGTTGCGGTCGCCAATGTACGCGGGACCCCACACTCGACCGAGCAGGGTGCGGTGGTCGAGGGTGACGCCGGGATGTGATGCGAGCTCCGCGAGAAGCACCCACTCGGTTGGTGAGAGGCGGACCTCGGTGCCGTCACGGGTCACGGACCGACTGCTGAGATCGACGAGCACGGCCCCGGCGCGTGCCACGCCGGCGTTGCCGGGGCTCCGCACCCGGCGCAGCACCGCCCGCAGGCGGGCCAGCAGCTCGTCGGCGCCGAATGGCTTGGTCAGGTAATCGTCTGCGCCGAGGTCGAGCGCGCGGACCTGGTCACGCTCCTCGCCGCGCGCCGAGATGACGATGACCGACGGCTGGCGCCTTCCCTCGATCTCCTGCAGGATCTGCCAGCCGTCGACGAACGGCAGCCCGATGTCGAGCAGCACCACGTCGTACGCCCCGGTGCGCAGACGTTGCGCAGCCTGGATGCCATCGGGGACGGCGTCAACCACGAAGCCACCGGCGCCCAGCGCCCCGGCAATCGACTGGCGGAGCATGCGGTCGTCCTCGGCGAGCAGGATCCTCGCGGGATCGGTCATGCGAACGGCACCGAGAACGCGAAACGGCCGCCCTCGCCCTCGGCCGGGTCTTCCAGCCACGCGCTGCCTCCCTGCGCGGCGACCAGGCCGCGCACGATGGGCAGGCCCAACCCGGTGCCCCCCGTGCCGCGGGCGAAGCGCTCGAAGATGCGCTCGCGGTCGTCGACGGACACACCCCGGCCGGCGTCGATGACGCGCACCACGACCACCCCGTCGCCAGGCGCGGCCGACACCGTCAGAGCCGTGCCCGGCGGCCCGTGGTGGTCGGCGTTGCTCAGCAGGTTGTCGACCACCTGGCCCAGCCGGTCCCAGTCGGCAAGCACCTCGGGTGTGGTCGCGGCCACCCTGACCTCAACTGTCCGATGCGGGCTGATGACGTGCAGCCGGTTGACCGCAGCCTCGATCGCCTCGGCGATGTCCACCCGGTCCAGCTGGAGATCGATGGCGCCGCCTTCGATGCGTGCCATGTCGAGCATGTCCGACACCAGGCGGGCCAACCTGCGCGTGGCGGCGACCACCTCCTCGAGTTGCTCGCGGGTCGATGGGTCGAGGTCATCCCTCTGCAGCAGCGCGGTCGCGCCGGTGAGGATGCCGCCGAGTGGTGTGCGCAGCTCATGGGAGACGTTGGCGAAGAACTCATGCCGGGCCCGGTCGGTCTCCTCCAGCACCTGCACCTGCCGGTCGCGCTCGGCCAGCAACGCCGCCACGTGGGCGGCCTCCGCCTGTTCGCGGTTGAGCCGCGCCAGGTCCACGTTGGCGTGCTGCAGCTCCGCGGCGAGCGCCTGCGAGCGCAGTTGCGCGTTGCGCCGCCGCGATCCGAGCGTGCCCACCAGGCCGGCGGCTCCGAAGAACACGAGCAGGTTGACCACGTCCTCGGTGTTGCCGATCGACAGCGTGTGCTTGGGGGGCACGAACAGGTAATCGACGAGAACCGTGCTGAGCGCGGCGGCGACAAGCGACGGGCCGACGCCACTGGCTACCCCGAGGACGGCGACGATCGAGAGGTACAGGAAGGCGTAGTCACGTGGGTTGTTGAAGCTGACGCCGACCAGCAGCAGCGTCAGCGCGACCGGCCCGACCAGCGCGGCGGCGTAGCCGGCGACACGCGTCAGCGAGCCGGGCACAGCGCGGCGATCCATCGCCCGCATCATGATCCGCACCGGCCGGTGGCCATGCGCCGGCCTCAGCCGTCGACGGCGAGGCCCGTGATCGGACCCAGCAGCCGCCCCGAACGTCGTGAGGCGTGTGGCAACGCGCGCAGCGGCGCCCCGCCGGTCACGCCAGGTTGGATGAGAGGGCGCCACCGCTCCTCGAGGACGGTGAGCGGGTCCGCGCCGCTGCAGTCCTCGTCGAGGTGCTCGGTCCAGAGGCGCTCGCGCACGGTGCGGGCGAGCGCCGCATCGTCGGTCACAATGTTCATCTCGGTGTCGTTGAAGAGCGAGTGCTCATTGAGGTTGGCCGAACCGATCGTCAGCCAGCGATCGTCGACAATCGCGATCTTGGCGTGCACGTAGACCCGCGGAACGCTGCGACCCGGCGGCCCGATGGTTCCCACCAGCAGTCGACGATGGCGATCGGCATCGATGAGCACACCCAGCTGGCCGCGCGTGTCGTCGTTGCCGTTGTTGGGGTGCAGCGGGAGCACCAGGCAGACGCGGAAGTCGTCGGCCGGCGGCGCCAGCAACTTCCGTCGCAGCACCGCCACGACCTCTGCGCTCCAGAGGAACTGGTTCTCGATGTAGATGAGCCGCCGCGCGGATCGGAGTGCCCCGATGTACGCCTCGAGCGCGCTGAAGTCGCCGTCCGGAAGCCCATCGTAGGTCTGCTCGGGCACGGTTCGCACCACCTGCACGCGGCTGGGTCCCGCCGCCTCAGCTACCCGCTCGGTGGCGACCTCCTCGCCCGTGGTGGCATGCCAGCGCATCGCCAAGTGCGCGGCCACGTCGGCGGCGGCAGGTCCCATCACACGGGCGGCGGCGTCGTGCCACCCGAGCGTGTCGCGCTCCGCGTGGCGGGGGGTGTCGTACCTGTCGCCGCTGCTGGCGGTGAGGTCGATGCCACCGACGAACGCCACCGCGCCGTCGACGACGACCAGCTTCTCGTGGTGGCAGTGCATGGGTCGGTTGTGCCCGTCCAGGGCGCCGCGGATGCGCGTGCCCGCCATGAGGCGCTGCAGCGCCGCCTTGGCCTCGGTGCGAGTGGGGTGGAACAACCGCGCCGGCGCCCCCTTCCAGGTGAGCACCCGGACCTCGACGCGTTCGGCAGCAGCGGACAGGAGATCTCGGACCGTGACCACGTCCGGGGTGCGTTCCACCGCGAAGTCGGGGTCGAGCGCCCATCCCGCCACCAGCACCGACCGTTGCGCGCTGCGCACCGCCGCTGCGATCGCGGGCAGGGCGGCGGCGCCGTCGATGAAGACGTCGACCCGGTTGCCGTCGCGGGCCGGCATCCCGCCCACCGGCCATCCTCCGCCATCGCCGCGCAGCGCTCCCGTCCAGCCGACGCGGCCGAGGCGGCGGGCATGGTGACGGCGCTCGAGGTTCTCGAGCATGTCGCCGAGAGCAGCGTCGGCGCCGGCGAGGATCTCCACCCGCGGTCTTCTACCACCTCCGTCAACAGCCGCGCGTCGCTGGACAGACGGCGAACCGGCCGCGTACAAGGTGCGGGTGGACGCTCGTAGCCGGCTCGCCGTCTGTGTCGCCGCCGGCCTGGTCGTCTGTGGGCCGATGCTGGTGTTCACCCGATGGCCGGTCGCCGTCCTCGTTGGATGGGACACCACTGCCCTGCTCTTCCTGATCCTGGTGTGGGTCTCGACCCGGCACCGGGACAGCGCGGTCACCAAGGCGCAGGCGACGAGGGACGACGACTCGCGTGTCGCCGCTGACGCCATCCTCATCGGCGCATCTGTCGCCAGCCTGGTCGGGGTTGTCTTCGCCCTCCTCCAGGCCGCCACCGCCACCGGTGCAGCCCACACCCTGATCGCGGTGGTGGCGGTGGTCAGCGTGGTGCTGTCATGGTCCGCCGTTCACGCCGTGTACGCACTGCGCTACGCGCGGCTCTTCTACAGCGGGGGCGGTGGCATCGACTTCCATGCCGGCCGCTACATGCCGACATTCGGCGACTTCCTCTACGTCGCGCTCACGGTGGGGATGACCTTCCAGGTCTCAGACACCGACCTCACCGGGGTGGCGATCCGGCGTACCGCCGTGCGCCACGCCCTCCTCTCCTACCTGTTCGGTGTCGTCGTGGTGGCGATCACCATCAACATCGTGGCCAGCCTGCTCACCAAGTAGCTAGGCGCGCAGGCGTCGCCACCAGGGGAGAGCACGGAGCCGCTCCAGCTCAGCGGTGGCGGCGTCGGCCACCTGCATCTGCTGGTGCAGCAGGCTGATGATCTCGCGCTCGCGGTTGCGCGCTTCGACAGAATCGCTGCGGCGCCCGGCCTGCTCGAGGCCGGCGCGCTCGCGCCAGGTACGCAGTCCCACCTGCAGCGTGGCAATGCGCCGATCGCGATCAGCCAGCTCGGTGCGCAAGCGGATCATCTCGACGAAGGTGTCGATCGCCTGGAGCTGGAGCGCCAGCACCACCGGCGTGTCATCGAGGGTGGCGGGTGCGCGTCGTGCGTTGGCCGCGGTGCCGACGACCTCGACGACGCGTTCACGGGTCGCCTCGATCGACCCCGTGGGGGTGGCGTGCATGGCCATGCGGATCTCCTGGGAGGGACGTGGTGTAGAAGCAGAGACCTCGGTGCGCCTGACCGTACACCGGAATCGCGCGGAGTGCACGAATTTGGCTGGTCAGCGAGCCCTGTCGAGAAGCGACGCGAGCTCACCGGCGAGCAGCGCCGTCTCGCCCGTCTCGGCGCGGCCGACGAGCTCCGCCAGCGTGTTCACCACCTCCTTGCGAAGGGCCGGCTCGAGCTCGCTTGCGCCGTCTCCGGGCCCTGTCTCGCCGAGGTCGACGGCTTGATCCACCCCGGCCACCTCGGTCGCCGCCAGGGAGGCCGCCGTGGCCGCCAGCTCCTCCTCGTGGCGCGCGAGGAGGGCCTCGAGCTCCGCGACGCGAGCGGCGGCGCGCTCCTCGACCGCTGACACGGCGCTCGCCGAGCTTGCGTCCGTCTGCCGGCCAACCCGCCGGCGCTGGGTGACCGCCGGGTGGCGCCGGGCCCTCGGCCGTGACATGCCGTTGAAGAGCAACAGCAGCCCGATCACGACGCCGCCGGCGACGGCCCATCCCAACAGGGTCGAGCCCAGGTGAGGGTTGCCACCGTGGGTGGAGCCCAGCGCGACAGCCACCACGAAACCCGTTCCCCACCCGACGATGACGGCGCCGAGAGAACGACCCATATGCGCCATTCTGGCAGCGGCGCACCCGGCCACGCGGGCCCGCTACGCTGCTCTCGTGGGGCACGACCTCGACGATTACTGCCACGCCAACCAGCCTCGTTTCGTGGACGAGCTGATCAGCTTTCTGCGCATCCCGAGCATCTCTGCGCAACCCGAACACGCCGCCGACGTGCGCCGCAACGCCGAGCACCTCGCCGGCGCCGCGCGCGACGCCGGCTTCAGGAACGTCGAGGTCGTCGAGACCAAGGGCCACCCCGCCGTCTACGCGGAACGCATGGTCGACCCGACGCTGCCAACGGTGCTGGTCTACGGTCATCACGACGTGCAGCCTGTCGACCCGCTCGACGAGTGGGTGTCCCCGCCGTTCGAGCCCGAGGTGCGCGACGGGCGACTGTACGCGCGCGGCGCCGTGGACGACAAAGGACAGGTCTTCATGCACCTCAAAGCGGTGGAGACACACCTGCGCACGCGCGGTGAGCTGCCAATCAACCTCCGCCTCCTCGTCGAGGGGGAGGAGGAGGTGGGCTCGGTGCATTTCGAGGAGCTCGTCGCCGACCTCGGCGACCGGCTCACCGCCGACGTCGCGGTCGTCTCCGACACCGGCATCTTCGCGCGCGGCGTTCCCTCCCTCACCGTGGGGTTGCGCGGGCTGGTCGGCGTGGAGGTGGAGGTGCGCGGACCCTCCCTCGACCTGCACTCCGGCATGTTCGGCGGGGCGGTGCAGAACCCGGTCGAGGCGCTGGCGCGGATGCTGGCCACGCTGAAGGACCCGTCGACCGGGCGGGTGACGGTCCCGGGCTTCTACGACGACGTCGTCGAGCCCACCGCGGCCGAGCGCGAGGGGTACCGCTCTCTGCCCTTTGACGAGGCGGAGTTCCGCGCCACCGCAGGGGGCATATCGGCAACGGTGGGCGAGGAGGGCTGGTCGGTGCTCGAGCGACGCTGGGTGCGGCCGACGCTCGAGGTCAACGGGATCTGGGGCGGGTACCAGGGTCCAGGGGCCAAGACGATCATCCCCGCCCATGCCGGGGCGAAGATCAGCTGCCGGTTGGTGCCCAACCAGAAACCCGCCGTCATCGCCGATCTCCTGGCCGCGGCGTTGGTCGCCGCCGCGCCCCCGGGTGTGACCGTCGAGGTGACCGGCCGGGAGGGCGGCAGTCCCGTGGTCACTCCGGCCGATCATCCCGCGGTGCGTGCCGCCTCGCGCGCGATGAGCGACGTGTTCGGCGTCGCGCCCGTGCTCATCCGTGAAGGAGGGTCGATCCCACCGGTGGAGGTGTTCCAGCGCGTGCTCGGCCTCCAGACCGTCCTGGTCGGCACCGGCCTGCCCGATGACCAGCTCCACGCGCCCAACGAGAAGTTCGACCTCGACCACTACGCCATGGGAGTGCGGGTCCTTGCCCGCCTGTGGGACGAGATGGCCATCGAGCTGGCGCGAGGATGATGAGCCAGGAGCCGCCAGGTCCCGACGTTCCCGCGCTGCAACCCGAGCCGGTCCAGCCGCCGAACTCGCTGTCTCCCGCCGCGTACCCCGTCGCCGCGCCGGCGCGGGCGGCTCCGCGCTCCGTCGGGCCGGCTCCCGGGCTGCGCTACGCGGGGTTCGGGTGGCGCGCGTTGGGCTACATCTTCGACCTGATCGTGCTGTTCGTCATCCAGGTTCCGGTCACCGTCCCGCTGGTGTACGTCCCGATCGCCCAGTACTACCGCGACCACCCCGCCCGGTCCGGACAGGCAATCGCCGCGCTCCCCGCCGACCTGGCCAACCGCTTCCTTCTGATCGGGCTCCTGGGGGCGCTGGTCAGCGCCGTGTACTTCGGCGGCCTGGTCGCCTGGCAGGGCCGCACGCTGGGACAGCGCGTCATGGGTACGTCCGTGGTGCGGGCCGAGGATGGTGGCCGCCTCCCACTGGGCCGCGCCTACCTCCGCGCCGTCGTGTTCTGGGGACCGGGGGTGATCGGCATCGTGCCCACCGCCGGCTCCGTCGCTGGGCTGATCGCCCTCATCGCCCTCCTCTCCGCGGCCTGGGACCAGCGCCGGCAGGGCTGGCACGACAAGCTTGCACGGGCACTCGTCGTCAAGCCGGTGCCGCTGTGAGCGGCGCCGCAGGACAGCTCAGCTCGGTCGTTGCGATCGACGCCCTGGAGATCCTCAACTCGCGTGGCAACCCCACGCTGGAGGTGCGCGCCCGGCTGAGCGGTGGGGCCTCGGGCACCGCAAGGGTGCCGAGCGGTGCCAGCACCGGCGCCCACGAGGCCGTCGAGCTGCGCGACGGCAACCGGGCGCGCTTCGGCGGCAAAGGCGTCCTCGCGGCGGTGCGCAACGTCGTCGACATCATCGCGCCGGCCCTGCACGGTGCGGACGCATGTGACCAGCCTGCCCTCGACCACCGGCTGATCGAGCTTGACGGCACCCCCAACAAGGCGAGACTGGGCGCCAATGCCGTGCTCGGGGTCAGCCTCGCCTGCGCACACGCCGCTGCCGCGAGCACCGCGACGCCCCTGTACCGGTCCCTCGGCGGCGCCGACGCCAGGCTGCTCCCGGTGCCCCTTCTCAATGTCCTCAACGGCGGCGCTCATGCGCAGACCAGCGTCGATTTCCAGGAGTTCATGCTCGCGCCACTCGGCCTGCCCACCTACGCCGAGGCCCTCCGTGCGGGGAGCGAGTGCTTCCACGCGCTGCGCGCTGTCCTGCATGAGCGTGGCAACGACACGGGGCAGGGCGACGAGGGCGGCTTCGCACCGAGCTTGCGGCACAACGAGGAGGCGCTCGAGCTGCTCCTCACCGCCATCGAGCGCGCCGGCTACCGTCCCGGCACGGATGTGGCGATCGCGCTGGACCCGGCGGCGTCCGAGCTCTACTCCGACGGCCGCTACCACCTGCGCGGCGAGGGTCGCGTGCTCGAACCGCTCGAGCTGGTCGACCTGTGGACGAGCTGGGTCAGGCAGTACCCGATCGTCTCGATCGAGGATGGCATGGCCGAGGACGACTGGGACGGCTGGGCAGCGATCACCGAACGCCTCGGCTCCAGCCTGCAGCTGGTCGGCGACGACCTGTTCGTGACCAACGTCGAGCGGCTGCGCGAAGGCATCGAGCGCGGGGTCGCCAACGCGCTGCTGGTCAAGGTCAACCAGATCGGCACCCTGACCGAGACGTTGGACGCCATCGCACTGGCCTCCGCGCATGGCTACGCATCAGTGATCAGCCACCGCAGTGGGGAGACCGAGGACACGACCATCGCCGACCTCGCGGTTGCGGTCAATGCCGGCCAGATCAAGACTGGCGCGCCGTCGCGCTCCGAGCGGGTTGCCAAGTACAACAGGCTGCTTCGCATCGAAGCGGAGCTCGGCCGGGACGGCCGTTACGCAGGGCGTTCCGCGTTCCGCCTGCTGGCCGAGGACAGCCCGGCCGCCCCGTGAGCCAGGACACCCGGCTGGCCGCGATCAGGGCAGGGGCGCTGCCGGCGTCAGGCGACCAGGGCACCGACCTGGTCGCGGCACCGTCGCTGGCCTCTGCCCGATCGTACCCGGGCCTCGACGCCCTCGACGCCGCGCTCGAGGCCGACCCGCGCGCCTACCGCCGTCATGGCAACGAGACCGTCGCACTGCTCGAGTCCACGCTCGCCCGGCTCGAGACACCGCCAGCGGCTGTACCGCCGGTCGCGCGGGTCACGGCCAGCGGCCAGGCGGCGACGCTGCTGCTGGTGACCGCCGCGGTGATGAGCGGGCGGAGGCGGGTGATCCTGGCACGGCCCTGCTATGGCGCCACCGAGGCGCTGCTCACCGGCCCGCTGGCTGCGCTCGGGGTGGCCACCACCCTGGTCGACCTGCCCCCTAACGGTGACGGGGTGGATGCCGGGGCCATCGTCGCGGCCGCGCTCGACTCCGACGTCGCCGCGGTTGTTGTCGAGATCGTCACCAACCCGCTGCTCACCGTGGTCGACGTGCCCGCGGTGGCGGCCGCGGCTCACGCAGTCGGTGCCGTGTGCCTGGTGGACAGCACGCTGCCCACGCCCTTCCTGTTCCAACCGCTCGCCCACGGCGCCGACCTGGTGATGCACAGCCTCACCAAGCACCTCGGCGGCCACAGCGACGTCCTCGGCGGGGTGGCGATCGCCGCCGCGGACAGCGAGGCCGCTGCCTGGCTGGACTCCACCAGCCGTGCGCTCGGGGCGGTGCTCTCGCCTTTCGACGCCTGGCTGACCCTCCGTGGGCTGCGCACCGCGCCACTGCGGGTCGAGCGCGGCAGCCAGACAGCGGCGGCGCTAGCCGGCGCGCTGAGCGGTCACCCGGCAGTCCACGCCGTGCATCACCCCGCCGCCCGCGGCGGCGCCGACGGTGCGCTCGCCGCACGCCTGCTGCCCGGCGGCGTCGCCCCCATGCTCAGCATCGACGTCGCCGGCGGCCGGCCTGCCGCGGGCCGCGTTGTCGCGGCGCTCGCGGGGATCAGGCTGGCCCCGACGTTCGGCGATGTGAGCACCACGGTGAGTCACCCGGCGACCACCTCGCATCGCCACCTGAGCGGGCAAGCGCGCGAGGCGCTGGGCATCTCCGACGGGTTGCTTCGCTTCAGCATCGGCATCGAGGATGAGCTGGTGCTGCGCGCCGAGCTGACCGAGGCGCTGGACGCCGCGGGCTGAACCGCCCCTGCCGGGCCGTACCATGGCACGGCAAAGACCACCCCGCGCGTGGAGGCATCCCCCCATGGCCGTGATCCGTCTGTCCAACGGCTCCGACATCGCTGTCAAGCTGTCGGTCGCCGAGACCATCGCCGCCATCCAGGTCACCGCCGGCTCACCCGATTTCATCGAGCTGCCCGGTGAGGAGGGTCCCATCCACCTCAGGCCGGGGGGCGTCATCGCCGTCATCGAGGACACCCGGCGAGGCACTGCGGGCTTCCGGTTCGGCGCCAATCGCGAGGCAGGATAGGCGGCTGGGTCGGTCGCGCCCGCGCCGGCGTCGATAATGGGCTCATGCCCGAGACCACGCGTGGGGCGGCACCGGAGCGCGTGGCCCCGGTGCGGCTCGGCACATCGATCCTCGGCGCCATCGGTGACACACCGCTGCTGCGCATCCGCCTGTTCGAGCGCGAGTGCCCCGGCGTGGCCGTCTTCGCCAAAGCGGAGTTCCTGAGCGCGGGCGGCTCGGTGAAGGATCGCGCCGCCCTGCGGATGATTCGCGACGGCGAGGCGGCGGGCACGCTGACCCACGAGAAGGTCATCCTCGACAGCACCAGCGGCAACACCGGCATCGCCTACGCGATGGTCGGCGCTGCGCTCGGCTACCGGGTGCGGTTGGTGATGCCGACCAACGTCAGCGACGAGCGGAAGACCATGATCCTCGCCTACGGGGCGGAGATCGTGTACAGCGACGCGCAGGAGGGCAGTGACGGCGCCATCGTGCTGGCGCAGCAGCTGTTCGCCGAGGATCCTGATGGCTACTTCATGCCCGACCAGTACAACAACCCGTCCAACTGGAAGGCGCATTACGACGGCACGGGCGCGGAGATCTGGCGCCAGACCGAGGGCAGCGTCACCCATTTCGTCGCGGCGCTCGGCACCAGCGGCACCTTCATGGGCGTGGGGCGTCGTCTGCGAGCGGAACGCCCGGAGGTGGTGTGCATCTCGGTGCAACCGGAGGATCCCTGGCATGGGCTCGAGGGCATGAAGCACATGCCGACCGCGATCGTCCCGGGCATCTACGACCCCTCACTGGCCGACGACAACCTGTGGGCCCCCACCGAAGCGTCGTACGACCTCGCCCGCGAGCTGGCCCAGACTGAGGGCATCATGGTCGGCCACTCCAGCGGCGCCGCACTCTGGGCGACGCGCGAGACCGCGCGGCGGATCGAGCGCGGGGTGATCGTCACCGTGCTCTGCGACGGCGGCAGCAGGTACCTCAGCAGCGGCCTCTACGGCGGTCGAGTGACGTGACCGTCGAGCTGGTGACGATCGCCGCCACCGCGGAGGCCTCGATCCGCTCGCTCGGCGCCGCGGCGTACCCCGACGAGGGCTGCGGCGTGCTCATCGGTCGCGTCTCCGGCGCCCGCTCCGAGGTTGTGGAGGCGACGTCCGGCACCAACACCAACACGGTGAGGTCACGTGATCGGTACCTGCTCGACCCCGCCGACATCGTTCGCGCCGACAGGGACGCGCGCGCGCGCGGGCTGGACATCGTCGGGTTCTGGCACAGCCATCCCGATCACCCTGCGCAGCCGTCGCAGTTCGACACCGACCATGCTTACGTCGACTACGTGTACGTGATCGTCAACGTCACCGCGGCCGGGGCGGGGGATCTCAACGGCTTCATGCTGGTGGACGAGGCCGGTCCCTTCGAGCAGCTCGAGCTCGCGGTCCATCCGGGCGACGGGGCGGCGTCATGAGCCGAGTCGCAGCGGTCAGGACGCGACCGCGACGCCGCCGTCGCGCCGGCGACGGCGAGCTCGCCACACCGTCGGGGATCGTCGCCATCGTCGGCCGGCCGAACGTGGGGAAATCCACCCTCTTCAACAGGTTCACAGGTCAGCGCCACGCCATCGTCGACGAGCTCGCCGGCCTGACCCGTGACCGGTTGTACGGCGTCACGGAGTGGCGAGCCCGACGCTTCACCGTGGTCGACACCGCCGGCCTGGACACCCAGCTGGTGCGTGACGACCCCGGGTTGGCGGTGCTCACCGCCGGGACCCAGCAGCAGGCGCGCCTGGCGATCGCGGAAGCGGACGTCTGCGTGCTGCTCGTCGATGTGCGCGCCGGCGTCACCGCGCTCGACGAGGACGTCGCCAACGTGCTGCGTGCCGGCGGCAAGCCGGTGATCCTTGTCGGCAACAAGGCGGACAGCCCGGCGAACCCGCACTACGCGCATGAGCTCTACCGGCTGGGGCTGGGCGAGCCCCTGCTGATCTCAGCGCTGGTGGGCACCGACACCGGCGACCTGCTCGACCGCATCGCCGATGCGCTGCCGCCGGTGCCCGATGACGACCACGTCGAGACGACCGATGAGCTCCGCCTGGCCATCATCGGCCGGCCCAACGTCGGCAAGTCATCCCTGCTCAACGCGCTGGTGGGGGAGGAGAGGGCGCTGGTCTCGCCGCTCGCCGGCACTACGCGCGATGCCGTGGACACGCTCGTGCACCATGGCGACCGCACCGTCCGGCTGGTTGACACAGCCGGCATCCGACGCCGCGGCGTGGTCGACACCGACGTGGAGCACTACAGCCTGCTCCGGGCGCTGCGTGCGCTGGAGCGCTGCGACGTGGCCCTGTTGGTTGTCGACGCCGGGGAGATCGTTGCCCAGGACCGCCACGTCGCCGGCTACGCGGTGGACGCCGGCAAGGGCCTGGTGGTGATCGCCAACAAATGGGACCTCGTCGACCAGGAGACGCGGGCGGATCCCGCGTTCCTCAAGGCCATCCGCGAGGCGTTCAACTTCGTGCCGGGCGTCCCGGTGCTGACCGTCTCGGCGCTCGAGGGGCGCAACGTCGGGCGCGTGCTGGAGACCGCGACCACCGTGGCCGCCGCCCGCGCTGTGCGCATCCCCACGGCGGCACTCAACACGCTGCTGCGCGATGCGTTCCTCGAGCATCCTCCGCGGCATGACAAGGGTCGTCAGCTCAAGTTGCTCTATGCCACCCAGGCGAGCACCCCGGCCCCGACGATCGTGCTCTTCGTCAACGATCCCGACCTCATGCACTTCGCCTACGGCAGGTACCTGGAGAACCGCATCCGTGCCGTCTTCGGGTTTGCCGGGACGCGCATGCGCATCGTCCCCCGGGCACGAGCGGAACGCGACCGCTGATGCGCGTCGCGGTCGTCGGTGCGGGGTCGTGGGGGACGGCGCTGGCACAGAGCCTGGCCACCGCGGGGTGTGACGTGGGCCTGTGGGCACGCGATCCCGCGGTGGCTGACGCTCTGCGGGTTGCGCGGCGGCACCCATGGGCGCTGCCGGGCATCGAGCTCGACGGGCGCGTGCGTGTCGATGACGACCTCGCCGTCGCGCTGTCTCAGGTCGAGGTGGTGATCCTCGCGGTGCCGACCCACGAGATGCGCGACATGGCTGCCGCGGTCGCTCCCCATCTTGGCGACGCCGTGGTGGTGAGCGCGGCCAAGGGGTTCGAGGTGCGCACCGGGCTGACCATGACGGCGGTCCTCGACGACGTCTTGCAGGGACGCGGGGTTGCCGTGGCGGCGCTGAGTGGTCCCAACATCGCCATCGAGGTGGCTCGCGGGCTCCCGGCGGCCACCGTCGTCGCCACCTTGGATGCGCGGGCGGCAGAGGTTGTCCGCGACGGCTGCAACGGCGGCCCGCTGCGCTTCTACAGCAGTGACGACGTCCTCGGTGTCGAGTACGCAGGCGCGCTCAAGAACGTGGTCGCGATCGCCGCCGGTGTCTGCGACGGTATCGGCGCTGGTGACAATGGCAAGGCTGCGGTGATCACGCGTGGGCTGGCGGAGATCGCCCGCCTGGGGGTTCGCGCCGGTGCTCGCGGGATGACCTTCGCCGGGCTCGCCGGGCTCGGCGACTGCATCGTGACCTGCACAAGCCCCCACTCGCGCAACCGCGGTCTCGGTGAGGCCATCGGGCGGGGTGTCCCGCCGGCCGAGGCGATCGCTGCCAGCCAGATGGTGGTGGAGGGAGTCAACGCCACCAAAGCAGCACTTCTCCTCGCCGAGCGGTATGGGGTCGACATGCCGATCACCCGCGAGATGCACGACATCCTCTTCGCCGGCAAGAGCGTCAGCGCTGCGCTCAGCGACCTCTTGACGCGCGGGGCCGGAGATGAGCTGCGTGGGCTGGACCCTGCCGGGCACCTCGCCTGAGCGGCGGCCACGCCCCGGTCGCCACCGGGTAGAGTCAGCGGGCGCCCGGGTGCTGTGAGCGTCACAGAGGCCCGCTCTTCGGGGAGTAGCTCAGGTGGTTAGAGTACTGGTCTGGGGGACCAGGGGTCGCAGGTTCGAGTCCTGTCTCCCCGACCACTGCCATCAACTCTGAGTTCAGAACAAGCGGTTGTGTGGGGTAGCGGCCGCGCATTACGGGGCCCAGTGCGCTGTCGGCCGTCGGGCGCAAGCGCCTTCATCCACCGAGCGTGGCGACTCGACGCGCCGTAGGTCCCAGGGCTCAGGTCTGCTACGCCGAGACGCACAACTGGGTCCGGAGCGCGGCGTGAACGTCCGCCGCGCGTGCCTCGGGGCCGAATCCGGCGATCACCGCCTCCGTATCGTCGAGCATCGCGCTGGTTCCACGTCCCAGCCGCGCCGACGGCTCGCGCCCGCCCAGCAAATCCCGCGCGATGAGCAGCTCGATCACGAGGATGTCCTCGAGCAGACCGGCCGCGTCGTCCGTCTTCGACACGCTCAACGGCGCGCCGCTGCCATGGTCCTCGACGCCGATGTCGAGCGTGGGCACGTCGAGCGTCGCCGGTGCGGCTAGGTGCCGTAGCGCGGTATAGCAGGCGGCGGCCGAGTAACGCAGCTGCACGCCGTACGGGCGCCGTCCGGATGCGAGTATCGCCGGATTCTTGAAGATCGCATCCCAGACGTGGCTCATCCGGCGATCACTCAACTGCCCGACGTGCGCCAGCGCGACGCGCAGCGCGTCGAAGGCGATCGCCATCTCGAGGGGCTCGAAGTTGCCGTTATGAATCATGCGTCCGTCCGCCGACACGAGCGGGTTGTCGGCGGCGGCGTTGAGCTCGGTCTCGATCGCGGCGACGGCAAAGCTGAGCATGTCACGCGATGCCCCGTGGACCTGCGGGATCACGCGGAAGGACAGCGCTTCCTGGACGGACGCGGTGTCCGTCGACTGCAGATAGCTGCCCTCGAGCAGGGATCGAATGTGGGTTGCGGTCTCGATCTGCCCGCGAAACGGTTTCGCCTCCCCCACCGCCGCATCGACGACGGACGTGCTGGCGCCAACCGCCTCGATCGACAGAGCGGCGGCTGCGTCCGCCAGGTCTGCGGCCCGACCCAGCCGCGCTGCGACGAGCGCCGATTGGCCGATCGAGATGCCGTTGACCGACATGATCGTGAGCCCGTCCTTCGGTCCGATCGTCAGCGGAGCGATCCCGGCGCGCCGCAGGGCGTCCGCGCCCGCGAGTTGCTCCCCGTGGTACTCGGCATGCCCCTCGCCGACGGCCACGAGCCCAATAGACGCCATGAGGCCGAGGTCCCCGGCGCCGATGGATCCGGTGGACGGCACGATCGGCGTCACACCAGCGTTGAGCATCGCGACGAGAGTCTCCGGCATGGCCGGGCTGGCGCCGGAGCCACCCTGCGCGATGCCGCAGACCCGAGCCAGCATGGCGGCGCGGACGACGTTTGCTGCGAGCGGGACCCCGAGGCCGCCCTCATGCGCACGAAGCATGCCGAGTGAGAACTGCGCGGCCTCGTCGGCCGAGATCTTGCGATCCTTGTCGTGCCCGAGGCCCCGGTTCAGCCCGTACGTCGGTTCGTCCGCCCCCAGTTTCGCGTCGATGACCGCGCGGCTACGGCGGATGCGATCCCTTGCCGCAGCCGAGAGCGCGACGGGTGCGCCCCGGGCCACCCTGACCACGTCTGCGACCTGGAGCGGCGCATCACCGATGGTCACCGTCGCCTCGACATTAGTCACGGTCATGCCAATCCTCCGCAACGGGGTGCAGTGCCATTTCCAACCAAAGTGCGACGGAAGTACTCTAGTCCGAATAAAGAGGGATGCTCCGAAAGGTCCATTCCAGATGTCGTGGGCGGGAGAGTGTCAGGACCGATAGCGGTGAATGACGTTCTGGAGTGGGGGAGGGCCGTGATGAACCAACGGCGACACCAGCACTGGACTCCACGTACTTGCAGCCGATTCCACCGCATATCAAGATGCAGGGACTAGTGCTCATTCCAACCATTTCTCGACGAAAGCACTCTAACCAGAACGCAGCCCCGCGCATGGAAACGAGGACTGTCTTGCGGACCAAGGGTCGCAGGTTCGAAGTCCTGTCTCCCCCGACCACGCGCTCGACCTCTTGGAGCGCGCGGGCTCGGCGCGTGGCTCTCACCCTGTCGCTGCGGCGAGAGCCACCGTTTACGAGCTAGGGCGAGACGTTGGTGAGCTGGTCGAAGCAGGGCGGCCAGCTGGCGGTGTTGCCGACATTGGCGATCTCGAAGCGCGGGCTTCCCTCCGAGTCGCCATGCGCCAGGACGGTGAGCACCGCCCAGTGCGTGGTGGTGAAGGCGGCCGGGTCGAACGTCGTGGCCGGGGCGGGATGCGTCGCCGGCAAGGTCAGCAATGGGTGGGGCAGCTGACTGGGCGTCAGGAAGTCGCCCGACATGGCCACGACGTACTCCTGCCCGTTCACGGTGTGAGGGTCGACGACGCCTTGGTCACACGCGTCCGCCCCCGTGACGCCAGCACTCCAGACGTGCTCGAAGTCCGCGTAGGTGACGAGCTTCACCTCGATCCGGGTGACGTTCTTCACGTACTCTCGGTCCGCCAGCGCCGCCCTGAGGGCGTTCTGCACGGCGGTGGTCGATGCATGCACCGATGCCGTTGTCGCCGGCGATACCACCAAGGCGTGCACGGCGGGCGGCGGTGCCGTAGCCCGTCCGGCAGCGTATGCCGGCACAGCGCCAAGTGCCAGCACGGCGAGCACTCCTGCGCCGGCGCGAAGGCCACGCGGCAGGCGGCGGGTCCGCTGTACAGCCGCGCGTGGGGCTGGTTGAGCTCGGCCGAGCTCGCTCATGGCGTCGCGAAAGCGGGCTCGGATGGTCTCGTCGACGTCGTGGTCAGTGTGGGTCATGGTCAAGCCTCCGTGTTGTCAAAGCCCTCGGTGACGAGGAGCACGCGCAGCCGCGCTCGGCCGATGCGGAGCTGGTTCTCAACTGTCTTCACCGAGCATCCGATCGTCTGAGCGATGTCTTTGTTGGTGAGATCGTCGACGTACCGCAACGTGACACAGGCCCGCATCCGAGGAGGCAACCGACGCAGCGCGCGCACGAGCTCATCGGTGGCCGGCGCCCAGTCCATCTCGCCCGCTGGGTGCAGTAGCAGCAGCGCGCGGCTGACCTCGATGGCCAGGCGGCGACTGCGCCGCATGGCCAGACGCACCATGGTGACGCGTAGCCACGGCCAGGCCGGTTCGCGCAAGTATCCCGGTTGACCGACGCCGCGGCGGATCCCTTCCACGAAGGCGTCCTGGGCGAGGTCCTCGCCCGCAGCCACACTCCCGGTGAGCAGCGTTCCGAGCGCCCGCAGCCGATCGATCTCAACGCGGTAGATCGATTCGAGGCGGGCGGCCTCGTGGTCGGCAAGCGTTGGTGCGGCGAGGTCGATGACGCTCACGGTGCTTATAGCCATCCGAAGGGCCAGGCCCCCCACGGCGCCGCCGCGGTCGCGCGGCTCACCCTCGCGCCCCGGGGCGGTCGAACCTTGGGACCGGGACGAGCTGGAGGGTGTCGCGGCTCGCTCCGCAGACGCACTAGTGTACTGACCCGTTAATTAACCGTATGGTACATTGAGACACGTGAAGAGTCAGCGATGCCGATGACCGCCGGCCGCCTCGACGTGACGTTCGCCGCTCTTGCCGATCCCACCAGGCGCGCCATTCTGGGCCAGTTGGCTCGCGGGGATGCGACCGTGTCTGAGCTGGCGCGCCCATTCTCGATGACGCTTCCCGCCATCTCCAAGCATCTCAAGGTGCTCGAGGCCAGCGGCCTGATCTCCAAAAGCCGCAAGGCACAGTTCCGTCCCTGCCACCTGGAGCGGGCGGCTCTCGACGATGCAAGTGACTGGATCGAGGAGAACCGTCGTCTTTGGACGGGGCGCTTCGACAAGCTCGAGCGGCATCTCCAAGAGATCCAACTCACCGACGCGGAGCAAGGGTCATGAAGGGATACGGCGGCCAGTCAACACCCGGTGATGGTGATCTGCACTTCAAACGGGTGTTCGCTGCTCCCAGGGAGTTGGTCTTCCGGTGCATGACGGAGCCTCAACACCTCAGCCACTTTTGGGCGCCGCTCGGCTCCAGTACTCCGATCGAGCAGATCAGCATCGACCTGCGTCCCGGTGGAGTCTTCAAGACGGTCATTGTCAGTGACGCTGATGGCAGCACCTACGCCACGCACTCGGAGTTCCTGGAAGTTGTCGAGCCCGAGCGACTTTCGTGGAAGGAGGCCCATACCGGCATGACCGTACATGTCAGCTTCACGAGCCTCTCGGACGGCAGGACCGAACTCCATATTCATCAGACCAACGTTCCGGACGCCGTGAGGCTTCCCCAGAACCAGGTGGGATTCAGGACCTCACTCGACCAGCTGGCCAGCTACCTCGAACGTCTTTCAGAGCGGAGACCGTCATGACATTGCACCAAGTGCTGCTCGTGAACTGCGGACGAAGGCTCCCGTCAGGGTGCCTGCGACGGGAGTTCGCCGGCATTTTCACAGATCGAGGATCCAATGGAAACGATTAGCTCAGCCGATGGAACAACAATTGCGTTCGACCGCACGGGAACCGGGCCCGCAGTCATCGTGGTGGTCGGAGCCTTCTGTGATCGTCAATCGAAGAAGAAGCTGTCAGCCGCACTCGCCGATCGCTTCACCGTTTTTGAATACGACCGTCGCGGACGGGGCGACAGCGGACCGCTCATTGACGATTCGGTCGAACGTGAGATCGAGGACTTCGCGGCCCTCGTGACCAAGACGGGTGACACTCCATTCGTGTTCGGCGATTCATCGGGCGGTGCCATAGCCATCGACGCGGCTGCAGCCGGGGTCGACGTCCGAAAGGTCGCCGTCTATGAAGTTCCTTTCACGGATGGGCCCACGTTGGCCTTCGCGGACGGTCTCGCGAAGCTTGTCTCGTCGGGAGATCTTGGCGAGGCAGTAGCCCAGTTCTTGAAGCTCATGGGCACCCCGGTAGACATCGTGGACAGCATGAAGCGAGGGCCCTATTGGAGTCAGATGGAGGCATTCGCTGCGACCCTCCCCGTCGACGTCCGGCTGTGCAACGACGGTCGTGTGCCGGAGGAGCGGCTGGCCAAGGTCACCGTTCCTCTCATGGCCATGGCCGGCAGCGTCGGACCCTGGGCCGTTGAGGTCGCGAACGCGCTTGCCGTCGCCGCTCCTCAGGGCGAGGTGCGAGTCCTGGAGGGCTACGGACACGACGTGCCCGAGCAGGTTCTGGTCCCAGTGTTGGAGTCCTTCTTCGACTGAAATCGCCTTTCCATCGCGCCGCCGGCGCTGCGCGCGAATGCCCGGCTAGCTTCCGGTGGCGCGTTCGTTGGCGCGTCGATAGCCGACGTGGGCGGTCAGGGGCGAGACTACGAGACCGATGTGAGCCGCTTGGTGAAGAACACCCTACTGAACCCCTCGTCGATACGGCGACCCACCTCGACATAGCCGTGGCGCCGGTAATAGGTCAGGTTCTCGGTTATCGCCCGGTTGGTGTAGAGACGGACCTCTGGGCGCCCCAGGCCACGCGCCCGTTCCTCGGCGAGCTCGAGCAGGCGGTTGCCCAGCCCGCGCCCCTGCATGGAGGGCGTCACGGCCACGCTCTCGATCATCAGATGGTCATCACCGTCCCGGATCGTGATGGCACCGGCCACCTCGGTCCCGACGACGACAACCCAGACCGCGCCGTCGGCGATTGCCCGCGCGTGGTCGGCCCTCATAGGGGCAGGCGGGCGCCCGATTCGGGCCACAGAGGGCAGGTAGGCGGCGCGCACGACTGAAGCCACGGCCACTGTGTCCGGCCCGACCGCCAGCCGAAGGATCGCACGCGACACCAGCTCGGCATGCCCGTCGCGGCCCCGCTCAGCTTTCACGGCGTGAATACAGGATTGTGAGCGGAAGGGTCGCCCGGTCCCGTGGGAGGAGTGCGCACATCGGAGGGAGCACGGGGCGCGTCGATATGGGGAGTTCGCATGACGGCTGCGGTCGGGCGAAAGCTGCTCAGACAGAGCAAGGATTCCCTCTCCGATGGATCCTGCGATGGATGGCCAAGCAGTACGCTTGTGAGCCGGTTCACCGCAGCGCAAGGGCCATGGCTGCCTCAGGCGACAGCGCGCGCCCCTTTTGCCAGGCCGCATCGAAGGCCTGGGCGGGCAGGTGCTCGCGGACGCGCTGCAGACCACGGTTATTCATGCGCGCATCGGACGGGTGTTGTCGCATCGAGATCCGTTCTCTCAACCGGTCTGCGGCGCCTGCGAGGATGGCGGCAGTGCGGGCGGCACTCTCAGAACGGACGGTCGCTGCCGCCTCGAGACCCTCGGCCATGCCCCACGCGTCCCCGAGTTCGGCGGAGATTCCCATCGCGCGCCTCACCAGCACCGCTGCCTCGGATGGTTCACCCACTGTGAACCGCACATAGGCGAGGGCGATCAGTGAGCGGGCAGCAAAGTGCCGATCGCCGAGTTGCTCGTAGATGGCGAGGGCACGTTCGTACCGGGGCTGCGCTTCGTCGCTGCGGCCGCCGGCGGCCAGGGCCATGCCGAGGTTGAGCGACGAGGTGGCCACGTGCCATCGCGAATCCGTCGCCTCACACGCGTCCAGCGCCTCGGCGAGCACCGTGATCGCCTCCGAGATGCGTCCCTGGCCCAGCGCGCCGTTGCCCACCAGTGTCAGCGCGTTGCGCCGTAGGATCGAGCCGGCGTCGGCGTCGAGCAGACGCAGCATGTCGCTCCCCAGCCGTCCCATCCGTTCGTAGTCACCGTGGTGGAAGGCCAACCAGCCCGCTCCCCACATTGCCCGGCAGCGGAGCACCAGCGCGCAGTCGCGTCCCGCATCGAGGGCGCCGTCGAGCATCACCCGCGCCTCGTCGAAAAGCCCTGCCCAGCGCCAGAACATCCAGAGTGAGGCCGCCAGGCGCAAGGCTATCTCCGGTTGGTCGGCCGTCACCGCCCACGTCAATGCCCCCCTGAAGTTGTCCTCATCATCGTGGAGGCGTGAAAACCACGCTCGCTGCTCAGCGCCGCGCAACTGCGGCTCCGCCGCCTCGGCGATTGCGGTGAAGTACTCAGCGTGGCGCAGGCGAATCTCCTCCGTGACGCCGGCCTCCGCCGCGCGCTCCTGGGCGTACTCGCGGATCACGTCGAGCAGTCGGTAGCGCGTCTGGCCGCTGGCGCCGGCTTCGACTCGCAGCAGGCTGGAGTTGACCAACGCGCCCAGTGCGGACAACAGTTCGTGGCCATCCGGCTCGGCCGCGGCGGCGCTGACATGGTGTGCGGCGTGATGGGTGAAGCTGCCGCGAAAGACTGCGAGTGCGCAGAACACGCCCCGCTGGCGCGTGTCGAGACGCTGAAAACTCCACTCGAGCGTGGCGCGCATCGACTGCTGCCGCGCCGGCCCGTCGCGTGCCCCGCCGACGAGCGCGTCGAGGCGGTGCTCGAGCTGCGCAAGAAGATCAGGGAGTTGGAGGTGCTTGACCTTCGCAGCGGCGAGCTCGATCGCCAGGGGCAGACCGTCCAGGCGTGAACAGATGTCAGCGACTATCCCGATCGTCGTGACATCCCGACCGATGCCTGGCGTGACGGCGTCGGCCCGTTCCAGGAACAGCTCGACCGCTGGGGCCAGGCTGTCTGTCGCCGCCTCCGAGCCCCAGGCCTGCAGCGGCGGCAGGGCGATCTCGCGCTCGCCGCGCACGTTGAGTGCGGACCGGCTGGTGACCATGACAGTCAGGGTGGGGCAGATGGATAGCAGCTCGGCGAGCACCGGCCCCGCACCAACCAGGTGCTCGAAAGTGTCCAGCACCAGCAATGTCCTTTCCGGGCTGATGCGCCGGGCGACGGACAATGTCAGCGGCACTGCATCCGGCCGCACGCCGACGGCGGTGGCGATCAAGGGCAGGAGCATCGCGGGGTCATCGGTGGCGGCAAGGTTCACGAAGAACGTGCCGCCCGGGAAGGCATCAACAGTCTGGAGACACACCTCGACCGCCAATCGACTCTTACCGATGCCGCCCGGGCCGATCACGGTCACCAACCGCCGACTGGGGTCGCGAATGAGGCTGACGACAGCGGCCAGCTCGGATGCGCGCCCCACCATCGCCGTGAGCGGGACGGGGACGCTGCTTCGTTGGGGGGTTTCGAAGGGCGCGCCGGCGACGCGGCGCGGGGCGAGTCCGCCGCGCGCTGCCTCCAGGAACGCGGCAAGTCCGGTACCGTTGACGCCGAGCGCAGCGGCCAGCCGTCGGGCCGTCGCCGGGTAGACCGTGGCGCGCACGCCGCGCTCGAGGTCACTGACCGTCCTCTCGCTGATGCCTGCGCTCTCCGCGAGCTCAGCCTGGGTCAGCCCCGCGGCGACGCGCCGAGCTCTGACCAGCGTCGCGAATTCGGTTGGCGGCGACGGCACCTCACGCTCTCCCACCGCGATGGTAAGCCCCGGGCAGGGCTGGGGGGAAGTCGGTGGGAAGACGGTGGGCGGACGGCGTGGTGGACCGCGCCGCGATCCGGCAGGCTGGTGCCGCAAACCGTCAGACCACGTGAGGAGAACCACCAGATGTCCGGCACTGACAACAAGGCCATCGTGCGCCGCTTCTACGACGAGGTGCTCAACCAGCGCCGCGTCGCCCTGCTCGACGACCTGGCAGTCGTCGACTACGTCGAACACGATCCGTTCCCGGGCCAGGGCAACGGCCGCGAGGAGTTCAAGGCCCGCGTGGGGCTGCTCCTGGGCGCCTTCGACCCGCTGCAGTTCACGATCGAGGACATCGTCGCCGAGGGTGATCGGGTCGCCGTGCGCTGGCGCAACAGCGGCGCCCACAGCGGGAACTTCATGGGCATGCCTGCGACGGGAGCGCACTTCAGTATCGCCGGCGTCGACTTCCATCGGCTCCGCGACGGGCGGCTGGCCGAGCACTGGCATGTCGTCGACATGCTGTCGCAACTACAGCAGATCGGGGTGCTCCCGTCTCCGCAAGCTGTGCCCTCGTGAGTGCGGCGGGACCGGCGGCCGCTGAAGCGGCCGTCGCCCCCCTGCTCGCAAAGTTGGAGCCGGAGCTCATCGGGCTCCGTCGCGAGCTGCACCGCAACCCCGAGCTGGCCTTCGAGGAACACGGCACCGCGGAACGCGTGGCCGATCAGCTCACCGGGCTCGGGCTTGCTGTCCAGACCGGGGTGGGTGGCACCGGGGTCCTGGCCGACCTTGACGGCGCCATCCCAGGACCGAGACTGTTGATCCGGGCTGACATGGATGCGTTGCCGATCGACGAGCACACGGGTCTGGAGTTCGCCTCGAGCCGTGCCGGCGCCATGCACGCATGCGGTCACGACGCACACACCGCTGCGGCCGTCGGGGCAGCGGTCCTGCTGACGGAATTCCGGGGTCAGATGGCGGGCTCGGTCCGGTTCTGCTTCCAGCCGGCTGAGGAAACGCTGGCCGGCGCCGGCGCGATGATCGATGACGGAGCCCTCGACGGGGTCGACCGGGCGCTTGCGGGCCACCTCCTGTCGACGCTTCCCACCGGGGCAGTCCTCACCCCGGCGGGAACTGCCTTGGTGGGTGCCGATTTCTTCGAGATCAGCATCCACGGCCGCCCCGGCCACGCGGGCATGCTGCAGGCCACCGTGGACCCGGTGGTGGCCGCCGCACAGGTGGTGTCGGCGCTGCAGTCGATCGTGGCCCGCGAAACGGCAGCTGACGACGTGCTGGTGCTGAGCATCACCTCCGTCCACGGCGGCAGCGCGCCGAACATCATCACGGACCGGGTAGTGCTGCAGGGCAACATTCGCTGGCGCAACGAAGGGACTCGGGCGCGAGCCCTCGAGCGGATCCGAACGGTCTCCACCAGCGTCTGCACCGCCCTGCGAGCCACCAGCGAGTTCGCTGTGACGGCGTCGGCGCCAGTCAGCGTCAACCACAAGGACGACCTCGACCTCGTCGACGCGGCGATTGATGCCACGGGTCGCGCGACCGTTGTGAAGGGTGGGTGCATCATGGCCAGCGACGATTGGTCGCGCTACCTCGAGCGCGTTCCCGGTGCGTTCTTCCTGGTGGGTGCGGGTGGGCCTGGGGCCGCCGGGCACCACAGCCCGCGCTTCGACATCGATGAGGCGGCGATCGGCCTGCTGTGCGAAGTCCTGGTGCGCGCGGCCCTCGGCCACTTGACCGCCCCCCGGTGACCCGGTCCGGCGAGTTCCGTCACGCGGAGCGCCCTAGATGCGTGGCCCGCCGCCGGCTACCCGGCGCCGGCGATCGACTGGTCCCCGCGGTTCGCTGCGAGGCTCAGCGGTCGTCATGGGTGAGCCACGTCGACCCGCACGGGGGACAACCACTGGTGGTCACCAGCGCTGAACTCGATCCTGCCCCTCGTGCCCTCGACCTGGACCCCTTCGAGCGCGTCGCGAACGGCGTGACGATCGGCTCCGGCGCCGCGCAGCGCCGCAGCCAGCGTCAACACCAAGTCGTAGCCTTCGAGAAACACGAAGCTCGGTTCTCGACCGTGGAGTGTGCGGAACCGGCGACGGACGCGATCTCCAACGGAGGTCAAGCGCGACGGCAGGTACGCGAGGTACGGAATTCCAGCCGCATCGCTGCCAAGTGCACGCAGGCAATCCGCGAACGCCACCCGTCCGGCGGGATCCCCGACGATGACGTGGGTCGCTGGGCAGCGACGAATGGCTCGAAGGAGCCGTGCGTAGGGCTCGGGATAGACGACGAGAAGCAGTACCGCGTCGGTTGGGGCGGCTACCCCCGTGGCGCTGATCCTGGTGAGTTCGTCCTCGTCATAGGGCGAGCGAGCGACAACTGAGACCTGGACGCCGCGCCGGCTGAACTGCTCCTCGAGAGCGCGCAGACCCTCCGTCCAGTATTCGCCTGGGTCCACGACGAGCACCGCGTGCCGGCACCCATGGTCGGCCAGGTGATGGGCGTAGTGGCTCCAGCCGCGGGACTGGTGGGCAGCCAACCTGAACACCCATGCGGGGTTGTCCCGCACGACCGCGTCGGCCGTTGCCGAGGAGCAGACGTATGGCAAGGCGTGCCGTGTGGCAACCGAACTCACCGGAACTGCGACCGCGCTGTGGAACTCACCGACCAGGGCGGTGATCCCGGCGGCCGCCATCCGCTCCACGGCCGTCATCGCTGCCGCTGGGCCGGCTCCCGTGTCGGCAAGGGCAAGTCGGAGCGGACGGCCGTCGACCCCGCCCGTTCGGTTCGCGTCGGCGACCGCCATCGTCATGCCGTCCCGAAGGTCACGACCCGCCGGCACCAACCCGGGGTCGGAGAGAGGCGCCAAAGCGCCCAGAACCACCGCGTCGGGGGCGGCGTCACCGCACGTTCGTGCCATGACCGTGAGTGATGGCACAACGAGATGGCTCGCCGCTAGATATCCCGTGCTCAGGCTGGCAACTCCATTTTGCCCCCGTCCGACCACGTGCCGATAGTGCTACTCTGTCGCGTGAGACCACAGAGTAGCGATACACAGGCGAATCGCGTAGCGGTTTCCGGCATGGCGCTGGCCGGGTCGGGCGTTGTCCTCTTCTCGGCCACCTTCCCCGCGACGCTGTTCGCCATGCGGGGCTTCGACCCCGTCGTCGTTGGAGCCGGCCGGTCCGTCGGCGCCGCCGTCCTCGCGGGCGTGGCTTTGCGCATCGCCCGCGTGCCGCTGCCCAGTCGACGCCAACTCCGCATTCTTCGCAATGTGGTGCCCGGCGTCGGTATCGGGTTCGGAGTCCTCACCGCACTCGCCCTGCAGCAGGTCACCGCGTCACATGCCGCCGTGGTCATCGGCCTGCTTCCAGCCGCCACGGCAGCAGTGGCGGTGTGGCGGGCCGGCGAGCGGCCGAGTTGGATCTTTTGGGTCGCCAGCGCCGGCGGAGCTGGCGCGGTGGTGAGCTTTGCCGTGCGCCAGGGCTTTGGGCACCTCCGGCCGGCTGACCTGCTGCTGCTCGTCGCCCTCGTACTCGCGGCGCTGGGCTACGCGGAGGGAGCGCGGCTGTCGCGTGAGTTGCCGGGCTGGCAGGTGATCTCATGGACCATGGTGTTGGCTCTACCGCTGTCCCTGCCCGTGACCGTCGTGGCCGCCATCGGTCACCGGCCCCACTTTGTCTGGTCCGCAGTGGTCGGCATCATCTATCTCTCGAGCGTGAGCGTGTTCTTCGGCTTCTTCGTCTGGTACCGGGGCCTGGCGACGGCCGGCATCGCCCGCGCGAGCCAGTTGCAACTGGCGCAGCCGTTCCTCACCATCGCGCTGTCCGCTCTCCTGCTCACCGAGCGACCCAGCCTCGATACATTGCTGACCGCAGCGGCAGTGTTGATGTGCGTGGTGGTCGCGCAGCGAGCCCGATTCCAGGGATGGGCACCGCTGCCACGTCGGTCCTGAACGAACTGACGCCGGCTGCGCGGTCTGCGCTGCGCATCCGCGTCGACCGTCATCAGGCGGCGGGCGTAACCCCGTCGGGCGCAGGAGCCGACCGATGGTCGGGCAGGAACCCAACCAGGGTTGCACCCACTGCCCCCACTGCACCGCACGCCAGCCACAGCGCGGTTGGGCTGCGCCCGTACAACCAGCTGCCGGCTGCAGGGCCCACCGTCCAGCCCGTGGCCCAGCCGAGTGACCACGTCCCCTGGTAGCGCCCGCGAAGGTGCGTCGGCGAGAGGTCGGCGACGAGCACATTGCTGGTCGGGAACGCTGTCATCTCGCCGGCCGTCCAGACGAACACCACCAAGGCGAGCAGCGGCAGGGTTGAAGCGGCCAGCGTCGCCGCGAAGCCAGCCCCGATCAAGAGATATCCAACGAGAATCACCGGGCGCGGCCGGAAGCGCCGGAGCACGCTGATGAAGATCAGCTCGAGGACCACGATGGTCGTGCCGTTGAGGCCCATGAGTGCGCCGTAGGTGGCGTTGCTGTAGCCGTGGGCGCGCACCCACATGGGAAAGGTGGTGCTGCCCTGGGCGTACACCGCCGCCACCAACATCGCCGCCACGAGGAACTGCAAGAAGACGCGGTCGTGGACAACTGCCCTGGTGCCCTCTCCGCGCACCGCCGGCAACGCCCGGTCCGGTCGTCCGCGGGGCAGCCACAGCAGCGCGATGACACCGATCGCGAATGATGCGGCCGCGTCGGCGATGAAGACCAGCCGGAACGAGCGGTCCGCCAGCAGCCCGGCAACGGCTGGACCGGCGGCGAACCCACCGTTGATGGCAAATCTCATGATGCCCACCGCGGCCATGCGCCGCTCCGGGGGGATCAGGTCGGCCAGCAGCGCGAAGGCCGGTGGCGGGTACATCTGGTTGGCCAGCCCGGCCAGCCCCGAGAGGAGGATGAGCAGCGGCAACCCGTCCGCGAAGGCGATGGCCACGCTGAACGTCGCGCCCAAGAGGGAGGAGACCAGCAGCGTCTCGCGCCGCCCGATCCGATCAGCCAGGTATCCCGAGACCAGCGATCCCGGAACGCTGCCCAGCCCGAAGGCCGCAACCGCTAGCCCAGCCTGGGCCGGTGTGTACCCGCGGGTGGTGAGGTACAGCGCCATGAACACGGCAACGAAACTCCCGAACCGGTTCACAAAGGTGGCGCCGTACAGCACCCAGGCACCCCGCGGCGTGAGTTCGAACGCTCGCCGCGAGCGATGGGGTCGTCAGCGGCGGGCACGCCATGATTCGCCTTCGCCAGGGCCGCACGATCTCAATGGTTGGTCAGTCGACGCGCGATGAACCGTGGACGGACTCACGACCACAGCGCGGTTGGCTGACGCGCGTGCAATGGCAGGATCTGCCTACGCGGGGCAGCAGACCAGCGTGGGCATGCCGTTCACCGGCTTGAGCCCCACGACTGTAGGAGTGCACGACGATGTGGCGCAACGCCGCAGCGCCCGCTGCAAGCGAAAGCGAGCAGCAGCGGCACGGCGCCCTTCGACTTCGTTGGTAGCGTAGTCGAGGTCCAAGAACTGCGAAAGGGTCACCTGCGGCCTCCTCGGGAATGGTCGACTGAGCCATCGACAGTTATCAATAGGTAGGGTACATCTATAGATCGATACATGTCAATGGGTGGCTGCTGGCTCAGGCGTAGACTGGCCATTGCAGCCGGAGCGAAGCCGTCGCGGAGGACCCTACAGTCACTCCCATGACTGGTTGTAACGTGCTCCTCATCTCGGGCAGCCTGCGCGCCGGATCAACCAACTCGGCTGCGCTGATCACGGCCGCCAGCCTGGACATTGAGGGGATCACTACAGAGCTGTACGAGGCGGCGGCGTCGCTGCCTCCGTACAACCCTGACGACGATGTCGAGCCGCTTGACCCGGAGGTCGCTCGCCTACGTTGGAGGCTCGGCAACGCGGACGCGGTGCTGTTCTGCACACCGGAGTACGCGGGAGCCCTACCGGGCACCTTCAAGAACCTCCTGGATTGGACGGTCGGCGGAGGCACGTATGACAAACCAGTTGCCTGGGTCAACGTCTCGGCAGGCTCCGGTGCCGTCGATGCGCACAACTCTCTCCGGAAGGTCCTCGAGCGCACCGGGACCGATTTGGTCCTATCCGCGTGCGCGCGGATCCCGGTCACCAGGTCCGACGTAGGAGAGGACGGCTCAATCGCCAACCCGGCGATTCGCAGCGGCCTGGCCGACAGCCTACGAGAACTATGCCGGCACGTCCGCGCACGAGCGCGGACGAACGACGCCGGTGCCCGCGGCGGCTGACTCTTCATGTCGTGCGGGGCGCCACGCGCGCCTTGCGCCGAGTCAGGTACACGCCGAGTAGACACAGAACCCCGCCCACCAATGCCAAGGGGGCGGGCGGCTCGGCCAGCAGGATCCACGCCAACAGGATGGCGATCGGCGGTACCAGGTATGTCGTCGCTCCCATTCGCCCAGCGGTGGTCCGGCTGAGTGCGAATGCCCAGGTGCTGAAGGCCACCGCAGTGGGAAAGATCCCCAGGTACAGGAGAAGCAGGATGGTTCCACCGCTCGCCTGCTGAAGGTCACGGATCAGCACCGGCGCGAATGGAGCGCAGATCACCATGCCGATCACACACGCGAGTGAGGTGACTGTGAGCGCCGGCAATCGCCTCAGCAACGGCTTCTGGCTGACCACGCCGACCGCGTACGCCACCGCGGCGGCAACACACAGCGCGATGCCGAGGGGGTCACCGTGAACCCCACCGCCACCGGACATCGCAATGATCACCACGCCCCCCAGGGCAAGCACACTTCCGGCGAGGAGACCGGAGGGATATCCCTCGTGCAGCAGGACGCCCGCAAGCGCGGCGATGAGGATGGGTCCGATGTTCACCACCATCGCTGCGAGGCCGGCATCCGCGTGCCGCTCAGCCTCGTTCAGGACAAGGTTGTAGACGCCGAACCACGACACTCCACAGACGGTGAGCCGGATCCACTCGGTGCGCGTCGGGCGCACCCAGGTCCGGCGCAGGGACACCAGGCCCAGGACAGTGCTCCCCACCGCGAGCCGTGCCAGCGCGAGCGCACCGGGAGAGATCTGGTGCCCAACCTGGCGGATTCCGACGAATGCCGAGGCCCAGAGGATGATCGAGGTCGCGGCGGCAACCACAGCCGCCCAGTTTCGTTTCAGCACAAGCGAGGTGGGGTGGTCGCGCTCGCGGAGGACAGAGCTGCCCGCAGGGCGGTGGGTGTGAAGCCCAGCTGCTGACGGACCGTGCGTGTGAAGTGAGCGTGGTCGGCGAACCCCAGTTCGTAGGCGACAGCGGAGAGGTCACCACAGCCCATCGCCAGGCGGTTCAAGGCCAGGCGCACCCGGAACCTGCTTCGGTGTTGACGCAGCGTCAGCCCTGTCTCCGCGTGGAACTGCCTGCTGAGATGGTGGGGTGAAACGCCAATCACCGCGGCGAGCTCAGTGAGGCGGTTCGAGCTGTGGACCGTCACCAGCGTCTGCAGAGCAGCGTTCACCACCGCACGGTGCAGCGCTTCCGTGGCATCACCTCGACGGGGGCGCCGTGCCCGCAGCAGGTCGCGTGTGCTCAGCTCGACCAGGAGACGTAGCTCGTCCGTGGTAGGAACGCGCCCTTGCAACTCGCCGGCAGCCAGCCGCCGGTGAAGCAGGTCGGTGTCGGGACCGGTGGCGAAGCACAGCGGCAGGAGCCTGTCGTGCTTGACCACGCCGCGATCGGCGAGCCACGCCGATGTCACTGACAGGACGGTTGTGCTGTGCCCGTGACCGAGGTGGCGCACCTGTTCAGCGGCACCCTCCCAGAGAAGAAACGCGAAGCACGGATCGATCACAACCGCAGCGCCGCCAGAGTGTCGTTCCAGGGCGCCGGCGCGCAGGAACACCAGCGCCGGCAGTTTCGAGGTCGCGCATGCCGCCCAGGACCCTGCCTGGGCCGCGCAGGTGACCACGGTCAATGCGGGGCCGGTTTCAGCGAAAGTCGGTACCGGTACCGCTGAGGCGGGGATATCGCTACTATGAACCTGCATGAACGAGAGTAGCACTATTGGCATCCTAGCCGAATCCGTGCGAGCCGCTGCTGCCCGCGGCACCCCAGGTGATCGCCTGCCTTCGATGCGCGAGCTCACCGCGCGTTACCGCGTCAGCCCGGTGACCGTGGCACGCGTTCTGTCCGAACTTGTCGCGGAAGGTGTCGTCGTCACCCGCCCCGGCGCGGGGACGTACATCGCGGCACGAGCGCGCGGCCAGGCCCGGGTCACGCATGACTACTCGTGGCAGACGATTGCCCTGGGCGGCCATCTGATCGATGACGGCGGCATGCGGCTGCTGACAGACATCCCGCAGCCCGGCCTCATCCCCCTGGCGAGTGGCTACCCTCACCCCGTCCTCATGGCCTCGCGGCAGCTGACCGTCGCGCTGAACCGCGTGGCCCGCCGCCCCGGCGTGTGGGAACGACCCCCCGCTGCCGGCGTTGTGGCTCTGCGCCGTTGGTTCGCGGAACAGCTTGGGCCCCTGTTTGGTGAGGACGATGTCCTTATCACCAGTGGCGCCCAGGCGGCGTTGTCGGCCACCCTGCGAGCGCTCGCGCCCGCCGGGAGCCCGATCCTCGTCGAGTCGCCCACCTACCCGGGGGTGCTCGCCGTGGCGCGCGCTGCCGGGCTGCGAGCGATTCCGGTCCCCGTCGACCAAGACGGTCTGCGAACCGATCTTCTCGCCGATGCCTTCGCCATCACCCGTGCCCGCATCGTCTACTGCCAGCCGACCTTTCACAACCCCACCGGTATCAACCTGGCGGAACAACGACGCCACGAGCTGTTGGAGGTGGCCAGGCAGGCCGGCGCCTTCGTGATTGAGGATGACTGGGCACGATGGCTGTGTCACGAGACGGCGGCACCGCCACCACTCATCCTCGACGATGAGGACGGGAGGGTGGTACACATCAAATCACTCACCAAGGCGGTGGCGCCCAGCCTGAGGATCGGGGCGGTCATCGCGCGCGGACCTGCCTTTCAGCGGCTGCGTGCGCTGCGGCTCGTGGACGATTTCTTCGTGTCCCGCGTTCTCCAAGAGACCGCCGCTGATCTGGTCACGTCGCCCGGCTGGCAACGTCACGTCTCCGCACTCAGTGCGGCTTTGGCCGCCCGCCGGCGCGAGATGCTCGGCGTCCTTGCCCGGCAAGGGCCCAACCTGGAGGCGACCGCGCCACCGATGGGCGGTCTGTACATCTGGGTGCGCCTTGCCGACGGGTCCGATGACGTCGCCGTGGCCGAGAGCGCTCAGCGCGCCGGGGTGGTGGTCAGCGCAGGTCGTCACTATTTCGCGGCTGAGCCGCCCGGCAGCTTTCTGCGCCTGAGCTTCGTCGGGACGGCACACCTGGCGGAGATGGAAGACGGAGTTGAACGCTTGGCCAGGGTGGTCACGGACAGTGTGTCTCGGGGTTAGTCGCTGGTGGCCGGGTCCCGCTGCATGTGGCCCGCGCAACGAGGTTCAAGCGCTGCACTGCCCGACCACCCCAGAGTCCAGGCGTTGAGCGCCGTCACCCCCCATGCCCCAGGGACCGCAGAGTGAACTGGGACGTCGTGTTCCGGGCGTCCGACGCGTGGCTGCGTCGGTCGGATATCCGAGCGCTGCTCGAGGTCACCGAGCAGGCCGGCATGATCAGCCTGGCCGGCGGTCTGCCTGCCCCGGAGCTGTTCCCCGTCGATGCCGTGCAGGCGTCGATGCGGGCTGTCCTGGCCGACGACGGCGAGGCCGCGCTTCAGTACGGCCCCACCGCGGGGTACGGACCTTTGCGCGAGCTGATCGCGAAGAGGATGCGCGGCAGGGGTTGCCAGAACGTTTCCGTCGAGAACGTCATCATCACGGCGGGGTCGCAGCAGGGCTTGGACCTTCTCGGTAAGGTCCTGATCCCTCCGGGCGGGACGGTGGTCATCGAGTCGCCAACCTACGTCGGCGCCGTCCAGGCGTTCGCCGGTCTCGGCCCGAACTACTGCTCGGTGGACATGGATGAGGAGGGCCTGCGTGCGGATGCTCTCAGTGACGCGCTGGATGCATCGCCCACCGTCCCCGCTGCGCTCTACACCATTCCCAGCTTCCAGAACCCTTCAGGCCGTCTGATGTCGGCCGGCCGCCGTCAGCAGGTGCTTGAGCTCGCCGGTCAACACGGCGTGCCGATGATCGAGGACGACCCCTACAGCGAGCTCTTCTACGACGAGCCACCGCCTCGAGCCATCCGCGCTCTCGACAGCGGCGAGGAGGTCATCTACTGCGGCACCGTCAGCAAGATCCTCGCGCCCGGGCTCCGGGTGGGCTGGGTGATCGCGCCACTTGAGGTCGCCCGACGGGTGGTGTTGGCCAAGCAGGGTGCCGACCTGCACACCAACTCGCTCGTCCAGCGGCTCGTCTGGCACATGTTCACCCACTTCGAGATGACCGAGCACATCCACACGCTCCGCGCCGCATACGGGGCCCGACGGACGGGCATGCTGCGGGCACTCGAGAGCCACTTCCCCGAAGGGGTGACCTGGACCCAGCCGTCGGGCGGCTTCTTCCTGTGGGTCACCTTCCCGGCATGGCTCGACGCACGAGAGATGCTCGTCAGGGCTCTCGCGGCGAAGGTCGCATTCGTCCCGGGGTCGGCCTTCGCCCCTCAACCGCGATTCACCAACAGCATCAGGCTCAACTTCTCGAACGCGAGTGAGCAGCACATCGAGGACGGCATCCGGCGGCTTGCTCAGATCTACCAGGAGATGCGTGACCACCCGCCGCGTGGCTCAGGTGCTGATCAAGCTCCGCTGCTGGAGGCCGGCGTCGCACGGCCCTGACCGGTCGGCGCATCGCCATGCGCATGGTTGGTCGGCGACGACCCTCGGTGATGGTTCTTGACACGAGGTAGAGCATGTTGGGGCCGGGTGTGACGACCAGAGTCAACGCCACCACGGCGATGCCCGAACAACGCCCGCGACGTGGGCATCAGCTCATCGGTTCATGATCGCGGCCGTGGGGTGCCCAAGCCGTCACGTCGTGGCTGCGCGACGCGGCGACGAAAACGCCGGCGCTCCCGCTCGAAACCGCTCCGTGACCCACCGGTATCGATACTCACCGGACGCACATCGAACCGTAGCACCGCAGCCGAGGGCAGGACGCGGTCGCCCACGAGGTTCTTGATGGGTGCGGTGGGCACCCGGACACCTCGGGAACCTGTCACTGCCACGCGCTGGGCCCGTGTGTCGTCGACGACAGATGGACAAGCGGCAGTCGCCTGGTCCTCGCCAAGCTGGTCGGCTATGCAACAGATGGGTGGCAATGGCGGGGGAGCACAGCGGCGGCCCGGTGTCGCACCGATCCACGGTGTTGGCGTGGCGCTGAGCCGGCAGGGGTGTGATGAGCATGCGACTGCGTGGTGGCCCCCCGCCGTTGCACGATGTGCTCATGCGCTATCTCGTTCTCGGGGCAGGGGCCATCGGCGGCGCCATCGGCGCGCTCCTGCACCTCGCCGGCCACGATGTGACGCTGGTCGCCCGCGGAGATCACCTGACCGCCATCCGTGCGCAAGGACTGCGGCTGATGTCCCCCGATTTCGATCGATGGCTCCGGATTCCGGCGGTGGCCGACGTGGGCGAACTGAAGGTTCGCGGCGGTGACGTGGTCATCCTCGCCACCAAGGTCCAGGATGCCGAGACGGCGATACGCTCACTGGCCGGCGTGGCGCCGCCGCAGGTCACCGTGGTGTGCGCACAGAATGGCATCGAAGGCGAGCGGATCGCATTGCGGCGGTTCGCGTCTGTGCTGAGCGCGTACGTGATGGTTCCCGCCACGCACCTGCAGCCCGGCGTGGTGCAGCTCAGCTGCGCGCCGCTCGTGGGCGTGATCGACGTGGGTGCCTATCCCTCGGGCCGGCCGCGGAGCGCCGTCCGGGTCAGCTCGGACCTGCGCGCGGCCGGTTTCGATTCGCGCTGCGTTCCCGATATCCTCCGCTGGAAGTACGCAAAGCTCCTGGCCAACCTCGGCAACGCAGCCGAGGCCGCACTCGGGAGCGACGACCACGCCGACCTGGTGCGGCGAGCAGAGGCTGAGGGTGAACTGGTCTACCGCGCACTGGGTATCGACGCGACGTCTGACGCGGAGCAGGCGCACCGCCTGGTCGACGTTTCACCGCTTCGCCCCGTGGGCGGTATCCCCCGACCGGGCGGGTCGTCCTACCAGAGCCTGGCGCGCGCAGCAGGCGCGGTGGAGACCGACTACCTGAACGGGGAGATTGTCCTGATGGGACGCATGGCCGGCGTTGCCACACCGGTCAACGAGGCTCTACAACGCATCGTGGGTGGCATGGCCCATCAGCGCCGGCCGCCGGGGAGTGCCTCGATGGCAGACTTCGGCGCCGTCCTCGGGTAGGACCCAACAATGTCGCAGAGCGACGGCGGGCGGCCTGCCCGAGAGGGTGCCCAGCCCACCGCGCGACGGGTGCTGCGCTCGCTGGTGCCCAACCTGGTCATCAACGGCGTGCTGCCGCTCATCCTCTACCAACTGTTGATCGGCGCCGACGTTCCGGTGCTCCCGGCCCTGCTGTTCGGGGCGATCTTCCCTGTCGCCTACACGGTGTGGGGCTGGGTGCGCGCGCGCCGACTCGACGCGGTGGCCGGTGTCGTGCTGTTCTTCATCGTGGTCAGCGGTATGGCCAGCCTCATCTCGGGGAGTACCCGGTTCACGCTGGTCAAGGAGTCGTTCTTCACAGGTCTCTTCGGCCTCGCATTCTTCCTGTCGCTGCTGGCGCCCCGCCCGCTGATGTTCTACATGGCGCGCCAGGGCGCGACAGGTGGTGACACAGCCCTCGTCCAGGAGTGGGATGGTCGCTGGCGACACCCGGGGTTCCGCCACGCCATGCGCGTGATGACCGTGATGTGGGGCGTATGTTTCATGGCCGACGCGCTGATCCGAGCCGGGTTGGTCTTCGTCCTCTCCACCGGAACGTTCCTGGTTGTGTCACAGGTGCTCTTCTACGCGATGTTCGCGGCCACCGTCTCGCTCACGATGGCGTACGGGCGGCGCGCGCAGGGGCGGCGGGCTCGCTGAGGCGGCGATCAGCGACGCGGTCTGCCGGCGCGACGCAGCGTCTCGCCGATGCCCAGCCGGCGTACTGGTCGCAGGGCAGCCTCGGCGGGCGGCCGCAGCGCATCGAGCAGCGGCGGCGACGCCTCGGGCCTGAAAGCGTGGCCGTGAGGCCCGTCATCGGGGTCCATCTCGCGCGCCAGGTTGCCGACCGCGTTGAGCAGCGTGCCGTTGACGCGCCACGTCGCCGGCTCCGCCTGCGGGTCGACGCTCATCGCGCCGGTGGCGTCACGGTAGGCGCTGCGTGCTGCGGTGATTGCCTGGCGCAGCGCCTCGACCCGGCTCGGGGTTGCCGGCGCCAGGGGATCGCTGACCGCCGCGCCGAAGGCGCGCATCGCGTCGGCTGCGCCGTCAAGGCAGCGTGCGTACGCCTCCCGGCCTGCTCGGCGCGGACCGGACTCCGCGGCCGGGTCGGCCGCGTCGAGCAGGGCGCGCGCGATGCTGCGGACCTGCGCGGACGCATGCTCGAGACTGTCCCAGCCAGAGCGAAGGTGGTCGAGTGAGGCGGGCGCGCGGTACCGGCGCGGGTTGTAGCGCAGGCTTTCCTCGGCACGCAGGAGGGTCTCGCGGGCGCCGTGCACCTCGTCGCTCTGGCGCCGTGCGCGGGTCAGCCACTCCCGCGCGTCCTCCGGCCGCCAGCCCGCGCGCAGCCCTGCGGCAATCGCTGCGAGCAGGTCCGAACTCTCGACGGCGAGGTCGGCGAGCTCCCGGTCCGCCGAGCGGACGTACACGGACGGTGCCAGGATGATGTTGGTGGCCACCCCCACGACCGCTCCCAGCAACGTCTCGAGGACACGGCCGACGGCGGCGAACTGAGCGCCCGAGCCAACGGCGAGCACCAGCAGCGCGCTGATGGCGATCTCGGCAGACGCGGAGCGCAGCCGGAGAACCGCACCGATCATCAGTCCCGCCGCGGTGACCAACCCGACGCTCCACCAGTGGAGTCCCAACCAGTGCGCCACGATGAAAGCCAGCAGGACGCCGACGATCACACCGGCGGCTCGCTGCACCGCGGTGGTGAGCGACCGGTAGACGGTCGCCTGGACGCAGAGGATCGCTGTCAGCGGGCCCAGCACCGGGGTGGCGTCAGGTAGCAGCTGTTCGGCCACCAGCCACGAGATGGCGGCGGCGACGGATACACGCAGCACCTGCGTCGCGTCTTCCCGCTGCCCGAGCAGCCAGTCACGCGGGTGATGCCGCAACTGCCGCAGCGACCGTCCCATGAAGGACATCGTTCGATTGTGGGCAGCAGGCCGGTCGACGCGACGAGTGCTATCACGCCGGCCTCCGTCATCTCCGGGGCAGCGGCCGGTCTACCCCATGGCGTCCGGGCTGATCAGGCCACGCGGGTGAAGCCCGCCTCTGCGACCAGGTGATCCAGGAAGGGAGCCGCCGCGCCCGGCAGCGCGTCCTCGGCGCGGGTCACGATGTGCCAGGCTCGGCGCATCGGCATGCCCGGTCCGGGCACGATCGCCAGCCGGCCGCTCGACAGCTCGGCCGCGACGGCGTCGCGGGACATCAGCGTGACCCCGAGGCCCACGGCCGCCGCCTCGCGCACAGCACCATTCGATCCCAGGGTGAGGGTGGTGGGGGAGATGCCCTGGCCGGCGAGGTACTGCTCGACGGTGCCCCGCGTGCCGGACCCTGGTTCGCGGAGCAGCCAGGTGTGCGAGGCCAAGGTGCGTGGCGCGTCGACCAGTTCGGGGGCGGCCACGATGACAAGCTCGTTGGGGCGCAGGCCACGGGTGCGCAGGCCGGGGTGGTCCGGCGGCCGCCCGGCGACCACGAGGTCGACCTCGTGCGCCTCCAGCCGTTCCCAGACCTGGGCGCGGTTGGTCACCTCGAGGCTGACCTCGGCATCCGGACGGCGCGAACGGAACCCGGCGATCGCGGCCGGCAGGATGAACTCACCCGCGGTGGTCACGGCTCCGAGCCGTACCCGGGCGCGCGCGCCTGTCCCGACCACCGCCACCGCCGCTTCGTCGAGGACGCCGTGGACCCGGCGAGCGTAGTCGGCGAGGACGGTCCCCAACTCGGTGAGGCGCAGGCCGCGTCCCGCCCTGGTCACCAGCGCCACCCCGAGCTCGCGCTGCAGCGACGCGATCACCGCCGACACAGCCGGCTGGCTGATGAAGAGCCTCTCTGCCGCCACCTTCACCGACCCGCTGCGTGCCAGTTCGAGGAATGTCGCCAGCTGGCGCAGAGTCATAACTACAGACTAATCGTTTGAAACCAAAATTTCAATTGACGTTGAGCTGTCGAGCATCGAGCATGGGAACGGTGGCGAGGCAGGCCCTGCCGGCGCCCGAACAGGAGTGATCCATGACAGTTCTTGACAGTGAGCTCGACCAGGTCGCCGCGTCCTCGAATGACCGCTGGGCGTCCGGCGTCATCCCCTACAAGAAGATGGGGTATTGGGAGCCGGACTACCAACCCAGGCCCACCGACATCCTCTGTGCCTTCCGGATCACCCCGCAGCAGGGGGTGGACCCCGAGGAGGCGGCCGCGGCGGTGGCGGGCGAATCGTCCACCGCGACCTGGACGGTGGTGTGGACGGACCGGCTGACGGCGCACGAGCACTACCAGGCCAAGGCCTACCGCTGTGACCCCGTGCCCAACGCCCCAGGCCAGTACATCGCCCTGATCGCGTACGACCTGGACCTGTTCGAAGAGGGCTCGATCGCCAACCTCACGTCGTCGATCATCGGCAACGTCTTCGGCTTCAAGGCCCTCAAGGCCCTACGGCTCGAGGACATGCGCATCCCCGCGCACTACGTCAAGACGTTCCAGGGACCGCCGCACGGCATCGTGATGGAGCGTGAATACCTCAACAAGTACGGTCGCCCCCTGCTCGGCGCCACCACCAAGCCGAAGCTCGGTCTCTCCGCTCGCAACTACGGGCGCGTGGTGTACGAGGCGCTTCGCGGTGGCCTCGACTTCACCAAGGACGACGAGAACATCAACAGCCAGCCGTTCATGCGCTGGCGCGACCGCTACCTCGCGTCGATGGAGGCCGTCAACAAGGCAGAGGCAGCGACGGGGGAGATCAAGGGTCATTACCTCAACGTCACCGCCGCCGACATGGAGGCGATGTACGAACGCGCTGACTTCGCCAAGCAGCTGGGCAGCGTGGTGGTCATGATGGACCTCACCGTCGGCTACACGGCGATGACCTCGATGTCCAAATGGGCGCGGCGCAACGGCGTGATCCTCCACCTGCACCGCGCCGGCCACGGCACCTACACCCGTCAGAAGACGCACGGCGTGAGCTTCAGGGTGATCGCCAAGTGGTGCAGGCTTCTCGGCGTCGACCACATCCACGCCGGGACGGTGGTCGGCAAGCTGGAGGGCGACCCCAACATCATCCGCGGCTACTACGACACCCTGCGCCAGGGGTTCACCTCCGCTGACCCCGTCAAGGGGCTGTACTTCGACCAGGATTGGGTGTCGATGCCCGGGGTGATGCCGGTCGCGTCGGGCGGCATCCATGCCGGGCAGATGCACCAGTTGCTCGACTACCTCGGTGAGGACTGCGTACTGCAGTTCGGTGGGGGCACCATCGGCCATCCCATGGGCATCGCCGCCGGCGCCACGGCCAACCGTGTCGCCCTCGAGGTGATGGTGCAGGCCCGCAACGAGGGACGCGACTACCTCAACGAGGGTCCCGAGATCCTCCGCGCGGCCGCCCGCTGGAGCCCGGAGCTGCGCGCGGCGCTCGACGTCTGGGGCGAGATCAGCTTCAACTACGAGTCGACGGACACACCCGACGTGGTGTCGACGCCGACGCCGGCCTGAGAGAGGAGACCGCGATGCGCATCACGCAGGGGACGTTCTCATACCTTCCCGACCTGACCGACGAGCAGATCACCGCCCAGGTCCGCTACTGCCTCGACAACAACTGGCCGTTGTCGGTGGAGTTCACCGACGACCCGCACCCGCGCAACTTCCTGTGGGAGATGTGGGAGCTGCCGATGTTCGACATGGCCGATTCCTCCGCAATCCTCTACGAGATCAACCGCTGCCGTGAGGCGCATCCGCATCACTACATCCGCCTCAACGCGTACGACCGCACGCTGGGGCGGCAGACGACGGCGCTCAGCTTCATCGTCAACCGCCCCACCCACGAGCCGGGCTTCCGCCTCGAGCGCCAGGAGGGCGAGGACCGGCAGCTGCACTACACACTCCACCCCTACGCCCTCGATCGGCCCGACGGTGAGCGGTACGGCCCCTGATGGCCGCCGACGGCCGACGACGATTCGGCATGAGCGGCCAGCCTCCGCCGCCGAGTGACGACGAGCCTGCCGACGCCCCGCGCGTACCGACCCAACCGACGTGGGATGAGTCCGCACGAGTCGACGTTGGCACCCAGCTCGCGCAGGCCCGTATCTCCGAGGTGCTCGATGCCCTCGAGCGCGACCTCGTCGCGCTGGAGCCGGTCAAGACGCGCATCCACGAGATCGCCTCCCTGCTGGTCGTCGATCGGCTGCGCCACGGGTTCGGCCTCGAATCGGAGCGGCCCTCGCTGCACATGTGCTTCACGGGCAGCCCCGGCACAGGCAAGACCACGGTCGCGATGCGCATGGCCGAGATCCTCAACCGGCTCGGATACCTCGCCAAGGGACACCTGGTCACCGTCACCCGCGACGACCTGGTGGGCCAGTACATCGGGCACACCGCACCCAAGACGCGCGAGGTGCTCAAGCGGGCGATGGGGGGTGTGCTCTTCGTCGACGAGGCCTACTACCTGTACAAGCAGGAGAACGAGCGCGACTACGGTGCCGAGTCGATCGAGATCCTCCTCCAGGTGATGGAGAACCAACGCAGCGATGTCGTCGTCATCCTGGCGGGCTACAAGGACCGCATGGACATGTTCTTCGAGAGCAACCCCGGCATGCAGTCCCGCATCGCCCACCACATCGACTTCCCGGATTACACGCTCGATGAGCTGATGTCGATCACCGAGCGCATGCTCGACCAACAGCACTACCTGCTGTCCGACGACGCCGCCGACGCGTTCCGCCAGCTCATGGAGCGGCGCATGGCGATGCCGCGGTTCGCCAACGCGCGCAGTGTCCGCAACGCTCTCGAGCGATGCCGTCTCCGCCAGGCCGACCGGCTGGTGGCCGCCGGCGGCAGCGTGGGACGTGAGGACCTGATGCGCATCGAGGCGGCCGACGTCCGCAAGAGCCGGCTGCTGGCGACCGCCGGAGAGGTCACGTCATGATGTCGGAGAAGTTGATGGAGATCCGTCGCGCCACCTGGATGAACCAGGCGAGTGGCATTGACAGGCCGGTGATCCTGACCATCGCCGGCGACAGCGCGGCGGGCAAGACCACCCTGACCAAAGGGCTCGTCGATGCCCTCGGGGCCGACGAGGTCACCGCCATCTGCGCGGACGACTACCACCGATTCGATCGTGAAGAGCGCCGCGACCTGCCCTTCACCCCGCTGAACCCGGCCTGCAACTACATCGAGATCATGGAGCAGCACCTCCAGCTGCTGGCCGCGGGGCAACCGATCCTCAAGCCACGGTACGACCACAAGGCGGGGACCTTCGGCCGCCCCGAGTTCGTCGAGGCGCGTCGCTTCGTCATCGTCGAGGGACTGCTGCCGCTGCACACCAAGCTGGCGCAGGCCTGTGCGGATGTCAGCGTGTACATGGACCCACCCGAACCGATCCGCCATGAATGGAAGATCGCCCGTGACTCCACCAAGCGCGGGTACACCCGCGACCAGGTCATCGCCGAGCTGGAACGCCGCGAGCCGGAATCCGCGGAGTTCATCCGCCCTCAGCGTGCCGCCGCGGACATCGTGGTGCGCTTCGGTCCCCTCCACGAACCGCTGGACGGCGTGTGGCCCCATGCCCACGAGGATGCGGACGGGGAGACGCTGAGCGCGACACTCCTCCTGCGTCCCACGGTGGCCCACCCCGACCTCTCGTCCGTGCTCACTGACGAGAACCGGCGCGCCATCCATCTCAAGCTGATCCGTGACGAGGACGGCAAGCCGGTGGATGCCCTGCACGTGCACGGCCATGCACCGCCGGAGCTCAGCCGTCAGGTGGAGGAGGCGATGTGGCGCGGGCTCGGGCTCGGTGACGAGAGCACGATGCCGTCGGGTATCGGTTCGATCGAGGGTGTCCGCAATGAACCGTTGGCGGTGACACAGCTCATCCTCGTCTACCACCTTCTCCAGCTCGCCGCCCAGCGACCGTCGTCATGAGCGCCCTGGCCGACCCGGTGGCGTCGCGATGATCTTCAACGACTCGATCGACGCCATCGCCGCCGCCGCCACCGACGGCAGGCAGACCGGTCACGACCTGCGCGGCTTCACGCGACGCACGGGGAGCTTCGGGTACCGCTTCGTGGCCCGCTGTCGGACCTGCGGGCTCGAGATCGTGATCAGCCGCGCCGCCTCCGGCTGGGGCTACGCCGCACTCGAGTCCATCTGCGCCGCGCAGGGAGCACGGATGCGGTGGCCCCGCGCCGACGACGCGCTCTACCGGGCCAAGCTCGGGCGCTGACAGCGGTCAGTGCAGCTGGAGTGGCTCTCCGGTGCGCCAGGCGGTCGTGGAGCGGACGCGGCTGAACTTCCACCCGGCGGCGGTGCGCTCCAACTCGCAATCGTACCAACCGCCCCCCTGACGCCTGACGGTCGTCCCCTCGGCGATGTGCGTGGCGATGTAATGCGAGTGCGTGGTGGCCCGATCACCCACGAGGACGATCGACGGATCGCCGACCAGGTGATGCGACAACTCACAACCGGCGAGGATCCGCTCTGACAAGCCTGGCACCGCCTCGCGCGCGACCGAGACCTCCCCGTGCTGCATGACCCCATCGACGGTATAGGCGTCCTGCAGAGCCGCCCAGTCGCGACGATCGATGGAGCGCGCGTAGTTCACCAGGCACTCGGCGATCTCAGCGCGGTCGGAGAGCCGGCGGAGGAGCTCCTCGGGAGGGTCGCCGGCCATCACCGCGCGATCATAAAGGACGAGCGCGCCCACCTCGGACGTATCCTCGGCCGATGGACATGTTGTACCGCCAACTCGGCAACTCCGGCCTGCAGGTGAGCGTCCTGTCCTTCGGCTCGTGGGTGAGCTTCGGCCCTCAGCTCGCCGGCCAGACGGCACGCGACTGCCTCGCGGCGGCATACGACGCCGGCATCAACTTCTTCGACAACGCCGAGGTGTACGCCGGCGGGAGGTCGGAGACGATCATGGGCGAGGCGATCAGGGACCTCGGCTGGCCGCGGCACACCTACGTGCTGTCGAGCAAGTTCTTCTGGGGGATCGAGGGTTCGGTCAACACTCGCAACACGCTGAACCGCAAGTACCTGCTGCACGCCGTCGACGGATCGCTGCGCCGTCTCGGCCTCGACTTCCTCGACCTGATCTTCTGCCACCGACCGGATCCCGAGACGCCCGTCGCCGAGACGGTCTGGGCCATGCATGACATCATCGAGTCCGGTCGCGCGTTGTACTGGGGTACGTCCGAATGGAGCGCCGCGGCAATCCGAGAGGCCTGGGAGGTCGCGGAGCGCGACCACCTGCACCGGCCGGTGATGGAGCAGCCCGAGTACAACCTCCTCAACCGGGCCAAGGTCGAGGAGGAGTTCGCGCCGTTGTACGGCGACCTCGGGCTCGGGCTCACCACCTGGTCACCACTGGCATCGGGGCTCTTGAGCGGCAAGTACCTGGACGGTGTGCCCGAGGGCAGTCGCGCCACCCTGCCCGGGTACGGGTGGCTGCGCGAGCAGGTCACCGACCCGGAGGCCAACCGCAGGGTCCGCGAGCTCAAGCCCGTCGCCGACGAGCTCGGTGTCTCCCTCGCTCAGCTCTCGATCGCGTGGTGCGCGTCCAACCCCCACGTGTCGACGGTGATCACCGGCGCCAGTCGCGTGCAGCAGGTGCGTGAGAACCTGGGTGCCCTGGACGCGCTCGACCGGCTCACCCCCGAGGTTCGATCGCGGATCGACGCCATCTTCGCCTGAGCGCAAAGGGGTTCCCGATCGCCTGCCATACTGGAACGCGACGACGTTCTGTGCCAGCGAGGTTCCTCGTGCCGGTCATCAAACCCTGTGACAACTGTGCGACCCCGACGCCGATCTACCGGCTGGCGGGGGTCATCCTCGACGGCCGCATCGCCCGTCTCTGTCCGCGCTGCATGGCCACTGAGCACGCTCGCGTCGAGATCCCCTACTCGCCGCGCACCGACCAGGGCGCCATCCAACCGAGCACAAGTCGCGAGGCTTGGTAACGACCACCGAGACGTTCACAGCCCGTCTGGCGTCGATCGTCTCCGGGACCGGTTCGCTGCTCTGCCTGGGGCTGGACCCATCCGACGTGGCCGACGCCGCTGCCGCCGAGCGACTCTGTCACCAGCTCTTGGATGCAGCGCTGGACAGCGTCTGCGCGGTGAAGCCCAACCTCGCGTTCTTCGAGCAGCTGGGCAGCGCGGGCTACGCCGTGCTGGAGCGGCTTCGGGGCGCCGTCCCGGAGGACAGGCTGCTCATCCTCGACGCCAAGCGGGGAGACATGGCCAACACCAGCGCTGCCTACGCGCGTGCCCTCTTCGACGTGCTCGGGGCCGACGCCATCACCGTCAACCCCCTGCAGGGAAGTGACGCCGTCGCCCCCTTCCTGCAGCGGCCAGGGCGCGGGGTGTTCTTCCTGGCGCGGACCAGCAACCCCGGGGCCGCCGACTTCCTGGAGGCGCCGTCAGGGGTTGACGGCGAGCCGCTCTACCAACGCATCGTCACGGCCGCGCAGGGCTGGGACGTCAGCGGCGGCATGGTCGGGTTCGTCGTCGGGGCGACCGCGCCGGCCGCGGTGGCCGAGGTGCGGCGGCTGGCGCCGCGCGCTCCGCTCCTCCTCCCCGGTGTCGGGGCGCAGGGAGGCGCGCTCGAGGAGACGGTGGCTGCCGGTCTCGACGCCGACGGGGCCGGTGCGATCATCCCGGTGAGCCGCGGCATCGCCACCGCCCCACACGGTGCGGCCGCGGCTGCGCGGGAGTATCGCGACCGCATCAACGCGGTGCGCGCCCGGCGCTGATCGTGGTGCGCGTCGCGGTCGTGGAGGATGGCCGCCACGTCGACCACTTCTGGCCGGGGCACCCCGAGCGTCCCGACCGCGTCGAGGCGATCCGAGCCCACCTGAGATCGACGCCGGTTCTGCGCGACCTGCCCCGGCTCTCCGCGGCGCCCGTCGACGATGACGCGCTCCTGCGCGTGCACGAAGCGGACCACGTCGCTCGCGTCGCGGCGATGTGCGCCACCGGCGGGGGCCATTTCGACGCGGACACCTACGCGACCCTGGCGTCGGACATGGCCGCGCGGGTCGCAGCGGGCGGGGCGGTGCGCGCCGTCGAGGCCGTGCTGGATGACGAGTACGACGCCACCTTCGCCGTGCTGCGTCCTCCCGGGCACCACGCCCTCGCCGACAGGGCGATGGGCTTCTGCCTGTACAACAACGTGGCGGTGGCGGTGGCCCACGCGCGCGCCACGCGCGCCGTGGCCCGGGTGGCAATCGTCGACATCGATGTACACCATGGCAACGGCAGCGAGGCGACATTTTGGAACGACCCGACGGTCCTCTACACCTCGCTGCACCAGCACCCCTTTTACCCCGGGACAGGCGCTGCCGACGACCGCGGAGGTCCCGAGGCCCACGGGCTCACCGTCAACGTCCCGCTCCCGGCGGGCACGACGGCGCGGGCGTGGCTCGATGGATTCGACGAGCGCGTGCTGCCCGCGCTCGTCGATTTCGAGCCCGAGCTGGTGGTGGTGAGCTGCGGCTTCGACGCCCACCGTGACGACCCCCTCGCTGAGCTCCTGCTGGACACGCAGACCTACGCCGCGGTGGCCGAGCGTTTGGTGTCGCTCGCCGGTGCCGGGACCCCCATGCGCACCGCGTGGATCCTCGAGGGCGGCTACGATCTCGCCGCACTGACCGCCTCCACCGAGGCGGTGCTCGTCGCCCTCAGCGCATCCTGACCCGCGGTGCGCTACGGTGGGTTCCACCATGCGCGCACCGTGGACCGTGGCCGTCCTTGCGGCGCTGACCCTCGCGGGCTGTTCGGTCGGTGGTGCGCCGACCGGTGTTGCCACCAACCCACCGGTACCGGGCGGTGCCTCCGCGAGCGCAGGCCCGAGTGCCTCAGGCGGCACGGCGGCGGGGGTGCGCACCGTGCTCAGCCCGCTGGGGCTCAACATCCGCCAGGCAGCCTCGGTGACGTCCACCCGCCTCGGCACGGCGGCCCAGGGGGCCGTTCTCCAGGTGGTCGGGCACACCGCCCAGAACGGCGGCTGGTACGAGGTGCAGGGGCAGACGGTCAGCGGCTGGATCACCGCCGACCCCACGCTCACCGCGCCCGGCCAGTTCACCCAGTACCAATCCCAGGACCGTCAGTTCAGCGCGCTCTACCCGCAGGGCTGGACGTTCGCCGAGGCCACCACCTACGTGGCCTTCCACCCCGTGGACGGCGACCAGACCATCGAGGCGCGCAATGCCGCGCACGTCAGCGACTTCGGGCCGCTCGGCGCGGCCGGCTTCAACGCCAGCGGGCAGGAGACGGTGATCGTCTGCGGGGTCACTGCGGGCCTCGATGAGTACGTGCGCGTCGGCGCGCCGGTGGCCACCCCCGTCCCCGGCACGCCGGGGCCGCTGGCGCTGCTCGCACAGATCCGCCTGCGCCTCGATGCCTCCCACGCCCTGGCCGTCGACTTCAACTACAACACCGCCGCCGACCTCGACGTCTTCAGCGCCTTTTACAACTCGATGACGTTCCCGTTCCCGCAGTGCCAGCAGCCCGCGCCCGCCTCCCCGTCGCCGACCTGATCGGTCAGACGATCTGCTGGCCGATGCCGTGCGACAGCAGCGTGCTGTGCGCTGCCGACATCCCCACGGCGCTGACCACCAGCATCGCCGCGTAGGCGAGCCCGATGGTCACCCGCACCCGGGGCGCCAACGGTGGCGCCTCCTGGCCGGCGCGCGCGCGTCGAAAGCGCCCGACGGTGCTGAAGACCCCGAACAAGAGGATGATCACCAGGAAGGGGTTGAGAGGCGCGCCGGTGGCCGCATAGCCGGCGATGAGCACGACGATGACGGCGATGCCGGCGACGTTGGCCCACCTCGACACTGCGCTGGCGACTCGGCCGCCGTCGAGCGGCGACATGGGGATGAGGTTGAAGAGGTTGATGAGGCAGCCCCAGTAGGCGAGGGCCAGGAACAGGTAGCGCGGGTTGCCCGCCGGCAGGGACAGGGCGAAGAGGTAGCACAGCAGCGCCGCCGCCGTCCCCACCACCGGCCCTCCGATGGCGACGATCGCCTCCTGGCGCGCGTCGCGGAAGCCCTTGGTGGTGACCACCGCGCCGAACCCGAAGAGGAAGAACGGCGTCGACACCGGCAACCGCTGGGCGCGGGCGAAGAGCATGTGACCGCCCTCGTGCACGGCGATCAGCAGCAGCGCGCCCAGACCGAATTGCCAGCCGAAGAGGCCGATGTAAATGAGCAGCGACAGCCCGAAGCTGATGAAGGTGCCGCTGAGCTTGCCGAACTTGAGCAGCAGGAACCCGTACTTGAAGAGCGCAGCGACAGCCGCGACCAGCCCCCCGGCGAGCCCACCACGGCGCTGCCGGGTGATTCCTCCACGATGGACGGACGACGGGTCCAGCGGCGGTGCCGCGTCGGGATGCGGTCGCCACGTGTAGCCGTCCCCGCTCGGCACCAGCTCGGGCGGTGGAGGGGGGAGGATGGCCGTTCTGGCCCAGGCGGATACAGCGGCGGAGGGAGATCGGCCATGCGGCCATCATGGCACCGCCCCGCCTGCGCGCCGACGCCCTCGAGCACAACCGTCACCGGCGTCGCGGCGATGCCGCGATCGCTCAACGCACCGCGACGAGGACCCGGTCGGCAAGGTGCTGCCAGATGGTGCCCGCCTCGGTGAACCCGGCGGAGCGCAGCGCGCTGACATGCGTGGACAGGTCGGCCGGGTGTTCGTGGTCGGGGTGATCGTGGTGGCGGCGTCTGCGCTCCGCGACCGCCGCGGCCAGGCCCGGCTCGCGCTCGACCGCGGCCCACCACTCCTCCCACGACTCGGCTCCTGCCGGGGAACTCGGCGTGGTGCGGTCGCGCAACCACCGTGCCGCGGCAGCCAGCCGGGGAAGCTCCGGGGGGAACTCAATCCGGTCACCATTGATGAACGCGCCCCCCTCGCGGATGACGCCGGCGAGGCGGCTGTACAGGGCCGCGAGCGCCTCCATAGGCAGCCAGTGCAGGGCGGTGGTGGAGACGGCGGCGTCGACCTGGACGTCCGGTCCCAGCGACCAGTCGCTGCGGAGGTCGGCGTCCAGCCAATGAAGCCGGCCGCCCAGGTCACCCAGCGCGTTGCGCCCGATGGCCAGGAGCACGGGATCCATGTCGATGGCGCTCACCCGCGCTGCCGGGAGCCGCTCGAGGATCCGGCGCGCCAGCGACCCCGGGCCGCTGCCCAGGTCGACGACTGACGGCGACGGGCCGCACACCGCCTCCAGCGCGTCGACGATGACCGCGAACCTGGCCTCGCGGTCGGGCATGTAGCTGCCCTGCTGCGCCTCCCAGCGATTCAGCCAGCCAGTCCAGTCGGTCGCCGGCGCCGTCTCCATCACCGGTCGATTGTGAGAGAAATCGGACTCCGTACAGCGGTTGACGGCGACGCCACGGCGGTGCGTGTGACAGTATTCGCTCCTCCATGCCCGCGACGCACGTGATCGGACTGCTCCTCGGTGCCGAGGAGGACTGGCCGGTCGCGTTCGAATCGCTGCTGGGGCGCGCCGCGGCGACGGTCGAGGTTGACGGTGTCACCCACGAGTTCGCCACCGAACGGGTCACCATCGAACCCTTCGACCTGCGCGCGGTGCCGCGCTACTCGCTGATCATCGACCGCCTCGCCTGGTGGTACCACCTGCCCAGGGAGTGGCTGAAGAAGGTGGCGTTGATGAACAGCGTGCACCTGCTCAACAACCCATTCACCTTCCAGTCGATGGAGAAGCACGCCGCCTACTGCGCGATGATGAGGTTGGGCCTCAACGTCCCTGAGACCTGGATGCTGCCCAACAAGGTCCCCCCCGACAACCCGCGCTTCCAGACGACCGCGGAGCGCTACCTGCGGCATTTCGACCTCGAGGCGGTGGCCACCCGGGTGGGCATGCCCTTGTACATGAAGCCCTTCGACGGGGGCGCCTGGGTGGGGGTGACGCGCATCGAGGACAGCACCACTCTCCGTCGCGCCTACGACGAGTTCGCCGAGCGCCTCATGCACCTCCAGGCCGCCGTCGAGGACTTCGACGTCTTCTCCCGAAGCCTCGGCATCGGTGCGGAGACGATGGTGATGCGGTTCAACCCGTCGCGGCCGATGCACTCGCGGTACTCGGTGGCGCACAACTTCCTCAGCGCCGAGGTCGGTGACGAGGTGGTGACCATCGCCCGCCTGGTGAATGCCTTCTTCCGCTGGGAGCTGAACAGCTGCGAGTCACTCATCAAGGACGGCGTGGTCTACCCCATCGACTACGCCAACGCCACGCCCGACCTGGCGGTGACCAGCCTGCACTACTACTTCCCGTGGGCGATCCGCACGTTGATGAAGTGGGCGATATTCTGCTGCGTCACCGGTCGTCGCCCGTCGGTCGACCTTGACACCGAGAGGTATTTCGCGATCGCCGACGATGACGCACTCGATTACCGGCAGAAGCTGCGCGAGTACCGCCGGCTCGCCGACAGCCAGCTCGAGGTCGCTCGCTACCAGGAGTTCTGTGCCGAGCACCTGGCTCACGTGGACGAGGCGAGCGTGGAGTGGGTCGAGAGCGCCGAATTCGATCGCATGCTCGTCGCCACCGTCGTCTCCACCTACCCGGCGCACGAACAGGAGATGTTCCTGGCGCACTTCCGGGGCCTGCTCGAGCTCTGGGCGCACGACCAGCGCGTTGCCGAGTCTGCGTAGAGATGCCGATCCATTTCTCGTCCAGCCCTGGCCCCAGCCTGGGCGTGGAGATGGAGCTGGCGATCATCGATCCCGAGTTCGCGCGAGCTCGTCAAGGGTGCGCACGAGCTGCTCATCGAGATGGGGGAGGGCCACGCCGACGGCGTCCATCCCAAGGCCAAGGCCGAGCTGCTGCAGTCGACCATCGAGATCATCACCGGTGTCTGTCAGAACGTCGCCGAGGCTCGCGCGGACCTGGCGGCGACGCTCGCCGAGGTGACTGAGCACACCGCCCGGCGCAACCTGCTGCTGATGTGTGCGGGCACGCATCCGTTCAGCAACCCCGTGCACCAGGAGATCACCCCCAACGAACGCTACCTGCGCCTCATCGAGGAGATGCAGTGGCCGGCGCGGCAGATGCAGATCTTCGGCATCCACGTGCATGTCGGTGTCCGCAGCGCAGAGAAGGCGATCGCGATGGTCAACGCGCTCTCCGCGTACATCCCGCACTTCCTGGCGCTGAGCGCATCGAGCCCCTACTGGATGGGACAGGACACCGGGCTCGCCTCGACGCGGTCCAAGGTGTTCGAGGGGTTGCCGACGGCCGGGCCGCCCTGGCAGCTGTCCGGCTGGGCGCAGTTCGAGCGTTTCATGGACACGCTGATCACCGCCAAGACGATCGCCACCATCCGTGAGGTGTGGTGGGACATCAGGCCGCACCCCGGCTTCGGCACCGTCGAGCTGCGCATCTGCGATGGGCTGCCGACGCTGCGCGAGGTCGCCGTGGTGGCGGCGCTCAGCCAGTGCCTGGTGCACCGGTTCGACATGCTGCTGGATCGCGGGTACACGCTGCCCATCCCCAAGGCCTGGGTGGTGCGCGAGAACAAGTGGCGCGCCGCGCGCCACGGCATCGACGGCTCGATCATCGTCGACGACGAGGGCACGACGGTGCCGATGCGCGATGCTCTCGTCGAGCTGGTCGAGGAGCTGAGCCCATTCGCACGCCGGCTCGGCTGCCACGCCGAGGTGCAGGACGCGCTCGCCATCCTGGAGCGCGGGCCCAGCTACATCCGCCAGCGCGAGGTCGTTGCCGCGGGGGGAAGCCTCGCCGACGTCGTCGACAGCCTCGTCGCCGAGCTGCGCAACGAGGACGGGCCACTGCCGCGGCGTGACGTCGTGGCCCCGGGCGCGGACGCTCAGCCGGCGTAGACCTGCAGGTCGCTGGCGAAGCGATCGGCGATCTCGATGCATGACGACAGCTCAGGGTGGCGCACCATCACCCAGCCGTCGGACAGCAGGGTCTGGCGCCAGTCGCGACGCGGCGCGCCGATGGGGAGGAGGTCGACGGCCATGACGGCGTCGCCGTACTCACTGAGGAGACGGCCGAGGCCCTCGATCGACCGGATGCGTCCCTCTCCCCGGGCGCGCTTGCACACCGCGGCCGCGTTGTAGGAGCGCAGCACCGGCTCGCTGAGGCGGCCGAGCAGGACCGCCTCGGCCCAGCGGGCATAGAGGTCGTTGTCGCACGTGTAGTTCATGACGTCGACGGTGCGCGCGCCCGGGGGACGCGCGCCGATCTCACCGAAGACGACCTCGCCGTCGGCCTTGCGGAACCACTCCATGTGGGTGAAACCGTCGCGGAAGCCGAGCGCCCTGATGACGGCGTGACCCATCGCGCGACCGGCGGCGAGGTGGTCGACCGTGGGCTCGCGCAGCGCCAGGGTGATCGGGCTGATCCATTCCAGCGAGCGCGCGATCAGCGGTCGCGGCCGGTACCAGGAGATGTTCTCGTAGAGCACGCGTCCGCCGGCGCAGATGGTGTCGAAGGTGAACTCCTCGCCGTCGATGAACTCCTCGACGCTGACCTCGGGCACGCCCGCAAGCCGGGGGAGAATCGTTTCGAGCATCGCCTCGTCATCCACGCGGTGGGTGTGCGCCGACCCCGCACCCGCGATCGGCTTGACGATGATGGGGTAGCCGATCTCGGCGGCGGCCTGGCGCACCCCGACCAGAGTCGTGCTGGCCCGGTGCCGGGGGGTGCGGATCCCCGCCCCGTCGAGGACACGTTTCATCTCCTCCTTGTCGCGAAAGGGGATCGTCTCGCCCACCGTCATCCCGGGTACCTCGAGGACCTCGCGCAGCCGGGCGGCGAGCAGCATGGTCGGCTCCCAGAGCGACTCGACCTGGTCGACACGGACCTCACGGGCGCGCGCACGGACGGCGTCGACGATGCCCTGCTCGTCAGCGAAGGACGGCACATGCCAGTACGCGGCGAGGTTCTCGCGAGCCATGACGGGCAGGGCGTCGACCGGCTGGTCGCCCACCCCGATGACCAGCGCGCCGGCGGCCGCCAGTCCGCGGGCGAAGAAGGGCATCTCCGCGGGGTACCCGGGTGAGATCAGCAGGACAGTCCGCACGGCAGTCAGCCCGACAGCTCGACGCGGGCCACCTCGACGACCCTGCGCAGCGCCGCCGCCACCACGTCGGTGTCGTCGTGGCGGAGGATCACGTAGCCCTCGCCCTCGTAGCCCTCGCTGCGAGGCTGTCCCTCGCGGGGCAGGCGGGCCTCCACGACCAGCCCGCCGAGCTCACGCTGCAGGACGTCGAGGCCGTGGATGCCACGCACCACACCCTGGCCCTGGCCGCGCAGGTAGGCGGCGCCGACGGCGTGCCGCCGCTCCGGGGGATCGAACTCCCCGAGGATCTCCAGCCTCGCCCAGACGGCGTACATGTCGGCATCGTGGGCGTACGACAGCAGGGACGTGAACTGCGCTCCGGGTGGGCGGGCGGCGACCTCGGAGAGCGCGATCCGCCCCTCGCGGAGGCGGAACCACTCCATGTGCGTGAATCCCATCTCCAGGCCGAGCGCGCGCAGCCCGCGCGAGGCGCCGTCGCGGATGCCGTCGTACTCGGTGCCGTCGATGTGCCGCGGCAACAGCACCGCCCACTGGATCCAGGGATTCTCGAGCACCTCCAACGGGGTCGGCAGGTACGACGCCACCGAGTGCCAGGCCACCTCCCCGTCGACGACGACACTGTCAAAGCTGTGTTCTGCCCCACTCACCAGCTCCTCGATCAGCGCCGGCGCCGCGCTGGTCGGCGGATCGACGCGCAACCAGTCGCCCAGCTGCCCGTCACTGTCGAGGCGGAAGGTGCTCCGCGCCCCCGCGCCCGCCGGCGGCTTGACCACCACCGGCAGGCCCAGCGCCGCGACGATCGCCGCCGCCTGCTCCGCGGAGGTGGCGACGGCGTGCCGCGCGCAGGGCACCCCGTGCGCGGTGAACGCGTCCTTCATGCGCGATTTGTCGCGAAAGTTGCGGGCCACGGTGGCGCCCATCCCCGGGATGCCGAGCGCGTCGCGCACCTCGCCGAGCGGCACCTGCAGCTGCTCGAGCATTCCAACCAGGCGGTCGACGCCGCCGAGCTGCCCGCCAAGCGCCCGGGTGGCGTCGGCCACCTGCTGCGGGTCCGTGCCATCAGCAACCCGCCAGTGTGCGAACAGCCGGGAGCGCAGGTCGGCGGACAGCCGGTCGACGGGATCCTGGCTGACCAGGCCGAGGCGGACGCCCGGCAGTGACGCTGCCGCGTCGAGGAAGCGGATCGTCGCCTCGAGCAGGAAGGGCGCAACGAACACGGCTGCCGGCACGGGGGCAGTCTATGCCCGCGCTCGCTCGGCTTTGGAGCCCTGACCACGACCGCGCCGGTAGGATCGGCGCGTGAACGTCATCTTCGTCGAGCCGGCTTTCCCCCCCAACCAGCGCGAGTTCGTCCGCGGCCTTGCCGAGGCCGGGGCCACGGTGATCGGCGTCGGCGAGCGCCCGTTCGAGGAGCTCGACGCGGATCTTCAGCGCTGGATGCTGCACTACCACCGCGTCGGCAACGTCACCGACGTGGGCGCCATGACCGATGCAGTTCGTTGGGTTCAGGATCGCGTCTGGGTGGACCGTCTCGAGGCCGTCGTCGAGGCGCACACCCTGGCCGCTGCGCAGGTGCGCGAGAACTGCACCATCCCGGGCACCTCGGTGCGCACCGCATGGCTGTGCCGCGACAAGCCGTCGATGAAGGAGGTGCTGCGCAGCGCCGGCGTGCCGACGGCGGCGTCGACAGCTGCGCACGCGGCGGGCGAGGTGCGCGACTTCGCCGCCACGGTGGGCTTCCCGCTCATCCTGAAACCGCGCGCTGCGGCGGGGGCGTCGGGAACGGTGCGCGTCGACGGCCCCGACGACCTCGACGCCGCCCTGTCCGCCTTCGGCTCGGCCGACTCCATCGCCGTCGAGGAGTTTGTCGAAGGCCACGAGGGTTTCTACGACACGCTGTCGATCAACGGGCGGCCGGCATACGACTTCGTCACCCACTACTTCCCCAACGTGCTCGATGCCATGCGCACGCGCTGGATCAGTCCGCAGTTCGTGGCCACCAACAGGGTCGACACGGTGCCCGAGTACGCCGAGGTGAGGGAGATGGGCCGGCGCGTTGTCGTCGCGCTGGGCATCGAAACCTCGGCCACCCACATGGAGTGGTTCTTCGGGCCCCGTGGCCTGCGCTTCAGCGAGATCGGCTGCCGGCCGCCCGGGGTGCGGGCGTGGGACCTGTACGCCGCGGGGAACGACATCGACATCTACCGCGAATGGGCCAATGCGATCGTGCACGGCGAGGTGGAGCGCCCTCTCTCGCGTCGCCGCGCCGCCGGCATCGTGGCGCTGCGTCCCGATGGTGACGGGCAGATCGCCTGGTACGAGGGGGTCGACGACGTGCAGGCGAGGTTCGGTGAACACATCCTCGACGTCCACCTGCCCGAGCCGGGGACGCCCACGCAACCGGTGGAGGCCGGCTACATGGCCAACGCGTGGGTGCGGATGGTCCACCCCGACTACGACATCCTGCGCGGCATGCTCGACGCCGTCGGTGAGACGCTGAAAGTCCACGCCTCGTGAGCCTGACGGTCCTGCTCGGGCCGGTTGGTGACGGGGCCGCGGTGGCCGCCGAGCTGGACGCGCTCGGTGTCGACGGCCCGGTCGCCCTGGTCACGGCCGGGTGGGAAGAAGCCGAACGCAACGACGCCGAGCTCGACCGTGTGCTCGGCGGCGGCACGCGCAACCTCGGCCTCTTCGGCCGGCGCCTCGACATCCTCGAGATGGACCAGGAATACGCCGACGAGTTCCGCCGCGTGCGTGGCCTGCTGACCCAGCTCCGCGAGGTGTACCTGGTGCAACTTCGTCACGCGCTCCGCGGCGTCGACGCCGTTCGCCAGCACGACGCGGCCGCGCGCCGGCTCGGCGGGGTGCAGCTCGACGAGGCGATCGCCACGGTCCGCGCGCTGGATGAGCGTCACGCCGTCCGCCGCGAGGCGGTCCTTGCCGAGTTCTATGCGAGCCACCCACCGCACGAGCGCCCCGTGATCGCCGCCCATCGCGACGCGGTGGCTGCGCTCATCAGCGAGTGCGCGGCGGTGGCCATCGCGGGAGGTCACGTCGACGTGCTCACCGACTGCCTGCACGTGTGCAACGTGGGGGCGGTGATCAGCGACCGGCCGGTGGTGGCCTGGTCGTCGGGCGCGATGGCGATCACCGAGAGGGTGATGCTGGTTGACGACCATGACCTGGCGGGTCGCCCGGACGAGGTCCTCGGCGCCGGCATCGGCGTGGTCCGCGGCGTGGTGCCGCTGCCCGACGCGGCCAACCGGCTGCGCATCGACGATCGCAACCACCTCGCGCTGCTGGCTCGCCGGTTGGCGCCGCGCGCGTGCGTGCTGCTCGACCCCGGTGACCGACTCCCGGTCGACCCGGCCGGTGCGGCCGACCTCAGCGCGGCGCGCGTCGTGTTCCTGGATGGAACGGTGAGGATGCCGGTGGGGGTGACGTGACCAGCGCGTCATCGAAGGAGCCGAGGCAGCGGGCGCTGACGAGGCTCCGTGCGGAGGGCGTGAGGCCGGCCACGATCGACCAATTCCTGGCCGACAACCGCGTCCCCCTCGTCGAGGGGTCCGCGTGCACCTTCCTCTTCCGCGGCGAGGCCGATGACGTCGCCGTGGAGCACGCGGTCACCGGGCTGCCCGGTCCGCTCCCGCTGAAGCGGTTGCGTCGCAGCGACCTCTGGTTCGCCACCATCGAGCTGCCCGCCGGCTCGCGCGTCGAGTACCGCGTCCTGGTGCGCCACGGCGACAACGTCGAGAGCATCCTCGACCCGCTCAACCCGGAGACGGTGACCGGGCCGGCCGGCACCATGTCGGTACTGCGCGCCGACGGGTACCAGACACCGTGGTGGGCGCTGCCCAACCCGCTCGCCGTGCCCGGCGAGTTCACCGAGTTCCACTTCCGCAGCCGGGCGCTGCGGCGCGAGGCGTACCTCACCCTGTACACCCCTGCGCGAATGCGTCGCGAGGACCGCCTGCCCCTGCTGGTCGTCCACGACGGCGGCGACTCCATCAACCATGCGGCCTACGGCACCGTGCTCGACAACCTGATGGACGCGCGGCTGATGGCCGACACCATGGTGGCCTTCACGCATCCCGGCGACCGTCTCAGGGAGTACGGCGACAGCGCGGCGCACAGCCGCTTCCTCACCGCCGAGCTGCTGCCCAAGTTGGAGGAACGGTTGCCCCTGCGCGGCGATCCCGCCGGCCGGGTGCTCGCCGGGGCGAGCTTCGGCGCCATCGCCGCGCTGTCCGCCGCCGTCCATGCCCCCGGCTTCTACGGCGGCCTGATGCTGCAGTCGGCGTCATTCCTCTACACGGTGGTCGGCCGCGAGCACCCCGGCGGTCCTGTGTTCGACCCGGTGGTGCGGTTCGTCAACGCCATCCGCGCCCAACCGCAGCCGGTCGTCGAGCACATCTTTCTCAGCTACGGCGCCTTCGAGCCGTCCGCGCAGCGCAACCTCGCGATGGTCGACGTGCTGCGCCGCATGGCGGCCGAGGTTCGGGTCGTCGAGTCCCTCGACGGCCACACCTGGACGGGATGGCGCGACCGGCTGCTCGACGGTCTCAGCTGGCTGTTCCCCGGCGAGCAGCGCTTCCTGTATCCCTGATGCGCGACACTCCGCGGTCATGAAGTCGCGCGAGCGCTGGTACTCCGGGCGGGTCGAGAGCGACGTGACGGTGGTGCGCTGGGGTCATTTCGGGCAACCGGTGATCATCTTCCCGACCGCGGGAGGAGACGCCGAGGAGATCGAGCGCATGCTGGTCATCGACGCGCTCGGCGAGCTCATCGATGCCGGCCGCATCAAGGTCTACTCGTGTGACAGCGTTGCCGGCTATGCCATGGTCCGGCGGGATGGCGACGCGCGCTACCGCGCCGCGATGATCAACGGCTTCCACGGGTTCGTACGCCAGGAGATGATCCCGGCGATCTGGGCGGATTGCCGGTCTCCCGGCGCCGAGGTCGTCGTCACCGGGGCATCGATCGGCGCCTTCAACGCGGTGGCGGTGCTGTGCCGCTTTCCCGACGTGGTCAGCCAGGCGGTGGGCCTGAGCGGCACCTACGACCTCGAACAGTTCGTCGGCCCCGACGCGGGCGACGCGCTGTTCTTCTCGACGCCGCTGCACTTCCTGCCCGGGCTGGATGGACCGATCCTCGAGCAGCTGCGCCGCCGGTTCGTCATCCTGGCGTCGGGCGAGGGCCGCTGGGAGAGCATCGAACACTCCTGGCGGCTGGCCGGCGTGATGGGGGCCAAGGGGATCCCCAACCGTGTCGACCCCTGGGGGCCGGAGTACGACCACGACTGGCCGACGTGGCGTGCCATGCTGCCCCACTACCTCGGCCAGCTGAGTTGAGGACGCCGTGGTGAACGAACGGCCGCTCGCGGGCACCCGCCTGGCCGTCGTCGGCGCCGGCGCGATGGGGGAGGCGATGCTCGCCGGGCTGGTGGACCGGCAGCTGGTCGATCCGACGCAGGTGACCTGCAGCCACCCGCGCGCCGAACGTCGCGACGCGCTCGCCTCGCGCCACGGTGTGCAGGTCACCGCCGCCAACGTCGAGGCGGTACACCAGGGAGACATCGTGTTGCTCGCCGTGAAGCCACAGATGCTGGCCGGGGTCATGGCCGAGCTGCGCGGCACCCTGGGCGCGGAGCAGCTGGTGATCAGCGTTGTGGCCGGCGCCAGCACCCGCGCGCTGGGAGACGGGCTGCAGCACCCTGCCGTGGTGCGCGCCATGCCCAACACGCCGGCGCAGATCGGCGAGGGCGTCACCGTCTGGTACGCGACCGGCGACGTCGATGCGCGTCGCCGCGCCCAGGTCCGTGCCATGCTCGCCGCGCTCGGCCGCGAGTTCGAGGTGCACGACGAGCGCCAGGTGGCGATGGCCACGGCGGTGAGCGGGACCGGGCCCACGTACATCTTCCTGTTCATCGAGGCGCTCACCGACGCCGCCGTGCACCTCGGCTTCCCTCGCCACGTCGCGCGCGAGCTCGTCCTCGACACCATGTCAGGGTCAGCCGACTTCGCGCTGCAGAGCGGCAAGCATGTCGCCGAGCTGCGCGACATGGTGACGTCACCGGGCGGCACCTCTGCCGAGGCGCTGTACGAGCTGGAGAAGGGCCGACTGCGCACCGTCGTCAGCGACGCGGTGTGGGCGGCGTTCGAGCGCACGCTCGAGCTCGAGGCACGGCTCGAGGGCAACGACCCGGGCCAGGTGTCGCGGCGGCGGCGCTGATTCGGCCCCGGGCTCACGGAGCCCCGATAGGGGCAGTACATTTGGCCTCATGAACTGCACGTCCTGCGGGTCGGCCAACCGTGAGGGCCGCCGCTTCTGCGGAAAGTGCGGAGCGCCGCTGGTCAACGTCTGCCCTGCGTGCGGCGCCATCAACGACGCCGACGAGAGCTTCTGCGGGCAGTGCGGCGCGGGACTCGGCGAGGTTGCGGTTCCCCCGCGAGCCAGTGTCGCAGCGCCGCAGCCGGCGGCGGCCGACCCGTCGCGGACAGCCGAAAGGCGACACGTCACCGTCCTGTTCGCCGACCTGGTGGGCTTCACCAGCTTCTCGGACCAACGCGATTCCGAGGACGTCCGCGAGGTGCTCAGCGCCTATTTCGAGACAGCGCGGACCGTGATCGTTCGCTACGGCGGCACCGTGGAGAAGTTCATCGGCGACGCGGTCATGGCGGTGTGGGGAGCCCAGTCCATCCAGGAGAACGACGCCGAGCTCGCGGTCCGCGCGGCCCTCGAGCTCGTCGACGCGGTGGCCGTCCTCGGCGACCGGGTTGGTGCCGCCGGATTGCGCGCGCGGGCCGGCGTGCTCACCGGGGAGGCCGCCGTCACCCTCGGCGCCGTGGGCGAGGGCTTGGTGGCCGGCGACCTGGTCAACACCGCCTCCCGGGTGCAGTCGGCGGCCGAGCCCGGCTCGGTCTTCGTCGGCGATTCGACACGCCAGGCGACCGAGGCGGCGATCGTCTACGAGGACACAGGCACCCACCAGCTGAGGGGCAAGGCCGAGCCGGTGCGCTTGTGGCGAGCAGAGCGGGTCGCCGCCGGCCGGGGTGGGGCGATGCGCGCCACCGGGCTGGAGCCGCCCTTCGTGGGACGTGACCGCGAGCTTCGCCTGCTCAAGGAGTACCTGCACGGCACCGGCGAGGAGGGGAGGGCGCGGCTGCTGTCGATCGTCGGCATCGGCGGGGTCGGCAAGTCGCGACTCGGCTGGGAGTTCTTCAAGTACGTGGACGGTCTCAGCGAGGTGGTCCACTGGCACCGCGGCCGGTGCCTCTCCTACGGGGAGGGGGTCGCATTCTGGGCGCTCAACGAGATGGTCCGGATGCGCGCGGGCATCGTCGAGAACGAGCCCCCTGAGACCGCCCGCCAGAAGCTGCGTGCCACCGTCGAGGAATTCGTCAGCGACCCCGAGGAGCGGCGCTGGGTTGAGCCCCGGCTCGCGCATCTCGTCGGGCTCGAGGAGCGCGTGGCCACTGATCCGCGCGACCTCTACGCCGCCTGGAGGTTCTTCTTCGAGCGGCTCGCAGCCAAGCACCTGACGGTGTTGCTGTTCGAGGACCTGCAGTGGGCAGACACCGGCCTGCTCGACTTCATCGAGTACCTGTTGGAGTGGTCGCGCACGTCGCCACTCCTGGTGCTCACGCTGGCGCGCCCCGAGCTGACCGAGAGGCGGCCCGGGTGGGCGGCGGGCAGGCGTGGCGTCGCCAGCCTGTACCTCGAGCCGCTGTCCCCGGAGTTGATGGACCGGCTGCTCGAGGGCATGGTCCCGGGGCTACCTGAGGACCTCAAGACGCGGATCCGCGACCGCGCCGCCGGGGTCCCGCTCTACGCGGTCGAGACGGTGCGGATGCTGCTCGACCGGGGCCTGATCGTCGAGGACGGAGGCGTGTACCGCACCGAGGGATCCCTCGAGTCGCTGGAGGTCCCTGAGAGCCTCCATGCGCTCATCGCCGCGCGGCTTGACAGCCTTCAGCCGGAGGAGCGGGCGCTCCTCCAGGACGCGGCGGTGCTGGGCAAATCGTTCACAACCGGCGCCGTGGGGGCCATCAGCGTCCTCCCGGACGAGGCGATCGTGCCCGCGCTCAGCGGGCTGGTCAACAAGGAGCTGCTGGCCATCCAGTCCGACCCGCGCTCTCCCGAGCGCGGTCAGTACGTGTTCCTGCAGGACATCGTGCGCAGCGTGGCCTACGGCACGCTGGCACGGCGTGACCGCAAGACGCGCCACCTCGCTGCCGCCAGCTACCTCGAGAGCGGGTGGAACGACGAGGAGGAGGTGGCCGAGGTGGTGGCCTCGCACCTCGTGGAGGCCTACGAGGCGGATCGTGAGGCCACCGACGCCGATGAGATCAGGGCACGCGCCCGAAATGCACTCGTCAAGGCCGGTGACCACGCGGCCTCCCTGGCGGCGGCCACGTCTGCCCAGCACTACTACGAGCGCGCCCTGCAGATCGCCGACGATGCCGACCGTGCCGAGCTCCTCGCGCTCGCCGGCCAGATGGCCTGGCTTCAGCTGAAGGTCGCCGAGGCCCGGGCTCACTTCGAGGAGGCGTACGGCCTCCACCAGGCGGCCGGGCGTGTCGGGGCCGCGGCCCGGGTTTCCGTGAGGCTGGGCAGCCTTGACGTGTACGAGCTGAAGTCCGAGAGCGCCCTGGCCCGCGTCGAGCTGGCATTTGCCGCTCTCTCGGAGAATCCCGCGCCCGGCGTCGAGGGAGAAGCCGACCTGGCCTACGTGGCGGCGGAGCTTGCCCGCCGCCTCTACCTCAGCACCGGTGCCACCGACGTCGCGCTCGAGCGCGTTGAGCTGGCCCTCCAGATCGCCGAGCGCCACGGTTTGTGGGAGCAGTTCTGCGAGGCGATCAACACCAAGGGTCTGATCATGGGTGGCCGCGGTCGCCATGCCGAGGCGCGGGCTCTCCTCGAGTGCGCACTCGATCGGTCACTGGCTCTCAAGCTGCACGCGGCCGCCCTGCGTGCTTACAACAACATGGCCGCGCTGTTCCAGGACACCGACCTGGTGCGAGCAGGGGAACTGGCGCGCGAGGGGGCCGCCCTGGCAAGGCTTGTGGGTGATCGCCGAAGCGAGACGCAGGCCGTCATCGGCCAGGTGCCCATCCTCGTCGACCTCGGCCGGTGGGATGAGGCAGTCCGCGTGCAGGCCGACTTCCAGGCCGGCCCGGGCGAGGAGATGGCGGAATCCGACGTGCCGCGAGAGCTCATCTACTCCGTGTGGATCCACCTGTGGCGGGGTGACGTGGAAGCCGCGACCCGGCTCCGCAACCGGCTTGCGTTCCTCTTTGCGCGCACCAGCCAGGGTTACGACGACCTTTCGCGGGCGGCGTCGGCGGCACTGCTGCGCGCCGAGGGGGACAACGCCCAGGCACTGGGCATTGTCGGCCAGGTGATCATGGACGCGGGCCAGACCACCGACGACCTCTATGTCAGCCGCTGGCTTCTCCACGAGGCGGGTGAGGCCGCCCTCGCAACCGGTGACACAACGTTGTTGGGCCGATTGCTCGACGTCGTGTCGGCGCGTTACCGGCGGGGGGTGGCGCCCGCGCTGGACGCCATGGTCTCGCGGCTCACCGCCCGCGTCGCCGCGGCCGAGGGACGGCACGCCGATGTCGCCGACCACGCACGCATCGCCATCGACCTGTTCGACGGCATGCACATGCCGTACTGGGTGGCCGTCTCGCGCTTGGAGCACGCTGAATGGCTGTCGGCAGGCGGCCGCGACGAGGAGGCCGAGGACCTCTTCGGCCGGGCGGCCGTGACGTTCACCGAGCTGGGCGCAACGCCGATGCTGGCCCGCGCCCAGGGGTCGATGCGCACCGATGCCGACCGGTCGGGCCCGGCGGCAGCGCTGCCGGCCTGACCTCCCGGCCCGCCGGGTCGCCAAGTACCCTTGCGGCCATGATCGCCGACCCCTCCGGCTCACCCGGGCGCGCCGGCTGATGGCTACCGCCGCCGTCGCCGGCGAGACGGAGAGGAAGCCCAAGGTCGGTTACCGGTCGCTGTTCGGCGTTCGTGACTACCGGCTCCTGTTCGCCGGCCTGGTGACCTCGCAGAGCGGCTCATGGGCATACAACGTCGCCCTCGTGGTCTACGTCTTCAACGCCACCCACTCACCGGCATGGGTGGCGGCCGCATCGATGGCACGGTTCCTGTCGGCGCTGCTGTCGAGCCTGTTCGGCGGGGTGGTCGCGGATCGGCTCGAGCGCGTGCGTCTCATGGTGACCATCGACGGCATCTCCACGGTGGTGCAGGCGGCGCTGGCCGTGGCCGCCGCCGTCGCTGCGCCCCCTCTGCTGATCATCGCGCTCGCAACCCTGACCTCGATCACCACTGCCTCGTACGACCCCACGGCGCGGGCGACGGTGCCGGTCATCGTCGGTGAGGAGCACCTGGCCGCGGCCAACAGCGTCCAGGCGGCGATCGAGAACCTCACCATCATCGTCGGGCCGGCGATCGGCGCGGGGCTCCTGCTGCTCGGACCACCACCGCTGGTGTTCGCCATCAACGCGGCCACGTTCGCCTTCTCCGGGCTGGTGGTCAGCCGGATTCGAGCTCGCAGCCAGCCGGGGGATGCCACCGAGGGCGGTACGCTCGGTCCGCTGCAGCAGCTGGCAGTGGGCATCAGGGCATTTGCCAGCTCGTCGACGGTGGTCGTGCTGGCCGGTTTCAGCATCGTGGCCAGCTTCCTATACGGCACCGACACCGTCCTGTTCGTGGTGCTGAGCAAGCAGCAGCTGGGCACCGGCAGCGAGGGCTACGGCTACCTGCTCGCGGCCCTCGGCGTCGGCGGCCTGATCGTCGCGCCCTTCATGAACCGCATCGCGGGGATGCGACGCCTGGGCACGATCATCGTGGCGGGTATGTTCGTGTTCGCGCTGCCGACCGCGCTGCTGTCGGTGGTGCATTCGCCGGCCATCGCGTTCGCGATCGAGGTGGTGCGAGGCGGAGCCACGCTGATCGTCGACGTGCTTGCCATCACCGCGCTGCAGCGCACTGTCAAGCCCGACGTCGTGGCCCGCGTGTTCGGCGTCTTCTTCGCGCTCGTCCTCGCGGCCATCTCACTTGGCGCGTTGCTGATGCCCATCCTGCTGGCGGCGTTCGGGCTGACCACCACGCTGCTCGTCGTCGGGTTCTCGATGCCGGCCCTGGCGCTCCTGTCGTACCCCAAGGTTCGCCAGATCGATCGTCAGGCCGCCGGGCAGCTGAGCGTCCTCGAGCCGCGAGTGGCGGTGCTCCAGGGGCTGGACATCTTCGCCGGCGCCACCCGCGCGACGCTCGAGCGGCTCGCCGCGGCGTCCGTCGACGAGACCGTGCCGGCAGGCACGGTGATCGTCAAGGAGGGAGACGTCGCCGACGACTTCTTCGTGCTCACCGGCGGTGACGCGGAGGTCATCGCCGCCGGTGAGGCCGGCGTTGCCACAGCGATCGCCGTCCTGAGCTCGCCCGACTACTTCGGCGAGATCGGGTTGCTCGCCCACCGTCCGCGCACGGCCACGGTGCGCGCGCTCACCGAGTGCGCGGTGTATCGCATTCCGGGCAATGACTTCGTCGACGCGCTCACTGTCGCCTCGCTCTCGCCGACCGCGCTCGGCAGCGCGCAGCAGCGGCTGGCGCGCACCCACCCCTCGCTCTCCCTCGACTTCGCGCCGCTCGTCCCGCCGCCGGGCGGTAAGGCGGCCCCGGCGCCGCCGTCCGCGCCCGCGGCCACGCCGGCGCCCCCGTCCGCGCCCCCGGCCGCTCCGGCCCCGGCGAGCCCGGCGTCGCCGCCGTCGTCGAACGGGAGCCGGGGCCACGGGGTGGGGTCGCGACACCCGGCGTACACCGACCTGAGCCGGCCGCTGGGGGAGAAGCCGGCGACCCAGTCGCAGTCGACGTGGGAGAAGGAGGCGGTGATCGAGCTGCGCGACGTGCACAAGGCGTTCGGGCAGTTCAAGGTGCTGGACGGGGTGACCTGCCGGATCCCCAAGGGGGAGATCACGGTGCTGATGGGCCCGTCGGGGACGGGCAAGAGCGTGACCCTGCGGCACATCGTGGGGCTGTTGCCGCCCGACCGAGGGGAGATCTTCGTGGCCGACCGGTCGGTGCCGCAGCTCAACGAGGACGAGCTGTTGGAGCTGCGCCGGGGGATCGGGATGCTCTTCCAGGACGGGGCGCTGTTCAGCTCGATGAGCCTGTACGACAACGTGGCCTTCCCGCTGCGCCAGCACACCCGCAAGAACGAGGGGGAGATCCGCGAGATCGTCATGGACCGGCTCACCGAGGTGGGCCTGGCGGGGGCGGAGAAGCGGATGCCCAACGAGCTGAGCGGGGGGATGCGCAAACGGGCGGGGTTTGCGCGGGCGCTGGTGATGGAGCCGAAGATCCTGCTCTTCGACGAGCCCGACAGCGGCCTGGACCCGGTGCGGACGACGCTGCTCTGCGACCTGATCCGGGAGATCAGCGCCAAGTACCAGGCGACCTCGATCGTGGTCAGCCACGACGTGGGGGCGGTGCGCCGCTTCGCGGACAACATCGGCATCCTCTACAAGGGCAAGATGCGCCACTTCGGCAACAAGAAGGAGATCGAGGAGTCGGACGACGAGTTCGTCCACCAGTTCTTCAACGCCTCCGGCGAGGGGCCGTTGGGCATGGACTGAGACCTCCCCGATACACGCAACACACATGTTTGGCCCTACCCTCGGCCCCAGGAATGCCAGCATGACCGTCCCAGCCGGGCCGGGGTCGCCACCGGCCCCGCGCGCCCTCCACCGCAATCGCTCGCCTCACCGGGCTGCGCAGGCCGGTGCCGCGGCCCTGCTAGTCGTGGCCGCGGCGCTGCTCGGCATCGGATCGGTGCGTGCACCGGCAGCGCCGCCATCGCCACCCTTCACCGAGTGCCCGGCCGTCAGCTCGGACACCTCCTGCGCGATCCTGATCGTGATCAACGCCGACGGCACGCTGACGATCTTGCAGGACGTCAGCCAGCCGCCGTTCGACAAGACTGCGGGCGCACCGGGCGCCGAGGACACCCTCATCGGGGTGGTCAACCGGTCGGCGGTCACGGTGCCATCGATCGCCGTCGGCAGCGCCAGCCTGCCGCTGTTCGGCTTCGACGCTGACGCCCTGTGCAAGTTCACCTTCACCGGCAGCGGTTACTGCACAGCCACGCCGAAACCGGCGACGGGATATGAAGGGCCGGACACGACCTTCAGCAACATCGCCGCGAACAAGCGGGCCGGTACGGTGAACTTCACCGACGCCGGCGGCGGCCTGGCTGCCGGCGCGACGACCTACTTCAGCCTCGAGGACACCCTGACCCCGGCCAACTTCGGCGCGGGCGTGGCATCGGCGCTGGTGGCGAGTTCGGGTTCGGCCACGTCGAGCGACTTTGCCGACCCTGCCACGGTGTCGGCCACGCTCACGTCTGCGGGCGGCCCGATCGCCGGGGCGAACGTCACGTTCACGCTCGACCCGGGTTCGTCCGCCGCCGTCTGCCATGGCACGACCGACGCCTCTGGTTTCGCGTCGTGCTCGCTGACGCCGACCATGGCAGCGGGGTCGTACCCGCTGGTCGCCTCGTTCTCCGGGAGCAGCGTCCCGTTGATCGCCGGAATCGACACGACCACGACCTTCACGGTGCTGCCGGAGCAGGACTCGCTGACCTACACAGGTCCCACCTCGGCCGTGCAGGGGCAGCCGCTGACCCTCACCAGCACCCTGGCCACCGACGACCCGTCGACGTCGACTGCCGTGCTGGGTCGGGCTGTGACCATGACCCTGGGTTCGGGCACCGACGCGCAGTCGTGCGTCGGCACCACTGACGCGCAGGGCCACGCCAGCTGCACGATCTCGTCCGTCCTGCAGCACACCGCCTCCGTCAGCGCCTCGGCGCGCTTCGCCGGCGACGGGTCGTACCAGGCCGCCGCCGTCGCTGCCCTGGTGGACATCCCGACGGCAGCGCCCGCCAGCGTCCCGACCCCGAGCGTCGGAGCGGCCGGCGGGATGCCCGTGCTTCCGGCGGGGCTCCTGCTGCTCGCCGGCGTGGGCGCGGCCGGGCTCTCACGGCGCCGCCGCCGCTAGGCGCCTACAGCTCCCTCCGCCGGAACAACAGGATGGTGGAGGCGACCATCGCCAGCACCCACGCCGCGGCCCACGCCACGTAGGCGCCGGCCGGAGGGGTCAGCGACGTGAACGGGTTGGCGGCCGCCTCGCGGCTCCCCGACGCCAACGCAACCACGGTCGTGGGCTCGAGGTTGAAGATGGCGCCGCGCCAGAGGCCGTCGGAGGGCAGCAACAGCCGGGTGATGGTCCCCACGGCCGCGATCGGGCCGTTGTCGAGGACGGTTCCCACCGCGCCTGCCACGCCGGCGATCCAGGTGATGAAGAAGAGCATCAGCGCGATCACCCCGGCGGTGATGCCGGAGAGGTTGACGCTGAGGAGGAGGGTCAGGGTCAGCAGCACCAGGCCCTCGGCCGCGATGAACGCGGCCGCCTGGACTGGGTGCGGTGGCAGGTAGCCGGTGGCCCAGCGCACCACGCTGAACTCGATCGCGGTGGCGGCGGCGGCATAGACGACGATGAGAATGCCGAGCCCCAGCCACTTGCCGAGGATCACCTGGGCGCGCTCGATGGGCCGGGCGAGCACGGCAAGAGCCTGGCCTGAACTCCACCTCGGCGGACACCGACTGGGCGGCGACCATCACCGCGCCGAGGCCGAGCACGGCGCTGAACATGAAGAGGACGAAGATGAGCAGCTGCGAGGAGATGACCCTCACGTCGGTGGGGGTGAGCAGGCTGCCGTCGCGGTTGTGGACACCCGGGAGGCGGCTGAAACCCCACCCGGTGAGGGCGATCGCGCCGGCGCTGAGCAGGACCAGGGCGAGCACGAGGCGGCGCCGGCTGACCTCGCGGACGGTGACCATGGCGATGGTGAGCACGGCGCTCATGCGGCGGCCCCGTCATCGGCGGCGCGCAGGACCTCGAGGAAGCGGTCCTCGAGCGACAGCCGCTGCGGCTCCACCGCGTGGATGCGCGCGCCGCGCGCCACCAGCGCGGCGACGATGTCAGCGATCGCCTCGCCGTCGACGCCCGCGACGCTGACCCAGTCCCCCTCGGTGGTGACCTCGCCCCAGCGCGCCAGCATTGCTGGCAGCCCGTCGACGCCGCTGACGCGGAGGCGCACGGCCACGCCGCCGCCGAGCAGCTCGTCGAGCGTCCCTGAGGCGATGACCCGGCCGTGGTCGACGACGGCGACGCGGTCGCACACCTGCTCGACCTCGCTGAGCAGGTGGGAGTTGAGGAAGACGGCGGCGCCGCGGTCACGCAGGGTGCGGATGACCTCGCGGACGTCGTGCCGCCCGACCGGGTCCAGCGCCGAGGTGGGCTCGTCGAGGAAGACGATCTCCGGGGCCCCGAGCATGGCCACGGCGAGGCCGAGGCGCTGCTGCATGCCCTTTGAGAAGGTGCCGACGCGATCGCGAGCGCGCTCACGCAGCCCGACTGTGCTGATCACGGCCTCGATGTCGGCGTCACGCTGCTGGCGCGGGATGTCGATCAGGCGGCAGTGGAACCGCAGCACCTCGATCGGCGAGAGCCACGCCGGGTAGCGGAAGAGCTCGGGGAGGTATCCCACCCGCCGGCGCGCCGGCGCGTGACCGATGGGCTCGCCGAGGAGCCACGCGTCGCCCGCGGTCGGCGTCGCCAGCCCCAGGAGGAGCTTGACCGCCGTCGTCTTCCCGGCGCCGTTGGGGCCGAGGAACCCGAAGATCTCGCCACGGGGCACCGACATGCTGAGCCCTGCCAGTGCCTCGATGCGCCCGTACCGCTTGGTCAGCCCGACCGCGTGGATGGCTGGGACCGCGTCGCCGGCGGGAAGGGCGCGCGCAGTGTCGTGTCCGCCGGCGGCCTCAGTGGAGCGAGCGGGCAATGTCGAGCACCTCGTTCTGGGGAAGAAGGCCGCCGACAGCGTAGACGACGCCGTCCTTCTCCCAGATCACAGCGGCGCCCAACCCCGTCGAATCGCCGGTCACCACACCCTGGACCCCGTCGATCGTCACCGTCTGGGAGGTCATCGCCCCGCTGATCACCGGGATGGGAAGGGTGCTGGCCGGGTCACCGATGGCGCGGATCTCGGCGGCGAGCTGTGGCGACACCCCGGGCTGCGCGACCAGGAAGTCCTCGAGCTGTTGCAGCGTCGCGCCATTGGTCGCGGCCGTCGGCCGTACGCCCTGCGCGATCAGCAGCGTCGGAGGCGTGGACTCGGACGCCGAGGAGCCGTAGATGGCCAGCGCGGCCGGCCCCGCGGCCACCGTCACGGTGGTGCCGTTGAGCGACGCGGGGATGGTCGGCGAGGTGTGCCCCGCCCTGGCCGCCGCGGCCGCGGCCGTCGCCGCGTCGAGGGTGAAGGTCGCGCTACCGCGGCCGATCACCTCCCAGCGCGGCGCCCCGGGCACGTCGGCGGGGAGTGACCCCGGGACGAGAACGTGCAGGCCGGTGCTGGCCGCCGCCTCGCCGGGCCCGGCCACCTGCCTGGGCTCGAGGTTGGTGGAGCGCACGCTCCCGTATGCGGAGAGGTCGGGCAGCCCGTTGAGCTGGCCGGCGGTCAACGTCACCGGCGCCACCTTGGTGGGGGAGAAGATCGACAGCCACCCCGCCGCGTTCGCTGAGATCACCAGCCCGGCGACCACCGCCGGGACCGCGACGGCCCCCAGCGCCCAGCGGCGGCGCGGGCTACGCGGCGTCGCAAGGTCGCCCGCGGCCGGGCGTGCTCCGGCCGCGATGCCCCGCCGGAGTCGCCCCAGCGCCTGCTCCTCGTTCCCACCGAACCCGCCGCCGGCGGCGAGCAGGGCAGCGGCGTGCTCGGCGTCGGAGCCCACCCGGGCTGCGCGTGCCTGGCAGCGGGCGCAGCTGCCCAGGTGCTCTCGCTCACGGTTCGACACCGCGAACCTGTCGTCGTGCAGACGGCGCAGCGCCCCCTCACTGAGATGCCGCACGGTCAACCTCCTTTCGCAGCGCCGCTTCAGCGCGGCGCAACATCGTTCCCACATCACCCTGTTTGACATTCATCGCCGCGGCGACCTCGGCGTAGCTGAGGCCGCTGTGGCGGAGGACCAGCACCATGGCCGACCGCTGCGGCAGGAGACCGAGCGCTGCGCGCAGCACCCGGCCGTCGTCGGCGCGCTCGACGGCGGCCGCCGGATCCACCGGCTCAGCCGCGGGCGTTGCCAGCTGCTCACGGCGGCTGCGGCGCCGCTCGCCGCGGAGCACGTTGAGGGCCATGTGCGCCGCCGCCGTGCAGACCCAGGCGCCCGCCCATGCCTGGTCGCTGCAGTTGCGCCGGTGAAGCGCCAGGAACGCGTCCTGGGCGACGTCCTCAGCTCGGCCGCGATCGCCGAGGACGCGTGAGGCGATCCTCACCACCCGGCCGTATTCGGCGCGGAAGACGCGATCGAATGATTTGCCGGTCGACTCGGACACCGCGGGCGGGACAGTCATGCCCCAGACGGCCTCTCCGTGCATACAAGGTCAGCACCGTGGCCGCCCATCTTGTGACAGGCGGCGTGCGATGGCGCGGGCTGGATGGCCGGAGCTACAGGTTGCTCCCGGACAGCGGCACGTCGACAGGCAGGCTGCCCGCATCGTCGGCCTCGCCGGCGGGGGAGGGGGAGGCCGCGATCCCGAGCCCGTAGGAGGTCATCGACAGGCTGCCGTAGGCGCAGCCCTCGACGAGCACGTCAAGGGTCTCGCCACCCGCGGCCGCCAGGCCGGCGATGAACACCGACGGGAGGAAGTGATCCGGGGTCGGCACCGCCCTGGGGAAGTCGGCGTGCTGCTCGAGCTCGAGCAGCGACCGGGGCTCCTCGGTGAACAGCGCCCGGGCGTCGCGGTCGAAGCGCTGCGCCCAGTCGAAGCCGCGGTCCTCGTAGGCCGGGTCCATGGCGCGCAGGTTGTGCACCACGTTCCCGCTGCCGACGATGAGCACCCCCTGGTCGCGCAGGGGCGCGAGCCGCCCGCCGAGGTCGAGGTGGTAGTCGAACGGCTTGGTGGCGTCGATCGAGAGCTGCACCACCGGCACGTCGGCGTCCGGGTACATGTGGGTGAGCACCGACCAGGTGCCGTGGTCCAGCCCCCAGCTGTCGGTGTCGATCCCCACCCATACGGGGGCCACCGCGTCCGCGACCTCATGGGCCACCTCGGGCGAGCCCGGGGCGGCGTACTCGACATCGAACAGCTCCTGCGGGAAGCCGTAGAAGTCATGGATGGTGCGTGGCTGCGCCATCGCGGTGACCGCGGTGGCGTTGATGAACCAGTGGGCGGACACCACCAGGATCGCCCGGGGCCGCGGCGCGCCGGCACCGAACGCCTCCCAGGCGGCGGTGAAGCGGTTGTGCTCGATCGCGTTCATCGGGCTGCCGTGTCCGATGAAGGCCGCGGGCATGCGCGTCATGACCGACATCGTCGCACGACCGGGGTCGAGAGGCCCCGTTCGTGGTCTGCCGCCGCTGGGGGAGCGGGCCTCGGCCGGCGTACCTCAAACTACTGATAATGCATATTCTCACGATATAGACGTATTCGAGCGGCGCCGTGCCCTCCCTCACCGGAAAGTTGACCGGCTTGGTCGGGCTTTGCTAGCGTCGCCGGCGTGAAGCCCCGGTGCCCGCTCACCCGCCAGCTGTGGCTGGACAACGGCCGATGGCGCACCGCGCTCTGTCCACGCTGAGCTGACGCCGCCGCCGCGATCGTTCCGCCGGCCGGCCCGACGGGCCCCGGCTCATCCGCCACGGAGACCTGCACATGTCCGCCACTGACGACCTGCTCGCCAACAACCGCTCCTACGCCGCCGCCTTCGACAAGGTGGAGGTGCCGCTGCCCCCGGCTCGCGGGGTGGCCGTGGTCGCGTGCATGGACGCGCGGCTGCACGTCAACAAGATCCTCGGCCTCGAGGTCGGTGACGCCCACGTCATCCGCAACGCCGGCGGGGCGGTGACCGATGACGCGATCCGCTCGCTGCTCATCTCCCAGCGCCTGCTGGGTACCCGCGAGGTCATCCTCATCCACCACACCGACTGCGGGATGCTGACCTTCACCGACGACGGCGTCAAGGCGCAGGTGCAGGCCGAGACGGGCATCCGTCCGGCCTTCTCGCTCGAGGCCTTCAGCGACCTCGACGAGGACGTGCGCCAGTCCATCGCCCGGGTCAAGGCGAGCCCCCTGATCCCGCACACGGACAGCGTGCGCGGCTTCGTCTACGACGTGCACTCCGGCGAGCTGCGCGAGGTCCGCGCCAGCGACGCCCAGCTCGCCGGCAGCGGCGGCGCGCGCTTGGGGGCCGGCGCCGGCTGACCTGGTCCGCGGCAGGGGCGGCCGCGGGCCCCCGCTCGGGGTCGCTCCCCGCACTTCTGCCGCAAGCTCCTGATAATACCGGGGTGAGCACCTCCACCCCGGCGCGGCGTCGCCGTCCCAACTCGCCGGCCGCGAGCCGCCGTCCGGCGTGGGCCGACGAGGTGCCGGGTCCGTCCGACGCGCTTCCCGACCAGGTGCAGCAGTTCCTCGACTGGCTGCGCATCCAGCGCAACCGTCCGCTCACCACCGTGCGCGCGTACCGCCAGGACCTGGCCAAGTTCGTCGCCTTCATGCGCCACCGCGAGCTCGGCGACACCTTCACGGCAGCCGTCGACCGGGCGGCGCTGCGGCGCTACCAGATCGAGCTCGCCGACGTGCTTCCCCACCCGCGGACGCGCGCCCGGGCGCTGGTCGCCCTGCGGCGATTCCTCTCGTACGCCTATGACGAGGGATGGAGCGGCGGCGAGCTGAGCCGCCAGGTCAGCGTGCCCCGCTACGTGGTCGGCGACCCCCATCCGGTGGCCACGGCGACCGTTCCCCGGCTGCTCGCCGCTCTCCCGAGGGGCAGCCTGCGCGACCTTCGCGACCGAGCCCTCATCCACCTGCTGGTGAGCACGGGCTGCCGGATCGCCGAGGCGTGCGCGCTCGATCGCGGTGACGTCCGCGCGGAGGGGTTCCGCGTGCTCGGCAAGGGAGGCAAGCACCGCACCGTCTACCTCACCGATGATGCCTTCGCGGCCGTCACCGAGTACCTCGAGCGCCGCGGCCCGGATCCCGCGCCGGCGCTGTTCATCAGCGTGGCCCGGGCCGACATGCCCGGCGGCCGCGCTCTCCCCCACAACCGGCTCACCACCGACGGGGCGCGCCATGCGCTGCGCGCGTTGCGGGTCCGTTTCGGCGCCGATCCCGCCCGCTTCGCGCTGATCGACGACCTGCGCACCCCTCATGCGGCGCGACACACCGCGGCCACCACGTTGCTCGAGGCCACCGACGGCGACGTCCGCCTCGTCCAGGAGGTGCTCGGGCACGCCACCCTCGAAACCCTGCGCGTCTACACCGAGATCACCGATCGGCGTAAGCGCGCCGCCTACCAGCGCCTCGGCGACTACCTGCGTGAGGTGGACACGGCCGGCGCCGTCTGAGGGGCCTCGAGCCAGGCGTGGAGGATGTCCACGAACGTGCCCGGTCGCTCCATCTGTGGGATGTGGCCGGTATTGGCCAGAACGCGGAAGCACCAGTCGGGACGCATCGCCGCGACCGCTCCAGACGCCGACAGGTCGACCAGGTTGTCGCGGTCGCCGTGGATCAGCAGCGTCGGCGCGGTCACGCGGCGGATCTGGCGTTCGAGGCTGTCGCGATGCCACAGCCACTGCACCAGCGAGCTCGCCGCCTCGAGGAATGCCCGGTCCGGTTCGTCCTGCTCCTGGCGCCACCTGGTCTGCTCGATCAACGCGTCGCGCGTCCCCGCCGAGATCCGCGACATGTCGACCGTGCACAGCTTGAGCACGTCGTCGACGAGCCCCTCGGCGCCGCGCCGGCGCGTGTGGGCATGGACCAGCCAGGGCCCCACCCGCGGTGTCCGCATGACCAGGAACGCCGACGCCAGCATCAGGCTGACCCGGCCGCCGCGGGCCATCGGCAGCGCCGGGTCGACCAGCACCAGCGAGGCCACCCGCTCGGGGTGGCGGGCGGCGACGAGGATGCTGATCAGGCCGCCCATGGAGTTGCCGACGAGGACCACCGGGCGTCCCCGGCCGACGTGCTCGGCAACCCGGGCGACCACCGCGAAGTTGTTCGGGATGGTCGCTTCGCGGCCGGCGCGCGGGGTCCGGCCGAAGCCGATCAGGTCGAGCGACCACACATGGTGGGTGCCTGCCAGGTCGGCGGTGACGTCGCGCCAGTTGAGCAGCGATCCGCCGAGGCCGTGCACCAGCAGCATGGGTGGCCCGGTGCCGCCGTGATCGACGGCATGCACCGGGCCGCCGACGTCGAGGACGAGCTCCCTGGCCACCCCCCGATGCTATCGGGCGTGTTCTCCGCGGGGCTCGTCGCGGGCTGGGCCTGCGGGGCGCCACACGTTGCCGAGCACCCGCACCGGCCCATCGAAGTGCTCATCCCAGCACTCCAGGATCGCGGCCCCGATCGGCGGATGGAGCTCGAGGTTGAGCAGCGTGTCGCGCCGGTGCCAGGCGACGTCGGTGAGCACGCCGTCGCGTCCGACCCGGAGCTCGCCCGGGCGCGCCGACCCGGCGAAGACCAGGTTGAGCAGGTGCCGCCCTCCAGGTTCGATGGCCTCACAGACCAGCACCAGCCTGCCGACCGCCACGCTCAGCCCGGTCTCCTCGAGCAGCTCACGAGCCGCCGCCTCCACCAGGGTCTCGCCCGGCTCCACTCCCCCACCCGGGACCAGCCAGTGGCTGTGCCCGTTCTTGACATGCTCGGCGAGGAGGATGCGGTCGCCGTCGCAGATGCACACCGCCACCCTCACCCGGACGGCGGCGTCGCTCACCTGTCGATTATCCCGGCCCGCGGCCTGGCTTGACACGAACAGGCGTTCGCTGTAGGGTTGACGCCATGGGAACATCCGTTTGGGGTGGTGGTGCGATGCTGACCGACTATGGGCGCGCGGTTCGCCGTCCGAGGCGCCGCCCGCTGCGACGCCGTCCACGCGTGGTTGTCGCCGGGGCGCTGACCGCTGCGGCCGGCCTCGTGATGCTCGGGGGCAATGTCTACGGTGGGTTCAACGTCGGCCAGGCGCAGCACGTCAGGGTGCACGCGGGCGACACCCTCTGGACCATCGCCGCCGGCCACTACCAGGGCGGCGACATCCGTGACCACGTGGACCAGATCGTCAGCCTGAACCACCTCGCGGGCGGCTCGATCACCCCCGGCGAGGACCTGCTCCTGCCGGCACCCTGACCGGGCGCCGGACCGGCGCAGGCTCTGGCACGGTGCGGCCGGAGTTGATGTCGGCGAGCCACGGCACCGACCCTGACGGCTGCGGGCTGGGCGTGTCGACGCCGCGACGGCGACCGCCTCCCCCGCCGTCGTCGCTGTCGTCGTCGCCCGCGGGCTCGTTGAGCATTCGCAGGAACACCACGCTGAACGCCACGAACAGGGCCAGCTTGCTGACCAGCGCGATGCACGCCCCGGCAATCTGCTGGTCGGCGAGCACGCCCAGGCCACCGATGCGCGGCGCTGTGGCGTAGCTCGCATAGAGCGGGTGCTTGGCCAGCGCCACGGTGATCCCGCCGAAGGTCTGGGGGATGGTGGCGATCATGATGTAGCCCAGCGTGGCCCAGCGGCTGAGCACCCGCCGTCCGCCCAGCGGTACCACGATCGGCCACCAGAAGAGCACGGACGCGGCGAGCAGGCAGAGCTGCTGAGCGGCGTACAGCGAGGGGTTGCCGAGCGACGCCTGGTACGCGCCGCTGAGGTGCCACCCGAAGAAGGCCGCGTTGACGGCGACGATCCCGGCGAGGGGATGGACCAGGGCGCGCCCCATCCGCAGCAGCGCCGGCGGAGTCCCCGCCCAGCCGCGCCCGGGCAGGCCGAGGAGGAGAAGCGGTGGGACGACACCCATCACCAGGGTGATCTGCAGCAGGTGGGCGGTGAGGAGGTAGTGGGCGGCCAGCGTCTGCAGCGGCGACACCCATGACGCGGCCAGGAGCACCACTGCCACTGCGGCCGAGCAGCGGCGCCACCGCCTCCGCGGCGCACCGCGCGACGCCCGCATCGAGGCCCCCGCCACGGCGCCGGTGGCCACGAGCCCGGCGATCAGCAGCGGGTCAAGCGGTACCGTCCAGGGCGTTGGCAGCACAGTCAGAACGGTAGCGCAGCCGCCCCGCGAAGGCGAGCATCGTGATGCGCCGGCGCCTCTGCCGGCTGCGCGACCGGTGTCCGAAGGCGTACAAAGGGCACCGCAGTTCGCGCACGGCTCGGCGATCGTCCCCCGAGCCCGTGCCCATGCCTCAACGATGCCAACCAACCCGTACCAATTCTCGCTCCGGACCAGCCGAGACCCCGGCGAGGTTCTCGACGACGTGGCGGCACGTCCCCTGCCGGGGATCGCGGTATCGGAGCGCGGCACGCACTACCTCGTGCTGCGGCCTCGGCGGCGCTCGCGGTACGGGTCGGACATCGCCGTCGGTATCGCCATCGCGATCGTGCTCGCGGTGCTGATCGCCACCGCGGTCACTCCGCTGTTCATCGTGCTGCTGCCGCTGGCGGTGCTCCCCGGGTTGCCACTGCTTCTCGACCGCCGCCGCCCCGACCTGGCCGTCAGCGCCGTCATCGATGACGATGGCAGCACGCGCGTCACGGTGCACGGCGAGGCATCCGAGGAGCTGGCCGCGGCGGTTGACGCCTTCCTGGGCGCTCTGCCGGAGCCGCCCGTGATCCCGCTCGAGGTCGCCGACCCCGTCGCGTCCACCGGGTAGCTCTAGCCGATCACCCGGATGACCGCGGTGACGACCCCCTCGATGGCCAGGTCGCGTGCGTAGATCGGTTCGAGAGTTGGGTTCTCCGGCTGCAGCCGCACCCGTCCACTCTCGCGGAAGAAGCGCTTCACCGTGACCTCGGATTCGCCGGTCGTCTCGTTCTCGATGCGTGCCACCACGATGGTGCCGTTGGCCGGCGCGTCGTGCCGGGGCCTCACCAGCACGATGTCGCCGTCGTTGATGCCGGCGCCGATCATGCTGTCGCCGTGCACGGTGAGTGCGTACGCATCATCACCGCCGGCGATCTCGGGGCCCACGCTGATGTGGTCCTCCACGTTCTGCTCGGCAAGCAGTGGTGTGCCCGCGGCCACACGGCCGACGAGGGGAAGGCGGAGGATGTTCGAGGAGGCCGGGACGGCGGCGACGGTGACGTCGTCAACGACCTCCACGGTGCGCGACTTGGTTGGATCGCGACGGATGAGGCCCTTGGACTCGAGTGCGTTGAGGTGGTTCTGCACCGTCGACGACGAGCTGAGCCCGACCGCGTGGCCGATCTCGCGCACCGTCGGCGGGTAGGAGTGCTGACGGGCGTGGGTGCGAAGGAACTCGAGGATCTGGCGCTGGCGCCCCTCGACCGGCTCTGTCATGTCATCCTCCAAGCCTTCCATGGCGGCCGCAATGTACCACGGATCCGTCGACAGCGCAAACGGATGTTCCCATCACCAGCCGCAGCGCCGCCCCCGGTTTCAACGGACCGGTGGCGACTGCGTGAACGAGCCGTACCGGAGGCGGTCGCAGCGCGGCCGAAGGCCTAGGATCTGGCCAGAGGAACCCATCCCCACTGGCGGTAGTTGAAGATCCCCCCCGACGAGCCTGTCCTGATCGACCACGCTGAGTTCGAGCGGCGGATGGCGCCCTTCCGCATGCGCGACGGTGTCCTGCCGGTGGTGACCCGCTGTGGCGAGCCGGGCTGCGAGGCCGAGCCGGTTGACGCGTGCGGATACGTCGACAGCCGCGGCACCGCCTGCCGGACTCATTGGTGCGCGGCGCACGGACCCGAGGTGGGCGGCCAGCGCTACTGCCGCCGCCACGCCGGCACCATGGTCGCCCTCGGCAGCAAGGCCAACAACCCGCGGGCGCTGCCTGACGTGGGTCACCGCGGCGCGTCGCTGGTTCGGTGGGTGTATCGCGACCTCGACCCGGCGCTGACCACGCTGCTCGAGGCGGAGAGCCGCAGCAACGAGCACCTTCTCCGCGACACGGAGGTCGCCGTCGGCCGTGCTGACGATGGCAGCCGGTGCTGGGAGATGAGCTGGAAGCTGGCCTCCCCGTCGGGCATTCGCATGCGCATCACCCTGATGGTCGAGGAGGAGGACGACTCGATCGTGCTCGTCCGCCTCAACGGCGAGGTTCTCGCCAGCGGGGTCCCGCCGTGGATCGAGGCGCGCCGGCTCGGCCAGCAGGTGACCGAGGACGAGGACCGCGAGCAGCGGCGCAGCTTCTACGCCTTTCTCGAGCAGTACCTCACCGAGGCGATCCGGCAGGCATAGCCAGGGCCCCCAGGACGGCGTCGACGACCTCGTCGAGCCCGGTCCCGCGGCGCCGCTCCAGGCGCAGCACCGCGTCCTCGTGCCTGAACCAGGTGCGCTGCGCCTTCACGTACCGCGAGGTGCGTTGCATGGCGCGCGCCTTCGCCCCAGCGACGTCCAACGCACCATCGAGGACCTCGACCGCCTCGCCGTACCCGATGCCGGCGCGGCGCAGCGCCGCCGGTGCGGTTCCGCGCCCGAGCTCGGCGCGCACCTCCTCGAGGATGGCGCCGCCGTCGAACATCGCATCGATGCGTGCCTGCAGCGCGGCGCGGTGGAGCTCACGGTCGGCATCGAGTACGACCAGCGCCAGCTCGCGTGCACCGGACCGTCCGCGTGCTGCGGCCAGCGGGCCGCGGCTGTGGCGGAGCACCTCGATGGCGCGGATCACGCGGCGCGGGTTGGCCAGGTCGAGGCTGGTCGCGGCGTTGGGGTCGCGGTCGCGCAGCTCGGCGACGAGCTCGGCCAGCCCGTCCGCTGTCGCCGCCATCGCTGTCAGGTCGCGGCGCTGCTCGGCGCGCGGCGCCACGCTCCCAAAGTCCCATCCCTCGTGCAGCGCGCGGAGGTACTGGCCGGTGCCGCCGACCACGATCGCGGTACCGCCCCGCTCCTCGATGCCCGCAAGGGTCTCCCGCGCGAGACGCACCCAGTCCGCCGCGGTGAATGGCTCGCCGGGCTCGCAGAGGTCGAGCAGGTGGCAGGGCACCGTTCCCAGCTCCGCCGCCGTCGGGCGGGCGGTCCCCGCCACCAGGCGCCGCAGAACCTGGCGCAAGTCGGCGTTGACAAGCTCGGCCCCGGTGCGACGTGCCAGCTCGACGGCGAGCATGGTCTTGCCGGTGCCGGTGGGGCCACCGATCGCCAGCGTCGGCCCCGGCCGGCCACTCATCCCGGCGGGCGACGGAAGATGCGGCGCAGGGTGGGTTCGTCGAAGATGGCCAGCGCCGGGCGACCATGCGGGCAGGTGGTGCCCCCGCTGGTCTCCACCAGCTGGTCGAGCAGACGCTGCTGCTGCTCGGCACTGAGCTCGTCGCCGAACCGCACCGCGGCATGGCAGGCGATCAGGGCGGCCGCGCGATGGCGCTGCTCGGTGAGCGGGCCGCCGGCGCCGAGGGAATCGAGGAGCTCGGCGACGAGGCGTGCGGGGTCGGTCGCCGACGCACTGGCGGGGACGGCGGTGCACCGCAGCGTGGTCGGGCCGAACGGCTCGACGGTGAACCCGCACGCGGAGACCAGCGCGGCGTGCGCCGCGAAGGCCTCGAGCCTGCGCGCATCACACTCCACCAGCACCGGGATCAGCAGCAGCTGACCCGCCACCGGCCCCGCCGTCCACCCCGTGACCAGGCCGGCGTAGATCACCTTCTCATGGGCGGCGTGGGGGTCGACGACGACCACCCCGGCGCTCGAGCTGGCCAGCAGCCATCGGCCCTCGTGCTGCCCCAGCGTCAGCAGCGGACGCAGCGACTGCAGCGAACCCGGTGCCTCCTCGGGCCCGCCACCGAGGTCGATGGCCGGCTGCTGGTGGGCGAGTGGTGGCAGCCGCGCCGGGGGATCCTCGGCTTGTCGGTTCGCCCTCGCCTCGTCGGCGAGCTCGAAACCAGGCCACTCCCCCGCCGACACGCGGTACACGGAGGCGCCCTGGAGAGCCTGCCAGCAGGCACGCTGCACCGCCGCGAACACGCCTCGCTCATCGCGGAAGCGCACCTCGCGCTTGGTCGGATGGACGTTGACGTCGACCTCGACCGGATCGATCGCCACGCTGACCACGCCGAACGGGAAGCGGCCGGCGGGCACCAGCCCGCGGTACGCCTCGGCCACGGCGGCGACGAGGGCGCGGTTGTGAACGCGCCGGCCGTTGACGACGATCACCAGGCCGCTGCGCGTGCCCCGGTGACGGGCGGGCTCGCTGATCGCCCCCCCCACGTTGATGTCGCCCTCGGCGGCGACCGGGAGGAGGTTCGACGCATCCGTGGCGAACACCGCGCGCAGGGCGTCGTCAAGGCCACCTCCCGGTGAGCGCAGCCGCGTTCGCCCGTCGACCACGCAGGTGAGTCGCAGCGCCGGGCGGATCAGCGCCAGGTCGCTGACCACGCTGATCGCCGCCGCGGTCTCGGCGCGGTCGCCCCGGAGGAAGCGCAGGCGCGCCGGCGTGGCCGCGAAGAGGTCGAGCACCTCGATGGTGGTGCCGGCCGGGCCGCCACGACGCCCCTCCTCCACCACCTCGCCGTGGCGCACGCGCATCCACGCACCCCAGGCGTCGTTCATCGGTCGCGAGGCGATGGTCACGTCGGCGACGGCCGCGATGCTGGCGAGTGCCTCGCCACGGAAACCGAGCGTGGTGATCGCCTCGAGGTCCGGGGCGGCGGTGATCTTCGAGGTCGCGTGGCGGGCCAGCGCCAGGGGGAGCTCGCCGGCCGCGATGCCGACGCCGTCGTCGGTCACCCTGATGCGCACCGTGCCGGCACCGTCGATGACCACGTCGACCGCCGTGGCGGCGGCGTCGACGGCGTTCTCGCAGAGCTCCTTGACCACCGACGCCGGACGCTCGACCACCTCGCCGGCGGCGATGGCGTCGGCGACCGCCTGGGGCAGGCGCCGGATCGGTGCCGGCACCCCCGGGACCGCCGGGGCGCTCACGGCGCGGCGCGCTCGCGCAGCTCCGCCAGCTTGTTGAGCGCGGCGATGGGCGTCAACCCCTCGATGTCGAGCTGAGCCAGCTCGGCGATGACCGGGTGCTGGGGAGCGGCGATCCCCAGGCTCAACTGGTCGGGGACGCCCCCGCCCGAGCCTGCCACCGGTCGCTCGCGTTCCAGGTCGGCGAGCAGCTGGCGCGCGCGCACCAGGACGCTGGCCGGGACACCGGCCAGGCGGGCGACGTGGATCCCATAGGAGCGATCGGCACCGCCCGGCACGATGCGGTGCAGGAAGGTCACCGCATCCCCCTCCTCGAGGACCTCCACGCGCGCGTTGGTGACCCGCGGCAACCGGTCGGCGAGCACGGTGAGCTCGTGGTAGTGGGTGGCGAACAGGGTGCGGCAGTTGAGGCTGGGTGCCTCGTGCAGGTGCTCGACAACCGCCTGCGCGATCGACATGCCGTCGTAGGTCGAGGTGCCCCGGCCGATCTCGTCGAGGATGACCAGGCTGCGACTGGTCGCCTGGCGCAGGATCGCCGCGGTCTCGGCCATCTCCACCATGAAGGTGGACAGCCCACCGCTGAGGTCGTCCTGGGCGCCGATGCGGGTGAAGACGCGATCACAGACGCCGATGCGCGCACGCGCCGCGGGCACGAAGCTACCCATCTGCGCGAGCAGCGCAAGCAGCGCGACCTGGCGGAGGTAGGTCGACTTCCCCGCCATGTTCGGCCCGGTCAGGACCATCAGCCGCTCGGCGGCGTCGAGGCGGCAGTCGTTGGGGACGAAGCGTCCCGGCCCCAGCGCGCGCTCGACCAGGGGATGCCGCCCCTGGTCGATGTCGACGACCCCGGACGAATCGACCTGGGGTCGCACCCAGCGCTCCTCGACCGCGACGCAGGCGAGCGAACGGTGCACGTCGATGATGGCCACCGCCGCGGCGGCGTCGAGCAGGGCGGCGGCGTCGGTCGCCACCGCGTTGCGCAGATCATCGAGCAGCTCGTGCTCGCGCGCCAGCGCGCGCTCGCGGGCTCCGAGCACGATGGTCTCGCGCTCCTTCAGGTCGGCTGTGATGTACCGCTCCGCCCCCACCAGGGTCTGCTTGCGCACGTAGTCGGCGGGCACCGCGTCGCGATGTGCGTTGGGCACCTCGATGTAGTAGCCGAAGACCCTGTTGTAGCCGACCTTCAGCGAGCCGATCGCGGTGCGGCGGCGCTCGGTGTCCTCGAGGCCGGCGATCCAGGCGCGCGAGCCGGCGCCCGCGGCGATGAGCTCGTCGAGCTGGGCGTCGGCGCCCTGGCGGATGCAGCCGCCGTCGCGGCTGGTCTGGGGCAGCTCATCGACGAGCAGCTCACGCAACCGCCGCCCCAGGGTGTCGGGCGCCACGCACCGTGTGGCGGCGGCGGTGAGCTCGCCGGAGCGGACACCGGAGAGGATGTCCTGGATGGCCGGCAGGGCCGCGCAGGCCTGGCGGATGGCGCCCAGGTCACGCGGACCGGCGCTGCCCTGCACGCAGCGTGCCACCAGCCGCTCGAGGTCGCGCACCGCCCCGAGGGCCTCGCCGAGCGTCTCGCACAGCCGCGGCGAATCGGCGAGCTCGGCCACGGCGTCCTGGCGGGCAAGGATCAGCAGCGGCTCGATGAGTGGCTCGACGACGCGCGCACGGAGGAGGCGGCCCCCCATCGGCGTGCGGGTGCGATCCAGCAACGCCGCCAGCGAGACCCCACCGCCGAGCGGGGCCACGAGCTCGAGGTTGCGTCGAGTCTGCGCGTCGAGTCGCATGCCCGCGCTCTCGTTGCGCCGTCGCACGTGCACGAAGCCCGTGCTGAGGATCAACCGCGCGCGCTCGCAGTAGGCGAGCACCGCCCCCGCCGCGCAGACGGCGCGGTCGAGGTCGTCGATGCCGAGCCCGTCCAAGCTTGCCGACGAGACCGCACGAAGCCGATCGCGCGCACGGGAGCCGTCGAAGAACGACCGGGGGAGCAACGAGCGCCGGCTCCCCGGGGCCAGCCCCGTCGGGACGGTGCCGCCGTCGTCGGCGATGAGGATCTCGGCGACGTCGAGCCGATCGCACTCCTCACGCAGCGCCACCGACTCGATGCCGCCCGCGACCTCGGTGAGGAGCAGCTCACCACTGGCCGGGTCGAGCGCGGCGATGCCGCTCCGGCCGCCGGCGCTGTGGACGGCGACGCAGCGCGCCACCCGACCGTCGTCCAGGTATTCCGCTTCGCTGATCGTCCCCGGGCTGAGCACCCGGGTCACCTCACGCTGCACCAGCCGGCCGGCCACGACCTCCCCGACCTGGTCCCACAGGGCGACGCGCCGCCCCGCGTCGAGGAGGCGGCGGATGTAGCCGGGGGCGGCGTGGTGCGGCACCCCGCACATCGGCAGCCGACCGGCCGCGCCGAACCCGCGCCCGGTGAGGGCGACACCCAGCAGGGGCGCCGCCTCCTGCGCGTCCGCCCCGAACATCTCGTAGAAGTCCCCGAGCCGTGCCATCACCAGCGCGTCGGGGAACTCCGCCTTGACCGCTCGGTACTGCTGGAGGATCGGGGTGCTGCCCGCGGCGTCGAGGTCGATGACCGGCCCGGGCGGTTCGGCGTCGCCGGTCTCGTGAGGCGCGCGCCCCTGGCCCCGCCGGGTCACGCCGCCGCGCTGACCGAGTCGATCTCGAGCTGCCAGTGCGTGGCCCGGGCGACGCGGCCGCTGTGCAGCCCGCCCCCGACGGCGCTGCCCGGCGGCAGCCACGCCACCTTGCCCTGGCGGGTCCGGCCATACGGACGTCGATCCGCCGCGACGCCTTCGACGAGCACCTCGACCTCGCGGCCGAGCAGGGCCTGGTTGCGTTCCAGGGCGATGCCCCGCTGCACGTCGAGGAGATGGTTGAGGCGGCGCTTCTTCTCGACGAGGGGGACGTCGTCCGGTCGCCGCGCGGCCGCGGTGCCCGGGCGCACCGAGTACGCCTGGATGTGCACGACGTCGTAGCGCACGTCGCGCAGGAGTTGGACGGTGCCCTCGAACTCCGCCTCCGTCTCGCCGCTGAAGCCCACGATGATGTCGGTGGTGAGCGCGAGATCCGGCACGATGGCTACCGCGGCGGCGATCTTCTCGCGGTACTCGGCGACGCTGTAGACACGGCGCATGCGCCGCAGCAGCCCGTCGTCGCCCGCCTGCACCGGCAGGTGCAGCTGCTCGCATACCGAGGGCAGGTCGCGCATCGCCTCGAACAGCTGGGGCACAGCGTTGCGGGGGTGCGAGGTCAGGAAGCGCAGGCGTCGCAAGCCGGCCACCTCGTCGACCGCCGCGAGCAGTTCGGGCAACCCCGCGCCGGACTGCGGATCGCGGTAGCTGTTGACGTTCTGGCCGAGCAGTGTGACCTCGCGCACGCCGCGGCCCACCAGCCGGGCCACCTCATCGACGATCTCCGCCGTGGTGCGGCTGCTCTCGCGACCGCGCACGAACGGGACGATGCAGTACGTGCACATCTCGTTGCAGCCGCCCATCACCGGCACGTAGGCGAGCAGGCGGTCCGACGCCGGCATGGTGACTGGGCCGTCGATGTCGCCGCCGTACAGGGCCTGCAGTCGCGCGAAGAACCCCTCAGGCTCGCGCACGTCGAACATGTAATCGAGCTCGGTCATCCGTTCGAGCAGCGCAGGACCATGCTCCACCGCCATGCAACCGGTGAGCGCCACCGCACGTCCCGGGCGTTCCCGCTTCCACGGGATCAGCTCCTTGAACTTGCCGTACACCTTCTGTTCCGCGTTGGAACGCACCGCGCAGCTGATCAGCACCGCGATGTCGGCATCCTCGAGCGGTACATCGGGGATGAACCCGATCTCCGCGAATGACTCGGCGAGCCGCTCATGGTCGGCGTCGTTCATCTGGCAGCCGATGTGCCAGAGGTGAACGCGCGGCGGCCGTCCCAGCAGCGGCACGATCGGTTCGCGACGCGCGGGCGACGCGGTGTCGCCGCGCTGGGCCAGCGGTAGCGGCCTGAAGTGCGACGCGGAGTTGCTCAGGGTGGGGAGATACACGCGCCACCAAGCGTAGCGATTGCGCGGGCCCGCCGACGCCGCCCGGCGCGGTGAGCGACCGGGGCTGCTAGCGGACCTCGACCAGCAGGCGGATCCCGGTGCGCTCCTCGCCGTCGATCGAGATGTCGATGAACGACGGGATGCAGACCAGGTCGAGCCCGCCCGCGGCGACGTAGCCACGCGAGATGGCGATCGCCTTCACCGCCTGGTTGATCGCACCCGCTCCGATGGCCTGCACCTCCACCCGGTGCTGGGTGCGGACCACGCCGGCGATCGCGCCGGCGACGGCGACAGGCTTGCTGGTGGCTGAGACCTTGAGTACTTCCACGGGGTCTGGCTCCCCCTGTGAGGACGCATGCTTGGGCGGCTGCTGGGACGTGATCATGAATTCTCGCGATTGTGAGCCGCCCGGGCGATTCTCAGGTTTGGCTGCGATGCAATCGTTACTTTCCTGGAGCGGCCTACTTGGCGTACTCGACGCTGCGGGTCTCCCGCAGGACGACCACCTTGACCCGCCCCGTGTAGCTGCCCTCGGCGTGCAGCCGTTTGGCGATCTGGCGCGCCAGCACCTGGGCGCGGTCGTCGCTCACCTCATTGGGTCGCACCATGACGCGCAGCTCCTTGCCCGCCTGGACCGCGAAGCTGTGTTCGACGCCGTCGAACTCCGAGGCGATCGCCTCGATCCGCTCCAGCCGTTTCACCGCTGTGGCCAGGGCCTCGCGCCGGGCCCCGCGGCGGGTGGCGGCGATGGCATCGGCGGTCATGACCACGAAGGCGCCGACCGAACGCGGCTCCTCGTCGTAGTGGTGCGCGCGCACCGCCTGGACGACGTTGGCGGGGCGTCCCAGGCGCGCCAGGATCTCGCCGCCGATGATGGCGTGCGAGCCCTCCACGCCCTGCTCGACGGCGTGGCCGATGTCATGGAAGAGGCCGATCTCCCTGGCCTCCTGCTCGTCGTAGCCGATCTCCGCGGCGATCATCCCGGCGATCGCGGCGGTGTCCTTGCTGTGGCTCAGCACGTTGTGCCCGTACGAATTGCGGAAGCGAAGGGTGCCCAGGAGCTTGGCCAGCTCGGGGTGCACCGAGGGGATGCCCAGCTCCTGGCATGCCGCCTCCCCCTCCTCTTTGATGCGCTGGACGATCTCGCCGCGACTCTTGCCGACCATCTCCTCGATGCGCGCGGGATGGATGCGCCCATCGGCGAAGAGGCGCTCGAGGGTCACGCGGGCGACCTCGCGGCGCACCGGGTCGAAGCCGGACAGGACGACGGCCTCCGGGGTCTCGTCGACGATGACGTCGACGCCGGTCGCCGCCTCGAGCGCGCGGATGTTGCGGCCCTCGCGCCCGATGATGCGGCCCTTGAGGTCATCGCTGGGCAGGTGCATCACGGTCACCGATGATTCGCCAGTCTGGTCGGACGCGTGCCGCTGCATCGCCGCGATGAGGATCTCGCGGCTGCGCTCATCCGCCTCCTCGTGCACGCGCCGGTCGGCGGCGCGGATCCGCTCCGCCACCTCGGCGTCGAGCTCGGCCTCCACCTCGGCGAGCAGCTCGGAGCGCGCCTCCTGCTGGGACAGCGCGGCGACGCGCTCGAGCTCGCGGCCGACCAGCTCGCGCTCGCTCTCGGTGGTCTGGCGCAGCTCCTCGAGCTCCTCCTCGCGGCGGACCAGGCGCTGCTCACTCTGCTCCAGCTCGCGGAGGCGCCGTTCGAGCGCCTCCTCACGCTGGCTGGTGCGCTGTTCCAGCCGGGCCACCTCGGCGCGGCGCTCGCGGACGTCTGCCTCGGCCTCACCGCGGATGCGGAAGGCCTCCTCGCGGGCGCCGACGAGGATCTGCTGCGCCTCCTGGTCGGCGGACTGCTGGCGGGTGTGCTGCTCGAGGTCGGCAGCGCCACGGCCCTCGCGTGCCCGCTCTGCGGTGCGGCGTGCGTACAGCACGGCGGCGACGGCGAAGGCCACGGCGATGCCCAAGCCCACGACTAGGGCGACGATCTCGATTGTGATGGGGGTTTCCTCGGGGTCGCGATCCTGGGGTGCGCCGGCGCACCCGGCCTGGCAACGCCTCAGCGGCGACGTCGCCTCCCCGAGCCCGGGTGCGGCTGCGTCGCCCGCGGCCGCGCGTGGCCGGGGTCGAGACGTGGTCGCATTGTAGTCGTGGAGGTGGTGTGACGAAAGCTTCGCCGCCCCTCGATTACCCTAGCAACGAGTGAAGTCGGACCCATTCCGCCCCCCGATCGCCCCTCGACCGGCCGAGGGGATCGACCCGGTCGAGGCCCCCGGCACGCCCGCCGACGAGCTGGACCGTGCCGCCGCCGTCGAGCAGGAGCTGCTTGACAGCCACCCCAGTGCGCTGGGAGCCCTCCTGGTCGGGACGACGCTGCTGCGCATCGGGACCTCCGGCGCCGGGGTGGCGATCGGCTTCGACCTCGTCGACATGTTCGGTGGCCGCCCCAGCGGCCTGGTGGTGGGTTTCATCGGGGCCAGCCAGGCCGTGCCCGAGATGGTCTTCGCGCCCATCCTCGCTCGCCTCGCGGACCGCCTCGGTCGCCGGCTCTTCCTGATCGGGGGGCCACTCTTCAGCGTCGTCGGAGCGGTCATGCTGAGCCTGGCCACCCAGCCGTCACAGATCGTGCTGGCGCGCCTGGTCGAGGGTCTCGGCGCCGCCTGCTTCATCCCCACCGCGCTGGGGACGATCGCCGCGGCCACCAGCCACAGCCGCCAGGTGCGTGCCAACGCCAGCGGTGCCTTCGAGGCCGCCAACCTCGCCGGGTATGCCGGCGGGTTCGTGGTGGGTCCGTTCGCCTACCACTGGCTCCACCACGGCGCCTTCCTGGTGCTGGCCGGGCTCTACCTGGTCGCCGCCATCGTGTGCGCGGCGCTGGTCCCGTACGTGCCGCCGATGCCGGTCAGCCCGATGCGCCGGGTATTCGGTGCGGTGTTCGGCCGCGGGCCGCTGCGCAGCTTCCTACCCGCGTGGGTGGCCTGTTTCGCCCTGCTCGGCGCCTACGCCGCCCACCTGCCGGCCCTGCTCCGACGGGCCCCCATCCTCGGCCAGACGTTGGTCCATCACTTCGATGAGCGGCTGGTCTCAGCGATGCTGGTGAGCTGGATCGCGCTGCTCCTGGTCGGGATCGCGCTGTGGACGCCCCGGATCCCGCGGATCGGTGCCGTCCGGGTGATGCGCCTGGCGACCCCGGGTGCCTGGCTGATCGCCGGTGCGCTGCTGCTGATGAACCACGTCGGGCTGGCCTGGTCGCCGTTGATCCTCCCCGCGCTGGCGCTCGGGGTGCTCGTCCTGGCCGGGTTCGGTCCCGCCGCCGTCACCTACCTGGCCGAGTGCTCCGAGACGTTCGTCGCCGACCGGGCTGCCCTGATGGCGTTCTACACGGTGGCCCTGGCCGGGGGCGGCGCGCTGGGCTCGATCATCGGTGGCGTGGCGGTGCGCGCCGGCAACCTCGACGGGCTGGTGTGGTTCGGCTTCGTGCTCTCTCTGATCGCCTACTTCGCGCTCACCCCGGTGCTGCGCTACGAGCGTTCCCTGCTGCGGTCCCGTGAGGCTGGGACGCCCAAGGTCCGCGTCTGATCGTCGTCCGCGCGACCTCGACCGCGCTCAGGCCGTGCGCGGGGTGACCGGTGGTGTCAGCGGGGGCACCGAGGCGGTGCGCAGGGAATCCCCCGCCTGCGGACGGTAGTCGGCGTCGCTCAGCTTTCCCGGGGTGCGATGCCGCGTCGCTGCGGCCAGCAGCGAGCCCACTGCGACGATCGCCAGGTTGACCACGATCGCGGCGAAGCCGATGTAGATCTTGCCCCCGACGCCGAAGTCGTGGAGGCTGGTGGCGAACTTCTCCTGCACCAGCGCGTACGTCCCCAGACCCATTCCACCCGCCCAGCCCAGGACCATCGCCCAGAGGTGCAGCCGCTTGACGTACAGCGCGACCACCAGCGCCGGGAGCGCGTTGATCATCCAGACGCCGCCGGCGGTCTGGTAGTTGATGATGTCGGTGGTCGGCAGCGCCAGCACGAACACCAGCGCGCCGACCTTGACCAGCAGCGACACGATCTTGCTGACGGTGGCCTCCTCGCGACGGCTCATCGCGGGGTGCACGTACTCCCGCCAGATGTTGCGGCTGAACAGGTTCGCGGCGGCGATCGACATCACGGCGGCGGGAACCAGCGCGCCGACCGCGATGGCGGCGAAGGCGATGCCCGTGAACCAGCTCGGGAACATGTTCTGGAAGAGGTCGGTGATGGCGCTGTTGTTGCCGAATGCCTTGCTCGGCTTGACCCCGGCGGCGATTGCCATGAAGCCGAGGAGCCCGATGAGGCCGAGCAGGAACGAGTACGCCGGCAGGAATGAGGCGTTGCGCTTGATGACCCGCTGGCCACTGGCGCTGAACACCCCGGTGAGCGAGTGCGGGTAGAGGAAGAGCGCCAGGGCCGAGCCCAGAGCGATGCTGCTGTAGGCGTTGAACAGCGAGGGCTGCAGCACGTCGGGCTTTCTCTTGGTGACCGGCGCGGCGGCCGCCACCTGCTGCACTTTGTGGAAGATGCTGCCGAAGCCGCCGAGCTTGTAGGGGATGTAGATGACGGCGACGATCACCACCAGCCAGATGAGCGCGTCCTTCACCACCGCGATCAGCGCCGGGGCGCGCAGGCCACTGACATAGGTGAACAGCGCGAGCACCCCGAAGGCGACCACCAGCGCCACCTCCGGGCTTATGCCGATGCTGGCCAGCACCAGCTTGATGCCGAAGATCTGCAGGGCGATGTACGGCATCGTCGCCACCAGCCCGGTCAGGGCGATGAGCAGCGCGAAGAAGCGGCTGTCGAACCTGTCCTTCACGTAGTCCGGACCGGTCACGTAGCCGCGGTTGCGTGACACCTGCCACAGCCGCGGCATGGTGAGGAAGACGATCGGGTAGATGAGGATGGTGTAGGGGAGCGCGAACAGACCGTAGGCGCCGAGCGCGAAGACCACCCCGGGGACGGCGACGAAGGTATAGGCCGTGTAGAGGTCTCCGCCGAGCAGGAACCAGGTGATGATGGTCCCGAAGCTGCGGCCCGCCAGGCCCCACTCCTCGAGGTGGTTGAGGTCGGCGCGGCGCCACCGGGCGGCGCCGAACCCGATCACGGTGACCAAAACCCCGACGGCGATGACGATGGCAAGCTCGTCCCAATGTGTCACGAGCCGTCCTCATGGCGGCTCGCGGCGTACACGAGGCCGGTGATGGCGACACCGAGGATCACCCAGAGGAACTGGTACCAGATGAAGAACGGGATCCCGGCGAGGCGCGGGTCTGCATGTGCGTAGAGCGTGGGGAACAGGAGTGCCACGAACGGCACGATGAGCAGGATGCGCGCCCTGCCACCGTGGCGACCTGGTTGCGGCGACCTCGCCATGCGGGGCAACGTCGCGCAGGTGTACCCCTGATGTCAAGGCGCGGCGACGATCACCACGCGTAGGCCTGCGGTGCCGGTCCGACCGGCGGAAAGATGGCGTCCAGTCGTTCGAGAACGGGCTCGTCGAGGGTCACCTCGAGCGCACCGAGGTTGCTGTCGAGCTGCTCGAGCGTACGGGGGCCGATGATCGGCGCGGTCACCCCCGGCTGCCTCAACAGCCACGCCAGCCCGACATCGGCGGGGTGGACGCCGAGCTCGTCACACAACGCCTCGTAGCGCTCGATCTGATCGCGGTGAGCCTCGACCAGCTGCTGGGTCTGCTCGGACGCTGACCGCCCCTCCTTCTGCTTGCGCAGGACGCCGCCGAGCGCGCCACGCATCAGCGGGCTCCAGGGAATGATGCCCAGGCCGTACTCCCGCGCTGCCGGCAGCACCTCCATCTCGATGCGTCGCTCCATCAGGTTGTACAGCGACTGCTCGCTGACCAGGCCCTGGAAGTGGCGGGCACGTGCGCTCTCCTGCGCCTGGGCGATGTTCCACCCCGCGAAGTTCGATGAACCCACGTAGATGACCTTCCCCTGGCGCACCAGCGTCTCCATCGCCTGCCAGATCTCGTCCCACGGGGTCTCCAGGTCGACGTGGTGCATCTGGTAGAGGTCGAGGTGATCGGTCTGCAGCCGGCGCAACGACCCCTCGCAGGCGCGAATGATGTTGCGCGCCGACAGGAAGGTGTCGTTGGGCCAGTCGCTCATCGACCCGTACAGCTTGGTGGCGATGACCACCTTCTCGCGCCGGGAGCCGCCCTGGGCGAACCAGCGTCCGACGATCTGCTCGGTCCACCCCTCCCCCTTCCGCCAGCCATAGACGTTGGCGGTGTCGAAGAAGTTGATGCCGCGCTCCAGCGCGCGGTCCATGATCCGGTGTGAGTCCTCCTCGGTCGCGTGCGGACCGAAGTTCATGGTGCCGAGACAGAGGCGGCTGACCGAGAGGCCGGATCGGCCCAGGTGGGTGTATTCCATCCCCTCAGTCTGCAGGCTCGGTCGCCAGTTCAGCCTCCAGCTGACGGAGCACCCAGTGCACCGTCTCGCTGTCGAACCCTCGCCGCTGCAGCTGGGCGAAGAGGCGACGGCGTTCGCCGGTCACGTCCTCGCTCCCGCCACCGCGATGCTGGAGGCGGCGACCGAGCGCCAGGGCGCCGGCTCGCTCGGCGTCGCTGTCGAGCACCGCCAACGTCCCAGCCACGTCCTCGTCGCCGATCCCACGAGCGCGCAGCTGCGCGGCGGCGTGGAGGCGTCCGTGCCCGGTGCGCCGGCTGCGCGCCGCGAGTGAGCCGGCCAGCACCGCATCATCGACGTAGCCGAGAGCGACCATGCTCGCCGTCGCGGCCAGCGCCGCCTGCTCGGTGAATCCACGGCGTTGGAGACGTTGCTGCAACGACCGCTGTGACTGCGCGGCGCCGCGCAGGATGCGCAGCGCGACGTCCTCGGCGGCCCTGACAGAGTCGGGGTCATCGGGTACCGCCGGCGTCACCCGCTCGCCGGCGAAACCCGAATCGCTCACCTGGTCAGCCGACGGCAATCGGCGGGGCGGCGCCGTTGGCGTCGGCTTCGATGACGGCCGCCGCCTCGGGGAGGGACTGCACCTTGACCTTGGCGGCGATCTCCTCGAGCAGGTCGGCATTCTGGCGCAGGAAGTCGCGCACGTTCTCACGCCCCTGGCCGAGCCGCATCTCACCGTACGAGAACCACGCACCGCTCTTGTCCACCACCTTGGTCTCGATGGCGATGTCGAGCACGCTGCCAGCGTAGGAGATGCCTTCGTTGTACATGATGTCGAACTCCGCCGTGCGGAACGGCGCGGCCACCTTGTTCTTGACCACCTTCACCTTGACGCGGTTACCGACCACGTCGAGACCTTGCTTGATCGAGTCGATCTTGCGGATGTCCATGCGCACCGACGCGTAGAACTTCAGCGCGCGGCCACCGGTGGTGGTCTCGGGGTTGCCGAACATGACGCCGATCTTCTCGCGGAGCTGGTTGATGAAGATGACGCAGGTGTTGGAGCGGGCGATGGCCGCGGTGAGCTTGCGCATCGCCTGGGACATGAGCCGGGCCTGGAGGCCGACGTGGCTGTCACCCATCTCGCCGTCGATCTCGGCCTTGGGAACGAGCGCCGCCACCGAGTCGATGACGACGACGTCGACAGCGCCGCTGCGCACCAACACCTCGACGATCTCCAGCGCCTGCTCGCCGGTGTCAGGCTGGGAGATGAGCAGCTCGTCGCACTTCACGCCGATGCGACCCGCGTACTGGGGATCGAGCGCGTGCTCCGCGTCGATGAAGGCGGCGACCCCGCCGAGCCTCTGCGCCTGCGCGATCACGTGCAGGGTGAGGGTGGTCTTGCCCGACGACTCCGGTCCGTAGATCTCGATGATCCTTCCCCGCGGTACGCCGCCGACGCCGAGCGCGATGTCGAGGGTGAGCGCCCCGGTGGGGATGGCGTCGACGCGCTGGGTGCGCGCCTCGCCGAGCCGCATGATCGCTCCCTTGCCGTGAGAGCGCTCGATCTGACCGAGCGCCGTGCTGAGCGCCCGCTCGCGTTCTGTGGTCACCGCCTCACCCCCGTTCACCGCGGCCGCGCGCCGCCCGTTCAACTCCACGACGGGATCGATGTTACGACTTTCTGGTGTTGTTGTCAAAGCAGAAACTCCATGAACGGTGGAATGAGCGGGATCGGTGCGGGACGGCGCGGCGGACGGGTCGCTGGGCACTGGCATCGAACAGATGTACGCCTCACTGTAGCGGTTGACGGATGGGATGACAACGACATGCTGCTCGTCCCCCGCGACAGCAGCCTGTCGCGCTGGACGGCGGGTTGTCACCCATCGACCAGGAGGCGCAGCGCCGCCCGCACCGCGGCGGCGCGATTGCCGTCGCGGCCGTTGTCACCCTCGAGGCGCAGCGTGCGGGTGCCGTCGGGGCTGGCGATGGCCACGAACACCAGGCCCGCCTGCTTGTCCTCCTCACCTCCCGGACCGGCGACCCCGGTGATACCGATGCCGACATCGGCTCCGAGGCGGTCGCGCGCTCCCCGCGCCATCGCGACACCCACCTCCTCACTGACCGCGCCGTGCCGGCCCAGCTCCGCGGGATCGACACCCAGCAGCTCGACCTTGACGGCGTTGTCGTAGGCGATGATGCCGCCGCGGACGTAGGCGGATGAGCCCGGGACCGCGGTCAGGACGGCGCCGAGCAGGCCGCCCGTGCAGGACTCCGCCACCGCGACCGTCCACCCCCTCCGGCGCAATGATTCGCCCGCCGCGGTGCTGTCGGGGAAGAGCTCAGCGAGGCGCGGGGCGGTGCGTTCGTCCACCTCAGATCAGGAACCGGCGATAGCGCCACAGGTAGTCCAGGCCACTCAGCACGGTCGCCGTCACCGCCAGTCCCACCATCGCCAACGCCGCGATGTGCAGCGCCGGGAACGGCTGCTCGAGGATCAGCAGCCCGATCATCAGGTTCTGGCTCAGGGTCTTCGACTTGCCCCACGGGGTCGACGCCACCACGACGCCCTGGTTGGCGGCGACGAAGCGCAGACCGGTGATGAGGAACTCGCGCGCGAAGACCACCACCACCACCCAGGCCGGGATGATGGTCTGACCCACCAGGATCACCAGCACGGTGATCACGAGGATCTTGTCGGCGAGCGGGTCGAGGAACTTGCCCAGCTCCGTGACCGAGTTGCGCCGGCGCGCAAGGTGGCCGTCCAACGAGTCGGTGGCCGCGGCCGTGGCATACACCGCCGCGCTCACCTGCGCGTGGTAGGCGAAGCCCGCGCTCAGCGAATAGCCGATCACCGGCACGAGAAGCAATCGGAAGATGGTGAGTTGGTTGGGCAGGGTCAGGTGACGCGTCACCGGGGGACAGCACTCACCTGCACATCATCCCAACTTATGCAGGGCCGGGTCGGTGCCGGCTCGGGCAGCGCCGACGGCTCTGCCGCGCGTCCTGTCAGCGGTAGTTGGTGAACTGCAGCGGCACCTCGAGGTCGGTGTCGCGCAGCTTGGCGATCACCGCCTGGAGCGTGTCCTTGTCCTTGCCGGTCACGCGCAGCTGGTCGCCCTGGATGCGCACCTGCACCTTGGGGTGGTCGGCCCGGATCTCTTTCTGCAGCTTCTTGGCGAGCTCGTCGTTGATCCCCCGTCGCAGCTTGAGCACCTGGCGCACGTTGCCCCTGGCTGCGTCCTCGGGCTTCTGCGGGTCGAGGATCTTGAGGTCGAGGCCGCGCTTGTGGAACTTGCTCTTCAGCACGTCCGTCATGGCCCGCAGCTGCATGTCCCCCTCGGTGGTGAGGGTGATCTGCTCCTTCTCGAGCTCGATCTCCGCGGTGAGGTTCTTGAAGTCGTATCGGGTGCCGATCTCCCGGCGCGCCTGGTCGATGGCGTTGACCATCTCCTGGTGATCGAAGTCGCTCACCACGTCGAACGAGAACTCCTGCGGCATGGCACGCAGGATACCCATCCCGCGGACGCCCGTTCAGACGGCCCCGCGAGGTCGGCGCGCCAGCGAGCCCCGGCCCCCTCAGGGCCCGGCGTTCGGCGAGCTCGGGGTGGCGACGGCCACCTCGCGCTCCGCTGCCGGCGCTGATCGGCGGGCCACGGCGAGGAAATCGAGCAGCGGCGCGACCAGGTCGGGACGGATCTGCGAGCGCACGTCCTCGCCCTCGGCGTGCACCACCAGCCAGCCGGCGGCACGGAGCCGGTCGACCTGGTGGCGGACCTCGAGGCACTCCGTGCCCATCAGCTCGGCGAGCTCGTCGGCGGTGCGGGGATTGTCGAGGAGGTGGCGCACCAGGCGGAGGCGGTCCGGGTCGGCGAGGGCGCGGAGCAGGTCGGCCGTGGGCTGCAGCTCGTCGGGTGAGCCGGCGAGCAGGGCCCGGGCGGCGTTCCAGGCCTCCTGCGGACGGCGGGGCAGCTGACGTCCGCTGACGTAGCTGGTCTGCAGCAGGGCCTCCCCCACCGTGGCGCCGGCGCTTCGGCGCGCTGCGACGATGTAGATGATGGCGACGACCACCATCGGGATCACCGCGTCGAGCCAGCCCGCCCCGATCCCCACCCCGAAGAGCCGGCGGCCGAGCGCCAGGAGCCCGGTGACGATGCTGGCGATCACCCCGATGTCGATGGCGGCTGCGATGAGGGCGCGGGCCAGGCGCGGCACCCGGATCAACCCCGCCCCCGTCGACGGGGGTGTGCGCCTGATCGCGAGGAAGATGCCCAGCCCCATGCCCACAAGGATCACGCCCTGCACCGCCAGCTGCTCCACGCGGGTGAAGAAGTGCTCCACCGGGATGCCGACCACCGTGCCGAGCGCGACGAAGGCGCCCACCCACACGACCGTCGAAGGGACCATGGCGACGATGAACGTGCGGCGCGGCACCCGCACGGCGCCGGCGACCAGCGTGGTGTAGATGCGCAGCCCCGGGATCAGGCGGCTCACCGCCACGCCGACCCAGCCGGCCGACTGGACGCGGCGCGACACCCGCTCGAGGTTGCGCTGTTGGTGAAGCCGCTGGGCCAGCGAGATCAACCCGCGTTCACCGACCAGCCTCGCCCAGCTGTAGCCGACCACCGAGCCGGCAACGCACGACGCCATCGCCAGGGGGATGAAGACGTACGGGTCGAGCCCCCCCGCCGCGATCAGCAGCCCGGCAGCCAGCAGCACGATCTCCCCGGGGGCGAAGGGCAGGGGCACGCCCGACTCCTCCGCGAACAGCAGCCCGCACAACAGCACCACGGCGACGACGCCGTGGAGGCCCTGGAGGAAGTTCACCGGCTGCGCTCCAGGCCGAGGTCGACGATCTCCGCGGCCACCACCCCGCCCTCCAGTGACATGAGCCCCATGGTGAAGGTGGGCATGCTGCGGCGGTCGGTCGGTGAGCCCGGGTTGAGCAGCAGCAGGTCGCCGTCGTCGTCGCAGACGGGGATGTGGCTGTGCCCGAAGACGACCACCCGGGCGTCGGGCCAGCGTGCCCGGAGTCGCGCACGGCGACCAGCCGAAGGGCCTGAGTCGTGCACGACGGCAAGGCGAACCCCGCCCAGCTCGAGCACCAGCTGGTCGGGGAGGTCGGGAAGGTCGAGGTCGTTGTTGCCGCGCACCGCGTGCAGCGGCGTGTGCGCGGCGATCCTCTCGAGCAGGGAACCGTGGGTCACGTCTCCAGTGTGGATCACCAGCTCCGACGAATGGATCAGAGCCCATGCGCCCGGCGGCAGGTCACGCGCGCGGCGGGGCAGGTGGGTGTCGCCGATGACGGCGACGCGGATCACTCCTCGCCTAGCTCGGCGAGGTATTCGTCGACCTGGATGACGTCCATGAGCACCTCACGCGACTTGCTGCCCTCGTAGGGCCCGACGATGCGGTGCTCGGCGAGCTGGTCGACGAGCCGAGCCGCCCGGGTGTAGCCGACGTTCATCTTGCGCTGGAGGAGTGACGCCGCCGCCCGCCCCTCGGCGGCGACGATGTGCGCAGCCTTGGCGAACAGGGGATCGCGTTTGGTCGCCTCCTTGGCCCAGGACACCGACGCCTCGACCTGGAAGATCTCGTCCTGGTAGTCCGGCGTCCCCTGCGCCTTCCAATGCCCGATCAGGGCGTCGAGCTCTCGGTCGCTGACGAATGCGCCCTGCAGACGCTGTGCCTTTCCCTGGTCGATGGGCAGGTACAGCATGTCGCCACGGCCGAGCAGCTTCTCGGCGCCCATCTCATCGAGGATGACGCGCGAGTCGGTGCCGCTGGACACCGCGAACGCCACCCGCGATGGGATGTTCGCCTTGATCAGCCCGGTGATGATGTCGGCGGACGGCCGCTGCGTGGCCACCACCAGGTGGATGCCCACCGCCCGTGCCAGCTGGGCGATCCGGCAGATGAGGTCCTCGATCTCGCCGGCGGCGACCATCATCAGGTCGGCGAGCTCGTCGATGACGATGACGGTGTACGGCAGCGCCGAGAGCCCGAGGCCGGGGGCGCGCTCGTTGAAGGCTGCGATGTTGCGCGCGCCGTGTGAGGCGAAGAGCTTGTAGCGCTCCTCCATCTCCTTGACCGCCCAGCGCAGCGACGCCACCGCCGCCTCGGGTTCGACCACCACCGGGACGAGCAGGTGTGGGAGGTCGGCGAAGTTGCTGAGCTCCACGCGCTTGGGGTCGATGAGGATGAGCTTCAGCTCGGCCGGCGTCGCCTGGAGGAGGAAGCCACCGAGGACGGCGTTGATGCACACCGACTTGCCGCTGCCGGTGGCACCGGCGATGAGGAGGTGGGGCATGCGGGTCAGGTCGCCGGCCACCGGGTGCCCGCTGACGTCGGCCCCGAGCGCGACCGCCAGCCGGGCGCGGCTGTCGGTGAAGGCGGTCGACTGCACCACCTCCTTGAGCGCGACCAGCTGTGCTGCCTTGTTGGGCACCTCGATGCCGATCGCCGACTTCCCGGGGATGAACGGCTGGATGCGGATCGGCGCGGCCAGCGCCAGCGAGAGGTCGGTCTGGTAGCCGACGATCTTGCGCACCGGCACCCCGGCGGCGGGCTGCAACTCGTACTGGGTCACCGTGGGGCCCACCAACTCCCCGATGATCCTGGTCTCGATACCGAAGCTGCGCAGCGTCGAGACGATGGTCTGCTTGTTGCGCTCCACCTCGGCGTTGAGCCGCTCGCGCTTGCCCGCGACGGTGTCGAGGATGTCAGGGCTGGGAAGCACCCAGACCTTCTCGCCGTCGTCGATGTCGATCGCATGCCCGAGCGCGACCTCGGGGATGGGTCCGAGCGCCGGCTCGGCGGTCCCCTCGAACTCGCGCACGAAGCCCTCGTCGCCGAGCGGCTCGACGTTGTCCAGCTCGTCGGGTGCGGCGATGCTCGCGAAGGCCTCGGGCAGGTCGACCGGCGGGGTCGGTGGCGGGACGAAGAGCGGCGGGGCCGCGGTGCCCGTGAGGTTGACGTCGGCGGCCCCCTCGGTGGAGCGGCGCTCGCGCTTCACCGGCGGGTAGGGCTGGTCGCTGCCGAGGTGGTCGCGGACCCACGCGGCCAGCGGCGCGACGCGCAGGTCGATGGCCAGCACCAGCCCCAGCGAGGCGGCGACGATCATCAGCACCGCCGAGGCCGGCCCTCCCAGCCTGTCGGCGACGCCGGGCCCGAGCCGGTTGCCGATCCACCCGGCGCTGCCGGTGGCGGCGAGGCCGAGGAAGCCGAGCACGGCGAGCACGGTCACCAGCGAGCCCACCCCCGCCATCATCCCGCCGCGCCATTCGTGTCCCTGGAGCAGGCGGGCGCCGGTGACCATGAACCCGGCCGCGACGAGCCACGCCCCCACCCCGAGGACGGTGAAGAAGCCGTCATGGACGGGGCCGGCGACCGAACCACCCCCGGGGATGAGCAGCAGCACGGCGAGGATGGCGCCGAAACCGAGGAAGGCAACCCCGCTCAGCTCGCGTCGCTGGTCAGGCGTCAGCAGCGGCTGGCGATGGAGCGGCGGGCGGCGCGGCGCGCGGCTGGTCCGCGCCGGGGCGCGCCGCCGGGTCGCTGGGCGGGATCTCGTGGGAGCGCGTGGTGCCATATCTGGGGTGCAGCCTGGAATTGGACGTCTGCAGCGAAGCGGCTGCGCTCCGGGCATCCCGGAGGCGCGTCGATCGTATCAGCAGGTCGCCGGACGTGCCGAACCGGCGTTCGCCCTCCCCCCGCTACACCTCGGTGACGACGGGCAGGATCATGGGGCGGCGACGGGTCCTCGAGTACAGGAAGCGTGAGAGCCCCTCGTGGATCGCCGACTGCCAGACGCTCCACTCGGCGTCGGGCCTGAGCTTCTCGACCAGCGCCAGCGTGTGGGCACGGGCCTCCTCGAAGAGGTTGTCGGTGGCGCTGTCCTCGATGAAGCCGCGGGAGATCAGGTCGGGCCCGGCAATGATCGCCCCGGTGCTCCGCTCCACCGTCAGGGCGACGATGACCACGCCGTCCTGGGCGAGCAGCCGCCGGTCGCGCAGGACGACGTCGCCCGCCTCGTCGATGCTGAGCCCGTCGACGTACACGTAGCCGGCCGGGACGCGCTGGTCGCGACGGCGGATGGTGTCGCCGTCGATCTCGATCACGGTGCCGTTGTCGACGGGCATGATGCGGTCACGTTGGATGCCCACCGAGGCGGCGATGTCGGCGTGGATGGCGAGGTGGCGGTACTCGCCATGCACGGGCACGAAGTACCGCGGACGGGTGAGGGTGAGCATCAGCTTCAGCTCCTCGCGGCTGGCGTGTCCCGATGCGTGGACGTGGTGCTTCGATGAGTTGAAGACGCGCGCCCCACGCCGGTAGAGGTTGTTGATGGTGCGATGCACCGCCTCCTCGTTGCCGGGGATGGGGTTGGCGCTGATGATCACGGTGTCGCCCTCGTGCAGCTGCACCATGGGGTGCTCACCGGCGGCAATTCGTGACAGGGCCGACATCGGTTCGCCCTGCGCCCCGGTGCAGAGCACCGCCAGCTGGTTGTCGGGGACGGCGGCGTGCTGCTTGGGCGAGACGAAGACGTCGGGTGTGCGCAGGAAGCCCAGCTCCTGGCCCACGCGCACGTTGTTGAGCATCGAGCGGCCGACGATGAAGCACTTGCGGTCACAGTCGACCGCGGCATCGATCGCCTGCTGCAGACGCGAGATGTTCGAGGCGAACGTCGCCATGAGGACCCGGCCGGGCGCGGCTGCGAAGAGCGGTGCCAGGCCCTCACCGACGTGGCGCTCGCTCGGCGTGGTGCCCTCGTGCTCCGCGTTGGTGGAGTCGCTGAGCAGCAGCAGCACACCCTCTTCGCCGAGACGGGCGAGCCGGGCCATGTCCGGAGGCGATCCCTGCACCGGCGTCTGGTCGATCTTGAAGTCGCCGGTGTGGATGATCACCCCGTCGGGCGTGTGCAGCGCGAGCGAGCACGCGTCCGGCACGGAGTGGGTGATGTGGATCCACTCGACAGCGATCGAGCCCAGCTGCACGGTGTCGCCGGGACGGACTGTGTACAGGAAGGTGGAGTCGAGGAGCTTGTGTTCCTTCAGCTTGTTGCGCAGGAAACCAAGCGTGAGCCCGGTGCCGTAGACCGGCACGGGCAGGCGTGGGAGAACGTAGGGGAGCGCGCCGATGTGGTCCTCGTGCGCGTGGGTGAGGACGATGCCGCGGACGCGCTGCACGCGCTCCATGAGCCAGGTGATGTCGGGGATGACCAGGTCGATGCCGAGCATCTCCTGCTCAGGGAACATCAACCCGCAGTCGACCACCACGATGTCCTCGCCGCACTCGATCGCCATCAGGTTGCGGCCGATCTCGCCTAGGCCGCCCAGCGGCACCAGCGAGATCACAGGGCGAAGAGGCTCAGCTGATCCACCGTGTCATGCTCGCTGACCGCCGGCGAGGTTCGCTCGCGGGCGGCACGCGTGGCCGCCGCCTCGTCGAGGTAGCCGCGCACGCGCTGCATGTCATTGAACAGCGTCTCCCGCAGCGAGCCGTTGTACAGCGCCGCCGCGGGGTGGTAGAGCGGCACGTACACGCGATCCTCGCGCAGCACGCGCTCACCGTGCAGGCGGGTGATCCCGGCGGCTTCCGGCAGCAGCCGCTGCAGGGCGTGGCGCCCGAGGATGAGGATGACGTCGGGGCGCAGCAGGTCGATGGTCTCGTCGAGGAAATGGCTGCACGCCTGCACCTCGTCGGGCTCGGGGTCGCGGTTGGCAGGTGGCCGGCAGCGCACCGTGTTGGTGATGTAGATGTCGCGACGGGTGAGGCCGATCGATTCGACGAGCTCGGTGAGCAGCCGGCCGGCGGCGCCGACGAACGGCCGTCCCTGCTGGTCCTCCTTCTCGCCGGGCGCCTCCCCCACCGCCATGATCCGCGCCTCGACCGGCCCATACCCGGGCACCGCCTGGCTACGGGTCACGTGGAGGCGGCAGGCGACGCAGGCCCGGATCCGGTCGTGGATCTCGAGGAGCTGCTCCGTGGTCGGCGCCAGCTGCATTGGCGTCCGATTGTAGGGAGTGCCGGGCCGCCGCCCCTCCACCACACGGTGAGGGTGACGGCCTCGCTACCGGGCGCCCAGCGCTTGTGCTTGCCCGGTGGCGAGCAGGTCGGCAGAGCGCAGAGGGGCCAGAGAGGCGGCGAGGGCGCGCAGCGCCAGGCGGGTACGGCTCTTCACCGTCCCCAGCGGTCGGGCCATCAGGGCGGCGATCTCAGGCTGCGTGTAGCCGCCGTAGTACGCGAGCTCGATCGTCTCCCGCTGTGCCGGGGGGAGCGCGGCGAGCGCAGCGGTGATCGACTGCGCCTCGTCGTGGCGGATCACATCGGCAACGACGTCTGCCGGGTCGTACAGCGAGGCGATGTCGTCGAGCGACTGGTCGGTGCGGCGGCGTCCAGCGGTGCCGCGCAGCTGGTCGATGGCGCGGTTGCGCACGATGGTGCACAGCCAGGTGCGCAGCGAGGCCCGCTGCGGCTGGTAGCGCTGGGCGTTGCGCCACAGGGTGAGGAAGGCATCCTGCACCACGTCCTCGGCGACGCCGCGGTCGCCGACGATCCGATGGGCCAGGGTGAAGGCGAGGGTGCCGTACTGGTCGTAGATGCCGGCGATGTCCAAATCCGACGCGGGCGGCGGGCTGACGGCGGCGATTGCGGTCGGGGAAGTGGCTGCGCTGGCACCTGACATGGGCCCAGTGTCACCGCCGCGGAGTCGCCTGGGGTGGCGCTGGGCCCCTCTACTTGGACAAGAACCTATACAGGGGTGGTGGCCTCAGGAGCGGTGGACGCCGGTGGCCAGAGCTCCATGCCGGAGGACGAGAGCTGCTGGCCGATGAGGACGACGAGCGAGCTCGTCATCGTCGGCAGCACGTAGCTGTCGAAGCTGAAGAGGGCCGAGAGCATCGGGGTGCGCAGGTTGAGCTCCCAGCCTCGCCGTCGCTGCGGGCGGTTGCGGTACAGGCGCGCCGCCTTGGAGCGGTCTCCCGGTTCGATGAGGTCGAGCAGGCGCGTTCCGCGGAGGTTCGGGCGCAACACCCCGGCCGCGCGCGCGAACGCCATGTTCACGTCGATGATCTGTCCCTGCTCATCGAGGATGCACACCACCGAGGGGAGCAGGTCGGCCACCGCGCGCCAGGGGGCGGCGAGCGCGGCCGAGGGCGTCTCGCCGTCGACCTGGGGCGGCTGCAACGCGCCGTCCAGCTCCCCCAGCACCAGCCCGTTGGCCTCGGCCACGGCCAGCTTCAATGAGAGCCCGCGGGCGGAGACGTTGGTCCTGACGCGGCGCAGGGTGTCGACGTCGGCCATGGTGTAGCGGCGCTGTCCGGCAGCCGTGCGGCCCGGCGTCAGCACGCCGTGGCGGCGCTCCCATGCCCGGATCGTGTCGGTTGACACACCGACCATGGCGGCCAGCTCACCGATGGTGAGCGAGGGGTCAGCGTGCACCGGTCACATCTACAGCAACCGTCGCATCAGCACGGTGGCGACCCGCGCGTCGCTGCCGTGTGCGTCGGCCCCGACGGCGCGCCACAGGTCGGGGGCGCGGTTGAACAGCGGGCCACCCACCAGCACGGGAACGCCGAGCTTCCTGACCGCGCCGATGGCCGCGGTGATCTGTGGTGCGGTGGGCAGGAAGGCAGCGGAGAGCCCGACCACGTCGGGGCGCCACTCACCGACCGCTCGCAGCAGCTCGGCCTGCGGCGTCGGCGGGGGCAGTTGGTTCACCGCCCAGCCCTCGTCCTCGAGCGCCAGCGCGAGAAGCTGGAGGCCGACCACGTGGCGCTCGCGCGGAAGCCCGGCGAGGATGCAGCGCGCCCCGCGCCTGACCGGCTGGGCGACGGGGGTGGGCGGCAGCGACCCGGCGATGGCGGTGACGATCGCTGTCGCCCTGTGCTCCTCGGCGACACCCAGCCTGCCCTGGTACCAGAGCTCGCCGATCTGGTACTGGGCGGGGTGGAAGAGATCGCTGATCAAGGTCAGGCGTGAGCCGGTGGCGGCCAGGTGACGCTGCGCCACCTCGGTCGCGGTAGGACCGTCGCCGGCCACCAGGGCGGCGGTGAAGCTCTGCACCGGCGCACGCGGCCGCCGGCCCCGGCCTGCCGGCTGCGCGCCGCGATCAGTCATGTCCAGGATCTTGTCAAACCCCCGGGATGTTCGCGAGCGTGGGCCGGGGCACGCCCGCCTAGTGTTGGCCGCGTGAGCAGGAGGCCGGCGGCAAACGTGCCCGTGCTGGTCCTCTGCGCCGACGCAGCACTGCGGCAGTCGCTCGGCGAGCTTCTCCTCGCGGATGGACGGGCGCTGGCCCCAGAGCCGGGCGTACCCCCGAGGCCGAGCCCGAATGGTCGGCTGGTGGTGGTGGCGGCCTGCGATGCATGGCCGCCCGGCTGGAACGTCGCCCGGGTCCGGCGCACGTTCGCGCGCGCCCCGTGCCTGATGCTGAGCGGCTCACCGCTGGGCGGAGACTTCGCGGCGGCCGAGCTCCCCAACGGCTACTTCGCGCAGCTGCCGGCCTTGCCGAGCACATTCCTCGGGCTCGTGGCGGAGCTGTCAGCTGCCTAGCTGGGACGCGGACGAGCTGGCGCTGCTCGGCCTGACCGCATCGGATCTCACCGCCCTGGCGGCGACCATCGAGGTGCTCCGGCGCCGCCGCCCCTCCGACCCGACGGTGCTGCGCGCGCACCAGCTGGTGACGGGGCTGCACGGGACGGTCAGCCAGCTCATCGGACGGCTGAAGGCGTGACCACGGTCACCGTCACCGCTCCAGCAGCAGCTCGGCCACCTGGACCGCATTGGTCGCCGCGCCCTTGCGCAGGTTGTCCGCGGCGATGAAGAGCGCGAGACCGTTCTCGCGCGATCGGTCGTCGCGGACCCGGCCCACGTGCACCGCATCGGACCCGGCGACGGCCCGGGGGGTCGGGTACTGCTGGGTGGCCGGGTCGTCGACCACCAGCACACCGGGGGCCTGGGCGAGAAGCCGGCGCGCGTCCGCGGCGCTCAGCGGTGCCTCCGTCTCGACCCACACCGCCGCCGCATGCCCCACGGCGACGGGAACGCGCACCGTCGTCACCCCGACCGGCAGCTCGGGGAGGTCGAGGACGCGGCGCACCTCCGCGACCACCTTGGTCTCCTCCTCGGTGTCGTCGCCGACCATCGCCCATCCACCGGGGACGACGTTGCCGTGGAGGACGTGCGGGTACACCTCGGCGCGGGGCGGTCGCCCGTAGGCGTCATCGCGCTCCTGGCGGCCGAGCTCGGCTGCCAGCGCCCTGCCGCCGCCACTGGCTGCCTGGTACGTCGCCACGGTGAGGTGACGCAGACCGGCGTGCCGCTGCAGCGGGGCGAGCACGACCGTCAACGGGATGGCCACGCAGTTGGGGTTGGCGACGATGCCGTGGTGACCGGCGAGCGTGGCCGCGTTGACCTCGGGGACCACCAGCGGGACGGCGGGGTCGAGACGGTAGGCGCTGGACTTGTCGACGGCCACGCCGCCGCCGGCCGCGACCAGCGGCGCGAAACGACGCGACGTGTCACCACCGGCTGCGAAGAACACCAGGTCGGCGCCCGCCAGCCCGGCCGCGTCCACCTCGGCCACGACGATGTCGTGGCCGCGAAACCGCACCGACGACCCGGCGCTGCGCGCGCTCGCCAGCGCTCGGAAATCGCCGATCGGAAAGACGCGGTCCTCGAGGACGCGCAACAGCGTGCCCCCGGCAGCGCCCGTCGCCCCCACCACGGCGACGACGGGCGGGCTCTGCACGGTGCGGGTTATGCCGGCCCGCCGCTGCCGGCGCCGGCAGCCTCTGACTGCTGCTTGGCCAGATCGCGGATGGCCTCCTTGCGGGAGAGGTTGATCCGGCCGCGGTCGTCGACCTCGATGACCTTGACCATGATCTCGTCGCCGATGTTGACAACGTCCTCGACCTTCTCGACGCGGTGCTCGGCGAGCTGGCCGATGCGCACCAGGCCCTCCTTCTTGGGAGCGATCTCCACGAAGGCGCCGAAGCCCATCAGCCGGGCCACGCGACCCTTGTAGATCTTGCCGATCTCCACGTCCTCGGTGAGGTCGCGGATCATCGCCAGTGCCTGCTCACGCGCGGCTGCGTTGGCCGACGCGATGCTGACGGTGCCGTCGTCCTCGATGTCGATCTGGCAGCCGGTCTCCTCGACGATCTTGCGAATCATCTTGCCTCCCGGGCCGATGACGTCGCGGATCTTGTCGGGGTTGATGTGGATCGTCTCGATCCGCGGTGCCCACGGGCTCATCTCGGTGCGCGGCTGCGCCAGCGCCTCGGCCATCTTGCCGAGGATGTGGATGCGGCCGGCGCGGGCCTGCGCGAGCGCCTGCTCGAGAAGCTCCCAGCGCAGCCCCTTGATCTTCATGTCCATCTGCAGCGCGGTGATGCCGTTCTGGGCTGCCGGCGACCTTGAAGTCCATGTCGCCGAGAGCGTCCTCCATGCCCTGGATGTCGCTGAGGATGGCGGCACGGTCGTCACCCTCGTCGGTGATCAGGCCCATGGCGATGCCGGCCACCGGTGCCACCAGGGGCACGCCGGCGTCCATCAGCGCGAGGCACGAGCCGCACACCGACGCCATCGAGGTCGAGCCGTTGCTCGAGAGGATCTCGGTGACGATGCGCACCACGTAGGGGAAGTCGGCGTCGTCCGGCATGACGTTGTGCACCGCGCGCTCGGCGAGCGCGCCGTGGCCGATCTCGCGGCGCCCGGGGGCACGCTGGAAGCGCGCCTCGCCGACGGAGTACGGCGGGAAGTTGTAGTGGTGCATGAAGCGCTTGAACTCCTCGAGCCCAAGACCGTCGATCTTCTGCTGGTCCTGGCCGGAGCCGAGCGTGACGATCGACAGGGCCTGCGTCTGGCCGCGGGTGAAGATGGCACTGCCGTGGGTGCGTGGCAGAACACCGACCTGCGCCCAGATCGGCCTGATCTCGTCGGTGCGACGACCGTCCGGGCGAACGCCCTCATGGAGGATGGCGTTGCGCACCGCCTTCTTGGTCTCCGACTCGAACGCCTTGCTGATGTCGGCGCGCTTCTCCGGGAAGCGCTCTGACAGCTGGGCGACGACGTCTGCCTTGAGGTCGTCGAGCTGACGCTCTCGCGCCGTCTTGTCGACGTTGCGTGCAGCCTGGCCGATGCGATCGGCGACGAGGGTGTGCACCTCGGCCGCGACGTCGGGATCGGTGCCGACCGGCGGGTAGCTCATCGTCGGCTTGGCGCCGACCGCGTTGCGGATGTCGAGCTGGAACTGGACGAGTCGCTTGATCTCGTCGTGCGCCATGCGCATCGCCTGGAGCATCACGTCCTCGGCGACCTGGCGCGCGCCCGCCTCCACCATGGAGATCGAGTTCGGCCGTGCCGGCGACCACGAGATCGAGGTCGGACTCGGCGATCTGCTGGAGCGTGGGGTTGAGCATCAGCTGCCCGTCGATCATGCCGACGCGCACGCAGCCGACCGGGCCGGCGTGGGGGATGTCGCTGATCGCCAGCGCCAGCGACGCACCGGTGACCGCGAGGGTGGTGGGGTCCTGTTCCTGGTCAGCGCTGACGACGGTCGCGATGATCTGGACGTCGTTGCGGAAATCCTTGGGGAACAGTGGCCGCAGCGGACGGTCGATCATGCGGCTGGCGAGGACACCGGCCTCGCTGGGGCGTCCCTCGCGGCGGGGAAAGCTGCCGGGCACGCGGCCGACGGCGTACAGCTTCTCCTCGTAGTCGCAGGTGAGTGGGAAGAAGTCGATGCCCTCGCGCGGGGCCTTGTTGGCGGTGGCGGTGACCAGCACCACGACGTCCCGGCAGCGGATGAAGAGGGCGCCGTTCGCCTGCTCGGCGATGTGCCCGGTCTCGACGGTCAGTGTCTGGCCGGCGTAGTCGGATTCGAATTTCTGGTAGGCCATTGGGTCTCCTGTTGCGTGGATGACCCGGGTACGACGGGACCTGCTGCACCGCGCGACTGGTGGTGAGATTGGAGGCTGGAGGTCGGCTGTCGGGTCGCGCCGCCGGGCTGCGATGCCGATCTGCTGCCGAGGTCCAGGCGCCAACCTCTCACCGCTGCGCGTGGCTGCGGGGGTCGTCGCTCCCGGGTCGGAACGATTTGGTTGCTCTTTGTATAGATGTCGGGCCCACAGGTCACATGGGCTGGGCACAGCCCTCCGTGGGGTGGACCAACGAGCGTGAGTGCATCGCTTACCGGCGCAGCCCGAGCTGGGCGATGATGGCGCGGTAGCGCTCGACGTCGGTGCGGGTGAGGTAGTCGAGGAGCCGGCGTCGTTTGCCGACCAGCTTGAGCAGCCCGCGACGCGACGCGTGGTCCTTGGGATGGTCGCGGAGGTGCTCGGTGAGCGCGGCGATGCGGTCGCTGAGGACGGCGATCTGCACCTCCGCCGACCCGGTGTCGGTGTCGTGGCGGCGGTGTTCGGCGATGATCTCCGACTTCGGTCGAACTGCGGTCAAGTAACTCTCCATGGGGGGCTTGGTGCCCTGTCGCCGGTCGGGGAGCGGGGCCGCGTGGCGCATTTCCCGATGCGCCAGAACCGAGCGGGGCTCTCCGAAGGTCGCCATCAGCTTACCAGCAATCGAGTTCGACCTGCCTCTCCCGGGGGCACGCAGATGCTCAGCGCCGCGGGCAGGCAGGTCAGCGTGGCGGGCGCGGCGCCGATCTGTTCGCCCTCGATGTCGAACAGCAGCGCGCGATCGTCGAGCGGCTCGACGCGCACAGTTCGCGCCCGCCGGACGAGCACGCCCGGCTGCCTGATGTGGGTGCCCCGGTAGACCGAGGGCATGGCCATGACCGTGCGCAGCCGGCCGAGGGCAGGGAGTACCACGACGTCGAACCACCCGTCGTCGGGTTCGGCCCCGGGGGCGATCCGCATGCCCCCACCGAAATACCGCCCATTGGCGATGACCACGTTCTGGGCGTGCAGGTCGGTGCTCTCGCCATCGAGCGTGAGACGTACCGGCCGGCCACCGAAGGTGGTGAGCGCGCGCAGGGAGATCGCCAGGAACACGGCGGTCCCGCGAAGGCCACCTGCCTTGACCCTGCTGCGGTTCACCCGCGCCACCACCTCCCCCCCGACCCCGCAGTCGGCGATGTTGATGAACTGCATCGGCGCCGTCGTCGAGTCGAAGGTGATCCGGCCGACGTCGATTCGTCGGGTGTGGTTGGCGCTGAGCACCCTGGCCAGTGCGCTGGCATCGGTGGGAAGCCCGACGGTGCGTCGGAAGTCGCCGCCCGTGCCGCTGGGCAGGAGGCCGAGCACGGCGCTCGGGTTGAGCTGTCCACCGTCGGGGGCGAAGAAGCCGTTGGCGACCTCGTTCAGGGTGCCATCGCCCCCGCAGCACACGACGCGTGCGTAACCAGCAGCCAGGGCGCGGCGCGTGGCGGCGGTGGCGTCGTGCGGGGCGGTGGTGTGGTGGACGTCGTAGGTGAGCCGTGCCAGGTCCAGGGCGCCACGGATTGCGGGCCATCGCCTGCCGGTCCGGCCGCCGGCGCTCGCCGGGTTGACGATGACCAGCGTGCGGGGCCCTCGGTCGCTCGCCCCGCTCATGGGCGCGGATGGTACCGGCGTGGGCCTGAACCGCTTTTCGTTGCCTGGCTGCGACAGGTGATGATCGGTTTGGTCCGCTCGCAAACTCGGCACGGATCACCGGGAGGTGACGGCGCCGCACCCCCTGGTCCTGGGCGTGTCTGCTCCGTCATTGAAAGTCGGCGTCCCGCTCGCGAGACTTACACGGTGGGTGAGGGCGGGAAGGCGGATCCTGACCGTGGCTGCGCACCCGGCGGACGAGGAAGGGCACGGGATCATGCGGCTGGTCGCGCTTCGTGGTGGGCTCACCGCCAGCTTGATGGCGGCGGCACTGGCCTCGTGTGGCGCCCCGGCGCCGTCGTCGACGCCGGCAAGCGCGCGGCCGACCGCGAGCGCCCTGCCTCGGCCCAGTGCCGCAGCCGGGCCCTGCGCGTCGGTCCTCACCACGACACCGATCAGCCAGGTGCCCGCCGCGTGCGCCGCACTGTGGGCACCGTACGGGGTCACCAAGGTCCCCCCTGCCAACCTCACGGATGCGACTCCCCCACCGCCGCCGGTCATCAACCGAACCAACGGTTCGGTGTCGGATGGTGAAGCTCGAATCGTGGGCGCTGGCGTCGAACGGGCTGGCATTTGGTATGCGGTGGAGCGAGGCGAACGATGCAGTACCAGTCTGACTCCGCGAATTGAGGGCTCAAATGTCGTGAACGCACAGCTGGATCAACTGATGCGTCAAGGCGATGCCCGTAACAGATCCCAACTGCGACCTCTTTCCCGACCGGTATTCCGTTTTTCCAATGAGTGTCAGAGGACCGCCGGTTCCTAGCATCCTTCGGCGAGATCACGTCGTCGACACTTTCGTCTTGGTTGGCCGTTACCCAGGACCGTGCTCGCTGACTGCGCACTTTCCGAGCGGCAGAGTACAGAGCACTGTTCGCCGGCATTGCGGCGCTCGTGATCACCTTTTTCGCGGGCACTTTCCGGCATGACCCGCTTCTCGGAGACCTTCTGGTTCATGGACGCGCGGTGGACTGTGCACAGCTCGCGGCGCTCCTTCGACTTGGTGTGCGTCGTCTGAGGTCGCGGCGCTTGATCTGCGCGTCTCTGGTCGCGATGTTGCATCGCAGCTTCAATGAGCCAAGCTCGTGTAGGCCGCGGGCACCTCGTCGGCGGCTGTGCGGGTGCTGGCGGTGGCGGCACCGCTGGTATCGGCGCGGCACTGGCGTGTGGGCTGCCGCCCCCGGCGGCGCCGACGCCTCAGGACCAGGGCTCCGGCGTGCTGTCGGCGACGGGGGGCTTGCCCTTGGGGTCTCCCTGCATCGTCACCCAGCAGATCCCCGTCGGGGTGATCGATCCCACGAACGGTGCTGCCAGTCGCCACTACGTCACCCTGGCGCCGTTGCTCGCCGGCAACCCGGAATCGGGCCTCACCGCCACCGCGACGATCGCGTCGCCGCTGCCCATCGGGTCGCCGGACGGGCCCACCTCTGTCCGCGTGCCGGCTGAGCCGGTCGAGACCGCCGCGCAGCAGAACGCCGACTTCTTCGCCGCCGGCCAGGGGATCGCCGACGAGCTGAATGCATTCCAGCAGCAGCAGATTGCCGCCGCCTCGGACTCCGCGTTTCAGAACCCGTCCGCCGCCATCGCGTACCTTTTGAAGACGCCGCCCTTCACGGCGGCGAGCTTCTACGAGCCGGTCGGTCCACCGGTCGCCGGTGCAAGGGCCACCTCCGAGGATGCCACCACGTGGACGATGCAGGAGGCGGTGTATGTCGACGCCGGCCAGGTGGTGCACGACCAGGTGCGGATCGGACCGGGCGGCCTGCCCGTGTATGGACCGGAGTACTGCAGCGGGTTGAAGGTGGTCGCCAGCGATCCGCCAAGCCTGGTCGCTCAGGTGACCACCGCGGTCCCGTCCTTCACCGCGCAGGTCAACCAGATCGCCGAGGACCTGTGGCACAGCTTCCGCCGCGGCGGCATCGTCAGCTCACCGCCGGTGGGATCGCCAACCTATGTCGGGATCCCGACGTGTGTCGGGGTCGACACGGGCCTGCCCACGGGGTCACGGACGCCCAACCCGTTCACGCTCACTCTGCCCCTCACCCTCCACGGCGTCGCGGGCCAGCTGCCGGTCACCGTTTCCGGCCGCGTCGCCGTCTCCATCGTCGCCGACGGGGTGCAGTGGAACTTCCACGATCCCTCCGGCGACACCCAGGTGCGTGGCCAGGGGTCAAGCAACCCCACACCTCCCAACGGTGCCCCGACATTCGACTCCGCCACCGGGACGTGGCCGGACGCCGATGCCAAGTGCAGCGTGTACCACCAGTACCGCGGCCTGGCCGCCGCGCCCGGCGTGGCGATCACTGCGACCGAGCACTTCCACATCGAGGTGTCCGGGGCGTACAGCACGGGCGCTGCCGCGCCGATGGCCTTCGCGTACACGTACGAGCCGGCTGATTCGCCCGTGGTCTGGTCTGCCGGGCCCTACCCGGTCTTCCAGATCGAGGCCGTGCCCTTCGCGCCCAGCCCCACCTGACCGAGGGCGTCGACGCGCAGCGGCACCGCCTGTCGCGAGTGGGTCACCCTGCGGGCGGCTGCTCCCGAGCCAGCACCGCTCGGACGTCCTCGACGTCACGCGCGATCTGCGCGACGAGCTCGTCGACAACGGCGTAGTTGCGTTCCTCGCGCATGCGCTCGACGAAGACGGCTCGGACCTCGTGGTCGTAGAGGTCACCACTGAAGTCGAGCAGGAAGGCCTCGACCGTGAGGCGGTCGCCGCCGAAGGTCGGTCGGTACCCGACGTTGGTGGCCGCCGCGTGCCAGGTGCCATCCACCCGCACCCACATCGCGTAGATCCCGGGCGCCGGAAGGCACTTGGACGCTTCGATCGACAGGTTGGCGGTGGGGAACCCGAGGTGGCGTCCCACCTCTTCCCCGTGCTCCACGACGGCGTCCATGAAGTACTCGCGGCCAAGCAGCGCGGCGGCGTGGCGCACCTCCCCCTCGCCCACCAGCGATCGCGCCAGGGACGACGACACCACCTCGTGGCCAACCTGCACCGCATCGACCACGACCACCGGGAACCCGTGGCGCGACCCGTACTCGCGCAGGAAGGCGATGTCGCCCTGCCGCTTGTGGCCCAGCGCGAAGTCATGACCCACCACCAGCGCGCGCAGGTCGAGCGCGGCCGTCAGCTTGTCGCAGAACTGCTCGGCGCCCCACGCACTCACGGCGCGCGTGAACGGCAGCACCAGCAGTCGATCGAGCCCAGTGGCGCCGAGCAGGTCGCGTTTCTCCGCCACGGTGGTGAGTGCCTGGGGGCAGTGGGCGGGATCCAGGACGCAGCGCGGATGGGGATCGAACGTCAGCAGGGCGGACTGCGCTCCGTGCGCCGCCGCCCCGGCACGCACCGCCTCAAGCAGCGCGGCATGTCCGAGGTGGACGCCGTCGAAGTTGCCGATGGTCAGGACGACCGGTGGATCGCTCTCCTGCCTGGTTGCCAGCCCGCTGTCGACGCGCATGCGGCTAGCTGTTGAGGACCTTCGTCGGCCGCATCAGGGTGCCGGCGATCTCGCCGATGGCGATGAGCCGCCCGTCCGCGCTGTGCACCCTGCACTGGTTGCCCGCGGTCAGCGCGGGCGCCCGCGACAACCAGACCGGCTGGCCGCGGCTCACCATGGTCGCCTGTTGCGGCGGCAGGTCGATGCGCGGCAGGAACGCCACCGCGTTGTCGAGCGGCAGCAGGGCGACGGTGGGATCCTCCAGCGCGGCCAGTGCGTCGGGGCTCACGGCATCCTCGAGCGTCAGCGGACCGTAGGAGGTGCGCGAGAGCCACGCCAGGAGGGCGCCCGTGCCGAGCCGTGCGCCGATGTCGGCGGCGAGCACGCGCATGTATGCGCCCTTGCCGCTCACCACTGTGAGCTCCGCCTCCGCGAGGGTGCCGGGACGGAAGCCGGTCACCTCGATGCTCTCGATATGCACCGTGCGCGCCTTGCGCTCGACCTCGCGGCCGCTGCGGGCCAGCTCGTAGAGGTGCTTGCCCTCATGCCGCACCGCGGAGTGCATGGGAGGCACCTGGTCGATGTCACCCACGTAGTGCGCGGCGGCAGCGGCGACGTCGGCCTGGGTCACCGCCGAGGCATCGCCGGACGCAACCACCGCGCCCTCGGTGTCGAGCGTGTCGCTGACCTGTCCGAGGCGCACCACGCAGCGATAGGTCTTGGTCTGCTGGTGGAAGTAGTCGACCAGTCGCGTCGCCTGGCCGATGCACACCGGGAGCAGACCGGTGGCGGTGGGATCGAGGGTGCCGGCGTGACCCACGCGGCGCTCGTTGAACACGCGCCGCACCACCCGGACCGCGTCGAAGGACGTCATCCCCGCGGGTTTGTCGATGGCCAGGATGCCGCTGGTGGTGGCGGTGCGCGGCCCCGCCAGGGTCGGCGTCACCGTGAGGACCGCAGCAGCTCCCGGGCGACATCGAGGACACGCGGTTCGAACACCGCCAGGGGCTCGCGCAGCTCAGCGCCGGCGGCCCGGTGGTGTCCTCCCCCGCCGAACGGCCGGCAGACCGCCGTGGCGTCGTACGGGTCGCGGGTGCGCACGCTCACCTTGGTGACCCCGGGGCCATGCTCCTTGAAGAGCAGCGCGATCTGCATGGTGTCGATGCTCTGCAGCTGGTCGATCACGCCCTCGGACTCCATCATGTCGGCGCCGGCCTCACCGAGCATCTGCTGGGTGATCTGCGACCAGACGAGGCGGCCGTCGAACTCCGTCGTCAGCCGCGCCACCGCCAGCCCCTCGAGCTTGATCTGTGACACCGAGCGTGACTTGTAGCTCTTCAGGGCCACCCAACCCGGGTCGGCGCCCGCCGCCACCAGGTCGGCGCCCAGACGCAGGGCCGTCTCGGTGGTGTTCTCGTGGCGGAAGCCACCGGTGTCGGTGAAGAGCGCGGCGTACAGGTTGGTGGCGACGCCGGCGGTGATCGGAGCCCCGATGCTGGTGAGCAGCCGGTGCACGACCTGGCCGGTGGCGCTGGCGGTCGCCTCGATGAGGTTGATGGTGCCGAAACCCTCGTTGCTCACGTGGTGGTCGACGTTGACCACCGTGTTGGCCCGGGCGATCAAGTCCTGCTTGTCACCGAACCTGCCGACGGTCGCACAGTCGAAGGTGAACAGGGTGTCGATGTCACCGGCCTCCTCGCTGACGGTGTCGAAGCCCGGCAGGTACTCGAGCATCCGGGGCATCGGCGAGGGAACCAGGACGCGGACCTCGCGGCCCATGGCGCGCATCGACAGCGCGAAGCCGAGAGCGGAGCCGAGGCTGTCGGCATCGGCGTCCTTGTGCGCCAGGCACGCGATCACCCGCGCGCGGTCGATCACCTGGCGGATGTCGCCGACGACGTCGTCGAGCGCGGGCCAGGGGGTGGTGACAGCTGTCATTCGACGACCTCCGCGAGTGGCTCGGTGCCATCGCCGGGCGGGTCGAGCTCGCGGAGCACGCTGGCGATGTGGATGCTGTACGCGATGGACTCGTCGAGCTCGAACCGAAGCTTGGGCGGCGTCTTGAGGCTCTCGAGCCTCTCGCCGAGCTGGCCGCGCAGGTAGCCCTCGGCATGGCGCAGCGCGGTCACCACCGCGCGCCGCTCACGCTCGTCGCCGATCGCGCTGACCATGACCCGGGCGCTCTTCATGTCACGGGCCACCTTGACCTCGCTGATCGAGGCCATGCGCACCCGCGGGTCCTTCATCTCGATGAGCATCATCTGGGAGATCTCCTGGCGGAGCAGCTCAGCGACGCGCTCGCTTCGCGGAGGCCGCGACCCCTGCTGGGCGTGGCTGTGGAAGCTCGTCATCCCCGCGCGGTCTGGACCGCGGTGGCGAGCCGAGATTGCACTCACAGGTTCTGCTGCTCGACCGTGTACGCCTCGAGGATGTCGCCCACGACGAAGTCGCCGAAATCCTCCAGGGTGATGCCGCAGTCGTAGCCGCGGGCGACCTCGCGGACGTCGTCCTTGAACCGCTTCAGGACCGCGATGCGGCTGCGCGCGATCTGCCTGCCATCGCGGAGGACGTTGCAGATGGAGTTGCGCGGGATGCGGCCGTCGACCACGTGCGAGCCGGCGATCGCGGGCCGGCCATCCACCGTGAACACCTGGCGTACCTCGGCGCGCCCCTGGAACACGTCGACGAAGGTGGGCTCGTACAGGCCCTTGATCGCGCTGGCGATGTCGTCGGTGACCTGGTAGATGACGTCGTAGTAGCGGACGTCGACTCCCTGGGTGTCGGCCGCGGCCTTGGCTCGATCGTCCGGGCGGACGTTGAAGCCGATGACGATCGAGTCGGTCACCGCGGCAAGGTTGACGTCCGCCTCGCCGACCGGCCCGACGCCGGAGGCCACGATGACCACCCGCACGTTGGGGTCATCGATCTTCTCGATCTGGCCGCGCAGCGCCTCGAGCGAACCGTTCGCCTCGGCCTTGACGACCACGTTGAGCGACTTCACCGAGCCCTCGGCAACCTGGGAGGCGAGGTCGGCGAGCGTGATCCGCCGCACCGGCTGGGCCAGCTGCTGCTTGGCGGCGAAGCCCCGTTCCTCGGCCAGCGACCGCGCGGCGCGCTCATTGGCCATCACCTGGAAGACGTCGCCGGCCTCGGCCACGCCGGACAGACCGGTGACCACGGCCGCCGCGCTGGGTGCTGCCTGTTGCAGCCGGCCGCCGCGCTCGTCGAGGAGAGCCCGGATCCGGCCGTACACCTGGCCGGCCACGATGTAGTCGCCCACCTTCAGCGTGCCGTTCTGCACCAGGACGGTCGCGACCGGCCCGCGTCCGGGGTCGCGGTGCGACTCGATGACCGTCCCGACGGCGCCGCCCTTGGGGTTGGCCTTCGGCTCGACCTCGGCGTCGGCGGTCAGCAGGATCATGTCGAGCAGGTCGTTGACGCCTTCGCCGGTCTTGGCGCTGGTGCGGACGACGGTGATATCGCCGCCGTAGTCGCTGCTCACCAGCCCGCGGTCGGCGAGCTGCTGGAGGATGCGGTCGGGGTTGGCACCGTCCTTGTCGATCTTGTTGAGGGCCACGATGATCGGCACCTCGGCGGTGCGGACGTGCTGGATCGCCTCCTCGGTCTGGGGCATCACGCCGTCGTCGGCGGCGACGACGAGCACGGCGATGTCGGTCACGTCAGCCCCGCGGGCGCGCATCGCCGTGAAGGCCTCGTGGCCCGGGGTGTCGATGAAGGTGATCTTGCGACCGTTCTTCTCGACCTGGTAGGCGCCGATCTTCTGGGTGATCCCCCCGGCCTCGCCGGCGGCCACCGCGGATTCGCGGATGGCGTCGAGGAGCGAGGTCTTGCCGTGGTCGACGTGACCGAGGACGGTCACGACCGGCGGTCGCGACATCAGGGTTGCCGGGTCGGCGCCGGACTGGTCGAGCAGGGGATGACGGCGCCGGGTGGATCCCGGGACGGCGGCAGCCGCCGTGGCCGCCTCCTCACTCTCCGCCTCGAAGCCGAAGTGATCGGCGGCCAGGGCGGCGGTGTCGAAGTCCACGGACTGGTTGAGGGTGGCCATGACCCCGTTGCCCATCAGGTACTTGATGAGCTGCGGCCCGGAGACCGAAAGGCGTTCGGCAAGCTCCTTGACCGGCACCGTGGCCGGCAGGGAGAGCTTCTTCACCGTGGCGATGGCTGGACCTCCTGGATGAGCGCCTCGAGGGCTGCGCTCAGCTCCGCGTAGTTGATGACATCTTCCCCCACCCGCAGGGAACGCATCAGTGCCCGCCGGCGCCGTGCCTGCGTCAGGCAGTCGATGCCGTCAGCGCAGAGGTAGGCTCCCCGGCCGGGAAGCTGGTTGCGAGTATCAAGGGTAACCTGTCCGCCGCTTCCAAGGGCGAGCCGGACCAGCTCGGGCCGGTCACGCACCTGGCGGCAGCCGACGCAGGTCCGCCGCGGCACCCGGCCGGTCACCGGGCCTCGACATCGACGACGTCGATCCGCCAGCCGGAGAGACGGGCGACCAGGCGGGCGTTGTCCCCTCCCCTGCCGATGGCCAGGGACAGCTGGTCGGCGTCCGCCGTGACTGTGGCGGTGCGGGTCTCCTCGTCGAGGCGGACCCCTCGCACCGTGGCCGGGGCGAGGGCGTTGGCGATGTAGGTGGCGGGGTCGTCCGACCAGACGATGATCTGCACCTGCTCACGACCGAGAACCGAGGTGATCGCCTGGTGGCGAACCCCGCGCGGACCGATGCAGGCGCCGCGCGCGTCGACCGCGGGATCGACGGCCTCGACGGCCACCTTGCTGCGCCGGCCCGCCTCGCGCACGATGCCGCGCACCACCACCTGGCCGTTGGCGACCTCGGGGACCTCCTGTTCGAGGAGCAGCCGTAGCAGCTGCGGGTGCGACCGCGAGACCACGACCACGGCGTCCTGGGCGCGGCGACGCCCCTCCAGCACCATGACCTTGAGGTGCCGGCCGGCGACCAGCTCCTCGCCGACGATCTGCTCCTCGGGCGGCAGCAACACCGTCATCTCCCCGGCGCGCAGGTACCAGACAGGCCCCGACCGGGTGTCGACGACGGTGTCGATGAGCTCACCGCGCCGCAGAGACGCCTCGCGGAGCACGCGGTCCTTCCCCGCCTCGCGCAGCGCGCCGGCCACGGCGGCCCGGGCCGCGTGGGCGGCCTGGCGGGGAAAGTCGGGAACGGAGACGTCCACCGTCTCCTCCCCGCCATCCGGGCCGCGCCGGTACATCGAGCAGTGGCCCGACTGCAGGTCGACGCGGGCGTGGATGGACGGATCGTCATCGATGACCCGGCGGTAGGTGTCGACGAAGGCAGCCTCGAAGAGCGCGGCGAGGCGATCGTCGTTCAGCGCTGTGGTCTCGCGCAGCGTGGCGATGGCGCCCTCCAGGGGCGCCGGTGCGTCCTCGCTCACGGCGCTCAGATGTCAACCACGATGCGGGCCGCGACCACCTCGGCGCGGGCCAGCGTGGTCAGCCGCCGCCGGTGGCGGTCGCGCGCCTCCACCTCGATGGCCCCACCGTCGATCCTGAGAAGGCGGCCCTCGACGACCAGCTCGGCGTCGCCGCTGCGGACGCGCACGTTGACCCGACGGCCCACCGCGGACTGCCACTCGAGGTCGGTGCGCAGCGGTCTCTCCGCACCTGGCGACGAGACCTCCAGCGAGTACCGCCCGGCGATCGGATCGTAGGCGTCGAGGACCGCGCCGACGGCGTGCGAGACGCGCTCGCAGTCGTCGAGGCTCACCCCATGCGCCGAGTTCGATGACCAGGCGGAGCACGCTGCTGCGCCCGGGGCGCCATTGCAGGTCGACGAGGTCGAGCCCCAGGTGCCGCAGTGACGGCTGCACCAGGTCGGTCAGCTGCTCTGTCGATACCGTATTCATGTGTTGTGGGGAGCTGTCAGGCGGCGCGAGCCACCCGACGCGGCGAGCCCGGCGGCGGTGCTCCACCGCTGCGCATCGCCGAGGCCTTCTGCCAGGCGACCAACAGCGTGCTGGCGTTGAAGATGGAGCTGTACGTGCCGGTGACGATCCCGATCAGCAGGGCGAGCACGAACCCGGTGATCGTCGAGCCGCCGAAGAGCACCAGGGCGAGCAGCACGAACACGACGGTCAACGAGGTGTTGAGCGACCGGGTCATGGTCTGCACGGTGGAGAGGTTGATGACCTGGTCGAAGGTCAGGCGCGGCCCGAACCGCAGGTTCTCACGGACGCGGTCGAAGACGACGATGGTGTCGTGGATGGAGAACGCCACCGAGGTGAGGATGGCCGTGACGAACAGCGTGTCGACCTCTCCGAGGCTGGTGAAATGGCCGAGGATCGCCCATATCCCGGCGAGCACGAAGACGTCGTGGAGCAGCTTGAAGAAGGCGCACGCCGAGAAACGCCACGCGGAGATGACGCGTTGGCGGCGGAACGCCAGTGCCAGGTAGACGGCGATCAGCGCTGAGGCGACAAGGATCAGCACGATGGCGCTGCGCACCAGGTCGGAGGCCACGCTCGGGCCGATGAACTGCTCCTGGATGTCGGGGTTGTGCGTCCGCGGGTCCGTGGGGATCCCGTAGGACGTCTTCAGGGCCGACTGCACCGCGTCCACCGGGTCCTTGCCGCCGTTGGCCGTGCCGGGCAGGAAGCTGATCTCGTAGCGGGTGCTCGAGTCGGCCTGGATCTGCGGCTCGAGGTTGCCGATCACCGAATTGACGGTGTTGGCCACCTGCGCCTGCGTGGTCGCGTGGCTCAGGGCCACGTCGACCTTGTAGCCGCCGCGGAAATCGAGCCCCAACCGGAATCCCCAGACGATGATCGCCAGGATGCCGGGGATGATGATCGCCAGCGAGCCGGCGAAATACCAGTTGCGCGAACGCACGATGTCGAACTGGCCGCGCGGTGGCTTCTGCTCGTACTCGTCGTGGATCTGCGTGTAGAGCGTCGGGTTGCGACCCAGGCGCAGGCGCAGCGCCGCGGCCAGGAGCGCGCGCGTCACGGTCACCGCGCTGAAGAAGCTCACCGCCACGCCGATGCCCAGGGTCAGCGCGAAGCCCTTGACCACGTCGGTGCCGAGGCCGAACAGCACCAGGCACGCGATGATCGTGGAGACGTTGCTGTCGCGGATCGCCGGGAAGGCGCGCCGGAAGCCCGTGTCGACCGCCGGGCCCACGCTGCGTCCGTGACGTAACTCGTCGCGCGTTCGCTCGAAGATGAGCACGTTGGCGTCGACGGCCATGCCGACGCTCAACACGAACCCGGCGAGCGCGGCCAGGGAGATGGTCACGCCGATGAGCTTGAACAGGGCGAGCACGATGGCGCCGTACGCGACCAGTGCCAGGCAGGCGAGCAGGCCCGGGAACCTGTAGTAGGCGATCATGAAGAGGACGATGATCATCAGCCCGACGGCGCCCGCGATCAGGCTGCGCTGCACGGTCTGCTGACCGAGGGTGGCGCTGACCACGTTGGCCTGCACGGTGCCGATCTCCGCGGGCAGGGCGCCCGCGGAGATGTCGCTGGCCAGCGCCTGCGCCTGCTGGCTGGTGAAGCCGCCGGTGATCTGTGTCTGGTTGCTGGACGGCTGCTGCACGACCGGCGCGGTGATGATGTCCTTGTCGAGGAAGATCGCCACCTGCGCCTGCGCCGGCGGGGCCTGGGGGCTGCGCTGGGTGAATGCGTACGCCGCCGTGGTGACCTTGTTCCACTCGGTGGCGCCGGCCTCGTTGAAGGTGATGTTGACCGCGATCTGGCCCGTCGAGTCGGTGCCCACGTCGGCCGAGGTGACATCGCTGGCGTCGAGGGCATCATCGATCTTCCAGTGGTAGCCGGCCGGGTAGAGCTGGGGGTTGCCGAACTGGGCGGGGTCGTAGAGCTGTTCCTGGTCGGCGAGGAACCTGGGGTCGCCCGGGTTGGGCGAGCCGGCCACGGCGGTGGCGAAGTGCAGCTTGGCGGTGGTACCGACGGCGGCCTTGGCCTCGTCGATGCCCACCCCGGGCAGCTGGATGAGGATCTGGTCGGTGCCCTGCGCGGAGACCTTTCCCTCGGTCACGCCCAGGCCGTTGACGCGCGCCGCCAGCAGGGGGATCGTCTTGTCGCGCGCCTCGCTGACGGTCTGCCCCCTGGGACCGTTGCGGCAGCCGGCGTTGGGCGGGTCGTTGAGGCCATGGCAGACCTCGACGACCAGCTCCGTCCCGCCCACGAGGTCGAGCCCCTTGACGAAGGTGATCGGGTGGCCACCGATGCTCGGGACCGTGGTCAGCGCCTGCGGGAAGGGCTGGTGGACGACGACGTAGCGGTAGAAGATGCTGTAGCCGTCGATGAAGAGGGCGCCGAGGATCACCAGCACGACGATGACCACGCGCACACGGCTGACGCGGAGGAAGAACTCAGCCACGACGGCCGAGTGTACCCGGGAGCCCCGCTGAACCGATCGCTCTGGCCGGCCGCGGCGAATCCGCCAGGTCGGCGCCGTCGGGCGCGGTGTCGATCTCATCGCCGGCGGTCAGGCGCGCCTCGGTCTGGTCGCGGAAGCCGGCGAAGCGGCCCTCGACGATGGCGGCGCGGGCTGCCGCCATCAAGCTGGTGATGTGGGTGATGTTGTGGACGCTGAGCAGTCGGTGACCGAGGATCTCACCGGCGCCGATGAGATGGCGTATGTAGGCGCGTGAGAACCGCGCGCAGGCGGTGCAGAGGCAGCCCTCGACCAGCGGCCGCAGGTCGTCCCGGTAGGCCGCCCGGCGGAGCGCGAGCCGCCCTCCCGGGGTCATCGCCGCGCCGGTGCGCGCCAACCGCGTCGGCGCGACGCAGTCGAACATGTCGACGCCCAGGGCCACCATGGTGAGGAGCTCCCGGTCCGTCCCCAGCCCCATGAAGTAACGCGGGAGCTCAGCGGGGAGCTCGGCGACCGACGCCGCGGTCATCGCCTCCATGACGTCAAGCGGCTCGCCGACGGAGAGGCCGCCGACGGCCACGCCGTCGAAGTCGAGGGCGGCGACCTGGCGCGCCGAGTCGGCGCGGCCCTGGGCGTCGAAGCCTCCCTGGCAGATCCCGAAGAGGAGCCGGCCATTCCCCGGGTGCGCCGCCCGGCACCGCGCCGCCCAGCGGTGGGTGCGGCCGGTGGCCAGCTCGGCGTCCGCAGCGCTGCGGCCCCACCCCACCGGCTGGTCGAGGCACATGACGATGTCCGCGCCGAGCCGCGCCTGGATCGCCACCGCCTCCTCCGGGGTGACGCGCAGGCGCGTGCCGTCGTACGGCGAGACGAACGTCGCCGCCTCCTCGTCGACGCTGGTGACGGCGCGCAGGCTGACCAGCTGGAAGCCGCCGCTGTCGGTGAGGATCGGACCGTCCCACCCCATGAAGGTGTGCAGCCCGCCGGCGCGTTCGATCAGCTCGACCCCGGGCCGCAGCGCCAGGTGGTAGGCGTTGCAGAGCAGGATGTCGGCGCCGGCAGCGCGGACCTCGTCGGGGTGCAGCGACTTCACCGTCGCGTGCGTGCCGACCGGCATGAAGGCAGGGGTGCGCACCTCACCGTGTCCGGTCACCAGCGTGCCGGCGCGCGCCGCACCGTCGCGCGCCTCGATGCGAAGAGCTGTCACGGGGCCCCAGCGCGCCAGCAGAGCATGCAGTCCCCAAAGCTGAGGAACCGGTAGCCGCGCGCCAGCGCGTGGTCGTAGACGCGGCGCCAGTGCCGTTCACCGAGGAACGCGGCGAGCAGCACCAGCAGCGATGAGCGCGGCTGGTGAAAGTTGGTGAGCAGCCCGTCGACCGCCTGGAAGCGGTGGCCGGGGGTGATGAAGAGGTCGGTGCTGCGCGTCCCGGGCTGGAGCTCCCCGCGCTCGTCGACGTGCGACTCGAGGGTGCGGACGACGGTGGTGCCGATCGCCACGACCCGCCCGCCCGCGGCACGCGTCTGTGCGATGCACGCCGCGGTCGCCGCGGGCAGCGTGCACCGCTCGGCGTGCATGCGGTGGGCGCCGAGGTCGGCCGCGGTGATCGGCGCGAAGGTCCCGAGGCCGACGTCGAGCTGCACGGTGCACCAGCCGACGCCACGCCCTGCCAGCGCGGCGCGCACATGCTCGGTGAAGTGCAGTCCCGCGGTCGGGGCAGCTGCGGATGTCGGTTCGCCCGCCGCGTACACCGTCTGGTACCGCTCGGTGTCGGCCAGCGGGGCGCGGATGTAGGGAGGCAGGGGCGGCTCACCGGCAGCGGCGATGACGGCCTCGACGTCCTCGTCGCATTCGAGCGTGACCAACCTCGCGCCGGCGTGGCCGGGCGCGGGCCCGGCGATGCTGATGCGCAGGCCGTCGCTGACTCGGACCCACATCCCCTCACGGAGCCGTCGCCCGGGTCTCACCAGGGCCGTGAAGCGACGGGCATCGAGGTGCTCGAGCAAAAGGACCTCGGCGCGGCCGCCGTCCTCCCGGCGCCCGCGGAGGCGGGCGGCGCGAACCCGGGTGTCATTGGCGACCAGCAGGTCGCCGGGTCGGAGCAGGCCGGGGAGCTCGGTGAACACGTGGTCGCTCAGCGCGCCCCGCGGCCCCAGGTGCAGGAGGCGCGCAGAGTCACGCGGCTCCACCGGTGTCTGCGCGATACGCTCGCTCGGCAACGCGTAGTCGAACAGGTCGGTTGCCGGTGCCGGCATAGCGGCGCGATCTGCCCCCGTCATCGCCCTCGCAGCGTTAAGAGAAGAGCGCTGTCTGGGAGGCGTCTGCGCCGACGGTGCCCGGCGGCACCGTGAGCCCGAGGTGCTCGTAGGCGCGCGCCGTCGGGACGCGCCCGCGCGGCGTACGCGCCAGCATGCCGAGCCGGATCAGGTAGGGCTCGACGACGTCCTCGATCGTCTCGGGTTCCTCCTGCACGCTCACCGCGATCGTCTGCACCCCGACCGGGTGCCCGCGCAGCGGACCGCACAACGCGGCCAGGACGCGGCGATCCATCTCGTCCAGGCCGGCGGCGTCGATGCCGAGCATGTCGAGAGCCGAGGTGGCCGCGGCAACGTCGATGTGCCCGGCGGCGCGAACCTGCGCATAGTCACGGGCGCGGCGCAGCAGCCGGTTGGCGACGCGCGGCGTGCCGCGGGCACGGGAGGCGAGCAGCGCGGCGCCATCGTCGTCGATGGGGATCGCCATCAGTCGCGCGCTGCGCCTGATGATGTCGGCGAGCTCGCCGTCGTCGTAGTAGTCGAGGCGGAAGGTCACCCCGAACCGATCGCGCAACGGCCCTCCCAGCGCCCCGGCACGGGTGGTCGCCGCGATCACCGTGAAGCGGTTGAGGCTGAGGCGCAGCGTCTGGGCACCCGCGCCACGCCCCGCGACGAAGTCGAAGGCGAGGTCCTCCATGGCCGGGTACAGGGCCTCCTCCACCGCGTGGTTGAGACGGTGGACCTCGTCGATGAAGAAGACGTCGCGGTCGTTCAGCGAGGTGAGGATGGAGGCGAGCATGCCCTGGTGCTCGAGCGCCGGCCCCGAGGTCAGCCGCGCCTGGACGCCCATCTCGGTGGCGATGATCTGCGCCAGCGTCGTCTTGCCAAGACCCGGGGGCCCGTACAGGAGGACGTGGTCGAGGGGCTCGCCACGCCCGCGCGCCGCCTCGACGAGGACGCGCACCTGTTCGTGGATGTTGGCCTGGCCGACGAAATCCTCGAGGCGCTGGGGACGCAGCGCGACCTCGGCCGCGTGGTCCTCCTCGTGCTCCAGCGGGTCGACGGGACGCGGTTCGGTCATCACCCCGCCGCCACCATGTCGAGGCGTCGCAGCGCGGCGGCCACCAGGGCGGCGACGTCCAGGGGCGCGGCCCCGTCGGTGAGCGCAGCCTTGACAGCGTCACGGGCCGCGTTCTCGCGGAAGCCCATGGTTGCCAGCCCGTCGACCGCCGCGCGGATCGCCTGTTCCGCCGCCGCCTCCACTGGCGTTGCCCGGTCGCCGGGGAGCGCCAGGCCGTCCAACTTGTCGCGCAACTCGAGCACCACGCGCTCGGCCGTCTTGGCGCCGATCCCGGGCACGGTGGAGACCATCGCGGCGTCGCCACTGCGCAGGGCCCGCACCATGGTGGCGAGGTCGGCGCGTCCGAGGATGCCGAGCGCCGCCTTGGGGCCGATGCGCTCGACCGCGATGAGCAGCCGGAAGAGGCGCAGCTCCTCGCGGCTGGTGAAACCGTACAGGCGGATGGCGTCAGCGCTGACGGAGGTGTGCACGTGGAGGGTTACCTGGGCAGGGCTGTCATGCAGGGCGACGGCGGTGCGCAGATGGCACTGCACCGCGTACCCGACACCGTTGACGTCCACGGTGACAACGTCCTCGTCGACCCACAGGACCGTGCCGCGGAGCAGCGCGATCACCGCGTCGCCGCACCGAGGCGGTGGCGTGCAGCCGCGACGGCGGTGTCGAGCGCAGAGACCCGTGCCGGCTGTGCCTGGCGGCGCACCCGCACGGTCAGGGCGGCGCGATGGTGATGACAGACGGCGACGGCGCACGCGTCGGCGACGTCATCGGGCCCCTCGATCCGCTCCACCGCGAGCAGTTGGCGCGTCATCCTCTGCACCTGTGGCTTGCGGGCCGCCCCGTAGCCGGCGACCGCCTCCTTGACCTCGTTGGGCGTGTACTCGAAGACCGGGACGCCCGCAGCCGCCAGCGCGCACAGAAGGACGCCGCGGGCCTCGCTGACCCGCATTGCCGTGGTGCGGTTGGTCGAGAAGAACAGCCGCTCCACGGCGGCGAAGGCCGGCCGGTACTCGCTGACCACGGCGGTGATCAACCGCGACAGCGCGTAGAGGCGCTGCGGGTCGGCGGCGTCCGCGGTGGTGCTCAGGCAGCTGCTGTGCACGAGGGTGAGCGACCCCGGCCCACCGTCCACGACCGCGACGCCGGTTCGTCCCAGTCCCGGATCGACGCCCAGGACGCGCACCCTCAGCCGACCGAACTCGAGGACGTCGTCAGGGATCTCGGCGTTGGCGTAGACCTGTTGCACGTCGTCGTCCTCCTCGAGGGCGTCGAGCAGACGCAGCACCGCGGCCGCCTGCTTCGCATCGAGCGCCACCGAGGTGCTCGGGTTCATGGTCACCTCGCCGGAGTCGATGGCCAGGCCTGCGTGCTCGATGGCGGCGCGCGCGGCCTCGAAGTGGACCGGGTCGACGGTCACGATGACCGCGTCGTCATCGACGCTGACGTCGCCGTCGTGACCGACGTCGACGAGCTCCAGGAGGCGCAGGGCCAGCTCCTCGGGGTCGTCGGCGCCGGCCACGACGCGCAGGACGCCCTGCTGGGTGAACATCCAGCCCACGCTGTTGGTCTCGCCCAACGACCCGCCGGAGCGGGTGAACAGGTTGCGAACCGCCGCCACCGTCCGATTGCGGTTGTCGGTGAGCACGTCGACCATCACCGCCACCCCGTGGGGACCATAGCCCTCGTAGCGGATCTCCTCGAGCTGGCTGCCGTCCTTGCCGCCCGCGCCGCGCTGCACGGCCCGCTCGATGTTGTCGGCGGGCATGTTGACCTCGCGCGCCTTCTGCATGGCCAGCCGAAGGCGGAAGTTCGCGGCGGGGTCGGGTCCGCCCTCGCGGGCCGCGACCGACAGCTCACGGGCCACCTTGGTGAAGACCTGTCCACGCTTGGCGTCGACGATCGCCTTCTTGTGCTTGATCCCCGCCCACTTGCTGTGACCGGACATGGGTCCTCCGTTGTCGAACAGGCGTTTGCCATTGTATTCGCGCCGCCGGCTTCAGTCTATGAGGTGGTGGTCCTGGCTCAGCGGGCGGTGACGGATCGACTGCGCATCTTGACTACTCCGGCAGGAGGTCTATCCTGAGCAGCAAGGAACCGACTGCATACGGAGGAGAACTTCACGATGCGTACGGTCTTCCAGCGCCTCCGGCACACTCGAGCCGAGAGGTAGGGCCCGAACCACTCGGGCGTTCGCCACGGGCCCGTTTCCCTGCGCCACCGTCGAACCCGGGCACAAGACCCGGCGGCTCCGGTGATTGGTTGGAAGAGTGCAGGCGTGGGATCCCGGTGAGCGGCCTGGTTCGGGCTGGCCAGCCGGCACCCGCGAGGGTGTCCACCTCATAGCCCGGTCTATCCACCGGGCCGCCGACTGAGTTCGGCACTTCAGGGGGCCGGCGTCATCGCCGGTCCCCTTCTTTGTGCGGGCGTCCTGGACACGGCCGGGTGGCCCGTCCACCAGAAGCGCAGCGGCAGGTCGGTGGCGCGGCTGATGCCGACCCGCGGCCCGGACGAGACCGGGGGCGGTTGGGGGCGCCGTTCCAGCTGCAGGCGGCCGGGCAGGCAGAGGTCGGCGCCGTTGTCCACGGTGCCGATGCCGAGCCCGCGACAGAGGTTGCCCGGGCCGCTCAGCAGTCGCTGCGGGAGCACCGCCGGCCCCCGTCGGGCGCGCACCACCGCCGCGCCGGCGATGACCTCGGCCGCGCGCAGCAGCACCGCGGCAGCGCTGCCGTCGGGGCCGCAGACCACGTTGGCACAGTGATGCATCCCGTAGCTGAGGTACACGTAGAGGCGGCCGGGAGGCCCGAACATGATCGAGGCCCGCGGGGTCGGCCCGCGGAAGGCGTGGGACGCGGGATCCTCCTGCCCCAGGTAGGCCTCGACCTCGACGATGCGCGCGCGCACCTCGGCGGCGGTCCCCGGGTCGGCGACAACCAGCGCTCCCACCAGGTCCCGGGCCACCTCGGCGGCGCCACGAGCCAGGTCGGCCCGCGCCACGCGGCGCGCTATCGACGCACCTCTGCCCCGGTTCGCGCGCGCAGGCCGACCGTGATCGCGTCCTGGAGCGTCCGCGCCTCCTCCGACGTCAGGGTGCGACCCGGGGCGCGGAAGACGAGCCGGAACGTCCAGCCCTTCTGCCCTGCACCGAGCGACGGGTCGCGGTATTCGTCGTACAGAACCGCGGTGTCGAGGAGGCTGCCGCCGGCCTCGCGGATGGCCCGCAGCGCGTCGCCGGCGAGCGCCCCCTCGGCCACGATCACCGCGAGGTCCTGGATGACGGCCGGGTGCCGCGGCGGGGCGATGTACCGTCGCGGGGCGGTGTTCTCCGGGATGAGCGCATCCAACTGGATCTCGGCGACGGCGACGCGGCCGCGCGCGTCGAACCGTTCGAGGGTCACGACGTCGAGCTCGCCGACGACGCCCACCGCCACGCCGTTGTGCACGAGGCGGCCCGACCGCCCTCCGCGCAGGCCGGCGACCGCGGCGGGCTCGGTCTCCACCACGCCCGCGCCGAGGTCGAGGGCCAGGCGGGCCACCACCGCCTGGAGGTGCCGGATCTCCGCGGCAGCACCGCGAGCATCGGTGGCCGCGCCTGCGGCACCGAGCAGCAGCGGCTCGGCAGGCAGTGGGGTGAGCCGGGCGTCGGCGCCGTCGCGGGTGGACCCGGGCGGCTGCCCGCGGCGCTCACCGTCCCAGAAGGCGCGTCCGAGCTCGAACAGCCGGACATCGTCCACCCCGCGCCGCAGGTTCCCGGCCACGGCATGGACGATGCCGGGCAGCAGGCTGGTGCGCATCACGCTCCACTCCTCGCTGAGCGGGTTGCGCAGCGGGATGGGCAGACGCCCCGCACCGAGGCCCTGCAGGGCCGCGGCCGTCGAGCGCGACACGAACGACCAGCTGATCGCCTCGTCGAAGCCGGCACCGATGAGCACGTCCTTGACACGGTCCTCGACCGGCGTCTCCGCGGCCAGCGCGGTAACCGGCGATCGCCGCCCCGGCAGCGTGCTGGGGACGCGGTCGTAGCCGAGCGACCTGCCCACCTCCTCGACGACGTCCTCGACGATGGTGACGTCGCGCCGGAAGTGCGGGGGATTGACTGTCAGCTCGTCGCCATGCTGCTCCACCCCGAAACCAAGCCTGGCCAGCGCGGTCGCAGCCTCCGTGGCGTCGACCTGGTAGCCGAGCTGGGCGGTGAGCACCGCCCCGCTGACCTCGATGGGCGCGATCTCCTCGAGCGGCCGGGCGTGGACGTCGACGCTGTCGCGGAGGACGTGTCCGCCCCCGAGGGAGGCGATGAGCGCGGCGGCGCGGTCGAGCGCGATCGGCGGCAGGGTGTCGCTGAGCCCCTTCTCATTGAGGGCTGAGGCGTCGGTGCGCACGCCGAGGCGCTTGGAGGTGGCGCGGATGGTGGGTCCGTCCCAGGTCGCCGCCTCCAACAGCACGTTGTGGGTGCTGTCGTCGACAGCCGTCGTCTCGCCGCCGATGACGCCACCGATGCTGACGGCGGTGCCGGCGGCGCACACCACCAGGTCGCTGTCGTTGACGGTGCGTTCGACCCCGTCGAGGCAGAGCAGCGTCTCATCGCGCCCCCGACGGACCACCACCCTCGCCGTCCGGGCCCCGTCGCCCTGCGCGGCGACGAACCGGTCGAGGTCGAAGCCGTGCAGCGGCTGGCCCAGCTCGTGGGCGACGTAGTTGGTGACATCGACGACGTTGTTGATGGGACGCAGGCCGACCGCACGCAGCCGGCGCTGCAACCACTCCGGCGAGGGCGCGACAGCGACGTTCTCGATGATGCGCACCGCAAACCGCGGACATCCCCGTGCGTCGTCGACCTCGACCTCGGCCCGCATCGCCATGCTGGCTGCGCTGAGCAGTCCGTCGGGGATGGCGGGGTCCGGCTCCCGCACCGTCTCCCCCACCGCGGCGGCCATCTCCCGGGCGATGCCGACGTGGCAGAGGCAATCGGGGCGGTTGGTGGTGACCTCGACCTCGAGGACGGTGTCGACGGCGATCACCTCATGAAGCGGCTGGCCCGGGACGCCGTGGTCGAGGTGATGGATGCCGGCGGCGTCTTCGCCTACACCCAACTCTGCCGCCGAGCACAGCATGCCCGGGGAGTGGTACTTGCCGCCAAACATGGCTCGAACTCCGAGCGGTTCGTCCCAGCCTGGCAACAGCGTCCCGGGCGGGGCGTAGGGCACCAGGTCGCCCTCGCTCAGGTTGGGCGCGCCGGTGAGCACGCGGATGGGCTCGACCTCGCCGATCTCGATGTCGGCGAAGAGAACCCCCTTGGTCGACTCGGGCACGGGTTCGAGGTGGGTCACCCGCGCCACCACCACCCCCGCCGGGCCGCGCAACACGCGCTCCACCTCAGTACCGGTGTCGATCAGCCCCCGCACCAGGCTGTCCAGCGGGGCGTCGAGGACCGCGTACTCGCGCAGCCACTCCATGGAGACCTTCATCCCTGGCTCACGAAGCGCACGTCGTTGTCGTACAGCAGGCGGCCATCCTCGATGCCGTAGCTGAGCATCGCGATGCGTTCCACGCCCATGCCGAACGCGAACCCGCTGTAGCGGTGTGGGTCCACCCCGCCGTTGCGGAGCACGTTGGGGTGAACCATGCCGCCGCCGAGGACCTCGAGCCAGCCGCTCCCCTTGCACAGCCGGCAGCCGTCACCGCCGCAGACGGCGCAGGAGACATCGAGCTCGATGGACGGCTCGGTGAACTCGAAGTGGTGGGGACGCAGGCGGATGGCGCGGTCGACGCCGAAGGTCGACCGAGCGAAGAACTCGAGCGTGCCCTTCAGGTCGCTCAAGGCGATGCCCTGGTCGATGCACATCCCCTCGACCTGGAAGAACATCGGGAAGTGCGTGGCATCGTAGTCGCGCCGGTACGCCTTGCCGGGGACGATGATCCTCTGGGGCGCCCCCCTGATCACCATGCTGCGCACCTGCACGGGCGAGGTGTGGGTGCGCAGCAGGCGGTCGTCGTCGATGAAGAACGTGTCCTGGGTGTCGCGTGAATGATGCCCGGGCGGCATGTTCACCAGCGTGAAGTTGTAGCGGTCGTACTCGACCTCGGGGCCGCCGACGGCGACGTAGCCGAGCTGAGCGAAGATCCGGCGGACGTCGCGGAACACGCGGCTCACCGGGTGGAGATGCCCGCGGCGCAGGGGCGGTGGCGGCCAGGTGAGGTCGACGGCCTCGGCGTCGCCGCCCCCGGCCTGGCCAAGCGCCGCGCGTCGCTCCTCGAGCGCCTCGGTCACGCGTCCGATCACCGCGTTGACCGCCTGCCCCACGGCGCGCTTGGCCTCGGCGTCCGCGATGGCGCCGATGCCCCTGCGAATGACGGTGAGCAGGCCGTCACCGCGCCCGAGGTAGCGGGAGCGGACATCCTCGAGGGTGCGCAGGTCGGTGGCGGCGGCGATCTCGTCCTGGGCGCGCGCGCCCACCGAGTGGACATCGGCGCCACCGGTTTGGCCTGGTCGGGCCGGCTTGCCGCGGTCGCTGGTCACGCCGTCGTCAGAGCGCCCCGGGCCACCTCGACGAGCTGGGTGAAGGACGCGGAGTCCTCGACGGCGAGGTCGGCGAGCATCTTGCGGTTGATGTCGATGCCGGCGTTCTTCAGCCCGTGCATGAACTGGCTGTAGGCCAGCCCGTTCTGTCGCGCCGCGGCGTTGATGCGGGTGATCCAGAGTGCGCGCATGTCGCCCTTGCGGAGCTTGCGGTCGCGGTACTGGTAGGACAGCGAGTGCATGACCGCTTCGTTGGCGGCCTTGAACAGCAGCCGACGGTCACCTTGCATCCCCTCGGCAAGCTCGAGGATCTTCTTGTGACGGGCACGCGCGGTGACCCCTCTCTTGACTCTCGCCATGGTGCCTCCTCCCGCCTACAGGTACGGTGCCAGTCGGCGCACGTTCTTCACGTCGGCCGCGGACACCGGGTGCTGCATGTTCATGACGCGCTTGCGCTTGCTGCTCTTGTGCTCGAGCATGTGAGACTTGAAGGCCTTGCGGCGCATCACCTTGCCCGTGCTGGTGACGCGGAAGCGCTTCTGCGTCGCCTTATGCGTCCGGATCTTTGGCATTTGCTCCCCTCCGCGGCTGGGCGGTCTTCTTCTCGGTGCTGGTGACCCGGGTGCGCTTGACAGCCGCCTTGGGGGGCGCCTCCGCCGGGGCCTGGCCTGGTGTCGCGAGCCCCTCGTCGGCCTGAGGCGGGGACTCGGTCTCTGTGGCTGCCGTCGCGGCGGGTCGATCGGGCTCGGCGGTGGTCGCCGCGGCCGGCGCCACCGTGGCGGGCTCCGCCACGGCCGTGGCCGCGCCATTGCCCGTGCCCCGGGTGTCAGCGTGGTGCCGGTCCTCGTGAGGGCGGTCGCCGCGCGCCTGCTTCTTGGTCGTCGGGCTCAGGATCATGATCATGTTCCGTCCCTCGACGAGCGGGGATCGTTCGATGATCGCGAGCTCGCTGAGCTCCTCGGTCATGCGATCGAGCAGCTTGCGGCCGAACTCCTGGTGGACCATCTCCCGTCCGCGGAACATGATCGTGAGCTTGACCTTGTCGCCCTCGCCGAGGAACTGCTTCACCTTCGCCAGCTTGGTGCGGAAGTCGTGGTCCGAGATCTTCGGGCGCAGCTTCTGCTCCTTGAGCTGGACGACGTTGTGGTCCCTGCGGCTGTCCTTCTCCCGCTTCAGGGCCTCGAACTTGAACCGTCCGTAATCCATCAGCCGGCATACCGGCGGCTGCGCCAGCGGTGCCACCTCGACGAGGTCGAGGCCGCGGTCCACGGCGAGCTGACGGGCTGTGTCGATGGGGACGATTCCGAGCGCTTCATCGGTGGTGTCGTCGAAGAGACGCACCTGCGGGATTCGGATCTGCTCGTTGATCCTCAACTCTCGGAAGGCGATGGGTGGAAACCTCCAACAAAAAAACCTGGACAGCGATTCCGCTATCCAGGCATCGGTCCGATCTGGACCTCCAAGGCGAACCCGGAAGGTGGGGTCCGCTGTGCACGGGCCCTCTTGACGGCGCCACGTCGGCGTCCGGTGAGCGAGCATACCACGCTCATGACGCCCCCACTCCCCGGCGTCGCCGGGCGTGGAGGAGCATCTCCCGAGCCCCGTGGGCGCCGGTGACCGGGGAATCGATCGAGGCCTGCACGTCCCAGCCCGCGGCGGTGACGCCCTCGGTCGCTGCCCGCAGCGCCGCGTCGAGGCTGGCTCGGTCTGTCGGCGCCGTGGCAGCGCGCAGCTCGAACATCGGCTTGACCAAGGCCACCAGCTGTGCGTCGACGGCCAGCGCGATGCGGTCGAGCTGGGCCGAGGCCCGCGCGACGCTGAGGTAGGAGACGTCGATGCTGACCACGTCGATCGTCTCGGGCACCAGGACGGCGTCGAGCTCGGCGACGTTGACCGACTCGAGGTTGACCACGCGCTGATGCTGTCGGAGTGAGCCGAGCAGCTGGCCGTGGCCGGCATCGACCGCATACACGAGACGGGCCCCGGCCTCGAGCAGCACGGTGGTGAAACCTCCCGCCGCGGCACCGATGTCGAGCGCCACCTGGCCGTTGACGTCCACGGCGAAGGCCTCGAGCGCGGCGCGGAGCTTGGCGGACCCACGCAGCGTGGTGAGCGGTCGCCGGGTGACCCGTGCGCCCGCGCGCAGCCGGCGCCGCGGGCTGGTCACCGGGATGCCGTCCACCAGCACCTCCCCAGCCTCGATCAGGCGTTCAGGATCGTCGCCCGGGAACAGCGCACCAACGGCCTGGATCAGCCAGCGCCCCTTGGGCTGCACTCAGCCGTTCGAGCGCGACGCCGCTTCGTCCAGCAGCCGGCTGACGAGCTCGTCCGCGGGGACACTCTCCTGGGTCCCCCCTCGGGTGGAGCGGACATTGACCACACCGTCGCCGCGCTCGAGGTCGCGACGCCCGACCACGGCGATGTAGGGCACCTTGCGCAGCTCGGCGTCACGGATGCGCGCCTGCATGCGTTCTCCCGGCTTGTCGTTCACCTCGGCGCGCAATCCCGCGCCGCGCATCCGGTCGCGCAGGCCGATGGCGTAATCGATCACCTCCGGAGCGTCGTCCTGCACCGGCACGATCTCACACTGCACGGGCGCCAGCCACACCGGGAAGTGCCCGGCGTAGTGCTCGATGAGGATGCCGATGAACCTCTCCAGCGAACCCAGCAGGGCTCGGTGGATCACCACCGGCGTGTGGTCCTCGCCATCGTCGCCGACGTAGGTGAGCCCGAACCGGGCGGGCATCTGGTAGTCGAGCTGAATGGTCCCCATCTGCCACGACCGTCCCAGCGAATCGGTCATGTGCAGGTCGATCTTGGGACCGTAGAAGGTTCCCTCGCCCGGCGAGATGACGTACTCCATGCCGTGGCGCTTGAGGGCGTCCTCCAGGGCCGCCTCGGCCTCGTCCCACTGCGTTTCTGAGCCGAGCCGTTTCTCCGGGCGTGTCGACAGCTCAGCGCGCGGTTGCACGCCCAGCATCGCGTAGAGGTGGTTCGCGTACTCGACGATGCCGTGGATCTCGTCCTGGACCTGGTCGGCCGTGCAGAAGATGTGCGCGTCATCCTGGGTGATGTGGCGCACCCGCAACAGCCCATGCAGGGTGCCGCTGCGCTCGTCGCGGTGGAGCGTGGACGACTCCGCGTACCGGATCGGCAGCTCGCGGTAGCTGCGCAATCCTGTCCCGAACAGGAGCATGTGGCCCGGGCAGTTCATCGGCTTCAGGGCGAGCTGGTTGTGCTCATCCCGCGACGAGACGAAGAAGATGTTCTCCGCGTAGTTTTCGTAGTGACCCGAGGTCCTGTAGGTGTCGATGTCGAACAGCAGCGGCGTCTTGACCTCGAGGTAGCCGCGTCTGCGGTTCTCGTCGCGACGCACGTCCTCCAGGGTGTTCCAGATGATCATCCCGTTGGGATGCCAGAACGGGGAGCCGGGCGAGTGCTCGGAGACGTGGAACAGGTCGAGCTCGGCCCCCAGCCGCCGGTGGTCGCGCCGCCGCGCCTCCTCGCGTTGCTTGATGAACGCCTCCAACTGTTCGCGTTCGAAGAACGCGGTGCCGTACACGCGCTGCAGTTGCTCGTTGCGCTCGTCGCCCCGCCAGTAGACGCCGGCGACTCGCAGCAGGCGCACCGCACGCAGGTGACCACTGTGGGGGACATGGGGGCCGCGGCAGAGGTCGATGAACGCGCCGGTGCGGTACACACCAACGTTCTCGACGTCCTCGCCCATCCGGTCGATGATCTCCACCTTGAAGCGCTGGCCGATCCCGGTGAACAGCTCGCGCGCGTCCTCGCGTGACAGGATCTCGCGCTCGAAGGGGATGCGTCGTTTGGCCAGGTCCCTCATCCTCGCCTCGATGCGCTCGAGGTCGGCCTCGCTGAAGTGAGCGCCGTCGGCGAGGCGGAAGTTGTAGAAGAAGCCCTCCTCGGTGGCCGGCCCGACGTCGTACTGGGCCCCCTCGAACAGCTCGGTGACAGCGGCTGCCATGAGGTGCGCGGCGCTGTGGCGGAGGATGTCGAGGGTCAGCTCGGCGGGGACCTCCAGGGGCAGACCCGCTTCAGCGGCGTCGTCGACGAGCTCGTCAACCATGGCCGCGAATTGTAGATGCGACTGGGGATTTCCAGCGCCCCGGCCCTACGGTCAGCTGCAGAGGCGCGACATTCCCCGTGGCACGTCCTCTCGTCCCTCGGAGATGCGCGAGATCGCAGCCTCCGGGTTGTTGGCCGCGTACAGGCTGAAATTGAGCTGGCGTGTCATCGGCAGCACGCGCCGGTTGCGCTGCGCGGACTGACGGATGCGCGCGTGGCGCTCCGGGTCGAGAGAGCAGCAACGCACACTGCAGTACTTCGCGGTCGCCTTCTTGACCGGGGCGGTGCATCCGCGGCGGGCGCAGATCCGGCGCGGTGCGGTCGCGTGCGCGCGGAGTTCGCGATCGGATGCCACGGGCCGGAGTGTACGGCCGCCATCCACGGCACTGTCAACGGGCCGCGGCGGCCTGGTGGCGCGCTGCACGGTGACGCGAACGCAGCGCTCGCCTGTGAAAAGTGTGGACAACTGCATCAGGTCGCTGTGGACATCCATGCCCGTCCTGTGCGCAACGTGTGCATTGTCGCGCCCTGAGCAACTTCTTAAGGAATCGGCAGCCGTTCGTGGGGTCGCAACGGGGCCTGCCGGCCCAGGGCGCGGCGTGGTGGGCGCAATAGGGATCGAACCTATGACCTCTGCGATGTCAACGCAGCGCTCGTACCAACTGAGCTATGCGCCCGCGCGCGTCGGCGCCGCGATGATACCAGCCGTGGCCCGAGGCCCCGACGTGGGACTAGACGCGCGCCTTGCGCGCGCGGCCGACGCTCTTCTGGGCCGTGGAGAGGTCGTCAGCGGTGACCTCGACCCGGAGGATCCCCTCGCAGTCGTGACAGACGACGTGGAACGCCTCGGGCCGCCCGATCGGCCGCGCCACCGCCTGCCGGTGTCCGCAGCACTCGCACGTGACTATGGCCCGCATCTCGTCCTCTCCCGCGTTCACGGCATGCCCTCTGGGGGTGCGGGCGAGCATTCCACCGACGGGGCGCGAGCAGAGGAAGATGATGGCTTCGCGACCGCGTCGTTGCAGAGCCGCGACGCGGCCCTAGTGGGGCGCGCTCGCCGGCACGTCGAGGACCGCGAGTTGCCGCCAGAACACGGTCCGGGCGCCGATGGCGCCAAGCAGGATGATCGCGCCAAGTCCGGCCACAACGCCGGCGACCCCGACGGCGTCGGCGATGATCCCCGCCACCAAGAGCGGGATGGCCACGGCGGCGTTGATGACCGCGAAGATGCCGCCGAAGATCCGTCCGCGGGACTCCTCGTCGGTACGCTCCTGGAGGACCGTGAACGCGGGGATGAGCAGCGCGCCCAGGGCGCAGCCGAACACCGCGCTGAGCACCAGCACCAGCGGGATCACCGCGCCCTCCGCACCGAGTGTGCGCAGCAGCGGTGGCGTGAGACCGACCGCGGCCAGCGATGCCCCGGCCACTGCGAGGGCGACGACCAGGGTCAGCGCCTTCGAGAGCCGGCCGGCGGCGGGTTGGGCGAGCACGGCGGCCATGCCGACCAGCCCGAGGGTTGCCGGGATCAGCACCAGGTACGTGTCCTGGTCGCTGCGGTGCAGCTCGCGCACCATGAACACCGGCCCGAGCGCGAACACGGTGAAGACGACGATCAGCGCGATCGCCAGCTGGTACAACCCGAGCCTGATCGCCGGGTTGCCGGCGATCAGGCTGATCCCCTCGCGCAGCTCGCGGCGGACACTGGCGGCACCCCCGGGGACCGTCCGTGCGGTGCGCAGTGGGGTGGAGATGCGCCAGATCGCCAGGGCGGCGAGCGCGAACAGCACCGTTGCGATGTAGAACGGCGCCCGTTCGCCCACCAGGCGGATCGCCAGCGTGGCCGCGGGCACGCCGAGCACCACGGTGAGGATGACCGTCGTCATGAAGAGCGAGGTGGCGCCCATGATCTGGTCGCGGTGGACCAGCGCCGGGATGCTGGCCGCCTCAGCCGGTGCGAAGAGCTGGCCCACCGAGCTGAAGAGGAGGGTGATCACGATCAGCGGCCACGCCTGGTTGCCCACCACCGGAAGCACCTGGATGATCGGGATGAGCAGGATGAGGACGCCGCGGACCGCGTTGGTGGCGATCATCAGGGTCCGCTTGTCGTGCCTGTCGGCGTACACCCCGGCGGGGGCGCTGAGGAAGACCGACGGCAGCGTGTACGCGATCATGAGCACCGATTGGATGGATGCCTTGTGGCTCACGTGGTAGACGACGATGAGCAGCGTGAACATGAGGAACTTGTCGGCCAGCTGGCTCGCCGCCTGGGCCAGCCAGAGACTGCGGAAGTCGCGGCGCCGGAGCACCGCACGGAAACCCTGGCGGTCTTCGGGGAGCGGTGGCACGGCGGTGCGCGCCGCGTGCAGGTGACGTCGTGACGCCGGTGGGGCGATCTCGTCTGCCGGCGGGAACGCGGTGGTTGGGTCGGTCACTGGTTGGCGGGAAGCGTACGGGCGGCGACGGCCACGCTGTGCCATTCGTCGAGGTCCAGCGTCCCGGGACGCCGGCCGGGGTCGATACCAGCGGCCTCCAGCCACGACATGCCACGTGCCTCATCGCCACCGGCGGCGCGCGTGATGCCATGCCGCAGGGTCTTGCGGCGCATCTGGAACGCTGCCCTGGCGATGTCGATGACAACGGCACGCGATGCCGGGTCCAGTCGCGCCGACGGCTCGAGCTTGACGATGCTCGAGTGGACCGCGGGCGCCGGGTCGAAGCTGGCCGGGGCGACGTCGCGGACGCGCTCGACCGTGGCCACGCTGCGCACGGCGACGGTGGCCAGGCTCCACCCGCCGGCCGCGGCGGCGAGGCGGCCGGCCACCTCTCGCTGCACCAGGAACACCCCCCGGGCGGGCGGCTCGGCCAGCTCGAAGAGGCGCGTCAGCAGCGCGGTGGTGATGCTGTACGGAATGTTGCCGGCAGCCAGCCAGCGGCCCGTCAGGCCCAGCGCGGCCGGCACCACGCGCAGCGCATCGTCGCGGACCACCTCAACGTTGGGACGCGAGCGCTGGGTGATGCGCGTGGCCGCCACGCAGCGCTCATCGACGTCGACCGCCACCACACGGTGCGCGCGGGCCGCCAGCTCACCGGTCAGCGTGCCCATCCCCGGTCCGACCTCGAAGACGTCGTCGGCCGGCTCGATCGCCAGTGCCGACACGATGTCGTCGAGCACCTCGCGGTCGACCAGGAAGTTCTGACCCAGCCGGCGGCTGGCCACCAGCCCGACCCTCCTGGCCACGGCGTGGAGGGTGGCCGGGTCACAGAGGTCAAGCGATGCCGCTCCAGGGCGCGCGGTCATCGGTCGCCCGGTGGGAGCCCGAAGAGGCGGCGGGCCGTGGCGGTGCTGTGCTCCGCCACCACCGCCACGTCGACGCCGCGCAGCGCGGCGATCCGCGCCGCGGTGGCAGCCACGTACCCGGGGAGGTTGGGACGTCCGCGATGCGGCACCGGCGCGAGGAACGGCGCGTCGGTCTCGACCACGTAGTCGCCGTCGCCCACTGCCGCCGCCGCCTGCTGCTGCGGCTCACTGCGCGGGAAGGTGACGATCCCTGAGAACGAGATCGTGTAGCCGGCATCGATGCAGCGGCGCGCGAAGGCGGCGTCACCGCTGAAGCAGTGCATCACGCCACCGACGTCGGGGTGCAAAAGGAGCACGGCGATCACCTCCTCGTGGGCCTCCCTGTCGTGGACGATCACCGGCTTGGCGTGCTCGTCCGCGAGCTCGAGCATGATGTGCAGCGTTCGCTGCTGCTCATCGAGCGGAGTCTCGTGGTACCCGGGCCGGAAGTAGAGGTCGAGGCCGATCTCCCCCACCGCGACCGCGCGCGGGTGGCGCAGCAGCTCGGCCAGCGCCGCGACCTCCCTGGCGTCGGGTGCGAGCCGCTGATGGGGGTGCCACCCGACGGAGAACCAGACGTTCTCGTGCGTCTCGGCGAGGACGCGGTTGCGATCGCTGTCCTCGAGGTCCAGGCCCACGCTGACGATCTGCGTGACACCGGCGCGCTCGGCGCTCTCCAGCGCGGCGCCGAGCAACCCCCGTTCGTCGAGCATCGTCAGGTGACAGTGGGTGTCGACCAGGGCACCACGGGCCGCCGCGCCGCTCATCCGCGCGCGAGCACCGCCTCGCGGTCGAGCCGGGGGAAGAGGATCTCGCCGACGCCGATCGGCGCCCCGGTGACCAGGTCTGGCCAGCGTCGCAGCGCCGCGGTGAGGTCGCCGTCAAGGCTGACGCCCATCTCGGCGCCCACGCGCGCCGTGGCCCGGGGGATCACCGGGTGGAGGAGCATCGTCGACACGCGCACGGCCTCGAGAAGCTCCGCACAGACAGTGCCCAGCCGGGCATCGCCCTCGCGGTGCAGGGACCAGGGAGCGGTCTCCTCGATGTACTTGTTGGCCCTCCCCACCAGCTGGCGGGCGGCTGCCATCGCCTCGCTGAACTCGAGCCCGTCCATGGCCGCGTCGTAGACCGGCACCACCCGCGCGGCCGTGGTGCGCAGCTCGTCATCGATATCGGTGCGCCCGCCCATCGGGGGCACGCGCCCGTCGAAGTACCGCTGCACCATCTTGGTGGTGCGCGAGACCAGGTTGCCGTAGTCGTTGGCGAGGTCCGCGTTGTAGCGATCGACGAACTTGCTCATCGAGAAGTCGCCGTCGCGGTCGAACGGCACCTCGCTGAGCAGGACCCAGCGCACCGCATCGCTGCCGAACTGCTCGACGAGCTGCATGGGTTCCACGAAGACCCCCCTGCTCTTGCTCATCTTCTCGCCGGCAAGCGTGATGAACCCGTGGGCATGGATGCGGCGCGGCAACGGCAGGCCGGCGGCCATCAGGATGGCCGGCCAGATCACCGAGTGGAAGCGGGTGATGTCCTTGCCCACCACGTGCACGTCGGCCGGCCAGAAGCGGCCGAACTCCTCGCCGTCGGGGTAGCCGACGCCGGTCATGTATGCGGGCAGCGCGTCGAGCCACACCCAGATCACCTGTGACTCGTCACCGGGGACGGGAATCCCCCACTGCGAGAACCCACGCGAGATGCTGATGTCGGTGAGGCCTCCGCGGATCACGCTGAGCATCTCGTGGCGCCGAGGTGGCGGCACGACGAAGTTCTGCTCACGCTCATAGAGGTCGAGCAGCGGTTGCTCGAACGTGCTGAGCCGGAAGAACCAGTTCTGCTCCTCCACCCATTCGACGGGCCGCTCGTGCACCGGGCACATCCCGGCGACGATCTCCTTCTCGGTGTAGAACTGCTCGCACGAGGGGCAGAACCAGGCGCGGTACCAGTCCTTGTAGATGTGCCCCGACTCGGCGACGGCACGCCAGAGCGTTTCGGCGGTGCGCCGGTTGGCAGTGCTGCTGGTGCGCACGAACGCGCTGGGCTCGATGTCGAACGCACCCATCATCGCGGTGAAGGCCGCGACCTGCCTGCTGCAGAAGTCACCCGGCTCCATTCCTGCGGCGCGCGCCGCCCGCTCGACCGACTGGCTGTGCTCGTCGCTGCCGACGGTGAATCGCACCTCGTCGCCGCGCAGACGGCGGTGCCTGGCGAGCACGTCGCAGCCGATCTTCTCGTAGGCATGACCGAGGTGCGGGTCGCCGTTGACGTAGTCGATCGCCGCGGTGAGGTAGAAGGTGTGCGGTGGGCGGGTCACGTCAACTGGCTCCGATGAGGACGGTGCACTCGCCTCGCGGCGGCGTCGCGGCGAACACCGCGGCGAGCGCCGCCGCGGTGCCGGTGTGGAAGGTCTCGTGGACTTTAGTCAATTCCCGCGCGACCACAACCGGGCGGTCGGCGCAGCTGGGGGCCAGCCGGGCCAGGGTGCGCGCCAGGCGAAGCGGAGACTCATAGAACACCAAGGTCGCCTCGGTGAGCAGCCCCGCCTCGACGGCACGGCGCAGCTTGCCCGGGCTGCGCGGCAGGAAGCCGAGGAAGAGCACCCGGTCGGCGCGCAGCCCGCTGCCGGCCAGGGCGGCGGTGAGGGCGGAGGCGCCGGGCACCGGTACGACGGTGACGCCGGCATCGCGGGCCGCCCGTACCAGCATCGCGCCGGGGTCGCTCACCACCGGCGTGCCGGCATCGGAGCAGAGGGCCAGCGTCTGCCCGGCCGCAAGCCGGGCGAGCAGCGCCGGGATGCGGCGGGCCTCGTCGTGGGCGGGCAGCGACAGGAGTGGGCGCGAGATGCCGTGCGCGGTCAGCAGCTGGCGCGTCCTGCGCGTGTCCTCGGCGACCACGGCGTCGCACTCGCGCAACACGCGGAGCGCCCGTAGGGTGATGTCGTCGAGGTTGCCTATGGGTGTGGCGACGACGTGCAGGAGGCCGCTGCCCGGCCCGGTCAACTACCCCAGTCCCTGGGATAGCGGAAGTCGCGATCGATGGTGCGCGCCGAGAGCTTGGCGATGATCGGCGGGCGCCGTTTGTACTGGCTGCCGCGCACGCGCGCGGTGACCTGCTCGACGAAGTCGTCGTCGAAACCGAGTGCGCGCAGCTCCGCGGTGGTGCGGCGTTCGTCGATGAGGTGGTAGAGCAGGGTATCGACCCGCGCGTAGGCGAAGCCCAGCTCCTCCTCGTCCGACTGTCCTTCCCACAGGTCCGCGCTGGGAGCTTTGCGGATGACCTCGTCGGGGAGCCCGACGCTGCGCGCCAGCGCGAAGACCTGCGTCTTGTACAGGTCGCCGAGCGGGTTCAGCGCGCTCGCCATGTCACCGAACAGCGTGCCGTAGCCGAGCAGCAGCTCGGTCTTGTTGCTGGTCCCGATGACCAGGGCGTGGTGGGCCCACGACATGTCGTAGAGGATGGTCATGCGCTCGCGCGCCATCTTGTTGCCACGGCGGCCGCGGTCGGCGTCGGGGTAGCGCTCGAAGTAAGCGTCGACCTGTGGCGAGATGTCCACCACGGTGGGCGCCATGCCGAGGCGTTCGCAGACCAGGCGCGCGTCCGCCTCGGAGGCCGCGGACGAGGTGCGGTACGGCATCAGGATCGGGAGCACGTTCGCCGCTCCCAGCGCTCGGCACGCCAGTGCCGCGCTCAGGGCGGAGTTGATGCCGCCGGAGAGCCCGACCACGACGCGCTCGAAGCCGACCTTGAGCACCTCGTTGCGGATGAAGCCGACGAGGATGTCGCGGACGACCTCGCTGTCAATCGCCAGCGCGTCGATGTCGGAGACGGTCCGTCTCGGCGTCGTTGATGTCATGTCGTTCATCACGAAGGAGGGGGAAGGCGATGCGGGCCCTCCGCACCGCGGCGAGGTCGATGCGGTGGAGCACCAGGCATTCGTCGCTCTGCGCAGGGTCGTCGAGGAGCCGGCCGTCGGGCCCGACCGCCCGAGACCCTCCCCAGAAGCCGATGCCGTCCTCGAAGCCGACGCGGTTGCAGTACAGGAGGTAGGCGGTGAACAGCTGTGCGTAGGTGCGCGTCATGGCGTCGTAGCTCTGCGCTGTGCCGAGGGCGTGGCCGTGCACCACCCCACGCCCCGGCGATGCGGATGGGCAGATGAACAGCTCGACGCCTTCTCGAGCCAGCAGGCTCGCCGCGGTGGGGTGCCACATGTCCTCGCACACCAGCGTTCCCGCCCGCCACGGCCGCGGGGGCTGGGCCGCCGCGAGCGGGGCTGGGAAGGCCCGGAAGCGATCACCCTGGGCCAGGTACCTGGCCTCGTCGAAGAGGCCATAGGTGGGCAGGTACACCTTGCGGTGCACGTGGTGGACGCGGCCGCCGCTGAGGTAGAGCGCGGCGTTGTAGAAGCGCGCGTCCTCGCTCTCCAGCACACAGCCGGCCACGATGTCGACCTCGCTGGAGGCGGCGGCGAGGCGCTGCACGGTGTCGGACTGCTCGCGGAGGGCCACGTCGGGGACGAGGTCCTTGAGGAAGTAACCGGTGAGCGAGAGCTCGGGGAACACCACCAGCGCGGCGCCGCCCGAGGTGGCCTCCCCCACCAGCTCGAGGTGGCGGTCGAGGTTGGCGGCCACGTCACCGAGGCGCGGGGCGATCTGGGCGAGCGCCACCACCACGTCGGTGCGGTCTCCGTGCGGCCGCACAGTGGTCGGCAGGGGCTCGACGTCCGGGACCTCGACCGGCGCCGCGGGCGCCGCCTCGGTCACGGTCACGCGGGTTCCTCGTCCATGGGGTTCTCCTCCCCTGATTGTCGGCCCGCGCCGCGCGTCCGTGTCATCTCGGGCACACGATGGTCGAGGACGAAGCCGGCCACGGCGGTGCCCACGTCGGCCCCGGGAAGCGTCACCACCGCCGCCGGGGGCAGTGCGGCAAGGAAGCGCTCGCCGTACTCCCGGCTGCGCAACCTCTCGTCGCAGAGCACCACCGCCCCGCGGTCGTTCCCGTGCCGGATCAGCCGCCCGAAGCCCTGCCGCAACCGCAGCACCGCCTGGGGGAGGACGTACTGCCCGAAGGGGTCGGACAGGGACTCGGTACGGGCCCGGACCAGGGGGTCGGTGGGCACAGCGAACGGCAGCTTGGCGATGACCACGCAGCGGAGCGCGTCGCCGGGCACGTCGATGCCCTCCCAGAAGCTGGTGGTGCCGAGCAGGACGGTGCGCCGGTTGGCGAGGAAGCTGGCCAGGATCTGGCGCCGGGTGCCGTCGAGGCCCTGGCCCAGCAGGGCGATCCCGCTCGCCTCCATCCTCTGGCTCAGCAACGCGTGCACCCGTCGCAGCGGGTTGTACCCGGTGAAGAGGGCCAGGGTGCTGCCGCCGAGCCGCTCGGCGGTGTCGCCGATCAGGCCGGCCAGTGCGCGGTCGTAGTTCGGGTCGTCGTAGGGCGGGATGTCGGAGGGCAGCACGCAGAGCGCCTGCGAGAGGAAGTCGTACGGCGAGTCGAGCAACAGCTCGTCGGCGCCGTCGAGCCCGAGCCGGGCGCCGATGAACGCGAAATCCCCACCCACGGCCAGCGTGGCGGAGGTGGCGATCACCGAGCTCGCCCGCGCGAACACCGACTCCGACAGCGTCTCGGCCACGCTCACCGGGGCCTCATGGAGCTCGCCGTGCTCGGCCCGCAGCGCCAGCCAGGAGACATGCCCCGGTCGTGGCCGGAGCAGCACGCTCTCGGCCGCCACAGCCAGCTGGTCCAGCGCCGCCGCCGCCATGGCCCGCTCATCGTCCACCCGGTCCGGTTGAGGAAGCAGGTCCGCCTGCAGCGAGGCTGCCAGGTCGGGGTCGCGCAGCTGCGTCGCCGCCGCGCGCCAGCGGGCGACGGCGTGTTCGGCCGAGCGGAGCAGGACGCCATGACCACGCTGCGACCGGACCTCCTCGGAGAGGCCAACGGTGGCGTTGCCGCTGTGGTCGGCGCCCAGGACCTCTCCGATACGACCCTTGACGTCACCGAAGAGGCGCGTCGCGGCCTCACGTGCGCTGCCCAGCGTGGCGCCCAGCTCGCCTTCAACCGGCCCCAGCCGGTCGAGCACGACGAGGACGTCGAAGGCGCGGAGCGAGATCCCCAGCTGCTCGGTGGCGGCGGCCTCGAGGTGGTGGGCCTCGTCGACGACCACCACGTCGTGCTCGCCCAGCGCCTGGCCGCCGCCCGCGGCATCGGCGAGCAGGAGGGCGTGGTTGGTGATGACGATCGATGCGGCGTCGGCGGTCCGCCGGGCGGCGACCATGAAGCAGCGGCTGTCCTGCCAGTTGGCGCACGCGGCGCCGAGACAGTCGCCTCCGTCGGACTCGACGTGGCGCCAGAGCAGCTCCTCGTTGCCGTTGAGGTGCAGCTCGGCGCGGTCGCCCTCGGCGGTCTCCGCCAGCCAGCAGAGCAGCTTCAGCTTGAAGCGGACACGGTCGAGGTCAGGACCGTGCGGGCCGCGGTCCGGGCTGGCCAGGAACCGCCGCCAGCGCCGCAGGCTGAGCTGGTGGTTGCGACCCTTGAGGAGTGCCGCGGGCACCGGCGCGCCGACCAGCGTCTCGACCAGCGGAAGGTCGCGCTCCATCAACTGCTCCTGCAGGGTGATGGTCCGGGTGGCGACCACCGATCGGCGACCCCCTCGACTGTGCAGGGCGAGCGGGAGAAGGTAGGCGAGTGACTTGCCCACGCCGGTCCCCGCCTCGACCAGCAGCCGCCGCCGCCGCTGGATGGTCTGGGCCACCGCGCGGCTCATCTGCAGCTGGCTCTCGCGGAGCTCGTACCCGCGACCGGCGTGGTCGAGCGGGCCGCCCGGTCCGAGCAGTGCGGTGGCAGAGCCGACCAGGTCCGCCGGGGCGGCCTCGGTCGGCGGCGGCGGTGACGCGGCATGCCGCCGTGCCCCGGCCCAGGCCCGCCGCGCCGGGTCGCCATCACCGCCGACCACGCCAGCGAAGAACATGGCGAGCTCACCCCCCGCCTCGCCGGCCACGTCGCGCACCTGGCCGAGCACCGCTGAGGGCAGCGCCCCGGCAGCGTCGCGCAACCGATGGAAGAGCAGGTGGGTCGCCGATGCGTCGCTGAGCGCACGATGAGGCCGGGTGTGCTCGATGCCCAGCGCCGCGCTCAGCAGCGGCAGGCTGTGGGACGGTGCCGTCGGCAGCAGGATGCGGGCGAGCTCGAGGGTGTCGAGCACTCGGCGCCCGCCGAACGCCTCGGGGACGAGGCCGGCGCAGAACGTGACGTCAAAACCCGCGCCGTGGGCGACCAGCTCCGCCCCCGCGCAGAAGTCGGCGAGCTGGGCCACGCCCTCGACCGGGGCGGGGGCGCCGCGGACGTCGGCCTCGAGGATGCCGCAGAGACGCTGGACGGCAAGGGGGATCGCCACGCCCGGGTCGACGATGACCTCGAGCTCGGCCAGGCGGCGCATCTCGGGGTCGAACCGCACCGCGCCGATCTCGAGCACCCGGTCGGTCCTGGGCGAGAGGCCCGTCGTCTCGAGGTCGAACGCGACGAAGTCGCGGCCGGGCACCGCCGGTCAGGCCGCCGGCGTCGACGCCGGCGTGGCGGGCGTGGGCGCGGCGCGATACGCGGGCGGCAGCATCATGGACACGGCAGCCATGATCGCCGCAGCCACCGCGCGGTTGTCTGCGCGCGCAGCGCTGGCTGCCTCGGGAAGGGCGACGGGCTGCCCGTAGCTGACGTGCACGTGGGCGCGATGGATGCGCCGCGACCCCGTCGCCAGCACATTCTCGGTGCCCCAGACGGCCACCGGTATGACCGGCACCCCGCCGTGGCGGGCGATGAACCCGACGCCCGGTTGCGGCTCGCGCAGGTGGCCGTCCGGTGATCGTGACCCCTCCGGGTACACCAGCACGACGTGGCCGTCGCGGAGCAGGTCGAGGGTGTGTCGCAACGCGTTGCGGTCAGCGCTGCCACGCACCACGGGAAACGCATGGAAGCCGCGGAACACCCAACTCACCCGACGGTCATCAAAGGCCTCGCTCTTGGCCATGTAGTGCACGTCCAGGCGCGGGACCAGCGACCCGGTGAGCGGCGGGTCGATGGTGCCGACGTGGTTGCCGACGAGCAGCGCGCCACCGCGCGCTGGCACGTTCTCGAGACCCTCGACGTGGACACGTCCGGCGAGGACGATCGCCACCAGCATGCGCATCACCGCGCGCAGGACGCGGTACATCAGCGCGTCCGCGCCGAGTTCGAGCCCGGCGCGGTGACAGACATCGAGCGCGTAGGCGATCATCCCCGTCACGTCGACCTCCGCGGTGTCGATGGTGTGCGCGTCGGCGGCAGGACGCAGCGGCGAGTCGACGCGGTCCGTGTCGGCCCGGTCGCGCTCGCCCACCTCGGCGCGCATCGCGGTGTCATCGGCGGCCGCACCGTTGGCGCGCAGCTGCGCCAGGCGACGCGCCTCGCGAATCGACTGGGGCGCGACCAGGTAGAACTTCACCGCGGCCTGCGGGAAGACGACGGTCCCGCAGTCGCGGCCCACGGCCACCGCGCCGTCCGCCGCAAGGGCACGCTGCGGCTGGAGCACGGCGGCGCGTACCGACGGTGTGCTGGAGATGCGCGCCAGCAGCCCGGCATGGCGCGGGTCGCGGAGCAGCACGCCGCTCGCTGTCCCGTCGACGAGCACGCTGTCGCCGGACGCGCGAGGGTCGCTGTCGACCTCGACGACGGTCTGCCTGGCCAGCCTGGCGAGTGCATCCGTGTCGGTGGCGTCGAGGCCGGCCCGTACCGCCGCCACCATGATCCCCCTGTAGAAGAGGCCGGTATCGATGAGCGGCAGCCCGAGCTCGGCTGCCAGCGCCCTGCCCAGGGTCGACTTGCCACTTCCCGCAGGGCCGTCGACGGTGACGATGCAGCGATCGATCACGGACGGGCGACGCGCGCCGCGCCCGCGAGCGCGCGCACCTCCGCGGCCGACAGGACGCGCGTCGACCCCGGCGCCAGGTCGCCGAGCTTGATGGGACCGATACGTGTCCGGCAGAGGTCGGCGACCCCGCCGCCGACAGCACCGACCATGCGCCGGACCAGGCGCTTGCGGCCCTCGCCGACCACGATGTCGGCGACGTCCTCGGCCACGCGGCGAACCTCGAGGGCGGCGGCGGGACCGTCATCCAGCATGACGCCGGCGAGAAGCGCGTGGAGCTGCGCATCGGTGATGGGCGACGTCGTGGTCACCCGGTAGGTCTTGTGGACCTCGTGGCGTGGATGCGCGACGCGGTGGGCCAGCTCACCGTCCGTGCTGAGCAGCAGCAGTCCCCGGCTGTCCGAGTTGAGTCGTCCGACGGGGACGAGCCCGGGCAACCCTGGCACCAGCTCGCGCACCGTCGGCCGTCCCTGCGGGTCACGCATGGTGGTGAGGACGCCGGCGGGCTTGTGAAGGGCCAGGGTGACGGCATCGGGCAGCTCGCCGTCGATCGCGGTCCCGTCGACGTGCACGGTGTCCGCGTTGCTGTCGATCCTGGCGCCAACTTGGGCGACGGCGCCGTTGACGCGGACCCGGCGGGCCGCGATCAGCTCGTCGGCGGCACGCCGGGAGGCGACACCGCGCCGGGCGAGGAAGCGGTTGAGCCGCTCACCGCTCCCCGGCGCCACCGAGGTCACGGCGACAGGCCACCGTCGCTCACCCCGACGGGCTCGGCGGTGAGGCGGTCGACGGGGGCGGCGTCGCCGAGGGCAGGGAGGTCGTCGATCCGCTCGAGCCCGACGATCTGGAGGAAACGCAGCGTGGTGCCGAACAGCCGGGGACGCCCGGGTGTGTCCTGCCGGTCCACCTCGGCGATCAGACCACGCCGTTCCAGGCTCTCGAGCACCGCCTCGCAGTTGACGCCGCGGATCGCCTCGATCCCCGCCCTCGTCAACGGCTGGCGGTAGGCGACGATCGCCAGCGTCTCCAGGGCGGGGCGGCTCAGCCTGGTCGGACGTTCCGGCTGGAGGGCGCGCTGCACCGCCCACGCCGTCTCCGGGCGGGTGACCAGCTGGAGCTGATCGCCGTGGCGCTGCAGCATCAAACCCCGCCCGCGCAGCTGCTCGGCGAGCGACTCGGCGGCGCGGGCCACCGCCGCCGCCGACCGTCCCAGGATCGCCGCCACCTCGGCGAGCGTCACCGGCCGGTTCAGTGAGAAACAGACCGCCTCGACGGCGACGGCCAGGTCCTCCGGCTCCGCGCCCGCCACCGCCTCGGGGACGACGGCGCGGCCGAAGACGTCGAGCGCGAGCTCGAAGGTCTCCTCGTCCTCGGCGATCTCGGTCTCGATCTCATCCACCGGCAGCGCGCACCGAGATCGTGCCGAAGGGCGTCTCCTGTTCGACGACCGCCTCGCCGAGGCGCAGCAGCTCCAGCAGCGCCAGGAAGCAGGCGACGGCCTCGAGCCGGGTGGTCACCGACGAGAAGAGGTCGTCGAATGCCAGGACTCCGCCCGCGAGCCGCTCCCGCAGCTCGCCCAGCTTGTCGTCGACCGAGAAGGTGACCGCTCCGATCGGGAGCGGCTCGGCCTCGCTCAGCCGCAGCAGCACCTCGCGGAACGCGGAGGCGAGGCGCTCGGGCGGGATGCGCAGGCGCTCGACCGGGATGACCTCCGGTGCGACCAGGCCGAGGAAGCTGCGCGCCCCCTCCTCGGCCGCCTCGGCGAGCAGCGCTTCAGCCGCGGCCTTGAACAACCGGTACTCGGTCAGCCGGCGACCGGCGTCGTCGCCGGTGTCCTCCTCCTCCTGGTCGTCAACGGCGGCGGCATCAGCGGGGTTGAGCCCCGACGCCTTGAGGGCGACCAGCCGGGCTGCCAGGGAGAGGAAGTCGGCCAGCTCGCGGAGGTCGGCCTCGGTGCCGGCCTGCTCCAGGCGCGCCCGGTACGCCGCGGTGATCTCGGCGACCGCGACACCGTCGAGGTCGACATCGCCACGCTGGGCGCGCACCACGAGCTGCTCGAGGGTGCCCTGGAAACCGGGCACGTCCACGGGGAAACGCGTGCCAAGGTCGGTGCCCACCTCGGCGTGCGCTGCGGGTGCGTCGATGCGGTTGTCCACGATGCTCGCATGGTAGAGATCCGCGACCGTCCCATCGGTCACCGGCTGGCTGCTCGCCGCCGGCGCGGTGGCGTGGCGCGGGTGGACGCGACGGTCTCGACCGCCTCGCCGCGCAGCTCGATGGCCCGCGCCATGGCGGCGTCGGTGACCCGGCCCGACATCAACCGCGCGATCTCGGCGAGGCGATCGTCACCGTCTGCCCGGTCGACGCGCGCCACCACTCCGCCGCCGGTGTCCCGCTTGCGAACCACGAGGTGCCCGCCCGCACGTGAGGCGATCTCGGCGCGGTGGGTGACTGCCAGGACCTGCCGGTGCGCTCCCGTGGCGGCGAGGAGGTCGCCGACGCGCGCCGCCGTCTCACCCCCGATGCCCGTGTCCACCTCGTCGAGCACCAGCAGCGGCGACCCGGTCTCGGTGACGCACGCGGCCAGGGCGAGGACGAGCCGCGATAGCTCACCGCCGGAGGGCCCCTCGTCGAGCGGCGCGGGCGCGGCGCCACGGTTGGTGGCCAGGCGGAATTCCACGTCGTCGATGCCGCCGGGGCCGCAGTGCACCAGCGCGCCGGCGACCTCGACCCCATTCGGGTCCGCCCGCCGCTCGAGGACCACCTGGAGATGGGCATCGGGGAGCTCGAGGCGGCGCAGCGCCAGGTCGACCGCCGTCTCGAGGCGGCGGGCAGCCTGGCGACGGCGGTCGGACAGGCGCACTGCCAGCACCCCGGCGCGTTCGCGGGCCGCGCCCACCGCCGCCTCGGCCGCGGCCAGGCGCGAGCCGCCGTCCTCGCCCGCGTCGAGCAGGTCCCTGGCGCCGTCGACCGCGGTGATCGCGGCCTCGATCGAGCCGTGGCGGCGGCGCACCCTGGCGAGGACGTCGAGGCGCTCCTCCACCTCGGCGAGACGGCGCTCGTCGAGGCCGATCGCGTCGGCATGGGCGCGCGCCGCGGCGCCGAGGTCGCGCAGCCGGTCGACCACGTCCGCGGCGTCCGCGGCCAGCTCGTCGAGGGCGTGGTCGATCCCACCCACGGCGAGCGCGGCGTCGACAGCGGTGGCCAGCAGGTCTGCGGCGCCGGGTCGGTCGTCGTCCCCGACGACGGCATGCCGCAGGCCGGCCGACGCCGAGGCCAGCGCCGAGGCGTTGCGAAGCCTGAGCCGCTCGGTGGCCAGTGCCTCGTCCTCGCCAGGCGCCAGCGCCAGGCCCTCGAGCTCGCCGACGAGCTGCCGGGCGGCCTCGATCTCGGCGACGCCGGCGGCCTGGCGGCGGCGCGCATCGGCCATGGTCGCCTCCGCTGCGCGCCACGTTGCCACCGCCTCGCGCACCTCCTCGCGCAAGCTCGACACGCCCGCCGCTATGTCGAGCAGGTCGCGCTGGCGCCCACGCTGCAGCAGGCGCTGGCTGGCACCCTGGAGGGTGACTTCGGCGAGCGCCTCCCCCACCTCGCGCAGGACTGCCTGCGCGACCAGCGCCCCGTTGATGCGGCAGGAGCCGCGGCCCGCCCGGCTGATCTCGCGCGACACGGTGGTCAGCTCGTCATCGGGCACCCCGACGCCGGCGAGGCGCTGCCGGACCTCGTCGGGCACGTCGTCGAAGACCGCGCTGACCCGCGCAGCGTCGGCGTCGCGCCGCACCGGGTCGCCGTCGACCCGTCCACCCATGGCCAGCCGCAGGGCGGTGATGCACACCGATTTTCCGGCGCCGGTCTCGCCGGTGAGAACCGTGAAACCGGGACCGACGGGCACCACCACCTGATCGAAGATCGCCAGACCGTTGATGCGCAGCTCGACGAGGCTCACGGGGCGGCCTCGGTTGCTGATCGACCCTCCGCACCGTCGGTGGGGCGCAGCACGCTGGGCCGCTCGAGCTCCTTGAGGGGCAGCCCGAACCGCACCTTGTCGCGCAACCGCCGGAGGAACGAGGGCGAGTCGTCGAAGCGAACGAAGAGCAGCTCCGGCCCCGGGCTGATCAGCATCTCCGCACCGTCGCGCAGGCGGATCTCGGAGCCTCCATCGGCGGCCACGTTGACGCGTCCACGCTCCACGGTGATACGCAGGGTCACCATCTCGGGCAGGACGATGGCGCGCGAGATGACCGCGTGCGGAGCGAGCGGGACCACCACGATGGCGCGGACCCGCGGGTCGATGGGCGGTCCCCCGGCGCTGAGCGCGTACGCGGTGGACCCGGTGGCCGTCGCGGTCACCACGCCGTCGGCGTCGAAATCGCCGAGGAGCTCTCCATCCTGCTCCACACGGATCCGGGCCACGGCCACCCCACTCGACTTCACCGCCACCTCGTTGAGGGCGAGGGCGCGCCACGCGGGGTCCCGACCCTCCCCCGGAACGGTCGCCTCGAGCATGGAGCGGCGCTGGGTGTGGCAGCGGCCGGCGGCGAACGCTTCCAGCGAGCCGGGCAGGTCGGCCACCTCCACGTCGGTCAGGAATCCCAGGCGGCCGCGGTTGACGCCCATCACCGGGATGCCGTGGGGCGCCGCCAGGCGGGCGCCGTAGAGGAACGTTCCGTCCCCACCGATGGTGACCAACAGGTCGGTGGCGGCCGCGTGGGCGTGGAGCGTCACCTCGGGTTCACGGACCTCGGTCCAGGTCTCGTAGCCGAGCTCGCGGGCGCGCGTGGCGGCCGCCTGCACGGTGTGCTGCTCGCCGGGATGGAGCAGGAAGCCGATCTCGCGGGTCACGCGGCGGCCCCAGGCAGGCGCATGTGGACCAGCCACTCCTGGTTGCCCTTGGCGCCGCGGATGCCGGCCGGCACCGGCCGATCGACGACCAGCGCCTCGAGGGTGCCGTCCACCCAGGCCTCGAAGCTCTCGAGCGCGGCGCTCGCCGCCGTCGGGTCACGCACGATCCCGCCGTGTCCCACCGACCCGCGGGGCACCTCGAACTGGGGCTTGAACAGCGCCACGACCTCGGCGCCCGGCGCCAGCGCGGCGACGTTGGGCAGCACCGCTCGCAGCGAGATGAACGAGAGGTCGAGCGTGACCAGCGTGGGGGCGAGCCCGGGCAGGCCGGCGAGCGTGCGCAGGTTGGTCCTGTCGAGCACGGTGACGCGGGGGTCGCCGGTCAGCCGCGAGTGGAGCTGGCCACGGCCCACGTCGACGGCGTACACGAGACGGGCGCCACGGCTGAGCAACACCTCGGTGAATCCGCCCGTGCTCGCCCCGGCATCAAGGCAGACGCGGTCGGCACAGTCCACATCGAACTGCTGGAGCGCGCCATCGAGCTTGGCGCCGGCGCGGCTCACCCACGGTTGCCCTGCGCCGGTGAGCCGGACCGCGGTGGCCGGCGTCACCGCCATGTCCGCGCTGCCAGCGCGCGAACCGTCCACCTCGACGAGACCGGCGGCGATCAAGGCCTGGGCGCGATCACGGCTGGCGGCGAGGCCGCGCTCGACGAGGAGGTCGTCAAGCCGACCGGGCGACAGCGTGGTCATGCGGCAATCCTACACAGCAAAGCATATCTGCGCTCAAAAAGGAATGTCGTCGGGATCGACGGCGCGACCGCGAGGCGCCGGCGCCGCCGCCGCCTCGCCGAAGAGCCGCTGTTCAACGGTCGACGGGCGAGGGTCGGCAACCACCGGCTCCGCCCGCGCCGCGGGCGGCTGGAACGGCCGCTCCACCTCCCCCACCGGACCGACCACGAGCTGGGTGATCTTCTGCTCGGTCCGATCGAGGAGCTGGGCGCAGTGCCGGCTGAGCGCGGCGCCGCGCTCGTATGCGCTGATCGCCGCCTCGAGCTCGACGTCGCCGCGCTCCAGCCTGGCGATGATCCCGTCGAGCTCGGCAAGGGCGGCCTCGTAGCTGAGCGCCGAGAGGTCGTCAGGCATTGTCGTTCCCCGTGGTGGTGGGCACAGCCGGCTCACCATCGTACATTCGTTCGCGCTCGACGGTGACCCCGTCGGTCAGCACCTCGCTGAGAGCTGTGCCGTCAGCGAATCGGGTGCGGAGCACCGAGCCCGCCCGCAGGGTGGCCGCCGCCGTGACCACCCGGCCAGTGGCCTCGTCGATGGTCAGCGAGTACCCGCGATCGATCACGCGCAGCGGTGAGAGCGCCTCGAGACGGCCGTCGACTCCCTCGAGATGGCGCCGGCGGCTCAGCAGCGACATCCTCACCCCCGCCTCCAGCCGCTCCGTCCGCGCCCCCAGCCGCTCGCGCTGGGCGGGGAGCCGGCGGAGCGGCGAATGCAGGGCGAGTGACCCGCGGGCTCGCTCCAGGTCACGCTGACGCCGGCTGACCCCGGTCACCAGCGCGCCACGCAGGCGCAGGTCGCGCGCCCGGAGGTCCTGGCGCATCCGCTCGACGCGCAACCCCGGCGAGAGGCTGTCGAACCGGCTGAACCGGTGCTGGGCGCGTTCGCGCTTCTGCGTGACCTCGCGGCGCAGCGCCTCGCCCAGCCGGCGCTCGCGCGCCACCAGTTCGCCTCGGAGTTGGCCACAACTCGGGGCGACCGTCTCGGCCGCGGCTGACGGCGTGGCAGCGCGGTGATCGGCGGCGAGGTCGGCGATGGTGATATCGGTCTCGTGGCCGACGCCCGACACCACCGGGACGGGGCAGGCGCGGATGGCGCGCGCCACCGATTCGTCGTTGAACGCCATCAGGTCCTCGAGTGAGCCGCCGCCACGGACCAGCAGAACCACCTCCACGGCCCGGGCACGGCCGGCTCGCCGCAGAGCCGCCACCAGTGTCTCGGCGGCCCCGTCGCCCTGGACGGTGGCGGACGAGAAGACCACGTCGATGCACGGGGCGCGCCGACCGAGCACGGTGACGACATCATGCAGCGCGGCGCCGGTCCGCGACGTCACCACCGCGACCCGCGCCGGCAGGAGGGGAAGCGCGCGCTTGTGGCGCTGGTCGAAGAGACCCTCCGCGGCCAGGGCGCGCTTGCGCTGCTCCACCGCCAGGGCGAGCGCGCCCACACCGCTTGGTTCGAGGCGGTCGACGACGAGCTGGTAGCGACCCTGCTGCGCGTAGACGCTCACCTGGCCGTGTGCCACCACGGTCATCCCATTCTCGGGCGCGAAGGGGATTCGCAGCGCGTTGGTCCGGAAGCACACGCAGCTCAGCGCCGACGACGCATCCTTCAGGGTGAGGTAGACGTGTCCCGACGCCGGCCGCGTGAGGTTGCTTATCTCACCTTCGACGAGCACGTCCTCGAGCTCGGGCCGTGACGACAGCGCGCTGCCCACCAGTCCGGTCAGCTCGCTCACCGTGTAGGTGGCTGCGTCGCTCACACGCGCAGCCGCGCGACCTGTCCGAGGACGCCGTTGACGTACTGGACAGCGTCGTCGCCCGCGTAGGCGCGGGTCAGCTCGAGGGACTCGTCGAGCACCACGGCCACCGGCGTGCCGTCGCCGTCGAGGAGCTCACCGGCAGCCAGTCGGAGCACGGCGCGCTCCACCTTGCCGACGTCGTTGAGTGACCAGCGGCTGGCCGCGCTCACGGCCGCGTCGATGCGATCGCGGTCCTCCAGGCAGGCCAGGACGAGGCGCTCGGCGAAGGCGCGCACGTCGGCGGTGGCGCCCATCTCCTCGGCCTGGTAGTCGAGGGCGGTGCGCGCGTCCTTGTCGGTTCCCTCGAGCTCGAAGAGTACGCGCAGCGCCAGCTCGCGGCCTCGCCGGCGCCGCCCGCTGCCCGCGCGTGCGGTCACGTGAACACGACCTCGCTGACGAACACGTTGACGGCGGCGAGCGGCATTCCCAACATGCGACGGATGGCGTCACCCACAGCGCCCTGCACCTCGGCGCCGACGGCGGCGACGTTGGCGCCGGCCTCCATGACGATCCAGAGGTCGATGCGCAGCCCGTCGGCGCGAAGCTCCACGCGGGCCCCGCGGTGGGCCACCCGGCGGCGCAGGATGCGGTCGATCGATTGCCCGCCGGGGCGGTACATGGCGTGGACCCCGTCGACCTGCAGGGCGGTGAGCGCGGCGATCCAGGCCACCACGTCGTTGGCGACGCGGGTGACCCCGAGCGTCTCGCGGCCCGGACCTCCGTCGCCGAGCTCCAAGGCCGGCGCCAGCTCGCTCATCACACGCGCTCCACGTACCTGCCGGTGCGGGTGTCGACGCGGATGCGATCGCCCTCGTTGACGAAGAGCGGGACGTCCACGACCAGGCCGGTCTCCACCGTCGCCGGCTTGAACGCAGCGTTGGCGGTGTCGCCCTTGAAGCCGGGATCTGTCTGCGTCACCGCCAGCTCGACCGAGGTGGGCAGGTCGATGCCGAGGACGGTGCCCTCGTAGGTGAGCAGGAACAGGTTGTCGTTCTCCTTGAGGTAGCGACGAGCATCGCCAAGCTGCGCGGGGGTGAGCGGGAACTGGTCGTAGGTGGTGGTGTCCATGACCACGTAGTTGTCGCCGTCCTGGTAGAGGTACTGCGCCTCGCTGCGCTCGATGCGGGCACGGCCGAACTTCTCCTCGGGACGGAACGTCTCCTCGGTGACGGCACCGGTCTGCAGGTTCTTGAACTTGGCGCGAACGATGGCGGTGCCGCGTCCCTGTTTGTTGTGGGCGAACTCCAGCACCTGGAGAAGCTCGCCCTGCCGCTCGACGGTGTTACCCGGTCGCAGCTCGCCCGCGCTGATCATCGCTCGGTCTCCTTGGTGGTCTCTCCGCTCAGGCGCACCGCCGCCTGCAACCCCATGACGTAGCCGTCGGCACCGACGCCGGTGATGACCGCGGTGGCTGCAGCGGCGACGTGTGAGACATGACGGTACTCCTCGCGCTTCAGGATGTTGCTGAGGTGCACCTCGATCACGGGGCCGCCGAAGCCGCGCAGGGCGTCGGCGAGCACCACGCTGGTGTGGGCCAGTCCACCGGGGTTGATGACGATGGCGTCGGCGCGGCCGGTCTCCTCTTCGATGACGTCGATGAGCGCGCCCTCGTGGTTGCTCTGCTCCCAGCGGAGCTCGACCGCGAGCGCCTCCGCCTCGCGGCGCACCCGGTCGTGGATCTCGGCGAGGCTGACGTGCCCGTAGACCTCCGGCTGACGGCGACCGATGGTCCCGAGGTTGGGTCCGTTGAGGACCACCACCCTCATGCCGCGAGGGCCGCCGCGATGGCGGTGCGCACCGCCCCCGGCTCGGCGACGATGCCGGTGACGGGGTCGCCCCGACGGCGCAGCAGGACCCACCTCGCCACGCCGGCGCGCGCCTTCTTGTCGCCTCCGAGCTGGGCGGCGACCTCGGCGGCGGACACCCGCGGGCGCTGGGTGAGGCCACAGGCGTCGAGCAGCGCGTCCTGGTGGGCGATGTCGCCGGCAGGGCAGTCCGCCTCGACAACGCTGAGCGCTCCGGCGACGCGCATGCCGAACGCGACCGCCTCGCCGTGGTCGAGGCCGGTGCCGAGCCCAGTCAGAGCCTCCACAGCATGTCCCACCGTGTGTCCGTAGTTGAGGATCGCACGTCTGCCGAGCTCGCGCTCGTCGCCGCCGACCACCTCGGCCTTGAGGGTGCAGCACGCTCGGATCAGCTCGGTGAGCGCCTCAGGATCGCGCCCCAGCGCAGCCTCGAGCCGGCGGTCGACCACCTCGGCGACGTGGCCGCCGCCGACCATAGAGGATTTCACGACCTCGGCGAACGCGGAGCGGAAGCTGCGCTCGGGCAGACCGGCAAGCAGCGAGGGATCGCATACCACCGCCCGGGGCTGCCAGAAGACGCCGGCAAGGTTCTTGCCCCGGCGCAGGTTGACCGCGGTCTTGCCGCCGACCGCGCTGTCGGCCATGGCGAGGAGGGTGGTCGGCACCACCACCCAGGCGACGCCGCGCATGTAGGTGGCGGCCACCAGGCCGGCGACATCGCCGACGCTCCCCCCTCCCACCGCGACGATACAGTCGTCGCGGTCGAGCCCGGCATCGCTGCAGCGCTCGAGCAGCCTGCCGGCGACCGCCCATTGCTTGGCGGGCTCGCCACCGGGGATCGCCAGCACCACCGCCGTCCGGTCGCGCCCGCGCAGCCGCACCGCGAGCGCGTCGGCGACCGCGCTGACCGCTTCGTCGGCGATGAGCACCACCCGGCGGGCAGACGGCGGCAGGTACGACCCGATCTCGTCCACCGCCGCGGCACGGACGTGCACCAGGTACGGGCGGGCGGTGCCGACCCGGACCGCGGTGTTCAGCGTCGCGGCGATCGCCTCGGCGACCTCGGTCGGGGTTCGCCCGGCCGTGGCGACGTGCAGGAGCGCCTGGTCGTGCGAGGCCGACCGTTGGGCGCGCAGGTGATGCAGCGACGCACCGGGGGTCGCGCCCAGCAGCGGCCGTCCCTCGCCGCCGCCGACCCGGGCAGCCAGCTCGGCGTCAGGGGCGTCGAGGCAGACCACCATGGCGCGGCGTTGGAGAAGCTCGATGGCGCCGCGCTGGGCGATCAGCCCGCCGCCGGCGGCGATCACCACCGGGTCAGCCGCGGCAAGGGCAACCTCGGCGGAGGCGCGCTCCTCGGCGCGGAAGCGCGGCTCGCCAAGGTCGGTGAACGCCTGGGCGACGGGCATGCCGAGGCGCCGCTCCACCTCGTCGTCGATGTCGACGGAGCGCCACCCCAGGCGCTCCGCGAGCAGCGGTGCGACCGTGGTCTTGCCGCTCCCCGGCAGGCCGACGAGCAGCACGTGCCTGGGGTCGCTCACCGCAGGTCGCCGAGGGTGGCGCGGTACGCCTCGAGGTTGCGCGACAGCTCGGCGACGGAATCACCGCCGAACTTCTCCAGCAGTGCCCCGGCGAGCACCAGGGCGAGCATTGCCTCGGCCACCACCGCCCCCGCGGGGACGACACAGATGTCGCTGCGCTCGTAGTGCGCATTGACCTCCTCGCCGGTGTGGACGTCGACGCTGCGCAGCGGGCTGAGCAGCGTGGAGATCGGCTTGAAATGGACGAGCGCCCAGACGTCCTCGCCATTGCTGACCCCTCCGGCGAGGCCGCCCTGGCGATTGCTGAGGTGGTGGAACCCGCGGCCGGCAGCCCACGCCGGGCGATCGTGGACGGCCGAGCCAAGGCTGGATGCGGCGCGAACGGCGTCGCCCAGCTCGACGCCCTTGACCGACGGGATGCTGCACATCGCCTGCGCGATGCGCCCGTCGAGGCGCCGGTCCCACTGTCCGTAGCTGCCCAACCCGGCGACGACGTCGTGGCCCGCGACCAGGGCGGTCCCCCCGAGGGTGTCGCCGGCGGCGCGCGCCGCGTCGATGGCCGCGACCATGCGCGCGCCCGCGTCGGGGTCGGCGCAGCGCACCGGCGAGGATTCGACGTCGACTGGCGCCAGCTCGGTGTCCTGTGCCACCACGCCGCCGATGCGCACCACGCGCGAGCTGACCGTGGTGCCGGCGACGCGCAACAGCGCCCTGGCGATCGCCCCGGCGGCGACCCGCGCCGCGGTCTCGCGCGCCGAGGCGCGTTCGAGGACGTCGCGGGCGTCGTCGAACCCGTGCTTGAGCATCCCGGCGAGGTCGGCGTGGCCCGGGCGAACACGCGTCACCGCCTTCTTGGTGAAACTCTCCGCCTCGACCTGCATGGGACCGCTCCAGTTGTCCCAGTCCCGGTTGACGATGGTCAGAGCGATCGGCGAGCCCAGCGTGAGCCCACCGCGGACACCCGCGGTGATCACCGCCGCGTCCGTCTCGATCTGCTGCCGTTTGCCCCGGCCATGGCCGGCCTGGCGGCGGCGCAGGTCGGGGAGCAAATCGCGGGGCGCGTCGAGCGCCAGCCCCGCGGGCACCCCGTCGACGATGACGGTGAGCTGCGGCCCATGCGACTCGCCGGCGGTGAGGAACCTCAACATGCGGCGATTCTCCAGAAGACGGCAGCGGCGGCGCGCGTCAGCGCCTCAGAGCCCGCGGAACAGGATCAGGCTGGCGCCGATGCAGAGGAACGGTCCGTACGGGATGGGGTCTTTGAGGCTGCGGATGCGCAGCACCAGGAGTAACAGCGCCACGGCGCCCCCAAGGAAGATCGCATAGATCACCGCGTAGACGGCCCCGAGATGATTGAGGTCAAGGCCGAGACCGCAGATCGCCCCCACCAAGGCGCCGAGCTTGGCGTCCCCGAGGCCGATGCCGCCCCTCGACACCACGTTCTGCACCACGAAGAAGAGCCCGACTGCGACCAGCCCGCTGAGTGACCGCAAGATGTCCAGCCCCGGCGAGAAGCTGGCCAGGAGCAGCGCCAGCACGATCGCCGGGTAGGTGACCCGGTTGAGGATGAGCCGGTGCTTCAGGTCGAACCCGACGATCTGCACGAACACGGTCACCCAGAGGAGGTGAATGACAAGGTCGGTGCCCAGCGGCTCGTGCGCCGCGAACGCCGCGTAACCGGCGGCGCCCATGACGGGACAGAGCACGCGCTCGAGCCAGGTCCAGCCGTAGCGCTCCTTCGGCCACGGCTCTGCGGACGGCGGTGCTGCACCAGCGGCCAGCGCCGCCGCTGCCGCTTCGCGCTCGTACGCCTCGCGGTCCTCCAGCTCCTCCTCGCGCAGGCGCTCGACCCTCTCGAGGGTGGTCGACAACCAGCCGGCGCCGAGGCCGGCGAGCGCTCCCACCGGCGCGGCGATCGCCGCGGCAGCGGCGCTCATGCGCCGAGCTCCACTCCCAGCGCTCGCCGCGCGGCATCGTACGGCAGCTCCTCATCGCCGGTCCAGCAACGGAAGCTCAGCATGCCCTGGTGAAGCAGCATGTCGACACCGTCGCAGCTGCGCAGCCCGGCCTCGGCCGCCGCCGCCACCACGTCGACGGGACGCGGACGGTAGCGCACGTCGGCGACCGTACACGACGGCTGCAGTGACGCGGGGCTGAACGGCATGTCGGCGATGCCCGCCGAGGTGGCGTTGACAACGATGTCCGCAGTGGCCGCGATGCGTTCGAGGTACACCTCGTCCCACAGCCCGATGGCGATATCGCCCTCAACAGATGCCAACCTGTCGATGAGCGCGCGCGTGGCCGTGATGCGGCGGGCGACCACCGTGACGCGCTGCACCGGGACCCGGCTCAGCGCGAGCACCACCGCGCCGGCAACACCGCCCGCGCCGACCACCAGCGCGCGGCTGTCACGGACCGGCCAGAGGCCGCGGCTGCTCAGGGCCATCTCGAAGCCGAGCGCGTCGGTGTTCTCCCCGACCAGCCGGCCGCCGTCGGCCACGATGATCGTGTTCACGGCGCCGGTCGTCACGGCGTCGCCCTGCAGCTCATCGCACGCCGAGGCGAGCGCCAGCTTGTACGGCGCAGTGACGTTGGCACCGCGCCATCGCCCGGCTCGCAGGTCGCGCAGGACGCCGGGGAGCTGCGCGGGGGCCACGCTGACCAGGTCATAGCCACCCGCGCGTCCGCTGGCTTTCAGCGCCGCCTCCTGCATGGCGCGGCTCGGCGAGGATGCGATGCCCTCGCCGATCAGGCAGAGAGGAAACATCTCCATGTCAGCACGGCGTACCGAGGTACTTGTTGATCTGCTGCTCGTGCTCCTGCTCGGTGACGCTGTAGTGATTGTGGCCGCTGCAGTCGGAGATGAAGAAGAGATATGCGGTCTTCGCCGGGTGAACCGCCGCGGTGATGCTGCTCACCCCGGGGTTGGAGATCGGCGTCGGCGGCAGGCCGGTATGAATGTAGGTGTTGTACGGGGTGTCGGTGATCAGCTGCTTGGCGGTGGGGGCTCCGCCACTCAGTCCCAGCCCGTAGGTGACCGTGGAGTCCAGCTGCAGCAGTTGACCGTTGGCGAGACGGTTGGTGACGACCCCCGCAACCAGCGGCCTGTCGACGTCGAACTTCGCCTCGCGTTCAGCCATCGATGCGACCGTGACGGTGGCATAGATCTGCGCTGGCGAGAGGCCGGCGAGCAGGGGCATCGCCTTGTTGGAGAAGTCGGCGAGCTGCATCTGAACCAGGTCGTGCGCGGTCGCGTTCTGCGGGATCTCATACGTGTCGGGGAAGAGGAAGCCCTCGAGCGAGGCGCCCGCCGGCTTGCCGGCCAGGAATGGCTCGCTGAAGCTTCCGCTGTGCACTTCAGCGAGGTATTGCGCGGCGGTGACACCGATGTTCGCCGCGGCCACGCGGTCGGCCATCTGGCTGGCGGTGAGGCCTTCGGTCAGTAGCAGCCGGTGGGTCTTCGCCTGCGGTGACGTCTCCAGGCGCTGCACGATGTAGCTGGCGCTCATCGAATCGTCGAGCACGAACTGACCGGCCTGGAGCTTGGAGCCGAGACCCTGGAGGTGGGCGAACCATCCGAACCAGAAGGAGCTTCGCACCAGCCCGTGGTCGGCGAGGTCCTTGACCAGCGTGTCCAGCGGCTCCCCGGGCACGACTGTGATGGTCACCGGGGCATTCGGGCTGCTTGCGGGTGGATCGAGCTGTGTGCGCGCGTACAGCAGGATTCCGCCGGCGAGCACCGCGAGCAGCACCCCGACAGCGATGATGGAGAAGACGATGCCGGTCCGTCCCTGCTGGCCGCGTCTCACCGTGCTTGGGTGTCCGTGGCGCGAGAGTCCAGCCAGCTCTGCAGCAGCAGCGCGGCCGCAACGGCGTCGATGGAGCGGCGTCGTTGGGCGCGTCGCCGGCCCGCGGCGATGAGTTCCCGCTCGGCTGCAGCGGTGGTGAAGCGCTCATCCCACATCTCGACGGGAAGGCCGGTCCTCCGACGCAGCTGGCCGGCCACGGCGCGCGCGTCGGCGGCAGACGCCCCCTCGCTGCCGTCGAGACGTCGCGGCAGGCCGACGACGATGCGCGCCGGCAGCCTCTCGTCCACCACCTGCTGCACCTCGCGCCAGAGCCGCGCTGCAGGCTGACGCGGCACGGTGCGCAGCGGCGTGGCAAGCACACCGGTCTCGTCGCTCCCGGCCAGACCCACGCGCACGGTGCCCACGTCGACGGCAAGCGCCGGCGTGCTCACGGGCCCGTCGTCTCGTCGATGGCGATCCTGCTTGAGAAGAAGGGAAGCCAGAACAGCGGCAATGGCGACTGCGAGACGACCACGTCCTTCACGTGGTTGAAGCGGTGTTCGATGAGGCTGCGCGCGTCGCCGGGGCTGTGCCCGGTGAGCTGGCTCTTCAGGGAGGCGACGTCGATGGAGGGGCGCGAGAAGCTGGTGCACTGCACGCTCAGCACCACCGTACCGTCGGCCGCGGCGAGCGTCACCGACGGCTTGGTGCAGTTGATGGCGTCGGTCGCCAGGGTGTCGCCCTGGACCACCTTCTGCTGAAGGTCGGCCCTGACGATGTTGCTGACGTCACCGGGGTTGTAGGTGGCGGCGTTGCCGGTGCACGCCACCGTGACCTGGGTGGTCGAGAACACCGCGTTCACCGCGGGCAGGGCGGGCGTCGTCGTGCACGCGACCGACTCCCCGTTGCCACCGGGGTCCTTGGCGATGGTCCGCCCTGCCGCCTTGGTCTGCATGTCCTGCGTGGCCTGTGCGGTGAGCGTCTGGTTGTCCTGGTTCACCTGGTTGGTCCAGCTGGTGAGGTCGCCCTGGCTGGCGACGGTGTTGGTCTTGGCGTCGGCGCCACCGGTGGCGGGGTTGGGGTTGGTCTCGGTCAGGTCGTTGGCCTTGCAACCCGGGTTGGGCGGGATGGGCGGGCTCGGACAGGGGTTCTGAGGCCACTTGGTGATGGTGTTCGCGGCGACGTTCCCCTTGGCCTCGGGGGTGCCGTCCTGCACCGGGACGGAGTTGACCGAGCCCGGTGGACAGTTCGCGGGGGTGGTGGCGCCGGGGCCGACGCAGACGAGCGCGTCCTGGGTCGAGTAGAAGCGGATGGGGGTCGGATCCTGCGTGTCGAACTCGGTGCCCTTGGACACGGTGAACTGGGCGGCGGGGAGATCGGTGGAGAAGACGATCGTCGTTGTCGCCGCGGTCGCGGGCACCTGCTGCTTGCCGCTGGGTGTCGCGGTGAACTGCGCGGACTGCGTGCTGCTCACCACCGATGTCACCAGGTGGTCCGGCTGGCTGCCGTTGGTGGGGTCGGGGCTGCCCTGGATCGTCGGGTTGGCGGTCAACGGGGTGCCCGTCAAATTGATGGTGATCTTTGCCGAGGGCGCCACCAGCAGCAGCAGCAGGATGCCCAGGACGACGAGCCCCACGGCGACGAAGTACACCGGCCGGCGCTGCCCGGCGAGCCTGCGCCCGGGCGCGGCCGCGGTCGCCGTGGGGCGCGCCGGCGGTGGCGGCGGCGCCGGGGGCAGGAGCCCGGCTGCCGCTCCGGCGGACGGAGCCGGCTCGGTGTCGCTATGCGGGCGAACCGTCTGGATGCCGCGCTCGAACGCAGGGACAGAGGCATATGTCGGCAGCCCGCCGACGCGTGACAGCTCCTGGATGTGTGCGTCGCCGCTGATCACCGACACCTTCTTGCCGGCGCGGGTGCCCAACTGGCGCAGCAGGCGGACGTTGAGCGGCGTCTGCATACCGGTGGTCCCGGCGCTGAGCACCAGCGCGACATCGGCCTCGGGCGCGCTGCGCACCCGCTCCACCAGGTCGACGATCTCGTCGGTGGGCTCGGTGTAGATGACCTGCGGCACGGCTACACCTTCATGGTCTTGAGAACGCGCCGCATCAGGCCGCCCATGGGCTGGTCGGCCTCGTCCTCGAGCGAGATGGCGTGGTGTGCGAGCCCCATCGGGGTGACGTCCTGGCTGCCCACCAGCAGGCCGGTGCTGTCGAAGACGCGTGCCACGTCCTCGGGTCTGAGCACGCGCACCGACGGGGCGTGGACCATCGGCAGCGCCTCCGCCCAGTCGACCGTGCCCAGCTGCTCGGCGACCTCGGGCAGGGATGCGCCGCCGCCGGCGAGAAGGATCGTGGCGGGCAGCGCCTCACCCCCGGCGAGCTCCTCGAGGGTGAGGGCGACACCCTGGGCGAGCACCTCGGCGGTCGGGGTCAGCGCCTGGCGGGCGAGCGCGCGCTGCTCGGGCGCGAGGCGGCCCTCGCCGTGGGAGAGCTTGTAGCGCTCCGCCTCACCCATGGAGAGCTGCAGCTCCCCGGCGAGGCGCTTGGTGAACGAGCGGCCGCCGAGCGCGAACATCCGCGTCGCCTCGATCCCGCCATTGCGGACCAGGGCGACGTCCGTGGTGCCGCCGCCGACGTCGATGAAGATGGCGCCGCGGGCCTCGATGTCGTCGGTGTTGCAGCCCCGGGCGAGCGCGTAGGGCTCGGCGACGGTGGCCACCACCTCGAGGTCGAGCTCCTGGGCGACGGTCTGCAGGGCGCCGATGTGGTGCAGTGGGGCGAAGGTGTTGAACACGGTGATGTCCACCACGTTGCCCTGGAAGTCGACCGGGTTGCTGACCGCGTAGCCGTCGATGCGTACCGAGGTGATGGTGCTGTGCACGAGCTTGACGTTGACCTCCGCGACGCCGAGCTCGTGGGACATCTGGCGCACCGCCTCCTTCAGCGCCCGGCGCTGCACGGCCTGCAGCGCGGACGCCAGGTCCGCCTGGGTGATGCGCGCCTGGGGCTGTGGGCGTGGCACCGTCATGGTGGTGCTGAAGCCGCGCACCTGCTCACCGGCGATCCCCATCACCGCCTGGCCGGGCACCACCTCGCACATGTCCTCGGCCTCGGTGAGAGCGCGGTCGCAGTTGTCGATGACCGACTGGATGTCGGCGACGGCGCCCCCCTGCATGTCGGTGAGCTGCTGGCGGATACGCGACGCGCCGATGACGATGCCCTTGTCATCCTCCCGCTTCACCACCAGCGCCTTGACGAACTCGGTGCCGATGTCGAGCACCGTGTAGTGCGTGTTGAACTCGGCACGGCGGCGCAGCAGCGAGAACTTGCGCTTGCTCATCCAGCCGCCCCCGCGGCCTGGCGCGCCACCGTCTCGCGGATCAGCCGCGCCGCATCCTCACGCTTGGCGGGATCCTTGACCGCGCCCTGGGCGAAGTCGGCGCCACCTCCACCGCGACCACCCATGGTCTGCGCGGCGGCGCGCACGAGGTCGCCGGCGCGCAGACCGCTGCGCTGGGCGCTGGGACCGACCTTGATGGCGAACGTCCCCGGGCCGAGCACCATGGCGACCCCGTCGGCGGCCAGCTGCTCGGCGAAGAGGCGGTCGGTCACGTCGACGATCGCCGTCGAGTCGACGTCACCGTCGAGGAGCAGGGACGCGTAGCGGAGCCCGCCGATGTCCTCGACGGAGGCGGTGCTCGTGGCCTGGCTGCCCCCGCCGCGCTTCCTGGCATCCTCGAGCTCGCGCCGGGTTGCCCTGAGCTGCTCCTGGAGGCCGCTGACCCGGTCAGGCACCTCCGCGGGCCGCGCTCGCAGGGCACGCGCCGCGGCCGACAGCGACTCCGCGTTCTCGCGCCAGCGGCGCTCGGCGGCCTCGCCCACCACCATCTCGATGCGACGAATGCCCTGGCCGATGCTGCTCTCGGACACGATGATCGCCGCGCCCACCTCGCCGGTGTGATGCACATGGGTCCCGCCGCACAGCTCACGGGACCAGCCGCCGAAGTCGATGACACGCACGTTCTCGGCGTACCGCTCGTCGAGGAGAGCGATGGCGCCGCTGGCCCGGGCGTCAGGCAGAGACATGACGTCGACCGACCGTTCCAGGTCGGCGCGGACGTGCGCGTTGACCCGCGCCTCGACGTCGTCGATCTCCTCGCGGGTCAGCGCGCGCGCCAAGGAGAAGTCGAAGGTGGCGTGGTCGGGGCCGACGAAGGAACCGCGTTGCACCACCCCGCTGCCGAGCACCTCGCGCAGGGCCTGGTTGAGGAAGTGGGTGGCACTGTGGTGGCGCGCCACCTGGGCGCGGCGCTGCCCATCCACCACCGCGCGGACGTCCGCACCGGCGGCCAGCGTTCCCTCCTCCACCCGGACGGTGTGCAGGCGCGCCGCGCCGGCGTTGGTGGTGTCGAGGACCCGCGCCCGGCCGCCGTCGAAGAGGAGGTCGCCGGTGTCGCCCACCTGGCCGCCGGCCTCGGCGTAGAACGGGCTGGTGTCGAGGATCACCGCGTCCTCCGCGCCGGCGGGCAGGAGCTGGCGGGACTCGGCCCCGCCGATGCGCAGCACGGTGGCCGGCGTCTCCAGCAGGTCGTAGCCGACGAACAGCGTGTCGGGAAGCTGCGGACCACTCGCGAAGCCCACCCGCACCCGCGCCGACTTGCTGCGCTCCCGCTGTTCGCCCATGGCCGCGTCGAAGCCGGCACGGTCGACGGCGACACCTCGCTCCGCGGCGATCTCGATGGTCATCTCGATGGGCATGCCGAACGTGTCATGCAGCCGGAACGCCTCGTCGCCGGGGATGGTTCCGACCCCGGAGTCGAGGAGGTCGGCGAGGCGGTCGGAGCCCGCGTCGAGGGTGCGGGCGAAGCCGTCCTCCTCGGCCCGCAGCGTGCTCTCGACGAGCTCCCGACTTCGCACGACCTCGGGGTACGCCTCGCCCATGGCGTCGACGACGGCGGCGACGCTGGGGGCCAGGCCGCCCTCCAGTCCGACGCGACGCGCATGGATGGCGGCGCGACGGATCACGCGGCGCAGCACGTAGCCGCGCGCCTCGGTGCCGGGGAGGACACCGTCGGCGATGAGGAACGTGGCTCCACGAACGTGGTCGGCGAGGACATGCAGGCTGTTGGTGCGCTGGGCCGATGCCGGGGCGTCGTCCGCTCGCTCGGCGAACGAGTCCACGATCCCCCTGAAGATGTCGATCTGGTAGTCACTGCGCACATCCTGGAGGATGGTTGCCATCCGCTCCAGGCCCATCCCCGTGTCCACGGTCCGTTGCGGCAGTGGGCTGCGCCGTCCATCCTCGTCCTGGTTGAACTCCATGAGCACCAGGTTCCAGAACTCGACCCAGCGATTGCCACCGCATTCGTCGTCGGGGCGGCAGTCGGAGCGCCCGCACGAGCAGGGACCGCCCCAATCCCAGTAGATCTCACTGTCGTACCCGCAGGGGCCGGTCGGGCCCGCCTGCCACCAGTTGTCCCGGAATCGTGCGATCCGCTCGGCGGGGACGCCGACCTGGCGCCACAGCCGCTCGGACTCAACGTCCTCCGGGTAGATGCTCGGCCAGAGGCGCTGGGCGTCGAGCCCGAAGTCCTCGGTGAGCAGCGTCCAGGCATGGGTGATCGCGCCCTCCTTGAAGTAGTCGCCGATCGACCAGTTGCCGAGCATCTCGAAGAAGGTGTGGTGGGTGTCATCACCGACCGTGGCGATGTCGTCCGTGGTCAGCCCCTGTCCGCGAAAGCATTTCTGGCACGAGACGAGCAGCGGGGACGGGGGCACCACCTCGCCGGTGATGTACGGCTTGAGCGGGACCATGCCGGCCACGGTGAAGAGAAGGGACGGATCGTCATGGGTGATCAGCGGCGCGCTCGCCAGACGATGGTGTCCGTGGTCTTCGAAGTAGCGGAGAAAGCGTTCCCGGATCTCGTTGGTGCGCAAGCGCAGGTCCAATGTGGGGCCGCAAGGCGCGAGCCGATGACTGCGGGGAAATCGCGGCAATTGTAGCCGCTCACAGGCGCAGCGCCCGCTTGGTCAGACGGGCGCCGTGTCACCCATCTCGCGGCGCAGGTGCTCCACGGCGGCGCGCTGGAGCCGCGAGACGTGCATCTGCGAGATGCCCAGGCGCTTGGCAACCTCGGTCTGCGGCAGTTCCTCGACGAAGCGGAGCGCCATGATCTCCCGCTCGCGCGGGTTGAGGTGGGCCATGGCCTGGTCGAGGAGTGATCTCATCTCCACGCGGTCGAGGTTGCTGTCGTCGACGCCGAGGCGCTCCCCCAGGGTCGTCGCCTCGTCGCCGCGCCCGGCGGGAGCGGCCTCGAGCGAGACGGTGTGTTGCGCCGGCGACACCTCGAGTGCGGCAAGGACGTCCTCGGGCTCGAGGCCGATGCGCTCCCCGATCTCGGTGATGCTGGGGGCCCGCCCCAGCTCGCCGGCGAGCTGCTGGGAGGCGGCGTTGACGCGCAGCAGGTTCTCCTGGAGGCGACGCGGCACCCGGACCGCCCAGGAGCGGTCGCGGAAGTAGCGCCGGATCTCACCCATGATGGTGGGTGTTGCGAAGGTGCTGAACTCGTTGCCCAACGACGGATCGAACCTCTCGATCGCATGGATCAGCCCGAGGAAGCCGACCTGCTCGATGTCCTCGAGCGGCTCGCCTCGATTGGCGAAGCGCCGGGCGATGAAGTGCACCAGGTCGGAGTTGAGCTCGACCAGCTGGTCGCGGATCGCCGGGTCGTGCGCGTCGCGGTACTCTCCGAGGAGCCGGCGCACCAGGTCGCGGCGCTCGCTCGGCGCCGGCTTGGGAATCGTCCGGGTTCTCTCGTCCCCCGCCGCCCCGTCGTCACGGGGCAGGAGGCTCACGAAGCGCGGTACTTCGTCAGCCGGACGCGAAGACCACCGGTGCGCTCGTCGACCCGGTAGCTGTGGTCGTCGACGAACAGCCCCATGAGCCGAAGGGCCAGGTCGGTGGCTGCCGCCACCTCCTGGCGCTCGCGCTCCGCTGCCTGAGCCGCCTGGGCCGCCAGTCGCTGCTGGGTGGCTGCCGCCTCGGCCAGCGCCTGGCGGTTGCAGCTGCTCAGCACCTGCACCTCCAGGCGAGCGCCCTCGACGGCGAACGTGAGGCGGATCTGCCCGATCCCGAGCCCACCGGCGCGGGCGGCGCAGGCGATGGCGTTGTCACAGGCCTGGGCCACCGCGATGGTCAGGTCGTGGACTGCCTCGACGTCGAACCCGGCGACCGCGGCGAAGGCCGAGGCGGCGCGCTTGGCGACGACGATGTAGTCGGGATCAGCGGGCAGGCGAAGCTCAGACGTGGTCCGTGTCATCCTGCTGTTGAAGTACCCCCGGTGAGCGCTTGTCAAACGGTGGAGCGGCTGTCGTCTGGGCCGTCGAGGAGCGTTCCGGCTCGCCGGCGACCCTCGTCGATGCCCGACTCGACCACCTCGGCGAGCTGCCGTGACCGCCGCCGATCGCTCGCCCGCCAGTAGACGAACGCCCCGGCCACAGCGGCGGCGGCGAGCAGGCCGGAGGCACGAAGCGGACGGCGCAGGACGGGGCTCCCTGAGGGTTGGTTGCCGGATTATCGGCGACGGAGCCGGTGCGGGGCCGCCAGCGCCATGCCCGCGACCTCGGCGAGAGCGATCCCGACCACGTCGGCGACGGGGTGCACCGTGCCGAGCGCCGGGCCTCCGTGGCCGGTCAGCGCGACCATCTCGGCGCCGAGCAATCCCAGTGCGGAGCATCCCAGCGCGACCAGGTAGCTGCCCCTGCCCGGGACCAGCAGCCGGGTCAACTGGGCCCCGATGGCCGTGATCAACACGGCGAGGGCGATGCCGGGGCTCACGGCCGCGCAGCCTAGCGAGCGGCGAGACCCGGTCGAGCCGATCGTGATTGTCGGACTAGCACCCGGCGGCCGCGCCGTCCCGGGACTGAGCCCGAGTAACCAGGTGGGATCCCGCACGGCGCCTTCCCCCCTCCACGCGCACAGTGCGGAGGCCCGGGGTCCAGCGGTCGATATGAGGTTCCCGAAGCGTTTGATGTTGGTCCAGCCGCATGTGGATGGCTGCGACCAGCCGGGTGCCGCCGACGATCCTACCGCACGGTCCGCCAGATCAACCCTCGCCGCGCGGTGACGGTTCGGTACGCGCCGCCGAGGGCGCCGAACGCACCGCCAGGCCCAGCTCACGCAGCTGCCCGTCGTCCACGGTGGCGGGCGCGCCGGTCATCGGCTCCTGGGCCTGCTGGTTCTTGGGGAAGGCGATGACATCGCGGATGTTCTCCTCACCGAGCCCCTCCATGACCAGGCGCTCGACACCGGCGGCGAAGCCCCCGTGAGGGGGCACCCCGTACTGGAATGCCTCGAGCAGGAAACCGAACTTTCGATCGGCCTCGTCCGCGTCGATGCCCATCGCCGCGAACACGCGCTGCTGCACGGTCGGGTCGGTGATCCTGATGCTGCCGCTGCCGATCTCGCGCCCGTTGAGGACGATGTCGTAGGCGCGCGACCGGATGCGCAGCGGCTCGCTCTCGAGGAGGCTGACGTCGTCCGGGTGGACCATCGTGAACGGGTGATGCAGCGGGGTCACCCCCCCGGTCTGATCGTCGCGTTCGAACATCGGGAACTCGGTGACCCAGACCATGGCGAGAGAGCCGGGGTCGGCGAGGTTGCGCTCGCGCCCGAGCTGGTTGCGCAGCGCCCCGAGCGCAGCGGAAACGACTGCCCTGCGGTCCGCGACCATCAGCACCAGGTCGCCTGCCTCCGCTCCCGTCGCAGCGGCGATGGCGGCCAGCTCCTCGGTGCTGAAGAACTTGGCGATGCCACCCTGCCAGCCGTCATCGCGCCGCCAGATGTAGGCCAGCCCCCGCGCCCCGAAGGTCCGTGCCACCTCGGTGAGCCGTCCCTCGATGTCGCTTCGGGTGAGGTCGGCGCCGCCTCGCACCGCGATGCCCTTGACGACGCCGCCGCCCGCGATGGCCTCGGCGAAGACCCGGAAGCCGGTGGCGCGGAGGGTCCCGGTCAGGTCGGTGAGCTCCATGGCGAAGCGCATGTCGGGCTTGTCGACGCCGAAGCGCTCCATCAACTCGTGCCAGGTGATGCGCGGGAAGGGAGTGGTGATGCGGCCGCGGAAGTCGCTCACGGCCCAGGCGGATGAGATGGCCCGCTCCAGCACCGCGAAGACGTCCTCCTCGTCCACGAAGGACATCTCGATGTCGAGCTGCGTGAACTCCGGCTGGCGGTCGGCGCGGAGGTCCTCGTCGCGCATGCACCTGGCGATCTGGAAGTAGCGATCCAGCCCGGCCACCATGCAGAGCTGCTTGTACAGCTGCGGCGACTGGGGGAGCGCGTAGAAGGTGCCGTGCTGGAGGCGGCTCGGCACCAGGTAGTCCCGCGCCCCCTCGGGGGTGGCACGGATCATCATTGGAGTCTCGATCTCCGTGAACCCCATCGCGCCCATCTCCGTGCGCAGCGCGGCGATGAAGCGAGCGCGGCTGCGCAGGTTGCGCTGGAGACGGCCGCGCCGCAGGTCGAGATAGCGGTGGCGCAGGCGCAATCCCTCCTCCACGTCGGTTTCCTCGTTGACGGGGAACGGCGGCGTCCTCGCCACGGAGAGCACCTCGCACGCGTCGGCGTACAGCTCCACCTCGCCGGTGTCACGGCGCGGGTTGACGTTGTGGGCCTCGCGCGCTCGCAGCGTTCCGTGCACGCGCATCACATATTCGAGCCGCACACCGTGGGCGTTGCGATGAGCGTCCGGCGCCGCCTCGGGGTTGATCACCACCTGGAGGATGCCGCTGTGGTCGCGGATGTCGAGGAAGATCAGACCGCCATGGTCGCGCCGGCGGTCGACCCAGCCATACACGGTCATCTCGCGGCCGGCATCGGCGGCGCGCGGCGTTCCACAACCGGTGCGCGGCGTGGTCATGCGCCCGGCCCCCTGGCGGCGGCGAGCAGCTCTGCTGACACCGCGTCGAGGACGGTGTCGGCCCTGACGACCTGCTGGTCGGTGGTGCGCAGGTTGCGCAGCACCAGGCCCTCGTCGAGACCGACGAGCAGCACCAGCAGCGCGCCGAGTCGATCGGCGTCACGCAACTTCTTGTCGAGGCGGCGATCGGTGAGGTCGGTGACCACCGAGGTGCGGTTGCGCAGCTCGCGGGCCAGCTCACGTGCCTCCGACGGCGCCGGCTTGACGGTGCAGATGACCAGCTGGGCAGGAGGCTGCGGCGCTGGTGCGAGGCCGGCCGCGGCAGCGACGGTGAGGAGGCGCTCGACGCCGAGCGCGTAGCCCACCCCGGGCGTCGGGGAGAAGCCCATCTCGGCGGCGAGGCCGTCGTAGCGCCCTCCCCCGCCGAGCGCGTTCTGCGCTCCCTCGAGTGACTGGTGCCAGAACTCGAACGCCGTGTGAGCGTAGTAGTCGAGGCCCCGGACCAGGCGCTGGTTGTGGGTGTACGGGATCTCGGCGTCCTCGAGGTGCGCGCGCACGGCGTCGAAGTAGGCGCGACTCGCATCGCCGATGTGGTCGCCGATCAGCGGTGCGCCCTGGACGTGGACAGCGTCCCGCTTGCAGTCGAGGAGGCGCAGTGGGTTGTCGTCGAGACGGCGTTGACAGTCCTCGCAGAGGCTGTCGCGCAGCGGCGTGTAGTACTCCACCAGCGCGGCCCGGTACCTCAGCCGGTCCTCGCGGTCACCGAGCGTGTTGACCTGCAGGTCGACGCCGGTGATGCGCAGCTCGGCGATGAACCGCCAGCCCACCTCGATGACCTCGGCGTCGTAGCAGGGGTCGCGATCCCCGATCACCTCGATGCCCACCTGGTGGAACTGCCGGTACCGGCCTGCCTGCGGCCGGTCATACCGGAACATCGGCATCGCGTAGTGCACCCGGACGGGGCGGCGCTGCTGCTCGAGGCGCGCGCCCAGGACGGCTCGCAGGACCGGCGCGGTGCCCTCGGGCCGCAGCGTCATCGATCGCCCTCCGCGGTCGCTGAACGTGTACATCTCCTTGTCGACGATGTCCGTCCCCGAGCCCACGCCGCGCGCGAAGAGCTCGGTCGCCTCGAACACGGGTGTGTCGACGAGCTGGTAGCCGTGCCGCCCGGCCACCGACGTGTGCGTCTCGTGGAACCAGCGCCATGCCGGCGCGTCGTCGGGGAGCAGGTCCTTGGTGCCACGGGGCGGGGCGATCGGGTTCATGGCCGCCCGAGTGTACCGGCGGCCTCGATTCAGGCGAGCGGGTGCCGGGCTCGGGGTCGCTGCCCGGTCTGTCAGACCGACTCTCGGGCCACGGTGTGCACGTCGCGCACCCCCTCGAGGCGTTCGAGGAGGCGGCTGAGCTGGGTGAGGTTGGCGATCTCGACGATGGTGGAGATCACCGCGGTGCGGTCGTCGTAGACCTGCACGTCCGCGCCCGAGAGGTTGATCTTGGACTCGGCGATGACAGCCGCGATGTCCCGGAGGAGGCCGGTACGGTCCCAGGCCTCGATCTTGATGTTGACCGGGTACACCTGGTTGCTGCCACGCTCCCACTCGACCTCGACGATGCGATCGGGGTCGGCGGCGTTGCGCACATTGACGCAGTCCGCGCGGTGCACGGTGACCCCCTTGCCGCGGGTGATGTAGCCGCGCACATCGTCGCCGGTCAGTGGCTTGCAACATTGTGCGAGGCTGGTGAGCATGTCGGTCATGCCGTGCACGCGAACGTGCCCGTTGGTGGTCGGTGCGGTGCTGGTCAGTGGGATCCCGAGCACGGTTGTCTCACCGGCCTCGACCGGCAACTCACGGTCGCTGTAGCGCAGCACCACGCCGCGGGCGCTGACGTCGCCGTAGCCGAGGGCGGCCAGGAAGTCGTCGATGGTGTGGAACTTGAAGTCCTCGGCGAGCTCGAGGAGGCGGTCCTCCTTCAGTGAGCCCAGCGACTGCTGGCGCAACCGTCGGAACTCCTTGTCGAGCTGCTCGCGACCCTTCTGGACGTTCTCCTCGCGGCGTTCCTTCTTGAACCAGCTGCGGATCTTCTCGCGTGCGCTGCTGGTCTTGACGAAGTTGAGCCAGTCACGGCTGGGGGCGTGAGCCCCCTTGGTGGTGAGCACCTCGACGATGTCGCCGTTCTCCAGCTTGTAGTCGAGCGGCACCATCCGGCTGTTCACCTTGGCGCCGATGCAGTGGTGGCCGACGTCGGTGTGAACGCGGTACGCGAAGTCCACCGGTGTGCTGCCCATCGGCAGCGAGCGCACGTCGCCCTTGGGTGTGAACACGAAGACCTCGTCCTGGAAGATGTCCACCTTGACGGTGTCGACGAAGGCCTCCGCGTCGAGCACCTCCTTCTGCCAGTCCATGAGCAACCGCAGCCAGCCGTAGCGCTCGTCGAAGCGGGTCTGCTGAGCGCCCTCCTTGTAGCGCCAGTGCGAGGCGACGCCGTACTCGGCCGTGCTGTGCATCTCCTGGGTGCGGATCTGCGCCTCCATGGGCTCGCCGGTGTGCGACACCACCGTCGTGTGCAAGGACTGGTAGCCGTTGCCCTTGGGCATGGCGATGTAGTCCTTGAAACGGCCGGGGATCGGTTTCCAGAGCGAGTGCACGATGCCGAGCGCGCCGTAGCAGTCCTTGATGCTGTCGACCATGATGCGCAGCGCGATCAGGTCGTAGATCTCCTCGAACTCCTTGTGGGCGCGCTCCATCTTCTCGTGGATGCTGTAGATGTGTTTGGGTCGGCCGCTGATCTCGGCGCTGATGCCGAGCCGCTCAAACTCTCGCTGGAGGATCTCGGTGACGTCGCCGATGAAGCTGGCGCGCTCCGCCGCTGCCTTGCTGACCTTGGCCGCCACGGCGTGGTAGTTGTCGGGGTCGAGCTGCGCAAATGCGAGGTCTTCGAGCTCACCCTTGATCTGCCAGATGCCGAGGCGGTGCGCCAAGGGCGCGTAGATGTCCAGAGTCTCGCGCGAGATGCGCAGGCGCCGCTCCTCGTTGTGCGCCGCCACCGTGCGCATGTTGTGGAGGCGATCCCCGAGCTTGATGAGCACCACCCGGATGTCCTCGGCCATGGCGATGAGCATCTTGCGGATGTTCTCGGCCTGCGCCTGTTCGCGGGTGTGTACGTGGATCTTGCCGAGCTTGGTGACCCCGTCGACCAGCTTGGCGACATGGCCCCCGAACTGGTCGCTCAGCTGCTCGCGGGTGACCTCGGTGTCCTCGACCGTGTCGTGCAGCAGGGCCGCGACCAGCGTGTCCGAGTCCAGGCCGAGGTCCGCGAGGATGCCGGCGACGGCCAGGGGGTGGGTGACGTACGGCTCACCGCTGAGGCGTGACTGCCCCTGGTGAGCCTGCTCGGCGAGGTCGTAGGCGCGGCAGATTGTCTCGCGCTCCTCCTCACGGAGGTACGAGGTCTTGGAGAGGAGCTCCTCGATCGCCATCTCCCTGACCATGGTACCCGTGAACCGGCGACTTCGAACTCCGGGCGGGCGCGGTCAGTAGGCGCGCGCCATCAATGCGACGGCCTCGGCTGGCCGGGCGCACGCCAGGCACGGCGCACCGTCGGCGGCCCGGTCGGCGCGCAGGACGCGGACCGTCAGCGCGTGGACCGCCCCCTTGACGGCCTCCTCGCACTCGGGGCTGTTGCAGAACGGGCCGCTGGCGAACATCGGTCGGTCGGCGAACGCCGCGGCGAGCTCGTCGATCGTGGTGATGTCGACGCTGCGCTCGTCGAGGAGACGCTGAGCGCGCGCGCGTGTCGCCGTCTGGGCCTCGTCGAGCATCCCCTGCAGGCGGGCGCCCAGCCCGTCGAGGGGCAACAGGCTCTGTTCGCCGTCGAGCCGGCGCACCACCGTCACGCTGCCGTCGGCGAGGTCCTTGGCGCCGACGGTGATGCGCAACGGCACCCCGCGCAGCTCCCAGTGGGCGAACTTCTCGCCGGGGCGCATGCCGTCGCGGCGATCGACGCGGAGGCGAACGTCGGCGCCGGCCTCGCGCTCCAGCCGCGCGCATGCCTCCTCGACAAGGCGCGCGGCGTCCTCGTCGTTGCTGCGCGCGATCGGCACCACCACCACCTGGATGGGCGCCACCTTCGGCGGGAGCACCAGACCGGCCTCATCGCCGTGGGCCATGATCAGCCCGCCGATGATCCGCGTCGACAGTCCCCAGGAGGTCTGGAAGGGATTCTGGAGGGTGTTGTCCCTGTCGCTGTAGGTGATCCCGTAGGCGCGCGTGAAGTTCTGACCGAGGTTGTGCGAGGTCCCCGCCTGCAGCGCCCAGCCGTCGGACATCATCGCCTCGATGCTCAAGGTGTACCGCGAGCCCGCGAACTTCTCCGAGTTCCGTCTTGCGGCCCTTGATGACCGGGATCGCCAGCCAGTCCTCGGCGAGCTCGCGATAGCACTCCAGCATCGTCTCCACCTCGGCGCTGGCCTCCTCGTCGGTGGCATGGAAGGTGTGGCCCTCCTGCCAGAGGAACTCCGCGGTGCGCAGGAAGAGCCGGGTGCGCTTCTCCCAGCGGGCCACGTTGCACCACTGGTTGATCAGCACTGGGAGGTCACGCCACGAGTGGATCCAGTCGGCGTAGAGGGTGCAGATGATCGCCTCGCTGGTGGGCCGGATCGCCAATCGCTCCTCGAGCTCACGACTGCCCCCGTGGGTGACCCAGAACACCTCCGGCGCGAACCCCTCGACGTGCTCGGCCTCCTTGGCGAGGACGCTTTCCGGGATCAGCAGCGGGAAGTACATGTTCTCGTGACCGGTGCGCTTGAACATGGCGTCGAGCGCGTCGCGCGTCCGCTCCCAGAGCGCGTAGCCGTAGGGACGGATCACCATGCAGCCGCGGACCGGCGTGTAGTCGGCAAGCTCGGCACGGCGCACCACGTCGACGTACCAGCGGTCGAAGTCCTCGCTCTTCGAGGCGATCTGCTTGGAGCTGCGTTCACCGGCCATGGCGGCCGAGTATAGGGTCGGCCTCGCAACCGGCTCCTCCTGGTCGTGCTGACCGAGGAGCCGGTTGCTCAGCCTGTGGCCTAGTGGGACGCCAGGTAGGCCCCGAACGAGGTCAGCGTGTCGCCGTAGATCGACTTGTCGGAGGCCTTGATGGCCACGCCGTTGGTGTCGGTGAACTTCGTCTCAGATGTCCAGCACAGGCCGCTGGGAGCGTCCTTCTGGGCGACGAAGTTGAAGGCCGCATCGAGCGCCGTCGGGAACGACCCGGTGGTGAGGCCGAGGTAATCGGTGAGCTCGGTCCCCGTGTACTGCCAGATCATGTCCACGGTGCCGGCGGTCAGTGCCTGGCCCAGTGCCTTGTCCTTGGCCTGGAAGGTGTCGTCGACGACGAAGTTGTGCGCCTGCAGGACCAGCTTGGTCATGGCGCCGAGCAGCTCCTCCTCCGCGAACCCCTTCACCCCGACGCTGACGTGGGCGCCGCCGCCATCCGAGCCCGAGGCGGTCGCGCAGCCGCTGCCTGAGCCGTTGGTGCCCCCGCCACCGGTGTAACCGGCCGCCAGGAAGCCGTTCTGCGTCAGCCAGGTCTTGGCGACGTCCTCGACCTTCATGTTCTGGATCTCGACCATCCCGTTGAGCGAGACCATGGTGGCGATGTCAAGCTTGGCGGCGACCGGCGCCATCAGGTTGGCGATGGCGGGGTGGGCCTGCAGGACGCTGGCCTTGACCACCAGGCCGGCGTTGTCCGGTGGGAAGAGGTTCTTGTCGTCCTGCAGGACGTACAGGTTGTTGGCCTGGATCGCGGAGTCGGTGGTGAACACCTCACCCGCGGTGCACTGCCCGTTGGCGATCGGCTTCTCCGCGGTGTTGCCGATGTCGGTGTAGGTCGCCTTGCTGAACGCCTGGTTGTACTTCAACTCGAGCCCGAGCAGGCCGTCAGGCCGGGTGCGGAACTCGGAGAGGATGCAGACCTTCACCGAGGATGCGCTGGGGCCGCCCCCTCCGCCACTGCTGCTGCTCGTGTTGTTGCTGCTGCTGCCGCACGCGGCCACTGTCCCGGCCACGGTGAGCACCATCGCGGCCATTGCTTTGCGGTTCATCGGGGTCTCCTCTCCATCACGTCCTGACAAGTTGTGGCACGGTCATGCGCTCCAACAGTGAGAGCGCCCAGTCGGCGAGCAGCGCGAGAGTGGACACCACGACCGCTCCCACGAAGATGATCCGGTTGGAGATGTTGATCCCCGAGGCGATCACGTCACCAAGACCGCCTCCACCGATGTAGTTGCCGAGTGTAGCGGTGCCGATGATCAGCACGAGGGAGGTGCGGAGCCCGGCGAAGATGAGCGGCGAGGCGAGCGGCAGCTGCACGCGGAACATGCCCTGGCGGCGGGTCATGCCCATGCCACGCGCCGCCTCGACCGCAGCGGGGTCGACCCCCTGGATCCCGGCCACGGTGTTGCGCAGCACCGGAAGCGACCCGTAGGCGACCAGCGCGATGATGGTGGGCTCCTGGCCGAGCCCCATGAGCACGTAGAGCAGCGCGAGGATGCCGATGCCGGGAACCGCCTGGCCCACGTTGGCCAGCAAAAATACGGGGATGCGGACGGCTCGTCCCGCCCCCGCGATGACGACACCGAGCGGCACCGTGAGCGCGGCCACGATGCCGAATGACACGCCGGAGAGGACGAGGTGCTGGACTAGCTTTGTCGAGAGGAAGTCGTAGTTGATGATCTGACTGTCCGCGGGTGAACCGCTGATGGTCTGGTAGAGCGCCGACGCCACCGCCAGGCCGAGGATGACGGCGATGGGAATGCTGAACAGGCGAACCCTGGTCAGGTCGATGCCGCGCCGACGCTGGCCCACCGCGGCGCTCACTGCGACGCCCGCCTGATCACGTCGGAGTCGACGACGCCGAGAGCGCCCTCGGCGCCGACCACCAACACCCGTCCGTCAGGTGCGCGCAGGACGGCATCAAGGGCGTCCCGGAGCGTCGCGTCGCCGTCGACTGTCTCCACCGGCGTGGCAGGTCCATTGAGCTTCGCGAGTGGGACGTCGCGCACGGTTATCAGTGACAGGCGTCTGACCATGCGCCCATCACCGAGGAAATCGGCGACGAACGCGGAGGCCGGCGCGGCCAGCATCTCGGCGGGTGTGGAGTACTGCTCGAGGTGCCCCCCCTTCGAGAACAGGGCGACGCGGTCGCCGAGCCGGATCGCCTCGTCGATGTCGTGGGTGACGAAGACGATCGTCTTGCGCACCACCTGCTGGAGACGGAGGAGCTCGTTCTGGAGCCGCTCACGCGCGATCGGGTCGATGGCGCCGAAGGGCTCGTCCATGAGCAATATGTTGGGGTCGGGCGCGAGCGCGCGTGCCACGCCGACGCGCTGGCGCTCACCTCCGCTGAGCTCGGCCGGCAGGCGCTTGGCGTAGTCGCGTGCTGGCAGTCCCACCAGGTCGAGCAGCTCCTCGACGCGAGCCGCGATGCGCGGCTTTTCCCAGCCCTGGAGGCGCGGCACCGTGGCCACGTTCTCCGCCACGGTGTAGTGGGGAAAGAGGCCGATCTGCTGGATCACATACCCGATGGACCGGCGCAGCTCGTTGACGTCCCTCTTGGCGGTGTCCTCTCCGTCGATGCTGATGACGCCCGTGGTGGGCTCGATGAGCCTGTTAATCATCTTCAGCGACGTCGTCTTGCCGCAGCCCGAGGGGCCCACGAAGATGACGATCTCGCCGGACGGGATCTCCAGCGAGAGCTCGTGCACGGCGTCCGCGCCGCCGTACTGTTTGGTGACGGCGTCGAACGTGATCATGTCGCCGCCACCGTCACCCGGCCCTTGCTGAGCACCCGCTGTACCGTGGCCAGCATGGCGTCGGCGAGGATGCCGATCAGCGCGACCGGGATGACTGCGCCCAGTACCTGCTCGACTGTCGCCGAGTCGCGGCCGAGGGCCGAGATGAGGGAGGCGCCAAGGTTGTTGGCTCCCACCGCCGCACCGACGGTGGCGATGGCCACGATCATCACAGTCGCCTGGCGCAGCCCTCCGAGGATCACAGGGATGGCCAGGGGCAGCTGGATGCGCGTGAGCACCTGGCGCGGGCTCATGCCCATGCCGCGGGCGGACTCGGTGACGGCCGGGTCCACCGCGGCGATCCCGGCCCTGGTGTTGCGCACGATGGGCAGCAGCGCGTACAGCACCAGCCCGATCACCACCGGGGGGTTGCCGAAGCCGAACCAGATGGTCAGGAGGCCGAACATCGCGAAGCTTGGGATGGTCAGCACGGTGCTGGTGACGGCGAGGATGACCGTGGCCAGGCGATTGGAACGGGCGGCGGCGACACCGAGAAGGATCCCGATCACGGCCGCGAGCAGCGCGCAGAGCCCGACCGTCTCCACGTGGACGAGCACCTGGGGGCCGAGCTTGTCCCAATTGTCCAGGATGTACCGCAGGGTGCTCACTGAAGTCGTCTCGCTGCGGCGGCAAGTCCTGAGCCCGCGGGAACCCGCCTGTCCCCGCTGCGGTCATCTTATAGAGGATGTCCTGACCGCCTGCCTATCCCCCACCGGGGTGGTTTCAGCGGACCGCCATCGGAAGCGCCTGCAGCACCGGCTCACCGTCGCCGAGCCCGGTCGGCAGCGGCTCGCCGGCGGCGATCAGCCGGGCATCCTCGGCTGCGATCGCCTTCAGCTCGGTGATCAACGACTCGATGAGCTGCTCCTGGGGAAGCGAGGCGATCACCTTGCCGCCCCGGTACAGGATCCCCTTCTGGCGGCCGCCGGCGATGCCGATGTCGGCGTGCATGCCCTCGCCGGGGCCGTTCACGACGCAGCCCATCACCGACACGTTGATGGTGCGCCGCACCTCGCGGAGCGCCTCCTCGACGCGAGCCACCATCGGGAACATGTCGATCTCGAGGCGGCCGCAGGTGGGGCAGGCGATGAGGTTGGGGCCGCTGCCCTGCTCGCTGAGGTTCTGGAGGATCTGCCGCCCGACGCGCACCTCGTCCTCGGGCTCACCGACCAGCGAGACACGGATGGTGTCGCCGATGCCCTCGGCGAGCAGGATGCCGATGCCCATGGCGCTCTTCACGCTGCCGGACTCGACGGGACCGGCCTCGGTGAGGCCGAGGTGCAGGGGATAGCGGTTGCCGAGCGCCGCGAAGCGCCGGTTGACAGCGATGTTGGTGAGCACGTCGCTCGCCTTGAGCGAGACCTTGATGTTGCGGAAGTCGAGGTCCTCGAGGATGCGGATGTGACCGAGCGCTGCCTCGACCATGTGCTCGGCGGTCTCGTCGATGGTGAGGCCGCGCCCGCGGGCGAGGTCCTTGCGCTGCGGGATGCTGCCGCTGTTGACGCCGATCCGGATGGGCACGTCGCGCGCCGCTGCCTCCTTGGCGATGTCGCGCACCTTGCTGGGGTCGGTGATGTTCCCCGGGTTGAGGCGCAGGCAGGCGATGCCCGCCTCCAGCGCGCGCAGTGCCAGCGGCGCGTCGTAGTGCACATCGGCGATCACCGGGATGGGCGACCCTTTGACGATCTCGCGCATCGCCACACCCGCCTCTGCTGTGTCGCAGGTGACCCGGATGATGTCGGCACCCGCCTTGGCGGCACGCTCGATCTGCGCCAGCGTGGCGGCGACGTCCTCGGTCTGCGTCTTGGTCATGGTCTGTACCGGGATCGGCGCGGCACCGCCCACGACGACGCCGCCGACGTTGACGGGAACCGTGGCGCGGCGCGTGATCGCCGCGCTCATCCTGGCCTGCTCACGTCACCGATGGTGACATAGATGACGAAGACGACCACGATCGCGAGCCCGACCGCGTAGATGAACGCCTCGCGCCGGGGGTCGAGGCGCCGCCGGCGCACCGCCTCGAGCAGGATCAGCGCCGCCTTGCCCCCGTCGAGGAACGGGATGGGCAGCACGTTGACCAGCCCCAGGTTCATGCTGATGAAGGCGATCCAGCCCACCAGCGATCGCCCGCCGGCATGGGTGGCGGTGACCGTCTGACGCACGATGCCGACCGGCCCGGACAGGCCCTGGGGCCCGGTGATGCCACCGCTCTTCGGGTTGGTGACGAGGTTGGCCAGGGCGGAGAAGGTGGTCGTCACGAACGTGGGGATCTGGCCGAACCCGTCAGCGGCGGCCTGCACCACCGGTTCGCCGTCGTAGTTGGGGTTGATCCCGATCCTCCATGCCGCCTGGACCGCCCCTGCCGTCCCCGGCCCGTCGACGACCTTGGTGGCGTCGAGGTTGGTGTACGCCGCGCCCCGGCTGCCGTCCGCGTTGAAGACGAAACCGGAGACGGCGGCTCCGTGGAGCACCTGGGCGGGGTCGCCCGGGTGCAGTGGGGCGCCGCTGAGCCCGGTGACCACGAACTCAGCGCCCAGCGGCAGGTCGGCGAGCGAGCGGACCATGGCCGGGCTGGATGATCCCGTCGCTGGCGGCGTGACCCCGTTGATGATGGTCAGCGAGGGGGTGATGACCACGGTGTGCTCGGAGCCGCCGCTCGAGTACACGACGGTCATCGGCCGCCCCATGGAGCCGGCCGTGGCCGCGTGCAGGTCGCTGACCACGTCAGCCTGCGTGTCGTGACGGATCGACCGGCCGTCGACCCGCAGGATCACGTCCCCGTCGCGCAGGCCCGCCGACGCCGCGGCCGTGCCCGGCTGGAAGGTGGACGCGGTCGGCCACATGTTGATGCCCGTGAAGAGCAGGCCGGCAAAGACCATGTTGGCGACGATGCCGGCCAGGATCGTGGCCAGACGCTTGGGGATGGTCGCCCGGTAGAAGTTGCGCTCGCCGGCGTCGGCCTCGCCCTCCAGCCCGAGCATGCCGGCCATGCGCACGTACCCGCCGGCGGGGAGCAGGCGCAGCGAGTAGGTGGTCTCGCCCACGCGCCGCGCCGCGAGCCGTGGACCGAAACCCACGGAGAACTCGTCCACGCGGATCCCGCACAGCTTGCCGACGAGGAAGTGGCCGCCCTCGTGGACCAGCACCACGCTGACCAGCACCAGCACGATGGCGCCGACGACGCCCAGGACGTCGAGGATCACGCCGGGCTGCCCGCCGTGGCGAGCCGCGAGCTCGCGAACCGTCGCGCCCATGCGTCGGCGTCGAGCACATCCTCCAGGCTCGGCGACTCCCCCACCGGCGCCGCCGCCACCGTCTCGGCGACCACCGGGACGATCGCGTCGAAGCCGATGCGGCGGTCGAGGAAGGCGGCAACCGCAACCTCGTTGGCAGCGTTCAGGGCCGCGGGCGCGAGACCGCCCTTCTCGCCTGCCGAACGAGCCAGGGCCACAGCGGGGAAGCGGGCGTCATCGACCGCGAAGAACTCCAGCGGGCTGACCGCGGTCAGCTCCACCGGTGGCGCGATCCCGGGCAGCCGCGTGCCGTCGGCGATCGCCAGGGCGATGGGTACGCGCATGTCGGGTACGCCGAGCTGGGCGACGACGGCACCGTCGATGAACTCGACGAACGAGTGCACGATGCTGCGCGGATGGATGACCACGTCGATGCTGGCGTAGTCGACATCGAAGAGGAAGTGGGCCTCGATCACCTCCAGCCCCTTGTTCATCATCGTCGCCGAGTCGATGGTGACCTTCGGACCCATGTTCCAGGTGGGGTGACGGAGCGCCTCCTCCACGGTGATGCTGGCGAAGCTGGCGGGGTCGCGCTGCCGGAATGGCCCGCCACTGGCGGTGAGCACCAGCCGGCGCACGCTGTCCGAACGCTCGCCGCGCAAGCACTGCCAGAGCGCGCTGTGCTCGCTGTCGACCGGGAGGATTGACGCCCCGCTGGCCGCGGCCCGCGCCCTGATCAGCTCGCCAGCCATCACCAGGACCTCCTTGGTGGCGGTGGCCACCGTCCGCCCGGCGTCGAGCGCGGCCAGGGTCGGCGCCAACGCGGCCGCGCCGGGGATGGCGACGCAGACGACGTCACACTCCATCGCCGCGACGTCGCACACGGCGTCAGGGCCCACCCCCACACCTGGTGCCGGCGGCACACCCCCCCGTGGTGCGACCACCGCGGTCCTCCGCACCCCGAGGCGGTCGGCAACAGCCGCCAGCCCGGCCACGTCACCGCCTGCGACCGCCCCGACCAGCTCGAATCGCTCCGGGAAGCGCTCGATGACGTCGCAACATTGCCGGCCGATCGAGCCGGTGGCCCCGAGCAGGACGACGCGGCGGCGCCGCCTCGGCGCGGTGGCGGTGGTGCTGGTCACCGCCCCATTCTCGACCAAGCCGGCGACGCGCACGCGTTCATCCGAGTGAGATGAGGCGGTAGAAGCAGTACACCGCGGGGGCCACGAGGACGAGGCTGTCGAGACGGTCGAGGATGCCCCCGTGCCCGGGGATCAGGGAGCCGGAGTCCTTGGCGCCCGCCTGTCGCTTGAGCGCCGACTCGGCGAGGTCGCCGGCCTGGGCGACGACGGCGACGAGAAGTCCCTCGGCGGCGCCGGTCCAAGGGTTGATTCCCAGCAGCGTGGCGGCCAGGATCGCCGAGACCACGACGGCCCCCGCCAGCCCGGCGACTGCCCCTTCGACCGTCTTGCGTGGGGAGAGCCGCGGGAAGAACCGGTGGCGACCAAAGGCGCTCCCCGCCAGGAAGGCGGCGGTGTCGCAGACCACGACCGCGGCCAGCGGGACGGCCACGGCCTTGATCCCGAAGACGTGGTCACCGGGCCTCCAGGTCATCAGGGCCACGTAGAAGCCGAGCGCGAACCCGACGTACACGGCCCCGGCCATGGCGGCCATCCATCCCCGCCACGCGGAGCCGAGCAGCACCAGGCCGGCCAGTCCCCCCACCAGGCCGGCGCCGAAGGCGATGTCCAGCGCCGGTGGCGACCCCGGCACGGCGTAGCGGATGGTCAACCACACAGTCAGCGGCAGCAGCAGCCACAGCGGTGGGCGCGCGTCCAGGCGCCCGGCGAGCCCGGCGAACTCCCACGCCCCGACCGCCGCCGCCGCTGCCAGGACGGCGACGAAGAGCGCCCCCCCGGCGGCGACCGCCCCGGCGACCACCAGCAGCAGCACGATCCCGGACGCCCAGCGCACCGGCGCCCGTGACCGGGTCGCGGGTGAGGGGACCGCGTCCGCGGCCGCGCCGCCGCTCGAGATCGAGGCGTCGCTCAGAGCGAGGCCGGCGCCACGATCGCCTCCTCCACCCGGGGGACGGCGCCGAACCGACGATCCCGGCAGGCATAGGCGGCGAGGGCGTCCTCGATCGCCGCCGCACCGAAGTCCGGCCACAGCGTCTCCGTGACGTAGATCTCGGCGTAGGCGGCCTGCCAGAGCATGAAGTTGCTGATCCGCATCTCGCCGGCGGTGCGGATGATCAGGTCAGGGTCGGGCAGCCCGGCGGTGTACAGCGCCCCGGCGAGCATGTCGGGGTCGAGCTCGGTGAGGTCGACGCCACGCGCCGCGAGGTCGCGCACCGCGGCGACGATCTCGTGCCTGCCGCCGTAGTTGATGGCCACGTTGAGCACCGCACGCGTGTTGGCGCTGGTGAGCGTCTCCGCGGCCGCCACCTTCTCCTGCAGGCGGGGGCTCAGCTGGCTGCGGTCGCCGATGGCACGGATCTGGATCCCCTCGGCGTGCATCTCGCCCACCTCGGAATCGATGGTGTCGCCGAAGAGCTGCATCAGCGCGGCGACCTCATGGCGCGGTCGCGACCAGTTCTCGGTGCTGAAAGCGTAGAGGGTGAGGATGTGGACGCCCGCGGCGTGGCAGGCCTCCATGACCGGCCGGATCGTCGCCACGCCGGCGCGGTGGCCCGCCGCCCGCGGCAGGTGCCGGCGCCGCGCCCAGCGACCGTTGCCGTCCATGATGATCCCGATGTGCCTCGGCAGCTCGGGGCGGGACGGTTGCGGGATCGCGGCCGGCGCTGGCGGTCGTTGCATGTCTGTCTTCTGAACGCCTCGGTAGCGGACGCGGTTTCGGACGAGAGGCGGCCCGGGCTCAGACCTCGAGGATCTCAGCCTCCTTCTTCTGGGCCAGGTCGTCAACTCTGCCGATGAAGCTGTCGGTGATGTGCTGGACGGCGGCGATGTTGCGCTCGATCTCGTCCTTGGACACGTGGCCCTCCTTCTCCAGCCTGCGCAGGTGGTCGACCTCGTCCCGCCGGATGTTGCGCACTGCGATGCGCGCCTCCTCAGCGCGCTGCTTGACCAGCTTGGCGAAGTCCCGGCGGCGTTCCTCGGTGAGCTGCGGGATGGCGATCCGGATCACCTGGCCGTCGTTGCTGGGGTTGAGTCCCAGCTCGCTCTTCTGGAGGGCCTTCTCGATGGCGGCGATCGAGTTGCGATCGTAGGGCTGGATGAGCAGCAGCCTGGCCTCGGGTGCGGTGATGCCTGCGATGCTCTGGAGCGGCGTCGCGGTCCCGTAATAGTCCACCTGGAGGCGGTCGACCAGCGAGGGGGTGGCGCGGCCGGTGCGGATGCCGCCCAACTCCTTGTGCAGGGACTCGATGCTCTTCTCCATGCGGACGGTGGCGTCGTCGAGGCGCTCCTGGATCTGCGCCTGCGAATCCTCGGAGCGGGTGCGGTCGCTCACGACCGCTCGCCGTCCGCGTCGACGCGCGTGCCGATGTCCTCGCCGAGCACGACGCGCTCGATGTTCCCCTCGGACAGGAGATCGAACACCACGATCGGCGTGCCGTTGTCCATGCACAGCGTCAGGGCCGTGTTGTCCATCACCGCCAGACCGCGGTTGAGCACCTCCATGTAGGACAGGTGGTGCAGTCGGGTCGCGGTCGGGTCCTTGAGGGGATCGGCGGTGTAGATGCCGTCCACCTTGGTGGCCTTGAGGAGCACGTCGGCGCCGATCTCCGCGGCACGCAGCGCGGCTGTGGTGTCGGTGGTGAAGAACGGGTTGCCCGTGCCCGCGGCGAGGATCACCACGCGCCCCTTCTCGAGGTGGCGGATGGCGCGTCGCGGGATGAAGGGCTCGGCAACCTGCTGCATGGCGATGGCCGACTGGACGCGGGTCTGGATGTCCAGCCGCTCCAGCGCGTCGCGCAGTGCGAGGGCGTTGATGACCGTCGCGAGCATGCCCATGTAGTCACCGGCGACGCGGTCGAGCCCGTGCGTGCTCGCCTCCATGCCCCGCACGATGTTGCCGCCACCGATCACCACGGCGACCTCGACACCGCGCCCGTGCACCTTGCCGATCTCCTCGGCGATGCGGCGGACCGTGCCGTGGTGGATGCCGAACGACGACTGCTGGCCGAGCAGCGCCTCGCCGCTGAGCTTGAGGATGACCCGCGAGTACACCGGTGCGGGCTCGCCGTCGGCGACGCCGCGCGTGACCACGGTGCCGGCGACCTCGACCGGCCCGGTCAGCTGTCCGACGGCGCGGCGGCGCCGTCCTCCTGCGACCCGGAGCGGTCCCCGGTCACGGTCGCGCTCTCGCCCACCTGGAAGCGGGCGAAGCGCGCCACCGTGATGTTCTCGCCAAGCTTGGCCACGGCGTCGGTGATCAGCTGGTTCACCTTCTTCTTGCCGCCGTCCTCACGGATGTACTGCTGGTCGAGCAGGCAGATGTCGGCGAAGTACGCATCGAGCTTGCCCTCGACGATCTTCTCCTGGATGTTGGCGGGTTTGTCGGCAACCTGCGCCAGGTAGACGGCGCGCTCGCGCTCCACCACCACCGGGGGGACATCGTCGCGGCGGACGAACATGGGGTTGCGGCCGGCCACCTGCATGGCCAGTTCGCGAGCCAGGCGGCGGAAGTCGTCCGTCTTGGCCACGAAATCGGACTCGCAGTTGACCTCGATGAGCACGCCGAGCTTCTGGCCGGAGACGCCGCCGTCGTGGACGTAGGCCTCGACAACGCCCTCGTTGGCGCTGCGCCCGGCCTTGTCGGCGGCCCGGGACATCCCCTTGGCACGCAGCCAGTCCTTGGCCTTCTCCAGGTCACCGTCGCATTCCACCAGCGCCCGCTTGCAATCCATCATCCCTACGCCGGTCATCTCGCGCAGCTGCTTGACCTGGGCGGCCGTCACCTCCGCCATCAGCCGGCCTCGGTGGTGGTGCCGGCGCTGGCGGCGGCGAACTCCTCGACCGCCACCTCGGCGGTGGCCCCGTCGTCGTCAGCGGGCGCCGTCGCCGCCGCCCGCTCCGCGGCCTCACGCTCCTGGCGCTCGCGCGCGGCCAGCTCCTCCTGCTCGCGAAGCTCACGCTCACCGAGCAGCTGCTGGCCCTCGATGATCGCCTCGGTCACCGTGTTGACGATGAGCTTGCAGGCGCGGATGGCGTCGTCGTTGCCCGGGATGACGTGCTGGATCTCGTTGGGGTCGCAGTTGGTATCGACGATGGCGACGATGGGGATGCCGAGCTTGTTGGCCTCGCTCACCGCCAGCCGCTCCTTCTTGCAATCGATCACGAACAGCGCCCCGGGCACGCGCTTCATGTTGACCATGCCCGCGAAGTTGGCCTCGAGCCGGTCGAGGTCGTCGCGATGGACGTTGGCCTCCTTGGTGCCCATGCGCTCGAAGTCACCCTTCTCCTGCATGGCGCGCAGGTCGAGGAGGCGGCGCAGGCGTCGCTGGATGACCGGGAAGTTGGTGAGCATGCCACCCATCCAGCGGTGGGTCACGTAGTACTGACCGCTGCGCTCGCAGGCCTCCTCGATGGCGTCCTGCGCCTGCTTCTTGGTGCCCACGAAGAGCACCTTCTCGCCGTTGGCCACCAGCTGGCGCAGGAAGGCGCAGGCCTCGTCCAGCTGCGACTGGGTCTGCTTGAGGTCGACGATGTGGATGCCGTTGCGCGCCGTGAAGATGTACGGGCGCATCTGTGGGTTCCACCGGCTGGTCTGGTGGCCGAAGTGGACCCCGGCCTCGAGCAGCTGGCGGAGGGTTACCGCCGGCATGGCGTGCCTCCTTGGGTTGGTGTGTTCCTCGGTCGCGGATGAGCCGCCGGTCACAACTCCGCGCGGCGGAGCACCCGTGCCGGCGTGGCCGGGACCTGTGTGATGACCTCAGTCTACCAGCCCCCTTGCGAAGGGGCAGCGATCCAGGTCAGGAGGGCTGAGGGCGCGTCTCCGCCGTCGTGAGTTCTGCAAGCGCCGCCAATGGCGCCGAAGCCTGTCTGAGCAGCAAGGAGATTGCCCTCGCCGCCCCTCCGTCCTGCCGGTGGCGCCGGCCCTCAGAGCACGTACTTGCGGACGTCGTCGTTGCGCACCAGGTCGGTGAGGCGAGAGCCGACGTACTCGGCATCGACCTCCACGGGCGCGTCGGTGTAGTCCTCAGCGCGGAAGGAGATCTCCTCGAGCACCTTCTCGAGGATGGTGAAGAGGCGGCGCGCGCCGATGTTCTCGTCCTGTTCGTTGACGGCGTGTGCCTGGCGCGCGATCTCAGCGATGCCGTCGGCCGCGAAGCGCAGCTCGACACCCTCGGTGCCGAGCAGCGCCGTGTACTGCTTGGTCAACGCGTTCGAGGGCTCGACGAGGATGCGCTCGAGATCAGCCTTGGAGAGGCTGCTGAGCTCGACACGGATCGGGAAGCGGCCCTGCATCTCGGGGATGAGGTCGCTGGGACGTGACATGGTGAATGCGCCCGCGGCGACGAACAGGATGTGGTCGGTGTGCACCGGGCCATACCGCGTGTTGACGGTCGAGCCCTCGAGCAGCGGCAGCAGGTCGCGCTGGACACCCTCGCCGCTGACATCGGGACCGTGCTCGCTGCGCTGACCGCAGATCTTGTCGACCTCGTCGATGAAGACGATGCCATCGTCCTCGACGTCACGGATCGCCTCGTCGTACACACGGTCCATGTCGACGAGCCGGTCGGTCTCCTCCTCGATGAGCGTGGTGCGCGCGTCGGCAACCGTCATGCGCTTGCTGCGCCGGCGCGGGGGCGCCATCTGCGAGAAGAAATCGGAGAGCGACGTGCCCACCTCCTCGAGCCCGGTGCCGGCGAAACCCTCGAGCGCGGGCTGGAAGGGCTCCTCCACCTCGATGTCGATGAGCTTGTCCTCCAGCTTGTTGGCGGCCAGCCGGCGTTCGATCCGCCTGCGCACCAGGCGCCGCTGCCGCTGTGAGGCGGCGTCGCCGGGGACGTCGGGCGCGACGGCATCGTTCGGCGTGGCTGTCGTGGGCGGCTTCTGGGCATGCTCCTCGGCCTCGACAAGCGTGTCGACGATCCGGTTCGTCGCGGCCGTGCGGGCGCGGTCCTCGACCTCGGCGATGCGCCCGTTGTGCACCTCGGTGATGGTCTGCTCGAGCAGGTCGCGGATGATCGACTCGACGTCTCGTCCGACGTAGCCCACCTCGGTGAACTTGGTGGCCTCGACCTTGAGGAAGGGGGAGTTGGTGAGTCGCGCGAGGCGCCGGGCAATCTCGGTCTTGCCCACCCCGGTCGGCCCGATCATGAGGATGTTCTTGGGCAGCACCTCCTCGCGCATCTCGTCGGTCAGCCGCTGACGACGGATGCGGTTGCGCAGCGCGATGGCAACCGCCCTCTTGGCGGCCTGCTGGCCGATGATGTAGTCGTCGAGCCGGCGCACGATGTCGACGGGGCGAAGCTCCTCGGAGGAGGCGCCGGCAGTGGGGACCACCGCGGATATGGTCGGAGCAGTCTCCGGCTCCGCGGCGCGTGCCTCGGCGGCATCCCCGGCGTCGAGCGCCGTGGCGGAGTGCGCCTCGCCGTTGCTCGCCGCCCCTGCCTCGGTGGGAATCTCGGTGCCGGGAAGGGTGTCGCTCACGCCTCGCCGCGGGCTGCGGTCGCCAGCGTCTCCACCGAGATGTGGTCGTTGGTGTAGATGCACAACTGGGCGGCGATCTCCAGCGCCTTGCGCGCCACCTCGGCCGCCGGGAGCCCCGTGTTCTCCATGAGCGCGCGAGCGGCGGCATGCGCGAAGGGGCCGCCACTGCCGATGGCGGTGATGTCCTGGTCGGGTTCGATGATCTCGCCGTCGCCGCTGAGCAGCAGCAGGCGTTCGTGGTCGGCGGCGATCAGCATGGCATCGAGGTGGCGGAGGTACTTGTCAGTGCGCCACTCCTTGCTGAGCCCCACCGCGGCGCGGAGCAGGTTGCCCTGGTGCTTCTCGAGATGCTGCTCGAACTTGTCGAAGAGTGTGAAGGCGTCGGCGACGGTCCCCGCAAAGCCGACGATGACGCGCTCGTTGAAGAGGCGGCGCACCTTGACCGCGTGCTGCTTCATGACCACGTCACCCACGGTCACCTGCCCGTCGCCGGCGACGGCCACCTCGCCGTCGCGTTTGACGGCCACGATGGTGGTGGCATGCAGAGCGCTCACCTCGCCCCTGCCTTCTCCACCGCGACACCCTTGGGCGGCCGGTACTTGCAGCCCGGGTATCCCGAGCAGCTCACGAACGGGCCGTACCGCCCCTGGCGCTTGACCAGCGGCTTGCCACACTCGGGGCAGGCCTCACCGGTCGGCTCGGCCGCCGCGGACGGGGTTGCCGACCCCGCCTGGTTCGAGCCCGGCTGGATGTACTTGCAGGCCGGGTAGCCGGTGCAGCCGACGAACGTGCCCCGCCGCCCGCTGCGCCGCGCCAGTGGCTTGCCGCAGTCCGGGCAGGCACCCAGCTCCTCGGCGACCACCGCGGACGGGTCAGCACCAGCAGCGGGGGCATCGCCCTTGATGTAGCGGCAGGTTGGGTAGCCGGAGCAGCCCACGAACGGGCCGCGCCGTCCCTGGCGCAGCACCAGTGGCTTGCCGCACTGTGGGCACATCTCCCCGGTGGGCTGCGCGGCGGCCTTGCGGTCCTTGATGTAGTCGCACTCGGGGTAGCGCGAGCAGCCGGTGAACTCGCCGAACTTGCCCTCGCGGATCACCAGCGTGCCCTCCCCGCATTGCGGGCAGACCTCGCCCGTGTCGCGAGCCGGCACCTTGACCCGCTCCATGTTCGCCTCGGCCCTTGTCAAGGTGTCCGCGAACGGGTCGTACCACTCGCGGATGGTCGGCTCGTACTGGCGCGTGCCTTCCTCGATGCCGTCAAGACGCTTCTCCATCTCGGCGGTGAAGTCGACGTCGACGATGGCGGGGAAGTGCTCGCGCAGCACGCCGTCCACCGTCTTGCCGAGCTCCGTCGGGTGCAGGCGGCGTTCCTCCTGGCGCACGTAGTTGCGTTCCTGGATCACCTCGATCGTCGGCGCGTACGTCGACGGCCGGCCGATGCCGCGCTCCTCGAGCTCCTTGATGAGCGACGCCTCGGTGAAGCGTGGCGGCGGCTGGGTGAAGTGCTGCTCACGGCGGAATTCCACGCAGGGCAGCTCCTCGCCGGAGACGAGCGCGGGCAGCACGTGTTCGTCGCGCTCCTTGTCGGCCGCCTCCTCACGCTTCCACACTTTCTGGAAGCCGTCGAACTGCAGGACCGAACCGGTGGCGCGGAAGAGGTACTCGCCGGCGGCCAGCGACGCGCGGGTGTTGAGGAACCGCGCCGCGGCCATCTGGCTGGCCATGAAGCGGCGCCAGATGAGGTCGTACAGCCGGTACTGCGCGGGATCGAGCTGGTCGCGCAGCGACTCGGGTGTGCGGGTGACGTCGGTGGGGCGCACCGCCTCGTGAGCGTCCTGCACGTTGGCGGCGGCGGCACGCTGCCTCGGGGCACCGCTGCGCAGGTACTGCTTGCCGAACTCGCCGACGATGTGCTCAGCGGCCTGCGCCCTGGCCACATCACTGATCCGCGTCGAGTCGGTTCGCATGTAGGTGATCAGTCCCACCGGTCCGGCACTGCCCAGCTCGACGCCTTCGTACAGCTGCTGGGCGAGGCTCATGGTGCGACGCGGTGAGAAGCGCAGCCGGGTGCTGGCGTCCTGCTGCAGCGTGCTCGTCGTGTAGGGGATCGGCGCCTGGCGCGACGTCTCGCGGCTCTCGATGCCGGCCACGCCGAAGCGGGGCGTCGCTGCCGTGGGACGTCCCTCGGCGTCGATGCCGAGCGCCTCTGCCACCGCGGTGGCCTCGGCCTCGGTGCCCAGCTCGAGCTTGTCGACCTCCGTGGCCGCGGTGTCGCCGCGGCGGCCCACCAACCGTGCCGCGAAGGTTGTCCCGCCCTTCTCGAGGATGGCGTCGACGGTCCACGACTCCTTGGTGACGAACGCATCGATCTCGGCCTCACGATCGACGACGAGCCGAACCGCGACCGATTGCACCCGCCCCGCGGAGAGGCCAGTGCGGACCTTGCGCCACAGCAGCGGGCTCAGCTTGTAGCCCACCAGGCGGTCGATGACCCGTCGCGCCTCCTGTGCGGAGACCAGGCCTCGATCGATCTTGCGAGGCTCGGCGAGTGCTGCCTCGACGGCGCCCTTGGTGATCTCGTGGAAGACCACGCGGTCGGGGTTGTCGAGCTTCAGGGCCTGGGCGATGTGCCAGGCGATGGCCTCCCCTTCTCGGTCGGGGTCGGCGGCGAGGAGGGTGCTGTCGGCCTTGCGAGAGGCGGCCTGCAGCTCCTTGATCTGCTTCTCCTTGCCCTTGATCACCTGGTACTCGGGCACGAAGCCGGCGTCGATGTCGACCCCGATCTTCGATTTGGGCAGGTCGCGGACGTGGCCCATCGACGCCTTCACCGTGTAGCCGGCTCCGAGGAACTTGGCTAGCGTGCGGGCTTTCGATGGGGACTCGACGATGATCAGGCGGTTGGGCATCTCAGTGGGGAGTGTCGCGCCTCGGGCGCGGGGGTGGCCGGCAGGGGCCGAGGCCGGCCGGATGATAACAACGGGTCGCGGGGCCGGCCCGGGCACGCCCGGCTTCTAGAAGGTACGCGTTACACGCCCTCCGCAAACATCGGTGATCGCGCCGCGCACCTGGAGGATGGTCAGCGCGGCCCCGACGGCCGCCGCCTCCACCCCCAGCATCGAGGCCAGCTCGTCGGGATGTGCCGGTTCTCCGCCCAGCGCATCGAGGAGGCGGGCGAGCAGGGCCTCGGGCTGAGCGGTGGTCCGGCCTTCGGGCGGACCCTCGGCCTCGGGCTCGGTTGCTGCCACCAGCCCGCGGCGCAGGCCCGGGGCGGCCTCGAAGAGGTCGGCCAGCCCGAGGTACGGCCGAACGCCGTCGCGGATCAGCAGGTTGGTGCCCAACGAGCTTGGGCTCCTGATGGATCCCGGCACGGCAAGGATCTCCCGCCCGAGGTCGGCCGCCCACCGCGCCGTGCTGAGCGCGCCACTCTTCGCGGTGGCCTCGACGACCACCACCGCCTCCGCAAGGGCCGCGATGATGCGGTTGCGCTGTGGGAACCTCCAGCCCACGGGTGGCTCGGAGCCACCGTACTCGGAGAGGACGCAGCCGCTCTGCTCGATCCGCTCACGGAGCTGGGCGTGCTCAGCCGGGTAGCAGAGGTCGATGCCGCAGCCGAGCACGGCGATGGTGCGGCCATGCCCGTCGAGCGCGCCGCGGTGGGCGGCGCCGTCGACGCCGCGGGCCATGCCGCTGACCACCGTCACCCCGGCGGCGGCCAGCTCGGCGGCGATGCTGTGGGCGGTCAGCAGTCCACCGGGGGTGGCCCGGCGCGACCCGACCACCGCCACGCAGGGCGCGTCGGCAGCCGGCAGGGTGCCGCGCAGCCAGAGTCGGCCCGGCACGGGTCGGACGTGCTCGAGGCGTGCCGGCCAGCCCGACGCGCCTCGATCGAGCCAGGTGGCCGGGGGACTCGGGGTCACGACCGCCGCGCGTCGCCGCGGAAGCGCAGCGCCTCGGCGACGTCGGCCTCGCCCACCTCGTCGGCGGCGCGCAGGTCGGCGATGGTGCGGGCCACGCGCAGCACCCGGAAGAACCCACGCGCGCTCAATTGCAGCCGCTCGCCGGCAAGGGCGAGCAGCCGCGTGGCCGCGGCGGTGGCGCCGGGGGCCTCCGCCAGCCCAGCCCCGGCCAAGGTTCCCTCGCGACCGGGGTCGCACGATCCGAGCGTGCGGGCCCGGCGATGGGCTCGGGCCGCCTCGACGCGCCTGCGCACCATGGCCGAGTCCTCCCCGGGCTGGCGGTCGAAGAGGTCACCGAAGCGCTGACGGGGGACCTCGACGACGATGTCGATGCGGTCGCGGATGGGACCGCTGAGGTGGCTGGCGTACTCGCTGAGCGCCCGGGGCGTGCAGCTGCAACCGACCTCGTCGCCGAGGTGACCGCAGGGGCAGGGGTTGGCGGCGGCGACGAGCGTGAAATCGGCGGGGAAGTGGACGGCCCCTCGCGAGCGGACCACGCTGATCGTGCGCTCCTCGAGTGGTTGGCGCAGGGCCTCGAGGTGACTGCGCGAGAACTCGCAGACCTCGTCGAGGAAGAGGACTCCGTGGTGCGCAAGACTGATCTCACCGGGCCGGGCGAGCCCGCTGCCGCCGCCGACCAGGCCGGCCCGCGACACCGTGTGGTGCGGGGCGCGGAAGGGCGGCCGGGTGGCGGTCGGCGGCCGCTCGCGGAGGGCGCCGCGCAGGGAGTACAGCGCGGCGACCTCCATGCCCTGGTCGCCGTCGAGGTCGGGGAGTAGCGAGCAGAATGCCCGCGCCAGCATCGTCTTGCCGCTTCCCGGCGGCCCGAGCATCAGCAGGTTGTGGCCGCCTGCGGCGGCGATCTCGAGCGCCCGTTTGGCCTGCTGCTGGCCGCGCACCTGCGCGATGTCGGTCATCTCGCCCTGTGCGGCGGCCGCGCCGGGCGTGGCCGCGGGCAGCGGGGCCGTGCCGTCGAGGTGAGCGACGCAGCGCTGCAGGGACGTGGCCCCCACCACCACCAGTGACTCGACGAGCGCCGCCTCCTCCGCGTTCTCCTGCGCGACCACGAGCCGGCGCACCCCCGCGGCGCGAAGGCAGCGCGCCATCGGCAGCACGCCGGTCACCGGCCGCACCGAACCGTCCAGGGCGAGCTCACCGATGAAGCCGATGCCGTCAAGCCCCAGGTTCAGGTTGGCGAGCCGGAGGATCGCCATGGCGATGGCGAGGTCGAACCCGGTGCCCTCCTTGGGCACCTCGGCCGGGGCGAGGTTGACCGTCAGCCGGCGCTGGGGGAACTCGAAGCCCGAGTTGCGCACCGCGGCGCGGACCCGTTCGCGGGCTTCCTGGATGGCCCGGTCGGTCAGCCCGACGATGGTGAAGTTGGGCAGGCCGTTGGCGATGTCGGCCTCGACCATGACGGGCACGCCGGCCAGTCCCTGGACGCTGCAGGCGGTGGCGCGGGCAAGCACGCCCCGATCCTACCTACACTGGATTGTGTATGTCCAGCAGCCTCAGGCGGGGGCGGCGTCCAGGAGCCGGTCCACCGAACCGTCGGCGGCGATGCAGGTCTGGAACTCGGCCACGGCGCCGGCCAGCAGCGAGGGCACGCCGGCGGAGCGGTACACCGTGCGCACCCCGATGACACGCAGCCGATGGGCGCTGCCACCGCCGTCGAACCAGGTGATGATGCCGCGCATGCCGCAGCGGCGCCGATGTCGGTGGTGATCGACCGTGTCGTCATCGGGCCGTGACCTCCGTCGCGTGCTCGTGGGAGGCGCCGGGTCCGGCAGGCGGTCGAACGCGGTTCGGCTAGTTGTCCTGGACGGCGTCCCTGATGTGCTCGCACCGCGTCACGGCCAGGTGGTCGTCGAGCATCAGCCCGAGGACGTCGATCCGGCACGGCTGGCGCTGCCGCTTGGTGGCGGCGCGGTAGGTCTCCAGCAGCAGGCGCAGCTTCTGGCGTTTGCGCGCATCGACAGCCTCTTCGGGCAACCCGAACCCCACGCCACGGCGCGCCTTGACCTCGACGAGCACCAGGGTGTCGCCCTCCTCGGCCACGATGTCGATCTGGCCGATCCGGCTCCGCCAGTCGCGTGCCAGGATGCGGAAACCCTGGTCCTTGAGGTGTTGCAGGGCCACGGTCTCGCCCGCATGCCCGACCCGCTCGCGCAGCGGACGCGCCGGCGGAAGCTGCTCGGGGGCGCGCCAGACGCGGTCAGCCGTTGTCGGTCTCCGCGTCCGCGGCCGCCGCCACCTCGACCGGCTTGGTCTCGACCGGTTGCGAACTCGACGACCGGCGCAGCGTCCCCGTCCTCGGCCCCCTGGTCGGCGACCGGTGTCTCCTCGATGAGATCGTCGACGGCCACCGCGGCGGCCACGTCCGCAGGGGCGGCGCCCTCGCGGCGGCTCACCATCGACGCGCCGCCGATCGGCTCGCGGCGCTCGCGGATTCGAGCGCGCTTGCCGATCTTCTCGCGCAGGTAATACAGCTTGGCGCGGCGCACGTCACCGTGCCGGAGGACGTCGATGCGGTCGAGGCGCGGCGAGTGCACCAGGAAGGTGCGCTCGACACCGACCCCGTGCGAGACGCGGCGCACCGTGAAGCTGGTGTGCAGGCCGGTGGTGCCGTTGACGGCGATGACCACGCCCTCGAACACCTGGATGCGTTCGCGTGTGCCCTCGACGACCTTCACGTGCACGCGCACCGTGTCGCCGGAGCGCAGAACCGGGACCTCCGGCTTCTCCTGCTCGCGCTGAAGCAGGTCGATGACATTCACTTGTTTCCTCCGGGAACAGCGGGCAACCGTAGCAGATCCGGGCGGCGGCGCCGGGTGACCTCCTGACTTTGTCGCCGGCGCCACGCCGTGATCGCCGCATGGTCGCCGTTGCGCAGCACCGCCGGGACCGTCTGCCCCTCGAACTCTGCCGGCCGCGTGTAGAGCGGCGGTTCGAGGCCTCCGTCGACGGTTTGGCTGAACGTCTCCTGGTCCAGCGACTCGGGCGAGCCGACCACGCCCGGGACCAGGCGTGCGGTTGCCTCGACAACAGCCATGGCGGCGACCTCACCGCCGCTCAGAACGTAGTCGCCGAGCGAGATCTCCTCGCCGATCTCCACCCGAGCGCGCTCGTCGACGCCCTGGTAGCGACCGCAGACGAGCAGGATGGCGTCCTCCGCGGCCAGCTCGCGCGCCACCTCCTGGGTGAACAGGCGACCCTGCGGGGAGAGCAGGATGGTGCGGATGCCGGGGACCGCGTCGCGCAGCGCGCGGACAGCGTGGACGATCGGCTCGGGCTTGAGCACCATGCCGCCGGCGCCACCGAACTGCATGTCATCCACCTGTCGGTGCCGGTCACTGGTGTGCTCGCGGAGGTCGTGGACATGCAGCTCCACGCGTCCTGCCTCGAGTGCGCGGCCGACCACACCGGCCGCGAGTGGGCCAGGGAAGACGCCGGGGAAGATGGTGAGCACGTCGAACCGCATCAGTCGTCGTCCTCCGGCCACGGCGTGACCGTGACGACGCCGGCGTCGAGGTCGACGGCACTGACCCATTCCCGGACCAGTGGATAGCGCCGTTCCTCGGTGCCGGACCCGACCACGATGACGTCGCTGGCCGGCTGCTCCTCGACATCACGCACGACGCCGAGCTCCTCGCCGGAGTTGGTCACCACGCGGAGGCCGACCAGCTGCCACACGAACCATTCGCCCGGCGGAAGCGCCCGCGCCCGCTCCCGCTCCACGCAGAGATAGTCACCGCTCAGCGCGGCAACCTCCTCGCGGCTGGGCAGCTCGACGAACGTCAGCAGGATCTGATCGCCGTCGAGTGCTCGCGCGGCGGCGACGGTGAGCGGACGCATGGCGCGTTCGCCGACGAAGCGGGTGCCGGGCGCAAAGCGCGCCAGCTCGCCGCCGAGCATCTGCACGCGCACCTCGCCGCGGACGCCGTGGACGCGTCGCACGTGGCCGACCCGAACCAGCGCCGGCGCCGCCTCGGGGGCCGCGGATGCGCGCGTCTCAGGCATGCCGCCCGCCGTCGGCAAGCTCCACCTGCACGCGCTCGTGCTTGCGCAGCCCCGCGGCGCGGACCACCGCGCGGATGGCTTCGATGTTGCGACCGCCCTTGCCGATGACCTTGCCCATGTCCTCCTCCGCCACCGACACCTCGATGATCGTGGTGCGTCCGCGCGGCACCGCGTGGACGTTGATCGCCTGCTTGTTGGTGACGATGTGCTCGGTGATGAACCGGGTGAGGTCGGCGTAGTCGCTCACGACCCGGGCTCCCCCTCCGCGGCGTCGGCGGCGTCGTCGTCGGCGACGGCATCGGCCGCGGAATCCGCAGCCGGCTCGTCGGCGCCTGCGGTCGCCGTCCCCGGCGCGGTCACCGGGCGGTCGGCGGCCTCGGCCGGTACCGCATCGACCTCCTCGGCGGCTCCGGGTGTCTCCGATGCACCTGAGGATGCACCCGAGCCGGCCGTCGGTTCGGGGGCCGGCCGGAATGCGCGTGGCACCTTGGCGAGGATGCCCTGCTCCACCAGGAGCGCGCGCGCCGCGTCGCTGGGACGGGCGCCCTTGCCGATCCACTCGCGCACCTTGTCCGCGTCGATCTGCACCTTTGCCGGGTTGGGCAGCGGATCGTAGAAGCCGAGCAGCTCGATGAACCGACCATCGCGCGGGCTGCGCAAGTCGGCGACCACGAGCCGGTAGAAGGGTCGCTTCTTGGCGCCCATCCTCTTCAGGCGGATCTTGACCACAACGTCTCCTTTTCTTCGTGCACGGTGAGCAGGTCCTACAGGGGAAGCTGGCTGGTGTCGATGCTGCGCAGTTGCTTGAGCATGCGGGCCTTGCCGCGCACACCCTTGGTGCCCTTGCCGCCGCCGAGCATCTTCATCACCGACTGCATCTGCTCGAATCCCTTGAGCAGCTTGTTGACATCGGCGATCGAGGTCCCGCTGCCGGCGGCGATCCGCTTGCGTCGCGATCCCTTGATGAGCTCCGGGTGGCGACGTTCCTGGCTGGTCATGGAGAGCACGATCGCCTCCATGCGGGCGAGGTCCTTCTCGCCGGGGATGGCGCCGCCCTGCTGCTGCGCCTGGGCAAGCAGCTTCTTGCCGCCGGGCATCATGCCGAGCACGTTCTCGAGTGGGCCCATGTTGCGCACCTGGCGCATCTGCTCGAGCCAGTCCTGCATGGTGAGCTTGCCGGCAAACGAACGCTCGAGCATCTCCTCGGCCTGGGCCTTGTCGACATGCTCCTGGGCGCGCTCGATGAGGGTGAGGATGTCGCCCATCCCGAGGATCCGCGAGGCCATGCGGTCGGGCGCGAACGCCTCGAACTCCGACACCTTCTCGCCGACACCGCAGTACAGGATCGGCTTGCCGATCGACTCGCGCATCGACAGTGCCGCACCACCGCGCGCGTCGCCGTCGAGCTTGGTGAGGATGACGCCGTCGACACCGACTGCTTCCTCGAATGCCCTGGCGACGTTGACCGCCTCCTGGCCCGTCATGGCGTCGACGACGAGGAGCGTGTCGTGGACGGTCACCTTGCGGCGGATCTCCTTGAGCTCGTCGAGCATCGCCGCGTCGATCTGGAGGCGGCCGGCGGTGTCGAGGATCACCACGTCGCAGTTGAGCCGGCTGGCCTCGTCGACCCCGCGCCGGCACAGCTCGGGCGGCTTCGCCCTGCCGTCCGGCATGGCGACCGGGATCTGGTTGTCCTTGCCGAGCCGTTCGAGTTGCTGCGCCGCCGCCGGGCGATACGTGTCCGCCGCCACCATCAACGGGCGGTGGCCCTCCTTGCGGATCGCCAGTGCGAGCTTGGCCGCGCTCGTGGTCTTGCCGCTCCCCTGGAGGCCGAGGAGCATGACCACGGTCGGCGGTTGCGACTGGTAGCGCAGCTTGCGCTGCTCCCCGCCGAGGAGCTGGGTCAGCTCCTCGTTGACGATCGAGACGATGGTCTGACCCGGTGTCAGCGACTCGAGGACCTCGGTCTGGACGGCACGCTCGCGGATGCGCTCGACGAACGCTCGCGCCACCTTGAAGTTGACGTCGGCCTCGAGCAGGGCCAGGCGCACCTCGCGCAGCCCCGCATCGACGTCGTCCTTGCTCAGCTTGCCCTTGCCGGAGAAGCGCTTGAAGACGTCACCGAGTCGGTCGGAGAGGGAATCGAACATCAGGCGCTGCCGGCCTCCAGCGCGTTGAGTCGGTCACGCAGACGGGCTTCGACACCGTCGCGGCGATCGAGCTCGGCGGCCAGCCCGAGCCGCGCCTCCAGTCCCTCGAGCTGCGCCACCGCGCGGCGCACCAGGTCATGGGCACCGCTGCGACTGCACCCCAGGTGCTCGGCGAGCTCGGTGATCGACCAGTCCTCGTCGAGGTGCAGACGGCATGCCTCGCGCTGATGCTCGGTGAGCACGCCCCCGTACACGTCGAAGAGCCGCTGGCGAGCGGCGACATCCGAAGGGGCCACGACGGGCGCGCGGACACGTGTCAAGGACAAAGCCTTGACATGGTACCAGAGCACGGCGCCGCGCCGGTCGGGGTGATCGCCGCCCGAGGCCTGCCGTCAGGCCTCTGCGGGGACGTCCAGGACGCCCGCGAAGAGCGCGTCGAGATACGCCTGCGGGTCGAAGACGTTGAGGTCGTCGATGCCCTCGCCCATGCCCACGAGCTTCACCGGGACGTCGAGCTCTGCCTCGATGGCGAGGATGGTGCCGCCACGTGAGGTCCCGTCCAATTTGGTCAGCACGATGCCGGTGAGGTGCATGGCCTCGTGGAAGGCGCGGGCCTGGGCGACGGCGTTCATCCCCGTGGGCGCCTCGATCACCAGCAGGGTCTCGTGCGGCGCCTCCGGGATGGCCCGCTCGATCACCCGGCGAACCTTCTCGAGCTCCGCCATCAGGTTGCTCTTGGTGTGCAGCCTGCCGGCGGTGTCGACCAGCACCACGTCGGCGCGACGCGCCAGCGCCGCCTGGATCGCGTCATAGACGACCGCCCCCGGGTCCGCGCCCGGCTGGTGGGCGACGACGTCGGTGTCGCTGCGGTCCGCCCACACCCGCATCTGGTCGATCGCCGCCGCTCGGAACGTGTCGGCTGCCGCCACCAGGGCGGTGAGACCCTCGTTGCGCAGGCGGTGCGCCAACTTGCCGAGCGTGGTCGTCTTGCCACTGCCGTTGACCCCGACCACGACCACCACGCTGGGCCGCGCATCGAGATGGAGGCGCCGATCACGGACCTCGAGAAGCGCCAGCATCTCGGCCTTGAGGGCTGTCAGCGCCTCCTCGGCGGTGGCGATCCGCTCCAGACGGACGCGCTCGCGCAGCGCGCTGACCAGCTGCTCGGCGACCCCCATCCCCGCATCAGCGCCGATGAGGATCTCGAGCAGGTCGTCATAGAAGGCGTCATCGAGGTCGCGACGGAGCAGCACCGCGTCGCGCACCTGCTCGCTGAAGGCCAGCGATGCCCGGTCCATGCGTCGCGACATGCGCCGCCACCACGCCTCCCGATGGGCCCGCGACACCACCTCCTCGGCCACGGTCGAGCGGTCAGACCGCGGCGCGGATGGTCGACTGACGCAGGCCGACGACGTGGCCCTCCGGCACGGTCTCGCCTGAGTCGGCGTCGAAGCGCACGCTGATGATGGTGCTGACGCCGTCCCCGTCGCTGGTGACGCCGTGCAGCGCATCCGCCGCCGCCATGGTGATGTGGTTGTGGGTGACCACGATGAATTGCTGCGTGGCGGCGAGGCGCTTGAGCAGGCGCGTGAATCGCATGATGTTGCTGTCGTCCAACGGAGCGTCCACCTCGTCGAAGACGTAGAAGGGCGAGGGGTTGACCTGCTGCAGCGCCAGGATGACGGCCAGCGCCGTGAGCGCCCGCTCACCGCCGCTGAGCAGGCTGAGGGGCTGCAGCCGCTTGCCGGCAGGTTGAGCGAGGATCTCGACGCCGCCACGCGCGCTCGAGTTCCTGCCGAGCTCGTCAGCAACGTCGCCGCCCGGCTCCTCGCGCCGCAGCGTGGCCCGGCCGCCCGGGAAGAGCTCGGCGAAGAGGTCGCCGAAGTGAACCGAGACGGCGCCGAAGACCGCCTCGAAGCGGCTGTCGATCGCGCCCGTCAGCCGTGCCGCCATGGCGCGGATGTCGGCGCAGGCATTGCCGAGGTCGTCGCGCCCGGCGCGCAGCTGGGCCACGCGCGCGGAGAGGCGTTCGTGCTCCTCGGGGCGCGAGGGCGTTGACCGGACCGAGCGCCGCCACCCGCCGCTCCAGCCGGACGATGTCCCGCTCGGCCCTGTCGGCATCGCCCGCCTGGGGTTCGGGGCCCTCGTCCTCCTGGTCATCGCGAACAGCCTCGGCGAGCTCGCCGACCCGTTCGGCCGCGGCCTCGACCTCGAGGGCCGCGGCGCCGCGCTCGTCCTGCGCACGCGCCAGCACCACGGCCACCTCGCTGCGTTCGGCGTCGAGGGCGGCCACGGCCCGCTCGGTGAGCGCGAGGTCAGGCGCGGCGGCCGAGAGGCGCTCCATCGCCTCGGTCACGGCTGCCTCGCACCGACCCACCTCCACACGCGCGGCGCGGCCACGGGCCAGGGCCGCGAGCACCGAGAGCTCGGCGGTCAGCACGCTGAGCTCGGCCGCGACCCGCCGCGACCCGGCCACCGCCGCCGCCGCCGCGGCAACCTCGAACCGGCGAGCGCTCTCCGCAGCCTCGGCGGCGGCCCGCGCCGTCTCGACCTCGAGGTCACGCAGGGTGGCGGCTGCGGCCCCGGCCGCTCGGAACGTCACCGCGGCCTGGTCGCGCACGCGGGCTGCGTCGGCGCGCACCTCGTCGAGGCGCCCGGCGAGCTGCTCGACGCGCGAGCTGGTGGTGAGCTCGGCCACGGCCACGGACTCGCGTTCCGCCTGGCGGGCACCGAGCTCGGCCCGGACCTCCTCGAGGCGGCGCCGTTCACCATCCAGGGATTTGTTGCAGGCATCCAGGCGGGCGCCCGCCTCCACCTCCTCGATGCGGGCGGCCTGGAGCCGATCGGCATCGCGCCGGTGCGTGGTCTCGGCGGCGGCAACCGCTGTCGCGGCCTCAGCGCGAGCCTGCTCGGCATCCCGCTCCGCATTCACCGCTTCGTCGGCCGCGATGCTCGCTTCGCGCTCGTGAGCGGCCAGCTCGAGGGTCCGACCCGGGCGGCCGCCGCCGCGCACCCCGGCCGCGCTGACCACGGTGCCGTCGGGGAGGATCGCCCGGCCGCCGGCCGCCGCGATCACCTTGGTGGCGGTGTCGCGGTCGCTGACCAGCCAGGCGCCGGCTAGACAGTGGGCCAGCGCCCCGGCAGCCTGTGGCTCGGCGCGGATGCAGCTGTACGCCGCCCGGGCCTGGGGTGGCCCGGTGACGGCGGTGCCGCCATGATCACCGCCCATCGCGAGGATCTCCTCGCGCGCTGACGCGGCGTCGAGAAGGCGCGCCGCCTCTGCCACGTCGGCGACGATCCAGGCGCCGAGGTGGGCTTCGAGAGCCGCCTCCACAGCGGCGGCGTCGGTGGGGTCGACCACTGTGAAGCAATCCACCAGGCGGCGGCCCTCGATGTCACCGGCGGCGACCGCCGCGGCGATGGCGCCGCGTCCGCCCAGGGCACCATCCACCTGGCCACGGAGCACCGCAGCTCGCGCCAGCGCGCCGCGAGCTGCCTGGCGGGCCTGGTCGAGGAGGCCCTGGCTGGTCTCCAGGATGCGCCGCGCGCCGGCCAGCGCCGTCTCGCCCGCTGCCACCGCCACCTGCGCACCGGCCACGGCCTCCGCCGCGTTCTGGTGATGGACCGCGGCCTGCTCCAGCCTCGCTTTCGAGGGCCGCCGCCTGCCGTTCCGCGGCGTCGAGCCGTTCCCGAGCGGCCGCCGCAGCGTCGTCGAAGAGGCGCAGCTGGGCAGCGTGGCGATGGGCGTCGGCCTGCGCCTCGGCATGGGCGGCCTCGGCAGCGCGAAGGGCAAGCTCGACCTCGGCGAGGGCTGCCTCGGCGGCGCGGTGCGCCTCGTCGGCGGCCTGGAGCTGGCCGACGGACTCCTCACGGCGGCGCTGCAGCGCGTCTGCCGCCGCGGTGGCGGGCTCCGCGGCGCCGGCCAGCGCGGCGTGCTCGCCGATCCTCGACTGCTCCTCCGCCGCGGCGCGACGCAGCTCGGCGGCCGCCACGGCGCGGGCGAGCACGCCTGCCCGGGCACGGTCGAGGCTGCGCTGGTGGTCACCGGCGGCCCGCTCAGCGAGCAGCCGGGCCTCCTCGAGCTCGCGCGCGGCGTCGCCCTTGCTGGCCCGCTGTTCGTCGAGCCTGGCCCGGTGACCGGCGAGCCGGGCGGCGAAGGCGGCCTCGGCGGTTGTCGCGGCGTCGAGGCGCTGCTCGGCGGCGTGAAGACGACGCTCGGCCTGGCGGAGCTGGCTTCGCGCCGCGCGCCACGCCTCGCGGGCGAGCGACCCCCGCAGTCGGCTCAGCTGCTCGGTGAGGTCGCGCTGTTCGCGAGCGAGCTCCGCCTGGGCAGCCAGCTCGGCGAGCCTCGGCTCCGTCTCGGCGAGGAGATCCTCGAAGCGCCGCAGGGTGATCTCCGCCTGGCCCACGCGCCCGAGGGCGTCCTCGCAGGCGGCGCGGAGCGCCCTCACCCCTGCGGCCTGCTCGACCAGGGCGCGTCGCTGCGCCGGTGTCGCCTCGATGATGGCGTCGATGTCGTTCTGGGCCACCACGGCGTAGCCGCTCTGGGTCAGACCGGTGGTGCCGAGGACGCGTTCCACGTCGCGGAGCCGGACGCGGTCGCCGTTGAGCCGGAAATCGCTGTCACCGTGGCGCACCACGCGCCGGCTCACCGAGACCTCGACGTCATCGACCGACAGCCTGCCGTCCTCGTTGTCGAGGATCAGCTCCACCTCCGCGAAGCCCATGCGCGGCCGTCCCGCCCCCCCCGAGTAGATGACCTCGTCCATGCGGGCACCGCGCAGCTCGCGCGCGTTGGTCTCGCCCAGCGCCCATCGGATGGCGTCGACGAGGTTGCTCTTGCCGCTGCCGTTGGGCCCGACGATGGCGGTGATGCCCGGCTCGAGCGTCACCTCGCTGCGGCGGGCGAACGTCTTGAACCCGGCGATCACGACGCGGCGCAACCTCATCCGGTCGATTCTCCCGGCCGGGCCAGGGCAACGTCAACATGTTGTGGTCGGCGTGAGCGCAGACCACAACATCCTCGGTTCATGCTGGCGGGGCCGCCGAGCCCGTCCCGGTCCCACGCCCGCGACCCCCACGGTGGCCGCGGCGAGTGCGCCGTCGTGGTGTGGCTGCGGCCGGAGCCGGCGCCGGCGCAGGCTCCGGCGTTGGGTCAGGCTCCTCACGGCGGCCGCCGACGATGACGTCAGCGGCCGCTCGCAGGGTGGCCAGCAACCCGCGCCGCCGGCCCGCTGCGGGGCCTCCCGCCGCCGGTGCCACGGCGGCCCGGTGGGCGTCGCGGTTCGAACCCTCGGCCGCCCCCCGGTCGGCGGCGACCTCGGCGACCCGCCGTCTGACGCGGGCGGGCTCCGCGGCCACGTCGCGGGCGGCCTGCCGCGCGGCCCCGGCCGCCCGCGCGGCGGCATTCGCCGGCGTCTTGGCGAGGCTGTCGAGGGCGGAACGCGCGGCCGCCTGCTGGGCAGCCTGCTTGGTCGATCCGCGGCCCGTGCCCACCACCGTCCCGCCGACCACGGCGTCGGCGGCGTAGGAGCGGTTGTGGCCCGGGCCGCCCTGGGCGGTCACACGGTAGACCGGGGGCAGCCCGGTCCGCTCCTGCGCCACCTCCTGGAGCCGCCCCTTGTGGTTCTCGTCGGTCCAGTCGGCGAGGTCGCCGATGTTCTGGATGAAGACCCGGGTGGCCACCCGGTATCCCTGGTCGAGGAAGATCGCACCGGTCATCGCCTCGAATGCGTTGGCCAGCAGCGATGGCAGCTTGCGGGCACCGGTCTTGGCGGCACCCTTGCCGAGCAGCAGGGTGTCCCCGAGGTTGAGTTGCTCACCGAGGCGGGCGAGGGAGACGGTGTTCACCAGCGCCGCCCGCAGCTGGGTGAGCTGACCCTCGTCGTACGCGGGGAAGCGCCGGAAGAGGTATTCGCCGACGACCAACTCGAGAACGGCGTCGCCCAGGTACTCGAGGCGCTCGTTGTCCCGTCCCGGTGCGCTGGGCTCGCCGCGTTCGTTGTTCCAGGACGCGTGGGTCATCGCTTCGCGAAGCAGCTCGAGGCGTCGAAAGCGCACGCCGAGGCGCACCTGGAGGGCCTCGAAACCGGCGATCTCCTCGTCGCTGAGGCCGGCGAATGCCGGCGGCGCCGCTCCCGGGACATCTGTCGCAGGCGGCGCGGGCGCCGGCTCCTCGACGGGTGGAACGGCGGCTGTCACCGCCTCGGCGGGGGTTAGAAGGCTGCTCCCACCTTCTCCTGGATGTACTCCCAGGCCTGGCCCACCGTCCCGATCCTCTCCGCGTCCTCGTCGGAGATCTGCATCTTGTACTCCTCCTCGAACGCCATGATCAGCTCGACCAGGTCCAGGGAGTCCGCGTTGAGATCCTCGACGAACGACGCCTCCGGGGTCACCTGATCCGGTTCGACGCCGAGCTGGCTGACGACGATCGTCTTGAAGCGATCGAAGCTGAGATCTGCCATCAATGGTTCCTTCTTTGGATGGGACGACCGGGGCGGCGTCCTGGTGTGCTGCAACGATAGCGTCGGAGCCGCCGCCAGGGGGCTTCCACGCAAACCGCCCGGAGGCCCCGTCGATGAATGGAGCCGGCGCCGGTGCCGGCGGCGGCATGCCTGCCGCGGTCGGCGCGGCGCTCCCGCGGCGCGGGGGACGCCGCCGGCGCGGGGCCCGGGGAGCGGGCGCAGCCTGGTCACCCGCGGGCGGCGCGGGATCCGGCAGGTCGTCGGGCACGGCTGTCTCCAATGATTCTCAGGCGGCGAGGCCGCCGTCCACGTGCAGCACGTGGCCGGTGATGTAGCCCGCCTCGGGCAGGGCAAGGAAGCGGACGGCGGCCGCCACCTCCTCGGCGGTTCCGATGCGACGCAGCGGCACGGCGGCCACGGCGGCGTCGCGGGCGGCGCCCATGGCACGGGTCATGTCGGTGTCGATGAACCCCGGCGCCACCGCGTTGACGGTGATCCCGCGCGACCCGACCTCGCGGCACAGCGCCTTGGTGAGACCGATGAGCCCGGCCTTGGCCGCGGAGTAGTTGGCCTGTCCGGGGTTGCCGACGACGCCGGCGATGCTGGCGATGTTGATGATCCGGCCGCCACGCGCGCGCAGCATGGGCCGCAGCGCAGCGCGACAGATGTGGAACGCTGCGGTGAGGTCGACGGCGATGACGTCGGCCCAGTCGGCGTCGCTGATCCGCAGCGCCAGGTTGTCGCGGGTGATGCCCGCGTTGTTGACCACGATGTCGATGGACCCGAGCTCTGCGACGGTGCGCTCCACCAGGCCCGCAGCCGCCGACGGGTCGGCGATGTCGGCGCCCAGGGTGACGGCATGGCCACCCCGGCCGCGCACCAGCGCGGCCGCCTCGCCGGCCAGCTCCGCGCCGGTGCCGAAGGCGACCGCCACGGCCGCGCCGGCATCGGCAAGCGCGAGGACGGTGGCGCGCCCGATGCCGCGCGAGCCCCCCGTGACCAGCGCGACGCGGCCGGCCAGCGGCTCGGCGTTCACGCCCGGGCCGGGCTCGCGCCGGGAACCGCGGCCGCGGCGTCGAGGTCGTTGACGGTGATCGATCGCACCTCGGGTGCGATGCGCCGCGCCAGGCCGGTGAGCACCGAACCGGGGCCAACCTCGACCAGGGTGTCGGCGCCCATCGCGACCAGCGTGGTGACGCAGTCGACCCATCGCACCGGCGACGCCAGCTGGCGAGCCAGGCGGTCCGGGATGTCATCGGAGATGGTCACGGCGGCTCCGTCCACGTTGCACACCAGCGGTATGACCAGGTCATGGCGCGGAGCCTGCTGAATGACGGTGGTGAAGCGCTCGGCGGCCGGGGCCATCAGTGGGGAATGGAAGGCGCCGCTGACGTTGAGGCGCACCACCCGCCGCGCCCCGCGTGCGCGCGCCGCCGCCTCCGCCCGATCCACCCCTGTGACGGAGCCGCTGATGACCACCTGCGTGGCGGCGTTGAGGTTGCCGATGACGACCATCTCGCCGGCCTCCCTCACCTCCTCACACACCGCCTCCACAGCCCCGGCGTCGAGCCCGATGACCGCCGCCATCGTCCCCTCGGTCATGGCCGACATCTCGCGGCCGCGCCGGATCACCAGCCGGAGCGCGTCCTCGGGCGTGAAGGCCCCGGCAACACTGGCGGCCGCGTACTCACCCACGGAGTGGCCGGCGACGCCGACCACCTCGAGGTCGGCGGGCAGGGCCTCGGCGAGCACCAGCTCGACGAGCAGGAGGGCAGGCTGCGCGACCGCCGTGGGGCGAAGGTCGTCATCGGACCCGCGCAGCGCGGCATCGAGGTCGAGGCCCTCGGAGGTCGCCACGGCGAGCAGGGAACGTGCCAGCGGGCGTTCGAGGAGGCCCGTTGCCATCCCCGCGCCCTGGCTTCCCTGGCCCGGGAAGCAGAGCGCAACGCGGGTCATGGGGCGGTCGATCGCCGGCGCATCGACAGCGCCGCGCGGCTCACTCGGTGACGATGACCTCGCGGCCGCCGTACTGACCGCAGTTCGGGCAGACGCGGTGCGAGAGTCGCGGCTGCCGGCACTGCGGGCACGGGTTGAGCGCAGGGATGTCGAGGCGGTGGTGAGAGCGGCGCATGTCGCGCCGACGCTTTGAGGTTCGTTGTTTGGGGAGCGGCATCTTGCCTCCGGGGTGCGGGCGCGCGAAATGTCACGAAGCGCCGCTGCGCAGTATAGGCGCCCGCGGAGCGGCCACGTCCGCGACAGGACGTGCGCGGTCAGCCCTGACGACGACGGCCACGCGGCCGAGGCGGCTCGGGCAGCGACTGCATGCCCTCGCGCACCGTGCCCAGCCAGCGGTCCAACTGCTCCTCCAGGCGCTGCATCACCTCGCGCGCGTAGTCGTCGGCGGCGCTCCGCTGCGCGGCGGCGTGCTGTTCGGCGTCGCCCACCAGCGCGCGTGCGCGCTCGGTGGCGGACGTGACGATGACGTGCTCATCGACCAGCGCGGCGGCCTGGGCGGCGGCTTCGCGAACCACCCGCGCCGCCTCCTCCTCGGCGCGGGCCATCGCCTCCCCCACCTCGCGCTCGGCGCGTGCCAAGACCTGATCGCGCTCGTCGAGGGTGTGCCGGGCGCTGACGAGGTCATCGGGCAGCGCCACCCGGATGCGGTCGACCAGCTCGAGGATCTCCTCCTCGTTGACCACCACGCTCGGCGTGAAGGGAAGCCGGCGCGCGCTGCCGACAAGCTCCTCGAGGGTGTCGACGATGTCGATGACAGTGCCGACCTCGTCTCCGCCCGGCGGTTTCTGTGCGCTCATCCGTCAGTCCCTCGCGAACCGGCGCCGCAACGCCTCCGCGCAGGCCGGGGGCACCGCGTCATCGATTGAGCCACCAAGACGGAACACCTCCTTGATGATCGACGATGAGATGAAGACGTTGCTGAACGAAGTCATCAGGAACACAGTGTGGATGTCGGGGTTGAGCCGGCGATTCATCAGGGTCATCTGGAACTCGCTCTCGAAATCGCTGGTGACGCGCAGGCCGCGCACGATGGCGATGGCTCCGACCGATCTCGCGTAGTCGACGGTCAGCCCGTCGAAGGTTCCGACGTCGACCCGCTGACCGTCGATCGAACGCCGGATGAGGTCGACACGTTCCTCGGTGCTGAACAGTGGCGTCTTCGAGGGGTTCTGCAGCACCCCGATGACCACCCGGTCGAAGATCAGGCAGGCGCGCTCGAGGATGTCGAGATGACCCCGGGTGACCGGGTCGAAGCTCCCCGGGTACAGGGCGATCCGCTCACTCACCGCTGACCTCCTCCACGCCCGCCGGCCGGAGGACGGTCAGGTCGGTGATTCCGTAGTGGCCGCGGCGCACCACCGCGAGCCTGCCGACGCGCTCGGGCAGCGCCCGGGCGCGGTGATGTTCGCACACCACCGTGCGTGGCGGAGCATCGCCCAACGCCGCGAGAACGGCCATCACGACGTCATCGCGGTAGGGCGCGTCGACGAAGACGAGGTCGGCCGCGGCCAGCTCGGCGGTGTGCGAGCGCGTCCAGCGCAGGGCGTCGGAGCGAACCACGCGGACGCGTGAGGCGCATCCCAGCCGCTGCGAGGTGGTGCGCACGTGGCTCAGCGCGCGCTCGTCATGGTCCACGAACACCGCCTCCCGGGCCCCGCGCGACAGCGACTCGAACCCCACCGTCCCGGCGCCGGCGAAGAGGTCGACGACGCCGGCTCCCACCACACCGTCGCCAAGGATGTTGAAGAGCGCCTCGCGGACCATCGCCCGGGTCGGCCGGAACACCTGCTCACGCGGGGTGCTGATCACCCGGCCGCGCCACTCGCCGCCGGTGACACGTGTCTGGGCTGTCGCGACCATGGCTCTCAGTCGAGGTCGAAGACCGCGCGGTACCCGTTCATCGCCTCGTGCAGGGGTCCATACGCAGTGAGGTCGGGGTCGCCGTCCAGCCAGCGCTGCGCCGCGCTGCGGGCGCGCTGCAGCAGCGCCACGTCGAGCAGGTCGGCAGCGAGCATCTCGGGCAGGCCGTGCTGGCGCAGCCCGGCCACGTCGCCGGCGCCACGGAGGCGGAGGTCGGCCTCGGCCAGCTCGAAGCCGCTGTGCGTGGTGGCCACGGTGTCGAGGCGCTGCGATCCCTCGTCGTCGAGACCACCCTGGAAGAGGATGCAGTACGACCGGTGCTCGCTGCGGCCGACCCGGCCACGGAACTGGTGGAGCTGGGCGAGGCCGAAGCGCTCCGCGCCCTCGACGACCATGATTGTCGCGTTGGGGACGTCGACGCCCACCTCGATGACGCTGGTGGCCACCAGCAGGTCGGCGTCCCCGCCCGCGAACCGCGCCATCCTCTGCTCCTTCTCGCGGGCCGCCATGCGCCCGTGCAGCAGCTCGACGCGGAGGTCGGGGAACACCTCGTCGCGCAGGCGCTCGTACTCTGCGGTGGCGCTGCGCACGCCGAGCTTGTCGTTCTCCTCGATGAGCGGACAGATCACAAAGGCCTGCCGTCCTGCCGCCACCTGCTCACGGATGAACGCGTAGGCCTGCGCACGCTGGTGTGGTGGCACCACGCGCGTGGCCACGGGCACGCGGCCCGGCGGCAGCTCGCGGAGCTCGCTGACGTTGACGTCGCCATACAGGGTGAGCGCCAGCGACCGTGGGATCGGGGTCGCCGTCATCGCCAGGAAGTTCGGTGCCAGCACGCTCTTGCGCCGCAACCGCTGGCGTTGGGCCACGCCGAAGCGATGCTGCTCGTCGACCACCACCAGCCCCAGCTCGCTGAACACCACGTCATCCTCGATGAGCGCGTGGGTCCCCACCAGCAGGGGTTCAAGCCCGTTGGCCATGGCCTCGAGGACCTCGCGACGTGCGCGCCCGGGCGTGCTGCCGACAAGCAGGCGCGGCGAGGTGCCGTGGGGTGCCAGCATCGACGTCAACGTGGCGTGGTGCTGGCGCGCGAGGATCTCCGTGGGTGCCATCACCGCCGACTGGAACCCGGCGCGCTGGGTCATCAGCACCGCCATCGCCGCGACGACGGTCTTGCCGCTGCCGACATCGCCCTGGAGGAGGCGGTTCATCGAACCGCTGCCCGCCATGTCGGTGAGCACCTCGTGGGCGGCGACGCGCTGGCCCTCGGTGAGCTGGAACGGCAGCGAGGCCACGAACGCGCGGGCGACCTCGACGTCATAGGCGATGCTGACGCCCGCTCCGTGGAGCCTCCGCCGCCGCGCGCGCTCGGCGGCCAACTGCAGGAGGAAGAGCTCCTCGAACGCGATCCGCTCGTGGGCGCGCTGCCGGCTCTGCTCGTCGTCAGGGAAGTGCACCTGGTGGATCGCGTCACCGATGCGCATCAGCTGCTCAGCGGAACGCACCTCGGGCGGGAGTTGATCGGGCAGCGAGTCCGCGAGCGTCAGGAGCGGCTCGATGAAGCTGCGCAGACGTGCCGAGGTCAGCCCCTCGGTCTCGGCATACACCGGCGCCAGGCGGCCCACGTGGCGCTGCCCCGGGCCGACGCGCTCGAACCGCGGGTTGCGGAACCCCAGGCCGGCGCGCGTGCTCTCGACCTTGCCGCTGACCAGCAGCTCGGTGCCCGACCGCAGCTGGTTGATGAGGAAGCGCTGGTTGAACCACACCGCGCTGACCACCCCGGTCTCATCCACCAGGCTGGCCTCGACCAGCACCATCTTCTTGACCGTGCTGCGCCGCATCGTGGCGTTGCGCACCGACACCCGCGACGTCTGCACCTCACCAGCGCGCAGCTGCGCGATCGGCGTCAGCTGCCGCGTGTCCTCGTAGCGCCGGGGCAGGTGGAAGAGGAGGTCGCGCGCGGTGGTGATGCCGAGCCGTTCGAGGCGCTGGGCCATCGCCTGCGCGATGCCGGGCAGCTCGAGCACCGTGGTGGCTGGCGAGATGGCGGCGAACGGGGCCGTCGTGCTCGTGGGGGCCATCTGGGCTCGACTATAGCCCGGCCTCCGATCCGGGCCCGTGCCGGGTGCCTCAGTCGCCGGTGCGCAGCAGCCCGATGCCCACGCCGCCGGGACCGCTGTACGTGCCCACCACGGCGCCGAGCTGGCCGACGAGGATGTCGAGGTCGGGATGATCAGCCCGGAGCCGCGGCTCGATGAGCTCGAGCAGCTCCGGCGCCCCACAGTGGAAGACGGCGAGGCCGTCCAGTGGCCTCGCCTCCCGGGCCAGCTCGACCAGCTTGTCGATGCCCTGCTGCCGCCGGCGCACCCGCGCCTCGGGGTGCACCTCGCCGTCGCGGACGCAGAGCAAGGGCTTGACGTTGAGGATGCCACCGACGAAGCCCTGCGCACGGCCGATCCGTCCGCCGCGCTGGAGGTAGGTGAGGGTGTCCAGGAGGATGTAGACGCCGACTCGTGGACGACGAGCGCGGAGGCGGCTCTCGACCTCGTCGAGGTCACAGCCCTCGCCGATGTCGCGCAGCGCGAACCGCACCAGGAACTGCAGACCCGCGCTGACCGTCTCCGAGTTGACGACCCGCACCGAGCCGGTGGGGAACTCCTGCGCGGCGAGGCTGGCAGCCTGCAGGGTGCCGCTCAGCTTCTCGGAGATGTGAACCGACAGCACGCTGTCGCCCGCCTCGACATGGCGGCGGTAGACCTGTGCGAACTGCTCCGGGCTCGGCTGCGAGGTGGTGGGCTGCACCGGTGTGGTCGGCAGACGGCGGTAGAACTCGTCGGCACCGAGCTCGACACCGTCGAGGAACTGCTCGTCGCCGAACCGCACTGTCAGCGGCACCACCTCGACGCCCAGGCGGTCCGCCTGCGCGGGAACGATGTCCGACGTCGAGTTGGTGACCACCCGGATCATCGTGTCACTCGAGGGAGAGCACGTACGAGTAGTGCTCCTGGCCACCATCGTGGAGCTCGAACTCTGTGCCGGGGAAACGCTCGCGCACCCGCTCGACGAGGGCGTCGGCGTCGGCCGCGGTGACGTCGCCGCCTCGGTAGACGGTCACCAGCTCCGGGGCCTGCTCGACCGAGCCGAGGGCCGCCTCGATGACGCTGAGCTCGTCAGACCCCACCTCGCGGATCTCGTCGTCGAAGATCCCGAGCACGTCACCCTCCCTGATGTCGTGACCGTTGGCGGTGCTGTCCCGTACCGCCCGAGTCACCTCGAGGGCGTGGACATGCTCGATCGCTGCGGTCATGCGCTCGCAGTTGGCGTCGATGGTCGCGTCGGGCTCGAGGGCGAGCAGGGCGGTGATCCCCTGGGGCAGGTTGCGCGTGGGCACCACACGGACCTCGCAGTCGTCGATGAGGCCGTTGACCTGCTCCGCGGTGAGGATGACGTTGCCGTTGTTGGGCAGCAGCACCACAGTCTCCGCGTGGGCCGCGCGGACGGCGTTGAGCAGGTCCTCGATGGACGGGTTCATCGTCTGCCCACCCTCCACCACGGCGTCGGCGCCGAGGCTGGCGAGGATGTCACGGAATCCCTGCCCCGGCGCCACCGAGACCACCCCGACCGCCTTGCGTGGCGCGGCGCCGGGGGCAGCGGGCCTCCCGCCCACCTCCACCGCCTCACCGCCGAACTCAGCGGCATCGGCCCGGTCGAGGACGTCGTGGTGCTGCGCCGACATGTCCTCGACCTTCAGCTTGCTCAGCCTTCCTCGCGTCGACGCCAGGGCGATCAGGGGTGCGGGCTCGCCGGTGTGGATGTGCACCCTGACGAGGTCGGGGTCGCCGACCACGAGCGCGGAGTTGCCGAGCGCGGCGAGCTCCTCGCGCAGCCGGTCGGGGTCGAGCCCCGGCCCGTGGATGAGGAACTCAGTGCAGTAACCCCAGCCTCCCTCCTTCATCTCCACCGCGGCGGCCCCGCGTCGTCCGCCGCGCCGCGGCGAGGAGTTGGGCGCGCTGTAGGGAAGCTGGACGCGATCCTCGCCCGACCGACGCCGGGGCGCCGGGAGTGGTTGCTGCGCTGCCTCCGGGTCGGCGAGGGCGCGGCTGAGCCCCTCGAGGATGACGGCGAAGCCGAAGCCCCCGGCGTCCACCACGCCGGCGTCGCGGAGCACCGCGAGCTGGTCGGTGGTCCTCTCGACGGCAGCGTGACTGGCACGTACCGCCTGTTCGAGGACGGCGACGATGTCCTGGGTCTCCTGGGCCGCCCGGGCCGCGGCCTCGGCGGCCTCGCGCACCACGGTGAGGATGGTGCCCTCGGTGGGCTTCATCACCGCCTTGTAGGCAACGGTTCGGGCCTCGCCGAGGCCGCGTGCCCAGGTCGCGGCGTCGAGGCGCGCGCGGCTGCCCACCCCCTGGGCGAGCCCGCGGAGGACCTGCGAGAGGATGACCCCGCTGTTGCCCCTGGCTCCCATCAACGACCCGTGCGCCGCAGCTCCCAGCACCGCCGCGGCCGAGGACGGATCGGCGGCGGCCTGGGCCTCCTCGACCGCGGAGCGCAGGGTGAGGTACATGTTCGAGCCCGTGTCACCGTCAGGGACGGGGAACACGTTGAGGTCGTTGATCTCCTCCTGGTTTGTCTGCAGCCAGGCCAGCGCGCTGCGCAGCCCGGCGAGCAGCTCGACCCCCCCGACGGTGAGCACGGGCTCGCGGAGCACGGTCAGCTTGGAGCCGGCCTCAGCGGACACTGACGTTGTCCTCGAGGTGGATGCCCTGCACGTTGACGTTCACCGAAAGCACCGGCAGGCCCAGGGACTTCTCGACCGCGTAGCGCACCGCGCTCATCAGGTTGTGGGCCACCTCGCTGATGCGGGTCCCGTACTGGGCGATGATGTAGAGCTCGATCTCGATCCCACCCTCGCGAACCTGCACCTCGACGCCACGGTGCGCGTTCTCGCGGTTGAGCCGCTCGGCGATGCCGTCGCGGAGGCCGCGTGCGGCCATGCCGACGACGCCGTAGCACTCGTTGGCGGCATGACCGACGATTGACGCCACCACGCGAGGAGACACCTCGATCCGGCCGAGGCTCTCGGTCCGGGTGAGGGCGTGCGGGGCCTTGAGCTTGCTCGTCACGTCGGATCCCATAAGCCGCGCCGCGGCCTTGTGTTATCCTCGGCGACTGCCCGGTACGCACCCGGGAGCACGCCAAGGCCACGTGTGTGGCGGGGCGCCATTCTAGTACGCGGTTCCATCGGTTTCGACGTCGGGCCGCTTTTCCGGGAAGAACAGAAGACCATGTCTCAGCGCTGCGACGTCTGTGGAAAGGGGCCCATGTCGGGCAACAACGTGAGCCACTCCAAGCGACACACGCGGCGCCGCTTCATGCCCAACCTCCAGTCGGTGCACATCAGCCGCGCGGGCCGGCTCGTCAAGGCGAAGGTCTGCACGCGCTGCGTGCGCACCCAGGCCAAGGCCGCCCGGTAGCTCTCAGGATGCCGCGGCGCGCCGGGCGGGCCGGGGGCGGCGCACGGCGCGCAGCAGGCTGACCATCTCGACGGCGGCGAGGGCCGCGTCAGCGCCCTTGTTGCCGGCCTTGCCCCCTGCGCGGTCGAGGGCCTGGGCGAGGCTTTCCGCTGTGACCACGCCGAACGTGGCCGGGACGCCCGTGGCCGCGTGGACGGATCCCACGCCTCGAGCAGCCTCGCCCGCCACCAGGTCGAAGTGCGAGGTCTCGCCGCGGATGACCACCCCGAGACAGACCACGGCGTCGACGTTGCCGTGCTCGGCAAGCTCGCGAGCGGCCACCGGGATCTCGAACGATCCGGGCACCCAAGCCACCACGAGGTCGGCGTCGCGGGCCCCGTGGCGGAGCAGCGTGTCGACGGCGCCCTCGAGGAGCCGCTGGGAGACGACGTCGTTGAAACGGCCGACGACGATGCCGAAGCGCATCCCGGTGGCATCGAGCTTGCCCGTCTTCACGTCCATTCGCGCATCGTCCCACGCGGCGCGGGCGCGTGGGGCCGCCGGGGCGCGGCCCCCGCCCGCAGGTCGCTAGCCGGCGTCGAGCTGCTCAGGGTCGAGCCTGTGGCCCATCTTGGTGCGCTTGGCCTCGAGGTAGCGGCGGTTGTGGGTGGTCGGGGGGACCACCAGCGGCACCATCTCCACCACCTCGAGCCCGTACCCGGAGAGCCCGTAGTACTTGCGCGGGTTGTTGCTGAGGATCCGCATCCGCTGCACCCCGAGGTCGGCGAGGATCTGCTGGCCGATGCCGTAATCGCGCTTGTCGATGGGCAGTCCGAGATGCTGGTTGGCCTCCACAGTGTCGAGCCCGCGGTCCTGGAGGGCGTAGGCGCGCAGCTTGTCGAGCAGGCCGATGCCCCTCCCCTCCTGGCGCAGGTACACCAGGACGCCGCGCCCGGCGCCGGCGAGGATGGCCATCGCCCGGTCGAGCTGGGCGCGGCAGTCGCAGCGCTGGGAGCCGAAGACGTCACCGGTGAGGCACTCGCTGTGCACGCGCACCAGCACCGGCTGCCCGTCGGCGACGTCGCCCCAGCAGAGAGCCACGTGCGTCGCGCCGGTGATCACGTCCTCGTACGCGTGGATGGTGACGTCACCCTCGTCGAGTGGCAGCGTGGTGGTGGCGCCGCGCAGGACCAGCCGCTCGCTGCGCCGGCGATAGGCGATCAGGTCGCTGATGGCGACGATGCGCACGCCGTGCTCGGCGGCGAAGCCGTCGAGGTCGGCACGCCGGGCCATGCTGCCGTCGGCGCGCATGATCTCGCAGATCACCCCGGCGGGGAACCGCCCGGCGGCCTTGCAGAGGTCGACGATCGCCTCGGTCTGGCCGGCTCGCTCGAGCACGCCGCCGGTCGCCGCGCGGAGCGGAAACGTGTGCCCGGGCTTGGCGAAATCGCCGGGACGGGCATGCTCGTCGCAGAGCAGCCGGATGGTGGTGGCACGGTCGAACGCGGAGATCCCGGTGGTGACCCCGCGCCCGACCGCGTCGACGCTGACGGTGAACGCCGTGCCGAACTGTGAGGTGTTCTCGTCAACCATGGCGGAAAGACCGAGCTCGTCGAGCCGCCAGCCCTCACAGGCCACGCAGACAAGCCCGCGTGCGTGGGTGGCCATGAAGTTGACCGCTTCAGGGGTGATCCGGTCGGCCGCGATGGCCAGATCCCCCTCGTTCTCGCGGTCCTCGTCGTCGACGATGATCACGAAGCGTCCCTGGCGGATGTCCTCGACCGCCTCCTCCGCCGTGCACAGCGTCATGGCTGTCCCTCCCCCGCCAGCACCACCGACCGGGCGCTGGCCAGCTGCGCGGCGACGCCCCGCTGGACGTACTTGGCCACGAGGTCGCCCTCGAGGTTCACCCGGCTCGCCACCCGCCAGCGGCTCGCCACGGTGTGCTCGAGGGTGTGCGGGACGAGCGAGACGGTGAACGAGCCGGCATCCACCGTCACCACAGTGAGGCTGATGCCGTCGACGGCCACGCAGCCCTTCTCCACCAGCAGCGGGAGCAACTGCCCCGGCGCTGCGATCGTCACCCAGGTGGCGTTGCCGTCGACGCTGGTCGCGGTGACCTCGCCGACGCCGTCGACATGACCGGTGACCAGGTGGCCGCCCACCCGCCCCTCGTGGCGCAGCGCGCCCTCCAGGTTGACCGCGTCGCCCGGGGACAGCGCGCCCAGCGTGGTCCGGTGAAGCGTCTCGGGCATGACATCGGAGGCGAAGCCTCCATCGGCCAGGTCGGTGACGGTGAGGCAGCAGCCGTTCACCGCCACGCTGTCACCGCGACGGGCGTCGCGCAGGACGAGCCCGCAGCTGACGCGCAGGCGACCGGCGGCGGTGTCGACGCTGTCGACACGGCCGATCTCCTCGACGATCCCTGTGAACATCTCTACCGCACACAGTACCCGGTCACGATCACGTCGCCGCCCACCTGCTCGAGCTCGACGTCGCGCAACGGCGGCGCGTCGACCAGCCGCGCCGCGCCGCGACCCCCGATCGCGCCCGGCGCAGCCGCGCCGCCGATCAGCCGCGGGGCCAGCACGGCGACCACGCAATCGATGAGGCCGTCGTCGCGCAACGAGCCGAGCACCTCGCCCCCGCCCTCGGCGAGGAGGCTGATGATCTCCCGCCGCCCCAACTCGTCAAGCAGCGCGCGGAGGTCCACCCGCGCGCCGGGTCCGGGGATCCGCAACACCTCGGCCCCGGCGGTGCCCAGGACCGCGGCGCGGTCGGCCGGAGCGGCGTCGGTGGTCGCCACCACGACCGCGCCGCCGGCTTCGGAGAACAGGCGCGAGGAGGGCGGCGTCCGGAGGGTGCTGTCGACGACGACCCGCACCGGCTGGCGATCCGCGCCGGGCAGGCGGACAGTGAGCGCGGGATCATCGCTGAGCACGGTGGTCACGCCGACAAGCACAGCGTCGTGGCGGAGGCGCAGGCGGTGAACCATCTCCCGGGCGGGCTCAGAGCTGATCCATCGCGACTCGCCGGTGTGGGTGGCGATCCGCCCGTCGAGCGAAGCGGCGAACTTGGCGGTGACGAACGGACGGCCGGTACGCATGTGGGTCAGGTAGAAACGGTTCAGCCGCTCGGCATCGGCGCCGCGGATGCCCACCTCGACCGGGATGCCCGCAGCCTCGAGGGCGGTCACGCCGCGGCCGGACACGGCGGGGTTGGGGTCGAGCATGGCCACCACGACGCGGCGCGGCGCGGCCGCGATGACCGCGTCCACGCAGGGAGGGGTGCGCCCGTGCACAGTGCAGGGCTCGAGGGTGACCACCAGGTCAGCGCCCGCGGCCCGATGCCCGGCGGTGGCGAGCGCGTTCACCTCCGCGTGTGGCTGGCCGGCGCGAGCGTGGTGACCGACGGCGATCACCGCGCCGTCACGGGCGACGACCGCCCCGACCATGGGGTTGGGACTGGTTCGATGCTCGGCCAGCGCCGCCTCGGCGAGCGCGAGCCCCATCAGCTCGCCGTCATCCACGTTGGTGCCCCTGTCAGGCCGGCAGGGCGCGCCGGCGCGGTGGCGAGAGGGTGCCGTCGGGACGCAACCTTCGGCGTTGCTCGAGCGCTGCGCGCAGCTGCCCGCAGGCGGCATCGGCGTCGGAGCCACGGGTGTCCCGAACCGTCATCACGACGCCATCGAGCTCGGCGAGGAAGCTGCGCTCGGCGGCGCGGTCGGGTGGACCCCACGGGCTGTCATCGATGCGGTTCATGGGGATGACATTGACGTGTGCCCGCGCCGCCGTCGCCAGCTCGCGCAGGGCCCGCGCCTGCTCGACGCTGTCATTGACGCCACCGATGAGGCACCACTCGAAGGTGAGGCGGCGGCCGGTGACACGCGCGTACTCGGTGGACGCCCTGACCAGCTCAGCGATGGGGTACGCGCGGTTGAGCGGCACCAGCCGGTCGCGCAGCGCGTCGGTGGCAGCGTGCAGGGACACCGCCAGCGTGCACGGGATCCCCTCCTCGCGGAGGCGGTCGATGGCGGGCACCATCCCGCTGGTCGAGACGGTGATGCGGCGCGCGCTGATCCCCGCTGAGCTGGTCAGCACCCGCAGCGACTCGACGGTGGTGTCGTACGCGGCCAGCGGCTCTCCCATGCCCATGTACACCACGTGGGTCACCGGCCCGAGGCCGCGAGCGAAGAGGGCAGCCGCGGCCAGCCGCACCTGGTCGACCACCTCGGCGGCCGTGCAGGAACGCCGCAGCCCCATGCGCCCGGTCGCACAGAACGGGCAACCGACCGCGCAGCCCACCTGCGTGCTGACGCACACAGTGGCACGGCGCCGCGAGGCCTCCCGCGCCGGGGTCTCCATGGCGACGGTCTCCACCGTCTGGCCGTCGGCAAGGCGGCAGAGCAGCTTGACGGTGCGGCCCGCGTCGGCCTCGCTCTCCGCGCCGGTGGTGACCGTCGAGAAGAGCAGCTCATCGCCGAGGCCGTCGCGCAGAGACTCGGGCAGCTGGCGGAGGTCGGCGAGGCTGCCCACGAACGGCTGCCACACAGCGCGCCGCAGCTGCGCGACGCGGTATGCCGGCGCGCCGTGCGCCGCCAGCAGACGTGCCAGTGTCGCGTCATCCGCGGTGCTGAGGGCGAGCGTCGGCATGGGATCATTCTTGCAGGGCAGCGGCGCCGACCCGACCTCGCAGGGTGGATCAGAGCCGGCGGGCTGCTGGCGCGCTCCTACACTGCGATGGTGCGCGACCTGCTCAGCGGCCTGATCGGCGTGCCCGCGACCGTCCTCATCGCCGCCGGGCTCGGGCTCGCCGGGGTCACCATCGTGAGCCGGGCCCGCAACCGGCGCGAGCCGCCCATCCGGTGGGTGCACCTCGCGCTCGGCCTGCTGCTCTTCGTCGCCGGCGGCCTGGTGATGTTGCTCGACGTCGCCGTGGTCGGGGTGCGCTGACCTGCGCTCAGGTGCGCCCGAGCAGGTCGAGGAACTCGTTGCGGCACTTGGGGTCGGTCTGGAATCCGCCGGTGAGCGCGGACGTCACGGTGCGGCTGTTCTGCTTCTCGACGCCGCGCATCATCATGCAGAGGTGCGATGCCTCGATGACAACGGCGACGCCGTGGGGTTCGAGGGCCTCGTCGAGCGCCGTGGCGATCTGGGTGGTGAGCCGCTCCTGCACCTGCAGGCGGCGGGCGAAGACGTCGACCACGCGTGGCAGCTTGCTGAGACCGATGATGCGCCCCCGCGGCAGGTAGGCGACGTGGGCCTTGCCGAAGAACGGGAGCAGGTGGTGCTCGCAGAGCGAGTACACCTCGATATCGCGCACCAACACCATCTCCTGGTACAACTCGGCGAAGACGGCGCCGTTGATCACCTCGGCGACGTTGCGCTCGTAGCCGCTGAGCAGGAAGCGAAGGCTGCGTGCCACGCGGTCGGGGGTGTGCAGCAGGCCCTCGCGCGCGGGGTCCTCCCCCACCTCGCGGATGAGCCGCTCGATGAGCCCGCGCAGTGCCTCGTCGTCGCCGGGCTGCGCCGCGGGAACGGTCGGTTGGCGAGGCACCCGGATCGATAGCGGGGTGGGTCCGTCCATCGGCCAACTATGGCACCGTGACCGCAACGGTCAGCGGTTGCTGTAGATGGGGATATTGGTACCGGAGAGCGGCGCGGCGGCGTCGCTGACCAGGAAGTCGACGATCGTGGCGACGTCGTCAGGGGTCATCCCGGCACGCAGGTGCGGTGCGGCGCGGCGCAGCATGGCGGTGTCGACCGCTCCCGGGCTGAGCGCAACGCAGCGCACGCCCGCCTCGCGGCCCTCAAGCGCCACCGCCTCGGTGAGCCCGATCAGCGCCGCCTTGGAGACGTTGTACGAGGTGAGACCGGGGAACTTCTCGACCTCCCGCCACCCCGGACAGGGATGCGATGTTGACGATCACCCCGCCGCCGCCGGCACCCATCAGTCGCACCGCCTCACGGCAGCCCACGAAGGCGGCGTCGAGGTTGACGGCCATGACCTCGCGCCAGTCCTCGTCGGTGATCTCCGTGAACGGCTGAGGCTCGAGGGTGGCCGCGTTGTTGACCCACACGGTCAGGCGGCCCAGCGCCGCGGCAACCGCGGCGATCTCGACCATCGCGCCACGGACGCCGATGTCGGCCCGGTGGGGGCGGATCGAGGGGAATCCCGACGCCGCCTCGGCGAGCTCAGCCTCGTTCCGCGCCACCGCCACCACGATGTGCGAGGCGCAGAGGCGCCGCGCGATGGCGCGGCCGATGCCACGGCCGGCGCCGGTGACGACGGCGACGGCGCTCGTGCTCGCCTCAAAGCTGTCTGTCACGGCGACGCGGGAGCGTACCTCCGCCGGCGCGCCCGGCGTCGGCACAGCGCTTGTCGCGTCGGGGATGGTGCCCAGGAAGGGACTCGAACCCTTACAACCTTGCGGTCACCAGCCCCTCAAGCTGGCGTGTCTACCAATTCCACCACCTGGGCACGTGGCCGGCGGATTTTACTTGACCGGCTCCGCGCCGCCCGATGGGTCGGCTTGTGCGGGCTCTCGAGACTACTTACTATGCGTGAATCATTATTGGGCGTTATCCACTGGGATGAGGCATGGCAGTAGCCCTTCACAACGTCGAAGCCGCCAGCCGCTCCCTCCCGGGGGCGCCCGTCGGGGTCCCGGCGCCGCTGCGGCGGCTGCTCCCGGCGCTTCATGAGGGGCTGCGATCGAGCGCGCCGGCGCCACGGACGCGCATCGGGACGATGTCGGCCTACCACCTCGGTTGGACCGATTCCCAAGGACGGGCCGAGGCGGCTGCAGCCGGCAAGTACGTGCGGGGCTGCCTGGCCCTCTGGGCGGCCGAGCAGTACGGCGGCAACATCGACGATGCCGTCCCCGCCGCCAGCGCCGTGGAGTGGATCCACAACTTCACCCTGGTGCACGACGACATCCAGGACGGCGACGTGGAGCGACGCCACCGACCCGCGGTCTGGGTGGTCTGGGGTGCAGCGCAGGCCATCAACGCCGGCGACGGCATGCACGCGGTCGCCTACCGCGCCCTTCTTTCCGGGCGTGGCCGGCCGGCCGCCCGTCTTCGCGCCGCCGCGGCGATCAACGCGGCCATCCTCGCGGTGATCGAAGGGCAGTGCCTCGACCTCTCGCTCGAGGGCCGGGTCGAGACCAGCGTGGCGACCTACCTCCAGCTGGCGCGTGGCAAGACCGGCGCCCTGATCGGTGCGGCGCTCGAGGCGGGTGCGCTCATGGGTGGCGCGGGCGCGCGCCGGGCCGGGCTGCTGCGCCGTGCCGGCATCGAGATCGGCGTGGCCTTCCAGGTGCGCGACGACTGGCTCGGCACCTGGGGGGACAGCCAGGTGACCGGCAAGGGGTGTGGCGATCTCGCGCGCCGCAAGATCACCTACCCGGTGGTGGCCGCCCAGGCCCGCCTGCAGGGTGCGGCGCAGCGCGAGTTCCGGCGCCTGTACCGCCGACCGGGCGGTGACGAGGGGACCATCCTCGCCCTCCTCGAGCAGGCCGGCGCCCAGGACGCCGTCGCCGACGAGCTCAGCCGGCGGAGCCGATCGGCGATGCGCCTGGTGGAGATGTGCGGGCTCTCCCCGGCAGCGCTGGACGACTTCCGCTCGATCGTCGACTTCGTCATCGACCGGGCCGCCTGATCGTGGCGGTCAACGGGCAGCGCCACAGCCACAACGGCGTGGTCACCTCCACCCGCAAGGCGGACCACCTCCGGATCAACCTCGAGGAGGACGTCGCCGCCAAGGGCGTCGACACCGGGTTCGCTGCGTATCGCTTCATGCACTGCGCGCTGCCGGAGATCGACCTCGCCGAGGTGAGCACCGCCACCGAGGTGCTCGGCTGGCGACTGCGCTCTCCCCTCTTCATCTCGTGCATGACCGGGGGAACCGACTTCGCTCGTCGCGTCAACATGGTGCTCGCCGAGACGGCTGCCGAGCTCGGCATCGCGCTGGGCCTGGGCTCCGGGCGTGTTCTGCTGGAGCGGCCCGACGCGCTGCCCAGCTTCAATGTTCGCGACGTCGCCGTCGGCGTGCCGCTGCTGGCCAACCTCGGCGCCGTCCAGCTGAACCTGGGCGTGACCCCCGCCGACTGCATGCGGCTGGTCGAGATGCTCGGCGCCGACGCGCTTGTCCTGCACCTCAACGCCCTACAGGAGGCGCTGCAGCCGGAGGGCGACACCTGCTTCGCCGGCCTGCTCGACCGCATCGAGGCCGTCGCCGCCGTCCTGCCGGTGCCGGTCATCGTCAAGGAGGTGGGCTGGGGCATCAGCGCCGACCTGGTGACCGCGCTGGTCGAAGCCGGCGTCGCCGCCGTCGACGTGGCCGGGGCAGGCGGCACCTCGTGGAGCGAGGTCGAGCGACACCGCCTCGGTGGTCCGGCGGCCCGCACCGCCGCCGCGTTCGCCGGCTGGGGGATCCCTACCGCCGTGGCCCTGACCCAGGCTCGCGCCGCCGCCCCGGACGCGGTGATCTTCGCGAGCGGCGGAGTGCGCAGTGGTCTCGACGTGGCCGTGGCTTCCGCCCTGGGAGCCGACCTGGTGGGGGTCGCCGGGCCGTTCCTGCGGGCGGCGGCCGAGGGCACGGCGGCCTGCCTCGACCTGGCGCGTGAGTGGCTGGACGTGCTGCGCATCGCCATGTTCTGCACCGGTTCGCGCGACCTCGCCGCTCTGCGCGGCAGCGGCCGGCTGGTGCGCGACGACGGCGGCATCGTGCCCGGTGCTGACGGCGTCACCCTGGTGACCAGCCTCATCGAGACCATCTCGGATCTGCGCGGCACCCAGGTGACCCGTACCGCGGCACGGGAATGACCCTGTCCGCCGCGGCTCCGCCACGCGCGGAGCTCGCCCGTGCCGACGCGTTCTGCCGCCGGCTGGCGCGGGCGCACTACGAGAATTTCGCGGTCGCCTCGGCGGTCCTGCCCGCCGAGCTGCGGGTCCACCTGGCGCGGATCTACGCGTTCTGCCGGGTCACCGACGACCTCGGCGACGAGAGCCGATCCGAGGTGCGACTGCTGCGCTGGCGCGAGGAGGTCTGCGCAGCCCTCCAGGGGCCGGGCATCCCCACCCACCCGGTGTTGCTCGCGCTGCGCGAGACGGTCACCGCCTGCGCCATCACGGTGCAGCCCTTCGTCGACCTCATCAGCGCGAACCTCCAGGACCAGCGCGTTCGCGCCTACGCCACCTGGGCCGACCTCGACGCCTACTGCCGGCTGTCGGCGGCGCCTGTGGGACGCATGGTGCTGGCGGTCCTGGACATCCGCGGCGCCCGGGCCGAAGAGCTGTCCGACTCCGTCTGCATCGGCCTCCAGCTGGCCAACTTCGCCCAGGACGTCGCCGTCGACGCGCGCCTGGAGCGTCGCTACCTGCCCGCCGAGGACGTCGACGCGCTCGGCATCGCCGGCGCGGTGCGATCCATGTGCGAACGAGCGCGCCTCCTGCTCAGCGCGGGTCACGAGCTCGAGTCGCTGACCTCGGGGCGGCTGCGCGCCCAGCTCGCCATGTACCGGCTCGGCGGCACCGCCATCCTCGACGCGATCGGCCGCGCGTCGTTCCGCACCGACGCCACCCGACCGGTGGTGGGCACGGCGGTCAAGGCGCGCCTCGCGGTGGAGGCGATCAGCCTGCTCGCCACCAACCACCAGACCGGCGGACCGGGCACGCGGGGCATCGTCGCCTCCGAGCGCGAGTGCCGCCGGCTCGCGCGCGTCAATGCGGCCAACTTCTACTGGGGGTTCATCGCCCTGGCGCGTCCCCAGCGCAACGCCATCTACGCGCTCTACGACTTCGCCCGGCAGGTCGACGACGCCGTGGACTCGCCGGCGGAGCTCGATCCCGCCGCGGCGCTGACGCGGGTCCGCAGCCGCCTGCACAACGCCCTCGACGGCAGGCCGGACGACGAGGTCACCACCGTCCTGGCGCGAGCGGTGGCGGTCTACCGAATCCCGGTCGGCGAGCTCGATGGGCTCATCGACGGCGTGGAGCGCGACCTCACCACCACGCGCTACCGGACGTGGGACGACCTTGCCGGGTACTGCCGCCTGGTGGCATCGACCGTGGGGCGGATGTGCGTCCACATCTTCGGGTTCGACGACGAGGTAGCTCTGCGCCGCGCGGATGACCTCGGCCTCGCCATGCAGCTCACCAACATCCTCCGTGACGTGCGCGGCGACCTGGCGATGAATCGCGTCTACCTGCCCCAGGACGAGCTGGCGGCGTTCGGGATTCGCGAGGAGGACCTGGTCGACGGGCGGGTGCCCTTGCGCTGGGACCCGTTCATGCAATTCCAGGCCCGGCGGGCGCGCACCCTGTTCGCGTCAGGGCTGCGCGTCGACCGCTACATCCCGCAGCGCGCCGGGATCTGCGTGCGCACCATGGCCGGGCTGTACCAGGAGATCCTCACCGAGATCGAGCGCGCGCCCACCCTGCCGCTCCGCGAGCAACTCTCGCTGCCGGCCGCCCGCAAGGCGTCGGTGCTGCTCCGAGCAAGTCTGCCGCGAACCCACCGGGGCGTCGCCGCCGGGGTGCAGCACTGATGCGTGTCATCGTCGTCGGAGCCGGCCTTGCCGGGCTCGCCGCCACCTGCAGGCTGGTCGAGCGGGGCCACCAGGTGGTCCTGGTGGAGCGAAGCCGCCTGGTCGGTGGCAAGGCGACGTCGTTCACCGTCGACGGCACCGAGGTGGACAATGGCCAGCACGTCCACCTCGGGTGCTGCACCGAGTACCTCGACTTCGTCAACTCCCTCGGCATGAGCGGCGCGCTGTGGACCCAGCCGCGCTTCCAGGTGAGGGTGCTGCGGCGGGGCAGGCGAGCCAGCAGGCTGTACGCGGTGCCCGCGTTGCCACCGGCGCTGGGCATGCTGCCCTCGTTCGCGACCTACGCCCATCTCACCGTGGCGTCGAAGCTGCAGGTGGCGCGGGCGCTGCGACACGTGGACGACGCACCGGCGAGCGGCACCACCTTCGGCGACTGGCTCCGCGAGCACGGTCAGGGCCGGGCGGCGATCGCCGGCTTCTGGGAGCTCTTCGTGGTCCCGGCACTCAACGCGGGCCTCGACGAGGTGAGCGCGGCCGACGCTCTCTTCGTGGTGCGCACCGCCTTCGCGGGCCACCCCGATGCGGCGCGCGTCGGCTGGTCGCGCGTGCCCCTGGCCCGCTTCGCCGAGGCCGCGGCGCGCCGCGCCGGCGAGGTGCATCTCCGCACCGGGGTTGTGGCGCCCCTCGAGGAGGGTGGCGAGGTGCGGGGCGTCCGTTGTGCCGACGGCCGTGAGCTTCGTGGCGACGCGGTCGTTCTCGCGGTGCCCCCCGCCCGGGTGGCCGCCATCCTCGGCGACGCGGCCGGCTACGGGGTGAGCGGGCTCGCGCGCTTCCGGACCCGCGCGATCGTGGACGTTCACCTCTGGTTCGAGGGCCGGGCAGGCCTTGATTTCGCGGCAATCATCAACTCACCGGTGCAGTGGGTGTTCGAGAAGCGGCCTGGCTACCTCTGTTGCAGCATGAGCGCCGCCGACGGACTGGTCGGCCGCAGCGAGGCTGACCTGGTTGCCCTCTGTCGCTCCGAGGTCGAGGCCGCCTGGCCGCTGGCCCGAACCCTGCGGCTGATTCGCGGCGCTGCCACGCGGGATCCCGAAGCCACCTTCATCCCGGAGCCGGGCCTGGAGCGCCCCGGACCCGGGACCAACCGCCCAAACCTGGTCGTCGCCGGCGCGTGGACGGCCACCGGGTGGCCGGCCACCATGGAGTCGGCTGTGCGCAGTGGTCGCGCCGCCGCGGAGATGCTGGTGAGAGCCCGCACCGCGCCCGGTCGGCGTTTGGAGCCGGTCGGTGGCTGACACGCTGCAGCGCGAGGCCGGGGTGGCTGAGGCGGCGGCGCGCGCGGTCAGCGCCGCGACCGACCACCTGCTCGCCGGTCAGGACCCGCAGGGTTGGTGGTCGGCCGAGTTGGAGACCAACGTCACCATGACGGCGGAGCACGTGCTGCTGTTGGCGTTTCTCGGGTTGCCCCACGACGGCATTCGCGCCGGCGCGATCCGCCACATCCTCGACTGTCAGCGCGAGGACGGGTCCTGGGCCCTGTACCACGACGCCCCCGCCGACCTCAGCACCACCATCGAGGCCTACGTCGCGCTGCGCGTGCTGGGCCTGGACCCCGCCTGCCCCGAGCTGCGCGGAGCGCTCCGCGTCGTCCTCGAGCAGGGTGGCGTCGCCCACGCGCGCGTCTTCACCAAGATCTGGCTGGCGCTGTTCGGGGCCTACCCGTGGGAGGGCATCCCGAGCATGCCTCCTGAGCTTGTCTGGTTGCCGCCGTCGGTGCCGCTCAACCTGTATGACTTCGCCTGCTGGGCGCGCGGCACCATCGCGCCGCTGCTGATCGTGATCTCACGCCGGCCTCGCCGTCCGCTGCCGTTCACGCTGGACGAGCTGGTGCTGCCTGGGACGGAGGCGCGCATGCGTCGCGTCGAGGCACATGGCCCCTTCGCATGGGCGGACCGACTCCAGAAGCAGTACGACCAACTCCGCCGCCAGCCCGGACGCGGTGCCTCGCGTCGCAAGCTCGTGGACTGGATATGCGCGCGCCAGGAGGCCGACGGGGGCTGGGGCGGCATCCAGCCCCCGTGGGTGTACTCGCTGATCGCGCTGCACCTCGAGGGCATGCCGCTCGACCACCCGGTGATGCGCCGCGGCCTCAGCGGCCTGGACCGGTTCACCATCGATGACGCACATGGTTGGCGCCTGCAGGCGTGCATGTCGCCGGTGTGGGACACCGCGCTGGCCGTCCTGGCGCTGCGCCGCGCCGGGCTCGACGCCGGCTCGGAGCCGGTCCGGCGCGCCGTTGACTGGCTGGTCGGCGAGCAGATCCTCGGCGGCGGTGACTGGCAGGTGCGATGCGCGCCCGGGGTGATGGGCGGCGGCTGGGCGTTCGAGTTCGACAACGATGTCTACCCCGATGTCGATGACACCGCGTTGGTGGTGCTCGCGCTGCTCCAGGCTGAGCCCACCCCGGCCGTGCGCGAGGCGGTGCGTCGCGCCCGCGGGTGGGTGGAGGCGATGCGCTCGAGCGACGGCGCCTGGGCCGCCTTCGATCGCGACAACGTGCGCAAGTTGGTCTACTCGCTGCCCTTTGCCGACTTCGGCGCCATGCTCGACCCTCCCAGCGAGGACGTCACGGCTCACGCCGTGGAGATGCTGGGCGCGCTCGGGGTGACCGCCGATGGGCCGGTCCTTGCGCCGGCGATCCGGTACCTGCGCGATTCGCAACGCCGCGATGGCTCATGGTTCGGCCGGTGGGGTGTCAACCACGTCTACGGCACCTGGTGCGTGGTCAGCGCGCTCACGTCGATGGGCATCGCGATGGACGCCGTCGACCGCGCCGCCGGGTGGACCGAACGCGTGCAGAACCCCGACGGTGGCTGGGGCGAGAGCTGTCATTCGTACCGGGACGCGTCGTTCGCCGGGGTCGGTGCCAGCACCGCGTCGCAGACCGCCTGGGCTCTGCTGACCCTCCAGGCCGCCGGCAGCACCGGCTCGCCGGCCGCGCACGCGGGAGCCCGGCATCTCATCGACCGGCAGAGCGATGGCACATGGAACGAGCGCGAGCACACCGGCACCGGGTTTCCCGGAGACTTCTACATCAACTATCACCTCTACCGACACGTCTTCCCGTTGATGGCGCTGGCGCCGTACGCCAGCTCTGACGCCTAGGAGCACAAGCATGGGCATGCCTCTTCGACAGAACCTTCGCATCGGCGCGTATGTCATGAACCAGAAGCTCCATCGCCGGGAGAAGTTCGCACTGGTGCTCGAGCTCGAGCCGCTGTATCAATGCAACCTGGCATGCGCCGGCTGCGGCAAGATCCAGCAACCCGATGACATCCTGGCGCGACGCCTCAGCGTCCAGGACTGCCTCGACGCTGTCGAGGAGTGCGGGGCGCCGGTCGTCTCGATCGCGGGTGGAGAGCCGCTGGTCCACCGCGAGATCGATCAGATCGTCGCCGAGCTGGTCAAGCGGAAGAAGTACGTCTTCCTCTGCACCAACGCGCTGCTCATGGAGAAGAAGCTCGACAAGTTCACCCCGTCGCCCTACTTCTCGTGGATGGTGCACATCGACGGGTTGCGGGAGCGCCACGACAAGTCGGTCTGTCGCGACGGCGTGTTCGACAAGGCGGTGTCGGCGATCCGCGCCGCCAAGGCGAAGGGCTTCCGGGTGAGCACCAACACGACGTTCTTCGGCCAGGACGATGCCAAGACGGTTCGCAACGTGCTCGACTACCTCAACGACGACCTCGAAGTCGACATCATGCAGATCTCGCCCGGCTACGCCTACGAGCGCGCCCCCGACCAGGAGCATTTCCTGGGCGTGGAGCGCACCCGGGCCATCTTCCGTGAAGCCTTCGCCGATGGGCGGCGCAAGAAGTGGCGGCTCAACCACTCCCCGCTGTTCCTGGACTTCCTCGAGGGAATCGTGGACTTCCCTTGCACCGCCTGGGCGATTCCCTCGTACTCCGTGCTCGGCTGGCAGCGTCCCTGCTACCTGATGAACGACGGGTACGTGCGCAGCTACAAGGACCTCCTGGAGACCACTGAATGGTCGCAGTACGGCCGTGGCAGGGACCCGCGGTGTGAGAACTGCATGGCCCACTGCGGCTACGAGCCCACCGCGGTGATCGCCACCACCAAGTCCCTGCGGCAGACGCTGCGCGCAGCCTCCGAGACCCTGGTGGGTTCACGCGCGCGGTGAGCGGCGACGAGGTCTTCCTCACCGGGGCGACCGGCTTCATCGGCGGCCACATCGTTGACGCCCTCCTCGAAGCCGGTCACCCGGTGCGCGCCCTGGTCCGCGTCCGCGGATCGCTCGCGGTCCGGGCAGGCGTCAGCGAGGTGGTTGGTGACATCACCCGGTCCGGCGAGCTCGTCGGCAGCCTGCGCGGCTGCCGGTTCCTGGTCCACGCGGCGGCGGCGTACTCGTTCGCGCCTGCTGAACGCGCCCGGGTCAGGGTCACCAACGTGGCCGGCACGGCGGGCATCCTCGAGGCCGCGCGGCTGGCCGGGGTCGAGCGGGCGGTGGTGACCTCGAGCTCCGCGACCGTCGGCCCGGCCCGGCCTGGTCGCCCCGCATCGGAGGAGGACCGCGCCGACGAGCACGGTGATTCCGTCTACCACAACTCCAAGATCGCCTCCGAGCGGGCTGCGCTGGCTGCGCGCCTGCCGTCGGTCATCGTGCTGCCGACCGCCCCGGTGGGGCCGGGGGACTGGAAGCCGACACCGACGGGGGCTGCCCTGCTGGCGTTCCTGCGCGGGCGCGTGGTCGCCAGCGTCGACGGCGGCCTCAACATCGTGGCCGTCACCGACGTTGCCCGGGCGCACGTCGCGGCCCTGCAGCGCGGAACGCCTCGGCGTCGGTACCTTGTTGCCGGCGAGAACGTCACCTTCGACGAGCTGTGGGCGCGGCTCGCCGCACTCTCCGGGCGGCGCGCTCCGCGCCACCGTCTGCCCCACGCGCTGGCGCTGTCAGCGGCGCTGGTCGACGAGGCGCGCTGCCGTCTGATCCGCGGTGCGCAGCCGGTGGTGCCGCTCGAGGGTGTCCGCATGTCCCGGCAGCGCATGTTCGTCCACTCGGACCGGGCGCGTGACGAGCTGGGCGTGAGCCCGAGCAGCGTCGACGCATCCCTTGCGCAGTCGGTGCGCTGGTACCGCGACCACGGTTACGTCGCCGCCTGAGCCGGGGAGTCTCAGCGGGCGGCGGCCTCGCGCGAGCTCGAGGCGCCGGACGGCAGCTGTGTCAGCTGCGGCATGGTCACTGGGGGGTCGACTGCGATGCGCACCCGTGCGCGCGGGCCCGATGGGCCGGCCCGGGACCGGACCGGCCGCTGCGGAGGTTTGACTGACACGGAGAGGTCGAGCCCGAGGTACGTTCGCGCCACCAGCTCGGCCAGGCGGGTCACCTCTCCGACATCCAGGGTGGCGATCAGGCTGTGCAGTGCCTCGCGCTGTACGCTGATGGCGCGACCCAGGACAGCCTCGCCCTCACCATGGAGACGTACCTTGACGTGACGCCGGTCGGAGTCGTCTCGCACCGCCTCGACCAGGCCGGCGTCGCTGAGCTCATGGACCAGCAGCGAGATGCGCGAAGTCGGGACAGTGGAGAGCGCGCGCCAGGGCTCCCTGCCCAGTACCGGCAGGTCCCCCGGCGGCCACCGCCAGCAGGAGGTGGTAGCGCTGCTCGGTCAGACCGAACGCCGCCAGCGTATGACTCATGATGGCCTGCGCGTCAGCGAAAGCGCTGCGCAGCTGGGCTACGAGCTCAATGTCGGCGAGGGCATCCTTTGCCTGCCGGACAGCCTCTGTGGACATGCCAAGAATGTACACGCTGACACCGGCGAGCGTGGCCACCCACGTGGCGCAGGGTGGGGGCACCACAGCGCCGCACCACCGCGGCACGACGGTCACGGAGAGCCGGTGTGAGCGCTCGGCGGCAAGGCCCGTCGCCCACGCTCGCCGGACGCCGCATCCTGATCACGGGCGCGGCCGGCGGACTCGGCACCGTCGTCGCCACCGCGCTCTCCCAGGTCGGCGCGGAGCTGCTGCTGGTGGACATCGATGCGTCGCGGCTGCTCTCCCTCCGCGACCGCCTGGGGTGCCATGCGCTGGTCGCCGATGTCAGCGACGCCGAGGACCGCCGCCGCATCGCTGCCCACTGCCAGCGCATCCCTCACGTGCCTGACGTCCTGGTCAACAACGCAGGTGTCGAGCGGGCCAGCGAGTTCGTGGACCTGCGTCCCGACGAGATCCGGCACGCGCTCGAGGTGAACCTCGTCGGCGCGATGATGCTGACCCGCGAGCTGCTCCCCGGGATGTGCGCTCGCGGTCGTGGCCACGTGGTCACCGTGGCGTCGATGGCAGGCATCAAGCCGGTGCCCTACAACGCCGTGTACAACACCGCCAAGGCGGGCCTGGTCGGCTTCTCGATGTCACTGAGCAAGGAGCTCGAGGGCAGCGGCGTGGCCGCCACGGTGATCTGCCCGTCCGCCGTCAGCCGGGTGGGGATGTGGGCCCGGGTGAGCGACCAGCTGACCCCCAACCGCCTGCTGCAATCGTCGGCGGTGGCGCCGGAGGCGGTTGCCGCCGCCGTGGTCGCGGCGGTGACCAGCCGGCCGCGCCGGATCCTGGTCGGGTCGCCATTGGTGCGGGCTGGCGCGCTGTTGTCTGCGCTGTCGCCGCGGATCGATGTCCTGACCGACCGGCTGGCTCACATCCGCGAGGCGTACCGCGAGCGCATCGCGACCGACCGGGACAACCCCCTCTGAGGCCCGTGCGGTCAGGCGGCGGCCACCCGGCGACCCCGCCGGCGCTCGGTCCTGAGGCCGCGAAGGTACGCGTAGAAGTCGATCTCCATGGTGTGGCGCGGTGAGGCGAGGAACTGCCGCTCGCGCACCCGCCGCGCCTGATCGATCTGCCCGCGCATGACCTCGGCCGGGGGCAGCTGGTAGACGCCCTCGATCTCGTCGGCGATCCACTCAGCCTGTGCCTCGGCCACGGGCATCAGCGAGCCGAAGGGTTGCACCAGGCCGACGAAGGCGAGGTTGGAGACGTCGGGCACAAAGACCTGGTGAAAGAGGTCGACGCGGTTGTCGACCACGCTGATGACCGTGGGATCCAGGAAGGGAAAGCTGATGTTGTAACCGGTGCAATAGATGACCGCGTCCGCCGCGACGGTGCTGCCGTCGCTGAAGCGGACACGGTTGCCCTCGAAAGCGGCGATGTTGGGCTTCGGCGTGACCGCGCCGGTCTTGACGCGCTGGGTGATGCGCTGGCTGATCGTGGGGTGCGCCTCGCCGAGACGGTGGTCGGGCTTGGGCAGTCCCACGTCCTCGGGGCGGCCGATGGTGCCACGGACGATGAGGCTGAAGAGGGCACGCTTCACCGGCCATGGCACCGGCAAGCCGGTGTTGAAGGTGTCGATCGGCTGGCCGAAAGCGAACTTGGGCACGATGTGCGCTCCGCGGCGGCTTGCCAGGTACACGTTGTCGGCCACGCTGCTCAGCTCCACGGCGATGTCCATCGCGGAGTTACCCATGCCGAGCACCACCACCGACCGCCCTTCGAAGCCCCGCGGCCCGACGTAGTCGTGGGCATGCATCTGCCGGCCGGAGAATTCCCCGGGGAAGACGGGGTCCGGCCAGCGTGGCTCGCGGTGGTGCCCGTTGGCGACCACCAGCGTGTCGTACCGGCGGCGCTCGCCGCTGCTCAGGCGGACATTCCACCCACCGTCTGGGGTGCGGTCGGCACGCTCCACGGTGGTGTTGAACGTGATCCGGTCCCTGAAGCCGAAGCTGTCGATGTAGGCGTCGAAGTACCGTGCCATCTGGGTGTTGTGAGGAAAGGGCGGAAATGCCCGCGGCATGGGGAAGTCGGAGAACTGGGTGCGCCGCTTGCTGGTGTTGCACTCAAGCGACGGGTAGGACGCCTGGACGTCTCGTTCATCAACGGCCCACAACCCGCCGGCGCGTGACCTGCTCTCGAAGCAGTCGACCGTCAGACCGCGCTGGTGCAGGGCCTTGGTCGCGGCAATGCCACTCGGGCCGGCGCCGACCACGCAGACGCGCTTGGATGCGACTGGTCTCATGGCCAACGATTATCCAAAGCCGCGGGAGGTGGTGCGCTGCTGGGAGAAATCGCGCTCTCAGCGCTGTCCCGATGGCTGCAACAGAGCCGCCCGCAGGTTGTCGGACGTAGGCATGGCGCCGTCAGTGGTCCGGACTGGTGCGAATCTCGGCGATCTGGTCGTGATCGGTGCGTTCTATGCCGATTAGGTTTTCACGTGCGCCACCCACCACGCGGAGCAGTTCATCGAGCTTGGCCTGCATTGCGGCGTCATCCTTGCTCTGGGTGTGCTGAACGCAGAAGATCATCAGGAAGGTGATCAGCGCCGTCGCCGTCTGCACACTGAGCAGCCATCGGTCCGAGAAGTGGACAAAGGGTCCCAGAAGCGCCCATATGACGACGCTGGCGGCCGCCAAGAGCACGGCAATCGGACGGCCGAGGCGATCCGTGATCCAGTCGATCCTTGCGCTCACGAGCGGGTCATCCGTGTCTCCTCAGTCAGCTCCATCGGTCCAGCCGCCCCCGATCTCCGATCATGGGGCCAATCGCGGCTCCGGCGCGGTGGACAGCGCAACCCGCCTGGCCCGGACGCGGCTGAGGCACCGAGCCGGAGCCGAGGTCAGGCCGCTCATCCCCCACCCGGCGACCAGCCGGCAGCCGCCTGCGTCCGGCCGACCTAGGCCTCGGCGTCGTACTCGCGTACGGTCGTAGGTGTGCGCAGCTGGATGTACGCCGGTGCACCGGGCAGCACGTCGTGGCCTGTGCCAGTCGGAAACACCTGTGAGCTTCCGGAAAGTCTTCTGGTGAAGGACTTTCCGGCAATGGTCCAGGTCATCGTGGCCCCGGCCGACGCTTTGCTCAGGGCAGACAGCTCACCGCTTGCAGAACCGGCAAACGAGTAGAAGCCGCCGCCTCCCCCGGTCAGGTCCCAGAAACACACCTGGCCGCCGGTCGGGAGGTAGGTCAACTGGTCGCCGCAGGAACCGTCGAGCGGCACATTGATCCCGACCGAGCTGATGGTGAGCGCCCCGATGGGGCTGGACGCCGCCGCACCCCCCGCGCTCGGCTCGCACCCGGCTCGTCCACGGCCATTCTCGCCAACGCAGTAGAATAGGAAACCTACCTGAATATTTAGCGCTTCGTCAAGGGTTCGAGGACAACGCGGTGACGACAGCGGTGCTGGTGATCTCCCCCCATCTCGACGACGGCCTGTTCAGCTGTGGCCACCTCCTGCTGACTCGGCCCCAGGCCGTCGTCGCAACGGTCATGGCAGGGCACCCCGGTCCCGGCATGCTCTCCGAGTGGGACCGGGCCTGTGGTTTCGTCGACGGCGATGATCCTGTGGGACGGCGTCGCGACGAGGACCGCCGCGCACTCGCAATCGTGGGTGCGCAGCCACGGCACCTTGACTTCCTCGATCTCCCCTATCGGGCATGTCGCTCCGCACACGGCGCCGGCACGCTGGCCGCAGCGGAGATCGCGGGGCGGCTGGCCGAGCTCATCGAGCAGCTGGCGCCCCGGTTGGTGCTCATCCCCCTCGGCCTCCTCCACCCCGACCACGTGCTGACGCACCAAGCCGGTGTCCTCCTGCACCAATCGGCACCAAGCCTGACGATGTGGGCGTACATGGACCTGCCCTACGGGTTCGCGCAGCCCGAGCTGGTCACATCACGGCTGGATGACCTGCGCCTCGGGGGCGTGTCCACGGTCCCGAGGGCGGCCGGGTCGCCCTCTCACCCGGAGCGCAAATCATTGGCGGCCGCGTGCTACGCCTCACAGGTCGATCCGGTGCGTAACGATCTCGGACGAGATGCCTGGCAACGATCCCTCGTGCCGGGAAGCGAGCAGTTCTGGGAGCTGAAGCACCTGTGGTGAGCCCACGGAGCGCTCACAGGTGATCGGGCGAGGTCCGGAACGCATCCTGGTCGCGCTGGGCCTCGTCGCCTTTGTCCTGTTCGGGATACGCGACGGCTCGGTGGGTGTCGCCTGGCCGTCCATGCGTGTGCGCTTCGATCAACCCCTGTCCGCGCTCGGCCTGCTCCTCCTCGTGTCTCTGGCCGGGTATCTCGTCGCGAGCGTCGCAAGCGGCCGGATGCTGGTCCACGTCCCAGCGGGCTCACAGCTCATCACAGCGTCGTGCTGCGCCGCGCTGGGCGCGCTGGCCTTGGCAGTGGCGGCTAACTGGCTCGTGCTCATCGCGGGTGCCTGCCTGCTCGGGGTGGCCAACGGCATCGTCGACGTCAACGTCAACGCGTACCTCGCGTTGCGACAGAGCCTGGCCACAGTCAACCTCGTGCACGCAGGGTGGGGGGTTGGCACCACCGCCGGGCCGCTCCTCGTCACAGCAAGCGTCGTGGTCAGCGGGTCGTGGCGCTTCGCCTACGTCGCGCTGGTCGCATTCGAGCTGCTCCTGCTCGGTGGGTTCACCCTGACCCGCCGGCGCTGGGACTCGAGCTTGGTGCCGTCAGATCGGGCGCGCAAGGCAGACCGGGCGATGCCACCGCGGTCGCAACGCGCTCTGCTGGCCACGCTCGCGCTGTTCTTCACATACGCGGGCCTCGAGGTCGCCACCGGACAGTGGGCCTTCACGTTCCTGGTCACCGGTCACCGAGTGCCGACCACCGCCGCCGGCCTTGCTGTGGCAGCGTACTGGGGGGCTCTCACCGTCGGCCGGCTGGCCGCGTCGGGGCTCGCTCATCGGCTCAGCACAACTGCTCTGCTCGACGGTTGCCTCATCGTCACCACCATCGGGTACCTGGTGATCCTTGCGTACCCGGATGCGCTGGTGACTGCCGGCGGCCTCGCGCTCGCCGGTGCCGGCCTTGGTCCCATCTTTCCCACCATCGTGTCCCTGACGCCGCGCCGCGTCGGAGCCGGCCGCACCTCGACGGTGATGGGCTATCAGCTGTCCGCCGCCGCCCTCGGCGGGGGTGTCATCTCGGCCCTCGTCGGGGTGGCGCTGCAGCGGTTCAGCTCAGCGATTCTCGGGCTGCTCATGCTTCTCGGCACAATCGTGGTCATCGCCGTGCGTGGGAGCGGCAGACGGCTGGAACGCGCGTGAGCGGTACTGCGCAGACACGCCGAACTCGGTGTGAGGAGCGCGCTCGTCGACGGCGTGCTGGTGGCGGGTGATGTCGAGATCACCGGCGAAGTCATCTCAGCAGTCGCACTGCCGCCGGCAGCGGCAGACCTGCTCGCCGTCCCTGGGTTTGTCGACCTGCAGGTCAACGGGTACGACGGCATCGACTTCCTTGCATGCGACGTGGCCGGTCACCGGCATGCTGCTGCGGCCATGGCCCGCAGCGGTGTCACCGCGTACCAGCCGACGCTTGTGACATCCGCGCCGGCGATGACCATCGCTGCGCTGTCGACACTCTCTGCGGCCCGTCGTGACCCGGTCCGCGAGGGCGCGCGGCCGCTTCCTGCGCACCTCGAAGGACCGTTCATCTCGCCGTCCCGACGCGGAGCCCACGACGCCCGCCACATCGCCGGCGCATCCGTGGCAGCTGCCGAAGCGCTGTGTGACGCGGGGCCCGTGGGGATGATGACGATCGCGCCAGAGCTCGACGGGGCGTTGGAGGTCATCACCGCGCTGCGCCGTCGCGGCGTCGTAGCGTCGCTCGGCCACAGCGATGCGACAGCTGACGACGCCGCTGTGGCATTCGAAGCTGGAGCCACCGCGGTGACGCACATCTTCAACGCGATGCGCCCGATTCGAGCGCGCGACCCGGGCCTCGCCGGCGCCGCCCTGACCCGGCCGACTGTGACGATCATGGCGATCGTCGACGGCGTCCACCTCGACCGTGAGACCGTCCGGCTGCTGGTGGCCGCCGCGCGTCCGCGCCTGTGCCTGGTCACGGACGCTATCGGTGCGACGGGCCGGGGCAACGGCGATTTCGTCTTCGGCGGCCAGGTGGTGCACGTGTCCGGTGCAACGGCCAGGCTGGCGGACGGCACCCTTGCGGGCAGCGTTCTGACAATGGATGCGGCCGTGCGCAACCTGATGGCGCACGGCATGAGTACCCAGGCTGCGGTGGCGGCCGCGACCCGGGTGCCGGCATCCCTTCTCGGTGACGAGGACATCGGTGTGCTGCGGGTTGGTGGCCGCGCCGACGTGACGGTCCTCGACGGTGCGTTCGAGGTCCAGCGCACAGTGATCGGAGGTGTCGAGGTGTACGCACGCTGAGCGACGGGTTCAGTACGTGGAGGTGATCTTGGTCAACCCTCCCGGCCGGTCCGGGTCGAGGTTCCTGTGCGCCGACATCAGCGCAGCGATCTGCTGGCCACGGACCGACGCGGCGATCGGCAGCAACGGCTCGGGGATCCCCGCCGGCATCGAGATGTCGGCGCCGGGAGCGTCCGACACTGTGCGCACCATCGCGCCTCGGTCGCGCAGCATCCGGGCGATGTCCTCGACGTCCTTGCGCGTCTCCGCCCCCGTGATTGCCAGGACGGGGTGTCCGGCGCCCACCGCGACGATCGGGCCGTGCCGAAGGTCGGCCGCTGACATGCCTTCAGCGAGAAGAGCGGATGTCTCACGGATCTTCAGAGCCGTCTCAAGGGCGGCGGCGAGCAGTAGCCCGCGCGCAGTGACCAGGACACGGTCACATGCGTCGAAATCGGTTGCCACCACCTCGGCCGCTTCGCGGTCCTCAAGCATCGCACCCACCTGCACGGGCAATGCCTCGAGCGCTCCGTCGAGCCACAGTCCCGGCCCGATCGCCTCCGCCATCAGGGCCACGGTCAGCAGCGTGGCCGTGAAGCTCTTCGTGGCAGGAACCGCCGCCTCCGTGCCGGCGCCGATGTCGATCGCAACATCGGCGGCGTCGCCGAGGGGGGTGTCGTTGTCGTTGACGATGGCAATCGTGCGTGCGCCCTGGCGGCGCATCGCGGTCAGAACACCGGCGATCTCCGGTGTCCGTCCTGACTGGCTCAGCCCGACGGCGAGGTAACCGCGGTAATCGACGTCGCTGCCATACACGGTGTGGATGCTGGGGGCGGCGAGGCCGGCCGGCCGGCCCGCTGCCATCTCCAGCAGGTAACGGCCGTACACGGCTGCGTTGTCGGAGGAGCCGCGGGCAACCAGGGTGATGCCGGCAAGGTGCTGTGGCACAACCGCACGGACGGCGGTGGCGATCTCCCAGCGGCGGCCGACCAGTGCCTCGAGGATCTGGGGTTGCGCGGCCATCTCCGCGGCCATGATCGAGCCGCTCATCGCGCGTCGGATGAGGTGTCGGCCACCAAGGTGATCCGCTCGTCGGTGAGCTCGTCGCGAACGCGCGCACGGGCGGCATCGTCAGCGCCGCTGAGGTGAAGGACGGCAACAGCCGCGCCGACGATGGGGCGACCCCTCCAGACCACGACATTCGCTTGCGGGGCCGCCGCGACAACACCCTGCCGGACGCGGTCGAGCAACCGCGCGGGCGCCGCGGCGACCACCGAGCCGCCGAGGACGACCTCTGTGGCGTCCACCGTCTGTCCGGTGCGTCGCAACGCGGCGATCGCGAAGCCGACCATCTCGTCGGCCTGCCGATCGACGATGGCAATTGCCTCCGCGTCACCTCCCTCGGCCACCTCGAAAACGACCGGGGGCAGATCAGCGAGCCGCTGATACGGGACGCGGCCGCGGTGGATCGCCAGCGCGACCTCCGTTGAAGTGCGCTGGCCGAAGTGCTCTGCGATCCGCACGCTGAGCGCCGTGGCCGGGGCACGACCCTCCTCCCCTCTCACAGCCGCGCCGAGCGCAGCCAGCCCGATACCGCTGCCGCCTCCCCAGTCCCCGGTGACCGCGCCCAGGGCACCGAAATGCGCCTCGCGACCGGACTTGGCGCGGCCGATCCCGTTGACGCCCGCCCCGACGACGACGGCGACGCCGAAGCCCGAGGCGCTCCCCGCCCAGAGCAGCGCGAGAGTGTCGTTCCCCAGGTGCACGTTCTCGGCCCATCCACGAGCACGGATGGCGTCGCGGAGGTCACGCATCTCATCAGGCTCGTCCGCCCCGGCGAGGAAGAACGCCCCGGCTGACACCGCGGGTCGCGGGGAGCCGAGACTTGGGATCGCCCGTCCCCACGCAGTGTCGATGAGGGCCTCGATGAGATCGAGCGCGACGGGCATTCCCAGCGCGTGCGGGTTGGATCCGGAGCCACGCACCGCTGCGGCGACGCTGCCATCCCGTCGCAGGAGGACGACGTCTGTCTTGGAATTGCCGCCGTCGACGGCGACGAGCAGTGCATCGCTCATCGCCACATGGCAGGAAGCAACTCACGGTGAGCGTGGAGCACGTCCGCGAGGATTCGCTCGGCGGGTCCCCACTGGCCGATCAGGGGATGCGCGAGCAGCGCCCGCAGCGCGGTGTCTCGGTCCCCAGTCCGTGCTGCGTCCACAGTGAGCCGCTCGTAGATGGCGACGTGGCGCATCAGGGCGAGTTCAGGTTCGGCTGGGGAGGGTACGGTCACTGCGCGCGGACCGTCGCGCTTGATCACGGCCGGCACCTCGACGACGGAGTCATCCGGGAGCGCCGCGATGGTGCCGTTGTTGCGCATGTCGACCACTTGCACGTCACCTGTGTCTTGGGTGAGCGAGGTCAGCAGGTTGAGGGCTGCGTCACTGTAGTGCGCACCGCCGCGCATGCCGAGCAGGGCGGGACTCCGCTTGAGGTCGGGGTCCGCATACAGCTCCAGCAGCCTCTCCTCGACATCACGAACCGCCTCGGCCCGCGACCGGGAGGTGCGCAGCTCGTCGACCACCGCGTCGTGCATGTAGAAGTACCGCAAGTAGTACGACGGCACCGTGCCCAGCAGCGCCAGAAGCTGAGGCGGCAGCTCAACGTGCTCCGCGATCTCGGCGCGGCGCGTGGCGAGCAGCCCGGGTAACGCGTCCTCGCCGTCCACCTCCACGGCGCGGATCCAGGTGAGATGGTTCAAGCCGGCATGCCCGAGGCGGACGCGGTCGGCGGGGACGTGGAGCCAGTCGGCGAAAAGCCGCTGGAAGCCGATGGCGACGTTGCACAGCCCGACCGCACGGTGGCCCGCGTCGAGAAGCGCTCGGGTCACGATGCCGACGGGGTTGGTGAAGTCGATGATCCATGCGTCTGCACCAGCGCGCTCGCGTACTGTCCGCGCGATATCCAGGATGACCGGCACGGTGCGCAACGCCTTGGAGAAACCGCCCGCGCCGGTGGTCTCCTGGCCGACACACCCGCAAGCCAGCGGAAGGGTCTCGTCCAGGTACCGCGCCGCCTGGCCGCCGACGCGGATCTGGAGGAGCACCGCGGTCGCTGAGTCGACGGCACGGTCGAGGTCAGTCGTGGTCGTGACCTCGCCATCCCACCCCTGCGCGCGGAGGATGTGCACGGCCGCGGACCCGACGATGTCCAACCGCGCCGGGTCGGTGTCCTGGAGAGCGATCTCCGAGATGGGCAGCGCCTCGCGCAGGCGCACGACCCCCTCGACGAGCTCTGGCGTGTACGTGCTCCCGGCACCGATCACGGCGATCTTCATACGATCACCGTCCCGTCGATCGCGTCGATCGCCAGCGCCAGCGCGCCGCGAAGGGGAGCGTCGCGGGGGAAGGTCGCCGGCACCACGTCGGGCGGGAATGGGACCGTCGCGGCGATGCGTCGGGTCAGCGCGGTGATCACCCGTGCGGCGCTGCCCATGAGCCCCCCGCCGAGAGCGATCCGCTCCGGGTCGAGGAGGATGGCGGCGTTGGCAATGTGGAGCGCGACCGCGTCGAGGGTTTCGTCCACGAGGCGGCGGACGCGGGGGTCGTTGTGCGAGAAAGCAGTGGCTGTGGTGACAGTCTCGCCGAGCAGCGCGCTGGCGCGCTCAGCGATCGCGCGGCCTCCGCCGAGCTCCTCGAGAGGGGCCCGTCCGTCCATGACCCCCACTGGTTCGGAGCCGCGGTCGGTGAGATAGGCGATCTCGCCGGCTGCGCCGTGCGCGCCGGAAAGCACGCGCCCAGCCACGACGATGCCGGCGGCCAGCCCGGTGCCGAGGTTGACGTACAGGCCCGGGTCGCAGTCGCGAAGGCTCCCCCACCGGGTCTCTGCCATCGCCGCGGCTTTGACGTCGTTGCTCATCGACAGGCACGGTATCTGCAGGGCATGTTCAAAGAAGGCACGCAGGTTGACGTCGCCGAGGCCGGGGACGTTGGGTGTCAGGACCATCGCCTCAGCGTGGACGACGCCGGGTGCCACCACCGCGAAGCCCTTGCACGAGCCGCCACCGTGCGAAGCGCGCGTCTCATCCAGCAGCGTCGCCGCGCAGTCGGCAGCCCGTTGCAGAGCCTGGCGCGCGCCACGGTCGACGTCGGTCGCGATACGCGCACTGGTGAGCACGCTGCCCTCGAGGTCCGCGGTCGCCACAGCCATCTTGGTGCCTCCGATGTCGAGGGCCAGGATGAAATCACTCATGCGGAGGGCTCGGCCGTGTCGTTCCGCCGCTCACCCGTTCCGCTCGCGCGCGTTGTCCGCTCCTTGGGGGCGAGGTGGCATGCGGCCCGATGACCGGTGCCCACCGGGTGCGGCAGTGGCGTCTCGACCGAGCAGCGCTCGACCGCGATGGGACAGCGGAAGCGGAACCGGCAGCCGACGCCCGGGTCGATCACGCGGGGCGGCTCGCCGACGTCGACCGCAGACGCGACGGCGAGCGGCGCGCGGGGATCGGGCACGGCAGAGAGAAGCAGCTGGGTATACGGGTGCCGTGGCCGACCCAGCACCTCGGCGCTCGGGCCGCTCTCCACGACGTGGCCGGCGTAGAGCACCACGATGCGGTCAGCCACGTAGCGCGCGCTGGCGATGTCGTGCGTGATGTAGAGGCACGACACCTGCTCGCGCTCGCGGAGGTCGAGCATGAGGTTGAGGATGCCGACACGTATCGACACGTCCAGCATCGACACCGGCTCGTCGGCAAGGATGAGGTGGGGTCGCAGGGCCAGGGCCTGCGCGAAGCCCACTCGCTGCCTCTGCCCACCGCTCATCTCATAGGGGAACTTTTGCAGAAAATCGCCGGCAGGAAGTAGGCCGACTGCTGTGAAAACCCGTTCGGCCTCGGTCCGGCGCTGCTCACGTGACAGCTCGGGGCGGTGCAGCTTGAGGAATCGGGTGACCGCGTGTGAGACACGGAACGAAGGGTTCAGCGAGCTGTACGGGTCCTGGAACACCATGGGCACCTTGCCGCGGTAGCCGAGCAGGTCACGGCGCGAGCGCAGGCTCGCGATCGAGCGGCCTTCGAAGAGGATGGTTCCGGCCGTCGGCGGGTACACCATCGCCAGCAAACGGGCCATCGTGCTCTTGCCGCTGCCGCTCTCACCGACGAGCGCCACGATCTCCCGCGCGCCGATGGTGATGTCGACGTCGTCGAGCGCATGCAGGGAGCGTCGCGAGAGCATCCCTCCGAGGCGGAAATGCTTGGTGAGCTTGACCGTCTGCACCAGCGGGGGCACGGCGTCGACCTCGAGTGCAACTGTCTCAGCCATGTGCCTGCTCTCGAGGTTGGGCGATATCGGTGTAGAGGAGACAGCGCACCCTCTCGTCGGCGACCTCGTACAAGTCCGGCTTCACGGTCTGGCAGACAGCCATGACGGCCGGGCAGCGCGGGTGGAAACGACAGCCCGAGGGCGGCCGGGCCAGGTCCGGCGGGCTCCCGGGGATCCCGGTGAGGTGCACATGTGGACCCCGGATCGACGGGAACGCATCGAGGAGGCCCCTGCTGTACGGGTGCAGTGGTGCGTCGAAGACCTTGCGCGTGCTGCCGAGCTCAGCGATCTGGCCGGCGTACATCACCGCCAGCCGATCGGAGAAGTGACTGACCAGCGACATGTCGTGGGTGACAAAGATGATCGCGAAGCCGAGCGATCGTTGCAGCTCCTTGATCTGCACCATCAGGGAGCGCTGAGCGACCACGTCGAGCGCGGAGGTCGGCTCATCCATGACGATCAGGTCCGGCGTGAACAGCAGGGCCATGGCGATCATTGCGCGCTGGCGCATGCCGCCGGAGAGCTGGTGCGGGTAACTCTTCAGGTGAGCGGGATCGATCCCGACGAGGTGGAGCACCTCGGCCGAGCGCTCGCGGATGGCACCTGCCGACGTCGCAGAGTGGGCACGCATCGTGTCCTTGAACTGCGCCTCGATGCTCTTCATCGGGTTGAGCGCGTTCATGGCGCTCTGCATGACCACGGAGTAGTCGCGCCAGCGAATATGCCTGAGCTCGCCCGCGCTGAGACGTACCATGTCTTGGCCGTTGAAGGTGACGCTGCCCTCAGCGATCTCAGCCGGTGGGGCCAGCAGTTGGGCGATCGCGAAAAGCAGCGTCGACTTCCCGCAACCGGATTCGCCCACGATCGCCATGAACTCACCGGCCTCGACGTCGAGGTCAACGCGGTCCACAGCGCGGACGTCGCCGACATCGGTGACGTAGTCGACCGACAGGTCGCGAACCTCAAGCAGCGGGCTGGGCACGACGCCTCCTCACCGGGCGCAGCGCCGGGTTACCGATCTCGTCGAAGGCGTAGTTCAGGAGGGCGAACGCGGTGCCGAGCAGGGCCACGGCGATGCCGGGGGCGAGCGCCCACAGGGGGTTGCCGGCGGCCAGCGCCTCGTTCTGTTGGGCATCGTGCAGCATCGTTCCCCACGTGACCTGGTCGGTGGTGCCAAGGCCGAGGTACTGCAGGCCGGCGGCGGTGGCGACCACGTACACCGAGATGCTGAGGAAGCTGGCGACGATCAGGGAGATCATCGTCGGCAGGATCTCGACGACGATGATGTACGCGCGGCGCTCCCCTCGTACCCGCGCCGCTTCGAGAAAGTCGCGCGATCGCAGCGAGAGTGCCTGGGCGCGCACCTGCCGCGCGCCGAATGCCCAGCTCGTCACCACCAGCGCTCCGATGATGGCGCTGGTGCCCGCTCCTGTCAGGTATGCCGCGAGGATGATGAGCAGAGGCAACGTCGGGATGATCAGGAACACGTCGGTGAGCAGCGACAGCGCTCGGTCCCACATCCCCCCCAGGTAGCCCGCGGTGACGCCGATGAGGATTGACACGACGGTGGAGAGCAGCCCGACCACCACAGTGATGATCAGCGTCAGCCGAGTGCCCCAGACGAGTTGCGCGAAGACATCCTGACCGACCTGTGTGGTCCCCAGCAGGTGAGCCGCTGAGGCACCCGCCTGCTGCGCGTAGATGGGAGCGTTGGGGTCGTCATGCGCGAGCAGGCCGGGAAAGGCCGCGACGAAGGCGATGACGGTAAGCAGCACCACGCCAGCCGTCGCCTTGCGGTTGCGCACAATGGCGTGGAGCAGGCGACGGAGGACGTCAGCGCGCGGCGCGGCGGTCAGCTCGGTCGGAGCACCCGCATCCGGGGCGATGGATGTGGCCACGTGTCTGCCTCAGGCCTCCCGCGTCCGCGGGTCAAGCACGGCTGTCGCGAGGTCGGCAACGAGCACGCATACCAGCACCGCCACCGTGTAGAAGAGGAAGAGTGCCTCCTGCAGCCCGAGGTCGTGCAACTCCGTCCCGGTGACGAAGAGGTATCCGATCCCCGGGTACGAGAAGGTGTACTCGACGAGGATCGCTCCGCCCAACACGTACCCCATCTGCATGGCGAAGCCCGTGAGGTTGGGAAGGATGGCGTTCCGCGCGGAGTAGTCGAGCATGATGCGCCAGGACGCCAGGCCCTTGGCTCGCGCCATGCGCACGTAGTCCTCGGCGAGCGTGGTCACCATGTTGTTGCGCATCGTGTAGATCCATGTCCCGGCCAGTGACAGCACCAGGGTGGCGCCGGGCAGGATCGCGTGCTGGATGACATCCCAGATGAAGGACAGCGAGAGCTCGGGTGTCGCGTCGATGCTGTAGTTGGACTGGATGGGGAACCAGTTGAGGGTCACAGCCAGCAGGTAGAGAAGCAGGAGCGCGATGAAGAACACCGGGAATGCGGTGATGATGAACAGCAGGGGCGGGAAGACGCTGTCCAGCCGGCTGCCTCGCCGCCAGGCGCTGACGATGCCCAACGAGGTGCCGAGCAGGAAGGAGATGACCGTGCTGACCCCCACCAGGCCGATGGTCCAGGGGAGGCTCTGCAGGATGACGGTGGTCACCGGGGTCCTCGTGGCGGCCGTCAGGCCGAACTGCCCCGTGAAGCAGTTGCCCAGGTATTGGACGTAGCTGAGGAGGATGTTCTGGTGGTCATTGACGCCGAACTCAACCTGCAGGGCGTGGAGGATGGCCGGGTTGGCGCTCCTGAGCTGTGAGTAGACGGCGGTCGCCTCGTTTCCCGGCATCAGCCGAGGCAGGAGGAAGTTGATGGTGATCGCTGCCCACAGCGTCACCAGGAAGAGGCCCAGGCGCTTGGCGATGTATCTCAAGGCTGGGCTCTACTTCCTCAGTGTTGCGGACGCGTTACTGCCTAGAGCGGGAACAGGTGGGTGAGCACGACGCCGTTGTCGGGGAGCGCCCACACGGGCGGCTGCGCGTACGGGTCGCTCGGCGTGGGCCAACCACCGATGGTGCTGGTGTCATACTGGTACCAGTCGACTCCTTCAGTCACCGGGACGAACGGGATCGCGCTGGTCATCACCGCCGAGATCTGGTGAATGATCTGCACCTGCTGCGCCGGGCTCGCAGACGCGTACTGGTTGAAGAGCGCGTCCGTGCTGGGGGACTGGTAGCGCGAGTAGTTGGTTGACCCGATGTTGCCGCTGAACAACATCTGGCGGAGCTCGTAGTAGGGAACCGGGCCGCCCGTCTCCTCGCCGTAAGCGAGGGTGAACTTGCCCGCCTGGAGGTTGGGCACGTACACGCTGCCGTTGTCCTCATCCACGACCTTGACGTCGATGCCGGCCGCTTGCAGCTCCTGCTGGATCACCTGGAGAGATAAGTCCCAGTCGGTGTAGCCGGTGATGGTCTGGATGGTGAACGAGAGGCGCTGTCCGCTCGCGCTCTGGAAGATGCCGTCGGCTGCCTTCGTGAACCCGGCGTTCTGCAGCGTCGTCGCTGCCTTGCTCGGGCTGTAGGAGGTGTTGTCGATCGACTTGTCATACCATGCCTGGTAGGTCGGCAGGATGATCCCGGTCTGGTTGGCCGCGGCCTGGTAGCCGTCCTCGCCTCGCTGGGAGACGTTGTGCCGGTCGATCGCGAGCGCGATGGCCTGGCGCACCGCCAGCTGGCTGAGCACGGGGTCGGCGGTGTTGATGAAGAGGCCCACGTTGGCCACGGGCGGGAACCAGTAGTGACGGTGAGCGCTGTCGCCGTTGACGTAGTACTGCTGGATGTTGGGGATGTACTGCGCGCCCCATTGCGCGCCGCCCTGGTGCAGGAGAAGGTTCGCCGGTGTGTTGCTCAGGAAGGCCGGGTAGTCGACCTCTGCGATCTGAGGTACGGGGTGTCCCGGCTTGCTCTGCCAGTAGTGGGGGTTGCGCAGGTATTTGATGTTGTTCGCGGAGCAGGCGGAGAGTTCGTACGGACCGGTTCCGATCGGCTGGCTGTCGGCGTAGGCGTCGAGCTTGGACTGGTCCTGCGTTTGCCAGAGATGTTCCGGGACGATCGGCGTCTGGTCGGCGACGTAGAAGAAATAGGTCTGGGCCGGCCCGGAGAACGTGATCACCACCTGGTTGGCGCCTTGCGCCACCACGTTGGTGATGGGCCCGCCGTCGGACTGCCAGAGCGCGTTCACGTCGAGGGCGGAATCGGCCTTCATGGCGTTGAAGGTGTACACGACGTCCTGGGCGCTGAACGGCTGGCCGTCACTCCACGTCACCCCGTCACGGATGGTGAAGGTGAGCGTGGTGAAGGAACTGTCCCATGTGTACGCGGTGGCCAGCCAGGGCGTGACCTTGTTGGTGCCGTCCGAGTTGGTGGCGAGCGCGTCGACGAAGAACAGCGGCTCGTAGGTGAAGCCGATCGATTGCCCGCTCACCCCTGAGTTGAAGGGGTTGAACTGGCAGCTCCAGGTGCCGCCGCTCTCGTTGTCGATGACGAGCTTGCCACCCACCTTGCCGCTGTTCGTCTGAGCGGCGCCGCTGCTGCTGGCGCTGGGTGAGCCACAGGCGGTGGCCACCAATCCGGCAGCGATCACGAACGTGAGCACCCTGGACCGTCCCATCTCTCCGTTCTCCCTTGCTACCCGCGGGATCCGGACACCCGCCCGGTCCACGTCCTCCTCGGCGGCGCCGACCCGTCAGAGTGGCGGTGGCGTACAATGGACAGGAAAGTTACCTGAATAATGGTGCGAGGTCAAGCCGGGAAACGCCCCGTGACCGTCGGCACACCGTCGCAGGCTCGTGCCTTGACCTGGTGGCGGAAGCGATGGTACAGGTAGCCTTCCTAACAATCTCGGAGTAACGGGAGCTGCGGATGCAAGTTGCCGAGGGGGCACAGCCCAGCCTGCTGCGGGCGATCAACCTTCGCGCCACCTTCGAGGTCATCCGCGCCCACGGTCCGGTCGGTGCGCCCCACGTGGTTCGCGAAGCGGGTCTGTCGCGCCCGACCGTCGGTGAGGTGATCACCCAGCTCATGGCGCACGGGCTCATCCAGAGGGTCGGGCTCAGCCGTGGGCTGCGAGGGCCGGGCGCGCAGCTGTACGACGTGAACCCGGAAGCGGGCTGGGTGCTCTGCATCGACGTCGGCAGGGAGTGGTTGCGCGCGGCGCTGAGCGACCTGACCGGAACCATCGTCGCACGCAGCGCCGCCCGCACCCGCGGCTCGGCGAAGGCGGTGATCACCCAGATGCGTCACAGCGCCGACGAGCTCGCAGCCCAGGCTGGCATCAGCCTCGTCCAGCTCACCCAGGTCGTGGTCGGCACACCCGGCGTGATCCGCCCCGGCGACGACCACCTCTCGCTGGCGCCGCAGTTGCCGGGCTGGGAGAAGCCGCGTGTGCTCGCCTCCATCCGTGAGCAACTCGGGGCGCCGGTGGTGTTCGAGAACGACGTCAAGTTGTCCGCCGTCGGTGAGCACGTCGAAGGGATCGCAAAGGGCAGCGATGACTTCGTCCTCATCTCGCTCGGCACCGGCATCGGCATGGCGGCATTCGTGGAGGGCGCCCTTCGCCGCGGCGCGTCCGGCCTGGCGGGCGAGATCGGGTATCTGCCGCTCAAGGTGGAAGGGGGCCGTCCACACGCCCAGGGAAGCGCGTGGGGAACCGGCGCCTTCGAGCGCATGGTGACCTCGTCCGCGATCACAACCCTGGCCGAACGGAGCGGCCTGCCGGTGGATGAGGGCGCCGCGGGGATCTTCAGCGCGGCCCGCCGGGGCGAGACGCGAGCGCTGCGTGTCGTCGAGGAGGAGGCCAAGCGGCTCGCGTACGCCGTGGCCACGGTCGCCGCCGTCCTCGACCCGGAGCTCGTGGTTGTCGGTGGCGGGGTCGGTGCCGGCGGCGGTGATCTGCTTCTGCCGCTGCTGCGTTCCGCGATGACCTCGATCTCTCCGTTCTCGCCACGGCTCGAGGTATCGACGCTCGGCGCGGACGCGGTGATCGCGGGGGCCAAGGCGACCGGTCTGCGGATCGCGCTCGATCGCATCTTCGGCGCCGACTCCGCAAGCGTCGCCTCGATGAACGGTGTCCAGGCGCATCGCGCCCGCGGTGACCTGGCGGCGGGCTGAACTCGAGGGCGGCGAGTTCCAGGGCTGACAGTGCGGCCCGACCGGCGGGCCGATGCCGCATCCTAAGAGCCGTGTGCTGTTGGTACGGGAGCAATCGAGAGCTTCGCGCGGGGAGGCCACCCGTGGTCAGCGGGCGGGAGATCTCCTCTGCTTCGTGTTCGTGGTGAGGAAACCGGCAGGCAAAGAAAAAGAGATACCCGGCAATGACCTACTCTCCCGCCCCGTTGCCAGGGCAGTACCATCGGCGCAGACGGGCTTAACTACTGTGTTCGGGATGGGAACAGGTGTGACCCCGTCGCTATGGTCACCGGATATCTCTCTTTGCAAGTGAGATGAAGCCTGCGAAGTGCGTCCACGGACGCGGTTCCGAATACTCGCGTTGCCGAGCGCGATGCGTTTGAGGCTGCGCTCCTGGCGGAGGCGCCCCGTCTGAAATGCAGAGCTCCAGCCACTGAAAAGTGGGATGGAAGGTCAAGCCCTCGACCGATTAGTACCGCTCAGCTCAAAGAGTTGCCTCTCTTACACCTGCGGCCTATCAACCAGATGGTCTCTCTGGGGTCTTACCCGGTTGACCCGGTGGGAGATCTTATCTTGGAGTGGGCTTCGTGCTTAGATGCTTTCAGCGCTTATCCCATCCGAACATAGCTACCCGGCGGTGCTTCTGGCGAAACAACCGGTACACCAGCGGTTCGTCCAACCCGGTCCTCTCGTACTAAGGTCAGCTCTCCTCAAATCTCCTGCGCCCACAGCGGATACGATCCGAACTGTCTCACGACGTTCTAAACCCAGCTCGCGTACCGCTTTAATGGGCGAACAGCCCAACCCTTGGGAGCGACTACACCCCCAGGATGCGACGAGCCGACATCGAGGTGCCAAACCTTGCCGTCGCTGTGAACGCTTGGGCAAGATCAGCCTGTTATCCCCGGGGTAGCTTTTATCCGTTGAGCGACGACCTTTCCATTCAGAGTCGTCGGATCACTATGCCCGACTTTCGTCCCTGTTCGGCTTGTCAGCCTCACAGTCAAGCTCCCTTACGCCATTACACGCCAAGGCCTGATTTCCATCCAGGCTGAGGGAACCTTTGGGCGCCTCCGTTACCTTTTGGGAGGCGACCGCCCCAGTCAAACTACCCGCCTGTCATGGTCCCGACACCGGATAACGGTGCTGGTTAGAAATAAAATCTAGCAAGGCTGGTATTCCAAGGTTGACTCCACCGAACCTAGCGGCCCGACTTCAAAGTCTCCCAGCTATCCTCTACATGCTAGACCCCATTTCAATGACAAGTTGTAGTAAAGCTCCACGGGGTCTTTCCGTCCTGCTGCGGGAAACCTGCATCTTCACAGGTACTGCATTTTCGCCGAGTGCGTGGCCGAGACAGCGCCCAACTCGTTACGCCATTCGTGCGGGTCGGAACTTACCCGACAAGGAATTTCGCTACCTTAGGACCGTTCATCTTTGTGCGCCGCCACTGCATTGTGATGGGTTGGATCTCGCATGCCGACCTCTCATGGTCAGCCCATGAGATCTGACTATCTCGGTCCCCTCAGGTTCCGTCTGAGGCGTTCGGCGTATATCTCGCAGGAAACTCATCGCCGTGTATCGCCGCTTGCCGCCTCTGTGCAACACTGCTCAGCAACCGCAGCGAACCTCCCGATAGTCGAGCCTCTTACTCGGACAGGAGCGGGTAGCTCCTGAAGTCGAGGGATCGGCACCGTCCTCGAACGAGTCCGGAAGTCCCGGATCACCTCGTCCTCATGTCGTGATCGCTGCGGAAGAGCGTCGAATGCTCCCGCACTGGATAGTACTCCATCATGAGATGGAGCACCTCAGCACGATCGTCGTTCGACTCGACCTGAGAAGCTCGGGCCGCACCTCCCATCCCGGTTCGCAGCGTCGACCGCCGATTGAACGAGACGGATGAAGCAACCCTCACCGTCGACGATCTGCGACACGTTGAGCGAAAGGCTGAGAGCTCACCGGCGTGTCGGACATCGACATAGATATGAGATGCCACTCGCTCCAAGCGCAAGCCCTAGGCAAGCGCCTGAGTCGATACAGGGTCATCCTCCCGCGGGGAGACTTTCCTCGGTACGCACCCACGCGCTGTCAGCACGCCGCCGGTCGGGCTGCACCGATATTAGCCGGTACGGGCTCGTTTCCAGCTTACCCAGCACATAGCCGAATTTTACAACTACCTCGGTCATGTTGATAGTTACGGCCGCCGTTTACCGGGGCTTCATTTCAGAGCTTGCACCCCTCCACTTAACCTTCCGGCACCGGGCAGGCGTCAGCCCCTATACGTCAGCTTACGCTTTAGCAGAGACCTGTGTTTTTAGTAAACAGTCGGTTGGGCCTTTTCTCTGCGGCCCTCGTCAGCTCACGGAGCAAGTCCGATCACCGTCAAGGGCTCCCCTTCTCCCGAAGTTACGGGGACATTTTGCCGAGTTCCTTAGCCACGCTTCTCTCGATCGCCTTGGAATCCTCTTCCCACCTACCTGAGTCGGTTTGCGGTACGGGTACCGTCAGTCTCCCTAGAGGCTTTTCTTGGAGGCATGGAATTAGCCCCATCGGCACAGAGTGCCTTGGCATCCGTCTCGGAGTTGTCAGGCGGATTTTCCTACCTGACCCCCTACCTGGCTGCGTCGGAGTCAACCGTCGCTCCGTTAGGCCTATCCTTCCCCGTTCCCCCATCGGTGATAACGACTGATTGGTAGTGTTGGAATGTTGACCAACTGTCCATCGCCTACGCCTTTCGGCCTCGGCTTAGGTCCCGACTGACCCTGGGACGATTAACGTTGCCCAGGAAACCTTAGGTTTACGGCGAACACGTTTCTCACGCGTTTCTCGCTACTTGTGCCGGCATTCGCACTTCTGTGCGCTCCACCCTGTCCTTACGGTCTGGCTTCGCTGCACACAGAACGCTCCTCTACCACGACCCCTCCAGAGGAGGAGCCATCCACAGCTTCGGTAACAAGCTTGAGCCCCGATCATTGTCGGCGCCACGACATTCGACCAGTGAGCTATTACGCACTCTTTGAATGGTGGCTGCTTCTAAGCCAACATCCTGGTTGTCTGCACACCGTGACATCCTTTCCCACTTAGCTTGTGCTTTGGGACCTTAGCTGGTGGTCTGGGCTGTTTCCCTTTCGACGATGAAGCTTAGCCCCCACCGTCTCACTGCCGCCGGAAAATTTGCCGCCATTCGGAGTTTGATTGGGTTTGGTAACGAGGTGATCGCCCCTAGCCCATTCAGTGCTCTACCAGCGACAAACCCGTCGACGACGCTGCACCTAAATGCATTTCGAGGAGAACCAGCTATATCTGAGTTCGATTGGCATTTCACCGCTATCCACAGTTCATCCGCCGCGTTTTCAACCGGGGTCGGTTCGGGCTTCCACGCGGTTTTACCCGCGCTTCACCCTGACCATGGATAGGTCACTCAGTTTCGGGTCTACTCAGTGCGACTACCATCCGCTTGCGCGGACAACGCCCTATTAAGACTCGCTTTCGCTACGGCTCCGGGTGTTGACCCCTTAACCTCGCCACACTGAAGTAACTCGCCGGCTCATTCTACAAAAGGCACGCAATCAGGCATTTCCTCAAGCAAGCTGGAGGCATAGCCCTCTCACGGTTTGTAAGCATGCGGTTTCAGGTACTTTTAACTCCCCTTCCGGGGTGCTTTTCACCTTTCCCTCACGGTACTAGTTCACTATCGGTCACCAAGAGTATTTAGCCTTGGACGATGGTCCGCCCAGATTCCCACAGAATTCCACGTGTTCCGTGGTACTTGGGAACACTTCAAGGAGGTCGTTCATCTTTCGCGTACAGGGCTCTCACCTTCTTTGGCCCACTTTTCCAAAGCAGTTCCACTAGACGACGACTTTGTAACTCCTTGTCCTCCCGGCAGAGAGAACGAGAAGGTCCCACGACCCCGGGCCGGAAACGCCTGCCGGCTATCACGCCGGCCCGGTTTAGGCTGTCCCCTGTTCGCTCGCCACTACTGAGGGGATATTGTCTCTTCCTGCGGGTACTTAGATGTTTCAGTTCCCCGCGTGCCCTCTACCCAGCCTATATATTCAGCCGGGAGTGCCTGGACATTACTCCAGGCAGGTTGCCCCATTCGGAAATCCCCGGATCAAACGCTCGCTAGCAGCTACCCGAGGCTTATCGCAGCAACGCTACGTCCTTCGTCGGCTCTTGGTGCCAAGGCATCCACCGCATGCTCTTAGTAGCTTGACCTTCCATCGTCACTGTTCAACGACTGAAGGCCCTGCAAGACACGCATCGATTTTGTGCTCGGCATTGTGAAGAGTATTCGTCGACATGCTCGCACCCTCCCGGAAAGGAGAGGGGTTCGCATGTCGCTTCGCAGACTTCTATTCGAATTGTCAATGTGCTCGAGGCCGTCGCGGCGACGGCAGGAGTGATCAAGGGTGTGGAGACGGCCGGGCTCGAACCGGCGACCCCCTGCTTGCAAAGCAGGTGCTCTCCCAGCTGAGCTACGCCCCCAGGCACGAAGGCTGGGGCGACCGTCGAGGTGCGGCGGGCGTGGGCCTTTCTGGATTCGAACCAGAGACCTCACGGTTATCAGCCGTGCGCTCTCACCAACTGAGCTAAAGGCCCGTGGTGCTCTTGTGCGCAGCATTCGCGCGCGAGCAGCGACGCCGCACGACCGGCCGCCAGGGTGTCGACGCGCGCCGCGCGCAGCGTCGAGCCTTGACCCCTGAAGCGTGGAGAGACTTGTCCGCATCGGACGATGAGACCTCGGAACCGGTCGCCCCGATGGCGCCGGCAAATGTGCAGATTCCCACTGCCCACTGGTGTGCCTGCTCCGGCACCGGTGAGACCGGCATCGGACCCACGCGCCGCTGCATCCCGGTACTTCTTCGCGAGCTCGGCTCGCTACTCTTCGCGGTTCTGCGGCGTGCGTTACTGCACGACCTGAGTTGACTGACCGTGTCCTCGCGCACGCGAACGTGCCGGGATCACTGGTCACTCCTTAAAAGGAGGTGATCCAGCCGCACCTTCCGGTACGGCTACCTTGTTACGACTTCACCCCCCTCACCGGGCACACCTTCGGCACCTCCGTCCCTTGCGGGTTCGGCCAGCGACTTCGGGTGCACCAAACTCGGGTGGTGTGACGGGCGGTGTGTACAAGGCCCGGGAACATATTCACCGCGGTGTGCTGACCCGCGGTTACTAGCAACTCCGACTTCATGCAGGCGAGTTGCAGCCTGCAATCCGAACTGAGCCCAGCTTTAAGGGATTGGCTTCACCTCGCGGTGTCGCAGCCCGTTGTACTGGGCATTGTAGCATGTGTGTAGCCCCAGGCATAAAGGGCATGATGACTTGACGTCATCCCCACCTTCCTCTGGGTTTCTCCCAGCAGTCTGATTAGAAAAATTCAACTAATCACAGGGGTTGCGCTCGTTGCGGGACTTAACCCAACACCTCACGGCACGAGCTGACGACAGCCATGCACCACCTGTGCACCTGCCTTGCGGGGACCGTGTTTCCACGGTTTACAGGTACATGTCAAGCCTGGGTAAGGTTCTTCGCGTTGCATCGAATTAAACCACATGCTCCGCTGCTTGTGCGGGCCCCCGTCAATTCCTTTGAGTTTTAACCTTGCGGCCGTACTCCCCAGGCGGTGCACTTAATGCGTTAGCTGCGGCACTGAGCGCGTCAATACGCCCAACACCTAGTGCACATCGTTTACAGCGTGGACTACCGGGGTATCTAATCCCGTTCGCTCCCCACGCTTTCGCGCTACAGCGTCAGTTGTGAGCCAGAAGGCCGCCTTCGCCACTGGTGTTCCTCCCGATATCTACGCATTTCACTACTACACCGGGAATTCCACCTTCCTCTCTCACACTCAAGTCGACCAGTATTGGACGCAGTTTCAGGGTTGAGCCCTGAAATTTCACAACCAACTTTGCCAACCGCCTTAACGCGCTTTACGCCCAGTAAATCCGGATAACGCTCGCCCCCTACGTATTACCGCGGCTGCTGGCACGTAGTTAGCCGGGGCTTTCTTGGAGGGTACCGTCATTCATTCTTCCCCTCCGACAGTGCTTTACAACCCGAAGGCCTTCATCACACACGCGGCGTTGCTCCGTCAGGCTTTCGCCCATTGCGGAAAATTCCTAACTGCTGCCTCCCGTAGGAGTCTGGGCCGTGTCTCAGTCCCAGTGTGGCTGATCGTCCTCTCAGACCAGCTACCCATCGTCGCCTTGGTAGGCCGTTACCCCACCAACAAGCTAATAGGCCGCGAGCCCGTCATCGAGCGGCTTTCGCCTTTTTTCACATCGGGATGTCCCGTTGTGACCACATCCGGTATTAATCCTGGTTTCCCAGGGCTATCCCGAACTCGAAGGTAGGTTGCTCACGTGTTACTCACCCGTGCGCCGCTAGATACGTGACCGAAGCCACGTACCGCGCTCGACTTGCATGTTTCATGCACGCCGCCAGCGTTAATCCTGAGCCAGGATCAAACTCTCCGAAAAAACGTCCGACCGGGCGAACCCGGCCTGCGACGAATTCAGACGAGGTACCTCACCAGCCCACGGCGAACCGTGAGCCCTAGGCCCTTTGCGGAAAGTCGTCTCCACTCTTCAAATGTCAAGGTTCTCGACGCGCGCGAATCCCAACGTATGGGAAAACGCAGCACTTCCCGGGCAGCAGCGGCTGACCGGGCAAGAGGGGAATCATACCCATCGCGAAGGCAGGCGTCAAGTTGCCCGCGGTCCCCTGAGGGGCCGATCAGGCCGGCGCGGACCTGAGGACGGCGGCGACAGCGCACCCGGGGCGGTGTCCCTGCCCGGTCGGCGGCGGCGTCCCGGCACATTCCGGGCAGGCGCCGACCGATTGCACGGGGGTCAGGCCGCCCCACTGATGCTTCTCGAGGACGCGGCGCAGCTCCGTGTTCTCGCGGCGCACTCGGTCGATCTCGTCCTCGTTGCTCACCGGCCGGATTCTAGACGTCTGCCCGCTGATTCGGTCGACGGCGCGAGGGGCGCCGGTTCAGATGGCGCGGCGCCCGGCGAACGCGCGCGCCACCGTCACCTCGTCGGCGTACTGGAGGTCGGCCCCCGCGGGCAGGCCGTGCGCGAGCCGCGACACCGCGATGCCGCGGGGCGCGAGTCGATCGGCGAGGTAGTGGGCGGTGGCCTCACCTTCGACGTCGGGGTCGGTGGCGATGACCACCTCGCGAACGTGCCCTTCGTCGAGGCGACGCTCGAGGTCGTCGATGGTGAGCTGGTCGGGTCCCACCCCGTCGATCGGCGAGAGCGCGCCGCCGAGCACGTGGTAGACACCGGCGAACTCGCCACTCCGCTCCACCGCGAGCACGTCGAGGGGCTCTTCGACCACACACATCACAGCCTGGTCACGTCCCGGGTTGGAGCAGACGGCACAGAGCTCACCCTCGGCGATGAAATGACACCGGGTGCACGCTCTCACCCCCTGGTGGAGGTCGCGCAGCGCCGCGGCAAGCCGTTCGGTGCTCTCCGGGCTCGCCGCCATCGAATGGAAGGTGAGCCGCTGCGCCGTCTTGGGCCCGATGCCGGGGAGGCGCCCGAACTCGGCGGCGAGCCGCTCGATCGCCGCTGGGATCAGTCCCATCTGGTCAGATCAGGCCCGGAGGGAGCCCCAATCCCGCGGTGAGCTGGCCCATGTGCTGCGCGGCAGTCTCGCGCGCCTTGTCGAGCGCATCGTTCACGGCGGCGAGCACCATGTCGGCGAGCAACTCCGCCCCCTCCTCCAACGCCTCGGGCTCGATCGACACCGACAGGATCTTCTGGTGCGCGTTGGCCGTCACCGTCACCGCACCGCCGCCCGACGTGCCTGTCACCGTCATCTCGCCGAGCTCGTCCTGCAGCTTCGCCATGCGCGTCTGCATCTGCTGCAGCTGTTTCATCATGTTGCTGTTCAACGGTGTCTCCCTGGAGTTTGTCGCAGTCTACGCAGCGCCGCCGCGTGTCGGACGGTTGGAGTCCTCTCGCAGGCGGGAGGACGTCACCCGGCTGCCGGCGAATGCGTCGAGCACAGCCTGCGTGGTCTCCCCGGTGGCGCCGGGACTCCGAACCGACGGCGCCTCGTCCTTGCCGGCGTAGGTGGTGTCGACCACCCGCGCGGCGCCCGCGACCTCTGCCGCGGCCACCGTGAGCGCCTCGAGCCGCGCCGGTTCGCGAAGCCGCTCGAGGTGGAAGCGGTACAGCGCGCCGACGGTGAGGGAGGTCGCGTCCGCAGCCACAGGCCGGCAGTCGCGGAGCACCCCGGCGAGGGCGCGGTCGCGCCGGTTGACGGCCTCGAGCAGGTTGTTCCAGTTGCGCAGCCACCACTCCACGCCGTCGCCGGCTGCGGCAGGACCAGGGCCGTCGCCGGCGGCGTTGGGAGCGGACGCGTCGCCGCCGGGCAGGTCCGGCGTGCCGTCCAGCTCGGCTGTCTGGGGCGGCGGCGTCTCGGCGAAAGCCGGGGGCACGGGCGAGCCGGTGATCGCGCCACCGGTGGGCGCCGATGGGACCGCGGGCTGAGCCCGGCCTGCCGCCGCTGACGGATCGGTCCCGGGTGCGCCCGGTGCCGCGGCCACCTGGCTGCGCGGCACCGCCACCACGGCGGCGCGGTCGGCGCGCCGCGCAGCGGCGACCCCCTCGAGGCGGCTGACCCTCTCCTCGAGGGCGATCAGCTGCGCCTGGCCGAGCGTCGTCTCGCGCACCAGGCGCAGCACGCAGAACTCCACCTGGAGGCGCGCGTCAACGGGCTGGCGGAGCTCGATCTCGGCGGCCTGGAGCAGCTCGAGGGCGCGTAGCCAGAACCCTGGAGGCGCCACCCGCGCCAGCGTGGCGGCGAGCTCGACCTCCGTCTCCGAGGCGTCGCCGCCCCCCTGGTAGCCGAGGGCCGCGAATTCGGCGGCTCGGGCGAGGCGGGCGGTCTCGTGCAGCAGCTGGCGTGGATCGGCCCCGGCGCCGAAGGCCGCAGCCACCGCGCCCAGTGCTCCGGCCCCGTCGCCACCCGCCAACGCCTCGAGCAGCGCGTGCAACGTCCTCGGGTCGGCAAGCCCCAGCGCCCGGCGCACGTTCTCCGCCGTCAGCGGGCGTTCGCCGCCGGCCAGTGCCTGGTCCAGCATCGACAGCGCATCGCGCACGCTCCCCTGCCCGGCGCGGGCCAGCAGCGCCAGTGCCTCGGCGTCCGCGGTGGTGCCCTCCGCCTCGAGGATGTGACCCAGGTGCACAGCGATGTCATCGCTGGAGACGCGACGGAAGTCGAAGCGCTGGACGCGCGAGCGCACCGTCTCGGGCACCTTGTGTGGCTCGGTGGTGGCCAGCACGAACAGGACGTGGGCAGGGGGTTCCTCGAGGGTCTTGAGGAACGCGTTCCACGCTTCGGTGGTCAGCATGTGCGCCTCGTCGATGATGTAGACCTTGCGCTGCAGCGACGCGGGCAGGTACTTGACCTTCTCGCGCAGGTCGCGCATCTCGTCGATGCCCCGGTTGCTGGCCGCGTCGATCTCGAGGACGTCCACCGAGCTGCCGTCAAGGATCTGGTGGCAGGCGGAACACTCGTTGCACGGCTCGCCATCGCGGGGGGCCAGGCAGTTCACCGCACGGGCGAGGATGCGCGCGGTGGATGTCTTGCCCGTGCCCCGGATGCCGCTGAAGAGATAGGCGTGGGCGAGCGAACCGGCGCGCACCTCGTTGCGCAGCGTGGTGGCGATGACGTCCTGGCCGATGAGGTCGCCGAAGCGAGGGGATCGGTACCGCCTGTAGAGCGCAGTGGCCACCGCCTCAGAGTAGCGGGAGGAGGGCACGCCTCGGCCAGCCCCAGCGGCGCCGTCAGCGGCCGCGTGCGGGCGGTCGCGGGGTAGTCGCGCACCCCACGTCGTTGACGTGACGCCGGCGCTCACCCGATCGTTCGGCTCGGACCAGGTTTGCCACGGCACCCCCGGGGGACCGTTTACCGCTGCTTCCTTCCGGACCTGACGGGGTTCACAGACCCGGGCTGCGTAGGACCCGGTCGTCAGCGCCAAAGCGCTCGGAGCAGACCCAACGCCACGCCCCCTCGGTGGGGAATTCGACCCCGCTATAGCGGATTGCGGGTACAGGGCACCGCTAACGCCCCATCTAGCGCGACCGCGGTCATTGTACCGGCACGCGGGGGCCGGCAGAGCGTCGCGTGCCGGGGTCGCCGCGCTCCTTGGCGACGTCGCGGGCCTCCCCAGAGGCGGCCGATTGCGAGGCGGGCCAGGTGAGGATGACCGTCGTCCCCTTGCCCACGGTGCTCTCCACCTCGACGGTGGCGCCGTGCGCCTCGGCCATCCTCCGCACCAGGGCGAGGCCCATGCCTGTGCCGCCGTACTTGCGCGTCGCCGTGTTGTCCACCTGGTAGAAGCGATCGAAGATGCGCGGCAGCACCTCGGCCGGGATGCCCACGCCATGATCGGCCACCTCGATGCGGACCTCGCCGCCGCGGTGCCCAGGCCCGAAGGTCACCCTGACAGGCCCACGACCGTCGCTGAACTTCATCGCGTTGTCGATCACCGCTCGCAGCACCTGCACCAGCCGGTGCGGGTCGGCGAACACGGTGACCTCAGCGTCCCCGTCCACCTCGACGGCGACGGGCAGGCCCTCGCGGTACCGCTCGCGGACCAGTGCCAGGGTGTCCTCGACGGTTTCGCGCACCAGCACGGGCACCGGCTCCAGCCCGAGCTTCTCGTCGTCCATCACGGAGTAATCGATGATCGTCTGCACGATGTCGTAGAGGTTCTTGGCGGCGACCTGGATGTCGCGGACCGCGTCCAGCTTGGGGGCCTCGTCCCACATCCCCCAGCACATCTCCAGCAGGTCGGCCAGACCCATGATCGCTGTCAGGGGGGTGCGCAGCTCGTGCTGCACGGTCGCCAGGAAGTCCGTCTTCAGGGAGTCGAGCTCGAGCAGGCGGCGGATGGTGTCGCGCTCCTGCTCGAAGAGGCGCGCGTTCTCCATGGCGATGGCGGCGTTGTTGGCGAGGACGGCGAGGACGTCGATGTCGCTGTCGGTGACGCGCGAGCCGCCGGCGGCCGTGACGGTGACCAGCGCGCCCACCACGCGGTCCTGGTAGAACATCGGCACCGCCGCCAGCGAACCGTGGCGCGGCATCCTCCAGCCTCACTGTCTCCCCGGCCAACACGGCCTCCACGCCGGCCCACTCGGTGAGTGCCGGCGGAGCGCCGTGGACGGCCGCGGTCTCGAGGGCATCGCCGTCGCCGGCGCGCAGCGCAAGCAGGGCGGAGCGCGGCCCGGCGCCGATCGACGCCGCGGCGCGAACCACGGCATCCTGCAGGGTGGGCAGGCCCGCGGTCGTGGTGGTCAGCGCGCGCGACACGTCACTGACCTGCTCGATGGCGCTGTCGAGGCGCTGCCGTCCCTCCTCGATCTGCCGGACATACCCCGCGATCGCGTCGCGCATGCGGTTGACGTCCGCGGCGAGCCGCCCCAGCTCATCCATCGACCGCACCGGGATGTCGGTGGCGTAGTCGCCGCCGGCGATACGGGCGACCCCCCGCTCGAGGCGGCCGATCGGGCGCTTGACGAACCGCTGGACGAAGAGGGTGACCACGAAGGCGACGAGCAGCACCACGAAGATTGCGATGAGCGCCAGCACCAGGATGTCGGTGCGTTCATCGCCCACGAACTGTGAGAGGGGCACCTCGACCCCGATGTAGCCGGTGAGGGCACCGGCCGAGCCGTAGACGGGCAGGAAGCTGCCGGCCACCGCCTCGCTGCCGCCCCCAAGCGGAGCGTTGTAGATGGCGCTGTGGATCGAGGCGGCCTGGGAGAGCGCGGCGCGAAGACCGGGATCGGTGGTCGAGGTGCCGCCCGCCAGCGGGCGGAGCTCGCGGTCGGTGCTCGAGGCCGCGATGAAGGCGGTCGGGAAGTTGAAGAGCGCCTGGAACCGGACCAGCTGGTAACCGAGCGGTGCGATGTAGGCGACGGCCCCGACGACGTGGCCGCCACTCACCACGGGGAGCGCGACCAGGTACGCGGGGGTGGCGCCGTCCACCACCTCGATGCCGCAGCCGCCCGGGATCGGAGCCTGCCCGGCACGCGCGCACTGCCCGTTGCCCAGTGCCGTCCTCACCGCCTCCGGCGCGGAGCCGAGGGTCAGACCTTGGCCCAGGCTCGGTGCGCTGCGCGTGTAGACCACCGCGCCCCGGGAATCGCTGATCAGCAGGGCCTCACCGTCGAGCTCGACGGGCGCCGCCGAGGCGATCGCGGCGCGCACCGCGGAGGCCGGGGCGGGCGAGGCCAGCGCCCTCTGGACCACGCTCTGACCGGCGAGCCCAGACGCGGCGCTGAGCGACTGAGCGCCCGTGAACCTGTCGAGCACCTCAGCCATCACGCCGACACGGTTGTCGGCATTGCTCTGCGCGGCTGCCTGCGTCTGCTGGGTCCGGCTGTAGATCAGGTAGCTGGCCACCCCGCCGACGACGACCAGCGCGAGCACACAGCCGCCGGCGATCAGCTTGGCCGCGAAGGAGCGGCGCAGAGCACGGATCACACCGACTGCCTCGCTGACGCGGTCAGTCGGCCTCGGACGCGGCGGACCAGGTTCGCCGCAGCAGGGCCACGACGGCCACGACGGCGACCAGGTCGAGTAGCAGGAAGAGCGGCCACAGGTAGGGCGCGTGACCGAAGGAGATGCCCGCAAGCGGAGCCAGGGCCTCGACTGGCGAGGGTGGCGACACCAGGAGGCCGGCGGCCCCGGCAAGGCCGCTGGACGCGGTCGTGGCCGAGGAGCCGTACGGCACCGGCGCCCCGGGTTGCGTCAAGGCGCGGGAGGCCACCACGACTCCCCTCGACCCCGGCTGGGCGGCGGCGGGCGGGCCGGGCGCCCCGCCGAGGACATCCGGGCCGCCGGACGGGATGCCGCCACCCTGGGGCAGTCCCGAGAAGGAGCTCGCCGGGCTGGACACCGGGCCAACCGTGATCGGAGGGGTGGGCAGGATCGCCGGCAGGGACGGACCGGTCACCGGCAAGGTGGGAAGGTTGGTCGGCGGCAGCGTCGGACGCGCTGTCGCCGGCAGCGTGGGGAGGGTGGTCGGCAGGCTCGGAATCGCCACCGGCAGGGACACGGTGGGGGTTGGCAGACCGAACGGCAGGCCAACCCTGACGTCGAACTCCGGGCCGCGCGGCGGCAGCGGTCGGCGCGGCCGACACCGCGTACACCGCCGCCGACGTGGCCAGCACGGCAGCGGCCACGAGCCGTCGAGCCGAACCCGTGAGGCGGTGCGGGCGAGGCCGGCGCATGGCCCGATGATACGCGGCGGTTCCGCCGCCGTCCGCCGATGCGCCGTGACAGAGCAGCGACAGCGGCGTCAGCGCTCGTGACGTGGCGTCCCCACCCGCGGCTCACGCCCTCGCGCGAGCCGCCGCAGGTTGTCCGAGTGGCGGACGATGATCAGCGCGCTGGCGAGCCCCGCGAACACCAATGGTGCGCGCGACCCGCCGCGCAGGCTCGAGACGCCGGCGCCCACGGTCGCCGAGGCCGCGGCGGCGAGCGAACCGACCGAGACGATGCGGGTGGAGGCGAGGGCGCTGAGGCCGCCGGCGACAGCGTAGGCCGAGACCTCGGGAGAGATCGCCAGCATCGCCCCGAATGCGGTGGCCACGCTCTTGCCCCCCCGGAACCCGGCGAAGACCGGCCACGAGTGGCCCACCATGGCGGCGAGGCCGGCGCCCACCTGCCCGGCGTGGCCGGCGCCGAACGACCGCGCGATCATCACCGCGACTGTGCCCTTGCCGACGTCGAGGATGAACGTCGCACCGGCGGCGGCCGGCCCGGCGGCGCGGAGGACGTTGGTCGACCCCATGCTGCCGCTGCCAACCTCGCGGACGTCCAATCCCCGAGTGGCTCGCCCCAGGACGAGGCCGAACGGGATCGACCCGACGAGGTATCCCGCTGCGGTTGCACCGCCGTTGCTCGCCAGGCCGCTCATCCCGGGCCGAGTGTACGGCCGCCCGGCACCCGGCGTTGCACGATGCAGCGGCGGCTCACCGCTCGTCCGTGTAGATCTGGTTGAACGGGTACCACTGCTCGGGCACCCGATGCACGTCCACCTCGAGGATGGCGGCCAGGCGCTGGGTGATCGCCGCCTCGTCGTCACTCCTGCTCACCTGGAATGGCTCGCGGACGCGGACGTGGTACCCCGTGGCGCTGCGCCAACAGCTGATCGGCACCAGCGGGGCACCCGTCACCCGGGCGAGGAAGGCGGGACCGGTGCTGAACTCGACAGGGCCGTTGCAGAACTCGACCTCGGTGGTCGGGCCACCCTCGGGGATGTCGACCAGGATCGCCACCAAGCCGCCGTGGCGCAGGGTGCGCAGCAGGCCGCGAGCGGCGGCTTCGGGAGCGAACAGCTCCATCTGCTTCACTTTGCGCGACCACGCCAGCAGGGCGGTGATCGACGGCGTGCCCACCGGCGCCATCACGGTGCTCACGTTGTGCCCGGCGGCGAGCGCCATGCTGGCGGCGAGGTCCCAGCTGCCGAAATGAGCGAGGACGAGGACACCCCCTGCGCCCGCGTCGCGGGTGCGATGGAGGTTCTCGACGCCGTCCATGTGCCCGTGGTGGGACATCTCGTCGAGCCGGATCGCGTGGATCCAGATCGTGTCGATGATCATGCGCGCGTAGTTGCGGTAGCTGGCGCGCGCCCGGCGGCGCGCCTCGGCTGCGGGCAGACCACCCGCGGCGCGGCTGTGCAGATGCGCGCACAGCCGGCGTTTGCGCGCCGGTTGCAGCGCGTAGGTGATCGCGCCGGCGACGTCGGCGATGGCGTAGCGACCATGCCCGAGGGCGCGCAGACCCCGTGCCGTCTGCTCGAAGGCCAGCGCCATCCACCGCGGTGGGGTGGTCACCACCGCCCCCTGGTCAGGCACCGAGCGCCTTCTGCACGGCCGCGCCCAGGCCGCTGACCCCGTCGAGCCCGGCCCCGGCGTACAGCACCTTGCCCTGCTTGAGCACGTACACCGTCGGAACGGCGTTGACGTGGTACGCCGACCCCACCGCGAGGTTGGGGTCGAGCAGGAGCGCGTATGTGCAATGGGGGGCGTACTGGTCGTGGTACGACGCGACCGTCTGGGCCGAGTCCTTGGCCGCGTCGACGGCGAACACCGGGACCTTCTCCGCGCACAGCTGCGCGGCGACCTGCTGACAGTGCGCGCAACCCGCCTCGAAGAACTCGAGGATGTAGGGGTGGCCCGCCGCCGCCGCGGGGACCTCGACAGTGCCGCCGCCGACGGCCTGCAGTTGGATCGCGGGCGCGGAGGTGCCCACCGGCAGGAGGCTGGCCTGGGGGTGGATGAACGACACCACCAGCACCAGGCCGACCATGCCGACCGCGAAGAGCAGCAACGCACGCCGCCACTCCCGGCGCGTCGGCCGCCGCGTGATCCCCAGGTACCCGGTGGGTTGCTCTGGCCGTTGCGGCATCAGTGGAGGGCGGTGGCGCCGCCGCCGGCGAGTGAGATGAGTGGCCCGGCGAAGGCCGCGAACAGGACCCCCAGGGTGGCGGCGGCCCAGGCCGCCCAGCGAGCGGCGGGCGGTGTCGTCCCGACGGCGAACGGTGCTTCACCGTTGTCGTCACCGTACATCACGGCAAGCCACCGGATGGCGGCCACGCCACACAACACCAGCGCCACGGCGGCCACGGCGACGGCCCAACCGCCGCCCGCGTCCAGCGCCAACTCGGCAGCCAGGACGCGGCCGAAGAACCCGGCCAGCGGCGGCAGCCCGGCGAGCCCGAGGAGCGCCAGCGCGAGGAAGGCCGCGGTGGCCGGCGCGCGACGGCCCACGCCGCGGTACGACGCGAGCGACGCGCCCAGGCCCGCGGCGTCGAAGATCCCGGCGAGCAGGAGTGCGGCGAGCAGGGCCGCGCCCGCGCCGAGCGCGAGGAACAGGAGGGCTGTCGTCCCCTGCGCTGCGCGGTGGCTGATCCCGGGTCCCGAGGCCGCCACCGCCAGGAGCAGGAACCCGGCCTGCGCGAGGGAGAGATCAGCGATCAGGCGGCGAATCGTGGAAGCCCGCAGAGCGAGAACGCCACCGCTGAGCATCGCCCCGGCGGCGAGGGCGTCCACAACGAGCGTCCAGCGAGGGCTGCCCGAGCCGAACCCCTCGACGGCGAAGCGGGCCAGGACGGCGCTGCCGGTCACCGCACCGAGGGCGGAGGCGAACCCGGCGATGGCTCCCGGCGCAGCCTCCTGCGTCTGTCGCAACCAGGCCTGCAGCGGCGGCGCCCCGGCGACGACCAGCAGTCCGGCAACCACGAGCGCAGTGCCGACCACCACCAGCGCCGGGTCGATGGCCCCGCCGTGGGCCCGCGCACCGGCCGACAGCTGAGCCAGGTCGGTGGTGCCCGAGGCGGCATAGAGCAGCGCCATCCCGTATGCCGCCGTCCCGATGGCGACGCCGCCGCCGAGCACCTGGCGGAACGCCGCCTCGGCGGTCAGCCCGGACGTCTTGGTCATCGCGGTCAGCAGCGTGAGGGTCACGACGAGCACCGCGAAGGACACCACGAACGCGCTCATCTCCCGCTGGGCGAGCAGCATCACCGCCGCGGCGGAGCTCACCAGGAGCAGGGCACAGAACGCGCCGGCACGGGCCGGCACCCGTCGTATGTACGCGTCCGAGCCAACGATCGTCAGGGTGAGCAGGAGGCAGATGACCACGGTGCCGAAGACGTGGAACCGGTCGACGATGAGCCCACCGCTGTAGGTCACCAGTCCGATGCCGTCACGGCTCGGTCTCATCGCCATCAGCTCAAGCAGCGATGCTGTGAAGGCGCCGACAGTGGCGAGCAGGGCGATCCAACGGTACAACGAGGCACGGGTCCGCGGCCGGGCCGCTGCGACCACCGCGCAGACCAGCGCGCCGAACCCGAGCATGAGCGCCGGCAGCAGCCCCAGCAGCACGCCCAGCCCGCGGTTGATGATCACTGCGCCCCACCCAGCGCTGCCGCGATGCGGGTGAGCCCGGTGCCGATGACCGGGACGATGCGCCCGGCGAGCACGCCGAACGCGACCAGGAAGATGACCAGGGGCCAGAGGTAGCCGAGCTCGAGCGCCGACGTGTCGCGCACCCGGGCGAACTCCTCTCGCGCGGGTCCGAGGAAGACGCGCTGGGCCGCGTGGATGAGCGCCGCCGTGCTGATCGCTGTGCTGGCCATCACGAAGACGGTGGCGTACGGGTGCGCTGCGAACGCGCCGGTGAAGAGCATCAGCTCGGCGCTGAAGCCGGCGAGGAGTGGCGCGCCCACCGCGGCCAGGCAGGCGAAGATCCAGAAACCGCCCAGGCGTGGCGCCTGCGCGACCAGTCCGCCGAGGCGGTCGAGCGGCGCGCTGCGGGTTCGTCCTTCGATCACGCCGCAGAGCAGGAGCAACAGCGCGCTGCTGAGCCCGCCCGCCACCAGCTGCAACACCGCGCCATCCAGCGAGATGGTGTTGGGCGCTGCGATGGCGAGCAGGACGAGTGACATCTGCCCGACGCTGACGGCAGCGACCATCCGCCGCAGTGTTCCCTGGGCGACGGTCACGAGAGCACCCCAGACTGCGCTGAGCACGGCCAACACCATGAGTGCGCTGCTGAAACGCTGGCTGGGCCCCGGGAACAGGCCGAGCGCAAACCGGATCAGTCCGTATCCGCAGAGGCGCACCACGACACCGGCGAAGAGGGCCGCCACGCCGGAGCTGGCGGTGTCGATGACGTCCACGACCCAGCCGTGCAGTGGGACGACGACGGCGCCGATGGCGAACGCCGTGAACACCAACCAGAAGCCGGCAGTTGCCACCGCGCTCGCCAGCGGCGCGCCGGTTGTCGAGATGTCGATGAGATCGGAGCTGTGGGCGGCGCTGTGCACGATCACCAGGAGGAAGCCGGTCAGCAAGAGCGCCGAGCTCACCAGCACCGCCACCCCGGCGCGCGCCGCCACCCGCTCGCGGGCGGCGCCACCGAAGCAGCGGATCAGCAGGTACAGCGGCACGGCCTGCAGGGCGAAGAACATGACGAAGAAAACCAGGTCGGCGGCGCACAGGGATCCGTTGACGGCCGTCTCCAGCACCAGGAGCAGCCCGCAGTACAGCCGCACCCGCTGTTGACGCTTCCACGCGGCGATGAACACCGATGTGAACACCAGCGTGCTCAGCGTCAACATGCTCAGGGATACGCCGTCGGCGCTGAGGTGATAGTGGATCGCCACCGCGAACTGCCTGATCCAGATGGCGTTCTCCTCGTGGAGCTGGTCGGGGGTCGCGGCCACCCCGAGCCCGGTCGCGGAGAGGAGCGTGAAGAGCGTCAGCACCAGTGAGACCGACGCCGCGAGCAGCGACACGGAGCGCACCCGGCCGCGCTGCTCGGCGGTTCGTTCGGGAAGGAAGACAACGACGAGCGCCGCCACCAGCGTGGCGAACACCACCGTGCTGAGCAGGACCGAGGGCAGGTCGAGCCCCGACGTCGTCGTGGTCGTCGCAGACGGCGTCGCCGGCGTCGCCACAGCCGATGGTGGCAAGGTGAACGGCACGGTCGGCGATGGCGCGGTCACGGCGGCGAGGACCGGGTGAAGAGACGCCGTCAGGCGCGGTGCGTTCTGCAGGGTGGCAGCGGCCGTCCAGAGCGTCTGCACCATCGCGGTCATCGGATGGTCACCGGGAAATGCCCGGTCGCTGCCAGCACTGATGCGGCCAGGATCACCGCCAGGACGGCGAAGGCGGTTGCCAGGCTGAGACCGACCCGGAGGACGCGCAGGCGGGTCAGCACCTCGCTGAGCACCCCGACGCTCTCCCCCATCGCCGCGGGGATCGGATCGAGCAGCTGCGCATCAAGGGCGTCGAGACCCGTCCCGGCCACGACGAACCCGCGCGGCAGCGCTGTCGCGACGCGTTCGGCCGGGGTCGGCTGGGCCAGCGCGGCCTCCAGCCGGCTGAGGAGCTGCCGCGCTGTGACGGGGGCGCCGCGGCGTCCGGCGGCGTACAGCGACCGGGCGGCAACAGCACCGCCGGCCGCGAGGACCAGGGCGATGAGCAGCGCCAGCGGGTCGAATCCCAGGGCTTGCTGACGCGATCCGTAGAAGATGAACCTGCTGAAGGTGAGCCCGGGGATCTCCCGGGAACCGAGCCGGAACGAGGTGAGGCCGGGGAGCCCGGCGAGCGTCGCGACCGCCGCACCGCCGAGGACCAGCAGCGCCAGGCTGTGCAGACGGGCGTCGGCCTCGCGCAGGCGGCTGACATCGAAGCCACGCCGTCGAACCGGGTCGCCGGTGGCGACGATGAAGTACACCCTGAATGCGTACAGCGCGGTGAGCGCGATGGCCACCACCAGGGCAGCGGTGACGAGCACCTGGGCGAAGCCGCCGACATGGCCGGCGTTGGGGAAGACATCGCGCAGGCTCGCCGACAGGACGCTGTAGGTGTTGAGTGTCAACCCGCTGATGCCCAGCGCCCAGCCGCCGAGCGCAAGCGTGGTGCGTGGCATGCGGCGGCGCCCACCGCCGCAGTCGGCCAGCTCCCTGCTGCGAAAGCCGCGCGTGAGGTTGCCCGCGGCGAGGAAGTAGAGAGCCGCGAGGAAGATGGCCGTGAACATGATGAACAGCGCCGGGCTGTAGCCACCCATGCCGAAGGCGACCAGCATCAGGCCGGCCTGGCTGCTCACGGCGAACACCCCGATCCGGAAGACGTCGCGCTGCACGAGGGCGAGCAGCGCACCGCCCACCGCGGCCGCGGCGCCGACCAGCGCCACGGCGGTGAGCACGTGGGGCGCCTCGAGGAACAATGGATAGAGGCGCGCCAGCAACACCCCGGATGGCACGAGCGCCGAGACGGCGATGAGCGCCACCGCCGGAACGGGGGCGGTGAGCGCCCCCGTCAGCCAGAGGTGGAGCGGCCCAGCGGCGCTGCGGATCACCGCGGCCACCGCGAAGATGACGGCAAGCACCACCAGGGTCCTCGCGCCCACGCCGGCGACAGCGCCGAGGTGGCCGATGTGCCAGGTGGGCGTGAGCTGCGTGAAGGAGAACGGGTCGTTGACCAGCTGGCCCGTCGTGGCCGGGCGATCCACCACCGCGGTGCCGAACTTCATGAACGTCATGACGATGCCGAGCAGGAGCACCAGGTCGGCGACGCGCAGGACCACGAACGTGCGGGTGGCCGCGACCCCGCCCGCGCCCAGCTGCCAGTGGTGGGTCGCCAGCATCCAGGCGGCGACCCCGGCAACCTCCCAACCGATCCAGAGCTGCACGAGGTTGGGGCTGGCCACCAGCGCGAGCACGCCGAATGTCAGCAGCGCCATCACCCAGAAGAACCGCCGGAAACCATCGGCGACGCGCATGGACGCCAGCGCGTACAGCTGTGTGACCAGCGAGAGAAAGAGCACGGCGGCCATGAGGGCGACGCTGAGGGGGTCGACCCTGATGCCCCAGAACACGGCGAACTCAGGAGCCACCGCCGGCGAGCTCGTCGCCGTCGGGGATGTCCCCTGCAGGTCCCAGAAGGTCTGCGTGTTCTCGTAGACCCTGACCTCGTGGGTGAGCCGGAAGACCAGCACCACCACGGCGAGCCCGAAGGCGAGCGCGGTGAACCCCACCGCCAGCTGGGCCGCGCGGCGGGCCGACTCGGCGAGGAACCCGGCCGCGGCTCCGACCACCGGCAGCAGAACCACCGCCCAGGTGAGGTTGAGGATGATCGTCATCTCAGATGTCCAGCTCGGCCATCTCGTCGAGGTCGGCCGTGTCCGAGCGGCGCCAGAGAAGCATGGCCAGCGCGCCGCCCACCACCAGCTCGGCACAGAGCGCCGCGAGGGTGAACAGCGCCAGGGCGTCACCGAGTTGGGGCACAGAGCCGTCGCCGCTCTCGGCAAAACCCACGGCGGCGACGATCGGTGCGCTGAACAGCACGCTCAGCGAGGCGAGCGCAGCAACCACGTTGCGTCGCGTGGTCACCCCGAAGAGGCCGACGGCGAAGAGCACGGCGCTGAGCGCCGCGTAGTGCGCCGGACCGACGCTCACCGGCGCACCTCGGCGCCGGCGCCGCCCCGCTCCGCACGCGCCGCGGCGCGGTGGTCGCGTCGCAGGCGCGCGCGCTCGTCGCGCAATCGCCGCTGCTCGGTGGCCCGGTCGAGGACTCGCTCGTCATCGCCGGTGCGCGCGATCATCAACGCGCCGCCGAGGGCGACCAGCCCGAGCACCGCGGCGACTCCCAGGCCGATCGGCGTGCGGTAGTGCAGCAGCGTCAACAGGCCTTGGCCATCGCTTGCGCTGTGCGCAGTGTCGTCGACGCGCGTCGCTGCCCACACCAGCAGCACCCCGACGCCACCGGCGACGGCGGCGGCGCCGAAGCGGTGTCCGCGAATCGGAGCGGGCAGGTCGGCGAGCAGGGGCGTGTAGCCGAAGCGACGCAGCGCGGCGGCGACGATCACGAGACAGGCACCGGGGGCGACCAGCGCCGTGACGCCGAGGAGGTACGCGCCGGCGGCGATCAGCAGGATGCCGACGAGCACATCGCCGGCGACGACGGCGAGCAGCGCCAGCCGCGTCGACGGCGCAAGCACGGCCACCAGCGCGGCCGCCACGATGAGAATCGCGAGTACGTAGAACACCGCGGTGCTCAACCAGCCGTCGGTGGCGTGGCTGCGGCAGCGCGGACAGACGCGTGCGGGAACGGCGCCTCGGTCACGAGGCGGCTGCCGGCGCCGGACATCGGCGGCATTGTAGACGCCACGGCGCGCACCGGCCCGGCGGCTCAGACCGCGTCGTCGTCCTCGAGGGGCCGGTGGACAAGGGCGCGCGGCGCGTCGTCCTCGTCGACGACGCGTTCGAAGAGCAGCGTCAGGGTCACGCCGAGAAGCACCATGACGATGCCCGCGGCGGCGACGGGATCGATGTGGACGCCGATGATGGGGAGCGGGATCCCGGTGTCCCATGGGCCGAGTCGCGACCCGTCGGCGACGGTCCGCTGGCCGACGATGCCGGCAAGCAGCAGCAGCCCGCCGGCCGCGGAGACGTAGTGAAGCCAGTTGTGGGAGCGACGTCCCAGGAAGGTCGCCACCGCGGCCACCAGCGCGGCGGCGACGGCGGCGAGGACGCCGGTCACCACCTGCGCTGGTGCCGGGGGCACGGGCACCGCAAGAATCATGGCGATGCCACCACGCCGCCGCCGATCACCTCGTCCGCGTCGAAGAGGACACCTGACTGGCCGGGTGCGACCTGGCTGAGCGGCGGTTCACAGCGCAGCTCGGCGACGGTGTCGCTGACACCGGTGACCACCACCTCGGCGGGCACGGCATGGGCGCGGAGTTGCACCGACAGCCGCGCGCCCGCTCGCGGCGGGGTGTCGATCCAGCGGACATCGATCAACCGGACCGCCCCGCGGGCGAGCCCGCTTCGCGGTCCCACGGTGACCGTGTTGTTGGCCGCATCCACAGCCAGCACGAAGAGCGGCGCCGCGTCGGGGCGGGAGGGCGCCACGCCGAGGCCGGATCGCTGCCCCACCGTGTAGAAGGGCACGCCGCGGTGCTCGCCGATGACACTGCCGCCCACGTCCAGCAGCGCTCCCGGACTGAACCGACCGGCGAGACGCTTCTCGAGGTCGGCGCGGATGGAACCGTCGACGAAGCAGAGCTCCTGCGAGTCCGGCTTGGCAGCGGTGACCAGGCCGAGGCCGGCCGCCGCGCGGCGGACCTCTGCCTTCGAAGCCTCGCCCCCCAGAGGGAACAGGGCCGCCCGCAACTGCTCCTGGTCGAGGCGGTGAAGCGTGTACGCCTGGTCCTTGGGCGCGGTGCGCGCGCGGTGCAGCGAGGCGCAGTCACCGCGGCGGCCGATGCGTGCGTAATGGCCGGTGGCGACGTGGGTGGCCCCGGCAGCTCGCGCACGTTCAAGCAGGGCACCGAACTTGATGACCTGGTTGCAGCGCACGCAGGGGTTGGGGGTGCGGCCGGCCGCGTACTCGCCGGCGAAATCCTCGATGACGTCGCGCGCGAACTCGGGCTCGAGGTTCCAGCTGTAGTGCGGGATGCCGAGCACGGTCGCCACGCGCCGGGCGTCCTCGACCGCATCGATCGAGCAGCATCCGCGGTCACGCTGACGCTCGGCGTCGCGCGGCCACATCGCCAGGGTGATCCCGATGGTGCGCCGGCCGCTGGCGGCGCAGCGCGCCGCGGCCACCGAGGAGTCGACGCCGCCCGACATGGCCACGGCGATCACGGCGTGCGCCGGCACCAGGTCGAACGGGTCGTCCGGGATGACCGCCGCCGGGCGCGCGGGAGCGGCCGGGATGGCCGCCGCGGTCATCGGCGCGGTCAGCGGCCGCCGGCGACGGCAGGGACGATGGAGAGCTCGTCGCGGTCGCCGACGGGCGTCTCGAGCCCCTGGCTGAAGCGGATGTCCAACTCGTTGACGTAGAGGTTGATGAACTGGCGCAGCTTCCCCTCCCCGTCATACAGGCGGTCGTGGAAGCCGGGGTAGCGGTGCTCGAGGTCGCCGAGCGCATCGGAGACAGTGGCGCCGTCGACCGTCACCTCAGCCTCACCGCTGGTGAGGCGGCGGAGCGGGCCGGGGACTCGAACTCGGACAGGCATGTCGCGAGTATACCGGCGCTCCGCCGGCATCCCGCCCGGCCCCGCTCAGGTGGCCGGCGGCAGCTGCACGACAAGGGGGGAGCGGTCGGCTCGCTTGGCCGCTCCACCGACGAGGTCGTCGAAGACCAGTTGGGACCACGACTCCATGCTCAGATAGTGGCGGCGCATCGCCGTCAGCGACAGGCTCTCACCCTCCAGCTTGTGGAGCTCACGGACCGACGTGGTGGCAGACGCCGGCTCCACCAGGAACACCAGGCCGAGGTGAACGCGCGACACGGGCGTCGAGTCGTCGTTGAGCATGGCCACCAGGCTGGCGGTCGCCGCCGAGGCGCACACCACCTCCTCCGCCCACTCGCGCTGCAAGCCCCCAACCAGCGGGTCCCCGCCGGCGCCGTCACCGGGGTTGACGTGGCCGCCGACCCCAAGGGAGTAGAGATGGTGGAGACGCCGCTCGCTGGAGCGCCGCAACCGCCTGGTGAGCAGGTAGGTGCCGTCCTGGGGATGGCGGACCACGCAGTACGGGATGATCTGCTGCATCGAGGGGTCGTCCTCGACCATGTGGCGGGGGCGGTACTCCGAGGCCGCCCTGATGGTGCGTAGGACCCGCTCCAGGCCGGCGGTCACCAGCCCATGCCAGGCGCCGTCGGGGAAGATGGTCGTCCGCGGCACGCAGAGCACGTCCTCACCGTTGAACGGCACAGACCGCCGTCGCTGCGTCGCGCTGGCGCCGGTCGTCGACCTCAAGGTCGTGGAATTCTACGAATGTCCGCTGCCTGCCCGGGACCGGCATGCGCGACCATTGGTCGATGCCCGAGCTTCCTGAGGTCAGCGCGCTGGCGGCGGGGCTGACTGACCGGATGCGCCAGCGCTCGGTCACCGCGGTTCGGCTGCGATCAGTCGGCGCCCTCAAGACCTACGACCCGCCGCTCCAGGCGCTGGTGGGCACGACCGTCGGCGGCTGGACCCGGCACGGCAAGTTCCTCGACATGGCGGCGGGCGAGCTGCACCTCGTCGTCCACCTCGCCCGGGCGGGCTGGATACGCTGGAGGCCGCGCCTCAGCGAGGCCCGGGCCACCCTGCGCGGCCCCCTCGCGCTCCAGGTCGAGCTCAACTCCGGCGCGGGCATCGACATCACCGAGCAGGGCACCGAACACCGCCTGGCGGTCTACGTGGTGCGTCAAGCCGACGACGTGCCCGGCATCGCGCGGCTCGGCGTCGATGTCCTCGACCGGAGCCTCGATCCCGCCGGCCTGCGCGCGCTGCTCGCCACCCGGCGCGGACAGCTCAAGACCGTGCTGGCCGACCAGTCACTGGTCGCCGGGGTGGGCAACGCGTACTCGGACGAGGTGCTCCACGCCGCCCGCCTCTCCCCCTTTCGGCAGTCCACGGCACTGACCACCGAGGAGGCCGCCCGGCTGCACGCTGCGCTGCGCGCGGTGATGGAGGACGCGGTGCAGCGCGCGGCCGGGCTGGACATCGCCGAGCTCAAGCCCGACAAGAGGCTGCACCTGTCCGTGCACGGGCGCACCGGTGAGCCGTGCCCGGTGTGCGCCGACACGATCCGCGAGGTGTCGCTGTCGACGCGCTCCTTCCAGTACTGCCCGACCTGCCAGACCGGTGGTCGGGTGCTCGCCGATCGCCGCCTCAGCCGCCTGCTCCGCTGAATGCGTTCCGATACCCTGCGACGCGTGATCGGAGGCAAGCGCGGCGACGCCGACGCCAGGCACCACGATGACTGTTGATGCCCCCAGCGGCGACGAGGTCTCGCGTGCCCTGTGGGCTCTGCGCGCCTACGACACCATCTCGCTGGCAACGGTAAGCCAGGCCGGCCCGCACGTCGCCGGGGTGTTCTTCGCCCCCGAGATGGAGGCCGGAGGGATCCGCCTGCTCCTGGCGGTCCTCGACGGCTCACGCAAGGCCGCCGACATCGCCGGCGACCCGCGGGTCGCCTTCATGTGCTCACCGGGCAACCCCTCGAGGTGGATCCAAGGGTGGGGTTCGGCCTGGCGCGCCGATGTCGACGACCCCGGCCGGATGGAGATCTTCCGCCGCCTCGTCGCCCATGCACCCGGGGCACGGCAGTTCGTCGACCGGCTTCCCGTGCATCCGTTCATGGTGGCCGTGCGCGAGCTGAAGGTGGTCGAGGCGGCCGGCCGCACGCCACTGCTGCTCAGCTTCGACAGATGACCGCCGGCGCCACCCCGAGGCCCGGCCCCCTGAGCGTCTACTGGGCGAGCGTCCGGCCCCGGTCGCTGACGGTCGCCGCGGTGAGCTCGGTGGTGGGCACGGCCACCCTGGCCGCCGGCCGGGCCGTGCAGCCGGTCATCGCGGCGGCGACGCTGGTGCTCGCCGTTCTCCTGCAGGCCGCGACCAACGTGCTCAACGACGCGGAGGACGCGCTGACCGGCGCCGATGACTACGCGGGGGCCGGCGCGTCGCTGGCGATGCGACGGGAGTGGATCACCCCATCGCAGGCCCGCGGGATCGCGGCCGCCCTCTTCGCCGCCGCTGCCGCACTGGGGATCGCCATCGCGCTGGGCGCGCACCGCCCGGCACTGCTGCTCCTCGGGCTGCTCGCCCTGGTCGTCGGCTGGGCATACACCGCCCCGCCGCTGCGCCTCGCCTACCGCCCGTTCGGCGAGGCCGCCTCCGGTCTGCCGATGGGGCTCGGCATCGTCTGGGGCACGGCCGCGGCGCAGGCCGCCGCGGTGCCCTACGCGGCCTGGTGGGCGGCCGCCCCCCTCGCCCTCCTCACCGCCGGCATCCTCCATGCCAACAACGCACGCGACCGCGCCCATGACGCCACCGTCGGCAAGCGGACCCTGGCGACGCGGGTGTCGGCGGACGCTGTCGTCCTCGAGTTCCGGCTGCTCACCGCCGCGCCGGCGATCCTGCTCGTCCTGGCGCTGGCGACAGGGGGGCTGCCCCTCTGGTGCCTCGGCGCGGCACTTCCCGCAGCCCTGGGCCTGCGTCTCGCCGCCCGAGCGCGCAGCGACCTTGACGGGACGGGCTGGACGCGCCTGCTCATCGGCTGCGTGCAGCTCCACCTGCTCACCGGCATCACCCTGGCCGGGGGGTTGGTGCTCAGCGCGGTCCGCTGGTGAGCATCCCGAGGTCCGCGAAGAACCCCGGGTAGGACACGGCGACGGTCTCGGCCCCGTCGATGAGGCACTCGCCGGCGGCGGGATCGACGAGGCTTGCCGCGACCGCCCACGCCATGGCCAGGCGGTGGTCGCCAGCGGCGTCGAGGCGGGCCGGTCGGAGCTCGGCCGGGCCGTCGACCACGAGCCCGTCGGCGGTCTCCTCGGCGGTGACGCCGAGTGCGCGCAGGCCGGTCACCAGCGCGGCGATCCGGTCGGATTCCTTGTGGCGCAGCTCGCCGGCGCCACGGATCTCGGTCCGGCCCTCTGCCTGGGTGGCAGCGATGGCGATCGCGGGGAGCTCGTCGATGCAGCGCGGCACCATGGCGGGCTCGATGGTGACCCCGTGCAGCGGTGCCCCGGTCACCACCACCTCACCCTGCGGCTCGACGCCCGCGGCCGGTTCCGCCTCGTCGACCTCGACGCGCGCACCCATGGCGGCGAGGACCTCGAGCACGCCGGTGCGCCCGGGGTTCAGCCCGACATCCGAGCAGCGCACCCGCCACCCCGGGCGGGCCGCGGCGAGAGCCATGAAGAAGGCGGCGGCGCTGATGTCACCGGGGATGCGCAGACCGAACGGGTCGAGCCGCGAGGGGCGCAGCGTCACCGCGGCGCCGTCGGCGCTGAGGTCGGCACCGCAGGCGCGCAGCAGCCGTTCGGTGTGGTCGCGTGTGGGGAGCGGCTCGCGCACCACCGTGGGGCCGGCGGCGTTGAGGCCGGCCAGGAGGATGGCTGACTTGACCTGGGCGCTCGCCACCGGGAGTTGGTGCTCGACCCCGTCAGGGGTTGTGGTTCCACGGATGCTCAGCGGCGCGTGGCCGGCTTCGGTCACGACATCGGCCCCCATGAGGCGCAGCGGCGCGGCCACCCGCTCCATCGGACGTTGCGTCAGCGAGGCATCGCCGACAAGTGTCGCGACCACGTCGTGGGCGGCGAGCACCCCGGCCATGAGGCGCATGGTGGTCCCCGAGTTGGCGCAGTCCAGCCGGCCGGGCGGGCTGTGCAGGGTGACCCCGGGGCCGGCACCGTCGAGGGAGACGCGCCCGTCGCCGAAAGGACGCACCGCGCCCCCGCAGTCGGCGAGGACGCGGGCCGTGGCGGCGACATCGTCGGCAGGCGAGAGGTTGCCGATGTAGCTGCGCCCGCGGATCAGGGCGCCGAGGATCAACGCGCGGTGACTGATCGACTTGTCCCCGGGCACCCGGACCTCACCGTCGACGACCGACGCCCCGCCGAGGCGACGCTGGCTCACGCGGTGAGCATGCCGCGCAGGAAGTCACCCGCGGCAGCGGCGGCGGTGTCCTCGTGCGCGAACATCGCGTCGAGCAGCGCGGAGCCCACCACCGCCCCCTCGCACCGCCCACGCAGCGCCACCAGGTGTTCGTGCCGGCTCAGGCCGAAACCGATGGCGCGGGGCAGGGCCGTGCAGGAGCGCACCCGGTCGAGGAGCGCGAACGCCTCCTCGGCGATCACCTCCCGTGCGCCGGTGGTGCCGACCACGCCCACGCAGTAGACGAACCCACGGGCGTGGCGGGTCGCCAGGTCGATGCGCGTGGCGGGGGTGGTGGGAGCGACCAGTGGGATGAGCGCCAGTCCGCACAACTCCGCGGCCAGGCGCAGGGTGTCCGACTCGTCGACGGGAAGGTCGGGGGCGATGATGCCGTCCGCGCCGGCGTCCGCGGCGTCCGCGCAGAACCTGTCGATGCCGTGGGTGAGCACCGGGTTGACGTACGTCATCAGGGCCAGCGGGAGGGTGACCCCCGCGGCGCGCGCGCGGCGCACGTGCTCGATGGCGAGCCCGGTGGTCATGCCGTTGCGCAGCGCCTGCCAGCCCGCCCGCTGGACGGTCGGGCCGTCGGCTAGGGGGTCGCTGAAGGGGATGCCTACCTCCGCGGCGCTGCACCCAGCCTCCTGGGCGGCGAGTAGCACCGCGACGGTGTCGTCGCGACGGGGGAATCCGGCGGTGACGTAGGGCATCAGTGCCGGCAGCGCGCCCTCCCGGCGCTCGCCCAGCGCCGCCGTCAATCGCTCACCCGGGCGCAGGGTCGTTCTCCTCGTGGTCGCGCTCGCGGACGGTGGCGATGTCCTTGTCGCCTCGGCCTGAGAGACACACCACCACGACGTCCCGCTGAGGGCGGCTCGCGGCCAGCTGTTCGGCGGCGTGGAGGGCGTGGCTCGACTCCAAGGCGGGGATGATCCCCTCGAGCCGGCAGAGGCGGTGGAACGCGGCGATCGCCTCGTCGTCGGTGGCGCTGAGGTAGCGCACCCGCCCGCTGTCGCGCAGCGCGCTGTGCTCCGGCCCGACCCCGGGGTAGTCGAGCCCGGCGCTGATCGAGTGCGCCGTCAGCACCTGGCCGTGCTCATCCTGCATCAGGTAGCTGTGCGACCCGTGCAGCACGCCGGGCCGCCCGCGGCTCAACGGCGCCGCATGCTCGGTGCCGTCGATCCCGCGCCCGGCAGCCTCGACGCCGACGAGCTCCACCTCGTCGTCGAGGAAGGCGGCGAAGATCCCGATGGCATTGGAGCCTCCGCCCACGCACGCCACCACCACGCTGGGCAGGCCACCGTGCCGCGCAGCACACTCCGCGCGGGTCTCGTCGCCGATCACCCGCTGGAGCCTGCGCACCAGCGTGGGGTAGGGATGGGGACCGACGCTGCTGCCGATGACGTAATGGGTGTCGCGCACGTTGGCCACCCAGTCGCGGATCGCCTCGTTGGTGGCGTCCTTGAGGGTGCCCGCGCCGCTGTCGACCGGCACCACCGTGGCGCCGAGGAGACGCATGCGATACACGTTGAGCGCCTGGCGGCGCATGTCCTCGCGCCCCATGTACACCGTGCAACCAAGCCCGGAGCGCGCGCACGCAGTCGCGGTGGCAACCCCGTGCTGCCCGGCGCCGGTCTCGGCGATGATGCGGCGCTTGCCCATGCGCATGGCGAGCAGCACCTGGCCGAGCGCGTTGTTGATCTTGTGCGCCCCGGTGTGCAGCAGGTCCTCGCGTTTGAGCCAGATCTGGGCACCTCCCGTCGCGGCCGTCAGCCGTGAGGCGTGGGTCATCGGGGTGGGCCGCCCGGCGTAGTCGCGGAGCAGGAGGGCAAGCTCCGACTGGAAACCGGTGTCGGCGAGCGCCGCATCCATCGCTGCCTCGAGCTCGACGAGCGCCGGCACCACGGTCTCGGGGACATAGGCCCCGCCGTACGCCCCGAAACGGCCTCGCATTGCGCTCACCGGCGGTTCCCCGCCGTCGCCGTCCGTGCCGCCTCGACGTAGGCACGCACCCGCGCCGGGTCCTTCACCCCCGGTGCCGACTCCAGCCCGCTCGAGGCGTCCACCCCGGCCGGGCGCACCGTCCTGATGGCGTCGACAACGTTCAGCGAGGACAGGCCGCCCGCGAGGATGAGGCGCCGGTGACGCGCCAGGGCGGCGGCCAGCGCCGCGTCGACGCGCTCACCGGTGCCACCGGGCAGCCCGTTCGCCGCGGACGGGGCGGCATCGAGGAGCACCAGGCAATCGGGCCACCATTGGTCGGTCAGGACGGCGCGCGCGCCCTCGGCGTTGATGGCGCGGATCACCGGCACCGCCGCCGCCGCAGCGTCCGCGGCGGCGATGGTGCCGTGCACCTGGACGGCCGCCAGCCGGTAGCGGCGTGCTGCCTCGTCGCACTCCTGGCGGGTGGCGTTGATCATCACCCCGACCAGGTCGGCGCGGCCGCGGACGGCCCGGACGACCGCACGCGCCGCGCAATCGTCCACGTGGCGGGGGCTCGACGGCACCAGGACCAACCCAAGCCAATCGGCGCCGGCGTCGATGGCCACCTCGGCGATCTCGGGTGTGCGCACGCCGCACACCTTGATGATCACAGCACCCGCCCGGCCGCCATCTCGGCGGCCGACACCATCTCGCCGAGCAGCGCGGCCGGTGAGTGGGATCGCATCAGCGCCTCCCCCACCAGCACAGCGTCGGCGCCCTCGCCGACAAGCCGGGCGACGTCGGCGGCGTCACGCACGCCCGAACTCCGCCACGGTCACGACCCCGGCCGGCACGCGCCGTCGAAGGCGCGCGAAGGTCAGCAGGTCGGTTGTGAGGGTGCGCAGGTCGCGGTTGTTGATGCCGATGCAGCGCGCGCCCGCTGCGAGCGCGCGGTCGAGGTCCCTCTCGTCGTGCACCTCGAGCAGCACGCCAGCACCACAGCGTCGCGCCGTGCCGAGCACCTCGTCGAGGTCATCGTCGGAGAAGATCGCGGCGATCAGCAGCACCCAGTCGGCACCGGCGACACGTGCCTCGGCGACCTGCACCGGCGCAACCACGAAATCCTTGCGCAGGACCGGGATCTCGACAGCTGCCCGGACAGCCACCAGGTCGTCGAGCGAGCCACCGAAGTCGGGTCCGTCGGTCAGCACTGAGATCGCTGCCGCCCCCGCCGCCTCATACGCGGAGGCCAGTCGCACGGGATCGAGGTCACCACGCAGCTCCCCTCCGCTGGGGGAACGGCGCTTCATCTCCGCGATCACCGTCCCACCCGCGAGGATTCGTTCGATGGCCGGCGCATGCTCGCGGTTGGCGGCGTGCGCGAACATCGTCGCCCGGCCGCAGCGCAACGCGGCGGCCTCGGCGCGCTTGCGCTCCACGATCGGTCGGAGCGCACCGAGCTCGGTCATCGCGCCGAGCTCAGCTCGCGCGACGAACGCGCGATGTCGAGCATGATGCCGAGCAGCGCGTGACCTTGGGGCGTGCCGATCGACTCGGGATGGAACTGAACACCATGGATGGGCAGGTCGCGGTGGCACACACCCATCACCGTGCCGTGCGCCGTCCACGCGGTGACCAGCAGCTCGTCCGGCACCGTGTCGGGATCGATCACCAGCGAGTGATAGCGGGTGGCTCGCAGCGGGCTCGGCAGCGTCCGGAACACGCTCTGCCCCACGTGCTCGATGTCGCTGCGCTTGCCGTGCATGACCTGCGCGGCATTGACGACGGACGCGCCGAAGGCGACCCCGATGGCCTGGTGGCCGAGGCACACGCCGAGGAGCGGTACCGACGCTGCTGCGGCAGCGCGCACCAGGTCGACGCAGATGCCGGCATCCTCGGGACGCCCCGGGCCGGGTGACAGCACCACCGCCGCGGGCTCTGCGGCGATCACCTCGGCGCTGGTCACCGCGTCGTTGCGAACAACGGCGGTATCGGCGCCGAGCTCGCCGAGGTACTGCACCAGGTTGAAGGTGAACGAGTCGTAGTTGTCGATGACCACGACCCGGCCGCGCAGGATTGCAGCGCTCACGTCGCGTTGACGCGGGCCACCGCGTCCACCGCAGCGGAGAGCTTGTTGTCGATCTCGCGTGCCTCCTCATCGGGAGTGGAGTCGGCGACGATGCCGGCGGCGGCCTGCAGGTGCGCCCGGCCGTCGACCACGACGATGCTACGCAGGGCGATCGCGGTGTCGAGCACGCCGCCGCTGCCAATGTACCCGACCGCCCCGGCGTACGGCCCCCTGCCGTGCGGCTCCAGCTCGGCGATGATCTCCATGGCGCGGATCTTCGGTGCCCCGGTCACCGTGCCGGCGGGAAAGCACGCCCGCAGCGCGTCCAGCGCTGTCCGCCCCGGCGCCAGCCGCGCGCGGATGCCGCTCACCAGGTGCATCACCCGCGCGTAGCGCTCGACGATCGCCGAACTCGCGGACCTCCACCGTCCCCGTCGCCGCCACCCTGCCGACGTCATTGCGGCCGAGGTCGACGAGCATGAGGTGCTCGGCCTGCTCCTTCTCGCTGCTGCGCAACTCCTCCGCCATCGCCTCGTCCTCGGCGTCGGATCGGCCGCGGCGGCGGGTACCGGCGATGGGCCGGTACTCGACCTCGCCGCCGCGAACGCTCACCAGCATCTCCGGTGACGCACCCACGATGGCGCACTGCGGCGTGTGCACGTAGAACAGGTAGGGCGTGGGGCTCGACTCGCGCAGCGCGGTGTACAGCGTGAACGGGTGGGCGCGCATGGGCACGGTGAATCGCCGGGAGATCTGCACCTGGAAGATGTCGCCGGCGACGATGTGGGCGAGGGCGCGCTGCACTGCCGCGAGGAAGTCGGCTCGCCTGAAGGTCGAGGTGGCGTCCGTCAGCGCCGCCGCCGGCAGAGCCTCCCCGGCACCAAGCGGGCCGGCCGTTCGGGCGGTGGCATCGTCGACGGCGCCGCTGGGACGCGGACCCGCGATGCGCTCGTGGAGTCGCTCGAGGCGCCGGCGAGCGGCCGCGTAGGGATCGCCGTCGACGCCCCCGCGGCGCAGCTGCGTGATCAGCAGGATGCGGTCTCGCGCGTGGTCGAAGACGGTCACCGTGCGATACAGCGCGAACAGGCTGCGGTCGACACCGGGGATCGCCGGCGCCGTCGCGGGCAGGCGCTCATAGCAGCGCGCGGTCTCATAGCCCAGGTACCCGACCCACCCTCCGAGGAAGGGGACATCGAGTCCGTCCACCGGCGCGACGCGCTCGGCCAGCACGGCTTCGAGCGGGCGCAGCGGGTCGTCGTGGTCCGGCGGCGCCACCTCCTCGGGGTCGTGACCAAGGAAGGAGTGACCGTGCACGCCCTGGCGCGCCGTCGCGGACTCGAGAAGGAAGCAGTGGCCGCCCACCCCCAGCCTCTGCATCAGGCTGACCGGCGTCTCCCCGGCGGCGGGCAGCTCCATCACCACGGGCACCACGTCGTGGTCATCGAGCAGCCGCCCGGCCGTCACGGAATCGGGGCGCACGCTCAGGTCGACCACGGTGACGTCGCGGCGGCCGGCCCGGACTACGCCGGGGTCGCCGCGCCCGCGCCCAGGTGGAGCGCGATCCGCTCGAGGGCGCGCTCGATGTTGTCGACGGAGTTCGCGTAGCTGAGCCGGATATGCCCGGCGCCGTGGGGACCGAAGGTGCTGCCGGCAAGGGTGGCGACGCCGACCTCGTCGAGCAGGTCGCGCTGCAGCTCGCGCTCGTTGTAGCCGGTGGCGGTGATGTCCGGGAACACGTAGAACGCGCCTGCCGGCTTCCTGCAGGTGATCCCGGGGATGCGGTTGAGACCGTCGACGAGCACGTCGCGACGGTGACGGAACTCGGTGAGCATGGCGTCGACGGCGGCGTCGGACTCGGCGGCCTCGAAGGCTTCGACAGCGGCCAGCTGGGTGAAGGCCGCGGCGCACGACGACGAGTTGATCATCAGCGTATCCATGCGGCGCGCCAGCTCGACGGGCATGGCCCCGAAGCCGAGCCGCCAGCCGCACATCGCCCACGCCTTGCTCACCCCGTCGAGCAGGACGGTGCGCTCCGCCATGCCGTCGATGCCATAGAGCGAGACGTGCGGGACGTCGTAGGTGAGGCGCCCGTAGATCTCGTCGGAGAGCACGATGAGGTCGCGCTCGATCGCCAAGGCGGCGATGCTCTCGCAGTCCTCGCGGGTGAGCACGCCGCCGGTGGGGTTGGCCGGCGTGTTGACGATGATCAGGCGGGTGCGCGGCGTCACCAGGCTGCGCAGCTCGTCGACGTCGAGCCGGAAGTCGTTCTCCTGCCGGATCGGCGCCGACACCGGGGTGGCCCCGATGAAATTCACCAGCGAGCGGTAGATCGGGTATCCGGGGTCGGGCACGATGACCTCGTCGCCGGGTTCGACGGTGGCCAGCAGAAGGAACGCGAGGATGTTCTTGCTGCCCGGCACGAGCACGACGTTCTCCATCGTGGTCGGTACCCCGGTCTGCCTGGTCACGTACTTGGCCGCGGCCTCGCGCACCGCCGGGATCCCGCTCGCCGGTGTGTAGTGGGTGGCGCCGTCATTGAGGGCCGCCACGGCGGCGTCGATGATGTTCTGCGGTGTCGCGTAGTCCGGCTCGCCGATCTCGAGGTGGATGATGTCGCGGCCCTGCGCCTCGAGCCCCTTGGCACGGGCCAGCACCTCGAAGGCGCTCTCGGTGCCGATCCGCGACATGCGTTCGGCCCAGCGGAAGGTCATGCGCGCACCGTGAACGGCGGCAGGTCACCGCGGTACGGCTCGCGTAGCACGTCGACGGAGTCGACTCGGGCGTGGGTCGGGCCCCGATGGAGCAGGCCGAGGATGTGGTCCACCGCCTCGGCGGGACCTTCGACGACGCACTCCACGCTGCCGTCGGGTCGATTGGCGACGGTGCCCTTGAGGCCGCCGGCGTGGTGGGCGACAAAGGCGCGGAACCCGACCATCTGCACCCTCCCCCGCACGGTGGCACGCACGCGGGCCTGCTCGGACATTGCGGGGGAGATTATCGCCAATTCGCCCGCCGGCGGTGGAACGCGACTGCCACCCTCACGTGGTCCTGTGGGCGCAGGCTCTGTGCTGTCCGCCGCGCGGACGCATCGGTGCTGCGCCCCCGACGCTGCCGTCCGTCGCGCTCAGGCGGCCACCGGGGTGAGCCGGCGGATGACCGGGAGCATGTCCTTGGTGCTCGTCATCTTGGTTCCGGCCAGCTCCGACATCAACGCGAGGATGCGGCGCTGCACAGGAGCCTCGTGGTCGCGGCCGGGCAGGTACCAGTCAAGCATCCGACTGATGTACGCCGGGTCCTCGAGCTGGTCGCACACACTCGGCGAGGTCACGGTGGTGGGGTGCTTGGGCGCATCGTTGGTGCTGCGCAGCATCCACAGCGTCATCCGCAACACGGCGGGCAGCTCGTCGGGTTTGTTGGCGATCGCCTTGCGCAGGTACTTCGCGTAGCACGCCGCGTGGCGCAGCTCGTCAGCGGCGAGGATCTTGAAGATCTTGCGCAGCAGCGGCTCGGGGGCATTCCGGCTGAACGCCTGGTACCAGTGGGCGAGGCGCTGCTCACCGCAGAAGTGCATGGTGAGGGTCTCGATGGCCGGGCCCTCCGCGAAGGTGAGCCGCAGCTCGGGCAGCTCCTTCTCCTCGTCGAAGGTCTCCCCACACGCCTCGAGGTAACGACGCAGCACCATGTGGTGCTTCATCTCCTCGTAGAACCAGATCGACACGAAGCTGCAGAAGTCGATGTCCGTGTAGAAGTCGCGCAGGAACATCTCCGTCGCGTACAGGGCGCTCAGCTCGGTGAGGCAGATCTGACGGAGGTCGTGGATCCACTGGTCGCTCAGCAGGCTGCGATCGATGGTGGTGAAATCGATCTCGTCGGTGAAGTTCCAGCGGGCGCGTTCAAGGCGGACGAAGAGGTCGTCGTAGAGCATGTGAGTAGTGTCGTCACGACGTGCGGGCCAAGCCATCGGCCCTCGCACACGATTTCTGCCGCAATATTTGGCCATGCCGTCCATAATGGACATCATGGCTAATTTCACCCCATTGGAATCGGTGGCCGGAGCCCGTGAGTGGGCCGCCACGGCCACTCTTCCGCCCGAGATCACATCGCGCCTCCTCGCCGACGTCGACATCATCTCGCGACGGATGACCCGTCGCATCGCCTCCGAGCTGGCCCTGCCGGCGCAGTTCCGCACCATCGGGTACCTGCGCAGCGTCACCGGTGCCTGCCGTGACGCCCTGCGGACGCTGGTCCGTCTGCTCCGGGATGGGCGGGGGCTGCGCACCGCCGACCTGCAGCGGCTCGGCTCCATGGGTGCCCAGCAGGCTGAGATGGGCGTGCCCCTCGAGGTGCTCCTGGCGGCGTACCGGCTCGCTGCCCGCGTTGTCTGGCGTGAGCTGATCGGCGAGTCCGCCGGCCTCGACGAGCTGCCTCGAGCCACGGTCATCGCGGTCACCGGCCAGGTGCTGGAGTACCTCGATGAGATCAGCGGCGCCGTGGGGTCTGCGTACCTCGAGACCCGCGAGCGGCTGATGCGCCGCCGCGACCTCGACCGCGATCGCATCCTCCAGCGCCTGCTGGCCGGCGATGTCAGCCCAGAGCTGCGCCGCCTCGCCGCCGCCACCGACCTCGACCTCCAGCCACCGTACCTCGTGCTTGCCTGCTCGATCGCGAGCGCCGAGGCGGAGCGTTCCCTCGAAGCAGCCCTGCGATCGCGCGGCGTGCTCACCGTCGCCGACCAGCCGGGCACGTGGGTCGCCCTGGCGCCGGGGCAGACCGTCGCCAGGCGGCTCATCGACGACACCGAGCGCGCCACCGGCACGGCGGGGGCTGTCCGCTGGGGGATCGGCCCGGTGGCCAGGACCCTCGACGAGGTCTCCGAGGGTGCGCGACGAGCGCGCGAGGCGCTGCAGGTGGGGGCTCGGCTCGACCCCTCCTCCACTGCCTGGGACGACGCCGAGGTGGGGGTGTTCGGCAGCCTCTCGGGCGACCCGGAGGCGATGAGGCGCTACGTCGAGCACACCCTGGGCCGGCTGCTGGCTGTGCCGCCGAACCGGCGCTCCCCCCTGCTGGAGACCCTCCAGGCACTCCTCGTCAACCCCAGCCTCAACCAGGCCGCCGCAGCCCTTGACCTGCACCGCCACACCGTGGTCTACCGCATCAGGCGGCTGGCCGAGCTGGGCGTCGACCTCGACGCGCCGGCGGCGCCGCACCGCCTCTGGCTGGCGCTGCAGTGCATGCGCCTGCTCGACGGAGCGGAGGATGCCCGGGTCCCAGCCTGAGGCTCGCCGGTCGGCCCAATCGCTACCCTGAGGCGGGTGAGCCGTGCCCCGACAAGCAGGGACTACGCGGTGCTCGGGCTGCGACCCGGCGCCGGCGACGACGAGATCCGCGACGCCTACCGGCGGCTTGCCAAGATCCATCACCCCGACCGCAACCCCGGCGACCCGCAGGCGCTGGCGACGTTCGGCCGCCTCAGTGAGAGCTACGCCGCCCTGCGCAGCCGGCCTCGCGAGCGGCCGCCGGGCAGCACGCCGCTGACGGTGAGCGCGACCGCTCGCGCCTCCGCTCGGCGTGGCTCGCCGGCCACCCCGCTCGCCCTTGCCGACCTGGCGGTGGGCGCCTCAGCCTGGGTCACCCCCGATGCCATCCTGGTGGCCCCGGGACGTGTGGCGGCGCTGCGACCGTCCGCGGACGGGACCGCCTTCCCGAGCGCCGACCGCGTCATCCGGGTGGAGCGGCGCGGCGACGGCCACCACGTCTTCCTTCCTCCCCAGCCCGCGGCCCGATGGCCCCTCTCGCCGGCGGCGGAGACCGATGGACTGGCCGTGGCCGCGCTGTGGGTGGGCGATCGCCAGGACGCGGGAGCCGGCAGCACGGGCCCGGCACGCATGCCGCTGCGCTTGATGACCGGGACGGTTGCCGAGATGCCGGTTGACGCGTGGGGGTGGGTGACAGCGGACGCGCTGGCGGTCGACCCGGACGGCGCCTGGAGCCTGGATGCCACCGAGCCGGTGAGCCGGGCGCCCCATCCGTCGGCACCGGTTCGCGTGGTGCGTACGCCGGACGGCTTCCACGCCCACAGCCGGCTGCCCGACGTGGCCTGGGCGCCGCTGGCAGGCACCGCCACCGCGGGGCGCGTCCCGGTGGTCGACCTCGAGCTCGGTGAGGACCTCGACCACTGAGGCGAGGCCAGCCACCTCACTTGGGGAGGACGGCGTCCCCCTCGGCGTCGCGAGCGAGCATGAACAACAGGTCAGAGCAGCGGTTGAGGTAGCGGAGCACCTCCGGTCCGCACAGGCCACCGGCGCGATCGAGCGCGACCGCTCGCCGTTCGGCGCGGCGGACGAAGGTTCGACCGACGTCGATCGCCGCCGCCACGGGGTCTCCGCCGGGGATCACGAAGCCCTTGGGCAGCTCCACGCGTGCCTCGAGCGCGGCGACCTCCTCGTCGAGCGCCGCCACCATCGCCGGCGTGACCGTGGCGAAGTGCTCCTCAAGTTTGGGGCGCTCACCCGCCGCCGTGGCCAGCTCGGCCCCCACGGTGAAGAGCTCGCGCTGCAGGTCGAGGAGCCTCTGCGCACGAGCCTCGTCGCTGCAGAGCGCGCGGGCCAGCCCGAGCACGCTGATCGCCTCGTCCAGCGCCCCGTACGCCTCGGTGTGGAGGTCGTCCTTGGGAACGCGGCCGCCGTAGAGGAGGCTGGTCTGGCCCCCGTCACCGTGACGGGTGACGATGCTCATGCCACCCAGCCGCCGTCGGCCGCCGCCGCCTCCAGCACCTGGAGGGCGTCGTCCTCGTGGCCGCGGGCACGTTCCTCCACCCATTTGCTGGCGGCGATGGTCGCGGTGGTGGCGTCGCCGACCGCGGTGGTGATCTGGCGGGTGAGTTGCGCGCGGACATCACCGGCGGCGAAGAGGCCGGGGACGTTGGTCATCATGGTCATCGGGTCGGTGAGGTAGTAGCCGGCGGCGTCGTGCTCGACGTGCTGATCGACGAGCCCCGTGTTGGGGATGAAGCCGACGAAGACGAAGACCCCGCCGACGTCGAGGCGCGACACGCCGCCGGTGACGACGTCGCGCAGCTGGAGGTGGCTGACCTTCTGGTCGCCCTCGATCGAACTCCACGACCTTGTTGACGAGGATCTCGATCTTGGGGTGCGAGCGAGCCTCCTCCATGAGGATGGGCTGGGCGCGGAACTCCGCGCGGCGGTGCACGATGGTGACCTTCGAGGCGTACCGGGTCAGGAACATCGCCTCCTCGACAGCGGCGTCTCCGCCCCCCACCACGGCCAGCTCAAGACCCTCGAAGAAGGCGCCGTCGCAGACCGCGCAGTAGGAGACGCCGCGGCCCGCGTACTCCACCTCGCCGGGGACGTCGAGCTTGCGGGGATTGCCACCTGCGGTGACGATGACGGCGGGGGCGCGGTACTCGCCGGCGTCAGTCTCCACCACCTTCATCCCGTCGGCCTCGACGCGCACGCGGTTGACCGGCGAGTAGACCATCTCGGCTCCGAAGTGCTCGGCCTGGGCGAGCATCACGGCCGCCAGGTCGCCACCCAGGATGCTCTTGAAGCCGGGGTAGTCCTCGATCAGCTCGGTGTTGAGCAGCTGGCCACCCGGTGCCTTGGACTCGATGACCACGGCACGGATCTTGCTGCGGCCGGCGTAGAGCGCGGCGGTGAGGCCGGCCGGGCCGGCGCCGATGATGGCGATGTCGTACTCGTTCACCCTGTGACCGTACCCGAATTCGCGCCACTCGAAGCACCGGCCGCCACAGCTCAGTGCGCCGCGAAGGTGCTCAGCTCGCTCAGCACACGGTTGAGCTGGATCGCATATCCCTCGGGCAGCGACCTGCTCGCCAGGGTGACGATCCCGACCACCCGGCCACGCCGGTCGAGCACGGGGCCGCCACTGTTGCCGGGGAAGATGGCCGTCCCGTCGAGCACCAGCATGTCCCGGTAGTCCGTGGTGGTGGGCGGCTGCCCGGTGGACGTGTCACCGGTCACGGGCACGTCGGGATCGATCCGCGTGATGCTCTCGACGGTGATGTCGGCGTGGCCGGTGGCGTGACTGCTGGCGATTGCCACCACCGGCACGGGCAGGTCGGTCAGCGCGCCGCTGAAGGTGGTGAGCGGTACGCCTGAGAAGCCGTCCCGGCTGCGGATCAGGGCCACGTCGAGGTCGCGGTCGATGCCCAGGATGTCGCCGACGTGGGAGCTGCCGTCGCGCGCGCGGATGCGCAGGCTCAGCTGCCCCTGGACGACGTGGGCGTTGGTGACGAAGTCCCCTTTGCTGTCGAGCAGCCAACCGGTGCCGAGCCCCTCGTCGTTGCTGCCCAGCGCCTCGATGGTCACCGTGCTGGCCAGGGCGGCGCGGGCGATGTCATCGAGGGAGAGGCTGGGAGACGGCGCCACCACGGTCGCGACCGCGGGCCGCGAGACCGTCGGCGCCCTGCCCGGCACCGCCGTTCGGTTGACGGTGACCAGGAAGGCGAAGACCCCGGCCAGGAGCACGACCGCTCCAGCCAGGAGGACGCGCAGTGGCCCAGACGTGGCCGGGAGGCGGTGCGACACGAGCACGGATTGTGGGCCACCGGCCGCTCAGGTCGGGTCGAGGACGCCGCTCTCCGCCAGCCGCCGGAGCGCCCGCGCCCGGTGGGACACGCGGTCCTTGGCGGCGTCGTCCGCCTCGCCGAAGGTGACCCCGAGGTCCTCGCTGAGGAACGCCGGGTCGTAGCCGAAGCCGCGGGTCCCGCGCGGCGGGACGAGCACGCCGAGGCATTCGCCTCGCGCGGTCACGGGGTCGCCGAGCGGTCGGCACAGCGCCACCACGCAGACGTAGCGGGCTCGGCGATCGTCAGGGCTGCGCTCGTCGACCGCCGCGAGCAGGGCGTGCAGCCGGTCCTCGTCACTGGTGCCAGGCCCGAGCCAGCGCGCGGAGTGGGGCCCCGGCCAGCCGCGCAGCGCGTCCACCTCGATGCCGCTGTCATCGGCGATCGCCGGCAGACCGAGCCCTGCGGCCACCGCGGCCGCCTTGGCGAGCGCGTTCTCCGCGTACGTCTGCCCGGGCTCGACCAGCTCACCCCCCGACCATCCCGCCTCGGCGAGGCTCTGCAGTCGCCAGGGGTGGGCGGCGAGCAGGCGGCGCAGCTCGCGCAGCTTGCCGGCGTTGTCGGTCGCCGCCACCAGCACCGCCACGCTGGTCACGCGGCGGCGAGCGCTTCCGTCTGGGCGGCGAAGAGACGCTCCATGCCGACCGAGGCGAGCTGCAGCAGGCTGTTCATCTCCTCACGCGAGAACGGCTCCTGCTCGGCGCTGCCCTGCAGCTCGATGAAACGGCCGTCGCTGCTGCCCACGCAGTTCATGTCGGTGTCCGCCGCGGAGTCCTCCAGGTAGTTGAGGTCGAGCCGGGGCTCGCCGGCGACGATGCCCGCGCTGACGGCGGCGACCTGCCAGCGCAGCGGGTCCTCGCTGACCAGGCCGGCGGCGCGCAGCTTGGCCACGGCGAGCGCGAGTGCGACGTACCCGCCGGTGATCGACGCGGTGCGGGTGCCGCCGTCGGCGACCAGCACGTCGCAGTCGATGTAGATGCTGCGCTCGCCGAGACGGGAGAAGTCGACGGCGGCGCGCAGGCTGCGACCGATGAGGCGCTGGATCTCCTGGACACGCCCGTCGATCCGACCGCGCCGCCCGTCTCGCTCGCTGCGCGTCATGGTGCTGCGCGGCAGCATCGCGTACTCGGCGGTCACCCAGCCGCGGCCGCTGCCCTTGCGGAACTGCGGCACGCGCTCCTCGATGCTCGCTGCGCAGAGCACGCGGGTGTCACCGGTGCTGATCAGCGCGCTGCCCTCGGCATACGGCAGGGGACCGAGCTCGATGGTCGTGGGCCGCAGCTGGTCGGTGGCCCGCCCGTCAGGTCGCATGGCGGCCCAGTGTAGTGATCGCTGTGCAGGCCGCCGCTGGTGGCGCGGCGACGGTGGGGTGGTGGGTTCCCCGGCGTGGTCCGCTCAGCGCTTGAGCACCTTGTCCAGCACCAGGATGCTGGCCTCGAAGAAGACGATGAGCGGGATGAACAGGGCCGTCGGGGTGTATGGGTCGGCACCCGGCGTCACCAGCAGTGCGGCGATGATGATCCCGACCCAGATCTCCTTGCGCCGGCGCCGTAGCAGCCGTGACGAGACGATCCCGAGGATCCCCAGGAGGACGATGACCACGGGCAGCTCGAACGTCACCCCGAAGGCGACGATCAACAGCACCAGGAAGGAGAGGTAGGAGTTGATGTCGGGGAGGTAGACCGCGCTGCCGCCCAGGAAGGTGGCCAGGAAGTTGAGGCCGACCGGCATGACGAAGTACGCGAACGCCGCGCCCGCCGCGAAGAGCAAGAGCGCGGACGCGATGAACGGCCCCACGAACTTCCGCTCCACCGGGCGGAGCCCCGGCGCCACAAATGTCCATGTCTGCCAGACCAACACCGGGAGCGCCCCGAGCAGGCCGACGATCATCGAGATCTTGATGGGGATGGTCAGCCCCTCAGTCGGGGTGGTGAACACCGCCTGCGAGGTGAGGTGGTTGTGCGTCTTGCCGAGGACCGTGGTGAGCGGGCGCAACAGGAAGTCGAGGATCTGGGCGTGGAAGACGAAGGCCGCGATCGTTGCCACCAGCCAGGCGATCGACGAGATGATGAGGACTCGGCGGAGCTCCTCGAGATGCTCGACGATGGTCATGCGGCGCTCGTCGCCGGCCACTCCCTGCACCTCTCAGGGCCTTCCTGAGAAGGCGGTCAACGTCAGACGGCGGTGGTGTGGTCGCCCTGCTCAGCGGCGCGCTCGGTTGCTGCCGGCGCAGGCGGGCCACCGGCCACCGGCGCGGGCTGGGCGAGCGGTGCTGCCGCGGGTGCAGCCGCCGGCGCCCCGGCGGTGTGCTCAGCGTCGCCGCGGGTCGCCTTGCTGAACTCGTCGCGCGTGTCAGAGGACGCCTTGCGGAACTCGCGGATGGCGCGACCCAGCCCGGAACCGACGTCCGGCAGCTTGCCGGGTCCCCAGATGATCAGCACGATCACCAGGACGATGGCGATGATCCACCAGTGACCGGCGCCGATGCCTGGCATTGCAGCGAACCTCCGTGGGCCCACCCAGTCGGAACCGCCGGCTGGGGCCTCGTCTGAGGCTGAATCGAGTGTAGCATCGCCTCGCCGAGTTCCCTGAGGCAGCGCTGAAACCTTCCGGTCACATCGCTGCCACCGTCTTCACACCGTCGCCGCGGCTCCGTGGTGGCGACGCAGGCCGGCGGCGAACCCGCTCACGGCCCTGTCGATGTCGGCGCCGGCATGCGCTGAGGACAGGAATGCGGCCTCGAACTGTGAGGGCGGCCAGAGCACGCCGTGCTCGCGCCAGGCGCCGTGCACCGTGGCGAAGGCGGCGAGGTCGGCCGATGCTGCGGTCGCGAAGTCGTCCACGGTCTCGACGCCGATGAAGGGGGTGAGCATGCTACCGGCGCGGTTGACGGCACAGGCGACACCGGCGGCCGCTGCGGCTGCGGCCAGACCCTCGGCCAGGGCGGCGCCGAGCTCCTCGAGCCGCGCATACACGACCTCGGACTCGAGCTCGTCGAGCACCGCGCAGCCGGCCGCCATCGCCAGCGGGTTCCCGGAGAGGGTGCCCGCCTGGTAGACGTCGCCGGCGGGTGCCATCCGCTCCATCAGCGAGCGAGCGCCGCCGAAGGCGCCGACCGGGAGTCCGCCGCCGATCACCTTGCCGAGGCAGGTGAGGTCGGGGCGCACGCCCGCCAGCGCCTGCGCACCCCCACGCGCGACGCGGAAGCCGGTCATCACCTCGTCGAAGATGAGCAGCACGCCGAACCGCTCGGTGACCTGCCGGAGCGCGGCCAGGTACCCGGGCCGCGGCAGCACGCAGCCCATGTTGCCGGCCACCGGTTCCACGATCAGGGCGGCCACCTGTTCCCCCTCGCGGTCGAGGACCGCGAGCACGGCGGCGATGTCGTTGTAGGGCACGACGATGGTATCGGCGACAGCCGCCAGCGGAACGCCCGGCGATCCCGGGATCCCCAGCGTGGCGACCCCGGACCCGGCCGCAGCGAGGAAGGCGTCAGCATGGCCGTGGTAACCGCCCGCGCACTTGATGACCCGGTCCCGGCCGGTCACCGCACGGGCAAGGCGCAGCGCGGACATGGTGGCCTCCGTCCCGGAGTTGACGAACCTGACCATCTCCACGCTCGCCACCGCGTCGACGATGCGCTCGGCGAGCTGCACCTCGAGGGCGGTGGTCGTCCCGAACGCGGTGCCCCGTGCCAGCTGGCTGCTCAGCGCCCAGACGACGGCGGGGTTGCCGTGCCCGAGGATGTGCGGCCCGTACGCGAGGATGAAGTCCGAGTACTCGACCCCATCCTCGTCCTCGACGCGGGCGCCGCGACCGCGGACGATGAACGGCGGGCTTCCCCCGACGGCCGCGAAGGCGCGCACCGGGCTGCTGACCCCGCCCGGCAGCACCCTCTGCGCACGCTCACGCCAGGCGGCGGAGGCCGCACCCGCTGGTTGCGTCACTGCTGCTGGGCGACCGTCACCGTCTGCATCACGTCCCCCTGGACGATTCGCTGGGCTACGTCGATACCCGCCGCAACCTTGCCGAACAGGCTGTAGGACGGCGCCAGGCTGGTGGTGTCATTCGCGATGCAGATGAAGAACTGCGAACCATTTGTGTTCTTGCCACTGTTGGCCATGGCCACCGCCCCGAGCACATACTGTTGGCGCACCGGCTCGTCGTTGAACTGGTAGCCAGGACCGCCCGCGCCCGTCCCCTGGGGGTCACCCCCCTGCACCACGAAGCTGGCCACGACGCGGTGGAACTTGAGCCCGTCGTAGAAGTGGTTGCGAGCCAGGGCCACGAAGTTGTTGACGGTCAGCGGCGCCAGCGACGGCTGCAGGCAGAGCACGATGGGCCCGCGGACGGTGGTGATGGTGACGCGGTACAGCTTGGTGACGTCGATCTGCAGCGTGGGGGTGGCGCTGTACACGTGCGGGTCGGTGGGCTCGCCGAAGGGCGGCAGGTTGGGACCGAACTTGACCGCCGCGCAATCGGCGTAGGCGATGGTGGTCGCGGTCGGCGCCGGGGTGGTCACACTCGACGCCGACGCCGAGGGTGATGACCCCGAGCTGCCCGTCGGGGGCAGCCCGTTGGCTCTGTTGATGACGAAGATGACGGCAACCAGGCCGCCGGCGAGGATGGCCCCCGCGGCCAGCGCGAAGGGACGCCGCTGGGGAGGCGGGTTGGGGTTCCGATTACTCATGACGGAGCTCCTCCTGCAACCAGCGCGCCGCACGGCGCGCGTCGTAGGTGATCACCAGGTCGGCGCCGGCACGCCGGATCGCGGTCAGTGACTCGATGACGGCCGCGCGCTCGTCGAAGGCATGCTGTGCGGCGGCGGCGTGGAGCATGGCGTACTCGCCGCTGACGCAGTACGCGGCCACGGGCACGTCGGTCGCGTCACGCACCCGCGCCACCACGTCGAGCGCGGTCAGGGCGGGCTTGACCATGACCATGTCGGCTCCCTCCGCGACGTCGGCGAGCGCACGCCGCACCGCCTCGCGCTGGTTGCCCACGTCCATCTGGTAGCCATGGCGATCGCCTGACTGTGGCGCGCAGTCGGCGGCATCACGGAACGGTCCGTACATCACCGAGGCGTACTTGGCACTGTAGGCGAGCAGCGCCGTCTCCTGGAAGCCGGCGGCGTCGAGCGCGGCGCGGATCGCGCCCACCTGGCCGTCCATCATCCCGCTCGGGGCGATGATGTCCGCGCCCGCCGCGGCCTGGGCGACGGCGATGCGCCCGTACAGCTCGATGGTCGCGTCGTTGTCGACGCTGCCATCCAGCCGGAGCACCCCGCAATGGCCGTGGTCGGTGTACTCGTCCAGACAGCAGTCCGCGATCAGCACGCAGCTGTCGCCATGACGCTGCCTCAGGCTGCGCAGGGCGCGCTGCACGATGCCGTCCTCGTGCCACGCCTGCGACCCGGTGGCGTCCTTGGCCTCCGGGATCCCGAACAGGATCACGGCGGCGCACCCGGCCTGGACGGCGTCGTCGACCGCCTCGGTGAGGCTGTCGATCGTCTCCTGGCGCTGCTGGTCCATCGAGGCGATGGGCACCGGCGCGTCGATCCCCTCACGCACGAAGACCGGCTGGATGAGGTCACCGGCGGTCAGTGAGGTCTCGCGGACGAGCGCGCGCAGGGCCGGGGTGCGGCGCAGACGGCGTGGGCGGACCGTGGGAAAGGACATGGCGCGGTCAGGGTAGCGGCTGCGCGCGACCCAGGCGCGCGATCGCCGCCTCGAGCAGGCCGGCGCTGGTGTGCTCGGTAGCGGTCACCACGGGCGACCACCCCGCATCTCGTGCGGCGAGCGCCGTCACCGGTCCGATGCAGAGGGCCATGACACCGATGGGTGGGGACGGCTGCGCCCGCGCGAAGTGGCGCACGGTGCTGCCGCTGGTGAAGATGACCGCGTCCACCGGGGCGCGCCCGAGCTCGGCGCGCAACGCCTCGGCGGACCCGTCGGGCATGACCGTGGCGTACACCGGGAGCGCCTCCACGTCGGCGCCGGCCGCGGCGAGCGCCGGCGCGACCACGTTGCGGCCGCCCGCGGCCTCGAACACCAGCGCGCCGGCGCCGGCCACCCCGAGCGCCGCCAGCTCGGCGGCCAGCGATTCAGCCTCCTGGCCGGCGGCGACAAGCCCGGGGATGAGCCCACGGGCCTCCAGGGCGGCAGCCGTGGCCGGGCCGACCGCGGCGAACGCCAGGCCGTCGAGTGCCCGCTCCCCGGCGGCGTCCACCACCAGCGCGACGGCGGTCTCGCTGGTGACCACGAGCCACCGCCGCGCGCCGGCCGCACCACCGCGCCGGCGAAGCCGCGCCAGGGCGTCGCGGATCTCCCCATCACCCCCGAGGCGAGACGTGGCGATCAGGGGCACCTGCACCACGGTCGCACCCGCCTCCTCGAGGAGCCGTGGCAGGGTGTCCGGCTTGTCCAACCCGCGCGTGACCAGCACGCGACGCCCCGACAGTCCCGTGGCTGCGCTCACCGCAGCGCTGCCGACACCCGCTCCACGAGCTCGCCGGGCCGGCCGGGGTCGCCGCCGAGCTCGGCCCGCCGCACCGCGCCATCCACGCCGAGCGCCGCCGACAGCACCAGCGCCCCCTCCTCCACCCGCGCCCACGCGCCCAGCGGGAGCAGGCAGCCGCCGCCCATGGCACGGAGCAGCGCCCGCTCGGTGCGCACGGCGACGTCGGTCGACACGTCACACACCGCCACGACAGCCGCGGTCGCCGCGCCCCCGGTGACCACCTCGAGCGCGATGGCGCCCTGCGCCGGCGCCGGGACGAAACGGCGCGGATCGAGCCGCTCACCGATCCTGTCGGAGAGGCCGAGCCGGTCGAGCCCGGCCACGGCGACGATGATCGCGTCCACCTCGCCACCCTCGAGCTTGGCCAGGCGGGTGTCCACGTTGCCCCGGATGGGGACGCAGCGCAGCCCCGGCCGCAGGTCCCCGAGCAGGGCCGCACGACGGGCGCTGCTGCTGCCCACCGTGGCGCCGTCGGCGAGCGCGTCCAGGCCGCCGCCGCCGCGGGTGACCACGCAGTCGCGGGCGTCGGCGCGGGCCAGCACGGCGGCGACCTCCAACCCGCCGGCGAGCTCGGTGGGCAGGTCCTTGGCGGCGTGGACGGCGACGTCGGCACGCCCGTCGAGCAGGGTGCGCTCGATCGCCGTGGTGAACCACCCCTGCCCGCTCAGCTCCTCGATGGGCGTGGATTGGTGCCGATCGCCTTCGGTCCGCACCACCACCAGCTCGGTGCCCGGTCCCCCGGCCGCGCGGATCGCCGCGGAGGCCAGCTCGGCCTGCGCCCTGGCCAGGGCACTCCCGCGAGTGGCCAGGCGCAGCACCGCGGCCTGGATCGCCACCGTCACGAGGCGGCGGCGTCGCTGCTGAGGACGTCGCCGTCGACGAGGTCGGGAGTGTCGAGGTCGAAGGCGTCGCGCAGCGTGAGTGCGACCCCGGGATCGTCCGAGAACGTGCGCAGGTGGGAGATGGGGGCGTGCAGGAGCTTGCTGACGATGGCGCGGGTCAGCTGCTGGATGCGTTCGGTGGTCTTCGCGTCGACATCGCGCATACGCGCCAGGGTGTGCTCGACCTCCTGACGACGCACCGCCTCGGCCTGGCGCACCAGCGCCGCGATGGTCGGGCCCGCGGTGTCACGCTCACCGATCACGGCCACGGTGCGGGCCAGCTCGGCCTCGATGATCGCGGTCGCCTCGGCCAGGGCCGCCCGCGGCGCATGGCCGGCCCCGGCGATCCGCCCGCCGATGGCATCGACGTCGATCAAGGTCACGCCGGGCACCTCCGCGGCGGCCGCGTCGACATCGCGCGGCACTGCGATGTCGACGATGGTGAGGCTGCGCCCGGGCCGCCGCTGTTGCATGGCAGCCACATCCGACGCCTGGAGGACGGTGTCGGCGCTGTCGGTGCAGCAGATCACCACGTCGATGTCGGCGGCCACGGCGGGCACGTCGGCGATGGCGGTGGCTCCGCCGCCGAGGCGAGCCGCCAGGGCGCGCGCCGAGTCGCCACCGCGCGATGCGATGAACAGCCGCGCACCGGCGTCCTGGACGCGGCCGGCGGCGAGCGCGCTCATCGACCCGGCACCGAGCACCAGAACACCACGCCCCCGCAGGTCCCCAGCGACCTCGACCGCCACCTGCGCGGCGGCGTCGGCGATCGATCCGCCGAGGCGGCCGAGCGGTGTCTGGGTGCGGACGCGCTTGCCGGCGGTCACCGCCCTGCGCATCACGTAGTCGAGGCGCGCGTCGAGCGTGCCCGCGTCGCGGGCGACCTGGTGCGCGTCGCGGAACTGCCCGAGCACCTGGTCCTCGCCGAGCACCATGCTCTCGAGGCCGCCGGCGACGCGCAGCATGTGGCGGATGGCCTCCGCGTCGCGGAGCTCGAAGAGGTGACTGCCGACATCGCTGTCGTCGACGGGGTCGAGGTACATCGCCAGCCGCGGGCGCACCTCGTCCGCCAGCGCGTCGGTCGGGCAGCTCACGTAGAACTCGGTGCGGTTGCAGGTGGAGAGCACCGCGGCGCCGCGCAGCCCGCAGTGCCCCACCAGGTAGCGGAGCAACCGGTTGGCCTCGGCCTCGGGCACGACGGCGCGCTCACGGACGGAGACCGGCGCGCTCCGGAAGCTGAGTCCGGCGGCAACGAGGTGCATCGAGCCTTCCTGCAACGTGGGCGGCACGCCGGCGGCGAGCGTCCCGGCTTCGGGCGAAATCGACCGCGCCAGTATATGGAAGCTCACACCGGCGCCGGCCGCGAGGCGAACACCTCCCTTAAGATCACGCGGATGTTCACGACGCCGGCATGACGTCGGCCGAGCCGGCCCCCCAACCGGCCGAGGGCGACGATCGCCAGGCCCCCGCGCCTCGGGCCCAGACGGGCACCGGGCAGCGACCACGCTACGGGCGCCGGCGCGGCGCAGTCCCGGTCGGGACCAGCTTCGTCCCGCGCCTCGGCCCCTCCGCCGGCGAGCCGTTCGCGGCCATCGACGATGTCGACGACGAGGTCGAGGCCGCCGCCGCGCACCGCCCCTCGCACGACACCCCGGTCGAGGAGCTCCGCTTTGTCGCCCTCGACTGCGAGACCACCGGACAGTCCCCTCACCGTCTCGTGGAGCTCGGAGCGGTGGCCTTCACCCTCGACCGCCACATCATGTCCTTCGAGACACTGGTGCACAGCACCGACCGCATCAACCCCTACGCCAAACGCATCCACGGGATCGGTCCCGAGACGCTGGGTGGGGCGCCGCCGGTCGAGAAGGTCCTCGCGCGTTTCCGTCGCTTCTGCAAGGGCGCTGTGCTGGTGGAGCACAGCGCCGACGCCTTCGACACCCGGTTGATCGCCAGCACGATGGAGACCGCGATCGACGCCGACAACATCGACACCAGCCGCATGGCCGGCGCCATCTGGGAACTGCGTGACACCATCGGGCTGGAGCGGATGTGCCGCGAGCTTGGCGTCCACCACCGTCGACCGCACCATGCGCTGGCCGACGCCGAGGCCACCGCCGCCTGTTTCATCCAGCTGTACCTGCTGGGCCGCGAACGCTTCGACTGGCACACCCTCGGTGACCTGCTGGCGGCCGCCCAACCACCACCACCGCGCGTGGACGACGGTTCGCGCGGGCGCCCCCGGGGAGAGCCGGGCGTGGGGGCGCGACGGCGGCGTCACCGCGGGGGCCGCCGTCATCGGCGCGGTGGCGCCCCGCCCGCACCCCCCGTGGCCGGCCCGGCACCGACTGCGGAGTAGGTCAGACCGCGAACTCCGCCAGCAGTGGATGGTGGTCGGAGGCGACATTCGCCTCGCGATCGGGCCAGCCGCGGCCGCCGACGACCTCGCACCGTTGCAGCCGCGCCACCATCTGCTCGTCCGCGAAGACATAGTCGATCCGCGCTGCCGGCATCCAGGTGGCGCAGGTATAGCCGTGCGCCCGTGGGTGGAGACGGCGGAAGCAGTCGACGTAGCCGGCCTCGATGATGCGCGACACAGTCCAGCGCTCGATGGTGCCCCCGAGCACGCGATCGACAGTGCGGCTGCGCGGCAGCAGGGCGGTGAGCGGGTAGACCACGAAGGGCAGCACCGGGATGCCGACGTCGAGCCGCGGATCCACCCCGGCGCGCAACCATGCCTCGTCGACCGCGGGGTCCTCCCCCACCCGCTTGGGCGCCACCAGGCCATTCGCCTGCCGCACCAGGACCTGCGCGCGGCGCAGCTCGGCCATGCGAGCGAAGAACGCGGTCGCCTCCAGGTGATCGCCGGGGGCGAGGGCGTTGAAATCGCCCGTGATCAGCCGCGGCGAGGCGGGTGCATCACCGAGGTCGCCGAGGAGTGCATCGAGCTCGCGACCGCGGCGCTCCTCACCCTTCTTGCGCTCACCGAACCGGGCGGCCAGGTGCACCACGTGCAGGTGGAGCTCGTCGACGCGTGCGCCGCCCACGGTCACCAGCACCTCGAGGTGACTGCGCAGCATGCGGCCGCGGTGGAGGTGGTTGCGCCACCGCCGGATCGGCAGGCGGGACAGTACCGCGAGGTTGACGCCGCTGCCGTCGCTGGCGGTGCCGATGACGAGCTCCATGCCGAGGTCGCGCGCCAGCGACGCCGCGAAGTCCGGGTTGCTCACCTCCTGGAGCGCGATCACGTCGGCGTTGGCGCGCCGCAGCACGCTGGTGATGTGTCCCTCGCGCCGCGCGCCTCCGAGCAGGATGTTGTACGTGACCACGCGGAGGTGTCGGCGAGTCGCGCGTGCTCTGCTCATCTCGGATCGCACCTACAATGCCAAACGATGGCGGCCAGCGGCAGCGTCGGGCGCATGCGGGTGGCGGTCGAGCTTCTCCTGCTGAGTCGCCTGCCCCTGGCCTGGCGCGTCATCGTGTCGCTGACCGCCGGCATTGCCTGCTGTGCGCTCGGCGCGTGGTCGCTCGTGGTCCAGCACCACTTCGCCGCGCAACCGGTGAACGGGCGTGTGGGCTCGCTGCTCGCCGAGGGCTCGTCGGTCGCCACCGCCTGGGTGGGGTGGGCCGCGGCCGGGTTCTTCGCATTGGCGCTGCTGAGGCTGCGCCGCGAAGCCCCCGAGCCGCCGGCGGGTCGCACCCCCGTCGAGCAGCTCACCGCCGGGCAGATCCGCGCCGGGTTGATGCGCGAGTACACCGTGGCGCGAGCCGGGCTGGTGGTGGTCTGCCTCATCGCGCTCAGCGACCTTGCCCGTGCGGCGCGGTACCTTGTGGCCGCCGCGGGTGCCGACCCACTGGCCGGTCGCTCGCTGGCGGCGACGATGATCGAGTCGTGCGGGCTGGTCGTGGCAGCCGTCGTGCTCGGGTTCTGGGCCACCTCATTCCGCGATCAGCTGGAACGGATGGGCGCGCTCGTCCCCTGACTCAGGTGCGCCGGTCGACCACGTAGTCGCACACCTGCTCGAGCGTGGTCCGGGCCGGGGAGGGTGGGAAAGCTTCGAGCTGGGCACGGGCGCGCTGCGCGAAGTCATGTGCCTGGGCCTCGGCCTGCGCGATCGCGCCGGACTCGCGCACCAGGCGGACCACAGTCTCGCAATCAGCGTCACTCATCTCCTCGCGGGTGAGGACAGCGCGCAGCGACGCCTCCACCGGCGAGTCGTGGAGGGCCAGCATCAGCGGCAGCGTCACGGTGCCCTGGCGGAGGTCGGCCCCCACCGGTTTGCCGAGCTCATCGGCGGTGGACGTGTAGTCGAGGACGTCGTCGGCAATCTGGAAGGCCATGCCGATGAGGAAGCCGTACTGGCGCAGCGCCTCGGTCTGCACGACGTCGAGGCGCGCCACCACCGCGCCGCAGTAGCAGCACGTCTCCACCAGGGCAGCGGTCTTGCGCGCGATCTTGCGGTGGTAGTCCTCCAGGGTCTGGTCGTAGTCGCGTCGACTGGTGAGTTGGAGGAGCTCGCCCAGGCAGATGGTCATCACCGTGTTGCTGATCGCCAGGTCGATGCTGGGCTCGCCGATCGATGCGAGCAGGTTGGCGCCCTTGGCGAAGTAGTAGTCGCCGATGATGATCGCCGGGTTGATGCCGACGGTCTCGTGGATCGTGGTGATGCCGCGCCGCGTCTGCGCGTCGTCGATGAGGTCGTCGTGCACCAGGGTCGCGGTGTGGATGAACTCGATGCCCATGGCCAGGTTGAAGGCATGGTCGCGGTCGGGGACCCCGAGCGCGGCGCACAGCAGCACCAGCGCGGGTCGCAGCCGCTTGCCGCCGGCGCGCACGATGTGCTCCATGGCATCGGCCATGGGGCCGAGGTCCGCCTTCACCGAGTTCCTCGAGCCGCTGCTCGAACTCCTCGAGGTCGGCGGCAATCGGAGTGAGCAGCTCGTCCACGATGACACTCATCCCACTCCTCCGAGGATGCCGGCGCCGGCCCAGAGGTCGACAACCGTGGGCTCGGGGAGGCGGTCGCCGAACAGGAGCTCGGCGGTGTCACTGAACTGGCGCGGCGCGGCGGTCACCAGCAGCTCGGGCGTCGGTGAGGTGCCCTCGCCGGCCTCGAGGCGATTGACGGCGAGGATGCGCGCCACCCGCGCCGCGGTGGTCTCCGCGCTGTCGACGACGGTCATCGGCCGACCATCAAGCACGCGCTCGAGCGTGGGGCGGAGCAGCGGGTAGTGGGTGCAGCCGAGCACCAGGGTGTCCGCCCCCCAGCCGGTCACCTCCTCGAGCATGTCGCTGAGCACCGTCTGTGCGCGCTGCCCGTCCGCCTCACCCGCCTCGATGATGTCGACCAGCTCCGGGACGGCCAGACCGAGCACCCCAACCCCGGGGTTGGCTTCCTTGATGGCGTGGAGGTATTCCTGGCTGGCCCGCGTGCCCTCGGTGCTGATCACCGCCACGCGACCGTTGCGGGTGGCCTCGACGGCGGCCTGTGCACCGGGGGCGATGACCCCCACAACCGGGACGTCGAAGCGCTCACGGGCAACGTTGAGCGCGGCTGCGGTGGCGGTGTTGCAGGCCATCACGACGAGCTTGGTGTCCCGGCTGACGAGGTGCTCGATGATGCTCAGGGCGAAGTCCCGCACCTCCTGCTGGTAGCGGGGCCCATACGGGAAGTGGGCAAGGTCGGCGAGGTAGGTGAGGCGCTCCGACGGCAGGCGCATGTGCAGCTGGTGGAGCACCGTGAGGCCGCCGACGCCGGAATCGAAGACCCCGATCGGCCGGGTGTCACTCATCGAGGCGAGGATAGCAGCCACCGGCGAAGGCCCCGACCCGACCGTTGGCGCCAGTGCTGTCAGGAACTGGCGGCGCCCTCAGCTGGCCGCGGCGATCGAGGGATGTCGCGGACCGACTCGGCTCGGGTCGAGGAGCCGCTCGCGGATGCGCGCGCCGACGCCGCGCGCGTTCATGACTGTGATGTGTCCGTAAGGGTAGTCCCACAGCTCGGTCCCCCAGGCCACCGCCAGGTCGGCGATCGGCTGCGGGCCGACGATGATGTCCAGCTCGGGGCGCACCAGCGTGATGTTCGCCGGGTCGGTGCGGGGCACCAGGTTGCGCGGCACGAGCGGAGCCAGGGCGGCGTCCAGCATGGCGCGAGCCTGGTCGCGGTCCTCCCCCCAGGCCCCGCCGCTGGTGGCGGTGAGGCCGAGACGGCGGGCCAGGCGGCGAGGCATGTGCTCCAGGAATGTTGCCGGCGGGTCGCAGAGCGGCGCCACGGCCATCAGCGACTCAAGCGGGACCTGGGAGGCGAGAAGCGTGGACACCAGGCCGCCGAGGCTGACCCCCATCACGGCGATCGTCGGTGTCACGGTCTGCCGCGTCCAGGCGACCAGGGCGGCGGTGTCCTCGACGGACTGGCGCACCGCGGCACGGATCCGGGCCGGGTCGGTGCCGAAGAACCCGTCCCCGCTGCTGTGTCCAGGAATCCGGCGGCGCAGGTGGAACGGGAGGTCGATGCGCATGCTGTGGGCGCCGCGGGCGCGCAGGGCACGGGCCACGAGGGCGTCGAGGAGCGGCATCGGGACGGCGTAGCCGTGCACCAGCAGGACCATCGGCGCGTCGGCGGGCAGGCCATGGGTGAGGTGGGCGGTGGCGATGACCTTGGCGGCGCCCGGGTGACCACCGGGTCCGACGCTGGGCGCCTCCAGGCGCAACTCGGTGCTGTCGCGGTGCTCCCACCGCCCCGCGATGGTCACCTCCGCGGGTGATTGGACGCGGCTCTCGTCCCAGAAGGCCTGCGGGTGCACCGCCTCGCGCGCCTGCTCGCCGCGCGTCTCGTAGCGCAGGGCGCCGAGACGCCAGAGCACCGCTGCGTCGAGCCCGCGGTGGGCGCGTGCTCGACGTGCCCGGGGCAGGGGAGCAGCGCCATCCATCACAGCAGCGTACTGCGACGAACCGACGGAGGCGTCGATGTGACTGCCACAATCCGGCACGGGGCGCCATGGACCGCCTCGAGCGTACAACGCACGAGGAGGCAGTCAGATGCGCGGCTTCAAGCAATTCATCATGCAAGGCAACGTGGTGGGCCTCGCGGTGGCCTTTGTCATCGGCGGTGCCTTCGGCGTTCTCGTCCAGGGGTTCGTCAAGGACCTGATCACCCCGTTGATCTCCATTCCCGGCAGCGGCCCCGACTTTGCGAGCTACACCTTCACCATCGGCCACGGCGTCTTCAAGTACGGAGACTTCCTCAACCTGGTGATCGCCTTCGTGGTCATTGCCGCGGCGATCTACTTCGCGCTGGTGGTACCGATGCAGAGGATGGAAGAGCGCCGCGCCAAGCCCTCGGTCGAAGCCACCACGCGGCCGTGCCCCGAGTGCCTCAGTGACATCCCGCGGCCGGCGCGGCGCTGCGCGTTCTGCACCGCCCAGGTGAGCCCGGCGTAGGTCCGCTCCCCTCGCGGGTCACACCGCGCAGGTGCCCCCGGTCGGACTCGAACCGACACCGTAGCCGGGTTTAAGCCGGCTGCCTCTGCCATTGGGCCACGGGGGCAGGGCAGAGGGTACCCCCGAAGGCTGCGCCTGCCCGGCTGCGGGCGGCGACATGCCTGCGTAGAGTCCACGAGCAGATGTTCGGCCGCCGCGCACGTCCTGACGCCACCTACACGCGAAGTCAGGCTCACACGCGGCTGCCGGTGGCGCCGGACGTGGTCGCGCGCGGCGTGGCCATGAGCCTGCTCGAGGCGGGTGACGACGCCAACCTGCGCCGGCGACTCGGCCAGATGCTTCTCGACTCGCTCGACGAGCTCGCCGGGCTGCCGCCGTGCGCACTGGTGGTCGCCGACCGCGCCCAGGTGCACCAGCACGACGGCCGCCGCCTGCAGAGCAAGACGTATGGCTATTACCGCTGCCGTTTCGTCGAGGGCGCGGTGACCGAGGCTCGCATCCGCATCTACCACCGCACCGCCGTGCGCCAGCAGGTGATCTCGCCGAAGGTCTTCCTCAACACACTGCTCCACGAGTGGGTTCACCACTTCGACTTCGCCGGCCTGCGCCTGGCGCGCTCCCCGCACACAGCGGGGTTCTACGCGCGGCTGCGCGCGTTGGCCGACGCGCTCGACGTCGGCTTCGTCCTGCCGCCCGAGCCTGACGACGCCCGCCCCGGGCAGCCCCCGAGGGCGCCGGCCGCCGCCGCCGACGTCGACGCGCGATGACCTCCCTCATCAACCCGGCCATCCCGGTCCACCGCGGAGAACGCTGGTTCCTGGTGGCCCTGCTGGCCGGCGCGCTCGCCGCTCGGCTGGTCACGTACCGCACGCTGCCGCACAACATCAACAACGACGAGTTCGAATGGGGGTGGGCGGGGCAGTCCCTGGTGCTGCATGGGCACCCGTCGTCCTGGTCGTACCTCTCCGGGTACCCACCGGGAGGTGGCGTGATGGCCAACCCGGCTACCCACGCCCTGCTGCCCTGGCAGCCGCGCTGGGTCGACCACCCGCCGCTCTTCGCGGCCCTGGTCGGCCTCGTCGCGGTCATGGTGGGTGAGACGGACCCGTCGCAGGTCTCGCTGGCGGTGATCCGCTTGGTGCCCGTCCTGTGCAGCGTGGCCTGCGTCGGCCTCCTCTATCTGCTGGTGAGCCGGCACCTCGGTCGGGCGGTGGGAATCGTGGCGGCGGCGCTGCTCGCCTTCACCCCGGTGGCGATCACGGCGTCGGCACTGGTCGAGGCCGAATGGCTGCTCGCCGTCTTCCTGCTCAGCGCGCTGTTGCTCGTGCCCTCCCGCGCCCGTGGCGCGGCCGGGTGGGTGATCGCCCTCTGCGTGCTGGCTCCGCTGGTCAAGGAGACGGGCGTGGTGGTCGCCGCGTCGGTGGCGGTCCTCCTGATGATCGCCGGGCGGTGGCGGCTGGCGCTGGCCGCCGTCGCGGCTGGGGCGGTGGGTGTCGGCCTGATCGCGGCCTGGGGGGCGTTCGTCGACTGGCCGGCCTTCGTCGCGACAACGCAGGCGCAGTTCGCCCGCCATGCGACGCCATCGAACCCACTCGCCTTCCTGATGAGCCTGGCCGCCGGTTACGGCAACCGCGTGCCCTTCCGCGACCCGGTCTGGTACGCGGGCCTCCTGGGGGTGGTCACGGCGCTCGCGGTCTGCGGTGTGCGGCGCCGCTGGCGCGAGGCAGTGTTCATCGCCCCAGTTGTGGCCATGTCGGTGCTCATGCTGGTCGCATCGCCGGGTCTGGTCACCCAGTGGAACGGCTGGTACCGGTTGGCGATCTACCCGCTGGTGTACACCGCCGCCGCCTGGCTGCTCGTTCAGCTGGTCCGCCTCGCGCTCGCCGGCCGCACCCTCGCACTCGGGTCAAGGCCGGCCTGATCAGGTTGGAGGCGACGGTGGGAATCGAACCCACGATGGAGGTTTTGCAGACCTCTGCCTTACCACTTGGCTACGTCGCCGTCTGACGCTGTCAGGGCACACCCGAACACCTGATCTCGACCGGGCATCATCGCACGGGCCGGCTCGACCGCGAGACAGGACGGCGCCGCGCCGGGGGGGCGACGCGGGCCATGAGAGCTCACTCGGCACAGGCCGATCGCGCGATGTGAGCGCGCGAGTTTGGGCACAGGTCGACGCCTGGCGCAACCGCGATCGCACCGTGGCCTGGTAGCGCATCACGTCGCCGCCATGGGTGATCCAGATCGGCTGCGCCGTCCGTAGTTGCAGCAGGAGAGGCAACGCGTGGCCCAATCGCCGCGACGAAAAGGGGGTGGAGCGCCGGGAGCAGAAACACGCCGAACGATCGTCGACACATTCAACTCAAATTCAAGGAATCTTCATATGCAACGATTTCGCGTCGGTCGATGGCAGGCCGTCCTGGCGGCGGTTGTGGCCGTCGCCGCAGTCTTCACCGTGACCATCGGGACGGTCAGCGCCGCCGGGCACAGCAACTCATCCTGCTCGATCAACAACCCCTGCATCCACGGAGGAAACAGCGGCGACGTTGACCGCGGCAACACCGCCGGCTGGCTCGACGGCAAGACCGTCAAGTTCCAGTACAGCAAGAACTTCTACTGTGCGGCGCCGCCGTCCAGTGGCGCACCGACCCATTGCGAAGGCGGCGCCCAGGCTCGCTTCGCACCCGTCACCGGCCAGATCGATCCCCTCTACGTGGTGACGCCCGTCGGCTTCACCCCTGCCACCAGCACCCTGCAGTGCCCCGTCACCGGCGCCTGCATCGATCATCCGCACACCATCGACCTCTCGCGGATCTTCGGGTCGACTACGTCCAACGCGCTGCTCCCGCCCCACAGCCATGTGGTGACGACCAGCGCAAGTGGCGTGCCCGAGTGGTGGCGCATCTCGATCATCGGGGTGACCAACCAGGCCGCGTGGGACAGCATCGTGAGCGGCAAGAGCTTCGGTGCCGTGCGCGCCTGCCAGGCGGCTGCGTCGTGCACCGCGACCATCCCATCCAACCTCTTCCTGTTCTTCGCCGTGAAGCCACAGGCGTAGTCCAGCCACACGCGTTCGCGTGCGGCAACGGCCCTGGCCACCCGGTGGTCAGGGCCTCACGCGGCCATCTACTGAGGAAGTGAGGACATGACCATGACCACTGCGTTGACGACTCCCCGACACCTGCCCGCCCCTGCGCTGACCATTCCACGGGGTGCGACTGCGGGGCTCGCCGTGGTGGGCGGCGGTCTGATGATCGGCGGCGCACTGCTTCCCTGGCTGACGGTGTACGGAGGCCTGGATGTCTTCCGCGGTACGGACGGTCTCAACGGACGCGTGCTGCTCGGCGCGGGCGTTGCGTCGATCGCGTGCGGCGTTGCGTACTCGCTGCGACCGCACCCCGCCATCCGGGCAGCGACGGGACTTCTCGGCTTTGGCGCCTCCGGGTTTGCGGCGTGGGTGGTCGCCCAGCTGATCGGCACGCTGCAGCAGCTGGCAACCGACCCGTTTGCCTTCCCCGGCCTCGGTCTCGGCACCTTCGTGGCGCTCGCGGGTGGTCTCTGCACCCTGGGTGTGATGCTCATCCCGACGAGCCACCAGCCACCCGTCGCGGCCGGCGCGGTGCGGCAACCCGTCGCCGGCGCCGACGCGCGCACGATCATGCGAACGGGAGTGGTCGCGTTCCTCCTGGCCGCGGCGATGATTCATCTCGCGGTCATCGGTCCACACCTCTCCGAAGTCGTGCTGTATGCCGCGTTCTTCGTGGGTGCCGGCGCGGCACAGGTCGGGGCGGCGCTCCTGTTCACCCTGCGTCCCTCGCGGCGGCTCCTGGTCGTGCTGATCGTCGGCAACGCCCTGCTCATCGCCCTGTGGGCGGTGTCGCGGACGGTGGGGTTGCCGTTCGGCTCCAGCCCCCGCGTCGCGGAAACCGTGTCGCCGCCCGATGTGCTCGCCAGCACCGCCGAGCTGGTGGTGGTGATGGTGGCCGTCGCGCTCAGTCGAGACTGGACGGCGCGTCCGATCGGTCACGGCCTGGCACGGCTCGGTGTGGCTGCGTCCGGCGTCATCGCGGCGACGCTGGCGGTGGTGGGCGTCGTCGGTGTGCAGGCGGGCGGAGGCTGAGCAACCGTCGTGGCTTCGTCGCGCCGCCGGCGCGGTGGCGCACCTCGTACCGCATGATCGCGACAGGGGCGTTGCACGGCTGTGCCACCGGTCAGACCCGTGGGCCCCGATCCTACGTGCGGTGTTCAGGCGGAACCGACACACACTGCATTCGCGCGTCCAGCTGAGCACTCGGCTGTCCAGGCCGCTGCTTCTCGCCATGTTTCTGCTCGCGCCGGCGCAGGCACTGGCCACGCCCGTGGCTGCCGCGCCCGCAGCCGTGCACACCGTCCAGTACATGGGCTACGCCCTCGACGTCCCGGCATCGTGGCCGGTCTTCGATCTCAGCCTCGACCCCGCCCAGTGCGTCGCCTACAACACGCACGCCGTGTTCCTCGGCGCACCCGGGGCAGCGCAGGACTGCCCGGCGCACGCGGCGGGGCGGACTGAGGCCATCCTCATCGAGCCGCTCGCCTCGGTGACCGCGGGCGAGGCGGCCACCGCCTCCGTGGCCGCTCCCGGTCGGCTCATCCCCGCCCCGGTGGCGGCGAGCGTCGGCCAGGTCTCCTACGCGGTCCCCGGGGCCGGCGTCTTCGTGACCGCGACCTGGCGTCTCGACGCCGCGTCGGTGTGGGCCGCGCTCGGCACCAGCCGGCTGACCTCGGCCGCTCGTGCCACCCCAGCCGCGCCCGCGTCCCACCAGGTGCCGGCGGCCCGGGCGCCGATGGCGGTGGCAGCCACCGCGGCTCCTGCTGTCGGCACCGCATCGTTCACCGGCGTGGGCTTCGATGCCTGCGCCGCGCCCTCGACCAGCACGATGGCCGCCTGGCACATCAGCTCACCGTACTCCGCCGTCGGCGTGTATATCGGCGGTGTCAACCGCAGCTGCGCGCAGCCGAACCTGACGCCCTCGTGGGTGACCACCCAGGCCACCGCCGGCTGGCGGCTGATCCCCATCTACGTCGGTCTGCAGGCGCCCACCAACGCCTGCGGGTGCTCGGCCATCCCCACCGGCGACGCGCTCAACCAGGGCTTCGCGGCGGCCGATGACGCCGCCGCGCAGGCTCGCGCCCTGGGGATCGCGGCCGGCAACGCGATCTACGACGACATGGAGGCCTACGCCACCGGGACCTCGAACACCCCCTTCGTGCTGACGTTCCTCGAGGGCTGGACGTCGCGCCTGCACGACAACGGCTACCTGGCGGGCGTGTACAGCAGCGCGGCGTCGGGCATCGCCGACCTGGTCAGCCAGTATGGGACCAGCTACCCCGAGCCTGACGACCTCTGGATCGCCCACTGGAACGGTCAGCAGACGACGGCGGATGCGTACGTCCCCGCCGCCGATTGGGGGGCGCACCAGCGTCTCCATCAGTACCAGGGAGGACACACCGAGAGCTACGGCGGGGTCGCCATCAACATCGACGGCGACTACCTCGACGGCGCTGCCTACCCATCCGGTGACGTGGCCGAGCCCGCGGTTGCCGGGGTCACCATGGATGCTTACGGAGGCGTGCACCACTTCGGGTCCGTCTTGTCCAACACCTGGGGCACCCAGACGTGGCCGGGGTGGTCGATCGCGCGCGGCGTCGCGGTGCGCAGCGACCACAGCGGCGGGTACGTGGTTGATGGGTGGGGCGCCCTGCACCCGTTCGGCACCGCACCGCCCCTGGCGGGCAGCGCGTACTGGCCCGGCTGGGACATCGCGCGCGGCCTGGCCCTGTCGAGCGACGGTCTCGGCGGCTACGTGCTCGACGGCTGGGGTGGCGTGCATCCCTTCGGCAATGCACCCGCCGTGACCGTGTCCAACTACTGGCACGGTTGGGACATCGCAGTGGGCATCGTGCTGCGCAGCGACAACCGCAGCGGTTGGGTGCTCGACGGCTGGGGCGGCCTGCACCCCTTCGCGGTGGCCGGCACGCCCCAGCCACCCGCCGTCGCCGGTCCGTACTGGCGCGGGTGGAAGATCGCGCGCGCCGTGTCGTTGACGGGGGACGGCGGCGGTTACATCCTCGATGGCTGGGGAGGCGTCGACGCTTTCGGTAACGCCGTACCGACCGGGGCGATGGGGTACTCGCCCGGCTCGGACATCGCCCGTGCCATCTCCATGTACAGCTCGAGCCCGGTCGCAGGCTACTGGCTTGACGCCTACGGCGGCGTGCACCAGGTGGGCGCTGCGGCTCCCGCGCCGGCGCCTGTCTTCCTTCCCGGCAGCCAGGTCTTCCGCGGTCTCCTGGTCACCCCCTGAGCCAGGCGGCAGGCCCGGCGCGGGAGGGCGCCGCGCCGCAACTCAGGCGGCGGCAGCCCCGTGGACGCTGGGGCGGTTGATGCCGTAGTTGGGGGTCACCACGTCCGGCGCCCCGCCGAAGGCGTGAAATCCCCCGTACCCCTCGACCACGTAACCCGCCGATGAGGATGCGGGGGCGAGGACGATGGCCCGGGCGATATCCCAGCCGCTCGCGTAGAAGGGGGTGGAGATCGAGGGCGGCATGGCCGTTCCCAGCGATGCGAAGGGGTGGATCCCTCCCCAGCCATCGAGGACGTACCCCTGGTAGGCAGCCGACGTCGACCCCGGCAGCAGCACCAGGCTGCGGGCGATGTCCCAGTTGCTCCAGTACCCGCTGACGACCGCGCCGGCGGGCTGCGGGTGGGACCCGACGGCGAACGGATGGACGCCGCCCAGACCGTCGAGCACCACCCCACCGCTGCCATCGGCGAATGTGGCGACGCCGCGCGCGATCGACCATCCCCGCCAGTAGGCGTTGCCGCTCGCCGGCGCGGGCTGGGCCGCCCCGTTCACCGCGAACGGGCGCAAACCGCCCCAGCCGTCGAGCACGTAGCCCGTCCATTGCCCGGACTGGGATGGCGACGAAGGCAGGGCGGCGATTCCCCTGGCGATGTCCCAGCCCTGCCAGTAGGCCGACCCGCTGACCGAGGAGCTGTCGCCGAAGGGGTGGAGACCGCCCCAGCCGTCAAGCATCACGCCGCCCTCGCCGCTCGGCGACTGCGCCAGCCCGCGCACGATGTCCCAGGTGAAGCTGGCCGTGGCGGGCAGCGGCGGCGATGAGCCCGGGTGCAGCGCTCCGAAGCCGTCGACCGCGTACATCCCTACGAACGGCGTGGCCTGGGTCGCTGAGGGGGCGATGGTCGTGCCTGCCGCGGCCGTCGCCGGCCGGCCGTTCGACGAACCGCTCGCGGTCACGTACTGCACGGCGAACTGGTACTGGTGTCCCCGAAAGCCGTAGAACGTTGCCGACGATCCCGGGGTGCTGACGTAGGGCATCCACCCCGCCCCGGTGGTCAGGTCCTGTTCCCAGACCTGGTAGCTGACCGGCACGATGTTCGTCGGCGGCGACCACGAGAGCGGGATGGCCGTGGAGGTCGCGGGCGTCACCAACGGCGCCATCGTCGGGTCGATGAGGGGAACCCCGGCCGGCGTGCCTGCGCCGGTGGGTGCGTCGAAGCCCGCCTGGGCGTTGCACAGGTAGGCGGCCGGGCAGTCGGTGGCGCGCGCGGCGTTGCTCCCCGTGGTGACGTCGTTGACCGCTGCCGACAGGTACCAGACGTGACCGTCGACCGCCGCCGTCGGGCTGCCGGCGAGGGCGTAGATGCCGGCGATGAGAGGCGCCGAGAGGCTCGTCCCGCCGTACTCGCCCCAGGCGCTGCTGCCTGCAGGCAGGGCATACGAGTCATAGACGGACAGCCCGGTCCGCGGGTCCCCGTCAGCGGAGACGTCGGCCACCGTCCGCCGGGCGCATCCCCTGTCGGTCTGCCAGCTGGGCTTGCGCTCGAAGGAGCTGCACCCGCTCCCCCCGCCCTGGTGATTGCTGTACTGCCACGCCGTCTCCACCCACCCGCGGCTCGCCTGCGCCGTCTGGTTGAGGCTGGTCCCGCCGACTGCGGTGACGTAGGGGGAGGAGGCGGGGTACTGCGGCGTGCCGAACGCGCAGCCGTCGTTGTTGTCGGCGGCGATGTAGCCATCGTCGCCCGACGACACCGTGATGGGGATGTTGGCTGACTGCAGCGCGCTGTCATACGGGCCACTGCCGCTCTCGCAGCCTCCAAAGCTGAGGTTGAGCACCGATGCGCCCAGGCCGGAGGCGTCCTGGATGGCGGCGACCAGGGACGCATCCTGGTCGTTGGCGGCCTCCACCAGCAGGATCTGGCAGCGTGGGCACGTCGCCGACGCGGCGTCCATGTCGAGCGCTGTCTCCGACTCCCATCCCCCGGTGGGGTCGGCGGCCCCGGTTCCCAGGTCAACCTGGCGGAAGCAGCCGGAGGCCGCGGTGCACGCCGGCAGGCCGAAGAACGAGCGGTAGGCCGCCAGGTCGGCACTGGCGTTGGGGTCGTGGAATGCCTCCACGAGGGCAATCGTCTGGCCGGCGCCTCGCGAGCCCACCGAGCTCGCCAGGCCGTACGCCGCCTGGATGTCGGCGGGCGCGTAGCCTCCTCCCGGCGCCTCGACGCCACCCGGCCGGCTGACCAGGGGTCGGTTCGCCTGCGCCCGTAGTCGCAGTCCGAGGCACTGCCTGCGGCCCGCCGGCGCAGGCGCGCACAGCCGCGTGCTGGTGGAGCTGGCCGGGGCGGCCGCCCCCGCCGCTGGGCTGGGCGCCGTCGTCGCGCCGGCGTGAGCCACGGACGTGGCGCCAACCGTCAGCGCCGCCGCGCCCACGGCGAGGAGGTGGGCAAGCCGGGTCGAACGCGAGCGCATGTCGTGAGCATGCCACCGGCCTGCTGCCGCGGGTCTGACGCCACGCGCCCCGTGACCACCGCGTGACACGGTCACCGGGCAGGCGCGGCGGCGACAATCCCCGGATGCACAGGTCTGCGGCCGAGCTGGCCGCGCGCGCCGTCCGGGTCCTGCCGGGCGGCACGACGCACGCGGCCCGCGCCTACTCCCCTCCCCTCTACGTCGATCGCGCCGAGGGCTCGCACAAGTGGCTGGTCGACGGCCGCATGCTGGTCGACTACACCATGGGTCACGGCGCGCTGCTGTTGGGCCACGCCCACCCCGCCGTGGTCGCCGCCGTCCGCGAGCAGGCTGCCCGCGGGACGCATTACGGCGCGGCTCATGCCCTCGAGGTGGAGTGGGCCGAGCGGATCTGCGCGATGGTGCCCGCGGTCGACGTGGTCCGCTTCACCGCCTCGGGCACGGAGGCGGCGATGCTCGCCCTCCGGGTCGCGCGCGCCGCCACCGGACGCGACGTGGTCATCAAGCTCGACGGGCACTTCCACGGCTGGTCGGATCCCGTCAGCGCCAACCTCGTCGACGGCGAGCCCCGCACCACCGCGGGTGTGCCGGTCACCCAGCTGCTGACCACCCGGGTGGTGCGCTCCGGTGACGTCCACGCGCTCCGCGCCGCACTGGACAGCGAGGACGCCGCGGCCGTGATCTTCGAGGGATCGGGCGCCCACTACGGACGCGAACCGCTCCCCGACGGCTTTGCGGCAGTGGTTCGCGCCGAGTGCGACCGAGCCGGGGCGCTGATGATCCTGGATGAGGTGGTGACCGGGTTCCGCGTCGCCACCGGGGGAATGCAGGCGGTGCTGGGGGTGCGGCCCGACCTCTCGATGTTCGGCAAGGTGATGGCCGGCGGTCTCCCCGGGGGCGCGGTCGGCGGCCGCCGCGACCTCATGGAGCTGCTGTCCACGACCATCGAGCACCCGGGGACCTTCAACGCCAACCCGCTGACCGCGTCAGCGGGCATCGCCACGCTCGACATCTGTGCCGGCGGCGCCCCCCAGGACGCAGCGGCGGCGATCGCCGAGCAGGTCGAGTCGGGCTGGCGCGAGGTCCTGGCTCGACGCGGTGTCGGCGGCCGCGCCTGGCGGCTGGCCAGCATCATCCACCTCCAGCTCGACGATGCCGGCGAGCAGGCGTCGCTGGGGGACCGGATGCGCGCCCAGGGCGTCGACCTGCTGCACACCAGCGCCTTCTGCTCGGCGGTGCACACCGACGACGACGTCGACGCGAGCGTCGCGGCGCTGGACCGGGTGCTGTCTCGCGATGGCTGAGCCGGCGTGAAGATCGAGCGGCTCGAGGCGTTCAGCGACGGGGTCTTCGCGGTCGCCATCACCCTGTTGGTGCTCGACCTCGCGGTGCCGCTGACGCAGGGCAGCCTGTTGACTGCGCTCGGTGACGAGTGGCCGAACTTCGCCGCCTTCGCGCTGAGCTTCGTGATCATCGGCATCGTCTGGGTCAACCACCATGCAGTGCTGGCGCAGGCGCGGCACGCCGATCGTCCGCTGCTGTTCATCAACCTCGCGGCGTTGATGTCGGTGGTCCTCCTCCCCTTCTCCACCTCGCTGTTCGCACGCTACCTGGTGCGCGGCGGCGACAACTCGCACGTGGCGGCGGCGATCTTCAGCGCATCGGCTCTGTTCATGGCGATCACCTTCGACCTGCTCTACGCCTGGATCGCGACGCACCCGGGGTTGCGCAAGAGCGACGTCAGCGGGACGACGACGACGCGGGCCATCGTCCGCTTCGGGCTCGGCATAGGCGTCTATGCGATGAGCATCGGCGTCGCCTTCCTCAGTCCACTCGCGGTGTTCGGGTTGCAGTCGGCCACGGCGTTGTACTACGTCGTCGACCAGTCGGCGGCCCGCGCCCAACGGCGAGCCTAGGAGCGGTCGACGCCGGTCCTGCGGCGGTCCGCGATCGCCCGGCGCGCCTGCTCGAGGCGTTCGGCGATGACCGCCTCAGCACCGTGCGCGGTGGGCGTGTAGTAGTGGTGGCCGGCGAGCTGGTCGGGAAGGTGCTGCTGGTCCACGATCGCTCCCGGCTCATCGTGGGCGTATCGATAGCCCTTGCCGAAGCCCATCCCACGGTTGAGCGAGGTCGAGGCATTGCGCAGGTGCAGCGGCACCGGCTGGTGCAGCGTCTCGCGCACGTCCTCGACGGCAGCGACGTAGGCGCGCATCGCTGAGTTGCTCTTCGGCGCGGTCGCCAGGTAGAGGGCCGCCTCAGCCAGCGGCAGGTACCCCTCCGGCATGCCGACGAAGTGGGCAGCCTGCTGCGCGGCCACCGCGATGCCCAGCGCCGCGGGGTCGGCGAGGCCGACATCCTCGGCAGCGAGGAGAACCATGCGACGGGCACAGAACATGGGGTCCTCCCCCGCCTCGAGCATGCGCGCCAGCCAGTAGATCGATCCATCGGGATCGCTGTCGCGCATCGACTTGATGAATGCCGACGCCAGCCAGTAGTGCTGGTCGCCGGCGCGGTCGTACTGCAGCGCGGGATTCTGCAGCGCACCCTCGATCGAGGCGACATCGACCACCGGCGCCGGCTCACCGCCGCTGGCGGCGACGGCCAGCTCGAGTGCATCGAGCGCGACGCGGGCGTCTCCGCCGGACAACCCGATCAACCGCTGCCGCGCATCAGGTCGCAGGTCGACGGCGAGGTCACCAAGTCCGCGCTCGCGGTCGACCAGCGCGCGGTCGATGAGCAGCCCCAGGGCCTCGTCGTCGAGCCCCTCGAGTCGGATGACGCGAGCCCGCGAGAGGAGCGCGCTGTTGACCTCGAAGCTGGGGTTCTCCGTGGTCGCCCCGAGCAGGGTGACCACCCCGCTCTCAACGTCGGGCAGGACCGCGTCCTGCTGCCCCTTGTTGAAGCGGTGGATCTCGTCGATGAACAGCACGGTTCGTTGACCTGCTCGCCGGCGGGTTCGCGCCCGCTCGATCACCTTGCGCAGCTCGGCGACGCCCGACGACACCGCGCTCATCGACTCGAACGCCGCCCCCGACATCTCCGCAAGGATGTTGGCCAGCGACGTCTTGCCACTGCCGGGAGGCCCCCAGAGGATGAGCGAGGGAAGCGTGTCGCTCTCGAGGGCACGGCGGAGCACGGTACCGCTGCCGACCGCGCGATCCTGGCCGGCGAACTCGTCGAGGGTGCGCGGGCGCATCCGCGCCGCCAGGGGGGTCACTGCCCGCGTGGGTTGCTGGCGCCGCTCATCCTGCGCCGGCGCGGCGGATTGGGGCAGGTCGCCGAACAGGTCGGGCTCTGGATCGCTCACCCGCACAGCCTACGCGGCCACCGTGCCACGGGCCCGCAGCGGATCGAAGGCGTACCGTTCAGGCGGTGCCCGAGCCACCCCGTCGCGGACCCCGGTGAGCGCGGCGCCCGAGCTGCCAATCGGCTTCGCGCATCGCGGGGGTGCCCGCGAGCGTCGCCTCGAGAACACCGTGGCCGCCTTCTCGCGTGCGCGGGCGCTCGGAGCAACCGGGATCGAGAGCGACGTGGAGGTCACCGCTGACGGCATCATCGTCCTGGTTCATCCGGGCATCCTCGCCCGCCTCCGGCGCCCGGTTGCAGGGCTGCGCCGCGATCAGCTCCCCGGCCACGTCCCCACCTTGGAGGAGCTGTACCGAGTGTGCGGGGCCGATCTCGACGTCGCCCTGGACATGGCGGCGCCGAAGGCGGTCGATCAGGTGGTGGCCACGGCCCGCACCCACGGCGACCCATCGCGGCTCTGGCTCACGTACTGGCATGTGGACGCGCTGGCACGCTGGCGGCGGAGCTACCCCGACGTGCGGCTGGTGTTCCCCGCGCTGGCGTTGCGCCGAGCCGGGCTGGAGCGTCGCTGCGCCGCGCTCCGGGGCGCCGGGGTGGACGCGATCAACCTGTACCACCGGGCTTGCACCCCGGCGCGCACGGCGGTGGTCCACGACGGCGGGTTGCTGCTCTTCGGCTGGGGCGCGCGCACCGGTGCCGCGGCCGCGCGCACCTTGCGCAGCGGCGCCGACGGGGTGTTCTGCGACGACACCACGGCGATGGTGGATGTGCTCGACGTGGAGCGGCGCCGCCGCGCCCGCCGGCTCAGCGGAGCACGATGAAGCTGACGTTCTGCCGGTACTCGTCGAGCGTTCGCGCGTCCATGTACGACATCGAGCTGCGCAGCCCTGCAAGGTAGCGCCGGATCACGTCGTCGACACCACCCTTGTAGGGCACCAGCGTCTCGGTGCCCTCGACGTAGCCGGGGTCCTCGGTCCCGGCCTGCTGCTGCACGGAGAATGACGCCGCGCCGCGCATGATCTTCACCTTCTTGCCGTCGACGACGATCACCCGGCCGGGCGCCTCGCGCGTGCCCGCCAGGGCCGACCCGACCATGACGAGGTCGGCGCCCAGCGCGAGCAGCTTGCACATGTCTGCCGGGGTGCGCACCCCGCTGTCGCCGATGATCAGTGCGCGCCGGCGCACCTGCGCGGCCTCGGCGACAGCGTGCGGCGTGGGGGCGTAGACCGCGGTCTCCGTGCGCGTCTCGCACACGCTGCCGCCGGCGATCCCGACACGGATGGCGTCGACTCCGCGGTCCTCCAGCCAGCGGAAGGCCTCGGCGGTGGCGACGTTGCCGGCGATGACGAAGACGTCGTCAGCCTGGCCGTGGATCCACTCGACCACGGCGCCGACCTGCTCGTGGGCGCCGTTGGCGGTGTCGAGGCAGACGATCCGGCAGCCGGCGCCGTACACACCGCTGAAGCGTTCGCGGAAGTCACCGGTGACACCGATGGCCGCCGCCACCGTGCTCGGAGCGTCGTCGTGCGAATCGTGGAAGGCGGCCACCTGCTCCTCGACCGACTGGAAGCGGTGCAGCACACCGAGCGCCCCCGCCACGCCGAGCGCGCGGCACATCAGGGGTCCGCACACGTCCGGCATGGGCGCGGCGATGAGCGGGAGGCGGAGCAGCAGGGGACCCACGGCCACCTGTGGCGAGGCGTCGCTGCGGTGCGCCAGCGTCGAGGCCACCCGTGGCACCAGTGAGAGGTGGTCGTAGTCGAACGCGACCGGCAGCTCGCCGAGTGGGTCGGCATGGGCGCGCAGCAGGGGTCCGGCGGTCATGACCCGGCCATGGTACGCGGCAGCTGCGCGTCGATCAGCCGGGCTGTGGGGGCGCCGTCGGGGCTGCCGCGGTGTTCAGCGAGGGTGCGACCGAGATCACCGACCGCAGGGCCTGCGCCGCGCCGAGAAGCGCAGCCGACTCCGCCGGCACCACGATGGTGGTGTTGTCGCTGTCGGCGAACTTCGCCAGCGTGTCGAGCTGGAGGATGGCGACCAGCGTGGGATCAGGTGCGGCGGCCTTGATCGCCCCGTACACCGTCGAGATCGCCTGGGCGCGACCTTCGGCCTCGAGGATCAGCGCCTGCCGGGTGCCCTCTGCCCGCAGGATGAACGCCTGCCGCTCCCCCTCTGCGTTCTTGATGGCTGCCTGGCGGTTGCCGTCGGCGATGTTGACCGCGGAGGTCTGCTGGCCCTCCGACTGGAGGATGCGCGCGCGCTTCTCCTGGTCGGCCTGCTTCTGCAGGGCCATCGCCTGGAGGATCTGCTGGGGAGGGGTGATGTCGACGATCTCGATGCGGCTGATCCGGATCCCCCACTTGTCGGTGACCTGCTCCATCTGCTCCTGCATGCTGGCGTTGATGCGCTCGCGCTGGGAGAGAGCCTGGTCGAGCGAGACGTTGCCGAACGCGTTGCGCAGGGTGGTGCGCGCCTGCTGGTCGATGGCCACGAAGTAGTTCGACACCGCGAAGAGCGCCGCCTGGGCGTCGACGACCTGGCTGAAGATGGTGGCGTTCACGGCCACGGCGACGTTGTCGGCGGTGATCACCTCCTGGCGGTCACCGGTGCGCGGCGTCTCGCGCATGTCGACGCGCACCAGGCGGTCGATGAAGGGAAGGATGAGGGTCACGCCCGGTGGCCGCACCGGCGCGACGTAGCGCCCAAAACGCTGCACCACCCCGACATAGCCCTGCTGCACGACCTTGATCGACTGCGCGAGCGCGATGATGATGATGAGCGCGGCCACGGCGATGACCACGAAGGTGATGACGGTACCGGTGCTGAGCATGACCTCCCCTCAGATGTCCTGGGCGCGCGCGGCCGGGCCGCGGCGCCGTGGGTGTCGGGTCGAGCCGTGGCTCACGTTGACGGGCGAACCAGGAGCGTCGTGCCGCGCACCGCGACCACCACCACCGGCACGTGTGCCGGCAGCGGATCGACGGTATCGGTGACCGCCAGCCAGCGGTCGTTGGCGAAGAGCGCGTGGCCGGGGTGGTGCTCGTCGCCGACGGTGTCGAGCGTGATCGCCGGCTGGCCGACGAGTCCGTCGGCGCTGCCCTGGATGCCCCGGAACTTGACGATCGGCGTGGCCCGGTCGAAGCGGCTGCGGATGATGGGACGCACGAACCACGTCCCGCCGACGGTCAGCACCACGAAGAGAACTCCCTGCAGCCAGAGCGGACCACCGGCAATGGCGGTGATCGCGGCCGCGGCGAAGCCGGCGGCGGCGAACATCGCGTAGAACGCCTGGGTGTGCACCTCGAGGATGACGAAGGCGACGGTCAGGGCCACCCAGAGGCCGAAGAACATCGCCTGCACAACAGACATCACCCCCAGTGTACGGCGGCCCCGATGGGAATGACCGTGCGCCGCCGGGCGGCCGGCGCCTGACGGCACGCCGGTGAGCTGCGTCTGCTAGCGCGGCTCGATGTTCTGCAGTCGCACCCGGCCGCGAGCGACGTCCTTGCCGTCCTCGGCGCGGCTGATGACCACGTCCCAGAGCTGGTGGGTGCGCCCCTGGTGGATGGCGCTGGCCACGACGTCGAGGCGACCGCTCGAGGTTGAGCGGAGGAAGTCGGTGGCGTTGTTGACCCCGACCACGAGCCGCCCGCTGTCGCGCACCGCCATCCAGCCCCCGATCGACGCGAAGGTCTCCACCACCGCGGCGAGCACCCCGCCGTGGACGATGCCGAACGGCTGGTGGTGCTGCGGGCCGACGTCGAACCAGCCGGTCAGCCGCGAGGGGCCGACCTCATCGAACCGGCAACCGAGCAGTTCGAGGAAGGCGCTCGTCCCCTGCACCTGGCGGTTGGCCTCGACCACGTCGGCGTCGTTCAGCATGTCGGTCATCCCGCGACAGTAGCGAGCGCAGCCGCTGCGCCGCCCGGCCTACGTGGTGCGGATGACCGGCAGCTCCGGGTAGGTCGCGCCGAGCACCGCCCTGGGGTCACCCTGCAGCCAGTCGCGGATCAGGGTCTGGTAGACGCTGCGGAAGTCGACGGTGTACTTGAGGTTGCCGCCGTCCACGGTGCTGGTCAGGGACGGCTGCTCTCCCACAAGGCCGCCGCGCACGGGCTTGCCGACGATGAAGAGCGGCGCGGCGGCTCCGTGGTCGGTCCCCTTGCTCCCGTTCTCCTTGATGCGCCGTCCGAACTCCGACCAGGTCATGAGCACGACGCGGTCCGCCTGGTTGTGGGCGGCCAGGTCCTGCATGAACGCGCTCACCGCGGTGTCCACCTCTGCCAGCAACGCGTCCTGCCGGGTCGACTCGTCCTGGTGAGTGTCGAACCCGCCGAGAACCACGTGGCAGATCTTCACGGACGGCTCGGTGACGATCATCTGCGCGGTGAGCTGCAGTGCCGCCGCGAGGCCATCCGCCGCGGGCGCGCTGCCCGCGATCGTGTATTTGGCGGCGGGTTTGTACGCGGCCGAGCCGGTGGCGAGGCTGGTCATCCCCGATTCCGCAGTGCTCAACGCCTGGTCGAACAACGCGCCGTAGATTCCCGGCGTGTTGCGATACAGAGTTGGGGCCGTGGTCGCGCGCGCAGGGCCGCCGCGGACGGTGTAGGCGGGGATCGACTGGATGACGCTCACGGTGGCGTTGGCGGCGCGCAGCTCGGGTGGCGTGCTCACCTCGCCGAGGGCGCAGGCAGCCAATGGGTGGCCCTGTGAGTCGAGCTGTCCACCCAGCACCTTGCCCAGCCAGCCGTCCGTCTGCGCGCGGGAGGGGTCGGCGTACTCCCAGACGTAGAGGTTCTCGAAGTGGGAGTACGTGGGCTGGGCGTAGCCGACGCCCTGGACGATCGCCACCTGGCCGCCGTCGTAGAGGGCTTTGATCCCCTTGAGCGCGGGGTTGAGGCCGACATTGCCATCGAGATGGAGCACGCTCTCGGGGCGGACGCCCACCGTCGGCCGCGCGCTGGCGTAGGCCGGATCCGCGTAGGGGATGACCGTGTTGAGGCCATCGTTTCCCCCCGCGAGCTGGAGGACGACCAGGACACGGTCGTTGTGGATGCCATCGGCCGCGGCGGCGAACACGCCCTTGGCGAGGATCGGCGGCACGATGATGCCGCTGGCGGCACTGGCCAGGCCGGCGGCGAGGAAGTCTCTGCGGGTGACACTCATCGGGGCAACCTCACTTCAGCTGGAACTCAGGACCGGCCAGCAGGGCGAACCACTTGTCGGCAGGGCTGTGCGCGGCCGTCAGGGCGGCGCGGGTGTCCTTGCCGAGGACGTTGTCGAGCTGGGTGGCCGTGGCCAGGTCGGGATCTGGCAGCGACGCTGCCCGGGTGATCGCGGCGGTCGCGAAGTTGATGCGCGCCAGCAGGGTCGACGAGCTCAGCCAGCCGCCGTTGTTCGGCCAGCCCGCGACGTTGGGTGGGTCGTACAGCACCTGGTCCATGCCCGCGGCGACGTGCACGGCGACGCCGGCGAGCTGGGGACGGTCAAGGGCGCGCATCGCCGCCACCATGTAGTCGGTGGGCGAGCGCAGCAGGGAACGGTAGTTGGCAGGGTCGGTGAAAGCACTGCTGGTGAAGATCGCTCGCATCAGGGTGCGCATGTCGTACTTGGAGTCCCGGAACTGGCCGGCCACCGCCTCAACGTCTGCGCTGGAGGGATTGGGCACGGCGAAGAAGGTCATCGCCCGGCGGGTGACGAACGGTGCGCACGAGGGCTGGGCGAGGACCACGTCGATGACGTCGTCGGGGCCGAGGTTGCCGGTGCGGCCGAGAAGTCCTTTGCTGCCGCTGTCGTGCAGGCGCGCCACCAGCGTGCCCTGGAACGTTGCGCCTGACCGCACCAGCCCGTTGATCGCTCCGGCATACGCCTGCGGGTTGGCCTTGTCGTACTTGGGGGCGGTGATCCTCGCGCCGCTGGCGTCGTGGAGCACGATGCGCAGGCCGCTCAGCGCCCGGGCGGCCTCGCGCACATCGGTTTCCGTGTAGTTGCCCGGGCCGATCGTGAACAGCTCCATGAGCTCGCGCGCGTAGTTCTCGTTGGGGGCGGTCGCGGTGCTGGCGTCGAGGTTGAGGTAGCGCATCATCAGCGGGTCGCGGGTCACCCGCGACAGCAGGCTGCGCAGGTCACCCAGGCCGGCCTCGCGATAAAGGACGTTCTGCTGGTAGACGAACGGCAGCCGGACCGATTTGCGGTAATCACTGGTGAGCACGCCGTGCCAGAAGAGCGCCATCCGTTCGGGGAACTGCGCTGAGGTGGTCGCCATGTGCGAGTACCACGCAGTCGCGACCATCGCATGGTTGGTCACGTCGGCGGGCATCGCCAGTGGCTGCGCCCGCTGACTGACCACCTTGTCCACCAGGTCGCCGTACGACAAGGTGGCGGCCGCGTCGAGGTCTGCGGCGGTGAAGCCGAACCCGGCGCGGCGGAGCAGGTGGGCGGCCAGCGCGCGCTTGTCGCCCAGCGGGCTCGCCCACGCCCCCGCGCTCGCCTTTGATGCCGGCAGCGGCGCAGAGTTGAGCTCCTCGATCCCGTAGGCGAGCGCGGCGGCACCGACCACCGTCCCGGCGGCGGCGCCGATGGCCTCGCGGCGGCTGAGCTGCAGAGTGGAGAGCCTCATCGCTGACCAGCATGGAAGCTCTTCCTTAGAGGACGTGGAAAGGGCGCCCCCGACGCGGCGTTTCTCAGGCCGCTCTGGGCCGCGCAGTCGGTGCCAACTCGGGACCTCGCCGGGGCCGGGCCCCGACCCGCCTATGCTGGGCCCGGTGAGCCCGGTTCCAGCCCGTTTCGACTACGACGAGGCGGCGCGCGCCCTGCTCATCGAGTGGGATGACGCGACCGTCCACCGCATCCCGTTCGCGGTGTTGCGCAGCGCCTGCCCCTGCGCGGCATGCCATGGGGAGATGGGCAGCGCCGGCCGGTTCTCGGTGCGGCCCCAGCTGGAACCCGGTGAGGATGACCTCGCCGACATCTCGCTGGTCGGCGCCTACGGGCTCAACGTGGTGTGGGCCGATGGCCACAACACCGGGATCTACACCTTCGAGCGACTGCGCGAGTTGGGCGAGCGGGCGGCGGCCACGCCGTAGGTCCGCCGGCGTACAGTGGTCAACATGTCCATCGGCACAGCGCCGGTCGTGCTGACCGCACAGGATGGGGCCGTCCTCACCCTCACGCTCAACCGTCCCGAGGTGCTGAATGGCCTCACCGGCGAGGTCCTCGACGCCGTGGCGGCTGGATGCCGTCAGGCGGCCGCCGACGACAGCGTCCGGGTGGTGGTCGTCACCGGCGCTGGTCGGGCGTTCTGCTCCGGACAGGATCTGCGCGCCGGCGCGGGGGCTGACGCCGACATCCGCGGCCACCTTCGCGATCACTACGTGCCGATGGTGCGAGCGATGCGCGAGATGGAGAAGCCGGTCATCGCCTCGGTGAACGGCGTCGCCGCCGGGGCCGGAATGTCGCTCGCGCTGGCAGCCGACTTCCGGGTCGCCGGCGAGTCCGCCACCTTCATCCAGGCGTTCGTGCGGATCGGGCTCGTTCCGGACGCCGGCAGCAGCTACTTCCTGCCGCGCCTGGTGGGGACGGCCAAGGCGCTCGAGCTGGCCATGCTTGGCGAGACCGTGTCCGCGGCGGAGGCGCTGCGAATCGGCCTGGTGCACCGCGTGGTACCCGACGATGACCTCGCCCGGGCCACCGGCGAGCTGGCCGGCCGGCTGAGCCGCGGGCCGCGATCGATGGGGTTGATCAAGCGCCTGCTGCTGCAATCCCACGACAGCACGCTGGACGAGCAGCTGGCGCGCGAAGAGGAGGCGCAGGTTCTCGCCTCGGAGAGCGACGACTTCGCTGCCGGCATCGAAGGCTTCATCGGCAAACATGCCCCCGAGTTCACCGGGCACTGAGGGGCGCCACACGGGACTGGGATATACTCGGCGGCCGCGAGCGGGAGTAGCTCAGTGGTAGAGCATTACCTTGCCAAGGTAAGGGTCGCGAGTTCGAGCCTCGTCTCCCGCTGGTTTGATCTCATCTGTGGAAGTCGGTGTGGCTCCTGTGTGATTGCCGCGGATCACCGAGGATCTTCGGCAAGCTGACGGCTCCACATAACGCCAGAATGGGCGTGATGGAAAAGGTGCTCGTTCTCGCTATGGGCGGCGCGGGTGGTGATCTGCAACCGCTGATGGCGGCCGCCGTTGGCCTGCTGGATCGAGGACATCGTGTGACGTTTGTGGGTGACTCCGCGGTGGCACGAGCAGTTGTCCCGCGCGGGATCACCTGCATTGAGATTCCGCCGGAGCTGGACATGGGCCGGATCCTCGGCGGGGTGTTCAAGAGGCTTGGTGACCTGAGCCTGACGGAGCAAGGTCGTGTTATCACCGGCGAGATCGCGGCCTGGTCCAGAGACGTCGGGGCACTGGTTTCAGGGGTGATCGAGCGCGAGCGACCCGACACAATGCTCACGTCGCTCTTCGGCATCGGTGCGGCGGATTTCGCCGCGTCCAGCGTCGCGATCCCGTGGGCCATGGTCAACTCGACCTTCTACATCGGCCCCAACCCTCCTCGACCCTTGGATGCCGATTTCGGCCCGAGGGCGATCCCCCTGATCGAGTCCTTGCTGCCTTTCGTGGACCGAGCGACGCTTGTCCTCCATGCCAGCGATCAAATCTTCGACTTCGAATACGAGGACCTGCCGGAGAACCATCGCTACGTCGGACCTCTGATCTGGGAGCCGCAGAGCTCGCTTCCGCCATACCTGGACGTCCCGGGCGACCCCTGGGTCCTGGTCACACTCAGCTCACAGCTGCAGGATGACGCGGCGGTTGCCAAAGCGGCGATGGGCGGTCTGGGCGCAGCCCCGCTGAGGGTCCTCGTGACTACGGGCGGCTCCCGTCCTGCGGAGGAGCTTGGTCCTCTCCCAGCCAACGCCCGAGCTGAGCCGTATGTCTCGCATGCTGCCGCGCTTGGGCGGTCGGTGGCACTAGTCAGTCACGCCGGCCACGGCTCGGTCATGAAAGCGCTTTGGCACGGGGTCCCGATGGTGTTGGTGCCCTGGGGTCGCGACCAGCCCGGCGTGGCTGCCAGGGCCAAGCGCTTGGGGGTCGCCAGGGTGATACCGCGGGAAGAGTTGAGCGTTGAGGCCATCACCGCTGCGGTCCACGAGGTGACGACAAGTCCGGCCTACCGCGAAGCGGCCAGTCGCCATTCGGCGCGGCTGCGGCTAACCGACCCGGTTGCGGTTGCCTGCGACGCACTGGAGGTCGGTTTGTGACGCAGTACACAACACGCATGTCCGAGAGCTCGTTCTAGCCCGGCACTACGCCGATCATCAGGTCTCCGGTCACGCCGACGACTTCTGAGCAGGACGCATCTCGCAAACGAGGGTGCGGCGACACAGTCGCGATGATCGTTGGTATCTGACCGCGCCCATCTCCGACCGCCTCCGGTGCGGCGCGACCGCCCTCCCCCACGATTCTGCGATTTGGGGTCAGCGTGCAACGCCGTCTGGTCTGTGTGGCTTCCCGCGTGGTAAGCGTCGATCCCCGTGGAAATTGGGGGTAAGTACTCGTGTTAGACGCCATTTTCGGCCCTCGCGAATACAGAATGGGAACGGTACCTTGCCAAGGTAAGGGTCGCGAGTTCGAGCCTCGTCTCCCGCTGTCAGTCTCCCTCACACCGGAGCCGATAGTCTGGCTTCGGGTGGGGGTTTGACCCAGTCTCCCGCTGGCCGACGTGTGCCTTCTTGGAGATCTGTCAACCCTCTCCCGAGAACAGAGAGGCGCCGATGGAACGAGCGTGACCTCATAGGAGCCTGGCTAGAGGTCCCATAACAGTCGTGTCCGCTCGCCCACCGGTGCCAGCCATCCGTCCTTGGAGGGAGCCGATGACCGGGTCTAGCGTGGCACAGCAGATCATCGTGGGGGTGGACACCCACAAGGACGTGCACGTGGCCGCAGCGATTGATGTGCACGGCCGACTCCTCGGTCACCGTTCCGTGGCCACCTCCGAGAAGGGCTGCAGCGCACTCCACCAGTGGGCGCTGTCGTTCGCACCGGAGGTGCAGTACGGCGTCGAGGGCACCGGGTCGTACGGCGCTGGCCTGGCGCGTTTCCTGCAGGCGCAGGGCAGCTCCGTGGTGGAGATCCGAGGACCGAACCGCAAGCTGCGCCGAGACCGTGGCAAGTCCGACACCATCGACGCCGAGGCCGCTGCGCGCGCCGTGCTGGCCGGGACGTCGGGCATCACGCCGAAGGCCGGAGGCGACTGGGTCGAGCAGCTGCGAATCCTTCGCGTGGCACGACGTTCGGCCATCCAGGCGCGCACCCAGACCATCAACCAGATGCACGCCGTGGTGGTCGGGGCCCCTGCAGATCTGCGCGACCAGCTGCACCGGCTCTCGCCGCACCGGTTGATCGCCCAGGCCGCGCGGTTCCGCGTCGGCGAGGTCGACAGCGTGCGCTCCGTGGTTCGTTGGACGTTGCGCCTCCTCGCCCAACGGCACCAGGCACTCAGCGCCGAGATCGTCGCCATCGACAGCGTCGTGGCGCCGCTGATCCGCGCTCACGCCGGCGCGCTGCTCGAGCTCCTCGGCGTCGGGCCAGAGGTTGCCGGTGCCCTCCTCGTCGTTGCTGGTGACAATCCTCAGCGGCTGCGCTCCGAAGCCTCCTTCGCCGCGCTGTGCGGTGTGTCGCCGCTCCCTGCCTCCTCCGGCAAGACGCAGCGCCACCGCCTCAACCGTGGTGGTGATCGTCAGGGCAACACTGCTCTCTGGCGCATCGCCTTCACCCGGATGAACTGCGACCCACGCACTCGCGCCTACGTCGCCCGCCGCACCTCCGAAGGGCTATCCAAGCGCGAGATCCTTCGCTGCCTCAAGCGCTACATCGCCCGCGAAGTGTTCCAGGCGCTCCCTCGACCGGCCTTGACATGACATAGGAGCATCTCCACTCCGTGATTTGTATTCGGAATGGCCCGGCTTCGGTCTGCGTAGACCGCTTGGGATCGCGGCGAAAGTAGCGTTCTAGGAATCCCTAGAAGCACTACCTGTAGAAAGTGGTGTTAGGGGCCATGGGCCGAAGCCGCGCGGAGTCGCACCCTTGGCGCCCGTGCCTCGTGGCGTGAGGGTGGTCATCACGTACTACAACACCCACACTTGACCGGCCGATCGGACACAAGGCCCAACCTTTCCCCGGGCCCCAGGTCCCACGGCGCGCTCCGGTGGAGTAGCAAGGGGCGAACCCTCTGCATCTTGTTCCACACTTCTGGGTGGCCTGGCCCCTCTTATCAGGTCGAGCACTGGGAGCCGATGACCGGCAAACCTACCTGCCAAGGTAAGGGTCGCGAGTTCGAGGCTCTTCTGCCGCTTAGACTCGAACCTGCCACCCCCGGTCCCCAGACTAGTCAGCATTTGGGCTAACGGCTGTGAGATGAGAATGATGCCTTTCGTCGGGAAAGGGTTGGAAAGAGCACTGCACCCGAAAGCCAGCTATGCACAAGACACCTCGGAACAGCACGACCTACGGCCCCTTGGGCCGTAGTCAGAGGCTTCCGGGAGCCTCTGCGCACCTGGACCGGACCATGCCCGCAAAACCATCCAGCTTCATCGGCAGAAAGCGGGAATTGGCTGAGCTGCGGAGGCTGTTGGCGCATACGCGAGCGCTCACCCTCCTGGGTCCCGGGGGCTGCGGCAAGACACGCCTCGCGGTGGAGTTTGCGAGACAGCAGGAGCCCCGTTTCGCCGATGGCTGCATGATCGTAGAACTAGCTCCGGTTCGCGACCCGGCAATGGTCAGCAACGCCATCGCCGCCACAGCAGGCGTGAGGATCATCTCAGGGGACACCTTGGCGGAGCTGGCCCTGAGCCTGCGTAACCGACACCTGCTCGCGGTGATCGACAATTGCGAGCATCTCATAGAGGGCGTCGCAGCCACCCTGTCCTGGTTGCTCGCTGCCTGCCCCCGTATCTCCGTGCTCGCGACGAGCCGCGAGCGGATGAATGTCGATGGCGAGACGACCTGGCGTGTGCCGTCACTTCGGCTGCCAAGGGAGGGCGACGCTCCCGAGGCGCTGGCCGCGGTGGAGTCCGTGCAGCTGTTCGTTGAACGTGCCCGAAGCCTGCGCCCCGGTTTCGATATCGACGCCGCGAACGCCGCCGCAATCGGCGCCATCTGCAGGCGTGTGGACGGCGTGCCACTCGCCATCGAGCTGGCGGCGTCACGCATCAGCACCATGTCTCCTGCGCAGATCCTGTCCCGGCTGTCGGATCGCTTTCAGCTGCTCACCGGGGGTGCCCGCGACGCCGACGAGCGGCACCGGACCTTGCGTGCCGCGATGGATTGGAGCTACGAGTTGTTGACTCCGCCGGAAGCTGCCCTCTTGCAACGGCTATCCGTCTTTGTGGGTGCTTTTTCGGCCAACTCGGCCGAGGAGATCTGTGCCCTCCCCTCGCTCCCCAAGGCAGAGGTGCTCGACGGGCTGCAGCGTTTGGTCGACAAGTCCATGGTGCAAGTGGAGGCTCGGCCCGACGGGCAGCTCCGCTTTAGACTTCTCGAGACCGTCCGCGATTACGCCTCCGAGAAGCTGGGTCCGGGGGACGCCCACAAGGAGGCGCACGACCGCCACCTCGCTCTCTACATGCAGCGGGCCGGCAGCGCATTCGAGAAATCAAAGTATCGCGGCGCCGTCGAGGAGCACGCGGCCCTCTGGCAGGAGATCGCGGATGTGAGAGCCGCGCTGGTTTGGAGCCGCCGCGCCCCCGCGGCGGAGGTTGCACTGGCGTCTGCCCTCTTCCACCTGTGGGTGCTCTACGCTCCCGCTGAGGGCTTGCGGCGCTTGAACGACGCACTGGCGCGGGCACCGTTTGAGGGGTCGGTGGCCTACGCCCGCGGCGTCTGGGCCGCCGCCGCACTGGCCGGCCGAGCTGCCCAGCCCGAGGCGATTGCCCTGCCGGAAGAGCAATTTCGCGCCCTGATCGACGAGGTGGATGATGACTTTTTGCGCGCGCAGTTCTTCCTCGGGCGCGCGTTCACGGCCGAGCGACGCGACGGCGATCCAACGTCAGCACGAGACCATTTGCTTCGGGCGGCGCCGTTGTTCGAGGAGGGCGGCTTCCTGCCAGCCCTCTCGCTGTGCCTGTCATTCCTGGGGTCGATAGAGATGCAGCTGGGAAACCCCGTAGCCGCCAGGCCACACATCGTCCGAGCTTTGCAGGTGGCACGCGGCATCGAGGACGCCTACCAGGTCTCCAATGCTTATTTTCAGCTCGGCTGGCTCGACCTCGAGTGCGGTGCGCCAGCCGAGGCTCAGGGTAGTTTCACTGCCGCGCTCGAGCTGGTCCCGCCAGGGGACCTCCTCTCCAGCGCATTCCTGGTTGAAGGCCTCGCGTGCATCCAGGTGGGCGTCGACGACCGCTCGGCGCTCACGTTGTTCGGCGCGGCCGCGCGGATGCGGATCGAGATCGAGACAACGCTGAGCGCTCCTTGGTCATTGCGTGTCGAACCGGAGATGCTCAGGGCGCGAGCCACCCTTCCGCCGGCCGCGGCGGAAGCGGCCTGGCACATGGGATTCACCATGCCACACGCTCAGCTCGTGGCCGGACTCCGCCATGAGCAGAGACCGCCCGCGGACGGAGCCGCACGCCCTGGCGGTCTCAGTCGACGCGAGATCGAGGTCGCTCAACTGGTCGCGGCGGGCATGACCACCAAGGCGATGGCAGCGCGGCTCTTCCTCTCCGAGCGAACCGTCGAGAGCCACATGGAGCACATCCTCACGAAGCTCGACTTCAGCTCCCGCGCTCAGGTGGCCGCGTGGGTGACCCGGCAGAAGGTCGGAGAGTAATCCGGAGTCGTTCGAGGGGCTAATTCGGTACTTTCCACGATGTTTCCCGTGGTCCCCAGTTGACACCATCCGGCCCATGGAATTGACAAATGACTTCGCCCCGCACCGCGATCTCGCCGGACCATCTCGCGACTCCTCCGCACCACTCCATCGGTGTACCGAGTTAGCGCGAAGGGTGGTCACGGCGCTGCTCCGAGAGTATGTCGCGTCAGCGCAGTACAACGCCTTTGGCATCGGGTGCGCCGGCGTCAGCATGATGGAGGCGCGCGTGAACGCGCCGGCCTCGCGAACGCCAATCCGAGTCCCTGCGCGAGGTGGCCGCACCGCATGAAACCGACGCGCGAACCGGAGGCCAATGGAGTCGGTGAGGGTCACCCGATCCGTATCGGGCGTGACGTCCTGTTCGTGAAGGCCCTGACGGGCCTTGACGACGGCGTTGCCGTTTTGGAGACGGTGGCTGAGCCAGGCGGCCCCGCGCCGCTTGATCATGTGCACGGTTCGTATGACGAGGTCTTCTATGTTACCGAGGGTGCGTTCGAGTTCCGGATCGGCGACGCGATCATCAGCGCCGGTCAGGGTTCGACGGTCTCTGTTCCGCGGGGTAGCGCTCACACGTTCAAGAACATCGGTCAGGCCAACGCGCGCATTCTCATCGTCGCGACTCCCGGTCGCGTTGCTCAGATGCTCGAGGATATCGGCGCAATGATCGCCTCGCCGGGCTCCCCTCCCACCGGAGGACTCGCCGCCGTGTACGCGCAACACAACACCGCTCTCGTCCCCCCACTTGGACTGAGTCATGCAACCTACCAGGAAGGCTGAGACGTGCGCCAAAGACGCTGGTATCGGTGAGATCGCATCAACCGGCGCAATGCTCGTGCGTCCCGGGCGCCCGGCCGGTTGCGACGTGGCCAGAGCTCGAGACATTTACGTTCATGTCGATGCCCGCGACCTACTTGCGTAACCCACTGCGGCCGTCGAACCTCAACCAACTCGCCTTCACGGCGACAACAGAATGACCACGATCACGCCACGGTTGGGCAGCGTCGCCAAGCGAGGGGGCGGTTTGCGGCGAGGCGGCGACAGCATGAGCCTCTAGACATGTTTCGACGGCCGCATCGTCTAGCCATGGAGGACGTCACAGTGATGCCGACCGACCGGCTTGCAGTCACATCGCGACGTTGGCTCGCACCCCGAGCGGGCGTGCCCCAATGGGTGGCCCGGACCGCGATTGCGGTACTGCTCCTCATTGGCACTGGGTGTGGTTCAGCGGCGTCACCAGCTTCGATCAGCTCGTCAACGTCTCCTCAGCATTCGACGCCAACTCCGCTCACAGGCTGCCCGAATCCTGACGGCGGCGACTGCCGTGGCCCCCTGGCCGCGGGAAGCTATACGACGGTGTCATTCCGACCAACCCTCACCTACCGTGTTGGCAGCGGTTGGAACAACTTGGAGGATTTGCCCGGCAACTTCCTGCTCGTCCCGACGGGCGGGAGTCTTCAAGGTGTCAACGACGGTACCGGCGACTTTGTCGGTGCCTACGCGAGCGTCGCCCCGGATGCCCAGGACTGCAGCGGAAGGCCTGCCGCCGGGGTGGGGAGGTCAGCATCGGACATCGTCACCTGGATGGCGGAGCAGCCGGGTCTCACCACGACGGGCCGCAAGGCCGTGCGGGTGGGTGGGCTACAAGGCGAGGTAGTTGACCTCAAGATGACGGCCTCCTGGCCCAAGGCCTGCAGGGCTGGCGGCACGCCGTTCGTTCCAGTGATCATCGGGACTGGGGCCTCACAGCTCGAACATGCGCTGACGGGTGCCGGCGCGATGCGGTTGTACCTGCTCGATCACGCCGGAGGGGCTCTCGCGGTCGAGATCGACGACGTCAGCGGAGGCCCGCATCTCGACGCCTACTCGCAGATGGTCAGCACGTTCCACTTCGCGGGGTAATTGTGCCTGGAGCTGGGCTGAAGCGCCTTCGTGCCCACAGCCACCGCATCCCGTCGAGGAGAGCGGCTTGGCGCGGTGTCTCGCGTCACGCTCCTCCGTGTGTGATTGTCGCGATGGTCTCTGGAAGGAGCTGCACCTCCATCGTAAGCGACGTACCGACAGTACGAGCCCGATCGATACTTCCGGCACGCGCTGAGACACAAATCTGTAGCCGTGGCGATCGGGTGTGAACAGCCGGTATCAAGCCGCACCGACATGGTGGCCAGAGGCGTCCTCCGCGACGAAGCTCAGATCACCTGCACGACCCCAGCTCTACAAATAGACCTCGACGGCCGAATGGCTGAGGACCTCTTCGATGGGAGGCCGTGACTGCGTCTCGCGCCAGCTCACGGCCTCATACAGCGCATCCCGCAGCGCAGGCTCGTCGTCGGCAGTCGCCCGAATGATCGAGAAAAGCGGCCGCTGGCCGTGTGCCACCAGTCCCGGATCAATGATTGGTGCGTACCTCCTCACGTGGTCGGATTTTCGGCTCGCGGGGCCGGTTCGAATGTGCAACGGCGACGCAGCCGCAATTCTCGGATGTTGTGCTCAGCGTCGACGCCCGTAGGGGCAGCGTGGGATCCCGTGGAAATTGGGGGCAAGTAGTGGTCTAGAGGCCAATGTGGACCGGGTCTGAATACGGAATGAGAGGCGTACCTTGCCAAGGTAAGGGTCGCGAGTTCGAGCCTCGTCTCCCGCTCCACTCCGTGATCCGAATACGGAATGGCCCGGCATCGGTCGAAGGCCGACCGCGAATGTTCTGCGGGAAGTAGCGTTCGTCGGATCCTGAAACCACTGCCTGAACCGCCCGGGGTCTCATGGCGACGGCTCGAATGCGTGCGCCGTCGGCGATTGCAACGAGCGGGTTGTCGAAGGACTAGAAATTCTCAGGGTTTCCTCGATGGAATCCTTCGTACAACGCGAGGTCATACGCGGCTTTCACCGATCCGGCAACCAAGAACGGCAGAGCAAGGGCGCCGCCTCCGATAGCGATCCCGGCAAGGACAGGCCCGCCGGTTTGCGCGAGCCCGCGTGCCGCGCCAACCGTTGCTGCTGCCGAGGCACGTCTCGCGGGTGGCACGATCGACACAACAAGGGACTGTCGTGCGGGGGAGTCCATCTGCGAGAGGCTAGACCGCGCGATGAGCAGCGCGATTGCAACGATGGCGGTTGGGGCGAATGGCACGAGCAGCAACAGGGCGTTACTGGGTAGATGGGTGAACACCATGGTGCGCACCAGGCCGATGCGGTTGGCGAGTCTCCCGGACAACTCTGACGATGCAGCCTGGACCACGCTCATGACCGCGAATGCAGGCCCCACCGCGCCGGCACCGAGTCCGAAGCGCACGTGCAGCCACAAAGCAATGACCGACGGGACAACGAACCCGCCGCCGAAGGCGTCAACTGCGAACAGCGCGGTCAGCTTGGCTAGCCCGGCGCTCGGGTGATCCGGTGGCGAACCTTGGCTGCCGACACCGCGCGGCAACCCGTCGACCCCCCGCGACAGTGCCGCAGCGAGCGCAGATGTCGCCAACCCGATCGTCGCATATACCAGCAGGAAGAGCTGCATTCGTTGAAGTGTGGTGGCCAGTCCCGCGATCAGAGCGCCAGCCGAGAAGGCGAGCCCACCGGTGAGCGAGTAGCGGGCGAAGGAGATGTTGCGGGCCGACTCGCCAACTGCTTCCGCCAATACAGCCTGTTCTACCGCGGAGAACGGTCCGGCGTCGATGTTCGAAGCGCCCATCATCCCGGTCGCGGCAGCGACGAACACGAACGGCGTCGTCCCACCCCAGGCGAGTCCTGCTCCGCTGATGGCCATCAGCAGCCCAGCAATGGCCAGACAGGTCCGCCGCCCCAGGTGTACGGAGGCGGCAGCCACGGCGAGACCGAGCAGGGCGCTCGCAGCGACTGCAACACTCAGCACGACGCCGATAGTTCCGGGCAACTCGCCCTCGCGCGCGAGATAGATTGCGAGCACCACGGACGCTACGCCAAAGCCGAACGCCCGCACCAAGCGCGCGACCAGCAGCAGCCGGTAATCGCGCGGTTCCGAAACCCTTCCACCTATCGTCGCCGCCAACTCACCATCCCTGCCCGAGGCCGACGGCTTATGTGCGGGATGATACATGTGTAACATCAACCGCTACGACATGACCATCCCGTCCAGCTTTCTAATGTTCGTCTACCGCATGCCCACCAAGCCCACCTCGGCGCGCGTGGCCGTGTGGCGCCAGCTCAAGAAGATGGGCGTCCTGTATCTGCAGCAGTCGGTCTGCGTTTTTCCAGAGGGCGCCGCCATCCGGCGCGACCTTCAACCCATTCTCACCAAGCTTGTGTCGTCTGGCGGCAGCTTTCACCTCCTGCCACTGGGACGTCTACCCGGCGAGGAGCGAGACAAGCTTGTCGCCCAGTTCCGTGACCAGACCGCCAAGCACTTCGCGGAGATCATCGAGAACTGTGAGGTCAACTTTCAGAAGGAGATCGAGTTCGAGACGTTCCGCAAGAACTTCACGTACGAGGAGGCGGAGGAGATCCGCATCGAGTTCGAAAAGATCGTCAACTGGTACGAACGGGTCAGCCAGCGGGACTGGTTCGGCGCACCCAACCGCGACGACGCCATGGCGTGGCTCGGCCGCTGCGAGAAACTGCTCGAGACCTTCGAGGAGCGTGTGTTCGAGAACCAGGCCGCCGCTGATGGGGGCGCTCCCGCCGAGGCTTCGCAACGGTCTCCGCGCCGTCGCCGTCTGCATGCCCTGCAGGGCGGCTCTGCCACCGGCGGTTAGCCGCTCGTCAACCACCCAGCGTCATTGACGCGGCACCCAGATAACATGTAGCATACGTGACATCAATACATGCGTGACGCGCTCAGCGCGCCGCCCCGAGGGTGACATATGAACATCCTGGTCCTGCTGGCCACCGCGCTTGCAGCCGCAGTCGAGTGGGTGGAAGCCCTGACCATTGTCCTTGCCGTCGGCCTCTTCAAGGGCTGGCGCACGGCGTTCCTCGGCATGTTTCTCGGCCTCGTCGCCCTCGTTGCCCTGGTAGCGGTGTTCGGTCTCACCATCACCAACAAGGTGTCCATTGATGCCGCCCGGACCCTGGTGGGCGTCTTCCTGCTCCTTTTCGGGCTGAAGTGGTTGCACAAGGCAATCCTGCGGTCGAGCGGCCTGAAGTCTCTCCACAACGAGGCCAAGACCTTCGCGGAGACGACCGAGATGCTGGCGGCGACCGGCTCATCGCGGACGGGTATCGACAGGGTTGGCGTCACCACCTCCTTCGGCGGTGTGTTCCTCGAGGGCCTCGAGGTTGTGTTCATCGTGGTGGCCCTCGGCGGGCTGCAGAACGCCGGCGCAGCCGCCGTCGGTGCGTTGGCGTCGCTGCTCGTCGTCGGGGGCGCCGGCGTCGTCTTCCGCCATCCGCTGACGCGGGTCCCCGAGAACACCATGAAGTACGTGGTCGGGATCATGCTCACCGCCTTCGGCACCTTCTTTGCCGGCGAGGGGATCGGTGTCCATTGGTGGGGCGCGGACCTCAGCCTGCTGCCGCTGATCGCGGTGTACGGACTGGCGTCGGTCATTTTCGTGCAAATCCTCAAGCGGCCGGTGCACGCAGCCGCGGCTCCGCGGGGCATCAGCCGCGTCCTGCGCACCGCTGTCCTCGAGCTTTGGGGACTGTTCGTTGATGACGGAGCTTTGGCGATCGTCGCAGTCCTCGCGCTGCTCGGCGTCGCCCTCTTCGCCACCCACTTCGGCGACGGTCATTCCGTCGCCGGCGGCTTGCTGATCGCGGGTGTGCTTCTAGCGGTGTGGGCGGGGCTCCACGACGCCACCAAGTCCAGCCGCAAGCGGGCCATCGCCGCAGCGAGCGCACGGGTCGAGCCGGTCACCGCGCCCGTCCCGTTCCCGCCAGCCGTGGAGGACCGTTCGCTGGTCCTCCCGCAGGTGGATCGGTGAGGTCCGCGCGCCCAGTGCCGTGACGGCGCAGGCAGCGGGACTGGTGGCGGTCTCGTGCGCCTATGGCGTCGGGTCAGGCTTCAACGACGGTGGCAATCTCCTGGCGTCGTTCACCTCGGGCCGCCGCATCTCGTCGCGTGCAGCGCTGCTGCTCCTCCTGTTCGTCCCGGCCGGGGCTGTCCTGATCGGTTCCCCGGTGGCGCAAACCATAGGCAGCAGCATCATCGACCTGCCCGCCCAGGGCGCCGTCGGCTTCACGCTGATCGTCACCGTCTCGCTGGCCGTGGTCTGGCTGTCATGGCGGCTGGTCATCCCGACGAGCATGACCCTGGCGCTGGTTGGCGCGATGCTGGGCTGGGCGATCATTGGGGCCGGGGCCGGGTCCGGGGTGCGCTGGGCCGCGACCGCCCGCGTGCTCGCAGCCATGCCCATCTCGATCGTGGCCGGCGGCGCGCTCGGGCTTGCGATCTTCGCGGTGGCCCGGCGCCTCTTCGGCCGGGTTGCCCACCGCCGCGTGCTCCGGTTAGCGCGTGGGCAGTATGTCGCGGCCGCACTGCAAGCGTTCGCCTACGGTGCCAACGACCTCGGCAAGACCGTCGGGCTCATTGCAGTTGCCGGCGCCGCCACAGCCGCCCACACGCTGTCGTTCAACGGCGCTGTCCCCGTGATCGCGGCATGCATCAGCTTCCTGGCCGGCACGGTCCTCGGCGGCTGGTCGCTGGCTCAGCGCATCGGTTTCGGCGTTGTCAAGCTGCGCCCGATCCAGGCGATGTCGGCTCAGTTCGGCGCCGGCGTGGTGGTGGCCGCCTTCGCCGGGTTGGGGGCGCCGGTGAGCACCACCCAGACAATCGACGGCGGCCTGGTCGGCGTCGGCCTCGGCGTGCGCGCCTCGGCAATCCGCTGGGGCATCGTGCGCGAGATGGCCGCAAGTTGGGCCGTCACTCTGCCCCTTGCCCTGCTCCTCGCCGCCGCCATCCACGCCGTGACGCGGCTGGTCGGGGCCACTCCCTGACCCATTGACAGCGGCCCCGGTGGTGTAGTACACATTCGCTTGTAGCAACTGTTTCATCCAATTTACGCTCTACTAAGCGACGTGGGGAACGGCGCGGGAGGTGGTCTCGTGGCAGACGACGTCAACCGGGAGCGCTCGCTGTTTGCAGCACCGATCTCGCGGCGCCAGTTGATCCGCAACGGCCTGGTCGCCGGCCTGAGCCTTCCAACCATCGCGCTGATCCTCGAGGCCTGTGGTTCGTCAAGCTCGCCCGGCGGTTCGGGCTCGAGCGGCGGCGGCACCGTTGGAGGCACCCTCGAGCTCTACAGCTCCACCGATACCGCGCAGCAGGTCGCCGACGCTTTCGGCAAGGCCACCGGCGTCAAGGTGAACAACTACAACGACGACGCCGGGGTGGTGCTGGCGCGCATCGAGGCGGAGGCCTCGCACCCCAAGGCCGACGTCTACCTTCTCTCCGATGCCGAAGGCATGGCCGGGCTCGGCCAGCAGGGCCGCCTACAGCCCTACCTCTCCCCGCAGCGAAGCGGCATGTCCGACCTCGCGCTCAGCGTCAGCGACCACGGCGGGCTCTTCACCGCCGTCGGCCTCAGCGGCGCGGGACCGTTCATTTACAACAACCGAGCCCTGAGCGCCCTTGCCGCTCCGCACGACTGGCCAGATCTTCTTAAGCCGGAGTTCAAGGACCAGATCGCCATGACCGACCCCGCCTTCAGCGGACCGTCGTACGGGGCCATCTTCGGCATCCTGCAGCGCATGGGCGATGGGCCCGGCTGGGCCTTCATCACCGCCTTGTTCGCAAATGGCATGAAGGTGTTCAAGACCAACACGCCGACGCTGGCTGCGGTCGAATCTGGCGGCCGCCAGATCGCCCTGGCGCAGGACTCGGCGGCATTCTATGACTCGGTCGCCAAGGGCGCTCCCCTGGGCGTCAGCTATCCGAGCAGCGGCACAGTCCTCCAAGGCGACGTCATCGGGATTGAGGCCAAGTCCACCAACGTGGCTACGGCCAAGGCGTTTGTCGACTATGTGTTGGGCCCGACTGGGCAGACAGGCCAGATCGGCGATGCTGCGCAGGGCAAGGGCGTCTCGGGTGACGCCTGGATCATCCCCGTGCGTGCCAACGTGAACCAGGCGCCGCAGCGGTTGTCGACCGGCATCAACTGGACGATCGTGGACCTCAACAAGGCAGCGCAGCAGGAAGCCGGCATCAAACAGCGCTTCAAGACGCTCGGATCCTCCTAGATCGTGGCCGGGGTGGCAGCGGCCGGGCTGGGCCAGCCTGCCGCCGGGGGGGTCTGGCGGCGTCAGCTGAGGCTGGACCGCGTGGTCATAGCCGTGTCGGTGCTGCTGCTGCTGCTGCTCATCGTCTTCCCGCTGGCGATGCTGCTCATCCAGGCGATCTTCCCATCTGGACAGACGCCCTTCCGCCCCTTCGGTGACACGTTCGCCGCCAAGGCCAACTACGTCGCCATTCTCGACTCGGTCGGCATGGGCCTGGCCGTCTGCATCACCGCAAGTGCCATCGGTGTGCCCTTGGCGGTGCTCCTCAACCGCACGGACCTGCCCGGGCGGCGGGTGTTCGAGGCGCTGATCTGGGTCGACTTCTTCACACCTTCGTACCTCGTCTCTCTCGGCTGGACCGCCCTGATGCAGCGCGGCGGTTTTCTCGATCTCACCCTCGGCCACCAGAATCCATTGGCAACGTCGTTCTTCAGCCCCTGGGGCATCGGGCTGGTGCTCACCTTCAAGCTCTTTCCGTTCGTATACCTGGCCGCAAGTGCCGGGCTGCAGTCCATCGGGGCCGAGTACGAGGAGGCCGCGCGCGTGTCCGGGGCCGGACGGTTTCGCGCCTGGATGCGCGTGGTCATCCCGCTGCTCCGCCCCGCCCTCCTAGCCGGTCTGCTTCTGGTCTTCGCGGAGGTCATCTCCGACTTCGGCATCGCCGCGACCATCGGTCAGCAGGCGGGCTTCCCGCTGATGACGCTGGAGATTTACAACTACGTGTCGAGCTTTCCGATCAACTTCCCGCTAGCTGCGGCGATGTCGACATTCCTGGTGCTCAGCATGGGGGCCGCGCTCGGCGTCCAGGGCTTGCTGCTGCGCAAGCGCTCCTTCCAGGTCATCTCCGGTCGCGGCCATGTGCCGTCGCACATCAAGCTGGGACGGTGGCGGTGGCCGGCGCTGGTGGGTACCGTGGTGGTCTTTGCGGCGGCGCTTGGTGCACCGTTCACCGCGTCGATCACCATCTCGCTGATGCAGAACATCGGCCGCGGGCTGGTGGCAAGCAACTTCGGCCTGCAGAACTACGCGGCGGTTCTCGGCGACCTGAACCTCGGGCTCGGCGCTCTATGGCGGAGCGTCCAACTCTCGGTCGAGGCAGCATCGATAACCTCGCTGCTCAGCCTGATCGTCACCTACATGATCTTTCGCTGGCGGGGCCTCGGCCGCATCGTGCTCAACCAGCTCACCGTGGTCAGCATGGTGGTGCCGAGCATCGTCATGGCGGCGGGTTACGTGTTCGCTTTCAACCAGGACTGGCTCTACAGCATTGGCATCGCCATCTACGGCTCGCTGCTACTTCTGCTGCTCAGCTACGTCGGCCAGCAGGTCTCGATGGCGGTCCGCCTCCACCTCAGTGGGGTGCAGCAGATCTCGGGCTCGCTGATCGATGCCGGCCAGGTCTCCGGTGCCCGCATGCTCACGTTGCTGTTTCGCATCGTGCTGCCGCTGATGAAGAAGTCAATCGTATCGGTGTGGCTGCTCACCTTCGTTATCGTCATGTTTGACTTGGCCATGTCGGAGATGCTCTACCCTCCTGGTGAACCGACGCTTGGCGTCGCGCTGATCCAGAAGTTCGGTGACCTCGGAAATATCGGCACCGGGACCGCGATGATGATGCTGGCCATCTCATTCGTCCTCGTCGTGGTGGTCGTCATCAACCTCATCTTTCGACCGGGCACCCGGGCTCAGTCGTTGGCAACACGGCGAATCTGACCATGGAAGTGCTGGTCCAGAATCTCGCCTGCAGCTTCGGCGCCAAGCGTGCCGTCGAAGACGTCACCCTCACCGTGGCCTCGGGCACGATCACCGCTCTGCTCGGGCCATCGGGCTGCGGCAAGACCACCATCCTGCGCAGCGTGGCGGGGCTCAACACACCGAGGGACGGCACCATCCGCTTCGACAACCGCGTGATGTACTCGCGGCAGGACGGGGTCAACGTGCCACCCGAGCGCCGCGACCTCGGCATGATCTTCCAGGACTTCGCGCTCTGGCCGCACATGCGCGTCCAGGATAACGTCGGCTTCCCGCTCCGCGTCCGCCACGCCGACAAGTCCACGATCCGCGCCAAGGTCATGACGGCGCTCGAGATGGTGCACCTCGACCACGAGGCGCAGCGCTATCCGCACCAGCTGTCCGGTGGTCAACAGCAGCGGGTCGCCGTGGCGCGAGCCATCGTGAGCGAACCGCAGCTGCTGCTCCTCGATGAGCCGCTCAGCTCGCTCGACGCCGGGCTCCGCGAGGAGATGCGCCAGGAGTTGGTGCGCCTCATCAAGCGACTGGGGATCACGGCCATCCACGTCACCCATGACCACGTAGAGGCACTGAGCATGGCGTCGCAGATGATCGTGCTCAACGAGGGCCGCATCGAACAGGTGGGCGAACCGGTCGAAATCTACGCTCGGCCGAGCAACCTCTTCGTCGCCCGCTTTCTCGGTGTCGTCAACGTGATGACAGGCACCGTCGAGAGGCTCGGTCCCGATGCGGTGCGGGTCAGTGGCACCGGCTGGACGGTCATCGGCCGGCCCCACGGCGAGATCAACAGCCACGGCCACGCGCTCATCAGGCCGACGTCGATCCGCATACTTGCCGACAAGGAGACGCCCGACGGTAACGACCTTGCGGTGCGCGTGACCGAGGGCGCGTTCCACGGCGATCGGTGGCAGTACGAGGTGGACAGCGGCGGCGGAGCGCGCTTCAAGATCTTCTCTGATTCCCCGCTGACGATCGGCTCCGAGCTACGTGTCTGCTTCCCCACTGACGCATGTCGGGTCATTCCCGTCAGCAACACGGTGTCCGCGTGACCACTGCGGGCGATCAACCGCTCACCAGGGCCGGGCGCAGGACGATGCGATGGCGCCACTCCGTGGCCCGCCTGCTGCGCCCCAATGACCGCCGCTTCATGGAGTTGTTGGTGAACCAGGCGGATCTCTGCGTCCAGGCGACCGAGGCGCTGGCCCGCTTGCGTTCGGGCGACAAGGTGACGCGCGCAATGCTCGAGGAGCTCGACGACCTCGAGAAAAGCGCCGATCAGGTGCGTCGGGCGCTCATCGACGAACTGCTCTCGACCTTTACAACGCCCTTCGACCGTGAGGACATCTTCGCGCTGTCACGAACCATCGATGACGTCGTCGATGCGGCCAACGAGACCGTTGTGGAATTGTCAATCTACAAGATGGCTGTCCCAGACAAGCTCGACAGCATGGTCAGCTCGTTGGGTCAGGGAGCGCGTCACCTGCACCTCGCCATCTCGGAGCTGCTCGATCATCCCCGCCTCGCCGCCGAGCATGCCGTGCGAGCCAAGCGCGCCGAGAACCGAGTTGACCAGGCCTACCATGCGGCGATCGCCGAGCTGCTTGACCATGACCCGAGCCCGCAGGTCCTCAAGGCGCGCGAGATCTACCGCCACCTCAAGAGTTCGGCCGACCGCGTTGACCGCGCAGCAGACCAGGTGGCCATCATGGTGATCAAGTCACTTTGAGAGCCCTCATGAAGGTGCTGATTTGTGAGGAGCTCAACGCCCCCCTGCCGGGGGTGCGGAGCGGGGTGACCCTTGACTACAGGCCCGTCCTGTGGTCGCGACGGTCGGAGCTACTCACCGAGGTGGCATCGGCCGCCGCGCTCGTGGTGCGCAACCGGACCCGTGTCGACGAGGAGCTCCTGCACAGCGCGCCCCATCTTCGTATCCTCGGCCGGCTCGGCTCGGGGCAGGACAACATCGACACCGAAGCCCTGGCGCGCCGCCACATCGAGCTCGTCGGCGGCGCCGGCCTCAACGCCCGCGCGGTGGCCGAGTACGTGGTCGGCGCCATGATCGTCCTGGCACGCCACCTGGCGCTATCGGATCGCGAAGTCAGGGCTGGGATCTGGCGCGGCCGCGTCGGGCTCGAACTGCGCGGCTTGACGCTCGGGGTGGTTGGCCTCGGCGTAACTGGGTCGGAGGTGTGCCGTCTCGGACAGGCCTTGGGCATGCGCGTTGTCGGGCGCGACTCGAACCAAGAGCGGCGCCCGCCTGGCGTGCAGCCCATGACCTTGGAAGGGCTGCTGAGTGCCTCGGCTGTGGTCAGTCTGCATGTGCCGCTGACCAGCGCGACCCGCGGGCTCATCGGCCGTCAACAGCTACAGTTGATGCCACGGGGTGCGCTACTCATCAACGCCGCGCGCGGCGATATCGTGGATGAGTCGGCGCTCGTCGAGCAGCTGCAGGTGGGCCATCTCGGCGGCGCAGCTCTCGATGTGCGAACGGAGGAGCCGCCCCGACAGCCGGACGCTCTGGCTGCGCTCGATCAGGTGCTGCTCACCTCACACGTTGCCGGCTGGACTTCCGCGGCTCAAAGCTCGATCGCCGCGCACGTGCTTGACCGCGTACAGGCGGCGCTGTGCGCCTGACCACGTCCAGCGCAGCCTTCGCGCCCGGGTCGATCTGGATTGGCGCCCACGACGCGCTTAGCGCGCGCCTCGCGGCTCGAGCTATGGCGCCGGCGATATGGCTGTCGAGCTATGGAGTTTCGGCCTCGCTCAAGGCCAGCCCGGACAACTCACTCCTTTCCGCCTCGGAGATGATGGAGGTGGCTAGGCAATGTTGCTTCGGGGCTGAGGGAACGCCGGTGATCGTCGACTGCGACACTGGATACGGTGATGCCGGCAACTTCGCCCACGTCGTCGCGCACTATGCGGAGAGCACCGCAGTCGCGGCCGTCTGCATCGAGGACAAGGTCTTCCCCAAGCGTAACGCCATGGATGACGTCGGTACCCAGGCGTTGGAGCCGCCAGCTGTGCTGGCGGCAAAGTTGGTCGCCGCGCGAGCCGCACGCGGACCGCGGGCGACCCCGCTGCTCATCGCTCGCACCGAGGCGCTCGTCTTCAACGCAGGTGTGGAGCAGGCGATCCAAAGGCTGCTGACCTACGTGGCTGCCGGCGCCGAGGCACTGCTCATCCAGTCCACGGGTCCGCTCGATGACCTTCTCGCCGCCGGCAAGCAGGCCAAGCAGCGGATGGAGCAGCCCGTCATCGCTGTCCCGACCTCCTTCCCCGACGAGCCGGCAAGCCGGTTCTTCGCTGAAGGTTTCGACGTCGTCGTGCGCTCCCATCAGCTTCTTCAGGCCACTGTGGCCGCGCAAGCCATGGCACTGACCACTCTCCTGGACCCTTCACGCCCCCCGGGCGACCTGGATGACAACCTCGCCGACCACGAGAGCATCGATCTCCGCCGCGTTTGACAGCCGCGCTTCCATCATCAACCTAGATGGGCGGGAGGCAGAGGGCGAGCCGCCCGCGACATACCGCTCAGGTCGGCCAGCAGGCGCTCCCGGCTGCGGCTGCGGTCCATCGAGGTACGCGTCTCGTCTCCTCCAGGCGACCCTGATACCATCGACCGGTCCTGGACAGGAGCGGGCCGTTGGCGCACTGGGTGTCGGGGTGGCCGCCGGTGGGACTGGAGGAATTCCGTGACAAACAGCCGTCGGCGTCTGTTCACCTCCGAGTCGGTCACCGAGGGCCACCCCGACAAGATCGCCGACCAGATCAGCGACGCAGTGCTCGACGCTGTCCTCGAGAAGGACCCGCTGGGACGAGTGGCCTGTGAGACGGCTCTCACCACTGGCACCGCACTGGTCTTCGGAGAGATCACCACAGACGCCTACATCGACATCGCCGGCGTGGTGCGCCGCACCATCAAGGACATCGGCTACGTCCGTGCCAAGTACGGCTTCGACTACGAGACGTGCGGCGTGCTCGTCTGCATCGACGAGCAGTCACCGGACATCGCTCAGGGGGTCAACACCGGGGGTGCCGGCGACCAGGGGATGATGTTCGGGTTCGCGTGCGATGAGACACCCGAGCTGATGCCGGCACCGATCCAGCTCGCCCACCGACTGGCCCGCCGGCTCAGCGAGAAGCGCCGCGACGGCACCCTGCGCTGGGCGCGCCCGGATGGGAAGACGCAGGTCACCGTCGAATACGACGCGAACGGCCGTCCGCGCCGGGTGGACAACGTCCTGGTGAGCATCCAGCACTCCGAGGACGTCTCGCACGAGCAGATCTTCAGTGACATCCAGCGCCACGTCGTCGAGGAGGTCATCCCCGCGGAATGGCTCGACACGTCGACCATCCGCCATGTCAACCCAACTGGCCGCTTCGTTATCGGCGGCCCCCAGGGTGACGCGGGGCTGACCGGACGCAAGATCATCGTCGACAGCTACGGGGGCTACGCGCGCCACGGCGGCGGCGCGTTCAGCGGTAAAGACCCGACCAAGGTGGACCGCAGCGCGGCCTATGGAGCCCGCTGGGTGGCCAAGAACATTGTCGGCGCGGGCATGGCCACCAAGTGCGAGATCCAGGTGGCCTACGCGATCGGGGTGGTCAAGCCGGTTTCGGTGTTGGTGGAGACATTCGGCACGGAAACGATCCCGATCGAGCGAATCGAAGAGTTGGTCACCAAGCACTTCGACCTTTCTCCGTTCGGGATCATCTCGGCACTCGAGTTGCGCCGTCCGATCTACCGGCAGGTCGCGGCGTTCGGTCATTTCGGTCGCAGCGACCTCGACCTGCCCTGGGAGCGCACCGATCGCGCCCTCGACCTGGCTGAGGAAGCGGGCACACAGCCGATGCTCGCCGTCTCCGCCGGCTGACGCGTCCCTCCGCTTGCTCGGGCATCATTGCGAGCCTACCTGTCGGCATTGACCGCGCTGGCCGGGGGTGGTCATGGGATCTCCAGCGTGACGCCGCCGGCGCCGATGAGGACTGCCACACTCGTTGGTGCGTCGGTGCGCGCCCCTATTCGCTGCAGTCGGAGTTGTCCTCATTCCTCACGGCGCTGGGTCAGAGCAAAGCGGGGGACGGTGTTGGCCATGAAAGGGTTGCGCGAGTGATGGCGTCGCCTCGCCGACCGCGTTCCGGCGAGTGCCGCGTCTTGTGATCAGTGTGGACGCCGATGGGGTCAGCGTGGCTTCCCATGTGGTTAGCGTTGAGCGCCGTGGACGTTGGGGGTGAGTACTCGTTTAGAGGACGATTTCGGCCCCTCCCGAATACAGAATTAGAAGCCTACCTTGCCAAGGTAAGGGGCGCGAGTTCGAGCCTCGGCTCCCGCTCCACTCCCCTCTGAGGGCCCATTTCGAATACGAATGGAGCCCGCGGGGTCGCCATTGGATCAGCGTGGAACCTCGTCGATCTCGCCCAGAGTAGCGGTCAAGAAAATCCCAGACGCACTACCTAGGCTCTGGATTGATCGTACTGCTGGTCGTCGCCTCCGGCGATCGGGCTGTCCGCGCTGAAGTACCAATCGTGGAGTGGCCCGACGTCGTCGTCATCTCGGCGATGAAACCATCCACCGACACCACGTTGTGCATGATCCCTGTGCCCACAGGTCTACTTCACAACGCGGTAGCGGATGTGCGTCGCCTCGGGAGTGTCGATTACTCGAACGATCTCCAGCTCGGTCCTGGTCGCCAGCACGTCGAAGAGCCGGCGGCCGCGGCCGAACAGTACCGCGACTTGGTGAATCTGCAACTCATCGAGAACGCCTGCCTCAAGCGCCGTCTGTGCCGTATAGGCACCATGTACCAGCACGTCGCGGTCACCCGCGGCTGCCTTCGCCTGTGACATCGCGCTGACGATCCCATCCATAGCGTACCTCACTAACGGGTACCTAGCGACGGACGCTCCCGGCGGCCTGTGACTGACCACGAAGATTGGAACGCCGTCGTGGTGGTCGCCGCCCCAGTGATCGACCTGCTCCACGGTATTGCGACCGGCGAGGACCGCCCCGGTCGCTTTGGCTTCATCGAGAAACCGCTTGCCAATCCCTGACCCATCACTGGTCTCGCCGATCGGCCCGGCGTCCGAGGCAAATCCATACCACCGGTGCAGACGCATGAAGCCGTCGCCCCCGGGGTTTCCGGGTTCGTCGTTGGGGCCGGCGATGAACCCGTCGAGTGACATCGACATATAGAGCACAGATCTAGACATGTAACCGACCCTTCCCGTACAAAACTTCCGATCTCAGCACCGGTTGAGACGCCGCATGGTGGAACAAATCATGGGCGCATCGCCGCCTCACATACGGACGTAAGTCAGACATGCAAACTGGGCCGGTAGACGAGCTCTTGGATGTTGCTGTCGAGCGTCCGACTTTCGATCAGCTCGAGGTCGAAATCGGCCGCACCCTTGAAGATCGGCTCCTGTCCGGTCTGACCGGTGATCACCGGGAATAGCGTCACCTGGAGGCGGTCAACCAGGCCGGCGTTCATCAGCGCCCAGTTGATCGACAAGCTGCCGTGCGATCGCAAGGGCACCTCGGACTCCTCCTTGAGGCGCGCGACCACATTGACGGCGTCACCGTTCGCAACGGTCGCGTTCGGCCAGTTGAGGGGCTGCCTCAGTGTGCTCGAAACCACCGTTGCCGGCAGGCTCCTCATTCGAGCGACCCAGGGATCACCCACGCCGGACTCCTCGGTGCTCGAGGCCAGCATTCGCACGAAATTCCGAAAGGTGGTGGCCCCGAAGACCATCCGCTGCGCCTCGCCGTACACAGCGAGGCGGCGGTCGAGCAACTCGGGGCCCTGCTTGCCCCAGTAGCCGCCCCAGTTGCCGGCGGCGCCGTACGAGCCGTAGCCGTCGAGGCTAGAGAAGACGTCGAAGGTGTAGGTCGCGGTCATGATGTTCTCCTCGGGCACGGTGTATCGAGTACGAGGATAGAGACCCGTAACCCCGGCGAAACTCATCGCCGCTTGACTTCGTGCACACTGCGGCGCTGTTCCGACGGGAAGGGGCGCGGGAGGCTGTAGCTCAAACTAAACGATGCGAACGCGGCTTCGTGACGGTCGACAACGCTTCGATCCTCTATGCTCGTAGACGTGACGGTTCAGCGGATGGACAACGTAGGAATCGTTGTGGAATCTCTGGATGACGCTATCTCCTTCTTTGCCGAGCTCGGCCTCACGCTCGAAGGGCGAGCCACAATCGAAGGAGAGTGGGCGGAGCGCGTCACCGGGCTGCACCCCATGCGCGTCGAGATCGCGATGATGCGCACGCCGGACGGCCACAGCCGGCTCGAGATCTCGCGATTTCTCACGCCGTCTACTGTCGCCGATCACCGAACCGCCCCCGTGAACTCTCTCGGTTACCTACGCATCATGTTCGGCGTAGACGACATCGACGATACGCTCGCCCGGCTACGCAAGCACGGCGCGCAGCTTGTCAGCAGCGAAGTGGTCCAGTACGAAGACGCGTCTCGGCTCTGCTACATCCGTGGGCCCGAAGGACTTCTCATAGGGTTGGCTGAGCGACTCACCTGAACGCCAGCGAGACAGACCGGGTACAGGTCTGTTTTGACCTCGCCCGAATACAGAAGTAGAATCCTACCTTGCCACGGTAAGGGTCGCGAGTTCGAGCCTCGTCTCCCGCTCCGCTCCGTGCTGCGAATAAGGAATGGCCCGGCTTCGGTCCGCGTGGCCTCGGCCGCGCGCATCGACACGGATGCATCGCCGCATGTCGCAGACCGTTGACGGGCAGGACAACGTGCGGAAGGTGACTCTGGGTGGCGATAACATGGTGGGATGAAGATCCTCGTGGTGGAGGATGACCTGGACCTCGCGGAACACGTCCTCCACCGATTCGAGCCTGAGGGGATCGTCGCCGAGCACGTCTGCACCGCCGCAGACGCGACCCTCGCGCTGCGCGAACTCAGCTTTGATGTCGCCGTGGTCGACGTCCGACTCGGATCAGGCCCCGACGGTCTCAGCCTGTGCCGGGACGTGCGGGCGGCGGGCAACGGAATCCCCATCCTGATGCTCACCGCGCTCGATGCCGTCCCAGATCGCATCGCCGGCCTGGCGGCGGGCGCGGACGACTACCTTCCCAAGCCCTTCTCCTTCGACGAGCTGGTCGCCCGCATCCGGGCTCTCGGCAGGCGCCACCTCCCCCATCGCAACGGCACCCTTCGTCACGGCCGCGTCGAGCTGGACACGCAAACCCTCCAGGCCCGTGCCGGGGACCGCGCGCTGGACCTCACCGCCAAGGAGACTGCCCTGCTCGAGCTGCTGCTGACCAGTCCTGATCAGCCGCGTTCGCGGGAGTTGATCAGCGAGTTGCTCTGGAGGTGCGAGGACTCCCCGACGTCCAACCTGGTGGAGGTGTACATCCTGCGCCTGCGCAGGAAACTCGCCGCTGCCGGTTCACCGGATGCCGTCGAGACCATCCGAGGGCGAGGCTATCGTCTCCGCGCAGCGTAGGCAGTCGTTCCGCTTCGCGCTGTCGCGGCCGCGCGCCATCGACTCCGTGGTAGGTCAGGTCGCAGTGGCGGCCGGAGCGATCGCCATCATGCTTGCCTGCCTCTACGCAGAGGTGGCTACGCCAGTTGCGGTGACCTTCGGGGCGGTCATCCTGTTGGTCCTGGTGACGACGACCTGGCTGTTGTCGTGGATCCCAGCCACAGTCGTGGTGACTGTGGCGATGACGCTTGCGTTGGTGAGCGCCTCCCTCGGCGGCATGGATTCCGTGACTGCGCGCATCGAGGTCGCCGCCGATTTCGCGGTCTTCGTGGCGGTGACCGTGGGGGTCCGCGCAACCCTCGGGGCTGCCCAGCGCGAGGCGCTGCGGGCGGCCGAGCTACAAGAGGCTGCGGACCGGCTGGATAAGACGAATGCGGTTCTGCGAACGTTCACCGCTGATGCTGCCCACGAGCTTCGCGCCCCGCTCACCGTGCTTCGGGCGGCGCTCGAAGCCGCTGCCTCGGACCACGGATACCCACGAGCTAAAGCTTCGAGCGGCGCTGGCGGAGACGGCCAAAATGACGCAGCTCATCGATCGCCTGCTGCTGCTGGCCAGAAGCAACTCGGGTCAGTTGGTCGCCGACACGCGACCGTTTGACCTCGCGGATCTGCTCGAGGAGACGGCCGCGCGGTGGACCGGCGTTGCCCACGAGCGCGGATCAACACTTGTACCCGACATCCCGGACACCGCGACCGCCGTCGGCGATCCCCGGCTGCTCAGTCAGATGCTCGACAACCTGCTGGACAACGCACTCGCCTATTCGCCGGATGGTGCGGTCATCGGCATCTCCGCCAGCGAACTCGGCGGCCACTGGCGCGTCACGATCTCGGACGACGGGCCGGGCATTCCTCTGGGTGATCGGCAGCGCGTCCTCGCACGCTTCGCTCGACTGCGCGATCGAGAGCGCGGTGACGGGCGCCGTGGCAGCGGCCTGGGATTGTCGATCTGCCAGACCATCGCCGAGCAACACGGTGCCGCGTTGTGGCTCGACGACAGTGCAATGAGGGGCACCGCCGCCACCTTCGAACTGCCTGCCGTCCATTCATAATCGATTCATACTCGGCGGTTACGATCGGTGCATGTTCTCCTCCGTGCGCACCGCCTGGATTCGCTTGCAAGCCACCGCATTCGTCGCGACCCGGCCGCCGCAGCGTCGCCAAGACCGTGGCGACGATGGCCAGGGGATGGTTGAGTACGCACTCATTCTTGTGCTCATCGCGATCGTCGTCATCGTGACCGTGGGCGTCGTCGGCAAGAAGGTCACAAACATCTTCTCCAACATCAGCAGCGGACTCGGTACGTGACGCCAGACAGGCCGGACGCCGGCAGTCGCTGACGGCTTCGAGCACCGTCCACCCCCTGCACGGTCCGAGAGCCTGCCAGCGAGAGCAGCCGGCGCCGAGGACCGACGGCCAGCCTCCATCCGACCTACCCAGGGAGCAATCGGCGGGCCAGAGGTCCCACCGAGGCGCCCTGCACGACGATCGACAGCAGGACGACGCCGTAGGCCAGGGCCCGAACGGTGTCGAACTCCGCCCCGAGGTTGCCCAGACTGAGCAGCAGCGCCACGGCCACGGCGCCGCGCAGGCCGCCCCAGACGAGCAGGTGCTGCCAACGCGGGTGGAGACGACGGCCGAAGGGGCTGAGCACACCGAGAAGTCCGTAGACGGCGAGGGCCCGGGCGGCGATGAGGATCGCAAACGCCAGGCAGATGGAGCCGACCCGCGCGATGAGCCCCTGCCAGGGCACGGCGAAGCCGATGAGAAGGAAGGTCGCCGAGTTGAGCATGAAGGTGATGTAGTCCCAGACCGCATCCACCGCGACTTGCGTGCGCTGAGACATCCCGTGGCCACGGCCGTAGTTACCCATGATCACCGCGGCGGCGACGACGGCGAGGATCGGCGATGTGTGGATCGCGTCGGCGGCGAGGTAGGTCCCGTAGGCGCAGAGCACCGTGGCGCTCACCTCGACTTGGGGCTCATCGATGCGCGCCACCACCCACGACAGGGTGACGCCGATGGCAACTCCGATCCCCACGCCCCCGCCCACGAGGCGGAGCAGGTCGAGCAGCACACCAGACGCGGTGGCGGGCTGCCCCGTGGCCGAGGCCAGGGCGATGCCGAAGAGCACGACCGCTGTTCCATCGTTGACCAGGCTTTCCGCTTCGATGATGGTCACCAGCTGTGCCGGCATCCCCAGCCGCCGAAAGACTGCCACGACCGCAACGGGATCGGTCGGCGCGACCACACAGCCGAACACTACGGCCACGCCGAGACCCAGTCCCAGAACGAGGTGGCCGAGCATGGCGACCACCGCCGTCGTGACCAACACCCCGACGCTGGCGAGGGCGAGAATCGGGATCACCCCCGCGCGCAGGCGGCGCCACTCGAGGCGGAAGGCCGCCTCGAACAGCAGCCCGGGGAGGAGGATGAAGAGGATCAACTGCGGCGTGAGCGTGATCCGGCCCTCTCCGAGGACGGCACCGCCGGCGCAGCCGAGGACCGCGACCAGGACCACAAAGGGGATTCGGAGCCGGCCAGCCAGCATGGCAACGATGGCGCTGACGAGCAGCAGAGCCACGAATGCCTCGGCGCTGGCCTGGATCACGGCGACCATTGTTGGTGGTGAGCCAGTCCAGGCACCGTGGACCCTGCGTGGTGCTGCTGGCCCAGCGCGAGCGGCCGGGTCTGCGAACGCATGGCATGGCGGTGGCTGCCAGCCGCGAGGGCTACGCTGGCCGGGTGCCGCCCCGCGCCATGCTCATCCTGCCGACCGCCACGTACCGGGCGACCGCCTTTCTGCGCGCCGCCGCTGCGGCCGGCGTTGAGATCGTCGTCGCCTCGGATGAGGAGCCGACCCTCGCCGGGCGGATGCCGGGGAGGACGCTCACGCTCGATCTCAGCGACCCCGAAGAGAGTGCGGCGATCGCCCTGGCGTTCGCGGCCCGCTGGCCGGTCGACGCGGTCCTCGGGGTCGATGAGGCGTCGGTTCTTGTGGCGGCGCATGTCGCCACGCGCCTCGGCGTCGCCCGCAACCCGGTGAGCGCTGTCGCCGCAACCCGGGACAAGCGTCGACTTCGCGTGGCCCTGGCTGCCGCCGGCGTGCCTCAGCCGACGTGGATGGAGACGTGCTGGCGCGGCGACCCAGCGGCAGCCGGCGTCGCGGCAGCGACCGTGGGCCTGCCGAGCGTGGTCAAGCCGGTGGATCTCAGCGCCAGCCGCGGCGTCATCCGAGCGGACACCGAGGCGGAGTTGGCGACGGCGATGGCGCGGGTCGATAGCCTGCTGCGCCGCCCGGAGCTGTGCGGACCCAGCTCCGATCGGCCGCTGCTGGTCGAGCGCTTCGTCCCCGGCGACGAGATCGCCATCGAGGGGTTGCTCACCGACGGTGAGCTCACGGTGCTGGCCATCTTTGACAAACCGGACCCCCTGGACGGCCCCCATTTCGAGGAGACGATCTACGTCGCACCCTCCCGACAGCCCGAGGGCCTTCTCGCCGACGCGGTCACCGTCACGCGCGCGGCGCTGACAGCCATCGGACTTCGCGATGGTCCCATTCACGCCGAGCTTCGCCTCTCCCCCGCCGGTCCGGTGTTCCTGGAGGTTGCGGCGCGGTCGATCGGCGGCCGCTGCTCCTCGGCACTGCGCATCCGCGCCGGCGCGACCGAGATGTCGCTCGAGGAGCTGATCATCCGGCACGCGTGTCGCATGCCAGTGGCGGCTCCCCGGCTCGCCCCCGGGGGAGCGGGCGTCCTGATGCTCCCCGTCCCGTCCGCGGGCGTGCTCCGTGGCGTCTCCGGCGTCGCCGAGGCCGAACGGGTTCCCGGAGTGATCGCGGTCGACGTCACCATTCCCGCGGGTCAGGCGGTGGAACCACTGCCCGAAGGCGACCGCTACCTGGGCTTCGTCGTCGCCCGCGGTGGGGACGCCGGGGAGGTCGAGGCAACGCTCCGGCGGGCCTGGGCGCTACTCGGGGTGCTCGTCGATGAGACCGCGAGTGAGGTGGCGACCTCCTCCGGGTGAGGTTGCCCGAGGCGGCATCGCTCCCAAGCCTCAGAATCGACGACGAACCCCCCATGCCGGGGGCGCTGGAGGCCATCGTGCATCAACCCCGGATAAGCGCCACCAGCGCGGCGCTGACACGCATCGAGCAGGTCCGGGCCAGCCGCAAACAGCCACGGGCCGGCCTGAGGATTGCGATCACGGGTCGCGAGAACGGTTCCTTCGTGTATGACATGCAGCTGATCGCGCCCGGTGACGAGCGAGAGGGTGACCTGGTGGTGGATGCCGTCGCCGGAGTTCTAATCCACGTTCCTCTCGCCTCCGCCCCCTACCTCGATGGCATCACCCTGGACGCCGACCTCCCCATGGGCGCGGTGCGCGTGGAGAACCCGAACCCGCTGTGGCTCGACCCTGTCGCCGAGGCGGTACAGCGCCTCCTCGACGGCGAGATCAACCCCTCGGTCGCGTCGCACGGGGGCCACATCGATCTCCTCGATGTCGTCGACGGCGTTGCGTACATTCATATGGGCGGCGGCTGCCAGGGCTGCGGGATGGCCGAGGTCACCCTTGGGCAGGGGGTCCGCACCGCAATCCTCGATAGCTTTGCCGAGATCCACGAGGTCCGCGACACCACCGACCACGCACAGGGCGCCAACCCCTATTACCAGGCGGCCAAGAAGTAGTCCGTGTGTCAGCGCGCCGCGTGCTGGCAGCGGACCACAGCCGGCCGCAGCACTTGCCGAATTGGTGCCAGAATTTGAAGCGTACCTTGGCAAGGTAAGGGTCGCGAGTTCGAGCCTCGTCTCCCGCTGTCAGTCTCCCTCACACCGGAGCCGATAGTCTGGCTTCGGGTGGGGGTTTGACCCAGTCTCCCGCTGGCCGACGTGTGCCTTCTTGGAGATCTGTCAACCCTCTCCCGAGAACAGAGAGGCGCCGATGGAACGAGCGTGACCTCATAGGAGCCTGGCTAGAGGTCCCATAACAGTCGTGTCCGCTCGCCCACCGGTGCCAGCCATCCGTCCTTGGAGGGAGCCGATGACCGGGTCTAGCGTGGCACAGCAGATCATCGTGGGGGTGGACACCCACAAGGACGTGCACGTGGCCGCAGCGATTGATGTGCACGGCCGACTCCTCGGTCACCGTTCCGTGGCCACCTCCGAGAAGGGCTGCAGCGCACTCCACCAGTGGGCGCTGTCGTTCGCACCGGCGGTGCAGTACGGCGTCGAGGGCACCGGGTCGTACGGCGCTGGCCTGGCGCGTTTCCTGCAGGCGCAGGGCAGCTCCGTGGTGGAGATCCGAGGACCGAACCGCAAGCTGCGCCGAGACCGTGGCAAGTCCGACACCATCGACGCCGAGGCCGCTGCGCGCGCCGTGCTGGCCGGGACGTCGGGCATCACGCCGAAGGCCGGAGGCGACTGGGTCGAGCAGCTGCGAATCCTTCGCGTGGCACGACGTTCGGCCATCCAGGCGCGCACCCAGACCATCAACCAGATGCACGCCGTGGTGGTCGGGGCCCCTGCAGATCTGCGCGACCAGCTGCACCGGCTCTCGCCGCACCGGTTGATCGCCCAGGCCGCGCGGTTCCGCGTCGGCGAGGTCGACAGCGTGCGCTCCGTGGTTCGTTGGACGTTGCGCCTCCTCGCCCAACGGCACCAGGCACTCAGCGCCGAGATCGTCGCCATCGACAGCGTCGTGGCGCCGCTGATCCGCGCTCACGCCGGCGCGCTGCTCGAGCTCCTCGGCGTCGGGCCAGAGGTTGCCGGTGCCCTCCTCGTCGTTGCTGGTGACAATCCTCAGCGGCTGCGCTCCGAAGCCTCCTTCGCCGCGCTGTGCGGTGTGTCGCCGCTCCCTGCCTCCTCCGGCAAGACGCAGCGCCACCGCCTCAACCGTGGTGGTGATCGTCAGGGCAACACTGCTCTCTGGCGCATCGCCTTCACCCGGATGAACTGCGACCCACGCACTCGCGCCTACGTCGCCCGCCGCACCTCCGAAGGGCTATCCAAGCGCGAGATCCTTCGCTGCCTCAAGCGCTACATCGCCCGCGAAGTGTTCCAGGCGCTCCCTCGACCGGCCTTGACATGACATAGGAGCATCTCCACCCCGTGATTCGAATGCGGATTGCCCCGGCTTCCAACGCTGTGGGCCGCGTGAGACCGAGGCGCGAGTAGATGCCTAAGAATTCCTAGACGCACTACCTGCAGAAAGTGGTGTGGGAGCCCGCGAGCCGAGGCGCGTGGCTCGAGGCGTCGGGCGCCGGCTGCTCCGGTCCTGAGCGAGGTCATCACGTGCTACAACACCTGCAGTTCGTCCGGCGGATTGGACACAGCCGCATCAGATCGCCCCCTGACTACCGCACACGCTCGCGGCCGTTATTTGCTGCGCTTCGCTCCCGGACGGTCGATGTAACCGCGGTCCATCAAAATCAGGACGGCTCAGGATGAGAAAGTCTCTGGACGATGGACAACGCCTGTTGCGCGATCAGGGCCACGATCTCACCAGCCGACAAGATGTCGTTAACAAGCCCCGCCGACTGCCCGGAGTAGAGTGCCATCGCCTCGATGTCGCCCCGCATGTCACGCAGCGGCATCATGTCCCCGTAGCGACGATGCTGACGTCCGCTGTCGTCTGTCGCTACCAGCGCGCCCTCCCCAGGCCGCGCTGGCGATGGGGGGCGCCCGGCGTGCTCCCAAGCGGCGAGCGTCGAATTCAATAGTGCCCGGTGTGGCGCGCCTGCCCATCCGTCGCTGAAGCAGGAGGTATGGACCGCGTCGGCGGCGGACGCGACAAGGACCCGCTCCCGGTAGTCGTCGTGTGTGTCGGCCTCGTTCGCGGTCAAGAAGCGCGTCCCAAGCCAGGCCGCCTGAGCTCCGAGCGCCAGCGCCGCCACCAGCCCGCGACCGTCGGCGATTCCGCCGGCCGCGATCACCGGGACGGGGTGCACGGCGTCCACCACTGCGGGAACCAGCGGAAGCGTGGCCACCTGCCCCCAAACGTGCCCTCCTGATTCCCATCCCTGAGCCACGACCACATCGACGCCGACGTCCACCGCCTCCTTCGCCTCGCTCGCCGACCCAACGGTGTGCAGATGTACAGCGCCGGCAGCGTGAATCTCATCGTGGACGCTGCGGGGGTCACCCCAGAACGTCGAGACAATTCGAACTCCCTGGTCGAGGGACACGGCAAGCTGTTCCCCGATGGGAAATGCCAGCGACAGGTTGATCCCGATCGGTCGGTTGGTCAAGTCCTTCACGCGATGCAGCCGATCACGCACCGCGTCCGGCCCAGTCCAGGTGAGGCCAAGCATGCCGAGCCCGCCGGCATTGGCAACAGCGGCTGCAAGCTCTGCGGTGCTGGCCGATCCGATGGGCGCCTGGACGATCGGTAGATCGATCCCAAGTCGGTGGCACAGCGGCGTCTGGAGCAGGTTCACGGGGCAGTCCTCCGGGGCAGCGACAGCGCACCATGCTAGGCGAAACGCAGCGCGTCCCTCCTCCGCGCCAGAATACTTCGTGATATGGACACCGTCCACGACATGGGAGGCATGCACGGCTTCGGACGCGTCGATGTTCTGGGCGTCGCGGCCTTCCGCGCTGACTGGGAGAAGCGAGTTCTCGGGGTACGCGTGGTCATGAATCTAAACGGGCGTGGCGGCGGCGAGCTTCGACCACATATACCTTGCCAAGGTAAGGGTCGCGAATGCGAGCCTCGTCTCCCGCTCCGTCGATCCGTCCTCGACGCCATCCGCTGAGCCGTTTGTACACGGCGATTCCCCGGCTTGTTGACCATGAGCCCAGGATCGGCGTATCTCGTCCCTCACCGACGTGAGCTCAGGGGCTTTTCGAACCAGTGGTGTGCGTAGGCTTCGTTGTTGAAGGGACTGACCTCGACATAGCCAGCGGAGCGGTACAGGCTGATCGCTTCGGTGAGCGCCTTGTTGGTTTCAAGCCGAACTGCGCCGGCACCGCGTGTCGCGGCGTGGTGCTCGAGTTCACCCAGGAGCCGGCGACCGACTCCGAGGCCACGCGCGGACTCAGCGATCCACATGCGTTTGACCTCGGCGGGTTGGTTGCCGTGGAACTTGAGCGCCCCACAGCCGATTGGATCCGCCCAAAGCGAAACAACCAGGAGGAGGCCCGCGGGCGGTCGCAGCTCGTCGTCGTTGGCAGTGATGCTCCGCGCCGGGTCGAAACCCCCGTCGAATCGACGCTCCAGCTCGGCGAAATATGACTTCAAGCAGAACCGTGCGCGCGGATCGGCTGGATCGATCGGAGTTACCTCGACCATTGCCACACTCAGCAGCCGCTCGACCTCGGCCATCGCGGCGACCATGCGAGCACGCTGGCTCGCGCTGAGCGGCGCGAGAAGGGATGCGGCCAACTCGTCGCTGCGTTGATCCAGCAAGGCTCGTTCAGACAGTCCCGAGCGTGTCAGCGACGCAACGCGAACCCGCCTGTCTGAATCCTTGGGCCCGACGGCGACAAGGCCGGCGGCCTCCAGCGACCGCAGCAGGCGGCTCACGTATCCCGAGTCAAGGCCAAGTTGGGTACGCAGCGAACGCACGTCGCGCCCCTGAACCCCGATCTCCCACAGCAGCCTTGCCTCGCCGAGAGGGCGTTTCCTGGCGAGGAACCGGTCGCTGAGCGCCCCGACGCGCTGGGTGACGACCCGGTTGAAGCGCCGCACCTGCGCGATTGCCGACTCCTCCATCCTCTGACTATAGTCAGAGGATGATCACGTCGCGCGCCGCGGCGTGAGGGTCGACCACGTGGGGGGACGCGATGGACTTCTCCCTCGAGCGTGGCAGGGAAGTGATTCAGTGCGCTCCGGACATGCTGCGGGCGATGCTCACGGCCTGTCCGACCAGTGGACCAGTGCTGACGAAGGCCCCGACACCTGGTCTCCCAACCAGGTGGTTGGGCACCTCACCTACGTCAGGAGTACGACTGGATCGCGGCCCACACATGACAACGGTCGTCACCGCTACACGTCTGGTGGTGCGCGAGCGGTATCGATACCTCCGTCGGACGGGGGTCACTCCGCCCCGGGCGGCAGTCTCGCTTCAGTTCGACCGAACCCCCGCGCGAGGGCTCCCGAGGCACGACCGGTCAGGGTATGTATCCGTCGGGAGGCCGGCCGATGACGTCCATGGAATATTTGGCTGCGATTGCTGAGCGGCTGGCCTCGTCGGCGTCGCCCGATCCTATGGCCACACTCAGGCTGTCGAAATAGCCCACCATCGCAGCGGGCGTGTACAAATTGAGCTTGCGGCTAGCCATGCCGCCGACCCGGAAGCCGTGGACAACGCCCGCTGGGATGAAGATGAAGGATCCGGTCGGACAGGTCACCTCGTGATCCTCGAGGAGGACAATGTATTCGCCTGCGATGACATAGAAGGCCTCAGCTGCGTCACGGTGAATGTGGAGAGGCGGCCCGAAACCAGGCGGTTCGTCGGCTTCGAGGAGGGCGAATGCCCCGCCCGTCTCCGCATGGTCGGCCTTGACCGACATGCGGAACGTTCCGAGATCGATTGTCCTTCCCTCCCCGGGCAGCAAAACGAAACTCTTGGGGACTGTTTGGCCCATTGACGTCTCCTGACTCGCGTGAAAGGTCCGTACCTCTGAAGGATGGCGTGCGTGGCGATTGCGGATACCCATGTATACGTCCGTACGGAAGGCGTCCCGGGTCGGTCACACCACTCTGTGTCAACCGCCGGGCGCTGCGCAAGTCGCGGGCGGCTCCCGCGAGGAGCGACCGACTGAAGTCCACAGGGCGTTAGCCGAGCTCGCCTGCACCGGCAACGCTAGTACGGTGGGATGTTCTGATTCATCCGGAAGACATTGGTGGGGTCGTATCTCCGCTTGAGCTCCTTGAGCCGCTCGTACTTGGTCGCACCGTACGCTTGGCGGATTCGGTCCTCGCCTTCCTCCATCAAGAAGTTCACGTAGACGCCTGTATGGTGCGACGACAGCGCCGACCACAAGCTCCGCGACCACTCGCGCTCTTCCTCGAAGCCAACAGCGGTCGCCGTGGTCGCGTTGATGTTGATGGTGTGCCCGGCGCCGCGCCCACTGAATGCTGAGGCGTCGTCGCTGACGCGGGCGATCGCTCCGCCCAGGTGAAAGATCGGAAACGCAGTCAACGGCGAACGCATTCGGATAGCGTTCTCCGCAACGATGTCAATGACCTCATCGTTGAGCTCGGCAACGTCGCACGAGCGGAAGTAGTACCACTGACCCGGGGGGAACGACGGGTCGAACATGGCTTGGTGCTCGATAAAGGACTTCGGTTGACACAGGTCGAGCAACTGCCCTCCGACTTTTCGAAGGGGACGAACGACCCGCTCCCCTTCCTCCACCGAGCCTGCGTAACAGCAGACGACCATGACGACGGGCGCGCCGTGAAGTTCAGCGGGGATGGTGGCCAGGGCAGGCGCCTTCCGATGAACCACGATCGTCGTCATGTCGTCTGGCAGGTCGGTGATCCAGTCCCGGTAGAACCGCAGAACCCGCGGTGAATCTCGCATCGGCCACAGGATCGGACCGGCAAGCACGATCGGACCAACCGGGTTCAGTCGAAACTCAAACTCGGTGACAATGCCGAAGTTGCTGCCCGCGCCACGGACTCCCCAGAAGAGGTCTGCGTTCACATCGGCGCTCGCTGTCACGAGGTCGCCGTCCGCGGTGACGAGGTCCACGGAGAGCAACTGGTCGATGGTGAGGCCGTACTTGCGCATCAACCAGCCGATTCCGCCGCCGAGCGTGAGCCCGGCCAGGCCTGTGTGCGTCACGATTCCGGCGGGAACGGCCAGCCCGAACATCTGCGTCTCGCGGTCGAGCTCTCCGAGGAGCACGCCAGCCTGCGCGCGCACGGTCCGCCCGCCGGGATCGACGCGGATGCCCTTCATCTGCGAGAGGTCGATGACCAGGCCGCCATCGCAGGACGACAGGCCTGGGAAGCTGTGTCCACCGCTGCGCACGGCCACTGTCATGCCCGTCCGCCTGGCGTGTCGTACTGCCTCCATGACGTCGGCGACACCTGCACACCGCGCAATCAGGGCCGGGAACCTGTCGATCGCACCGTTCCACAAGCGGCGAGCCTCGTCGTAGCCAGCGTCGCCGCGCCGAACGACTCCCCCGCGGAAATGCCGTTCAAGCTCCGCGACCGCCTGCCGGTCGGGCTGGTGGTCCTCGGCCACGATGTTCACCGCGGTCCTCCTGAGCACCGGTCTCGCCGGTCACGGTTTCGTCCTAGACCGAGGCGGGGGGCGTTGGCTCGGTCAGGGGGGAAATGCTAGCGCCACGCGCTAAGGCCAGTGGCTGTCCGAGTCACCTCGCCGGCGGTCACTGCGCCGCCGACCCCAGCTCGGCCTCGAATTGGCCCTCCTCAAGCCGCGCCTTGATGTCGGTGAGGAAAGCGGCCGCGGCAGCTCCGTCAACCAGGCGATGGTCGTAGGTCAATGCCAGGTACACGATCGAGCGGATGGCGATGCCCTCGACGCCGGTCCCCGCTTCGGTCACCACGACCGGGCGCCGTACAACCGCGCCGACGCCGAGAATGGCCACCTGTGGTTGGTTGATGATCGGCGTATCGAAGAGCGCTCCGCGGCTGCCGGTGTTCGTAATGGTGAACGTGCCGCCGGAGAGCTCATCGGGACTCACCGTGTGCCCCCGGGTGCGTCTGGCGACGTCGGCGATGGCGTGCGCCATGCCGATGAGCGAGAGCTGGCCAGCGTTGCGGATGACGGGCGCGAGGAGCCCGGCCTCGGTGTCGACGGCGATCGCCAGATGCACCAGGGTGTGGCGGGTCACCGTGCCCTGCTCAGTGTCGACGCTCGCGTTGATGTCGGGGTGGCGTGACAGCGCCTCGACTGCTGCGCGCGCGACAAAGGGCAGGAACGACAGCTTCATCCCTCGGAAGTCAGCTGCTTCCGCCGCGTGCTTGCGCAAGTCGGCGACGCGGCTGAGATCCGCCTCGACAACGCTGGTGAGCTGGGCAGACGTGCGCAGGGATGAGACCATTCGCTCGGCGATCAGCTTGCGCATCGGGCTGAGTGGCTCGGTGGCGTCACCGGGCGCCGCCGCGCGCTGCGAGATCCTTGAAGCGGCCGCCGGCTGCGAGGTTATTGAGGGTTGTGAAGCCGGCGCACGGTCGGTCGGCGCCGTACCGCGCGCGGCGACGGCCGCAGCGACGTCCTCGCGCAGGATGCGGCCGCCTGGCCCGGTCCCGGCGACGTCGGTGGTGGTCAGCCCGGCCTCATCCAGCAGGCGGCGAACCAGCGGGGTCGGACGGGGCTTGTCAGGTGCCTGCGAGGACGCGACGGCGGCGCCCACCGCCGGAGACGCTGTCGTTGGGGGTGCTGTCGCGGTGGGCGAATTCGCCGGCGCTTGGGAAGACGGCGGTGGCATCATTGCTGTGCTTTGGGTCGCGCCGATGCCGTCCACCTCGAGCCACGCCAAGGCGGCCCCGACGGGGACGGTCTCACCCTCCTTGACGAGGATCTCGGCGAGCACACCTGTCTGCAGAGACGGCACCTCCATTGACACCTTGTCGGTCTGAATCTCCAGCAGAGGTTCGTCAACTCTGATCCGATCGCCCTGCGCGCGCAGCCACCTGATCACCATCCCCTCGCTCACCGTCTCGCCGAGCTGAGGCATGGTGATCGCTTCTCTCACCAGCTCACCGCTATGTACTTGCTCTCGAGGAATTCGAGCAGACCATCGTGGCCGCCCTCACGACCGAGACCACTCTGCTTGACGCCCCCGAATGGTGCGGCGGGATCGCTGACGATCGGCCTGTTGAGCCCGACCATGCCCGAGTTCCAGCGCCTGGCTGACACGCAGCCCGCGCGACAGGTCGGAGGTGTAGACGTACGCGACCAGACCATACTCTGTGTCGTTGGCGAGCGTGATCGCCTCCTCCTCGGTGTCGAACGTGACCACAGGCGCGACTGGTCCGAAGATCTCTTCGCGAAGGATCTTGGAGGTGGTGGGCACATCGACGAGAACCGTCGGCGGGTAGAAGTAGCCTGGCCCATCGGGCAATTCGCCACCGACGGTCACGCGCGCACCCTCCCCAACCGCCGCGCCGACCAGCTCGACCACCTTGTCACGGCTGCCGGCGTTGACCAGGGGGCCAAGTTGCACTCCCTCCTCGAGCCCCGGTCCCATTCGCAGCGAGCTCATCGCCCTCGCCAACGCCTCGCTGAAAGCCGGGGCGATGCCACGCTGCACCAGGAAACGGTTGGCGGCAGTGCACGCCTCGCCGCCGTTGCGCATCTTGGCGACCATGGCCCCAGCCACGGCAGTCTCAACATCAGCATCGTCGAAGACCAGGAATGGCGCGTTGCCGCCGAGCTCCATCGAGCAGCTGACAACGCAATCAGATGCCTCGCGGAGCAGACCGCGCCCCACCTCCGTCGAGCCGGTGAAAGAGAGCTTGCGGACGCGCGGATCGTGCAGCATCGCTGAGACCACCGGCCCCGAGCGGCGGGACGGCAGGACGTTGACGACGCCGGAGGGCACACCGGCGTCATGAAGGAGCAGCCCGAGAGCGAGCGCGGTCAGCGGCGTGTCGGATGCCGGCTTGAGCACCACGGTGCACCCGGCGGCCAGCGCTGGGCCGATCTTGCGCGTCGCCATGGCGGCAGGGAAGTTCCACGGCGTCACCAAAACGCTGACACCGATCGGCTGGCGGATCACCATGATGTTGTTGGTGCCGGCGGGCGCCCGCATCAGCTCGCCGGCGGCGCGCACCGCCTCTTCGGAAAACCAGCGGAAGAACTCGGCTGCGTACGTCGTCTCCCCGCGAGCGTCACCCAGGGCCTTGCCGTTCTCGCGCACGATCAGCCGGGCGATGTCCTCGGTCCGTTCGGTCATCAGCTCGAAGGCGCGACGCAGGAGCTCGGCGCGCTGGCGCGGCGGCGTGGCCGCCCAGCCCGGGAGCGCGTTCTCGGCGGCGGTCACCGCCGCCAGGCCATCCTCCACCGTGCCGTCCGCGACCTCGGCGATGGTCTCCCCCGTCGACGGATCCTCCACTGCGAAGGTGCGACCGTCCGACGCGGCCACCCACCGGCCGTTGATCAACAGTTGAGTCGGTGTGGTTGTCGGTTCCATCCTCTGGGCAACGGAGCTCACGACTGCATCGCCTTCTCAATGGTGGTCACAATTCGTTCCACGGACGGGATCGCGCGGTCCTCGAGCGCATCCGCCGAGGGCAGGGGGATGTGCGGAGTGGTGATGCGCACGATTGGGCCATCGAGGTCATTGAAGCACTCCTCGGCAACGATGGAGACGAGCTCGGCGCCCCAGCCGCAGAGCCGCGGGTTCTCCTCGACCGTGAACAGTCGCCCCGTCGCAGACACCTCGCGGAGGATTGTCTGCGTGTCGAGGGGCACCAAGCTGCGCACGTCAACGACGGTGGCCTCGATGCCCCGCTGCGCGAGCACCTCCGCGCGCGGCCAGCGCCTTGGGCACCATCGCCGCCAGGGCGATGATGGTGGCGTCACGCCCTGAGCGCAGTACCTTGGCGGTGCCGAGCACGTCGACGAGCTCGCCGTCGGGCACGTCCGCCTTGGTGGCGTACAGCCCCTTGTGCTCGAAGAACATCACCGGGTCGGGATCACGGACTGCGGCGGCGAAAAGGCCGATGACGTCGGTGGGATTGGAGGGGGCGACCACCTTGAGCCCGGGAACCGCCATGGCCCAGTTCTCCACCGACTGCGAGTGCTGCGCACCGAAGCGCAGGCCGCCGCCGTTGCCGGAGCGGATCACCAGCGGGAAGCTGACCTGTCCTGCGGTCATGTAGCGGCTCTTGGCGATCTCGTTGGCCACCAGGTCCCAGCACACGGCGAAGAAGTCGGCGAACATGATCTCAGCGATCGGGCGTAGGCCGGTCATCGCCGCGCCCATGGCGGCGCCGAGGATCGCCTGCTCGGAGATCGGCGTGTCGCGAACTCGATCCGGTCCGAACCGTTCGAGCAGGCCGACGGTCGCCTTGAAGACCCCGCCGGCACCGCCAACATCCTCGCCGAGGAACACCACGGACTCGTCGCGGTCCATCTCCTGCGCGATCGCGCGCGACACCGCGTCCCGGTAGGTCAGTTCCGCCACGCCGCACCTCCGTCCGCCCACAAGTCGGCCATCAACAGCTCCTCTCCCGGGGGCGGCGACGCCTTGGCCTCTGCTGTCGCGGTCTCGACGTCGGCGTCGGCCAGCTCGTCGACGCTGGCCAGGTCCGCCTCAGCGAAGCCTTGCCCCAAGAGGCGCGTGCGGTACACCGTGATCGGGTCATACGCCGCCCATGCCGCCACTTCCTCGTCGGGACGGTACTTCGCCGGGTCGGCGCGCGAGTGCCCCCCCGACCGGTACGTCCGTGCCTCGACGAGCGATGGCCCCCCTCCCCCGCGCGCGCGGGCCAGCACCTCGCGGGCGGTGAGGTACACGGCGTCCGCGTCGTTGCCGTCGATCAAGATGCGCTCCAGGCCGTACGCAGAGGCGCGATCGGCGGCCGGGCTGGCAACCGGAATGACGTCGGCGATCGCCGTGTACTCCATGTACAGGTTGTTCTCGCAGACGAAGACGACGGGGAGCTTCCACACCGCGGCGAGGTTCACTGCCTCGTGGAACGCGCCGATGTTGGTTGTGCCGTCACCAAAGAACGCCACCGCGACACGCGGCTCCTTGCGGTACACAGCTGACCATGCCGCGCCGAGGGCGATCGTGAGGTGGGCACCGACGATGGCGTACGAGCCCATCACGCCACGCTCGACGTCGGTGAGATGCATCGAGCCGCCCTTCCCGGAGAGCAGCCCGCAGCTGCGTCCAAGGAGCTCGCCCATCACCCCGGTCATCGACGCACCGCGCGCCAGCGTATGCGCGTGGCCGCGATAGGTGGCGAAGGTGTAGTCACCCTCCTCCATCGCCTCACCGAAGCCGGCGGCGATCGCCTCCTGCCCCAGCGAGAGATGGCTCGTGCCTTTGACAAGGTTCTGCAGGAAGAGGTCATACGCTCGCTTCTCAAAGCGCCGCATCCGGACCATCTGTGCGTACAGTGCCATCTGCTGCTGCGGCTCGACCTCGCCGCCAGGCCGGCGCAGCATTGCCGGGTCGACACCAGGCGGGCCTGCCGCCGCTGCCGGGTCGTCGATGGGTGCGGACATGTGATCTTCCCTAGTAGGCGTTGGTGACGAACAGCTCCTGGGCGGGGAACAGCGTGAGGAGCGCTGAGCCGTCGGCGGTCACCACGACCTCCTCCTCGATCCGCGCCGCCGAGAAGCCGTCCGTCGCGGGGCAGTAGGTCTCGAGCGCGAAGACCATCCCGACCTGGAGCTCGATCGGGTTCTCCATGCTGTTGAGCCGCGAGATGATCGGCCGCTCGTGCAGGCCGAGCCCGAGGCCGTGGCCGAACTGCAGCCCGAAGGCCTCCATCTCGTTGGCGAAGCCGAACTCGGTGGCCGCGGGCCAGAGCCGCGGCGATCTCGTCGGTGCCGACGCCGGGCTTGACCATCGTCGATCGCGGCATCCATCCACTCGCGCGCCTTGGTGTAGGCGTCGCGCTGCGCCTGACGGTCGCGCTGCCGACGCTGAAGGTGCGGTAGTAGCAGGTCCGGTAGCCGTTGAAGGACTGGATGATGTCGAAGAACGCCTGGTCACCCGGGCGGATCAGCCGGTCGGAGAAGTTGTGCGGGTGCGGGTTGCAGCGCTCGCCCGATGACCGCGTTGATCGCCTCGACCTGCGTCGGAACCCATCTCGTAGAGCCGCTTGTTGGCCAGCGCCACGATCTCGTTCTCGCGGATGCCGGGCTTGAGCGCCTCGACGATGTCCTGGTAGACGCCGTCGACCATCGCCGCGGCCTGGGTCAGCAGCATGATCTCGTCCGCCGACTTGATCAGCCGCGCATCGAGCATCACCTGCTGCGCGTCGACGCACGTCGAGACCCTGGCGCTGCATCTCGAACAGGAACGGCGGCTCGACGATGTCGACACCGACCGGCATGGTCGGCGACGCCCGCAGTCGGTCGAGCATCCGCTTGATCTCGCGCGACCGCGACTCCATCAGGCCTGCGTCGGGCGCGATCGCACCGCGCAGCCCGAGCATGCCGGCGCGGCAGTTCTCCGGGTCGGAGCCAAGGGGAGTACAGCCGGTGGTGGCGTGGCCGCGGACCCGAAGTCCCACAGCGATCGGTTCGCCGCCGCGCGTGAGCAGCGCGTACCGCGTCATCTTGTCGCCGAGCGCACCGCCGATCCAGGTCTGCGTGACGTAGCGGATGTTGTAGAAGTCGAACAGCAGGAACGCGCCGCAGCTCGCTCGCCTCGAGCGCAGCGCGTGGCCCGGGCCAGCCGGTAGGCGCGCAGCCGGTCGAAGTCGACGCGCTGCTCGTAGTCGACGCCCATGTGCCCGGGGCTTGGCGGCGACCTGGCCGGCTGCCGATCCGTCATCGGCCGCTCACGCCGCTCAACCCGTCGTCGACCTCGACGTTCTCGGGCTCGAGCTCGAGCCCGGCGTTGCCGCCTGCTCGACGAGCAGTGTCGCGAAGTCCTCGTCGCCGTGGCCGCGACCGATGGCCGCCTGCACCAGCTGATGCGGTCGCCGCGGCAAGCGGCATCGGCACGTCGAGCCGGCGCGCGGCGGCCAGACCGAGGTCGAAGTCCTTGCGCAGCAGGGTGGTCGTGAAGGTCGGCGTCAAGTCGAGGTTGACCAGCGCCGGCGACTTGTAGCGGGTGAACGTCGAGCCCATCACCGACCGTCGTTGAGGAACGCCGAGGAAGTCGGCGCGGCTGACGCCGCCGCTGCTCGGCCAGCACAGTGATCTCGGCCAGCGACTGGGTGACGACGCCGAGGAAGACGTTGTGCGCCAGCTTGACCAGCCGGGCCACCTCGCCCTCGCCGACGTAGGTGACTGAGTGCCGCGATGTGGGCGAGCAGCGGCTCGATGCTGTCGAACGCCTCGCGCGGGCCGGACACGGCGATGGACAGCTTGCCCGGCCTTGACCACCTTGGCGTTGCCGCTGACCGGGCGCGGCCAGGAACACCGTGCCGCGCGCCTGCGCGGCCTCCCGGACGCTGCGCCGAGGTCTCCGCCGAGACGGTGCTCGAGTCGATGACGATCGCGCGGCGCCGCCGTCCTGGCGTGAGCAGCCCGCCGTCGCCGAGCATCACCTGCGAGCAGGTCGGCGTCGGCGGCGACCATGGTGAACACGACGTCGCGGTCGGCCAGTTCGGCGACGCGAGTCGACGACGGTGCGCGCCGCAGCTCGGCGAGGTCCTCGGCCTTGGCGCGCGTGCGGTTCCACACCGCGACGTCCCGGCCGGCGTCGAGCAGGCGCTGCGGCCATGGCGTGACCCATCCGGCCGGTGCCGATCCAGCCGATGCGGCTGAGCGGGTGTCGATGTCATCAGTTCTCGTGTGCTGTGCCATCGTCACGGTGCTGCTGGGTAAGGCAGGTTGCGGTCGAGCCGGAGTGGGACGCCGGCGGCGCCGAGGTAGAGGCGGGCCACCTCCGGGTCGTCGAGCAGGCTCGCGCCGGTGGCGACCAGGCGGACCACGCCCGCTCTCGAGGACCGCGCCGAAGTCGGACGCGGCAAGTCCGGAGCGGGCGTTCTGCTCGACGAGCAGGACCGTGCGGCCGCCTCGGCGCAGGCTGCGGATGCTGGCGAAGACCAGCTGTGCGCGACTTGGGGTCGAGCCCGATCGACGGCTCGTCGAGCAGGATCAGGCGCGGGTCGAGCATCAGCGTGCGGGCCAGTTCGACCTGCTTCTGCTCGCCGCCGGACAGCGAGCCGGCGTGCTCGTGCGGCGCGGCGTCTGGCAGATCGGGAACACCTCGACGGCCTCGGCGATCCGCTCCGCGACGACCTTGCTGGTCCTTGAGCAGCGTAGCCGCCCATCAGCAGGTTGTCCCACACCGTCATCGCCGGGAACAGGCTGCGCTCCTGCGGGACGTGGACGATGCCATGCAGCAGCCGGGCCTTCGCGGTGACAGCCGCTGATCTCCTCGCCGTCGAACGGGACCGTGCCGCGACGCGGGCGCAGCAGGCCGCTGACGCGTCTTCAGCACCGTCGACTTGCCGGCGCCGTTCGGGCCGATCAGGCAGGTGACCGTGCCCTGCGTCGACCTCGAGGTCGACGCCCTTGAGGATGTCGCCGGCGCCGTAGCCGGCGACCACGTCGTGCAGCGCGAGCAGTGGTCGTCATCGGTCAGCCCCCCAGGTAGGCGTCGAGGACGCAGTGGGTTGTGCTGCACCTCGCGCGGACTGCCGGCGAAGATCTCGCTGCCCTGGTCGAGCACGATCGACCGGGTCGCACAGCCGCATGACGAAGGTCATGTCGTGCTCGACGATCAGGAAGGTGATGCCGGCGGCGTGGCGCTCGCGGATGTGACGCTCCATCGTCTCGATCATCACCGGGTTGACGCCGGCGGTCGGCTCGTCGAGCAGGACCAGCCGCGGCGCGCTCATCAGCACGGCGGCGAACTCCAGCAGCTTGCGCTGGCCGTAGGACAGCTCGGAGCCGAGCAGGTCGGCGACATGGCGCGAGCCGGAACTCCTCGAGCAGCTGCGCCGCCGCGCTGCCGGTCGGCGCGCCCAGCCGCGCGGGTGAACAGCTGCGGCCAGCGATAGCCGGCGGCGACGATGAGGTTCTCCTGCACGGTCAGCTGCGGGAACACCCGCGCCTGCTGGAAGGTGCGGGACAGCCCGCGGCGGTAGAGCCGTCCCGGGTCGGTGCCGGTGACGTCGCGGCCCGCGAAGCGGCACCTGGCCCCGAGTCGGCCTGCAGGTAGCCGGTGATCAGGTTGAACAGCGTGGTCTTGCCCGAGCCGTTGGGGCCGATCAGCGCGGTGACCGTGCCCTCGTCGACGGTGAGCGAGCAGCCGTCGACTGCGCGCACACCGCCGAAGACCTTGGTGCAGGCCGTCGACCTCGAGCAGCGCGGTCATCCACGCACCTCCCTTGGCACTGCGACCAGGCGCTCGTTCGTGACGATCGGCGCGTGGTCCGCGCCGTCTGTACCCGGCGGCTCGACGCGGCCGGCACGGCGGCGTCGCTCGCAGCCGATCGTGCGATGGTCGGCACGATGCCGCGCGGCAGCAGCAGCATGATCGACCAGGAACACCGCGGCGTAGGCGATCAGGTAGAACTGGCTGCCGCCGAGGTGGTAGGCGAGAGTACTGCTGAGCCGGACTCGAGGATGAACGCGCCGAGCACCGGGCCCCACAGCGTCGCCCGGCCGCCGAGGAAGGTCATCAGCACGATGCGCGATGGTCACCAGCGGGTCGACGGCGAACTGCGGGTAGATGAAGCCCTCGTAGTAGGCCCAGACGCCGCCGACCATCGCGGTCAGGCCGACGCTGACAGCGAAGGCGAGCAGCTTGACGCCGATGACGCGGACGCCGATGCCCGCGGGCCTTGTCCTCGTCGGCGCGCACCGGCTGCCAGGGACAGGCCGAACTTGCTGCGCATCGACGCCGAAGCGTGATGCCCATCGCCACCGCGAGCAGCAGGACCAGCACGTAGTAGAAGGGCCACTCGAACGTGGCGCAGCCGAGAACGGCGGCACGGCGATCGACAGGCCCTGCGCGCCGCCGGTCAGCGCGCGCAGGTTGAACGCGAGCGTCTGCGCGACGAACAGCAGCGTGATGGTCACGATGGCGAACACGTCGGCCCGGGTGCGCATGGCGATGCAGGCGACCGGCAGCCCGAGCAGCGCCGCCGAGGACGCCGATCGACCGGCAGCAGCAGGAACGGCTCGTAGCCCGAGGTGATCGCGTGGTGCTGGAACCACAGTGCCGGTCGCGTAGGCGCCGATGCCGAAGAACGCCGCGTGGCCGAGCGACGGGTAGCCGGCGAAGCCGCCGACCAGGTTCCACGCGCTGGACATCGCCGCGTACATCAGCGTGAAGATCGACGATGTTGAGCACCCAGTGGGCGAGGCCGAGCAGCGGCAGGCTGACCAGGACCGCGAAGAAGACGATGCCGCGGAGCCAGCCCGGCGGCGGCTCACATCGCGCCCCGCGGCGACCGTGCCGAACAGGCCCTGCGGCCGGATCAGCAGCACCAGCAGCAGGATCGACGAAGAACGTCATCTCCGACCAGATCGGCGAGATGGTCGAGGCGACGACCGCCGATGACGTCGAGACGATGAGCGCGGCGACGACGGCAGCCGCCGATGCTGCCGAGGCCGCCGAGCACGACGATGGACAGCAGCCGCGAGATCAGGTCGTAGTGGCTGCCGGAGTTGAACGGGTAGAGCAGCCCGTAGACCGAGCCGGCCGCGGCGGCCGTGGCCGCGCCGAGGCCGAAGCCGAGCGCGGCGACACCCGGTCCGGCTTCGACGCCCAGCAGCCGGGCCGACTCCGGGTTCTGCACCGTCGCCCGGACCGCCCGGCCGAACCGCGTGCGGTTGAGCAGCAGGTACAGCAGCCCGAGCGCGAGCGAGCGAGAGCAGCGAATGCCCACGAGCCGGACCAGGGTGATCTGGTAGCCGAACACAGTCCAGCTGGAGTTGGCGTAGCTGGTGTTGATGCTGCGGTACGTGGTGCTTCCAGATGACGCTCATGACGCCCTCGAGCAGCAGCGCGACCGCGAAGGTCACCAGCAGGCTGAGCTCGAGCCGGTCCTCGCGCCGCAGCGGCCGCAGGAAGACGAGCTGCACCACGACCCCGAGCACGAACATGCGCCACGGTGGTGATCGGGATGGACAGCAGCGGGTCGATGCCGAAGCGAGGTGAACAGCTGGTAGGACAGGTAGGCGCCGAGGATGACCATGGCGCCCTGGGCCAGGTTGACGACCTTCATGATGCCGAAGATCAGCGTCTGGCCGGAGGCCATCAGCGCGTAGACGCCCGCCGGTGAGGACCCCGAGGATGATGCCCTGGATCAGGGCATGCATCGCTGGTCAGCCACCCCAGTTCGGCTTGGGGAAGACCGGGCGTGCGCCTGGCACGGTCGGCCGGGTAGCACCGGCAGCAGCTTGCCGCCCTGCCACTGCACGAGGTTGAAGTTGCCCGTGCGGCTGGCCGTTCGCGTCCCAGGCCAGGTTGCCGAGCACGGTCGGCCAGCGTGCCGGAGTGCAGCGTCGCGATGATGGTGGCGTTGTCGATCTTGCCGGTCTTGGCTCGCGACGTCCTCGAGCAGCTGGCCCGCCGCGTAGGCCTCGGCCTGCTGTTGTCGATCGTGTCGCGCCGTGCCGCCGTACTTGGCGATGTAGGCGGCGGTGAACGTCAGCGCTGCCGGCGGCCGTCGAGCCGGGGAACCAGTCGGCCGGCGACATGATGCCCGTCGGTGTTGGCGGCGCCGACCTTGTTCGGGAACTCCACCGGCGAGTTGGCGCCGTTGGACATGAACATGAACTTCGGGCTGAACTTCAGCTGGACCAGCGCTCTTGACCTGGCCGTAGGCGTCCTCGCTCTGCGTCCCGCCGACGATGACGTCGGGCTTGGCCGCGGCAACGGCCGCCATGATCGGCGAGAGGTCCTGGGTCTCGGACGGGTAGACCTGCTTGTAGACGGTCTTGATGCCGGCGGCCTCGAACGGCGTCCGGATGTTCTCGGCGATCGGCGCGGAGAACGGGTCGTCGAGCTCGGCGTAGGCCGCGGTCTTCGGCCGCTCGGCCGCCGGCAGCGACAGGATCCAGTTGGCGAACACGTCGCCGGACTTGATCATCGGGCGCCGGCTGGACGAAGAACAAGTTGTTCAGGTTCTGCGTCGAAGACCTCGGGGCCGCCGCCGGCCGGCTCGAGGAACGCGTAGCCGTAGCGCTTGGCCACCTGCGAGGCCGGGATCGTCAGCAGGGTCGAGAACGGGCCGAAGACCAGGTCGACCTTGTCCTTGTTGATCAGGTTCTGGTAGTTGGTGACGACCTGGGTCGGGCTCGAGGCGTCGTCGACGATCTTGACCGACACCTGGCGGCCCAGCAGGCCGCCTCGCTTGTTGATCGCCTCGGCCCAGAGCTGGTAGCCGCGCTGCACCGCCTTGCCGGAGTCGGAGAAGTCACCGGTCAGCGATACCGATGCGCCGATCACGAGGGGGCTCGTGTTGGTGCCTCCGCTGCTTGTCGTCGAGCCACTCCCACACGCGGTGAGCCCCAGCAACAGCAGCGCTGACGCCAGGGCGGGACGGCCTCCGCGACGAAATGGAAGGGCTCTGGGCATTGCCTTCTCCTCGATGGTGGTGCGAGGCCACCGGTTCCGAGCGCCGGGACCGCAAACGATTGCGGGAGGATGGTTCATCCCGCCGGCCGTTGTCAAGCGCAGGGGCCGAGGCGAATTATCGCGGCCACGGGGGACTCGGCCACTTCAGCACAATCGATTGCTGGACCTGCTCAGGCGCCTATGCTTCCACGGGTGCAGAGAGCCAAGCTCACCGACGTGGCTCGCGCGGCCGGCGTGCATCCCGGCACCGCGAGCAGAGCGCTGAACCCGGCCACCCATCTCCAGGTGAGCAGGGAGACGCTGCGCCGGGTCTCTCGCGCCGCGGAGAAGCTCGGCTATGTTCCCAACGCACAGGCGCGGGCGCTCCGCACCTCGCGCAGTCACCTCGTGGGCATGGTCGTCCCCGACATCACCAACCCGTTGTTCTCGCAGATGCTCCGCGGTGCCGAGCAGGTCCTCACCGCCGCCGGCTACACCGTCGTCCTCAGTGACACCGACGGCGATGCCGATCGGCAGCGCAAGCAGATCGAGCTGCTGATCGCTCGCGGTGCGGACGGATTCATCCTCACCACCGCCGAATGGCTCGATCCCCTGCTTGACGAACTCGACATCGGCGGCGTCCCTGCCGTGCTGGCCAACCGCAATACCGCGCACGGCCGATGGCACTACGTCGGCGGGAACGAGCGTGTGGGCGTCGAGCTCGCTGTGCGACACCTGCGTGAGCTTGGTCACAGCCAACTGCTTCACCTCGCGGGACCGCAGCACCTGTCCACCGGGCGCGAGCGCGCCCAGGCGTTTCGTGCCTCTGCCCGGGCCAGTGGCTGTACGCCGAGCGACGTGAGGGTGCGGGTATGCGCCGCCTACAACGAGGCCGCTGGCTCGCGAGCCATGACGGCAGCGCTGGCCGGCCCACACCGTTTCACCGGTGTCGTTGCCGGTAACGACCTCATCGCGCTGGGGGCGCTGGACGCATTGCGCATTGCGGGCGTGCGCTGCCCTGACGACGTCTCGGTGACCGGCTTCAACGACATGCCGTTCGTGGATCGGCTGACACCGCCGCTGACCACGGTGCGGTTGCCTCTCGAGGAGATGGGCCGAGTCGCCGCGCGCGAGCTGCTCGACGAGCTGACCGCAAGCCACAGGGTACGTGCTCGCCGAACCACGCTACTGCCCGTCGAGCTGATCGTGCGCGGTACCACCAAGCCGGTTGCGCACCGCGCCGGCGAGCTGGGCGCCGCGGCAGCGGTGGGTCGGACGCTGACCACGTCACGGCTCTGAAGGGATCGACAGTCAGGCGAAGGAGGCGGTGACCCGAGTGGCCACCGCCTCCGCACTTACCTGTTCCGGTGGCTATCAGGCTGTTGCCCCGACGAGGACGGGTGTCTCCTGCTCGACTGTGCCGCCGCCCGAGCTGAGGACCACCTTCAGCGCGCCGGTCTCGCCGGCGCGCGTGAACGTGTCGTAGGCGGCGGTCATGTCGCCGAGCGCGAATCTCTGGGTGACCAGCGAATTGGTCTTCAACTGCCCGCTGGCGAGCAGGCCGATGAGGGTGGGCGTGGTGTATGCGTCGACCAGCCCCGTCGTGATGGTGATGTCGCGCGTCCAGAGGGTCTCGAGGTGCAGCGTCGCCGGCTTGCCGTGGACGCCGATGTTGGCGACACGGCCTCCTGGCCGGATCAGCTCGGCGGCGAGCTCGAAGGTCTCGGGAACGCCGACCGCCTCAATGGCCACATCTGCGCCGAGACCACCGGTGAGCCCCCGAACGATCTCAAGCGGGTCGTCGCGCAGGCTGTTGATGACAACATCGGCGCCGAAGCGCCTGGCCGCATCCAGCCGGGCGTCGGCGAGATCGATGGCGACGATGTGCGCTGGACTGAACAGCTTCGCGGTCATGATCGCGGACAGCCCGATCGGGCCCCGCACCGACGATCGCCACAACGTCGCCAGGGGTGACGTGCCCGTGGAGCACCCCAACCTCGTAGCTGGTCGGGAGGATGTCCGCCAGCATCAGGAGGTCTTCGTCACTCACCCCGTCAGGAACCGGGTACGTCGACGTGTCCGCGAAGGGCACCCGGACGAACTCCGCCTGGGTCCCGTCGATGAGGTAGCCGAGGATCCATCCACCGCCGCCGAGGCACTGGCCATAGCGGCCCTCGCGGCAGAAGCGGCAGTGCGCGCAGGCAGACACGCACGACACGAGCACGCGATCGCCGGGGCGCACGTTCTTGACGCCGCTGCCGACCGACTCGACGGTGCCGACGGCCTCGTGCCCGAGGATGCGCCCGTCGGTGACCTGGGGTAGATCGCCCTTGAGGATGTGCAGGTCGGTCCCGCAGATGGTGGTCGCGTCGACCCGGACGATCGCATCCGTGTCGGCTGTGATGGTGGGCTTTGGGACATCCTCCCAGGCCTTCTGACCCGGGCCGTGGTAGACGAGTGCCTTCATGACAGTTCCCCCTTTTGGGAAAGCTCGACGGTGGCGTGACTCGCACGCTTCTGTGCTGGACCTGGCGGGCCGGCGGCGGAGCGACCTCCTCGCCGGCAGGCCGGACGGTGGGACGTCACAGGTGCGGCGGACTGTCCGCCGCACCTGTGGTCGCCCGTTGAACGGTGGTGATCAGCGCAGCCACGGACGGGTGGCGACGATGCGGAGAGCCGCCCACTTGTGACCGAGGTAGCCACCGCCCCAGCTCGCCAGCGCCGCGATGACGATCAGGCCGGCGATCCCAACGATGTGATCGTCGACGATGGGGTTCGTCGACCCTGTTGGCTGACCCGCCACGCTCGTTGTGGGCAGCCACACGGCCACGTACATGAGGGCGAGCATCACGCCACCGGCGATGGCACCGGGGCGGACCGCCACGCCGAGGATCAGCGCGAGACCCACGCCCAAGAGGCCAAGCATGAACAGCCAATCGACGACTGGTGCGCCGGCGATGGCCGTGTAGACCCCCTGCAAGGGGCCGTTGGCGCCGGACAGGAAACCCTTGGTCGGCGACCCTCCGTTGATCCACGCACGCGCGGCGGGGGTCGCATATCCGAGTCCGAAGGTCTTGTCGAAGAATGCCCAGAGGAACTCGAAGCCGATGGCGAGCCGTAGTCCGATGAGTCCGGCGACCGCCAGGCGCGACCGCGCAGCCGGCTTCGGTGACACAGCCGGCTCGAACGTGGTGCCCGAGCCCTCGCGGACGGGTGTTGCAGTGATGACGCGCTCGATGACGACAGACATCTTCTTGTCCTCGTGATGAGATTGACTTCTTGTGTCGACCGTAGAGCGGATCCGCTGGCGGTGGTAGGGCCAAAGGTCACGCGGTCGAGTGATCAACGGCGCACCATCGCCGGTGCGTTGTCGCGATGGCGGCGGCCCTCCAACCTCGGGCTGATGCCGCGCGCGGCGAGGATCTCCTCGTCACGCCGTGATATGTCCGTCAGCGAGAGGTAGCCAACCCATTTGCGACAACCGACGGGCACGTCTGGCGCCGCCCAGCGGAGCGCTGCCCGATCATGGCCAGTTCCCGTTGCCGACCTCGGACGGAGCGCGGCGCTTCGCCATGAACGCGGCAACCTCGGCTCGCCGCGCCAGGCCCAACTTCATGAGGATGTTGGAGACGTAGTTCTTGACGGTCTTCTCGGCGAGGTGCACCCGCTCGCCGATCTGCCGGTTGGTCAGGCCCTCGGCAACCAGGTTGAGGACCTTGCGTTCCTGGGCGGTGAGGTCCTCACCCCGCTCGCCGGCGCCGGGGGTGAGGTCGCCACGGAGGCGAGCGAGTACGCGCGCGGTCAGGGCGGGGTCGAGGAGTGACATCCCCCGGGCCACCTGGTGGATGCCGTCGACCAGCTCGGTGCCCCGGACGTTCTTGAGGACGTACCCGGCGGCTCCCGCCATGATGGAGGTGAAGAGTGCCTCGTCGTCGGCAAACGATGTCAGCATCAACACCCGCGTCTCCTCTCGGGCCGCACGGATGTCGCGGCACGCTTCGATCCCCGAGCGACCGGGCATGCGCACGTCCATCACCACCACGTCAGGCTTGAGGCTGGCCGCCTTCTCCACTGCCTCGTCCGCGGTGGCGGCCTCACCGACCACGTCGAGGGTGAGGTCCGTGTCGAGGAGCGAGTGCAGTCCGCGCCGGACCAGCTCGTGGTCGTCGCAGAGAAGGACGCGAATGCGAATCGTCGTCACCCTGCCACTGTAGGGAGGTTCGCGCATCTGCGCATGTGCCGAACGACCTCAATGCCGGTGGCCTTGGACCATATCCAGACCCGCCGCGGTCGCCGATGCTGGGCGGCATGCTCATCCAGGACTTCATCCAGGTGCAGGCCTCCTACGCACACGTGCGTAGCCGACTGTCGGCTCGCACTCCCGGCTGGCTCGCGGACAGCGCCGGCGACGCGTACGCGGACGGTGAGAGGCTCTTCGCAAGCATGAACGCGCCGGTTGATGAGGTGCCGTCCCGGGTCCACGTGCAGATCGACCTCGGCGCCACCTACCCGCGTGGTCAGGGCTTCGTGCTGCCGGTGAGCTGGTGGGCGACCGGTGCCCAACGCCTCTTCCCCACTCTCGAGGCCGATCTCGAGATCATGCCGTTGGGCCCGGAGCAGACAATGTTGACGCTCATGGGGCGCTATCAACCGCCCCTGGGGGCGGTGGGCCGGGCAATGGACCGTCTTGTCATGCACCGAATCGCCGAAGCGTGCGTCCGGAGCTTCCTCCATCGCAGCGCCGCAACTCTCGAAAGCGCGATCGCCGCCTGACAGCCTGCGCGGATGCGGTGCCGGCGCGCTCATCAGTGCAGCGCGATCCAGGCCGGCCGCGGCGTGCTCGTCGTCAACGAGAACACAGGGCATCGTGGGGTCAGCCGGCGCCCTCTTCGTCGTACTCCTCGCCATTCATCGATGGAAGGGTCGAGGAGTGCTGCTCATTGTCCGTCAGTCGCCGCGGGACCCTCCATTCAGCCAGCGAACCGCGCCGCTCCTTGGCGACAAGGGCGAAGCTGCCTCCGTGGGTCTTGGCTCTGGCCAGCAGGTTGGTCAACCCCTGCCCCCCGTCGCGGCGCGCGCCGGGCCCGGCACCGTCATCCTCCACACGCAGGATCACCTCCGAACCGGCGAGGAGGTAGACGTCTGCACCGGTGGCACGGGCGTGTTGAGCCACGTTGCTCAGGAGTTCGCGCAAAACGGCGGGGAGATCGGCAGCGAGGGTCTCATTGATGGCGCCGTCGATTGGGCCGTCGAAATGGACCCGGGGTCGGAACCCCAGCGTCTCGGTCATCTCGTCGACCAGGTCGAGCACCTGGACGCGAAGACTCTGGTCGCCGCGCTCGTGCGCCTGGAGCGCAAAGATGACGCCGCGAATGTCGCGGATGGTGGCATCAAGGTCGTCGACCGCTTGCTGAACCCGCGACGCGACCGCCGGGTTGGCGGCGATGTGCGTGACCGCCTGGAGGCCAAGCCCGGTGGCAAACAGTCTTTGGATCACGGTGTCGTGGAGATCGCGGGCGATCCGCTCGCGGTCCTGAAGGACGGCCAGCTGGCTGACCCGCTCATGGAGCCGCGAGTTCTCGATGGCCACGCCCGCTGCGCCGGCGAGCGCAATCGCCATCTCCTCGTCGTCATCGGTGAAATCGCCGCCGCCGCGCTTCTCGGTGAGGTACAGGTTGCCGAAGACGCGATCGTGGATACGGACCGGCACCCCAAGGAACGATCGCATCGGGGGATGGCCCACGGGAAAGCCGTAGCTCTGGGGATGGTTGCCAAGATCGTGGAGCCGGAGCGGCCGGGGCTCGCGGATGAGCACGCCGAGGATCCCGCGACCGACCGGGTAGTGACCGATGCGCCGGATCGTCTCCTCGTCGGCTCCTTCGGTGATGAATTCCATGAGCCGAATCTGCTCAACGTTTGTCCCCGGCCCCAGAACGCCGAGGGCCGCGTATTGCGCATCGACCAAGTCGCATGCGCTGGCGACAATCCGCCGTAGCACGACCGGCAGGCTCAGATCGGACGAGATCGCCGCCACCGCCTCGAGAAGCCGACGAACCTGAATGCTCCGGGGCATGGCTCCGAGTGTATCGGCCTGTTGTGTTCCTAGAGGAGGCCCAGGCGCAGGGCTTCCGCGGCAAGACTATCCCGAAACGGGGTGCCGCGAGGCCGATCAGCGCGCAAGCCCGCTGGGCAAGGTCCATCCCGTGGAGGTTGACCCGACCGTGTTCGGTCACCACCCAGTGCACATGAGCGCGTGTGGTGGTGACCCCGGCACCGGCGGTGAGTGTGGAAACAATTCGGGAGGTGCGACCGCCCCGCGCGGTCGACAACAACGCGATCACGGGCCGGCCGCCCTGGGAGAGCGCCGCTCCTCTGAGGAAATCCATCTGGCCACCGACACCGCTGAACATGCGTGATCCGATGGATTCGGCGCAGACCTGCCCGGTGAGATCGATCTCGAGCGCGGAGTTGATCGCCACCATGTTGTCGAGACGCAGGATCACGCGGGTGTCGTTGGTGTAGTCGACGCCCCGCATCTCCAGCATGGGTTGTCGTCTGCGAAGTCGTACAGCCGACGCGTGCCGTTGAGGAAGGCCACGACGATCTTCCCCCGGTTGATGGTCTTGCGTCCTCCGGTGATCACCCCGCTCCTGATCAGCTCCAGCACGCCGTCGGAGACCACCTCGCTGTGGATACCAAGGTCGCGGCGATCGGTCAGCTGTGCGAGCACCGCGTTGGGGATGGCGCCGATCCCCAGCTGGAGGGTGGCCCCGTCGTCGACCAGTTCTGCAACCAGGCGCCCAACGGCAGCGTGGCTCTCGGTCATCACGGCTGGTGGAGCTTCACGGAGCTCCTCCTCCACCCCGACAACGGCGTCGATGTCACCGATGTGAATGAAGGAGTCGCCGTGGGTTCGCGGCATCCGCGGGTTCAGCTGGGCGATGCGCAGACGCGCCGCTCGCGCCGCGGCAAGCGAGCAGTCCACGGACACCCCGAGGGAGCAGAAGCCATGCGCGTCCGGCGGGGAGAGGTTGAGCAGGGCAACGTCCAACGTCAACTTGCCACTGCTGAACAACCGGGGGACATCCGAGAGGAACACCGGCACGTACGTGGCCGCCCCAGTTGCCACCGCCTCTCGCGTGCTGGCATCGACGAAGAGAGCGCGATGGCGGATGTGCGTCGTCCCCGGGCCGGTGGCCATGGCCACGGCGCCGTTCATGTGCAGATGCACCAGCTCGACGTCCTGCAACTCCGAACCTCGCTCGAGGAGTGCGCCGAGCAGTGCGTTCGGCACCGCGCTGCCCCCATGCACGAAGACCCGGTCCCCGCCTCGTGACCAGGCCAACGGCGTCGCGTGCCGATACGGGGACGGACCCGACCCGCCCCAGGGGAGTGGTCACATCAGCTCAAGAGGCAGCGACCGCTGCTCGCCAAGAACTGCTCTCAATGGCCAAAAGGTGATGCAACCGCTCCAGGGCGAGGAACGCACGCGGAACAGCGTACCTATCCAAGTCGTCCGCCGGCTATGTCGACTTCCCCGTGGGTCGCGTGCGACCGCCCGACGGTCATGGCCGCGGCCCGAGACCGAGAGGCCGAACGACCCGATGACTGCAGACCTTGGCCTCTGTGTGGTGCCGGCCGGCCTGGGCCACTGTGTGTGTAGAGCCCACGTACCGGGCACAAAGAATCAGGAGGCTGTGACCATGAGGAACAATCAACGCCCAGTCATTTTTGAGTTGCCATTGATCGCGGCGGGGCTCGTCGTTGCGACCCTGGCCACGACAGCCGCAGGCGCAATGCTGTGGAGCGTTCGCGAACTGCTCCACGTGACGCGGCTTGATCGGTCAGCCGGTCACGCGTAGGAGTGGGTCCGCCGAGCAAGGTGTGGCCGCCAGGCCGCACCTTCTCGCGGGCATTCAGACCTTCCCTCGCGCATCGTCGGCGCGGACCTGCAGCCCCGGAGGTGCAGTGACCCGCATCACCAGGTGAGCGACCGACCCATCCTGCCTTGTGGACACGACCGTCACCGCTCGCGGCGAGTGCATGAAGACATCGAGCATCGAACGATTGCTGGTGAAGGTATCGGCGACAAAATGGCGTACACCGTCCGCCCAGGCGAAGCGCGCGAGCAACACGAGGAGGGTTGTGCCGATGCCGCGGTGCTGGAAATCGTCCTCAACAACGAAGGCGACCTCGGCACGGTCGCCACCCTCGAGGTGGATGGAGCGTCCCACGGCAATGATGCCGTCGTTGACGGTGCCCACCACCGCCGTCTCACCGGCGGGCAGTGAGGTGAAGCGCTGTGCCTCCCGGTCGCTGAGCTCTCGGTGCACGCCGAAGAAGCGATTGCGGACGGTGTCGTCGGACAGTCGCGTCGGCCAACCCCGAGTCAGTCCATTCGCGCGCCGTCCCACCACGCAAGCACGCGGGTGCCGTGGAGCGTGAGCCACGGCGACGGCTCGCCGGGCGGCACGTCGACGTCGAACCAGACCCGGCCGGGATGGCGGTGTTCCTGCAGCCAGGTGCCGTCCGGTCGACGGGCGGCGCGGATCAGGTCGATCGCCTCTGCCAGCCGAGGATCGGGCGCGATGCCGTCGTGCAGCGCGGCGAGGCGGAAGTACTCCACCGCCTTCAGGACGCTGTAAAACCAGCGGAAGGGGTAGGCGAACTGAGTCGCCCATGGCCCTACCACCTCACCGGTTGACAGCCGACGCAGCAGCCGGCGTTCCAGCAAGTACTCCTCACCGGCTCGGCGCGCGCTCCGCAGCGCGTCAGACCCCCCGGTCGCCGTGTCGTGGTACAGCAGCCCTTTCAGCACGTTCAGGGTGGAATGGAACGACCCGCGGGAGGAACCATTGACCCATTCGCAGTTCCATCCACCATCGGGCATACGGTGGTCGAGGAACCACTGAGCGAGGCTCGAGACATCAGCCCCCAACCAGGCGCCGTTGGCGAGGGTGTAGGCGTTGATGCAGCAGTCGACCTCGCCATCCCAGTACGGCAGTCCGTGGTACTCCCAGCGGCAGTTGGCGGCGAGCAGGTCCGCGGTGCCGGCGAGTGCGGAGGCATCAAGCCCCCATTCGCGCAGTGTGTTGAGCGTCCAGGTGGTCGCAGTCCACGGCTGCCCGGCGCCGTCGGCCGCCTCAGGGCCGTGGAAGTCGAAGTCGGCTGGGAAGAAGGCTCCACCGGCCCACTGCCCATCCGGGTCCTGCCGCGCGAGGAGGCGCGCCCCGAAGCCCTCGGTGGCGACCCGGGCCCGCGTCGCCTGCCACGTCTGCGGGGGCGTCCCAGCTAGGTCGCGTTCGACCTGCCAGCGCAGCGCCGGATCAGCGCGCAGCAACCAGGCGAGGGTTTGCGGGTTGAGGCTCACCCACTCAGGTTACCGACTGGAGCACGAGGCGCCATCCACTGCCGGCGTCCAGCGCCCTCGTTGACCTCAGGCTTGCGGGATCCGACGCCCGGAGACGTGTGTGTAGGTGACACGGATCCAGTGCGCCGACGGCGTGCACCGCCCACGACTTGAGCGGTCCACGACGCAGCCAACGTCAGCTCCGCCTCGTCAGTGACCTCGGCAGCCGTGCCCTCGACGACGACGCTCCAGCCGGAATGTTCGAGGGGATGGCTGTCATCGACCTCGAACGCGATCGTCGCGCCCGGTCCGAGGGTGGCGAGCTTGGTGCCCTCACGCGTGCAGAACACCAGCGACGCGCTGCCGGCCAGGTAGTTGACGGGGAGGATCATCGGCCGCCCCTCGACGATGAAGGCCACACGTCCCACGAAGCCATGTCGCTGTAGCAGGTCAAGCGCCTCACGACGCGGCAGTGTCTCCACCGATGCCTGTGTGGGGTCGGTCATCATGGGTGATCAACCCAGGCCATCGGGCACGTCGGGCCCATGGCATCTGCTGGCACCGAGAAGGGCAGCCCGTCCGCCCGCGTCCCCCTCAATGGCACCACCCGCGCGGCCGCGCATGGAACCGCTCCGGGCGCCCTCCGCGCGCAATGACCCTCGTCGTCCGGGCCGGTGCAGAGATCCAGCAGGCTGCGGTCCTGGCCGTCAACGATGGCAAACAAGCGATCGGGGCGTTGGCGCGAGGTGGTCATGGTGCGTTCTCCCGTGCGGATCGTCTACTCCCGCAGCGTGGCGGCCGACCACCTCCACCACCAGCGCCGAACGACCTCAGTCGCACAGGGCCTTTGGCCCCTTGCGCTCGCCCGTCGGCCGCCAGAGAGTGGTGAGGTGGCCATGGTCGATCGGCGCGTCTGCATCGCGATCACCTTTCCCGATGCTCGACCGCCGCAGCGCTGTGCCGGCCCGAACGCGAACTCGACGTGCCCTCGGGCCGATGGCGGCGGTCATGTCGCAGCCTGCGCGGGCGCCACCATCGTCGCCCTCCGCGGGACCTCCGCCGACGGCCGATCATGCAGGGTTGACCGAGCGGCCGACGCGCGATGTCCGTTCGCCTGCTTGGTCCGCTTCGTCCCCGCGCCCTGGGACTGAGGCGCCTGGGATGCCACAGGGACACATAGCTCGGGCCACCGGCGCGGGCATTCGACAGGCAAGGCTGTCACGGCCCTCCCGCGGCTTTCAGGGCGATCGAGAACAGCTGAGCGATCAACCAGTTCCCCACTGGGCTCGGGTGGAGGCCGTCGCGCGAGACGTACTCGGGGTGCGTGGTGAGCTGATCGCTGTTGGCGCGGACGTCGACCAGGGTCGCGCCCTCGCGGGCGACCACCGCGGTGATGGCGTCGTCGTAGGCTCCGACGGCGGCGTCAACCACCGATTGCGGTGGCACCGAAACCCCCGCAGGCAGAGGGCAGGTGACCCCTGCCGCCGGATGACCCTGGCATGCCATGAACGCCGGTAGGTGGTCAAGCGCCGGCGCGTTGCCCACGAGCACGCGCGCGCGCCCCCCCTGACGCATCGCATGCACGATCCTGTCCAGGTTGGCGGCGAAGTCGGTCGGCGCAACGCCATGGATGAGGTCGTCGATGCTGAAAAACACCGTCACCACCGAGGGGTGCACGGCCAGTGCCGCTGGGACCTCGTTCTGAAGCGCATCGGCGGTGGTGATCCCCGGCACCGCAAAGTTGTAGTACGTCGCAGCCCTCGGCAACGAGAAGTTGAAGAACAGTTGCGGCCACGCGTACCGCGAACGCAGCGCCATGTCGTTGAGGCCTGTGCCGGACGTCTCGCTGGCGCCCAGGGCGGCGTACACGATCGCCGTGCCGCCGGCTGGGATTCGCGGCCCGGTAGCGAGTGGCGGCGGACCGGAAGCGCACCCTGCGCACGTGGCAAGGACAGCAACCAGACCCAGCGCGGAGATGCGTTTCACAACGCTCCGACCGCTTCACGCGCCGGCAACCGCGCCGCTCGTAGGGCCGGCCACGCGGCGGCCACGAGCGAGAGCAGCACAGATCCGAGCACACCGATCACAGCCGTGCTGATGGGCACGCCGCCGAGCGAGATGCTCGCCAGGCCCTGGCCGACGAGGTAGCCATCGACTGTCTGTGCGGTCACGGTCACTGCCGCCAGCCCGAACATGGTCCCCAGGATGCCGCCGACACCACCGCACACCAACGCCTCGGCCAGGAACCAGCGCAGGATGTCGCCGTCGCGCGCGCCGATCGCCTTGAGAATCCCGATCTCACGCCGGCGCTCGCGGACCGCGGCCAGCATGGCGTTGGCGATGCCCAGCACCGCAATCACCAAGGCGATGGTGCCGATGGCACCGAGGACGATGTCCACCACGTGGAGATACCGCTGGGTGGACGCCACCAGGTGTTCGGGTGCGCTGTTGGCGTATCCGAGCGTGGTGATCTCGGCGCGGACCTGGTGCACGTCCGCGAGCGAGTCGGCGACCACGATGAGGCCGGAAAACGCGGTCGGCGGAAGCGGGAGGCCAAAGTCGGCGCCATCGACGCCTCCAGCCTGCCACTCCCGGTCCGCCGCGGCGAGCTGTTGCGAGCCCAGGATGTTGCCGTTGCCGGCGTTCTGGGCCACCACCGCGGTGATCGCGGCGCGCGTCCAGCGCGAGCGAACCACCTGGTTGGCGGCATCGACCACACGCGGCGCACCGAGCTCGATCACGTCACCGAGAACGAGCTCGGGGTGCTTCTGGTCAATCCCGAGGCGGTCGAGGTAACCGGCGGTCACGGCCACCTCAGACATCGAGCCGGCGGCTGGCAGGCGCCCGGCGAGCAGGGTGATCGGCAACTGGCCCGCGTTGCGGAGATTGACCCCGATCAGAGTGTCGAAGAACGTCCTCGGCATCCCGCGATCTGGGTCGTCGCCGCTGAAGTTCGGGATCGATCGGCCCAGCGGTGGGGGGACGACAACCACCGTCTGGCCGATGATCGTCTGGACAGAGGTCACGGCGGGGGCACTGCTGATCGCTCGGACCGTCTGCGCTGTGATCGCCTTGAGCTGACCAGACTGGGCTGAGTCGGTGCCCAGCTGCGCACCGGTCGCGGCCACTGGCACCACCGTGATGGCACTGGTCGGACCGCCTTTCCCCAGTTGCGTGATCACCTGGGTGTCCGCCACCTGCGAGATCGCGACCAAGGCCACCAGCAACCCGCTGCCCAACGCCACCGCAAGGATGGTCAGCAGCGTGCGCGCCGGTCGGCGCGTGATGCTGCGCAGCGCCAGCGCCGCCCCGTCACGCCAGCTCATGCGTGCAGCACGCCGTCGCGGAGTTGCAGACGCCGATCGGCGCGCTCTGCGACCAGCTCGCTGTGGGTGACCACCAGCAGCGTGCAGCCGTGTTCACGGCGCAGTGATTCGAGGAGGTCGAGGACGTGCCCGGCCACATCGTCGTCGAGGTTGCCGGTGGGCTCGTCGGCAAGGAGGAGACGCGGCTCCTTGACGATGGCCCGCGCGATCGCCACCCGCTGCCGCTCACCGCCACTCAACTGCGCGGGCCGGTGACTGGCGCGATGGGCGACGCCCACATCCTCGAGCGCCCGCTCCGCCATCCGGCGCCGTTCCGCCAGAGGTACCCGTGAGAGGCTGAGGGCGATCATGACGTTCTCTCGGGCGTCGAGCACCTCCACCAGCCCGAAATGCTGGAAGACGAAGCCGACGACGCGGCGGCGGTACGAGGCGAGCGCGCCGCCACCGATCCCGCGCAGGTCGTGGTCACCGACGCTGAGCTCCCCGTGGCGCGGTGCCTCCAGGCCGCCGAGCAGGCTCAGCAGGGTGCTCTTGCCTGCTCCCGACGGCCCCTGGAGGGCAACGTGGCTGCCCGCGATGATGTCCAGGTCGATGCCGCGGAGGACAGGAACGGCGGTTCTGCCACGCGAGTAGGCGTGGGTCAGCCCGCGCGCTCGGATGGCGACGCCGCGCTGTGGCGCCGACGGAGGGGGTGCGTCCATCGGCCCATCAAAGCGCAGGAGGGCCTGCAAGCGTGGTCTGCCTCGTGCGCGGTGGTCATGGCGATCCCGATTCGATGGCAGTCCAAGGCGGCCGCCAACAGCAGCGGATCGCGCCCGCGCCGGCGCCTGTAGAATCCGGCGCACAATCGGAGCCCGTCGAATGTGTCATCCGGTCAAGGTTCTCGCCAGACCCACGGGCTCCGCACCTGAAGGCTGACCCGTGTCCTCTCATCAGATCGCGATGGTGCCCAACGGGCTCGTCTTCGCGACGGTCACCGTCGGCTCGTCCGTCCCCGCGGTGAGCGATCGGGATTGATGCGCGCGGAGCTCGCGGTCATCGGCGGCAGCGGTTTCTATCACCTCCTTGGCGACGCGAGACCGGACCCGAGGCCGATTGACACGCCATATGGCTCACCGAGTGACGCGGTCGAGGTCGGCGAACTCGGCGGTCGGAGCGTCGCATTCCTTGCTCGACACGGCCGCGACCACACCTTGCCCCCACACCGGATCAACTACAGAGCCAACCTCTGGGCACTCGCCTCCATCGGCGTTCAGCGGGTGATCGCGCCCTGCGCAGTGGGCAGTTTGCGCCCGGCCATCGCCCGTGGACATGTCGTGGTGTGCGACCAATTCATCGATCGAACCCGCGGGCAGCGCAGTGACACGTACTTCGACGGACCCGATGTCGCCCACCTCAGCGCACCGTCCCCGTACTGTTCGGAGTTGCGCGCGGCCGCCGTCAGCGCATGCATCGCCGAGGGGATACCGACGCACGATCGTGGCACCGTGGCTGTTATCGAGGGGCCGCGCTTCGCGACCCTCGCCGAGTCACACCTGCACGCCCAGAGCGGAGCGGACGTCATCAACATGACCCAATACCCCGAGGTGGTGCTGGCCCGCGAGCTCGGACTCTGCTACGCGGCCCTCGCACTGGTCACCGATTACGATGCCGGGCTGGCCGGCGACCCAACGATCGCGCCGGTGACGCAGGAGGAGGTGTTCCGCGTGTTCTCAGACAACCTGACCACACTGCGGCTGGCCATCGACCGTCTCATCGTCTCGCTTCCGCTGACGCCGACCTGCGACTGCGCGGCGCGCAGACCCCACCCGATCAACCATTGACCCGCCCCTCGCCGGTGCCAGAGAGGGTCACCGTGGTGATCCCCGCGCTCAATGAGGAAGCCAGCATCGGCAGGGTCGTGTCCGATGTTCGCGACGAGGTCGGGGCTGAGGTGATCGTCGTCGACAACGGCAGCCGCGACCGTACCGTCGACGAGGCGGAGCGACATGGGGCGCGCGTCGTGTTCGAGACCCGCCGCGGTTATGGATGGGCGTGCCGGACGGGGTGCGCAGCCGCGGCAGACAGCGACATCGTGGTCATCATCGACGGCGACGGCAGCATGGCGGCTGCCGATATTCGCACCCTGCTCGCGCCGATACTCGCGGGTCGGGCAGACCTGGTGTGCGGTGCCCGACCCCGTCGGTCCGCCTCGATGCCCTGGCACCAGCGCGCTGGCAATCGCGTGATCGGCCTCATGCTGCGCGCCATGTTCGGTCTTCGACATGACGAGCTCGGCCCATTCCGCGCCGTGCGCCTTTCGACGCTGGCAGCGCTGAACCTACCGGGGTCGCGGTACGCGTGGCCGGCGCAGATGCTCGCACGCGCGACGCGCGCCGGGGTGGCGATCGCCGAGGTCCAGGTCGGCTATCACGATCGCACGGGCGGTCACTCGAAGATCGGTGGGACGATCCGAGGGTCCGTCGGTGCCGCCTTCGCGATCACCGCCGTCCTCATCGCCGAGCGCCTGCGGTGAACGCGCTCATCGTGTTCGGCCGATCGCCCGGCGACCCGACCGGCAAAAGCCGGCTGCGGACGCTCGTCGGCCCCGAGCTCGTCGACACCCTCTACGGCGCGTTCGTTGCCGACATCCTCAGCTGGGAGCTGCCCGCTGCCACCATCCTGATTGCCGCGCTGTCCGCCCCGGCCGATGGGCTGCGCCTGCTGGCGCCGGACGCCCGGTTCCTGGTGCAACCCGCTCTTGGCTTCGGGGCGCGCATTCGCGCGGCCTTCGACTCAGCGTTCCACCTCGGCGCCGAGCGCGTCGTCATCGTGGGCACCGACGCGCCGACACTCCCCGCGGAGTCCCTCGCCGCGTGCTTCGCCGGGCTGGACGGCCATCGTTCCACCCTCATCCCCGCCGTTGATGGCGGCTGGGTCGCGTTGGGACTGGATGCACCACTCGGCAACGACCTCGACCGCGTCCCCTGGAGCTCACGACGCACGTGCGCGGCCACGCAGGCTCTGCTCCGTCGCGCCGGCCGTTCGCCGGCACTCCTCGACCCCTGGTACGACGTCGATGACGCCGACGGCCTGGAGCGGCTGCGCGCCGAGGTGGTGGGGACGGGATCGCTGCGGGCGCCGCGCACAGCGGCAGCCCTCGTCGCCCTGCAACCGTGATCCACAGGCGGCGCGATCGCCTGCTGGCCCGCGGGCCACTGGTCGTCGCCGCTGCCGCCACCGTGACCGTGGCGGTAGCCGGGATCCTCCGGTACCTCACGTTCCACTCCCCGGCGTACGACCTGGGATTCTTCGACCAGGTCGCAGAGCAGACGGCGCGCGGTCACCTCTTCGCCACCTCATTCCTGCACTACTCATTCCTCGGCGAACATTGGGAGCCCCTCCTCGGCGTCGTCGCACAGCTCGACCGCATCGCGGCCACACCGATCTGGCTGCTCGCTGTCGAGGCGGTGGCGGCGGGGGCAGCCCCGCTCGCCGCCGGGCAACTGGCCAGGACCTGGCTTCCCGCGTCGCCGGCGGCGCCCCTCGTTGCCGCCGTGGCGATGGCGTTCATGCCGCTGTTCACCAACGGGATCGCCTTCGACTTTCACACCGAGGCGCTGACGCCCGCGGTGGCGCTCTTCTCGCTCAACGCCGCAGCCCGGCGACGTTGGCTCCGGTTTGTCTTGCTCCTGTTGCTGCTCGCCACCATCAAGGAAGACGCGCTCCTGGTCGCCGCCGGGGTCGGCTGGATCGCGTGGCGAGCTGACCGGACCCGGCTCGGTCTCGGCGCCGCCGCCGCCGGCATCGGCGGCTTCCTCGTCATCGTCCTGGTGGTCATGCCCTCCTTCCGCGGTGGGGCCACCGGCGACCTGCTGGGCGCCTACACCTGGTTGGCGCCGGGAAGCACCTCGGTGTGGGCGCTCCTCGTCGGCGCCAGCACGCACCCCGGGTTGGTCGTCACCCACCTGCTTTCGGGTCGGGCGCTGCATGGCCTGGCGCTCGCGGTCCTGCCCCTCGCGCTGCTTCCCCTCTTCTCGGGCTGGGCGCTGCTCGGCGCCATCCCTGCCCTGCTCGTGCCCCTGCTGAGCACCCTGCCCGGCCAGCCCGAGCTGAGCTACCAGTACGGGCTCGAGGCCGCACCCCTGCTCCTGGCCTGCGCGTTGCTCGGCTGGCGTCATCTCGCAACCCGCCGCTGGACCCGGAGGGTCCCGGCAACCGCCCTGCTAGCGGCGTCGGTTGCCGGGTACGCCGTCGCCTCGCCGCTACCGGGCGGAGCGCGCTTCGACCCGTCGACGGTGACCGGGCTCGACCGGTTGGCGGCGGTCGACCAGGTGCTGGGTCACCTGCCAGCCACCGCGGACGTGTCGGCGCAGACCGGGCTGGTCGCCCATGTCAGTGCGCGCCCAGCGGTGTGGGAGTTCCCGGCCGGCGTCGGAGCTCGCTACGTGCTCGTCGACGCCCGCGGCCCGGTCAGCAGCAAATCCATGCGTCGGTACGGCGCCGCACTGAGTTCGCTGCCGGGGCTCGGCTATCGTGTGGCCGCGAGCGCGGCGGGCGTGACTCTCTGGGAGCGCTGATCCACTTTCCGCGCGCGTGCGTACACATCGAGAGGGACCGTTCGCGCAGGATACAGTGGCCGGTCGACAGAGCCGCGTCAGGCTTTCGGGCGTCATTCATCACAGGAGCTCGTTGGCATGACCCTCCCCACCACGACTGCTGCCACCATCGCCGCCCGCCTCGAACCGGTCATCGCGGCCGCTGCCGACAACGCCGCCCAGGTCGACGCGGAGGGCCGATTCCCGGAGGAGGCCATCGCCGCGCTGCGCGAAAGCGGGCTCACCGGGCTGACGGTGCCGATCGAGGCCGGTGGCCTCGGGGGATCACCGCGTGACCTCGTCGACGTGATGAGCGGCATCGCCTCCGCCTGCGGGTCGACCGCCATGGTCTATCTCATGCACATCGCCGCCCTCATGCCGATCGCCGCCGCACCGCCTGAGGGCCACCCCGACCTTGTCGGCGAGATGGCCGCCGGCGAGAAGCTGGGCACGCTCGCCTTCAGCGAGCGGGGCAGCCGCAGCCACTTCTGGGCCCCCGTCTCGCGGCAGGTGCAGTCCAACGGGTCCGTCTCCCTGAAGGCGATGAAGAGCTGGGTCACATCGGCGGCCCAGGCCGACATCATCGTGTCGTCGGTCCTGGTGCCTGAAGGGGGTCCGACGGACAGCGACCTGTTTGCGATTCCGCGACAGACCGAGGGCGTGACGCCCGCCGGCCCGTGGCGCGGCCTCGGCCTGCGCGGCAACGACTCCCGTCCCATGACGTTTGACGTGAGCATCCCGGCGGCCTGGCGCCTGGGCGCCCCGGGCGAGGGCTTCCGACTGATGATGGAGGCGGTGCTCCCGTGGTTCAACCTCGGCAACGCGGCAGTGTCGCTCGGGCTGGCCAGCGCCGCCGTGGACGCCGCGGTTCGGCACTGCAGCGGGTCGGCCTTCGAGCATCTCGGCGAGACGCTCGCCGACCTGCCCACCATCCGCGCCCAGCTGGCGAAGATGCACATCCGCACCGACGTGATGCGCTCGTACCTCCACCAGGTGGCCAACTCGCTGGCACAGCCGGACGCGACCACCCAGCTGCGTGTCCTTGCCAGCAAGGCGTACGCCAACGACGCGGTGCTCGACGTCACCGACATGGCCATGCGCGTGTGCGGTGGCGCTGCGTTCTCGCAGCACCTTGCCATCGACCGCTACTTCCGGGACGCCCGCGCCGGGCACGTGATGGCCCCCACCGCAGACGTCCTCTACGACTTCTACGGCAAGGCGATCACCGGCAAGCCGCTGTTCTGAGCACACCAAAAGGAAACCTGATGACCGAACCTCTGGTGGTCGGCGCGGTCGCCTACACCGCAAACGTTGTGCCGATCTGGGACGGCCTGCGCGACTACTTCCGCGAAACAACCACGCCGATCGACTTCGTGCTCTTCTCCAACTACGAGCGTCAGGTGCAGGCGCTGCTCGACGGTACGATCGACATCGCCTGGAACACCAACCTGGCGTGGGTTCGAACGGTCAAGCTGACCGACGGTCGCTGCCGGGCGCTGGCCATGCGCGACATCGACCTGACCTTCCGCAGTGTCTTCGTCAAGCGCTCGGGAGATGCGATCGCCAGCCTCGGTGACCTCCGCGGGCGACGGCTCGCGCTGGGTTCGAAGGATTCCACCCAGGCGGCGATCCTGCCGTTGTACTTCCTCCACCAAGCCGGCTTTGATAACGATGTGAGCATCGCCCGGTACGACCGCGACCACGGCAAGCACGGCGACACCGGACGTAGCGAGATTGACTGCCTCCGAGCCATGCTCGACGGCGAGGCCGACGCCACCGCGATCGGGATCACCACGTGGACGAGTCTCGGTGGCGACCAGCTGATGAGTGGGGTTGAGGCATTCTGGGAGACGCCTGAGTATTGCCACTGCAACTTCACCGTGATCGACCTCGAGCCCGAGGTGGCCGAAGAATGGACACGCAACCTCGTGGCCATGGACTGGGAGAACGTCGACCACCGGCGGATCATGGAGATGGAGGGACTGCAGCGCTCCTGGGTGCGCCCTCAGCTGGACGGCTACACGACGCTCTTTGAGGCCGTCGACCAACAGGCAATCCCACTGCGATGGTGATCCTCGACCTCGTGGAAGGGGTGACCTCGATCGCCGAGGGGATGTCTGTTCGCCTGCCTGCCGGAGCCGAGGAGGAGGTCGAACTGGCGCGATCGTGGTGCGCGCTCACCGGCAACACGCTTGTGGGCAGTGAGGGAGGCTGGATCGAGGTACGCCGCGGCCGGCCGGCCCGCGCGGCCCAAGTGCTGCCGCCCAATCGCAGGCCGGGGGTGCGCTTGTGGATGTACACCAACTTCGACTGCAACCTGGCGTGCTCCTATTGCTGCGTCCGTTCCTCGCCGCGCGCTCCACGGCGCGCCCTCGGCCATGAACGCATCACACGGCTCGCCGCCGAGGCTGCGGAGTGGGGAGTGAGCGAGCTGTACCTCACCGGCGGTGAGCCTTTCATCCTGCCCGACATCGGCGAGAGCATCCGCGCATGCGTTGCGCATCGCCCCACCACCGTCCTCACCAACGCCATGCTGTTCAAGGGGCGCCGGCTCGAGACCCTGGCCGCCCTGCCGCGCGAAGGTCTGGCTTTGCAGATCAGCCTCGATTCGGCGACTCCGCAGGCCCACGATCGCAACCGCGGCGAGGGTACGTGGTCACGCGCAATGGAGGGAATCCGCACGGCGCTGGCTCTCGGGTTCCGCGTTCGAGTCGCCGCGACCCTCGACCAGAACGACCCGGAGGCACTGCGCGAGGCGGACCGCCTGTCCAACCTCCTCGACCAGCTGGGTATCGCTGAAGATGACCAGCTCACGCGACCGGTCGCGCTGCGCGGGTTCGCCGACGAGGGGCTGGTGCTGGAGCAGTCCACCATGGTTCCCGAGGTGACGGTGACCGCCTCAGGCGTGTACTGGCATCCTGTCGGCGCGGATGACCTCGATATGCTCGTCGACACGGAAGTGTTCCCCTTGGGTGCGAAGATCGACCGCGTCGTCGAGCTGTTCGAGGAGCACGCGCAGCGGCAGGCATCGGCCGCGATGGTGTTCCCATGCGCATGAGCACGCGCGCCATCCCTGCGATCACCTGGCGGTGCGGCATTGCTGGCTCTGCGCACGTTCTCGGCATCGTCTACCTGACCAATGGGCTTGCCAAGCTCATCGGTTTCAGCCACTTCACGATTGGTCCGTGGACGCAGTACCTCATCGACCGTCCCGGCGCCAAGGGCAGCCTCGCGTTCGATGTCCACAACGCAAGCTACGGCATCCCCCTCGCCAGGGACTTCGCGCTCAACTTCGTGCTGCCTCACTGGGACGTCCTTAGCTGGATCGTGACCGCCGGTGAGCTTGGCGTGGGGATCGGGCTGCTGTTCGGCATCTTCGGTCGCCTCGCTGCGCTGGGGGGCTTCCTCATGGCTTCGATGCTGTTCATCTGGGACCTGGGCGCCGGCGGATGGACCTTCGACTATCTTTTCGACCCCGTCCTGCTGGGCATCCTCATGCTGACGCCGGCATTGCCCGGTCTCGACAGTGTCCGGCATCTGCGACGGCGGCGAGCCGCAGAGGTTCCTCCATCGCGCCCGGGCGGCGCTCCGATGAGGCTGTGACCTAGCCGACATCCAGGTCGCGCACGAGCTTTCCACCGCAAGGATCGGCGCCGCAGACCTCTGAATGGAGTCGTCGTAACACAGGCCATTGATCCGGGTTGCCGCGTGGATGCGTATGGGGAGACAGACGCAGATCGCATCTGTCCAAAACCCGCAACCAGGTAAGTGACATGTTTGGAACACGAAGAATCTCTGTAACGGCCGGTGGCGCCGCGGTGGTGGCACTGATGGCGGTGGCTTGTGGTTCGGCCAGCGCCGGCGCCCCGAGCACAGCGCCCGGGACGTCAGCGGCTGCCGCATCGCCGGCTCCGTCGGCGGCAATCCTCAACCTCACCGGCGCCTCGACCAAGGTTGACATCGACCCGGGCACCGCGATGGTGCTCCAGCAGCACGGCGTGTCGGTGGCCCCGGTCGCGCCTGCCACGGCCGCGATGGTCAACGGCACGATCGAGGTGACCTTCCCGATCACCACCGGGTATGCCGCGATCTACCCGACCAGCGATCTCCCCTACATTCGCGGGAGCTTCAGCCACAGCGGTGGCCTCACGTTCTCGGCGGGTGGCAAGTCGATCACCGCCACAGACTTCGTCATCAACCCAGGTACGTCACTGCTCACCGCCACTGTCGGCGGGAAGAGCGTGCCGCTTCTCAACCTGCAGGGCAACAATGCCAAGGTGAGCAGTGATTCGGCCGGCGTCCACATCGACGGCGTGGTTGCCAAGCTGTCGAGCGCCGCGGCGGGTGCTCTCAACAGCACCTTCGGGGTCTCCCTGTTCACCAACAGCATCACCGTCGGGGTCGCCAACGTCACGGCGGCCGGGACAGCCGATCCAGGTGGTGCCGCCGCCGCACAGGTCGAGCAGCTCTCCGGGCAGAGCACGTCGGTGGTCGTCGATGCCTCCACCGCCACCGTCCTGCAGCAGCACGGGGTCTCGGTCAGCCCGGTCGGCCCGGCCACCGCGTCAACCGCGGATGGCAAGCTGACGGTCAGCTTCCCGATCAACAACGGCTACGTGGCCGTGTACCCGACCAGCCAGCTGCCGTTCATCCGCGGTCTGATCAGCCATAGCGGTGGGCTGACCTTCGCCGCCGGGGGCAAGTCGCTCACCGTCACCGACTTCATGATCAACCCTGGCACCTCGGAGCTGTACGCGACGGTCGGCGGTTCAGGTGCGGTCGTGCCTCTGCTCGACCTCCACGGCAGCAACCTGGTGATGTCCTCGGACCCGTCCGGAGCCATCCACATCGACGGGGTGACCGCTACTCTGTCGGCAACGGCAGCGAGCGCGCTCAACTCCACCTTCGGAGTGAGCCTCTTCAGCGCAGGGATTCCGCTGGGCGTCGCCCATCTCGTGGTCACGGCGGCCACCAGCTGATCGATGCGGCTCCCCGGAGGGGCCGAATCATCGAGGTCTGACAATCGCAAAGAGAGCGCCGGCACCCCACAAGGTGCCGGCGCTCTCGCTTGTATGGGCGCTCGGGAACGCGGCGTCGCGGGCGTTTCTCAGCGTCAGCCGCCCGTGGGCGCAAGCATGAATTCGATGCCGTACCGGGCGGAGACCTCACGCAGCCGGGTGATGTCCGGGGGCTGTGGCTGGGGCAGCGTCAACTGCGAGGCGGGTTCCCCAAGGTCAGCGGCGTAGTGCTCGAATTGCGACGGGGAGCTGAGTTGCAGCATCCGTACCGGCCCCGTCGACCAGGTGGTGAAGCCGTGTGCGATGCGCCGTGGCAGGTGGATGTAGGACCCCGGACCGGCAGTCCACGCCTTCTCTCCGCAGGTGAAGGACATCTCGCCCTCGAGGACATAGAACGCCTCGTCCTCATGCTCGTGCACGTGGGGTGGTGGCCCGAAGTCCGGCGGGGAGAGGATCTCGCAGAGGGTCCACGCGTTCCCGGTCTGCTCTCCCCCAGCCTTGACAGTCAGCAGGCTGTTGAAGAACCACAGGTTGGTGCCCTCACCCCGCGCAAGCGCGTAACCGTCCCGGTCGAAGCTCATCGTCGTCCCTCCGTCTCCACGTGGTCATGTGTCCGGCCCTTTTGATCCTCCAAAGTGGAGGGTCGGCCCGGCTGGATCCGATTTTTCCTCCGTTTTGGAGTATTGTCAAGCGATGGTCCCGCTCACCACGACCTCCTACGCCCTGCTCTCTCTACTCAACCTCCAACCGTGGAGCGGGTACGAGCTGGCCAAGCAGATGGACCGCAGTCTCCGCTACGTCTGGCCGCGGGCCGTCAGCGCCATCTACGAGGAACCCAGGAACCTGGTCGCACACGGGCTCGCCTGTTCACGGACCGAGCGCCAGGGCAGGCGCGCCAGGACCGTCTACGAGATCACCCCGGCGGGACGCCGGGCGCTGGCAGGGTGGCTGGCACAGTCCTCGCTGCCGCCGCGGTTCGAATCCGAGGCCCTCGTCCGAATCTCCTTCCCGGACGCGGGCACGCCCTCGAACACCCTGGCGACGCTCGATGAGCTGCTGGTGCAGATGGAGGAGCTGCGCGCTCAGCTCGAGGTGCAGGTGTCGTCCTACCTCGAGCCCGGCCATGGCCCGTTTCCCCGGCGACTGCATGTCATCGCGCTCGACGCGCGTTTCGTGACCGAGCAGGTTCTCAGCCTGCAGCGTTGGGCGCGGTGGGCCATCGGGGAGGTGCAGCGATGGCCGTCGACCCGCCGCGGCGACCGCGGCGCAGCGTTGAGCTCGCTGGCGACAACGCACCAGCTGCTCCACGCTGCCCGCGATCAGTCCGGCGCCGCGATCTAGCCTCGCGCGGGAGGCATGGTCACGCCGTCAGCCCCGGTTGAACGGCGTCACCAGTGGATTCGTTCCCGAGTACAACCCCGCCGGGTTCGGGTACCAGATCCACACATGCATCGTGTAGAGGTCGGGGTGCCAGAAGTTGAACTTCGCACCGCTGACCGGGCTCGTCGATGGGCACCCGTTGGCGTTCATCTCGAAGACGAACGTGCCGTCCACGTAGTGACACGCGGCCGCGAAAGAACCGAACGTGGCGTTGGCCAGTGGCGGCGTCTTCGGCATCGTCGTGAACACCCATTCGAGAGCGCCGAGCTGCCAATCGTCCCCACGATGCTCGTAGACGAGGATCGGCGGCTTGCGGACATCGAACTTGGTGATGCTTGGGTTCAGGAAGTGGTATCCCATGTTCGGGATCATCTGGGTGATGATCTGGTAGCCGTCGCTCTTGGCCGCGCCCAGGTTGGTCGCGTACTTCGCCGTGGCCAGGCGGGCCTCGGCCAGCTCTGCGGTGAGGGCAGCAGTTGCGGTCGCGCTCGCCTTGGCCGGGGAGACGCCACTCTGTGCCGAGTCACGCTGACCGACCACGAGCATCGTGGCGCACGCCAGCGCCAGGCCGGCGGTCACCGCGACACCCCGTCGGACCCTGGCAGAGCGTTGTGTCTGCATGCGGAACGTCCTCCCCTTCATCGGATCATCTGGCAGCGTGGTCACGATCCTTCCTGGACCTCGGTGAGCTCGTCCGCGACCAGGCCGTGGGCCTCGCGGTGGACGGCGGCGGCCGCCTCCGCATTGGGCGCGTCGACCAGGCAGAACACCGCGCCACTGCCCTCGTCGAACCAGTACTTGACGTAGTTGACCCCGTATTTCGCCTGCACCTCGAGGTCCCGTTGGTGGGCGCCGGCAACCGCCTGCGCGGTCAGGCCGTCGACCTTGTGGTGGTGGTCCATGTACAACGGCACGTGTGATCGCCTCCTCTGAAGGGTGATTGGCAGACTCGTCGCTGCGCGGTCGGCTGTTGGTCGCACCGCGCCATGAAGAGCCTTCAATGGTTCGAGCCTAGGCACGGCCGGTGCCGGCGCAATCAACCGTTCGGTTGATTTATCGGTGTGCTGACGAGTCGATCAGGTCGCGCTCCACGGCGAACAGCGTCGCGCCGGCCCTGGTGTTGACCCCGATCTTGCTGTAGAGGTTGATCACGTGGGTATGGACTGTCGCCTGGGAGACGAACAGTTCGCTGGCGATCTGCTTGTTGGCGAGGCCGCGGGCGATCCCCCTGAGCACGTCCACCTCGCGGTCGGTGAGGCCACATGGCCAGGCGCGGCGCGACCGATCGGTGGGCTCGGCCTGGCCAGCCGCGAGCAGCACGGCGTCGACGGCGCGGGCATCGAGACGGCGCGCCGCCACCTCCTCGCGAAGCTGTCGCGTTGCCTCGCGGGCCGCGAGCGCCGGTCGCCACGCTCGGTCCTCGACCATGGACTGGTAGACCTCCACGGCACCGAGGATGCGAGCGCTCAAGGACAGTGCCCCGGCCTGCACGCCGCGGTGGTACCCGGAGCCGTCGAGGCGTTCGTGATGCAGGCCGGCGATGGACGCCGACGCACGAAGGGGTTCGGCGAGGCTGAGGATCCGCTGCGTGTGGTACGGATGGAGACGCACGCGCTCCCACTCCGCTGGGTTGAGCGACCCACGCTTGCTCAACACCCGGTTGGGCACGCTGACCATGCCGAGATCGTGAACCTGCCCCGCGCGCCGGATGGTGGCTGCCTCGTCGGCGCCAAGTCCGGCGTTCAGCGCAGCGGCCTCAGCGAATCGGGCGACGCGCGCTGAATGACCATGGGTATACGGAGAGGCGAGGTCGACGAAGTCGGCAAGCGCGGAGCTGACATCATCGAGGTGAGACATGCCCACCGTGCGATGTGGCTCGGGCTCGGCGCTCAAGGCCTGGTCCCAGACCGAGTCCCCGGGCAGGGCGCGGAGGAGGTCGCGGCTTGTCTGTTGCCACACCCGCGCCACGCTCGGGTCGAACTCGGTGCCACTGCGCTGCCGCACGACGGCATCCGCCACCTCGACGCCGCCGACCTGGTGATAGACCTGGGCAACATGAACCAGGTGGACAAGGCGGGCGATCGCCGACAAGCCCTCACCGCTCGGCAGCGTGGGAAACACTTTGCCATCCCACCGGCCGTAGGCGTGGCACAGTGAATCGGTGACGCGGGGGCTGGCCCCGAGCCTCTGCGAGAGGCGCGATGCCACCTCGGCGAAGTTGGCGAACGCCGCGGGCATGTCACGACCGGCAGTCGCCAACGCGGTCAGGCCCTGTGCCCAGCCTGTGCGGCCCCACTGTGGTGCCAGCTTGGTGACAGCGACACGCATCATGGCGGGGCGGTTGGCATGATCGACCTCCGACATCCATCGTCGGACAGTCACGTCGTCGCCGCCACCGAGCCGGCTCTGCGCGGCCACCGCGCCCGTGCAACCGATGTGATAGAGCAGCGCAAGGTAGTACGCGTCCGACACGTCGGAGTCCGACCAGCCCATCAGGCGGGCAAGCTCGACCGACAGGATCGCATCGCGCAACGCGCTCTCCGCCGCGACGTCGTGCGCCAGGTCGGTGGCGAGTGACACCGCCGCCAGCAATTCCGCCAGCCGCAGGCCCTGCGGCGCTCGCGATTGATCGCCCCCCACCCTGACCACCTCTCCGGATGCGGTACCGGTAACCCGGTCATTATCCGGCGCAGGCTGCTCCGGGCACCGGTGGGAGGCTAGGAGTGCGCAGCGACGAGCTCCTCGGTGGGGAGAAACCCCGAACAGAGCAGGTCGATCCTGGTGATGCCGTCCGGGCCCACGTCGACGAATGCGAGCTGCTCGAGGATCTCGGGGCTCTGGCCGTTGCGGCTCATCCTGAAACGCCAGCTGAGCCGGTTCCGAGCGACCGATGGCTTGGCAATCGGAATCCACGACAGTGAATTCGGTCCCGTGGGCAAACCAGCCCTCGAAGCAGCGTGCAATCTCGTCCCGGCCGGAGTAGGACACCGGCCCGCGTGGCAGGAGCATCCGCGCCTGCGCTGACGGCGCAAGGCAATCCGCCAACCGGTCGAAATCGCGCAGGGACAGTGCCGCAAGGAACAGGTCGGGAGTGGTCTGGTCAATCATGGTGTGCACGGTAGGTGCGACGCCCTGTCTCGGCATCAACCGTTCGGTCGAGATTCGGCCGGGCCCGGTGACCGGCCCGTGTCACCTGCGGCCTGGCGCGGTGGTTGCTCAGCGCGACCAAGCGCGCTACGGGGTGCGGCCCAGGAAGGCGGCGAAGCGGTCGTAGGCAGGGGCATCGGAGGACACGGAAACCTCCGGACGGTATGGATCGCCCGCCTCGTTGCGGTACTCCGGCTGCACGAACCCGCGGGCGACAGGCTCGACCGCTTCGGCGACCTGTGCGTCCAGTTTGTCGAGCTGGCCGGTGGCCTTGGCGAGATCCCAGGTATGAGCGACCGTCTCGGTGAAATGGATGTTCAACGCAGCTGCACCGGGGACCTCGCCGAAGGGCAGGCTCCAGATGCGGTCGAGAGCGCCGGGCGCGCTGAACGCCTCCAGCGCGGTCTTGCTCGCCGACCGGTAGGCGGTGTCGGGGTCGTCGCCGACCAGGTCGCCCATGGCGGCCACCGCCTCTGTGCCACTCATCCTCTCCCCCGCGCTCCTGCCGCTCCCGGCGGCTGCCATCATCAGGTTGGAGCCGACCAGATGGTTCAGCAGAGCCCTGGTGTCCCACTTGGCGACACGGTGTGGCATTGGCCATCTGGTCGGGGCGGATGCCCCCGACCACGCTCCGTGCCTGCTCGATCGCCTGGGCGTACCCGCCGAGAATGTCCGTCTTGGTTTCCATCTCCGGCCTCCCACTGACCCGATCGCGCGGGGAATTCTAGATCCGGCCATGATCGATCGCCAAGTGCTCCGGCCCGGTCGCGGGCGGCCTGGTGAGATCAGCCCGCGTCCTCGTAGCGGTCGTGGTGGCGTACCCAGGCCTGGGTGAAATCCAGGGCGGCCTCGTCGCGACCCTTGGGGACGAGGTCGAGAAACTGGTAGGCGCCGTTGAGGCATGTCGATGCCGCGCGCGTATGTCGAGTAGGTGTGGTAGATGACCCCATCGTCGTCCTTGTAGAAGACGCTCACCCCCTCGCGGTCGGCGTGGCCGGGGTCCTCAAACCTGTAGTTGAAGAAGGCCGTCCCGGCCGCGACCTGTTCTGCGGTGAACGAGGCGTGGTAGTCGAAGTTGAAATCGCTGCCCGACGACGACACCCAGCTGAACGCCCACCCCATCCGCCGCTTGAACGCCTCGAGCTTGGTGATGTCGGCGCGCGAGATCGCCACCAGGCTCACATCGCGGTGCGCGAGGTGGACGTCGATGCCGTTGAAGTTGTCCGCCCAGAACGAGCAGTGCGGACATCCCTCGTCCCAGTCCGGGGTGAACATGAAGTGGTACACGACCAGCTGGTGATGCTTGCCGAACAGCTCGCCCAGGCTGACCTCGCCGTCGGCAGCCCGGAATTGGTACGTCTTGTCCACCCTGACCCACGGGAGCTGCCGCCGCTCGCGGCTGAGCTCGTCCCGTTGCCGGGTGAACGCCTTCTCCCGGGCCAGGAACGCGGTCCGGGCCGCGACAGCTTCCTCCGCCGACACGACAGCGTGCCCGCCCAGCCGGTCTCCGGCACCGTCGGTCATCGAGGTCACCTCGCGTCGGGGGTGCAGCCGCTGCGCTGCACCGGTCTGCCCATACCATAGGCCTCCGCAATCCCCCTCCGCCAAACCGCCGGGGGAGGCATTCCCGCTCAGCGCCATCACAGCGGCAGGCCGGCCGGCGCGAACAGGCCGAGCGCCATGAGGGCGGCAGCCATCGAGCAGCGCCCGGTGCGCGGCGCGCTAGAGCTGTGCAGCTGCCTCGCGCTCGTCGAGGAACGCCCACCAGGCGTCCGCGGCACGCCGCGCCGCCGCCGCCACCGGCCCCGCTTCGCCGCCCGCCGCGACCACGGCATCGAGGGTCCAGTGTGCGTGGTCGCCCTCGACCTCTGTGTGCGCGTCCCAGAAGGCGACAGCCTCACCGTCGAGCCCGTACCACCCCCGGAGACCCGCGGCCTTGGTCGCGCTGATCTCCGACGCCTGCAACTCGTACGCCAGCACCGCGGCCAGCCCGGCCGCGGGCGCCGAGCTCACCAGCTCATCGTGGGTGTCCAGGAGTGACCGGGTGGCCGGCTCGATGCCGGCCTCCTCCGGGGACGGGGCGCCCACCGCCGTCGCGAAATCGTCGAAGAGCTCCAGGTGGGTCACCTTGCCGCCCACCTCGTCGTCGAGGTTGCGCTGCACGAGCGCGACAACCTCGGGGTTGGCCGCCCTGTCCTGGATGGCCCGCAGCCAGCCGGGCAGGCTCGCCTCGATGTGCTGGTACTGGCCGGCGTACGCGGCGAGCTCGGCGGGGCGCAGCTCCCCGGCCGACCAGCGCTGGTAGAAGCGGTGGTCGAGCAGCCGCCGCCCCTCGAGCTGCATCTCGACGTCGGCGAGGATCGCGGCGCGGTTGTCGGTGTCCACGTTTTGCTCCCCCAGACGGACGGCGGCGACCGCCGCATCATAGGCGCGTCAAGGACGGGTCAGGCGCGGCCGACCACCAGGCCGACCGTGCCCGCGTTCAGGCGACGCAGCTGCACGTCCCGCCACCCCGAGCGCTGCGCAAGCTCCACGAGCTGGTCGCCGGTGAGGAACGATTCGACGGTGGCGTCGAGGTACCGGTACGCGGCGCGGTCGCCCGCCACCCACCCGCCGATACGTGGCAGGGCGTGTCGAAGGTACAGCCCGTATGCCCGTCCCACAGGGCCGGGCGGGGGACGGAGGAACTCGAGCACCACCAGGCGTCCATCGGGGTGGACCACCCTTGCCATCTCGGCCAGGCATGCTGCGGGAAGGGCAAAGTTGCGCAGGCCGAACGCCGTGGCGGCGACGTCGAACACGCCGTCGCCGAACGGCAGGCCGGCTGCGTCGCCCTGCACCCACTCAACGTCGGGGCGGGCCGTCCGCGCCACTGCCAGCATGCCCTCGCTGAAATCCAGCCCCACCACCCGGCCGCGGGCGCCGACCCGGTCGCGCAGCGCGAACGCGAGCCGCCCGGTGCCGCAGGCCACGTCGAGCGCCGCACCCCCCGGCGGAGGCGAGGCCGCGGCGACAGCCCGCCGCCGCCACCGTCTGTCCGTCCCCAGCGAGAGCAGGGTGTTGGCGCGGTCATAGCCGGGCGCGATGCGGTCGAACATGGCGCGCACCTCGCGGGCGTCGCGGGCAGCTGTCGTCGGGCTGTCGTTCACCTGGCGATCACCATAATCGTCAGCGTGGCAGAGTTGAGCAGGGCGGTCGGCCTGGGGCTCGCCGCGCGCGGGGACGTTCGGGACACAGTCGACTGGGTGGTGCGCGCCGAGCGCGCCGGCGTCGAGTCGGCATGGTTGCATGACAGCTACTTCGAACGCGACCCGATCAGCTTCCTCGCCCCCATCGCGCTCGCCACCAAGAGGATCGGTATCGGCGCCGGCGCGCTCAACCCCTACACGCGCCACCCGTTCGTGCTGGCGTCGACGATGGCGTCGCTCGACAACCTCGCCGAGGGGCGCGTGTCACTGGCGCTGGGCAGCGGACTACCGTTGCGCCTGGCGCAGATGGACATCGCCCATCGACAACGCGCCGGGGCGCGTCAGCGAGGCGATCGACCAGGTCCGCACGCTCTGGCGTGGCGAGCGGCTGGTGCTCAACGACGCGGTCCCCCCGCTGGTGCCGATGTTCGCACCGCCCAAGCGCATCCCCATCTACATCGCCGCCTACACGCGGCGCTACCTCGACATCGCCGGTGAGAAGGCCGACGGCTACCTCGCTCGTCCGATGGAGTCGCTCGCCGCCTTCCGGCTGATGCGTGAACGCGTTCTCGAGTCGGCACACCGCCACGGGCGGGCGGAGGCCGCGATCGATTTCCGCGGCTACCTGCTCAGCTACATCAGCGATTCACGCCGGGACGCGCTGAACCGTGCCAAGCGCGAGCCCTTCGTGATCTACATGATCTCCATCCTGTCCGACATCTCGATGTCGCGCGCGGGTTTCCCCACCGAGCTGCGCGACGAGGTGAACCGGCTGTGGCGTGCCGAGGAATATCACCGCGCCGCCGAGGCAATCCCCGACGAGCTGCTCGAGGCCTTCGTGCTCGCCGGCTCACGACGCGACGTCGCCGCCCGCGCCCTCGAGTTCCATCGCGCCGGCATGACGGTCCCCCTCCTGCAGCCGGTCGTCCAGGACGAGGCGCAGGTGCTGGCCACCATCGATGCCTGCGTGCTGTACGGCTCGGCGCCCGTCACGGCCGCGTCGACGCCAGGAACGCGACAGCGTCGCCGTGATCGGGAGAGGACTGTCCCGGCCCAGTCGCCGCGAGCAGCTCCGCGGTGTGTACGAGATCACCCGGCCGTTCAGCTTCGCCGCGTCCCTGGTGCCGGTCACCCTCGGCGGGGCGTTCGCCTGGACCAAGGGGACCGGCGAGCGCCGCTGCCGTTCGCCGCCGCGCTGGCAGGAGGCCTCGCGCTTCACGCCGGCACCAACGTCATCAACGAGATCTACGACGTCCGCCACGGGATCAACTCGATCACCTCGCCGCGCGCCAGCCACGCCATCGTCAAGGGCCGGGTCAGCGAGCGTCGCGCGTTCACCATCGCGTGCGTGCTGCTTCGCCATCGCGAGCGGGCTGGGAATCTACCTCGTCTCCGTCCGCGGCCCACTGATGCTGGGGCTCGGCGCGCTGGGCCTGCTCGGCGGCTACTTCTACACGGCACCGCCGTTCCAGTACAAGTACCGGGCGCTGGGGGTGCCGCTGGTCTTCCTGCAGATGGGAGTCCTGATGACGGTCGGTGGCTACTTCGCCGCCAGCGGCAACTTCGATTGGCGGGTGCTGGTGCTCTCCGCGCCGGCCGGGCTGCTGGTGGCGGCGATCCTCCACGGCAACGAGTGGCGGGACATCGGCGAGGACCTCCGGCTGGGATTCACCACCCTGTCAGGCGAGCTGGGCAGGCGCGCCGCGTACCTCACCTACGTCGGCCTCGTGCTCGGCGCCTACCTGCTGCTCGCCCTGGCGGTGATGCTGCACATCGCTCCGACCCTGACGCTGCTGGCCATGCTCAGCCTGCCCGCGGCGTGGTGGGTCCTCCAGGCGGCGCAGCGCGGCTACGCGGGGAGCATCGGCGACATCAACACCATCGACCTGATGACCGCCCGCGTTCACATGGTCTTCAGCGCTCTCTTCCTGTGCGGGATCGCCGCGAGCATGGTGCTGCGGTGAGCGACGCGCCAGGTCGAGCGAATCTCGGGACGCCGCGTCGCGGTGGGGATGGTCGGAGCGACGGCTCTCTGGACCGCCGCGTTCCGGGGCAGGAGCACGCTTCTGGGCCAAGATGGCGGCGGGCGTGGGGTCGCTCGGTGCGTACGCGCTGCTCGCCAACCCGGCCCTGCGCCGCACCCGGGTCGCGCCGCGCGACCTGGTCAGCGGCGTGGCGTCGGCGGGCCTCCTGTACGGCGTCTTCCAGGTGGGCGACCGCTTCGCGCGCCGGGTGATGCCGAACGGTGGCGCCGAGATCGACGACATCTATCGCAAGCGCGGCCTCGCTCCAGACCCATTCATCGCCGCCAGCCTCGCCCTGCTGATCGCGCCCGGTGAGGAGCTGTTCTGGCGTGGACTGCTCAACCGCTACCTGGCCCAGGAGCTCGGCCCGGTGGCCGGCAACGCGGTGGGGGCGACCGTCTACGGCGCCATCCACCTCGTCTCCGGCAACCTGACGCTCACCGGCGCCGCCGGCGTCGCCGGTGCCTTCTGGAGCCTCCAGCACCTCGCCGAGGGGCGCATGGGGTCGCTCATCGTCAGCCACGTCGCCTGGGACGTCTGGATCTTCCTGGTGCGCCCCACCACCTGAGCGTCACCGCTTCAGTGCGCGGCCCCATCGGCAACACACACCGTCGCCGGCGCCCCGCGTTCGCAGCGCGTACATCGGGAGAGCGTAGGATCACGCCATCCGACTTCGAGGGGTGCGCGCTTCATGGCCACGACGCCACGCTATCTCGACTATTCCGCCCGCGACGATCGACTGAGCGGAGGCGCCCGACGGATCCCGCTTGACACGCCCGGTGGCCGCTTCTCGGTGTGGACCAAGCGGGTGGGCAACAACCCCGACCTGAAGGTGCTTCTCCTCCACGGTGGCCCGGGCTGCACGCACGAGTACCTCGAGGCCTGCGACAGCTACCTCCCTGCCGCCGGCATCGAGTACTACTACTACGACCAGCTCGGCGCCGGCTGCAGCGACCAACCAGACGACCCGTCGCTGTGGGAGCTCGATCGTTTCGTTGACGAGGTCGAGCAGGTGCGCCAGGCCCTCGGCCTCGGACCACCACAACTTCGTCCTCTACGGCCAGTCATGGGGTGGCATCCTCGCCATCGAGTACGCGCTGGCCCACCAGGAGCACCTTCGCGCGCTGGTGATCTCGAACATGATGGCCAGCGCGCCCGCGTACACGGCCTATGCCGAGCAGGTCCTGATGCCGGCGATGGACCAGGGTGTCCTCGCCGAGGTCCAGGCGCTCGAGGCCGCGGGCGACATCGAGAACCCTCGCTACATGGAGCTGCTCGTGCCCCATTACTACGAGCACCACACCCTGCGCATGCCCGCGGCCGAGTGGCCTGACCCCGTGCAGCGCGCCTTCGCGCACATCAACCCGAAGGTCTATGTGCCCATGCAGGGTCCCAGCGAGCTGGGCATGAGCGCCGATGCCAAGCTGGCCCGGTGGGACCGGGTTGCCGACCTCGCGCGGATCGAGGTGCCCACACTGGTCATCGGCGCCACGCACGACACCATGGACCCGGCGCACATGGAGATGATGGCCGGCCGTCTACCTCGAGGCAGGTATCACCACTGCCCCGACGGCAGCCACCTGGCCCTCTACGACGACCAGGAGGTGTACTTCGCGGGCCTCCTCGATTTCCTCGCCACGCTGCCCGCGCGCGACTGACGCCGGCGACCGGCATCCGCCCGTGGGTGGATTGACTCCCGCTTTGGGCCTTCCCACAATCGCATCGTCAGCCAGAGGAGGGCGGTGATGACCTGGAAGATCAGCGGGTCGTACTTCGAGAGTTGTTCGTGCAACGTGATCTGTCCGTGCACGGCGTCCATGTCCTTCGGGGCGACGCTCGATCGCTGCCGGGTGACGCTCGTCTTCCACGTGCGCGATGGCGATGTCGAGGGCACCGACGTGGGCGGGCTGACGGTCGCCGCGGTGGTCGACACTCCCAAGGTCATGACCGATGGCAACTGGCGGCTCGGTGTGTTCATCGACGCCGCGGCCTCGGACGCGCAGGCCGAGAAGTTGGGGAGCGTCTTCTCGGGCGCCCTGGGCGGACCGATGGCCGCGCTGGGACCGCTGGTCAGCGAGAACCTGGGCGTGCAGCGGGCGCCGATCGAGCTGACCGAGGACGGGATCCACCACACCGTGCGCATCGGCGACGCGGTGCACCTCGAGGTCGAGGACCTCGTCCCGTGGGGCACCGATTCCGGGCAGCCCGCCAAGCTGACGGGCATCTTCCACCCGGCCGGCAGCGAGCTGACCGTGGCGCATGCGGTCAACTCGAAGGTGGATGCATTCGGCATCGCCTACGAGCCCAAGGCCGCGTTCTCATCGGCGAACTTCGCCTGGTCGTCCTAGGCCTCACCGGGCTCCGCCACTGGTCGCGGTGACGGTCGTCGTTGTCTCCAACCGGGCGATGATCCGCGCGGATGAGAACTGTCGGGATCGATCTCGCCTCGCAGAGCGCGGGCACGGCGGCATGCACGGTGTCCTGGAGCCGCTCGAAGGCGCACATCGTCGCCGTGGAGCAAGACGTCGAGGACGCACGACTGCGGGAGCTTTTGGCGGATCCAGGGTGCGAATGGATCGGCCTTGACGTGCCGCTCGGCTGGCCGGATCTCTTCGTGGAGGCGGTGGGGCGGCACCGCGTCGGCTCCCCATGGCCTGCGTCCGGTCCCCGCGAGCTGACCCACCGAGCCACGGACCGATGGCTGATCGACACACTGCGCATCCACCCGCTCAGCGTCTCGACGGACAGGATCGCCTACCCCGCCATGAGGGCTGCGGCCCTGACGTCCGGGCTGGCCCGCGACGGCTCGCACCGATTGGTGGAGGTGTACCCGGCCGCGGCGTTGAACGTGTGGCGACTTCCATACCGGAGGTACAAGCGGGCGGGTGGGCGCGACGTGCTCGCCGCGCTCGTCGATGACGTCCGCGAACGCGCCGGGTGGATCGTCGCCGACGAGAGCACCTGGAACACCCTCCGTGCCAGCGACCACGCCTTCGACGCGCTCATCGCCGCGCTCATCGCCCGGGTTCACGCCCGGGGGCTGTGCCATCCCATCCCCCACCACCAGCGCGACGCGGCGGCGCGGGAGGGTTGGATATGCGTGCCTGCCGCCGGCCTCGACCAGCTTCCTCGGTAGACGACGGCGCGTTCGGACCGCCGAACGGTGGGCGCGGTCGCTGGAGCGGCTCTACCGCCGGCCGGCGGCCTGGTCGGCGTAGAACCGGCGCCAGATCAGCCGGTGGATCGGGATCCACCGCGGTATGTCGCGCAACCCCGGGATGAAGGGAACGAGGATCAGCGCCACGCTGAGCACGCCCATGGTCAGCACCACCAGCAGGTCGACGTTGGCCGAGGTGTTGTACGGCGGGATCTGGTACCACATCTGGAACAGCCAGAGCCACGCCTGCCCCGGGTACCGTCCCGTCTCGTTCATCACGCCCCACTGGTTGCCGAGCAGGTGCTCCTGCTCTGCCAACCCGGAGAGGTGGCTGCCGTCGCCCATGAACAGCAGCGCGGCGGTGTAGTCGGTCTGGTAGAAGCTGCCGCCGCTCGACAGCAGCAGGCCGTCGAGACCACCGCTCTGCGCGACGACCAGCTCGCTGCCCATCAACGCGGCCACCGGCCCGTAATCTCCCGCGGCGACCTTCACGGTGGTGCCGTCAGTGGTGGCGTTACCCAGCGCCGTGGTGTACGCCGTCAGCCACGCTGTCTGCTTGTCGGCGCCTGCGCCGCTGAACGTGGCCAGGGCGGTGGCCAGCGGGGGGTCGTTCGCCGCCACCTTCTTGAGCGGGTCGAGGACGAATTGATTGACGCTGTCCACCGGCTGGTGCACGCCCAGCCACTCCTGCGGATGCAGCACCCACCAGCTCTGGATCGAGGCCGTGCCGTTGTTGTACGGCGGCCCGTAGGCCGCGCTGAGGCTGGCCCCGGCGAGCTCGTTCGTCGACGTGGTCACGAAGTCGACGGGATCCTCCTGGGCCCAGCGCTGGATGGTGTCAGGCTTGATGTCCGGCGACGACAACACCGCTGCCAGACCGACCACCAGGACGGTGATGACCGCCATGGCGACCGAGAGCTCCTTGAGCAGGTCGTAGCGAACCGTGGGAAAGGCTTCCGGGCTCGGACCCGGCCGCGCGCGAAACCTCATGGCCGGGTGCCGCCGGCGGTGGCGTCATGGGTGACATCCGGTTCGGTGGCGCCGAGCGGCGCCACGATCCCGCGCAGCCGCACCTGGATGACATGGAGCACGACGAGCAGGGTGACCCCGATGGGCAGAAGCATCACGTGGAGCCCGTACATCTGCCCGAAGTTGAGCGGGTTGAAGAATGCTCCCGCCCCTGTGGCATTGATCGCGTCCTTGGCGTTGACGGCAATCCACTGCGCGTCGAGGTTCTGTTGCGAGATGTACCCGGTGAACGCGGTGACGATGCTGACCAGGAAGATGACCACGCCCACCATCCACGTGGGCGCCCGGCCGTCGCGCCAGCTGGCCGCCCAGTACTGCCCCCAGAGGTGCAGCACCATGAAGATGAAGAAGAGCTGCACGCTCCAGAAGTGCAGGCTGTTGACGAACCGACCGGAGCTCGATGCGTGCCACCAGGTCGGCCCGAAGAAAGCCAGGGCGACGCCGCTCAACACCACCCAGACGAGCGCCGCGATGGTGACCACGCCGAACACGTAGACCCACGAGCCGATGTAGTACGGCTGACGGGTGGGAAGCAGCTTGTGGATGGGCAGGCGGCGCTCCAGCAACGCGGCGGCTGCGCCGGTCCAACCGCCGCGATCGTCGCTCGGGCTGTCCACGGCGGCGGTGAGGGGCTCAGACGGCGGCCGCTCCTCACTGGGGGTGGCGCGTGGATCGGCGACGCTCATCGAGGTGGAGCCGCCCTTGTCGCGCGGCGCAGCGTGCCCGGGGAAGGGCAGCACCAAGGCAAGCACGAAGATGAGCAGCATCACGCCGATGACAACCAGGTTCGGCAGTGAAATCTGGATGAACCCCCATTGGTAGTACGGCGCCGGTCCGTCCATGGTGCCTCCCGTCGGTGTCGTGCTTCTGGTCGGCGGTGCGCCGCCTGACGAAACGATGACTGCACCGCGGTGACGTCACCAGTGCCAATCGTCCCACCGATCCCGGGATGTTCGGCCTGACCCCCTTCGGTGTCCGCCCGGTAGCAGGCGGACGCGACGGGGCACGGCGATGCCGGGGCGGCTGTAACAAGCGCTCGCATCGCTTCTGGCTCGCGCTCTCCCCGGAGAGATGATCGAGGGCGGCCCCGGAGCACGAAGGGTCCGATGGCCGTATCCCAGGCGGCGGTTCGCACGACTTGACGACGCGGACTTCGACCGATCAGAGCCAGCCCCATCCCTGGAGGTTCCCCATGGGCCGTGCACGCCGATCGCCGCTCTTGAGCATCTGCGTCCTGGTGGCCGCCGCCGGCAGCGCGGGCGGACTGGCCGCCGCCGCCAAGGTCGGCCCCTTCGAGTCGCCCGCGTCGCCGGGGCGGTCCGTGGCGGCGCGAACCAGCCAGCCGTTGCTTCCGGCCGGTCAGCTCTATCCCGCGCCGACCAGCCTCCCCGCGGTGCATCAGCTCGTCCAGGTCACTGATCCCGCCCCGCCCCGTCAGCTCCCGCCGGCTCGGCCGGCGCCTGCGGCTGCCACCAGCGTGGCCGCGATCCCCAGCGAGCCGCCATCCCGCACCCCCCGGCCAAGCCCGGCCCCGTCCCCGTCCCCCTCGCCCTGCGGGGGCGACTGCGGCAATGGCGGAGACAACTGAGGTGGCGGATCGATTCAGCCCACCCGATCGTGACCGCGCCCTGCGGCGTGGCGCCTTGTGGACGGCGGGCAGCGTTGCCGGCGCTGCCGGCATGACCGGGGCGATCGCAGCCGCCACCGCGGCGAGCTTTGCCGCGGCGACGCCGCCGAACCGGACGGCCGCGGTGCCGATCATCCCGGTGGAGATTGCACCCTCCCAGGCCGCTCGCCCGGCGCCACCGGTGGTCGTCGAGATCATCCACGTCGCCGGCGCGCCGCTGTACGGGACGGCGCCGCAGCTGAGCGCCCCGCGCCGCGCTCCGGTGGCGGCAGGAACGCGCGTCACATCCCCGGGCAGTCCGGCGACCCCGCCGCCTCCCGGGGGCTCGGCGCCCCCGCCGCCCCCGCCGCCACCACCTCCGCCGCCTCCGGTGTGCCACTCCACGCCATCCCACCCGTGCTGAGCAGCGCGAGCTTCCCGAGCATGGGAAGCCTGACGACGGTGGCCGTCGCCGACGAGGGTGCCCTGGACCTGGCGGTCGCGATCACGGCGTCCCTGCTCGATGACGTGGAGGCTGCCTGCAGCCGCTTCATCCCGACATCCGAGCTGTCGCTCCTCAACGCCTCCGCAGGGTCCGAGGCGCAGGTGATCTCACCGTTGTTGAGCGACGCGCTCGGCGCAGCGCTCGACGCCGCCGCGGCCACCAATGGCCTGGTCGACCCCACCATGGGGCGGGTCATCGAGCAGCTCGGTTACTCGGTCACGTTCGCCGAGGTCCCCTACGAGGGGCCGCCGCTGGTCATCGAGCGACGACAGGCGGGGGCGTGGGAGACAGTCAATTTCGAGCGGGCCTCTCGGATGCTCCAGCTCCCGGCGGGAATGGCCCTCGACCTCGGCGCCATCGGCAAGGCATGGGCGGCCGATCGCTGCGCGGCGACGGCGGCGCAGCGGGCTGGGTGCGGCGTCCTCGTCTCGTGCGGCGGCGATGTTGCCGTGGCCGGGCCCGCGCCCCCGGATGGATGGTGCGTCCGCGTCGCCGATCGGCCTGGCGCTCCCCTGTGGCAGGACGTACTGGCTTTCGACGGTGGCGTGGCCACATCGGGCACCGGCTCACGCCGGTGGCGCCGCGGCCCACGCGTCCTGCATCACATCCTCGATCCAGCCACCGGCTTTCCCGCGGAGTCGCCCTGGCGCACGGTGACGGTGGCCGCGGCCAGCTGCGCGCAGGCCAATGCCGCCGCCACCGCCGCGATCATCCTGGGCGACCAGGCGCCGGGATGGTTGGGCGATCTCGGCCTGCCGGCGCGGCTCACCAACTCCGAGGGGCGCACCATGGCCGTCGGGGCCTGGCCGTCGGCGTAGTGACCGGCGCGGTCGCGGCGGCGACGCCCAGTCCGCTGTGGTTCACCACTCGTGGCGCCGGGGTGGTGACCCTGGTGACGCTCACCGCCGTCGTCGTGCTGGGGATCGCGACCTCCCTGCGATGGGAGGGGCGGTCGGCGCCCCGCTTCGTCACCGCCGCCGTGCATCGCAACATCGGCCTGTTCGCGGTGGTGCTGCTCGCTGTCCATATCGCCACGTCGGTGCTCGACCCCTTCGCGGGAATTCGGGTGACCGATGCGCTGATCCCGTTCGCGGGCTCGTACCGCACGGTGTGGCTCGGCCTCGGCGTGCTCGCCGCCGAGACCCTGGTGGCCGTCGCCGTGACCAGCCTGGCGCGTCATCGACTGGGACCCCGTGCCTGGCGGCTGATCCACTGGATCGCGTATGCCTCGTGGCCGCTTGCCGTCGTGCACGGCCTCGGCACCGGGTCGGACGTCCGCGAGCCGTGGCTGGTCGGGCTCACCACCGCCTGTGTCGCCGCCGTGCTGCTGGCTCTCGGTCGCCGTCTCCTCGCCGGGGGCTGGCGCACCCTGCCGGTCCGCGTCGCGGCAGCGCTCGCAGCAGTGCTCGCCGTGACGGCGACCTGCTCCTGGGCGCTGCGCGGCCCTCTCCAGCCGGGCTGGGCCGCCGTCGCCGGCGGCGCCGCCACCACCGCCGCCGCGGTGGCGTCGCCAACGCCTGTCCACAGGCCGCGATCGGGCTTTGCCGACGACCTCGTCGGCACCATGACCCAGACCGCCGCCGGCGCGGAGATCGCCTTCCGCGATGTCGTCGACCCCACCCTGACGCTCACCGTGGTTCCACCGGGTCCCACCGAGACGCTGCCGGTGCTGACCATCGCTCGGAACGGGACCCGGGTCTGCACCGCGCCGGTGCGGGCGGTCACCACCATGTACGCCCAGTGCGGAGGCACGCGACTGGTCATCCAGCTGTTCGGCAGCGCGACGCACCTCACCGGCCGGCTGATCACCTCGGGCGCGCTGTAGATGTCCGCGCTGCTGGAGTGGAGCCCAGCCCGTCCGACCGATCCGCCGCGGCCGGGGGCCGCGGCGCGCCTGCTGGCGGGGCCGAGCCCCCTCGAGGGCCCGGAGCACCTGGAGGCACACCAGCAACGCCTGGGTCGCCGCCCGGTCGGCGGGCCGTGGCTGCTCGATGTCGTCGATCGCAGCGGGTTGCGCGGGCGTGGCGGCGCCTGGTTCCCGACCGGGCGCAAGTGGCGCGGCGTGGCCGGCGGGTCGAGGGCTCGACCTGGAGCAGTCATCGTCAATGCGTCCGAGGGCGAGCCGCTCTCGGCCAAGGACCGCACCCTGCTCCAGTGTCGCCCGCACCTGGTGCTCGACGGAGCGTTGATCGCCGCCGAGTCCGTCGGCGCCGAGATCGTCCTCGTCTACATGTCGAGGCAGTCGCGCGCGACTGCCCGCGCCCTTCGCCACGCCCTGGCGCAGCGCCGGCGCGCCGGCTGGCGCGGCCCGCCGGTGCACCTGGTCCACACCGCTCACCGCTACGTGGCCGGCGAATCGTCATCGGTGGTCCGCCGCGCCGGCGGTGGTGTCTCCAAACCCACCGTGGGACCTCCCCATCCTTCCGACTACGGGCTCGGTGGCCGCCCCACCCTGGTGCAGAACGTCGAGACGCTGGCTCACGTGGCGCTGATCGCCCGCCAGGGCGACGAGTGGTTCAGGGAGCGGGGAGTCGCGGAGGCACCGGGGACCACACTGCTCACCGTCAGCGGTGACGTCGGCGCGCCGGGCGTCTACGAGGTGGAGGTCGGGGTAGGGCTGGGAGCGACGCTGGCCATCGCGGGCGGCCCGACGGCGCCGATCGCCGGCGTGCTCGTCGGCGGGTACTTCGGTTCCTGGATCGCAGGTGAGGGCGCCGCGTCTGCCCGCCTGGTCCCGGGCGAGGTCACCCTTGGCTGCGGCGTGGTCGGGGTGGTGGGCGGCGAGGTCTGCCCCCTGCGCGAGGCGGCCACGATCGTGTCATACCTTGCCGCCGAGAGTGCCGGTCAGTGCGGCCCGTGCGTCCACGGACTGCGCGCCATCGCGCAGGCGATGACCCGCCTTGCCGCGGGCGAGGCCGATCGCGGCGACCTGGTCAGGCTCGACCGATGGACCGCCATGGTCGAGGGGCGCGGCGGCTGCCGTCACCCCGACGGCGCGGTCAACAACGTCCGGTCGGCCCTGGCGGCTTTCAGCGCCGACGTTGAACGCCACGTCGCCGGCTCGCCGTGCCCGGCGACGGGCAGGCTGTCCCTGGCGCCGCCGCGCCGGCATCGGGGCTGGCGGTGAGCGAGCGCCCGGCGCCGCACCTGCGACTCGACCCGACCCGCTGCGACGGCGCCGGGTACTGCGCCCAGCTGGTCCCCGAGCTCATCTGGCTCGATGACTGGGGCTACCCGGTCATCGACGGGCAACCGATCGGCGACACCCGCCTCCGTCAGCTGGCCGCCCGGGCGGTCCAACAGTGCCCGCGCGTGGCGCTCGAGCTCACCACCGAGTCACCCCGGCGCTAGCCTCACTCGTCACCCTTGCCGGGCGACGCCGCCGGTGACGGCTTGGTCAGGACGGGCGGCCCTGTGCCGCCCGGCGCCTCGGCCGGCTCCGAACTGGCCCCGCGATCGGCGGGGTCGGTGGCGCGGAGACCGCCGCCCCCGGGCTGGGCGGGGCTGGATAGGTATGCCGCCCGTTCGGACGCCAGTTGCTCCTCATCCTGGTTCCACCGGCTCCAGAGCGGCGACGAGTGGTCCACGGGCAGGTCGCGGAGCGCCGCCTCGAGCTCAGCGCCGGCCTCGGCAAGGCTGGCGGCCGGGGCGATGCCAAGCCGCGCGTCGGCCAGGCTCTGGGCGGCGAAGTCGAGGTGCAGTGCCGCGAGGTTGGCCCCCGGCAAGGCCAGCTGCACCCCCTGACGAGCGGTGCGGACGCCATGCAGGGGGGAGCCGGCAGGCGCATTCCATCCGGAGGTCGACACCGCGGCCGCGGCCCCGGCGACGGCCAGGGCTCCGGCCAAGCGCAGGGCGCGGTGTCGGGGCCGAAACGCAAATCGGCGCGGCACGCGCACCGGGACGGCCGCGGGGTCGAACGCGGCCACCGCCCGCCTGAGCGCCGCCCGGGCGCGCTCACGTGCAGCGGCATCGGGCGGGCGCAGGCTGTCCTGCCGCCAGGAGGCGAGGTACCGATCCAGCGCCTCGCCGGGGAGGCTCACGTGGGCCCCCGGGCGAGGATCCGCCGCAGTGATGCCAGGGCTCGATGCTGAAGCGACTTGACCGCGCCCACGCTCCGCCGGGTTGAGCTCGCCACCTCCTCCAGGGAGAGGTCGAGCACGAACCGCTGCACCAGGATGTGACGCTGCTCCTCGGTGAGCTCTCGCATGGCGTGGCGTACCTCGGCGGCCTCGATGCGGGCCTGGGCGAGCGCGGCGGCGTCGGGCGCGTCGACGACGCCCAGGGACAACGGACGGCGCTCCCTCCCCCGCCGTCGCAGCCGGTCGACGACCTTGTGGCGGCAGATGTGGAGCAGCCACGCCTGCACCACCGGTTCGTGGTCGTCGCGAAGGCTGCGCAGCGAGCCCACCGCCGCAACGAAGGTGTCCTGGGTCACGTCCTGGGCATCCTCCCAACTACCGAGCCGAGCCAGCGCATAGGCGTGCACGTCGGCGTGGAATCGCACAAACAGGAAATCCCATCCCTGCGCTTCACCACGCCTCGCTGCCGCTACCGCCTCGGAGAGGCGATTGGATTCTTGAAGGATCGGGTCGCCTCCCCCGGATTCATCGCCTGAAGGTCGCTCGGCGCCGTCGTGCGGATACGGGCCGGCATCGGCAGTCTGCTCCGAACTGGCTCGGCCCAGCCCCCCAGCGCAGGATACGGAACGGCGTGACGGCCTCTCGACCACCGGCCACCCTCCCTATTGACCGATCTCCCGCCGCGGTGGCCTCAAGACACGACGCTCCCAGCCGACCGCGTGCGGGCCGAGGCGGTGCTAGCCGGGAGCGGCGCCATGCGCCGACAGGCGCACGGTGTCCGCGGAGGCATCGTCGGGTTGCACCTGCGATTCGCGCTCGGCCCGCACACGGTCGAGGTAGGCGGCCACCTCCCCCGCCTCCGTGGCGGCGCTCCACCCGAGCACCGCGGCCATGAGAGCGGCGGCATGCGGGGCCGCGACGGTGCCCCGGTCCACGGTCTCGATCGACGCGTGCGTGCGCCGGGCGAGGACGTCGTCGAGGTGCAGGGCGCCCTCGTGCGTCGCCGCGTAGACCACCTCGGCGCGCAGGTATGGCGCGGCGCCGGTGAGCGCAGCGCCAAGCGACGGGTCGACGCCGACCAGGGCCAGGACGTCGTCGGCCAGGGCGCCGTGGCGGCCGAGCAGGTGCTCCGCCGTCGCCACGGGCAGGCGGGCATCCGCGGCGATCTCGGCGCGCCGGCTCCAACGCTCGCCATAGCCGGCCGCACCGACCAGCGGGACGCGTTCGGTGCGTGATGCGGGCACGCCGGTCAGCCCTCGTACCGCGACGTCGACGGCGTCCGCCGCCATCACCCGGTAGGTGGTGTACTTGCCCCCCGCGACGACCACCAGCCCGGGGGCCGGGCTGCCCACGGAATGTTCGCGCGACAGCTGGGACGTGTACTCCAACTCCGCTGCGAGGAGGGGACGGAGTCCCGCGTACACGCCGACCACGTCGTCACGATCGAGCGGGTCCCTGAGCACGCGGTTGACGCGCGCCAGCAGGTAGTCGATGTCGCGCGCACTCGCCGCGGGGTGCGCCTTGTCGAGGTTCCAGTCGGTGTCGGTGGTGCCGATGATCCAGTGGTCTCCCCACGGGATGACGAAGAGAACGCTGCTCTCGGTGCGCAGCGTCAGCCCCACCGTCGAGCGGATGCGCCGGCGGGGCACCACGAGGTGGACCCCCTTGGACGCGCGGACGTGGAACTGACCGTCCCGGCCGACCAGGCGCTGGGTGTCGTCCGTCCAGACGCCGGTGGCGTTGATGACCCGGGCCGCGCGGATGTCGAACCGGCGGTCGGCCTCACGATCGTGCACGGTGGCGCCCACGACCCGGTCGCCGTCGCGGAGGAACCCGACAACCTCGGTCTGGCTGGCGCAGAGGGCGCCATGGGCCGCCGCGGTGCGCACCACCGCGACGGTGTGGCGGGCGTCGTCCACCTGGCCGTCGTGGTAGAGGATGGCGCCAACCAGCGCGTCATCCCTCAGGGCGGGACACAAACCGCAGGGCGCCGCGGCGGCCCAGGTGACGGTGATGGGGCAGTCCGCGGCTGTGGCCGGACGAGATCCCCAGGGTGTCGTAGAGGAGCAGGCCGGCACCCATGTACGGCCGCTCCCAGCCACGGTGGGTGATCGGCACCAGGAACGGCACCGGGCGCACCAGGTGTGGGGCCAGCCGGCGCATGTGCAGGCTGCGTTCGCGGAGCGCCTCGCGCACCAGCCCGAAGTGGAGCATCTCGAGGTAGCGCAGGCCGCCGTGGACCAACTTGCTCGAGCGGCTGGAGGTGCCGCGGGCCCAGTCACGGGCCTCCACCAGCCCCACCCGGAGACCGCGGGTGGCCGCATCCAGCGCAGCCCCGGCGCCGACCACGCCGCCGCCGACGACGAGGACGTCGAGGTCGGCGCTGCGCTCCAGCGTCGCGAGTGCCTCACGCCGCGATCCCAGCGACAGCTCTCCGGGGGCGCGCTCCGTCATCGCGCCGGCTCAGTCACCGGCGTCGGCGACGAGAGAGCGCTGGGCGGCCTCGGCGGCGGTCGCTGCGCACTCCATGTCCTGCTCCACTGCCGCGCCGCTGACCCCGACGGCACCCACCACGTCGCCCCCGGCGCGGATGGGGATACCGCCGCCGAAGATGACGAAGCGGCCCCCGCCGCTGCCGTGCAGCCCGAAGAGCGGTCCACCGGGTGCGGCCTGGACGGCAAGCTCGTGGGTGGCCGACCGGTTGGCCACCGCGGTGTAGGCCTTGTCGACGGCCAGGCTGGGCCCGGCGATCTCGGCGCCGTCCATGCGCGTGAACGCCACCAGGTTGCCCCCCGAGTCGACGACAGCCACGGAAACGGCGACGCCGAGGCGCTCGGCGGTCCGCGTCGCGGCTGCGATGGCCGCGCCGGCAACGACGCCGCACCGACCACGGGCCCGTCACCGGCATCTCAGGCCACGGCCCCGTGGGCGCTGGGGTGTCGCCGCGGGCACGCGCCGGCGTCGTCCTCCGCCACGTCGCGGTGGTCCGGGTCCCCGCGGCTCGGCCCGCTCCCGCACCAGTGGGTGACGATTGACACGAAGCTCGAACACCCCGGGCGCATGCCACTCGGTGGACAGCATCACCGGGCTGCCGTCAGCGGTGAAGTCGACCTGCTCGATGAGCTGCAGGGGCACGCCCACCTGGATGGCCAGCATCCGCGCCACGCGCGCGTCGGCGCAGACCGCGCGCAGCTCTGCGGCCGCGTGGTGCACCGCGATCCCGGCGCCGCGCAGCCGGTCGTAGAGCGATGCGTCCAGCGCGCTCTCAGCGTCGGCGCCGAGCAGCCGCCGGGGGATGCGGTCCAGTGAGTACACGGCGGGTTGACCGTCGGCGGTGCGCACCCGCTCGATGCAGACCAGCGGTTCGGGACGGCGCAGCGAGAGTCGCTGCGTCTCGACGGCGGTGGCCTGCCGCACCTGTTTGGACACGAGAACCTCGCCCGGCTCCATGCCCGGCCTCGAGGATCATCGCCAGGTAGCTGACGGTGCTGTCGAGCGCGTGCCGGTGTCGCGGCCGGCCGGTGACGAAGGTGCCGCGCCCGTGGCGGCGCACCACGTACCCGGCCTCCACCAGGCCCCCCACAGCCTCGCGCACCGTCGCCCGGCTGACGCCGTGGTGGCGCGCCAGCTCGGCCTCGTTGGGCAGCTGCTCACCGGCAGCCGGCCGGCCATCGAGCAACTGCTCGAGCAGCGCCTCCCGCAGCTGGTCGACGAGCGTCGGGCGGCCGGGCATGGCAGTCAGCTGCCGCTCGTCGGCGTTGGGGCGACCGGCGACGGCCAGCACCCCGCGAACCTGGGCGGCGACATCAGGACCGCCCGGGAGCCGGCCCTCGAAGATGGCGCCGCCGATGGTGAAGCCCCAGGCGCCGGCCGCGGTGAGGGCAGTGATCTGCTGCGCAGAGGTCACCGACCCCGCCGCGATCACCGGTCCGCTCGCCGCGCCAACCACGGCCCGCGTCAGCGCCACCGGGTCCTCCGACCGGTGGCGGTAGGCGAGCAGGTCGAGGCCATGTACCCCGGGAATGGCGGTGAGTGCATGGGCGTGCGTCAGCGATCTCGGCGATGGTTCCGCGCAGCTCGCTGGGGTGGCCGACGATGCGTCCCGGGAATGGGCAGTAGCGAAGTCCGGAGCCCTCCAGGACGGCCGACCCCCTCGTCAGCGTGTGTGCCACCGAGCACCCAGTCGACGCCGATCTCCGGTGCCGCGCGCAGGCTGCGCAGCTCGTCGTCGCGCGACGTCGAGACCACCTCGAGCATGACCTCGATGCCGTCGTCGTGGGCGGCGCGGGTGATCTCGCCGAGCTCGGCAACCGTTGCGCCAACGTCCTTGAAGCCGACGTAGCGAAGGCCGGTCGCGCGGCACCTCGCGGTACACGGCCAGGCCGCCCGCCACGGTGCTGTCGTTGTGGGTCAGCATGAAGATGAACTCCATCAGTCAACGCCTCCGCGTGACTGCCCGTCCAGCCGCGTGCCGGGGAGCAGGTCGGCAACACTGTCGAGGACCACGTCCGGCTGCGGTCCACCGCCATCGAGGTCGGCCCGATCTCGTGGACCCGCTGAGGACGAGGATGGCGACCATCCCGGCACTGTGAGCCAGGGCCACGTCGGTGCTGATGCGATCGCCGACGACGGCGGTGTCGGATGCCGCACTGCCGAGCCGCTCGAGCACGGCGGCGGCCATGTGTGCGCTTGGTTTGCCGACGATCGCCTCCGCCGTGGCCCCGGTGCACGCCTCGACAGCAGCGAGCATCGCGGCACAGTCCGGCAGTCCCCCGTCGGCGGTCGGACAGTACGGGTCGGGGTTGGTGGCGACGATGACCGCGTGGTGCAGCCGCACCGCCCGATACGCGGCGGTGAGCTTGGCGTAGTCAAAGGTGCGATCGAACGCGATCACCACCACGTCGGCGGACGCGGGATCATCGGTGACCGCGAACCCGCGGTCGCGCAGGGTCGCACCCACCAATGGCTCAGCGACGAGGAGCACGCGCGCACGGCGGTGCCTCGCCTCCAGGTAGAGCACCAGCGCGTCCAGCGCGGTGACCACGTCGCCGGGCGCGGCGGGGATTCCCAGCGCCGTCAGGCGCTCTGCGTACTCCGCTGCGGTGCGCAAGGGGTTGTTGGTGACGAAGGCAACACGCGCGCCCCGAGCGCGGACCGCCGCCACCGCCGCGGCGGCGCCGGGCAGGGCGGCGTCATCGAGGTAGAGCGTGCCATCGAGGTCGAACGCGTAGGCACCGTAGACGCGAGCCAGCGCGGGACCGTCGCGGCGCCCGCCGCGATCTTGCGCAACCATCAGGCGCCACCTCCCAGGGCGGCGGCGTCACGCAGAACAGCGTCCACGTCGCCCTCCTCCCACATGCCCAGGAAGAACGCGAGGTCGGCAACGGTGAATCGGTCGCGCATCAGGTGGCAGTTGAGCAGGGCCCAGCGCACCAGTGGCTCATCCACGGCAGGGTCGAGCTGCCCGAAGCGCACCGGCGCACCGCCGGCGGCGAGCGACGCGCAGAGCATCGCGGGATCGGCGAGGAGGGCGGCAAGCGCGGGCACATCGATCGACGTCGGCGCCCGCACGCCGGCTGGCCCCTCCGCCCACCGGCGCAGCTTGCGCGCGTAGAGCCGCCAGCACTCCTCCCCCATCTCCCCCGACGGGTCGAGCGCACCGAAGGCGGTACGCACGCGCCCCTCCATCTCCGCAGCGTCCGGGACGCGCAGGACCAGGGGTGTGACGTCGACCCGGGCCAGGACGCGTCGCCAGAGGACGGCGGCGACGATGGTGCAGACGCCCACCTGTGCCCCATGGAGCGCGGTTCGCCGGCCGCGCCGCGCCATGGCCATGTCGATGAGATGACTGACGGTGTGCTCCATCCCCGATGACGGCGCGGTGGTGCCGGCGGCGCCCATCGAGATCCCGCTCAGGGCGAGCACCGTGGCCACGGTCTCGAGGGCGCGCGGTTGCGCCGCGGCGACACCGGCGGCGCACTCCAGCACCGCCGCGCCGTGCTCGCGGGCGAGGGCGACGACGGCCGGGGAGTAGGTGTCCGCCATGCCGAGCTGGTACGCCAGCTGCCAGTCGGCGGGCGCGGTGAACATGGCGGCGAGGTCGCCGATGCCGGCCAGGTTCAGCGCGCGCGGTGCGGCGACCAGCAGGCCGGTGTCGATGAGCAGGACGTCGGGCCAGCGGCTTGGCGTGGTCCGCTTCACGCCATCCTGGAGCAGCACCGACTGGTCGTCGGCGAACCCGTTGACACTGCAGGCGGTCTGCGCCACCACGTGAGGGATGGCGAGCTCGGCGGCCACCACCTTGCCGATGTCGGCCACGGTGCCCGAGCCGAGGGTCACCAGGCAGCCCCCACCCGCAGCGCCACGCACTGCCGTCAACACGGTGGCGACGTCGGCGTGTACGTCGCCCGACGGGTCGGCATCGAGCACGATCCGGCGCACGCTGTGATCGCTGAGCAACCGGCACACCGCGTCGGCGGCGTCCGCGCCGTCGCGCGTCTTGGGGGTGGCGTCACTGAGCAGGACGACGTCGGCGCCGCCGGCGCGCGTGGTGAGTCGGGCCACCTCCGCCGGCAGCATCTCCAGGGCGTTGGGCCCGAGATGCACCGCGCCCAGTCCGACGGGGCGCAGCTGCTCGGATCGACCGGCGCTGTCGAGACGCCGTCGGATCGCCGCGATGTCGACGGCAGCACTCATCACGGTCACGCCGTCGCCTGTTCGACGCCGTCGAAGAGCCGGCGATAGCGCCCGAACGCATCCGCATAGACAGCGGCACGCCCCTGGTCGGGCTCGTGCGCCTCCGGTGCGAGCTGCACCATGGCTGCGGCGGCACCGTGGGCATCGGCGAAGACGCCGGCGCCGATCGCGGCGAGCATGGCGGCGCCGAGGGCGGTGGGCTCAGCGCACTCCACCGACCGCACCGGGCGGTTGGTGACATCGGCCTTCATCTACAGCCACAGGGGACTGCGGCCGCCGCCGCCCACCACACGGATCTCCCCGCCACCGAGGTCGAGGGCGCTGAGGCGGTCGACGATGTCACGCAGGGCGAACACGCAGCCCTCGAGGACGGCCCGCGCGAGGTGGCGCCGATCGTGGTTCATGGACAGGCCGGAGAAGGCGCCGCGCATGCTCCCGTTCCAGCGCGGCGCGGTCGACCCCGAGAGCGCGGGCAGGAAGAGGACGCCGTCGGCGCCCGCCGGGGCGGCGGCGGCCCACTCGAACACCGCGGCCTGCCCATCGGCGCCACAGAGCGCGGCCAGCCACAGCACGCTGCCGCCGGAGACGAACCCCGGGTTCTCGACGAGCAGCGTGCCGTCAACCGCATGGGCGTGCGTCTCGACGAGGTGCTCGGTGTCGAACACAGGGCGATCCGCCACCGCGGCCACTGGCTCCGCGGTGCCGGTCACGTCGGCGATCACGCCGGGCCGCACCACGCCGGCGCCGAGGCAGGCGGCGTGGTCATCGCCGGTGCCGGTCACCACCGCGCAGTCGGTGGCGAGGCCGAGCTCGGCAGCCACCGGGCCGGTCAGCGTGCCCACCACCTCGTGCGCGGCGGCGATCGGAGCCAGCCGCGAGCTGTCGATGTCCGCGGCCTCGAGCAACCGCGCCGACCATTGCCGGGCGGCGACGTCGTAGAGCAGGCTCGACGAGGCGTTGGCGTGGTCCTGCAGGGCACGCCCGGTGAGCCAGCCGGCGAGGTATGCGCCCACCGGGGCGAGGAGGTGCGCAGCATCGAAGACCTCGGGCTCGTTGTCGCGCAGCCACATCATCTTCGGGGCCATGTGCGACGCATCGGCATTGAGCCCGCTGATGCCGAAGAGCGTGTCTGCGTCGATCACCTCGAGCAGCCGATCGGCCTGCGCCGTGGCCCGGCGGTCGAGCCAGATGATCGCCGGCCGCAGCGGACGCATGGCGCGGTCGACGGCCACCACGCCATCCACCTGCGAGGCCAGGGCGACGTGGCTGACCGCGTCGCCGCCGACCCCGGAGTCGCGGAGCAGCGACCGGACCACCGCCGCCACCCCGCGCGTCCACTCCGCGGGATCCTGGTCGGTCCAGCCGCTGGCGGGGTGCACCATGGTGCAGGCGTGGGCGGACGTGCGGCGGATGGCGCCGTCAGGAGAGCAGAGGACGCCCTTGACGCTCTGTGACCCCACGTCGATGCCGATCAGGTAACCCATTGGTCCTCGTCGTGGCGCTCACCACATGCATGGCCGCTGATGAGGTCGCGCCGTCTCTAGGGCGTGGCCGCCGCGATCTGCGAATCCTCGACAACGTCGCCCGTTCCCAGGATGGCACCGGCGCGCTCCAGGGTCCGCGGCCGCGTGCGACCCAGCCAGTAGGCGGCCGCGCCGACGATGACCGCCCAGGCGATCAGCCCGTAGGGCATCAGGTTGAACGGCGCGGTGGGGTTCTCCACGATCTGCCCGATGAGCAGCGCGATCATCAGGGCGGCGCCGAGGCCCGGCAGCACCACGTGGCGGAGGGGGTTGAACCCCGGCCGGCCGGCGAAGTACTTGATGGTGGCGATGTTGGTGAGCGCGTACACCGGGAGAATCGCCAGGGTCAGCGCAAAGCCCAGGTACCCGTAGACGTTGCTGCCACCGATCGGGCTGGTGAGGCCACCGGAGAAGACGCCGACGATGATCGCCACGCCGATGGTGAACACCGCCTCGAAGATGATCGCGATCACCGGCGTGTGGCGGCGGGGGTCGAGCCGACCCAGCGATGTCGGCAGCAGCCGCTCGCGACCCATGGTGTGCAGCAGACGCACGATGCCGTTGTTGGAGTTGACCATGACCGCGAACATGCTCGACACCGAGGCGATGATGACCAGCCATTTCATCCAGGGTGCGTAGGTGGCTGCCAGCTGGTTCCACGGGGTGTCCGCCCCGGTGAGGGCGTTCATCTTGGCCGCGCCGAGCCCGAGGGACTCGGCCCAGACGCAGAACACATAGATGCCGCCGACCAGCAGGCAGGAGTACAGGATCGCGCGGGGCACATTGCGGCGCGGCCGGCGCACCTCCTCACCGAGGGTCGCCGCGCCCTCGAAGCCGACGAAGCTGAGGGCGGCGAAGATGAAGCCGACGACGATGCCGTTGAAGCCCTGCGGGGACGCGGTCGGCAGCAGCGGGTCGACGGTGATCCCGTGGGCACCGCCGCGCACCAGGATGATCAGCGCGAGGCCGACAACCACCGCCACCTCGGCGGTGAACAGTACGATCGCGGTGCGCAGCGACGCGCGAATCCCCTCGAAGGCGAGGAAGGCCATCAGCGCCCACGGGATGATGCCGATGATCACCCACGGGATGTTCACGCCGAACTCCTGCTGGAACGTTGACTGCAGGTAGGCGCCGATCAGCCCGATCTCGATGGGCGCCAGCAGCATGTAGGCGATGAACATCAGCCCGCCGGTCACGAAGCCGGCGCGTGGACCGAGGGCGCGGGTCACATAGGTGTAGAAGCTCCCCGCGCTCGGTGCCACGGCGGCCATCTCCATGACCCCGCTGGCGGTGATCAGGATGACCACCAGGCAGAGCAGGTACACGAAGGCGGTGCCGTTCCCCGAGAAGGGCGTGGAGAACTGCGGGTTGAAGAAGGTGGATACCGCCGGCCCCATGATCGCGGCCGACATGACAACGGCGCCCACCAACCCGACCGAGTCGCGCCGCAGTCGCGTCGACCCAGCGTCCGCCGGGGTCGCCTCTGCAATCGCCATCGTGGTCACCTCCTCGAGAGCGCGGGGCCCCTCCAACGAGACGGTGCCCCATCTGAGGGTGGCGACAGTAACGTCAGACGTCTGACAACGTCAAGGGTCACCTTCCCACGTGGCCAACACTGACGGCGGCGGGCGGTGGCGGTCGCTGGCGGGCTGCCTTACCCGGCACCGTGGGTGATGACCAACTCCCACGAGTTCATCAGCCCGACCACCAGCAGTGCGGTCATCGCGCCACCCAGCAGCGCCTGCTCGCCCTCCTCGAACGACCCCGTTATACGCAGCGCCCCAGCGACCAGGAGAGCGGCGAGGCTCAGGTAATACCCGAGCACCCGCGCGTAATGCCCGCGGAGCTGGCCGGCCCGGCGGGCCGCCGCGGTGAATCGGACGGTCAATGACGCGAGGACGAGCGCCGCGCCGGCCTGCGCCACCCCGACCAGCGCAGCCGAGGCCGGAGCCAGGTCGGCAAGCCCCGCGATGACGACGGCGGTGAAGCAATAGAAGGCCGAACGTGCGCGGCCGATCATGATCGGCGAACGACGGATCTCAGCGGGCCGGAGTGACACCGCAACGAAGAGGAGCCCCGTCAGCGCTGCCCCGGCGCCCACTGACGCGACCATGAAATTGGCCCAGCGGTCAGCCACGGTGCCCGCCTTTGATGCGCACCTCTCAGCGGGGAGCTAGGCGCCGGCGTGCTGTGGCGCCGGCGCAGAGGGCAATCGCAGCGCGAAGCTGCTTCCCTCCCCCGGCGCGCTGGCGACCAGGTCGAGCGAGCCGGCCTGGAGGCGGGCCAGCCGCCGCGCCACGTACAGACCGAGCCCGGTCCCCGGCTCACGCGAGTGGTCGTGTACGCGGACGAACCGCTCGAAGACACGCTCATGCATCGACTCCGCGATACCCCTCCCGGCATCCGTGACGGTCAGCTCCACGTCCGGCCCGCGTTGTATGACGACGTGCACCATCGGGCCGGCGGGCGAGTAGATGATCGCGTTGCCGATGAGGTTGTCGAGGATGGTGTCCACAAAGCGCGGATCGCCGACCACGAAGGTGGGCTCGGCATCCCCGGTGATCGACAGGCTGCCGTTCCGCAGCTCCACGGCGGGCCTGGCACGCTCGACGGCTGATCGAGCCTGCTCCGCGAGGTCGAAGACGTCGCGGCTCGCCGACAGCGCACCGGCCTCGAGCTTGGCAGCCGTGAGGATGTCGTTGACGAGTGTCGACGCCTCCTCTGCCTTCTGCAGGATCGCGTTCAGCGGCGCGCCGTATCGCGCCTCCTCCGCGGGAGTCAGCTCGTGGATGAGGAGGTCCGCGTACCCGAGGATCACGCTCATCGGCTGGCGCAGCTCGTGGACCACCATGCTCACGAACTCGTCGATGGCGTGACGCGAGCTGCGCGCCTCCTCGTACGCCGCGACGAGCTGAGCCTCGCGGGTCTTACGATCCGTGATGTCGACGACGAAGGCGATGAACAGGGTGGATGAGCCGACCCGCGCCGCCTCGGAGATGCGCAGTTCCACCGGGAACTCGTGACCGTCGCGATGCAGGGCGCTCAACTCCAACACCTGGCCGAGCACAGGCCCTTCCCCGGTCGCGCGAAAGTGCTCCAGCCCGCGGTCGTGGGCGCCGCGATGCTGGGGCGGGACGATCAGTGTGACCAGCGGAGCGCCGATGGCTGCCGCCGCGGGCCAGCCGAAGGTCGCCTCGGCGCGCCGGTTCCACGCCTGCACGACACCGTTGTCGTCCATGGTGATGACCGCAGCCAGCGCGGCGTCGAGCAGGGTCGGCACCAGTGACGTCGCGCCTGCACCCAGGGTGGTGTGTCCCCCCGCCTCGCTGGAGACAGTTCCCACGAGCCTCCTCCGACGCGTCGAACGCCGCCTAGTCGAGTGACTGTTGCGGCTGTGAGACGATAACACGACCGCGAGCGGCCATCGGCACTGTGACGATACCGTCAGTGGACCGCGGTGGGGCCAATGTGACTCGCATGGCATGGCGGCCTGGCTCGAGGCGGGCGCACAGGTCTCGCCACCCACGTGCGGTCACCAAGTGTCTGTCAAGATGGCGCCTCAGGATGGTCGGGAGGAGCGCATGACCGGGTTCGCCGTCGAGCACCGACGCGACGAGGACGCGCGGCTTGCAGCCGTGCGGCGCTACGACGTGCTCGACACACCCCCGGACGGGGCGTTCGAGCGTGTCACACGGCTCGCCGCCACCCTGTTGGGTACCCCGATAGCGATCGTCAGCATCGTCGACCACGATCGGATCTGGTTCAAATCCCGGTACGGGCTGGATGTCGACCAGATCTCTCGCGATCCCGGTCTGTGTGCGTCGGCGATCCTGCAGGATGATCCCTGGGTCATCGAGGACGCTCGTCGCGACCCTCGCGCCCTCGCCAACCCCCTGGTCGCGGGCGAATTCGGATTGCAGTTCTACGCGGGCGCACCGTTGACCACCAGCGACGGCCACAACCTTGGCACGGTCTGTGTGATCGACCGCGAGCCCCGCCGGTTCGGAGCATCGGAGAGACGCGTGCTCGAAGACTTGGCCGCCATCGTCGTTGACGAGCTGGAGCTGCGCCTCGCCGCGCGGCAGGTCGCTGCCGCGGCATCGGAGAGCCTGCGGCTGGCGGATGAGCGACAGCGCCAGTCGATCGAACTCAACGATGACGTCGTCCAGAGCTTGGTGCTCGCGAGGATGTCGCTGGAATCCACTGACAGCGTCGACGCCCTGCCACACGTGGAGCGGGCGCTCGAAGGTGCCAAGCGAATCCTTTCCGCGATGGCAACCGACGCGTCCTCGCTGCGGCGCGAACAAGCCGGCGCGTTGACGGCGAGCGGAGCGGTGACTGCCTAGCGGCACGCCGCCCTTACCGCCTCGACAAGCGCCGCCGACGGCAACCCCTTTTCGAGGAAGCCGCAAGCGCCGCCGTCGAGCGCTCTCTCGCGCAGCGCGGCGGACGTGAATCCGGTGAGGATGAGCACCTTCGCGTTCGGCGCCGCGGCCCGAATCAGCGGCAATGCCTCCATGCCATCCATCTCGGGCATCGACAGGTCCAGCAACACGACGTCCGGCTGTTGGCTTCTCCGCGACCTGGACAGCTTCGTGTCCGTCCCCGGCTTGGCCAACAACCCGGAAGCCTGGGGTGCGTTCAAGGAGGATCTCGAGAAAAGCCCGGAAGTCGGCGACGTCATCGCATACGACAATTCGACACCCGGTTTCCTGAGGGATGTTCGCCTCCTCATGGGGATGAAGTGTCTGGCTTCACCGTAATGGTACGCCGGCCACGCGCGGCGGCTCGCTCGGGTGACCATGCAGCATCAGCGGCCGCTGACATGCGGGAGCACCTCGGCCTCGAGAAACGGAGAACCCGTCCTGGTCCTTGCCGATCCCTGAGCCACCCGGCGCCGTCGTGGATCCGCGCCCAGTGTGGCGCGGCGCACCAAGCCCCGGGGCCGGGCCCCCCGGCTTGGTCAGGTCGCGCGCACCGCGCCTCCGGCAGCGGCCGCGACACCGTCGGCGGCCGCCGTCGCCGGCCGCACGTCGGCGACGCGCAGGATCTCGTCCGCGTACAGGGTGTCGTGCTCGAGCAGCGCGTGGGCCAGGGCGTCGAGCTTGGCACGGTTGACGCGCAGCAGGTCCATCGCCTGCGCGAGGCACTCGTCGGAGATCCGCCGCACCTCGGCAGTCGATCAGCTCGGCCGTGGTGTCGCTGTACGGAACGCTGCATGCCAAGGGCCGCGCTGGCGCCGTCGTCCACGTAGCTGACGGCGCCGACCTTGGGGCTCATCCCCCAGCGCACCACCATCTCGCGCGCGATGCCGCTGACCATGCGCAGGTCCGCCTCGGCGCCGGTGCTGACCACACCGTAGACCAGCTGCTCGGCGGCGCGGCCCCCGAGCGCGCCGGTGATCCGGCCGCGCAGGTAGTCCTCGCCGTAGTTGAAACGGTCGTCGACGGGCGTCTGCGTCGTCGCCCCCAACGACTGGCCGCGCGGGATGATCGACACGCGGCTCACCGGGTCGGCGCCGGGCAGGAGCAGACCGAGGAGCGCGTGACCCGAACTCGTGGTAGGCGATGCGCTCGCGGTCGTGCCTGGTGAGGGTGAGCTTGCGCTCTGAGCCGAGCTCGACCTTCTCGATGGCGATGGTGAAGTCGGTGAGGCTCACCGTGGTCGCCACCCGCCGCGCGGCCGAGAGCGCTGCCTCGTTGGCGAGGTTGCGCAGGTCGGCGCCCACCATGCCGGCGGTCTGCGCCGCGATCTCGTTGAGGTCGACGTCCGCGTCGAGCGGCATGGCGCGCGTGTGGATGGCGAGGATCGCGGCCCGGCCGCGACGGTCGGGCGGGTTCACCTGGATTCGCCGGTCGAACCTGCCAGGTCGCAGCAGCGCCGGGTCGAGCACGTCGGCGCGGTTGGTGGCCGCCAGCACGATGACGCCCTCGTGGGGGTCGAAACCGTCCATCTCGGTGAGGATCTGGTTGAGCGTCTGCTCCTGCTCGTCGTTGCTGCCGACGCGCAGCGCCGCGCTGCGCGACCGGCCGACAGCGTCCATCTCGTCGATGAAGATGATCGCGGGCGCCGCCGCGCGCGCCTTGTTGAAGAGGTCGCGGACGCGCGAGGCGCCGACCCCCACGATCGCCTCGATGAACTCCGACGCGGAGATCGAGAAGAACGGCACGCCGGCCTCCCCCGCCACCGCCCGTGCCAGCAGCGTCTTGCCGGTGCCCGGGCGCGCCGATGAGCAGGACCCCCTTGGGCACCGTGCCGCCGAGGCGCTCGTACTTGGCCGGCTCCTTGAGGAAATCCACCACCTCGAGCAGCTCGGCCTTCACCTCGTCGATACCGGCCACGTCGGCGAAGGTGGTCGGCGGGTGCTCAGCGTTGTACAGCCGCGCGCCGCTCTGCCCGAAGCGCCCGAGGATGCCACCAGCACCCCCGCGCGCGGACGCGGCCATGCGCCGGCTCACGTAGACGAAGAGGAGCACCAGCAGGAGGACCGGGCCGAAGCTGAGCAGCAGGGTCTGCCAGAACGGGGTCGGCGGGTTGGGGTCGAGGGCGTCGATGGTGACCTTGTGCGCCTGCAGGAGACCGAGCAGGTCATCGTTGGCGAACGCCGGTCGCTGCGTCGAGAACTTGGTGGCGCTTCCCTGCCCGGACCCCGCGGTCACCGCCTTCCTGGTGACGCCGGTGATCGCCTCGGAGGTGCTGGTGACGCTGGTGACGTTGTCCGCGCGCACCTGCTGGATGAAGGCGTCGTACGGGATCACCACCGACTTGGGCGGCGCCGTCGCGAAGAAGACGTTGGTGAAGAGGATGTTGAGCACGAACAGGATCCCGACGGTGATCAGGAAGTTGCGCGAGAGGAAGGGGTTGCGGGGCGGCGGGGTGGGCGACCCACCGGCGCGCAGCCGGCCGAAGGCCGGGCGCCGAGGGTCGCGGTTGCTGGGCGGAGTGCCGATGGCCATGCACGGAGCCTACGTCGCGGGGGGCCGGGAACCGGCGCGAGCGGCGCGGAACAACGCCGCCGACGCGTCAGCGCGCGCTCGCCGCAGGGTCAGGGGTGTCGCGGCGGCGGGGCACGGGCTCGCGGTCGATGCCCTCCTCCTCGACAGCCTCGATCTCGTCGCCCAGCCGTGGCAGGCTCTCGGCGTCGACGGTGCCGTCGTCCGCGGTGGTGACGGCCACCTCACCCCGGCGCGAACGGTAGAACGCGCCGAGGAAGATGTTGGCGATGGCGGCGAGCGGCACAGCGAACAGCGCCCCGAGGATGCCCCCGACCTCGGCGCCGACGAGCAGCGCCGCCATGGCCACGAGCGGGTGCAGCTTGGTGACATGCCCGGCGATGCGCGGCCCGACGATGTACGCCTCGAGCGCGTGGCCGACCAGCCCGGCGACCCCGGCAAGGGCGGCGAGCAAGCGGACCCTGCAGCAGCGCGACGATCACCGCCAGGACCATCGCCAGCACCGCGCCGATGATCGGCACGAACTCGAGGAGGAAGGCGGCGACGCCGATGACGATGGCGTAGTGCACGCCGAGGAGCGTCAGCGTGAGAGCGGTGTAGGCGCCGATGATCAGTGACATCAACGATTGCCCGCGCACGTAGGCGGCCATCGTCGAGCCCGTCGCCACCAGCGCGAAATCGAATCGGTGAGGGTTCTCGGGGAAGAGGTTGCGCAGCGTGGCGACCAGGCCGCGGCCGTCGATCAACAGGTAGATCGAGATGACCACCACGAGCACGATGTCGGCCACCGTGGTGGCGACGCCGGCGACCACGGTGACGGCACTCCCCGGCAGGGACGAGCTGGACGGCAGGACGGCGCCGAGGTTGACGTCGATACCCCGGTCGGCGAGGTAGCGTTGCAGCTGGCTGACCAGCTGCGGGATGTGCTTGGCCTGGTCGACGAGGTTGGGGATGACCAGGGCGACGACGGTGCCGATGGCGGCGAAGATCACCAGGTACAGGCTCAGCACAGCCGGCCCGCGGTGGCTGCGGAAGCCGGGCACGCGCTGGAGGAGGTCGACGACAGGGGTGAGGATCAGCGCCACGATGGCGGCGAAGAGGAAGAGCAGGACGACGTTGAAGACATGACCGATGAGGCCTGAGGCGTCGTTGTAGATCAGCACGACACCGGCGGCCATGGCGATCACCACGAGCACCTGCAGCGGCCGGCTGAGGCGGTTCCACGCGCCGATTGCCGGCGTCGCCGAGTGGCGGCGCGCGGCTCGATCCTTCGCCGGGCGCGGGGGTGTGGACGAGCTCATCACGGTCACTGTAGTCGCAGTGTCCGGCAACGCAAGCCCTCGATTTCAGCTTGCCACGCCACTGCGCTGACGCCGTTGCACCGCCGTCGACGCCTGGCCCAGGGTGTACAGCCCTCTCGTCGACGCCACCCGCCATCCCCGCGCCGTCAGGGCGATGCCGATCGCACCCCCCGGACGGCGTCCATGAGCCGTTGGGCGCGGGCCGGGTCCACCGGGTTCCAGGTGACCCCGTCCACCTTGAGGCTGGTGCCGACGATGGCCCCGTCGGCGATGGCGAAGATCTCGGCGACGTGCTCGGCGCGCACCCCGGTGTTGGCGATGACCGGCAGGTCGGGCACCGCTTCCTTGGCGGCATGCAGGTCGCTCATCGCGAACCGCTCGCCGGCGGCGGGGCCGCTGATCAGCACGGCGTCGACGCCGAGGAAGCGGGCGCCGCGCGCCCGTTCGGCCACCCCGCGCGTGCCCACGGCGCTGGCGAACTCCGGGGAGATGTTGTCGAACAGCGCCACGCCTTCGGCGCCGATGGCGGTGCGGTACGCGGCGATCCTGCCGATCGCCGGCGAGATCATCCCGAGGTCGCTCTCGTACACCCCGGTGAGCACCTCGCGGATGAAGGAGGCGCCGGTGGCGCGCGCCAGCGCCAGGCTGGCCTTGGCGTCCCAGAGGATGTTGACCCCGAACGGCACCCGCACCGATGAGCGCAGCTCGCCGATCACCGCGGCCATCGCCGCCGGGATCTCGACACCGACCTCGAGGTCGTACGGGATGTCGGCCTCGTTGCAGAACAGGACCCCGTCGACACCGGCGTCCTGGAGCACCGCCAGGTCACGCCCGACGACCTCGACGAGGTGATCCCTGCCGCCGACGCGGTCGTGCCGAGGCCGTCCCCGGCAGGCCGGGGAAGTGCAGCATGGCGATGACCGGCTTGACGACGCCGAAGCGGGCCTGCAGCGACTGGGTCATGGTGTCCCCCTGGTCAGCGGGTGCGCTGGATGGTGGTCACAGCGCCGGCGCTGTGGTCTCGGACGAAGTCGACGATGGCCGCGTTCCACGGCCGCGGGTTCTCCCAGAAGGCGGCATGGCCACCGGCCACCTCCACCCAGGTGCTGTGGGGAAGCAGCTCGTGCAGCCGTCGCGAGAGCGCGGGCCGGATGATGATGTCGTCGCGTGCGGCGATCACCAGCGCCGGGACCTGCATGCACCCGAGGCGAGCGGCCGCGTCATGGTCGACCAACGCCGCCATCTGCGCTGCGAAACAGGACGGCGGCTGGGTGGTCTGCTCGGCACCGGCGATCAGCTCGGCGACGCGCCGGGGCTCGGCCTCGTACATCGCGGGGCTGAAGATCCACGGCCCCATCTGGCGCATCATCACTGCCATCCCGCGCCGCCTCCGCGACCGTGGCCCAGGTCTGGAAGGCCGCGCGTGTGAAGGCGTCGGCAACCGCGTACGTGTTGGCGAGGACGACGCAACGCAGCCGCTCGGGGTGAGCCAACGCGTACTCCTGGGCGATGGCCCCGCCCATCGACACACCGGCGAGGTGGAAGGTCTCGATCCCGAGCGTGTCGACGACGGCGGCGAGGTCGGCAGCCATCTCCGCGCTCGTGTATGGACCCGGCGGCTGACCGGACTCCCCCACGCCACGGTTGTCGTACGTGACCACGCGCAGGCCGGCGGCGTGGAAGTCATCGAGCTGCGGCTCCCAGGCGGCCAGGTCGTCGCCGACCCCGTTGACGAGGACGAGCGTCTCCGGCCCGTCCCCGCTCACCGCGCAGTGGATGTCGACCCCGCCGGCGCCGGTCACACGCATCGCTCGCCCTCACCCATCGATCTGCCGTTGGCTCAGCGCCGAGCGCCACACCGCCACCGTCTCCTGGAGGTCGGCGACGACCGTCTCGTCGGGAGCCTCGAACGTCGGGATCACCTCGATGACCAGCAGCACGTCGTCAGCACCGGCGGCCTCGAGCGTGTCGAGGACCCGCCCCGGGTCGATGCGACCAATCCGGTTGCGCTCGGCGGTGAACGGCCAGTGGTGATCGGCATCGTCGGCCCCCTGCTGGAGCTGCACCTCGACCGCTCGCGTGGCGTACCGGCTCAGCCACGCGTAGGGGTCGCGCTCCTCACCGCCCGTCCCGGGAACCACCTGGTGGCCGACGTCAAGGCAGAGCCGGACAGGCACATGGCCGGCGTCGCCGTCGGTGAGCAGGTCGTCGATGGTGGCGAACGTCGACGGCTCCCGGGCCGACGCCAGGTTCTCGACGATGAGGTGGTCGAGCCCGGCGGCGCGGGCGCGCGCGGCGAGCGTGGCGAGGTCGTCCTTGAGACTCGCCCAGCGTTCCGCCCGGCGCCGCCGGTCCGACCAGTCGGCGACGCTCATGGCGCCGACGTGGCCTCCGGTGCCTCGGCCGCCGAGCGCCGCGGTGACGTCGACGATCCTCTCGAACCAGCGCAGCGCAGCGCGCCGCTCGTCCTCATCGGGGTGCATGAGCAGGTTGTGGGAGTACGCGCTGAGCCCGGTGAACGTCGCCTCCAGTCGGAGCTGATGGCGGCTGAGCGCCGCCCGCACCTCGTCGACGACGCGAGTCGCGGCGCGACCCGCTCTCGATGCCTCCGAGGGTGTCCAGCGAGATCTCCACGGTGTCCAGGCCGAGGTCATTGCGAACGATCGCCGTCCATTCGTCCGCACGCGGCCATCGCTTGACCGCGAAGCAGGTGTTGATGCCCAGCCGCGCGCGCATCAGCGTGCGCCGCCGCGCTGCGCGAGTCGTGAGCCGGCCAGCGCCCTGTAGCGTTCGTACACCTCGTCGTAGCGTGCGTGCGCGTCGGCGTCGGGCTCGATCACCGATTCCGTGCGGCAGGCGCGAGCCACGGCGTCGTCGGCGTCGGCGTACACGCCGACGCCCAGGCCGGCGAGCAGCGCCACGCCCGACGACGCCGCGTCGCCGGGGACGCGCATCACCGGGAGGCCGAGGACATCGGCCTTGACCCGGTTCCAGGTCGAAAGATGCGCGGAGCCGCCAGAGACGCGCAGCTCGGTCGCCGGCGTCGACGCGGCGCCGAGGTTCTCGACGTGCGCGCGGATGCCGAACGCCACCCCCTCGAGGAGCGCGCGCGCGATCTCAGCGCGTCCGTGGCGCAGCGACAGCCCGGTGATGGCGCCGCGCAAGGTCGGGATCGTCACGCTCGCCGTCGCCGAGGACGGGCAGCATGAGCAGGTCGGCTGCCCCCGGCGGCACCGCAGCCGCCTCGCGGTCGAGCGCGGCGTAATCTGCTGCCCTCGCCCGCCGCGCCCTGCCCCCGTACACCAGGTCGGCGATCCACTCGACCGCCTGGCCGGTGGTGTTGAGCCCGACCTCGGTGACGTACCCGTCGGGCCCGACAGCGCTCGGGTAGTGGGTGATGCGCAGGTCGCGCAGGGGCTCGGTGACGATCGTGTTGAGACAGGTGGAGCTGCCCGCCATCTCGCTGACCGGCCCCGGCGCGGTCACCCCGGCGCCCAGCGCACAGGCAATGCTGTCGCCCGCACCGGCGACCACCGGCACATCGCCGCGCGATGCCGAGCCGGCGCGCCAGGCGTGCGCGCAGGGAGCCGATCACCGACCACGACGGGTGGATCGTCGGGAAGAGCGCCGCGTCGACCTCGAGGGCATCGAGGATGTCGGTGGCCCAGCGCCGCTCGCGAAGGTCGAGCACGCCGCTGGCCGCGGCCATGCTCCAGTCGGTCGCGGACTCGCCCGTGAGCGCGGTGGCCACGTGGTCCGACGGCTCGACGAACCGGTCGCGTGGCGGCAAAGACGTCGGGCTCGTGGTCGCGGATCCACAGCACCTTGGCGATGACGTGGAAGGCGGCAGGGAGGTGACCGGTACGCGTGTGCAGGAAGTTGTCGCCGAAACGCTCGCGCATCCTCTCCGCCTGCGCGGTGGCGCGGTTGTCGCGGTAGATGATCCCGGCGCGCAACGGGACGGAGCGCGCGTCGACGGGGACGACGCTCGGGCACTGCCCGGTCAGGCCGATGGCCCGGATGACCGAGCGCGTCCCCAGCTCGGCGGCCAGCCTGCCCAGGGCGCCGATCGCCGCCGACGACCAGCGCCGTGCGTCCTGTTCGGCCCAGCCCTCGCGGGGAAGGTTGGTGGGGTAGGCGACGCGGACCGTGCCACGGGGCATGCCGTCGACCGTGAACGCGGAGGCGCGCGCCCCGGACGTCCCGACGTCGACGGCGACCAGCACGTCGCCTCCCGCGCGGCCGGCCACGCTCAGCCGCGGACCAGCTGGTGGCCCGATACCTTGTCGCCGTTCACGGTGACCAGGGCACCCATGAGCGCGCCCGTGGAGTAGTCGCTGCCGGGGTTGATCACCATCGAGCGACCGAGGCGCCGGATGCCGCTCGATTCGTGGATGTGCCCGTGCAGCCCGAGCAGTGGTTGGCGATCGAGCATCACCTGGCGTACTGCCGTGCTGCCCACCGGGGCCATGACCACCTGGCCGAGCGACGCCTGCACCTGCATGGAATCGTCGAGCTTGGGAGCGTCATCGAGCTGTGTGTCGTACGGCGGCGCGTGGACATTGAAGATGGCACGCTCGGGGTGGGTCAGCTTCTCAGCGAGCTGGTTGAGGGTCGCGGTGAGCTGCTCCTCGGTCTGCTCGCGATAGGTGTGCCAGGGCGTGGTGTTGGGGTAGCCCCAGCTGATCATCTCGTGCTCGCCGTCGATCGAGAGGATCTCTCCCTCCGCGTGGATGCCCCAGGGCGCATCGATGAGCAGCTGCTTGAGCTGGGGCGGGTCGTCGTTGCCGAGCATCAGTGTAGAGCGGCACGTTGAGCGGGCGCAGTCGCGCGTCGGCGATCTCCAGCCACTCGGTGAGGCGCTCGCGCATCAGGCGCAGGAACAGGTCGTCGAGCGTGCCGTCGGCCTCCATGGCCTCCAGCTCGCCGGGCTCGGCTCGGTACGGGTAGTAGCCGTGGTCGGCGATCAGCTTCTCGAGGGCGGTGAGCTCGGCCCCCTCGTCGAGGTCGTAGTCGACGCCGATGAAGCTGCACCGCCAGCGCCCGTTGGGTTGGCGCACGATCGACTGGATCGCCTTGCCCGCGACGTCGCCGCCCAGGACCATCACCTGCGGCTTGTAGACCCGCGACGCGTTGACGAACTTGCGGAAGCAGACGCTGCTGCCGTGGAGGTCGCTGACGAAGTAGATCAGCGTCTTGGCCATTCAGCGCTCAGCCAGCACTGCGCGGTGGCGCCGGACGGCGTCCATGAACGCCACCGCCCGGCCCGGGTCGACCGCGTTCCAGGTCACCCCGGATCTCTTGAACGTGGTGCCGACGATGGCGCCGTCGGCCACGTCGAGGACCTCCGCGACCGTCTCTGCGCGCACGCCGGTGTTGGCCAGCACCGGGGTCTCCGGCACCGCCGCCTTGGCCTCGCGCAGCTGGGAGATGCTGGTGGTGGTGCCGGTGATCGCGCCGCTGATGAGGATGGCGTCGATGCCGAGGTAGACGGCGCTCTGCGCGCGCTCGGGGACGGTCCGCTCGCCGACCGTGCTGGCGAACTCGGGAGTGATGTTGCTGAACAGGGCGACGTCGCCGGCGCCGATCTGCTCACGGTAGGCGGCGATCGAGCCGTAGTCCGGTTGCATCAGCCCGAGGTCGCTCTCGTACACGCCGGTGAACACCTCGCGCACGAAGGACGCGCCGGTGGCCCGTGCCACCGCCAGCGACGCGTACGGGATCCCACACCAGGTTGACCCCGAACGGGCGCTGCACCTCGCGGCGCACCTGGCCGATGATCGAGGCCATCGCCGCCGCCGCCTCGGCGCCGACGTGGAGCTGGTAGGGCAGGTCGGCCTCGTTGCAGAACAGCAGCCCGTCGACGCCGGCTCCCTGCAGGGCCTGCACGTCGGCGACGACCGCCTCGGCCACCTGCTGCATGCTCACCGTGCGGTCGTGGCGCGGACGGCCGGGCAGACCGGGCAGGTGGACCATGGCGACGATCGGCTTCTCGACACCGAAGAGGTCGTGGAACCAGCTGTTCACCGTGCCGGCTCCGCCACCCGCGCGGCGTCGCGTCCGCCGCTCGACGCGGCGCGGCGGCACGCGTCTCGGCGCGGACGTCCACGGCCACCACGCGCACGCCGTGGCGCTCGATGGCCTCGACCTCGTCGGTGGGCGCGGTGGAATCGGTGACGATCGTGGAGATGCGCTGCGACCGGCACCACGGTGCTCATCACCACGTCGCCGAACTTGCTTCCGTCGGCGAGCACGATGACCCGCTGCGCACGGTCGACGGCGGCGCGGATGACGTCAGCCTCGCGGTCGTCCATCTCGGTGACGCCGGCCGCCGCCGAGACCCCGCCGGCACCGATCACCGCGGTGTCCGCGTTGTAGCGCTGTGCTGCCTCGACGGCGGCGGCGCCGATGCAGGTGAGCTCGTCCTGGCGGATCATGCCGCCGGTGACGATGACCCGCACCTTGCGAGTGCCGAGCAGGCTGGCGACCGCAAGCGAGGGCGTGATCACCACCAGGTCGCTGCGCGGCGGCAGCAGCCGCGCGAACTGCTCCACGGTCGACCCGATGCCGATGAACATGACGCGGGCATCGACGGTCAGGTCGACCGCGCGGCGCGCGATCAGGTGCTTCTCCGGTGCCCTGTGCAGGACCCGGGCGTTGAACCCGACCTCGAAGGCGCGCACCACGTGGGTGGTGGCGCCGCCGTAGGTGCGGCGCACAAACCCGTCCCGCTCGAGGCGGCTGAGGTCGCGGCGGATGGTCATCTCGGAGACCGCGAAGTGCCGCGCCAGGCTGCTCACCTCCATCGCCTGGTCGGCGGCGACGCGCTCGAGCAATTTCAGCCGTCGCTCGACCGCCAGCACATGCGTCCTCCCCGAGGATGTTCGTTCGTGATAACTCGGCGACCGATCGTGTCATGCGCCCATTGACACTCGCTGTTCGGTTGTGTTCGACTTTCGCCCACTCACGAGCCCGGTGTCAAGCGGCGCACGCCGCGGGGGAAACCTGATGGCGACACAGAGCGGGGCCGGCAGGCTCTTCGTCCGCAACAGCACCGGCCTGGTGCGGTCGGCCTCGGCGCTGGACGCCACCATCTTCAACGCGGTCATCTCGGCCCCGATCGGGTCGACCCTCGCCTACTCGATCTTCTTCACCCTGGTCGCCTTCCCCGGCGCCGACGTGGTCGGGGTGCTGATCCTCGACCGCGATCATCAACATCCCGGTGCTGATCATGTTCGCGCTGCTGGCCTCGAGCATGCCCCGCGTCGGCGGCGACTACGTGTGGGTGAGCCGCGTGCTCTCACCGCCGCTGGCGCTGATCTCCAACCTCTGCATGATCGCCGGCGGCCTCCTCGGCGCCGCCTTCTTCGCCAAGTTCTTCTCGCTGTTCGCGCTCGGACCGGTGCTCGTCGGGCTCGGCACCCTGCTCGGCAACAACAGCACGCTGATCAGTTGGGGGACATCCTTCCAGACCAACAACAGCTGGGTGTTGGGCGCGGCGCTGTTCATGGTGGCGCTGCAGACGGTGATCCTCATCCGCGGCACCAAGGCGACGTTCCGCTGGCAGAACGGCGCGTTCTTCGTCGGGCATGGTCGGCATCATCCTCGCCTTCGTGGTGCTCCTCATCGGCTCCCAGCACGACTTCGTCAACAACTTCAACACCCTCAACAAGAGCTTCGGCGGCGGCACCCTCAACGACGTCATCAACAAGGCGGGCGCGCAGACCGCCTCGCCCAACTTCTGGAACTGGAGCGCCACGCTGCCCACCCTGTTCTCGATCCAGGGCTTCCTGATGTGGAACTTCTGGTCGGCCTACATGTCCGGGGAGCTGAAGAGCGCCTCCAACCGGCGCCGCCAGCTGTCGACCATGTTCGGCGCGCTCGCCTTTGACGTCGTGCTGCTGATCATCGGCGCGCTGCTGCTCTTCCGGATCGTGGGCTACAACGCCGTCTTCGCGCTCAACAGCAGCCCCAACGCCGCCTACGCGATCCCGTCCGGCCCCTTCTACCACTTCCTCGCCGCGGTGGTGTACAACGCGCCGATCCTGACCGTGTTGATCCTCGGCTCCTTCCTCTTCTGGAGCCTGCCGTCGATGATCGCCAACACGTTCATGCCGATCCGCAGCTTCTTCGCCTGGTCCTTCGACCGGCTGATGCCCGAGCGGCTGGCGGCCATCAATGAGCGCACCCACTCGCCCGTGGTGGCCATCCTCACGGCCAACCTCATCATCGCGCTGCTGGTGATCTGGAGCGTGTACTCCAACTCGTTCCAGCTGGTGCTCGGCCTGATCGTTCTCGCCGGGGCGCTCGCGGTGGTCATCGTCGGCGCCGCGGCGGTGGCACTGCCCTACCGGCGGCCCGACCTCTACCGCGCGTCGCCGGCCAACGTGAGCGTGCTCGGCGTCCCGCTGCTGGTCATCTCCGGTGTGCTGTCGATCCTCATCTTCATCGGCATCGCGATCATCTCCACGCAGTACCCCGCGCTGGTGATGAGCGGCGACACCAAGAACTTCTGGTGGATCCCGGCCTGGTTCGGCGGCCTCATCGTCGGTGGTGCGCTGCTCTACTACGTGCCCAAGTTCATCCGCGCTCGCCAGGGCATCAACATCGGCTTCGTCTACAGGGAGCTCCCGCCGGAGTGACCGCCGCCCGGGGAGGCCGGACGGGTTTGCAGGGCGGTCGGCGACACACCCCGGCCGCCCTTCGCATGTGCGCGCGGATACAGTCGCGCGGATGAGCGACCCCGGTGGCCAGATCCTGCCCGACATCCGCGACGAGGCGGCACGCCTCGGCACCGTCCTCCTCGACGCCGGACTGTCCGCCCGGCTCATCGGCGGGCTCGCCGTCTGGTTGCGCTGCCCGAGCGTGCGCTCGGGACCGTACCAGCGCGACTACAACGACATGGACTTCGCCATCGCTTCGGCATCGAGCTCGCGCTTCAAGGCGGAGCTCGTCGCGCAGGGCTACCTCCCCGACCAGTTCTTCAACGGGCTGCACGGCGCCACCCGCCTCTACTACCAGGCGCCAGACGGGCGCTGGTCGGTGGACGTGGTCATCGACGAGCTGGTGATGTCGCATCGCCTCGACCTGCGCGGCCGCCTCGACCAGCCGGCGCTCGACCATCCCGCTGGCGGACCTGCTGCTCACCAAGCTCCAGGTGTGGGAGATCAACCGCAAGGACCTCGGAGACGCGCTCTGCCTGCTCGCCGACCACGCGCTCACCGAGGACGAGACCGGCATCGAGGGCATCAGCCTGCCACGCCTGCGCGCCGTGCTCGGCAGCGACTGGGGGTTCCACCACACCGTCGAGCGCAACCTCGGCAAGCTCGCCGAGCAGTGGGCCGACACGCCGCTGCCGGGCGCGGCGTTCGACGTGCGCCAGCAGATCGCCGAGATCCAGACCGTGGCCGACGAGGGCCCGAAGACGCGGGGCTGGCGGATGCGCGCGCGCATCGGCGAGCGCAAGCGCTGGTACGAGACCCCCGAAGAGGTCGGTCACTAGGCGGATCGCCTCACCTCGGCGTCCGCGCGCGCCGACTGGGTAGCATCGCGGGACGCACCGGCAGCGAGCGGAGGTCAGGGACCCATGGCAGACGAGACCGCGTACCCACCCGGCACACCCACGTGGGTCGACCTTTCCACCACCGACGTCGACGCCGGGCGGCGCTTCTACGAGCAGCTCTTCGGGTGGACCACGGATGAGCCGGCGGGCCCCGAGTTCGGCGGCTACGCGATGTTCCGCCAGGGCGACAAGATCGTCGCCGGCTCCGGCCCTGTCCAGCCCGGTGCCCCCCCGGCGTGGACGACCTACATCAGGACCGCTGATGCTGCCGCCACCGCGCAGAAGGTGCGCGACGCGGGCGGTGAGGTCGTGGTCGAGCCGCTGGAGATCCCCGAGGCCGGGACGATGATCATCATCAAGGACCCCACTGGCGCCTACCTCGGCGCCTGGCAGAACGGCGGGCACAAGGGCGCCGAGCTGTTCAACGAACCGGTGGCGCTCACCTGGAACGAGCTTGGCACCCGCGATGTGGAGGCCGCCAAACGCTTCTACTCCGCCGTGTTCGGGTGGAAGCCCACCGGTGACGACTACGTGCAGTGGGAGCTGAACGGGAAGAGCATCGGTGGCTGCCTCGACATGAATGCGATGGGCCTGCCCGCCGAGGTGCCGGCCAACTGGCTTGCCTACTTCGCGGTGCGCAGCGTCGACGAGAGCGCTGACCGGGTGAAGGAGTTGGGTGGGACCATCAGCATGCCCCCGTCGGACATCCCCAACATGGGTCGCTTCGCCGTCGTCGCCGACCCCCAGGGAGCTGTCTTCGCGATCTTCTCCGCGTAGCCGGACGGTCTCGCGCGGGGCAGGACACGCGGCGCGGGCGGCCGGCGGGCGGGAGATGGCCGCCATGGTCGAGCCGCCTGGCGGAGCCGGTTCGAATCGCGCGCAGGCGGGTACACCGAGGGGAGAACCAACGCCCGACCCGCCGCGCGGCCCGGCCCATCGAGACAACCCATGCCTGATCTGACCTCGGAGCTCCTCCCCATCCTCCAGCTGGACGACGTCGTCGTCCTGCCCGGGATGACCGTCACCCTCGCCATCGAGGGCGACACCCAGCAGGCCGCCGTGACCGCGGCGCAGAACGGCAACCGCCTGCTGCTCCTCGTCCCGCACGTCGATGGGCGGTATTCCGGCATCGGCACCGTTGCCCAGGTCGTCGAGACCGGCAAGCTGCCGACGGGGGCCGACGTCGCCATCTTCAAGGGCCTCCACCGCGCCCGCCTCGGCAGCGGCCAGTCCGACATCGGCGGCGCCCTGTGGGTTCAGGTGGAGCCCCTGCCTGACGGCGAGCCCAGCGATGGCGCCCGCGAGCTGGCCCGCGAGTACCGCGCGTTGATCGAGAACCTGCTCGAGTTCGCGCGGCGCCTCGCGTGTCATCGAGGCGGTGCGCTCGGTGCGCCACCCCGGCCACCTCGCCGACCTCGCCGGCTACTCGCCCGACCTCAGCGTCGAGCAGCGGGTGGAGGTGCTCGAGACCACCGACATGGAGGAGCGGCTGCGCCGGCTCATCGCCTGGACCAAGGACATCCTCGCCGACGCGTCGGTGCGCGAGAAGATCCGCACCGAGGTCAACGAGGGGATGGAGAAGACGCAGCGCGAGTACCTGCTGCGCCAGCAGATGGAGGCGATCCGCAAGCAGCTCGGCGAGGGCGGCGACAACGTCGCCGCCGGGTACCGCGAACGGCTCGAGAGCGCCGGCATGCCCGAGGCCGTGCGCAAGGAGGTCGAGCGCGAGGTGGACCGCTTCGAGCGGACCAGCGAGCAGAACCCCGAGCACGGCTGGATCCGGACCTACCTCGACTGGATGTTCGAGATCCCCTGGAACGTGCGCTCGGAGGACAACTTCGACCTCGCCGAGGCACGGCGGATCCTCGACGCCGACCACACCGGGCTCGACGACGTCAAGCAGCGGATCATCGAGTTCCTCGCCGTCCGCAAGCTGCGCCACGAGCGCGGGCTCACCGTTCTCGGCGGGCGTGGGTCGGGAGCGATCATCACCCTGGTCGGCCCGCCCGGCGTGGGCAAGACCTCGCTCGGCGAGTCCGTGGCTCGCGCGCTGGGACGTCAGTTCGCCCGCGTCTCGCTGGGCGGCATCCACGATGAAGCTGACATCCGCGGTCACCGGCGCACCTACGTCGGCGCCCTGCCCGGGCGCATCGTGCGCGCCCTCAAGGAGGCGGGCACCAAGAACCCGGTGATCATGCTCGACGAGATCGACAAGGTCGGCAGTGACTGGCGCGGCGACCCGTCGTCGGCGCTGCTCGAGGTGCTCGACCCTGCGCAGAACAACACGTTCCGCGACCACTACCTCGAGGTGGACCTCGACCTCTCAGAGGTGCTCTTCATCCCGACTGCCAACGTCGCTGAGACGATCCCCGCGCCGCTGCTCGACCGCATGGAGCTGATCAGGCTCGACGGCTACACGGAGGACGAGAAGGTGGCGATCGCCCGCGACCACCTGCTGCGCCGCCAGGTGTCCCAGGCCGGCCTCAACCCCGACGAGGTCAGCATCACCGACGAGGCGATCATGGCCGTGATCACCGACCACACCCGCGAGGCGGGCGTGCGCAACCTCGAGCGTGAGCTTGGCAAGATGACCCGCAAGGTCGCCACGCGCATCGCCACCGCTGAGCTGACGCCACCGTTGGAGATCACCCCCGCGCAGGTGCGCGAGCTGCTCGGCAAGCCCAAGTTCGACAACGAGGTTGCCGAACGCACCGCCGTGCCCGGCGTCGCCACCGGCCTGGCCGTGACCGGAACCGGCGGTGACGTCCTCTTCATCGAGGCCGCCAACAGCGCCGGCGACGGCACGCTGACCCTCACCGGGCAGCTCGGTGACGTCATGAAGGAGTCGGCGCAGATCGCGCTCTCCTACATCCGTGCCCACGCCGCCGACCTCGGCGTCGACCCCGAGGCGGTTCGCCAGAGCGTGCACGTCCACGTGCCCGCCGGCGCCGTCCCCAAGGACGGCCCCTCCGCCGGGATCGCGATGACCACCGCGATGGTCAGCCTCTTCACCGGCCGGCCGATGCGGAGCACGGTGGCGATGACCGGCGAGGTGACCCTCCAGGGCCTCGTGCTCCCGATCGGTGGTGTGAAGCAGAAGGTGCTCGCCGCTCACCGCATGGGGCTCACCGAGGTCATCCTGCCGCGGCGCAACGAGAAGGACGTCGACGACGTGCCTGCGACCGTGCGGGATGCGATGACGTTCCACCTGGTCGGCCGAGTCGAGGAGGCGATCAGCGTGGCCCTTGAAACCGCTCGGGTCGAGACGCCCGTCGCCGCCTGACAGGTTCCGTCACGGCGCGACGCGGCGCTCACGCCTCGCGTGTCCCAGAATCCGACCTCGTGGAGTCGGCGGTGCGCGAGCTCGATCGGGCACTGCGCCACGCAGCCCCGCTGCCGGTGTGGTTGGACAGCCCGCGACGCCCGGCACCGCGTCCGGGCCTGCGAGGGCGCCAGACGGCCGACCTGGCGGTGATCGGCGGGGGCTTCTCGGGCCTGTGGACGGCGTTGCTCGCCAAGGAGCGCGACCCGGACCGGGACGTCGTTCTGCTCGAGGGCAGTCGCATCGCGGCGGCGGCGACCGGGCGCAACGGCGGATTCTGCTCGGCGAGCCTGACCCATGGCGAGGCCAACGGACGGCTCAGGTTCCCCGACGAGTACGACACCCTGGCGCGCCTCGGGCGCGAGAACCTCGACGAGATCGCGCAGACCGTTGGCCGTCATCAGATCGCCTGCGATCTGCGTCGCAGCGGCGCGATCTCGGTCGCCACCGAGCCCCACCAGGTGAGCTGGTTGCGTGACGAGCCGGGCGATTTCCTTGACCAGGACGCGATCCGTGCCGAGGTGCACTCGCCCACCTACCTCGCCGGCGTCTGGGAGAGGGACACCGCCATGGTGGATCCGGCGGCCCTGGCCTGGGGGCTTGCCGCCGCCGCGGAGCAGCTCGGCGTGCGCATCTTCGAGCAGACCGAGGTCACCGGCATCGGTCGTTCCGGCGCTCGAGTTCGCCTGCAGACGGCGCATGGCGGGGTGCTCGCGCACCGCGTGGCCCTGGGCACCAGCGCCTTCCCCAACCTGGTGCGGCGGCTGCGCCTGTACACGGTGCCGGTGTACGACTACGTGCTGGTCACCGAGCCACTGTCACCATCCCAGCGCGAGGCCGTCGGCTGGCGCAGCGGTGCGGGCATCAGCGACCTTGCCAACCAGTTCCACTACTACCGCATCACCGCCGACGGCAGGATCCTCTGGGGCGGCTACGACGCGATCTATCACCTTGGACGCCACGTCCGCCCGGGATACGAGCAGCGCCCGGCGACCTTTCGCAGGCTGGCGCAGCACTTCTTCTCGACATTCCCACAGCTCGAGGGCATCCGGTTCACGCACCGCTGGGGCGGCGCCATCGACACCTGCACACGTTTCTGTGCGTTCTACGGCACCGCCTTGCGAGGCCAGGCTGCCTACGCCCTCGGCTACACCGGGCTCGGGGTCGGCGCCTCGCGTTTCGGCGCCAACGTCATGCTCGACCTGCTCGACGGGAGACCGACCGAACGCACCGAGCTCCGCATGGTGCGCGAGCGGCCCCTGCCCTTCCCGCCCGAACCGCTCGCCTACGTCGGCATCCAGGCCACCCGCTGGAGCCTCGCGCAGGCGGACCGCCACCGGGGCCATCGCAACCGCTGGCTGCGCACGCTGGACCGGCTCGGGCTGGGATTCGATTCCTGACCGCTGTGCGCGTGCGGTGTGCGGATGAGGCCGGCGCCGCTACCCGTTGCGCTTGAGCAGGCCCATCCGCTTGGCGCGTCGCTCAGCGGCCGCGAAGGCATACAGCCCCCCGGCGATGAGGACGGCGCCGAGCCCCAGGAGGATCGCGATCGTGGGCAGCTCACTGGCGACGTCGCTGTGGTTGATGAGCGCGTCACGCACCCCCTGCAGCGTGTAGGTCAGCGGCGACGCGTGACCGATGACCTGGAACGGACCGGGCAGCACGGTGAGCGGGTAGTACACACCGGAGACAAGGAGCAGGATGCCCTGCACGGCGAAGGTCATCTGCTCGCCCTTCTCCGGCGACAGCAGCGGCAGGATGGCGATGAAGATGCCGAGCCCCATGAGCGGCACCGTCGAGGCCGCCACCACGAGGGCGGCGGCGACGAAATCGGCGTGGGAGAGGTCAACGTGGATGAGCAGGAGCACGGCGACGACGATGAGCGCGCTGCGCAGCAGCCCATAGACGAGCGAGAAGAGGCTCACGCCGGCGAGGTGGGTGAGACGCCGCACCGGGGCCATGAAGGTGTATTCGATGGTGCCTTCCCACCGTTCCCAGGCGATGGCGAACGAGGTCTCGTGGAACAGCAATGACATGAACGTCCAGAGGAGCGCGCCGACCAGGAGGTACACCTGGGCGCGCTGCACTCCCGCCGCCGTGTGCCCGATCCCCAGCGCGCCCAGGCCGCTGGCCAGGTAGCCCACGCTGAGCACGGTGGCGACGCTGTAGAGGAACCACACCACCTCCCACACCCAATAGCGGCGGTAGAGGTGGTACTGGCGCTCGAAGAAGCCGCGCAGCGCGACCCGCTCCCAGGTCGACACGGCCCCGGCGCTCACGAGCACACCTCGACGGCAGGCCGCCGGTCATCGGCGCTCTCCTCGTCCTCGGTGTCGTCGCCGAAGCTGCGCCCGGTGAGGCGAAGGAAGACGTCCTCGAGCGTCGCCTCAGGGTGCACACCGAAGCGCGCGCAGAGCTCCGCCGCCGTCCCATCGGCGACCAGGCGTCCCCTGTCGAGCATCAGCACCCGCGTGCACAGGGCCTCGGCCTCGTCGAGGTCGTGCGTGCAGACCACCACGGTCGCGTCGCCGCCCTCGTGGAGCGAGCGCACGAATGCCTGCACCTCGCGCTTGCTCCTCGGGTCGAGGCCGGTCGTCGGCTCGTCCATCAACAGCAGCGAGGGCGCGGTCAGCAGGCTGCGGGCGATCGCCACCTTCTGCTGCTGGCCGCGTGAGAGCTGCTTCATGGGGCGGTCGGCCGTGTCGCGCGCCAGACCCAACCGCTCCAGCGCCGACAGCGCGCGCTCACGGCGACCCGGCCCCCGGTCCCCGTACAGCCGCGACGCGAAGCTGAGGTTCTCCCAGGGGCTCATCTCCTTGGCGAACGCCGCGTCGACGGAGACGCGGTTGATGTGCCGGCGCACGCTGGCCGCCTCGTCGACCACGTCCCGGCCGAAGATCCGCACCGTCCCGGTGTCGGGCGTGGTCAGGGTGGCGAGCACGCGCACCAGCGTGGATTTGCCGCTGCCGTTGAGGCCGACCACGGCCACGATCTCGCCGCGCTCGACGCGCAGCGTGAGATCGTCAAGCGCCAGCTTGCGCACCTCGGCACGGCGCCGCAGCATGCTCGCACCACTCTTCCGAAACGACTTGCTGAGGCCCACGATGTCGATCGCGGGGTCACTCTGCGCCTGGGCATCCATCTCTCTGCTCCACTCATTGAACGAACCCCCGGAGGGGCCTGAGAACCGTGCCGATCGGAGCCGCACAATCCTCAGGTGAGCTGCGCTGTGAGAGCGGTGCTTCCTAGGGTGCGGCCTCCGACGGCGTGGCGTCACCGCCCGCGGGCCGGTCGCCGGTGCCGTTCGAACCCATCTGCTTGAACCCCTGGTGCCTGCGCGTCCGTTGGTGGCCGACGACATCCTAGGCGCGCTCGCGACGTCAAGTCAACGCGCGATCGAGCCGGCCGACGCGCGGCTTGCTGACGCCGCGCCGCCGTCTGCCCCAGCGGCTACGAAGCGCGCCGGTAGGCGCGCACCGCGAGCGGCGCGAACACCACCAGGATCCCGGCGAGCCATAGCAGGGCCTGCCAGAGCGACGGGTTGAGTGGACCGCCAAGCGCCAGCGAGCGCATGGTGTTGATGACCAGGGTCACCGGTTGGTTGTTGGCGAATGCCTGCATCCAGCCCGGCATGGTGCTGATCTGCACGAAGGCCGAGCTGACGAAGGTCAGCGGGAACAGCCAGATCAGCCCGAACGCCTGCACGGACTCCTCGTCCTTGATCGCCAGGCCGATGAAGGCAGCGACGCAGCAGATCGTCACGCCGAACAGCTCGGCGAGGAGCACCATCGCCACCGCGCTGGGCAGACCGTTCTCGAAACGGAAGCCCACCAGGTAGCCGACCCCGACGATGACGAGGATGGTGACCAGCATCCGGATGGCGTCGGCGATGAGCCGGCCGGCCAGCACCGCGGAGCGCGCCATCGGCAGCGACCGCAGCCGGTCGATGACGCCCGCCTTGGCTTCCTGCGCGAGCGCGATCGCCGTCGCGAAGGTGGCGAACGCCGCGGTCTGTCCGATGATGCCGGGCATCAGGAAGTTGACGTAACCGCCCTGGTTCGACACCTGGATGGCGCCACCGAAGACGTAGCGGAAGAGCAGAACGAAGATCACCGGCTGCACGATGGTGAAGACGATGTAGGCGGGCACTCGCAGCCACACCAGCAGGTTCCGGCGGGTCATCACCAGCGAGTCGCTGACGGCCCAGCGGGCCAGCTGGGTCACGCTGGGGCGGCTGTCTGTCGTGCTCACCGTCGCCATCACTCAGCGTCCGCCTGCCGGGGTGGCACCACCCCTGCGACCGCGGCCGCGCGGCACCGGGTCGTCCGCCTCCGCGGCATGGCCGGTGACAGCAAGGAAGACGTCGTCGAGGGAGGGGCGGTGCAGCGCGAGCCCGCTGGTCTCGACGCCGGCTGCGTCGAGCCGGCGCACCGCGTCGACGATTGCCTGTGAGCCCCTGCTGCCCACCTGCAGGGCGACGCGTCGGGCATCGACACGCGGCTCGCTGTCGGTGAGCGCGCGCACCGCGGTGAGCGCGCTGTCCACCTGAGCTGGATCGACAACGGAGAACTCGAGGACATCGCCACCAACGCGATCCTTGAGCTGGTCGGAGGTGCCCTGCGCGATCACCTGGCCGCGCTCGATGACGATGATGCTGTCGGCGAGCTCGTCGGCCTCGTCGAGGTACTGCGTGGTGAGCAGGATCGTTGTGCCCTGGCTGGCGAGGCGGCGGATCACGTCCCACATGGCCAGGCGACCGTGCGGGTCCAGCCCGGTGGTCGGCTCGTCGAGGAAGATCACCGACGGGTCGCCGAGCAGGCTTGCAGCCAGGTCGAGGCGCCGCTGCATCCCACCGGAGTACGTCTTCGCCGGGCGATCCGCCGCCGCCTCGAGGTCGAACCGATGGAGCAGGTCGTCGCTGCGAGCGCGCAGCTCCTGACGTCCGAGGTGGCGCAGCCTGCCCATGATCTCGAGGTTCTCGCGGCCGGTGAGCTCGACCTGGATGGCGGTCGCCTGGCCGGCAAGTGCGATGACCCGGCGCACCGCGGCAGCATCCCGCACCACGTCAAACCCCTGGATCACCGCCCGGCCGGCGTCGGGCCGGAGCAGCGTGGTGAGGATGCGCACCGCCGTGGTCTTGCCGGCGCCGTTGGGGCCGAGGACACCCAGGACCGCGCCCTGGGGCACGACGAAGTCGAGGCCACGCAGTGCCTGGACGGCGCCGAAGGACTTGGTGATCCCCTCGACGACGATGGCGTCCCGTGCCGCGGTCGCGATGGAGGTCACCGCCGGCCGCGCGCCTGTTTCACGCCCGGACGCCGTGCGAACTCATGTTCGGGACTCTATCGACCCCGGGGCTGGTCCCGCCATCCTTCTCCGCGGCGCGGGTGCGCAGCTCAGCCGGGGGCGGCGTACCAGCCGACGAGGCGCGCGCGTCCGATGGCGTGGGTGAAGAGGTTGAAGCCGAGGAACGCGGGCGTGGCGTCGTGCGGGATCCCGAGCAACTCCACGTCGACGGCGTGCACCACCACGTGGTACTCATGGCGACGGTGACCCGGCGGCGGCGCGGCGCCGAGGAAGCCGGTGATCCCGGCGTCGTTGCGTAGCTGGAAGGCGCCGTGCGGCAGCGTCGCGGCCGCCTGGTCGCCAGCTCCCGAGGGCAGGCTGGTAACGGCGGCGGGGATGTCCACGACAGCCCAGTGCCAGAACCCGCTCGCCGTCGGGGCGTCGGGGTCGAACATGGTCACCACGAAGCTCTTGGTGCCGTCAGGAGCGCCACTCCACGACAGCGACGGCGACAGATCCTGGCCACCGGCGCCGAACACCCCGGACCGCTGGGCGGCGGGTAGCTCCTCGCCATCCGTGATGTCCTCGCTGGTGACGCTGAACCAGGGCAGCTGCGGCAGGTCGGCATACGGGTCGCGGCTCATCAGCGGTCCTCCTCTGCGCCAGCGTACCGGAAGGTCTCCCCCGCCTCCACTCGCCTCGCCACCGCGGGCGAGGCCGGCGCCCGGCCGACATCGCCGCCCGTCGTCTGCCGCGCACGCTCCTCCGGGGGACGCAGAGCGCAGACGGCGGCACCGGCCAGCGAGACGGCGGCGAGGATCCAGAGCGCCACGTGCATGTTGTTGATGAACGGGTCGAGCTGGTGCAACGCGAGGCCGCTGGTGACGCCGGAGAAGATGGCGAAGAGCACGTCCTTGGGGACGGCGGCCGTGACCACGGCTAGGACGAAGGCGATCGAGATCACCGCCCCGGAGTTGGTGATCAGGGTGCGCGCACCCGCCGCCACGCCACGCCGCTGCGGCTGGACAGCCCCCATCATCGCCGAGGTGTTGGGCGAGTTGAAGAAGCCCGACCCGACGCCGACGCCGAACAGCCACACGGCGGCCTGCCAGTAGGGCGACGCCACCGTCAGGGTGGTCATCGCCGCCAGGCCGGCGGCGGTCAGCAGCATGCCGAGAGTGGCCAGCCCGCGCGACCCGTGGCGGTCGGCGAGGACGCCGGACACGGGTGATGCGATCAGCATGCCGAGAGCCAGGGGGATGAGCTTGAGGCCGGCCACGATGGCGCTGTCGCCCTGCGGACCCTGGAAGTAAAAGACGAAGACGAACATCAGCGCGAAGCGCGAGAGCCCGTTGAGGAAGGCTGCCCCGCACGCAGCGGCGAAGAGCCGGCTGCGGAACATGGTGAGGTCGAGCATCGGCGCCCGCTGATGGCGCTCGATCACCACGAAGAGGGGCAGCAGCACGACGGCGGCGCCGAAGCCACCCACCACCCACGGGTCGGCCCAGCCTGACAGCCCGCCGCGCGAGATGGCGAAGACGAAGCCGGTGAGCCCCACCAGGAACGCCAGGGAACCGCTGAGGTCGAGCCCGCGCTCGGCGTCGCGGCGGCCGAGCTCGTGGAGCACCAGGTACGCCCAGGCGGCACCGGCAATGCTCAGCGGGACGTTGAACCAGAAGACCCACTGCCAGGAGATGGCCACCAGCGCGCCGCCGAGCACGGGCCCGAGCACCAGGCCGACCGCCGCGATCATGGTGTTGGTGCCCATCGCCAGGCCCAGCTGGCGGGATGGGAAGGCGTCGGTGACGATCGCCGGGGCGTTGGCGAAGAGGAGCGCCCCCCCGATTCCCTGGATCAGCCGCCAGCCGATCAGCTCGGTGGCGCTGCCGGAGAACCCCGCCCCCAGCGAGGCCGCTCCGAAGAGCGCGAAGCCCGCGATGTACGCCTGCTTTCGTCCGAAGAGATCAGACAGCCGGCCCGCGCTCAGCACCAGCACCGTCGACGCGATCATGTACGACAGGATCACCCACACCAGCTCGAGCAGCGTGGTGTGCAGGCTGCGCTCCAGCGCGGGCAGCGCGATGATGAGCGTCCCCGAGTTGATGGTGGCGATCAGCATCCCCAGGCTGGTGCAGGAGAGAGCCCACCACTTGTAGTTGTCGTGACCGGCCGCAACGCCGACGCGCCGTCGGGAGTTGCCCGGCGGCTTCCCGAGGCGGCGGCCGGGTCGGTCAGTGGTGGCCACTAGAACGCCCGGTCCGGTGGTGCTGGCGCATCCATCAGCGACAGTATATAGTTTCGTTGTGCCAAGCAAATCGGCCGCGCGCCCGAGGGTGCCGATACAACCGACGACAGAGTGCCTCGACGGCGACGCCGCGCGGTTGCGGCTGGCGGTGGGGAGGCTGAGCCGCCGGCTGCGCAGGCCGGGGCTCGGTGAGCTCACCCAGAGCCAGCTGTCCGCGCTGGCAACCATCTCCGTCTGCATGCCGGTCCGCCTCGGCGACCTGGCAGCGCGTGAGGGTGTGTCGCCGTCGACGCTGTCGCGTGTCGTTGACCAGCTGGTCGAGCGCGGCATGGTCACCCGCACCCGTGATTCGCGCGACGCGCGCTCCTCGCAACTCTCCACCACCCGGGATGGCGCCCACCTCCTGGAGGACCTGCGCCGCAACGGGACCACCCTGATCCTGGGCGCGCTCGAGACGCTGGATGCGGGCGAGCGTGACGCGGTGTCGGCAGCGATCCCCGCCCTCGAGAAGCTCGCCGACGTGGCCGAGCAGGTGGGCTGTGACGTCACCAGCACGGCGGCCCGGCGGTGAGCGTGTGGTCGTCGCTTCCGTGTGGCACGCGATCCCCCAGGCCGTGATGCACACTCCGCTCATCGACCCCGTCATCGTCGCGCCCCAACGCACCTCCCTCCGCGTCGGCACGCTGGTTCGCCGCCTGGCGGTCGCGGCTCTCGGCGTGGCCGCGACCGCCGGCGTGGTGCTGTTCCTCGACCCCGCCAAAGTGGGCAGCGCGCTGCGGGGCTTCCCCCTGGCTCTGGTGGCGCCCATCCTGGCGCTTTCGGTGCTGACGTACGTCCTCCAGGGCCTGCGCTGGCACTTCCTGCTCGGTGCGGTGGGGACGCATCTGCCGTTGCGCGACACCATGCAGCTCAACATGGCCGGTCAGACCATCAGCGCGGTGGTGCCGCTCGGCGACCTGACACGAGCCATCTTCGCGAGCGAGGCGGCCGGCACCGACTTCGGGGTGGTCGCCGCCACCGTCACTGTCCAGGAGCTGTCGTACACCCTGCTGCTGGTGCTCTTCGCGCTCCCGGCGATCCTCTCCCTCGGCTATGGGCTGGCAGCCGCCGTGCCCGTGGCACTGGGCATCGCGGGCATCGTCATCGTGCTGCTGGTACCGGCGATCTTCTGCCGCGTCCACGACCTCATCGCACGCATCCCGTTTCTCAACCGGTTGCTGCCCGCGATCGACGAGCTGCAGCGCGAGGCGGCGTGGCTGCTCCGCCGCGCCAGCACGCTCGCACTGTCCGTGCTCGACGCCGCCCGGGTGGTGGTCGCGGTCACCGTCCTCTGGCTGGTGCTCGCCGGGCTCGACCCGGGCCGGATCGGTTGGTGGCAGGCCGCATTCGTGCTGGCGTTGTCGAGCGTCGGCGGCGCAGTGAGCCTGATCCCGGGCGGCATCGGTGCCAGCGAGGCGAGCGTTGCCGCCCTGCTGGTCTTCCTCGGCGTCGACTACGGTGCAGCCGGCGCTGCCGCGGTCATCCAGCGCACCCTCGCCACCGGGCTCTCCCTGGCGCTGGGGATCAGCGCGTACTCGCTCATCCACAAGCGCCTTCACCTGGCCGGGATCTTCCAGCTGATGACGCGACCGCGGCCGACCCCCGCCAGCTGACCGCTCGACGATCAGGGCGCCGCTGAGCTCCCACCGCCGCTCGGCCGCCCCCGATCGCTGCCACGCTCGAAGGCCGCCAGCCCGGCGGGGTGCATGCGCCCCTGGTCGCGCAGACGGGCGACGAGACTGACGTTCCCCGGCGACCAGTTGCTGCGCGCACGACGCGGCGTGAAGCGCACCCGGTAGGTGGCGTCGTCACGGCGGCGGATCATGCCGTCGATCCAGCCGAAGCACACCGCCTCCTCGAGAGCCGCCTCGTAGCTGAGCGTGGTGGGGCCGGTCCGACCCTTCTTGGCGAGGACCACCCACACACCGTCCGGCTGGGCGTGGTGCGCGTCGAGCCAGCGCCGCCACCCGCGCGCGTCCCTCACGACCAGTTCGGGCAACTCGGCGCGTGCCATGGGGGCAGCGTCCCACATGGCCTGTGGCTCTGACCATCCCCGGCGGAGCACAACGAATTCGCTGTTCCGCACGGTACCGTCGGACACGCCCACGCCCACATCGCGGGAGCGGGTGGCGTAAGCCCAACGACGGACCCGGGCGACGCCGCCCCGCGAGGTGTCAGCGTTTGGGCGGCAACGACCTCGCGTAGTCGACGCCGACCCTCGCCCACCTCTCCAGCTGCGCTTTGGTGCGCACGCCTTCGGCGTCGACCCGCAGCCAGCCGTTCATGGGGCGTCCGCGCATCACCGCGAGGCTGGCGTGGGGGCGCGAGGTCAGCGCGTCACTGGCGGCGGGGTCGGCGCGAACCAGCAAGCCGCCCTGGCCACTGGCGCTCACCGCCATGTTGCCGTTGATGAGGAAGCCGAGCCCGCCGAACATTCGCTGCTCGGTGAGCCCCGTCTCCCCGCCGACGACCTGACGCAACCTGTCCGCCAGCTCCGGGTCGAGGCTCATGAGTGGTTCGCTCGAGCGCGCGTGGATGAGCCCATCATGCCAACGCCGTGGCGAGCGTGCTGCATCACGTCGTCCCAGCGGCCCTCCCCCACTGCGGCGATGTACTCCCTGGCCACCGTGGCCGCGTCGCTCATGGTGTTCTCCTCCTGCGGGCGGCTGAGGCGAAGATCCTAGGACAGGAGTGGCTTGGCAGGCATCGCGGTCAGCCGGGACCGCACCCATACACTCGCATCACCCCAGTCATTCTGTTGCGAGGTGCCGATGGACATCACCGAGCTGATCCTGCGTGACCACGACGACCAGCGCCGGCTGTTCGCCCACCTCGAGGACATCGGCAGCGCCGACCCGGGCGCGCTGGCCGCGGTGTGGGACCGCCTGCGCAACCTGCTCGAGGTGCACGCCGACGCCGAGGAGGAGCTGTTCTACCCGCACCTCTTGAAGGTCGGAACCGGGGCGGGCGGAAAGGACAGCGTCGCCGACGAGGTCGCCGACGTGATCAAGGACCACAACCAGATCCGCGATGCGATCGCAGAGGTGGCCGGCGCGGAGGTCGGCGGCAAGGCCTGGTGGCAGGCGGTTGGGAAGGTCAACGAGGCCAACAGCGATCACATGGGCGAGGAGGAGCGCGAGGACCTCACCGACTTCCGCCGCCACGCGTCGCTGCAGCTGCGCCACGACATCGCCGTGGCGTTCGCCGCCTTCGAAGCCCGCCACCCCACCGGTGTCGAGCCCCGCGACAGGGACCCCAGGCGCTACGTTGAGGAGAACAGCTGAGCGTCAGGCGACGTCGAGCTGACCCAGCAGGGCCACCACCGCATGGCCCACCCGGGCGGCGCGCGGGTCGTCGACCGGCCCCAGCTCGGGCAGGAAGCGGGCCACTCCCGCGGGGTCCTCGTCCGTCAGCCAGCGGATCAGCGCGTGTCCAACCTCTGCGGCTGTGGTGTCGTCGAGCTCTTCAGGCACGGTAGACCTCGGTGCGTCGAGTGGTGATCGCTGCAGGGTACGCGGTGCCGACCGTCGTGGCGCTGTCGCGACCATGCCGCGCTCCGGGTTCGACGGCGGGAGGAGGTGGCGCTACCTGACGGCAGCGGGCTGGCCGACGGGCACCAGCGAGATCCACACCTCGCCCGGGGCAATCGGCGCCGGGCTGCCATCGCTGAGCGTGAACGCGGGCGGCCCGCTGGTCGGCTGTGTCCACGTCGCCTGGTATTCCTGACCGTTGGTGAAGACCTGGGCAGCCCCGCTCCCGACGATCGCCTGGTCGACGCCGAGATGACCGTCGACGTCCACGACGCGCGGGTCGGTGGTGACGGCGACCTGCTGAACGATCACCGTGGGCAGCACCAGCGGTGCCCGCGTGGCCGGGTCGAGCACGATCCCCGTGTCCTCGGTCCGGGTGAACCCGTGCAGCGCCGCCCGCCAGGTGAAGAGCGGCCGCTCGAAGACCGAGACCGGTGCGGTGAAGCTGGTGACCGGGAGGCCGCCGAGCGCGTCGGCGGTGCGCGGCCACAGCTGGTAGGCAACCGGCGCAAGCGCGGCCAGCGACGCCAGGTTGGCGATGTGCAGCCCGTCGGTGTACAGGTTGTGCGGGGGCCAGCGCGAGGAGATGCGGAAGAGGTTGGCCCGCGCCGTGTCCTCGTCGAATGACGGGAACGACGCGCGGCCCAGCAGTCCGCCGATGTACGTCGACGCGCCGGAGTACGCCACGAAGCCGTGGTAGAGGGTCGCCAGCTGAACGGTGACAGTGCGCGCGCTGCGCACCGGTCCCACCGCCTGTCGCGGCGCCGGCGGCGTGAAGAAGAAGAGGCTGAACCGGCCGATCCCGCCCTCGGCCACGTACTCGTAGACAAGGTTGGCCGCCCCCAGCCCGGCCTGCGGCCGCCCGCCCGCCGAGTTCTCCACCTGGACGATCGCCGGTGACGCGAGGGCCGGAGGCGGGGTCGGCGTCGGGATGGGGGTCGGTGTCGGTGGCGCCGCGGACGGGCGCGCCGTGGCTGTGGGCGCGCGAACCGGCGTCGAGCCGCACGCGGTGAGCACGAGGAGGAGCGCCAGGGTGACGCGCACGGCCGGCATTGAGCTCAACGTTGTAGCGCAAACAGGAGCGCTGCCATGCTCGACCCGTGGCCTACCACGTCTCCGACGACGAGTTCGAGCGCATCGCTGCGGCTGCCCTCGACACCATCCCCTCCCATCTGCGCGAGCGCCTCGACGCCGACAACCTGATGATCACCATCCAGCCACGCGCCAGCGCGGGGGACCGCGAGCACGACATCGACGAGCACGTGCTCGGCTTCTACGAGGGCGCGGCGGACTCGGCGTTCGGCGGGTCGCCGTACCCCAAACGCATCGTCCTGCTGCAGGGCCACATCGAGCGGTTCTGCGGCTCGTACGAGGAGCTGGTGGAGCAGGTGACCGACACCGTGCTCCACGAGGTGGCGCACTACTTCGGGCTCGACCACGACGACATCAGTGACAGCCGGCTGGCTCACTGAGCGCGGGCGGCGACAGAGCCCGGGTCACCCCTGCCGGAGCGTGTCGCCGTTGCTCGTTTCGGCCGTATCAGACGGGGGGACCCGGGCACCGCCGATCGTGCGCCAGCCCCGGACCACAGGCGCAACCGACATTGGTCGTACGACCTCTCACGCGGCGGCGGCGGGAAAGGCGATGACGGTGACCCCGGCGGAGTCGGCGCGGCCCATGCGTACCAGGGCATCGGGGGCGGCGTCGAGATCGATCACCGTCCCGACGAGGCGTTCAGGGTGCAGCGCGCCCGAGGTGACAAGCTCGAGCATCGCCGGGTAGTCGCGAGCCGCCATCCCATGGGCGCCGTGGATCTCGAGCTCGCGAGCGATCACCTCGGCCATCGGCAGGCGCGGGCTGGCATCCTCACCGTGGAGCAGGCCCACCTGGACGTGGCGCCCGCGCGGACGCAGCGAGCGTACCGCTGCCACCGCGGTGGCGGCGTTGCCGATGGCGTCAACGGTGACATGCGCCCCGCCGTCGGTGGCCGCGCGGACGGCAGCCGCGATGTCCGGTTCGCGGCCGGCGTCGAGGACCGCGACGGCCCCGATGGCGGCCGCGCGGGCCAGCGCCGCCTCGGCGAGGTCGACGGCGACGGCGTCGGGCGCCGAGCGCGGCGGCGATCATCACCGCGGACAGCCCGACGCCGCCGCAGCCGAACACCGCCACCCACTGCCCGGCCGCGACCTGCCCGTGTGCCGTCAGCGCACGGAAGGCGGTGGCGAAGCGGCAGCCCAGCGAGGCCGCCGTGACCGCGTCGAGGGACGCCGGCAGCGCGACCAGGTTGAAGTCCGCGCGCACCACGGCCACCTGCTCGGCGAACGAGCCCGGCTCGGTGAAGCCCGGCTGGCGCTGGTGCGGACAGACCTGCGCGTCCCCGGCGCGGCACTGCTCGCACACCCCGCAGCCGAGAACGAAGGGGACGGTGACGCGGTCGCCGACGACCCATGACCGCACCTCCGCGCCCACGGCCGCGACCACCCCGGCGAACTCGTGCCCGGGGATGTGTGGGAGCGTCACCTGCTCGTGGCCACGCCACGCGTGCCAGTCGGAGCGGCAGATCCCGGTCGCGCTCACCTCGATGACGACGCCGTCGGGTGGGCATGGCGGGGGCGGCACATCGACAACGGTCGGCGTCGACCTGTAGGCGTCGTACCGCACGGCCCTCACGACGGTCCCCCGCCGGCCCATGCCACCTGCCCACCGACCACTGTCGCCACCACCTCGCCGCGGTCCACCACTGTCAGGTCGCAGCGCAGCCCGGCGCGCAACGCACCCGTCTCCGCCTCCATGCCGGCCGCGTAGGCGACGCCGCGAGTGTAGGCGCGGATCGCCGACGCCCGTGTCAGCGCAAGGCCCGGGTGCCAGCACGCCCGCGCCCGCCAGGCGCTGGCGGCGTCGATGCCGAGCAGCGGCGACGGGTCCTCGACGGGAGCGTCCGAGCCGAACGCCAGGATCGCCCCCGCAGCCTGCAGGGCGCCCCAGGCATAGGCATGCGCGGTGCGGTCCGCCCACTGTGCCTCGGCCACCTCGCGGTCGGCGACGGCGTGCGCCGGCTGCATCGAGGCGACCACCCCCAGGGCCGCGAACCGGGGCACGTCCGCGGGGTCGACGCACTGCGCGTGCTCCAGGCGAGGGCGCCAGGCGTCCCATGCACCGACCAGGGGCTCGAGGGCGTCGAGCGCGCGTCGGACGGCGCCGTCCCCGATGGCGTGCAGGCAGACGTTGAGGCGGGCCGCTGCACTGCGGCGCGCGATCTCGGCGAGCTCGTCCTGCGGGGTCACCACCACGCCGCCGCCGTCGAGCATCTCGGCTGTCCGGCTGCCCAACGAGCCGTCCAGGAAGACCTTGACCCCCCACACCCGCAACCGCGCGTCCCCGAACCCCGAGGTGACCCCCAGGGCCTCGGCGGCCCCGAGGAAAGCGGCCGGCATGTTCCACACCACCCGGATGGGCAACCGGCGTCCGCGGTGCAGACGCTGCAGCGCGCGGAAGAGCGCCGGCCCGTCCATGGTGTGCACGGTGGTCAGCCCCAGGCGCGCCAGGCGGCGCAGAACCGCCTCAAGCGCGGCGTCGAAGTCACGATCGGGAGGTGGCGGCAGTCGCAGGCGAGCGAGGGCACACGCCTCCTCGCGCACCATCCCGGTGGGCGCGCCCGACCCATCGCGGTCGATCACCCCGCCTGGCGGGTCAGGGGTGTCGCGGGTCAGCCCCAGGGCCGCCAGGGCGGCGGTGCTGAGGCAGGCCGAATGACCGTCGCGGCGCACCAGCAACACGGGGCGGCCAGCGCCGGCGCTGTCGAGGTCGGCTCGGTTCAACGGGCGGGGGTCGTCGGACCAGTCGTCGTTGCGCCAGCCGCTGCCCACGATCCACTCCGACCCCGGACGACGCCGGGCGTTCGCGCGCACGCGGGCGAGGGTCTCGGTCCGCGTGGTGGCACCGGCGCAGTCGACGCCCATCGCGGCCAGCGCCAGCCATTCGAGGTGGAGATGGGCGTCACCGAAGCCGGGGTGGGTTCGCCCGGACATCCGGTGCACCACCGCCGATGGCCCGGCGGCGCGGCGGGCATCTTCGCCGACCGCCAGGATGCAGCCCCCGGCGTCAGCGGCCACCTCGGGTGTGCAGCCTGCGAAGAGCCGGGCAGGGGGATTGGCTCGCCTGGCGCGCTGCATCTGAAACGCATTGTGCTGCCGGGGCAAGCGGATTGTCCGAATATACTGTGCAGTCACCGCGTAAGCGAGACGCCGACTCCCGCCATCCGGGATGCGTCCACAGGGTGTATGGGGATGCCAGGCAAACGACGCGACGCGACGGAGAACCGACTGCTCGGTGCGCTCGAACCTTCCGACCGCGAGCGGGTGGAGGCGATCGCGCGCCCCCTCGACCTCGAGGTGAAGACGGTGCTCTTCGAGCCCGGCAAGCCTGTCGAAAGCGTCTACTTCCCGCTCAACGGCGTGATCTCGCTGGTGACCCCGCTCGAAGACGGCTCCATCGTCGAGGTGGCGACGATCGGCAACGAGGGCGTGGTGGGCGTCCCACTGATCGCCGGCGGATCGCTCGGGGTCCGCGCCATCTGCCAGGTGCGCGGCCATGGGCTGGTCATCCCGGCAGGTGCCTTCCTCGAGGAGCTGGCCCGCAACAGCTCGCTGCGCCGCCTCTACGACAGGTATGTCCCGGCCCTCTTCGGCCAGATCGCCCAGGCGGCGGCGTGCAACCGCCTGCACACCAACGAGGAGCGGCTCAGCCGGTGGCTGCTGATGAGCCACGACCGGGTGGGGGTGGACGATTTCGCCATCACCCACGAGTTCCTCGGCCAGATGCTGGGGTCGCGGCGTGCCACGGTGACGCTGTCGGCGGGGATCCTGCAGGCGGCCAACCTGATCCGCTACCACCGCGGACGGCTCACCGTGGTCAACCGTGAGGGACTCGAGGCGGTGTCATGCGAGTGCTACGCCGTCATCAAGACGGTGCTTGACTCGGTGCTCACCCAGCCGCTCGCGGCCGTGGCGCGCTGACCCCGCGACTTCCCGAGCCCCGCAGGACGGTCGTCAGCAGATTCGCGGCAGCGGGTCGCCGATCAGCATGTCGACGACGCGGGTCCCGCCGAAACCGGTGCGGATGAACACCATCCCCTCGGGCTCGGCACGCACCTCCCCGATGATCGCCGCCTCCTGGCCCTCGCGGCGCGACCGCATCACCGCCAGCGCCCGCTGCGCATCCTCGGCGGCGACCATGGCCACAAGCTTGCCCTCGTTGGCGATGTAGAGGGGATCGATGCCGAGGATCTCGGCGACGCCGCGCACCACGTCGTGCACCGGGAGCGCGTCCTCGTCGATGGCCACGGCAAGCCCGGCCTGCTGGGCGATCTCGTTGAGCACCGTGGCCACCCCTCCCCGGGTGGCGTCGCGCATGAAATGGACGTCCACGCCACTGTCGAGCAGGGCGCCGGTCAGACCGTTGAGGGCCGTCGTGTCGCTGGCCAGGGTGTCGGCCTCGAGGTCGACGTCGCCACGGGCGAGCATGACGGTGGCGCCGTGGTCGCCCATCGCGCCGCTGAGGATCACCGCGTCGCCGGCGAGCACCCTGTCGATGCGCAACCGTCCCGGCTCGGCGATCAGCCCGATCCCGGTGGTGGTGATGAAGAGCTGGTCCGCCTTGCCGCGCGGCACCACCTTGGTGTCACCGGTGACCACGCTCACCCCGGCGGCATCGGCGGCGCGTCGCATCGACTCGACGACGCGCCGCAGCAGCGCGATGTCCAGTCCCTCTTCGAGGATGAACGCGCACGACAGGGCCAGCGGCACCGCGCCGCCCACGGCGAGGTCGTTGACGGTGCCGTTGATGGCCAGCTCGCCGATGTCCCCGCCGGGGAAGAAGAGTGGGCTCACCACGAAGCTGTCGGTGGTCATGGCCAGCGCCGGCGCGGCCTGGCCGGGCAGGCCGACCACAGCCTGGTCGCCGAGCTGGGCGAGGACCGGGTTGTCGAGGATGTCGGCGAACACCGCGGCGGTGAGGGTGTGACTGGCCTTGCCGCCGGCGCCATGGCTCATGGTGATCGCCAACTCGCGCAGCAGCGGCCGCCGCTTGCGGATCTCGGCGATGCGCTCGAGCACGCGCTGCTCGGGGTCGGCGATCCGCGCCGCGGCCGCGCGGACGGCGGCGCCGCTGCCGGGGGCGGGGGTCGAGGTGTCGGTCACCCGGCGCGCACCGCGATCGGGGTGATTTCGGAATCGGCGAGCACGCGCTCGCGGTCGCGGGCGCGCGAGTAGCGGCCGAAGTTGTAGTACGCCGCGCACGCTCCCTCCGACGACACCATGCAGGTGCCGATCGGCGTCTCCGGCGTGCAGGCGGTGCCGAACACCTTGCACTCCCACGGCTTGAGCACGCCCTTGAGCACCTCCCCGCACTGGCATGACTTGGGGTCGGCGACGCGGATCCCGGGGACGGTGAAGACGCGCTCGGCGTCGAACTCGGCGAAGTCGTCGTTGAGCTCGAGAGCGCTCTGGCTGATGAAGCCGAGGCCGCGCCACTCGAAGTGGGGGCGCAGCGTGAACACCCGCCCGAGCACCTCCAGTGCCTTGGGGTTGCCGTCGTCATGGACGACACGGGTGTACTGGTTCTCCACCTCACAGCGACCCTCGAGCACCTGGCGGATCACCATGTGCACGCCCTGGAGGATGTCGAGCGGTTCGAAGCCCACCACCACAACCGGCTTGCCGTACGTGCTGGTGACGAACTCGAAGGGCCGGATGCCGACCACCGTCGAGACGTGCCCCGGGCCGAGGAACCCGTCGAGCCGCAGGTCGGGCGAGTCGAGGATGGCCTTCATCGGCGGGATGATGGTCACGTGGTTGCAGAAGACGAAGAAGTTGCTGATCCCCTCGGCCTTGGCGCGCAGCAGGGTGAGCGCCGTCGAGGGCGCGGTGGTCTCGAAGCCGATCGCGTAGAACACCACTCGCTTGTCGGGGTTCTCGCGCGCGATCTTCAGCGAGTCCAGTGGCGAGTACACCATGCGCACGTCGGCGCCGGCAGCCTTGGCGTCGAGCAGGCTGCCATCGCTGCCCGGGACGCGCATCAGGTCGCCGAAGCAGGTGAAGATGACGTCGTTGTCGCGGGCCAGGGCGATGCCGTCGTCGAGCCGGCCCATGGGGATGACGCACACCGGGCAGCCCGGACCGTGCACGAGCTCGACGTTGCCGGGCAGCAGGTCCTCGATGCCGTACTTGAAGATGGTGTGGGTGTGGCCGCCGCACACCTCCATGATCTTCCAGTGCCTGTCGCCGGCCTCGGACGCGATCAGCGTGGCCAGCGAGCGCGCCAGGTCGGCGTCGCGGAACTCGTCGGCGAACTTCATATCTCCGTCACCTGCTTGCGGTAGTCGGGGCCGACGAGCTCGAGCTCCATCGCCTCGGACTGGCGGATCTGCTCCAGCTCGTCGGTGTACGCCGGCCCCATCTCCTCGAGGATGCGCAGCGTCTCGTTGGCCTCCGCCTCGCTGATCGCACTGAGCGCGAAGCCGACGTGCACGAGCACGTAGTCGCCCGGTTCGGCTCTGTCCTCACCGACCAGCAGGGAGGTGTTGACCTGGCGCCGGACGCCACCCAGCTCCACCTTGCCGTAGTTGCGGTCGTCATCGACGTATTCCACCAACTTGGCGGGAATCGCTAGGCACATGTGGTGACCTCCGTGAGATGTCGCTGCACCAGCTCGAAGAGGAGGTGGTACAGCGTGGTCTGCACCTCCTGGATGCGATGGACGCTTGACGAGGGGACGGTGAAGAGGAAGTCGAGCGCGCCCTCGGCGCGCAGGCGACCGCCGTCGTGCCCAGCGATGCCCACGGTGACCATGCCCTGCCGCCGTGCCTGGCGGGCGGCGCGCACCAGGTTCTCGGAGTTGCCACTGGTGGAGATCGCCACCACCACGTCGCCCGCGCGGCCGAGCGCCAGCAGCTGGCGTACGAAGACGTCGTCATAGCTGACGTCGTTGCCGATCGCCGTGACCACGGCGATGTCGGCGGTCAGGCAGAGCGCAGCGATGGGGAGCCGCGCCGCGGGGTGGAGCAGCTCGGCCACCATGTCGGCCGCGGACGTCGCGCTGCCGCCGTTGCCGCAGGCCAGCACCCGGCCGCCCGCGGCCACCGCGCCGGCGATGGCACGGGCGCACTCGGCGATGTCGGCACCACGCGCCTCGAAGAGCTCGCGCCGCAGCGCGTTGCTCTCCGCCGACTTCTGCAACGGCGCGCGGGCCAACTCCGTCACCACCGTGGCGTCCACCGACGGCTGCTCGCTGAGCATCGGGTAGAGCAGCTGGGAGAACGGGTCGCCGCCGCTGGTCACCGCACCGCCTCCAGCGTGCCGTGTTGCAGCGCCACGCCCCCGTGGGCGAGGAGGTGGTCTCCCACCGCCACGCTCTCGAGCAGGTCGACGGACACCTCAGAGGCGACGCCGTCACAGGTCACCTGCGCCGTGCTCCCGTCATCGGTCAGCGCCACCACCACCACCTCGAGAAGCTGGTCCGAGCAGGTGATGCACACCTCATCGTGGCACGCGTTGTCGCTCATGGCTGCTCCTGCGCGATGCCGCGATGGTTGAGCACGATATGGGTGAGCTCCCAGAGCATGTGGTAGGTCGCGAGGTGCAGCTCCTGGGCCACCAGCGGGTCGTGGCCACCGGCATGGAAGGTGTACCGCGCCCGCGACGCCGCCGCCCGCGGCCCGCTGCTGAGCGCGACGGTGAGCATCTCCGCCTCCGCCGCCGCCTCGAGCCCGCGCAGGGGCGCGCCGTCGTCCGCGCCGGTCAGGAACGCCAGGGCGATGTCACCGCGACGCCCGAGCACGCGCAGCTGGTGCGCGTACACGTCGAGTGGGTCGGCGCCGCCGAGGATGCCGGTGACCGTGCTGACGTCGTTGGTCAACGAGAGCGCGGGGAGGGCCCGGCACCCGGGGAGCACCGGGTGGACGTACTCGACCGAGTTGTGCTGCGCGTCGGTTGCCCCGGTGCCCGAACCGAACACCAGCAGCGTCGCGCCCACGAAGAACCTGTCGGCCATCGCAGCCGCGCATTCTGCGAGGTCCTGGGCGGCTGACGCGAAGTACGCCTCGCCGGCGGCGCACCGCGCGTCGACGCCATCGCGCAGGAAGTCGAGGTCGGTGCCCGCCGGCGCGCTGCTCATCACCGACATCATGCGCATCCGCGCGTGCCTTCGGACCGGCACGCCGCCACGAAGGCCTGACCGAGGCTGACCCCGCCGTCGTTGGCGGGAACGTAATGGTTGGCGTACACCGTCAGGGCACGCTCGCTGAGCAGGGCGGTGGCACGCTCCAGCAGTAGTGCGTTCTGGAAGACGCCGCCGCTGAGTGCCACCCGGTGGACCCCGCTCATCTCGGCGAGGTCGGCACAGCTCTCGGCCACCGCGACCGCGAGGCTCTCATGGAAGACCGCCGCCAGCTCGGCGACGTCCCGGCCCTCGCGGCGCTGCTCCATCAGCGTGGCCACCAGTGACGGCGTGTCCAGCACCAGCCCCGGCCCGCGACGCCGCACCGGGACGTGGCCGGTGCGCCCAGCGACCGCAGACCGCGCCACCGCCTCCAGCCGCATCGCCGCCGCGGCCTCGAAGCTGGAGGTGTGGGCGATGCCCAGCAGGCTGGCGACGGCGTCGAAGAGGCGCCCGGCACTGGTGCTGACCGGCGCGGTGCTGGCGTCCTCGGCGGCGGTGAGGCGCTGGACGAGGCGCCAGAGGCGCTCATCGGGGGCGCCCGCACCGGGCGGGAACCACGACGGGAGCCCATCGGTGACGACACCGGCCGCGTGCAGGTAGGCGATCGCCATCCGCCAGCCTTCGCGGGCGCATCGGTCGCCGCCCGGCTGCCTCACCGGCGCCAGGTGCCCGGCGCGCTGGTACCCGGTCTCGTCGCAGAGCAGGATCTCGCCTCCCCAGATGGTGCCGTCCTCCCCAAACCCCGTGCCGTCGAACGCCACCCCGATGACGGTGCCGCGCAGCCGGTGCTCGGCCATGACGCTGGCGATGTGGGCGTGGTGGTGCTGCACGCGGGACGGCGTGGCGCCCCCGTCCCACCATCGCTCGGCGATGCGCGTCGACGCGTAGTCGGGGTGCAGGTCGGCGGCCACCACGGTGGGGTCGGCCCGGAACAGGCGCAGGTACGTGGTCAGCGCCTCATCCTGGTGGCCGAGGCTCTCGGGCTGGTCGAGGTCGCCGATGTGCGGCCCGACGAAGGCGCGGCCGTCGCGCACGATGCAGAAGGTGTTCTTGAGGTGCGCGCCCACCGCCAGGGTCACGGGGGCCCCCGGCTCGACGTCGAGCGCCAGCGGCAGTGGCGCATACCCGCGGGCGCGCCTGATGACCTGCGCCGCGCCGCCGACGATGCGGACGACGGAGTCGTCGTAGCGCGCGTAGATGTCGCGGTCGTGCAGGAGAAAGACATCGGCGATGTCACCCAGCCGGCGCAGCGCCTCGCCGTTGTCCCTGGCGATGGGCTCATCGCTGAGGTTGCCGCTGGTCATCACCAGCGGCGCATCCACCAGGTCGAGGAGCAGGTGGTGCAGCGGCGTGCTCGGGAGCATGAGGCCGAGCTCGTCCAACCCGGGCGCGACGGCGGGCGCGACGTCGCCCGCAGCGCGAACCTCGCGGCGCAGCAGCACCACCGGGCGCGCGCTGCTCGACAGCACCTCAGCCTCGACATGGCCGACCTTCGCCAACCGGCGAACCGCGTCGAGGCTCCTGACCATCACCGCGAACGGCTTCTCGGGACGGTGCTTGCGCGCCCGCAGCCTGCTCACCGCGGTCTCGTCGCCGGCCAGGACGGCGAGCTGGAACCCTCCCATGCCCTTCACCGCCACGATCGAGCCGGCGCGCAGCGCCTCAGCTGCGGCAGACACCCCGTCGCTGGCGATCTCGGTACCGCCACGATCGCTGAGCCACGCTCGCGGCCCGCAGGTCGGGCAGGCGTTGGGCTGGGCGTGGAAGCGGCGGTCCGCCGGGTCGGCGTACTCGGCCGCGCAGAGCGCGCACATGACGAAGTGACGCATCGTGGTCAGGGCACGGTCGTAGGGGACGTCCTCGATGATGGTGAAACGGGGTCCGCAGTTCGTGCAGTTGATGAAGGGGTAGCCGTGGCGGCGATCAGCGGGGTCGCGCAGCTCCGCCAGGCAGTCCTCGCACGTCGCGGCGTCGGCCGCGATCGGCTGGTATGCGCCGTCCACCGCCTGGCTCTCGAGGATCACGAAGCCCTCGTCGGCGCGCGCGGCGACGCTGGTCACACTGACACTGTCGATGCGCGACAGCGGCGGCGCCAGCGCCACCAGGTCGGCGGCGAAATCGTCGAGGCGGCCGCTCGGGCCCTGCACCTCGGCCACCACGGCACCGGAGGTGTTGCGCACCGAGCCCGCCAGCTCGTACCGGCGCGCCAGCGTCCACACGAACGGACGGAAGCCGACGCCCTGCACGATGCCGCGGATCGTGTAGCGGCGGCGCTCGCCACCAGCGGTCCGCGTCGTGCGCACCTCGCTCGCGCCCGCCGCCGTCACCGTCATCGCCTGGGTGGCCCCATCCGCTCCTGCTACATGCTCCGCATGCGGAAGTAGCGGACCACGTCCTTGCCGCTGAGCGCGGCCGCGGCCGCACCCGCGGCAGCCATCGCCGCCAGCACCAGAAGCTTCTTCATCACGTCACCTCCACAGCCTTGCTGATATCCGTGTCACAACCACGCCGGGTGCACCGGCTGGTCACCATGCTCATGCGAATGGTGGTGGGGGGCCTCGACCACCTCGGTGTCATCGCGGCGCAGCACCTCGGGGGTGTCGCCGCCGACCTCCACCTCGTCCACGAGCAGGCGGTCACCGGGCACCGGCCGAACGTCGAGCCTCGCTCCGGACGCGGCCGTGCCCGCGGCGACCAGCTCGAAGCTGAAGGCGAGCGAGTCGACGCTCACCGCCTGCCGCTCGCCCGCCGAGACGGCGACGCGCAGCACCGGGCGATCGCCCGCGATCTGCAGCGCGGTGTCGAGGATCGCCTGGGCAAGACCCATCTCATGCATGGCAGCTCACATCGTGCGCATCCGCACGTAGCGACGCAGATCGCCCATGGACAGTGCCAGCCCCAGAAGGATGATGACCCCGATCGCGATGAGGACCCATGCCCACCATGTCATCTCGACACCTCGTGTTCCCGCTGACCCGATGCGGCTGCTGCCGCAGGGACTGCAACTGGTGCGAGCAGGTCGCGCACGACCCGATCGACGGTGTCGACGGCCTCGGGCACGGCGGCCGCGACGGCGGCGCTCAGCTCCATCTGGCCGATGTTCTCGGGCCCGAAGGTCTCGGGCTCGCAGCCGACGACCAGGACGTGGCCCATCGCCCCACCCATGGTCCGCACCAGGTGGAAGACGGCCGCCGGGGTCATCAGGTGTCCCTGGAACGCGCCCTGGCCGTGGTCAGGATCGGCGTCGACGTCGGGTGTGCTCGCCTCCGGGTCGGCCTCGATGACGTAGACGGTACCCGGCGCGTCGCCGCGCTGGGTGGCGTCGATCAGCACGATCTCGGGGTACCCCTCGAGGATCTCGTAGGCGAGGTCATAGCCGCGGATCCCGAAGTCAGCGACCTTGACGTCCGCACCGGCCAGCGAGCCACGACGCAGCAGCTCCTGCGCCACCGCGACACCGAAGCCGTCGTCCCCGAGGAAGATGTTGCCGATCCCGGCGACCAGCACGCGAGCGGTCATGGCCCCGGCTCCGGCTGCACCGGCTCGACATCGTCGAGGGTGAAGAAGAAGCGATGCCCGGGCTGGCGCAGCATGCCGAGGTCCGCGCCCGGGTCGTCGTCCACGGTCACCGCAAGGTAGACGACGTCCTCGTAGTCCTGCTCGATCGAACTCGATGCTGGCCACGCGGCCACGCAGCACGATGTCGAGGGCGTCGGCGTTCCGCTTCGGTGCCAGGCGCACCTGGTCGCCCAGCCGCAGCGTGCCGCCGCGCCAGCGCACGGACTGTCGCGCCGGGCGTTCACCGAAGGGGTCGTCGCCGACCGCCGCCCAGGGGTTGTGCTCGGTCATGACGTTCCGCCGACTCTCGGGCTGGGTGAGCGCAGCGTGCCATGCATGCGCATGAAGTCGTCCTGCGTCAGCGCCTCGGTGCGCTCGAGGATGGCGCGGGCGCGCTCGTCCGCGCCACGCATCTCCGCCTTCTCGTCGTCGGTCAGGGTGAGGATGCGCAGGGAGAGGATCTCGTCGATCTCGGTGGAGTCGAAGAGCTCGCCGGCGGACTCGGCGGCGAGCTGCGGATGGTCCTCGAGGATGATCGGCGAGGCCAGGATGGTGTCGTCGGAGCCGGGGTCGCCGACCAGGATGGGCCACAGTCCGTTGTTGACACACGTGGCCGCAACGGCGGCGGCGTCGGCGGGCGGGTCGGTGAGCGAGACCCAGCCTCCACCCTGTGCGCCGAGCACGACATGGGTGGAGAGCAGCGCGTGGCGGACCGCCGAGTCGCGGTCGGCGACGTCCGCACCGCTCACCGGGGTGATGTTGGTCACCTCGACATGCACCCGAACGAGGTCGCCGGCCACGCGCTGCGCCGCCACCTCGACCGACACCTCGAGGGGCCGGTGCGAGCGCAGCAGCGCGCCGACCACCGTGCCATCAGCGCGACGCAGCCACTCGATCTCCTCCCCCGCCGCGACGCTGAGGGTGAGCTGGCGGGGCGCGGCGAGCAGGGACAGCAGCGTGGTGCTGCCCGCCTCGAGGCTGCGCTCGGCTGCCTCCTCCCAGGTCCGCTGGACGCGACCGTCGACCTCGAACGCCTCGACGGGGCGCAAGCGGCTGACGTCGCTCGGGGGCGTGGGGGTGGGCTCGTCGAGCTGCGCCGCGGTGCGCGACACCACGTGCAGGAAGCGCACGGTCACGTCGACGGCGGCCTCGTCACCGCCCCGGAGCAGGCACTCTGTGACCGCCGCCCAGCGTTCAGCACCGGCCACTGCCTCGCTGTACTCGCGCGGGTAGACGCCGCCGAACGTCCAGCGCACCTGGTTCTTCACCGAGCTCGGCCGGTACGGGTAGAGGATGTAGCCCTCGTACAGGGTCGCGGCCACGATGCGGTCGACCTGCTCGCGGTTCACGAGACGGCCTCTGTGGAGGCGTTCTCGAGCAGCTCGTCGATGACCGTCTCCCAGGTCGGCACCGCCCGGCGCGCCTTGTAGCGGTAGAGCCGGTCGAAGACGTCACGCCGCAGGCAGAGCCAGGCGCCGTCCGGGTAGTGGCGCTCGATGAGGTCGCGCCAGACCGTCACGGGCATCCGGAACCGCGCCTCCTTGGTCCACGAGATGCGCTCGGTCATCAACGCGCCGTCCCCGTCGCGGTAGAAGACGGTGCCGCTGAACTGGAAGGTGAGCGGCACGTCGCCGTCCTCGAGGGCGAAGAAGTACTTGGTCGGCGCCAGGCTGAGGTCGAAGCGTGGTGGGCACGGCCAGCCTGGTCGTCGTCGCTCCCTCGAAGCCCGGCACCACCATCGCCGCGTGAGTCCAGAGCATGGTCTTCAACGACGTTCCCCAGCGCTCAGGGGTGCCGAAGAGATCGAGCAGGGCCTCCTGCTCGGCGGCGGCGTAGGGACGCCGCACCGCCTCGATCATGATCTGGCAGCTGAGCGCGATGGTGTCGATGTCGCGGCCGTCGACCTCCTCGATGCGCAGCGCGAACTCCAGCAACGGGGTCAGCGACCCGTCTACGGCGGTGACCGATTCGACGGCGAAATCGAGGTCAGGCATGCACGGCTCCCCGCGCCGGCTTGGCCGGGGCGGCGCTGCGCAGCCCATCGAAGAACAACCCCACCCGTTCCCACACGTCCGTGCCACCGGACAGACCGCGCCAGTACACGCGCAGCAGCCCGACCAGCTCATAGCAGCGGTCGATCGGCGCGATGAAGTAATCGCGGCGCTCGCCGACGCGGTTGACCAGCAGGGCCTCGACGTCGGGAAGCAGCGACGACAGCACCGGGTTGGCCTCCACCAGCTCAGACCATCCGGCGAGCGTGAGCAGCGACTCGGTCGCCCCGGCCGGGCTCGGGTAGTACGCGTGCAGGTCGCCCGACGGCGCGCTGGTGAGCAGGAAGGCCATGTTGACCGGGATCGCCAGCGAGTCCCACATGGCGTCGGTCATGGTGAAGTCGCTGAGCGACCACAGCCGGCGGGGGACGCGGCGGAATCGCTTCTGCGCCTCCACCGGGAAGAGGAGCGCGCACGGGGTACAGCTGCACATCAGCTGGCGCTCCTGCGGCTCGAGAAGGTGCTCGTGGTGCGGGTGCGGCGCGATGCCCGCCGCGCACAGCTCGCACCGCTCGGCCGGCTCTCGCTCCCTCACGAACCGGCGCAGGGACTCCAGCGACGGCTCAGTGTCCAGCCCCATCCGTTGTCACCGCGACCCGTTGGATGTGCCCACTCGCGGCGACGCCATCTGCAGCGGTACCAGGCACTCGATGGTGGGTGGACCTGGCGGTGGCGGGCTCATGCCCTCGACCTCGATGCCGGCGAGCTCGGGAGCGGCCTCGTAGAGCGCCTTCTCGACGGCCGCCTTCATGGTCAGCTCGGACGAGGGGCATCCCTCGCAGCTGCCCACCAGGCGCAGGCGGACGACGTCGTCCTCGATGCCGAGCAGCTCGACGTCGCCCTTGTGCCCGTGCATGATCGGCCGCACCGACTCGAGCGCCTGCTCGACGCGGTCGACCAGGGCAATGGGGTGCAGGTCGTGCACCAGGAGCACGCTGCGGACCAGCTCATCGGCGGCGTAGTCCGCGAAGAGCGCAGCGCCTCCATCCGCCTGGTCCGCAACGGCGTCGAGCATGCGGCGCAGGGCATCGCCGTGCAACTCGAGGACAGCTCCCACCAGCTCCTCGACGCGCGAGCGCACGGCTGGGTCGGGGAGCTCCGCCAGCTCCCCGACCAGCTCGTCGATGCGCGCCATCCGCCCCGCGAACTCTCCGTCAGAGCCGCGGGACGGCGGGCTGTACGCCGTGGCTGTCAGTGGGTGCCACCAAAGGTTGGCGAGTGCTTGCGCTCCAGCACCTTGCCGTCGCCGAGGTACATGTGCACCCCGCACGGGAGGCAGGGATCGAAGCTGCGCACCGCGCGCATGATGTCGATGCCCTTGAAGTTGTCCGGACCGTTCTCCTCGAAGATCGGCGTGTTCTGGACGCTGTCCTCGTACGGGCCCGGGGTGCCGAAGCTGTCCCGCGGCGTCGCGTTCCAGGGCGTCGGCGGGTAGGGGTGGTAGTTGGCGATCTTGCCCTCGCGGATGACCACGTGGTGCGAGAGCACGCCGCGCACCGCCTCGTGGAAGCCGCAGCCGATGGCCTCGTCCGGCACCTCGAAGGGGGTGAAGGTGTCGGTGCGCCCCGCGTGCAGCTCCTCGAACGCCTTCTCGATGAAGTGCAGCGCCGCGCCGGCCGCGTACGCCTGGAAGTAGGTGCGGGCGCGGTCACGCTCGATGGCGTTGCTCCACTTGGGCACGTGCCACTCGAACTCGACCTCGGGCTTGGTCTGGGTCTTGGGCAGGTAGATCTTGGTGCTGTGCCCGGTGGCCTTGACGTAGCCGATGTCCACGAGCCCGGCCAGGGAGGTGGCCAGCAGGCGGGCGAAGGCGCCGCCGCCGGTGTCCATCGCCAGGTGCTCGCCGTTGTGCAGCCAGCGCGGGCACATCACCCAGCTGTACTTGTCGTCGAAGTCGCGCTTCTGCGGTCGCGGCAGGGTGGTCTGGTTCCACGGGTGCCGCTGGTCGACCGGGTTGCCGAGCGGGTCCTTGGTGACGAAGGTCTCCGAGTTCGCCCAGTCGTCGTAGTAGGAGTGGCCGAGCAGGATGCGGATGTTGAGGTTGATGTCGACGAGGTCGGTGGTGACCAGCTTGCCGTCGACCACGCAACCCGGGGTGACGAACATCGCCTTGCCCCACTCGCCCATCCGCTTGTAGGTGTAGTCGCACTCGGCGGGGTCGTTGAACGAGCCCCAGCAGACGGTGTCCATGCGGCGCCGGCCCACCTCCTCGTAGCCGGGGAGCGCCTCGTAGAAGAAGTCGAAGATGTCGTCGTGCAGCGGCACGACCTTCTTCATGAACTCGACGTACTTCATGAGCCGGACGAGGTAGTCGGTGAAGAGCTGGACCGTCGGGACGGTGCCGACGCCGCCCGGGTACAGCGTCGATGGATGGACGTGCCGTCCCTCCATCAGGCAGAACATCTCGCGCGTGTAGCGGCTGACGTGCAGCGTCTCGCGGTAGAACTCGCCGGTGAACGGGTTGAGCGCCCGCATGATGTCGGCGATGGTCCGGTAGCCGTGGTCGCCGGCGTGCGGCGCCGGCGTGTTCTCCGCCTTGGCGAGGACGGACGGGTTGGTCTCTTTGACCATCTGCTCACAGAAGTCGACCATCAACAGGTTGTCCTGGAAGATGTTGTGGTCGAACATGTACTCGGCCGCCTCGCCGAGGTTGACGATCCACTCGGCGATGGCCGGCGGCCTGATCCCGAATGCCATGTTCTGCGCATAGGTCGCGCAGGTGGCGTGGTTGTCACCGCAGATGCCGCAGATGCGGCTGGTGATGAAGTGCGCGTCGCGCGGGTCCTTGCCCTTCATGAAGATGCTGTAGCCGCGGAAGATCGACGAGGTGCTGCGGCAGTCGGCGACGACGCGGTTGGCGAAGTCGATCTTGGTGAAGATGCCGAGGCTGCCGACGATCCGCGTGATCGGATCCCAGGAGACGTCGGTCAGCGTCCCGGACTTGGGGGTGCCCCCCTTCTGCATGAGTGTCGCCATCGATTCTCTCTCCTACCTTTCTACGATGGACGGTTGAAGGACGCGGCGACACCGCCCGAGTGCGGCTTGTAGCCCGTGGTCAGCTCCGGCCGGTTGTGGCGCCACTTCGGCTCCTTGTTGACCGTGCTGTTGGTGAGCGTGCGCAGGCTGCGGATGCTCTTGCCGTAGGCGCCGACGATCTTGGTCGACAGCTTCGCCCCGGGCGGCTCGTCCATGAACGGCATGAACTTGTCGGGGAAGCCCGGCATGGTGCAGCCGATGCAGATGCCGCCGACGTTGGGGCAGCCGCCGATGCCGGCCATCCAGCCGCGCTTGGGCACGTTGCAGTTGACCACCGGTCCCCAGCAGCCGAGCTTGACCAGGCAGAGCGGCGAGCCGTACACCTTGGCGAACTCGCCCTGCTCGTAGTGCGCGCCGCGGTCACAGCCGTCGTGGACGGTGGCGCCGAACAGCCAGGTGGGGCGCAGCTGGTCGTCCAGCGGGATCACCGGCGCCAGGCCCGACACCTGGTAGAGGAGGTACAGCACCACCTCCATGAAGTTGTCGGGCTGCACCGGGCAGCCGGGGACGTTGATGACCGGCAGGCCGGCCCCCGTCTTGAAGTCCCAGCCGAGGTAGTCGGCGAGCCCCATGGCGCCGGTGGGGTTGCCCTGCATCGCGTGGATGCCGCCATACGTGGCACACGTGCCGGCAGCGACCACCGCGAGCGCCTTGGGGGCGAGGCGGTCGATCCATTCGTTGGTGGTGATCGGCTGACCCGTGGCAGGGTCGGTGCCCACCGCCGCCCAGTAGCCGCCGTTGTCGGCGTTGAGCTTCTCGTTGGGGATCGAGCCCTCGACGACGAGGACGAACGGGTCGAGCTCACCGCGAGCCGCGGCGAACCACGGCTTGAGGAAATCGTCGCCGTTGTCGTAGGCGAGCACCGGGTTGTACAGGTGGACGGTGGGCAGGCCGGGGATCGAGCCGAGGAGGACGTCCTCGATGCTCGGCTGCGTCGCCGCCGTGATCGACACGGAGTCGCCGTCGCAGCTCAGGCCGGCGGTGATCCACACGATGTGGACGTCCTTGACGGGGGGCTCCTTCTGTGTCTTCCGCCCGTACGGCGCGGCGTCGGTCACCATTCGGTACACCTCCCTGGCTGCCATGGACACGGGTGCGCTCGGCACGACCTCACGCAGGTTGGCCCACCGTAAGGAGGGTCTGCAGCCACGTCAATAAGTGCGGCCGCCACCTAGAGCGCGGGCGACGGCGACCCGATTGGCGGTTGCGTTTCGGGGGACGCAGGTCCATCCTCACCGTGCTGGTGCAACGCCCGCTGCACGTGTTCGCGAGCGTACAGACCTTGACAGAGACCCATGTAACCGTCGTGAACGACAGCCATCTCGGAGGGAGGCCCATGCGACGTGCCGACCCCCCGGGTGAGCACGCCAACGGGACCCGTATCCAGCCGCGCAACTACCTGCGCCCCTGCCTGCTGCTGCTGCTCGGCGAGGAGGCGACCTACGGGTACGAGCTGCGCGAGAAGCTGACCCCGCTGGCGTTCGGGCACTGGGACCCGGGCACCGTCTACCGCACCCTCAACACCATGGAGGACGACGGCCTGGTGCGGCTCGACGTGGGAGCGCTCGGAGGAGGGTCCGCGCCGGCGTCGCTACGAGATCACCCCGGCCGGGCGGGACGTGCTCGACGAATGGGCCCGGGAGCTGTGCGGGATGCGCGACCTGATCATCGACTTCATCGACCGCTACGAGGCCGACCACCACGGCTCGGCGGCGCTGGCGCCCGTGCCGATGCGCGTGTCGCCCGCTCCCGCCCCCGACACCGCCGGCGTCGACCTGGGCAGCTGAGCGGGGCCCACCACCCGGGTGGCGAGCTGTGGCCGTCGCCGTGTATGTTGAGGTGTGAGCAGGGCAAGGCGTGGACTGCTGTCCGGGGCAGCGGCGTACGGGCTGTGGGGTCTCTTCCCCCTGTACTGGCCATTGCTCGAACCAGCCAGCCCACTGGAAATCCTGGCCTGTCGCATTGTCTTCAGCCTCGTCGTCGTGGCACTGCTGCTGGCGGCGCGCCACCGGCTGCGGTCAGTGCGCAGGCTGGACCGCGCCACCGTGGGGCGGCTGTGCGCGGCCGGAGCCATTGTCGCCGTCAACTGGGGCGGGTACATCTGGGGCGTCAACAACGGGCACGTGGTCGAGACGAGCCTGGGGTACTTCATCAACCCGCTGATCACGGTCGCTCTGGGCGTCGTGGTTCTCCACGAGCGGCTGCGGGCGCCGCAATGGGTGGCCGTGGGGCTGGGTGCCCTCGCGGTGGTGATCCTCAGCGTCGACTACGGGAGGCCACCGTGGCTGGCCCTGCTTCTCGCCGTCTCGTTCGGCACCTATGGCCTGATCAAGAAGCGCACCGCGGCGACCGCGCCCGAGGGCCTGCTCATCGAGGCCGCCGCGCTGACGGTCCCCGCCCTGACGGTCCTCGCCGTTCTTGCGGCCACCGGCGCGGCGACCTGGACGGGCAGAGCTGCCAGCCCGGGGCACGTGCTCCTGCTCGTGGCCGCCGGTCCGACGACGGCGATCCCGCTCCTCTTCTTCGCGGCCGCCGCGACGCGGTTGCCGCTCTCGACGCTCGGGCTGCTCCAGTACCTGGCACCGGTGATGCAGCTTGGCATTGGCGTGCTGGTGCGGCACGAGCCGATGCCACCCGCCCTCCTCGGTGGCTTCGCGCTGGTATGGCTGGCCCTGGCGATCCTTACGGCTGATGCCCTGCGCCAACGGCGCCGCGTGCCGAGCTGCGTCACCGAGCCCGAGGTGAACGACGTGCCCGACGTCGCGCCGGACGCCGCGATCGTCGGCGTGGGCGCAACGGTGCCCTGAGCGTCGACCTCGACCGCGGTTACCGGCCACTGCTCCCCGCCACGTGGCGGTGGCGCTCGAACCTCGACGCCCAGAGGAGCTTCAGCAACACCAGTCCCTCACCTCGCCGCGTCGCACCTCGACCTTCACGTGCTCAGGAGGCGCGGGCTGTCTCAGCCGGCGCCGGCCGAGCGGTGGCGGGCGGCGCCGGGTCGAAGTCGACGACGACCGGGGCATGGTCGGATGGGAGCTTGCCCTTGCGGGCGTCGCGGTCGACGTACGCGTCGCTCACCCGGCCAGCCATCGCGGTGCTCAGCAGCACCAGGTCGATCCGCATGCCCAGGCCCTTGTGGAAGTTGCCGGCGCGGTAGTCCCAATAGGTGAAGGGCCGGTCGCCTTTGAGCGCTCGCGCCTCGACATCCACGAAACCGATCTCCACCAGCGATGCCACCGCCGCGCGCTCAGGAGGGGTGACGTGTGTGGACCCCACGAACGCGCCCGGGTCCCAGACGTCGATGTCGCTCGGCGCCACGTTGAAATCGCCACACACCGCCATCGACGGCCAAGCGGCCGCGTCGGTGGCGACTGCGGCGCGGAGCGCGGCCAGCCAGGCGAGCTTGTAGGCGAAGTGGGGGCTGTCCACGGTGCGGCCATTGGGCACGTACAGCGACCACACCCGCACCCCACCGCAGGTGGCGGCCAGAGCCCTGGCCTCGGCCTCGGGGAAGCCGGGCTCGCCATCGAACCCCCGTCGCACACCGTCGATGCCCACCGCCGACACGATGGCGACGCCGTTCCACTGGGCGGTGCCATGGACCGCGGCCTCGTAGCCGAGCTCGCGGAGCTGGTCGTGAGGGAAGGCGGCATCGGCAAGCTTGGTCTCCTGGAGACAGAGGACGTCGGGTCGCGTGACCGCGAGCCAGTCCACCACACGCGGCATTCGCGCCGCGAGCGAGTTCACGTTCCAGGTTGCCAGCCGCATCCGCCGCCTCCATGCTCTCCTCCGCAGCCACGAGGATAGGGCAGCTCCTCGGGCCGGTGAGCCGGGCGCCCAGCGCTCACGCCACACCGCGGGCGCACGCGGATGCCTAGCATCGGGGCTCACAACAACCGGGAGACATCGATGGCCAACCCGCTGATCGCCGTGACCTGGACGGACGACCTGGTCGAGCGCTCACGCGAGCCGGGTGAGAACGCCCTCAAGTACCTGGCGATCCTGGTGGCGGCGAGGCTGACGCCGGTGCTGCTGACGCCGGGCACGGGCGCGGGTGCGATGCCGCGTGTCGACGGGCTGCTGCTCACCGGGGGCCCGGACATCACCCCGGAACGCTACGGAGCGCCACCCCACGAGCGCCTCGGCCCCACCGACCCGGCGCTTGACGCTCTCGAGCTCGACGCCTTCGAGGCGGCCCGCCAGCGCCACCTGCCTGTCCTCGGCATCTGTCGCGGCCAACAGCTGCTCAACGTCGCGCTCGGTGGCACCCTGGTCCAGCACGTCGACCATCCCCAGTGGGACCTCGATGCGTCGACGCCATCGCACGAGGTCACCATCAGCCGCGGCACTCACCTGCACCGGCTGCTCGGCACGGCGACGGCGCACGTCAACAGCGGGCACCACCAGGCTGTCGACGTGGTCGCCGAATCCCTCACCGTGGCGGCGCGCAGCCCCGACGGGGTCGTCGAAGCCCTCGAGGCCGAGCAGCTGCTGGTGATGGGTGTGCAGTGGCACCCCGAGGAGATGCCCGCCGACGAGACCACGCGCCGGCTCATGGCCGGCTTCGCGGAGTGGGCCGGCGCCGCCGCAACCGCTCAGGTCGCCGCCGCCGCCTCCGCCCATACCGGCTGAGGCGACTCCCGCACCGAGCCGTCCGACCCGAAGACGAGGAAGCGGTCGAAGGATCGTGCGAACCAGCGGTCGTGGGTCACCGCGATCACCGTGCCGTCGTAGCCGGCGAGCCCCTCCTCCAGCGCCTGCGCGCTCTCCAGGTCGAGGTTGTCGGTCGGCTCGTCGAGGAGCAGGAGGGTGGCACCACCGAGCTCGAGGAGCAGGATCTGCAGGCGCGCCTGTTGGCCGCCGGAGAGGGTCGTGAACGGCTGGTCGGCCTGGCCGCCCAACTCGTAGCGGCGGAGCGCGCCGATCGCGCCGCCGCGGTCGAGGTGATGGCGATGGAGCACGTCGACCAGGGGGCTGCCGTCGAGGTCGGGACGGTGGTGGAGCTGTGAGAAGGCGCCGGGGATGACCCGTGCCCCAAGACGGACCTCACCGGAGTGGGCGACGGCGCCGCCCCCGAGGAGACGCAGGAAGTGCGATTTCCCCGAGCCGTTGGGCCCGAGCACGGCCACGCGCTCGCCGTAGAACACCTCGAGATCGAAGCGCCCCGTGAGACCGGTCAGCTCCAACCCCACGCAGGTGAGCACCCGCACCCCGGTGCGTGCTCCGCCGAGGCGCATGCGCACGATCTGTTCGCGAGGCGCGGCCGGCGGCGGTCCCTCTGCCTCGAAACGCGCCAGCCGGGTCTGAGCGGCGCGGTAGCGCGACGCCATGTCTGCGCTGCGGGCCGCCTGCTGCTGGAGGGTCCTCACGTAGGTGCGCAGGCGCTCGTGCTCATCCTCCCAGCGCCGGTGGAGCTCGTCCTGGCGCTCGTGGCGGGCGCGCCGTGCCTCCGCGTAGCCCGCGAACCCGCCGCCGTGCGTCCACGCGGCCCCACCCTCGATGGTGATGACGCGCTCCGCCGTCCGCGCCAGCAGCTCACGATCATGGGTGACGAAGAGGACGGTCTTGCGCGTGGCGCGCAGCGCCTCCTCCAACCACTCCTTGCCGGGGACGTCCAGGTAGTTGTCCGGCTCGTCGAGCAGCAGCACCTCGTCAGGCCCCCGGAGCAGCGCCTCGAGAGCCAGTCGCTTCTGCTCGCCCCCACTCAGCTCCGCGACCGGCCGTGCCCAGGCGTCCTCGTAGGCTTGACCGAGCGCCGCCTGGGTGCAAACGTTCCAGGTCACCTCGGCGTCGTAGCCCCCCGCCTCCGCCCAGTCGGCGATGGCCTGCGCGTTGGCGATCGCCGCCGCCGTGCCGTGGTCGGTCAGCAGCGTTCGCTCGACCTCGTCGAGGGCAGCGCGCGCCGCGCGGATGGCGGGCGGGGCGACGCCGACCAGGACGTCCCTCACGGTGCTGCCGTCGCGGATGGAGCCGATGAACTGGCGCATCACGCCCAGGCCACCGCGGCTGGCGATGACGCCAGCTGACGGGGCAAGGTCGCCGGCGATGATCCGCAGCAGGGTCGTCTTGCCGGCCCCGTTGGGACCGATCAGCGCGGTCTTGGAGCCCTCGCCGACGCGGAAGGAGACGTCGTCGAACAGCACGCGGCCGTCACCGAGCACGTGGCGAAGCGCCGAGACGTCGATGAATCCCATGCACGCAGTATCCGATGCGGGAGTGGGATCCGCGCTCAATCCCGTCGGCGCTCGGTTGTGCAGAGACCGCGGACCACGTTGACGCCGATCCGCCTCACCACCACGCGATGCCGCGCGGGCGGCAATAGCCACGGAACGGACTGGGCTTATTTCGCCAGGTCGCGCCAGCTCTCGGCCTCGATCTCAACCTTGTACTTCTTGCCCGCGGCTTTGATCCGCTTCCATGCCGCGTCACGCTCGGCGTCGGTCACGTCCTCGACCTGGTCGAATCGTGACACGGCGTTGCGCACATGGCGGGCGTCGTTGAGCGGTTCCTTGCGCTGTTTGGGGAAGGCAAATGCGGATGCGCCCAGCCCCTCCCGCGCGGCCGTGTCCATGCCGCCTCTGCGGCTGGCGGTCTGCGCCTTCTTGAGGTTCTGTCGAGGAGCCGTCCTCTGCTTCTCGCTGGCCATCACATGCTCTCCTTGCAGCCTGTCCTCCTTCCCAGACTAGCGACGTGTACCAGCGCGTGAGACCCGCGCTCAGCCGCGGCCTCGGGCGATGCGCGAGTAGACCCGCTCGTGCGCATCGACGGCGGCTGCCAGGTCAAGTGCCCGCTCGGCGTGGCGGCGGCAGGCCGCGCGTGACAGCGAGCCGACGCGCATCAGCGCCTGCACCGCTGCACCCGGATGGTCACGCGGTACCAGCCAGCCGGTCACCCCGTGGCGCACCACCTCGACAAGGCCGCCCGCACGTGAGGCGACGACGGGGGTGCCTGCGGCCTGGGCCTCGGCGGCAACCATCCCGAACGGCTCGTCCCAGCGCGAGAGGCAGACGACGACGACGGCTTCCCCCAGCGCCCGCCAGAGCGCGCGCCGCGCCAGCGGGCCGTGGAACGTCACCGCCGGGTCGGTGTCCCACAGACCGTGGACGTGACGTTCGTAGTCAAGGTCGTAGGGGGTGCCGTAGACGTCGACGGCGAGCCCGGCACGGCGGCACGCGGCAATGCCGTCGTCGACCCCCTTCTCCGCGCTGAACCGCGCAGCCACCACGGCGGCATCGCCGGGTGCCGATTCGAAGTGGATCGCGTCCATGGGAACGCCGTTGCGCAGCACCACGTCGACCGGGACGTGGGCGCGCCACGCATCGGCATGCGCCTGCGACACCGCCGCGCACCACAGCGGTGTCGCGCCATCGCGACGAGCAGTGTCGAGGGCGGAGGCGATGACGCGGCTCGGCGGCAGGTGGAGTGTGTGCAGCACCGGCACGCCGGCCCGCGCAGCCTCGGTCACCGCCGGTGCGTCAAAGCCGTGGTTGTGCACCGCGTCAAAGCCGCCTTCGCGGACCGCGGCGTACACAGCTCGATAGGCGCCCGTCATCGCGGCGGACGCGGCTGTCTCCTCGCCGGCGCGGAAGAGGTCGTCACGCAGTGCGGCCGGCTCGGCGTCGATCGCCGTCACCCGCACCCCTGCGATGCTCGACCCGCGGCTGGCGAACACCACCACGTCGTGCCGCCGCGCCACGAGCTCGACGGCGAGGTCGGCGACGACCGCCTGGGCCCCGCCGATGTGCGGCTCGCCGATCGGCGTGACCAGGGGCGCGATCAGCGCGATGTGCACCTCGTCCCCTCCTCGTGGTTCACGCCCTGACGCCAGCAGAGATCGCGGGGCGCGTTCATCCCCAGGGTCACGAAGTCGACGAAGCGCGACCCCCGCGCTGCCACCTCGGCAGCGGCGTGCGGGTAGAAGACGCGGGCGAGGTCGACCGCCTCCTCGCACCGAGGTGTACTCGACCACCATCGGCCCGGCGAACACCACGTGCTCGAAGCCGCGCCGTCCCAACCAGGCGACGTCACTGGGCCAGACGAGAACGAGCAACCCACCGGGCGCGCACCGGGTGGCCATGGCGGCGAGGCATGCGTCGGGGTCGTCGAGCCCGTCGACCGCGAACGCCGAGCAGCTCACCACCATGTCGAAACCGCCGGCCGGCCCGGGGAGCGCATCGAAGAACCCACGGACGACCTCCACCCGGCCGGCGCCAATGCTCTGCAGGCGCCGACGGAGGATGTCTCGCAGCGGGGCCGCCGGCTCCACCGCGACCAGGCTGTCGGCACGCGCCGCCAGGTCGACGGTCAGGCGGCCGGTGCCCGCCCCCACCTCGAGGACACGGCCGCAGTGCTCGGGGAACCAGGCCAGGATCCCGGGGTGCAGCCGCTCCCCGGCCACCAGCCGGGCATACAGCTCTGGCTCGTGGCGGTAGAGAAGCTCCCAGGGCAGCCGGCCGGGGTGGCGCGGCCGGCCTCGGGAGTCCAGGAAACGGGCCCGCTCGTCCGCATCGAAGACCTCGACGGCGGCGGCCGCGTACCGAACCGGGAGCGGGTCGCGCGGGCGGGTGACGGCGCGGTTCATCGCCGGTCACTGTGGCAAAGAGAAAGGGCCGGTGCGCCATGCACCGGCCCTTTCGAGGAGTTGACCTGGTCTATGCCCGGCGACGGCGCGGGGCGATGCCCCCGAGAAGCGCGAGGCCCAGCCCACCGAGGAGGAGGAAGCCCCCGATGGTGATCCCGGTCAGCGAGCCGGTGCCGCCGGTGGCCGGGGTGGTGATCCCGAGCACGCTGCCCGCGCCGGCAGTGACCGGCTCATCGCCGCACTTGCTCGACGTGCTGGCGTTGGTCGCGTCGCCGCTGTACTTGGCGACCCACTGGTAGGTGCCCGCCGTGGTCAGGGTGAACGACCCGCTGGCCGCTTTGCCGGCGGTGAGCGCCTCCGCCGGGGAGGTGTAGACAGCGCCGGTCGCGGCGTTGCACGCGGCCAGGCTGGGGTACAGGGTGAAGACGACGCTGCCGGTCGGGTTGTGGCCACCGCTCACCACGGCCGAATCGCTGACCGCAACCGGCACGTTGCCGCCGGCTGACGCGGTGGTAGCGATGGACGGGGCTGCCTGGGTGGTGGTCACGGGCTCATCGGCGCAGCCGCTGGTGGCGGCCTTGTAGACGCCGTCGCCGCTGTAGCTGGCGACCCAGTGGTACTGACCGACTGTCGCGCTGGTGTACGGCCCGCTGGCCGCGTTGCTCACCCCCGGGCTGACGCTGGTCAGCTTGATCGCGGCCGAGGTGAAGGCGGCAGCGCCGTTGTCCGGGTTGCACGTTGGGTTGCTCGGTGCGTACAGCCTGAACACGACGGTGCCCGACGGGCTGCCGGCGCTGCCGGTCACCGTGGCGGTGTCGCTGAGCACGGTGCCGACCGGCCCGCCCGCCGACTGCTTGGTGACGATGGCCGAGCTCGCCTGGCTGATCGTCACGGGCTCCGAACCGCAGGCGCTGGTGGCGCCGTGGTTCTTCGCGTCGCCCGCGTACGTGGCCCGCCACTGGAAGGTACCGACGGTGGTTGGGCTGAAGTCGGTGCTGCTCGCGGTGTACGGCGCGGCGGCCGACAGCGGCGACGAGTGCATGAACAGCGAGCCCGTGCCCGCGTTGCAGGCGGTGAGGCTGGGGTACAGGTTGAACACGATGTTCCCGGTCGGCGCGTTGGCCCCAGCCAACGTGGCGGTGTCGTGGATGGCGGTGCCGACCGCGCCCCCCGCGGAGGCGTTGGTGCTCAGCGTTGGTGAGGACATGCACCCGGTCGCCGGGACCAGGCTGCCGGCGGCGGTGAACTCGAGCGCGCCCGGCTTGTTGTTGCTGTTGGTGTAGATGTTCAGGGTCACCTTGCCGCTGGCGGGCGCGGCGCCCGTCGCGCTCCAGATCAGCCCCTTGCTGGTGTCGTAGTGCCCGTTGGTGATCCCCGTGGTGCCGGGAATCGTGGTCAGGACGTCGACGAACCTGTCCGAGGTGACGTTGTTGGCGAGCGTGACCGACGCGGTCCATGTCGAGCAGTTCTCGCTGGTTGCCACGGTGCCGCTGTGAGCCAGGGCTGTGACCACCCCGGCGGCGCCGCCCATGACGATCGCCCCGCCGATGACCAGCGCCCCTGCGGCCCCGGTCCAGACGCGGCTCCCCAGGCTCTTCTCGCGGCCGGCCGAGCCGTTCCGCATGATCCCTCTCGACTGCATCGCCGACCCTCCATGACCAAGCGGGGCAAATGCCCCAATCGCTTCTTTCGGGCCGAGTGTAACAAAACACCGATGCTTCTGCTACTTTTGCTCCGATCTACCCGATCGCAGCGTTCGCTCCTGGGGCTCGACTGGGGCGCTAGGGGGGTGCGCGGCAGGGGCCTGCGGGATACCAGGAGGGGGGTCGCGGAGCCGGGGGCAGGTGCCCCCGGCTCCGTTCAGGTGCTGAGGTCAGCTGCCCTGGGCACGCACGCGGCTGGCGCGTGGGCCCTTGTCGCTCTTCTCGACCTCGAAGGTGACGGCTTCGCCACCGGCAAGGCTGTCGAAGTTCAGCGAGGGATCGAGGCCACTGCGATGGAAGAAGTACTCCTCTCCATCCTCGGCGGCGATGAATCCGAACCCGCGGTCGCTCTGGACCTTCTTGACTGTCCCGTTGACGGACATATCGTGTCTCCTACCCTCTCGACGATTCTCGACGACGCGCGGTCCGTTCGAGAAGGCGGGACGAAGCACGAGCGACTGTCGACCAGGTGCCGACGGGGGTGATTGTACGTTACCCGACCGAATGTGGCGGCCCGGCGGCTTCGCGCAGCCCTATTGGCCCCTCTCCGCCAGGTAGAGAAGGGTCGCCTTGACGCGGCGATGCGTGTCGGGCTGCTCGGAGAGACCGAGCTTGGAGAAGATCGCGTTGATGTGCTTCTCCACCGCGCGGTCGGTGAGCGACAGCGCTGAGGCGATGCCGGCGTTGTTGCGCCCCTGGGCGACGTGCGAGAGCACCTCCGACTCGCGCGGGGTGAGCTCGCGCAGCGGGGAGTCTTTGGCCGCGGCCCGGGACGCGACCAGCGCCTCGACGACAGCGGGGTCGATGACCGAGCCGCCGTTGACCACCTCGCGGATGGCATGCACCAGCTGGTTCATGTCCGACACGCGCTCCTTGAGGAGGTAGGCGCGACCGGCAGCACCGTCCCTGAGCAGGGTCAGCGCGTACTCGGGCTCCGCGTACTGGCTGAGAACGACCACACCGACCTGCGGACGTTCGGCGCGAAGCCGCTCGGCCGCGCGGAGCCCCTCGTCCGTGCCTGTCGGCGGCATGCGGATGTCGGTGACGACGACGTCGGGCGCCTGGCCATCAATGGCCCGTTCCAGTTCGGGCAGGTCGGCGCAGACCGCGACGAGGTCGATGTCGTCCGCCATGCCCAGCAGCTGCGCCAGACCCTCACGGAGCAGGTAGTTGTCCTCGGCGAGAACGACACGGACCGGCACCGTCCGAGGATAGGCGAGGGGAAGAGGCGTCAGGGGCCTGCCTCCCCGTCGATGTGGGGCTGGCACCATTGGTCACGCCGCCGCCCAGCGCTTATCGTGTCGACATGGCAGTGCGCGTGCTCATCGTCGACGACCAGGAACCGTTCCGCGCCGTGGCCCGCACCGTGGTCGAGATGACCGACGGCTTCGAGGTGGTGGGTGAATCCGAGACCGGCGAGGACTCCGTGACCAGCGCGCACACCCTCGATCCCGACCTCGTGCTCATGGACGTCAACCTCCCCGGGATCAACGGCCTCGAGGCGACACGGCGGATCCTCGCCGACCATGCCGGCGGCGCCCCGGTGGTCGTGCTCGTCCTGTCGACGTATGAGGCAGCCGAGTTCGGCCCTCAGGCCGAGGAGGCCGGGGCCGCCGGTTTCATCTCCAAGTCGGAGTTCAGCCCCGAGCGGCTCGTCGAGGCGTGGTCCGCGGCGCGGGTGGCGTCGTAGGTCGGCAGCGACCCGCTGAGCTCAGAGCCGCGACCGATCGATGAGCGCAGCGTCACGCTGCCGCCGAGGGCATCGAGACGATCGGCCATGTTGGTCAGCCCGGATCCCCGGCGTGTGGTGGCCACGTCGAACCCGGAGCCGTCGTCGCTGACGCTGAAGTGCAGGACGCCGTCGCGATCGGCCAGGTGCACCCTCGCCGACGATGCCCGTGCGTACTTCTGGACGTTCTGCAGCGCCTCGAGCACCGAGAAGTACACAGCCGCCTCAACCTCCTGCGAATAGCGGCCGAGGCCATCCGCGTCGACCGTCACGGCCACCGTGGCCTTCCGTGCCTGCGATTCGATCGCCGCCTGCAGCCCCCTGTCGGCGAGCAGCGGCGGGTAGATGCCACGGGCGAGGTCGCGCAGCGTCTCCAGCGCCTCGTCGGCGTCGCCCTTGAGCTCGGTGATGGTGGCCAGGGCACGCGGGGCGTCGCGGTCGAGGAGCATCTGCACCAGGCCGAGCTTCACCTTCAGCGCCACCAGGTGCTGCTGGGCTCCGTCGTGGAGGTTGCGCTCCAGCCGGCGACGCTCCTCGTCCTGGGCGGTCACCAGCCGCTGGCGCGACGCGCGCAGCTCGACCAGCCGCGCCTGCAGGTCGCCGGTGAGGCCGACGTTCTTGAGGACCAGGCCGGCCTGCCCGGCGAGGTGGTTGAGCAGGTTGTCCTCCACCGGGGTGAGCGACTCGCCCGCACGTTTGGTCACACTCAACGCGCCGAGAAGATCTCCCTGGTGGCGCACCTCGACGAGGCGGCTTGCGATGCCGCCGACTGCAGGGACCGATCCGTTCTCGCTGGTGACGGGCGCCTGGATGGGAGCGTCGGCAGGCCAGACGGCGGTGTCGCGCCAGACGCCACCGGCGTGCAACCACACGTCAGCGCGCTCCGCACCCGTCCCGGCGGCGAGGACGCGGGCCATCCGGGGCATCACCTCGTCGGCGGCGTAGGAACCGGCGACCCGCTCGGAGAACTGCGCCAGCACCTCATATGGGGTGGCGCGCTCCCCGTACACGAGGCGGTTGGCAACGCGCTGCACCCGCTCACGCACCGGTTGGAAGCCGACGGCCACGATCGCCGTGGCCAGGATCGACAACCCCAGGTTGGGCTTGCCGCCGCCCCCGGCGAGCGCACCGATCCCGACGGCGATGCCGACGTACACGGCGGTGATGAACGCCGCCAGCGAGCCGTACACGAGGGTGCGGCTGATGACCACGTCGAGGTCGTAGAGACGGTGCTTTAGCAGCGCGATGCCCACCGCCACGGGGATGCCCAGCAGGTACACCAGGTAGTAGACGGGGAAGCCGATGTCGACGACGTGAAGCCCCGTCGCCTGGATGAGGAAGTGGATGAGAAACGCCGGCGCCACCGGGCTTGCGAAGTACGCGAACCAGCGCAGCTGCTGGCGCCGTTCGCCACTGCTTCGCCGCAGCCGGATCACCGCGGTCACCACGGCGGCAATCAGGGAAAGTCCGGAGACAGCCCAGCCCAGGCCCCCCAGGTTGTTGGCCAAGTCGGTGCTGAGGAAGCCGGTGACGTTGTCGACCGGCACCGTGAGACCGCCCACCCGGTCGCTGGCGGCGATCGGCCCCGGGGCGCCGAGGTACCCGGTGATGAGCATCACGGCACCGAGAACCGACGTTCCGAGCACGCCGCGCTGCCACCGAGTGCGGTCGAGCCCGTCGGGGAAGAGCAGGAAGATCAGTGTGGGACCGATCGGGAATGCCAGGCGGAAGGTCCAGCCGCTGAGCCAAGCGGCGGCGGCGCGCAGCGGTAGGTCGGCGTGAGCGGTGTAGGCAAGGATTGCGTACTCGCCGGTGAGCTGGGCGAGCACGGCCGCGGCCGTGACGAAGAGGAAGACGCGCGCCACCGGGTTGCCCGGGCGGCGGCGTAGCACCAGCGCACCGGCGGTGCCGTAGGTGAGCGCGAACGCCGTGCCCACACCAACGGGGTCGGTGGGGAGACTCCAGGTGGCGTGGTTGGCGACGAGCAGCCCCTGCGCCGCCAGGCCGGCGGCCAGGAGGGTCAGCCAGGCGCCAAGGAGCAGGCGCGAGCGTGCCGCCCCGCTCATGTCCATGCTCGTGCCGTCTCGGCCAGGGGGAGCGCGCCACTGAGGCGGGTGCCCTGCCCCGGTGTCGAGGCCACCTCCACCGTGCCCGCCAGGGCGTCGACGCGGTCGCGCATGTTGGTCAGGCCCGATCCCTTCGGCGTGGTGGTGGGGTCGAAGCCACAACCGTCGTCCTCGACCTCGAAGTGCAGGACCCCATCAGCATCGTGGAGGCGCACCGTCGCGCTCGCCGCCTCCGCGTACTTCTGGATGTTCTGCAGCGCCTCCAGCACGCAGAAGTACACCGTCGCCTCGACGTCCTGCGAGTAGCGACCGATGCCCTCGGCCACCACCCGCACCGGGACGGTCGCCTTGCCCGCCTGCGACTCGAGGGCCACCGCGAGCCCCTTCTCGGCCAGCAGCGGTGGATAGATGCCGCGGGCCAGGTCGCGCAGCGTCTCCAGCGCCTCGTCGGCGTCGCCCTTGAGCTGCTCGATCGTCGCCTTGGCCTTCTCCGGATCACGCGCCGCCAGCATCTCCGCCAACCCCAGCTTCACCTTCAGCGCCACCAGGTGCTGCTGAGCGCCGTCGTGGAGGTTGCGCTCCAGGCGGCGTCGTTCCGCGTCCTGGGCCGCCACCAGGCGCTGGCGCGAAGCCCGCAACTCCTCGAGGCGGCGCTGCAGGTCGGCGGTGAGACGGACGTTCTTCAGCACCAGGCCCGCCTGCTGGGCGAGGTCGTCGAGCAGCTTCTCCTCGACCGGCGTCAGCGCCTCACTGCGACGCTTCACCACGCTCAGCGCACCCAGCAGCTCCCCCTGGTGGCGCACCTCCACCGCCCGGGTCACCCCCGGCACCACCGGCAGCTCGCCATTCACGGCCAGCGCCGCCTCCCCATCCCGGTCCTCCGGGTGCGACGCCACCGGCTGCAGCAGGTCGCCACCACGCAGCCACACCGTCGCCGCCTCCGCCCCGGTCCCCTCCTGCAGCACCCGCGCCATCCGCGGCAGCACCTCGTCCGCCGCATACGACCCCGCCACCTGCGAGGAGAACTCGCTGAGCACCTGGTACGGCGTCGCCCGCCTCCCGTACACCAGCCGGTTGGCGATCCGCTGCAGCCGCTCCCGCACCGGCTGGAACCCGATCGCCACGATCGCCGTGGCCACGATCGACAACCCCAGGTTGGGCCTGCCCCCGCTGCCCACCAGCTCGCCGATGCCCACCGCGATGCCCACGTACACACCCGTGATCAACGCCGCCAGCGAGCCGTACACCAGCGTGCGGCTGATCACCACGTCGATGTCGTACAGCCGGTACCTCAGGATCGCGATCGCCACCGCCGCGGGGAAGCCAACGCCGAAACAGAGGGTGACGATGGCGTTGTTGACAAGGTTGACCTGTACCGCCGGGATGACCAACCCGATGACCGTGTACGCGATGGAGATGCTCACGCCGAGGCCCAGGGGGTACAGCACCCAGCGCACCTGCTCGCGCTCGAGACCCTCACGCCGCCGCATGCGCAACAGCAGCGACAGCGCAGCGAGGAGCACGGTCGCCATGCCTCCGATGAAGAGCACGTACCCGACGGGTCCCATCTCGATGCCGTGCAGGTGAGCGAGGAGCAGCGGGTTGGGTACGGAGGGGCCGCCGGCGACGACCTGGATGGGCGCCGCGTCGAGGAACCCGATGATGACATTCGCCGCGCTGTTGGCGACCGTGGCCCAGAGGACGGCGCGCCATCGGGCCGACAGCAGGCGTCCATCGGGGAACAGCAACAGGATCAGCGTCACGATCCCGGGGAACTGGAAGGACCCAAAGAAATTCGACGTCCACGCTGCCCAGTCGGCGCCGGGTAGCGACCCCTTGGCGACGACCAGCGTGTGCAGCTCGTATTGCGTGAGGACGCCGGGCACCACCCCGGTGACCGCACCCGCGAGCAGGAGCCAGCCGATCGGGCTGCGTGGCACCCGGGACGCGATCAGCGCGCCCACGCCGGCCAGCGCGACCGCTGGAACCAGGGCCTGCGCCAGCGCTCCCCGGATGTCGGCGTTGCCCGACGCCGCGCCGTTGCTGAGGGCGACGGCTACGGCGGCAACGGCCAGCACCCACACCGCGCCGGCGATCGTCCAGGCATTTCCCGTTGGGGAAGAGCAGCACGATCAGCAGCAGGATGCCGCAGGGAAAGACGAGGGAGATGATCCAGTTGCTCAGCCATGCCGCCCAGGCTGTGAGAGGGACGCTGGAGGCGGAGAGCAGGCCGTGGATGGCGTACTCGCCTGACGCGGCGTGAAGCGGGCCCACCACGGCGCCGCCAAGGAACAACCAGCCGATGGGGTTGCTTCGCTGTCGCGTGGCGACGACCAGCCCGATCGGTGCCAACCCCAACGAGATCACGAGGTCGGGGCCGAATTGGCTGTTGATCACGTTGACGTCGTCGTTCTGCAGCGCGAGGTACCAGGCGACCGCGAGCAAGCCGGCGGCGACGCTCGCCAGCGCGAACGCGAGAGCGGTCGTGGGTCGCGGCTTCATGCGACCGTCATGGCCTCGCGCGTGGGCGGCGGTGCCGCGGCCGGCGCGCAGGGGATGCTGCCGGTGACCGTGGTTCCACTGCCGGCAGCGGACTCGACGAGCAGCTTTCCGCCGAGGACATCGATGCGGTCGGCCATGTTGACCAGCCCCGAGCCACGGCGCGTGGTGGCGACATCAAAGCCACGGCCGTCGTCGGCCACGCTGAAGCGCAGCTCGCCGTCTCTCTCGGTCACACCCACCGACACGGCCGAGGCCTGGGCGTACTTCTGCACGTTCTGGAGCGCCTCGAGCACGGAGAAGTACACCGCCGCCTCGACCTCCTGGGAGTAGCGGCCGACGTTCTCGGCGACCACCGTCACCGCGACCGTGGCCTTGCGCGCCTGGGACTCGAGGGCGGCCTGCAGCCCTCGGTCGGCAAGCACCGGTGGGTAGATGCCCCGGGCCAGGTCACGGAGCGTCTCCAGCGCCTCGTCGGTGTCCGACTTCAGCTGCTGGAGCGTCTGCCTGGCCTTCTCGGGATCACGCGCGGCGAGCATCTCCGCCAGCCCCAGCTTCACCTTGATCGCCACCAGGTGCTGCTGGGCGCCGTCGTGGAGGTTGCGCTCGAGACGGCGGCGCTCCTCGTCCTGGGCGGTGACCAACCGCTGGCGCGAGGCCCGCAGCTCGACCAGGCGCGCCTGCAGGGCGCTGGTCAGGCCGACGTTGCGCAGCACCAGCCCGGCCTGCGCGGCAAGGTCGTTGAGCAGGCTCTCCTCCACCGGCGTCAACTGCTCGCCGCTGCGCTTGGTGACCGCCAGCGCCCCGAGCACGTCGCCCTGGTGACGCACCTCGACCACCCTCGTCGCATCGTCCATCGGCGGGAGAAGCGCATCGACAGCGGTCGTGCGCGCAGGTGTGGCATCCGCCGGCCAGACCGCGGCCACCCGCCAGCCGCCGCCATGGCGCAGCCAGACCTCGGCCCGCTGCGCGCCGGTGCCCTCGGCGAGCACGCGCGCCATCCGCGGCATCACATCATCGGCGGCGTACAACTCGGCGACGCGCTCACTGAACTGTGAGAGCACCTCGTACGGGGTGGCGCGCTTGCCGTACACCAGCCGGTTGGCAACTCGCTGCACACGCTCGCGCACCGGCTGGAACCCCACCGCCACGATCGCCGTGGCCACGATCGACAGGCCGAGGTTGGGCCTCCCGCCGCCACCGGCCAGCGCGCCGATGCCCACGGCGATGCCCACGTACACCGCGGTGATGAACACCGCCAGCGCCCCGTACACCAGGGTGCGACTGATGACGACGTCGATGTCGTACAGCCGGTACCTGAATATCGACAGCCCAATGGCCAGCGGGAAGGCACACCCGAATCCGAGGCTGATCGGGATGTCGAAGGTCCAGCTCGGCAGCACACTGCCGGCGAGGAAGACGAACACGAAGAGCGACACCGCCGTGACGAGCACCGCATAGGCGATCCACTTCAGCTGCTGACGCTCTTCACCGCTGGCGCGCCGCATCCTGCGCAGCGGTGCCGCGCTGGCCACAAGCAGCATGGCCAGGCCGAGCATCCAGATCACGGCGGACACCACCCCGTAACCGGAGAACGCCTGGAGCGCCGCGATGCCCAGCGGGTTGTTGAGGAGCGGGTAGTTGGCGCCGCTCGAACCGGCGCTGAGGGGGCCGGGCGCGAACCCAGCGGTCAGGACGAGCACCGCTGTGTCCACTGCACCTGCGATCAGCAATGGCCGCCATCGCCGCGACGGCAGCAGCCCATCGGGGAGAAGCACCAAAAGCCACATGACCGCGCCGGCCGGGAAGATCGGGATCGCGGCGAAGTTGCCGAGCCATTCCGCCCAGGCGACGCCCGGTAGGGAGCCGGGGTGGGTGAGCAGCCCGAAGCGCGCGTACTGGTCTTCCACTCCCTGCAGGCTCGACGTCACAGCGATGACCAGGAGGAGCCACCCCACCGCGTTGTGGGGACGCCGCAAGGCCACCAGCATGCCGAGGATGCCGGCGCCGATGGGGACGACGATCGCCGCCGGGTCGGCGGCATCCGGGTTGGTCAGGTAGGCGCGGTTGAGAATCGCGAGCACGAGGGTGGCCGTCGCGCCGGCGAGGGCGATGCCGGTGAGGGCAACCGCGACCGCAGTTGTGCGGCGCGCTGGCGCGTCGTTGATCACGCCGGTACGCTCGCGACCGAGGCCCCGATGCGGTACGCGCCCACCGGCGTCTGCCGGCCCTTGACGAGCGCGGGTTCCAGGTGTTCCGCCTCGGGCGCATGCGACAAGGCGGCGAACGTGGGCTCGCTGAGCACCGTCTGGCCCCCCTCGGCCCATTGCTGCAGCCGCTGCGCCAGGTTGACCGCGTCGCCGACGACCGAATACTCCAAGCGCTCGTCAGACCCGAGCAGCGCGGCGGCCACGTCGCCGGTGGACACACCAATGCCGAGGTGGAACGGCGGCAGACCCCTGCCCGCCCAGCGCTCGTTGAGCTCGGCCTGGCGGGCGTGCATCGCCTGCGCTGCTGCGACGGCCCGCTCGCACTGGTCGGGTTGTGGGAATGGTGCGCCGAAGACGGCCATGACGGCGTCACCGACGAACTGCATGACGGTGCCGTTCTCGCCGAGCAGGGCGTGGTTCATCTCACCGCGGTGCTCGTGCAGCTGGCCGGCGAGGATGCTGGGGTCGGCCATCTCGGCGATCGACGAGTAGGCGCGGATGTCCGACATCAACACCGTGACCGTGAGTCGCTCCGTCTCACCCGGCTTGACACCCTGCTCGCGCAGCTTCTGGGCGAGGCCGCCGGGCAGCAGCCGGCTGAGGCTCTCGCCCTGCTCCTCGCGATCCACGATGGCGCGCTGCAGCAGGCGCAGGCGTTGCAGTGCGCTCTGCGTCCCCGCGCTCGCCTGCTGCGCGAGCGTCAGGAACAATCGCTCGACAGCGTCCGAGACGGCCTCGGGGGTCGAGTGCGTGGCCACGGCGATCGCCTTCATCGGCCGACCCTCGGCCACCATCTGCAGCAGACGCTCCTCGCCATCGCCGAGGCTGCCGCTGTCGGTCACCGGCTTGGTCAGTGCATTGACGATGCGTGGGTCGAGCATCGACCCGCCGGCGCTCACCTCGCGTACCGCGCGGGCGAGCTGGTCACCCTCGGCGACGCGGTCCTTGAGCAGGTACGCGTAACCGGCGGCGCCCTCGCTCAGCAGGGCGATCGCGTACTCCGGCTCGTCGTACTGGGAGAGGATCACCACCCCGGTGCCGGGGTGTTGCTTGCGGATCAGCCGCGCCGCCCTGATGCCCTCGTCGGTGAAGTTCGGGGGCATGCGGATGTCGGTGACAACCACCTGCGGGGTGAGGTCGTCGGCGCCGGCGACAACCTCGTCGTAGTCACCGGCGACGCCCACCACGTCGATGTCGCCGGACGCGAGGAGGAGCGCCCGCACCCCCTCGCGGACGATGAGGTTGTCGTCAGCCAGCAGCACCCGGATCAGTGCGTCAGTCGCCATGACGCGACTGTACGGACCGCCCGATATCTCGCAATGGGGTGGGCACCACGATGGGCGGTGGGGAGCATCCCCGGGAAACGTCGCACCGCCACCCTCGACGCCGCCGCCGGCACCAGCGATAGTGACGACGGAGGTGACCAGAGTGCGCATCGAATCATCCGTGACATCGATCTCGTGGATCCCGTCCGAGGCGGTGCAGGGCATGACCCGGCTGCCGTTCGACATGGGCGTCGCCCACTACGACGACCCGCCTCCCGACCACGCTGTCGACCTCGATGCCCTGCGGCAGGCCGACCGCTTCCGCTTCGCCAACAGGCTCAGCGCCTGGATCGAGGTGAATGACGGTCGCATCACCGACCACGGCTACAGCGGCGGCGGCCAGATCGGTTCGACCACGATGCGCCTCGGAGGACGGGTGGCAACCTTCGCCGCTGTGGCCTTCCCCGACCGCCAGCAGGACCCGGTGGTCGCCGACACCGAGGTGCGCTTTGTGCAGACGTGCGGCGGGCGCACCGGGGTGCCCATGCCCCGCCGCGTCAACCGTCCGCCGTTCGTGCAGGTGGCCGCGCCACTGGCATGGACGACGCTGTCACTGACACTGTCCGCCGACGGCAGCTCGGCGTATGAGCTGGTCGGCGCCAGCCCGTTCCCGCGACACTGGGTCTACGACGGCGACGACAGGCTCGTGCAGAAGTCGGGCCTGGTCGATTTCAAGAGCTGGTCAGCGCATGCCTTCGGGTCGCACACCCCGTGGGGCGACGAGGACTCGCCAGCCCTGGTGAGCGAGGTGGAGACCGCGTTGGAGCGTGTCCTGGCAACGCGCATCATGCGCGGCGGCGCCAAGCCGCGGATCGGACGGGTGGGGCGTGGTGACGCGCTGCTCAGCGAGGGCGAGGAGGGTGCCGAGGTGTTCCTGCTGCTCGACGGCGTGGTGTCGGTGGAGGTCCGGGGGGAGCTGCTCGGGCAGCTCGGCCCCGGTGCCGTGCTCGGCGAGCGCGCCCTGCTCGAGGGAGGAACACGCACCGCCACTGTCCGGGCGGTGACCCCGTGCCGGGTGGCGCGGATCAACGGCGCCGAGCTCGATCCCGCGATGCTGGCTGAGCTCGCCGCCACGCACCGCCAGGAGGAGGCGCGCTCCTGACGCTCACACGGAGCGCGCGGCCCCGTCCGCGGCGTGCACCGCATAGACCCGCGGTGCGGCGTATCCCTGCGCCAGGAAGGCCGACACCACCGCCGCGGCGATGTCCTCGGTGACGCTGGTGGGAGCGAGGGCAATGGCGCTGCCACCGAACCCGGCGCCGGTCATCCGCGCGCCCCATGCCCCGGCGGCGTGGGCCGTGTCCACCGCCAGGTCGAGCTCGGCGCAGGACACCTCGTAGTCGTCGCGGAGTGACCGGTGGCCGTCCGAGAGGAGCGGGCCGACCTCGCGCAACCGCCCTCCCCGGAGCAGCGCCGCGACGCTACCCACCCGGACGTTCTCGCTGACCACGTGCCGGGCCCGGCGCCGCCAGACCCCGCCAAGGCCGTCCTCGACGGACGCGGGCGTCGCGTCACGCAGCGAGGGCAACGCGAGCGTCTGCGCCGCCTGAGCGCACTCGTCTCGCCGTGCGCGGTAGCTTCCTTCCCCGGTGCTGTGGACTACCCGGGTGTCGATGACCATCAGCGTCGCGGCCTCATCGCCCGGCGCGAAGGGAATCAGCTCCCCCACCAGGCTGCGGCAGTCGAGGAGGAGGGCATGCCCATCGCGCCCGTGGAGCACCGCCAGCTGGTCCATCACCCCGGTCGGGGCGCCGGCCAGGCCGGCTTCGCCCGCCTGGCAACAGCGCGCCAGCTCGACGAGACCGAGGACGGCGCCAGAGAGCTCCGCAGCGGCCAGCGCGGTGGCCACCTCGACCGCCGCGCTGGACGCCAGGCCGGCGCCGACCGGGATGTCGGAGTTGATGACCAGGTCGAGGCCGGGGATGTCGACGCCGGCGTTGACCATGCCCCAGAGCGCGCCCAGCGGGTATGCCGCCCAGCCGCTGACCCGGCCGGCCGCGACGTCGTTGAGCGTGAGCGTGACTACCTCTTTCATCTGCAGCGAGCTGATCCGCACGCTGCGGTCGGCGCGGACACCCGCCGCCACTGCGGCCCACCGGTCGATGGCGACGGGCAGGGCCAGCCCCGCGTTGTAGTCGGTGTGCTCACCGATGAGGTTGACCCGCGCCGGCGATGACCAGACCCCTGCCGGTGCACGTCCCGTCACCCGCCCGAAGGCCGCCGCGGCCGCGGACACCCGCGTGGTCCGTAACGACACGCGCTCACCCCCTGTTCTCCCACCGACGGGGCTCCGTCGCCCGCACACAGGGTACAGTTCGTCCATTCCAACCTCAGGGCCTGCTCCACGATGCGTCTGCGCTACCTGATCCCCCCACTTCTCCTCGTGGTGATCGCGGCCGGCGTGGTCACGGTGCACGCGGCGGGCGACCGCGACACGAGCTTTAGCAGCGGTGCGGCCCAGCTGCGCGACCAGTGGGCCCGCGACGAGGCCGAGGGGGTTCCCGCGTCGAGCATCGCGCCGCTGCGCCAGCAGCTGGCCAGCCTGCAGCCGTCAGCGGACTGGTGGTCGCCCGGCTGGTTGGGCAACGATGGACAAGCGCTGCTGGCCCGGCTGCGCAGCGAGACGGAGGCGGCATACGGCGCGGCCGTCGACGCACAGCGCACCCAGGCCGAGGCGGTGCTGACCCGGTGGAACGGCTTCGCCCAGCAGCAGGGCCCCTGGCTGGCCTCGCAGGCGGTTGCCGATGCCACCCGGTGGCCGGACCAGCTCGCGGCGGCGCGGACGCCGCTGGCGATCAGCGCCCTGGCGGCGTCGTGGTCCGCCTTCCTCACCCAGCAGCAGGAAGCCGTCACCGCGGCCCAGCAGGCCCGGCTGGCCAGCGCGACGAAGTCCAACGGTGCACCGGAGGCGGCGCTGGCCGGCGCCCGCCGGCTGCTGTCGGTGGCCTCGAGCGCCAACCTCGACCCCGGCGGGGTGGCGACCCTGACGGACACCCTCGCCGGCCAGCTCGCTGCCGGTGACACCGCCGGCGCCGCCGCCACGACCCCGCGGCTGGTGGCGGCGATGGCCACCCTCCAGTCGCTGATCAACCTCAACAACCACGTGGGCGGCCTGCTCCAGCCGCTCCTCTGGAGCGTCGACCAGGCCGTGGCTGAGGGCACGCCCAACGCCGCTGCGCTGGCCGGCCGCCGGTCGGGGATCGGCGCCCAGTTCGTGGCCGCGCGCACCACGGCCCAGCTCAGCGCCGTGGCCGCCACCGTGACCGCCCTCCAGGGGCAGGTGGCCGCGGAGCTCGCCGCCAACCAGTGCGCCCATTCGGTCGGGGCGGGCAAGGTGATCACCATCTCCCTGTCGCTGCAGGAGATGGTCTTCTACCAGGACGGATGCGCCGTCAAGGCAACCCCGGTGACCACCGGACGGCCTCAGCTGCGCACCCCGACGGGGAGGTTCTCGATCTTCTACAAGAAGACGCCGTTCACCTTCATCTCGCCCTGGCCGCCCAGCTCGCCGTACTACTACTACCCGAGCCCGGTCAGCTGGGTGATGGAGTTCGCAGGCGGCGGCTACTTCATCCACGACGCGCCGTGGGAGTCATCAGCGGCCTACGGACCGGGCGGCGAGAACAACCTCGCCGCCGCCAGCCATGGCTGCGTCCACACGCCGGGGCCGGTGATGCAGTGGGCGTTCTCGTGGACGCCACTGGGCACCCCGGTCGTGATCAGCGCCTGAGCTCTCAGCAGGCGCCCATCACTCTCTGAGCATTCTCCCAGCATCGGCGGCGATGATGGCCGCATGAGCCAGCCGGACGAGCCAGTCCGCGTGCTCGTCGTCGATGACGAGCGCGCCATCACTGACCTTGTGGCCATGGCGCTGAAGTACGAGGGATTCGCGGTGGCCACGGCCGCATCGGCCAAGGAGGCACGGACGGAGGTCATGGACTTCCGCCCCGCGCTGGTCGTGCTCGATGTCGGCCTCCCCGACGAGGACGGTTTCGCGCTGACCCAACGTCTGATCAGTGACGGGATCAAGGTGCCGGTGATCTTCCTGACCGCCCGCGACTCCACCGAGGAGAAGGTGCGCGGGCTCACCGTCGGCGGCGACGACTACGTGACCAAGCCGTTCAGCATCGAGGAACTGGTCGCCCGGGTGCGGGTGGTGCTGCGGCGCCATGGTGGGGATGCCGAACGCCAGGTGAGCCGGCTCCAGCTCGCCGACCTCGAGCTCGATGAGGAGACCCACGAGGTGTTCCGCGCCGGCGAGGCGGTGGAGCTCACCAACACCGAGTTCCGCCTGCTGCGCTACCTGCTGATGAACGCCGGTCGCGTGCTCTCGCGCACCCAGATCCTCGACCACGTCTGGAAGTACGACTTCGGCGGCGACGCCAGCGTGCTGGAGACCTACATCAGCTACCTGCGCCGCAAGGTCGACAAGGCCGAGCCCTCGCTGATCCACACGGTGCGCGGCGTCGGCTACGTGGCGCGAGTGCCCCGGGGCGCCTGATGTCGCTGCGGCGACGGCTGCTGCTCACCCTGGCGCCGCTCTTCATCGCCGGGCTGGTGGCCGTCGATATCGCCACCTACATCTCGCTCCAGTCCTACCTGGTGGACAAGCTCGACGAGCAGATCCGCTCGATCCACCAGGCGGTCGCTGCCACCCTTTTCAGCCCCTCCGGCACTGGCGACCCGGGACGGGGGCCGGCCTTCGCGGGTGTCAACTTCCCCCCGGGGACCTTCGCTGAGATCGTCGACGCGAATGGGCGGCTCGTGGGAACAGCCAACGATTTCCCCGGGCCCAACGCCGACGACGCCACCGCATCCCTGACTCTTCCGTCGTCACTGTCGCCTCAGACATACCTCACGACCACGGGGACAGGGGCAGCTGCGACAGAACAGTTCCGCGTCTACGTCGATTCTGTCCAGGCAGACGGCCGCGCTGACAACAGTGAGCGCCTCATCGTGGCGCTGCCCATGGACGACGTGCACGCGACGCTCGGCCAGTTGCTCCTCCTGGAGGTGATCGCCGGTGCGGCCATCACCCTGGTCATCCTGACGGCGACGTGGTTCATCGTCCGCGGAGGCCTGCGCCCGCTCAACCGGATGGGGCGCACAGCGAGAGCTGCGGCAAGCGACCTGAGCCAGCGGGTGGCGCCCGCCACCGAGTCCACCGAGGTGGGCCGCCTGGGGTTGGCGATCAACGACATGCTGGGCCAGCTGGAGGCGGCCTTCGCTGAACGAGCTGCCAACGAGCAGCGCCTGCGCCACTTCGTCTCCGATGCCTCGCACGAGCTGCGCACACCACTCACATCGATCGGCGGCTATGCCGAGCTGTTGCGCCGCAACCCCACCATGACCGAGCAGGACGTCCGCTTGGCGACGCGTCGCATCGAGGAAGAGTCGCGTCGCATGGGCGTGCTGGTCGACGACCTGCTCCTGCTGGCGCGGCTCGACCAGGGCCGGCCGCTGGAGCGCACTCCGGTCGACCTCGAGGTGCTGGTCAGCGACGCCGTGTCGGATGCGCGCGCGACCGACCCGGCGCGCACCGTCACCGAGCGGATCGACTCGCCGGTGCGAGTGGTGGGCGACGACATGCGCCTGCGCCAGGTCCTCGGCAACCTGGTGCGCAACGCGCTCGTCCACACCCCGCCGGGCACGCCGATCGAGGTGGCGCTGCATCACGAGCGATCGAACGCGGTCATCGAGGTCATCGACCACGGCCCGGGCATCCCCGGCGACCATGCCCACCGCATCTTCGAGCGGTTTCATCGCTCCGACCCCGGACGCAGTCGCGACCAGGGTGGGAGTGGCCTCGGGCTCAGCATCGTCGACGCCGTGGTCGCCGCGCACGGCGGCAGCATCCGGGTGGAGCAGACCCCCGGCGGCGGTGCGACGTTCCGCATCGCGATCCCGGCATTGCCGCCGGCGGCGCCGCCGGTCGTGGGCGAGTGGGAGCCCTCCCCCGCCACCACCGCCTGACACGGTCGTCTCACAGCAACCACACAGGCGCCGCTCATCTGGCACCCAGCGCGCCCACGCATCCTGAGGACATGAACGACACGCTCCTCTGGTACACGACCCGCGGCGCCGGGGCGGTGGTGCTGCTCCTCTTCAGCGCGACGGTGGTGCTCGGGCTGCTCACCCGCTCGCGCTTCCAGACCCGCGCACTGCCGCGCTTCGCGACCGCCGCCCTGCACCGCGACATCTCGCTGCTGGCGCTGGTGTTCCTGCTCCTCCACATCGTCACCGCCGTGGTCGACCCCTTCACGCACCTGGGCCTGGTCGCCGCCGCGATCCCCTTCGACTCCTACTACCGCACCCTCTGGCTGGGGCTTGGCACCGTGGCCTTCGAGCTGCTGCTGGCCATCGTCGCCACCAGCCTGCTCAGGCGGTGGATCGGCGCCCGCGTCTGGCGGACGGTGCACTGGCTGGCCTACCTGAGCTGGCCGGTGGCCGTGCTCCACGGCATCGGCACCGGCACCGACGCGTCGACGCCGTGGATGATCGGGGTCACCGCCATCTCCGTCGGCGCGGTGCTGCTCGCGCTGGCCTGGCGGTTGCGCACCGGCACCGGCCCCCTTGCTGCCGAGCGACGGGTGGGTCGCGATCGTCTCGCGGGGATGGCGCCATGATCAGCCTGCTCGCCGGTCGCGACGTCCGCGAGGACCTCGAGACCCTGAGCGCGCACTCGGCCAGGCTGGGGGCGCGACCAACGGGTGGCCCAGCGGTCATCGAACAGCTGACGGCGAGCGGGCTTCGCGGTCGCGGCGGAGGCGGCTTCCCGGTCGCCACCAAGTGGCGCGCCGTCGCCGGCGCACCGTCACGCGCTCGCGCGGTGCTGGTCAACGGCGCCGAGGGCGAGCCACTGAGTCGCAAGGACCAGGTGCTGATGACGGTCCGCCCACACCTGGTGCTCGACGGCGCGGCCATCGCCGCGGAGACGCTGGGCGCGGATGACGTCGTGCTGTATGTCGGGGCCGACCATCCCGCAGCCACGGGTGCGCTGCGCCGCGCCCTGCAGGAGCGCCCTCTTGCCGAGCAACGACGCACCCGCTTCGTGGTGGCCCCGCCGCGCTACGTGGCCGGGGAGGAGACCGCAGCGGTGCACTGCGTCAACGAGGGGGTCGCGCTGCCCGCCGCGGCGCCGACGCGGCCCTTCGAGCGAGGCGTCGCCGACCGCCCGACGCTGGTGCAGAACGTCGAGACGCTCGCCCATGTGGGCATGATCGCCCGCTTCGGGGGCGAGTGGTTCAACTCCATCGGGTCCGGCGCCCCCGGGACCATCCTGATGACCGTCACCGGCGCGGTGCGCCAGCAGGGCGTGGTCGAGGTCTCCCAGGGGGTGACGGTGGCCGAGGCCGTCGACGCGGCCGGCGGCATCACCGCCACCCCGCAGGCGGTGCTGCTCGGCGGCTACTTCGGCGGCTGGCATGCGGCGCGCACGGCGTGGTCGACGAGGCTGGACGCCGCCGGTCTGCGCGCGGCCGGCGCCACCCTCGGGTGCGGCGTGCTGGCGGTGCTCGATGAGGACCGCTGCGGCGTTGTCGAGACCGCTCGCATCGTCGCGTACCTCGCCGACGAGAGCGCGCGTCAGTGTGGGCCGTGCGTCTTCGGGCTGCGCGCCATCGCCGAGGCGGTGCAGCGGGTGAGCGCGGGCATCGCCCACCCTCACGACCTAGCGCGCGCCCGCCGTTGGGCGGCGCAGCTCGGCGGTCGCGGTGCCTGCCATCATCCCGACGGCGCCGCGGCGGTGCTGTTGAGCGCCATCGATGTCTTCGGCGACGAGTTCGTGAGCCACGGCGAAGGGCGCGGGTGCAGCATCGTCCGCCGGGCGGCGCGGGCGGCATGACCACGCGCATCAGCGTCGATCGCATCCGCTGCGATGGCCACGGCGTCTGCGCCGAGCTGTTCCCCGAAGGGATCTCGCTTGACGACTGGGGGTTCCCGATCCTCGCAGCGCCCGAGGTACCGGGTCACCTGCTCCCGGCAGCGCGCCGAGCGGTGTCGAGCTGCCCGGTCATGGCGCTGCGCCTGGCCCGACCGCAGCCAGTGGCGCCACCCACGCCACGAAAACTCACAGGCGTTTCACAGCGACAGGTCACGCTGCTGTAAGGCTGCGCTGGCGACACTGGTGTGCGACGTCCAGAGAGACGGCACGGCCTTGGAGGCACAACGACATGAACGACGCCATCAACGACTCGGGCGACCAGGCGATGTCGCCGCCGCCGCCACCACCTCCCCCGCCAGCGGCGGCTCGAGGTTCGCGGCGTCAGCTCATCAGTCGCAAAGGCGCGGCGGTGGCAGTGGCCAGCGGGCTGGTGGTCGGCGGCATCGCCGGCGGCTACATGATCTCGCAGGCGGCGACCACGGCCAGCCCCTCGGCGACGGCTGCACCGGCCGCGCCCGGCGCCACCGACAGACCGCACGGGTTCGCGGGCGCCGGACCCGCGGCGCGCACCCAGGACTTGCAGCAGGTCGCATCCGTCATCGGCATCACCGCCACGCAGCTGCAGACGGAGATGGCGGCCGGCAAGACGATCGCGCCATCGCGACCGAGCACAACGTCGACCCCACCAAGGTCGTCGCCGCACTGGTCACCGATGAGAACGCTGAGATCGACGCCGCCGCGACCGCCGGCACCATCACCTCCGCGGAGGCAAGCCAGATGAAGGCGACGACCACGCAGCGCGTCACCGACCTCGTCAACGACACCAGGTCCGAACACGGCTTCGGCGGTCCCGGTGGGCCGCAGGCCGAGGATCAGCAGGTGATCGCCGCTGCCATCGGCATCACCACCGCGCAGTTGCAGACCGAGCTCACCGCCGGCAAGACGATCGCCGCCATCGCGACCGAGCACAACGCCACCTCGGCGGCCGTGGTCGGGGCGCTGGTCACCTCCGAGAACAAGGAGATCGACGCCCGCGTCGCCGCCGGTCAGCTGACCGCGGCTGAGGGCGCCACGCAGAAGTCCCAGACACAGCACCGCGTCACCGACCTGGTGAACGGCACCCGGCCCGCCGGCGGTCCGGGAGGCTGGCGCGGTGGACCGCCGCCGAACGCACCGGCGTCGTCGAGCAACTGACCCCGTCCTCCTCTCCCCGGAAGCCCGCTCTCGCGTGAGGGCGGGCTTTCGTGCGTCAGAGGTACGCGCGGTAGAAGGCGATGATGTCCGCCAGCACCGCGGAGCGGTTGCTGATGAACTGGTGGTCGTCGCCGGGGTAGGTGCGGTACTGCAGCACCGCGGTCCCGGCGCCGTGCAGCGCGGCGTCCAGGTGATCGGAGAAGAGCCTGGGCACCTGGCTGTCGGCCACGTCAACGTCGATCTGCACAGCGGCCTGGTTGCCACCGACGTAGTTGATCGGTGACGACTCGCTCCAGAAGTCGGGGTTGGTGCGCGGCGTGCCCTCGGTGGCGATGAGTGACTGCGCCACCTGCTGCTGCACCGGCGGTGGCGGCGGCGTTGCCGGCGTCGACCCGGTCGACCAGTTGAAGAAGATGTCGTCCAGCGACCCCACCACCGCAGCCATGAACACCACCGCCCTGATCGCGCTCGAGACCACCATGGCGCGCAGCGCCTCATAACCGCCGAGGCTGTGACCGAACAGCCCGATACGGCTGCGGTCCACCCGAGCGTCGACGCGCAACGTGCTGACCAGGTTGAGCAGGTCGTAGGTGTACACCGGCGAGAGATAGCCCCCCTCGGCGACGCCCTGGCTCTGGCCGTGCCCGCGGAAGTCGGGCTTGACAACCATGTACCCGGCGCGAGCGAAGGTCGCGATGAACTGCGCGTACGACCCGTCATCGGTGCGGTAGGTCCGGGGGTCGATGTACCCGTGGCTGATGATCACCACCGGCCACCCCGCCATCGGACGCGGGGTGTCGGGAACGCTGAGCAGGGCCCGTTCGACGAGCCCGTCTGACACGTATGAGACCACGCTGTTGACGTAGCCGCCCTGGTCGCCGTCCGACCGGACCGGGGTGAGGACGCTCGCCGGGTAGGTGCGCGCGCGCATCGCCGCGATGGTGAGCGGCTCGGGAGCGGGGCTCGGGCCAGGTGCACGTGACGGCGCTGGTGTCGGCGTGCCCCGCGCCGAGCCCGATGATGCGGTGGGCGACGATGAGCCGCTGCGTGACAGCACGAAGCCGGCTGCGGCGACTGCCACGACACAGACGCCGACCGTCGCGACGCGCAGCCTCATGGGCGGGCAGCATACGCACCCAACGGGAAAGGGCCGGCGCGGTGCCGGCCCTTCGGTGTCGCAGTCCGCCGCTCTGGTTACGGGACCGTGGGTACCTGTCCCGCGTTCTCCTGAGCCTCACGCGCGGCGCTCTCGCCGGCCTCGTGAGTGGCGTTCTCGTTGGAGTGGAAGGTGCCCGCCGCGGGCGCGGCCGGGGTGGTCGTTCCGGCGCTGGCGCTGGCACTCGGCGTTGCGGCCGCCGTGGCGGCGTGGGTCACGATGAACCCGCCGGCGAATGCGCCGCCCATCAAGCCGGCAGCCGTGGCCACCAGCGCTGTGCGCCGGCGCAGGCCGCCGAGGCGGTGCCGGTGCACCGGGGGTGGCGGGGGCGGTCCGACCGGGGGCGGACCGATTGGGAACTCGTTGTCTGTGTCCATGTGGTGTTGTCCTTTCGTTTGATGTGTCGGGGTGTTGATGAACCTCGCTGCGGAGACAGCGCGTTGGTCGGCGTCGGCGTCTCTACATCTGGATCACCTCCGCGCGCCTACCCGGATCCGCCGGTCACCGCCTGGGCGGTGGGCGCTGCGGTGGCCGTCGGCGCCGCGGTGGCCGGGGTGATCGTGGGTGCGGCGGTGGCTGCGGACGCAGAGCCGGCAGCCGCCGACGACGCCCCCGCGGTGGGGGTGCTCGCGGCAGCGGATGTCGCGGACGTTGTCGCGGCCGTCGTGGAGGCAGTGGCCTTGGCAGCGCTGTGGTCGGCGGCGAGGACACCGAAGACGGCCACCGTGCCGACGCCGGTGGCTGCCACGGTGGTGGTGATGCGCCGGCGCAGGCGCAGCGCGCGGTCACGTCGACGGACGGCGTCTCCCTCTGTCCCGTCGATAGGCGTCGCAGCTCTCTTGGTCATGGCCTCATGCTGGCCACGACGCGTCGGAGTCCCCTGTGCGCAGGCTGGGTCCTGGCTGTAAGTCAGCCCGCCGGTCGAGCCTCGGGCTCGGGCCAGCCCGCCACGCGCACGACCGCATCGTCGTTGCCGACGAGCCGGGCTGGTAGGCGCAGTTCCGCCAGCCAACCCGGCGCGCTGGGCCCGCGCACGATGGACGCCGTGGCCGCGGTGTTGGCGTCGACACAGGTCGCGGCGACGACCGTGGCGAGTCGCCACACGCTGTCGACCGGTTTCCCCGTGCGCGGGTCGACGATGTGATGGAGGGTCACCCCGCCGCGACGCCAGCTGCGCGTGCGGGTGCTCGACGTCGCCACCGCGCCGGCGGTGAGGCTGACGCGCTCCGCCGCGCTGTCGAAGGGCGCCGTGCTGTCATCGGAGACCTGGATGGACCAGCCGCCGGGCGGCGCCTCGCCCGCCATGGCGATGTCGCCACCGAGGCTGACGAGCACACCCCCTCCTCCACCGAGCGCCTCCAGGGCCGCCGCCGCGGCGAGGTCGGCGGCGAGCGCCTTGGCGGTGGCGCCGAGATCGAGCTCCACGCCACGCGGGACGAACACTGTGCGGGTCTGTTCGCGCAACCGCACCGACTGCCAGCCCGGGACCGGTCGACTGGTGATCACCAGCGGCTCACCGGATGAGATCACCGACGCGAAGTCGACGTCGTAGCCGATCAGCCGCATCGCGGTGCCGACGGTCGGGTCGACGTCGCCGTCGGTCAGTCTCGCGGCGCGCAGCCCGTGGCCGATCGCGGTGGCCAGCAGGGGGCTGACGGAGCGCTCGTCGCCCGCGGCCGCGTTGAGGCGACTCAGCTCGCTGTCGTCGCGGAAGCGGCTGCAGGCGAGGTCGATGTCGGCGAGCACCGTGTCCATCGCGGCGCGCGCCGCGTCGAGCCGCTCCGGGATGGTGACGACGACACGCACGTCGGTGCCGAGCGCGCGACCTGCAGAGGCGGCCAAACCATCGCTGTCGCGGTGCTCTTCCATCTCAGCTGCGAAGCGCGTCAGCTGCGCACGTAGATGACCGCGAGCTGGTCTGAGTACACGAGGTGCCAGTTCGGCAGGGTCGCCAGCGCCGTTGTCAGCGGTTGGTCGGGTTGGAACACCACGTAGTCGACGTGATGACTGTTGAGGATGTCCAACCAGTCGCCTCGCAGGTTCACAATGTCGACGTACTGGTTCATGATCGTGTCGCCCATGAGGTCGGCTTCACCGAAGATGAAGACGCGCCGGCTGGGCTCGGGGTAGAAGCGGTAGATGAGGTAGCCACCCCAGGCGTAGTCGCTGAACATGTGGGTGCCCACGCCGGGGTGCGCATCGAGGTAGTCGGCAGCTGCCGACGGGTAGTTCTGCACGGTGCTCGCCGCCTGGTGACCCAGCAGCGAGCGCACCACCACCAGCACGGCGACGGCGACGGCGGCGGTGACCAGCGCCGCCCCGCGCACCAGTTGTTGCGAGCTGACCCGCAGCCGGCTGCGTGCGCCCGTCAGTCGCAGGCCGAGCGCGTCGAGTGCCGGTCCCCACGTCCAGGCGAGCAGCGGCGTGGCCACCGCCACGAACATGGCGATGTGGCGCCAGGACTGCAGCGCCAGCAGCAGGCCGGCCACGGCCACCACCATGCTGAACAGCGTCGGCCGGCCACGGCGCAGCGCCAGGCCGATGATGAGCAGCACCAGCATCGCCTCGAAGCCGCGCATCTCCCAGCTGTGGAAGTCGGGCGACTGCCACTCGCGGATGAACGACTGCTGCACCGTGCTCGTCTGCGTCCGCCACGAGTAGGCATAGAGCGCAATGCCATGCGGGTTGAGCAGACCGGTGAGCGCAGATGCCGCCGTGACCAGCGCGATCCGGCCCGCATTGGTGCGGGCGCGGACGTCGGCGCGGTTGACGAGCCAGCGCGCCAGCTCGCAGGCGACGGCGAGGCCGAGGAAGAGGAAGGCGATGACAAACCCGCCGTGCAGGTTGGCCCACGCCACCATGAGCAGCGGCATCGCGTACAGCGTCCGGCTGCCGCTGCGCAGGTACCGCTCGATGAGGTAGAGCTCGGCGCAGACGAGCGCGAACGTGATCATCTGCGGGCGCGGGCCCCACACCGCCACCCCCGCCAGCGCGGCGAGCCCGAGGGCGCCCGCGGCCGCCACCGCGTTGGCAGGCTGCACCAGGATGCGCTTGAGGATGAACCAGAACCCGGCCCACGTGACCAGCCCGAAGAAGACGCTGATGGCCAGCTGTCCGGCCACCTTGCCGAGCCCGTACATGATCAGCTCGGTGAGGTACTCGTGGTCGGTCCAGGCATGTGTCGGCACGGTGTACGTGAAGAGGTCGTGCACCGGCAGCGCGTGGTGGTCGAGCATCCACCGGGCGGTGACGATGTGCCACCAGTAGTCGGCGTCACCGACGCGGCGCACGATGAGCGGCAGAATCGCGAACATCACCGCAAGGACCACGAAGGTCCCGACCGTCCAAATGAACCGGGGTCGTCGCGATGCCGGGATCGCCGGGGTCGCCGTGGCTTCGGTCACGCGGTCCGACCCTCCCCTGGGTGCGTCTGCCGGGTCGGCGCGAGGATACAGGGCGCTCAACCGGGGCCGCGGCGCCCACTTCGTAGACTGCGCGCGATGTCGCGTTTCCTGCGCCCTTCCCTCGGTGCGGGCTTCGGCTACGTTCCCGGCGAACAGCCGCCCGACGGCGCGGGACTGGTCAAGCTCAACACCAACGAGTTGCCGTGGCCGCCGTCGGCGTCTGTCGCGACGGCTGTGGCCGGGGCCGCCGGCAGCCTGCACCGCTACCCGAGCCCGGTCGCCGAACCGCTGCGCAGCGCCCTGGCCGCTCACCACGATGTCGCACCGGGGCAGGTGGTGGTGGGCAATGGCGCCGACGCGCTCATCAACGACTGCATTCGCGCGTTCTGCGAGCCGGGCGCGACGATGGTGGTCAGCGACCCCACTTACTCGCTGCTCGCGTCCGCGGCTCAGCTGCACGGTGCGCTGACCCATGCGGTCGCGCTGAGCCCCGACGGGGGGATCCCCGACGAGCTCGCCGCCGCCGACGCTCCGCTGCGGTTCGTGGTCAACCCCAACTCGCCGACAGGAACCTGGGTCGAGCCGGCCGTGCTCGAGGAACGCCTGGGCGCCGCCCGCGGCGTGGTGGTCATCGACGAGGCGTACTGCGACTTCGCACCCGCCTCGTCTGTGCCGCTCCTCAGTGCCCACCCCAACTGGCTGGTGCTGCGCACCTTCTCGAAGTCGCACGCACTGGCCGGCTTGCGCGTCGGCTACGCCGTCGGCTCCGCCGCACTGATCGCCGACCTCGTCGCTGTCGGCGAGTCGTACCCCGTCGACCGCTGCGCCGTCGCCGGCGCCCTGGCCGCGCTCGGCGATGCCGAGCACCATCGGCGCCTCGTGTCCCACGTCACCGGCGAGCGCGACCGACTGAACATGACGCTCGCCGAGCGCGGCTGGGCGGTGACCCGGTCGCAGGCCAACTTCGTCTGCGCCGTTCCCCTGGAGCGCACAGCCACCGAGGTCGCCGCCCGACTCCGCGAGAAAGGGGTGTTGGTGCGCGTCTTCGCGGCGGGCGAGCGTGGCCTGCTGCGCATCACCATCGGGTCCGCCGCCGAGAACGACGCCTTCCTCGCCGCGCTGGGTTGACGCCCGCGCGATCGATCGCGCCGAGTGGAACGGGTCCCCGCCCAGCCGTCCGTACACTGTCGCGGATGACGGGACTTGACGCGGCAGCCCGACCGGGCGGGTTCGGCGACTGGCTGCCGGGAGCGGCGTCGGAGCGCCGCGCCCTGAGTGGCGCCCTGGTCGCCACGTTCGAGGCTGCCGGCTACGCGCTGATCGACACACCCACCGTGGAGTACGCCGACACCATCGAACGGGGTCTCGGCCGCGACGCCGGCGAGGAGCTCTTCCGCTTCATGGACGCGGACGGCAGGTTGCTGGCGCTGGTCGGCGAGCGCACCGTCAGCGTGGCCCGGACGGTGGCCACGCAGCTGCGTCGCGGGCCATTCCCGATCCGCCTCTGCTATGCGGGACCGGTGGTGCGCAACCGCACCCTGCTGGGCGGCCGGCGGCGCGAGACGGTGCAGGCGGGCTGCGAGCTGGTCGGCGACCCCGACCTCAGCGCCGACGCAGAGTGCGTGGCCCTGGCCATCGCCGCCGTCGATGCCGCCGGGGTTGCCGACATCCAGGTCGACATCGGCCACGCCGGCTTCCTGCCCGCGCTGCTGGCCGGCGCCGGGGTCGCGCCCGACAGCCGGGCGGAGATCCGGGCAGCCCTGGCCGCGCGCGACCTCGTTGCCGTCGAGCGAGCCCTCTCGGCCACCGCCCTGGGGGCCGCCGAGCATGCGCTGCTGCTCCGCTTCCCGGCGCTGCGCGGCGGCCGCGACCTGCTCGACCGGGCGCGGGAGGGCCTCGAGGCCGAGGAGCCCCTGCGCGCCCTCGACCAGCTGGCCACGCTCTGGCAGCTGCTGGCCGATCGCCACCTCGACGACCGGGTCCACCTCGACCTCGGCGCCGTGCGCGACTGGAGCTATTACACCGGGCCCACCTTCGAGCTGTTCAGCGGCGACGTCGGCTTCCCGCTCGGCGCGGGGGGGCGCTACGACTCGCTGCTCGAGCGGTTCGGGCTCGACAAACCCGCCACCGGCTTCGTCGTCCACGCGGACCGCTGTCATGACGCCATCAGCCGGCGGCGCGACCCGGCCTCGTTGCGCGACGCCGGCGGCCTGCGCATCGCCGTGCCGACCGGGGCGCTGCTCGCCGATGCGTGCGCGCTGCTGCGCGAGTCCGGGGTGGCTCCCGAGCTGCACCCTGAGGCCTTCGCGCGGCGCCTCCAGCTCGACGTCGGCCGCCATGAGGTGATCACCGTGCGACCCACCGACGTGCCCGTGTACGTCGAGATGGGTGCCTGCGACTGTGGCATCGTCGGCAAGGACGTGCTCTGGGAGTCGCGCCGAGACCTCTACGAGCTGGCCGACCTGGGCTTCGGTCACTGCCGCCTGGTGCTGGCCGCCCCCGAGGGGTCGGCACTGGCCCGCGGCGAGTGGCCGCCCTCGCTGCGGGTGGCCACCAAGTACCCGCACTCCGCCCGCGCCTTCTTCGCCGGGCGGGGCGATGGTGCCGAGCTGATCCGGCTGCACGGGTCGGTGGAGCTGGCGCCATCCGCGGGCCTGTCCGACGGGATCGTCGACCTCGTCGCCACCGGGGCGACGCTGCGCGCCAACCGGCTCTGCGAGGTGACCACCATCGCCAGCTCCACCGCCCGGCTGGTGGTCAACGTCGCCTCGATGAAGACCCGCAGCGCCGCCATCACCGAGCTGGCCTCCAGCCTGCGTCGCACCGCCGAGGCGCGCGGGGCATGACCACGACCATCCCGGTGCTGACAGCCGAGCAGTGGCGCCGGCACGCAGGTGGCCCGCAGCGGCGCTTCACCATCCCGCAGCCCGACGCCGGCACGGCTCGGCGCCTCGGCGAGATCTTCGGGCGGGAGATCTCCGCCGTCGACGCGGTCCGCGAGATCGTCACCGACGTGGCCGGCCGCGGCGACCCCGCGGTGGTGGCGTGGACGGAGCGGATCGACGGGGTGCGGGTGACCGACCCCTTGGTCGACCCGGCCTGGATGGCGCGTTGCCTCGACGAGCTCGACAGGCCCTTGCGCGACGCGCTCCACGCCGCGGCCGACCGCCTGCGTGGCTTCCACGCCCTCCAGGTCGACACCCGTGCGCGCGGCGAGCCGCGTCTGTGCCTGCGCCCTGAGCCCCTGCGTCGCGCCGGCTGCTACGTCCCCGGCGGCCGCGCCGCCTACCCGAGCACGGTGCTGATGGCGGTGATCCCCGCTCAGGTGGCCGGCGTGCGCTCGATCGCCGTGGCCACACCCCCGGGACCCGATGGGCGGATCCACCCGCTGGTGGCAGCCACCGCCCACCTGCTCGGCGTCGAGGAGGTGCACGCCATCGGCGGCGCCCAGGCCATCGCCGCGCTGGCCTACGGCACCCAGACCATCGAGCCTGTCGACAAGGTGGTCGGCCCCGGCAACCTGTTCGTCACGCTGGCCAAGCGCGAGGTCTTCGGCGCCGTCGACATCGACCAGCTGGCCGGCCCCAGCGAGATCATGGTGGTGGCATCGGAGGGTGCCGCGCCCGACAACGTCGCCGCCGACCTCGTCTCCCAGCTCGAGCACGATCCCCTGGCCTGGGCGGTGTGCGTCACCGACGATGCCGCGCTGGCCTGGGCGGTGCGGTCGAGCTTTGAGCGCGCGGCCCCGGCCGCAGCGCGTGCCGGGATCATCGCCGAGTCCGCCGGCCGCCACAGCGCGGTGGTGGTCGTCGACGACCTCGCCGGCGCGCTGGCGCTGGTGACCTCGTTCGCGCCCGAGCATCTCTCCCTGCAGGGCGGCGCGGCCGAGGCGCTGCGCGACAGCGTCCGCGGCGCCGGGGCCATCTTCTGCGGCGCCCTGTCGCCGGTGTCGATGGGTGACTACATCGCCGGTCCCAACCACACGCTGCCGACCCAGGGAGCGGCCCGCTACCGCGGCCCGCTGTCAGCGATGGATTTCGTGCGCTGGCCATCGGTGGTCGACCTCAGTGCCGAGGAGTTCGACAGCCTGGCACCGGTTGCCTCGATCCTCGCCGCGGCCGAGGGTTTGCACGGCCACGAGCAGGCGATCCGCCTGCGCATGGAGGAACGCGCCTCGTGAACGAGCGCTCCGCGCGCACCGTGCGCGAGACCAGGGAGACCCGCATCGAGTGCGCCGTGAGCGTCGACGGTTCCGGGCGCGCGCGCGTCGACCTGCCGTTGCCCTTCTTCGGCCACATGATCGAGTCGTTCGTCAAGTACAGCGGCATGGATGTCGAGCTCAGCGGCACGGGCGACGTGGAGGTCGATGCCCACCACCTCGTCGAGGACACCGGGCTGGTGCTGGGCGGCTGCGTTGCCGAGGCGCTCGGTGACCGTGCCGGCATCGCGCGCTTCGGTCACGCCTATGCGCCGCTCGACGAGGCACTGGTGCGGTGCGCGCTGGACTACGGCAAGCGCCCCCACGTCGTGTACGAGATGCCCGCGTTGCGCGGGCGCATCAACGACTTCGACGTCAGCGTGCTCCACGAGTTCGTGAGCGGCTACGCGCAGAGCGCGGGCATCAGCCTGCACCTCGACCTCATCCGCGGCGACAACCTGCACCACGTCGCCGAGGCCGCGTTCAAGGCGCTGGGACTGGCGACGCGGCAGGCGCTGACCGTCATCGGCGGCGGCATCCCGTCGACCAAGGGGGTGCTGTGACGGTGAGCGCGCGGGTGGGCGTGTGCGACTACGGGGTGGGCAACCTGCGCAGCGTCGAGCGCGCCCTCGGCTGCGGCGGGCGCGCACGCCGTTCTCAGCGCCGACCCGTCGGAGCTGTCGGCGTGTGACGGCCTCGTGCTGCCCGGGGTGGGCGCCTTCGCCGTGGCGGCGGCGACCCTGCGAGAGCGCGACCTCGACGCACTGGTCATCGAGATGGTCGCCGACGGCCGGCCGCTGCTCGGGGTCTGCCTCGGCTTCCAGCTGCTCTTCGAGGAGAGCGACGAGGGGGAGGGCGGTCGTGGCCTCGGCCTGTTCCCCGGCCGCGTCACCCGGCTCGACAGCAGCCGTGGCAAGGTGCCGCACCTGGGCTGGAACCGGCTGGTGCGCACCCGCGAGTCGACCCTCCTCGATGGTGTCGCGGACGGTGAGCACGTGTACTTCGTGCACTCGTACGCCGCCGTCGGCACTGATCGCACTGACGTGGTGGCCACGACGGAGTACGGCGGGGAGGTGGTCGCCGCCGTCGAGCGCGGCGTGGTCGCGGGCACCCAGTTCCACCCGGAGAAGAGTGGCACTGCCGGCCTTCGCATGTACGCGAACTTCGCGGCCCGCTGCGCGGCGCTCGCGCCGGCCTGAGCAGCGCGTGCTGGTCATCCCCGCCGTCGATGTGCGCGGCGGGCGCGTGGTGCGTCTGCTGCGCGGCGACTACACGCGCGAGACGGTGTTCGGTGACGACGTGGTCGGCACGGTGCGCCGGTTCGTGGACGCCGGCGCTCGCCGCGTGCACCTCGTCGACCTCGACGCTGCCCGGGGCCGGCCCGACGAGGCGTCGGCAGTCGCCGTTCGCGCCGCCGTCGCCGCGCTCGCCGGCGATGGCGTGGACGCCCAGGTGGGCGGTGGGGTACGCGGTCGCGAGGCGGCGCAGGCATGGATCGACGCCGGGGCCGCGTTCGTGGTGATCGGCAGCCTGGCCGTGCGCGACCCCGAGGCGGCGCAGGCGTTGTGCGCGGCACTTCCCGGGCGCGTCCTCGCCGGGCTCGACGTCAGCGATGGCGCCGCTCGCGCGCAGGGATGGACGGCGCCCGCTGGCGACGCCATGGTCCACCTCGAACGCTGGCGGAGGTGGCCGCTGGCCGGGGTGGTGCACACCGCGATCGAGCGGGATGGCATGCTCGGCGGCCCCGCACTCGAACTCGCTGGGTGCGGTGTGCGCGGCATTCGCGGGGGACGTCATCGCCAGCGGCGGCGTCACCACCCTCGACGACGTGGCGGCGTGCGCGCAGGCCGGCGCCGCCGGGGCGATCGTCGGGCGCGCGCTCCACGAGGGCGGCTTCGACCTGCGCGCCGCGCTGGAGCGGTTCAGCGGAACAATGCGCCCGTGACCCTTGCCAAGCGTGTCATCCCCTGCCTCGACGTCGACCACGGCCGCGTCGTCAAGGGTGTGCACTTCGTCGAGCTGCGCGACGCCGGCGACCCGGCGGAGCTGGCTGCGCGCTACGACGCCGACGGCGCCGACGAGCTGGTGTTCCTCGACATCACCGCGTCCAGCGACAGCCGTGACATCCTGCTCGAGGCAGTCCGCGCCACCGCCGACGCGGTGTTCATCCCGCTCACCGTCGGCGGCGGCATCCGGGGACTCGGCGACATCGACATCCTGCTCCGCGCCGGCGCCGACAAGGTCTCGCTCAACACCGCGGTGCTGGCCGGGCCCGACCTCATCGATGAGGCCGCGGCACGGTTCGGTGAGCAGTGCGTGGTGGTGGCCATCGACGCGCGCCGGGCCGGCGACGGATGGCGCGTCTTCTCGCACGGCGGACGCCATGACACCGGTCGGGATGCGCTGGCGTGGGCGCGCGAGGCCGCCGACCGCGGCGCGGGTGAGATCCTGCTGACCAGCATGGACAGGGACGGCACCGGCACCGGGTACGACCTGGCGCTGACCTCGGCGGTGGCCGGTGCTGTGCCGGTGCCGGTGATCGCCAGCGGCGGTGCCGGTGAGCCCGAGCACCTCCGCGCCGTGCTCGCCGAGGGCGGCGCCGACGCGGCGCTGGCCGCGTCCATCTTCCACTTCGACGCGCACCCCGTGCCCGACACCAAGCGATACCTGGCCGGCCACGGGATCGAGGTGCGGCTGTGAGCGCCATGCCCCGCTTCGGCCCCGACGGGCTCGTGCCCGCTGTCGTCCAGGACGCCGGCAGCGGTGCAGTGCTGATGCTCGCCCATATGAACCAGGAGGCGTGGGAGCGAACCCTGCGCACCGGCGCCGCATGGTTCTGGAGCCGCTCTCGCGGCGAGCTCTGGGAGAAGGGTGCGACGAGCGGCAATCGCATGGCGGTGGTCGAGGTGCGCCTCGACTGTGATGACGACGCCGTGCTGCTGCGCGTCGATCCGGCCGGGCCCGCCTGCCACACCGGCGAGACCTCGTGCTTCTTCACCGCCGTCGAGCGCGACGCAGGTGGCTGAGACGGAGGCCGACCTCGCCCTGGCGCTGGAGATCGCCGACCTCGCCGACAAGGTCACGCTGGCGCGGTTCCGCTCCGCCGACCTTCGCGTCGACGTCAAGCCCGACGACACGCCGGTGACCGACGCCGACCGTCTCGTCGAGGCGCTGGTGCGCACCCAGGTCGCCACGGCGCGCCCGGGCCACGCCGTCCTCGGCGAGGAAGGCGGCTCGACCGGCGAATCGGACTGGCGCTGGATCGTCGACCCCATCGACGGCACCAAGAACTTCGCGCGCGGCGTGCCGGTGTGGGCGACGCTGCTGTCGCTGCAGCACCATGGTGAGGAGACGTGTGCGGTGGTCTCCGCGCCGGCGCTGGGGCGGCGCTGGTGGGCGGCGCGCGGCGTCGGCGCCTGGGGTGCCGACGGGCGCCTGCGGGTCTCGACCGTGGCCGCGCTCGACACGGCAACCCTCTCGTTCACCGACGTGCGCGATTTCGCGCGCCACGGCTGGGCTGACGGCTTCGCGCGGCTGGCCGAGGCGTGCCGCGTGGTCCGAGGATTCGGCGACTTCTGGTCGCACATGCTGGTGGCCGAGGGTGCCATCGACTGCGGCGTCGAGCCGATCGTCAACGAGTGGGATGTCAGCGCGGTCCGCCTCATCGTGCGGGAGGCCGGCGGAGCCTTCAGCGACTTCGCCGGAGCCGACCGCTGTGACGGCGGCAACGTGGTCACCAGCAACGGGGTGCTCCACCCCCGGGTCCTTGAGTGTCTTGGGGGCGCCGCGCCGAGGACGACGGCGAACGGTGCGTGACCTCTAGGCTGGGGTGGTGATCCGCTCCCTCTCCCCACGCCGCCACATCGAACCGATGGCCCGGCTGGTGTCCGGCTACGGCCGCGAGCGCCAGCTCGGTCCGTACATCACGCTCTTCGCCACCTACGCGACGGCGACGACCATCGGCGCGCTCACCGGCGCGCGGCGCCGTGGTGGCATCCCGGCGCCGACATTCACCGACGGCGCCCTGCTCGCGGTCGCCGCGTTCCGGCTCAGCCGCATCATCACCAAGGACAAGGTGACCGGCTTCGTGCGCGCGCCCTTCACCGAGTTCGTCGAGGAGGGCGACGGTCCCGAGGTCAACGAGGCGCCTCGCGGCGACGGGCTGCGCTACGCGATCGGCGAGCTGCTGACCTGCCCCTTCTGCTTCACCCAGTGGGCTGCGACCGCGCTGGCGGTCGGCTGGCTGCACGCGCCCCGCGCCACCCGCGACGTGATGGCGCTGCTCACCTCGGCGGCGGCAGCCGACGTCCTCCACGTCGCCTGGACCAGGATCGAAGCGCAGGCCTGACCCGTCGGCGGCCGCTCAGACGATGGGCGCCGAATGTCCCGCCCTCACGGCCACCATCAGCGGCACCAGGGTCACGACCGCGAGGAGGACGGTGATGACCACGCAGTGCCCGACATGCGGCGAGATGGTGGACGATGACGCCGGCGACTACTGCCCCCGCTGCGGCGAGGCGATCGATCCCGACGCGGCGCCGTGATGGTCGGGCGTCAGCGAACGGCCGCGCCCTCACCCACGACGGCCTGCGAGTCGATCCACGCCTGCAGGGCATCGCCGGACTCCCACGATGTGATCAGCGCGTAGCGGGGTTCAGGACCGGGGTTGTGCACCACGTGCCAGAGGCGCTGGGTGTCGATGACGAACTGCATCCCCTTGTGCAGGGGGATGCGCGTCTCGGTGCCCGCCTCCTCCTTGTCCTCGCGGAGGATGAAGGTGGCGTTGTTGTCGGTGAGCTCCAGCCACGAGCGCACCACCCAGCCCTCGCCGTCGGGGTTGAGGCGGTTGTTGTCGTCGAGATGCAGCTGGCGGACGGCGAAGGCCTCGTCGCTGGGGTTGAGCTTGATGACGCGGACGCGCCCGTACCGGGTGCCCACCGCCTCGACGTAGCGGACCAGGCACGGGGCGATGTCCTTGTTCTTGGTCCAGATGCCGTCCTTGTCGGGCTTGCCGTGGTCCCAGAAGCCGGCGCACTCCATCTCGCCGAGCGCCGAGGCGAGCGGGGCGAAGTTGGTGTCGCCCCCGCTCTTCCAGTCCATGTACTCGAGGCCCATCCACTCCGCGGTGGGGATCGCCGGCCCCTCGTGGTCACGAAGGATCACGAAACCCTTCTCGTCGAAGATCGGCAGCTTGCGGTGGGCCATGGGCACGGGACTCCTCTGGACGAATGGGCGTTGCCTAGGGTACGACGGCCGCCTCGGTCCGTGGCCGGTAGGCTGGGGAGATGGCCGGGAGCTCGATCGACGCCCTCGACGAGGAGCTGGCTTTCGCGCACGAGCTCGCCGACGCCGCGGACGCCATCTCCATGGATCGTTTCCGCGCGCACGACCTCGAGGTCACCGCCAAGCCTGACCACACCCCGGTCACCGAGGCGGACCGTGGCATCGAGCGGGCCATCCGCGACCTGGTCAGCGCTCGTCGCCCGACCCATGCGGTGGTCGGCGAGGAGTTCGGCGGCGACCCGCTCGCCACCACCGGCTGGCGCTGGGTCATCGATCCCATCGACGGCACCAAGAGCTTCGTGCGGGGCATGGAGACATGGGGCACCCTCATCGCCCTGCAGCTCGACGGCCGCACCATGGTGGCGATCGCCTCGACCCCGGCCGAGGCGCAGCGCTATGCCGCGGTGCGCGGCGGCGGCGCCACGGCGAACGAGGAGTCGATCCGGGTGTCAAGGGTCGCCGACCTCGGCGAGGCGATGCTCGTGCACAGCTCGGTGGCCGGCTTCCAGCGGGCCGGCATGGCGGCGGAGCTGCTCCTCGTGACCAACCGCTGCTGGGAGGCCCGCGGGCTCGGCAACACCCATTCGCACCTGGCGGTCGCCAGCGGCGCGGCCGACATCGGCTGGACGGCGCGCGCCAACGTGTGGGACTACGCCGCGCTCTCGCTCATCGTCGAGGAGGCCGGCGGCCGCTTCCTCGACCGCTCCGGCGACGGCCCGCTCGGTGGTGTCGGCCTCTCCAGCAATGGGCTGCTCCACGACGACGTCGTGGCAATGACCGCAGCCGATCGCAATCGTCACCCCTGACGGGTCAGCTGCGCTCCCGCGACCACTCGGCGGCGTTGTCCTCGAAGTTGGCTGCGTCCTCGGGTCGCGAGCCCTGGTCACCGACCTCGACGGCGGCCAGCTGGTCGGCATCCGGGGCGTCGCTGAACGCGTCCTCGCGGTCGCCGAGGTCGGGGGCGGCGCCACGCGGGCTCACCTCAGCCTCCTCCTCCAGCTCGCGATCGGCGTCCTCGAGAGAGAGCTCGGGCTGCGTCGGCATCGTCTCCTCCGGCGGGCTGTCCGGGTACCCGTCGAAGACCTTGTTGTCGGTCACCTCTCACCTCCTGCGGAGCCCATCGTAGACGCGGCGCACCAGCGGGGCGTGCGCAGGATGGTATTACTGCGGTGGTGAGCTGCCAGGCACGTCCGACCGATGCGGCTGCGACGGCCTGAGTTGAGGCTCCCGGCGCGCACCAGCGCGCTGTGGTGGACAGCCCCAAGCTTCCTCGTCTTCACGGTCCTCCGCCTGCCCTCGTTCTTCGAGCCGCACTGGTACACCGATGAGGCGAGCTACGTCAGTGTGGCCCGCTCGCTGCTGCGCGGCCGAGTGCTCTACAGCCAGATCTGGAACAACAAGCCGCCGCTGCAGTCGTGGACGATCGCCGCGGACGTGCGCATCTTCGGTACCAGCGAGGTGGGCCTGCACCTGCTGACCTATCTCGCCGGGGCGATCGCCATGGCCGCGGTGGCCTTCGCGGCCGCGCGCCTCCTCGGCCCGCGGCGTGCCTGCATCGCCACCCTGCTCGGCGCGCTGGCGCTGGGCCTGCCCCTCCTCGACGCGGAGCTCGCCCTGCCCGAGAGCCTGCTCATCGCCCCGGTCACCTGGGCCGGCGCCATCCTGCTGGTGCACGTCGACCCGCGACGCGCGGTGCCCTCCTCGCGCCGCCTCGCCGCATGGCCGTTCATCCTCGGGGCGCTGGTGGCCGCCGGCATCGCCTACCAGCAGACCGTGGTCGCCGAGGCGGCGGCCTTCGGCCTGGTGATCGCGGTCAGCCCCCAGGCGCGGTGGCGCGAATTGCTCGCCTACGTGGGCACCGTGGTGACGATCACCCTGGCATGGCTGGGCGTGGCCATCGCCACCGCCGGTGCGGGCAAGGTGGCCTTCGCCTTGGTGGGCTTCTACATCCCCTACACAAGATCAGTGCTGCCCAGCAATGCCGGTGGCGTGGTGGCGCACATCGCCGCGGTCGGCGTGGCCGGGCTCCTGCTGCTCGGCGGCGCGATCACCAGCCGCCGGCTCGGCACCGCGACGTGGGCGATCGTGGTGTGGGCGACCGCGGCGCTGCTGGTCGCGGCCATGGCCGGCCAGCCCTACGCCCACTACCTCACCGCCGCCGCGGCCCCGGTGTGCCTGGCGGTCGCCGCCATCCCGCTGCCCGCGCGCCTGCCCTCCATGCGCCGTACCGCTGCCCTGCGGATGCTGCCCGGGGTCGCCGGCCTGGTCGTCGCCGCCGCGCTGGCACGCGTGACCGGCGTCGACTGGGTACCCGAGTGGGCCCCGTCGCCGGCCCAGAACACCAGCCGCACCCTCACCCAGTACTACGGCGGAGCGGTGCAGGCGGCCGTGCAGGGCGACGACAGCGACTGGGACCAGCTGTTCGACGTGCACGTGCCGGCGGACAAGGCGGTGGCGGCGTGGATCGCAGCTCACGGCTACTCGGGGGCGTCGGCGGTGGTGTGGTCGTCGGACGCCTGGGTGTACTCGCTCGCCGACCTCCCGGTGCTGATGCCGACCCCGCCGATCTACAACGACGAGGTCCTGCTCGGCAACAACGGGCCGGTGGCGGACGCGGTGGCGGCGATCAACCCCACGCTGATCATCGTCTCCGACGACGCCGAGAGCCAGTGGCCGGAGATCACCCCCGTCCTCGACGGCGGCGCTTACACCCTGGTCTTCGGCAGCGGGCCCATCGACATCTGGCTGCGCAACGGCTCGTAGCGCCGGACCCGCGAGCTCAGTGTCCTCGAGCGCTCCCCCCGGGCGGGGTGCTCACGCGGCCGTCATGTGGAGGCGCACCGTGGTGCCCGCCGCCGACGAGCGCAGCTGGACAAGGTCGCACACCTGGTTGGCCAGCCACAGCCCACGGCTGTCGTTGGGGTTCGCCCCCGGGCGGCGCCGGTCGACAAGCGGCTGGTCGAGGCGGCCGCTGTCGGTCACCTCGCACACCACCGATCGGGCGCCGCGCCACACGCGCAGCTTGCCGCCGCCACCGGCGTGACCGAGGCTGTTGGTGGCCACCTCGTTGACTGCCAGCACCAGCGCCGCGATCCGTGAGGAGAGCAGCCCCGCCCGGGCCGCCTCGGCGGCGGCGAGCGCGCGCAGCGGTCGCAGGGAGCCGATCGCGAAGCCGAGTGATCGCGCCGTCTGCGGCGCGGGGTCGAGCGGGGCGTCGAGCGTGCTGAAGGCGTGGACGCCGCCGAAGGTGGGGCTGGTGCGCGCCAGGCCACTCTGCGAGACCAGCGGATGGCTGCGCTGCGCTTCGGCGATCACCTCGCCGGCCAGGGCTGCGGTGTCGTAGGGGCAGAGCAACCACCAGGGGCGGCCGGCGGCGAAGGCGACGTTCAGCAGGGTCTCGTGACGCTGACACTCGAGCAGGGTGACCGGGTCACGCTCGGCCCACACCGGCTCGCCGATCCCGCGCAGTCGTGCCGACGAGGGATGCGCGTCGACGAAGTCCTGCCAGGCCGGGATGATCCTGCCGGGGTTGGCACCAACGTCGGCCATGTCCGCGAAGACCACCCCGTCGGCGTCGCCGCCGAGCTCGTCGCGCAGTCTCTCGAGCTTGGGACGCGCCACCACCACCAGTGTCGGCTCGCCTGCCTCCACGCCGTCGCGGATGAAGCGCGCCGTCGAGCGGACGAAATCGTCGTGGCCGGCGTAGAGCAGGGCCTCGTGGCGGAACTGCCCGGCACCGACGGGCTGTGCGGTGACGCTCATGTGTTCGGGGCTCCACTGGTCGCAGCGGTCCGGTGTGGCTCGCTCAACCATACCGCGTGGGACGCGCCCAGGCTCATCTGTTCGCTTCCGAAACGCCCGCGGCGGCAACGATGACCAGGCCGGGCATGTCGGACCAGCCGACCGCGCGCATGGCCTCGCGGAGGTGGCCGGGCAGGTGGATGACCTCGACCGTCTGCCCCGTGGCGGCGGCCTGGCCGGCGCGCACCAGGGCGCGGAGACCGCTCAGGTCGCAGAACAGCACCTCGGCGAAGTCGACGATGACGCTGGCGCCGTCGGTCAGCGCGGCCGCCAACGCCGAGCCGAGCAGGTCGGTGGTGCTGACGTCGAGCTCGCCGCGGAGGTGGAGCGTGCGGGGCCCTTCGGTGCGGGTGATGCTCAGCACCGCCGATCGGGCCTCGGCGCCCCGGCCGGGGGCGAGAGGCGGCAGCCCACCGTCGCGCAGCTCGGCTCCCAGCAACGCCGCTGTCTTCGCGGAGAGCCCGGCGCCCTCCAGCCGGCGGGGGTCGGGGCCGTACACATCGTTGCTGCGCAGCCAGGCCATCGACCACTCGGCGAAGAGCTGCTTCATGCGGCCGGGCGGCAGGCCGACGTCGGCGAGGCGGGCGGCGCGCTCGTCGATGAAGGCGTCGACGGTGTCGAGGAACATGCTGAGGCGCATCTCGAGATCCTCGACGTCACCGGGGTCCGCCTCGCGGTGCACCAGCGCGGCCTTGGCCACGGCCAGCTCGGTGCGCGCCGCCAGCGTCGCCGCGTCGAACTCCTCCTCGAGCGACCGCATCACCGCCAGCCGCGCCGGGGTGACCGCGGCCACCCAGCGCAGCCGGCTCTCGGCGTCACCGAGGCCGCAGCGCGGATAGAAGCGCCCGACGCGGACCGGGTCGGTGCCCACCGCCAGGTGACGGCAGGTGAGCCCGGGGCCGAGCGGGCGGTCGGTGGCATCGAGGACGGTGAACGTGGCCGCCTGGTACGCCGGGCATTCCGGGTGGTCGGCAAAGGCCGGCGTGAACGACCGCGAGTACGGGCAGCGGTCGGCGTGCCGGCCCCCGGGTTCGTCGCTCTCCGCGCGCACGTCGGCAACCATGGCGCCGGAATGATGCTCCACCCCGTCCAGCGGTGGATGCCATTCGTCGAGGGATGCGTCCGCCCTGTTACAGGTGGATACCGCGCATCAACATGCCGAGCGCGTACGCCTCGGCGGTGACCGGCGCCTCCGTCGGCTCGGCATCGCCGTCCTTGGGACGGCCGCCGCTGTCGGGGAGCATGTGGTAGGCGGCGCTCATGATCAGGTTGTGCAGGCCCGGCAGCACCGCGTGGGTCAGCTCGCCGAACTTGCCCAGCCGGGTGGACACCTCGTGGGGCCGCGTGATCATCGCCTGCACCACCATGGCAGCCGCCTCCTCGGGGCTGATGGTGGGGAAGTTCTTGTAGATGCCGGTGGGCGCGATCATCGGGGTGCGCACCAGGGGCATGTGCACCGTGGTGATGTCGATGCCGTCGGCGGCCACCTCGGGGGCGAGGCAGCGCGAGTAGGCGTCGAGCGCGGCCTTGCTGGCGACGTAGGCCGCGAAGCGCGGCGGGTACGTCTGACCACCGATCGAGGTGATGTTGATGATGTGGCCGGCGCCGTGCTGCTTCATGCTCGGCAGCGCGGCCATGATCAGGGCGATGGCGCCGAAGTAGTTGAGCTGCATGGTTCGCTCGAAATCGTGGAAGCGATCGAGTGAGTCCATCACCGAGCGGCGGATCGACCGGCCCGCGTTGTTGATGAGCACGTCGACGCGGCCGTGCTCCTCGACCACTGCCTCGAGCAGCTGCCGGCATGCCGACGGGTCGCTGAGGTCGGTCGGGCGGACCTGGACGGTACCGCCGAGCGCCTCGACCTCCGCCTTCATCTCCTCGAGGTTGTCGACGCCGCGTGCCACGCCGACGATGGTCGCGCCCGAGCCCGCCAGCGCACCGGCCACCGCACGGCCGATGCCACTCGACGCGCCGGTGATGACGATCACCTTCTCACCGGCAACGCGGCGGATGTTCTGCGGGGTGGGCAGGTCGGGGTCGAGGTGGCGCTCCCAGTAGTCCCACACCTTCCACGCGTAGTCGTGGAGACGCGGGACGCGGATGCCGCTGCCGGCGAGCGCCGCCTGGGCCCCGGTGGCGTCGAAGGTCGCCGGGTAATCCATGTACTCGAGCGCCGTCTCGGGGATGCCGAGCCGGTCGAGCACCTGGCGGCGCACCCGCTTGATGGCGGGGAGGTCGCCGACCACCTTGAGGGTGTCGCCGGGGATCATCCTGGTCATGCGCCGGTCGAAGCGCAGCGCGAACTCCGGCGCGTGCGCCGCACGACAGAACGTGTTGAGGGTGTCGCCGAGCGAGAGCGGCGCCGGGTCGACGAGGTGGAAGGCGCGGTTGTCGAGCCCGGGGAGATGGGCGATGTGGTCCATCGCGCGAGCCACGAAGTCGACGGGCACGAGGTTGAACGGGCCGCCCTCGGGCCCCACGAACGGTGCCCACTGGGGGAACTCGCTGCGCAGGGTCTGGATGAGCTTGAACGCGTAGTACGGGCCGTCGACGCGGTCTGCCTCCCCGGTCTCGGAGGAGCCGATGACCATGCCCGGCCGGTAGACACGCCACGGCACGGTCGCCTCCTCGCGGACGATGCGCTCGGCCTCGTACTTGGTCGAGAAGTACGGGTGGTCGAGCTCCTGGCCCTCGGCGAACATCTCCTCGGTGAAGACCCCCTTGTGGCGCCCGGCGACGGCGATGGAGCTGACGTGGTGAAGCCGTTGGGCGCCGATGGCGTTGGCGAGCGCCACGGTGTTGCGCGTGCCGTCGATGTTGGCCCGTGCCGTGGCCGCCTCCGACGCCGTCAGGTCGTAGACCGCGGCAAGGTGGAAGACGGTCGCGCCCTGCAGACGGGCACGCTCGTCGGCAGAGATGCCCAGCTCGCTCTCGGCGATGTCACCGACCACCGCGCGCAGCCGCGTGCCCGCTGGGTCGACACGGTCACGCAGGGCGGCGAAGCGGTGCCGCGACCCGGGGCGCACCACCACGTTGACCTCGCCCTCGCGCGCCAGGAGGAGCCCGACCAGCTGCCGCCCGATGAACCCGGTGGCGCCGGTGACCAAGTACTGCACCACGACCTCCTCCCCGCTTCCGCACAGCGGTCCTGTGCGGAGCGGAGAATAGCCCGGCAGGCCGTTCACCGTACCGTTGGGCCACAATTGACATCCGCGTCAACTTCGCCCGGAGGGCCGCCGCGCCATGCCTGAAGCCGTCGTCGTCGCCGCCGGTCGGTCGCCGATCGGCCGTGCCATGAAGGGGTCGCTGGTCAACGTCCGCCCGGACGACCTCGGCGCGCACATCGTCGGCAGGGTGTTGGAGCAGGTGCCGCAGCTCGACATCGCCGAGATCGAGGACCTCATCTGCGGCTGCGGGCTCCCCGGTGGGGAGCAGGGCTTCAACCTCGGCCGCGTGGTGAGCATCCTCGCCGGGCTCGGCGTGCCCGGCACCACGGTGACGCGCTACTGCTCATCGTCCCTGCAGACCACGCGGATGGCGGCGCACGCGATTCGGGCCGGCGAGGGCGATGTCTTCCTCTCGGTCGGCATCGAGTGCGTGTCGCGCTTCGTCAACGGGATGAGCGACAACCCCCAGAACGAGAACGAGCGGCTCAAGCCGGGCAACCCAGAGGGGTTCCCCGACATCTACATCGCCATGGGTGAGACCGCCGAGAACGTCGCCCGCCGCGAGGAGATCTCCCGCGACGAGCAGGACCGGTTCGCGCTGCGCTCCCAGCAGCGCGCCGTCGCCGCCCAGGACAGTGGCTTCTTCGCCCGCGAGATCATCCCGGTCCCCCTCCCCGGCGGCGGCCTCATGACCGTCGACGACGGGCCCCGCCGCGAGACCTCGCTGGAGAAGCTCGCCTCCCTCGCCCCCGTCTTCCGCGAGGACGGCACCGTCACCGCCGGCAACTCCTGCCCGCTCAACGACGGCGCCGCCGCCGTGCTGCTGATGAGCGACACCCGGGCCCGCGAGCTCGGCATCACCCCGCTCGCCCGCATCGTCAGCACCGGGCTCGGCTCGCTCACCCCCGAGCTCATGGGCCTCGGCCCCATCGCGGCCAGCCGGCAGGCCCTGGCCCGCGCCCACATGAGCATCGACGACGTCGACGTCGTCGAGCTCAACGAGGCCTTCGCCGCCCAGGTCATCCCCGCCGCCCGCGGCATCGGCATCGACCCCTGGGACGAGCGCTTCAACCCCCACGGCGGCGCCATCGCCCTCGGTCACCCCTTCGGCATGACCGGCGCGCGCATCCTCTGCCACCCTGCTCAACGACCTGCGCACCCTCGACAAGACCATCGGCCTCGAGACCATGTGCGTCGGCGGCGGCATGGGCATGGCCATGGTCGTCGAACGCCTCACCTAGCCAGGGACGCGCCGCGCGATCCCCTCTCAGGGCGCTGCGTCGACGGGGCCACTCCACGTCCATCGGGGGATGACGAGGCCGTCCGGCACCTCATCCGCGGACCGGTGGTAGCGGGACATGGTCACGCTGGTCGCCCACTGAAAGTAGTCGTGCAGCACCTGTGCCAGCTCAGTGTCCGCATCCAGGCCGCTGTCCGCCAAGGCCGCGTCAAAGCAGGCGATGGCACGACGGTCCATCTCGTGGTGCACGCCGTGGCCGCTGTGCATGCGCACCACCGACGTCTCGTCCCCGTGGGCGATGGAATACCGCGCCGGTCCTCCGAGCGCCTCGGCCCAGTACGCAGCAAGTCGCTCGCTGTGGTCGGGGCGGAACCCTTGACTGAAGGCATGGCTGACGACCTCGTCCGCCATCACCCTGTCGTGCCATGCCCGGGCCAGCCGAAGCAGCCCGCCGTCGCCACCGGCAGCCTCATACACCGTTCGCATGGATGGACACTACTGCGTCGCCCCCGCCCCCAACCTTCGATGCAGCGCGCCCGCATGGCGCGGCGCTGGCGATCGGAGCATCATGTCGGGCGTGCCAGGCGCCATCGCGATCCTGCTCTGGGTTGTCGCCGGGCTGGGTGGAACCGGCCTGGTCATCCTGCTCATCGCCTCGAGGGTGGCGGGGGATGTCAGGCGCCGCGAGCGAGGCGGCGAGGATCCCGAGAGCCTGCACTGGCGCTCGCGGTATTCCCGTGGGTACCCCCAGGATTGACGCGCTGCTGGCGGGTGCTGACCGCTCCCGCCGGGCCAACCCGTCGGGCGATGCCGGCGTGATCGGTTTCGCCACCATGAGGCGACGGCGCGACTGATGGCGGTGCACAGCACGGGGCTCAACTACATCGACATCGTCAACGAGGTGACGGCGCCGCTGCCGCCGCTCCCCATCGCTCACATGCCGAGGCCGCCCTGGCAGCCGCCGCTGTTGCCACTGGCGGAGACCACGGTGATGATGGTCAGCAGCGCCGGTGTTCACCTCCGCACCGATGCGCCGTTCAAGCCCGTCGACGACCTCACCTTCCGCCACATCCCCGCCGACACCGACCCCAGGCTGCTCCGGCCGAGCCACCCCAGCCCGATCCGGCGGCCGGGCCTCATCGACCTCAACGTGGTGCACCCCGCGCAGCGCCTCGCCGAGCTCGCCGAACGGGGCGAGATCGGTGGCGTCACCGACCATCACCTGGCGATGCTCGGAGCGGTGAAGTCGCTGGTGCGCCTGGTCAGCGAGATGGGGCCCGCGATGGCGGCGGATGCCAGGGCGTCGGGCGCCGGGCTGGTGATGCTGGTGCCGCTGTGCCCGGCGTGCCACCAGGCGATCGCGCTGCTGGCGCGCGTCATCGAACGCGAGGGGATCCCCACCGTGACCGTCACCGGCGCGCGCGACATCACCGAACGGGTCCGGCCGCCACGCGCGGCCTGGCTCAACTACCCGCTCGGCTACTCGCTGGGACGGACCAACGCGCCGGATGAGCAGCGCGCCATCTGCCGCGAGGTGCTCGGTCTGGCAACGTCGGCCGGCGCCCCGGGTGAGATCACCGCGCTCGACTTCATGTGGCCGGACCCCGACTGGCGCGAACAGGTCGTCCAGCAGTACCGGGACGAGGCGGACACGGTGAGATCGCAGCGAAGCCACGAGTTCACCGAGACCGGCGTGCACTTCGCCGCCGCGGAGGTTGCCGCCGTCGAGGCGATGGGGCGCGCCGGGTTGCTGTGAGCGGTCTCAGGGGAGAAGGGCGTAGCCGCGCAGGGTAAGGAACTCCGGCAGTCTCTCGGCGTCGAGCAGCTCGTCGAAGAGGGACCGTGCCGCCTGCAGGAGGTGGACGCCCGCGGGGTCGTCGCCGAGACCGGCACCGATGGCCGCCGTCTCCTCGTCCTCGATGCGCGCCAGCAGGTCGCGGGTCACGGCCTGGCCGTCGGTGCGCACAACGCCGCGATGCAGCCACTGCCACAGCTGGCTGCGCGCGATCTCCGCGGTGGCGACGTCCTCCATCAGGTTGTAGATGGCCACGGCCCCGCTGCCACCCAGCCAGGCACTGAGATAGCGCAGGGCCACGCTGACGTTGTTGCGCACGCCGTCGACGGTCACCGCGTGGCCGGCCGAGGCGAGGTCGAGCAGCTGGGCGGCGTTGACGTCGACGTCGTCGCGGCTGCGCTCCAGCTGGTTGGGCCTGTCGCCGAGAACGGCATCGAACTCCTCCATCGCGATGGGCACGAGGTCGGGGTGGGCGACCCAGGTGCCGTCGAAGCCGTCGCCGGCCTCGCGCTGCTTGTCGGCGTGCACCGCGGCCAGCGCTGTCTCGTTGACAGCCGGGTCGCGCCGGCTGGGGATGAAGGCGGCCATGCCGCCGATGGCGTGCGCACCGCGTCGGTGGCAGGTGCGCACCAGCAGCTCCGTGTACGCGCGCATGAACGGCACGGTCATGGTCAGCCGGCGCCGGTCGGGGAGCACCGCGCCGTCCTCGCGTGCCGCGAAGGTCTTCACCGCACTGAAGAGGTAGTCCCAGCGCCCGGCGTTCAGCCCGGCCGAGTGGGTGCGCAGCTCGTACAGGATCTCCTCCATCTCGAAGGCCGCCGGAAGGGTCTCGATGAGCACGGTGGCGCGGATGGAGCCTCGCTGCAACCCGAGGCGGTCCTCGGTGAAGTCGAAGACCTCGTTCCACAACCGCGCTTCGAGGTGGCTCTGCATCTTGGGCAGGTAGAGGTACGGGTTGCTGCCGCGCTCGCGCAGCGCATGCGCGTTGTGGAACACGAACAGCCCGAAGTCGAAGAGGCTGGCCGACAGCGGCGCCTCGTCGACGAGCACGTGCTTCTCCACGAGGTGCCAGCCGCGCGGCCTCACCAGCAGCGTGGCGACGGTCTCGTTGAGCCGGTACTCGCGACCGTCGGGGCTGCGGAAGGTGAGGGTGCCTCGCACCGCCTCGCGCAGGTTGGCCTGCCCCGCGACCATGTTGTCCCAGGTGGGGGCGTTGGAGTCCTCGAAGTCGGCCATGTAGCCGGTGGCGCCCGAGTTGAGCGCGTTGATCAGCATCTTGGCGTCGGTGGGGCCGGTGATCTCGACGCGGCGGTTGGCGAGGTCGGCCGGGGCGGCCGCGACGGTCCACTCGCCGGTGCGCACCGCGGCGGTGGCCGCGGCGAACTCGAGCGTGCCACCTGCGTCGATGCGTGCCTGGGCCTCGACGCGACGACGCAACAGGTCCTCGCGCACCGGGTTGAAGCGCCGTTGCAGCTCCTCGAGGAAGTCGACCGCGGCCGAGGTGAGCACCGCCTCGCCGCCCGCGATGGTCGCGCCGTGGAGCTGGGCGGTCAGATGCGCAACCTCGCGCCGCCGGCGTTGACGGTGACCACGTGGCGCTCGGTGAAGTTCTCGATCGACCAGCGGCCGAACCGGCCCCACCCACTGTCCTTGACACCGCCGATTGGCATCACCGGTTCGGCGTACATGGTGGGCCCATTGACGTTGACGACGCCGGCCTCCACGCGCCTGCCGAGCTCGAGGCCACGCCCCAGGTCCCCGCACATGATCGAGGCGGTGAGGCCATACGACGTGCCGTTGGCGACGCGCATCGCGCTCTCCACGTCAGCGGCGCGTTCGACGATGACCATGGGCGCGAACGATTCCTCGCAGTGCAGGGGGGAAGCCGGCTCGACGCCGGTGAGGATGGTCGCGGCCATGCAGGGGCCGTCGAAGGTGCCGCCGGCGACGACCACGGCACCCTGCGCTCGCGCCAGCTCGAGGCGCGCCTTGGCCTTCTCGACCGCGCTGCTGTTGATCAGCGGTCCGAGTGTCGATGACGGGTCGCGCGGATCACCCACCTTCAGGGTGCGCGCCTTGACCGCGAAGCGCTCGAGGAAGTCGTCGTACAGCGGCGCCTCGACGATGACCTTGCGCGCGTTCATGCAGATCTGACCCTGGTGGAAGAAGGCGGCAAAGGCCGCGGTCTCGACGGCGTCCTCGAGGTTGGCGTCGGCGAGCACGATCATCGGGTTGAACCCGCCGAGCTCGAGCACGATCTTCTTGATGTGGTGGGCGGCGCGCTCCGCGAGGTGGCGGCCGACCGCCGTCGACCCGGTGAAGTTGATCGCGCGCACCTCGGGTCGCTCGAAGAACTCATCGGCGAGTGGCACCGCGCCACCGGCGGGGTGGGTGAGCACACTGCACACACCGGCGGGGAAGCCCGCCTCCTCGAGGATCTCGGCGATCACCAGCCCCGCCGCCACCGGCGCCTCCTCGGACGGCTTGAGCACCACGGTGTTGCCACACGCCAGCGGCGGCGCGACGGTGCGCCAGGCGAGGTTGAACGCGCCGTTCCAGGGCGTGAAACCCGCCACCACGCCGAGCGGCTGCTTGAACGCATAGCAGGTGGTGTCGGGCGCCTCGACGGCGATGATCTCGCCGCCGAGGTCGTACGGCCAGTGCGCCGCCTGGCGGAGGAAACCGGCCGACCACTGCACCTGGAAGGCGGCGAACTTGTGGACGGCGCCGGTCTCGGCAGCGAGCAGCTCGATGATCTGCGCGGCGCGCCGTTCGACGATGTCGGCCGCGCTGAGGAAGAGACGCTGGCGTTCGCGCGGGCCCGTCGTCGACCAGGATGGAAACGCGGCGACGGCGGCGTCGACGGCGAGTCGCGCGTCCTCGCGGGTGGATGCCGGGATGCGGGCGAAGACCCGACCGGTGTACGGCTCGAGGTCGTCGAACCAGCTGTCGCCGGAGGCCCCGGTCCACTTCCCGGCAACGTACTGCTGACGGTGCGGGACGTCGACGGTGCCCGTCATCGGCCCACCGTAGCACAGCCAGCCGTGTGCTAGAGTTGCGTACGCACTACGGACGTAGTGACTGCAGGAACGCACCGACCCAGGGGCCGGTCCTGACACGGGTGAAGACCAATGTCCAACCGCCTGGAGGCGATCGCCAATCGCCTCACCGAGCTGGGTTTCTCCCAGTACGAGGCTCGCACCTACCTTGGCCTGCTCACCTCCGAGTCGGCCACCGGCTACTCGGTGGCCAACGCCACCGGCGTCCCCCAGCCGAAGGTGTACGAGACGCTGCGCCGGCTGGTCGAACGCGGCGCCGCGGTGCGCACCGGCGACAACCCCGGGCGGTACAGCGCGGTGGCGCCCGAGGTGCTGCTGCGCGGCCTCGAGCGCGACTTCGCGGGGCGCGTGCAGGCGGTGCGCCGCGACCTCGAGACGCTGCCCAGCCGCGACGGGGTGCCCGAGCTGGTCTCGGTGCACCGCCTCGACTCCTTCCCGATCGCCGTGCAACGCGCCCAGGAGGCGATCGCCGGGGCGCGCACGCGCGTCTACCTCAGTGGCCGGCGCGACGAGCTGACCGACCTCGGTGAGGCGGTGGCACAGGCCACGGCCGCGGGCGCGGAGTTCGTGCTCGTGCACTTCGGCAAACTGCCGTTCGCGACACCGCCGGGCACGGTGGTGCGCCACGCCAGCACCGACGGTGCCCTCTATCGCCAGCGACGCGCCCGCCACCTTGCCGTGGTCGTCGACTCACGGTGGTGCATGTGGGGCGTCGCCAAGGACGGCAGGACGTGGGAGATCCTCATCAGCGAGGCGCCGCTGCTGGCCGGGCTGGTCAAGGCGTACATCCGTCATGACCTCTTCGTGCAGCGCATCTTCGCCGACTTCCCGACCGAGCTCGAGGCGCGCTACGGCTCGGGCCTGCTCGAGCTGGCGAGCCTCTCGGCCACCGTCGGCCAGGTGGCCGACGAGCCGCTGGAAGGCGCCGGTTGACGGCACTGCCGCGCGCTGCCCATCGCGCAGACCGCGCCGGCTGATGCGCAGGATCGACCTGCACTGCTACCCGGGCACGCGCGAATGGATCGCGTCGCAGGGTCCGTTCGCGCAGGCGCTGGGCACGTACTGGAAGCACGACTGGGTCGAGAAGAGCGAGGCCGAGGTGGCGGCCGACTTCCGAGGCGCCGGCGTGGAGGCCGTGCTCGTGGCCTTCGACATCGAGTCCGTGGTCGGGGCGCCGCCGTGCACCAGTGAGTACGTCGCCGGGATGCGCGACCGCAACCCGGACACCATCGTGCAGGCCTGGGGCGCGGTCGACCCGCACAAGGGTGCGGCGGCCATCGAGGAGGCGGCGCGCGCGGTGCGCGAGCACCACGTGCTCGGCTTCCACTTCCACCCCATCATGGGTCACTACGCGGTCGACGACCCGGCGCTGCGGCCACTCTTCGACGCCATCACCCAGCTCGGCGTCCCGGTCATGGTCGACGTGGGCACCACCGGCATGGGCGCGGGGCTGCCCGGCGGCATGGGCTCGCGCATCCGCGACGCCCACCCGATGTGTGTCGACGAGCTCGCCGCCACCTTCCCGCAGCTCACCATCATCGCCGCCCACCCGGGCTGGCCCTGGGTGGACGAGATGACCGCCGTGGCACTCCACAAGGGCAACGTCTTCTGGGAGCTCTCAGGCTGGGCGCCGAAGTACTTCCCCGAGGGGCTCAAGCGAGACGTGCGCGGCCGGCTTCGCGACAAGGTGATGTTCGGCAGCGACTACCCGAGCCTTCCCTACGAACGCATCTTCCGCGAGTGGGACGAGCTCGGCTACACCGACGAGGTGATGGAGGGTGTCTTCCACGCCAACGCCGAGCGCGTGCTGGGGCTCGAGCCCGCCGCCTCCCGTGCCGAGCGCGCCGGGTGAGCGCCGACCGCCAACGCCCCGTCGCGCTGGTCACCGGCGCCGCCCGTGGCATCGGTCGCAGCACCGCGCTGGCCTGCGCGCAGCACGGCTACGACGTGGTCCTCAACTTCAGTCGCAGCCGCGACGCCACCCAGTCCGTGGCCGACGAGGTGGCAGCCACGGGTGCGCGCGCCGCGGTCTTCCAGGCCGACGTCGCTGACGAGGCCGCGGTGATCGAGATGCTGGCCATGGTGCGCCATGACTTCGGCCGCCTCGACGCGCTGGTCAACAACGCCGGCACCACCGTCGACACGCCGCCGTCGGACCTCGACGGGCTGAGCATGGAGGACTGGGACCGCGTCTTCGCCGTCAACGTGCGGGGCACCTTCCAGGTGTCGCGCGCGGCCGCGCCACTGCTGCGCGAGTCGGCGGCGGCGGCGATCGTCAACGTGGCCAGCATCGTCGGCCTGCGCCCCGGCCCGCAGCCGTTTCCCTACGCGGCCAGCAAGGCGGCCGTGGTCAACCTCACCAGGACGCTGGCGGGCGCGCTCGCACCCGCGATCCGGGTCAACGCCGTCGCACCCGGGTGGATGGTGGGCGACTGGATGGAGCACGCACTCGGTGACAACTACGAGCGACTGATGGAGCGGCGGGCGCGGCTCACCCCGCTGGGGCGGTGCGTGACGCCGGACGAGGTGGCCACGACCATCCTCAGCCTGCTCACCAGCAACCCCTTCGTCACCGGCGAGGTGGTCGTCATCGACGGCGGCTTCAGCGCGACCACGTGAGCGCGCTCGACGAGGCGCCGCTCGACGGGGTAGTGCCGTATCCAACGGAGTTCGCGGCGCGCTACCGCGAGCGCGGCTACTGGGCCGACCGCACCATGGACCAGGTGTTCGGCGACCTCTTCACCACACACGCCGACCGGGTGGCGGTGTTGCACGGCGACGAGGTGATCACCTACGCGCAACTGGCCGAGCGCCGCGCCACGCTGGCGGCGCGGCTGCACGAGATGGGCCTGCGCCGCCGCGACCGGGTGATCATGCACCTCCCCAACGCGCCGGAGTTCCTCTACCTCTACTTCGCCCTGCAGATGCTCGGGGTGATCCCCGTGCTGGCGCTGGCACCCCACCGGCGCCTCGAGATCGACCATTTCGCGCGCCTCACCGAGGCGGTGGCCTACTTCGGGACCGACGAGGAGCTTGGCCGCACCGTCCAGGCGGCCAACCCGGCGCTGCGCCACGTCGTGCTCATGGACCGGCTGCGCCCCGGCGACGATCACCGGGCGCCGCCGGCGGTGGAGGTCAACCCGACCGATCCCTGCTGCCTGCTGCTCTCCGGAGGCACCACCGGCATCCCCAAGCTGATCCCGCGGACGCACAACGACTACGTCTACAACTCGCTGGCGGCGGCGGCGGTCGGCTACATCGAGGCCGACAGCTGCCAGCTCGCGGTGGCGCCACTGGCGCACAACATGCCCCTGGCGTGCCCCGGGGTGCAGGGATTCCTCATGCACGGGGCGCGCGTGGTGCTGAGCGGCAGCACCCGCGCCGGCGAGGTGCTGCAGCTGGTGGAGCGCCACCGGGTGACACACATCGCCGCGGTGCCGGCGCTGTACATCCGCTGGCTCTCGGACGCCGACGCCGGCGGTCACGACCTCAGCTCCGTGCAGCTGCTGCAGTCCGGCGGTCAGCGCCTCCAACCCGAGTTGCGGCGGCAGATGGCCGCCTTCTTCCCCAACGCCTTCGTGCAGGAGAACTTCGGGATGAGCGAGGGAACCCTCTTCTTCGTCACCAAGGACCTGCCCGACGAGGCCCGGATGGAGACGGTGGGGACACCGGTGAGCGCTGACGACGAGGTGCGCCTCTGCGACGAGAGTGGCGCCGACGTGGCGGACGGCGAGATCGGCGAGCTGACCGTGCGCGGCCCCTACACGCTGCGTGGCTACTACCGCGCGCCGGAGTACAACGCCCGGCAGTTCACGCCCGACGGGTTCTACCGTTCCGGCGACCTGATGCGCCGCCATGCCTCGGGCGCTTACCTGGTCGAAGGCCGCATCAAGGACCTGGTCAACCGCGGCGGCGAGAAGATCAGCGCCGAGGAGGTGGAGAACCTCATCCTCATGCACCCGGCGGTGCGCAACGCGGCGTGCGTGCCCTTCCCCGATCCCGTCCTCGGGGAGAGGATGTGCGCCTGCGTCATCGTCCACCCCGGGCAGTCCCTGACACTCGACGCGCTGGGCGCCTTCCTCCTCGACCTCGGCATCGCCAAGTTCAAGCTGCCCGAGCGGCTCGAGGTGCTCGACGAGTTCCCCCTCTCCCCCTTCGGCAAGGTGTCCAAGAAGGCGCTGGCCGACCGGCTGCTCGTGGGGGGTGCGGCGTGATCATCGACGCCTACTCGCACGTCTTCCCGATGCCGCTCATCGAGGCGCTCGCGGAGGTGAGCCCCACCGCCGAGCTCAACGCGCTCCGCTCGCAGAGCCCCTACATCCACGACGCCGACAAGCGCATCGCCTTCATGGACGATCACGGCTTCGACATCCAGGTGCTGGTGCTGGCCCGGCCCCCGGTGTGGCTGGGCATGGAACGCAGTGATCTGCACCGCATGGTGCGCGTCGCCAACGACAGCATCGCCGCCTTCGCGGCGCGCCACCCCTCGCGGTTCATCGGCGTGGGGGTGATCCCCGTCGTCGACGAGGTGATGATGGAGGAGTACGACCGCGCGCTCGACGAGCTGGGCCTCGCCGGCGTGCTCATCTTCACCAACATCGAGGGCAAGCCGCTCGACGACGAGTCGATGTGGCCGCTGTACGAGCGCGCCGCACAGCGCAGGTCGCCGCTCTGGATCCACCCGCAACACGCCAACCTCTACCCGTGGCTGGGCAGGGACGTGCTCGACCGCACCCTGGCGTGGCCGTTCGACACCTCGCTGGCGATGGCACGGCTGGTGTATGGCGGGGTGTTCGAGAAGTATCCCGACATCACCTTCATGACCCACCACATGGGCGGGATGATCCCCTACTTCGCCAACCGCATCGACGCGTTCTCGCGCAGCACGCGGCGCGAGTACGCCAAGCTCGGCATCGGTGGCGGCGGCGGCACCGAGCTCAGCGTGCCCGCCATCGAGCACTTCAAGCGCTTCTCCAACGACACCGTCAGCAACGGTTCGGTGGAGTGCCTCTCGATGGCGCGCAACTTCTTCGGGACCGAGCGTCTGCTGTTCGGCACCGACTTCCCCTTCGGGCCGCCGGACGGCTCGTGGGCGCTCGACGAGAAGCACGCGCTGTCGGCCTTCGACATCAGCGACGCCGACCGCGAGGCGATCCTCCACGGCAACGCGGAGCGGATGCTCGGCCTGCGTCCCCAGCCCTGACCACTCATCGAGACGGCGTGACACGCAGGTCGGGTTCGGCGAGGCGAACGCGACGGAAGATGCGCCAGAGGCTCAGGTCGTAGACTGACTTCACCGCGCCGGCGATGACAAACGGCAGACCGATGGTCAGCAGCGCACCCTGGAGCAGCGCCCCGGCGACGACCGGGCTGGCCGCCGAGCCGGCGCTGCGGGCCAGCGACGTCACGCTGGCTGCGGCGGTGCGCTCCTCGGGCGCGACCAATGCCATGGTGTACGCCTGGCGGGTCGGCACGTCCATCTGCGAGAGCAGCTGGCGGAGCAGCAGCGCCGCCGCCGCCAGCGGGAAGGTGGGCATCAAGGGCACCACCGCGAGCAGGCAGTTCGATGGCAGGTGGGTGAACACCATCGTGTTCAGCAGACCGAACCGCCGGGCCAGCGGCGCCGCGGCGAGAAACGACAGGGCGGAGAGCGTGTTGGTGGCGAAGAAGAGCACCGCCAGCGGCCCCAAGGGGATGTCGAAGCGCAGGTGGAAGAACAGGGCGACGAGGCTTTGCACCACCAGTCCGCCGGCCAGCGCGTCGACGCTGAAGAGCGCGGCCAGGCGCAGCACCACCGGTCGCGATCGACCCATGTCCGGTGTCAGGCGCGTCCGCACCCGCCCCGCGACCGGGCGCGCGGCGACGGGCGCGCCGGGCTCCACCGCCGCTGACAGCCGCCACGCCAGCAGGGCGGCGATCAGCGCCGCGACCACGTACAGGCCGAACATGATGCGCAGGCCGGCGGCCAGGTCGACGCCGAGGTGGGCGAGCACGTCGGGGAGTCCCGCCGCCAGGGCGCCGAGGGCGCCCGCGAACGAGGCCACCAGGTTGTACCGCGCGAACGTGACCGTACGGCGCTCGGCCGCGACGATCTGCGGGACGATCGCCTGCTCGATGGGCAGGAACGGGGCGGTTTCGGAGCCCGACGTCCCCAGGGTCCCGAAGAACCCGGCGATCAGCAGCACCGGGTAGGCGGAGACGGCGCCGAACACCACACCCGTCGCGCCCATGAGCACCGCGAGCACCACCAGCGTGCGCCGCCTGCCCCAGCCGTCGGCGCGCAGCGCGATGACGTACGTGCCCACGAAGTCGCCCAGCAGCGACACGGTGATGACCGACCCGATCCGCACCGGCGACATGCCTTGCCGGGTCAGCGCGACGGCCAGGACGACACCGAGCATGCCGTAGGCAAAGGCTCGCACCCCACGGGCGGCGACCAGCAGCCGGGTGTCCGTGACCGCGGGGCGGACCATCGCCGTCAGCCTACCAGCGGCCCCTCCACGGCGGGCTCGTCGGTGGGGATCTCCTCGTCGTCCTCCTCCTCGGGCTGGGGCGGGGCGGTGGCGCCGAGGAAGATCTCGCGCATGTCGGGCTTGGCGAGGACCTCGTGGGCATCGGCCGACATCACCACCTCACCGCGCACCAGCATGTATGCCCAGTCGGAGATCTCCAGCGCGGCGACCGCCTTCTGCTCGACCAGCAGCACCGCCTTGCCGATGTCACCGAGGGCTCGCACCTGGTCCTTGAGCACGGCGCGCGACAGCTCCGGGGAGAGGCTGGCGGTGGGCTCGTCGAGCAACAGCACCGACGGGTCGAGCATGAGCACGCGCGCGATGGCGGTCATCTTCCGCTCTCCCCCGCTGAGCGTCTCCACGTAGCGGTTGAGGCGCGGCCTGAGCTGCGGGAACACCTCGAGCGCGCGCTCCATGCGCTCAGCACGCTGCGCACGGTTGAAGAGGTAGCCGCCCATGTCGAGGTTCTCGCGCACGCGCAGCCCATCGAAGACATCGTCGACCTGCGGCACGTAGCCGATGCCCAGCCGTGCCAGCCGCTCGAGGCGCACCCCGGTGACGTCCCGGCCGTCCAGCTCGACGCGGCCGCCGGCGAGGTGGGCGATGCCCAGGATGGCCTTGAGCAGGGTGCTCTTGCCGGCGCCGTTGGGCCCGACCACGGCGACGACACGGCCCCTGGTGACGTTCATGTCGACGTCGCGGATGATCGGTGGCCCGCTGCCATAGCCGGCGGTGACACCGCGGATCGACAGCGCCAGCGCGGCGCCCGGGTTCTCAACCGATGACATAGGCGTCCTGCACCTCACGGTTGAGGCGGAGCTCGGCCATCCGGCCCTCGGACAGCACCCGTCCCTGGGCCATCACCACCACCGTGCCGCAGATCCTGTCGACAGTGTCCAGCTCGTGCTCGACGAGCAGCAGCGACAGCCCCGACGCGGCCAGCCCGAGGAGCACGTCCTCGAGCTGTCGGGACAGGCTGGGCGACAGCCCGGCCATGGGCTCGTCGAGGAGCAGCAGCTGGGGACGCATCATCAGCGCGCGCATGATCTCGACAGCGCGCTTCTGCCCCCCACTGAGGTTGCGCGCCGGCTCATCCGCCTTGGCGCCCATGGCGAAGGTGTCGAGCATGGTGCGCGCCCGGTCGACGAGCTCACGCTCCTGGTTGCGCCAGGCGCGGCGGCCACCGAGGATGCCCGCGGCGGTCTCGCCACGCTGCCCGGGCGCGGCCACGAGCAGGTTCTCGATGGTGGTGAGGTTGCCAAAGACGCGGGCCATCTGGAAGGTGCGCACCAGCCCGCGGCGGGCGCGCCCGTACATCGGCGTGGTGGTGATGTCGCTGCCGTCGAAGCGGACCCGCCCGCTGCTCGGGGCGACATAGCCGCCGATGACCGCCAGGGCGGTCGACTTGCCGGCGCCGTTGGGACCGATCAGCCCGGTGATGCTGCCCCGCGCGACCGTGAACGACACGCCGTCGACGGCATGCACGCCACCGTAGTGCTTGACGAGGTTGTCGACCTCGAGGATCGGCGCGTCGTCGCTCACGCTCACCCCGTCGTCGGTTTGCGCAGGCGGGCCAGGTAGCGCGGGCGGCGCTCGGGGAGCACGCCCTGCGGGCGGAACCAGATGAAGGCGATGGTCGCCGAGCCGAGCACGATCCAGCCGAAGTCCTCCTTGAGGCCGGGCGCACCGGCGATCTGGGGGAGGAACTGCACTCCCTGGAGCAGCAGCACGGCGATGATCACCGTGCCGAGGCTGGCGCCGCGGTCGCTGCCCATGCCACCGACGATGATGCAGCTGAGGAAGGCGAGGGTCTCGATGTACACCCACGCCGACGGCGACCAGCCGCCGATGAAGCCGGCCAGCAGCGCGCCGCTCAGCCCTGCGAAGCCACCACCGACCGCCTGGACGAGCAGGCGCAGGCCCACGACGTTCTTGCCCGCCGCCGAGGCCGCGGTGTCGTCGTCGCGCATGGCGCGAAGGGTGCGCCCCAAGGGGCCGGTGGTGAAGCGACGCAGCACGAGGAAGCCGATCACGCAGCAGACCGCGACCAGCCCGACGTACAGCCAGCGGGCCACCTCGGGGTCCTGGTCGGCGAAGGGGTTGGGGATCAGCGCCAGGCCGGCGCTGCCGTTGAAGATGCCGACGTCGGCGCCGACCACCGTGGCCAGCATCAGCGACACCACCAGCATGGCCACGGCCTGGTAGTCCTGGCGCAGCCGCTTGAGGCCGGTGAGCCCGATCAGCGCGCCCACCACCGCGCTCACCAGCACGGCGACGAGCAGCGCCAGCGGCCACGGCAACGTGAAGCCGCCGATGTACTGCTGGAAACCGCCGAGGTTGGACGACGGCCCCAGCGTGCAGACCGCGTACGTGTAGGCGCCGACGGCGACGAGCACGATGTAGGCGAGGTTGGCCACGCCCGACACCCCGAACTCGAGGTTGAGCCCCCACACCGCCAGCAGGTCGGTGCCGAGGTAGACCAGCATGACGACGAGGTAGTACTCCCAGGCCATCGCGCTTAGCCCTCCATGAGCCGGCGGCTCGACCAGGCCGCGCCGAACAGGCCGCGCGGGCGCACCAGCAGGAAGGCGATGAGGATCACGAAGGCGACGACGTCCTTGTAGTTGGGGTTGCTGACCGCGGCGGCGACCTCGCTGGAGACGCCGACGATGAGGCCGCCGATCATGGCGCCGTAGGGCTGGCCGATCCCGCCCAGCACCGCCGCGGCGATCATCGGGATGAGGAAGAGCGAGCCCAGCGAGAAGTCGAAGCTCACCGTGGTGATCGCCAGGGCGACGCCGGCTGCGCCGCACAGCGTGCCGGAGATCATCCACGCGATGTCGCTGACCCGGTCGGTGGAGATGCCGCAGCTGCGCGCCAGGGTGCGGTTGGACGAGGTCGCCCGCATCGCCTTGCCCAGCGTGGTGCGGGTGAGCAGGAGGTGGAGCGCCAGCATGGCCACGGCGGTGATGCAGATGATCGCCACCTGACCGGCCGACAGCGTGAAGCCGAGCAGGTGCAGGGTCGAGCCGCTCTGCTCGCCATAGCTGTGCGTCTCCGGCCCGGCGATGGCCACGATCACGTACTGGAGGATGATCCCGGCCGAGACGGTGACGATCACCATGGCGATGGCCCGGGTGCCGCGGCGCACCAGCGGCGCCAGCAGGACGCGGTGGTACAGCACCGACACCACCCCCACCGCCAGCGCGCCGATGATGAGCGCGAGCCACGCGTTGACGCCGTGGCTGATCGCCACCAGGCCGAGGTAGGCGGCCAGGGTCATCAACGACCCGTAGGTGATGTTGAGGATGTTGCTGATGCCGAACTGCACCGAGAAGCCGACCGCGCCGAGCGCGATGACCGCGCCGGTGGCGATCCCGAAACCGACCGCCTCGACGATCAGGCTCACCGCCCTGCTACCTCACGCGCGCGCCGGAGCCGCGGCCGGCGTGGACCGGCTGCGGCTCCCCTGCGCTGACGTGTGAGGCCCCGCCTCAGCGGTCACAGGAGACCGAGGACCTTCGTTCCTGAGATGGAGCCGACGCGGCTGGCACTGCCGTCGGCGGCGAAGACGTTGGCGGCGAACTCACCGGCGGCGTTGTGGTACTGGTTGAAGACGACCGGGCCGATGACGCCGACGTACTGGATCTGCTTGCCGGCGGCCAGCGCCTTGGCCCCGTCGGCGAAGTTGCTGACCACGGTGGCGCCGGACTTGGGCGAGACCACCTGGGTGACGAACTGGTTGTAGTAGGAGCCGACGGTGGTCTTGGCCATGATCATCGCCAGGGCCATGATGTTGATGCCGTCGTAGGCCGAGGCCGGCGGTCCGACCGCGCTGAGCACGTCGGCGATCGCGGTCGTGTGGGAATCGGCCTTGAGCGCCGCCTTGTAGGTGGCGAACGCCGCGGTGGTCTGGCTGAAGGACGAGCCCACCAGGTAGACGCTGTTGGTGACGTAGTCGGTGCCGACGACGTGGGTGAGCGCTCCGAAGAAGTCAGGGGTGAGCGAGTCGGTGGCGGTGACCATCGCCGGGAGCGAGCCGTTGTTGAGCTGCTTGTACTCGGACATGAACGTCGCCGTGGTCTGCGGGTCGGCCGACCAGATGAGCGCGTCCGGGTGGCTGGCGATGACGCGCGCGACCTCGCTGGAATATGAGGCGGCGTCCGCGGGGATGGTCAGCTGCAGGCCGAGGCTGCCACCGAGCTTGGGCATCGCCGACTGCAGACCGGGCAGGTTGCCCTCCGAGCCGATGCCGTTCTGGAAGACGACGGCCACGTTCTTGTAGCCCTTCTGGACCGCCCAGACCGCGAAGGCGGCGCCGTTGGCGTCGTCCGACGGGGTGAGCCGCCAGTAGTAGGGGTAGTTGTTCTTGGTGAAGGCCACCAGCCCGTTGGTGGTGACGATCGGGATCTTGGCGGCGTTGACGATCGGCACCGTGGTCGCGGCGGTGTTGCTCTCCAGGCCGATGGTGAGGTCGAGGTTGGTGGTGGTGGCGATCGCCCGGGTGACGTTGGGCACCGCGTCCGCGGCGTCGCCGGTGTCGTCGATCGGGGTGCAGCTGAACTGCTTGCCGAGCACGCCGCCCGCCTGGTTGATGAGGTCGGTGGCCGCGTAGCAGGGCGCCGAGAGCAGCTTGCCGAACTGCGCGGCGGGGCCGGTGAAGGGGGCGACGACGCCGACGGTGACATTCCCCGACTGGGTCGGCACCGAGGCGCCACTGGAGCCGCCCGAGCCGCTGCCGCAAGCGCTCACCAGGACGAGCACGGCGGTCGCGGGGACAGCGAGCAGGCCACTTCGCACAGAGCCCATGGAAAACCTCCTGTAACGGCCGCAGCGCCAGGCGTCGCCAGCGGAAAGGTATGCTCCCTACCGTGGTGAGGACTACCATATCGGGCGCCGCGTAGGAGTGCAAGGGGGTGCCGGTGGTGCGCCATCACCACGGTCGCGCCGGCCCCTGGAGGCAACCGGGATGATGGACGACGACCCCGAGATCCTGTTCCTGCCCGGCATCCCGCCCGAGGAGGCGGGTGTCCCCCCGCTCAACCCGCGAACCGAGCGCGACGGCGGCATGCTCATCGAGTACGACACCGCGGTGCGCATGCGCGACGGGATCGAGATCTACGTCGACGTCTTCCGCCCGGCCGCAGGCGAGGCGGTGGCGCCGATCGTCGCCTGGGGCCCGTACGGCAAGCACGGCGCCGTCAAGTACGACATCTTTCCACGCCACGGCGTCGACCCCGCGTGGATCTCGCGGCACACCGGCTTCGAGGCGCCCGACCCGGTGTACTGGACGGAGCACGGCTACGCGGTGATCAACGTCGACCCGCGCGGGCTCTGGAACTCCCAGGGCGACGCCACCTTCTACTCGGCGCAGGAGGCCCGCGACATGTGGGACCTCATCGAATGGGCGGGCACGCAGCCCTGGAGCAACGGGCGCGTCGGCATGTCGGGCGTGTCGTACCTGGCCATCTCGCAGTGGCGGGCGGCGGCGATGCGTCCCCCGCACCTCGCCGCCATCAACCCCTGGGAAGGGGTGAGCGATCGCTACCGCGAGATGGCCTACCACGGCGGCATCCCCGAGGACTTCTTCGGGCCGATGTGGCGCAACCGGCGGGTGGCGTGGTCGCGCGGCCGGGTCGAGGACACCGTGGCCATGTACGCAGCCCACCCGCTCTTCGACGAGTACTGGCAGAGCAAGCTGCCCGACCTCGACCGCATCGACGTCCCCGCGTTCGTCGTCGCCAGCTGGTCGGACCAGGGGCTGCACACGCGCGGCACGCTCGAGGGCTACCGCCGCATCGCCTCGCGCGACAAGTGGCTGCTGGTGCACGCGCGCAAGAAGTGGCAGTTCTGGCACCGCCCTGACAACGTCGAGCTGCTGCGCCAGTTCTTCGACCGCTTCCTCCTCGGCAAGGAGGGCACGATGGACGACTGGCCGCGGGTGCGCATGGAGGTGCGCGAGCGCTTCTACGTCGGCGAGTACCGCGACGCCGACGCATGGCCGCTGCCCGACATCGCAGCCGCGTGCGCTGTTCCTCGACGCGCAGGCGGGGACGCTGGTGGCGCAACCCGTCGCCGGCGAGCACGAGCTGCGCTACGACGCCGTCACCGGCAGCGCGGCGTTCACCCACCGTTTCGAGGAGGCCACCGAGCTGATCGGCCCGATGGCGCTGCGCCTCTGGGTGGAGGCCGACGGCGGCGACGACATGGACCTCTTCGTCGCCGTCCAGAAGCTGGGCACCGACGGCGAGGTGGTGCCCTTCTCCTTCCTCAACGCCCAGGAGGATGGCCCGGTCGCGCTGGGCTGGCTGCGCGTGTCGCACCGCGAGCTCGACCCCGAGCGCTCGGTGCCGCTGCGGCCCTGGCACAGGCACACCCGCGAGGAGCGCCTGTCGCCCGGCGAGGTGGTCGCCGTCGACATCGAGATCTGGCCGTCGGGGACGCGCTTCCTGGGCGGCGAGCAGCTGCGCCTGGTCATCCAGGGCCGCGACGTCTACGAGTACCCGCCGGGCATCGTCAAGATGGCGCACTCGACAACGCGCAACCGGGGGACGCACGTCATCCACGCCGGCGGTCGGTACGACTCGCACCTGCTCATCCCCGTGGCGCCCGCCTAGCAGCGCATGGACCAGCGCGCCCGCGTCCTCGTCCTCCTCGCCTTCCCGCAGGCGATCCGCGACCAGTACCTCGACCGGCTGCGCGCCAGCTTCCCGGACCTCACCATCGACCTCGTCGAGCACCACAGCAAGGTGGGTCCCTACATCGGCGAGGCCGACGTGCTGATCACGTTCGGCGCGCACATGGCCGACCACGTGCTCGCCGAGGGCAGCCGGTTGCGCTGGGTGCAGGCGCTGGGCACCGGCGTCGACGGCATCGCCGACAGCCCCGCGCTGCGCGAGGGGGTGATCGTCACCAACCTGCACGGCCTGCACGGGCCCGCGGTGTCGGAGAGCGTGCTGGCCTCGATGCTGGCGCTGGCGCGCGGCTTGCCGCGCTCGTGGCGCAACCAGTCGCAGGCGCTCTGGGAGCGCTTCCCGGTGCGTCTGCTCAGCGGGACGACGGTGGGCATCCTCGGGGTCGGCGCCATCGCCGAGGAGCTCGCCCCAAAGTGCGCTGCGCTGGGGATGCGGGTGGTGGGCATCTCCTCGGCCGACCGCGAGGTCGCCGGCTTCGAGCGGATCTGGCCGCGTGAGCGGCTGCTGGAGGCCGTCGCCGACCTCGACCACCTGGTGCTGCTGACCCCGTACAACGCGCAGACGCGCGGCATCGTCGACGCGCGGGTGCTGGGCGCGATGAAGCGGTCGAGCCACCTGGTCAACGTCGCTCGCGGCGGCGTCGTCGACGAGCCCGCGCTGCTGGCCGCGCTGCGCGACGGGACCATCGCCGGCGCGGCGCTCGACGTCTTCGCGGAGGAGCCACTGCCCGCCGACCATCCCTTCTGGTCGATGGAGAACGTGCTCATCACGCCCCACACGGCGGGCTTCCATGTCGGCTACGCGGACGACGCGCTGCCCATCGTCGAGGAGAACCTGCGCCGCTACCTCGCCGGCGACCTCGGCGGGTTGGTCAACGTGGTGCGCCCGTGACACTGGTGCCGCGCTCGGGCGCCGACGAGCGGCTCAACCACCCCATCTCCACCGCCGAGCTGGAGCGGCGCTGGGCAGCGATCCGCGCAGCCATGGCCGGTGCCGACGTCGACGTGCTCATCGCCCAGGCCAGCAACGACTTCATGGGCGGCTACGTCAGGTACCTCACCGACCTGCCCGCGACCAACGGGTATGTGACCACCGTCATCTTCCCCATCGACTCGCCGATGACGCTCATCGGCCAGGGCCCCCTGGGCATGGAGCTGGAGCTGCCCGCGGAGGGCGACGGCGTGCGCCGCGGCATCGAGCGGGTGCTCACCACGCCGAGCTACGCGTCCGCGCACTACACCGCCGCCCATGACGGTGACCTGGCCGCCGGCGTGATGCGGCGGTTCGCCCATGGCACGGTCGGCATGCTCGGCACCGCGGCGATCTCCTACGCGCTCATCGACACGCTGCGCAGCGGCGCGTTGAGCGCGGCGCGGTTCGTCGACGCGTCGGACCTCGTCGACCCCATCAAGGCGGTGAAGAGCGAGGAGGAGATCGCCCTGGTGCGGATGTGCGCGGCCATGCAGGACGAGGCGATGCGGCGCGCCTTTGCGGCACTGAAGCCGGGCATGCGCGAGCTCGAGGTCGCCGCTGTCGCCGAGCACGCCGGCCACGCGCTGGGCAGCGAGCAGGGGCTGTTCCTGTCGTTCTCGGGGCCGGCCGGCACGCCGGGGCAGATCGTCAACCGCCACCTGCAGCACCGCACGCTGCAGGCCGGGGACCAGTTCAGCCTGCTCATCGAGAACAACGGACCCGGTGGCTACTACTGCGAGCTGGGGCGCAGCGCGGTGCTGGGCAAGGCGACACCACAGATGAAGGAGCAGCAGGGCATCCTCCTCGAAGCGCAGCAGTTCTGCGTCGACCAGCTCCACGACGGCGCCGACTGCGCGCGGATCTTCGCGGACTACAACGCATACATGCGCTCGAGAGGCCTCCCCGAGGAGAGACGCGTGCACTTCCACGGCCAGGGCTGTGACATGGTGGAACGACCCCTGGTGCGCTTCGACGAGTCGATGCCGGTGGCGGCCAACATGTACTTCTCGCTGCACCCGGCGTTCAGCACCGAGCACGGCTACAGCTGGACCAGCGACGACTACCTGCTGCGCGCGGACGGCACCGTCGAGCGGTTGCACGCGACGCCACAGGAGCTGTTCGAGCTCGCGTGACACCGGGATGACCGAAGCCGTCGTCGTCGCCGCCGGTCGCTCGCCGATCGGCCGCGCCACCAAGGGGTCGCTGGTCAATGTCCGCCCGGACGACCTCGGCGCGCACATCGTCGGCAGGGTGTTGGAGCAGGTGCCGCAGCTCGACATCGCCGAGATCGAGGACCTCATCTGCGGCTGCGGTCGCCCCAGCGGTGAGCAGGGCTTCAACCTCGGCCGCGTGGTGAGCATCCTCGCCGGCCTCGACGTCCCCGGCACCACGGTGAGCCGCTTCTGCGCGAGCTCGCTGCAGACCACGCGGATGGCGGCGCACGCGATCCGGGCCGGCGAGGGCGACGTCTTCCTCTCGGTCGGCATCGAGTGCGTGTCGCGCTTCGCGCTGGGCATGGCCGACAGGCCGGAGAACCGCAACGCGCGCATGGCCGCCGGCAACCCCGAGGGCCTCCCCGACGTCTACATCGCCATGGGCCAGACCGCCGAGAACGTCGCCCGCCGCGAGGAGATCTCCCGCGACGAGCAGGACCGGTTCGCGCTGCGCTCCCAGCAGCGCGCCGTCGCCGCCCAGGACAGTGGCTTCTTCGCCCGCGAGATCATCCCGGTCCCCCTCCCCGGCGGCGGCCTCATGACCGTCGACGACGGGCCCCGCCGCGAGACCTCGCTGGAGAAGCTCGCCTCCCTCGCCCCCGTCTTCCGCGAGGACGGCACCGTCACCGCCGGCAACTCCTGCCCGCTCAACGACGGCGCCGCCGCCGTGCTGCTGATGAGCGACACCCGGGCCCGCGAGCTCGGCATCACCCCGCTGGCCCGCATCGTCAGCACCGGCCTCGGCTCGCTCACCCCCGAGCTCATGGGCCTCGGCCCCATCGCGGCCAGCCGGCAGGCCCTGGCCCGCGCCCACATGAGCATCGACGACGTCGACGTCGTCGAGCTCAACGAGGCCTTCGCCGCCCAGGTCATCCCCGCCGCCCGCGGCATCGGCATCGACCCCTGGGACGAGCGCTTCAACCCCCACGGCGGCGCCATCGCCCTCGGTCACCCCTTCGGCATGACCGGCGCGCGCATCCTCTGCACCCTGCTCAACGACCTGCGCACCCTCGACAAGACCATCGGCCTCGAGACCATGTGCGTCGGCGGCGGCATGGGCATGGCCATGGTCGTCGAACGCCTCACCTAGCCAGGGACGCGCCGCGCGATCACCGCGAGGCGGTGGGGCGCGCCTACTGCGCCAGCGTCATCCCCACGGCACCGTCGAGGGACCTCCATCACCTGCAGGCGGACGCCGGCTTGCGAGCGCAGCAGCTGGTGGCGGGAGTGGATGTCGAGCCGTTCGTACACGTTGGCGATATGGGTCTCGACGGTGCGTTCGCTGATGAACAGGCGCGCCCCGATCTCGCGGGCGGTCAGCCCCTCGAGCACCAGCCCGATCACCTCGCGCTGGCGCTGGCTCAGCCGGGTGCTGAGCAGGTCGGTCCCGCCGCTGGATGGCTGTGGCTCACCACGCTCGTCCTGCTGTTGTGCCTGCGCCGGCTCGGGAGTGATGCGCAGCGGTGAGGCGATGGCCGCGGACGCGGAGGTCGCGGCGGGCTCCGCCTGCAGGCGATGCGCCAGCGCCTCGGCCGCGCCGCCGGCCGCCCGCACCATGGCAGGACGCCAACGGGTGGCGGCGATGGCGGCCAGCGCGGATGCGCCCACCACGCTGCGCTGCAGTCCACTCGACGAACCCGGCCGGGTCACGAACGCCTCGACGATCCAGCTCACCCCCAGCGCGACGAGGACGACCTCGAGCGCGCGCAACCGCGTGGTGACCAGCACCGCCCCCACCGCCAGCGCCGGCGCGGCCAGCGTGACCGCCCAGGCACTGCTGGTCGTCGCCGCGACCGCCACGGCGGCGCCGAGCAGGCCACCGCAGGCCACCCCCGCCACCGTGCGGTGCGCGGACAGCGGCCGCCCACCGATTGAACCGCCGCGGCGGCGTTTCCCCCCCTCATCGGGCACCCCCTCATTGTCAGTCGAGGCTCGGCGCTCCCTCGTCAGCTGAACCCTGCAGCGGACCCTAGCATGTCAAGCGCGTCAATACAAGCGGTCGCGTCTAACCCCCCGTCGCGCCAAGGCGCGCCCGACTCCCCGGGCGGCTCCCCGCACGGTACGTACGCATCGATTTCCGTACTCCACCCCGCCGGATTCCCGTACCGCTACGGATAGGCGGGCGCCTCGGGCTCCCCTAGCTTGCAGGGCAGGCGGACAGACGCCAAGGGACCACTGGGGGGTTGTGCCCGATGATCGGCACAGACAGACAGGGGAATCGCGGTCAGGACTCGCACCCGACCGCCGGACCCAAAGGCAGCGGTCGCGGACCGCGTTCGGCCGCGTTGCTGCGCAGGCGGCCGCTGTGGGCTCTGGTCGTGGCCGTGCCCCTGGTGGTGATGACCGTGTCCAACCCGTTCCGCACCAGCGGGCCGACCGCAAGTCACGCGGCCACCGCCGCGTCCAAGCGGGTTGCGCTGCCGAAGTACTACTCGGTCGCCGCCGCGCTGAAGGCGGCCGCGCCCGCCGCGGCCACGCCCAAGCTCAAGGTGCTGAGCGCGCTCACCAGCAGCGCCAAGAACGGCCCCAAGTCGGGCGACCAGGTCACCCAGTACAAGTGGTTGCTCAACCTCGACAACACCGGCAGCGCCACCAGCGGCAAGGACATCGCCAGCTGCCACCCGCTCAACCCTGACGGGTCCAAGAACCTCAACTATCCCGACGGTCCCAGCGGTGTGCAGGCGGTGGCCCAGCCGCCGCTCTACGGCACCAGCATCTACAACGCCGGCACCCACACCTTCACCGAGCCCAACCCGGCGACGGCTCCGTGCCCGTGGCCGTCCCTCCACTACGAGACCGCCAGCCCGGTGATCAGCGAGGGCGACCAGTCCAACTGGGGCGACGCCCTCAACGGTCGCGGCGGCGCCCTGCCGGCGTTCAACGGCACCCATGGGCTGCCGCCCGGCAAGTACCTCGTCTCGGTGACCTCTGACGGGTACGAGATCGGCGGTGCCCATTTCAGCATCTGCCCGACCTCCGACGACCCGGCGTGTGCCACCAGCGGCGCGCAGTCGAGCCCGGGCCTGGTGGTGGTCGGCCTCAACCCCTACCCGCTGCCGCTGGGCACCATCCGCGCCCGCGCCTACGCGGACATCCTGCCCACCACCGGTGCCTGGCAGGAGACCGATCCGCCGTTGCAGGGCTTCGTGGCCACGATCGCCGACTACGACGGCCTCGTCTCCGTCGACTACTACGGCAACCCGCTCTGCACCGAGTACGAGACCACCGACGGCAAGCCGACCAGCCCGATCAAGCTCGACGCCAAGGGCACCCCGACGCCCAAGACACCGGCCGAGTACACCGACGGCGTGGTGCCGGGTCACTGCGTCACCGGACCGGATGGCATCGTGACCATCCCCAACGTGCCGCCCAACCGGTACGACGTCACCCTGACGCCGCCGCAGTCCCAGCAGGGACGCGTCGACGCCAAGGCCAGCAGCATCGGCTGGGTGCAGGACGAGACGCTCGAGGGCAACCACGCCATCGACGTCTGGATCATGCCCGCCGACAACGGCGTCGACACCGAGCAGGTCGTCGCCGGCGAGCCCGTGCCGTTCGTCAACGCGGGGTTCGTGCCCCAGGTCAACGCCCTTCCCGCCGGCACCATGAGCGGCGGCGTGGCGGTGACCTACGGCGCGCAGTCGCTGACCGACACCAACGCCACCTGGACCGTCAACCAGTGGCAGGGCGACACCGTCGTCGCCGGTGACAGCTCGGCCGTGGTGGCCAGCAACACCGCGACCAGCATCACCCTGAACTCCGGGTGGAGCGTCAGCACGCCCACCGCCGGCACCGCCTACTCGATCGCCCACGGTGGCACCGTCAGCGGCGAGGTCAAGGGCCAGGTCTACGGCGCCAACAACTACGTGCCCGGGCTCAACGGGATCCCCGGCGCCGGCGGCAACTCGGGCTTCTCGGGCATCAAGCTCGACCGCCCGGTGAAGCTGGGCATGGCCGCGCTCAGCAACATGAACATCGGCGGCGACGGCCAGACGGTGTGGGCCGGCCCGACCGACGCCAACGGCAACTTCGACATCAAGAACGTGCCCGACGGCGACTACTCGCTGGCCGTCTGGGACCAGCCGCAGGACTACGCGCTCGACCAGTTCAACGTCACCGTGGCGCACGGGCAGGTGGTGGACGTCGGCGTGCTGCCGCTGCTGATGTGGTTCACCAGGCTGCAGGGCCACGTCTTCGTCGACCTCAACGGCAACGGACGCCAGGACCCGGGCGAGCCCGGCGTGCCCAACTTCCTGATGCAGAACCTCAACCGCACCAACAACACCTACGAGCAGGGCCAGAACACGGCCCGCACCGACACCAAGGGCTACTACGAGTTCACCGAGGCCTACCCCTTGGGGCAGTTCCTCACCGAGCAGTTCTTCAACACCCGCTACAAGACCACCGGGCTGAGCTACCAGGCCTGCAACGACCCGCAGGAGCACACCGTCATCAGCCCGTTCGTCGACATCGCCTACCTGCCCATCATCGGTCAGTGCGCGCGAGTCGATGTCGGCGTGCAGCCGTACGACGCGTCGGCAGGCGACAACGGCGGCATCGTCGCCACCATGCTCTACAACTCCATCCGGGTCAACTTCCCGGCTCGGCAGAACATCCAGTTCGACCACATGACCGGGATCCCGGACTTCCGCATGGACCTCTATGACGCGGTCACCGGCGTGCCCAATCCCAACAACCCGGTCAACGGCCCGCCGACGCAGCGCAACCGCGACGGCTCGTTCACCAACTCGATGGGCTTCGTGCACAACCGCGACGGCTCCTATCGCACCGCCCAGGCGAGCCCACTCAACGGCAACGCCACGCCGGTGCCGGCGCAGAGCTACATCACCGAGCACGCCGGTCCGCCGGTGGGCTGCGTGGCGCTCGACGCCAGCGGCAAGCCCATCGACAACACCCAGCAGAACTCCGTGGGCGTGCCCAGTGGCAACTACCAGCCGCGCTGCACCGAGAGCTCGATCACCGGCGTCGGCATCGGGGGTGGCACCGACAACCAGCCCACCTTCCCGGGCGGGCCCAACCACGGCATCCAGACGGTCGACGGCAACTACGGCCTCGACGCCACCAACTCGTCGCTCTGCCAGACCGACTCCGGTGGCAACCCGATCTTCACCAACACCACCGGCTGCTTCCAGAACCACACCGGCGACTTCATCGTCCACGCCAACATGCCGACCGACAACGTGCTCGGCGATGGCCACGGTGGCTACAGCCGGCCGCTGTACACGGTCAGCAACGAACAGGACGTCAACGTCTTCAACGGCGACCAGTGGGTGCCCCAGGGCGCCGACACCGGCGCGGTCACCTGGCCGCCGCATGCGGACCCGGCGCGACAGATGCCGGTCGGCACCTACCAGGAGAACCCCGGCACCTACGCGCCCGGGCCCGACCCGCAGTGCGCCGGCACCGCGTTCACCGTGCACGTCACCAACCCCGACTTCCTCGCCGCCGGCGGCAGCCCCTTCGAGGGCCAGCAGCGCAACCTCTGCGACAGCAAGCTGATCCACGTCGAGTCCGGCCAGTCGGTGGCCCCGAACTTCCACGTGCACACCGTGGTCGACGTGCCGCTGCCGGGCAAGTACTCCGGGTACATCGTCGACGACGTCAGCGCCTCGACCGATCGCAAGAGCACCAACCTCGGTGAGGTGTCGGGGATCACCGGCGCGCCGATCGGCCTGTACGACTGGGCCAACAACCTCCAGTACACCACCACCTCCGACTACAACGGCCAGTTCGAGGTGCTCATGCCGTCGACGCAGAGCAGCAACTGCCTGACGCCGGCCGGCGTCTGCCCCAACGTGTACCGGTTGGTCGGCAACGACCCCGGCCAGTGGCCCAACCCCAACCCCAACTACAACCCCGTGTACCGCACCATCGCGGCCCAGTTCCAGAACTGGCCCGGTCAGTTCCTGGCCGCGGACGTGGCGCCGACCAAGGCGATCACCAACCTCGAGGCTGCGGGCGCGACGTTCCAGTACCCGCCGCAGTGCACACCCGCGGTCAACGCTCCACAGGTTCTCGCCGTCGACCGTCCCTACCGCAACGCCAGCGAGGGCAACGTCACCCTGACCATCTCGGGGCAGGGCTTCGGCGCCACCCGCGGCTCAGGCGCGGTCACCCTGGACGGGACGTCACTGGCCACCACCTCGTGGTCCGACCAGCTGATCACGGCCACCGTGCCAAAGAGCTTCCCGGCGGGCGCGCACCAGCTGCGTGTCACCAACGCGGGCGGGCTCAACAGCACCCAGGGGCTGACCTACCACGTCCTCGGCAGTGGCTACAACCCGACCGTGCTCGCCGTCGGCCCCACCAAGGGACCGAACAACGCCACCGCCAAGCTGGCGCTGGTGCCCTCGGCGCACCGCTTCAGCTCCATCCAGGCGGCGCTCGAGTACGCGGCCGGCTACGACTTCCCCGCCTTCCTGCAGTCGATCCAGAACGGTGGCACCAACTACCCGAGGCTGCGCCAGGGTCCGCTGGCCCAGGCACTGATCATCGTGTACCCGGCTGACCCGCTGGCCTCGTCGCCGGGCGGAGCACCCTCCTCGTTCACCCCATTCGGGACGTACTACGAGAACCTGATCGTCCACAGCCCGGTGCGCGTCCAGGGCGTCGGCCCCGGCGGGGTGCGCTCCGACGGCACCAGCGTGCAGGGCACGCGCGTCGACGGCAGCTACTTCTGGTCGACCAACGCCCTCCCGGACGTCAATGGCGAGGAGGGTGGCGGCAACCTTGCCGAGCTGGCGCAGAGCAATGAGCCGTACTCGGCCGCGTGGATCACGCTCGCCGAGGCGATCAACAACGTCGGTGGCGAGGGCGCCGGCTGGGACGGCAACTCGAACATCATCGAGGGCCAGGTGGTCTACGTCGTCGCCAAGAAGGGCGCATTCACAGCCACCCATTACGACGCCGCCATGGACGGCTTCAGCGTCAGCGGCGGCGACCAGAAGGACTTCCCCGGCAACATCAACGAGGCGTTCGGCAGCGGCAGCACCGCGCTCCAGGAGTTCGGCAACACCGACGAGCTGCCCGGCGTCCTCCAGACCCAGGGTGGTGGCTTCTTCCTCAACGCCTACGCCGACCATTTCCACATCACCAACAACCTCATCCAGGGCAACAGCGGCTCCTACGGCGGCGCCATCCGCGTGGGCACACCGTACGTCAACTCCGGAGCCGTCGACGACGGCGCCGGCCAGACCAACACCGGCGTGGTCATCGCCAACAACCGGATCGTCGGCAACGGCGGCACCAACCTGGCCGGGGCCATCGGCCTCTTCTCGGGCAGTGACGGCTACCGCGTCAGCAGCAACATCCTCTGTGGCAACTACTCGCTCGAGTACGGCGGCGCCATCAGCCACTTCGGGCTGAGCGGCCACACCGGGGCTGCGGGTCAGCCGAGCGTGGTCGGCACCATCGACCACAACCAGATCATCCTCAACGGCGCCAACGACGAGGGCGGCGGGATCATGGTCGCCGGCGAGCTGCCGCTGCCTGCCGGTTCACCCGCGGGCGGTGGCGCGCAGTTCGGCGGCGGGCTCTCGCCCGGGGCGGGCCCGGTGGTCATCGACTCCAACATCATCGCGTCCAACATCGCCGATGACGACGGCGGCGGGGTGCGCTTCCTCTCCGGCGGCACCGCGCCGATGCTGGTGACCAACAACTTCATCACCAACAACGACTCGTCGCACGAGGGCGGTGGCATCTCGATCGATGACACCACCAACATCACCATCGACCACGACACCATCGCGCGCAACATCACCACCGCGACTGCCACCACCTCCGACGGGGCACCTGCCCCGGCGGGGGTGTCCACGGCACGCAACAGCGACCTGCTGCAGAACAAGCTGCCCGCCGGCGCGCCGCTCTACAGCAACCCCACCATCGTCAACAGCATCATCTGGGACAACCGGGCGGGCTCGTGGGCCGCCGGTGGCGTGGCCGGGATCGGCCTGCCCAACGACACCACCCCGATCAACGTGTGGGACGTGGGCACCGTCGACCAGAGCGGCTACCTCTCGCCCACGCACTCCCTGCTCGACGTGCCCGCCAACCAGGTCGAGGGATGCAACGGCTGTGAGGCCGGCAACCCCAACGCCGAGGGCAACTACATCGGGGCTGACCCCAACTTCACGGCACCCTTTGTCACCCAGATCGACGTTCTCCAGATCCGCACGTACTTCCGGTTCCGCCCCTCCGCGATCGTCAGCATCTCGCTGCCGGCCAACGCCTTTGGGGACTACCGCTCGCCGTACAACAGCCCCACAGGCGGACGGGGCGCAGTGATTCCCGGAGGCCTCCAATGACACTGCCGAACCAGCGGCTGATGGGCCGGCGCTCGTTCATCAAGGCGGCCGGCGCGGCCGCGGCGACAGCGACCGCCGGGATCGCGTTCAAGCGGATCCTGCCGCCCAGCATGGCGCCGTACCACCTCGCCGACTACTCGGGTCTGCGCATCAAGCGATACCACATCGCCGCCACCGACGGCTGGGTGTCGATGCCCACGCAGACCAACGCGATCGCGCCGTACTTCCCCGACCCCGACGCACCCGCCTACACCGCGGGCAGGGGCATGTACATCATGGGTTTCCGCGACGTCACCGGCTACGCCGCGTTCAGCGGCGACCGTGACAAGGGCGACTTCCCGCTCACGCCCGACATCATCGACCAGCGCGAGAAGGCGCAGCTGACGGCGCCGATCATCTACACCCAGGTGGGTGAGGACCTGCGCATCCACCTCACCAACCTCGGCCTGGCACGCCGGCCCGACCTGGTCGACAGCCACACCCTGCACTTCCACGGCTTCCCGAACCAGACGGTGTACTTCGACGGGGTCCCGGACAACTCGGTGGCCGCGCCGATCGGACGCACCCTGACCTACCGGTACATCCCCGAGGACCCCGGCACCTACATGTACCACTGCCACTTCGACGATGTCGAACACGTCGGCATGGGGCTGCGGGGGATCTGCTTTGTGCTTCCCAGCAAGGGCACCAACTACGCCTACGACTACGACGAGACGCGCTTCGATCGCCAGTACGCCTTCCTCCTCACCGAGGAGGACCCGCACCTGCACTTCAACGACGCGCACCTGCAGATCAACGACTTCTCGCAGTACGCGCCGGTCTTCACGCTGATGAACGGCCGCGCCTGGCCGGACACCATCCAGCCCAACATGGACCCCAAGACGGGGCAGCAACTCGACGGTGCGCCGGTCAGCAGCGCGACCACCTCACGACTGCGCTACAACCCCAACTCGTCGCTGATCCAGGCCAACTCAGGCGAGAGCATCCTCATCCGGGTCAGCAACCTCGGCTACCAGGAGCACAGCCTCGTCCTCCCCGGCCTGCCGATGCGCATGGTCGGTCGCGACGCCAAGCCGCTGATCACCGGGCGTCCCGACTACCTGGCCGCGCCTCCCGCTCCCGGCCAGCCCTATGCGCCGGGAACGCGCGCCGACCTCAGCCTGATGACCAATAGGGTCGACGTCGGGCCGGGTGAGAGCCGCGACCTGATCTTCGTCGCGCCGCAGGTCAGCCAGCGGACGGTCTTCCCGCTGTACGACCGCAACAACTCATTCGTGCACGACGCGCAGGGAGTCTCCGGCGACGGCTTCGGCGGCGCCCGCACCGAGGTGCATGTCTTCCCCTCGGGTCTGCCCGCACAGGCCTTCCCGAACCAGGTCAACACCGTCAACGGAGCGATGTGACGATGCCCGCCGCACCCATCGAGGACAGCCCCGCCATGGACTCCTCGAGCACCGCCGTGATCCGCAGTCGCACACCGCGACGCCAGCCGTCCACGCGCCGGCGCGTGATGCGCTGGCTGCCGCTGGTGGCCGTCGCCGGCCTCGCCGCCGGGGTCGTGCTGCCCGTCAACGCGACCAACCTGCACAGGCCCAACCCGTCCGAGGGGCTGATCTGCACCAACGGCAGCACCGCACTGGTCAACGAGACCGTGGGCACCACCACCACCCAGGTGGTGAGTCGCAGCTTCGTGCTCACCGCCCGCGACGGCTACATCTCGACCAACGACGGCAACAGCATCTACATGTGGTCCTACGCCGAGGGCGACAAGGACTTCCAGTACCCGGGGCCGTTCCTCTGCGCCAATGAGGGCGACCGGGTGACGGTGACGCTGCGCGACACGCTCAAGGTGCCCACCTCGATCGTGTTCACCGGTGTCCCCGGGGTCAAGGGCGACGGCAAGCCCGCGCAGCCGGATGGCGGGAACACCGGGCCCACCACCAGTCTCGCCCAGGCGGCGGCGCCGGGCAGCTCGGTCACCTACACGTTCATCGCCGCCCATCCCGGCACCTTCGAATATGCCAGCGGCACCAACTCGCAGCTGCAGGTGCAGATGGGCCTGTTCGGCGGACTCATCATCCGGCCGTCGACGCCGGCGGCGCTGTGCAACGGCGCGACGCCTCCTGCATCGTGTGCGTACGCCTACAACTCCGCCAACGCGGCCAACTACGCGTACGACACGCCGTACAGCCGGTACGACACCAGCTGGGAGTTCGTCCACCTCTTCTCCGAGGTCGACCCCGACCTGCACCATTCGGTGGAGCGCGGCACCTACAGCTACGACTGGTCGAAGTACAACGCGCGCTACTTCATGATCAACGGCCGCTGCTTCCCCGACGACCTCGCCCCCAACAACGTCTCCAACCTGCCCACCCAGCCGTATGGCGCGCTGGTGCACATCCAGGCGCGCACGGCGAGCAACCCGGATTCGTCGCTGGTGCGGTACCTCAACGCCAGCCCGGTGTCGATCCCCTTCCACGCGCACGGCAACCACGAGAGCACGGTCGGCATCGACGGCCACGAGCTGGTCACCGCCAGCGGAGCCGATGCATCCCTTGACCGCTTCGACATCGTGGTGGCGCCAGGGCAGACCGTCGACGCCACGTTCAGCTGGGTCGACGCCCAGAACTGGCAGCCGGACACCAACCCGGTCGGCGTGCCCGTGCCCGCCCAGCAGGACCGTCTCGAAGGCCCGTACTGGAACGGCTCACCGTACCTCGGCGACCTGCAGCCGCTCGCCACCGGGCGGGTCAGCTACAACGAATGCGGCGAGTTCTACCAGTTCGCGCACGACCACGACCTGATCCACATCACCAGCTTCGGCATCTCGGGCGGGGGTGGCCAGCTCACCCTGATCCGCATCGATCCGCCGCCGGCCCTCCAAGCCAAGTACGGGACCACCTGCACGGTCCCGGGGAAGTAGGTCATGAGAAAGCACGACTCGCGCCGCACCCTGCGCCACCGGACCACCCGGCTCGGCCTGCTCATCGCCAGCGCGGCGCTGCTCGCCTCGACCTCGGTGAGCGCTGCGGCGAGCACGCCCGCCGCCAAGCACGCGCCGGCGACCAAGCCGGCCGTGCACCCGGCGCCGCACGGCCCGTCGCACACCAAGGTGCGCCCGGTCACCGGCGTCACCGCGCCGAAGTCGATCACCCGGCGCACCGCGACGATCGCCACCCCGACGACGACGACCTCGGCGTCGCTGCCCGACTCCACGTGCAACCTCAGCGGGACCACGCGCAGCTGCGACCTCTACGCGCTGCGCGGGACGATCACCGTACCCGGCCTGGCCACGGCAGTGCCGATCTGGGGATTCTCGTTGAACGCCAACGGACCGGCGCTGCTGCCCGGCCCGGTGCTGGTCGCCACCGAGGGTGAGCAGCTCACCATCACCCTGCACAACAAGCTCCCGGCCGGGGCCGGCAACCTCGCGCTCGAGGTCCCCGCCGCCGCCGTTGCGCCCGACCTCACCGGCGCGGCCGTCGGTGCCAACACCACGTACACCTTCGCCTCGGGCAGCCTGAAGCCGGGCACCTACGTCTACGAGGCGGGCCAGACCGCCGACGCGCAGAGGCAGGTGGCGATGGGCCTCTCGGGCATGCTCGTGGTGCGCCCAGGCAACTGGTCGAGCACGTGCCACAGCGCCTACGACCCGAGCGTGACCGGCGCCTGCGACGGCACCCAGTTCACCGCCGAGGCGCCCGTGCAGGTCAGCGAGCTGAGCACCGCGTTCAACACCGTCACCGGCGCCAACCCGACGGCCGGCGACCTGCACCACTACGTGCCCGACGTCTTCCTCGTCAACGGCAAGTCCTTCGACAGCGCCAACCCGACGGCGGGCAGCATCCCGGTCAGCGCCGGCGACCAGCTGTTGCTCCGCTACGTGGACCTTGGCCTGCGCGAGCGCTCGATCTCCATCGCCAACACCCGCCAGCAGGAGCTGGCCTCCGACACCCACGCGCTGCCGGTACCGCCGGAGATCGACGCTCTCTACCTCAACCCGGCGCAGACCGCCGACACGCTGGTGCAGGTCGACCCGACGCTGCCGCTCAACACCCTGGTGCCGCTGTACGACCAGGGCCTCCATCTCACCCATTGGGTGAGCGGGACGGCCACCGACGGCGGCGGGATGGGCGGCATGCTGGCCATGCTCGACGTGGTCAACGGCCTGGCAGGGACGGCGGCCGGACCCAAGACCGTGGTGTCGGTCGGTCCCAAGACCAACGACCTCACGCCCGGCAACCCGGCGGACATCACCACGGTGAGCAGCACCATCACGTCGGCGACCAACAGCCCGGTCACCCAGGCTGAGTGGTTCCTCGACAACGTCGGCGCCCCCGGGACGGGGACACCGATCTCCACGTCGTGCGCGCCCAACTGGTGCTTCTCCATCGACCCGCTGACCATGCAGACGCTGCTGGTGAGCGCGCCCAGCCGCGACGGCCAGCACGTCATCTGGGTGCACGGCATGGATGCCAACGGCTGGGGCGTGGCCTCCGGTGACACCTTCACGGTGAACCTTTCCGGCCCGCTGGTCACCAACGTCTCGGTGCACTCCACCCCGACCAACGGGTCGCGCAACAACAACATCGACAGCAACCCATCCAGCTCCAACCTCGACCTCATCGGCACCGCCAGCGTCGCGCTGGACGGCTGGGTGGTCCAGCAGGTCGAGGCCTGCGTCGACGCGCCGTGCTCGACCGCGCTCTCGCCCAACCCCGACTACGACCAGCCCGGGATGCCCCATGGCGGCTTCACCTCGTCGATCGCGCTCGACCTGGTCAGCACGGCCAGCGGCACCGGCAGCAACGACCCGGCGGCCCCGATCGTGGGCTTCAGCGGCTCGGTGCCCTTTGCCTCGCTGCCCTCCACCGCGGACGGCACCCACACCTTCTACATCCACGCCTGCGAGGCGCCTGACTCCAACCCGGCCACGCCATGCCGGTGGGGCGACGGCAACGACAGCATCGCGCCGATCAACTTCGTGATCGACACCGTGCCGCCGGCGACCACGATCAACGCGGTCAGCCCCGATCCCAACAACGGCTTCGAGTCCGGCCCCGGCAACGTGGCATACCTCAACGAGGAGCGGGTCACGGCCAGCTTCGACGACACCGGGGCGGGCAACCAGTCGTCCCCGATCCAGCTGGCCGAGGTGTTCGTCAGCCAGCCCGGCGTGCTGCCCTGGTGCTACACCGGTCCGACCACCGCGCCGCTCGCCAACTGCCCGAGCACGCCCCCGGCCACCTTCTACGGCAGCGGTGCCGAGATGGTGCCGGTGGGTGGACAGTGGAACAAGAGCGCCACGCAGACCGCCGACGCGTTCATCCCGCTCGCCGACGTGCGCGCCTTCCCCGAGGGCCAAGTGTGGTTCTGGGTGCACAGCCAGGACCAGGCGGGCAACTGGGCACCGTTCGCCGATGCGCAGGGGCAGCCGGTCACGGGCTCGTACTACGCGATGACGCTCGACAAGACAGCGCCGATCATCGACACCGCCACCACGACGCCCAACGGCGCCACCGTGACGGTGACGATCACCGCCCACGACCCGGTGTCGGGCGGCGTCCACTCGGATATCGCGGCAGCTGAGTACTTCATCGCCCCGTGCGCCCCGAGCGCCGAGGCGAGCTGCTTCAACGATCCCGGCCCGGGCAACGGCACCCCGATCGTGGTGCCCGCGAACAACGGCACGGCCGCGATGACCTTCACCATCCCGACGCCGCCGGCGGGTTCCACCCTGTTCGCCCGCGTCAAGGACGCGGCCGGCAACTGGACGGCGGTCGACCTGGCCGCCAAGGACTTCGTCGAGACCGGCGAGTCGACGCAGCAGACCGCAGACATCCCCAACGAGGCGGTTGAGGACTACGGCCCGGTGGGCTCCTTCTGATGACCACCGATGCCCTCACCGCGGCAGGGGGTCACACCACCACGCGCGCCCAGCGCCGGCTGGGCGTGCTGGTGGCCGTGATCGTCTTCGCGCTGGCGCTCGCCGCGGTGGTGGGGATCCGCACCGTGATGGCCAACCAGCAGGCCACCGCGCAGGCGCAGGCGGCGGCCGCGATCCGGTCGTTCCCCACCAACCCGACCCTCGAGACCACCTGGGGCATCCGCTTCACGGCGGTCAACGTCCTCGCTGACGGCGGGGTGGTCGAGGTGCGCTACACCGTGCTCGACCCCAACAAGGCCGCGCGCATCCACTCGGGCAAGCTCACCGACCTGCCCTACATCCGCGCCACCGACACCGGCAAGGAGGTGCACAGCTACTCGCTGATGTTCCACGTGCACTTCGACCACACCCCGACCGATGCGGACGGGCGCAGCTACAGCATCGTCTTCGGCAACTCCGACGGCGCCGCGCGCATCGGTGGCACCGTCTCGCTGATCCTCCCGGACGGGCTCCGCCTCGACCGGGTCCCGGTGTCGTAACCCGGGACGGGTGATGGTGCGTCGACCCGGTCGCGCGGCCGCATTCCGCCTCCTCCTCGCCGGTCTGCTGGCTCTCGCGGCCATCGTCGCGAGTCGCACCACCGCCTCCGCCCACGTCAACTTCGTCGGCAGCGACCCGGCGGACGGTTCGGCGCTGGGCGCCAACCCGACGTCGGTGGCGCTCGACTTCGACAAGCGCGTCTCGGTGGTGGTCACCACCGTCACCCTGGTCGACGCCGAGGGCCGCCAGCACGCGGTCACCCGGGTCGCGGTCGATCCTGAGCGCGACACGCGGTTGGTGGTCTCGCTGCCGCGACTGCGACCCGACACCTACCGGCTCAGCTTCGTCACCCACGACGTCGACGACTTCCACCTCACCGAGGGTTCGGTGGTGTTCGCCATCGGGGCGGCGCCGTCGCTGGCCTCGCAGCCGACGTCGTTCGGGGCCGTCTCTCCCGTCGAGGTGGCGCTGCGCGCACTGGGCACCGCGGGCATCGGCGCGGCGGTGGGAGGGCTGCTGTTCCTCCTCGCGGTGCTCCGCCGGGCGCCGGCCGCGGTGGCCGCACAGCTCCGCCGCCGGGTGGGCCGCATGGCCGTCGGTGGGGCGGCGGCGGCGCTGCTCGCACAGCTGCCGTTGCTGGTCATCCAGGTCCACAGCCTCGGTGCGGTGGCGGGAGGGGCCTGGTCGCTGTTGACCGGCACCGACTACGGACGTCGCTGGCTCGTCGAGACGACCCTGCTGGTCGCGCTGCTCGCCTCCGTGGTGCTCGTGGTGCGCGGGCGTCGACCCCGTCGGGTGCTCTCGGCAGCGGCGGCTCTGCTCGCCGTCGCGGTCACCGTCGCAGCGGCGGTCGGCGGACACACCGGTGGCGACAGCGCCCCGACCACCTTCGGCGTGTTGCTGCGCAGCACCCACCTGCTGGCCGTCGACCTCTGGGCCGGCGGACTGGCGGCGCTGGTGCTGGTGGCGATCTCGCTGCGGCGCCGGCCGGCGGGCGAGGTGCAGGCGGGAACACTGCACGCGCTGGCCACCGGGTACGCCCGCTGGGCGGCGCCGGCCTTCGCCGTGCTGGTGATCACCGGGCTGGTGCTCGCCGGCGCCGAGGTGGCCACAGTCACCGCGCTGCTGTCCACGGCCTACGGCCTCATCCTCGTGGCCAAGGTCGGGCTCGTCGGCGTGGTGGCGGTCGTGGCCGCGCGCCACCGGGGCCTGCTCACACGCCGCACCCGGCAGGGCGGTGACCACCGCCTCGCCAGCAGGCTGCGCCTCAGCCTGCCCGTCGAGGCCGGCCTGGCCATGTTCATCGTGGTGCTGGCGGCCGCGCTGGCCTCGTCGCCACCGGCAAGGGGGCCGCAGTTCGACGCGGCACCGCCGCGGGCGCCGAGCTCGATGGCGGCCAACGCGGACGACCTGCTCGTCCAGGTGTCGCTGCGGCCCAACCTCCCGGGCCGCAACCTGCTCACCGTCGACGTCCTCAACTCCCGCCGCCCCGCGCCCGGCCCGATCCGCGATGTGCGCCTCGAGCTGCGCCGCCCCGGCGAGGCAACCCCACGGGTTGTCGTCGCCGTGCACTCGGTGGACCAGCAGAGCTGGGACGGCGGTGTCGTCAACCTGGCCTCCGCCGGCGACCTGCGCGTGGGCGTGAGCGTCGACCGCGCCGACCTCCCGGTGGCCCGCACCCAGCTCGCCTGGACGGTCAACCCCAACCTGCCGCCGCCCCCGCCCACCGTGGTGTCCGACACGCCGATCGCCCCCCTCGCCGACACGGCGGCAGTGGTGCTGGGGCTGTTGCTGGCGATCCTCACCATCAGGCGCTGGCGAACCGGCGGCCGTGCAACCCTGAGCCACGCGACCGCCTGGCTGGCGGAGCACGTGTTCCCCGGCTCGGCAGCCGCCCAGTGGGGACTGCGCAGGCTGAGGGGGCCGCTGCGCGGCGAGCCCGCGGGTAGGCCGTGAGCGGTCTCCGCCTGCGCAGGCGACGCTGGTCGGCGCGGCGCTGGAGCAGCCGGCTGGCCGCATGCGTGCTCGCCGCCGTCGCCGCGTCGCTGCTCGTCTCGGTGCGCGGCAACGCGGATGTGCCGGCCGCGCCGACGGCGCCGATCGACACGTCGAGCGCCCTGGTGGCTGCGAGCCCCACCGACACCAGCACACCCGTGCCCACAGCGACGCCAACCCCCACCCCGATCGACACCTCGACCCCCACGCCGATCCCCACACCGACCGACACCTCGACGCCGACCCCGGTGCCCACGGTGACGCCCACCCCCGTGCCCACGGCGACCCCGACGCCGATTGCCACACCGACGCCGATCCCCACGTCGACGCCGACGCCGACGGCGACGCCAACGCCGACGCCCACGCCCACAGCCACGCCCACGCCGGTGCCGACGGCGACGCCCACACCCACCGCGGTTCCCACGCCCACGCCCACGCCGACGCCACGCCCACGCCGACCGCCACCCCCACGCCGACGGCGACCCCGAGCGTCGCGCCCCAATCCATCCCCGATCCCACGGGGGCGCTGGCCACCACGCTGCGCGGGATCATCGCGCTGGCGGCGATCCACCCCCAGCTAGAGCATTTCCACCCACCGGCGTCCCCGGCCGCGGTCACCACCACGGTGGCGCGCGGCGTCCTGCAGCTGCACCCCTCGGCCGCGGACCTGCGGCTGCCCGCGGCGGCGCTCGACCTGCCGCGCCCGGTCCAGCTGGTGCTGGCGGTGTTGTTGGCGCTCGGGCTGATTGCCGTCCTCCGAGCAGTGGTCCGTGGAATCCTCGGCCTCCTGCGCGTCACCCGCCGGCGACGTGAGCGGCGTTCGCCCACCCCGGGCCGTCCCAACCTGGTGCTGGGCGTGAGCCTGCTGGTGGTCATCGCCGTCGCCGGTCCCGCATCGCGCCTCGACGGCAGCTCGCGGACGTCGCCGCCCGCCCGGCTGTCGGCCACGGCCCCCAACGGCGCCGGATCAGGGTCGACGTTCGACCCCGCCACCGACGTCGCCCAAACGCCCGCCGCAGCCACCGCCGCGCCCACGGATTCGCCGGCGTGGCGACACCTCGTCGACATCGAGGGGGTGATCGTCAGCTTCCCAGCGGCTGCCGGCACGCCGGCGCCTGCCGCCGGGGACGCGTTGACGGCGGCGCTCACCGCCGAGGAGAAGCTCTACGAGGACGCCGTGCGCACCCCGGCCACCGCCGACACCCTGGTGGCCGCCGCGGCCGCGACCGGTGACTCCGAGGCGATCGCCGCGGTCGGCAACGACCTGGTGCTGGTGCGTGGCGTGCTCGCCAACCAGGCCGCCGCCGACCGGGCCGCCTCGGCCCTTTTGCTCCTCGACCCGCAGCTGCCCTCGCAGTGTGTGGCCGACGCCGACCCCCGGGCACTCGCCTGGCCGCTGCAGGGGGCCGTGACCCAACCCTTCGGGCCATCCACGCTCAGCTTCGAGCCCGCCCGGACGGTGGGCGGCGTCAGCTACCCCCACTTCCACACCGGGCTCGACATCACCGCGCCGCTGGGGACGCCGGTCCACGCCGCCGCCGCCGGCCTGGTCAGCTTCTCCGGCGCGGCGGTCGACGGCGCGGGTCAGCTGGTGGGGTACGGCAACTACGTGGTCATCAACCACCCCAACGGGTGCACCACCCTGTACGGGCACCTCTCCGCCCGCAGCGTGGAGGTGGGTCAGCAGGTTGCCGAGGGGGACGTCATCGGTGAGGAGGGCTCAACCGGCAGCTCGACGGGGCCCCACCTGCACTTCGAGGTGCGCCTCAACGGCGAACCGGTCGACCCGGCGCTGTACCTTCCCGACCACCCGCGCGTAGGCCACCCGCGGGCTGAGGCAGATTTCGCCATACTATAACAATGTCTGCGGCGGCGTCCCCGGCCCTCAACCCCTACACGCCGGGGGTCGGAACCCAGCCGCCGGTGCTGGTGGGTCGCGACCTCCAGCTGGCCGTCATCGAGCAGACCGCGCGGCTGGTGGAGGGAGGCCAGGAGCCGCAGCACGTGGTGCTCACCGGGCTGCGCGGCGTGGGCAAGACGGTGCTGGTCAAGGAGGGGATGCGCCGGCTCCGTGAGCGCCGCTGGCTCTGCGGCTACTACGAGGTGCGCCGCGACGTCGACGCCGGCCAGGCGATCGCCGCCATCGTCGCCGGTGGGGCCGGCCTCCTCCCCCGCCGCGCCAAGCTGAGCGACGCGCTGCGCAAGGTGCGGGCGTCGATCGGCGGGGCCACGCTGAGCGGCGCCGCCGACGGCACGGTGAGCATCCAGCTCACCGCCCGGGCCACCACCAACGACCCGTACTTCGAGGCGCTGCGGCTGTTCGCGCAGCTCGGCGCCGCCGCGGCCGAGGACGGCGTCGGCGTGGCGCTCTGCGTCGACGAGCTGCAGACCTTCCGGCGCAAGGACGCCACCACCCTGCTCCAGGCGCTGGAGGCGGGCGACGCCGCCAGCGCGCGTGTGCTCCTGCTCGGCGCCGGGCTGCCCACCACCGCCGTCGAGCTGGCCAAGTCGAACAGCTACGCCGAGCGCTTCCGCTACGAGGTGCTCGACGACCTCTCGCCGAGCCAGGCGTCGCGCGCCGTGCTGGAGCCGGCGGCCGACCGCGGGGTCAGCTGGGAGCACGACGCGCTGGCCCGCGTGGTGACCGTGGCCCGCGGCTATCCCTTCTTCCTGCAGCTGTTCGCCAGCGAGTCGTGGGACGCCGCCGAGCGCCGCGACCCCGCACTGTCTGCGATCACCGTCGCCGACATCGAGGATGCCCTGCCGCGCGCGCAGCGCCGCCTCGACAACGGCATCTACGCCACCCGCTTCGGGCGCGCGTCGACCGCCGAACGCGGCTACCTGGCGGCAATGGCGACAGCGATGGGCAACGGGGAGCGCGCTGGTTCCGGCGACGTCGCGCGCCGCCTGGGACGGACGCTCGCCGAGCTCAGCACGGTGCGCGACCGGCTGATCCGCAAGGGCATCGTGCACGCGCCGGAGCCGGGGCAGCTGCAGTTCTCCATCCCCGGGTTCAAGGAGTACGTGGTGCGACACAGCAGCCGGTGACGTGGTGGTGCGGCGGGCGCGCGTAACCTTTGCCACGCTGGCCTGTTCCATGGCCGAGTGCATCGATGTGCACCACACGAAGGGTCGTTGTCGTGGCGAATCCCGTTCTGCCAGCTCGTCCTCGCAGTACCGCTGCGCACCCGCGCCTGCTCCTCACGCTCGGCGTCCTGACCGCATTCGTCGCCACCGCCTGCGGCGCCACCGCGGTCAGCCGCCCCAGTCCAACGCCGACGCCGAGGACGGCGCCGAGCACCCCGACCGCGACGCCCGAGCCGGCCGACCTGCTGGCGGGTGTCACCCTCAGCCCCGCCGATGCGCTGGTCACGCCGCAAAACGACAACGCCTTCACCGTCGACATGCTCCAGCAGTTCGAGCTGATCCACACCAACGCCAACTTCGTCGACTCCGCCTACAGCCTCGCCACCGCCCTGGCGATGCTCGAGCTCGGTGCCAAGGGCCAGACGGAGACGGAGATCGCGACCGTGCTGCACAACGCGGGCGTCACCCCGGAGATGCAGGCCGCCGCATGGAAGCAGTTCGACGCGGCGCTCCTGGCCACAGCGGCCGGCGACCACATCTCACTGGACGTCGCCAACGCGCTGTGGTTGCAGCAGGGGCTGCCGTTCGACACGTCGTTCCTGAACACGCTGGTCAACAACTTCGCGGCACCGTCGAGCCAGGTCGACTTTGCCGGCGACCCGCAGGGCGCAGCGGCGGCGATCAACAAGTGGGTGAGCGACGCGACGCACGGGTTCATCCCGAGCGTGGTGCAGGCGAGCGATGTGCAGCCGCTCAAGCTGGTGATCGCCGACGCCATCTACTTCGACGCCCACTGGTTGGAGCCGTTCATCCTCAACAACACGTCGGCCGGCACCTTCCACCGCGCCGACGGGAGCACGGTGACCACGCAGCTCATGCGCGCCGAGCTGGTCACCCTGCCGACGTACAGCGGCGGCGGCGTGACGGCGCTGGAGAAGGCGTACGTGGGCGGCCACTACGTCGCCGACATCATCATGCCGACGTCGCAGCCGATCAGCTCCTTCGTCGCCGGCCTCACGCCCGCGTCGCTGGCAGGGATTGAGCAGAAGCTGGTGTCGACCAAAGACGTGATCCTCACGCTGCCGAAGTTCGACATCGCCTCGCAGGAGTCGCTGATCCCCATGTTGCAGGCGCTCGGGATGAACTCCGCCTTCCTCGATGGGACCGCTGACTTCCGCGGCATCGACCGCATGAAGGACCTCCACGTGGGCCTGGTGATGCAACGGGCGCGGATGCAGGTGGACGAGATCGGAACCACCGCCGCGGCGGCCACGCTGATCGGTGGGCTGGGCGGCGCGGGGGCGAACCAGGTCACCGTGGTCACGTTCGACCACCCCTTCCTGTTCCTCATCCGCGACCGCACCTCGGGCGCGATCATCTTCAGCGCCCAGGTCGCCGACCCGACCGCGGGCTGAGATTCAGCCGGGTTCGGCGCCGACGGCCACGGGGCGGGACGGGTCGCTCACCCACTCGCTCCACGAGCCCGCGTACAGGGCCGCGGGGATGCCGGCGAGGGCCAGCGCCAGCACCTCGTGGGCAGCCGTGACGCCCGAGCCGCAGTAGGCGCCGACGTCGATCCCCGGGTCGACGCCGAGGTCGGCGAAGCGGGCCCGCAGCGCGTTGGTGGGCAGGAAGGTGCCGTCGGCCGGAGGTTGGCGGTGGTCGGGGCACTGCGCGCCCCGGGGATGTGGCCGGCCACGGGGTCGACGGGCTCGACCTCGCCGCGGTAGCGCTCGGCGGCGCGGGCGTCGAGCAGCACCCCGTCACGGGCGAGGCGGGCGGCGGCGTCCGCGTCGAGCACGGGCATCGCCCCCGGGCGAGCGGTGAAATCGCCGGGCACCACGCTCAGGCTCCTCCGTGGTGACGGGCTGCCCCGCCGCCAGCCACGCCGCCAGCCCGCCGTCGAGGAGGCGCACCCCGGGGTGGCCGTGGTAGCGGAGCAGCCACCAGGCCCGCGCCGCGCTCAGCCCGCCCCCGGCGTCGTAGACGACCACCGCGGCGTCGGTCACCCCCGCCTCGCGCATCGCCGTCTCGAAGCGCTCCGTGGCCGGCAGCGGGTGGCGCCCGCGGCCGCCGCCCGCGGGGTCGGCGAGGGCGCCGTCGAGGTCGACGAAGCGGGCGCCCGGGATGTGGCCGCGGCGGTACTCCTCGACGCCGGGCGGCCCGGCCAGGCTCCAGCGGACATCGAGGACAACCGGCGGCGTGGGGCCCTTCAGCGCGCCGGCCAGGGCGGCCGCCGAGATCGTCTGACCCGCCGGATCACGGTTGGAACCATCGCCGTCCCGGGCGCGTTCTCCGATCATGGACAGGGCGCACATCTGTACTGCGGCGCGGCTTCGAACAACCACCCCATGGTACGGTTCTCCTCGATGAATTCCCGGCGCGTCCTCATGCTCGCCGCCACCGGCGCCGCGATCGCGGCGCTGGCCGGCTGCTCGGGGTCCACCGCCACCACCAGCGGCAGCGGCACCGCCAACGCGGTGCTGGCCGTGTCCGCGCCCGAGGTCACTGTCACCCCGGCCGACCATGCCACCGGCGTGCCGCTGGACGCCCCGGTCACCGTCACCACCAACTCCGGCAGCCTCACCTCGGTCGTGGTCACCAGGGTGGGAGGCGCCCCGGTTCCCGGTCAGCTGTCCGGCGATGCCCACACCTGGACGGCAACGGACGGCCTCGACCCCGGTGCCCAGTACCGGGTGACGGCGATCGCCAGCGGACCGGGCGGCAGCCACACCAGCTCGGCGGCGATCTTCAGCACCGTGCGCTCAGTGGCGGCACGGCTGCTCACCACCTCGACGCCGGACGACGGCGCCACCGTCGGCGTGGGCGCGCCGATCGACCTCCGCTTCAACACCTCGGTGCCCGAGGCCCAACGCGCTGCCCTGGTGGCGCGGCTGCACGTCGTCTCCACCCCGCCCCAGCAGGGTGGCTGGCACTGGTTCGACGGCGCCGACGTCCACTACCGGCCGGCCGCGTACTGGCAGAGCGGCACCACGGTCACGCTCACCGCCGACTTCCACGGCGTCAACGCCGGCAACGGCGTCTACGGGCTGGCCAGCTGGACCAAGAGCTTCACCGTGGGCGCCAAGCACGTGTCGCTGATCGACAACGCCACCCACCGCATGCTGGTCTACAACAACGACCAGCTCATCGGCAACTACGCCGTCAGCCTGGGCAAGCCGGGCTTCGCCACGCTCGAGGGAACGCTGGTGGTGCTCACCAAGGTGCAGAAGGTGATGATGGACTCGTGCAGCACCTTCGGTGGTGCCGCGTGCCACCCCGGCAACGTCAACTACTACCACGACTACGTGTACTGGGACACCGCCATCTCCACCAACGGCTTCTTCATCCACGCGGCGCCGTGGTCGGAGCCCTCGCAGGGGTTCACCAACGTCTCCCACGGGTGCGTCAACCTCAGCACCGCGCACGCCGCCACCTTCTACAACTTCTCGATCCCGGGTGACGTCGTGGTCATCAGCCACACCGGCAACATCGCCGACATCACCAACGGCGAGGCCGACTGGCAGATCCCCTTCGCGCAGTGGGAGAACAGCGGCACTGTCCAGGCCGGCAGCATCACGACAGCCCCCAGCGCGAGCGCGGCCCCGGGCGGTCCCTGACCCGACGCGCGGTCGTCAGCCGCGGCGCAGCGTGCGCCGCAGGATCGACCGCTCCTCGTCGTCCGCGGTGCGCAGCGCCACCAGCATGGCCGCGTAGATCACCGCGCCCAGCACGATGACGGCGAGCAGGGCGAGGCGGCCGTGCGGGTTGATGAGCCAGACCACCAGCCCCATGACCGCGCCGGCGATGAAGGGCCGCCAGCAGCTGCGCAGCACGTTGAGGGTGCCCAGCACGCGGCCCAGCGCGATCAGCCCGGCGCACACCAGCGTCATCTCGGTGGCCACCGTCGCCCAGCTGGCCCCGATGTAGCCGAAGCGCGGGATGAGGATCATGTTGAGGCCGAAGTTGACCACCAGGCCGCTCAGCGCGACGTAGGCGTACAGCTTCTGGCGGTCGATGGCGTTGAGCACGGCCGGGAAGGTGTTGTCGACGAACATGAACACCACGGCGATGGCGAGGATGCGCAGGGCGTCGGCGCTCTGCGGGAAGTTGCTGGAGAGCAGGTCGATGACCTGCGGGGCGAGCAGGAACAGCCCGACCGTGATCGGCCAGCCGATGATCGCCAGCCCCTTGAACAGCTTCTCTGCCGAGGCGAGCACCCGGTTGGGCGCGTTGCGGTAGTAGATGGACAGCACCGGGAAGACCACGGTGCGCAGCGTGGCCGGGATGAAGAGCAGCGCCTCGAACGGCCGGTAGGCGAACGTGTACCAGCCCACCTCGGCGTACGACCGGTAGTGCTGCAGGATGGGCACGTCGAGCTTGAAGTACACCGTGGTGAGCAGGTAGGTGATCGCCAGCGGGATGCCGGCGCGGATCCAGACCGCGAACAGGCCCGTCTCCAGCGCCCAGCGCGGGCGCAGGATGCGCGTGCCGAGCAGCACCACCAGGAAGTACACCGTGGCGAAGCCGGACGCTGCCGCGTATGCCCACAGGAAGAAGCCGGTACCGGCGTGGATGTGGGCGCCGAGCAGCGCCATCCCGAGGATCACCGCCGTCTCGGGGATGATCTCGGCGATCTCGAAGTTGAGGCGCTGCAGCGCGTACAAGGAGCTGCGCAGCAGCAGCGAGTAGCCGCTCAGCACCAGCAGCGCGAACGAGGGCAGCAGCAGCGACTCGATGCCGGCGAACCAGAGGCACGCGGCCAGGATGGGCAGCGAGATGGCGACCAGGAACAGCTTGATCGAGGCGACGTTGCTGAAGTAGCGCGTCAGCTGCGCCGGCTCGCGGGCCCCCTCGCGCACGTACAGCGCGGTGAAGCCGACGTCGGTGACCGCCCCCACCAGCGCGGTGTAGGTGATCGCCGTCTGCATCTGGCCGAAGCGCGAGTCGCCGAGCGCGTTGCCGATGGCCACCACCGCGACCAGCGCGAGCAGCCGCGAGAGGATGCGCGCGATGAGGATGAGGATGGTGAAGCGCAGCGCCCGCGAGCCCAGCCCGCTGGTGGAGTCAGTCGCCGAGGAGCCGGGCGTCTGCGGCGGCGGCGTCTCCTGCTGCAAGGTGGCTCATTCTACGAACCAACCGGCGCCGCAAACGCAGCTCGCGCGCCTGCCACTCGGCGTCGCCCTCGTCTCCCCCGCCGCGCAGCCGTGACCACCAGCGTCCGAGCTCGCCCCGTGTCTCGCGCACGGTGGCGCAGACGTCAAGCGCGCCGCCGCAGGTCGCCGCAGCGCTCGAGCCGGATGGCGTAGCCGCGGGCGGCGCGCAGGTCGCGGGGGTCGTCGAGGTGGAGGCGGCGCCACAGCGCCAGCGCCTCCTCCATCTCGCCGCGGCGCTGCAGGACCACCGCGAGGCGGTGGGCGGCGCGGCGCGCCCAGGGGTCGATGCCGGCCGCGACGGTGCTGCGCAGCTCCACCTCGGCGGCGTCGGCGAGGCCGTGGCGCTGGAGGTGGCGGGCGAGGTGGTACGGGTCGGCGGCGTGGGCGGGGCGGATGCGCTCGCCGCTGACGTGCGCCGCCAGCCGGGCCCCGACCACCACGGTGCTGACGATGTCCTGGAGGTTGTGCTCGACCACCCCGGCGACGATCGAGGGCGGCGCCCCGCGCAGCCAGGCACGGTAGCGGCCGGGCGCCTCGATGCCGGGGACGTCGTCGATGCGGTGATGGTTGAGCAGCGACATCTCGGCGTGGCGCAGCGTGCAGGCACCGAGGCGCTCGCGGAAGAGCCGGCGCACGGGGCCGAGCAGGTCGCCGTGGAGGCGCGGCTCCATTGACGCCGGGTCGAGCCGGTTGATGGTGCAGCGGGCGGCCAGCACCGGGATGTCGAAGCTGCGCCCGTTGTAGGTGAGCCAGAGCCGGTGCCTGCGGATGCGCGCGGCCAGGGCGGCGAGCATCGCGGCCTCGGCGCCGGGGTCGACCAGCAGGTACTGCTCGCACGCCAGCTCGTCGCCGCGCTGGACGCCGAGCGCCACCAGGAAGGCCATCACCCCGCTACCGCGCAGGCCGAGGCTCTCGATGTCGAGCACCCCCACCCCCTCCCCGCTCACCCAGGCCGGGCCCTCGTCACCGCAGGGATGGCCGAGCAGCGCGAGCAGGTCGGCGACCGGTGGCGCGCAGCCCAGCCCGGCGGCCGCGAGGAAGGGGCCAAGGTCGACGGTCAGGCGGCGCACGAAGACGGTGCCGGCCACCGTCTCCTCCGCGCCGAAGCCGAGCGCGGCGGCGCGCTCGGCCAGGTCGGGCTCCGGGGCTCGCGGTCGCGGGGCCGCCGTCGCGGCGCCGCCCAGCTGCGCGATGCGTGCGCGCAGCGCGCTGACGGTGGCCGCCCGGGTGTCGATCACGCGCGCAGGGTACCGAACACCTGTTCGGTTGGCAACGGGGTGCGGGGAGAGGAGGTAGGTGCAGCGGTGGAGTGCCGTGGGACGGACGCGGCGACCACGGCCGCGAACCCGACCGTGGCACGCGAAACGATCAAACGCGCCGTTGGTGTCATCACTGCCACAGGCTGCGACGGCTACCGACACGACGAGCAGGGTTAGGGAAACCGCACCCGGGCACCGACCATGACTACCCCCGAATTCCCACGACCGTCACGCCGGGCGCCGTCTTCGAAGCCTGCAACGAAGCGTGCAGGGCGCGGCCCGGGCGTATCCCGACCGCGCCCTGCTTGCATGGTCAGGGGTTGACGATGAACCCGCCGACCATGAAATCGTGGACCGTGCAGTGGAACAGGTACGGCTGGGGGCCAGACGCGGTGCTGACGTTGGTGCGCACGGACCAGAACTGCGACGATGGACTTAGGTTGAAGTCATCGCCGACGCGAATCCCGGAATCGACCACCTGCGTCTGAGTGGCCAGCAGCGTGCCCGGCGCGGCGTTGCCCGGATCAGCAATCAATTCGAAGGGCGGCGTGAACGGAGGGCTCGTTGGACCGCGCTCATGGGTCTCGGTGCACGATGGCGGACCGGTGGCCGGAACGTAGCCGCTGTCACAGTCGAATCCAAAGGGCGGGATGTCATTGCTGAATGTGGGTGGCATCGCCGGGAAAAAGACGGAGTGCACGTTGTGATTGTCCCGCCAGAGGTAAACGACGCGATCTCCCTTGGTGATGGCTGGCATTCCGCCCGCGACCGACTGCGGGTTCGGGAACATCTCATCGATGGCGACGCGGTCGTTTGCCGCGCTGAGGCCAACATGTACCCAGTAGGTGCGATGCCCGGGGGCGCCGTCGCTGTGAATAACATGATTGGCAGCAGCCTCGACCCGCTGGGCGGCGGACTGGTCAGCCTTGAACTGCTCGGCGGATGCCCGGTCAATCTGCGCCTGGGTGGTGACCGGTTCCGAATTGTTCACGACGTGCAAGGTTCCGCTCATGTTGGGGTGGATGTAGCAGAAGAAGTGGTAGGTCCCCGGAGCGGCGTTGATTTGAATGCGCCAGTCCGCGGGGGTCGGAGGGGTGAAGCTCTGATTGGGACCGGCAACCTCCACATCGTTGCCGCCCTTGAAGACGCAGTTCGCCTCACCGGTGGCGCCGCAGACCGGGGGACCGTTGGGCCGGGTGAAGTCGACAACCCCTGATCGCGGATGGGTGGTACTACCTCCAGAGATCGGGAAATTCGAAGGACCAAAGCCGATCTTGGGAGCCCCGCTCGGGGCGTTCGGGTCGTCGCGCTCGTTGTAAGCAATCGGGTATACCCGCCGGGCGGCAGCCTCGTCCTTGGCCAGAGCCACGACGTGAAAGGCAAAGGGAGCGGTTTGGAAGTTCACCACGTCTCCCCGATGCACGGTCACGTCCCGGGAGAAGAAGTCGGTGTACTCGAAGAGCTTGCCCTTCTGCGGTTGACTGTTGACCAGGTCGATGTGATCAACCCCAATGGCCACGCTGCTCGGGGCTGAACCTGCGTGGGCGGAACCTGCCTGAACCGGCGGTGCCACGGTCAACAAGGTCACCCCGACCACGGCTGCCGAGGCGGCAATCCGACCAATACGCCGACGAGCGGATAGCTGACCCATCCCTGGCCTCCCCTTCACGCCCACGCAGTTCCAGCGTATCTTGACTGATCCCATCAAGGAAATCCAAGGCTCAGCTGCCGCGGGCGGCGAGGTCCACCGCGGGTTCAAAAACCGCCGAGGGTCCGGGAATCTCCCCGGTCATGAGGCGTCAGGTCTCGCGGCAGCTCGGCGGCCTCACCGCTGGCCGGCGTCCGGCTTTGCGGCACTCCGATCCCTTCTATCTCCTCTCCCGGCAACGGGGTGCGGCTACTGGCCGGTCACCACGAAGACCGCGTCGACGCTGCCGGGAGCGGCGTCCAGGGAGCTGAGCGGAGCGCCTGCCGCCGCCGTGGAGAAGGGTGGCCGTCGATCCCGCGGGCATGGCGTTCTCGTCGACGATGACGAAGTCGCTGCCGGTGAGGAACGCGGCCCCGACGTAGTCGCCGACGCTGCCGCTGAAATGGGCCACCTGGGTCCGATGCCCGTCGGACAGGGTGAACAGCCCATACCCGGGACTGAGGGTGATCCCCGCGTAGCCGCCCATGGTGGGCTCGTCGGTGAAGAGCACCGTGGCGCCGTCCGGGCTGATGGCGTGGACCTGGATGAAGTGGTTGGTGTCCTCCTGGAGGACGTCGCTGGGGCGCGACCCGATGGCCACCGTCGACAGGCTGCCGGCAGTCACCGGGGTGTCCGGCGGTGACGACACACCGAACGCCGCATGGACGCCGTCCGCCGCGATCGCCCACGACCGCATCGGCGACGCCGTGGTGGCCAGGCGTGCCCCGGTGGATGGGTCGAGGATCGCGAAGCCCGGCTCGGGGCCATTGGCGAACGGCAGCGACCGGCGGCTGGCGGCGACGCCACCCTCGGCCCAGACCTCTGGGACATCGGCGACACCGCTGCCGTAGCTCTGCAGGGTGGTGACCACGCCGCTGCCGAAGTCGAGGCGCTCCAGCTCGCCGCCGGAACCGGACTTCCAGCTGACGTACTCCACCTGCGATCCGTCCGGCGAGAACGCGCCGCCATAGAAGCGCTCCCGGGTGGCCCCGCCGCGGTCGGTGACGACGCCGGTGGTGATGTCGACGTCGTAGAGGTGACCGTTGGTGGTCTCCCAGAAGAGCAGCCGGTGGCCGCCGGCGCCGAGCATCACCGGGTTGGTGGCCGCGGGGACGGTGGCGACGGTGCGGAAACCGCCCGCTGCGGTCCCCACCCTGATCACGGTGTTCGAGGGGGCGCCGACCGCCCAGACGATGAGGTGCGGCGTCGGCACCGGGGCCGGCGACGCCGACGGCTGCGCGGTGGGCCCGGTGGTGGCCACCGGCGGTGTCTGACTGGGGCCGGCGGGCAGCGGGGTGTGCGAGGACAGCGAGCGTCCCAGCGCCACGGCGCCGCCGATGACGCCGATCAGCAGCACCGCGGCGGCGAGGGTGACCAGGGGCTCGAACCGCAGGCGCCGCCGCCCGGCCGCGTCGGGAACTGCCGGACGCAGGCTGTCGGTGGACGGCCAGAGGCGGCGGCCCAGCTCGTCGAGGTCGTTGCGCATGTCGCTCATTGGTCTTCCTCCCCCGCGACGGCGCGGAACCGCCGCCGCGCCCGCTTCAGGTACTTGGTGACGGTGTGCGGTGACTTGGCCACCAGCACGCCGATCTCCTCGACGGACAGGCCGTCGCGGTGGCGCAGGATGAGCAGGAGGCGGTCCTCGGGGGTCATCCGCTCCATCGCCCAGCGCACCCACAGCGAGCGGATCTCGTCACGCGGCGCCACGGTGGCGGCGGCCAGGCCCACCTCGCGGCGGCGCCGGCGCCAGGCGTCGATGGCGAGGTTGGCGGCCACCCGGGTGACCCAGAGGTCGGGCCGTTCGAGCGACCCGACCCGGCTCCAGCGCGCGTAGGCGCGGGTCATCGCCTCCTGGGTGGCGTCCTCGGCGAGGGCGACGTCGCCGGTGGTCAACGCCACGATGGCGGCGACATGCCGCGCCGACGCCGCGAAGAAGTCCTCGAAGCTCACCGCGGCCTCGACTGCCGCCGGCCTGGACATCACTCGAGTGGTCATACACCCTGAACACGCGCGGCGGCGACCAACGGGGTACAGGAGTCGCAGCGAGGGGGTCGGTTCGTATACTGCGGAGGCAGCGCAAGCTGCATCCCCCTTCCTGTGGAGCGGTTGGCGGCAAACCCGCCGGCCGCTCCCGCGGGGAGCACCCTCCTGCCGGTGCCGGGCGCCTCGGGCGGCCCGCAGGCAGTCCGTAAGATGCGGGCTGTGAGCCGATCCCGGGTTGTCGCTGCGACGGCGTGGACGGTGGCGATCCTCGCCGTGGTGGCCGGGCTGCTGCTGCCCAGGGACCGGCTGCGCACCTCGCTGGCGCTGTTCGCGTTCGCCGTGGCGCTGGCGCTGCTGGTGGCGGTGGGGCTGGTCGCCGACGGGCTGCGCGCTCGGCGGCGGCGCCGGCGCGCCCTCGCCGCCGCGGCGCGGTCCGCGCTTGGGGCGTCTCGAGTACATCCCGACGGTCACCACCCCGACGCGACGGATCCGCTGGCGCGGGTCCACGTCGCGCGTCCTGCGCGAGCGCCCCGCTATCGCCGACATCGAGGCCACCGAGACCGATGGGGAGCTGGTCGGGTCGGTGGTGCGGGCGCGGAGCGGCTAGCTCAGGGGGTCAGGGCGTCGACCGCCCGCCAGCAGTACCAGGCGGCGGCGGAGCGGTGCGGGCGCAGCGGCTCGCCGAGTGGCTCGAGCTCCTTGGGTTTGGGCATCGCGTCGCTGCCGTGGATGACCATCCAGCCCTTGCGCACCCCGAAGTCGTCGACGGGCCACACGTCGGGGCGGCGCAGGTCGAAGAGCAGGAACATCTCGGCGGTCCAGCGGCCCACACCGCGCACCTCCGACAGCCTGGCCACCACCTCGTCGTCGGGCATGGTGGCGAGCCGCTCGGCCGGCACCGTGCCGTCGCTGAACTTGAGGGCCAGGTCGAGGATGGCGGCGGCCTTGGAGCCGGACAGCCCGCAGGCGCGCAGCGTCTCGACCGGGGTGGCCAGCACCGCCTGCGGCGACGGCGGCTCGGCGCCGAACACGGCGAGGAACCGCCCATGGATCGCCGCCGCAGCGCGACCGGCCAGCTGCTGGTAGGCGATCGCCCGGGCCAGGGCGTTGAAGGGGTCGCCGCCGGGCGTGCGCGGGGCGAACGGACCGGCGGCCGCCACCACCGGGGCGAACGCTGGGTCGATGCGCGCGACGTGGCGCGCGATTGCCGCTGGGGAACGCAATGGGCGCTGAGTACTTCGCGTCATCAGCGCTGGTTTCGGTCAACATTCACTGGTCGCACGGTACGCGCTGCGGCGCATCGTTGACGCTGACGACGATGGTTGAGCCTGCTCCGAAAACAGTCGATTGAACCAGAGGGTCGTCGCATCGCGGGTGTAACCGGCAGAGCGCGACCGCGGCCGTCCCGAGCGCGCACCGACGGAGGACCCGCTGGCTACGCCGCCGTCGATGCGAGGGTCAACAGGCGCCGGCTGGCGACACGCGCATCGATTCGATCGCCGCTGGGGCCGACGCAGGACGGGCATCCACTCCGGCAACCGCAGCCGTCGACCAGCTCCGTCGCCATCCTCACCAGGTCCGCGCGCTGCTGATGGCACCGTTCGGCGAAGCCCACCCCGCCGGCCACCGCGTCATACACGTACACCGTCGGCCAGCCGATCTCCGCGGCCACGATCTCGTGCGAGGCGTCAGGACGCCAGCCGGCCACGAACTCCGGCGGCTCGACAGCCGTGCTCGCCTCAGTGGTGGGCGTGCCCAGCACCGCCGCAGGCGAAGGCGCCCCGCGCATCTGCGCCTGGCTGCCGAGGTCGCGCGGGTCGCACATGCACAGCAGGCACGCCGCCGCGTGGAGCACCGCCGCCAGGCCGCTCAGCCCGGCGTCGAGCTCGGCGCGGTCCATCCCGCCAAGCCGCGTCGGGTCGAAGGCGACCCACGCGCTGGTGGTGTGCAGGTCCTGCTCGGGCAGGGTGATCGGCCCGGCGCCGACGTTCTCGTGGGTGAGGAAGCGCACCTTCTTGTACATGGTGGCCAGCCGGCTGACGCGCACCTCACCGAGTGAGAAGCGGCAGGCGTCGCCGACCGGGCCCTCGTAGCGCTCGAGGATCTGCAGGGTGGTGCGCGTCTCGGCGAGCGTGTAGTGGTCGACGTCGATGGGGTGCACGTAGGCGCGCTTCTCCTCCCAGTCGAGCCGCTCGACGTGGTACTGGCGGCCCTCGTGGAGGTAGATGGCGTCGTCGTGCACCAGCACCGGCGCCGCGAACTGGTCCACCTCGCCGATGACGCGGCCGTCGCTGCCCGGCCGGCCTCCCCCGCTGCCCGCCCACGGCCCCTGCGGACCCTGGCCGGGGCCGCCGGCGCCCGTGGACGTGTCGATGATCACCACGTTGGTGGCCGCGGCTCGGCGCAGCGAGATCGCCTCGGCGGGAAACGCGTCGGCCGACCAGTGGTAGCGCGAGCCGCTGCGGTGCACCAGGCCGTCGTCGCGGAAGAGGTCGAGCAGGGCACCGGTGGTGTCGACCCCGGCACGACCGAAGGAGTCGCCCACCTCGAAGGCCAGCTCGAAGGCGGCGGCCTGCAGGTGGCTGCCCAGCACCGAGCAGGTTGTCGGGGTTGATCAGCCCGTGTTCGGGCGGCGCGTCGAGCAGGTACTGGGGGTTGTTGACCAGGAACTGGTCGAGCGGCGAGTCGGTGGCGATGAACACCCCGAGCGACTCGGTGTCGCGCCGGCCGGCGCGGCCGAGCTGCTGCCACGTCGAGGCCACCGTGCCCGGGTAGCCGACGAGGATGGCGGCGTCGAGGTTGCCGATGTCGATGCCCAGCTCGAGCGCGTTGGTGCTGACCACGCCGCGCACGCTGCCGTCGCGCAGCCCCGCCTCGATGGCGCGCCGCTCCAGCGGCAGGTAGCCGCCGCGGTAGCCGCGCACCGGTGAGTGGCCACCCTGGCGGGGCGCCGGGTGGAGGCGCTGCAGGTAGGTGAGCAGCACCTCGACGCCGGCGCGGCTGCGCGTGAAGGCGATGGTCTGGAGGTTGGCGGTGAGCAGCTCGGTCATCAGCCGGCGCGCCTCCAGCTGGGCGGAGCGCCGCACCCCCATGGTGCCGTCGACCAGCGGCGGGTTCCAGAACCAGAGGCGGCGGGCGGCGCGCGGCGCGCCGTTGCGGTCGACCAGCTCGACGGGCCGCTCGAGCAGCTTCTCGGCGAGCTCGCGCGGGTTGGCGATGGTGGCGCTGCAGGCGATCACCGTGGGGTTGCTGCCGTAGAAGCGGCAGAGCCGGAGCAGCCGGCGCAGCACGTTGGCGAGGTGCGAGCCGAACAGGCCACGGTAGGCGTGCAGCTCGTCGATGACGATGTAGCGGAGGTGCTGGAAGAGCCGGACCCAGCTGGTGTGGTGGGGCAGGATGCCGCTGTGCAGCATGTCGGGGTTGGTCACCACGATGTTGCCCTCGGTGCGCACCGCGCGGCGCAGGCCGGGGGCGGTGTCGCCGTCGTAGGTCGCCGCGCGCAGGCCGCCGGGCAGGTGGACGGCGATGTCCTGGAGGCCGGCGAGCTGGTCCTGGGCGAGCGCCTTGGTGGGGAAGAGCCACAGCGAGCGGGCGTCGGGGTCGTGCAGCCAGGCGTCGAGCACGGGCACGGCGAAGGCCAAGCGTCTTGCCGCTGGCGGTGGGCGTCACCACCACCACGTCGCGCCCGGCGAGCGCGTGCTCGATCGCCTCGGCCTGGTGGATGTAGGGGCGGTCGATCCCCCGGTGGGCGAGCGCCGCGGTGAGGCGGGGGTCGAGCTGGGCCGGCCACTGCCCGTACTCCGCGACCACCGGGGGGATCAGCTCCTCGCGGACGATCCGCCCCTCGACCGTCGAGCTGGCGCGCAGCCTCGCGAGGGCGCCGGCGACGGGGTCGGCGAGGGTGGCCATGCAGCCGGGAGTGTAGCGAACGTCTGTTCGTGTGGCAACCAGCGGCCACCGTGCGCGGCGGGCGCCTACTGCCGGCGGATGTCCTGCCGGCTCAGCCTCGGGCCGTAGCGCGGCGCACCCCGTCCGCCCGACATGAGCAGGCGGATCACCCGGCCGCGCTGACCGGCGTAGGGCTCGAGCAGCTCGAGCATGCGGGCGTCGTCGGCGCGCGGCTCCCCGGCCAGCGCGTACGCCACCACGTTGGGGATGTGGTAGTCGCCGAGCGGGACGGCGTCGGGGTCGCCATGGCTCACCCCGGTCACCTCGGCAGCCGTCCACGGACCGATGCCGGGCAACGTCTCCAGGCGCCTCCGTGCCTCCGCCGCGGGCAGGGCGGCCAGCGCATTGAGGGCGGCGGCCCGTTGCGCCATGCCGATCACCACCGCGGCGCGGCGCCGCTCGACGTTGCAGTGGTGGAAGACCCAGTACGGCGTGCCGGCCAGGCGCGCCGGGTCGGGCGGCAGCAGCAGCCCCTCCCCGCCCGGCGCGGGCTCGCCGAGGCGGCGCACCAGGTCGCGGTAGGAGCGGCGCGCGTCGAACCCCACCACCTTCTGGGCGATCACCACCCAGGTGAGGGCGTCGCTCACCGCGGTCCCCGCGGTCAGGCGCAGCCCCGGCCGGCGGCGGCGTGCCTCCGCCAGGGCTGGGTGCAGGACGCGCAGGGCCCCGGGGTCGTCCTCGAGCCCGCAGAGCCGCGGGGCCAGCTCCAGGGCGGCCTCCGCCCCGGGGCCGACGGCCCGCGCAACCAGCTCGGCGCCGTCGACGCGCAGGATGAGGGTGGCCGGCCCGGCCGACGTGCGCAGCGCGCGCCACACCTCGCCGCGCGTGACCCGCATCGTCGGGTCGTCCACGCCCTGCCGCAGCGGGAAGGTGGTGGCCACCAGGTCGAGCGGCCCGTGCGGGATGAGCACCCGGCGCTCGACCGCGGCAACACCGGGGATCGCGGTCATCCGCGCACCGTAGCGCGACCCGGGACGAGCACGCCGCGGGCCCGGCGGGATCGCGTCAGTCGTTTTGCAGGTGCCCAGGATCGGGTACAACGTGGGCGATGCCCACTGCCTTCCAGGACTACTACGCCATCCTCGGGGTGCCCAAGACGGCGACCCAGAAGGAGATCAAGGCCGCCTTCCGCAAGGCGGCCCGCAAGCATCACCCCGACCTCAACCAGAACGACCCGGCCGCGGAGCGCCGCTTCAAGGAGATCAACGAGGCCAACGAGGTGCTCAGCGACCCCAAGAAGCGCAGCCTCTACGACGAGGTCGGTCCGCGCTGGCGCGAGTACGAAGCCTGGGACCAGGCCGGGCGTCCGGGTCCCTCCCCCTTCGGCTCGGCGTCGGGCGGCTACACGGGGGCGGCCGGCGGCCCGCAGGTCGAGTACCGCACCGTCTCGCCCGAGGAGCTGGAGAGCATGTTCGGCGACGCCGACCCGTTCTCCGACTTCTTCCACTCCATGTTCGGGCGCTCGAGCGGCGCCTCAGGACGCGCGAGGACGAGGGTCGCGCCACGGCGCGGGGAGGACGTCGAGGGGATCACCGACATCACCCTCGAGGAGGCGTACACCGGCACCAAGCGCACCATCGAGCTGACCGGTGCGGGACGGACGCGGCGGGTCGAGATCAGCATCCCGGCGGGCGTGGCCGACGGCGGGCGCGTCCGCGCCGCCGGCCAGGGCAGCGCGGGCAGCTCCGGGGCCGGCGCCGGCGACCTCTTCGTGCGCGTCCACGTCCTCCCCCACCCCCGCTTCACCCGCGACGGCAACGACCTGCGCGAGCAGGTGGAGGTGCCGCTGGACGTCGCCCTGCTCGGCGGCGAGATCCCGGTGCGCACCCTGCGCGGCACCACCGCCCACCTGCGCGTCCCCCCGGGCACGCAGAACGGCGCCAGGCTGCGGCTGCGCGGCCTGGGCATGCCCGCGCTTCGCGGCGGTGGCGAAGGCGACCTCATCGCCGAGGTCGCGGTGCGGCTGCCGGCCATGCTCACCCCGGCGGTCGAGCGCCTCGCCGAGCAGTTGCGCGCCGAGCGGACGGACGCGAGCCCCGCCTAGGCGGTCACCCCGTACAGGGTGGCGATGCGGGCGCGGAGGTCGTCCTCGCTGATCGCGCCGAAGACCACGGTGAGCAGCTTGCCGGAGGCGGCGTAGAAGGCGGTCACGGGCATGCCGCGCGCGCCGAGCGCGTCGTGGAGGCCACTGGCCTGGGTGCCGCCGACGTCTGCGGCCAGAGGCCAGCGGTCGGCGCCGTACTGGCGGGCCATGGCCAGGCCATCGCCGGACTCCCGCGAGTCGATCCCGACGAAGCCCACCCGGCCGGCCAGCTGGCGCGACAGCGCCACCATCCCGGGCAGCTCACCGCGGCACGCGGTGCACCAGGATGCGAAGAAGTTCACCACCGTCGGGTGGCCACGAAGGTCGGCGAGCTTGAGGGTGCCGCTGCCGTTCAACCGCGGCAGCGCCCAGCTCGCCGGCTGGACCGAGGTGCTCGGCGGCGGCGGGGTCGAGCTGGTGGTCCGCGTGGCCAGGAGCAGCGCGATCGCCACCACCACGGCGACGATGGCGGCGCGCCACAGGGGCGACCGCGGCGGGTGCAGGTTCACCTCGCCATTGTCCCACGGAGCTGTGCGCCTCCCGGCCTGCGCAGGCGCCGCAGAGGGCGACGCCTACAGGTTGAAGGCCGTCAGCGCGTTGTTCGGGGTCGGCACCCCGCCCGTGGTCACGCTGGTCGGCAGGGTCGCGAGGCCCAGCATCGCCTCGGTGGTGGCGAGCAGGTTGTAGTGGTTGAACCAGGTCGCCGACACCGTCGGTGGCGTGTACGGGCTGACCACCAGCATGGCCACCGAGCAGCTCGGGTAGCTTGCCACCGTCGCGTGCGGGGCGTTCCAGCACCTCTCGGCGCGGTGCGCGTCACGTCCTGTCCCCTCGTCCCAGGTGATGAAGACCGCGGTGCTGCCGCTGGAGTACACCGGGCTGCCGAGGATCGCGGGAAGCCACGCGGCCAACCAGCGGTCCGCGGCCGCCACGCGGTTGCCGGACGGGCAGGCACCGCCCGCGGTGTGCCCGTCGTCGCAGAGGTTGGGGGCGATGAACGCAAAGGAGGGGAAGGTGTTGTTGGTGAGGTCGGTCAACAGGTTGCCGGCGGTCACCGTGGGGCCGCCGTTGACGTTGTTGGAGAGGGGGACGTCATTGGTCGCGCAGGTGCTCGCGACATCGGTGAAATAGGGCACGGGTGCGTGCTTGGGCAGGTACAGCGGTGTCACCGCGGTGGAGCAGTTGGTCGGCATGCTCTCGGCGTACGTCTTCCATGTGCCGCCCGCAGCTTGAACCTGCTGGAAGAGATTTGCCTGAGTCTGCGGACAACGGCGGGGACCGCAGTCCCTTCCCTGGGTGAGCAGCAGTGGGCCGACGAGCTGCCCGGAGAGGGCGCCGACGTAATTGGTCAGCGAGTCGTGCGAGATGTTGTGCCAGTTGGTGGCGAGCCCACACTGGTTGGCGATGCCGTTGAAGTAGGGCGCCTGTGCGGAGCCGATGATGTTCGACGCCGACAGGTTCTCGTCGAAGATCCAGATGACGTGCGCGAAGGTGGCCGGCGGCGAGGGCTTGGTGCCGGCGGGAGCGCACGGCGCGCTGGCGCTGGAGGTCGCCGTGGCGGCGAGGTGCGTGGACGGCGCCGACGCGACGGAGCGTGCGGCGGGTGCCAGCCACTGGGAACCCACGCCGGCTGTCACGAGCGCGAGCGCAGCAAGCGCGGGACGCCAGGTGCGGCGTCTGCTTCTCTCGCTGCGGTCATCAGCGTCGCCGTCTCGCGCTGGGCCGGCGCTCGCCGGCGCACTCCACGCGGCATCTGCGCGCGCAGCGTGCCGTGGTGGGGGTGCGTCGAGCGGAAGGTGCCAGTTGCTCACTCTGTGGATCCGTGTAAGAAGTGACGTCGAGCAGTCGTGTCATGGGAACACACACGGACCTCAGAAAGCGAAGTGGGCGGGCGCGTCTCTGCTCGCTAGCGGTGCAATGACCGCAGAGCCCCAGCTCGTCTCAGAACGCGCGAGCGCTGCGTTAACACAGGTCACCCCCGGAAGCGCGAGTGCCTCCGGGGGTGACGTCGAGTGCGCGGTTGTCTAGCCGGTGACGGGCAGGTCCGTGCCGGCGCCCGAGCAGTAGCCGAGGCCACCGGCGGAGTTGTTGCTCCACAGCGCCTGCACCGGGAAGCTCATGCCGGGCTTGCCGTTGTTGTTGCCGACGATGGTGCCGATCTCACCGGGGAAGTTGGGCACGGGCTCGGGTCCCGCTCCGGTCAGGAGCCACACCGGGCTGGCACCGACCCAGGCGCACTTGTCGCCGTTCTCGTACTGGTTGATGTCGTACCAGGCGCCGAGGTGGGTGCCGTTGGGTCCGGGATCCTCCGCGCCGGGATCGGTGACGGTCTCCTCGATCTCATGGCCGAGCACGATCAACTCGCCGTCGAGCTTGCCGGCCGGGCCGGCGTTGACGCTGTTCTGGCCGCAGCTGGTGCCCTGGCTGAGGATGTAGGGCATGTTGGTGAACGAGATGTTCGGCGTCACCGAGTTGTAGATGCCGTTCTCGATGCCGGGCTCGGTGTAGTCATGCCACGCGCAGTAGCCCACCGACGAGGCCAGCGGGTCGGAGAAGTTCTGCGGCTCGGCGACGATGAACTGGCTGTTGAGCAGGTCGGTGGCGTGGAAGTGGGCCACGCCGCGAGCCGCCTCCTGGGCGATCTCGGTATAGGTCATCTTGCTGTCGATCGGCGAGGTGTTGTCGTACCACACGCCCTTGAGCTGGTTGGCGGGGTTGGAGATGTACTGGTTGTACTGGTGCCCGCTCGGGTCGGTGAGCGTCTGGTAGTACTGGGTCTGGCTGCCGGCCCACTGGGTGCCGCCGAGCTGCTGGGTGAACTGCAGCATCCGCTGGCCGGCGCCATCCGGGTCGCACGGGACCGGGTCACCCTTGGGCCGGGTCGCGCACGAGCTGCTGAAGGCGCCCGCGTGTCCCCAGCCGTAGAAGATCAGGTAGATCTTGGGGCTGACCTGCACGTGGCCGCCGAAGTAGGTCATGTTGACCGGCCACGGCTCGCCGGCGGGAGGCGCCGGGGGCACGCAGCCCGGGATCGGCGACGGCGGGGTCACCGGCAGGCACGCCAGGATCGGCGGCGGCACGAGCGCGGGCCGGACGACCGTCTTGTCGCCATTGATGGCGGCCGTCTGGCCGATGGTGAACATGATGGCCGGCTGGTGGTACGGGAGCGTGCCGGCGGCGTCCGGCGACACCGCGGCGGACGCGCTGGGGGCGTGGGCGGCCAGCCCGATCGTTCCCGCCAGCGCCAGGGCGGGCGCCAGCATGCTGATGCGTCGCTTCACCTTTGTCTCTCCTCTGTGGCGATCGTGGTCGGCCGGCCCGGGGGGAACGGCTATCCACATCGACGTCGGGCGGAGGAAAAACTTGCGCGACGCGCCCGGTGGAGCCCGGCGGCGGCGGCGGGCGGGCGCCGGGTCGAGGCCTGCCGGGGCGCGACTGTCACCCTCGGGCCGGCCGCGGGCCCCGGGGGATGATGCAGAGTTTCCTGAAGCTCGTCAGGAAGGAGTGAGGCATGACCGAGCATGCGGTGGTGATCGTCGGGGGCGGACCGACGGGGATGATGCTGGCGGCGGAGCTGACATTGGCGGGGACCGACGTAGTCATCGTCGAGCGACGCGCCAGCTTCGCGCTGGAGAGCTCGCGCTCGCGCGGCCTGCACTCGCGCACCATCGAGGTGCTCGACCAGCGTGGCGTCGCCGATCGCTTCCTCGCCGAGGGACGGACGGCGCAGGTGCAGGCATTCGGTGGGGTGCCGCTGGACATCAGCGATTTCCCCACCCGCCACAACTATGGGCTGGCGCTGTTGCAGAGCCATTTCGAGCGCATCATGTCGGGCTGGATCGATGAGCTGGGCGTGCCCATCCTGCGCGAGCGCGAGGTGACCGGTTTCACGCAGGACGACAGCGGCGTCGACGTCGCGGTGTCCGACGGCACGTCGCTGCGCGCGCAATTCCTGGTTGGTTGCGACGGTGGTCGCAGCGTCGTGCGCAAGGCGGCCGGCATCGAGTTCGCCGGCTGGGATCCCACAACGTGCTGGATCCACGCTGAGGTCGAGATGGCGGAGACGCCGGAGTTCGGCCTGCGTGGAGGCGGCGGCATCGGCCCCGCCGAGGAGGGACGCGTGGGCGTCACCCTGGTCGAACCCGGGGTGAGCCGCACCGATGAGCCGACCCTGGAGGATCTCCGCGCCGCGCTCATCCGCGTCGACGGAACCGACCACGGTGCGCACAGCCCGCGCTTCATCGCCCGCTTCACCGACATGACACGCCAGGCGGTGGCCTACCGCAGCGGTCGCGTGCTGGTGGCCGGCGACGCCGCACACGTGCACGCCCCGATCGGCGGCCAGGGGTTGAACCTCGGCGTGCAGGATGCGGTCAACCTCGGGTGGAAGCTGGCCCAGGTGGTCAGCGGAACCTCCCCGCTGAGCCTCCTCGACACGTACCAGGCCGAGCGCCACCCGGTTGCCGCGCGGGTGCTGCGCAACACCATGGCGCAGCGGGCGCTCGGCGCCACGGATGAGCGATCCGTCGCGCTGCGCGACACGGTGGCGGAGCTGCTGCGCATGGACGAGCCGCGCAAGCACATCGCCGCCATGATCGCGGGCCTCGACGTTGCCTATGACCTCGGTGGCGGGCACCCGCTCGTGGGTCGCCGCATGCCCGACCTGGACCTGGTGACTACGGATGGCACCGTGCGCGTGTTCGCGCTGTTGCACGCGGCCAAGCCCGTCCTGATCAATCTCGGTGACGCCGGCAGCCTGGACATAGCGCCGTGGGACGAGCAGAGTGCAGCTCGTCGATGCCTCGTACGCCGGCGCCTGGGAGCTTCCCGTCCTCGGCGACGTCGATGCACCCACCGCCGTGCTGGTGCGTCCCGATGGGCACGTCGCCTGGGTTGGCGACGGCACTGACGCGGGGCTGCGCGACTCGCTCGCCACCTGGTTCGGCAACGAGGTGCTGTAGCCGCGTTCGCCCTTACGCGGATTCCGCCAGCAGCGCCTCGCCCTGGCGGATGTAGCGGGTGGCGCCCACCGAGCGGAAGAACGCCAGCGCCTTGCGCAGCTGCGTGTCGGCTTCGGCGCGGCGGTTCTGCTCCACCAGTTGCTCGGCGAGAGCGAGGCGGTCCCGAGCCTCCTCCACGGCGGCGCCCATGGATGCGCAGATATCGGCCGCGCCACCGACGTTGCCGGCGGCGAATTCAGCCGCGGCCCGTACCCACAGGCTTTCTCTGCTCGGCAGGAGCTCGAGCAACTCCCTTCCCCGCCCGAGAGCCGACAGAGTCCAGGCGAGCGCATGGAGCGACTCAACGCCCGCCCCCAGGTCCTTTCCAGTTCGCAGCCTGGCAAGGAGCTCGTCCGTCAATTCCGCGGCGCGCTCCGCCATGCCCGCCTCGTAGAACAGGCTCGTCAACCTGGCGAGTGTCTCCTCGAGGTTCTGGGGATCCTTGGCAAGGCGCGCCAACTCGACAGCTCGCTCCGCATCGGCGAGCGCCCCGGCGGTGTCGTCCCGGCTGAGGCGGATCTGCGCGCGGACGTGGTAGCAGCCCGAGGCCAGGTAGTGCGGCGATCCGCCCTCGACCTCCGCGATGAAGTCGTTGACCTCTGACTCAGCCTCCCGCCAGTGGCCGAGGATGTACTGGTTGTAGATGGCCATGGCCCGGAACCAGCGAACGTAGGCCGCCTGCCCGAAGCGCGACGCGCATTGGGTGCCCTCCTCTCGAACTGCCCTCGCCCGCCTGAGGTGACCCTGCTCCCAGAGGATCGCACCCAGGTTGTTCTGCGCGCGGCAGATCTCGTCGGGTGCGTTGGCCCGGACCGCGATCGCGACGCTCTCCTCGAGGTCGCCAACGCCACGGTCGTCCCCGCTGTGTACCCGAGCCATCCCGATGTTGTTCAGCGCGTGCGAACGGAGGTCGTCAAGACCGAGCCCTTCCGCCATCGCCAGCGCCTCGCGCCCCAGCCGAATGGCCTCAGCATCATCCTCACAGGAGATCGCCAGGTAGCGGGCGAGGTTGCTGGTCACAAAGGCCTTGGCCCGAGATGGCTGGCGGTCCGCGACGAGCGCGGTAGCCCTTTCGACGTGCTCATAGCCCCGGTCGCGCTCGCCGCGCTGCCAGAACAGGTCGCCGAGCGCAGCTTCGGCCTCGGCGGCGGCCTCGAAGTCGCCGCAGGCGATCAGTTCGGCGCTGGCGGCGGCGAGGAGCTCAGGACCGTCATACCCGCCCGCGAACCGGGCACGCCCGATCTTGTAGAGCAGCGTCGCACGGTCAGTGGAGCTCGTCGGTGCCAGCTCCAGCGCGGACTCGTAGAAGCCGGTGGCGCTCGCGTAGGCGTTGAGCGAGTAGGCGCGATCGCCCGCTTCGCGGAGGCTCTCGGTGGCTCGGGCGCGAAGGCGGGCGTCCAGCGCGAGGCCCGCCGCGCGCCGCAGCTCGAGCGCACTCAGGTAGTGGTGGGCGTGCATCTCGGCGTGGTCCTCGTTGCGCCCCAGCGCCGCGATCCATTCAGCGGCGAGCTCGTGCTTCTCGGCACGGAGCGCACGCGGGATCTGGCCGTACGCGACGTCGCGCACCAGGACGTGCATGAAGGCGTACTCGGCCTCGTCGGCGACTGACGAGCGCCGCGCCTGCTGGACGAATTCCTTGCGCTCGAGGTCGTGGAGCCGCTGTTCGGCGACGTGCCGCTCGATGCCGCAGACGGCGGCCACCGCGCCCAGCCAGAACACCTTGCCCATCACCGCCGCGTTCTGCAGCAGGCTCTTCTCGTCGGGCGGGAGCCCGTCGAGGCGGGCGGCGATGATCCCCTGGACCGTCTCCGGGAGCGGCAGCGCTTCGCTGCCGCTGCGCTCGTCGAGCATGCGCACGTACTGCTCGGCGTAGAGCGGGTTGCCGCCCGCGCGCGCCAGCAGCTCCTGCTGGAGCTCGACCGGCAGCGCCAGTCGATCGCTGAGGGTGCTCAGCAGGACGCCCGTGTCCTCGTCCGAGAGCGGCGCAAGCGACAGCGTGGTCGCGTTGCGCTTGCCGCCGCCCCACCCCGGGCGGCGGTCGAACAGGTCGGGCCGGGTGATGCAGACAACCAGCAACGGCACGCTCGTCGCCCAGTCGACCAGGTACTCGACAAAGTCGAGCAGGTTGGCATCCGCCCACTGCACATCGTCGAAGACCAGGATGAGCGGATGCTGGTCGGTGAGGGCCTCGAAGAACCGGCGCCACGCGGTGAACGCCTCGCTCTGCCGATCGCCGCCGGTCTCGGCGCCGCCGCTGAGGCCGGCCAGGGGGCGAAGGTGCAGGGCGACCCACTCGGCGTCGCGCGGAGTGGAGATCACCGCCGCCACCGCCTCGCGCAGCTTCTCCGCCGCCTGCTCCTCGGTGTCGGTTTCGAGGATGCCCGCCTGCGCCTTGACGATCTCGGCGAGCGCCCAGAAGGTGACCCCGTCGCCGTAGGGGAGTGACCGTCCCTGCCGCCAGAGGATGAGCTCACTGGGGTCGTCTCGGACCTGCTCGAAGAGCTCGGCCACGAGCCGGCTCTTGCCGATCCCGGGAACGCCGACGACGGTCACCAACTGGGTGGAGCGGTCGTTGCGGACGCGGGCCAGTACCCCGCTGAGAGCCGAGACCTCGTGCTCGCGCCCGACCAAGGGACTGCGAGGCCCGGAGACGATGTCGCTGCCAAAGCGCGAGCGTGCCTCGAGCGCCTCCCAGGCCGGCACCGGCTCGGCCTTTCCCTTGGCGGTCACCGCCTCCGCGGGGCGATAGGTGATCACCTGCGACGTGGCCCGGTAGGTCGTCTCCCCCACCAGGATGCCGTTCACCGGCGCCGCCGACTGCAGCCGTGCCGTGGTGTTGACCACGTCGCCCGAGGCCATCCCCTCGCCCTGGGCAGCCTGGGCACCCAGGGCGACCAGCACCTCCCCGGTGTTGACCGCGATGCGCACCTGCAGCTCGTCCTGGTCGCGGATCCAGTCGCGGATCGCCAGCGCCGCCCGCACCGCCCGTTCGGGGTCGTCCTCATGCGCGGTGGGAGCGCCGAACAGGGCCATCACCGCGTCGCCGATGAACTTCTCCACGGTGCCGCCGTGGCGCTCGAGCTCGACGCGCAGCCGGGCGTAGTACGGGGAGAGGAAGGCGCGCACATCCTCGGGGTCGAGCTGCTCGGACCGCGAGGTGAACCCCACCAGGTCGGCGAAGACCACCGTGACGACCTTGCGCTCCTCCCTCGAGATGGGAGCGGCCTCGGTCATCCTCGCGCCGCACTCGAGGCAGAACTTCGCCACCGGCGGGTTTTCGTGTCCGCAGGCGGGGCACTTGCTCACAGGCGCAAGCCTACCCCGGCGCCGTGCGCTCGTTGCATCTGCCGGTAGGGCACCTGACGACCATCCGCGTCCACGTCGGCTCACGGATGGTCGACCAGGTGCCGGAGGCCCCCCTGGGCTGGCCTCGATCGGCCAGCCCCGTTGGTCTCTGGTGGTTAGTGCCTGGACATGTTCGGCGTCGGCCGTCCTTCCTCCTGGGACTCCGGGTTGCTGTTGCTGTCCTCGCCCGGGCGCTGTGCGTAGCTGCGATGCCCAGCCACGTCGTCCTGGTCAGCGTCGTCGTCGGTCGTCTGCGGCGCGTCCTGCTTGGTCTCGTCGTCGGCCATGGTCTCTCTCCTTGTCTGGCGATTGCGGTCGCCATCCGTTGATGTTGGCGTGAGTGTGCCACCCCGGTCACCGCCACGTCAGTCGTGTACCTGACAGCAGACCTGTCAATTCGGCGACAGCCATGGTGGGCCTGCGATCGCGCCGCCCCACCCCTACACTCCCGACCATGCCGTCCTGCTCAGAGTGCGGCCAGGCGAATCCCCCCTCGGCACGGTTCTGCGCCCGCTGCGGCACCGCCCTTGCCCCGTCCGGGCGCGAGGTCCGCAAGACGGTGACCGTGCTGTTCTGCGACATGGTCGGCTCGACCGCCCTCGGTGATCGCCTTGACGCGGAGGCCATCCGGCGCGTCGTGTCGCTGTACTTCGACGCGATGGCAGCAGTGATCGACCACCACGGTGGGACTGTCGAGAAGTTCATCGGCGACGCGATCATGGCCGTCTTCGGCATCCCCACCGTGCGCGAGGACGATGGACTGCGCGCCCTTCGCGCCGCCGTCGAGATGCGCCAACGTCTGGAAACCCTCAACGCGGAGTTCGAACGCGAGTGGGGCGTGAGACTTCGCGTTCGGACCGGCGTCAACACTGGCGAGGTCGTCGCCGGGGACCCCTCGCGCGGCCACGCCTTCGTATCCGGCGATACCGTGAATGTCGCTGCGCGGCTCGAGCAGGCAGCTGGTCCGGACGAGATCTTGATCGGCGAGCGGACGTGGATGCTGGGCACCGGGGTGATCGATGCCGAGCCCGTGCCTGCGCTCACCCTGAAGGGCAAGCCAGAGCCGGTGCCGGCGTGGCGGCTCCTCAGCATCTCCCCTGCCGGACAGAGCGCTCGGCGGCGCGAGGACGGGCCGTTCGTCGGACGCGGACCAGAGATCGGGGACCTGCAGCGTGTCTTCGACCGAGCCATCCGCGACCAGGCATGCGTCCTGGCCACGATCGTCGGCCCCCCCGGTATCGGGAAGTCTCGACTGGCGCACGCGTTCGTGTCGACAGTCGGTGAGAGGGCCCGCGTCGTGAGCGGGCAATGCCTCTCCTACGGGAAGGGCATCACGTTCTGGCCCCTCGCCCAGGTGGTCAACCAATTGGGCGGTGGCAACCCCAGCGAGCTCATCACTCGAGCCACCGGTGACGACGCGCCCGTTGTCGCCGACCGGATCGCGGCGGCCGTCGGCAGTGGTGAGACACCCGGGTCGCCGGCGGAGATCTTCTGGGCGTTCCGCAAGCTGTTCGAGGGGCTGGCGCGCGAGCAGCCATTGATCGTGGTGATCGACGACCTGCACTGGGCCGAACCGACCCTGTTGGACCTGCTCGAATACGTCGTCGGCTTTGTGTCCGGGGCGCCGATGCTCCTGCTCTGCTCGGCGCGGGCCGAGCTGTTCGAATCACGTCCGTCGTGGGCTGTGCCACGCCAGAATGCCCTTCTGCTACCGCTGCAACCGATCTCCGAGGAAGATGCCGGGGCACTCATCGGCGAGTTGGCGGCGCGCGGGTTCTCAGCTGATTCCCGCGCCAGGATTGCCGAGGCCGCCGAGGGCAATCCACTCTTCATCGAACAGCTGCTGGCGCTCAACGCCGACGGCGACGCCAGGAACGGCACCCTTCTCGTCCCCCCGACCATCCAGGCTCTCCTGGCCACGCGCATCGACCGCCTCGACGAGGCCGACCGTGCTGTCGTCGAGCGCGCCGCCATTGAGGGCAGGACATTTCATCGCGGTGCGGTGGCCGCGCTGCTCGACGGACCGGCGCAGGCCGCGCTCGGCGCGAGCCTGATCTCGCTGGGACGAAAGGAGTTCATCCGACCCGACCAGGCGCTCTTCCCCGGTGATGACGCCTTCCGATTCGGTCACATCCTGATCCGCGATGCCGCCTACCAGGCGATACCGAAGCAGCTCCGAGCTGAGCTCCACGAGGGCTTCGCCACGTGGCTCGAACACACAGCTCCCGGTGGCGCTGTTGAGTATGAGGAGATCCTCGGCTACCACCTCGAGCAGGCTCATCGGTACCACGACGATCTCGGTCGCTCCTCCGAGGCTCGCCGGCTGGGTGAGCTGGCCGGGCGGCGACTTGCACCAACCGGGCTGCGGGCCCAGGCACGTGGCGACATGCCGGCGGCCCGGGGGTTGTTGACCAGGGCCAGCAACCTCCTGCCCGCGGACGACCCGGGTCGGCTCCTACTGCTCCCCGAACTCGCCGCCGCCCTCATGGACACTGGCGACCTGGTGGCGGCGGAGGCGACGCTGCGTGAGGCGACAGAGCGCGCCCGGGCGTGCGGCAACGAGCTTGCCGTCTGCCGCGCCACCGTCGGCCTCATCGAGTTGCAGTGCTGGTCTGGAGGCATCACCGACGAGGTGATCGTCAGGACGACCGAGGCACAGGCAGCCTGCACGCACCTGGGGGACGAGCTTGGCCTCGCCAGGTCCTGGCTGGTGGTCGGCCTCATGGGGTTGTGGTTCATCGAGGGCGCTGACACGATCGCTGACACGGACACCGCGTTCCAGAATGCGATCACGCATGCGCAGACTCGCCGACGCCCCTCGTGAGGAGTCAGCGGCTCTGCGGTGGCTCATCGTCACTGGTTGGTTCGGGCCCATCGCAGCCACGGAGGGGATCCGCAGGTGCAGGGAGATCCTCGAAGCTCCCGCTGACAAGAGCGTCGAAGCGACCGCTCTCATGGAGCTTGGGTGCTTCATGGCAGCGCAGGGATCGTTCACTGAGGCGCGCGCACACTTCTGGCGCGCGCACGCGATGCTCGAGGACCTCGGCCAGAGGTTGCTACTGGCAGGCAGCTCGCAGGAGCTCTTCGACATCGAGATGCTCGCCGGCGATGCAAGCATCGCCGAGGAAGGCCTGCGCACAGCGTGTGACATCCTCGAGGAGATCGGCGAGCAGGGCTTCCTGGCAACGCGATTGGGTTGCCTCGCCGAGACCTTGTACGTTCAGGGGCGGCACGCGGAGGCTGAGGAGATGAGCGTGCGCGCGGAGCATGCCGCCGCCGCTGACGTCACAGACATCGATGCGCAATTCCGCTGGCGCGGCGTTCGGGGCAAGGTCCTGGCCCGGCAGGGAGAGCACGCTGCGGCGGAGACGCTGCTCAGTGCGGCCGTGTCGCTCATCGCCCGCACCAACTGGTTGAACGCCCGTGCCGGCGTCCAACTCGACCTCGCCGAGGTCATGGAACTGGCCGGCCGCCGCGACGCCGCTTTGATCGCGCTGAGGGCAGCCCGAGACCTCTTCGATGCGAAGGAGAATGTCGTCGCGTCCGCCAGGGCACGGGACCGATTGGCAGCGCTGGGCGAGTCCGGGCCTTGACAATCGTCACGGGCGAATGGTTGGCTCCCTCGGGCAGAGCTCAAAGCTCGGCTTGGAGGGAGCCACATGACAGAGGGCGCGGACCGGACTGAGTGGCTACGGGCGGTGCCGCTGTTCAAAGGCCTCAGCGATCGCGAGCTCACCGCGGTGGTGCGCATCGCCAAAGAGGTCCAGCATGACGACGGCCACCAGATCATCGCCGAGGGTGAGCTGGGGATGGGTTTCCACCTCATCCTGTCCGGTGAGGCAAAGGTGTCGCAGCGTGGCAAGGAGCTCGCGGTGCTGAAGCCGGGACAGTACTTCGGAGAGATCGCTCTGCTCGACGGCCAGGGCCGGTCAGCGACGGTCACAGCGGTCGGTCCGGTGCGCACGCTCACCATCGTGGTGTGGGGTCTCGAGCCGCTCCTCCGGGAGCATCCGACGATGGCCATCGCCCTGCTCAAGGAACTGTGCTCACGGCTGCGCCGCGTCGAGGCGTCCGTACTCCAATAAGGTCAGGTGGACCGCGCGCGGCGCCGCGAACCGGATCGCGCTACGTCATCTGCCTGAGTAGTCGAGCTGTCCCGCCCTTCTCTGGAGGAGATCGGGCTTCTTGACGATGATGCGGCGCCCGTCGAGGGCGAGGTAGCCGCGCCGCTCGAATGAGTGCAGCACCTGGTTGACGCTCTGACGCGAGCCTCCGACCATGTTGGCGAGATCGGTCTGGGTGAGGTTCAGGTCGAGGGCGACGCCGCCCTCGTCAGCGGTACCGCGCTCCTCGGCCAGGCCGAGGAGGAGCTTGGCCACGCGGCCGTGAAGGTCGAGAAAGACGAGGTCGGCAGCCTGGTCGGTGAGGCGTCGCACCATCGAACCCATCGAGCGCAGAAGTCCGTCGGCGAGCTGGGGCGAGCTGCTCAGCGCATCGAGCAGGGCCGCGCGGGTGAGGACGAGCAGGCTCGAGGGTTCCACGGCCGCGGCCGACGCGGAACGCCGCCCGCCGTCGACCATGGGAAGCTCGCCGAAGACCGACGGCGGTTCAAGGGTGACCAGCAGCATCTCGTCACCCTCGGCCGATGTCAGATAGATCTTGACGAAGCCCGTGACCACGACGAAGAGCGCCTCGCCGGCGTCGCCCTCGCGGAAGATGACCTCGCCGCGCGTGTACGACCGCTGGACGGCCATCTCGGCGAGCCGCCGCAGATCCTCGGTGGGCATGGTTCCGAAGAGACGCGTGGTGGCGAGCAGGGAGGTGGCCTTCTCGGCTCGAGCATCCGCCATTCGGTGTTCCTCGATATCAGCGACGTGTTGGTGACCGGCAGAAGCCGTGCACCACCACTGCCCGGACCCACGTGGCAGCGAATGATGCCCGCCTCGATGCGACGACTGCAAGGCGTGTATCGCGACATCGACGACCCGCTGATGAGGCGGGCCTGCTGCCCCAAACGGGGTAGGCGCGTCTCGTATTCTCCGGCTGTGATGTCAGTCGACGTGCGCTGGTGGCTGCTGTCCTCGGCTGGGCCGGCGGGCACTGCCGCACGCGACCAATGCTGGAGGCTGCCGCATGAGCGCTGACGGTGCGGCCGACCGCACCCTCAGCGACCTGGGGCAGCTCGCCGCCAACCTCGGCCCGGTGCTCCGACCTCGGAATGACGAGGAGCTCCTGCAGACCATCGTCGACACCGCCCGCCTCGTCTTCGACGCGGCGGCGTGTTCGATCGCGCTGCTCAACGAGGACGAGGACACGCTGGAATTCCGCGTCACCACGGGCGCCGGCGCCAGCTCCATCGTGGGCATGGGGATGCCGGCTGATCGCGGCCTGGCGGGATGGGCTCTGATGGCGGGCCAGGCCATCGCCATCGATGACCTGCACCAGGATCCGCGTTTCGCCGCCGACATCGCCGCGTCAACGGGCTACGTTCCCCGTTCGCTCATGGCCATGCCCCTGGAGAGCGAGCAGCGCAGCCTCGGCGTCATCGAGGTGCTCGACCGCAGGCAGGGTGGCGGGGAGGGGGCGGACGACATGGAGCTGCTCGGGCTCTTCGCACGCCAGGCGACGCTCGCCCTGGAGACCTCGAGGATCTTCTCCAACCTGGCGCAGGCGTTGTTCCAGGCGGCTGCACAGGCAGCCACGGGAAGCGACCTGCGCAGCGCCCTGGAGCAGCGCGCCGCAGCGGCGCCACGACCGCAGACCGAGCTGGCCCAGCTGGCCCTTCTCTTCCACGACCTGGGTCAGCTGGGGACGGACGAGCGGGTCACCACGGCCCGGATCGCCAACGATTTCCTCGCCTACGCCCGCCGGCATCGCCGGTGAAACCCGCCTGGTCGTGGCAGTTCGCGCCGGCGACGCTGGCGCGGGTGCCGCGGTCGCTCCCGGCGGCGATCACCCGCGCGTGGGCATGGGACGGCAGCACGGGTGCCGGGGTGAAGGTCGCCGTCATCGACAGCGGCGTCGACGCAACCCACCCTGCGGTGGGGTCGGTGGCGGGCGGTGGCGTCGTGGTCATCGACCCCGAGGCCGCTCGCGGTGCTCGCGTCATCGAGGGACCCCATGAGGACCTCTTCGGTCACGGCACCGCGTGCGCTGCGATCATCCGACGGGCGGCGCCCGACGCCGGGCTGTACAGCGTCCGGGTCCTCGGCAAGAGGCTGACCGGCAGGGGACTCGCACTCGCGGAGGGCATCCGCTGGGCGATCGCCAACGACATGCAGGTGATCAACATGAGCCTCAGCACCGCGCGCGCTGACTACTACGGCCTGCTCCACGAGCTCGTCGACGAGGCCTACTTCAAGGGCGTGATGGTGGTGTGCGCGGTCAACAACGTCCGCGCGGCAACCTATCCATCGCAGTACGCCTCCGTCTTCTCGGTGGCGGCGCACGACGGCACCGATCCCTTCCGTTTCGACTACAACACCCGGCCGCCAGTGGAGTTCGGCGCCCCGGGGATCGACATCGAGGTCGAATGGCTCGGCGGGCAGTCGATCAGGTCGACGGGCAACAGCTTCGCCGCCCCGCACATCGCGGGGCTGATCGCGAGGATCCTCGCCAAGCACCCGCACCTGACACCGTTCCAGGTGAAGACGGTGCTGATGGCGCTGGCCGACAACGCCGCCTGAGAATCGGCTGTGCCGCACATCGTGGAGATCGGCGGGGATGTGGCCTGGACTGGCTGCCCAGCGACCGCCGGTCCCGAAGTCTGTCGGGAAATCAACGCGCAGCGCGTTCGCTCAGCGCGGCGCGGATTCGGGCGGCAGATACCAAGCTTTCCTTCTGGTCGTACAGCACCAGCGCGTCCTTGAGCGGGTCAACTGCCTCGTCGCCCCGCCCCAGGAGATCAAGCACCGCGGCGAGGTCGACGAGGGCGCTTGCTCGATCCATCAACCCATCGGTCGGCTCGAGCATCCCGACGGCCTCACGGGCGAGCTGCAGCGCGCCGTGATCATCTCGACGCCGGGCGAGGACCTTGGCCATCGCCTGTCGCCAATATGCTTGCGACGCGATATCGCCAGGGGCCGCGGTGCTTCGACTGATCTGAGCGAGCTGCTCGGCCTCGTCGTGGCGATCCTGCGCGACACGCCACCAGAGCCAGCTGGGCGGCCAGCGTCGAGCTGAACGACAGGAGGCCGGCGCGATCAAGGAGCTCGTACGCCGCGCGCAGGTCGCGTTCCGCCGCCCGTGCGTCTCCGACGGTCATCTCCATCCACCCGGAGTACGCCAGGGCGCCCGACTGCATCTCGACCCCACTCACGGCCGCAGCTCGTGCAGCACCGCGAGAGAACAGCTCCCGCGCCTCGTCAATCTGCCCCAGCAAACCCTTGGCACACCCGGCGAGGATCAGCCACCACGTCTCTCGCCGCGGTGAGGGCTCGCCGTCATCGAGCAGGCGTTCGGCTGCGCGGAGCATCTCGCTGGCCGGTGTGGGGCCCAGCGTCCACGCGACGGCCATCCAGGTCTCGGTCGTGGCTGCCTGCTCCTCATCCCCAGCCCGGCGCGCGTGGGTCAACGAATGTTCGAGCGCCTGCAATTGCCGTCCAAACTGCAGCGCCTCGGCGTGACCATCAGCGACTGCCCACCATGCCTCGCCCAGCCCCTCGTCGTCGCCGAGCTGCTCGAGAATGGGAATGGCATCCTCTGCCAGCCGCCACGAGTGCTCCACTGCGTGCCGGGGATGTGACAGGGCGAGGAACCGGCTGCGCTCAATGCGAGCGCGCAGACCGACGGCCCGGTCCAAGCGTGCGTCGGCAAGCCCGATCGCTGTATCGAGCGTGGCCAGCCCCTGCTCAACGTCGCCGCAGTTGAAGTGCGCATGGCCAAGCCGGAGCAGGGCTCTCGGGCGGCCAGGGTCGATCCTCCGGGATCAGCGAAACGGCTCGCCGCAACAGGTTCACCGCAGCAGCACCATCACCCCGCGCCAGCGCCTTGTTGGCAGCGGATGCCAGTGCACTGCTCGCTGTGATCGCGAGGTCACGCGTACGCGCGTCGCCCGGGCCCAGTTCCGCGACGTAACGACAGGCCTGCTCGAGGTGGTAGCCGACGATGGCTGCGACCTCCAAACGCGCCTCCCCCATCTTCTCCTCGAGCCAGCTCGCGTAGCCCTCGTGCAACTGGGCCCGGAGAGATTTCGGCAGGCTCTCGTACGCAGCGTCGCGGATCAGCAGATGCCGGAAGCGGAAGGCGTCCTCACCCAAGACCTCCGACCGGTGCGGCACCACCAGGTCCTTGCGCACCAACGCCGCGATCTCCCCCATCACACCGCGCTCGCTCGGCAGGAGCGCCTGGACCGCCGTCCGGTGGAACACCTCGCCCTCGACGGCCGCAGCCCCCATCACGCGCCGCTCCTCGGTCGGCAGTTGTTCGAGGCGGGCGGCAAGCAGGGCCTGGATGGTCGGGGGGATCTGGATGGCGCCTCCTTCCGGCCCATCCACCATGGCGGTCAACTCCTCCACGAACAGGGGATTCCCGCCCGCCGATCGGAGGATTCGTTGCCGCGCCTCCGGGCCGACGGGTGCGCTCGAGAAGCACTGTTCGACCAAGCGCTCCGCGTCCGACGCCTCCAGGGGCTCGAGTTTCACGTCCACCGTCCACCCCGGCCGCCGGTCGCGCAGGTCGGGGCGGGCGAGGCAGAGCACAACGATCGAGCGTCGCGGGACAGCAGTGGAAATTGATCGATGAGGTCGAGGAACGCGTCCTCGGCCCACTGGATGTCATCGAGCAGCAGGATCACCGGAGCCTCCCGTGCCACAGCCTCGAGCAACTTCCGGAAGGCCCAGGCAATCTCGTCGGTCGATGCGGCGGCATCACCATCGAGAAGCCGCTGGATCGTGGCGGCCACGCCCGGTTCCAAAGACATCTGCGCCATTCGCGGCGCCAGCGGAGCAAGCGCCTCGACGACTGGCCAGTACGTGATTCCCTCGCCGTACGACAAGCAACGCCCGGTCACCACGTTGGCGTGGTCATGCGCTGACACGAACTCGCGCGCCAGTCGAGATTGCCGATGCCGGCGGCTCCGACAATTGTGACCAGGCGGCAGGCGCTGTCGGTGACGGCCCGCTCGAACGCTCCGTGGAGAATGCGGAGTTCCTCCCCGCGCCCGACCAGGGCACTCTGAGCGCGATCTTGCCGTGGCGTTCCAGCCGGAACTGCGACCAGCCGGTATGCGGGAACCGGCTCTGCCTTGCCTTTGAGGGTCAGTGGTTCGACCGCCACGGCTGTGACGGCGCGGTGGGTCAGCCGATACGTTGGTTCACCAATCAGAATCCACCCCGGCTCGGCGCGTTGCTCGAGGCGTGCGGCAACATTGACCGTGTCACCGGTGGCGAGTCGTTCCTCAGTGCCGGTCACCACCTCGCCCGTGTTGACGCCGATGCGAGCCTGGAGCCTCGTCCCGTAGTCGGTCGCCAGCTCGTCGTTCAGTGAGGCGAGGGCCGCGGACATCTCCCAGGCGGCCCGTACCGCTCGCAGGGCATCGTCCTCGTGCACGGTCGGCACCCCGAACACGGCCATGACCGCGTCGCCGATGAACTTCTCGACGGTTCCCCCGTGCCGTTCGATCACCTGTCGCATGGCCGCGAAGTAGCGCGCCAGGACGCGTCGCAAGCTCTCGGGGTCCAGGGACTCGCCCAGCGCCGTCGAACCGGTGACGTCGCTGAAGACAACGGTCACCGTCTTCCGGCTCTCGCTCGCCAGATCGCTAGGGGATTCCGGACCGCGCGTCTCGAGGGCGGCCCCACAGGCGTCGCAGAAGTGCGCCTCGGGCCGGTTGGGCCGTCCACAGCTGGCGCAGCCGGTCACGCGCCAACTCTATGCCGACGGTGTCGCGGTGTTGGTACTGCGCCGGGCCGGAGCGGCGCAGCGCCAGCTCAGCGGCTCAGGCGGCCACCGCCTCGCGCGTCGCCACCGGCCTCTCCGCCAGGGGGGCCGGCGCCTTGATGCGCAGCACCCGCGCCACCCACGGCGGGAGGTACCAGTTCCACTCCCCGAACAGCGACACCAGCGCCGGCACCAGCAGCATGCGCACAACGGTGGCGTCGAGGAGGATGCCGAAGCCGAGGCCGGTGGCGAAGACCTTGATGTCGGTCTCCGGCCCCGAGGACAGCGAGAGGAACGCCAGGAAGAGGATCAGCGCCGCCGAGGTGACCAGGCGGCCGGTGCGCCCGACGCCCTCGATGACCGCGCGGTTGGTCGAACGGGTGCGGTCGTACTCCTCGCGGATGCGCGACAGGATGAACACCTCGTAGTCCATCGAGAGGCCGAACAGGAAGGCGAAGATCATGATCGGCAGCCAGAACGTGATCGACCCGGTGGGCGCGACGCCGAAGAGAGCCTTGGAGCCCCACCCGTACTGCCAGAAGAGCACCACGCCGCCGAAGGTGGCGGCCAGTGAGAGCAGGTTGAGGATGATCGCCTTGAGCGGCACCAGCAGTGAGCGGAAGGCGCGCACCAACAGGATGTACGTCACCACCACGAGCAGGGCGAGGACCAACGGGAAGGTGCCGTAGACGCCGTTCTGGTAGTCGAGCTGGAGCGCGCCGACACCGGTGACACCGATCACCCCGGGGCGGCCGCCGACCGCGCTCTTGATGTCGCTCACCACCCGCACCGTCGAGCCGTTGTACGTCTCGTTGGTGGGGATGGCCACGACCAGCTGGGTGCCGGCCGCCGAGCCCGCCGCACCGCTGGGGACAAGGCTGGTGACCACGCCGGGGACGGCGCGCACCGCCGTGGCCGCGGTGGTCGCCGCCGACGCATCGGTGAGCACGATGGCCGGGGTGAGCGCGCCGGCAGGCACACCGCTCGCCTGCAGCGCATGCCAGCCCTGGTACGCCGGCCCCGACGACGCCAGCGAGTCGGACTTCGCGGTGCCAACCGAGAGGCTCACGAAGGGGATGAACAGCGCTGCCAAGATGACCGCCGCCACGCCGGTGGCGACCCAGCGGCGGTGCACGATCCCCCTCCCCCAGCGCAGCCAGAAGCGGCTGGCGGTGTCCTCGTGGCGGATCCGTGGCCAGTCGACCCGCGGACCGATGGTGCCGAGGAACGCGGGCAGCAGCGTGGTGGCCACCGCCACCGAGACCAGCGGGATGAGCATGCCGCCGATGCCGATCGAGCGCAGGAACGGCACCGGGATGACCACCAGCGCGACCAACCCGATGGCCACGGTGAGACCGCTGAACACAACCGCCCGGCCAGCCGTGGACATGGCGTTCTCGACGGCCTCGTGGTTGGAGAAACCCCGCGCCCGCTCCTCGCGCCAGCGGGTGACCACCAGCAGCGAGTAATCGATGGCGACACCGAGCCCGACCAGGGCGACGAGGAACTCGACGATGAACGACACGTCGATGATGTAGGTGAGCCCGAGCACCACGAGGAAGGTGGTGAGGATCGCGATGGCCGCGATCACCAGGGGCAGCAGGGCGAGGAACGAGGCGAAGACGAAGAGGAGCACGGCGAGGGCGCCGACGCCGCCGATGAAGGTCTCGGCGAGCACGCCGGGACCGCTGCCCGAGCTGCCGTTGGTGGCCAGCGCCTCCTCACCGGTGACCGAGCCCGACGTCCCGGACGGCGCGCTCGCGGCCAGGGCGGTCTGCAGGTGCGGCAGTGTTGTGTCGGCGAACCCGCTCGGCAGCGGGATGAACGCGTAGGCGAACGCGGTGTGGCCGTCGGCGGGGACGAAGATGTTGTCACCGGTCTGCTGGTGGCCGATCACGCGCGCCACCGGCACCTGCTGGGCCACGGTCGCGAAGGCCGCGTCCGCCTGCGCCGCGTCGACGCGCTGACCGGGGGCCGCGGTGAGCGTCAGCAGGTAGGGAGCGATGTCGGCGGCGGTGCCGTAGGTCCTGAGCACACGGCTGGCCGTCTCGTACCCCGGCTGACCGGGCAGCGAGAAGCTGGTGGAGAGGCGGTCGACTGACTTGCTCACCCCGGCGACGCCGGCGATGAAGATGACCACCCAGGCCAGCACGACGAGCCGGCGATGCCGCAGGACGAACCGGGACAGGTTGCGCATTGGTGTGAGTTCTCCCTCGATCTCGCTGAGCCGGTGCCCACCCTAAGCGGGAACGGCTGCCTCGTGTCGCATCTGACTGCGCTCGAGGCCCGTTCTCATCGGCGGGTCGACTCCGCCCACCCGGGGTCACCGCGGGCCCGGGCCGTCCATCGCGGGACGGCCCGGGGGTTCAGAAACCGCCTGGCGGTGGCGTCTGCCCCGTGTAGTCGCCGATCACAAACGAGGTGTACGGGCCGTCGATGAGGCCGTGCGCATTGCCCGGCATGTTGATGTGTCCGAACTGGACCACCAACTCTCCATCGTCGCCGACCACCAGGACACGGTGGTTGAACTGGTCGGCGATCGAGGTGTCGCCATTGGCGAGACGGACAGCGTTGGTGGGCAACGGGTTGGGGTTGCTGTGCGCGCCCTTGTTGGTGATGTACTGCCACACGATCGCCTTGTCCTCGGTCACCTCGATCACGCGGCTGTGCCCGAGTCGGTGACCAGGGTGTGGCCGTTGGGGAGGCGACTCGCAAACGCGGCGAACTGGACGGGCGTGGTCACGGACGGGCTGCCGCTGCCGTACTGCCACACGATCCTGCCGGCCCGTGTGACCTCGATGACGCGGTTGTTGTTCTCGTCGGCGATGAGGATGTGGCCATTGGCCAGGAGCTCGGCGCTGTTGGGGTTGTTGAGCGCGCCCGCACCCGAGCGTGGGGCCGTACGACCACACAACCGACCGGCTGAACCGGTCGATCTCGATGACCCGGTTGTTGCCCTGGTCGACCACCATGACGTCGCGGTTGGGGAGCTGGATCGCGAACACGGGCACGTTGAGCTGGTTCGGCCCCGAGCCTGACGACGCCGGCCTGGCCGTACTGCCAGACGATGCGGCCGTGACGGTCCACGACGATCACCCGGTTGTCGGCGCAGCTGAAGTTGGGGTCAGCCGGCGACGAGCCCAGCGGTACGCCGGTCCCCGCAAGCAGCGTCAGCCCATCGCTGAGGCGTTCGGCGTCGTTCGGGCCGATGATGGCGCCGGGCCCCGGGTTGCAGAGGGACGGGTTGCCCGACCCGAAGCTCCAGACGATTGTCCGACTCCGCGGGTTGACCTCGATCGCGCGGTTGTTGAACTGGTCGGTGATCAGCAGGTTGCCCGCTGCGTCGAAGCTGCCGGCGCGATCGCCACCTCGGACGACGGCGGCGGCGGCGGCCGGGAGTGACAGCGACATAAGGCAGGCCAGCAGGAGCCCGACGCCAAGAACAGATCGCCGCATGCCTGGGACCTCCTCCGACAGTGAGCCATTGGTGGCTCTGCCACTCTCCCGCCGCGGCGACGGGGAGAACAAGTCGACATTGGTCTTAAGACACCGGTGCTGGAACGAGAGCAAGGCTCTCACGCGCGTCGGCTCGTCACGATGACAACGATGGAGGTCGAATGAGCGGGCGTCCCCGGGCGGCGTCGCAGCCCCGGTTCGCTCGCGGGTTGCGGGGGCTGGGTCGACGGAGGTGGACCGTCGCCGACCTGCCCGGCATGTCGGGCCGCACCGTGGTCATCACCGGCGCATCGAGTGGCGTGGGCGCCGCCGCTGCCGCCGAACTGGCCAGGTGCGGCGCGCACGTGGTGCTGGCGGTGCGCAACGTCGCCGCGGGCCGGGCGGTTGCGGAGGCCATCGGCGGTGACGTCGAGGTGCGCTTCCTCGACCTGGTCAGCCTCGACTCGGTCCGCGCCTTCGTCGACGGCTGGAGCGGCGACATCGACGTACTGGTCAACAACGCCGGCGTCATGTTCGCCCCGCCAGGGCGGACACTCGACGGGTTCGAGCTGCACATCGGCACCAACCATCTCGGCCCGTTCGCGCTGACAACGCTGCTCCTCCCCCACCTGACCGGGCGCGTGGTCACCCTCACCTCCAAACTCGCGGCGCGCGGCCAGGTCGACCTCGACGACCTCAACTGGGAACGGCGCCCGTACAACCCCACCCAGGCATACGCCGACTCCAAGCAGGCCAACCTGCTGTTCACCCTGGAGCTGCAGCGCCGCCTTGCCGCAGCGGGTCGGGGTGTCATCGCGGTCGCGGCTCACCCCGGGATCGCCAGCACCAACCTGTTCAGCCACACCTCGGGACCGGCCGCATCGGTGAGCCGGCTCCTGGTGCGCCTGGTCGCGCAGAGCAGCGAACAGGGCGCTCTGCCAACCCTGTACGCGGCGACCGCGGACATCCCCGGTAACGCGCTGGTCGGTCCCGACGGCATCGCCCACCTGCGCGGACATCCCACCCTGCAGGCGGCGCCGGGCGCATCACAGGACCCCACCGTGGCGGCGGCGCTCTGGGAGCTGTCCGCGCGCCTCACCGGCACCGCCGGCGCGGCTGCCGTCAGCTCCTAGGCACGCGAGGGCCGGTGGCGCGGCGCCGACTCAGGGGCGGTCGCGGCGGCGCAGCCGGCTGTGCACGGACATGAACGTGGAACCACGGTGGCGGCTGTCGGGTCGCGGACGCGTCGGCGGCGAGCCGACCGCCAACCACATCACCGCGCCCATGACCACGACGATGGCGAGGAAGACGATCAGCCAGATCACGACGTGAGCGTGCCACCGGCGGCGAGGTAGGCGGCGTCGACCGCCAGCACCGCGACGGCGAGCTCCTCATCATCGCGGGGGCCGTACAGCATGATCACGATCGGTGGCACCAGCCCGCTGGTGACCACGTTGTGGTACTCGGCCCAGCCGCGTCCGATGAGCGTCTGCGCATCGGGCGTGAGCACGTTGATGTGCAGGCTGCCGTCGTACGGTGGATGGATGTGACCCCACTCGCCACCGAACAGGTCGGGCAGCGCGGGCGGGTTCGGCGGGCTGTCGAGGAAGAAGGCGACCGCGCCCGGGACGGAGACGTTGCTGCGACCGCGGCGCACCCCGGGCAACGACAGCGCGTGGTCGCGCAGCCGATCCTGCAACGCGACCGGTGCGTTCTGGTCGAGCTGGGTGTGCGGGTTGACGTCGGTGGTGCGCGGGCGCGGTCCGCGGCGGGCGGCGAGGTCAGAAGGCAGCGGCATCGCTCATCGCCTCCCCGGGTGGGTCCATGTAGCGGCGATTGTCACGGCTGCTGGCCACCGACCCACCATATACTGCTGACGGTCGGCCGTCTCCGACGGGGCTCTCTGCAGGAGTCGAAACGTGGTGGCCCTTGGAGATCCTGGTCCCGGTGGCAGTCATCGGATTGGTCTTCTGGATCGTCGTTGGCATGCGCCAGCGCGCGACGGAGCCCTTCACCCTGGCCAGCGCGACCGTGCTGTACGCGCACCTCATGGTCATCCTCGACCACGACGGCAGCACTGTTCGGTGGCGTGCTCCTCATCAAGGCGCTGATCGGCTTCCTGAACCTCAGCTATTCCTATTCCGTCACCTCGTTCTCAGTGAGTGCTGGCCCATGCCCGGCAGGGGCACCGACATCCTTCTGCACGACCTCGCCGCGTCCCGACTTCAGCCCGTCGCGCACCCAGGACCTGGTGCTGAGCCTCACGCTGATCGTCGTCGGGGTAGCGGCCGCGCTGGCGCATCGCGCACTGGCGCGAGCGCTGCGCAAGTCCCCGGGCGGCCGGCCGGCGTGGGTGGAACGCGGCGCCGCGATCGCCTTCACCGGCCTCTACGGGGTGGGCGCGCTCATCGGCCTCATCGCCGGAGCCTCCGCGCTGATCAGCTACTTCGTCATCCCCGGGACCCCGTACAGCGGCTACACCAACGTCTACCCGACGGTGACGGGGGGCCAGCCGTTCGGTGACCTGGTGGGCGCCGCCATCGTCTTCACCGCGGCCTGGATCGTCGCCGCCCTCTCTCTGCGTCGCTCGCTCAGGGGCACCTCGCCCCTGTCACCGCCGGCCGCCCCGTAACGCCGGCTCGCTTCAGCTCGATTCCACGGTCGCTCACCCCGGTGTGCGGGCGTCGATCGCGTAGCGCAGCAGGAGGTGATCGCCCGCGCGCCGCACCGAGCGCAGCGTGCCGGCGCGCGAGAACGGCGCCAGGTCGACGCCCTCGACGAGGCTGCGCCGCAGCGCTGACTGCCGGCTGCGCCCGGCGAGCTGCGGTGCCACGGTCAGGAAGAGGTCGAGCGGCACCGCCCCCTCGAGGAGGGTGCCAAGGAGGTGCGGGCCGCCCTCGCACAGGATCGGGCCGCCGCCGCTGAGCCCGCGTGCCTGCTCGACGATTGAGGCGGCGCTCAGGCGCTCCCCGCGCGAACCCGTGGCGATGTGCACCGGCACGGCCGGACGCGCGACCGCCGCCGCGTCGCGCGGGATGTTCCCGCTCGCGCTCACCACCAGCAGGGGCGCCGGCTCCGGCGGCCGGCCGGCGGCGGCACGGAGCTCGGCAAGGTCCGCAACCCGATCGGCAGCCAGGGCGCGCGGGGTCCACTGATGGTCGAGCGCGGCACGCAGCGTGGCCGCGCCGACCACGATCACGCCCGCGCTGGCACGAAGCATCGCCATCAGCGTGCGGTCCGCGCGAACCCCGCCGCCGACCGCCCGCGAGTCGTCGGTGTCGAGGCCGAGGCTGACCACGCCGTCGATGGTGCTGACAAGGTTGACCGCAACGCGGCCGACGTCGAGCACCAGCGCCGCCCCGTACTCCGCCTCCAGCGCGCAACGCGGCGCCACCGTCCCGCGCTCGCTGAGCACCTCGAACGGGGCCGGCTCAGTCACCTCAGGCGCCGATGCGCGTCCCGACAAGGTGGCCGATGCCATAGGTCACCGCCGCGACCACGATGGCGATGGCCAGCTGGCGCAGTGCGGTGCGCACGTACGACCGCCCGGTGAAATAGGCGACCGCGGCGCCCACCGCGACGGCGGCGATGGCGCCGAGGATGATCGAGGCCAGGACAGCCGCGTTGCCGCCGCCGAAGAACCACGGGACCAGCGGTATCAGCGCGCCCAGGGCGAAGGCGGCGAAGGAGGACGTTGCCGCCGCCATCGGCGAGCCTGTCGAGCCGGGGTTGACGCCCAGCTCCTCACGGCTGTGCACCTCGAGCGCGAGTTCGGGATCCTTGCTGAGCGCGGTCGCCACCTGCTCGGCGGCGTCGCGGGGAACCCCGCGCGAGACGTAGAGGGCAACCAGCTCGCGGTGCTCGGACTCCGGGTGGCGGCGGAGCTCCTCGCGCTCGATGGCGACCTCACGCTCGATCAGCTCGCGCTGCGCGCTCATCGAGACGAACTCCCCGGCGGCCATCGAGAAGGCGCCGGCCACCAGCCCCGCGAGGCCGGCCAGCCGCACGACCCCGGCCGCGGGGTTGGCCCCGGCGACCCCGAGGATGAGCGAGACGTTGGTGAGCAGACCGTCGCTGGCACCGAACACCGCGGCGCGGGGGGCGCCGCCCTGGACGTCGCGATGGTGTTCGTGCTTGGGCGCGCCGGCGGCTGCGGAATCCTTGATCGCGGGTCTGACCTTGAGCTCCACGCTCAAGAGGTTACTTGGCGAGCGGGAGAACGCGGACTCGTCCGCGCCTGTTCTCCATCTCGGCTGACGCGCTTGGATTGATCAAGCGCACCGCCTCGCCGGGCCGGCCGAAGAAATAGCCCTGGGCGCAGTGCACGCCGAGGCGCTTCAGCGACTCCGCCTCCTCGATGGTCTCGACCCCTTCCGCGACCGCGGTGGCGTTGATCTGCTCGATGAAGTAGATCAGGCCGTGGAGCAGCGCCCGGCGGGCCAGGTCGCGATGGATGTCGCGGATCAGGGACATGTCGAGCTTGACGATGTCCGGCTTGGTGCTGAGGATGTGGCTGAACGTCGCGAAGCCGGCGCCGGCGTCGTCGACCGCGTAGCGCATGCCGCGAAAGCGCAGGCGCGCCACCGAGCTGTTGAAGTGTGGGTAGTCGCCGATGGCGGCGTGCTCGGTGACCTCGATGACGATGCGGTCGGTGCCGCCCTCGATGAGCGTGGCGAACTCGCTGCTCACCGCCGTCTCCGGCGACACGTTGACCGACAGGTAGACGTCGGCGGGCAGTGTGTCGAGGTGGTCGAGCGCGGACCTCACCGCTGCCAGCTCGAGCTCGAGGCCGAGCCCGACGCTGCCCGCCGCGGCGAACCACACATCCGGCGCCTGCGGGGTCTCGCCCTCGAAGCGGGCCAGCGCCTCGTAGCCGACCGCCTCACCGCTGACCAGGTCGACGATCGGCTGCAGCACGGTGGTGAGACGGCCCTCTCGCAGCACCGCGCGGATCTGCGAGCGCCTCTGGCGGCGGGCCGCGGCCTCACGCTCCTCGCGCTCCAGCTGCTCGGCGTAGATGCGCGCCAGCATGCGCATGAAGCGCACGTCGCGCTTGCCGACGGTGTGGTCGGGGCGGCGGCTCACGCACGCCATCGATCCCCAGATGCGACCGTCGGGCAGGCTCACCGGCACGCCCACGTAGCTGCCGATGTTGGCCTCAAAGGTCACGTCCATCGCCGAGGCGATGGGGTCGGCGGCGGTGTCGGGGATCGCTTCGCTGAGCACGCCGTCGGTCATCGCCTTGCAGTACATCCAGCCGAGCGGCGCGCGCAGCTCCGAGCTGAGCCGGAAGAGGGCGGCGTCGCCGGCGACATGGCGGAAGACCTGCTCGCCGCCACTGAACTCGGCGACAAAGGCGACATCGGTGTCGAGGTACTCGCGGGCAGCCTCGAGGATGTCGTCGATGAGCATGCGCCTGGACTGTTCGAGCGCGAGCGCGGTCAGCGCGGTGTCGCCGGGCGTGAGCTCACCGACGATCGAATTCCGTCCACGAGGCTTCCCCGGATCCGTCACAGCCGACACCCTGTGCTGTATACGGGAGATAGCCCCGCGGTTTCTGCCCTGCGACAGAGCTGTGACCCAATGGAGAGAGGTCCCGAGACAGCCTGGGTGATCAGACGGCTCGGTCGTGGCGGAGCGCACCACTGCTGACTTCTTCGGCAGGCCGACCGCGCACCTCACCCTGCGCGCGTCCGCTGTCCGCCTCGGCGTTGAGCGCGCCGCCCAGCATGATGATCTGGGACAGCAGGAAGAAGTAGAAGAGCAGGACGAACACCAGACCGAACGTCTGACCCCACTGCGGGCTGTTGGTGACCAGCTTGAAGTAGAGCGGGAAGACCAGTGTCAGCGCCTCGAAGAGCACCCCGGCGGCCACGGCGCCGGCGACGATGTCACGCACGTGCTGCCTGCGGTGCGGCACGACGTAGTAGATGATCCCGAAGAGCAGCGAGGCGTCGACGATGCCCGCCCCCACCTGCAGCAGCAGGCCGGCCACCCCGCTGTGCAGGAACGACGGCAACCCGGGGATGGACTGCAGCAGTGACAACAAACTCCCGCTCAGCATCAGCGGCAGCGCCATCACCAGGAACACGATGACCATGCCGATCGACATCAGCTTCTGGGCAACGAAGCCTCGTGACTTGCACGGGTAGAGGCTGTTGAGCCCGTTCTCGATGGTGCTGAAGAGGCCGGCGCCCGACCACACCAGGCCGAGAATGCCGACGATCGCGAACACACCGGTGCTCTTCCGGAAGTCGTCGAGCGCGGTGATGATCTGACAGGAGCCGCCACCGGCCTGCTGAGTGCGGCACGACGGGAACGCTGCCAGCACCTGCTGCTCGATGGTCGCCCGCGTCGCGGGGTCGTGCAGCGCCAGGCCCACGACCGTGATCACCAGGAAGACCATGGGGAAGAAGGCGAAGAAGAGGTTCCAGGCGATGATGGTCGCCCAGTTCGGGCCCTGCGCGCCGAGGAACCGCCGCACCGCACGGACCGGTAGCGAGCTGATGATCCGCTTCACCCGAGCGATGCTAGGGGATGGGGGCGATGCGCCCCGCGTACAGCGGGTTGTCGGCGAACACGGCCATCATCTCGACGTCGATGAGGGCGCCGTCGCTCCAGTAGTGGCGGCGCCGCACGCCCTCGCTGGTGAACCCGGCGCGCTCATACGCGCGGCGGCCGCGCTCGTTGCCCTGGAAGACGTACAGCCAGACCTTCTCCATGGCCAGGTAGCGGAAGGCGTATTCGACGCTGAGCATGCAGGCCTCGGTGCCGTAGCCGTGACCCCAGCGCTCCGGTGGGCCGATCCAGATCCCCCAGCCGCAGTGGCGGTTGCGATGGTCGATGCCGTGGAACCCGGCGGTGCCGATGAACGCCCCGTCCTCGAGGCACTCGATCGCCCACTGCACCTGGTCGGGCGGCGTCGGGGCCACCCACTCACGCGCCCGCTCGAGCGGGTACGGGGCGTGCGACCACTGGGCCAGGTTGGCGACCACGCGCGGGTCGGCGAGCAGCTCGGCGATCCGCTCGGCGTCCTCGGAGCGCAGCGCGCGCAGGCGCACCAGCCGGCCGGTGACATCCATGTCAGGTGGGGACCGGGGCCCGCTCCAGCTCGGCGATGACGGCATCGGCCACCTGAGAGGTGCCCACTGCGGTGGGGTCGTCGCGGCTGGGCTTCATGTCGTAGGTCACGTCCCTCCCCGCCGCGATGACCGCGGCGATGGCGTTCTCGAGACGATCCCCCGCTGCCTTCTCACCGATGTGGCGGAGCATCATCATGCCGCTGAGCATCATCGCCATCGGGTTGGCGACGTTCTTGCCGGCGTACTTCGGCGCGCTGCCGTGGGTCGCCTCGAAGAGAGCGATCTCGTCGCCGGTGTTGGCACCGGGTGCCAGCCCGAGGCCACCGACCAGGCCGGCGCAGAGATCGCTGAGGATGTCGCCGAAGAGGTTGGGCATCACCATGACGTCGTAGAGCTCGGGCTTCTGCACCAGCTGCATGGCCATGTTGTCGACGATGCGGTCGTCGAACTCCACGTCAGGGAACTCCTTGGCGACATCCTGCGCGACGCGCAGCCACAGGCCCTCGGTGTATTTCATGATGTTCGCCTTGTGCACGCAGGTCACCTTGCGCCGGCCGTTGTCGATGGCCCACTGGAAGGCGAAGCGGAAGATCCGCTTGGTGCCGGTGATGCTCGTCGGCTTGATGCTGATCCCTGAAGTCGGGCCGGATGGTGCGTCCGCTGAGGCGCTCGATGGTGCCGATCACCTCGTGCGTCTCGTCCTTGCCCTCCTCGAACTCGATACCGGCGTAGAGGTCCTCGGTGTTCTCGCGGATGACCACGAGGTCGACGTCGGAGTAGCGGCTGCGGACCCCGGGGTACGACTTGGTGGGGCGCACCAGCGCGAAGAGGTCGAGCTCGCGTCGCAGCGCCACGTTGACGCTGCGGATGCCGTGCCCGATGGGAGTGGTCAGGGGGCCCTTGATGGCCACCTTGTTCCTGCGGATCGAACTCGAGGACGTGGTCGGGCATCGGCTGGCCGTACTCGGCGACGACGTCGAGCCCCGCGTTCTGCACATCCCATTCGATGTCGACGCCGGTGGCGTCGATGACGCGGCGTGCCGCCTCGCTGACCTCGTAGCCGATCCCGTCTCCCGGGATCAGCGTGATGCTGTGCCGCGCCATGGTGAAGGCCTCCTCGTCGTTGCTCGCGGGCGAGTCTCGCAAATCGCCCTGCCGGTCACGCTCAGCGGGGAGACCACAGCGGCTGTCGATGCTGCGTGTCGATGGCCCACTGCAGGGTTGCCACCACGTGCTGCAGGTGGTCGGCCATGGCCCGCTCACAGGCGTCGGGATCTCGCGACGAGATCGCCTCGGTGATGGCTTCGTGCTCGCGCAGCGACTCGGCGGTCCGACCGGGACGCAGCATGGTGCGGTACTGGAAACGGATGCTCTGCGACTTCAGCGTGATCAGCAGCCCGCCGGCGATCTGGTGGTCGGCGATCGCCCAGATGCGCTGGTGGAACCGGGCGTTGAGCTCGGAGTAGCCGATCGAGTCGCCGGCCTCGACGCGCTGGCGCATCTCCTCCACCATCGCCTCGAGGTCGGCGACATCGGCGTCGGTGGCGCGCTCACCGGCCAGCCGCGCCAGCAGCTTCTCCAGCGCGATGCGCACCTGCTCGATCTCGACTGCCTCGCGGTCGGAGATGAGGCGCACCCGCGCCCCGCGATTGTGCTCGCGGCTGACCAGGCCCTCCTGGTGCAGCCGGGTCAGCGCTGAGCGGATCGAGGTGCGCCCGGCAGCGAACGTGCTCACCAGCTCGGCCTCGACGAGGCGCTGGTTGGGCAGGAAACGACCACTGACGATGGCGTCGCGAAGCAGCCGGTAGACGTCGGCGGGCTCGGCGGGTACGGACGCGCCGTCGCCCGCGGCCGGGCGCGGTGCCGGCCGGGCCGCGGTTGCCCCCTTGTGGACGGACGTCGCCATCTGGCTAGATTAGCGACCATCCCTGTCGCTACGATTGTCGACAATCAACTCGACCCACCCGCCCTGGCGAGGAGGCACACGATGCAGACACGTGGTCGTCGGATCGGTCGCCCGGTGCAGCTTCTCGTCGTGGGGGCGGCTCTCGTACTGGCGGCATGTGGCAGTGGCAGTGGCAGCTCGAGCAGCGGCTCAGGCAACACCTCGCCCCTTCTCGTGGGCATCGTGGCGCCCTTCACCGGCGCCGACGCGGCACTCGGACCGGCCTATTTCGCGGCGTGCCTGCCCGCGGCCCGGGCCATCAACGCGGGCGGCGGGATCATGGGACACACGGTCAGCTGCCAGCAATTCGACACCCGCGGTGAGCCCGCCGACGCGGTGCCCGCCGCCCAGCAGATGGTGGCCAGCCATTCCAACCTGATGGCCGTGGTCGGCTGCACCTCCGACGAGGCCTCGAGCGTGGTGCCGGTGATCGACCACGCCCACGTCCCGATGTTCTGCATGACCGGCCAGTCGGAGTTCAACAAGTCGACCTTCAGCTACTTCCATCGCCTGGTCCCCCCTGACTCCTTCAACTCGTACGCGCTGGTGGGCAGCGCGCTCGACTTCGCCCACTACACCAAGGTCGCCCTGGTGTTCGGCAACGACATCGGCTCGCAGGCCTTCGTGGGCCCGGCGCAGCGCGCGCTCACCGCGCTGGGCGCGACGGTGACCATCAACCAGGCGATCGCGCTCGGGCAGTCCTCGTACCGCACCGAGGTGACCGCGATGCTGGCGACCCACCCGGACGTCATCTTCACCGAGGCGCTGGGGCCGACCGACGCGACCTACCTCGCCGAGGTCAAGCAGCTCAACGGCTCGACGATCCCCTTCATGGGGACGTCGGCGACCATCGACCCGGTCTGGTTCCAGGCGGTGTCCGGCGCCATCGGCGTCCAGGACGTGCTTGACAAGTTCACCGCCGTCGACCTCGGGGTGAGCTTCAGCGGTCCCGGGTACACGGAGTTCAAGACCAACCTCGACGCCTCCGCGTCGCAGTTCGCCGACGCTCCCAAGTACTCGCAGCGGGGCGCCACGCTGCACCTCTACGACGGCATCATCCAGGCGGCGCTGGCAATGGATGAGGCGCACAGCACCGACCCGACGGTCTACAACGCCAAGATCAAGGAGATCGGCAACGGTGTGAGCGGCGCCGTGACCGTGAACACCTACAAGGACGGCGTGGCCGCGATCGCCGCCGGCAAGTCGGTGCGCTGGGTGGGCGCCGGCGGTCAGACCAACTACGACCAGTACAACAACTCCCAGCAGGGATACATCATCGTCAAGTACGACGCCCAGGGGAATGAGGTGACCATCGGCCACCTCACCGAGCAGCAAACGGCCGCGGTGATCCAGGCCGGCGGTGGCTGAGACCGGCAGTCTCCCCGGGGGGCGGCGATGAGCCTGTTCATCGCCGCCCTCGGCTTCGGCGTGGTGAGTGCCTCGATCATCGCGATCGCGGCGGTGGGCTTCACCATGCAGTTCGGCATCACCAACATGATCAACCTGGCCTACGGGCAGGTGATGATCAGCTCCGCGTACGCCGCCTACGCGCTCAACCACGCCGGCGTCAACATCTGGCTGGCGTTGATCGTCGGCGCGCTCTTCGGCTCGGTGCTCTCGTTCCTGCTCAACCGGCTCGTCTACGCGCCGTTCCAGCGCAAGGGAACCAACCTGATCGGGATGGTGATCATCTCGCTGGCCGTCGGCCTGTTGATCGCCAACGTGATGCTGCCGATCGTCGGCTACTACAGCGTCTCCTACCACGTCAACACCGGCCCCACCATCCACGCCGGTTCGATCGCGCTGACCGGGATCCAACTGCTGGTGATCGCGGTCGCGGCCGCGACCATGGTGGTGATCCACTCGCTGCTGCGGCTCACCCGCCTCGGCAAGGCGATGCGCGCCACCGCCGCCAACCCCACGCTGGCGCGCAACTGCGGCATCCCGACGCGCCGCGTCGTGGACCTCGCCTGGCTGATCACCGGCGCTCTCTGCGGCATCGCCGGCACGGTCGCCGGCATCAACTCCAACTCCTTCTCGGTCGCCAACGGTTCGGAGTTCCTGATCCCGATCATCGCCGCGTCGGTGCTGGGCGGCGCCGGTCACCCGTACGGGGCAATGATCGGGGCGGTGATCATCGGTGAGATGACCGAGATCAGCGCAGCGGTGATCTCCCCGGAGTACAAGCAGGTGGCGGCGTTCGCGGTGCTGGTGCTGGTGATGATCCTCCGTCCGCAGGGCCTGCTCGCCAAGCGCGGCGCGCTGGCGGCGGCGGGATGACCTACTACCTCACCACCCTGCTGGTGTACGCGGGCGTCGACATCCTCGCCTGCCTGGCGATCTCACTGCAGTTCGGGCTGTCGGGGATCGTCAACTTCAGCTTCATCATCTTCCAGGCCGCCGGTGCGTACACCGCGGCCGTGCTGTCGCTGCCGCCGGACAGCGCCAACGGTGGCTTCCAGTCGTACGTCCTCGGGCTCAACCTTCCCTTCCCCATCCCGTGGCTGGCCGCCATGGTGGTGGCGGCGCTGATCGCGCTCCCGGTCGGGCTGGTGGTGCTGCGGCGGCTGCGCAGCGACTACCAGGCGATCGCCATGCTGGTGCTGTCGGTGATCGCCAGCCTGCTGATCACCAACGCGCCCAGCTTCCTCGGCGGGGCCGCAGGCCTGTCGCTCATCCCCCAGCCACTCTCGGACCACCTCAACCCCTACTCCGACAGCTACCTCTGGGTGTACTCGGTGGTGACCCTGGTGCTGGCCGCGGCCATCTTCGTGGTGGTGCAACGCATCACCAACTCCCCGTACGGGCGCTCGCTGCGAGCGCTGCGCGAGCACGAGCTCGCCGCCAACGCGCTCGGCAAGAACTCGGTGGCGCTGAAGCTCACCGTCTTCGTGGTCGGGGGGGCGATCGCCGGCCTGAGCGGGGCGATCCTGGTGGGCTTCATCACCATCTGGGCGCCGTCCACGTGGCTCTACCCGGAGACGCTGATCCTCTTCGCGGCGGTCATCGTCGGGGGGCGGGGCAACAACTACGGCGCCGTGCTCGGGGCACTGTTGGTGCCGGTCGGTTTCGAGGAGGTGACCCGCTACCTGCCGCCGTTCGGACCGCCCGGCCTGATCCCCGCGCTGGAGTGGGTGTGCATCGCGGGGCTGATCCTCGGCTTCCTCTGGTTCCGCCCACGGGGCGTCTTCCCGGAGCGGCGCCGGCTGTTCCCGGCCCGCGCCCCGGCCGCGGTGGCGGAGAACGCCGGTGGCGGCTGAGATGACCACGGTGGAGCGGGCGGACAACGCCGGCGATGCCGCCGCTGAGCCGGCGCCGCTGCTGGTGGCCCGCGACGTCCACCGGCACTTCGAGGGCATGCACGCCGTCGACGGGGTGTCGATCGAGGTGCAGCGTGGCCGGATCACCGGCCTGATCGGGCCCAACGGGGCCGGCAAGTCGACGTTCCTGGCGGTCCTGGCGGGAACCCTGCCGGCGTCCGAGGGCAGCATCACCTTCGACGGCGAGGACATCACCCGCCTGCCCGCCTACCGGCGGGCGCGCCGGGGGATGGTGCGCACCTTCCAGCTGCCCTCGGAGTTCGCCCAGCTCACCGTGCTGGAGAACCTGATGGTGGCGGCGCCGCACAACCGCGGCGACTCGCTCGCCGGCGCGCTGCTGGGAAGGCGCTACTGGCGCGCCGACGAGGACCTGCTCGTCGACCGCGCGCGCGGCCTGCTCGACCGCTTCAACATGAGCGCCAAGGAGTCCGACTACGCCGGCTCGCTCAGCGGTGGCCAGAAGCGGCTGGTGGAGATCATGCGGGCGTTGATGCTGCAGCCGCGGCTGCTGCTGCTCGACGAACCGATGTCAGGCGTCCACCCTTCGATCATCGGGGAGATCGCCGACTACTGCGAGGCGCTCCGTGACGAGGGCCTCACCATCGTGATGGTGGAGCACGAGCTGCACATGATCGAGCGCATGTGCGACCCGGTCATCGTGATGGCCCAGGGCCGCGTCATCGGGCACGGCTCGATGGCGCAGCTGCGCCAGCAGCGCGAGATCGTGGACGCGTACCTTGTCGGATAGCACCGCGACCGCCGCCGCGCGACCGGCGGCGCTGCTGCGCGCCGAGGGCATCAGCGCCGGGTACGGCGGCGTGCCGATCGTGCGCGACGTCAGCCTCAGCGTCGGGCTCGGCGAGATCGTCGCGGTGATCGGGCCCAACGGCGCGGGCAAGAGCACCCTGCTGAAATCGCTGGTGGGCATCCTCCACGTCAGCGCCGGGCGGATCATGCTCGACGACGGCGAGGTGACCAACCATCCGCCGGAATCGCTCGCCCGGCGTGGGGTCGGCTACGTGCCCCAGGTGCAGGACATCTTCGAACCGCTGACGGTGATGGAGAACCTCGACATGGGCGGCTACCTGCTGCCCACCCGCCTGATCCACACCCGTGTCGGCGAGGTGCTCGACGTCTTCCCGCAGCTCAAGCCGATGCTCAAGCGGCGCGCCGACAAGCTGAGTGGCGGCGAGCGGAAGATGCTGGCCATCGCCCGCGTGCTGATGCTCGACCCGCGGGTGCTGATCCTCGACGAGCCCACCGCCAACCTGGCGCCGCAGCTGGCCGACCGGCTGCTGCGCGAGCAGGTCAACGGGCTGGGCAAGCTCGGCAAGGCGGTGCTGCTCGTCGAACAGCGGGCGCGCGCCGCGCTCGACATCGCCGCGTGGACGTGCGTTCTTGTGTCCGGCTCCGTGCGCATGGAGGGCCGGTCAGGCGAACTTCTCGATCGCCAGGACTTCGAGGAACTGTTCTTGGGAGCCGCGACCAGCCTGACGGCGGCCGGCGGCGTGGAGGCGAGAGACCAATGAGACTGCTGATGTTCCGTGATGGTGGTGGCCGCCGCCTCGGCGTGAGCCGGGCCGGCGCCGACGAGATCGTCGACGTGGCCGCCGCACCGGGCGGGGATGGGCTGCCCGCCGACGTCCTCGGCGTCATCGATGGTGGCGAGGGGACGCTCCGGCAGCTCGAGGATCTCCTCGGTGCGGCGCCGGGGGGCGCGCTGCGCCGGCTCGCCGACCTCGAGCTGCTGGCACCGTTCGACCCGCCCCGCGGCAACGTGCTCTGCATCGGGCGCAACTACCAGAAGCACGCCGAGGAGGGAGCGCGCGCGCTCAACACGCCGGTGGGCCCGCCGACCATCTTCACCAAGGCGATCACCACGATCAACAACCCGTACGGCGACGTTCCCATCAACCCCTCGGTGAGCACCAGCATCGACTGGGAGGTGGAGTTGGGCGTGGTCGTGGGGCGGGCCGGTTCCAACCTCAAGCGCGCCTCGGCTCTCGACCACGTCTTCGGCTACACGGTGATCAACGACGTTACCGCGCGCGATCTCCAGAACAACTGGGGTGGGCAGTGGTTCAAGGGCAAGAGCCTCGACGGCTCGTGCCCGATCGGACCCTGGGTGCTGACCGCCGACGAGGTACCCGACGTGCAGTCGCTGCAACTGCAGTTGCGCGTCAACGGCGTCGTCAAGCAGGACGCCAACACGCGCGACATGATCTACCCGGTGGACGCCATCATCGAGTGGCTGTCGGTGGGCATGACCCTGTTGCCGGGGATGGTGATCGCCAGCGGCACGCCGGAAGGCGTCGGCTTCGCGCGCACGCCGCCGGAGTTCCTCCATGCCGGCGACGTCATGGAGAGCGAGGTCCAGGGAGTCGGGCTGCTGCGCAACACCATCGTCGAGCTTCCCTCCTAGCTCGCTGGTGGAGAGCCCGTGCGCGTGACCCCCGGCGTGGTGGCGCGCCTGGCCGCCGTCGGCGTGACCACCGCGCACGAGGCCCAGGACCGGCGTGGACTGCTCGACCCCTCGGTGCGCCCCATCCAGGAGGGTGCCCGCGTGGCCGGGACGGCGGTGACCGCGCTCTGCCTGCCCGGCGACAACCTGATGATCCACCGCGCCATCGAGCGCTGCGGCGAGGGTGACGTGCTCGTCGTCGCGGTCGCCACGCCGGACGACGCCGGCATGCTCGGCGAGCTGCTGGCGACCTCGCTGCGCGCCCACGGGGTGGTGGCGACGATCGTCGACGCCGGGGTGCGCGACGTCGCGACGCTGCGCGTCATGGGATTCCCGGTGTGGTCGCGCTGGATCAGCGCGCAGGGCACCACCAAGACCGGGCTGGGCAGCATCGACGAGCCGGTGGTCTGCGGCGGCCAGCTGGTGACGCCGGGCGACGTCATCGTCGCCGACGACGACGGCGTGGTCTGCGTCGCCGCCGCCGAGGCCGCCGCGGTGGCGGACCGCGCCGAGCAGCGGGCGGCACACGAGGATGCGCTGCGCGCGCGGCTGGCCGCCGGGGAGCTGACGCTCGACCTCCTCGACCTGCGCCCGCCGGCGCCGTGATCCACCTCGACGCGGCCCGCCTGCTGCTGGTGGCGGGAGCCGCCCTGCTGGCGGGCGCGGTCAACGCGGTCGCGGGTGGCGGGACGCTGCTCTCCTTCCCGGCGCTGCTGCTGCTCGGCTTCCCGGCGCTGACCGCCAACGTCACCAGCACCGTCGGCCTGCTGCCCGGCTACGCGGGCGGGGCGCTGGCGTACCGGGAGGAGCTGTCGCGGCAGCGCGCTCGCGTCCTCTTCCTGGCGCCGATCAGCGTGGTCGGCGCGGTGGGCGGGGCGATCCTGCTGACGCGCACGTCGAACGCGGTGTTCGCCGCGGTGGTCCCCTGGCTGATCCTGGCGGCGTGCGCGCTCCTGCTGGCGCAGCCGGTGGTGACATCGCGCGTGCAGTCGACGCGCCCGGAGCGAGAGCAGCACCGCTCACCGCTGCTTGCCGTGGCCCAGTTCCTCGGTGGGATCTACGGCGCCTTCTTCGGCGCCGGCCTCGGGGTGATGATGCTCGCCGTGCTCGGCCTGTTCATCCGCGACGACCTGCAGCGCATCAACGCGCTCAAGGCGATGTTGTCGGTGGTCATCAACGTGGTCGCAGCGGTCTACTTCATGCTCTTCGGCCCGGTGTCGTGGATCGCCGCGCTGGTGATGCTGCCGGCCAGCGCGGCCGGTGGCTACGCGGGCGTGTCGCTGGCCCGCCGCCTCCGTCCCGCGGTGCTGCGCACCATCGTGGTGGTGCTCGGTGTGGCGTTCGCGCTCCACCAGCTGCTGTAGATGGGACGCCGCAGCGGCGCGACCCTTCGTCCCGCACGACCTGCGTGCTCCGCTGCACGGTGCCGGATGGCGGACCGCTGGCCGGGCTGACCGTGGCGGTGAAGGACTGCTACGACATCGCCGGCGAGCGCACCGGCATCGGCAGCCCCGACTGGCTGGCCGACCACGGGCCGGCTGAGGTCACCGCCGATGCCGTGCGCCGGGTCCTCGACGCCGGAGCGACGGTGGTGGGCAAGACGATCTGCGACGAGTTCCTGTACAGCATCACCGGCGCCAACGCGCATTACGGGACGCCACTCAACCCGCGCGCGCCGGGTCGCCTGCCCGGGGGGTCCTCGAGTGGTTCGGCGAGCGCTGTCGCCGGTGGCGCCTGCGACCTCGCACTCGGCACCGACACCGGGGGGTCGATCCGTGTCCCTGCCTCGGTGTGCGGCCTGTACGGGCTGCGCACCACGCACGGGCGGGTGGCGATGGAGGGCATCCAGCCCATGGCGCCCTCCTTCGACTCGGCAGGGTGGCTGGCGTCGGGTCCCGGGGTGCTCCGCGCCGCGGGCAGCGCGCTGCTCGGCGGCGAGCGCGTGGATGGACGCATCGAGCGCACCGTGCTGGCAGCTGACCTCCTCGACGTCGCCGACCCGGCGTGCCGGCGCACCGTCATGGATTTCATCGCCCGCGCCGGCGAGGACCTGCCGGCGGCGGAGCCGATCGTGCTGTCCACCGAGGGACTGGCGGAGTGGGCAGACTGCTTCCGCGTGGTCCAGGCGTACGAGACGTGGCTCACGTTCGGCGCCTGGATCACCGCGCACCGGCCCCGGCTCGGACCGGGGATCGACGAGCGCATGGCATACGCGGCCACCGTCGAGCGAGACGCCGCCGACCGCGCACGGCAGGTGCGCAACGCGCTGCAGCGCCGGCTGCGCGCCCTGGTGCCGGTGGGAACCGTGGTGGTGCTGCCGACCACACCGGGGCCCGCTCCGGAGTTGACCGCGCCGGCAGCGACGGTCCAGGAGTTCCGCATGCGCTCGATGCTGCTGACCTGCGCGGCGGGCATCGGCGGCCTGCCCCAGCTCTCCCTGCCGGCCGGCCGTGCCGGCGCGGCGCCGGTGGGCATCTCCCTGCTCGGTTGGGCCGGCGGTGACGAGGCGCTGCTCGACGCCGCCTGCGTCCTGGGACGCCATGCCGGCGGGTAGCGCCGAGGCCGACCGAGCGGGGCCTGGACCCCGGCGAGCTGCGCAGCTGGTACGCCGCGCACGGACGCCACGCGCTGCCCTGGCGGCACACCACCGATCCCTGGGCGGTGCTGGTCAGCGAGGTGATGCTGCAGCAGACGTCGGTGGCGCGGGTGCTGCCACGCTGGCAGCGGTTCACCTCTCGATGGCCCGACCCGGCGGCGTGCGCCGCCGCCTCTCTCGAGGAGGTGCTCCGGGAGTGGCAGGGCCTGGGCTACCCGCGCCGCGCCCGCGCGCTGTGGCTGCTGGCCGCGCTGCGTCGCCGAGCGCGGCTGGCCGCGCGACGAGGCCGGCCTGCGCACGCTGCCCGGCGTGGGCGTCTACACGGCCCGGGCGCTCCTCGCCTTCAGCGACCTGGGCGCCGCCTGCGCCACCGAGCCACCGCGCGACGTCAACCTCGGCCGGGTGGCAGCGCGCGCCGCGCTGGGCTGCGAGCCGCACGAGGTGCCACCGCGGACCCTCGACCGCGTGTTGCGCGAGGGGCGCCCGGACGGGATGGCGGTGCGCGAGTACACCTACGCGCTGTTCGACGTCGGCGCCGGCCACTGCCGCAGCCGCCCGGTCTGTGATGGCTGCCCGCTGGAGGCGACGTGTGCGTGGCAGGCGCGAGGCCACCTCGACCGCGCCGTGGCGGCGGCGCCGGCGCCGCGCCGCCAGGCCGCGTACGGCGGCAGCCTCCGCCAGCTGCGTGGCGCGGTCCTCGCCCACCTGCTGCAGTCGCCGGCGGCGTCGCCCGCACGAGGTGGGCGCGGCGGTGCGCGACCTTCCCGGGGTGACGCCCGACCGCGTGCGCGCCGCGCTCGCCGGGCTGGTGGCCGACGGGCTGGTCGCGGGCGAACCCGCGTCGTGGCGCTAGGATTCGGCGGTGGCAACAGCCTCCCCCGCGCTGGATGCCGTGCGCGCCGCGCTGTGGGAGAGGACGGAGTTCTCCTTCATCCCCGATCGCGACCTGCCCCCGCTGCAGGGCGCGCCATCGCCGGCGGCGGGGCCGCGGGTGCTCTTCGCCGGCTTCCCCTCCGACTACAGCCTCGCCTTCCTGCTGGCGCTGCTCCAGCTCGACGTCGAGGTCGTCGGCCTGCTCACCTCGCCGGGCGCGCACGAGGCCATCCTCGGTGACAACGCGCTGAGCCGCATCGCCGACCACCTCGGTGTCCCCCTGCTGCGCGCCTGGCGGGTCAACGACGAGCACTCCATCCTCGACATCGCGGCGCTCCGCCTCGACGGCGTTGTCATGGCCAGCTTTGACCAGATCATCCGGTCGCGGGCGCTCGCCATCCCCGCGCACGGGTGGATGAACGTCCACCCCAGCGCGCTGCCGGCGCGGCGCGGCCCGGAGCCGGTGTACTGGACGATCGCCGACGGTGACCCGGTCGCGGGCATCACGCTGCACCGCGCCGTGCCCAAGGTGGACGCCGGGCCGATCCTGGCGCAGCGCACCACCGCTGTGTCCGTGGAGGACACGTCGGGGACGTTGACGCGGCGCCTCTGCGAGCTCGGCGCCGCGGCACTGGGCGAGGCCGTCGATCGGCTGCTCAGCGACTGGCCCGGCGAGCCCATCGACATGACCGGTGCGACGTACGCGCCATCGGTGGGACACCGCCATGTCGACGCCGCCGGGTCCGCCGCCGCCGGGCTGCGCATGATCCGCGCGGGCGTGCCCAACATGCCCGCCTGGACCACTGTCGACGGCCGCGTCGCGTACGTGCTGCGCGCCCACCTGGGGACGCCTGCAGGACGGCCAGCCGGCGGTCCGTTTCGCCGACGGCAGCGTGGTCATCGACGAGCTCCGAGCCCAGTGCGGATGCCATCACAATCTGGTTTCCTGTCCGCACCGTCAGGGATGAGCGGGTAGGATCAGCGGCGATGCAAGCCCTGCCGATCCTGGTTGTCGAGGACGACGACCTGGTCCGCTCCTTTCTCTCACGCGCGCTCGCCGGCGTCGGTGGCGAGGTGGAGGCGTGTGCGACCGGTGCCGAGGCCCGCCGCGCCGTCGACCGGCGCCGCTTCGGCGTCATCCTGCTCGACGGCCTCCTGCCCGACACCCACGGCGTCGAGCTCGCCCGCGCCCTGCTCACCCATCCCCACGCGATGGCCAGCGGGATCTGCTTTGTCAGCGGCTCGCTGCGCCGCCCCATGCCCACGCGGGCGGGGATCAGTGCGCTCCCCAAGCCGCTGCGGTTGCGCGAGCTGGTCGAGCCCGTCGAGGAATTGCTTGCCTGGGCAACGCGGGGTGGTGGCGCGCCCGCGACCGCCCGTACGGAGGCGCTCGACGCGCTCGCGGCCGACCTCCTGGTTGCCTGAGGCCGTGGCCTCGATGGAGCTGCCTCCCATCTCACAGCTTCCCTGGGCGGTGGGACACGATCGCTTCCTCGCCGCGGCGCAGGCGGTGACCGGCGAGGGCGCCTGCTGCCTCTTCGTCATCGATGAGTCGATCCCCTCGAGCGCGCGTGCCGGCTACGCCGCGCTGGTGATCGCCTACGCGCGCGCCAACGAGCCGGTCACCATCCTCGAGGGCGGTGCGGCCGCGCTGTTGATCCGCGACGGCGGCGTCTCGTCGGGCCAGGTGGCGGCGCAGCGCCTGCTCACCCAGATGAGCAAGCTGGGCCTGCGCGAGACTCTGCGAGCCGGCGTCTCCCCCCTCGGCGGCGCCGTCGACGATGCGCTCGCCGCGGCCCGCGCGCTGGCCGCCGGCGCACCCGCCGGTGAGGTGGCCGTCGCCTGAGCGGCGCTGACACGGCCGCCTGCGGCGGATTTCGCGGCTCGTGACCCCAGGCTCGCCGGCACCTGTCAGAGTCGGCCCACGTGCCGAGTGAGAACGTCGCCCCACCAGAGGTGAGCGCGGCCGGCGACCAGGCGGGAGCACCCGGCCGGGCACGCCGTGCGCTGGTGGTCCTGGCGACCTACAACGAGCGCGAGAACCTGCCCATCGTCCTGCGGCGCACCTGGGCTGCGATCGACATCGACGTGGTCGTCGTCGACGACAACTCGCCGGACGGGACCGGGGACGTCGCCGACGCCATCGCCGCCACCGAACCTCGGCTGACGGTCATCCACCGGGCCGGCAAGGCGGGGCTGGCGAGCGCGCTCTTCGCCGGCTACGCGCACGCCTTCGAGCGCGGCTACGAGCTGGCCATCGAGATGGACGCCGACCTCTCCCATCCGCCCGAGGACCTCCCCGCCCTGGTGGCGGCATGCGCTGACGCCGACGCCGCCATCGGCTCCCGCCGCATCCCGGGCGGGCGCGTGGTCGGCCGGCCGGCGTGGCGCATCGCGCTGACCGCGGGCGCATGCATCTGGGCGCGGACGGTGCTGGCGCTGCCCATGCACGACTGCACCAGCGGGTACCGGTGCATCCGCACCGACGCGTTGCGCAGCCCTCGACTTCGGCCGCATCCGGTCGAGCGGGTACGGCTTCCTCATCGAGCTCGACTGGGCGATGAAGCGCGCCGGCCAGCGCGTCGTGGAGATCCCGATCACCTTCAACGACCGCGCCAACGGGCTCTCCAAGATGCGCATCGGGATGATCCCGGAGGCGATGCTGATGGTGTTGAAGCTGCGCTTCGGGCTGGTCAAACCGGCGGTGCTCGAGCACGCCGCCACCCCGGCGAGCCGCCTGGGCTGAGCGACCGGGCGCGGCCGGGCGGCGCCACCCGGCGCGAGCGGGGTGGTCTAGGCTCCCGGTCGACATGCCCCCCTGGTTGAGCCGGAACCGGCCGCGCGCGCTCGCCGTGGCGGTGATCGCGGTGCTGGTGACCGGGACGGTGGTGAGCAGGCTGCCGGTGCTCGGCCTCGGCGAGGTCGACTGGGACGAGGGCGTGTACTGGTTGTCGCTGCAGTCGCTGCAGAGTGGCCACGCCCTCTTCACCTCGGTCTACAGCTCGCAGCCGCCGGCGTTCCTGCTGGTGACCGAACCACCCTGGGTGCTGCTCGGCGGCGGCATCGTCGCCGCCCGCGCGGTGATGCTGGCGTGGTGCGCGGTCGCGGTGGCGGCGGGTGGCGTGGCCGGATGGCGGCTCGGTGACCGGGTGGCCGGCGTGGTGATGGCCGGCGCCCTCGCGGTCGACCCGCTGATGGTGCACCAGTCGGTGGTGCTGCAGGCCGACGGACCGGCGACCGCGCTCGGCGTGGTCGCCGTCGCGTGCGCCGCGGTCGCGCTGCGGGCGCACAGGATCCGCTGGAGCACGGTCGCGGCCGCGCTCGCCGGTGCCGCGGTGGCCATCGGGGTGCTGACCAAGGTGCTCGACCTCGCCGTCGTCCCCCCGCTGCTGGTGGTGCTCGCCGCGCGCGGCAGGTGGCTCCGCCTGCTGTCCGCCACCGCCTTCGGCGGCCTGGTGGCCGCGGCGATCGTGCTGGTGCCGATGCATGACGCGTGGGGGGCGATGTGGAGCCAGGCGGTGGGCCTCCACCTCGACACCCAGTCGACCCACAGTGGCATCACCGTGGCCGGCTCGCTGAAGCTGCGCTGGCACATGGGCGCGCTCGCCGCCGCCGGCGCGGTGGTGGGCTGGCGACGCCATCCCCGGATGGTGGTGACCGGCCTCGCCTGGTTCGCCGGCGCCGTGGCGGTGATGGCCGTGACCCACCCGCTGTGGCCGCACCACGCAGTGTCGATGTCACCTGCGTACGCCATCCTGGTGGCCGCCGGTGCGTCCGGCGGCGTCGACTGGCTGCGCCGCCTGGTCCCTGCCGCCCTCCCGCGCGGGCGCGGCCCTGCTCGGCGCCGGGCTGTGCGTCGCTGCCGGGCTGTTCCTCTGGTCTGGGCTGATCGGGTTGCGCTCCACCACCAACTTCACCGCCGAGGCGGCAGCGCTGCGCGCCCACACGTCGGCCACGGCCGAGCTGGTCGGCGACGACCAGTTCGCCCAGGCCCTGGCCAACCGGGCGGCACCGCCGCGGTACGTGGACACCTCGAACACGCGGATGTACGCCGAGCCGGGGGCGATCGCCGGGCTGCGGGCCGTCACCAACGGTCACCGACCGGTGTGCGCCGTGCTCTTCTCGAGCGGGCGCCTGGCGCTGCTGCCCGGCTTCAGCGCCTGGGTGGAGGCGCGCTACCCGCAGGTGGTGAGCCTCGGCGGCACCCGGGAGCTGCGCATCGCGCCGGGCTGCTCGTGAGGTGAACCGGGGCGGCCATGCGGGCGCGCCGGCGAGCGGTTTGGGCCAAAGCTGGCCCCTTCTCGCGGTGCTCGCCCTCGGCGTGCTGACGCGGGCCATCCTGGTGCCGATCACCCATGGCCCCGACTTCGCCGTCTGGGACCTGGCCTCCCAGGCGACGTTGCGCGGCGTCAACGTGTACGCCCACCACCCGCCCTACGGTGGCGGCCCGTACACCTACCTCCCGCTCTTCCTCGACATCGAGCTGCCGTTCCAGTGGCTTGCGGTGCACACCGGCGTGCCCTTCACGGTGCTGGGCAAGGTGCCGATCGTGCTCGCCGACCTGGCCACCACCCTGCTGATGGTGCGCGTTCTCCGGCGCGCAAGCGCTGGCAGGAACGCGCAGGCGCTGGCGGCGGCGGCCGTCTTCCTCAATCCCCTGGTGCTGTACAACGGCGCCTTCTACGGACGCTTCGACAGCGTCGCGCTGGCCCTGCTGATGCTCGCGGTGAGCCTGTGGCAGGGGACACGCTCGCCCGGCTGGCGCGGCGCGGTCGCCTTCGCGCTCGCCGTCGCCGCCAAGACCTATCCCCTCTTCCTGCTGCCCTGGTCGCTGCGGCGCGGACGCCACCCGGCGGCGCGCCTGCTGGTGTGCGTGGCGGCGGCGGTGCTGGTGCTCAGCGCGCCGTACCTGGTCAGCAGTCCTGCGGCGCTGCTCACCGACCTCACCTACAGCGCCACCAAGCTGCCCGGTGGGCTGTCGTGGCAGGTGGTGCTGCACGGGCTGCCCGCAGCGGCCCAGGTCGACGCGGGCTACGCGCTCTTCGGGGTGTTCGTGGTGGCGGCGCTGGCGGCGGCGTTCATCGACGATCTCTGGCTGGCGGGCGCCGTGGTGCTGGTGCTCTTCCTGCTGCTCAGCAAGCAGGTCATCGAGCAGTACCTGCTCTGGCCGATGCCGTTCCTGGTGCTGCTGGGAACGCGTCGGGGTGAGCGCGCCGCCCGCCTCCTCGTGGTCGAGCTGACCGCGGCGGGGATGACCGTCAATGCATACTTTCACCCGTTCGGGGTGCAGCCGGCGGCCTTCAACGTGGGGTTCGCGGTCGTGGTCGCGGCGACGCTGGCACGGTTGCTGGCGACGAGGGCGAGCGGCAACGGCACCCGACACGAGGAGGCGCAGCCGATGAGGCGTGTCAGGAACCCTGTGGCCGGCGCGGGTCGGTAGCGTGGTGAGCGCGGCTGGGCTGCCTGCCTCGTGGTCCGAGCCGGGCGCCGGGGAGGCGCACGCCACGCGGCGGATCATCGCCGCCATGGCGCTGCTGGCGCTGGTGCTCTGTCTCTACGAGCTGAGCCGTCCCAACACGCTGTTCGGGGTCGACGAGTACGACGACGGCGCCTACTTCGGCTCGGCGGTGCGCCTCGCCAACGGTGTCCTCCCCTACCGCGACTTCGTGTTGGTGCAGCCCCCGGGCTTCACCCTCCTGGTGGCGCCGTTCGGGCTCCTGTCGCGCGCAATCGGGACCCGCGACGCGTTCGCTGTCGCACGCCTGCTGATGCCGGTGGTGGCGTTGCTCAACGTCGTGCTGGTGGGCCTGCTGGTGCGCCACCGCGGCCGGGTGGCCACGCTGGTGGCGACCGGGCTGATGGCCGTCTACCCGGCCGAGGTGCACGCCAACCACACGCTGCTGCTCGAACCCGTGCTCGACCTCTTCTGCCTGCTCGGCGCGGTGCTGATCTTCGGCGGGGACCGCGTGCGCGATGGCGGCAGGCGGCTCTGGCTGGGCGGCATCGCGCTCGGCTTCGCGGGGTGCATCAAGGGCTGGGCGATCATCCCGGCGGCGGTGATCCTGGTGCTGTGCCTGCCCGAGGTGCGACGCCGCCTGCTGCCCGTGCTCGGTGGCATGGTCATCGGGTTCGGCGTCCCCAGCCTTCCCTTCCTGCTGCTCACCCCCGGCGCCTTCTACGAGCAGGTGGTCGCCATCCAGCTGCACCGGCTGGGCTACTCCGAGCGCGTCGCCATCTCCACGCGGCTCGGCGACCTGACCGGCTCGTCCTCAGTGACCCCGTGGGCGAGCCTCAGCGTGATGGTCGCGCTGGTGCTGCTGGTGGCCCTGGTCGGCCTGGTCGTGGCCATGCTCACCCGGCCGCGCCGGCGACGGCCGACGCCGCTCGAGTGGTTCCTGCTGGTGTCCGCGGTCGCGACCGCCGGCCTGCTGCTGGCGCCGTCGGAGTTCTACGACCACTACGCGGCCTTCTTCGCACCGTTCGTGGCGATGATCGTGGGCTGCGGTGTGGGCGCCGCCTGGCGGCAGCCGGTGGCGCGACGGGGGTTTGGGGTCCTCGTGGCCATCGTCGCGGTGATGGCGATCAACCAGGGGCGGATCATCCTCGGCGAGCACGGCGTCGACCTGCGACCGACGGTGGGCCGGGTCATCCCGCCGGGAGCCTGCGCCCTCTCGGACAGCGCCGACCCGATGCTCACCACCAACCGGTTCACGTCAACCGTCCCCGGCTGCCACATCACCATCGTCGACGCCTACGGCACCACGCTCTCGCTGGGCGGCATCCAGTACCAGCAGGCGGTGGACTGGTGGACCAGGGAGATCAACCGCGCCGACTACCTGGTGTTCTACCGCTACGACGGCAACGGCCGCGTGCCGCTGGTCGACTCGATCCGCGCGCTGCTCGCGCGCGACTTCACCCGCGTGCCCAGCGCCGGCACGCAGTACCTCTACGTCCGGCACGGGTTCCCCATCGGCTGACCAGGGGTCCCGGGCGCGACGCGTCGCCGCGGCCGCTCGCACCGGTGCCGAGGGACAGGATCGAACTGTCGACACCAGGTTTTTCAGACCTGTGCTCTACCAACTGAGCTACCTCGGCGCGAGCGGGTAGTGTACCGAGGCGCTGCCCCAGCACCATGCTCGGCGGGGTGGCGCAGCGGCGGTGCGCTCCTACAATCGGGCGATGAGCCGGGTGATCCAGGTGCGCGTGCGTGGCGTCGACAGCGAGGCGCGAGACCGTGTGCACGCGCGTTTCGCCGAGCTGGTGGCCGCGCGTGAGTGGCGCGACGGCACCCCCTGGCTCGCGGATCGGCAGTCCCCCGACCTACTGCCACAGCTGTTCTTCGACAATGCCGAGGCCGAAGCGCGCGGCGCTGCCGCCGGGCAGCCGCTGTCCGCGGCCACCTTCGTGCGCATCGCCGGCGACGAGGCGGATGCGCTGGCGCTGACCTTCATCGCGCGCGACATCTCCGAGCGCTTCGAGGTGGACGTCGAGCTTCGCGATCCCGACAACCCCATCGCCAAGCTGCGCCACGTCGAGCTGGTCGCCGGCCGGCTGCGCAACGGCCGCCCGCTCGAGACCATCCTGGTGAGGCGGGTGATCTACCGGCGCATGCCGGACGGTTCGCGCATGGAGATGATCCCGCCCCACGGCAGCAGCTCAGCCTTCGGCCGCCCGGTCGGCGAGGGCGGACACCGGCGCTGGAGCTTCGTGGTCCACGACATCCGGGTGGTGGACCCCTCCTTCCTCGACGGCGAGGCCGAGGCGATGCGCATCTTCCGCGGCTTCCGGGCACTGCCGCTCGACGATCGCTCGTGAGGGCGGTGGTGCAGCGCACCTCACGTGCGGCGGTGCGGGTCGCCGGCTCGAGCGTCGGGGAGATCGGCGCGGGCCTGCTCGTCCTGCTCAGCGTGGGGCAGGAGGACGATGACGCCACTGCCGACCGGCTGGCCGGCAGGGTGGCCACCCTGCGCGTGTTCCGCGATGACGACGGCCGCATGAACCTCGACCTCGCCCAGGCCGGTGGGTCCGTCCTGGTGGTCAGCCAGTTCACCCTCCACGCCGACACCTCACGGGGCCATCGCCCCTCCTTCATCCGGGCCGGCGCGCCGGCCGCGGCGGAGCGCCTGTGCGGCGTCTTCGCGGACGCTCTGCGTGGCCGTGGGCTGCCGGTCCAGACGGGCCGGTTCGGCTCCGACATGGAGGTCGAGCTGGTCAACGACGGCCCGGTCACGCTGGTGCTCAGCAGCGGCGAGCCCCCGTGGGCGGCTGACGCCGGCTGAGCGCCCCGTCAGGCTCCGCGACGCGCCCGCAGCGAGACCAGCTGCTCGTTCTCCCCGCCGGTGCCCCCGTAGCGGAAGAGCTCTGGCGGCCGGCCCCCCGTTCCCGCCGGTGACCTGAACCGAGGCACCTTGGCGCGCAGGGCGGCGACCTCGCGCTCGGCGACGGGGCGGAGCAACCCGCCGTCGCGGAGCTCCTGGATGCGACGGCGAAAGGTCCGATCGCTGCCCTCCGGTCCGCCGTGGAGGGCGACGTGGACGCGCAGCAGGTCGTCGCCGGTGAACACCTCGCCGAGCAGGGCGGCGGCGCCGCTGACCTGGCGCGCGTCCTGGCGAAGGCGTTCGGTGGCCTGTCGCAGGGCCGCCCCGTCCCGCCTCTCGACGCGCAGCCCCCGCCCCGTGGCCACCCAGGCGCCCGGGCCCGCCAGGTCGGTCATCGCCGCGGTGGCGTAGTACCACGCGGTCACCGTCCGCGCGCCCCGCCCCGGCTCGTCATCGACGTCGACGAGGTGCAGGCGATCGCTGCGAGCGCCCCGCCTCGAGCCCAGGGGGATGCCCGCCGCGCCGGCCAGGCGAACAGCCGCCGCGCTGAAGCGCTCGCGTGGCTCCACCTCGCCACGGGGGAGGCCGCGACGAATCGTGAGCACTTGGAGGGCGCGCCCGGGCGGTACCCCGGGATCGGCGTCGAACCCGAAAACGGCGATCCCAGCTGCCAGCGTGGCTTGCGCTCCCCGAGCCATCAGCGCCTCCTTGTTTAGGCTGATGATGGCACAAACTGGCGATTCGGAGTCCCCGGCCGGAAGCGATTGAGGCGATCGCCGTCGCCCGGGAGCGGGCCGGGCGGGCCAGGTTGGGACCTCCGTCAGTATGCCGCAGCGGACCCGATCCAGCCCGCCCGCTCAACCAGCCAGGAGCCGGCCCGCGCTCCGGCGCGCGGAGGTCATCCGCCGGCGGGCGCCAGCGACTCTGCGACGGACGCTGCGACAGCCCCGTGCCCGGGCGCGTCGAGGCGTGTCAGCCAGGGCACGGCGCCGAGCTCCTCGAAGGTGATCCGCGCGAGGCGCAGAGGCTCCTCTGCGTCGGCGCCCCGGCCGCGCAGCTGAAGCCAGGCGCCGAACTGAGCCCGGGTGGTGGCCAGCCAGAAGGGTCGGGGAAGCTTCTCGAAGGCGTCGATGGCTCGCCGGAACAGCCCGGACGCCTCGTCGTCCGGCGTGCTGGAGAGGCGTGCCCGCCAGACCAGCATGAGGGCGTCGATGGAGGGCTGCTGACCGGCCCGGAACTGGCGGCCGACCGCCTCCATGATCTCCTCGACCTCGTCCTCGCGGCCGAGCGCGAACGCCGCCTCAACGGCCTCGCAGACGGCCCGTCGTGCCATCGTCGGGTAGAAGTCGATGGAAGCCGCCATGCCGCGCCGCGCCGCCGCCAGCGCCTCCTCATGTCTGCCCTCGGCCGAGGCGACGCCGGCTCGCCCGGCGTCGACGAGGGCGCGCAGGTCGCTGGGGAGGTTGCTCGCCGGCCCGGAGCGCTCGTAGAGGTCCTCGGCGTGGGCGACGATGCGGCGGGCGATGTCGAGCCGCCCTCGCCAGAGGTACAGCCACACCGGGCTCACCGCGTAGCCGACGGTGGGGACGTGCGCGGCCAGGTCGGCGGCGTCGTGCTCGAAGTAATGGTTGACGATCTCCTCGCAGCGATCCCACTGACCGAGGTCGATCAGCGCGGGGGTGCCGGCCAGCTGCGAGAAGACGGCGTGGATGCGGTTGCCGAGCCGGCGCGCCGACGCAATCGACTGCTCGAAGTGGACGACCGCCGGCTCGAGGCGGTCTGCCTCCTGCAGGCTGTCCGCGAGGTTGCCCTCGATCACCGGGACGGTGCCCAGGCTGAGCGACTGTGCCAGCCGCAGGGCCCCTTCCTCGAGCAGCCCGGCCTCCTCACGCCGCCCCAGCGCCGCCAGGCACCAGGATTTGGAGTTGAGAGCCCCGGAGAGCAGCTCGAGCAGGCGCCAGCGCTCGGCGATCGCCAGCGCGGTGTCGAGGTGCTCGAGGGCGCGGTGCAGGTTGCCGCGGAAGTACTCCTGCGCGCCCAGGCGCATGGCTGTCTCGGCGAGGGCGGTGCTGGCGTCGACGTCGTCCTCCGAGGCGTCCGCCAAGAGGGCGAGCCCGGCCTCCAGGTGGGCGACGGCGCTGTCCGCCTTGCCCTGGCTGCCCTCGACGCTGGCGATGCCGGTCAGGGCGCGGGCCGAGCCGGCAGCATCGCCCAGCGAGGTGAAGATCCGGTGGGCGCGCTCGAAGTGTGCCTGGGAGACGTCGTCGCGGCCCTGGGGGCGCGCGACCAACCCCGCCTTGGCGCTCAACGCCGCCCGCGTGCGGTCGTCGGAGGCGAGCTCGAGGGCGCGCTCGTAGTAGCGCAGCGCGCCTTCGAGCGCGCCGAGGGAGGTGGCGTGGTCACCGGCCCGGGCGAGCGCACGCCCGGCGCGATCGCGCAGCTCGGCGGCGTCCTCGGCCCCGGGCTCGGCCTCATGGGCGCCGACGAGGTGCGCGGCGATGACCTCGGCAACCCCTTCCTCACCCGACCACGAGGCCTCGAGGTAGTCGGCGGCGGCGAGGTGGCGGGCCCGGCGGTCCTTCCGGGCCAGGGTGCCGTGGGCGACGCTGCGCACCAGGTCCTGCATGAAGACGTACTGGCCGCGTTCGGGGGAGCGGGGGTCGGACTGGATGGAGAGCAGGTCCTTGCCCACCAGGGTCGCCAGGGACGCCTCGATGTCGTTGATGGGCAGGCCCGAGACCGAGGCCAGCGCCACCGAACTGAACGACTTGCCGAGGATGGCGGCATCCTGGAGGAGGCGGCGCTCGGACGGGTCGAGCCCGTCGAGGCGCGCCGCGATCATGGCGTGGAGGCTCTCCGGCACCTCGAGGTTGTCGAGCGAGGCGATGGCCCGGTAGCTGCCTCCCTCCTCGACGACGAGGCCGCGGTCGAGCAGCATCCGCACCGTCTCGACCGCGTACAGCGGGATCCCCTGGGCGCGCTCGAGGATGCGTGACCGCACCTCAGGTGAGAGGCCCGGCACCATGCCGGTGAGCATCGCGGTCATGGCCTGGTCCGAGAGCGGCTCGAGGTACAGCGAGGTCAGGCCGCGCTTGCCGATCCCCCAGCCCGGGCGTCGCTCGGCCACCTCGGGGCGGGCCAGCGTCAGGACCAGGATCTGGCTGTTGCGCGACCACTCCAGCAGGTACTCGATGAAGTCGAGCAGGCCGGCGTCGGCCCACTGGAGGTCCTCGAAGACGAGCACGGTCAGCTCGGTGGCCGCGAGCCTCTCGAAGAAGATGCGCCAGGCGGCGTAGAGGTCGCGCGGGTCGCTCGAGGCCTCGCCCTCGAAACCGAGCAGCTGGGAGAGGCGGAGGTCGACCCACTGTCGCTCGCTCTCGTCCGGGATGAACTCCTCGACGGTGCGGTGCAGCTTGGCGCGGGCAACCTCGGCGGCGTCGCTCTCGAGGATGTCCGCACGCGTGCGCACCATCTCGGCGAGGGCCCAGTACGCCACCCCCTCGCCGTAGGCGAGGCAGCGGCCGCGGTGCCAGTACATCACCTGGGCGAGGCCGTCGATGTACTTCTCGAACTCCCAAGAGAGCCGGGACTTGCCCACCCCGGCGACGCCGACAACGGAGAGGAGGCGGGCTTTGCCCTCCTCCGCGGTGGCGTGGAGCATCTCCTTGAGGAGGCGCAGCTCGCGATCCCGCCCCACGAACGGCGGCTCGACGCCGGTGACACGCATCGACCCGCGGCGGCCGGCGACCACCCGCTTGGCGCGCCACAGCCGCATCGGCTCGGTCTTGCCCTTGAGCTCGTGGGTGCCGGCGTCGTCGTAGTCGATGGCGGCCTCGCTGGCTTGGCGGGTCGATTCGCCGACCAGCACCTGCCCCGGCTGGGCCGTGGCCTCGATGCGCGACGCCGTGTTGACCATGTCGCCGGCCACCATCCCCTGCCCGGCCGCGGCGAGGTTCACCGCCGCCTCGCCGGTGAGCACCCCCACCCGCGCGTTGAGGCCGGGAGCGCCAACGCTGTCGGCGAACGCCACCACGGCGTCGACGAGGTCGAGCGCAGCGCGCACCGCGCGTTCGGCGTCATCCTCCTGGATGATCGGCACGCCCCACACCGCCATGACCGCGTCGCCGATGAACTTCTCGACGATGCCACCGTAGCGGGCGACGATGGTGCGAGCGGTGTCGAAGTAGTTGGTGAGCAGCTCACGGACGTCCTCGGCGTCCCGCTCCTGCGACAGCGCCGTGAACCCGACCAGGTCGGCGAAGAGCACGGTGACGTGGCGGCGCTCGGCGGCGGGCTGGGCGACGGGGAATGGTGCCGTCAACGGTGCCGGTGCGGCGACAGCCGGCCGGGGCGTCGCGACCGCGGCTCCCCTGGCGGTGGCAGACGTCAGGGCGCTGCCGCATTCCCCGCAGAACCGCTCACCGGGATCGTTGGCCGCACCGCAGGATGGACAGCTGCTCTCCAGGGACGCACCGCACTGCCCGCAGAATCGGCGGCCCGGCTTGTTCTCGGTGCCACACGCCGCGCAGATCACGTGCGCAGCGTACTTCGCGCAGCACGGGGGGGTGCTATCGGGTCGGCTGGGTGCGGGCGTGGTGGGCGGGGCAGGGGTCGAACCCGCGGCCTTCTCGGTGTAAGCGAGACGCTCTGACCAGCTGAGCTACCCGCCCGGACGGGCACTGTACCGCGCTATCGCGGAGCCCGCAGACCGTCCACGTCGGCTGCGCTCAGCGAGGTGTGGACGGCGTCCTGGTCGATGCGCTCGATCTGGGCGGCGGCCACCTCATGCTCCTCGCCGATGAGCGGCAGGCCGCGCCGCACGGCGACGCCATGGAAGATGTCGGCGCCCTCGTCGGCGAGCACCCGCGACACCGTGCCGAGGTCTGATCCATCCCTGCCGACGATCCTGTGTCCGGGCTTGATGGCACGCCAGGCCAGCGATTCTTCGGCCATGCGGCCATCTCCTGAAAACGTGTTGGTGGTCAGCTCAGGATACCGGCGCCGTGGCGCCGTGCGCGGGCTCGAGGTGGCGCAGACCACCGTCGGCGCCGGCCACGATGACCAGGTCGGCCATGCCGAGGAACAGACCATGGCCGACCACCCCGGGGATGGCGTCGAGCCGCGCGGCCAGGCCCTCGGGATCGCCGATCGGGCCGAACTCACCGTCGGCGATGAGGTTGCCGTTGTCGCTGCGCAGCGGTTCGCCCACGCCGTCGAGCCGGAGCGCGAAGCGCGCGCCCGTCTGGTCGAGCAGGGTCATGGTGTGGTGCCACCCGAAGACCAGCAGCTCGACGGGCACGAACCCTGCGAGGTGCGGGCCCAGCTTCGAACTCGTCGGCGACGATGACGAAGCGCTTGGCCGCCGCGGCGACGATGCGCTCGCGGACCAACGCGCCGCCCAGCCCCTTGAGCAGGCGCAAGTCGGGATCGATGGTGTCGGCGCCGTCGACGGCGAGGTCCACGCCGCGGGCGTCGAGCTCGAGCAGCGGGATGCGTTGCCGCGCGGCCAGCGCCGCGCTGGCGAGCGACGTTGCCACGGCGGCGACGTGCATGCCGTCGGCCACCCTCGCGCCGACTGCCTCGATGAACCATCGCGCGGTGGTGCCCGTGCCGAGCCCGAGCGTCATGCCGTCCTCGACGAGCCGCGCCGCGGCCTCGCCGGCAGCGCGCTTGGCGGGCTCGAAGTCCATCAGCGGCAGGCTATCAGGACGCCGCCGCGTCCGCGGGGTGCGCCGGTCAGGCGATCCGGCGGCGCAGCTGCTCGAATGCCACCAGGCGGTCGGCACCTTCGGGCTGGCGCATGTACGCCTCCTGCACGCCGAAGATCGCCTCGATCAGCTCCGCCGGGTTCACCCCGGGGCGGGCGATGACACCACGGCGGCGCAGGGCGACGAGCACCCGGCTGGGCACCGCGCCGCCGCGCAGGTTGACCTCCTCGAGTTGGGTGAGCAGGCCGTCGAGCTCGCAGAGGGCATCGCGCCGCGCCGCTCGCCGCTCCTCCTCCTCGTCGATCCACGTCAGCTGGTTGAGCACGCGGTTGCGGACGAAGGTTGCCATCGCGGGGTCCCTCGGGAAGCGCGTCCACTCGGGGGGTGGGATGAAGTGGTGGAGATCCGAGCGGGTGGGCGTTCCTTGGACCCGGATGGTAGCGGTTGTTGACAGGTTTGACCAGAGGTTTGTGGGTTTGCGTGCGCTTGTTGGCGACAAACTGGTCATCCAGGCGCAAATCGCCTCGGCTGTGTGACCCCGCCCCGCTCCGTCAGACGGGGACGGCGGCGTCGGCGACCGCGGCGCGGACCTCGTCACCAGCCCGCCGGGGGCGGCGCCCAACCACCCGCGCCAGCTCCGTGGCGAAGCGCACCGCGACGTCGTGGAGACGCGGCGCGGGGCGCACACCGAGCGATGCCAGCGACGCCACGCCCGCGCCCTGGATGCCGCATGGGATGACCTTGCCGAACCAGGCCAGGTCGGTGGAGACGTTGAGCGCCGCGCCGTGGGTGGTGACGCCGGACGCGAGCTTGACGCCGATGGCGGCGAGCTTCTCCTTCCCGACCCAGATGCCCGTGTACGGCGGACGCCTGGTGGCGACGACGTGGTACACCGCGACGGTGGCGATCAGCGCTTCCTCGAGGGCGCGCAGGTGAGCCAGGACGTCGCCGCGTGCCGGGTCGGTGGCCATGGGGAACACGCCCGCGATCCGCAGGATCGGGTATGCCACCAGCTGCCCTGGCCCGTGGAAGGTCACCGACCCACCACGGTCCACGTCGATGTACTCCGCGCCCAGCGCGCGCAGGTGCTCGACCCCGCTGGGCACATGGTCGGGCGAGCCGTTGCGGCCCATCGTGTACACCGGCGGGTGCTCGACGAGCAGCACGACGTCGTTGATGTCACCCCGCGCCCGTGCGCCGGCGAGCACGCGCTGCAGCTCCCACGCGTCGCGGTAGGGGACGCGCCCGAGCCAGAGGTACTCGAGGGCGGCCTCGCTCACACCGCGCTCGCCGCCACCGCCTGCTCGTGGGCGTGGTATGAGCTGCGCACCAGCGGCCCGCTCTCGACGTGGCTGAACCCGAGTGCCAGCCCGAACTGCTTGAGCTCGGCGAACTCCTCGGGCGTCCAGAAGCGGATCAGCGGATGGTGCTTGAGCGAGGGACGCAGGTACTGGCCGATGGTGACGATCTCCACGTCATGAGCGCGCAGGTCGGCGAGCAGCGCCTTGACCTCGTCCATCTCCTCACCCAGCCCCACCATGAGCCCGCTCTTGGTACGGCTGCGCGGCTCCAACCGCTTGGCCTCCTTGAGCAGCGTCAGCGACTGCTGATACCCGGCCTTGGGACGAACGCGGGCGTAGAGCCGCTCGATGGTCTCGAGGTTGTGGTTGAAGATCTCCGGCGCCGTCGCCATCACGGTGTGCAGCGAGTCGATGCTGCCGTTGAAGTCGGGGGTCAGCACCTCGATGGTGGTGCCGGGTGACTGGCGGCGGATCTCGCGGATCGTCTCTGCGAAGATCTCGGCGCCGAAGTCGGGAAGGTCGTCGCGGTCGACCGACGTCACCACCGCGTGCGCCAGGCCCATCTGGGCGACGGCGGTGGCGACGCGCCGCGGCTCATCAGCGTCGATGTCGCCGCCACGCTTGCCGCTGGTCACCGCGCAGAAGGCGCAGGCGCGCGTGCACACCTCACCGAGGATCATGAAGGTGGCGGTGCCGTGCCCCCAGCACTCCGCGATGTTGGGGCAGCGCGCCTCCTCGCACACCGTCACCAGGTCGAGGCCGCGCATCAGGCTCTTGATCTGCGAGTAGCCCTCGCCGCCGGGCAGCTTCACGGTCAGCCACTCCGGCCGGCGATCGACCCCATCGGGGAGCAGGCGCTGGTGCATCGGCCGGGTGTCGACCGGGCGGTCGGCGCGCGGGGTGGGCGTCAGCGGGATGTCGCGCATGCGGTTTCCACTCTACAACGCACCCGCCCGCCGCCGGCGCAGCCTGGCCCGGTCGCTGAGCCACAATCGGACCATGACCGCCTCTCCCCCGCCTCCGCGCAACGAGCCCGTCCTGCAGTACCGCCCCGGCTCACCGGAGCGCAACGCGGTCCGGCGTGCGCTCGACGACCTCGCCGCCGCCGCTCCGCACCGACTGCCGCTGCACATCGGTGGCGAGGACGTCGAGGGCAGCGGCACGCCGTTCGCGGTGACCGCGCCGCATCGCCACCAGCTGGTGCTCGGCGAGGGCACCACGGCGACCGAGGCGGAGGTCACCGCGGCGATCGAGGCCGCCCTGCGCGCCCGCGCCGACTGGGCCGGCGCCTCCTTCGAAGTCGCGCGCCGCCGTCTTCCTCCGCGCCGCCGACCTGCTCGCCGGCCCCTGGCGGGCGCGGGTCAACGCGGCGACCATGCTGGGGCAGAGCAAGACGGTGTTCCAGGCGGAGATCGACGCCGCCGCCGAGCTCATCGACTTCTGGCGCTTCAACGTGCACTTCGCCGCCCATCTCGAGGACGAGCAGCCGATCTCGCCGCCGGGGGTGTGGAACCGCATGGAGCTGCGCCCGCTGGAGGGCTTCGTGCTGGCGATCACGCCATTCAACTTCACCTCGATCGCCGGCAACCTGCCGACAGCGCCGGCGCTGATGGGCAACACCGTGATCTGGAAGCCGGCGACGACGCAGCAGCTGGCCGCGTCGGTGCTGATGCAGGTGCTGGTCGAAGCCGGGCTGCCTCCGGGGGTCATCAACATGGTCACCGGGCACAGCGGCGGGGTCGCCGCCGCCGCCCTCCCCCATCCCGACCTCGCCGGCGTCCATTTCACCGGCTCCACCGGCACCTTCCACACCATCTGGCAGACGGTGAGCGCCAACCTCGACGGCTATCGCACCTATCCGCGGCTCGTCGGCGAGACCGGGGGGAAGGACTTCGTCGTCGCCCACGAGTCGGCGTCGCCGGATGCGCTGCTGGTCGGCCTGCTGCGCGGCGCCTTCGAGTACCAGGGGCAGAAGTGCTCGGCGGCGTCGCGCGCGTACGTGCCGCGCGGCATGTGGGAGGAGCTGCGCGGACCGCTGGCGTCGGCCACGGAGTCGATCCCCATGGGTGACCCGACCGACATGCGCAACTTCATGGGCGCGGTCATCGACGAGGCGGCGTTCCGCACCCACGAGGCGGCGATCACCGCGGCGCGTGATGACGCCGGGATCAGTCTCGTCGCCGGCGGCGAATGTGACGGCAGCGAGGGCTGGTTCGTCCGCCCCACCATCCTCGAGGCCGCCGACCCGCGCCACGACCTGATGCAACGCGAGCTCTTCGGACCGATCCTCACCGTCCATCCCTACGACGATGACTGGGAGACGATCCTCCACACCGTCGACACCACCTCGCCGTACGCCTTGACGGGCGCGGTGTTCGCCGGCGATCGCAGCGCCATCGACACCGCCGGCCGCGTGCTGCGCAACGCAGCAGGCAACTTCTACATCAACGACAAGCCCACCGGCGCGGTGGTGGGACAGCAGCCGTTCGGCGGCGCCCGCACCAGCGGCACCAACGACAAGGCGGGCTCACCGCTCAACCTGCTGCGCTGGGCATCGGCGCGGGCGATCAAGGAGACATTCGACCCGCCGACCGACTGGCGCTACCCCCACCAGGAAGCGGACTGAGGACGGGCCGCATCCGGGGCGGAGGTGCGATCGGCAGGTCGTAGCGTTCTTGCCGTCACGGACGTTGTGCTTGCGATGCGATCGAGCTCAACGGCACGGGGAGCAACCTTGCGCCGGTCGGCGACCTGCGCGGCCGCCATCCTGACCCTCGCCGGATGCGGCGGCACCGTTCGGGTGACCTCCTCGCCGACCGCCTCGCCGACGGGGTCGGCGGCGGCGTCCACGCCCTCCCCGGCCGCACCAGCCGGTGCCGGCGGACCTTTCGTGATGGACCTCACCTGGGTCAGTGACCTCACCGGCTGGGCGCTGAGCGCGCTCCACTGCGCAACGGGACTGTGCGTCGAGGTGTCGTCAACCAGCGATGGTGGCCTGACATGGCACGTGGCGTCGACCCCGGCCGTCCGGGTCCAGGACGGGTCCGTCGACTGCGCAACCGTGGCGTGCGTGTCGCACCTGCGCTTCGCCACGACCACGGTCGGCTACCTCTACGGGCCGGCGCTGCTGGTCACCACGGATGGCGGCCGAAGCTGGGCGGCACAGCAGAGCCTCCCCGTCGAGGCGATGGAGCCGACCCACGCCGGTGTCTACCGGGTCGTCTACGACCACGGTGGGTGCCCGGGACCGTGCACCCGGAGACTCGACGTCGCGCCAGCGGGGTCAGGGAGCTGGCGAACGGTGACCACGATCCCGCACCAGGACGTTCCGTCCCGACAGGACACGGCGCAGCTGATCACCTCGGGGGATGCGAACGTCTACATCCCCGTCTACGGGGACGTCGCCGCCGGCGCGGGCACCCAGCAGGCTGTTGTGTTCCGCTCGACGGACAGCGGGCGCACGTGGCGGCGCCTGGACGATCCCTGCGGTGGCCCGGCCGCCTACCCCGACGTGGCGGTGAGCTTTGCCGCCGCCACGGGACAGTTCATCGCGGCGCTCTGCGTGTCACGGAGTGGCGGCGGCGATGCGGTGGTGACGTCCACCAGTGCGGGCGACACCTGGGGGCCGCCCCACCCCGTGCCGGGCTCCGGCCTGCAGATCATCGCCGCGGCGAGCGCGACCCATCTCGTGGTGGCCAACGCTTCGACGCGTGGCAGCGGCCCGGTCACCTACACGCTGCACGCCTCCACCGACGGAGGCCAGCAGTGGTCGACGCCCGTAACCGATCCCGAGGTCCTCGACCAGGCGGCGCCTGGCAGCGCATTCCTGGGCTTCGAGGACGCGCTGGTGGGTCGGTGGGTTGGGTACGAGGGCGCCATCTGGACCACACGCGACGGCGGGACGCACTGGCTGCGAACGCCGTTCCAGTGAGCGCGCGCGCCGGCGTCCGGTGCACCGTCGCCGGTTGACTTCCCCGCCGCTGGAAGCGCAGCGTACGACGCGGCCACGGGTCCGACCGGGAGGCTGTCACCTCCTTTGGCGTCGGACACCGTCACGGGAGGACGCAGATGTACGGCTCGGTGTCACGCTGGCGCGTCGCGGAAGGCAAGCAGGAGGAGTTCGAGCGCCTCAGCAGGGAGTTGATGCAGGAGCGTCCCCCGGGCTCGCGTTCGGTCATGGTGTACAGGTCCGATGCCGACTCGACCGAGTACTGGGTTGTCGGCGCCTTCGAGAGCCGCGACGCCTACGCGAACAACAGCGCGACGCCCGAACAGAACGACCGTTTCACGCAGCTGCGAGCGCTCATGCAGTCCGACCCGGAGTGGCATGACGGCGAGGTGGTGATCTCGGTCTGACCGAGCGCCTTGTCCGCCCGGTCAGCGCTCCTGGGCGATGGAGTGGCCGCCGTCCACCACCAGCGTCTGCCCGGTGATGTACGAGGCTCCCGGCGTGCACAGGAAGGCGATGGCCGCAGCCACCTCGTCCGGGGTGGCGCTGCGCCCCACGGGGGTCAGCTCGCCCTGTTGAGCCTCGGCGGCGGTCTGGCTCGCCGTCCCCACCCATCCCGGCGCGACAGCGTTGACGGTGACACCTGCCGAGGCGCTGTCGAGGGCCACGGCGCGCGCCAGCCCGACCATCGCCGCCTTGGCGGTGGCGTACGCCGTCTCAGCTCGCATCGCGGTGACCGGCCCGGTGATCGACGACACCATCACGATCCGCCCCCACCCCGCGGCGAGCATCGCGGGCAGCAGCGCGCGCGTCGACAAGTAGGCAGTGTCGAGGTTGCGCGCCATCGAGCGCCGCCACTGCCCCGGCGACAGGTCCCCCAGCGTCCCCGACTCCGCACCAACGCCGCCGGGGGGCGCGGGTGCGGCGGTGCTGGTCATGCCGGCGTTGTTGACGAGGATCGACGGCGCTCCGAGCGCAGCTACGACATCGGTGACCATGCGCTCCACCTGCGCCTCGTCGGTGAGGTCGGCGACCACGCCCATGGCGCTGCCGCCCAGCGCGGTCAGCTCGGCAGCACGTTGATGCGCGCGGTCGGTAGTGGCGGTGAGCGCCACTGCGGCGCCCAGCCCGCTGAGCAGCCGTGCCGTCGCGAAGCCGATCCCCTGCGGCGAGCCCGCGCCGGTCACCACGGCGACGCGCCCAGTCAGCGAGAACGCACTCGGCAGCTCGCTCACCGGCCCTGCGCTCCCAGCAACTCGTCAACGGCGGCGCCGAACAACCGCGTGTGCAGCTGCACATCGTCCTCGCTGGTCACCGGGCACATCAGCGCCATGTTGTGGAACGGCGTGATCAGCACGCCCCGGTTGACCATGTAGAGGTGCAGGTACTCGTCGAGGTCGTCGTCGCCGGCGGCGGCCGACGCGGTGCCAGTGCGGGGCGCGGGCGAGGTGAACCGGTACTCTGCGCGCGCCCCGAGGCAGCTAACCGACCAGGCCACGCCGGTGCGGTCGATCGTCGCCTGCACGCCGCGCGCAAACATCGTGCCGAGCTCGGTCATGTGCGTGAAGGCCTCGGCGGTCAACACCTGCTCGAGGGTGGCGCGCATGGCCGCCACTGACAGGGCATTCCCGGCCAGCGTCCCGCCCACCCCGCCGACGTCGACGAGGTCGGCCTCGCGATGGCCCGCGATCATCCCCGCCACCACCGTGGTGATGCCATACGCACCGCTGGGGATGCCGCCGCCGATGCTCTTGCCGATCACCAGGATGTCGGGCTGCAGGCCCCAGAGGCCGGTCGCGCCGCCGGGTCCCGCCGAGAAGGTGTGCGTCTCATCGATCACCAGCAGCGCGCCGTGCGCGGTCGCGAGGCGGCGCAGGCTCTCGAGGAAGCCTGGCTCGGGCAGCACGATCCCGATGTTGGTGAGCGCCGGCTCGGCGAGGATCGCGGCGACGTCGCCGTGGGCCAGCGCCGCCTCCACGCCCGCGAGGTCGTTGAACTCGGCGACACGGGTTGTCGCGTCCAGCGGCACTGGGGCACCGACGTTGCCGGCGCGTGCCACCGCGGCGCCGTCCGGTCCGGGCACCGCGAAAGCCTCGTCGACGGAGCCGTGGTAGCAGTACGCGAACACCAGCACCTTGGGCCTGCCGGTGGCCAGGCGCGCGAGTCGGAGCGCCCAGCGATTGGCGTCGGTGGCGGTCAGCGTGAACGACCACAGCGGCAGCCCGAACCTGCGACTGAGCTCCGCGCCCACCCACTCGGCATCGGCGGTCGGCAGCATGGTGGTTGCGCCGCCCTGGCGGTCGAGGCGCTCGGCGACGGCGTCGAGCACCGGCCCGGGGTTGTGTCCGGCCATCGCCCCGGTGTCGCCAAGCGCGAAGTCCACGTACTCGCGCCCGTCGACGTCGAGGATGCGGTTGCCTCCCGCCCGCTGCAGGTAGAGGGGGAAGCCACCGCTCCATTTGGCCATCCAGGTCATCGGCACGCGGCCGAAGAGGTGGTCAGCGGCCGCGAACAGCTCGGCCGAGCGGGGGTGCGTGGTCGCGTACTGTTCGCGTTCGCGCGCGACCAGGGAGGCGAGGCGGGCGCGATCGATCCCAGGCACCGGCCGACTGTGCCGGATTGGACCGGCTGACGTCACGCCGTGAGGTTGACCCGGATCGAGGCCAGGACACGGTCCCCCGCCGCCAGCAGGACCGCGATCGCCCTGGTCCGTGCCCTACAGCAACCCGCCGGTCTCATCGATGTTCTCGAGCAGGTCCTTCACCTGCTTGACGAAGCGCGTCGCCTGGAGGCCGTCGTTGATGCGGTGGTCGAAGCTCAGCCCGATGTTCATGATCGGGCGGATCGCGATGGCGTCGTTGACCACCACGGCGCGCTTGATCACCGCGTCCATGGCGAGGATTCCCGCCTGTGGCTGGTTGATGATCGCCTGGGTCAACACCGTCCCGAGGGCGCCGGTGTTGTTGAGCGTGAAGGTTCCACCTTGAATCTCGTCGAGCTTCAGCTTGTTGGCGCGCGCGCGGTCACCCAGGTCCTGCATCGTTGCCGCCAGGCCGGCGATGCTGAGCCGGTCGGCGTTGCGCACCACCGGCACGATGAGGCTCTCCTCGAGGGCCACCGCGATGCCGAGGTTGAGCTCGCGGCGCAGGATGACCCCCTCATCGCTCCACGAGGCGTTCATCGTGGGGTAGTGGCGCAGCGCGTCGCAGACGGCCCGGGCCACGAAGGGCAGGTAGGTCAGCTTGACGCCGTACCGCTTCTCGAACTCGGCGCGGCGTGACGTGCGCAGCTTGGCCACGCGCGTCATGTCGACCTCCATGGTCAGCCAGGCGTGTGGCGAGGTATGACGGCTGCGGACCATGTGCTCGGCGATGGCGCGCCGCGTCGGTGTCAGCGGGATCAGCTCATCGCCGTCACCGCGCTGCGGCTGCTGCGCTGCCACCGGCTGGGTCTGCGGCGCGGCGGCCGGCTGTGGCTGTTGCTGTGGCGCTGGCTGGGCCGGGGCAGCCTGCTGTTGTGCCGCGGCGGGCGCGGCCGTCTGCGGCTGTGCCGGTCGCGACTCACCACCGCCGGCATCACGACTCTGCACGTAGTCGAGCACGTCCTTCTTGGAGATGCGTCCCTCGAGCCCGGTGCCCTGCACCTGGGAGAGGTCGACCTCGTGCTCGCGCACCAGCATCCGCACCGCGGGCGTGAGGTGGTACACGGTCGACGCCGCACCGTTGCCGTTGCCGTTGCCGTTGCTGCCGTTGCCACCAGCGGGGACCGGCGCCGGGGCCGGTTGCGCAGTGGCCGGTGCAGCCTGAGCCGCCGGCGCGGGCTGCGCGGCAGCGGCCACCGGCTGTGGCTGGCGCTGCGGCTCCTCCTGCTGCTGCACCCCCGGCTGACCCGCCTGCTCGGCGACCGGTTGCGCCGGCGTTGCTGCCGCCTGCTCGGCGACGCTCACCCCGCCTTCCTGCGGGGCGCCGGCATCGCCCTGGTGCCACGCCGAGTTGGCCTGGCCCTGCTCGACGGTCTCGATGGTGCAGATCGGCTGCCCCACCGCGATCACGTCGCCCTCCTTGGCGATGTGCTCACCCATGCTGCCCTCGGCGGGCGAGGGGATCTCGGCGTTCACCTTGTCGGTGACCACCTCGGCGATGGACTCGTACTTGGCGACCAGCTCGCCGGGTTGCTTGAGCCAGCGCGCGATGGTGCCCTCGGTGACGCTCTCGCCCAGCTGCGGCATGTTGACTGTCATGGCCATGGTGTGATGCCCTCAGTATGCGGCCAGCTTGCGCAAAGCAGCCTCCAGCTTGTCCGGTGTGACCAGGTAGAACTCCTCGAGCGCGTGCGCGAAGGGCATCGCCGGGATCTCGGGGCCGCCGATGCGCATCACCGGTGCGTCGAGGTACTCGAAGCATTCCTCGGCGACGATCGCGGACACCTCGGACGAGATGCTCACCGCGAGGTTGGGCTCCTGCGCCACCATCACCTTGCCGCACTTGCGCGCGGTGGCGACGATGGTGGCGCGGTCGAGCGGGCGCAGGCTGCGGAGGTCGACGACCTGGCACGAGAAGCCGTCGGCGGCGAGGCGCTCGGCAGCTTCGAGCGCGGTGTGCACCATGATCCCGTACGTGAAGATGGCGATGTCGTCACCCTCGCGCACCACCGAGGCGGTGCCGATCGGCACGGTGTACTCCTCGTCCGGCACCTCGCCCTTCACCGAGCGATAGGCCCGCTTGTGCTCGAAGAACAGCACAGGGTCGGGGTCGCGCAGGGCGCTGACCAGCATCCCCTTGGCGTCGTACGGCGTGCTCGGCACCACCACCTTCAGCCCGGGCACGCCGCAGAACATCGCCTCGATGGACTGCGAGTGGTACAGCGCGCCGTGAACGCCGCCGCCGAAGGGCGCACGCAGCACCAGCGGCACACTCCAGGCGTTGTTGCTCCGGTAGCGCATCTTGGCGGCCTCGCTGACGATCTGATCGACCGCCGGCATGATGAAGTCCTGGAACTGGATCTCGGCGATCGGGCGCAGCCCGTACAGAGCCGCGCCGATGCACACGCCCACGATGAGCGACTCGGCCAGCGGCGAGTCCATGACGCGCCACTCCCCGAACTCCTTCTGCAGACCATCGGTGGTCCCGAACACCCCACCCTTGGCGCCGACGTCCTCGCCGAGGATCATCACCCGCTCATCGCGGCGCATCTCGTCGCGCATCCCCTCGCGGATCGCCTCAAGGTAGGTCTTGGTCGGCATCACGCATCCTCCGCGTACACGTGGAGGAGGGCGGTGTCCGCGGTGGGGTCGGCGGCCTGCTCCGCGTAGCGCGTCGCCTCGTCGAGCTCGGCCACCAGCTCGACTCGCAGCGCGTCGGCGTCGCCGGGCGCGAGCACGCCGAGGTCCTCGAGCATGGCGCGGAAGTGGGGCAGGCAGTCCTGACGGCGCTCCGCCTCGAGGTCCTCAGCGCTGCGGTAGCGACGCTGGTCGTCATCCGAGCTGTGCGAGGTGAGCCGGTGCACCTTGGCCTCGAGCAGCGTCGGTCCCCCGCCGGCACGGGCGCGCTGCACGGCGTCACGGGCCACGCGGTAGCAGGCGATGGCGTCGTTGCCATCGACGCTGACGCCGGGGATGCCGTACGCCAGCGCACGGTCGGAGACGTTGGGCGTGGCCATCTGCTTCTCAACCGGCACGCTGATGGCGTAGCCGTTGTTCTCCACCACGAACACCACCGCCAGCTTGTGGGTGGCCGCGAAGTTGAGCGCCTCGTGGAAATCGCCGCCGCTGGTGCTGCCCTCGCCGATGGCCGTGACGCAGACGGCGTCCTCGCCGCGCATGCGCATCGCCAGCGCGATCCCGGTGGCGTGCAGCAGCTGCGTGGTCACCGGTGAGCCGGTGCTGATGATGTTGTGCTTGCGCGAGCCGTAGTGGGCGGGCATCTGGCGGCCGCCGCTGTTGGGGTCCTCGGCCTTGGCCAGGATGGAGAGCAGGTGATCACGCGGCGTCATGCCGAGCACCAGGGTCAGCGCCAGGTCGCGGTAGTAGGGGGCCAGCCAGTCCTTGCCGGGCTCCATGTTCATGCCCACCGCCACCTGGATCGCCTCGTGGCCCATGGCGCTGATCCAGAACGGCGCCACCCCCTGGCGGTTGAGCACCCACATGCGCTCGTCGAGCACGCGGCTGCGCAGCATGTGCCGGTACATGGTGCGCAGCGTTGCCGCGTCGAGGTTCTCCCTGTTGACAGGGTCTGTTCTCGCCAAAGCCACGTCTGTCTGCTCCTCGTTCACATGTGCAGCGCTTCACCCGACACCGCCAGCGCGGCCTCGGCGAGCGCCTCGCTGAGCGTGGGGTGCGGGGCCACCGCTCGCGACATCTCGAACGGGGTGGTCTCGAGCAGCGCGCCGAGCGCCGGCCCGTAGATGAGCTCAGTGACCTCGTGGCCGATGATGTGCACACCGAGCACGCTGTTGGTGGCGCTGTCGGCGACGACCTTGGTGAAGCCGCCGGTCTCGCCCCACACCACCGCTCGAGCGTTGCCCCGGAAGGGGAAGACGCCGACGCTGACGTCGTGGCCGGCGTCACGCGCCTCGGCCTCGCTGAGCCCCAGCGACGCGATCTGCGGCGTGCAGTAGGTGGTGCGGGTGACCAGCCGGGGTTCAAGCGGGTGCGGATGGCGGCCGGCGATCGCCTCGACGGCGATGACGCCCTCGTGCATCGCCTTGTGGGCCAGCTGGAACCCGCCGGCGCAGTCGCCGATGGCGCTGATGCCCGGGGTGCTGGTGCGCTGCTCCCCGTCAACGGTCACCGCGCCGCGGTTCACGCTCACGCCCGCCTGCTCGAGCCCGATGTCCTCGACGTTGCCCGCCCTCCCGACGGCGACCAGCAGGACGGTGGCCTGGAGGCGCTGCTCGCCGAACTCGCCGTGCACGGTGACGGCGACACCGCCCTCGTTGCGCTCCACGCTCGCCGTGTCGAGGGTCGTCCCCACCAGGCAGCGGATGCCGCGCGCCGCGAACTGTTTGTGCAGCTCGCGCCCGATCGCCTCGTCCTCGAGCGGCACCAGCCGCGGAGCCATCTCGACCAGCGTCACCTCGCTGCCGGCACTGCGCCAGAACGAGGCGAACTCCACGCCCACCGCCCCCGCGCCGAGCACGATCGCGCTCGGCGGCACGCTGTCGAGGAAGAGGGCGTCGTCGCTGCTGAGCAGCTGCCGGCCGTCGGTCGGCAGGTCGGGCAACTGACGCACCCGTGAGCCCGTGGCCACGATGACGTGGGCGGCCTCGAGCTCCACCTGGTCGGCTCCCACATCCGATGTCACCACCACCCGCCCCGAGCCCTCGACACGCCCGCGCCCCTGCACCACGGTGGCCTTGGCCTTGCGCAACAGGCCCTCCACACCCCGGTAGAGCGTGCTCACCACCTCGTCGCGGCGTACCGCGGCCACGCCGTAGTCGAAGCTGACGTCGTTGGCCGTCACACCGAAGCGTCTGCCATCGCGGAGCTGGTCGAGCAGCGCGGTGCTCTGCAGCAGCGCCTTGGTGGGGATGCAACCCCGATGCAGGCACGTGCCCCCCACCTTCTCGGCCTCGACCACGGCGCTGCGCATCCCCAGCTGCCCGGCACGGATGGCTGCGACGTACCCCCCTGAGCCGCCGCCCAGCATGACCACGTCGAAGCGCTCTGGCACGGGCCCGAGTATAGGTCTGCCCAGCGCACCCCGACCCCGCGGTGGGAACTCTCAGGGGCGTCGGAGGGATGCGCCGGCTACCGCCCGCGGAGGACGAAGCTGCCCGCGATCTTGTCGTGCCAGCCCTGCCTGCGCGGGTCGAACCCGGCCCAGATCAGCCCCAGGTACACCCAGAGCGCGGGCGCGCGTATGGCTGCAGCGCGGCGCCTCCTGCCCGCTACCCGCCGACGGCTGAGAACGCAGCCTGCAACTGCGCGTCGCCGCCCGCGGGCCCCGACTGCGCGGCAAGCACGAAGCGCGCGTCCGGGGCGGCGAGGGGGACCGGTCGGTCCGGCGTGATCCCGCTGCCCTCGATGCTCTCGCCGTTGGGGCCGTACCACCGCTCCACGGTGAGGTGGAGGTCGGCGCCGCCGGGCAGAGGGAAGTCCACCTGCACCGAGCCCTTGCCGAACGTCCTGTCCCCCACCACGGTGGCGCGGTGATAGTCGCGCAGCGCCGCCGCTGTGATCTCTGCCGCGCTGGCGGAATCGCCGTCGACCAGTACCGCCATCGGCTGCGTGAGCGCCACTCCCCCGGGTTGGAGGGCATCCTGTGACACCTCCTGCGCGCTGCCAACGCTCCCGTTGGCGGTGAGGCGGCCGCGCCGCACCACCACGTACCGGTGCGCTGCCGTGGGTGTGACGAACTCGCTGACCAGCGACTGCGCCGCGCTGACGTACCCGCCGCCGTTCTGGCGGAGGTCGAGCACGATCGCGGTGGCGCCGCCGGCGATGCCCTGCTGCAGCTGGGTGCGGGCGACCGACCCGGTGTCGGTGTCGAAGCCGGTCACCTGCATGTACAGGACGTGCCCGATCAACCGTGAGTACACCGAGGGGATCTGCAGGTTGCCACGGGTGACGGTGATGGTGAGCTGCGTCGCACCTCGCGCCACGGTCAGGGACACGGTGCTGCCGACCGGGCCGCGGACCAGCGGGGCGGCCTTGTCGATGCGCGCGTTCTCATCGCCGGCGAGCGACGCGACGCGCGGTGCCGTTCACCGCGACAAGCTCGTCGCCGCGGCGGACGCCGGCGCGGTCGGCCGGCTGGTTGATGAGCACGTCCTCGATGACGGCGCGGTCGGGCGCCTGGTTCGACGAGCACAGGACGCCGCCGGCACACCGTGGTTCAACGGCGATACCGATGCTGCCATCGCGCCGTCCGCCGAGGGTGGAGTTCAGCTCCTGGTATTGCGCCGCCGAGAGAAAGGCCGAGAAGCGGTCGTTGTACTTGTCGTGGAGGACCTGGACCATCCCCTGGCCGGCCCCCTGCGTGCCGTCTGAGGCCGGCAGGTCACGGATCACGTAGTTCTGCTGGATCGCCTGCCACTCCGCCGCGATGCTCGACTGGTCGAGCGGCGAACCACCGAGGTGCGGAAAGATGCGATTGATCAACCCGGCGTACGACGACGTCGCGAGGTTGGTGGCGAGCAGCGCGCTCAGGTAGCAGGCGGCGACGAGACCGGCACCGCGCAGCATGCGCGCCCCGGGACGCGGAATGCGGCGCCGCCGGCGCGGCGAGCACTCGACCGATCCTCCCGCTTCCTCCGCTACGCCCGGGGGACCGGTCACGACAGATAGGCGAGCGGGTTGCGCGGCGTGTTGTTGAGGTCCACCTCGAAGTGCAGGTGGCAACCCGTGCTGTTCCCCGTGCTGCCCTCGTAGCCGATCAGCTGGCCGCGGTGCACCGTCTGCCCGTCGCCGATGACAAAGGCCGACATGTGGCCGTACACCGAGACCCAGCCGTTGCCGTGGACGATGATGACGTGGTCACCGAACCCGTAGCTGCTGTAGTACGTGTGCGCGATGCCGCTGTCCGCGGCGGTGATGTCGTTGCCGCAGGGGGCGGCGATGTCGAGGCCGCTGTGGAAATGCCTCGTCGAGCAGTTGGGATCGTATGGCTCGAACGGGTAGGTGGTGCATCCGAATCCCTGGGTGATCGGCCCCGTCTCCGGCCAGGCGAAGTGACCATTGCCGCCACCCGCCGCAAGCGCAGCCGCCTCCTGCGCCTGCAGCTGGGCGATCTGTGCGTTGAGCTCCCTGGTCGCCTGCTCCATCTGGGCCAGCTCTCGCTGGTCACGCGCCTGGAGTGCGACGAGTTGCTGCTGCGCGGCTTGACGGGTCGCCACGGCGTCCGCGAGCTGGGTGACGATCCCGGCAAGCGTCGCCACCAGCTGGGTCTGCTGCGCGCGCTGGGCCGCGATCCGGCTGACGTCGGCCTCCACCGCCTGCTCGTCCGAGGTGATCGTCGCGATCAGCTGCTGTTCGCTGGAGCTGAGCCGGTGGACGTCGAGCACGTGCTGCCAGAGGCTGTTGAAGTCGCCCGAGCTGAGGAAGTTCGAGAAGTCGTTGGAGGCGTTCTGCGCCTTGTACATGACCACCACCTCGAGCAGCAGCTGGCGCCGCTCCAGGGCGAGGTGAGCCTGGGTGGTGGCGAGGTTCGCCTGCGCGTCGGCGAGCTGACCGTTGATCAAGGCGAGCTGCTTGCGAGCGGCGGCGACCTGCCCCTGCGTCTGCGCGACCTGGCTGTCGAGGTCGGCGATCGCCTTCTGGAGCGCTGCCTCCTGGTTGGCGGCCGCGGCGAGCTCGGCGCGCAGCCGCGCCATTGAGGCTCCATCAGCCGACAGCGCCCGCTTGGCGGCGCCGATCTTGTCGGTGATGCCATCGGCGGTGGCCGGGCGTTGCTCGACGCCGAGCGTGGCGACCGCGACCATCGCGGCGCAGAGCACCACCGTCACGGCGGCACGCGCCAGGCGTCGCGGCCGGCCGAACCGGGGCGCGTCAGGCTGCGGGATGTGCGGTGTGGTGCTCATATGCATGCAGTGACGTTGTGGAGGACGGTCAGGCGGCGAGGAAGCGGCGCACCCCCAGGTAGCTGCCGATGGCGCCGATGACCGCTCCGCCCACGAAGAGGCCGGCGATCACGACGATGGTGAAGAGCCCGTCAAATGGGATGGCGAACAGCGCGCCCGACGTCAGTGACACCACCAGCCGGTAGACACCGAGGACGACCAGGCCGGCGAGGACGGCACCGAGGACGCCACCGAAGATCCCCTCGAGGAGGAACGGCCAGCGCACGAACCAGTCGGTCGCACCGACCAGCTTCATGATCTCGATCTCGGTGCGGCGGGCGTACACCGCCGTGCGGATCGTGTTCATGATGATCACCAGGCTGACCACCAGCAGCATCAGCGAGACGAAGCCCACCACCCCCTCGATGATGTTGATCGCCGCCTGGATCTTGGGGGTGACGTCGGGGTTGTAGTCGGTCGGTTGGGTGGCGTCGACGATGGGGCTGCTGCGCGCCACCTGGTTGAGCTGGACCAGGTAGCGCAGCTGCTTGACGTCGACGTTGAGCGAGGCCGGGAGCGGGTTGCTGCCCAGCGCGGTCACGGCGGTGGCGATGTCGGTGCCCTTGCTGGCGGCCTCCTGGAACGCCTGGTCCTTGTTCTCGAAGCTGACCGCGAGCACACGTGGGTCGCCCTGGAGCTGGTGCTGGAAGTTGGCGATGTCGGCGAGCGAGATCCCGTCCTGGATGTAGATCTTCAGCTTGCTGGCCCGCGACTCCTGGTCCCTGAGCACGTTGGTCAGCAGGTGGGTGCCGAGCGCCAGCGCGCCGACCAGCACCAGGATCAGCCCCATCGTGCAGACGCCGGCGAGGGAGACGCCGAGGTTGCGCCGGAAGTTCTGCAGCGACGAGCGCACCGCGAACCAGAAGGCGGAGATGAAGCGCCTCATATCGTCGCCTCACCCTCGCGCAGGTACCGCCCCTCCTGCTCGTCGCGGATCACCCGGCCGCCGTCGATGGCGATGACGCGGCGCCGGACCAGGTCGACGACCTCGCGGTTGTGCGTGGCCATGAGCACCGTGGTGCCGCGGTGGTTGATCTGCAACAGCAGCTGCACGATGCCCCACGAGGTGTCGGGGTCGAGGTTGCCGGTCGGCTCGTCGGCGAGGAAGATGCGGGGCCGGGTCACCAGCGCGCGGGCGATGGCCACGCGCTGCTGCTCGCCGCCGCTGAGCTCATCGGGGAACTTCTCGATCTTGTCCTCGAGCCCGACGATCCACAGCGTCTCCTCCACCTTCTCGCGCATGTGGCGCTGCCCGGGCCGGGTGACCTGCAGCGCGAACGCCACGTTCTGACCGACGGTGAGCGTGGGCAGCAGCTTGAAGTCCTGGAAGACGATGCCGAACTTGCGGCGCAGCTTGGGCAGGCGGCGGTGTGGCATGCGCGTCACCTCCTGCCCGTCGACGAAGATCCGTCCGCTGCTGGCCGGCTCGTCACGGATCAGCAGCCGCACCAGTGTCGACTTGCCGGCGCCGCTGGCGCCGACCAGGAAGACGAAGTCGCGCTGGTAGATGGCGAGGTCGACATCGCGCAGCGCGACGGTGCCGCTGGGGTACGTCTTGCCGACGCCGTGGAAGCTGATCACCGGCCGCAGCGCGGGATCGCTTGCCAGCGCAGGGCGCTGCGCCAGGGCCACGCTCACGCGGCGTCCCCGGGGCGCGCGAGTCCAGCGGATGCGCGCCGGCGCCGCAGCGGGCGCACCGAGGGGGCGCACCTGTAGACACGATCAGCGTCGATGTTCACGGCGGGGAATCCCAGCCCCGGCAGGCCCTACTCCTCTCCCGCCCAGCCGGGTGGGTCGGTGGGAGGTTCCCCCGGTTCGCGCGGGTCGTGGAGCGAATTGAGACCGGTGAAGGAACGCGGCCGAGTATACGACCAGTCCTCCGGATGCTCCGTTCTGCGCGACACATCCGCGACATCCAGGGCCTGTTTGTGGCGGCCGTTCGCCGTGTTCGCACCGTCTGCCACTTACGCCGCGGTCTCTCGTGCCGACCAGCGCAGGTAGGCCTCCATGAAGGGGTCGAGGTTGCCATCCAGCACCGACTGCGCGTTGCCCACCTCCGCCCCGGTGCGGTGGTCCTTGACCATCGTGTAGGGGTGCAGCACGTAGGAGCGGATCTGGCTCCCCCACTCCGCCGGCATCGACTCGCCGCGCAGCTCAGCGACGTGTTCGGCGTGTGCCGCCTGCTTGAGGGCGAGCAGCCTCGAGCGCAGCACGCGCCAGGCGACATCGCGGTTCTGGTGCTGCGAACGTTCGTTCTGGCAGGTGACCACCACGCCCGTGGGGATGTGCGTCAGGCGGATCGCCGACGACGTCTTGTTGACGTGCTGCCCACCCGCGCCGCTGCTGCGGTACACGTCCTCGCGCACGTCCTTGGGGTCGATGTCGATGTCCACGGCGTCCTCGATCTCCGGCGTCACCTCGACGAGCGCGAACGATGTGTGGCGGCGCGCGGCTGAATCGAAGGGACTGATGCGGACCAGGCGATGAACCCCGCGCTCGCTCTTGAGCAGGCCGAAGGCGTGCGGACCGGTGATGCGCAGGGTCGCCGACTTGATGCCCGCCTCATCGCCGGGTGACTCGTCGATGAACTCGGCTGTGTACTTGCGCTCCTCCGCCCAGCGCAGGTACATGCGCATCAGCATCTCCGCCCAGTCCTGCGAGTCGGTGCCGCCGGCGCCCGCGTGGATGCCCACGATGGCCGGGTTCTCGCTGTACGGGTCGCTGTAGAGCAGCTCCAGCTCGCGGCGATCCAGCTCCTTCTCGAGCACGTCGAGCTCTGAGGAGACCTCCGCGGTCACCACCTCGTCGGGATCGGCTTCCACCATCTCGCCGAGGTCCACGGCGTCGGCGGTTCGTCTCTCGATGTCGGAGACGGCCGCGATCTCCTCGCGCAGCCGTGAGGCCTCCTGGGTCATGGTCGCGGCAGAACGCGGGTCATCCCACAGCGCCGGGTCGTTGATGGCGACGTCGAGCTCGCGCAGGCGCGCTCGTTTGGCGTCCAGGTCAAAGGTGGCCGAGCAGCTCGTCTGCCCTGGCCTTGATCTCCTGTGCACGCGTCGACAGCTCGCCCATGAGGACCGAGTGTACCGGGCACCGGAGGGCGGACCGCACCACCCGGCCAGGCTGAAGCGACCTCGGTGCAGCGCAGCGACTGCCGGCGCCGCTGCGCCGACCCGCCACCCCGGTGCGCTAAGCTCGGTCTGAACGTCGCGATGACCGTGGGGGCACGGGCCGTGACACCGCGTCAACATGAGGTGCGTATGCTCGCATTCAGAATTTTCGGAACCAAGGAAATCATCGTTTACGTCGTCGTGATCGTCCTCATCATCGCCGGCGCCATCTACATGCGCACACGGTCCCGCCCCTAAGGGCGGTCGGACAGCGCCATCGAACCACTGCGTACCATCGCCGAATGAGCGGTGTCCTTTCGGTTCCTGACCAGCGTGAGAATCCGCCCTCGGGGCGTGATGAGCGCGAAACCCTCATCGCCTTCATCGACAGCTATCGCGACGCCGTCCTGATCAAGCTGGATGGCCTCGACCGCGAACAACTGTGCCGACGCTTGCTGCCGTCCCGCACCACGCTGCTGGGCATCGTCAAGCACCTCATCCTCGTCGAGGAATGGTGGTTCGAGTGCGTGCTGGCCGGTGGTCCCGAGCCGTACGAGGATCCTGATGACCCCGACTCGGAATGGCTGATCACCGAGGCGGACGATCCTGCGGCCATCGTGGCCGAGTACCGCGCACGGTGCGCGCGCAGCAATGAGATCGCTCGATCGCTGCCCACGCTCGACGTTCGCGGACCGGGACCGCACCGCCCCGAGATCACCGCGCGGTGGGTCCTCGTGCACATGGTCGACGAGACTGCGCGCCACGCCGGCCACGCCGACATCATCCGCGAGCTGATCGACGGCCGCACCGGCGAGTAGGTCGGCCCTCAGCCGCCCAGGGCAGGCACGCCAACCAGGACGGTGGCGACCGGGGCTGCGTCGCGGGCGCGACATCACGGCGGCTACGCTAAGCTCGCGCGGCGCGCGGCCGAACGCGTCGCATCAGCGCGCCATCGAGGAGGGAGAGATTCGCATGCTGGCATTGAGCCTCACCGGGACCAAGGCGATCATCGCCTACGTCATCGTCATCGTCATCGTCGTTGTCGCCATCGGGATGTACTACACCCGCGGTCGCCGCTAGGGCGCGTTCTCAGCGGCCGTGGCAGAGCTTGTACTTCCTGCCGCTGCCGCAGGGGCACGGCTCGTTGCGCCCCACCTTGCGCTTGCCGGTGCCGACCGCAACACCGCCTGACGGTACGGCCGGGGCGGAGGCGCCGCCACCCCCGTTGCCCGGGGTGGCCAGTGAGCGAGTCCCGGCAGAGGACGACTCGACGATGTTGGTCAGCGCCGGCTGCGCCAGCGGGCTGAGCGGCGCCGGCCGGGGCGCGCCGGTGGCGCGGGCGAGCGCGGCGCTGGCGGCCGCAGCAGCGGGGCGTGCGGGTGGGGGCGCGTCCTCGGACATCACTGCCCCGGCGCTGTCGGCACGGCCGCCGCGTGGAGCGACGGCCTCACTGGCGGCGTCGGTGGGATCGCTCGGGGCGGTCTCGACGCGCTGGATCTGCACGTGCATGAGCAGGCGAACGATGTCGGCCTTGATGTCGGCGGTGAGCCCCTGGAACGACTCGAACGCTGCCTGCTTGTACTCCACCAGCGGGTCCTTCTGACCGTACGCCTGGAGATTGATGCCCTCACGCAGGTGCTCCATGTCGGTGAGGTAGGCGCGCCACTTGGTGTCGATCACGTTGAGCATCAACGACTGCTCAACCGAGCGCATCAGCTCGGCGCCGTACTGCTGCTCACGCTCCTCGTACAGCGCGGTCATCTCGCCCACCAGCGTGTCCGCGATGTCGTCGACGCCGTCGCCCAGGCTGTCGAGGTTGACCGTCTCCAGCTCCGGCAGCGGCGCGATCTGGCGCATCCGCTCCCAGAGGCCCTCGAGGTCCCAGTTCTCGCGGTGCCGGCCCTCGCAGTAGCCGGGAACCTCGTCGCGCACCGTCTGCTCCAGCATCGACATCAGGTTCTCGCGGGTGTCGGTGCCCTCGAGGATCTTGCGACGTTCGCCGTAGATGATCTCGCGCTGCTTGTTCATGACGTCGTCGTACTCGACGACGTAGCGCCGGGCGTCGAAGTTGGAGCCCTCGACGCGCGATTGCGCGCCCTCGATCTGCCGCGAGACCAGGCGGTTCTCGATGGGCACGTCCTCCTCGATGTGGAGGCGGTCCATGATCCCCTGCATCCGCTCGCCACCGAAGACGCGCATCAGGTCGTCCTCGAAGGAGAGGAAGAAGCGGGTCTCGCCGGGGTCACCCTGGCGGCCGGCGCGACCGCGCAACTGGTTGTCGATGCGCCGTGACTCGTGCCGCTCGGTGCCGATGATGTAGAGGCCGCCGATGTCGGTCACCCCCTCACCCAGCACGATGTCGGTGCCGCGACCGGCCATGTTGGTGGCGATGGTCACCGAGCCGCGTTGCCCGGCGTCGGCCACGATCTGCGCCTCGCTCTCGTGGAACTTGGCGTTGAGCACGCTGTGCGGGATGCCCCGCTTCTCGAGGAGTCGGGACAGACGCTCGCTCTTCTCGATGCTGGTGGTGCCGACCAGCACCGGCTGTCCCACCGTGTGGCGCTCGGCGATCTCCTCGCCCACCGCCTTGAACTTGGCCTCCTCGTTCTTGTAGATCAGGTCGGTCTCGTCATTGCGGATCATCGGCTGGTTGGTGGGGATCGGCACCACCTCGAGCTTGTAGATCTTGTCGAACTCCTCCGCCTCGGTCAGCGCGGTGCCGGTCATGCCGGCCAGCTTGTCGTAGAGGCGGAAGAAGTTCTGGAAGGTGATCGTCGCCAGCGTGATGTTCTCCTGCTGGACCTTGACGCCCTCCTTGGCCTCGATGGCCTGGTGGAGGCCGTCCGACCAGCGCCGCCCGGGCATGGTGCGACCGGTGAACTCGTCGACGATGATCACCTCGCCGTCGCGCACGATGTAGTCGCGGTCGCGCAGGTAGAGCGCATGCGCCTTGAGCGCCTGGTTGATCTGGTGCGCCTCGGCGACGTGCTCGAGGTCGTAGACGTTCTTGATGCCCGTCCACTTCTCGATCTTGGCAACGCCCTCGTCAGTGAGCGCGGCCGACTTCGACTTCTCGTCGATGGTGAAGTCGTCCTCGACGACCAGGCGCGGGATCAGCCGCGCGTAGGTGTAGTACTTCTCGGTGGGCTCGTTGCCCTGGCCGCTGATGATCAGCGGGGTGCGCGCCTCGTCGACGAGGATGGAGTCGACCTCGTCCACGATCGCGTAGTGGAGATGACGCTGCACGCAGCGGTCGAGCGACTGGGCCATGTTGTCGCGCAGGTAGTCGAAGCCGAGCTCGTTGTTGGTGGCGTAGGTGATGTCGGCGGCGTAGGCCTCGCGCCGCGAGCACGGGCGCAGGTGCTGCAGGCGCGGGTCAGGGTGGGTCTCGTCGAGGTAGTCGGGGTCGTAGATGTAGCCGAAGTCGGGGTTGTCGACAGGGCCGGGAACGATCACCGCCACGCTCATGCCGAGCGCGGCATACAGCGGGGCGTTCCAGCCGGCGTCGCGGCGGGCCAGGTAGTCGTTGACGGTGACCAGGTGGGCCCCGCGACCCTCGAGGGCGTTGAGGTACAGCGGCAGCGTGGCGACCAGCGTCTTGCCCTCTCCGGTGCGCATCTCGGCGATGCGCCCCTGGTGCAGAACGATGCCCCCGATGAGCTGCACGTCGTAGTGGCGCATCCCCAGGGTGCGGCGGGCGGCCTCACGCACCACCGCGAACGCCTCGGGCAGCAGGTCGTCGAGGCCGCGCCGGCGCTCGGCGACGCGCTCGGCGGCCTCCTTGCGGGCGTACTCCGTGGCGGCGTCCTCCTCATCGCTGCCGCGCAGGCTCTGGGAGAAGGTCTGGCCGAAGGTGAGGTCGGGCCCGGTCACGCCGAGGCGGGCACGGAGGTCATCGGTCTTGGCGCGCAGCTCGGCGTCACTGAGCGCCTGCAGCTCCGGCTCAAACGCGTTGATCCGGTCGACGGCGCCGCGGTGCCGCCTGATCTCGCGGTTGATCGGGTCGCCGAGGATCTTGGTGAGAACGGGCATCAGGCTCCAATTCTCGCAGGGGATGAGCGCACGGGCGCGTCCCGCGACACCACCGCTGCGAGCACGGCGACCTCCACGCGGGCCGCACCGCCGTCGGCCAGCGCCTGCCGTGCGGCCTCCGTGGTGGCGCCGGTGGTGAGGACGTCGTCGATCAACCACACCCGCGCCCCCCTCGCGGGCGGGGTTGGCGCGAACGCGCCGGCGACGCTGCCCAACCGGGCCGCCCGGTCGAGCGTGGTCTGCGGCGGCGTGTCCCGCCGCCGCTCCAGCAGCTCGGCGGTGGGCAGGCGATGGAAGCCGGCGAAGGCGGCGGCGACGACGGAGGCCTGGTTGTAGCCGCGCTGGGCACGGCGCCGGGTCGCCAGCGGCACGGCGACCACGACCGACCCCGGGGGCGGCCGCAGCCGCGGCGCACCGATCCACGCCAGGGCCCGCAGGGCGCTGCGGCAGTCCCGGAACTTGCCGTGGTGGATGACGTGGCGCACCTCGGTCTCGTAGGCGAACGCGGCGCGCACGCCGGCGAGCAGCGGTGCCGGCGTCGCCTCGATGGCCGCGACGCACGCCTCGCACAGAGCGTGGCCGGCGTCCCCACACGCCGCGCAGCGAACCGGCGCCACCGCGTCGAGCGCCAGGGAACGGAGCCGCGAAGCCAACTCATACACAGTTGTGTATGGTGGCGCGCAACCCCAGCCCGCGCCCGGACAGATGGGCTGCGCCGGGGGATGGCGGCTCAGGGAACGTCCTCGCGCCCACCGCACCGGTCTCAGCTCCCAGCGGCCGCCTACGATTGGCGCAACGATGGAGCAGCGCGTCTCGCTGATCACCCTGGGCGTCGCTGAGATCGAGCGCGCCCGCTCCTTCTACGAGTCGCTCGGCTGGAAGGGCGAATCACCCGACGGCGAAGTGGTCTTCTTCCAGGCCGGCTGCATGATCGTGGGGCTGTGGAGCCGCGAGCTCCTGGCGGCGGACAGCGCGGTGACCGACAACGGCGGCTGGGGTGGCGTCACCCTGGCCCACAACGTCGACTCCCCGGCGGCGGTCGACGACCTCGTGGCGCGAGCCGTGGCGGCGGGGGCGACCATCGGGCGAGCCCCCGGGCCCACCGTGTGGGGCGGCTACACCGGCGTGTTCATCGACCCCGACGGCCACCCCTGGGAGGTCGCGCACAATCCCGGCTGGCGGCTGGGCGCCGACGGGTCGGCCAACCTGCACTGATGCCGGCCGCCGTTGGGCTTGCCACCGGTGAGATCTCTACGACGCCGTCTCCTCGCGCAGCGAGGCCAGGTCGATGACGAAGCGGTAGCGCACGTCGCTCTTCAGGGTGCGCTCGTACGCCTCGTTCACCTGCTGGATGGGGATCACCTCGACGTCGGAGGCGACGTCGCGCTCGGCGCAGAGGTCGAGCATCTCCTGGGTCTCACGGATGCCGCCGATCACCGAGCCGGCGAGGCGGCGCCGCTTGTCGATCAGCGCGCCCGGGTCGAGCGGCGACGGGTCGGGCAGGCCCACGATGACCATCGTCCCGTCACGACGCAGCATGCGCAGGTAGGCGTTGTAGTCGTGTGCCGCCGACACCGTGTCGAGGATGAAGCTGAAACGCTGCGCGTTCCTCTTGAACGCCCCGTCCTCGGAGGTGACCACGAAATCGTCGGCGCCGAGCCGGCCGGCGTCGTCGCGCTTGCCGGGCGAGTGGCTCAGCACCGTCACCCGCGCTCCCAGCGCCTTGAGGAACTTGACCCCCATGTGACCGAGTCCACCGAGCCCGAGCACCGCGGCCTCCTCGCCGTCGGCCCCGCCGAAGTGCCGGATCGGCGAGTAGGTGGTGATGCCCGCGCACAGCAGGGGCGCGGCGCGGTCGTGGGGGATGCCGTCGGGGATGCGCAGCACGTAGTTCTCGTCGACCACGATGCGCTCCGCGTAACCGCCGTACGTCGGCGTGGCGCCGTCGCGTTCGCGCCCGTTGTAGGTGACGGTCATGCCCTGCTCGCAGTACTGCTCCTCGCCGGCCCGGCACGAGTCGCACTCGCGGCAGGAGTCGACGAACACACCGACGCCGACCGTCTCCCCCACCCGCCACCGGGTGACGTCACCGCCGACCGCGGCGACGCTGCCGACGATCTCGTGCCCCGGCACCATCGGGAAGATCGATCCGCCCCATTCGTCGCGGGCCTGGTGGATGTCGCTGTGGCAGACGCCGCAGTACGCGATGTCGATGACCACGTCGTGCGGACGCGGGTCGCGGCGATCGAAGGTGAAGGGGCCGAGCGGCGTGTGTGCGGCAGCGGCGGCCCAGCCGCGGGTGGAGGTCATCCAGTCATCGTAGGGGGGCCGTCCCGTGGCCGGTCAGGCGCCGTCGGTCGTCTCCACCACCCGCACCAGCGTGCCGGCCACCACCCCGTACCGCGAGGCCGTTCCTGCGGGGAGCTCGATCGCGGCCCTGGCGCCGCGCACAGGCATGCTCGCCCGCCACGGCCGGATCGAGTCGAGCACGCGCACGACGCGCCCCTCCCCGTCGACAAAGAGCACGTCGAGCGGGAAGCGCATGAAGAACATGTGGATGGAGCTGCAGGGGCGGATCAGCAGGCCGCGGCCGGCGGGGAGCTCGCGCCTGAACATCAGCCCGACGAACCTCGACCAGACGGTGGCGGCAACCTCGAGGTTCTCCGCGATGGGGTTTCCGTCGCTGGTCTCGAGGCGGTGCGCGGCGCTCACGTGGACGATGGTACGGGCCGCGAGGGCCCGCCCCGACCTGGAGGGCACGCGCCCCGCGGCCGGCGCCCGCCGTGCCCGGCGGCCCGAGGACGGCGCTCGGGGAACCCCGGGTATGGTGGACGGGTGAGCGCCCGGCAGGTCGACCTGCACGTCGACCCCGCCTGCCCGTGGTGCTGGCTCACCGCGCTCTGGCTGTACGAGGTGGAGCGGCTGCGGCCGATCCGGGTGACCACCCGGGTCTTCTCACTGGTCGAGGTCAACCGCGAGCGGTTCGAACTCGTCGGAGGCCCGGCAGGGCGCCGAGCGCGCGCTCCGTGTGCTGGTGGCGGCGCGCCGGCACGGCGGTGAGCGGGCCGTCCGCGACCTCTACCGCGCTCTCGGCGAGGCGCACCACGAACGCGCCCTCCCGCTGCTTGCACCCAAGACGATCAGCGAAGCGCTGGCCGCCGCCGGGCTTGACGCCGCCCTTGCCGAACAGTCCGACGACGTCAGCGTCCGGGCCGAGCTGGCCGCGGAGCATCGGGCAGCGGTCGAGCGCGGGGCGTTCGGGGTGCCGACCCTGAGCGTCGACGGATGCGCCCCTGTGTTCGGCCCGATCATCGATCACCACGTGACCGGTGAGGAGGCGGGTGAGCTGTGGGACATCGTCATGCCGGCGCTCACCGACCCCCGCATCTTCGAGCTCAAGCGCACCCGCACCGGCAGGCCGCAGGTGGGCCGCCAGCTCGCCGCCGCCCGAACCACGCACTGAGCCTGTCGCGGCCGGGATTGGGGCGCGTTCACGGGGGGATAATCCAGCCATGACCGCAGGGAGCGTGCCGGCCACCCTGGCGCGAGTGCGCCTCGCCATCGCCGGCGTGGTGGTGGTGGCGGTCGCGGAGGTCGCCGCCGGCATCGCCTCGGGATCGCTGGCGCTGCTCAGCGACGCCGGGCACCTGGTGACCAACTCGGCCACGCTCGGGCTCACCTGGTACGCCGTGTCGCGCAGCCGCCGCCCCGCCGGCGCCCGTCACACCTTCGGCCATCACCGCGGTGGCATCGTCGCCGCGGCCGTCAACGGCGCCGTGCTCGTCGTCATCGCCGCGGTGATCGCAGTCAACGCGCTCACCCGCCTCCGCCACCCGGCGCTGGTGGCGCCCGTACCCGTCATCGTCGTCGGCTCCTTTGCACTGCTGGCAAATTCAGCCATCGCCCTGGTGCTGCGCGGCGCTGCCGGCGGCCTCGGCGTGGAGAGCGCGTTGCTGCACGTCCTCGCCGACGTGCTCACCGACGCGGCGGTGGTGGTCGGCGCGCTGGCGCTGTTGCTGTTCGGCTGGGCCAGCGCCGACGCCGTGGTGTCGCTGCTGATCGCCGCCCTGGTGCTCGTCAGCGCGCTGGGCCTGCTGCGTGAGGCCCTGCACATCCTCAATGAGGGCACGCCTCACGATCTCGACACCGAGCAGGTGCGCGCCCGCATCGCCCAGCTGCCCGGTATCGATGGCGTCCACGACCTGCACATCTGGTCGCTCGACCGCGAACACCGGGCTCTCTCCGCCCACGTCATCGTCGGCGACCGACCCCTCGCGGAGGTCACCGCGATGATCAGGTCGGTGGAGGTTGTGCTCTGCGAGGAGTTCGGCATCGAGCACGCCACCGTCCAGCCGGAGTGCCCGTCGTGCACGGTGGAGGCCCCGCTCTACTGCAACATCGACGGCCACCACGAGCTCGTCCACGTGGCCGCGACGCGCGAGGTCCGCTAGGCGCGGTCAGTCCGGCGCGGGGAAGCTGGCCCGCACCTCGGTCCCCTCGCCGACGACGCTGCGCACCTCGAGCTGGCCGTCCTCGACGGCAGCCCGCTGGCGCATGGTCACCATCCCGAGCCCGCTGCTGCGGCCAAGGCGTGCCTCGGTGGCAGCGACGTCGAACCCCTCGCCGTCGTCGAGGATCACCACCGCCAGGCGCGTCGGCTGGAAGAGGAGCGCCACCTCGACGCTGGCGGCGTGGCCATGCGCCAACCCGTTGGTCACCGCCTCCTGGACGATCCGGAAGACGGCCACCTCGACGCCCGGACGCAACCGCCGAGCGGAGCCGAGCACCACCACCCTGACGTCGGCAGTCCCCGCCAGCTCGCCGACAAGCCTGCGCAGCGCCGGCACCAGCCCCTCGTCGCGCAACTCGCCCGGGTGGAGGCGGAAGACCACGCGCTCGAGCTCGCGCAGCGCCGCGTCGGTCGAACGCCGGCAGCTCGCCGCGGCCACCGCCGCCGCGCCGGGGTCGTGGCCCACGGCGTGGCCGATCAACTCCGTGTGCAGGGCGGCGTCGGCGAGGAGCTGCATCGACCCCTCGAAGATGGCCTGCGCGGTGCCATCGTGGTCCACGTCGATCAGGTGATAGAGCTGGCGCACGGCCTGGTTGTCGGCGGCGCCAGGGCCGTCGATGGATGCACCCTCGAGGACGTGCACGGCGGTCAGGCTCTTGCGCAGCTTGGTGAGCACGGCGCGCTGCTCGCGGAGGACCTCGATGCGCCCCCGGACGCAGAGGATGCGCTCGTCCAGCCGCGCCAGCTCGGTGCGCAGCTCGAGCCCCTCCTCGAGCCGCTGCCGGTAGTCGCCGGCCGCGCCCCGGGCCAGCCGCTGGACGATCACCTGGTGGTTGGTGTCGTACGGCTTGAGCTGGTTGCGCACCTCGTCGCGCTCGGCCGCGATGGTGGCGAGCGCCGCCTCGAGGCCGTCGACGAGGTCGTCGATGTCGGTGGCGCGGCCGTCGACCCCGTAGCGGAGGCCGACCAGTGGCGACCGGGCCACGCGCACGTCGAGGACGAAGGGCGGCGCCGAGAGGTCTACGCTCACGTCATCCTCGCTGAACCGATTGGCGCGATGCTGTGGTGAGTCTACGCTGGCGACGGACCCTCTGTCGGCGGCTGTGGACCGCGACGTCAGTGCCGCCAGAGGCGCAGGCGGACGAGGTCGAAGAGCACCCTGCCCGCGTCGCGCAGCGCGCTCACGCGCGAATCGTCACGGTGACTCCAGCGCACCGGCACCTCGGCGATGTCCCAGCCGCGGCGGCGGGCGCGCAGCAGTACCTCGGCATCGAAGCCGAAGCCGCGGGTGCGCAGGGGCTCGAAGCACGCGGTGGCGGCCTGCGCGGTGAACACCTTGAAACCGCACTGGGTGTCCTGGAGACCGGGCAGCGCGACCAGCTGCACCAGGCGGTTGTAGGCGCGGCCCATCATCTCCCGCCGCCCCGGCTGGTGCACGTCGATGGTCGAGCCGGCCACCGCTCGCGAGCCGATGGCCACGTGGCAGTTGCCGGTGAGGTGGCGGCGCAGCCGTGGCAGCTCCTCGATGGGCGTGCTCAGGTCGGCGTCGGTGAAGAGCCGCTGGTCGCCGCGGGCCTCGAGCATGCCGGCGCGCACGGCCGCTCCCTTGCCCTGGTTGCGCGGTAGCGCCAGGACCGACAGCTGCGGCCAGCCCTCCGCCAGCGACTGCACGAAGGCGGCGGTGCCGTCGGCGCTGCCGTCGTCGGCGACGATGACCTGGTAGGCCTCATCGGACTGGTCGAGGTAGGCGCGGATGCGCTCCAGCGTCGCCGGGATCCGGCGGCGTTCGTTGAAGGCGGGGATGACCACGCTGATCATCGACGCGCCTCGCGGCGCTCGAGGTACCAGAACTGCGGCAGCACCAGCTGGCGCCGCCACCGGGTGGGTTCGCGAAGCAGCCGCCACAACCACTCCATCCCGGCCCGGCGCACCAGCACGGGCGCCCGGCGGGCGCTGCCGGCCAGGTAGTCGAGGCTGCCACCGACGCCGATGCCCACGCGGGCGCGCATGGTCTGCATGTGGTCACGCAGGAAGCGCTCCTGCCGCCCCGCACCGTAGGCCGCGGCGACCAGGGTGGGAGTGCGCTCCCCGACCCGCCGCGCGGTCGCCGCCGTCGGGTCGCCCGCGTCCGCGTCCACCTGGAGGCGCGGGTGGCGGCGGCGCACCACCGCGGCGGCGCGAGCGGCGACGCCTGCGCGCGCGCCGACGAAGGCGACACGATGACCGCGGAGCTCCGCCTCGGGCAGGTATTCGTCGAGGAGGTCGGCACCACCCACACGCTGCGCCCCGGCGTGCCCGCGGCGGCGCAACGCGCGAACCAGGCCGACCCCATCGGGCACGATCAGCGCCGCCAACTCGAGCAGCATCGCGAAGTCCGGCTCGCGCCGGGCCCGCATCACCATCTCCGGGTTGAGCGTCACCACCAACGCGGGCGGGTCACCTGGCTCGGCAAGCTCGAGCAGCCGCCGCACCGCAGCGCCCATGTCCACGACGTCGACGGGGCAGCCCAGCACGCGCGCACGCGTCGTGAGAGACATCGCCGCCGAACACTAACAGGCCACCGGCGCCGGCCCGAGGCCGCGACCGACAATCACCGCTGTCGTGACATCAGTGATTCTCGCCCACGGTGCGTCAGGCGACGCGAGGTCGATGGGCCCTCACGTCGAGGGGCTGCGCCGTCGCGGCGTCGACGCCGTCGCCATCGACCTGCCGGTGGGTCGAGCCGAGCGCGCGGTGCCGGTGTTCGCGCGGCACCTCGCCGCCGCCGGGGCCGATGTCGTCATCGGTGGGCATTCATACGGCGGACGCGTGGCCAGCATGCTCGCCGCCGGCGACGAGGGCTCGGCCGTGGCGGGCCTGGTGCTGCTCAGCTACCCACTGCACCGCCCCGGCCATCCCGACGACCAGCGCACCGAGCACTGGGGACGCATCCGCTGCCCGGTGCTGCTGCTCAGCGGCGAATCCGACCCGTTCGCCGGCTTCGAGCTGCTTGGCCGGGCGACCGAGCTGCTCGCCGACGCCGAGCTGATCGGCTACCCACGCATCGGGCACGGCCTCGCAGCCGTCCTCGACGACGCCCTCGATCGCGTCGCCGGCTTCGTGCAGCGCTGTCGTCGGAGCTGACACCGCTGCAAGGGGGAGGGAACAGTGAGAGGGAGACGCAAGTCCCCCTTCACCCTCGTCGGCGCAGGCGAGTTCATCTCGCCGGAGCCGACACCGCAGCGGGGGGTGCCCGAGGGGGGAACGCAGTTCCCCCTTCGCTATCTCTTTGTGTACTGGGGAGCCTTGCGAGCGCGCTTGAGGCCGTACTTCTTGCGCTCCTTCTCGCGCGGGTCGCGCGTGAGCAGGCCTGCCTTCTTCAGCGCCGGGCGCAGATCCTCGTCCGCGGAGACCAGCGCGCGCGCGATGCCGTGACAGATGGCCCCCGCCTGGCCGGCGACGCCGCCGCCCTCCACCTTGATGCTGGCCACGAAGCGGCCAAGGTTGTCGGTGATGCGCAGCGGCTGGGTGACCACCGTCTCGAGGTCGCGACGGCCGAAGTACTCGCTCGGCGAACGTCCGTTGATGACCAGGACGCCGTCACCGGGCACCAGGCGCACACGGGCCACGGCGCTCTTGCGGCGACCGGTGCCGTAGTAGTAGTGCTCACTCGTTGCTGGCAAGCTTGATCTCTCCGAGGTCGCCGAACGTGATCGGCTTGGGCTGCTGGGCCGCGTGCTGGTGCTCGGCTCCGGGGTACACGCGCAACCGCCTCAGCATGTCGGCGCCGAGGGTGTTGTGCTGGAGCATGCCGCGCACCGCGTGGATGATCGGGTAGGTGGGGTCGCGCTCCATCTGCTGGTCGTAGGTGCGCTCGTGACGACCGCTGGGATGGCCCGAGTACCTGTCGTAGACCTTGAGCGTGCGCTTGCGCCCGGTGACCACGATGTCGCGGGCGTTGATCACCACCACGTGCTCGCCGGTGTTGAGGTGGGGCGTGAACTGGGGGCGGTGCTTGCCGCGCAGGATGCGCGCGATGTTGACCGCCAGGCGCCCGAGTGTCTGGCCACGCGCGTCCACGAGGTACCAGGTGTCGGCGAGCGTTCCCGGCCTGGCGGTGTAGGTACGCTGCGAGGTCTGGGTCATGCCGTGGTCTCCGTGTCGGGCGCCGCCGGGTAGGTCACGCTCCACTGGTGCAGGCCGCGCGCCGGGGCGACCGTGACCGTGCGGCATTGGCTGGGGTCGTCGAGCATGGCGCCGATGTCGGCGACGCTCATGCGCCCGCGGCCCACCGCGACCAGCGCGCCCGCGATGGCCCGCATCATGCCGTACAGGAAGGCATCGGCGCTCACCTCGATGACGAACGCGGGCGGGGCATCGGCGAGGGGGGCCGAGGCGCGACGGACACCGGCGTGGTGCACGGTGCGCACCGTGCTGGCGCCGGCCCGGGGCGAGCGACCGAACCCCGCAAAGTCGTGGGTGCCGCGCAGCAGGGTCGCCGCGTCGCGCATCGCTGCAAGGTCGAGCTCGCCCGAGCAGTGCCAGGCATGACGGCGCAGCAGCGGGCTGCGCGAGCGGCGGGACACCACGACGTATCGGTAGGTGCGGCTGAGCGCGTCGAAGCGCGCGTGGAAGGTGGCCGGGGCCCGCTCGGCGCGGCGCACGGCCACGTCCTGCGGCAGCACCGCGTTGAGGGCGGTGCCGAGGCGCTGCGGTTCCCAGGTGGCCGTCAGCGGCACGGCGACAACCTGGCCGTGCGAATGCGCGCCGGCGTCGGTGCGGCCCGCCGCGCTGAGTCGCGGCGACTCGCCGGTGACCCGCTGCAGCGCATCGCGGAGCACGCCCTCGACGGTGCGCACCGACGGCTGCGATTGCCAGCCGTGGAAGTCGCTCCCGTCGTATTCGAGCACCAGGCGAACCATGGTCATCTCAGTCGACGAGCTCGATGATCGCCAGCGGCGCGGCGTCCCCGGGGCGCGGCCCGACGTGGATGATGCGGGTGTAACCGCCCGGGCGCTCCTTGAAGCGCGGAACCAGGGTGGTGAACAGGCGGGCGCTCACCTCACGGTCGCTGACGTACAGCGCGACCTGGCGGCGCGCGTGCAGGTCATCGGGCTTGGCCGCGGTGATGACCCGCTCCACCCAGCGACGCAGCTCCTTGGCGCGCGCCTCGGTGGTCTGGATGCGCCCGTGGCGCAGCAAGGCGGTGACCTGGTTGCGGGTCATCGCCTGGCGGTGCGCGGCGGTGCGGCCGAACTTCCGTCCGGCCCGGCGGTGACGCATCTCCCCAGCTCCTACCGGCCGGCCGGCTGGAAGAGGGTCTCGAGCTCCTCGGCGGACACCATGCCGCGCTCGACAAGCTTCTCGCGGATCTCGTCGAGGGACTTCTGCCCGAAGTTGCGCAGGGTGAGCAGGTCCTCCTGGCGCATGGCCACGAGCTGTCCGACTTTGGTGACGTCGTTCGCCTTCAGGCAGTTCAGCGCACGGACGCTGAGCTCGAGGTCCTCGATGGGGGTGTCGGCGAGGCGGCTGGGCACGTCGTTGCCGCGCTTCTGGCTCTGTGGTGGCACGGCGAGGTTGTCGCCGAAGCGCACGAAGAGGTCGAGATGCTGCGTGAACAGAGCCGCGGCCTGGCTGACCGCGTCGACCGGGCTGAGCGTGCTGTCGGTCCAGACCTCGACCACCAACTTGTCCCACTCGGTCTCCTGGCCGACACGGGTCTTCTCGATGGTGAAGTTGGCGCGGCGCACCGGCGTGAAGATGGCGTCGATGGGGATGACCCCGATCGGCTGACCCTCGCGCTTGTTGCGCTCGGCGGTGACGTACCCCTTGCCACGCTCGACGGTCAGGTCCATGCGCAGGTGCGACTTGGGGCCGTCCAGCGTGCAGATGTGCACGTCGGGATTGCGGATCTCGACGTCGCTGGTGGTCTGGATGTCCCCGGCGGTGACCTCTTTCGGTCCGCGCACGTCGAGGGTGACGCGCACCGGCTCGTCACTGTGCGAGACCACGTTGATCTCCTTGATGTTGAGGAGGATCTCGGTGACGTCCTCCTTGATGTTGGGGATCGCGGAGAACTCGTGGGCCACGCCGTCGATCGAGACCGACGTGATGGCGGCGCCGTTCAGCGAGGAGAGGAGCACGCGGCGCAACGAGTTGCCCAGCGTGGTGCCGAAGCCCGGCTCCAGCGGCTCGATCTCGAACTTGCCGTAATTGGTGGTGCTCTCGACTTCGCGGACGGCGGGGGCGGCGATCGTGTCAACCATAGAAAGTGGCGTGCCTCACAGGGTGCCAGCTGCGCGCATCTGCGAAGCCAGGCTTGGGTTATCGAAACCGGAATAGCAGTGGGAACGGTGCGTGGTCATCAGCGGGAGTAGAACTCCACCACGAGCTGCTCGTCGATTGTCTGCTCCATCTCGTGGCGCTCGGGCAGGCGCACCACGGTGCCGCGCATGGCGCCGGCGTCGAGGGTCAGCCAGTCGGGGACGGTGCGCCCGGCGACGAGCTCGCGAGCGTTGACGATCGGCGGCAGCGCGCGGCTGCGCTCGCGCACCTCGACCACGTCCCCGGGACGCACCTGCGCCGAGGCGACGTTGATGGTGCGCCCGTTGAGCTGGAAGTGGCGGTGCGACACCAGCTGGCGTGCCTCGCGACGCGAGGCGGCGAGGCCGAGCCGGTAGACCACGTTGTCGATGCGCCGCTCGAGCTGCTGGAGCAGCACGGTGCCGGTGACCCCGGTGCTGCGCTCGGCGCGCGCGAAGTAGGTGCGGAACTGCGCCTCGAGCACGCCGTACTGGCGGCGCGCCCGTTGCTTGGCGCGCAGCTGGATGCCGTAGTCGCTGGTCTTGCGTCGCCGCGCCAGGCCGTGCTGACCGGGGAGAAGCGCGTTGCGCTTGTCGAAGGTGCAGTTGGTCAGGCACTTGCTTCCCTTGAGGAAGAGCTTGGTGCCCTCGCGGCGGCAGAGGCGGCAGACGGGTCCTGCCTGGTTGGCCATATCTGTGTCCTAGACCCGGCGCCGCTTGGGAGGCCGGCAGCCGTTGTGGGGGATCGGTGTGACGTCGGTGATCGCGGTGACCTCGAGGCCAGACGCCTGCAGGCTGCGGATGGCGGCCTCACGGCCGGCCCCAGGTCCCTTGACGAAGATCTCGATGCTCTTCAAACCGTGCTCCATGGCGCGACGAGCCGTGCTCTCCGCGGTGATCTGCGCCGCGAAGGGCGTGCTCTTGCGCGAGCCCTTGAAGCCCTGGCCGCCGGCCGAGCCCCAGGCGAGGACGTTGCCGGAGGGATCGGTGAGGCTGACGATGGTGTTGTTGAACGTGGCGAGCACGTGGGCGTGCCCGACGACCACGTTCTTGCGTTCGCGACGCCGGGTGCGGACGACCTTCTTCTTCTTGGCCACGCTCTACTTCTTCTTGCGGCGCACGCCGACCGTCTTCTTGGGGCCGCGACGCGTGCGCGCGTTGGTGCGGGTGCGCTGACCGCGCACCGGCAGCCCGCGCCGGTGGCGCAGCCCGCGGTAGGTGCCGATCTCCATCAGCCGCTTGATGTTGAGCGCCACCTGGCGGCGCAGGTCACCCTCGACGCGACCCTGCAGCTGCTTGCTGATCAGGTCGCGCAGCTTGCCCACCTGGGCGTCGCTGAGGTCGCGGGTGCGGATGTCGGGAGAGACCTGGGCGAGCGTGAGCAGGCGCCGCGACGTCGTCGGCCCGATGCCGAAGATGTACGTCAGCGCGACCTCGATCCGCTTGTCGCGCGGGATGTCGATGCCGGCGATGCGTGCCACGTGTCTCCTCTACCCCTGCCGCTGCTTGTGTTTCGGGTTGGCGTCGCAGATGACCCGGACCGCCCCGTGCCGCTTGATCACCTTGCAGTGGTCACACATCTTCTTGACCGAGGCCCTGACCTTCATCGCTGCTGCGCTGTCCCTTGTTCTGTGTCGCGGCTACGCGAGCCGCTGGAGGATGCGTCCCCGACCGGGATCGGCGGCGCTGAGTTCGACCTGCACCCTGTCGCCCGGCAGGATGCGGACCGCCTGGAGGCGCGCCTTTCCGGCCGGATGGCAGAGAACCCTGTGGCCGTCGTCCAGTTCGACCCGGTAGAGCGAATCGGGTAGGGGCTCGATGACCCTCCCGATCAGGGGCTCAGCCACGCCGCTGGTAGAGGCGTGCGGAATCTGGCTGTACGGCAGCCGCGACCGCCAAGTATACGGAAAGCCTCGGCGACACGGCAAACCGCCGGGCCCCTCCGGGGCGTGGAGCACCACCCATGGCGGGGATCGTATCGCCCGGCGGCGCTACGACCCCCGCCTGCTTCAGGAGGCTTCGAGCAGCTCGGTCGCCGCGGGGGCGACCCGGTTGACACGCGCCACCAGCAGGACAAGGCCGGCGGCGACGATCGCGCACGCCGCCGCCACGCCGATGGCAGCGGTGGGGACGCCGAGCAGCTTCAGCCCGGAGGCCAGGAGGACGACGCAGAGCGCCCCGCGGATGAGCCCGGTGCTGCCCCGGGACGACACCAGTGAGCCGGCGAGCACGCCGGGGATGGCGCCGATGACGATGGAGAGCGTCAGCGCCAGCCTGAAGTCGCCGAAGAGGACGTGCCCGAGGGCCGCCGCTCCGACCATGGGGATCGCCTGGGTCAGGTCGGTGCCGACGGTCTGCGACCCGCGCAGCCGGGGGTACACCATGAGCAGGGCCACCACGATCAGGGTGCCCGACCCCGTCGCGGTGATGCCGACGATGAAGCCGACGGTGAGCCCCACCAACGTGGTCGCGGCGCGGCGGACGTGGAGCGGGTCGCCGGGCGCCAGCTCGGCCCGGCGCGGGCCGGTGCGGTACCGGTCGACCAGCCAGCGTGCCGCCAGCGCCGAGACCGACAGCAGGAGGACCGAGCCGAGCGCCAGCTGGACGACGCTCTGCACTGCGGCCCCCTTGCCGAGCAGCTTGAGGAAGGTCACCCCGAGGAGAGCACCCGGCACGGACCCGAGGCTCAGCCAGAGCACCAGCGGCCACCGCACCGTGCGCTTGCCGACATGGACCATTGCGCCGATCGGCTTCATCAGCAGCGACGCCACCAGGTCGCTGGAGACCGCCGCAAGCGGCTGCACCCCGAAGAGCAGCACCAGGACCGGGGTCATCAGGGCGCCCCCGCCCATGCCGGTCAGGCCCACGGCGAAGCCGACGATCAGCCCCGCCAACGCGATATACAGGTCGATGTGCACCGGTGTCCCCCCTGCCCGCCCGCTTCTCTACCAATATGGTCAAGTTGACCGAATAAGGCGAGTATATCGAGGGCCGAATCATCGCGTCAAGCGTCCATCTACGGGGGGCGTGTCAGCCTCGTCAGGGTCTCGTGGGATGCCCGCGGTGTCTGCCCGCTTACCCGCCCGCGGAGCCGCCGACGGCGATCGAGCTGAGCGGGGTGCCCGGCCGGTTGAGCTCGCTGTCCACGTACATCTGGGCCAGCTGGCGGACGGAGACGGGCAGGGTGCCACTGGCCAGCTCGGCCAGGCTGACGCACTCCAGAACTGAGCGGACGCTCGATCGCACCGCCATCCAGACCGTCTCGAGCGCTTCGGTCGGGCCACCGTAGCCCAGCTCGCGCAGGTGCGAGTCGCGCAGGTTGACCAGCGGTCCATCGATGACCCGCATCACGTCGGCGAGGGTGATCTGGTCGGCCGGGCGGGCCAGCTCGTAGCCGCCCTCCGTCCCCCGCCGGCTCCGCAGCAGGTGTCCCCTGGTCAGCTCGCGGAGGATGCCGAGCAGGAAGCTCAGCGGGATCTCCTGGGCGCGCGCGATGTGGTCGGCTTTGACCGGCTCCGTGCCTCCCTCAGCAGCCAGCTGAGCCATGGCGCGCAGCGCGTAGTCCACCTTGGCGGAGACCCTCACGGGGAACAGTGTGCGCCAGCCAGGGCCGGGCGGGGACGGTCAGCGCCCCCGCGCCGCCTCAGTCGACGGCGGAGAGGGCGGGTCGGAGGGTGAGGACCTCGGGACCGTCCTCGGTTACCGCCACGGTGTGCTCGGAGTAGCAGGACAGCTTGCCGTCGACGGTCACCACCGTCCAGCCGTCAGCCAGGACGCGGACCTGCGGACCACCGACGTTGACCATCGGCTCGATGGCGAGCACGTAGCCGGGCTTGATGACGTTCCCGGTGCCCGGCTGGCCGTGGTTGGGCACCTGCGGTGGCTCGTGCATGTTGCGGCCGATCCCGTGGCCGACGTAATCGCGCACCAGCGAGTACCCCTCACCCTCCGCATAGGTCTGGACCGCGTGGCCGATGTCGCCGATGGTGTTGCCCGGCCGGGCCATGGCGATGCCGCGCTCGAGCGCCTCCCGGGTGACCTCGATGAGCCGGGCCACCTCGGGGCTCGGTTCGCCACATGCCACCGACAGTCCGCTGTCCGCCCACCAGCCGTCGAGGATCAGGCCGCAGTCGAGCGAGACGAGGTCGCCGTCCTCGATGACCCGCGGCCCCGGGATGCCGTGGACGACCTCGTCGTTGACCGACACGCAGAGCGAGTTGGGGTAGTCCTGGTAGCCGAGGAACCCGGGGATGCAGCCGTGGTCACGGATGAACGTGTCCGCCTCGCGGTCGAGGTCGAGCGTGGTGATGCCGGCGCGCACCTTGGCCGCGAGGTGGGCGAGGCACTCCCCGAGGATCCGCCCGGAGACGCGCATCTTCTCGATCTCCTCGGGGCGCTTGAGGCGGAAGGCCTCGACCCGTGCCACCTCAGGCGACCTCACCGGGGGGCAGCTGGCCACCGAAGATGGTGAGGATCAACTCGGTCACGGCCTCGATGGGCAGGTTGCCGTTGACGTACTCGATGCGCGTCCCCCGCCGCTCGTAGTAGCCGACCACCGGCGCGGTCTTCTCCTCGTACACGCGCATGCGTTCGATGTACGCGGTCGGGCTGTCGTCGGCGCGGTGGTCGACCTCGGCGCGATGAGCGATCCGCTTGCGGAGCTCACCCTCGGGGACGTCGAAGAACAGCACCACGCCGATCTCACGACCGGTGCGCTCGAGCATGACGTCGAGCTCCTCTGCCTGCGGGACGGTGCGCGGGAAGCCGTCGAGCAGCACGCCGCGCGAGGCGTCGGGCTGTGCGATGCGATTCTCGATGACCCGCACCATCATGTCGTCGGGGATGAGCCCGCCGCTGCTCATGATCGGCTCGACCTCGCGTCCCAGCTCCGACCCCGCGGCCACCTCGTCACGGAGCATCTGCCCGGTGCCGACATGGGGCAGGCCGAAGCGCTCGGAGATGATCGCCGCCTGGGTGCCCTTGCCGCTCCCCGGCGGGCCGAACAGGATGGTGATCACCTGATGAAGCCCTTGTACTGGCGCATCAGCAGCTGGGTCTCGATCTGCTTCATGGTGTCGAGCGCGACGCCGACCACGATGAGTATCGCCGTGCCCCCCAGGTAGAGGCTGGTGGGGTCGGCGCGCGTCGCGAACGCTGTGAACAGCGGCAGGACGACGGTGATCACGGCGAGGAACAGCGCCCCGGCCAGGGTGATGCGCCCCATGACCCGGCCCAGGTACTCCGCCGTGCTCCGCCCCGGTCTGATCCCGGGGATGAACGTCGACTGTTTCTTGAGGTTGTCGGCGACGTCGTTGGGGTCGAACACGACGGCCGTGTAGAAGTACGTGAACCCGAGGATGAGCAGGAAGTAGAGGCCGTTGTAGAGCACGTTGATGTACCACTTGGGCCCGTTCGGCTGCCAGTTGGCGGTGATCCACGAGGAGGCGTTGCCGAGGAAGCCGCCCGCGCTGGCGAAGAGGTTGGCGAAGATCGTCGGGAAGAACATGATCGACAGCGCGAAGATGATCGGGATGACGCCCGCAGTGTTGATGCGCAGCGGCAGGAAGTTGCGCCGTCCCTGCTGCGCCGCCCCGGTGCGTGGGTTGAGCACCCGCTGGGCGGACTGCACCGGCACCTTCCTCTGTGCCTGCTGCACCGCGATGATCCCCGCCGTGACCACCAGCGCGATCACGGCGACGCCGATGATCTGGATGACGTGGGTGCCGCCGGTGGTGCCGTAATCACCGATCGAGGGGATGACCCTCGCGATGATGCCGGTGAAGATGATCAGCGACACCCCGTTGCCGACGCCGTACTCGGTGATCAGCTCGCCGAGCCACATGGCGATGATCGTCCCCGCCACCAGGGTCAGGACGATGCCGATCTCCTGGGTGGTGGTGGCGTTGGGGATGATGGCCTGGGGCTGGCCGTTGATGGTCACCGCGTTGGGGTTGGTGAACAACGCGAGGAATCCCCAGCCCTGGAGCGCGGCGAGCGGGACGGTCAACCAGCGCGTGTAGCGTGTGATCTTCTTGCGGCCCTGCTCGCCTTCCTTGCTGAGCTCCTTGAGCCGCACCGAGACCACGGTCATCAGCTGCATGATGATGGTGGCGTTGATGTAGGGATTGAGGCCCTCGGCCACGATCGTGAAGCGCTGCAGGCCCCCGCCCCCGACGAGGTTGAAGAGGCCGAGCAGCGAGTTGCTGCTGAACAGGGCCTGGAGCGCCTTGGGATCGGCTCCGGGGATCGAGACGTTGGCGAGCACCCGGAAGGCGAGCACCAGGCCGATGGTGATCACCAGCTTCCTGCGCAGCTCGGGGATGCGCATCGCCTGGCCGAGCGCCTGCAGCAGGTTCACGCCTGTGGCTGCTCCTGCGCCTCTGGTTGCTGCTCCGGGTCGGCGTCATCCGCACTCGCCGGCGCCGGCTGCTCGAGCAGGTCGACGCGACCACCGGCGGCCTCGACCGCCCGGCGGGCCGCTCCCGATGCCCGGTGCACGCGCACCTGCACCGCCACCTTGACGCGGCCGGCGGCGAGCAGCTTGACCGGCGCGTCGGCGCCCGAGACCAGGCCGGCGGCGGCCAATGCGGCGCCGTCAACGATGGCATCGCGCTCGAAGCGGTTGAGCTTGCTGAGGTTGACCACCTCGTACTCGCGCCGGAACCGGTTGTGGAAGCCGCGCAGCTTGGGCAGCCGCATCGACTGCTTCATCTGGCCGCCCTCGAAACCGGTGGGGACGCTGTTGCTCTCGCGCGAGCCCTGGCCCTTCTGCCCGCGCCCCGAGGTCTTGCCCTGCCCGGCCGAGATACCGCGGCCCACCCGGGTGCGCTTGGTGCGGCTGCCGGGAGCGGGCTTGAGGTCGTGCAGCCTCACGACTCCCCCTCCCCGCTCGGCCGTGCCAGCACCGCCATGCCCTCGGGCGTGTCGGCGGGGATGCCCTCGACGCTCACCAGGTGGCGCACCTTGTGCACCATCCCGCGGATCGACGAGGTGTTCTGGTGCTCGACGCTGTGGTTGAGCTTGCGCAACCCGAGCGCGGCCAGCGTCGCCTTCTGGTCCTTGGCGTAGCCGATCATGCTCTTGCGGTAGGTGACGCGCAGCGTGCTCATGCGCTCACCGGCTGCGGCGCGGCAGCGTTCTCGCCGAGCATCTCGGCGGCGCGCCGCCGGCCCACCATGCGCTCGGGGTCGAGCCCGCGCAGGCTGGCGACGTCGCGGAGGGTGCGCATGCTGGCCAGCGCCGCGATGGTGGCGCGCACCACGTTGATGGGGTTGTCGGTGCCCAGCGACTTGGTGAGGATGTCGTGGATGCCGGCGGCCTCGACGACGGCGCGCATCGAGCTGCCACTGATGACCCCGGTCCCGGGCACGGCCGGCTTGAGCAGCACCTTGGCTGCGCCCAGCTTGTAGTGCACCTCGTGGGGGATGGTGGTGCCCACCATGGGCACGGTGATCATGTGCTTGCGGGCGTCGTCGACGCCCTTGCGGATGGCGTCGGGCACCTCACCCGCCTTGCCGAGCCCGGCGCCGACCCGGCCGGCGCCGTCGCCGACGACGACCAGCGCGCTGAACGAGAACCGGCGACCGCCCTTGACCACCTTGGCGACCCGGTTGAGGGAGACGATCTTCTCCTGCAGGTCGCCGGCGCGATCGTCGCGACGGTCCATGCGCATTGCCATGGCTAGAACTCCAGTCCCGCTTCGCGGGCAGCGTCGGCGAGGGCCTTGACCCTGCCGTGGTAGAGGTATCCGCCGCGGTCGAACACGACAGCGGTGACACCCTTGTCCCGGGCGCGCTCGGCGATCACCCGGCCCACCACCGCTGCCCCGGCCGAGGACGCGTTGCCTTTGCCGCCGAGCTCCTTGCGGACGTCGGCGTCGTGGGTCGAGGCGGCGGCCAGCGTGTGGCCGGCAGCGTCGTCGATGAGCTGCACGGTGATGTGGTGGAGGCTGCGGAAGACCGCCAGGCGCGGGCGCGCCGCGGCACCATGCACGCGCTTGCGCACGCGCCGGTGGCGGCGGTCTCGGGCGGCACGACGATCGAACTTGGTGTGCATGACTACTTGCCCTTCCCGGCCTTGCCGGACTTGCCCGCCTTGCGCCGGATCACCTCGCCCCTGTACATCACGCCCTTGCCCTTGTACGGCTCGGGCTTGCGGAAGGAGCGGATCTTGGCGGCCACCTGGCCGACGATCTCCTTGTTGGTGCCGCTCACGGTCACCTGGGTGGGCACCGGCACATCGATGGTGACCCCGTCTGGCGGCGTGTAGCGGATGGGGTGCGAGTACCCGAGGCTGAGCACCAGGTCGTTGCCCTGCTTGGCGGCGCGGAAGCCGACGCCGACGAGGTCGAGCTGGCGGGTGAACCCCTGGCTGACGCCCTCGACCATGTTGGCCACGAGCGTGCGCGTCAGACCATGCAGGGAGCGATGCGTGGTGGTCTCGGTGGGACGGCGCACGCTGATGACACCGTCGGTGACCTCGATGATCATCGACGGCGGCAGGCTGCGCTCGAGGGTGCCACGCGAGCCGGTCACGGTGATGTGGCTACCCGCGAGGGTGACCTCGACGCCGCTGGGCACTGTGATGGGGAGCTTGCCGATCCTGGACATCGCGGCTACCAGACGTACGCGACCACCTCGCCACCGAGGCCGGCGCGCTGCGCCGCCTGGCCGGTCATCAGACCGTGCGAGGTGGAGATGATGGCGATGCCGAGGCCGCCGAGCACGCGGGGGATCTCGGACTTGCGCGCGTAGACGCGCAGCCCGGGGCGGCTGATGCGGCGCAGACCGGAGAGCGCGCGACCCCGCGTGGTGCGCGGCTTGAGGGTGACCGTGAGCACCTGCTGCGGCGCCTCGCCACTGACCTCGAAGCCCTCGACGAACCCCTCGGCGGCGAGGACGCGGGCGATCTCCACCTTCATCTTCGAGGCGGGGATGGCCACGGTGTGGTGGTTGGCCGCGCTGGCGTTGCGGATGCGCGTGAGCATGTCGGCGATGGTGTCACTCATCATGGCCGTCTACCAGGAGCTCTTCTTGACGCCGGGGATCTGTCCCTGCGAGGCCATGCCCCTGAAACAGACGCGGCACATGCCGAACTTGCGCATGTAGGCGCGCGGCCGGCCGCACACCCCGCAGCGGTTGTGCTGCTGGCTGGCGAACCGCGCCGGGCGCAGCGACTTGGCGATCAACGACTTCTTGGCCACTGTTTACCTCTCCACGCCGTATCCGGGGGAGGCCCCGGACGCACGCGGCATTCCAATCACTGTTGTCCCGGCTTGCGGAACGGCATCCCGCAGGCGGCCAGGAGCGCGCGCCCCTCATCGTCGGTGCGGGCTGTCGTCACGATGCAGATCTCGAGCCCGCGGAGCTTGTCGATCTTGTCGAAGTCGATCTCGGGGAAGACCAGCTGCTCGCGGAGGCCCAGGGTGTAGTTGCCGTGGCCGTCGAAGGCCTTGGGATCGATGCCGCGGAAGTCGCGGATGCGCGGCAGCGTCACGCTCACCACCTTGTCGAGGAACTCCCACATGCGCCGCCCGCGCAGGGTCACCTTGACGCCGATCGGCATCCCCTCGCGCAGCTTGAACGCAGCCACCGACTTCTTGGCGCGGATGACGATCGGTGACTGGCCGGTGATGGTCTTGAGGTCGTTGACCGCGGCGTCGATGGCGCGCCCGTTCTGGATCGCCTCGCCAAGGCCGATGTTGACCACGATCTTCTCGACGCGGGGCACCTGCATGGCGTTGCGGTAGCGGAAGTCGCGGACCAGGGTGGGGACGATCTCGTCCTGATAGCGCTGGCGGAGGCGGGGAAGCTCGGCGGCGGCGGTGACCATCAGCTCTCGTTCCTCACGTAGATCTCGTCGCACTTCTTGCAGACGATCGGCAGGGTGCCGTCGGGCTGGGCGACGCGCGCGATCCTGGTCGGCTTGTCGCAGCGGTTGCAGACGAGCAGGACGTTGCCGTAGGCGATCGGCGCGTTGAAGTCGATGATGCCGCCCTGGATGTTGCCGGCCACGCCCGACTTGGTGTGCCGCTTGAGGCGGTTGACCCCCTCGACGACGATCCGCTGGGTGCTGGGAATGGTGCGCACCACCGTGCCGCGCTTGCCCTTGTCCTTGCCGGCGATCACCTCGACGGTGTCCCCGGCGCGGATGTCGAGCAGGCGGGCGCGGCCCTGCGCCCAGCCGCGGTGGCGCAGGCCGATGCGCGTGCGCCGCTCGGTCTTGGCGCTCATCACAGCACCTCCGGGGCAAGGCTGACGATCTTCATGAAGTTGCGCTCGCGCAGCTCGCGGGCCACCGGGCCGAAGATGCGCGTGCCGCGCGGGCTGTTGTTCGGCTGGATCAACACCGCCGCGTTCTCATCGAAGCGGATGTTGCTGCCGTCGGGGCGGTGGTACTCCTTGACGGTGCGCACCACCACGGCGCGGACCACGTCACCCTTCTTCACCTGCGCGTTGGGCTGGGCGACCTTGACGGTGCCGATGATCACGTCACCCACCGAGGCGTACTTGCGGTAGCTGCCCCCGAGCACGCGGATGCAGAGGATCTCGCGGGCACCGCTGTTGTCCGCCACCTTGAGGACGGATTCCTGCTGGATCACTACTTGGCCTTCTCCAGCACGGCGGAGATCCGCCAGCGCTTCTCCTTGGACAGCGGGCGCGTCTCGACGATGCGCACGCGGTCGCCGATGCCCGACTCGTTGACCTCGTCGTGCACCTTGAAGCGGCGGTTGATGCGCACCACCTTCTTGTAGAGGGCGTGCGGCTTCTGGTCCTGGACGAGGACGATGCGCGTCTTCTCCATCTTGTCGCTGACCACAACTCCCTCGCGCACCTTGCGACGCGCGCGGACAGCGGCCTGGGCCGGCTCTGTGCTCATGTGCTTTCCTCGTCGGCTTCCGCCGTGACGTCTGCGGTGTCCGCCGCTTCCGCCGGTGCCGCCGCGGCGACCTCGACCGGCTTGCGGGTGCGGCGCTTCACCGGGGCGGCCGCCGGCTGACTGCGGCCCGCCTTGACCGGCGTGCGCGGGGCCGGGGCCGGCTCGCCGCGCTCGGCGGCAAGGCGGATCTCCACCTGCACGGTCATGGTGCGGGCGATCTCCTTGCGGATGGCGCGGATCTGGCGATGGTTCTCGACCTGGCCGATGGTCTGCTGGAGGCGCACCTGGAAGAGCTGGCCGCGCTGCTCGCGCAGGTGCGCGGCCAGCTCGTCGCCACTCAGGGCGCGGAGGTTGTCGAGGGCGACGGCACGCACGGTCATGCGCTCTCCTCCGCCTCGGCGCCGGGCTCCTCGCGCACCACGAAACGGGTGCGGATGGGCAGCTTGTGGGCGGCCAGGCGCATCGCCTCCTTGGCCACCTCGGGGCTGACACCGGACATCTCGAAGAGCATGCGGCCCGGCTTGACGACCGCCACCCAACCCTCGGGCTGGCCCTTGCCGCTGCCCATGCGGGTCTCGGCCGGCTTCTTGGTGTAGACGTGGTCGGGGAAGACGCGGATCCAGATCTTGCCGCCGCGCTTGACGTGGCGGGTCATGGCGCGGCGGGCAGCCTCGATCTGACGGTTGGTCATCCAGCAGACACCCATGGCCTGGAGGCCATAGGTCCCGAACGAGATCCGGTTGCCGCGCTGAGCGGCTCCCTGGCGGCGCCCGCGGTGGAGCTTGCGATGCTTGGTGCGCTTGGGCATGAGCATGGGGCTACTCCTCCTCTGCCGTGGCGCCCGCGGCGGGCGCAGCCGGCTTGCGGGAGACGGGCTTGCGCGCCGCCGGCTTGGCCGGGGCACGGCTGGCCGGCTTCTTGGCGGCGGCGGGGGCCTTGCGCTTGGACGCGAGCTTCTCGACCTTCTCACCATCCTCGGGGATCCCCCCGACGGCCGCGACCACGGCCTCGTCGTCGGCATCCGCGTCAGCGTCAACCTCCGCCTCGGCATCGATGGCCGCCTCGGCGTCCGCGGCCTCGGGCCCGATCGGCGCCGGCGACTCGACCACCGCCACCGGGGCCGGCGCCTCGGCCGCGCGCGGTCGGGCTGGAGCCTCGGCGGCTGCCGGCGTGGCGCGCTCGAGGGAGTCGCCCGTCTCGCCGTCGTCGGATTCGCGGACCGCGGTGCCGCTGATCGGCTCCCCCGTGGCGGTGACGAAGTCACCCTTGTAGATCCAGGCCTGCACCCCGATGCGCCCGAAGGTGGTGCGCGCCTCGGCCTGGCCGTAGTCGATGTTGGCGCGCAAGGTGTGCAGCGGCACGCGGCCGCCGCGGTCCCACTCGCGACGCGACATCTCGGCGCCGCCGAGGCGGCCGCTCACCTGGATCTTGCAGCCCTTGGCGCCCGCGCGCATCGAGCGCAGCAGGGTTTGCTTGAGGGCGCGCCGGAAGGCGATGCGCTTCTCCAGCTGTGAGGCCACGTTCTCGGCGACCAGCTTGGCGTCGAGCTCGGGCGTCTTGATCTCGTGGATGGTGACCCGCACCTTCTTGGCGGTGATCCGCTCGAGCTCGTCGCGCAGCGCGTCGACGGACGCGCCCTGCTTGCCGATGACGATGCCCGGCTTGGCCGTCTGGATGGTCACGGTCAGCTCGTTGCCGCGGCGCTCGGTCTCGATGCGCGCCACGCCGGCGTTGCGCAGGCGGCCGCCGATCAGCTTGCGGATCGCGATGTCCTCGTGCAGCAGCGCCGTGTAGTCCTTGTCGGCGTACCAGCGCGCGTCCCAGTTGCGGTACACGCCCAGGCGGAAGCCGATGGGGTGGACTTTCTGACCCATTACTGGTTCTCTCCCTCGCCGGTGTCGGTGGCCGGCTCCTCGCTGGCGCTCACCGGCGCCGTGTCCTCGGTGGTCTTGGTCGGCTGCGTCGCTGTCGCCGGCGTCTTGGCCGCGGCGCCACGCCGGCGCGGGGTGGCGGCGCTCGCCTCAGGCGCGGCGCTGGGGGCGGCGGCGCTGCGACGGCGGCGGCTGGCCGGGGTCTCGCGCGCCGGGCCGGCGGCCGGCGCCGTCACCACGGTGCGCGGCATGCGGATCTTCGAGCGCACCCGCTTGTTCACGGCCGCCTCGTCGTCGGTCACGAACGCCCGCAGGTGGGCGGTGCGCTTGAAGATGCTCCCGGACATGCCACGGGGCTTGGGCCGGAAGCGCTTGATGATCGCGGCCGCCTCGACCTCGACCCGGGCCACGCGCAACGTCGAAGCGTCGAGGTTGTAGTTGTGCTCGGCGTTGGCCGCGGCCGACTTGATGACGTTGGCGACGTCGCGGGCAGCCGCGCGCGGCGTGAAGCGCAGGATCACCAGCGCCTCGGCGACCGGCAGACCCTCGACGCTCGCGGTCACCAGGCGCGCCTTGCGCGCGGTGGTGCGAACCCACTTGGCGGTTGCGACTACTTCCATCTCTCTCTACTTGAGCGCCGCGCTGCGCTCGGTGTGGTGACCGTGGCCGCGGTAGCGCCGCGTGGCGGCGAACTCGCCGAGCTTGTGCCCGACCATCGCCTCCGTGATGAACACGGGCACGTGCTTGCGGCCGTCGTGCACGGCGATGGTGTGCCCCACCATGTCGGGGAACACGTCGCTGCGGCGCGACCACGTCTTGATGATCCGCTTCTCGCGGCTGGCATTGAGCTGCTGCACCTTCTTGAGGAGGTGGTCGTCGCAGAACGGACCTTTCTTCAGGGAACGGCTCATCTCTCTACTTCTTGCGACGTCGCACGATCATCCGATCGGTCGACTTGTTGTGCCGGGTGCGGTAGCCGAGTGCCGGCTTGCCCCACGGCGTCTGCGGATGGCCACCGGCACCGCTGCGGCCCTCGCCACCGCCGTGCGGGTGGTCGAAGGGGTTCATGGTCATGCCGCGCACGGAGGGCCGCCAGCCGCGCCAGCGCGACTTGCCCGCCTTGCCGACGGTCTCGTTCTCGTGGTCGACGTTGCCCACCTGCCCCACGGTCGCCGAGCAGTGCAGGTCGACGCGGCGCACCTCGCCGCTGGGCATGCGCAGGGTGGCGAAACCGCCCTCCTTGGCGAGCAGCTGCGCGGCCCCGCCGGCGCTGCGCACCAGCTGGCCGCCGCGGCCGAGCTTGAGCTCGATGTTGTGGATGGTGGTGCCCAGCGGCACGTTCGACAGCGGCAGGCTGTTGCCGGGGCGCACCTCGGCCTTGGCGCCGGCCATGACGGTGTCGCCGACGGCCAGGCCGAGGGGCGCGAGGATGTACCGCTTCTCGCCATCGGCGTAGTTGACCAGGGCGATCCGCGCCGACCGGTTGGGGTCGTACTCGATGGTGGCGACCCGGCCCGGGATGTCGAGCTTGTTGCGCTTGAAGTCGATGATCCGGTACAGCTTCTTGTGGCCGCCGCCACGGTGGCGCACGGTGATGCTGCCGGTGTTGTTGCGACCGCTGTGCTTCTTGAGGTGTTCGGTCAGCGACTTCTCGGGCGTGCCGCGGGTCACCTCCTCGAAGCTGCTCACCGACATGAAGCGGCGCCCCGGGCTGGTCGGCTTGTAGCGCTTGATGGGCACTTACACGCCCTCGAAGAGGCCGTCGATGCGCTGACCCGGGGCCAGCGTCACCACCGCCTTCTTCCAGTTGGGGCTGTGCCCGACGACGCGGGCGCGGCCGCGCGACCGGCGGCGCACCTTGCCGCGCACGTTGATGGTGTTGACCTTGGTGACGGTGATCTTCTGCGCCGCGAACAGCTGCTCGACGGCGCGCCCGATGTCCACCTTGGTCGCCCAGCTGGCGCAACGGAACGCGTAGCGCCCGGACGCCATCGCCCCGTAGGACTTCTCGCTGACCACGGGCCCGATGACGGCCTGCTCGGCGGTGCGACCGGCGCTCATGACCAGGCCTCCTCGACGTGCTCGACGGCGTCCCGGGTCATCAGCACCGTCTCGGCGGTGAGCAGGTCACGCACCGACAGGTTGGCGGCGAGGATGACGCGGACCTCGGGGAGGTTGCGTGCGCTGCGCTCGAGGAGCTCGTTGTGCGACCCGAGCACCACCAGCACGCGCGCCCCGGCCTCGATGTTGCGCAGCAGCGCGACCACCGCGCGGGTGCTCGGTGCCTCGAGCTCGAAACCGGACAGCACCGAGATCTGCCCGTCCTGTGCCTTGGCGGAGAGTGCGCTGCGCAGCGCCATTCGGCGCTGCTTGCGGGGCATGTCCTGGCGGTAGCTGCGCGGGGTGGGGCCGAAGACGATGCCGCCGCCTGCCCACTGCGGGGAGCGGATCGAGCCCTGGCGCGCGCGGCCGGTGCCCTTCTGGCGCCACGGCTTCTTGCCGCCACCGCGCACCTCGGTCCGGGTCTTGGTGTCGTGCGTTCCCTGGCGGGCGTTGGCGAGCTGGCGCAGCAACGCCTGGTGCATCACCGCGGTGTTGATGGGCACGCCGAAGATCGCCTCGGCGAGCTCGAGCTCCCCGCTCTTGGCGCCGGACTGGTCGACGATCGACACAGCGGTCATGACAGCTCCTCGCCGTTGCTCGGACGGACCAGCACCACGCTGTTCCTGTGGCCGGGCACCGACCCCTTGATGAGCAGCAGGTTGCGCTCGCCGTCGACGCGGACCACCTCGAGGTGGCGCACGGTGCGACGCACGTTGCCGTACTGCCCGGACATCTTCACGCCCTTGAACGTGCGCGCCGCGTCCACCGACCCGATCGAGCCCGGCTGACGGGTGTTCATCGAACCGTGGCTCACTGGGCCACGGCTGAAACCGTGGCGCTTGACGGTGCCGGAGAAGCCCTTGCCCTGGCTGGTGCCGGTCACGTCGACGAGGTCGCCCTCACTGAACATCTCCACGCGCAGGCGCGCGCCCAGCTCGGCCTCGCCGGCGTCGCGCAGCTCGGTGAGCCGCCGCAGCGGGCGCACCCCGGCACGCCGGAAGTGCCCTGCCTGCGGCTTGGTGACGCGCCGCGGCGCCTTCTCACCGAAGCCGATCTGGAGCGCCTCGTAGCCGTCGCGCGAGGTCGTCTTGCGCTGCACCACGTGGCAGGAGTTGGACTCCAGCACGGTGACCGGCACCACGGTGCCCCGCTCCGTGAAGATCTGGGTCATGCCCACCTTGCGGGCGAGGATCCCCTTACCCACGCTGGTCTCCGAGCTTGATCTCGATGTTGACGCCGCTGGGCATGTTGAGCCGCATGAGAGCGTCGACGACCTTGGGGTTGGGGTCGAGGATGTCGAGGATGCGCTTGTGGGTGCGCATCTCGAACTGCTCGCGGGAGTCCTTGTCGATGAACGGCCCGCGCACCACGGTGTACTTGTTGATGGACGTGGGCAGGGGAACAGGACCGGCGACGCGGGTCCCTGTCCGAGTGGCCGTGTCGACGATCTTCGACGCGGCCTGGTCAAGGACCCGGTGGTCGTATGCCTTCAGGCGGATGCGGATCTTCTGTGCCATCAGTGGTGAACCGGTACCTGTTCCCTGTCTCTGAGACTACTTGTCGATGCTGGTGACGGCGCCGGCGCCGACGGTGCGGCCACCCTCGCGGATGGCGAAGCGCATGCCGTCCTCGACGGCGATCGGGGTGATCAGCTCGATGCCCATCTCCACGTTGTCACCGGGCATGCACATCTCCTGCCCATCGGGAAGGCTGATCGAGCCGGTGACGTCGGTGGTGCGGATGTAGAACTGGGGGCGGTAGCCGTTGAAGAAGGGGGTGTGACGGCCGCCCTCGTCCTTGCTGAGGACGTAGACCTGTGCCTTGAACTTGGTGTGCGGGGTGATCGTGCCTGGCTTGGCCAGCACCTGGCCGCGTTCGACGTCCTCGCGCTTGACGCCACGGATCAGGCAGCCCACGTTCATGCCGGCCTCGCCGGTGTCGAGCAGCTTGTGGAACATCTCCACACCGGTGACGACCGTCTTGGAGGTGTCCTTGATGCCCACGATCTCGACGGCCTCGTTCACCTTGACGACACCGCGCTCGATGCGGCCGGTGACGACGGTGCCGCGACCCTCGATGGAGAACACGTCCTCGATCGGCATCATGAACGGCTTGTCGACGGGGCGCTCGGGCACCGGGATGTAGCTGTCGACGGCGTCCATCAGCTTGACCACCTGCTCGGCGGCCTCCTTGTCGCCCTCGAGCGCCTTGAGCGCGCTGACACGCACCACCGGGATGTCGTCGCCGGGGAAGTCGTACTTGCTGAGCAGCTCGCGGACCTCGAGCTCGACGAGCTCGAGGAGCTCCTCATCGTCGACGGCGTCGCACTTGTTGAGCGCGACGACGATGTACGGCACGCCCACCTGGCGGGCGAGCAGGATGTGCTCACGGGTCTGCGGCATGGGGCCGTCCGTCGCCGCGACCACGAGGATGGCGCCGTCCATCTGGGCCGCGCCGGTGATCATGTTCTTGATGTAGTCGGCGTGCCCGGGGCAGTCGACGTGCGCGTAGTGGCGCTTGTCGGTCTCGTACTCGACGTGGGCGGTGGCGATGGTGATGCCGCGCGCCTTCTCCTCGGGGGCGTTGTCGATCGAGTCGAACGAGCGGAACTCAGCACCACCCTTCTCGGCGAGCACCTTGGTGATCGCGGCGGTCAGGGTGGTCTTGCCGTGGTCGATGTGGCCGATGGTGCCCACGTTGACGTGAGGCTTGCTGCTGTCGTACTTCTTCTTGGCCATCTCTGCTCGTTTCTCCGCTGTTATGCCTTGGACTTGGCGATGATCTCTTCGGCGATGTTGTTGGGAAGAGCCTGGTAGTGGTCGAACTCCATCGAATAGGTGGCTCGCCCCTGGGTCATGCTGCGCAGCTCGGTCGAGTAGCCGAACATCGAGGCCAGGGGCACGTGAGCATGCACCATCTGCGAGGTTCCGCGCCCCTCCATCCCGAGGATGGTGCCGCGGCGACCGCTGAGGTTGCCCATGACGTCGCCCATGTACTCCTCGGGCATGCTCACGTCGACCTTCATGATCGGTTCGAGCAGCACGGGCTTGGCCTTGCGCATGCCGTCCTTGAAGCCCATCGAGCCGGCGATCGAGAACGCCTGCTCGTTGGAGTCGACGTCGTGGTAGGAGCCGTCGACGAGGTAGACCTTGACGTCGACCACCGGGTAACCGGCGAGGACGCCGTTGGTGAGCGTCTCCTCGATGCCACGGCCGGTCGGGGCCACGTACTCGCGGGGAACCGACCCACCGACGATCTTGCTGACGAACTCGAAGCCCTTGCCCGGCTCGTTGGGCTCCAGCTCCAGCTCGACGTGGCCGTACTGGCCGCGACCACCGGACTGGCGCACGAAACGGCCGGTGCCGTGGGCCTTCACGGTGATCGTCTCGCGGTAGGCCACCTGTGGCTTGCCGACGTTGGCGTCCACCTTGAACTCGCGCAGCATGCGGTCCACGATGATCTCGAGGTGGAGCTCGCCCATCCCGCTGATGATGGTCTGGCCTGTCTCGTCGTCTGAGCGAACCCGGAACGTCGGGTCCTCCTCGGCCAGCTTCTGCAGGGCCACGCCCATCTTGTCCTGGTCGGCCTTGGTCTTGGGCTCGACGGCGACCGAGATGACCGGCTCGGGGAAGCTCATCGACTCGAGGATGATCGGGTGCTGCTCATCGGAGAGCGTGTCACCGGTGGTGGTCTTGCGCAGGCCGATCGCGGCGGCGATGTCACCGGCGCGCACCTCCTCGATCTCCTCGCGGTGGTTGGCGTGCATCTGGAGGATGCGGCCGACGCGCTCGCGCTCGCCCTTGGTGGCGTTGTAGACGTAGCTGCCGCTGCGCAGCACGCCGCTGTACACCCGGAAGAAGGTGAGCTTGCCCACGAAGGGGTCGGTGGCGATCTTGAAGGCGAGTGCGGAGAACGGGTCCTCGTCGCTGACATGGCGGGTCTCGAGCTTCTCGTCGCGCAGCCCCTCGATGGCCGGCTTGTCCAGCGGCGAGGGCAGGAAGTCGACGACCGCGTCGAGCATCGGCTGCACGCCCTTGTTCTTCAGCGCGCTGCCGCAGAGCACCGGGACGATCTTGGTCTGCACGGTGCCGGTGCGCAGCGCGCGCACCAGCTCGTCGGTGCTCGGATCCTCGCCGTCGAGGTACTTGATCATCAGCTCGTCGTCACAGTCCGCCGCGGCCTCGACCAGGGTGTGGCGGTACTCGGCCACCTGCTCGGCCATCTCCGCGGGGATCTCGCTTCGCTTGCTGGTGGTGCCGAGGTCGTCGGTGTAGACGATCGCCTCCATCCGCACCAGGTCGATGACGCCCTTGAAGTCGTTCTCGGCGCCGATGGGCAGCTGGATGCAGACGGGGTTGGCCCCGAGGCGCTCACGGATGCTGGCCACCGAAGCGAAGAAGTTGGCGCCGACCCGGTCCATCTTGTTGACGAAGCAGATGCGGGGCACGTCGTAGCGGTCCGCCTGGCGCCACACCGTCTCGGACTGGGGCTCGACGCCGGCGACGGCATCGAATACGGCGACGGCACCGTCGAGCACCCGGAGGCTGCGCTCCACCTCCATCGTGAAGTCCACATGCCCGGGCGTATCGATGATGTTGATGCGATGGCCGCGCCACTCCGCGGCGGTCGCCGCCGAGGTGATGGTGATGCCGCGCTCCTGCTCCTGGACCATCCAGTCCATGGTCGCGGCGCCCTCGTGCACCTCGCCCATCTTGTGGATGCGCCCGGTATAGAAGAGGACGCGCTCGGTGGTGGTGGTCTTGCCCGCGTCGATGTGCGCCATGATCCCGATGTTGCGGGTCTTCTCGAGCGGGAACGCCCGTGTTGCCACTGCCATCGCTAGTACCGGAAGTGGCTGAAGGCCTTGTTCGACTCGGCCATCTTGTGGGTGTCCTCTCGCCTCTTGATCGAGGCGCCGACGCCGTTGGCGGCGTCCATCAGCTCACCGGCGAGGTTGTCGGCCATGCTCTTGCCATTGCGTCCGCGCGCGTAGCGGATGATCCAGCGGCGCGCCAGGGCGGCACGGCGGTCGTGGCGGATCTCGACGGGCACCTGGTAGGTGGCGCCGCCGACCCGCTTGGGCTTGACCTCGAGGACAGGCGTGACGTTGCGCATCGCCTGCTCGAAGACGTCGAGCGGCTCACGACGCTGCGAGCGCCTGATCTTCTCGAAGGCGTCGTACACGATCTTCTCGGCGGTGCTCTTCTTGCCAGCCAGCATCACGCAGTTGATGAACTTGGCCAGCGCGGGGTTGCCGTAGATCGGGTCGGGCAGGATGACCCGCTTCTGGATGCGGGCACGGCGAGGCATCTACTTGGCCGCTTTCTCGCGCTTGGCGCCGTACTTGCTGCGGCCCTGCTTGCGGTTGCGCGCGCCGGCGGTGTCGAGGGTGCCACGGACGACGTGGTAGCGCACGCCGGGGAGGTCGGCGACCTTGCCGCCGCGCACCAGCACCACCGAGTGCTCCTGGAGGTTGTGGCCGATGCCGGGGATGTACGCGGTCACCTCGACCTTGCTGGTGAGACGAACGCGGCAGACCTTGCGCAACGCCGAGTTGGGTTTGCGGGGGGTGGTGGTGTAGACGCGCACGCACACGCCGCGGCGCTGGGGGCATCCCCGAAGCGCCGGGGCCTTGGTCTTCTTGACCGCGGTCCGGCGGCCCTTGCGGACCAGTTGCTGGATGGTGGGCACGCTACTCCGATCGAATGAACAGCACAGCCCGGCTGGACTGCGCGCGAATACACGTTCGCCACGGTGGCGCGAACGGAGATCCTACCAGCGTTCCGATCTCGGCGTCAAACTCGGGCAGGGCCTTTCCGGCCGCCCTCGGCAGCGCCGTGTGGCGGCCGCGTCAACCCCACGGCGCCAGCCGCGGCGCCGGCCCGCGGCCGACCAGCCAGGCCAGCAGCTCGCGCTCGTCGGCGGTGGGCAGGAACTGCTCGGTGGCGCGGGGCAACCACGCCTCGACCAGGTCCTGGGGCCAGTCCTGCGGCCCGTAGCCGAGGCCGAGGTCGGCATGGTGGACCTCCACCTCGCGCCACCGCGAGAAGACGACCGCCCGCGCCGGGATCTCGTCGCCACCGACGGACCTCGTCAGCCTGTCCCAGGCGTGGGGCGGGGCCGCGGCCAGGGCATGCTCGACGGCGAGGTTGGTGCCCAGGACGTCGCCGGTCAGCTCCGCGGCACTGCGCATCGCCCCGGACTCGATCTCACGCTCCCGCCCGGCCGCGCCGCCCTCGTACTGGTCGACCACCTCCCCCGCAGCGGCGCCCGCGAGGCGGCGCACCACGCTGTCGGCGTTGCGCGCCACGTGGGTGAGCACGTGCCCCACCGTCCAGCCGGGCAGCCGGCTGGGCCGCCGGGCCACCTCGTCGGTCAGGCCCGCGAGCGTCGCCGCCAGGCGCGCGTGCGACCGCTCGACACCGGCGATCTCCGCCGCCGGCACCCCTGCAGGAGAGCTCACCGGGCCAGCCTATCGGGGTGGGCCGGTTGGGCGCGTCGACGCTTTCAGAAAACACGTCATAGACTTCGATCGCGTCAGGTGCTAACGTCGTCTCCTGGGGATGGGATTGGGGGGTTTGGGATGGAGAGGTCGCCGGCGCCCGACTACGAGAGGGCCGAGCAGTGGCTCGCCGACTTTCACGAGGATCTCAACTGCAATCGGTACCCGACCTACGTGACGCTGCGGCGCGTCGTGGTCGAGGCCGCGCAGCGCGCGCAGAGCATGGCGCGGCTCGAGCACGAGCTGCAGCGCCTGCGCTGAGCAGCGGCCGGCGCGCAGCGGGGCGCGGCGGCGGGCAGGGCACTGGTATCCTCGCCACGCAGACCAATCCAAGGATGCCGACGAGGCAACCTCTCGCCAGAGACCGCAGGCGGGGCAGCGCGCTCCTCAATCTCCTGCGGTAGGTGAGTGAGTGGAGCGGCGGCGTGTCGGCGGACGCGCACCGCGACGCCCACCTCACACAGCGGTGGGTGTCGCCCGAGGGTCCGCGACACGGAGGAACCACATGGCAGTCAATGCCGCCGATCAGAGCGGCACCCGCGCCAGCCCGCGCAAGCGCGAGGCGGTCGACCGGCTCACCGACAAGATGCGCCGCGCCACGTCGGCGGTGGTCACCGACTACCGGGGGCTGACCGTCGCCCAGCTCGAGGAGTTGCGCGCCCAGCTCCGCACCCAGGGCGTCGACTACGTCGTCGTCAAGAACACGCTGGCACGCCGCGCCGCCGAGGCCGCCGGCATCGCCGAGTTCAGCCAGGCCCTGGTCGGCCCGGTGGGCCTGGCGTTCGGATATGGCGACCTCGCCGTGCCCGCCCGGGTGCTGTCCGACTACTTCAGGGTCAACCGGCGCCTGCCGTCGGTCGCCGGCCTGGTCGAGGGCCAGGTCCTCGATGCCGCCGGGGTCAAGACCCTGTCGGAGCTTCCCTCGCGTGACGCCTTGCTGGCGCAGCTCGCCGGCACGCTGCAATCGCCGCTGACCCAGCTGGCCGGAGCCCTGGAATCGATCACCGCCACCTTCGCGTCCACGCTCGAGGCGTATCGCGACAAGCTCGCCGCGGCCGCATAGCGCCGCGCACCAGCCCGATTAGGAGAGATCAGATGGCCACCAAGACCCTCACCCCCGAGGACTTCGTCGAGTCGCTCAAGGACTGGACGGTCCTCGACGTCGTCAACGCCGTCAAGCTCATGGAGGAGAAGCTCGGCGTCAAGGCCGCGGCCCCCGTCGCCGCCGCCGCGGCGCCTGCGGCGGCCGGAGGCGGTGCTGATGCGCCCGCCGAGGAGCAGACCGAGTTCACCGTCGTCCTCACCGGGGCCGGTGACGCCAAGATCAACGCCATCAAGGCAGTCCGTGAGATCACCGGTCTCGGCCTCAAGGAGGCCAAGGACCTGGTCGACGGCGCCCCCAAGCCGGTGCGCGAGGGCGTCTCCCGCGAGGACGCCGACGCCGCCGCGGCCAAGCTCAAGGACGCCGGCGCGTCGGTCGAGATCCGCTAGGCGTCGCGCTCCAGGGCCCGCGCCGGACACCGGCGCGGGCCTTTCTCTTTAATGGGTGTGTGTCACTGACCTTCGAGAGCACAGTCGTCGACTGCCAGGACGCCAAACGCGTCGGTGAGTTCTGGGCCGCCCTGCTCGACCGGCCCCTGCAGTCCGAAGCCGGCGACCACACCGAATACTGGATCGACTTCGACGCCGGGGCCGCCCTGCTCTTCCTGGAGGTCCCGGAGGCCAAGTCGGTGAAGAACCGTCTCCACATCGACCTCCGCCCCGACGACCAAACCGCCGAGGTGGAGAGGGCGCTGTCGCTCGGCGCCCGGCACGTGGATATCGGCCAGGGCGAGCAGACCTGGGTGGTCCTGGCCGACGTCGAGGGCAACGAGTTCTGCATCCTCCGGGCCCTCCCCCCGGGCGAGTCCTGACCCGTCGGGGTCAGACCAGCACGAAGCGCGGCGGAGGATCTCGCCCGACGCCCATGAGGATCTCGGTTCGGCCCAGCAGCGCGGTCGCCAGCGGGTCCCAAGCACCGGGGAGCGGCGCCAGGGGCGCGGCAGCGGTGCCCTGCCAGAGCTCGTCGATCAGCACCGCCCGGGGGGCGCCTGCCGCGAGCTGCGCCGATGCCACGGCGGCCGTGAAGAAGGGCGGCGCCAGCGGCTGGCGGCGCACGCCCCCGCCGCCGACGGCCGCCGGCGAGTTGTTGGCGACGACGTCGAGGTGGGCGAAGATGGTGGCGATGTCACGGGCCCACGCGGTGTCCCCGGCGCCGGTGACGAAGGAGTAGCCCCAGCCGGCCTGGAACTGGTCGACGACGGCGCCGGCCGGCCCGGTCTCGGTGGCGATCGAGAACACCGGCCTGGCGGCGTCGTCGACGCAGTAGGCGCCGTAGTTCTGCAGGGTCCAGGCGATCATCCTGCCCGGGCCGGTCTGCAGGTTGAGCGAGGCCAGGTTGAGCGAGGCCGGGAGCGCCAGCAGGGCACCCATCTGGAGCGCCGGCACCTTGCCACCGTACCGCTGGGGGCCGTAGCCGTCCTCCTTCACCGCGGGCCAGCGGAAGCCGATCGGCCAGTAGTCCATGGCGCCGTCGAGGTTCACCTTGAGCGCGTGGCGGATGGGGGGCGCCCCGGGCACCAGCTCACCGAGCCGGATGGTGCCGCCCAGCGAGGACAACCCCGAGCCGCCGTGCGCTCCCCGCGTGCCGTCGGTGTAGAGGTTGGCCGCCGGCGCCAGGCTCCCCGTCGTCGCCGGGCCGCCGGCCGCGCACCGGGCCAGCGGCTGCCCCTGCAGCACGGTCCGCCCGTCGGCCATGAGGATGGCGAAGGAGTTGTTGCCCTTGCTGCTCGGCACCACCAGGCTCGACGGGATCGGGGCGCTCGCCATGGTGGCCCCGCCCGAGCACCGCGATCCACCCGACCAACCGGCGCCATTGAACTGGATCGGCGTGACCGGGGCGGTGGGTTGCATGACGATGATGTCCTGGTCGGTGACCACCGTGCGCTGGGTCGCCGGGGCGATCGCGGCCGGGACGTAGACGGCCCCACTGCCGATCGGCGTGTTCCAGATGGACGTGCTCGCGAACGGCCAGGTGGCGGGGCTGCGGAAGCCGGCAGGCACGGGCGCCGCCGTGCGCGGAGGCGCCGAGGTGGGCGGTGCGGTTCGCGGCGGCGCGGTGGGAGTGGCGGTCGCCGAGGGTGGGGCCGACGCCGACGGTGATGCCGACGCGGTCGTCCCGGGGGTGCGATGGGCAACGCCGGGGCCGCCGCCCGGGGCGGGAGTGCTGCCGGGTCGCAGCAGCAGGGCGAGCACCACCACGGCGGCGACGACCATCGCGGCGGCCGCGGCCCAGCTGGTGCGCCGCCGCCACCACGGTCGCGTCATCGGCCGGCCGTCCGCCCGCAGCAGGGGCGTGTCAGCGCCCGGCGCCGTCTCGATGGCGTCCGCACGCGGAGCGCGTCAGCAATGCTCATGGCGATCCCCCTCGCCTTGTGGATTCGGGCACATCACCGGCGACGCGCCCCGGCAGCTGCGATTGCGGCAGCCCGCCGGCGCGCAGGGTACCTGTGTGGCGGGACGAACAGCAACGGAACATCTGTGCGGGGAAACGCAACTCCTGCGGTTCACACTGCACGACGCGTCAGCGGCACCGACCCCTGCGTTGCCCGAACGTCACCACCATGCCATCGGCCCGCGCCGAGAACAACGCATCACGCGTTGCGCGCAGCCTCGATGAGGATGGCGGCCACCTCGGGCCGGCTGAACTCCGGCGGGGGCAGCTCGCCGGCGAGCAACATGGAGCGCACCCGCGTGCCGCTCAGCACGAGGTGGTCATCGTCGCCGTGCGGACAGGTGCGCGTGCTGGCCATCCCCTCACAGCGATGGCACCAGAAGCTGTGCTCGAAGGGAAGGATGTCGATGCCCAGCTTGGCGCGGTCGATGGAGTCGAAGATGCGCTGCGCGTCGTAGGTCCCGTAGTAGGCGCCGACGCCGGCATGGTCGCGACCGACGATGAAATGCGTGCAGCCGTAGTTGCGGCGAACGATGGCGTGCAGCACCGCCTCTCGCGGACCCGCGTACCTCATCGCCGCCGGGAAGGTGCCGAGCACGACGCGGTCCGTCGGGTAGTACTTGTCGAGCAGGACCTCGTAGCAACGCATCCGCGTCGCCGCCGAGATGTCGTCGCCCTTGGTGTCGCCGACCAGCGGCTGCAGGAAGAGTCCGTCGATCGAACTCGAGCGCGACCTTGTGCAGGTACTCGTGGGCACGATGCACGGGGTTGCGGGTCTGGAAGCCCACCACCGTGCGCCAGCCCAGCTCGGCGAAGCGCGCCCGCGTCTGGGCGGGGCTGAGGTCATACGCGGGGAACGCGGACTGCGGGATGCGCAGCGCACGGACGTCGCCACCCAGCGCGTGCGGTCCCTGGGCGACGCGGGCGGCAACCCCCGGGTGGGCCGGGTCGGCGGTGCCGAAGCAGCGCTCCACCTCCGCGTCGAGGTCGACGCTGAACGACTCCGTCACCTCCATGAGGGCGATCGGCTCACCGTCGGTCCCGACCAGCACGACCTCGTCGCCGCTGCGCCGCGCGCGAGCGGTCTGCTCATCAACAGCGAGCACGACGGGCATCGGCCACGGCGTCCCATCGGACAGCTGCATGGTCGCGCACACCAACTCGTGGTCGGCCGCGCCGACGAAGCCGGTCAGGGGACTGAATGCACCGACCGCGATGCAATGGACGTCGGCCTGCTGACGGCTGTCGAGCACCACCCGAGGGGCGTCGTGCAGTTGCGCAAGCCGGCGATCTCCCTCCTCGGCGGGCAGCAGGCGGTCGACCAGCGGCGGCGCAGTGGACGGCGTCGACAGGGAACCGGCGGTGGACTGCTCTGTTGTCACAGTGCCGTCACCGCGCTCGAGCCTGGTGATTTCGCTTGCACACTACACCTCTTCATGAACATCTCAACCGTGCCCGCTGCCCGCCTCGCCAGACATGCGCAAGGCAGACCGGGCCGATCAACAACTGCATTATGTCATCTCCCCTCGCCGCACCTCGACCTCGGTGTAGCATCGGGGCGGCTCAATGGCCTGCATCCATGCGGTCGGGTGGCCACGACCAACCCCAGTACAACTGCAACAGGAGCATCACGATGAACGACGCACGCGGAGTGACCATCTGGTTCACGGGGCTCAGCGGGGCCGGCAAATCCACCATCTCCGAGGGGGTCTTCGCTGAGTTGAAGGCGCGCGGCACCCGGGTGGAGCTTCTCGACGGCGACGTCGTGCGCCAGAACCTCAGCAAGGGCCTCGGCTTCTCCAAAGAGGACCGGGACATCAACATCCGCCGCATCGGCTTCGTCGCCGACCTGTTGACGCGCAACGGCGTGACCGTGCTGGTGGCCGCCATCTCGCCGTACCGCGGGGTGCGCGACGAGGTGCGTGCGCAGATCGGTGACTTCCTCGAGATCCATGTCACCGCCACGCTGGACACGCTGGTCGAGCGCGACGTCAAGGGCCTCTACCGCAAGGCGCTGGCCGGCGAGGTCGCCAACTTCACCGGCGTCTCGGACCCATACGAGGCTCCCACCGACCCGGAGCTGGTCATCCACACCGACAACGAGGACGTGCAGCTCTCGATCAACCGAGTGCTCGAGCTTCTCGATGATTTCCTCGCTCGCCGCGAGGCGCCCGAGGTGCTGCAGGACTCGCGCGCCGGGTGATCCCAGGGGCTCAGTAGGAGCCGCGCGCACCGATCAGCGCGGGGATCGTCTTGGCGAGGATGTACAGGTCCATCATGACCGACCAGTTCTCCACGTAGAACAGGTCGTAGCGCATGTAGTCCTCGAAGACAAGCTGGTGGCGACCGTTGACCTGCCACAGCCCGGTGAGGCCGGGCTTGACGCGCAGCCGACCGCGCAGGCGCTCGTCGTAGTTGAGCGTCTCCTGAGGCAGTGCCGGGCGCGGCCCGACCAGGCTCATCTCCCCACGGATCACGTTGAACAGCTGGGGCAGCTCGTCGATCGCGAAGCGTCGCAGCCACCGGCCCACGCCGGTCACACGCGGGTCGGCGCGCATCTTGAAGAGGATCCCGTCGGCCTCGTTGTCGGCGTGCAGTGCCTCACGCAGCGTCTCCGCGTCCACCACCATGGTGCGGAACTTGCACATCATGAAGGTGCTGCCCTCGACACCGACCCGCTGCTGACGGAACAGGACCGGACCGTGGCTGGTGGCACGGATGAGTAGCGCGACGAGCAGCAGGATCGGCGAGGCGATCACCAGCATGACGGAGGCGATCGCCACGTCGAGGGTGCGCTTGATGATGCGCGCCCGCGCCGACAGCCGGCGCCGGCGCAGCGTGAACAGCGCCATGCCGTCCAGCGGCTCAACCGTCGCGCGCGCGGCGCCGAGGTTGGCCAGGCCGGACGACACCCGCACAGAGACGTCGGCGCCGGCGAGCGCGTCGTCGATCTGCTGCAGCATCCCATTGCCGACAGCGGTGCCGGCGATGATGACCACGCGCGCCTCCAGCCGGGCGATCGCTTCACCGATGGTCTCGACCCGGCCGACGATGGGCAGTCCGTCGACGGACTCGACCCCGGACTGCGAGACGTCGATGAAGCCGCGCACGTCGAAACCCATCCAACGCCGGCGCGACAGCGACCGTGCCATGGCGCGGCCCTCGTCGTTGCAGCCGACGATCACGGTCCGCTGGCTGGTGATCAGGCGCGCGTTGAGCCCGTGGTTGATGCGCCGGACCAGGAGCCGGCCGCCGATGGTGGTCGCCAGTCCGAAGACCAGCAGCGAGGCGATGAACCCGCGCGAGAGGTTGAGACGCGCGCCGAAGGCGACCAGCACCACCAGCAACACCGAGAAGATCACGGCGTGGAAGAGCTGGCGGATCTCGCCGGTGATGTGGGTCGAGCGGCGGAAGTCGTACAGCCCGTAGAGGCCGAACACAACCGGCCAGGCGGCCACCGTGAAGAAGATGGCCGAGTCCACCTGGGGAAGCAGGCCCGGCCCCAGCTCCCAGCGGTCGGCGTGGATCGCCTTGGCGCCGACGTACGCGGCATACACGGCCACCACGTCGACGACGAAGGTGAGGATCAGCAGGCCGAACATGACCCGGCGCCGATCCAGCGTGCGGACGGCAGCGGCTGAAGTTCGTGCCTGGATTCCAGGGATTGCCTGGCCGACGAGCTCGATGTCGCCGGCCTCTGGCCAGGTGTCAGTATTGGCAGGCCGCGGCGCGCCCAGTAGATCCATGTCCCCCCTTCTCGGCGCTGTCTCGGACGCCGGTGACGAAAGTGTAACGGTGGCCCGGGGTGAAGTCAACGACGCGTCCGACGTGCTTGGCGTGATCGTCACCGAGCGCCACCGGGATCGTTGCCTGGGACCTTGGGCGGGACCGTTACCGACCGGGGTCCGGCCGCGTTCCCCCGTTCGCGACCGCTCGGTGGAGGCGAGCTGAGGTACCTTTGTGGGCACTGAACGTCCGGAACGTTCGCTGCGATTGGTTTGTTGACAAGATGGGCCGGGACCGGTCAGACTCTGGCAACGCCTCGGTTGGCGATGGCAGGGCCACCGCCCCAGGTCCGGGGGGAAATGACGATCACGATGGGGGACTCCGTAGCACGTATGACGCGTTTCAGTTGCTTGCGACTTTCCGTGGCCGGCACCGCTGCCGCCATGGTTCTCGCCGGGTGCGGAGCCAGCTCCACCGGTGCCGTAGTCGGCATCCCGCCGAGCATCGGTGCTGAGGAGGTCCTCAGCGTCACCGACCAGGCCATCGGCGCGCTCGGGCAGAGCATCACCAACCAGCTGAACGCGGCTGCCGCCACCACCAGCAGCGGCGAGGTCCAGCAGCTCCAGAACCAGTTCAACTACATCCTCAACGACGCCTCGCTGATCGGCGCCGAGAAGTTCGATGCACTGATCGCGCTGGGCCAGCAGCAGATCGCCTCACGCCAGTCGGCCCTCGGTCAGCTGATCAACCAGGCAGCCGGGCTGTACCACCTGGCTCCGGGTCCGCGCAACACGCTGCTCGCCAACCTGCGTGGCCTCAGCGGCCAGCTCTCGGCCCTCGAGGCCAAGATCGCCAGCGACACCCTGCTCGACCAGTTGCGGGTCGACGTGATCTCGGTCGCCACCGAGACCATGATCTACGGCGTCGCCACCCCGGTCGTGCACCTCGCCAACGCGGGCGATTCGATGATCGCCGTCGCCCAGCTCGTCTCCCAGCACGCCGCGCAGCTGGCCCACCAGTTCGCCGGCACCGACCCGGCGTACGGCTCCGAGCTGGCCACCTACCGCGACCTTCAGATTCGTGTGAACTCCGTGATCGGCACGGCCAACGGATCGGTCAGCGCGGTTGCCGGCCTGACGCCGGGCAACGTCCAGGCGTCGCAGGCCACCATCAACGGCGAGCGGTCGCTGATGTCAGCGGTGGCCAGCAACTACGGCGACCTCGGGGCTGCGCAGAACGACCTGAGCGCGCTGGTCTACTGGGCGAAGACGCGGCCGGCCATCCAGCCGCCGCCACCGCCACCACCGACGCCGACACCCACGCCGGTGCCGACGCCGACACCCACGCCGGTGCCGACGCCCACGCCGACGCCGGTGCCGACACCGACGCCGACGCCGACGCCGACGCCGACGCCAACGCCGACGCCGACACCGACGGCCACGCCGACAGATACACCGTCGCCGTCTCCCACATGAGCACCACGTGGGCAGCGGCCAGCAGAGAAGGCCACCAGACAGAAGGTCATCAGAGGGAAAGGGGAAAGACGATGGAAACCACGATGCGAGCGCAACGACTTATGAAGCGGGCTGGCGCAGCCGCCACCGCCGGCGGGGCCGGCCTCCTGGCGCTGTCGATGTTCGCCATGCCGGTCGCGGCCGGCGGCAACCCCAACTTCGGCGGGATCCTCTCAGCCGCGTCGCCCACCGGGTTCCCGGTGAGCCCGAGCTCGCTGAGCGCGTCCTCGGGGACGGCGACCGTCACCTTCAACGTCCTGGTCAGCAACCTGACCAACACAGCGCAGAAGGTCAAGCTGAACTTCTCCGCTGACCACATCCTCACCTACAAGGGCGCCAACATCGCCAACGGTCAGCCTGGTCAGACCGGGATCACCTTCAACGGCCCGGCCAACACCACCCAGTCCGAGATGGCCGGGCGCCAGTCCTTCACGCTGTCGCTGACCGCGTCGGAGAAGAACCACAAGCTCGCGCTGACCCGCACCCTCAACCAGTGCGGCTACTACCAGCTGGACGTGTGGGCACCCAACACCGCGCCCGGAGCCGCCTCGCGACCGCATGACGCTCGCCTCCGGCTTCACCCGCGTCCTCGGCTGCGGTGGCGGTGGTGTGCAGGGCACGCCGACAGCCGCGCCGGTGAGCGGTGGCGGCGCCGGTGGCACCCAGGGGATCACCACCCCGTCGACCGGTGCCGGCCTTGAAGGCCCGGCGGCCGGCGGTCTCGTCCTGGTCACAATCGGGCTCGGCCTCGTCATCGCCGGGGCGCGCCGCCCCGGTGCCGAGCGCATGGTTCCCTGAGGCACGCAATGGAAATTCGAGACTACCTCCGCGCGATCCGCCACTGGCTGTGGATGCCTGTCGTGCTGCCGCTCGTCGCCGGCGGCGCGACCGGGCTCCTCATGCTCAGGCAGCCACTCCAGTACCAGGCCACCGCGACCGTGGTCGTGCCGGCGGTGAGCGCGAAGGGGTTCTCGACCAGCGCCGCGGCACAGTACGTCGCCACCTTCAAGGACGTGCTCGTGTCGCAACCGCTGGTGCAACAGGTGTCAGCGCAGACCCACGTGCCCACCAAGGACCTGGTCGGCGGGCTCATCGCTGAGACCATCACCGCCTCGAGCAACATCATCCACGTCACCTACACCGGACCGGTCAAGAACAGCGTCACCGGGGTGGTGCGTGCCGCCACCGTCGACGCGCTCGACATCGTGGCCCAGCCGCAGCTGGTGCAGGCGCAGAACGCCGTCAACACCAGCCAGACCCAGCTCGCCAAGACCAACTCGGCGATCACGCAGTTCACCGCCGACACGGGCATCGTGTACCCCGATGTCGACTTCAAGACCAAGCAGAACGAGCTGGCCCAGCTGCTGCTCCAGCTGCAGCAGGCCGGCCTCGCTCACGACGCGGCGCGCGCCGCCGCTCTGCAGACGGTCATCGCGCAGCGCCAGGCCGACCTGACCACGGAGGCCGCGCAGGTCAGCCGCTACACCGCGCTGACCGAGCAGCGGCAGGCGGCCCTGACCGTCCTCTCGCACAACCAGCAGCTGCTCGGCGATGCGCAGGCGCTGCTGACCGCCAACCACGATCCCAAGACGGTGACCGTCAACGAGCTCGGCAAGGTGTCGCGGGTGGGCAACATCCTCAAGTTCAGCGCGATCGCCGCGGCCGTCGCGCTCATCCTCGTGCTGGCGCTGATCCTCCTGCTCGAGCTGATGCGCGGCCGGCGGCCGGCCGTGGTCCGCGACAGCACGGCGCGTGACAGCGCCGCAGCGGCCAAGGCGCCCGCCGCAGGGCCCGGCTCGAAGTTCAGGATCCGGCGCAGGCCGCGCGGCACCCCGCAGAACGGCACGACGCCACCCGTCTTCTACGGTGACGAACCCGACGCACCGGCTGCCGAACCTCCGGTGGCCGCGTCGGGGGGCACGCGCACACGCAGGTAGGCTCGTCCGCTCCCCGCCCGGTGATGGGCGGGGAGCGGCCGTGAACTGAGATGTCCACCACTGTCCTCTACATCGCCGGCACCGGTCGCAGCGGCAGCACCGTGCTCGCCAACGTGCTCGGCGAGGTCGACGGTTTCTTCGCCGCCGGGGAGGTGCGTTTCCTGTGGCAGCGCGGGCTGCTCGAGAACCGTCTCTGCGGCTGCGGCGAGCCCGTGGGAACCTGCCCGGTCTGGGCGGAGATCCTCGCTGAGTTGGCCCGCCGTGGCGCGCACGTCGACGCGCCCGCCATGGTGGCGCGCCTGCGCGAGACGGGGCGCATCCGGCACCTCCCGGGCATGGTCCTGGGCGGTTCCCTGACGCCGCTGGACCCCACCCGCCGGCACTCGACGGAGCCGGAACGGGCCACGCTGGCGGCGCTCTACCCAGCCATCGCCGAGGTGACCTCGAGCCGCGTGGTGGTCGAACTCGTCGAAATTGCCGGCGTACGCACACCTCCTGGCCGCCACCGAGGGGATCGACCTGCGCGTCGTCCACCTGGTGCGCGACCCCCGCGGCGCCGCCCATTCCTGGGCGAGCCGCAAGGCGCTCACCGATGGCGCCAGCCGTCCCCACATGGAGGAGATCGGGCCGGCCAAGAGCTCGATGCTGTGGGATGTCTGGAACGTCGCCGCGGCCACCCTGCTCGATACCGGCCCCGGCAAGTACATGCGGCTGCGCTACGAGGACTTCATCGCCGACCCCGCGGCGGCTGTGGCCGCGATCACGGCCATGGCCGGCGCGCAGGGAGCGGCCCTCCCCACCCTGACCGGGGGCGCCGTCCACCTCAACGCCAACCACAGCGTGGCGGGGAACCCGGACCGGCTTCGCCACGGCATCGTCCGCCTCCGCGCCGACACCCGCTGGGTCAGCGAGATGCGCGGCCGCGACCGGGTCCTGGTGAGCGTGGCCACGGCACCGCTGCTGCGCCGCTACGGCTATCCGCTGCGCGCCGCCCAGGCTGCGCGCAAGGAGAACGCCGGCACCATCTTCGAACGCGCTCCCGCCGGCGAGGGCCGCGGCGGCCGCCTGGTTCGCAAGGTGCGCAGGCACCTGCGCTGGGGCCAGACCGAGGGGTTCGGACGGCTCGTCGAGGAGGACCAGCTCAACCCGATCACGCGGGCGCGGGTGGCCGCCGACAAGCGTCGCTGGCGCCGGGCCAACCCGCAACCGGTCGGCGCCGCGGTGCCGGTCTACCTGGTCGGGCTGCAGCGCTCCGGCACCAACATGCTGGCCCGCGGCCTCGACACGGCGCCGGAGTTCGAGGTCCGCAACGAGAACGACCGCCAGGCGTTCGACCTCTTCCAGCTGCGCTCCGACGAGGTGGTGCGCGGCATCGTGCTCGCCAGCCGGCATCGCTACGTCCTCTTCAAGCCACTCTGCGACTCGCACCGGGTCGACCAGCTCCTCGACGGCGTCGGCACACCGTCGCCCGGGCGGGCGATCTGGGCCTACCGCGACGTCGACGGACGGGTACGCTCGGCGGTGAGCAAGTTCGGCCGCAACAACCTGCTCGTGCTCGGGGACATCGCGGCGGGGCGCGGCCAGCAGATGTGGCAGGCGCAGCGGCTCTCCGCCGAGACACTCGAGGTGATCGCCGGCTTCGACTACACCACGATGACCCCGGAGACGGCGGCCGCCCTGATGTGGTGGGCACGCAACGGGCTGTACTTCGAGCTCGGCCTCGACGAACGCGACGACGTGCTGCTCGCCTCGTACCAGGACCTGCTCAGCGACCCGCCCGGCGCCATGGGCGCGATCTGTTCCTTCCTCGACCTCCCCTACCGCGACGGCCTCGTCGCCCATCTCCGGGCGCCGTCGGCGCACGGGTCGCGCCCCCTGGAGATCGACCCCCGGGTGCGCGACCTCTGCGACGAGCTGGCGGGACGGCTCGACGAGGTCCAGCGCCGGCACCGACGGCAATGGGCGGCGTGAGACCCCGAGCGGTGGTCGCCGCCGGGGGCCCGGCCGGGCGCCACTCCGACCGGGCGGTGATCCGGCAGTCCGGGCTGACCGGGCTGGCCGCCGGCGCCAGCGTTCTGGTCGGCCTGCTCCTCGACATCACCATCGCGGCGCGTTTCGGTGCCGGACGCGAGACCGACTCCTTCTTCGTGGCCGCCCGCATCCCGCTCGGGCTGGTGGCCGTTGTCATGGTGGTCTGCAACCAGGTGATGGTGCCCGCCTTCAACACCGCCATGACCAAGCAGGGCCACGCCGCCACCAGCCGGCTGGTGTCGCGCATCGTCGGCGCCATCCTTGTCGCCGGTGCGTTGTTCCTGGTCGCCGCCTCCCTGCTGGCCCCGGTGCTGATCCGGGTCACCGCGCCGGGCATCAGCGCGGCCGAGGTGTCCACCGCCGCGTCGATGGTGCCGGTCATCTTCGCCATCGTCCCGCTGATCGCCATCTCGGAGGTGATGCGTGCGTACTGCAACGCGCGCTACGCGTTCATCGCCCCGGCGCTGATGAACGTGGTGCTCAGCGGCCTGGCCGCGACGGTCGTCCTGGTGGGCCCGCGACACATCATCAACGTCGTCGCGTGGGGGTACCTGGTCGGCGCCGTCGCGCAGACCACCTTCATGGTGGGCATGGCCACCCGTCGCGGCCTGCGGCTGCGCCCCGCGTTCGACCTGCGCAACCCCGAGCTGCGAGCCGTGGGCACGCTGTCGCTGCGACCGTTCGTCGCCGCCGGGTGCAACCCCGTTGCCCGGCTGGGTGAGCAGCTGATGGTGTCGTTCCTGCCCCCCGGCTCGATCACCATCCTCAACTACGGCTACCGGCTCATCTCCGCGATCGGCGGCACCATCTTCTTCCGCTCGGTCGTCGTCGCCCTGGTGCCGCGGCTCACCGAGGCGCACGTGCGCGGCGACGAGGCAGAGGTGCTGCGCATCACCGGGCTGGGCATGCGCATCATGCTGGCGCTCAGCGTCCCGCTCACCGTCTTCCTTGCCATCCTGGCCAAGCCGGCGGCGCTGGTCGTGTTCCAGCGGGGCAACTTCACGCACACCAGCGCTTCGCTGCTCGGCGTGGTGCTCGCCGTCTACTCGATCAGCCTGGTCGGCTCAGCGCTCCAACGCGTCCTGCTCGCCCCCTTCTTCGCTCGCCTGGACACCCGCACCCCGCTGCGCAACACGGTGTACGGCGTGCTCGCCAACCTGGCGATGCTGCCCCTGCTGACGCTGCCGTTCGGATGGGGCAACCCCAACGCCATCATCGGCATCGCGCTCGCCTACTCGCTGGCTCAGTTCGTCAACGTGCTCCACGCACGCCACCGCCTGCGCCGCACCATCGGGCGCCCCGCGCGGGGGCTGGCGCGGCTTGCGCCACGCCTGGTGGCAGCGTCGGCGGTCAGTGGCGCGGTGATGATCGCCGGCGTGCTGGTGCTCAAGCTGGACGACACGCTGCCGCGGGGAACGCTGCTGCTGCGCACCGCGCTGACCGGTCTCACCGGCGCGCTCATCCTCGGCGCGGCGATGCTGCTGCTCGCCGGGCACGACCTGTCGACGACGTGGCGGACGCTGCGGCGGCGCCAGCCGGCAACGTCACTCGCCGCCGACGCGGAGAGCCTGTCATGAACCCGCGGTGGCTGCGCTGATGGCGACCATCCTGCACCGGGCCCGGCCCACCTTCGGACCGCCCAACGCCACCTCGCGCGAGCGCCTCCTGATGGCCATGGCCGCGGTGGTGATCGTCGTGCTCGCGGTGGAGAGCACCATCGTCGCCGCAACCGGCGGCTCCAAGCTGCTGGTCATCCTGCCGATCGCGCTGGTCGCGGGGCTCGCACTGGTCGCACTCGGCGTGGTGAACTTCGAGTCGTTCGTCTACGCGACCATCGTGCTGCGCTCGAGCATGGACGTCGTCAAGCCCTCGTCGGGCAGCAGCGGGTCCAACGGGGTCAGCACGGCCTCGGCGTCGGGCATCGACCCCGCCGGCGGCCTGGCCCTGATCTTCATCCTGCTCTCGTTCTTCTGGTACCTGACGCGCAAGCGCGAGGGTCGGGTGGCGCCGCGGGCCTCGATCCACCGCGTCTGTCTCATCCTCTTCGCCGCCGCCGGGTTCCTGAGCGTCATCGACTCCGCGAACGTCGGGGTAAGTGTGCTCGAGGGGATCCGCGTGACCGCGGTGGTGGTGATGCTGGCCGTCCTCGAGGTGATGCTCGTCGACCGCGAGAGCATCAAGCGCCTGGTGGGCGCCATCTACGTCTCGGCGGTGCTGCCGGTGGGGCTGACCATGTTCAACGTCGTCTTCCACCGCGCCCAGTTCAGCAGCGGGGGCTTCGACCGCTACCAGGGAACGTTCTCCCAGCCAAACCCGTTCGCCATCTACCTGACCATGCTCATCGTCATGGGCGCCGCGCTGTTCCCGCACCTCACCGTGCGCAAGCGCCTGATGATGGCGCCGCTGCTGGCCTGCTCGGTGGTGAGCCTGTACTTCACGTACACGCGCAGCGCCTGGATCGCCGTGGTCGTCGGGCTGTTCCTGGTGGCGTACCTGGGACGGCGCCGCGTGCTGCTGGGCATCATGATCGGCGCGATGCTGCTCTCCCTGGTGGCGGTGCCCACCATCGCCCAGCGCTTCGCCGACCTCGGCTCGGCCACCAACTCGCGGGGCACCCAGTCCAACTCGCTGACCTGGCGATTCGACTACTGGGGGCAGGTGCTGCCGCTGGCGGCGAAGGACCCGATCACCGGCATCGGCCTGAAGATGAGCTCCTTCGCGACCACCGCGCAGAAGGAGCCGCACAACGACTTCCTGCGCGCCTACGTCGAGACCGGCGTCATCGGCACCATCGCCTACTTCGCGCTGCTGATCAGCATGGGCGTGGTGGCCAGGCATTCGCTGCGCTTCACCAAACGACGACCGGCGAGCTATGAACGGTCGGTGGCTGTCGGGTTCTCGGGCTGCGTGATCGCCTTCGTGATGATCAGCGTGGTGTCCAACGTGATCAGCGAGGTGATCGTGCTGTGGTACTACGTCGCCTTCGCAGCGGCCGCCTACGCGATCACCCAGTACCGTGAGAACGCGGTGCTCCGTGGCCTGCCGGTGCCGGCCGAGGAGGACGACGAGCCGCCCGCCGCCCTGCCGCTCAACACGCCTGATCCCTCGCCGCAGGGCGCCTGAGCGCTCATCGCAGCCGCTGTGAGGATCCTGCACGTCAACAAGTTCCTGTACCGCCGTGGCGGCGCCGAGGCCTACATGGAGGACCTCGCCGACCTCCAGGTCGCGGCCGGCCACACGGTGGCATTCTTCGGGATGGCCCACCCGCTCAACACCCACCTCGAGTACGCGCGGCACTTCCCGAGCCACATCGAGATGGAACCGCCGCCGACCAGCCTGCAGGGACGCCTTCGCGGCGCCGCCCGCATGGTGTACTCCACCTCGGCCAGCCGCGGCATGGACGCGGTCCTCGCCGCGTTCGCGCCCGACGTCGTGCACCTGCACAACATCTACCACCAGCTCTCGCCATCGGTGCTGCGCCCGGTGGCGCGCCGTCACCTGCCCGCGGTGATGACCCTGCACGACTACAAGCTGGCCTGCCCGACCTACCAGTTCCTCGACCACGGCAACATCTGTGAGGCGTGCCTGGGCGGTCGCTTCCACAACGCGGTGCTGCGCCGCTGCAAGGACGGTTCGTTGGCGGCGAGCGCTGCCGCGGCCGGCGAGCTCTTCATCCACACCGCCACCCGCGCCTACTCGCCGGTCAACATCTTCATCTGCCCGAGCAGGTTCCTGCGCGACAAGATGACCGAGGCGGGGGTGTTCGTCCGCCGCCTGCGCCACGTGCCCCACTTCATCGACACCGCTGGGATCGCAACCAAGGAGATCCCCGGTGGTGACATGCTGGTGGCCGGCCGGCTCTCCCCGGAGAAGGGCGTCGACGTCGCCATCCGCGCGCTGGCGCTGCTCGACGGCGCCGGCCTCGACATCGCGGGCACCGGCCCCGAGGAAGCCCGGCTGCGCGCCCTCGCCGAGCAGGTGGCCCCGGGGCGGGTGCGGTTCCATGGGCTGGTCGACAAGGCCGGGGTCCACCGCCTGATGCTGGCCGCATCCGTGGTCGCCGTCCCGTCGCGCTGGTACGAGAACCAGCCGATGGTCGTGCTCGAGGCCCTCTCACGCGGGGTGCCGGTGGTGGCGAGCGCGCTCGGCGGCCTGCCCGAGCTCATCCAGCCGGGGGTCACCGGGTCACTGGTGCCGCCCAACGACCCGGCGGCGCTGGCCGCCGCCCTGGCGCCGTTCGTCGCCGACCCCGTCGTACGGTATGTCGATGCGAGCAGCCGCCCAGGAGTACGTGCACACCGAGCTTCTCCCCCGAGCGCCACCTCGAGCGCATCGACGCCGCCTACGCCGAGGCAGGCGCGACGGTCGTGGCCGGCGCCGCAGCGTGAGGCGTCTGCGGGTCGCGTTCATCGGGCAGCGCGGGGTGCCGGCAACGATCGGCGGGGATCGAGCACCACGTCGAGGAGATCGGCTCGCGGTTGGTGGCCCGTGGCCACGAGGTGACGGTCTACACCCGCGCCAACTACGCCACCGAGCACGTTCGCGAGCACCTCGGGATGCGAGTGCGGTACGTGCCCACGGCGCCCACCAAACACCTCGAGGCCCTGGTGCACAGCGGGCTCTCGACCGCGGCGGCCATGCTGCCCCGGCGCGACGCACCCGACGTGCTGCACTACCACGCCATCGGGCCGTCGGTGTTCACGCCTCTGCCCCGCCTGCTGTCGACGCGACGCGTGGTGCTCACCGTGCACGGGCTCGACTACGACCGCGACAAGTGGGGTGTCGGTGCGCGCGCCGCGCTGCGCAGCGCGGGCTGGATCAGCGCGCACGTGCCGCACGCGACGATCACGGTGTCGGCGGACCTGGCGGACTACTACCGTCGCCGCTACGGACGGCAGGCGCACCACATCCGCAATGGCGTCGCCGCGCCGCGAATCCTGGCGCCGCGCCTGATCACCGAGCGATGGGGCTTGCAGGGCGGTGACTACCTGCTCTTCGTCGGCCGGCTGGTGCCGGAGAAGGACCCGGCACTGCTGATCCGCGCCTTCGCCGAGCTTCCCGCGCTGACGGCGCGCCTGGTCATCGTCGGCGGGTCCAGCTACACCGACGAGTACGTTCGCGAGCTGGAGCGGGCCGCCGCCGGCGACCCGCGCATCCTGATGACCGGCGCTCTCCACGGGGACGTCCTCGCCGAGCTGTACGGCAACGCGGCTGCCTTCGTGCTGCCGTCGCGCCTCGAGGGGCTGCCGCTCACCCTGCTCGAGGCTGCGTCGTACCGGGTGCCGCTGGTCGCCAGCGACATCCCGCCGCACCGCGAGGTGATCGGTGAGAGCGGTCCCGGCGGCCACCTGGTCCGGCAGGGCGACGTCGCGTCCCTGCGCGATACGCTGGGGGCGGTGCTCGCGGCACCTGACGCCGAGCGGGAGGGGGCCCGCCGTCTCGGCGACCGGGTGGTGCGCGACTACGACTGGGACGCAACCACCGAGGCGACGGAGGCCCTGTACATCCAACTGCTGGAAGACGCCCGACGATGAGGCCGGCCGGAGTGCGGCTGCTCGCGATCGTCGCGGTGCTCGCCGCGCTGGCGGGGTGTGGTGACCCGCCACCGGTGGTCGGTGACCCCCACGCCGAGCCCGAGGCCGACGAGCACACCGACAGCCCCGGCGATGCCCCTGCTCAAGCCGATGCTGCACGGCCTGATCGACCGTGACGGACCAACCACGGCCGCCTTCCGCGATGCGGTGCCGAACTTCGTGGTCAACGTCAACTGGAGCGACATCCAGCCCGTGCCCGGTCCCCTGGTGCCCAACAACGCCATCGACCGCGCCATCGCGGAGCGCGCGACAGATGAATGCCGTCCCCGGCCACGCGCCGGTCGGCGTCAAGCTCCGCCTCTACGCCGGCGTGCACGCGCCGGCCTGGGTCAAGCGGCTCGGCGGTGGCCCCGGTCGACGTGGTGTCGGGCGTCCTCGGCGGCACGGTGGGACGTTTCTGGACGGAGGCCTTCGGCGCCGCGTACACCGACGTCTGGAGCCGCCTCGCCCAGAAGTACGACACCGTGCCGGAGATCCGCGAGGTCACCGTGTCGCGCTGCATGACCTTCTACGCGGAGACCATGATCCGCGACACCCAGAACGCGGTCACGGTGTCGAACCTGCTCAGCGCCGGCTTCACCGTCACCGCCGACGAAGCCTGCATCAAGCAGGAGATCGAGCTCGGCGCGATGTGGAAGCAGACGCGCATCGGGGTCGCCTTCAACCCCTACGAGGTGGTCGCCGGGGACGGCGTCCATGACACAGACGTGTCCTTCACCGAGCAGATCATGCAGTACTGCCGCGCCCTGCTCGGCCCGCAGTGCGTGCTCGAGAACAACTCCATCCGCACGCCCCTGCAGGCGGGGCTGTACGCGCAGATGTACAGCACGATGATTCACCTCGGCGCGCCGCTCTCCTTCCAGACGGCCACGCTGGCGCGTGTCGGTGACCTCACCTCGACGATCGCCTGGGCGGTGTCGGTGGGTGCCAACGCCGTGGAGCTGCCCAAGGGGTACACGTCGCTGCCGCCGTCAACGCTGACGGCGCTCGACACCGCGCTGCCCGCCAGCGCGGTCTGATCGCGACGCCGCCGGCGGGGACGCTCCCCACCGGCGGCGCGCTGACCTAGAAGCTGCCGACCAGGTTGCCACCGGCGGTCGCGGCGGCGCCGAGGAAGCCGAGGCCGTACCACTGCTCGATGGCGCGCAGGGTGCCGTAGTGGTTGCCCGCGGTGGCGATGGCGCCCTGGCCGCGGGAGGTGTGCGAGATGACCACCATCGGGATCTGGTTGGTGCTGCCGGCGTCGCCCTCGTCCATGGTGACGATGACCACGCCGTTGTTGGCGAACCACGAGCTGGCCAGCACCGCCGGGATGTTGGCACTCAGCCACGCATCGCCCTGCTGCACCGTGCCGTCGTGCATGTCGTTGATGAGGTTGGGCGTGACCCACACGAAGTCACCGGCAGCACCGCTGTTGAGCTGGCCCACCAGGCCGGCGGCGCCGGGGTAGGGCTGGACGTGGCACTGGCCGGCGTCGTCGGTGAAGTACGCGAAGGGGTTGTGCTTGCGCGCGTAACCGCCGCTCGAGCCGCCGCCGTAGCACGGCGAGGGCATCAACTCCATGTACGCGGTCCAGGGGATGCCGGCGGCGCTGAGCTGGCCGCCGAGGTCGGTGGCGCCGATGCCGGTCGGGCAGCCGTCGGACGCGCAGCCCTGGGTGCTGCCGCTGGTGAACGCCAGGTAGTTGGGCAGGCTGGGGTGGGAGACGCCCGACCAGTTGGTGTAGGACGCGTAGCCCGAGGCCAGCGAGCAGTAGTAGGGATCAGCGGCGCAGGTGCCCAGCGTGGCCGCGTACCCCTTGTTCTCGAGCATGACCACCATGACGTGCGGTGCGTTGCCGCGTGGTGACGGGGTGGGTGTGGGCGGCCGCGGCGTCGGTGTGGCCGTGGGGCGGACCGTCGGTGACGGGGTCGGCACGGGGGTGCCGGTCGGGTTCGGGGTCGAGCTCGGGCCGGGGGTCGGCGTGCCCGACTCGGTCGGGGCGGGGGTGGGGGTCGGGTTCGGGGTGGGCCCACCGCCGCCGCCGCCCTGCAGCGGTGGCGGCGGAGCCACCAGCGGCGTGCCGCCACCGCCGACGGTGGAGGGGCCGTTGTTGTTGACCACCGCGAGGTGGCGGAGGATGAGCATGATGTCGTCGGCCCACGCGCTGCCGCCGACGCCCTTGGTGGTGAACGAGAAGCCCCAGGCGCCCTGGAACTGGTCGACGGCCGAGGCGTCGCCGGCCTCGGTCGCGATGCTGAACACCGGCCGGGCGGTGTCGTTGCTGACGTAGGCGCCGTAGTGCTGCAGGGATCGCGCCAGGATCATGCCGGGGCCCGAGCTGAGGCCGAGCGTGCTCAGGTCGAGGCCTGCGGGCAGCGCCAGCAGCGCCCCCATCTTGAGCGCGGGGTTGTGGCCACCGTAGCGGGAGGGCCCGTAGCCGTCACAGCGGACTGCCGGCCAGCGGTAGCAGCTCGACGCCGCCCCGCGGAGGAGGTCGGCCGCCCCGTCGAGGTTGACGCGCAGCGCATGGGAGATGGTGCCGCCGGGCACCAGCTCGTTGACGCGCAGCAGGCCGCCGAGGGTGGACAGGCCCGAGCCGCCGGCGCCGCCGGTCTGGCCGCTGCCGGCGATCGAGCCGACGGCCTTGAGTGTGCCCACCGTCGCCAGTGAGTTGGCCGCGCAGCGTGTGAAGTCGTTGCCCTCGACCACGGTGGTGCCGTCGCCGGAGATGGCGGCGAAGCCGTTGTTCGACGGGGACGACGGCACCACCAGCGATGGGGGCAGCGGGGCCAGCGCGAACACGCCGTGGCTGTTGCAGCGGTTGCCGTGCTGCCCACTGTTGTGACCGATCGCGGTCAGCGGCGCGGTGGGGTTCATGAACACGTAGGTCTGGTCGGCGGTCAGCGCTCGCACCGTCGGCGGCGCGATGTTCGCCGACACGTACGCAGCACCGCTGCCGATCGGCTGGTTCCAGATCGACGTGCTCGCGAACGGTTGGGTGTAGGCGTCGCGGGCCACCGATCCCGCGGTCACCGAGGCGGGTTGACGGAAGCCCACGAAGCCCGCCATGAGAACCACGGCGGCGGACAGCGGAACGATCGAAAGAGCGCGTCGGATCATGGTGTGATCCCCTTTTCGACTGCGGCACTGCCGCCCCGCACGCGCCTCGCGGGGCGGCGAGCCCGACCCCCGACACACAGCGTGTCCGGGTCGCCCTCACCGCACCGGTGACGTCACGCTGAGCGTCGTTGCCGTTGCTTGTTCTGCGACGAATCTATGCCCGTCGTCAGGAAGAACGGCCACGATCAGACAGCCCGTGACACCCCCGTCACCGGTCCGCGAGTCGGGCCACACTCGTGAACTGAGTGCGCAACACGGTCAGCGCGCCTCCTGGTCGACGGGCGCCTCCACCGCGTAGCCGAGCTCGTCCAGGCGGTTCGCGAGGACGGACTCGAGGCGTGCCAGGTTGGCGGCATCGAGGTCGCGGCGGAAGCTCTGCACTCGCGACGATGAGAACGGGTACTGCACGAAGTCGCGCTCGAACTCATCGGTCCAGGCCAGGCCGCTGAAGTCGAGGATGTCGCCGATGTGCCGGCGCGGCTGGTCGATGACGTCCTCGTAGCGCACCCGCATCCACTGCGCCGGCGGGATCTGTGCGCGGGCGGCGTCGAAGGCGTCGAGCAGCAGCTTCCACCCCAGTCCGGCCAGGGTCACGAACGACCTGCCCGATTCCTCCCATTCGCGCTGGTACTCGGGCGACAGCGGTCCGAGGTGCCAGGCGTCAGGACCGCGGTATCCCTGCCACCAGCCCATCTGCAGCCAGGAGTTGGCCACCGCGCGGCCGTCACGCACCACCTCGATGAACCTGGCGTCGGGGAAGGCGGCGTGGAGGAACCCGGCGCGCGGCCAGCCGGTGAGGTGATGCACGAAGACCGGGCGCCCCTGCGCGGTGATGCGGCGCTCGAAGAATCCCTGCAGGCGTCCCTTCAGCCATGGCGTGCAGTCGGCGGCCACGAGGTCACGGAAGGGCATCGACATGATCGGGGCGACCTGGCGGTCGAGGATGCTCCAGCCCTCTGAGGGAGCCACGCGAAACCGGCCCAGCTCGACCAGCGAGCGACGGTCGCGGAATGGGCGCATCTTCGGGTCGCGCGCCGCCGAGAGACGATGCAGCCGGTTGTTCCAGCGCCCCGCCATGTTGAGGTGGCTGAACTTGTCGTCGACGTTGGACACGAAGCCCACGTCGGCATGCCGGCTCATCGCCTCCACGATGGGAGTGGACCCGCACCGCCCGGTGCCGACGAAGAAGACGAGCATCAGCCCGCGATGCGCGCTGCGGCCATCAGGCGGCCGGGCCGCCGAAGAGCGAGGAGAGGTCGCCGCTGGCGGCGCTGGCTGCATTGCCGAGCAGACCGAGGCGGTAGGTCTCCTCGATGGAGCGCAGCGTCCCGTAGAGGTTGCCGGCGGTGCTCACCGCGCCCACGCCGCGGGCGCGGCTGGAGATCACCACCGTGGGGATCTGTCCGCCGCCTGGCGTCGACTGCGAGTCGTTCTCGTCCATGGTGACGATCACGGTGGCGTTGCCGCCGGTGAACCATGGCGAGGCGAGAACCGGGGCGAGGTTGGCCTGCAGCCACGCGTCACCCTGCTGAACGGTGCCGTCGTGCATGTCGTTGAGGAGATTGGGCGTGATCCAGACGAAGTCAGGGGCGCCGGCGCCGTTCAGCGCGGCCACCAGGCCGGCCGCTCCGGGGTATGGCTGGTCGACGGTGGCGCAGTTGGCGGCGTTGCGCACGTCCGTGTAGTAGAGGAAGGGGTTGTGCTTCTCCGCGTAGGCGCCCGAGCTGCCGGTCGAGTAACAGGGAGAGGGCATGCTCTCCATGTACGCGCGCCAGGGGATGCCGGCGGCGGTGAGCTGACCGCCGAGCGAGGTCACGCCGAACGGTCCGCACCCGGGCGGGGTGCAGTCACTGCTGAGCCCCTGGGTGCTCCCGCTGGTGACCGCGACGTAGTTGGGCGCGCTGGGGTGGCTGATGGCGAACCACGACGTGGCGGTCGCGTAGCCGGCTGCGAGCGAGCAGTAGTACGGGTCTGACGCGCAGGTGCCGAGCGTCGCCTTGTACCCCTTGTTCTCCTCCATGATCACCATGACGTGGGGCCTCGACGAGGCGACGGCAGGTGCGCGTGTCGCCGAGGGCTGCCGAGTCGCGGCACCGGTTGGCGAGGCCGGCGTCGCGGTTGCCGTCGCTGTCGGCGCGGCCGGCCGGGGACCGAAGCCATGGATCAGGCCACGCTCCGGTCCGTTGTCAGGTCCCAGCTGGCCGTTGCTGCTGAACACCTGGTTGCGCGCCGCGATGGCCCCCGATGGGTTGTGCTGCGCATTGAGGATGGCGTGCTCGGCGGCCAGCAGCGCCGTGCTCGCTCCGACTGCGACGACCACGAGGACGGCGAGCGCGGTCCTGACACGGCTGTTGCTGTGCCAGGACGAGACGCGGCGGGGCGTCGCCGCGGCCGGCAGATCCCGCGCGGCGAAGGTGGAGGCGTTGCAGCACCGATCCACCGTAGGCAGCGGGCTGCGCCGGTGCCGCAGCGGATGCGAGCTCGTCGTCGTCGGGTGACACGTCGATACACAGCTGTTGTGCAGGCTCGTCAGCCGTGACCGCGCCGTCGTTCAGATCACCCTTGGGTCGATGCCACGGCTGCCACGACGCGCGATCCAAAAACGTCAATGTGTCCCCCCGTTAACCGACCCCCACCCTAAAGCACTCGGGACGCACAACGCAAACGAAGCAATCTCACTGATTAGCGCGAACGGCGCGATCGTCGTCCGAACGGTCAGGTTCCGTTGACGCTGTAGGCATGGAGCGAGCCGCCGCTGTCACCCACGTAGATCACTCCATGCGCGATCGACGCCGAGCCGGGATACGACGCAGCCGGCGGGATGCCCGTGAAGAGCACGTTGCCGGTGCCGGTGTCCACCACCGTCGCGGCGGCGGAATGGTCGACGATCGCCAGCCCGGGGTCGGACGCGACGGCCCCGAGCACGGCGCCGTCGGTGAACCCGAGCTCCCAGAGCGGTGTGCCCAGGTTGTTCGGGTCGAACGCCCGGAGGCTGCCCGCGTACGCGGTGCCCGCGATGGTCGTGGCGCCGCCCGCCACGTAGAGGTGAGTGCCGTCATACGAGCTCGGCGAGACGCTGCCGAGGTATGCGCTGGTCCCGTTGGCGACGCGCAGCCGTGCCACCGGGCCGGCGCTGAGGTTGTTCTGCTGGAACACGTAGTAGACGCCGTTCTTGTTGACCGCGCCGACCAGCGACATCGACGCGCCGCCGGGCGTCACCGTGCCCGTGAACATCGTCGGCGTCGTGCCGAAGTCGCCGTCGGGGCCGCGTTCCGCCGCCGGGATCTGCCACGAACCGAGCAGGCCGAGAGAGGGCGAGAACTCGAGCATCGCCTCCCCGTACGGCGACGGCGCCGTGCAGGTCTTCGCGGGGTTGCCCGTGACCACGTAGATGTTGCCCGAAGTGTCGGCGGTCGCCGACCCCCAGATGCTGGCGCCGAGACAGCCGCTCGGCACCGTGGCGAAGGTGTGAAGGATTGCGCCGGAGGCGGCGTCGATCTGCACCAGTCCGCCCTGCACCAGTGGGCAGTCGCCCAGCGACGAGATCCCCATGTAGAGGCTGCCGTTCACGTACCGCGGAGAGCCCCACGCATAGTGGGAGGGCGCCGACCCGATCGAGGTGCGCCAGAGAACGGCCCCGGTGAGCGCGTTGAGGGCGAGCACCTGCGCGGTGGCGCCCGTGATGACCGCACCCGATGGGCCGATGTCGCCGCCACCGCCGATGAACATGACCGGCTGGGACACGCCGTTGACCACCGCGATGGTGACGACCGGTTCGGAGGTGATGCCCTGGATCTTGCTGGCACTGGGGCCACCGCAGCCGCTGTTGCGGCCCAGGTAGTTGCTCCACACCACCTGCCCCGAGGTGTACGTAGTTGGCGCCCACCGTGCACGCCGATGCGCACAGTGCGTACTCGCTGCCATTCCACGACCCCGCGTAGACCAGGGTGTTGCCGCCGATGGTCGCGACGATGGGCTGCCCGAAGATCATGCTCGAGCAGGTGTCCTGTGGGCTCGGGCACACCGCTGTGTTGGTGAGGGCCACCGGCCAGCCGGCCCGCGGCGAGAGTGACGACGCGTTGGTCGGGTTGATGAGCGTCTCGTTGGTGAAGCCGCTGCCGGAGGCGTCGTGCACGTACTGGGACCAGTCGTTCCCCGAGGGCGGTGGCGAAGAGCTGGGTGACGTTGTCGGAGTCGGGGTGGTTGATGGCGTCGTGCTGAAGACCGCGATTGCCCCGGTCCACGCCACCGATGCGCTGAGGGTTGTCGAGTAGGACTGTGGACCGGGAGCGCCGGTGACCTCCCACGCTGCCTGTTCGCCGACCTGGGCTCCGCTCACCTTCGCCTGCCGCGCCAGGGTCGTCGTGTACCCAGTGGTGGCGGTCTTCGTCGTCACGCTGCTGTTCCAGCCGACGTCGGCGACCGCGAGCTCACCTGCCTGCGCGCTGCTCGCCGTGGTGCCCGTCGAGGCGGCGGTCCCGGTGGCCGCTGCGCTGGCCCGCACGTCGACGCCGGTCACCGCGATGCCGCTGACGTCGACAACAGTGAGGGTGATCACCGAGCTCGCGGCGGCTGTGCCGCCAACCGTCACGGTCACCGACTGCGCCGTTGAGAGGCTCGCCGCCCCGACGACGTACCAGATCTCCTCGTCCGCCTGGCCATGGGCAACAGCGACCGCCGGCGTCCAGGTCTGGTGCGCCGAATCGGTGACGCTGGTCACGGGGGCCGGTGCGCTCACGTTGCGGTCGCGAATCGTCGCCACCAGGAGGTCGCCCGCCGCCGTGGCCGCGGTCGGCGTCGCCGACAACGTTGCGCCGGCCTTGGGGCTGGCGGCACCGAACGACTGCACCACCGGGGAGCCAGCGCTGACCGATGCCAGCCGCCACAGCGGCGTCATGGCGGCGAGCGTCACCGCGAGCACAAGAACGCTGAGGCCGACGCGACGGGCGCCAGACCGGCGCCGGCGCAGATTGGCTCGCTGCCTCATTGATCCCCCTAACCGCGTACCGGACCTTACGGCACGCAGGTGGGCACTGTCACGCAGGCGTCAGCCGAGTCCTTCAGCTACTTCCACAGGCGTCGCCAGATCCCCGCCCGCCCCAGCGCGCGACCGAGGGCGATGTTCTTGGCTCGACGGGCCATCCGGCGCGGATTGCCCGATGCGATGGCGCTGACATTGTTCGAGATTCGCGCGGCCCGGTACAGAGCGGTGGTGAGCTTCACGGGCGGGACTCCTTCTTGCCTGCGATTTCCAACATGCGTCCGATCTGGTCGCGCAGGTGCGCGATCTCCGCGGTCAGGGCATCGATGCGTAGGTCGAGCACTGGAGGACGGACCATCGAGCGGTCAGCTCCCATTGACGCTGAAGGCGTGGAGCACCCCGACTGTGTCGCCGGCGTAGATGACGCCGTGGGCGATCGACGCGCCGCCCCAGAACGAGCCACCTGCGTTGGCCGCCCCGGTGAACAGCACGGATCCCGTGGCCGCATTGACGATGGTGTCGGCGCGGGAGTGCCCGACGATGACGATGCCCGGGTCGCTGGTCACGGCCCCGACCACGGCGCCGTTGGTGAAGCCGGTCTGCCAGAGCGGTGCTGCCAGGTTGTTCGGGTTCCATGCGCTCACGCTGCCGACGTAGGCGGTGCCACCGATGGTGGTGTTGCCGCCGGCGAGGTACAGCGTGGTGCCGTCCCACGAGCTGGGCGCGATGCTGCCGCGGAACGCACCGCCGCCGTTGGCGACGCGGATCCGCTGGACCGGGCCCGCGCCGATGTTGTTCTGCTGGAACACGTAGTACACGCCGTTCTTGTTGGGCACCCCGACCAGGCGCATAGGCGCGCCACCCGGCGTAAGCGTGCCGGTGAACATCGTGGGCGTGGAGCCGAAGTCGCTGTCCGCCACCTGCTCCGCTGCCGGGAGCTGCCATGATCCCACGAGACCCAGCGTTGGAGTCAACTCCACCATCGCGATCGCGTACGGCTCGGGCGCCTTGCAGCCGCCACCGCCATTGCCGGTCGCGAAGTAGACGTTGCCGGCGGCATCGGCCGACACCGAACCCCAGACGCTGGCACCCAGACAACCGCTGGGGACGCGCGGCGAAGGTGTGGAGCAGCGCGCCTGTGCCGCGCGTCGATCTGCACGACCCCACCAGGTACCAGCGGGCAGTCGCCAAGCGACGACAGCCCGACGTACAGGCTGCCGTTGGCGTAGAGAGGCGTGCTCCATTCGTAGACGTTGGGCGCCGCGCCGATGGAGGTCCGCCAGAGGACGGCACCGGTAAGCGCGTTGAGAGCCAGCACCTGGGCGGTGGGATTGGACACGCGCCGCGCCAGACTGGTCGATGTCACCGCCGCCACCAACGAAGATGACCGGCTGGACCACGCCGCCGACGGCGACGTTCTCGAAGGTGGCGGCCGATGTCACTCCCTGGATGGCCGAGTTGAGTCGTCCGCCGCAGCCGCTGTTGCGGCCCAGGTACGTGCTCCACACGACCTGGCCGGACGTGTATGACCTCGTGCCGATCCTGCAGGTCGCCGCGCAAACAGCGTACTCGCTGCCGTTCCACGAACCCGCGTACACCAGCGTGTTGGCCCCGACCGTGGCCACAGTCGGCTGCGAGAACACCAGGTTCGAGCACTGATCCTGGGCCGACGGGCAGGCGGCGCTGTTGCGTAGGGTGACCGGCCAGCCGCCCTTCGCTTTCAGGGAGCTGGCGTTGCCCGAGGTCACGAGGCTTTCGCTGGTGAAGCCATTGCCGGACGCTCCGTTCAAGTACGCTGGCCAGTCCGCGACACGCGCTGTTGCGCCTCCCGTGCGGGTCAGCGTGCCAAATGACAGCACCCGGCCGGTTGGGGTCAGCACGAGGCCCAGAACGGCTGTGACCGCGGCAACCGGGGCTATCCAACGGACCAGCGCTCGCCGCCGACGCATGCCCACCCATCGCAAGACGCTTTCCCCCCTCACCGGCCTCGGCCGGGAGTGGAACCTTACGACATCACCGGGGGGAAGTCTAAGGAAGCATCTGCGTATCGAAGGCGGCGTCGTCGAAGGCCACGTCTGAGCCGGTGGAGGGGTCGCCGATCTGCATCTGCCCGATCGGGTTCGATCCAGTGACGGTAAAGGTTCCCGTCCAGTTGAGGGCGGTGGCCTGAACCCCATCGAGCCACACCTGGATCGACGACGAGGCGCCATTCACCGTGACCTGAATCTCCAGCTCATGCCAAGCCGCCAGCGAGACCACCGGGCCCGTAGCCGGCTGCTTGGTGCCGTTCACGTTGAGTGCAAGTGTGTGTGTCGTCGCATTGACGAGCACGTAGGCGATGTTGCTGGTGGTTCCGCTGCCTGTGGTCCGCGCTTGCAGGACTTTGACCAGGGCATTCTGGGTCAGGACGTTGAACCACACACGCTCGTATCCAGAGGTGTACGTCGACGGGAGCAACTTCACCGCATTGCCAGATGCTGTTGCACCCTCGGCTGCGTACGTGCCGTTGTGAACGTGTCCAGGCGTGCTCTCCGTCACCAGGCCGCCGCTTGTAGGTGAGATCGACGTCCAAGCCGAGAAATTGTTCGAATCAAAACCGTCGCTGAAGATCGGCTGGTGGGCAGATGACAGCGAGAAGTTCTGCTGGGTTGCGGGGCTTCCCGGTGTCACGTTGACGGTGGCGCTCTGCGGCGAGTACCCCGTGTCCGAGGCCGTCACCTGATAAGGGCCCTCTGCAACCGAACTTAGCGTGTAGGTTCCGTCGGCTGCGGTGGTGGTGGTGGTCGTGGTGCACGTACCAGACGTGCTGATACAGACAGTTGCGTTGGCGATCGGGACGCTGAGCGAGTCCGTCACCGTACCTGTGATCGAGCCCGGGTTGGGGATCATGGCCAAGTTCTTGGTCGTGGTACCGCCAGGCGTCACCACCACCCCGGTCACGCTCTGCGACGCGTAGTTGGTGGCGACCAGGTTCATCTGGTAGCTGGGGTTCGAACTCGGCGACGTTGCTCAAGGTATAGGCGCCGCTGCCGTTCGTGGTCGTCGTGTAGCTGGAGGTCGCACAGGTCGCGTCACTGCCCACGCAGACCGTCGCCCCGGCAATCGGTTGGCCCAGCGCAGAGTCCGTCACCGTGCCCGTGATCGAGCCCGGGTTCGGCGTCAGACTGAAGTTCTTGGTCGCGGTCCCACCGGTGGTCACCACCACGCTCGAGATCGACTGCGGGGCGTAGTTGGTCGCCGAGGACGTGACCTCGTACGTCCCCGGCGCCACGCTCAGGGTGTAGGCGCCGCCTGCGCCGGTGGTGGTCGTGGTCCCGGTGCAGCTGCCGCTGGTGCTGATGCACACCCTCGCGCCAACGATCCCGGTGGTCGTGACCGAGTCCTTCACCGTGCCGCTGATGGTCCCCGGACCGGGCGTCAGCGCAAAGTTCTTGGTCGTGGTCCCACCCGGCGTCACGGCGACCCCGGTGGCAGTCTGCGGCGCGTAGTTCGTGGCCACCACGTTGACCTGGTAGTTGGTGGCCTCCGTGAGCCCGCTGAACTGGTAGAAGCCGCTCGAGTTGGTTGTCGTCGTCGTCGTGGCTGTCGCGCACGTGGTGTCAGTGCCGAGGCAAACGGTGGCACTGCTGATCGGAAGGGTAGTGAGCGCATCGGTCACCGTGCCCTGGATAAAGCCGGGGTTGGGCACCAGCGCGAAGTTCTTCTGCGTCGTCCCACCCGGGGTCACGGCGACGTTGGTGGCGCTCTGCGACGTGTAGTTCGTGGCCACCGCGTTGACCTGGTAGTTGCTCGCCTCAGTGAGCCCGCTGAGCGTGTAGACACCGCTGCCGTTCGTCGTCGTCGTGGTGGTGGCCGTCGCGCAGGTGGCGTCGGTACCCAGACAGACCGTGGCGCCGCTCAGCGGGTTGCCCGTGACGAAGTCCGTCACCGTGCCCGTGATCGAGCCCGGGTTCGGCGTCAGACTGAAGTTCTTGGTCGCGGTCCCACCGGTGGTCACCACCACGCTCGAGATCGACTGCGGGGCGTAGTTGGTCGCCGAGGACGTGACCTCGTACGTCCCCGGCGCCACGCTCAGGGTGTAGGCGCCGCCTGCGCCGGTGGTGGTCGTGGTCCCGGTGCAGCTGCCGCTGGTGCTGATGCACACCCTCGCGCCAACGATCCCGGTGGTCGTGACCAAGTCCTTCACCGTGCCGCTGATGGTCCCCGGACCGGGCGTCAGCGCAAAGTTCTTGGTCGTGGTCCCACCCGGCGTCACGGCGACCCCGGTGGCAGTCTGCGGCGCGTAGTTCGTGGCCACCACGTTGACCTGGTAGTTGGTGGCCTCCGTGAGCCCGCTGAACTGGTAGAAGCCGCTCGAGTTGGTTGTCGTCGTCGTCGTGGCTGTCGCGCACGTGGTGTCAGTGCCGAGGCAAACGGTGGCACTGCTGATCGGAAGGGTAGTGAGCGCATCGGTCACCGTGCCCTGGATAAAGCCGGGGTTGGGCACCAGCGCGAAGTTCTTCTGCGTCGTCCCACCCGGGGTCACGGCGACGTTGGTGGCGCTCTGCGACGTGTAGTTCGTGGCCACCGCGTTGACCTGGTAGTTGCTCGCCTCAGTGAGCCCGCTGAGCGTGTAGACACCGCTGCCGTTCGTCGTCGTCGTGGTGGTGGCCGTCGCGCAGGTGGCGTCGGTACCCAGACAGACCGTGGCGCCGCTCAGCGGGTTGCCCGTGACGAAGTCCGTCACCGTGCCCGTGATCGAGCCCGGGTTCGGCGTCAGACTAAAGTTCTTGGTAGTCGCCGAGCCCGACGCGACAACTACGCCGGTGGCCGGCTGTGTGACGTAGTTGGTGGCGGACGCCGTAACGGTGTAGGAGCCTGGACTGACGTTGCTAAGGGTGTAAACGCCAACGTTGTTGGTTGTCGTGCTGCCGCCGCTGTACGACACCGTGGCGCCGCTCAGTGGCGCGCCGGTGACCGCGTCCTTGACGGTGCCGGTAATGGAGCCAGGGGTGGCTGCCGTGCCGAACGCCGGGCTGAGATCGCCGTTAGCCGCGTTACCCGCGTTGCCGAGGTTTGTGGCGCTCACGCCGTAGGCGTTGGCGATGGTTCTCAGCGTTCCGTAATGGTCTCCATTGGCTGTGACGACCGAGCCATTGTTGTTGTGGCTCAGCACCAGCGTGGCCACATGACCACCAGCCGGAGCTGCCAACCCGCAGCAACCGGTGCCGTCGCTTTGAGCGGCCTCGTCCCAGGTGATGATGACGGTGCCGTTCTGGGCGAACCACGGCGAGCTGAGCACCTGACCGACGTTGTTCTTGAGCCACGTGTCGCCGGCCGAGATCAGCTGGGCATTCGAAAAGTTCTTGCAAGGGTTCTGGCTGCTCGTACTGGTGTCCCCGTGCATCTCATTGCAGTCATTCGGCGAGATCCAGACGAAGGCCGGCGGGTTCGACCCATTAAGCGTGGACATCATCCCGCTGACACCCGGGTACGGGATCACGCCCTCCCCGCTGGTGTTGCACCAACTCGAGTAGTTGGCGTAGTAGTGGAACGGGTTGTGGTTGACGTCATAGAGGTTGACGCTGTCGCTGCCGGTGTTCTTGCAGGGGGCCGACAGGTTCTCCATGTACGCGAGCCACGGGATCCCGGCTGTGTGGAGCTCGTCGACCAGGGTGGGATCCGTGAAGCCGCCGCCGCTCAGGCTCGTCTTTTTGACGCCTGACAACAGCTCGACGTAGTCGTACGGGCTGTTGTGCTGGACCCCGTACCAGTTCGTGACCCATGAGGCCGGGTAGGCGGTGCGCAGCGTGCCGTTGATGTACGGCGCACTCGAAACACCGTCTATCTCCGAGTACGACTGGTTCTCCTCGACGATGAGCATGATGTGCGGCGGCGTTGCCGCGGCATTCACCGTGAACGACGGCGGGGACAATGCCGAGGTGTTCGCCGTGCCGCCTCCGGTGGTCACCGTGATCTGGCCGGTGGTGGCTCCAGTCGGCACCGTCGTGGTGATCTGGGTACCGGGACCGTTCACTGTGAATGCCGGTTGGTTCGTGCCGTTGAACTTGACCGCCGTAGCTCCGGTGAACCCAGTGCCCGTGACCGTCACCGACGCCCCAACCGACCCGCTGGTTGGATTGAACGCGGTAATGGTTGGCGAAGGCGGCGGGTCCACTGTGAAATTGGATGGGCTCAGGGCAGATGTGTCGGCTGTGCCCCCCGGGGTGGTGACGGTGATCAGGCCACTCGGCGCTGCAGCCGGCACTGTTGTAGTGATCTGCGCCCCGGCACCATTCACCGTGAAGGTTGGCTGGCTCGTCCCACCGAACTTCACGGCCGTGGCCCCGGTGAATCCCGCCCCTGTGATGATCACCGAGGTGCCGGCGACACCGTGCGTCGGGCTGAAGCTGGTGATCGTTGGCGTCGGTGGCGGGCCGGTGCTGGCCTTGAACGTCGCGATGACCCCTGTCCACGCCGCCGTGGTCGAGCTGAGAGTGGCCTGGTAGGTCTGCACCCCGGTGGCACTCAGCACCTGGTAGGCCGCCTGCTCGGCCGCAGCGCTGCCGCTCGCGGTGGACTGGTGGACCGCGTCGACCGTGTACCCCGTCGTCTGGCCACTGGAAGTGAAGCCGTTGCCGTTCCATCCCAGGCTGGCGACAGCGAGCTCGCTCGCTTGGTTGGTTGCGGCGGTCGGTCCGACGTTCGCGGGCTGCGTGTTGCCACTCTTCGTGGCGGTGACGTCCAGCGGGGACGACGTCGCCATCCCGGCGACGTCGAGGACGGTGAAGGATATCGCCGAGGTCCCTGAAGAAGTACCGCCGACCGTGACGGTGACCGTTTGGGCGGTGCTCAGGCTCGCGGCGTTCGCCACGTACCAGATCTCGCCGTCGGCGTTGGTGCCCTGGACAGCGGCAGTCCCGACGCGCGTCCAGGTGTCCGCGGCATTCGAGTCAACAACGCTTGCGACTGGAGCCAGGGCGGTGGTGTTGCGAGTCCTGATCGTGGCGATGAGGAGGTCGCCCGCCGCGGTGGCCGTCGTTGGCGACGCGGCGAGGGTTGCCGCGCCCGTGGTGTTCTGCGCCCCGAACGTGTGCACGACGACGCTGGCGGACGCCGGCCGTCCGGGCAACATACCGGCGGCCCACATTCCTGCAACGACCAGCACCGTGGCCCCCAGCGCGCGCCGCGATGCCACGGCGGCAGGGTTGCGTCGCTTGCGGAAGGGCAGGATGCCGAACGACCCCAGGGACCAGTTCCCGGCGTCGTGCACTCGCGGACCGGTCGCCGACGCCTTCACGCGCCAGTTGTCGCTCATCGACCGGTGTCTCGGAGGCGGAGTTGACGGGCGGCGCGGGCGCGCGACGTCATAGGTGACAGTACGAACGCTCCGGTCACAAGCCCCCCCATTTCGACCAGCGCCCATGCCGCCCGCGACGAGGGCGGGGCACGTGCGCCGAGCCCTTCGCCGGGCTCATCCGTAGGATACCCGATACGAACCCTCGACCACAAGGAATTCCTTGTCGGTGAAGGAGAACATCGTCTGTCCCGACGGAGGATTCGGCCCCGGCCACAACAGACATAGAGCAACACGTGGGATTGCCATGTCCGCCTAAGGTGGGAGCGGGACTGTGCCTTGTGCTTCGCTGCCCACCCGGGTACGCTTCGGCCGCTCGGGGCGCCGGGCCTCCGCGGCACATCGGCAACCAGGGGGGTTCAACTTCGCCATGCCGACCGGTGCCCGTCCGAGTCCGCGGGTCTGCAGCACCGATCACGGCCTCCGGAGCGCGTCGGCGCGTCCGAGTTCCCGCCGTACAGGAGCACCCACGGGATGGCGGCGGCCGTGCGGTCGTGGAGACGGCCGACCGCCGCCCACGGTACACGGCGGCGCAGAGCACCACCAGGGCTGGTAGGAGGCGCAGGGCCCGCCGCATGAAGAACGATCGGAGGCGGATCGACCCCAGGTCGTCGCCCTCACGCAGCAGCAACGTGGTGATGAGGAACCCCGACAGGCCGAAGAACACGGTCACGCCGATGGCTCCGCCGTGGATGCTGAACGGCAGGCCCAGGTGGTAGGCGACGACCGCGAGCACGGCGATCGCTCGGATCCCATCGAGCGCCGGCCACCTGTCGCTCGTGGGCATCCGCGTCACGGTATCGGTGGGGCAGGGCCACCAGGGTCAGATGTGGTCGAGGTCGCCCGATGCTGTGGACCACGTTACCGCGGTGGGGTCGGGGAGGAGGTGGGGGTGGGCGACGATGTCGTAGTACACCTGGCTCGGGGTCAAGGCGCTTGGGCACCGCCCGCAGCCCGCCCTGGCCGGCCAGACGGTCGAGACGGGACCCGGGCGCGGACGTGAGGACGACGCCGTCGGCGTCGCCGACGCCGACCGGATTCCAGATAAAGTTGGTGATACCAACCATCAGGGTGACCAGGCAGGGCGTCCTGGCTGGGACAGCTTCAGCACGGTCTTGCCGAAGGTCGGGGTGTAGACGGTGACGAAATAGAACGTCACGGTGGTCATCGTCGTCAGCATCATGCCGAGCAGCACGATACGCCAGTTGGCCGCGACCGAGGTCAGGATCTCGCGGATGCTGGGATGGCGGGTCCGCTTGGCGAATGCCTGCGTCTCCTCCAGCGTTCGGCGGAGGAAGAAGAAGAACGGCACGATCAGGCAGCCGATCAAGAACGGGATGCGCCATCCGAATGCCCCGATCTGCTGCTGGTGATGAAGTCGTTCAGCCCGAAGCCGATCAGGGCGGCGAACATGATCGCGACCTGCTGGCTCGCCGACTGGAACGAGGTGTAGAAGCCGCGGTTGCCGGGCGTCGCGATCTCGGACAGGTAGACCGAGACGCCGCCGAGTTCGACGCCGGCCGAGAAGCCCTGCATCAGCCGGCCGATCAGCACGATGAGCGGTGCCGCGATGCCGATCGTGGCGTAGCTCGGGCAGAACGCGATCACCACGGTCCCGGTGGCCATGATCGCGAGCGTCACGATCAAGCCCTTGCGGCGGCCGATCCGGTCGATATAGGCGCCCAGTACGATTGCACCGACCGGACGCATCAGCGCGCCGAGCCAGAACACACCGAAGGGTTCAGCAAAGCCGCCGTTTCATTCTGGGCCGGGAAGAACGCCTTGCGATAGCGCTGGCATAAAAGCCGAACAGGAAGAAATCGAACTGCTCGAGGAAATTGCCGCTGGTGGCGCGCAGGATGGCGCCGAGCCGCGACTTGATAGCAGGTGGCTGGGATGTGGATGTTTGTGTCATGGCGAGCTTCTTCCCCGTTTCGAAACGGCCGGTGCGGAAAAAACTTCTCGCCAGCCGACAATTGCTTTTTGAGCGGCCAATCTGCCACGCCCACGCGGTCGGACCAACCGGAAAACACTCATCAAATCGGATATCTAGCCAGATATCACGACCTGGCTAGCACCTGGCCCGTGCTTGGCTTGCGGACGTCTTTCAGGGCTTGTTCTGCGCCGAAGCCCCGAGCCATTGCCGGAACGCCGCCAGCTTCGGCGGATCGGTCCGTCCCTGCGGGCGAGACGAGATAAAAGCCCGGCATCCGCCGGCAGCGCGATCTTGAAGGGGACCACAAGGCGGCCCTTGGCAATGTCGGCCTCGACATAGGAAGTCCGTCCCATCGCGACCCCGATGCCGTCGATCGCGGCCTGTACCGTCACCAGGATCAGGTCGAAGGTCAGTCCAGGTTGCTTGGAAATATCGGTCGGCAAGCCCGCGGCGGTGAGCCATAACCGCCAGTCGTCGTCATAGCCGCCGCTCGAGTGCAGCAGCGTGTAATGGGCCAGATCCTCCGGGCACTTTAACGGTCTATTGCCTTGCAGCAGCGCCGGACTGCATACAGGAAACAGTTCGTCGGCCGTCAGCCAGTCGGCGCGCAGCCCGGGCCAATGGCCGCGGCCATAGCGGATCGCGGCATCGACATCGCCGCTCTTGAAATCGACCAGTGCGGTCGATGTGGTGATGCGGACATCGATGCCGGGATGGGCTTCCTGAAACGAGGACAGCCGCGGCAGCAGCCATTTCGCCGCCAGCGACGCCAGGGTCGAGACGGTCAGCACATGTTCGTTGTCCTTGCGCAGCAGGCGGTCGGTCGCGAGCCGCAAATCGTTGAACGCGGCACGGATGCCCGGCAGGTAATCCTTGGCTTCCGGCGTCAACGCCAGCGCGCGGTTCTGCCGGACGAACAGCCTGATCCCCAATTCCTCCTCGAGCCGCCGGATCTGGTGGCTGATCGCGGTTTGCGTGACATTGAGCTCGGTCGCCGCGTTGGTGAAGCTCAGGTGCCGGGCGGCCGCTTCAAACGCCCGCAATCCGTTGAGCGAAGGTAGCCTGGCGGTCATCTGCGGAGATCGCTCATATCATGAGTTTATCTCATCTGAAGCGGAACAAAGTGTCGTTTGTGGAAGGGACCCAATAGGGCACATATTTGCCGCAACAGTTAGCTTTAGGAGATGAAAATGTCCATTTATTCACACCAACCGATGATAAATCATCATGGTTCTCGGGTTTTGGGCCCAGGTCGAGGAAACCATCCACATCTGGCGCGAGCGCATGCGCAGCGGCAGGAACTGGCGCAATGGACCGAACGCGACCTGCACGATGTCGGGGTTTCCCGCAGCGACATCATCCACGAGACCGAAAAGCCGTTCTGGCGGGCTTGAAATGCCGCCTGGCCGGCGCCGCCTCGTTCCGAGGGGCGCCGGCCAAGTTTTTCCTATTCTTTTCGAACTAGGGAGCGTGCCATGACCGCTCTTCGCCTCGACGACCTCAAGCAATATTCGGACGTGCTGCGCGCCCGTAACGGGACGCCCCGTGACGGTGCGCTTCGTCGAGCCGCGCGATGCCGAGGAACTGCAGAACTATTTCCGCTCGCTCTCGACCCGCTCCCGCTACAACCGCTTCTTCGGCGCGATGAGCGAACTGCCGCACAATGTGCTCGATCATTTCATCCATGTCGGCGAGCGCGACGAATTCAGCGTGGTCGCGACCATGAAGATCGAGGGCTTCGAAACCATCGTCGGCGAAGCGCGCTACGCGTTCCATCCCGAGACCGAAAGCCTCGAATTCGGCCTGTCGATCGACGACCGCTGGCAGGGCCAGGGCATCGGTCGGCGCTGCTCGAAATCTGGAATGCCGCGCCGCCGCCTTCGGCGCCGAGCGCCTGTTCGGCGATACCTTGCGTTCCAACGACGCCATGCAGGGACTCGCCCGCAAATCGGGCTTTGCCTTTGCGGCCAACCCTGACGACTGGAAGCTGGTGCGATTCGAAAAGCAGATCGATACCGCGCCGCGGACATTCCCTGCGCAAGCTGGCGGCTCGCGGCCGCGAATGCCGCTCTCGAGCGTGCGTCGCGAACTGCTAGTCGCCTAATTTCCTGTGAACACCGGCTTGCGCTTGTCGATGAAGGCCTGCACCGCCTCGCGGTGATCGGCGGTCGTCGTCAGACGAACCAGCCGCTCGGCCTCGTGATCCCTCGCGGTGGCAAAATCGAACGACAGCGCCTCGTCGAGATTGTCCTTCATGTAGCGCAGCGCCAGCGTCGGGCCCTCGGCCATCGATCTTGGCCAGCGCAAAGGCTTCGCTTGAAGTTGTCGTCCGGCACCACGCGGTTGACGAGGCCGATCGCCTCGCATCTGGCCGCATCGACCTTGTCGGCGGTGAACATCAATTCCCGCGCCCGTGACGTGCCGACCAGCCGCGTCAACAGCCACGCGATGCCGTAGTCGCCGCTCAGGCCGACCCGCAGATAGCCGGTGGAAACAAAGGCCGATTGCGCCGCGATGCGGATGTCGCAGGCCATCGCCATCGCCAGTCCCGCGCCGACCGCGGGGCCCGGCAGTGCCGCGATGGTCGGCTTGCGCACCGAGACCAGCGCGCCGGTCAACAGCCGCTGCCGCTCCTGCAAATCGGCGACCTTCTCGTCATAGGACATTTCCAGCTTCTTCTTGTCGCGATGGGCGCCCATGCCCTTGACGTCGCCGCCGGAGCAGAAGCGGTGCCGGCACCGGTGATCAGCAGCGCGCCGACGTCGGGGTTCTCGCCGCAGGTCCTGATCATGGTGCGCAACGCCGGCGTAAAATTGTCCGACATCGCGTTGCGGACTTCCGGCCGGTTCAGCGTGATGATCGCGACGCGGTCGCGGATCACGCACAAGAGTTCGTTGGTGCCGGTGTCGATTCGTGTCGGTGGTCATGTTTCCCCCAATGTTATTTGTCCCGTCATTGCGAGGAGCGAAGCGACGAAGCAATCCAGTCTTTGTTTGTAGCCCTGGATTGCTTCGCTGCGCTCGCAATGACGCTGGCTAATCGGTCGCTGTAGGCTGGTCAAGGCGCGTGCGCCCTCAAAACTTCTCCACCCACGGCCGTACTTCCAGTTCCCAGGTCCAGGCGCTGCGCGGCTGTTGCAGCACGTTCCAGTAGCTCAGCGCAATGGCATCGGGATCGAGCATCGAGTCCGGTCTGTCGGCGGGCTCGGTCCGCGCCGCGCTGCGGATGCCGCCATCGATGACGAAATGCGCGACATGAATGCCCTGTGGCGACAATTCGCGCGCCATGCTCTGCGCCAGGCCGCGCAGCGCGAACTTGCCCATCGCGAACGGCGCCGATTGCGGATAGCCCTTGACGCTGGCGGACGCGCCGGTGAACAGGATCGCGCCGTGTTTGTTCGGCAGCATCCGCTTCACCGCCTGCTGCGCCACCAGAAAGCCGCCAAAGGCCGAGACCGCGATCGCCTGGGCGACCTCCGCCGGCACCAGATCGACAAATGCCCCGCGCGCCCGCGCGCTGGCATTGTAGACGACCAGGTCGGGCGTTCCGATCTCGCGCTCGACCAGGCCGAACAGGCGCTCGACCTCATCGGCGTCGGTGGCGTTGCAGGCAAAGGCGCGGGCGCCGGTCTCGGCGCAGAGCGCGCCCAGCTTTTCGGTCTGGCGCGCGGCCAGCGCGACGCGGATGCCCTCGCGGGCCAGCAGCCGTGTCAGCGAGGCGCTCAGGCCTTCGCCGGCGCCGACGATCAGGGCATTTTTGTATTTGGGTATTTCCATGCGCGCGCTCCTCGAAGGGGTGGGAATCTGTATCTAGGCGCGCGATCCGGCAAGGCAACCCGCCGGCGTCACGTCTCCTACCGCCGTAGCACGATGACGTTTCCAAGCAGGTCACAGCCGAACCGATCAGGATGCGGGCATCGAGATGCAGCCCCTCGAACGAGGCGGAGAGGATAAGCGCGACGATCGGCACGACGGCGAGCGTATAGGCGGCCTTCCCCGGTCCCAGACGGCGGACAAGTTCGAAATACAGCGCGAACGTGATGCAAGAGGCTGCGACCGCGAGATAGAGCAGGCTCGCGATGTAGCGGAGCGAGAGATCAGGCACGAAGGCGGCACCTTCTGGGGTGATCGCCCAGACGGCGCGGGCAACCGACCCGGCCAGGGCACTCCAGCCGAGGATGACGATGATCGACAGACCGGCCTGCCGGTCTCGGGCGCCAACGACGGTCCCTCCGGCGGTTGCGATCGCGGCTGTCAGCGCCCACGCAAAACCCGTCCCTGCACCGCTTCCCAGCGCCGCAACGCCTGGCCCAAAGATGATTCCCACACCCAGCAATGCCGCACAGCGCGCCCCACAGCAGGGACGACGAAAGCGGCGTGCCGAGCAGCGCCCGCGCGATCAGGGCCGCGAACAGCGAAGACGTGGAGAGCACAAGCGCCGCCAGCCCGCTGGGAATGCGCTGTGCGGCCTCGTAGAAGCTGATGAAAGCCAGGGCAAACAACAACACCCCCTTGCAGCCCGATGAACGGCCGGTCGCGGCTGGGGGATCGACCAGCGACTGGGCCACGCCAGGCGCCAAAACCGAGCAGGAGAATACCGGCAAGGGCCATGCGCAAGGGCGACCGACCAGGGCGCTGGCGTGACACCCGCCTGCAGTGGCGGTCGCCAGGGCGCCGGCGCCCCAGAACAGCGCCGTCAGGGCGAACAGTACCGCCGTCATCGGGGTGGCACGCTCCTGCAGCGAGCGCCAGCCGCCGGATTTCTATCCGGGTGCTCTCGCCTTCGAGCTTGCGGAGCATGCCGTCGAGAATTTCCTGTTCGGTACTCGACAGCGAAGCGAGCAGATCCGCCTCGATCACGCGGCCCAATGCGGCGATCTCATCGAAGGCCGCACGACCCCGTGCGGTGATCGACACCGCGGCGAAGCGCCGATCCGTCCTGGCGGCGGCCCGTCTGGCAAACCCCCGTTCGACGAGCTGGCCGATACCGCGGCTGACCGCGAACGGATCGAGCGCGCAGGCCTGACCGATCTCAGAGGCTCTGGCGCCGGTGCGTTCCGCGATGATCGCAAGTATCCGCCAGGCGCCCTGACTCGAGGCCGAGTTGCTCGCCGTAGAACGTCTCCAACGGCCGTGCGATCCGGGCCGCGATCACTGAACAGGCGATAGGGCAGCCAGGCGCTCAGCCTGAGCGAATGGAGGGAAGCCGTGTTGGTAGGTTTCATTGGCGATATCTCTCGCAATATACTTGCAATATGCAAGTATATTGAAATCAATGTAAGGGCGCAATGCGGAATTCTCCTTGTGGTGGACATCAAGCGCGGACCTTGACCTCAGCAGGGCGATATCTCGGCGCCGACGATGCGATATCCGTCGATTGCTTTGGGGCTATCGCTTCAATCATGAAAATTGATTGCGCTGCTTGCCTGCTTTATCGGTAGAGGGTCTATAGAATGGAGAATCGGAAACGAACGAGAGGCATGAAAAAACGCAGCCACTCAAGCAGGATCGTAAGTGCGGCCGCAGCCGGCCGGCCGGGATTGCTCGCGCCGGATACCACGGGAATGAACTTCTATGGGCGGATCCGGCGCTGACGGATCTGCTGCGGCTGCATCTGCCGGAAGCGCTGTTTCGCCATATCGAGCCGCATCTCGATCGGCTCGGCGGGCTCGCCGGCGGTCATCTCGACGAATGCGCGCGGCTGGCCGACCGTCATACGCCGGTGCTGCATCAGCGCGACCGCTTCGGCCGCGATTCCCAAACGATCGAATATCATCCGGCCTATCGCGAACTGGAGAAGGCCGCGTTCGGCGAATTCGGCATTCACGCGATGTCGATCCGCAAGGGCATTCTGGGCTGGCCGGACAAATATCCCGTGGTGGCAAAACACGCCTTTACGTTTCTGTTCAATCAGGCCGAGTTCGGCATGGGCTGCCCGATCAACGTCACCGATGGATGCGCAAAGCTCTCTGAATAATTTCGGCAGCGACGCGTTGAAAGCGAAATATCTCGACGGCCTCACCCAGACCGACATGAGCAGGCTGACGCAGGGCGGCCAGTTCATGACCGAGAAGGAAGGCGGCTCCGATGTCGGCAAGCTGACCACGACGGCGGTGCAGGAGGGCGATCACTGGCGGCTGTACGGCGAGAAATGGTTCTGCTCCAACGCGGACGCCGAAGTGGTGATGCTGCTGGCGCGGCCGGAAGGCGCGGGGCCGGCACCCGCGGCGTCGGCCTGTTCCTGATGCCGCGACGGCTCGAGGACGGCTCGCAAAATCACTACCGGATCGTGCGCCTGAAGGACAAGCTCGGCACCCGCTCGATGGCCTCGGGCGAGATCAAGCTGGAAGGCGCGATTGCCTATGCGGTCGGCAAGCTCGATCGCGGTTTCGTGCAGATGGCCGAAATGGTCAATTCGTCGCGGCTGTCCAACGGCGTCAAATCCACCGCGCTGATGCGCCGCGCCCATCACGACGCGATGACGGTGGCGCAAAATCGCGTGGTGTTCGGCCAGCGCATCATCGACCTGCCGCTGGCGCGGCGGCAATTGATGAAGATCATGCTGGCGACCGAGCAGGCGCTGTCGATGAGCTTCCTGACCGCGGATGCGCTCGATCGCGCCGAGGCCGGCAGCCAGGACGCGGCAGCGCTGTTGCGCATCCTGACGCCGACCCTGAAATTCCGCGCCACGCGCGATGCGCGCAAGGTGTGCGGCGATGCAATGGAGATGCGCGGCGGCATCGGCTACATCGAGGAATTCGCGACCGCCCGGCTGCTGCGCGATGCGCATCTCGGCTCGATCTGGGAAGGCACCGGCAATATCGTCGCGATCGATGCGCTGAAGCGTGCGGTCGGCCGCCATGGCGCGGATGCGCGCTGGCGGCGGATCTCCATGCCCGGCTCGACGACAGCGCCAATGTGCCGCGGCCTGGCGCGACCGTTTGCGCGAGCTGACCGATCGCGCCATCGGTTTTGCCCGCGAGGTCGCGGCGCGCAGCGAAAACGAGGCCGATGCGCGGCGCGCCACCAGTCTGCTCTATCATGTCGCCAGCGCCGTGGCGTTGGCGTGGGAGGCGGCGCATCCATGAGATGCGCGGCGACGCGCGGAGTCTGTTGCTGTCGCGCATGGTGATCGATCACCGGGTTGCGGCCGGCGATCCGTTCCGGCTCACGGAAAATACCGCGCAGCGCGCGATAACGGGCCATCTGCTCGGCGAGCGCGCGTCGGCATGGCCGAGGTTGGCGAATTGCTTTCGGCGGCGTAGGCTCTACCTCTCCCCATGGGAGAGCGAGTACCTTTGTTCAAGTTGAAAATACAAAGAACAAAACAAAAAAGGGGAAACCGATGAAGGCCGCCGTCCTGCATGAAGTCAACAAGCCGCTGGTGATCGAGGATGTCAGCGTGCCGAAGCCCGGCCCGCGCGAAGTGCTGATCCGCACGCGCGGTCGCCGGCCTCTGTCATTCCGATCTGCATTTCATGGAAGGGCTCTACCCACATCCGCTGCCGGCCGTGCTCGGCCACGAATCCGCCGGCGTCGTCGAACAGGTCGGCTCCGATGTCACTTATGTGAAGCCCGGCGATCACGTCGTGACGTGCCTGTCGGTGTTCTGCGGCACCTGCGACAATTGCTCGACCGGGCGGCCGGTGCTGTGCACCGATACGACCGTGAAGATGCTGCCGGGCGCGTCCAACCGGCTGTCGTGGGCGCGCTCGGAGAAGCTCAATCAGTTCCTCAATCTGTCGTCGTTCGCCGAGCAGATGCTGGTGCACGAGAACGCCATCGTCAAAATCCGCAAGGACATGCCGCTGGAGCTGGCGGCGCTGATCGGCTGCGGCGTCATCACCGGCTACGGCGCCGTGGTCAACACCGCCAAGGTCAGGGCCGGCGAAACCGTGGTGGTGATCGGCTGCGGCGGCGTCGGCATGGCCGCGATCAACGGCGCCGAGATCGCCGGCGCCGGCCGCATCATCGCGGTCGACACCAATCCCGCCAAACTGCAACTCGCGACCAAGCTCGGCGCCACCGACATCGTCGATCCCCGCAACGGCGACGTGGTGCAGCAGGTGCGCGATCTCACCGGCGGCGGCGTGCATCATTCGTTCGAGGTGCTGGGCCGCAAGGAAACCGCGGAGCAGGCGTTCGCGATGCTCGCGCCCGGCGGCACCGCGACCATCGTCGGCATGATCCCGTTCGGCCAGAAGATCGAGCTGCACGGCTTCGATTTCCTGCGCGAGCGCAAGATCCAGGGCTCGTCGATGGGCTCGAACCATTTCCGCGTCGACATGCCCCGGCTGGTCGAGTTCTACATGCGCGGCAAGCTGCATCTGGACGACTGGATCTCCGCCAGGCTGAAGCTGTCGGAGATCAACGAAGGCTTTGCCGCCATGAAGGCCGGCAAGACCGTGCGCAGCGTGATCATGTTCGATGCGTGAGAGGAAGCTCGTCATGCCGGGACCCTAGCGTCAGCGCAAAGAGCCTCGGAGTGCGAAAAATCACATCGCGCGGTTGGGTCCGCGCGCGTGGGCCGGAATGACGCGATGTCAATCGCCACCACGACACATGCGCCGACACCGCGAGCCAACGGCCGCTGCCGCGCCCAGCAATCGGTGTAGCGGCCGGAGCCTGCTGGCCATCCGCCCGTGGTGTAGCTGGTCCGGGCATGAATGATGGCGAAATCGCCCAGCACGCGAATTTTAACGTCATGGGCCTCGAGATTCGGATCGTCACCGGCACGGCGGTCTGCTTGAGGAAGCCGGCGCGGTCGACCAGCGACTTGTCGGGGTTGGAGCAGTAGAAATCCTCGGCGAGAATTTCGTCGAAACGCTTGACGTCGGAGTTTTGCACCGAGGCGACATAATCGCAATTTAACGCGATGAGTTCGTCGAGGTCGTTGCGCATGGGGATTTCCTCCGTCTTTATGTTGCGAGGAGCGTCAGCGACGAATATCTTTCGATTTTCAAGTCACAGGGAAGCTTTTGCTTCGCTCGAACGCCGCGGAATGACGAAGCGGTTCAACTCAATCATCGAACATCGGCGGCGGCACGAAGCCGCCGAATTCGCGCTCGATCAGTTCGGCGAGTTTTAGCGGCGTGCGATCCTCCAGCCACGGGCCGACGATCTGCACGCCGATCGGCAGGCCGTCCGGCGAAAGGCCGAGCGGGATCGCGGTCGCCGGCAGGCCGGGCAGGGTCGCGATCCCCGGCCATGCCAGTTGATCGGGATAGACATAGTCCTTGCCGTCGATGGCGATGCGGCGGGCTTCCTGTCCGGCGAATGATCGTGCGGATAGGCCGGCGTCGGCATGACCGGGCAGATCACCGCATCGAAACTCCTGAACAATTCGCGCCATTGCGCCCGCAGCCGCGCGCGGCCGCGGTCGGCCATGACCCAGTCGCGATGGCTGAGCACGGCGCCGCGCAGCCGCTCGGCGCGCCAGGCTCATGTCGTCGGGCAAAGCTCGCGGCGGCGCCTGCGCGCCGGCATAGATCTCCGGCTGGAACGACGCGGCGAGGAACGACAACAGCATCCGCATATAGAGCCGCGAGGAGGCGGCGAAGTCCGGCAGTAGCGGGCTCTGCCGCGTCCACGTTGACGCCGGCCTTGCCGAGGTTGGCCGGCGAGTTTCTCGATCGCGGCGCGCACCGCGCTGTCGGTCGGCATCACCGGATGGGTGTCGATCAGCAGCATGCGAAAATCCTTCAACGCGCCATGGCGCGGCGGCGGCAGGGCCAGCCGATAGGCCGATGCCGGCTTCCATCGGGTCCGGCCCCGCGATCACGTCGAGCAGCAGCGAAAGATCGGCCGCCGAGCGCGCCATCGGCCCGATCACCGAGAGGTCGCGGTCGAACGGCAGCGGCGGCAACGGCGGCGGCGTGTGGCCGCGCGACGGCACCAGCGCGAAGGTCGGCTTGTGGGCATAGACGCCGCAGTGAAACGCCGGCACGCGCAACGAGCCGCCGATATCGGAGCCGAGCGACAGCGCGCCGTAGCCGGCGGCCAGCGCGGCGGACGATCCGCCGGAGGAGCCGCCGGGCGTGCGGCCGAGATCGAAGGGATTGTTGGTGGTGCCGTAGATCTCGTTGTAGCTCTGCCAGTCGCCGAGCCCGACCGGCACGTTGGTCTTGCCGAGGATGACGCCGCCGGCGTCCTTGACGCGCGAGATCGACAGCGCGTCTTCCGGCGGCACGAAATCCTTGTGCTCCGGAAAGCCCCAGGTCGTCGGCAGGCCCGCGACGTTGTAGGATTCCTTCACCGTCATGGGAATGCCGAGCAGCGGCCTGGTCTCGCCGCGCGCCAGCGCCGCATCGGCGGCGCGGGCGGCCTCGAGGCCGCGCTCGAAATCGCGCACGCAGATCGCGTTGATCTTGCCGTCGTGACGCTCGATGCGGCCGATCGCGTCCTGCGCCAGTTCGACGGCGGAGACTTTCTTCGCCGCCAGCGCCGCCGAAAGTTCGGTCGGCGCTCTTGAAACTCCATTGCGATTTGGCCAAGGCCGATGCTCCCGCGATTGCCATATCCTGGAAGTGATGATGCTCAGTTTGATCGCGGCCCGCAAGACCATGCATTATCGCCCGCAAGGATAGGCCTTGCGCGATCCCGGCGCTTGACAGCAATTGCGGCGGGCGCCGGGAACGCTATCCCGGCAGCATTCGATGCATGACGCGATTGCGGTAGACGAAAAGATTTAGCCAGCGCCGCTGCGACATGGAGGCCGATCAGGATCAGCAGCGCCCATTCGAAACTTCTGATGCCAGTGGTTGATCGCACGCAAGGCCGTGGGGATTTTCCGATGCCAGCATCGGCAGCGGCGTCAGGAAGAAAAGCGATATCGACCAGCCACGAAACGACGCAAACAGCCAGCCGGAAATCGTCGCGGCGAGCACCAGCACATACCCCAGCCAGTGCGCAGCTTCCGAACCCACCCGTTGCCATGGCGGAAGCGAGTTTTCCGGTCCGTACCGGATGCGTCAGCCGCCACACCAGCCGCAGCAGGATCAAAAGCGAGGATCACGACTCCGATCGAAATATGCCAGGTCATGGCGTCACCGGGCTTCATGCCGCGATCAATATCCGGCATCAGCCAGCCCAACGGATATTGCACTAGCAACAGCGCCAGGATCAGCCAGTGCAACACCTTCGCGGTGGTGCCGTATTGGGATTGATCGGTCATGATTTCTCTTAACGCTGAAGCCGCGCTTCTTATAAGCCAGCAGCCGCCAATTTTCAGCAGGCCGTCGCCGGCCGGCAGCTAGAAATGCTCTAATCGCCGACCGCGTCGATTCCGGCCTTGTAACAGGCCTGTGCCGCGCCGATCCGTAT
>CAWKKS010000002.1:0-597669 GCA_963850385.1 Candidatus Dormiibacterota bacterium
GCACGAGTGGCTCACCGAGGTCCTCTTCGCCAAGCTCTACGCGTGGGGCGGCCTGGCGCTGATCGTCGCCATCCTCAGCCTGGTCAGCTGGCTCGGCGTGGTGTGCATCGCCGCCCGCGCGCGATTGGACCGCCCCGGCCCGTTCACCCTGGGCGCCGGCATCGTGCTGGCGGTGGTCGCCGGTTACCCGATCTGGGGACCGCGCGCGCAGATGCTCACCTTCGCGTTCGCGTGCCTGACACTGCTGATCGCCGAGCGACACCTGCGCCGCGGAGGCCGCGCGTCACTTCTGCTGCTGCCGATGTTCCTGGTGTGGGGCAACCTGCACTCCGGTTTCCTCATCGGTCTCGGCTTTCTCGCGGTCATGCTGGTCGCCGAGGCGTGCGCGCACCTCCTCCATCTGAGCGGGCGGGCACCGGCGGCCCACGTGCGCAGCCTGGCCCTGCTGCTGGCGGCGTCGGTGGTGGTCTGCGCGGTCAACCTCAACGGCCCCTCGATCATCCTCTACCCGTTCGGCACGCTCGGGTCGGCCGCGCAGCAGTCGCTCATCCTGGAGTGGCACTCGCCGGACTTCCACGACTGGTCGGTGCGCATCTTCGGCCTGATGATGCTCAGCCTGGTCGCGCTCATCGTCGTCAACCGTCGCATCCGCGTGCGCGATGCCGCGCTGGTGCTGGCGACGGTTGTCCTCTCCCTGCAGTCCGTCCGCCACATCGCGCTCTTCGTGGCCGCCGCCACACCGGTGTGGATCAACCAGCTCGACATGCTGGTGATGCGCAGGCGGCATCCACGACGGCAGCGACCGCTGCCACCCGTGGCGATGCGCGTGGTCAGCTGGGTCGCGCTGTGCGGCGCCCTGCTCGCCGTGTACGTCGGCAGCCGGCTGGTGCCGGCCATGCAGACGCGGGAGGATTCACTCTCCTACGCGCAGGACTTCCCGGTCTGCGCGGCGCGCTGGCTTGCCGCCGACCCGCTGCCACTGCGCATCTTCAACCAGTACGGTGAGGGCGGCTACCTCGCCAACCGGCTGTCAGCCCACGGCGACCGCGTCTACATCTTCGGTGACGCGGCACTCATGGGTGACGCGCTCCTGTACAGCTATGGAGACGTCGAGTCGGTGACCCCGCGCTGGGACAGCATCGTCCGTGGCGCGGGCACTGACGTCGTGCTCTTCGACACCGGCGCGCCACTCACCAACGTGATGCTGCATGCGCGTGACTGGATCGAGGTCTACACGGATGCGCACAACACCGCGTTCGCTCCGCGCGATCGCGTGGCCGCGCTGCAGCTCCCGCCGCAACCCTCGTTCACCACCCCCGGCGACGTGTGCACCAGGCTGGCCCAGGCGCCAGCGTCGCAGCTGAACCAGCAGGCGGGATGAGGTGAACACGCTGCGACGCAACGGGTGGGTGGTGGGCGCGGCGGTGCTCAGCCTGGCACTGACCGTGCAGCCGTTCCGGGACAGCGACGTCTGGTGGCACCTGGCCGTGGGCCGGTACATCCTCGCCCACGGCATCCCGGCGGTCGAGCCCTTCAGCTTCCTGCACGCGGCCCACCCCTGGGTGGGCCAGCAGTGGCTGTACGAGGTGACCCTGGCGCGGCTGGTCGACCTCGGCGGGCCTGGGCTGGCGTCGCTGCTGATGGGAGTGGTCGGTTCGGCAGCCCTCCTCCTCGCCGCGCTGTCCATCCCGGCTGACCGCCGTCCCCCCGGCCCGGTGCTTGCCGCGGCCCTGCTGGTCAGCGCGCTGGTGGCCGCGCAGCTGCTGGGGGTGCGCGGCCAGGTCATCAGCCTTCTCGGGGCCGCGCTGGTCCTGTACCTGGTGTCGCGGTGGCGGCAGGGATCAAACCGGGTCCTGCTGGTGCTGCCGCCGCTGTTCGCGCTGTGGGCCAACCTGCACGCGGGGTTCGTGATCGGGCTGGGCATCGCAATGCTCGCGCTCGTGCTGGCGCGCGGCGTCGACAGCCGGCGCCGCCGTCTGCTTGCCGCGGCGATCGTGGCCGGCGCCGTGGCGACGCTGGTCAACCCAGCGGGCCCGGGGCTGTGGAGCTACGTCGGCGCGACCTTCACCGACCCGACCATCACCGGCATCGTCACCGAGTGGCAGTCACCCAACTTCCACGACGTGCTGCTGCGCGCCTTCGAGGCCGAGGCCATCCTCCTGGTGGTCGCCTGGGTGCTGTCGCCGCGACGTGAGCTCTTCGACCTGGTCCTCGGCGGTGCGGCGTTCACCGCCTCGCTCCAGGCACAGCGCAACGTCTCGCTCTTCGCGCTCGTCGCCGTCCCGCAGCTCGCCCGCTACGGGACGGACGCCTGGCGCGCGCACGGCTCACGGCTGTGGCGCCGGCCCCCATCCGCGCGCAGGCGTACGGCGCCGGGCTGGTTCGGGGGCGGGGTGCTCGCCGTGGTGGTCGCGGGGACAGCCGTGGCGGTGACCCCGCAGCTGAGCAGCGCCGGCGCCGCCCGGTACGAGGCGGCCAACGAGCCCGAGGGTGCCGCCGACTTCGTGGCCGCGCACCTCACCGGCCATCGCCTCTACAGCATCGACACCTGGGGCGGCTACCTGGCCGGGCGGTTCCCGCGCGGTCGGGTGATCTTCGTCTACGACGAGACCGCCGTCTTCGGCAGCACCGTGCTGGAGACGTACCTCGACGTGCACGACCTGAGGCCCGACTGGAGCGCGGTGCTCGCGCGCGATGGCATCAGCGACGCGGTCATCCCGGCGGCGTCGCAGGAGGTTGCGGCGCTGCGCACACTCGGATGGTCGGTCGACTGCGCGGACACGGCGTCGGGCAGCGTGGTGATGAGCGCGCCCGCGTCACCCGGGCTCGCCCCGGGCAGACCCCCCTCCCCCGCCCGCGACTGCACCTGAGGGCCGGCCCCCCGGATCCTGTTACACCGCCACCGTGGCATTCGTTACCGGTCCTTGTCGCCGCTGGTCGAATCGGTGGGTACGCTCGATTTCGTGATCGCAGCCCCGTCCGTCAGCCGTGCGCGCCGCCGCCCGGAGCCGAGGTGAGCCAGCAGCTGGCCCAGCGGATGCAGGCCGCGCCGGCGCCGGCGCCGGCACCGGCACCGATGGTGGCGCGCGATCGTCCGGTCGCGCCGGTGGCCGCCCCGCTCGACCGCGACCGCCGCGCCGGGGTGGAGCGCGTCATCGAGCTGTCGCGCTGGGCGGTGCTCATCTTCGCGGCCGTCACCAACAACTTTCCCGGCGAGCCGCGCATCGCCGCCACCTCCGCGATCAACCTCATCCTCGGGGGGTGGGGGATGTTCAACCTCAGCGCCACGCTGGCGCTCGTGCTCGGGCGCCTGCCGGGGCGCACCACCCAGCTGGCCATCCTGGTCATGGACCTCGCGGTGGCGAGCGCGCTCGTCTACCTCACCGGCGGCTTCTCGTCAAACCTGGCGGTGGTCTTCTATGTGCTCATCGGGATCAGCGGCCTGCGCTTCGGCATCCTCGGCAGCGTGCTGTGCGCCACCGCCATCGGGATCCTCTACGTGACCGTCGGGTTGCTCGCCTCGGGCCCGCTCAACCACTCCCTCGTCGACGTGCTCACCTCGCGCCTCTTCCTCTTCTTCGTGGTCTCGCTGGCCAGCTCGCTGCTGGCGCGGGAGATGGTGACGGCGCGGGCCCAGCAGATGGCCCACACCGCCGAGCTCGAGCACGCCGTGTTCGCCGAGCTGCGTGAGGTCGACCGGATCAAGAGCGAGTTCATGATGCTGGCGTCCCATGAGCTGCGCACCCCGCTGACCAAGATCAAGGCGTGGCTGGCGCTGATGCGCGATGGTGGCGATCACCTCCCCCCGCAGGCGCGGCAGGAGGGATTCCACGAGCTTCGCACCGAGGCCGAGCACCTCGGGCGGCTCACCGACAACCTGCTCTGCATCGCCCAGCTCGAGTCCGGTGAGATCCGCCTGCGGCCGACCACGGTCGATTTCAGCAGCGTGCTCCGCCAGGTGATCTCGCGCTTCGTCGAGATCGCCGACCGGGGTCGCTTCCTGGTCCACATCGACGAGAACCTCGGCTACCTGCACGTTGACGAGGAGCGCCTGGCGCTGGTGCTCGCCTGCCTGATCGACAACGCCCTGAAGTTCGCCCCCGACAACGAGCCCGTGGAGATCAACGCGGTGCGTGTTGTCAACAAGGCGCACGTCGAGGTGCGCGACAACGGCCGGCGGATCCCCGACACCGAGGTCGAACGTGTCTTCGCTTCCTTCTACCAGGTCGAGAACCCGCTGCTCCGCCAGCGCGGCGGCTTCGGGGTGGGGCTGTACCTGGCACGTCAGCTGGTCGAGCGCATGGGCGGTCACATCTGGCTCGACAACAAGAGCGCCCGGGGAAACTCGTTCTTCATCGCCGTCCCGCTGGAGGAGCCGAGCTCGTGAGGGGCCCGGTTGATCGCGCCAGTTCCGGCGTGGTGAAAGTCCGCAACACTCGGGTAACCGCTCCCGATGCGCGCGTGGCGCCGTGCTACGTTGCCGCGGTCGATCCGCACCTGCGAGGTTCCGCGCCTACATGAAATCCTTCACCGAGCCCGTTTCGGGCCAGGCGTACTCGTCAGCACGTCCCTCGGGCGCCGAAGCCACGGTGTTGGTGATCGATGACGACCCCTCCATGCACGACATCCTCGCGGTGCTCGGCCACCAGCACGGTTTCGGCATCCAGTTCGCCGACGACGGCACCGATGGGGTGCGCCTCGCCGAGCAGAACGACGTCGACCTGATCGTCCTCGACCTCAACCTGCCCGGTCTCACCGGGTTCGACGTCTGCCGCCGGATCCGCGCCGCCGGGATCGAGATCCCGATCGTGATGGTGTCAGCCAGCTCGGACCCGGTCGACGTCGTGGTCGGGCTCGAGATCGGCGCCGACGACTACGTGGTCAAGCCGTTCGAGATCCGCGAGCTCGCCGCCCGCATCAACGCCAAGCTCCGCCGGCAGCGCACCAGCCAGTCGCAGGTGCGTCCGGGGCGGCTCAAGTTCCCCGGCCTGATCGTCGACGTCGGCCGCCACGAGGTGCTGCGCGACGGCACCGCGGTCACCCTGACGCCGACAGAGTTCGACCTCCTCGCCCTGCTCTCCGCGTCGCCCGGGCGGGTGATCTCGCGGACCGAGATGATCCAGAAAGTCTGGGGACAGGGCGCCGACCTCGACCTGCGCAGCGTCGATGCTCACGTCTACCGCCTGCGTCGCAAGATCGAGCCGGACGGTCCACGGCCCACGTACATCCACGCTGTGCCCGGAATCGGCTATCGGTTCGAGCGTCGCGGTCTCACCGACCGTCTCTCGCGCGCGCACGACGATGGCGACGCGGTCATCTCCGAGGCCGTCGCGCAGTAGCCCGCGATTGGTCGCCACCCACGGTCAGTCCGGCGCAACCCGGGGCGCGTGGCGACGGCGGCGGCGTGGCCGGGACTGCGTCGCGCAGGATCCACTGGCCACGTTCGTTGACGCCGGCCGGACGCACGTCGACGATCTGGCTGGCCACCAGGGAGAGCGGCCGACCCTGGGGAAGCACGAAGTCGAGGCACGAGGTGGCCTCGCCATCCCATCGGCGCCGCTCCGAGACGCCCTCGAACACCACCAGGCTGCGGCTGACGCGGCGCGCCTGCACGCCGCCCACCACGTAGGCGACGCGATACATCTCCGTCGGCTTGAGACCGAACCGCTCGAGCACGCTGCGATCGCGGACGAGACGGCCGCGGCGCAGCTGCGACGCCGGTGGAGATGCAGTGACAATCGCCGCGCTTGGTGCGTTCATGGCCGAATTATGTCGACCGCCTCGCCGCCCGTTCGTCGCATGAGGCGGTCACACAGGGGTAACGGGATCGAGCACAGACGCCGACCTCACCGCTTCGGCCCGGGTTGCGCGGCCGGGAGGTCCCCGCCGCTGTGTCAAACCGTCGTTGGGGCGCCACGTTTCGGTGACGCGGGCGCGATGCGATCGGAACGGTCGTGGCTGAGACTGGTGGGCGTGGCAAATCCCCCCGACACTGCGATGCTGCGCGAGATCTCCGCAGCGGCCGACCGCGAGCGCACCGGCGCGCTCGACGTCGACTGGGACGGCGCGCACGCCACCCTCTTCTTCAGCTTCGGCCACCCCAGCCATGCCGTCTTCGAGGCGGTGGACGGCCGCGCACTCGTCGGGGAGCCAGCCCTTGACGCCATCGTCACCGAGCTGCCGGCGGATTTCCAAGTCGCCCCATGGCGGCGTGCCATGGTCACCGATGCCACGCTGCACTGCACCGCGGAGGACCTGATGGGACTGTTCCAACGACGCAATGCCGTCGACAGCAACGAGACGGCGCCGGAGCAGCCAGCGCCACCCGACCAATCGACCGAGGCGCCGCCCGCCGGGACCGCGGTCACCGCGGCGGACGCCGCCGCTGTGCCCAGTGACCAGCCCACGACACCGCCCGCGCCCAGCGCGCAGCCGCCATTCGGGCTGTCCGACTTCCCCGTCCTGCCACTGGCCACCACCCTGTGGTCCGATGCCGCGGCCAGCGTCAGGAACCTCGAGGCGGCAGTGCCGCGCCTGCCCAACTCCGTCATCGTGCTGAGCGATGCCGGCTGCCAGGGTGTCGTCTTCATCGCAGCCGGCGCGGTCGCCGACGCCGTGTGGGTGAGCCCCCACGATGGGCGGCTCGGGGCTGAGGCGGCACACGCCGTGATGAGCTCGGAGGAGGGGACGCTCACCGCGTACACCTTCGACGACCCGAGGATTGCGGCTGCGCTGCCGATGCTGTGGCGGGCGCCACGTACCGGCCTCGGCGTGCCCGGACACTGGCTGCACATCGACGAACTCGTCGCCGAGGTGCGCACGTCAAGCCGCTCCTGCTGCCTGGTGGTCGCCTCCGCCGACCCGGGAGTCGCGCTGTTCGTCTCTGGCGAGCTGGTCGCCGTGTACACCGCTGCTCATCGCTGGCCGGCGACGTCGATGGCATCGCTGCGCTCCCTCCTCCACGATGGCGGCGCGGTGGTCACCGTGGTCGACGGCCTCGCCGCGCAGGCGGACGTGGTGGCTGCGTCTGCCGGCATGGGCCCGGCGCCTGAGGGCGAGGTCGATGCTGCCGACGATTGCGCAACCGAGCCGGTCGCCGAGGCGCTGGCCGAGACTGCTCCCGAGGCGGTCGTGGACGCGCCGGCCGAGGCCGCTCCCGAGGCGGTCGTGGACACGCCGGCCGAGGCCGCTCAAGAGGCGGTCGCGGACACGCCTGCGGAGACCGCACCCGAGGCGGCCATGGACACCCCTGCCGAGGCCGCCGCCCCGGACGCGGCGATCGCCGCCGAGGATGACGCAGTCCAGGTGGCCGAGGCAGCCGCCGACATCACCGCAGCGGCCGAGATCGCACCGACCTTCGACACCGAGGTCCCCGTGGACGCCCTCGAGCCGGCGCCGGCCGAGGCAGCCACGGAAGCACCACAGGAGGCACGGACCACGCTCAGCTGGCGGCACCGGCGCGGCCGCGGCCGCCGCGGCCGCAAGCCCGACGAGGCGGTCGCGGAACCCGCGGAGGCCGTGGCTGACCCGGTTGAGGCCGCCCCAGCCCTCGTGGAGGCCGAACCGGTTGCCCCTGCGTACGTTGAGGCACCCGCCTTCGCGGTCGCGCCACCGGCAGAGCCGCCGGTCCCGGCGGTCGAGGAGGAGCACCGGTTCGCCCCGGCCGTCTTCGCCATCGAGGAGCCGGCGCGAGAGGCGTCCCTCGACACCACCGCCCCCGTCGCCCCCGTCGCCGAGGATTTCGGTGGGATGGCGGCTGTCGAGGCGCGTGAGCAGACCGAGTTCGTGCCGGCCCGGCTCGACATCGACGTGGACGCGCTGCGGAGTGAGCTCAGCGGCATCGCCGCCGTGTGGCTCGGCGAGGAGGACGCGGTACCGGTCGCCCGGGCGCTCGCGGCCGCCCGTCCCGGCGTCGACGACTTCGTCTCCACCATCAAGGCCATCGCCGCGATGGAGATCCCCGGTCACGAGTCGGCGGTGCTCCGCGCCATGGCGCGCGAGATGCACTTCCGCGCCTCCGAGGTGCTCTGCGGTGTCTGAGGAACGAGCCCCGGCATGCAGCACCTGATCGACACCGTCCACCAGCAACCGGTGGTGGTGGTCGGCGCGGTTGCGGTCGTGCTCGCACTCCTGTGTGTGGCGCTGGTGACACGTGTCGAGCGCCTCAAGGATCGTCTGCACATCGCCAAGGCCGCCGCCGAGGACGCGGCGCAGGCCGCCGCGCTGGCGGCCCCGGGGGGGATCGACCCCGACGTCGTTGCCGAGCTCCTGCGCACCGGCGAGCGCCCCACCCTTGACGCCGTCTACGCAGCGATGCAGCAGCGGGCCGGCGTTCGCGGCCGCTGAGCGCGCGCCTCTCTCTAGCGGGATCGGGGGCGGCGCCGGCGGCGCGGCTCGCTGGTGGTGACCGCGATCCAGGCGGCCTTCCAGCTGACGTTGACCGCCTCCTCGCGCAGTCGCAGCATGATCGCGTGCGCCGAACGGTCGACGTCGCTCTGGCGTGGCGACCAGCCGCGCCGCGGGGCCGGACGCGGCGTGGCTCCCTGTGGATGGGGGTGGCGCGTCGTCCAGAGCTCCTCAGCCGCCAGGGGGCGCACCGCTGCGGCGCTGCTGATGCTGAACGTCATCGGCGCAGCCCCCGCGTCGCCCTGCCGCTCGATGGCGAGTGGTTCGGGCGCCCCGACCACCAGTGCGTCGACAGCAGCTACCGGGGCGGCGCCGGGGACCTCACGGATCAGGAACCCGTCCGATGAGGCATCCGGGCTGGTGACGGGGAAGGGGGTGGTCACCTCCCGTGTCGGCGTCGTCACCTCCGGGGCAGGCGCGGCGCCGGCAGGGCGCGCGGCGACCAGGCCGGAGTGCCGGAACGGCGGCACGGCGCGCTCCCGGCCGAGGTCCTGGACGGCGAAGACGAGGTCGTCGCCAGGCTCGTCGGCGGCGGGCGTGGTCCCTTCGCCGCTGCTCGCGTCGGTCGGCATGCTGCGCTCTCTCCCAATGAGTTCGACCGGCTCATGGTACGAGGGCATCCCTGCGCGTCCGGAAAAGATCGTGTCGCGAACCGGTTCCCTCCGGTGGCGCAGCCCCCGCGGCGGGTGAGAATCCGCGCAGACCAACACGTCACTCCACCGATTTCCAGAGGAGCCGTCCCAGCGTGAGCATCGCAACAGCCACCAAAGGCATCGACCCGCGCTACCTCGAGGCGCTCGGACCACTGCGCCCTCTGATCGACGATGACAGCCTGACCGAGATCATGGTCAACGGCCACGAGATGGTCTACGTCGAGCGCAAGGGCAAGATCCTGCTCACCGACGTGCGCTTTGATAGCGAGGAGCACCTGCTGCGCGTCATCGACACCATCGTCTCGTCGGTGGGCCGGCGCATCAACTCGCGCTCGCCGCTCTGCGACGCCCGTCTCCTCGACGGATCGCGCGTGAACGCGGCCATCGCCCCGGTCGCGCTCGACGGACCCATCCTCACCATCAGGAAGTTCAGCAAGGACCCGTACCAGGTCAGCGACCTGGTCGGCTTCGGGACCCTGACGCAGGAGGCGGCGGCGTTCGTCCAGGCGTGCGTGCTGGCCCGTGCCAACATCGTGGTCAGCGGAGGCACCGGCACCGGCAAGACGACGCTGCTCAACGTGTGCTCCGGCTTCATCCCCATCGACGAGCGCATCGTCACCATCGAGGACGCCGCCGAGCTGCAGCTCCACCAGGAGCACGTGTGCCGGATGGAGTCGCGTCCCTCTGACGTCAACAACGAGGGGCGCATCAGCATCCGCGACCTGGTGGCCAACTCGCTGCGCATGCGCCCCGACCGCATCGTGGTCGGCGAGTGCCGCGGTGGTGAGGCGCTGGACATGCTCCAGGCGATGAACACGGGTCATGACGGGTCGCTCACCACCATCCACGCCAACAACCCGCGCGAGACGCTGTCGCGCCTCGAGACGCTGGTGCTGATGGCGGGCATGGACCTGCCCTTGAAGGCGATCCGTCAACAGATCGCCAGCGCCATCGACCTGGTCATCCAGCTCAGCCGTCTCAAGGACGGCTCGCGCAAGGTGACCGCGATCACCGAGGTGATCGGCATGGAAGGCGACACGATCACCATGCAGGAGATCTTCAAGTTCGAGTCCAAGGGCGCCGACCCGTCCACCGGTCAGATCATCGGTGAGTTCAACCCCACCGGCATCCGTCCCAAGATCATCGACCGGCTCTTCGATATGGGCATCCCGCTGCCGCCCCGCCTCGCACAGCTCTTCCCCGATCGTCGCCAGCTGATGCAACAGCAGGCCCACCTCCAGCAGCAGCAGCGCACCGGGTAGCGGCAGCGCGCGGGCGTGTTGACCCGCGTCCGCTGTCGCTGCAACACTGGCGCTGTGCGCACCCGCAGTATCCCCGCGACCCGACGCCGCACCGCCACGCTGGCCGCGGTGGCGGCACTGGTGGTCGCGGCCGCGCTGTCCGCGCTGTCGACGACCGGGCACGCCGCGGCGGTGCGCGTCCCCGCCTTCTCGATGAGCCGGGTCGCCCAGGCCAGCCGGTGCGCGGGGCAGAACGCGGAGGTCGAGCAGGCGGTGGATCCTGCGCGGCAGTACGTGTACGAGGCCTGGATGGGGTGTGACGGCATCGGCTTTGCGCGCTCGACCGACGGCGGTCGTCACTTCGGGGACAACCTCACCATCCCGCACTCGGCGGATTCGCTGGGCCCGGGATGGGACCCCGCGATCACCATCGGCCCGCACGGCACCGTCTACGTCGCCTTCATGTTGAGCCGCGGCCCATACACGTTCCCCGTGGTGGCTGCATCACACGACCACGGCGGCAGCTTCCCCCAGGTGGCGGCCCTGACGCCGCCGGTCCGGGACAACTGGGGCGATCGCGAGTTCATCGCCGCCGCGCCTGACGGCACGCTCTATGTCACCTGGGACTATGGCCCCAGCGCGGCGGTGGTGACGTACATCTGCACGCCGGGCGGCAGCTGTGCCTTCGCCACCGGCGACCTGAACGTTGTCATCCAGAGGTCGACCGACGGCGGCGTGACCTGGGGCCCGATGGTGCCCGTCAGTCCCGGCTTCCCGGCCAGCGGAGGCGACAGCGGACCCATGGTTGTCGAGCCCAACGGTCGCGTCGACGTGCTCTACCAGGGATACCAGATCACCAATCCGATCACCTACACGATGAACCCCGCGCACACCTACTTCACCTCGTCATTGGACCGCGGGGCCACCTGGTCCGCGCCGGTGCTGGTGGGCGCGGACCACCCGGAGCTGACCATGTCGCTGGCCGAGTGGTGGATCGACGGCGCAGTCGCCATCGACGCCGCGGGCAACCTCTACGCGACCTGGGATACGCAGTCGGGCGGCGCCGACGTGGGCTGGATCGCCTACTCCACCGACCACGGCCGGCACTGGTCCGCGATGGTGCGCGTGACCCCCGACCAGGACCAGGCGACGCACATCGTGCAGGTGGTGGGCGCGTCGGCCGGCACCGCGTATGTCGGCTGGCTCACCGACAGCTCCTCGCTGGGCTGGTCCGAGTACCTCCGACCGTTCTCGATCGCCCGAGGTTGGCTGGCACCGCCCACGCGCCTGTCGGGCGCGCTGTACGGCAACCCGCTGGTCTGGCCGGGAGACACGTTCGGGATCTCGCTGCTGGCGCCTGACCAGCCGATCCTCAGCTGGGGTGGTGCGGCGCGCTCGTCGACCTCACAGATCCACGTGAGGTCGGCACGCTTCGCGATCGACTGAGCCGCCGGCGCCATATCCCCCGCGGCGCCTCGTCGCCGGTCAGACGGCCGCGGATGCCTCGTCCGCCGGGGCGTCCTCGGCGAGCTCCGCGCTGGTGGGCTCGAAGATCTCCATCGGCAGGCTTTCGCCCTCGGCGGTGAGGTGCTCGTGGAAATGCGGGGTCGCGCCAGTGGCCGTGAAGTGGCCCACCACCCGTCCGTCCTCATCGATCCCGGTCTGACGGAAGACGAAGATGTCCTGCAGCTGAACCTCACCGTTGTCGCAGCCGATCACCTCGGAGACGCTGACCACCTTGCGCGAGCCGTCGCGGAGGCGCGACTGCTGCACGATGATGTTCACCGCCGAACCGATCTGTTCGCGGATGGCCCGCGACGGCAGCTCCGCGCCGGCCATCAGCACCAACGTCTCGAGGCGTCCGATGCACTCGCGCGCGTTGTTGGCGTGCAGCGTGGTCAGTGAGCCGTCGTGACCGGTGTTCATCGCCTGGAGCATGTCGAGGGCCTCGCCGCCGCGGCACTCTCCGACAACGATGCGATCGGGGCGCATGCGCAGGGAGTTGATGACCAGCTCGCGGATCGAGACGCGGCCGCGGCCCTCGATGTTGGCCGGGCGGGTCTCCAGGGTCACCACGTGTTCCTGGCGGAGCTGGAGCTCGGCGGCGTCCTCGATGGTGACGATGCGCTCGTCTTCGGGAATGAAGCTGGAGAGGATGTTCAGGGTGGTCGTCTTTCCCGATCCAGTGCCGCCGCTGACCACCACGTTGAGTCGGCCACGGACGCATGCCCGCAGGAATCGCATCATGTCGTCGGTGACCGAGCCGAAGGCGACCAGGTCATCGACGGTGAACGCCTCCTTGGCGAACTTGCGGATGGTGACCGTGGGGCCGCGCAACGCCAGCGGGGGGATGATGACGTTGACGCGCGATCCATCCTTCAACCTGGCGTCGACCATGGGTGAGGACTCGTCGACGCGGCGGCCGATGGTGCTGACGATGCGGTCGATCACCTGCATCAGCTGGTCGTTGCTCTCGAAGGTGACCGGGCTGAGGCTCAACTTGCCGTGCTGCTCGACGTAGATCTGCCGCGGGCTGTTGATCATGATCTCGGTGATCTCGGGGTCGTGCAGCAGCCCCTCCAGGGGGCCGAGGCCGAGCACGTCGTCGATCACGGTCTCGATGACACGCGCCTTGTCCTGTCGCGTCATGGTGAGGTTCTGCTCGGCGACCAGCTCGTTGACGAGCTCTCCGATACGCTGCCGCACCTGCTCGGGCGGCGTGCTGTCCGTGGTGCCCGCCAGCTCTTCGACGAGCCGCTGGTGCACCTTGCTGCGCAGTTGGGCGTAGAGGTTGCCACCGCCGGCCTTGGCCAGTGGTCCCCGGCCGAGCCCGGTGCGGTTGAGAAGGGTCGCCTGCCGCTGCGGTTCGGGAGCCTCCGGCGCCGGCGTCCGCGTCATCAGCGGGGGGGCTGGGCGGGGTCGCGCGGCCACTGACGGCGCCACTGTCGGCACCACGACGGGGCGGGGCGGGATCGGCACGGCGGAGGGCACCACTACGCGTGGTGCCGGCGCAGGGGTCTCCCTGGGCTCGGGCGACCGCTCAGGCGGCGGCGCCTCGCTGGTGCGCGGCGGTGCGTGACGCACCTGCCATCCCGTCGGGGCGGAGGGGGCCGGCGCCGGCGTGGCCGGAGCGACAGGCGCGACCGGCGCGGCCGGCTCGGGCTCGGGGGCGGTCACGGTGTGGGCGACATCGCCTTCAGCCTTGCGCTGCACGCGGTCGAGTAGCGACATCTGTCGTTTGCGACTCCAGGTAACCCGTCTTGCGGTGACTCGGTCAAGGCTATCGGCAGGCGCTCGCGACCCGGCGCGGAGCCTGCAACGATCCTGTCAACTGGTTGCCGCACCGTCGCGCCCAGGCCGGACCCACGCGCCCACGGATCCCCGACATCCCGGTTACGAAGCGTTACCGAGCCCGCGCAGTGATGGAGCCCTGGGGTATTCCTGACCGCATGCAGGACAGCCCGACCCCGATGGACGAGGCACGCTGGGATGAGCTGACCCGAAGCGCCGAGACTGTGCGAGCGACCGGTGACGCCGCCCTCGCTCCGCGACGGTCGTGGCGGCGCCTCGCCACCAGGGGCGCCTACCTTGTTGCGCTGAGCGGCATCAGCGTCGCGGCGCTCCATGCCGCGGCTGCGGCCACGCCCGTCCACGCCGACGGCGCCGCGGACGGAGCGCTGTTCAGCCTCACCAACCAGGACCGCGCCAGCAACGGCGTGCGCTCGCTCGGCGGCAACGGCACGCTGGGCGGCATCGGCGAGGGCAGCCGCTACAACGGGTGCGGCTTCGCCGTCTACGGACGCTCGGTCGACATGATCCAGCGCAACTACTTCGCACACCCGATCCTCGGGTGCGGCCAGTACGTGTTCTCGATGATGCAGGCGTTCGGCGTCCACTATCAGTCGGCCGGCGAGAACATCGGCTGGAACACTTACGGCGACAGCGGGACCGCCGCCGCCCAGATCAACAGCGCGTTCATGAACAGCCCGGAGCACCGGTCGAACATCCTCAACGCCAACTACACGGCGTTGGGTATCGGGTCGGCCAACTCTGGGTCAGCGGCGTGGTCCGGTGGCGGCGGCTCGTACACCGGCGTCTGGATGTTCTCCGAGGAGTTCGCGCAGCTGGCCGGCTCGCCGCCGCCGCCGCCCCCGGCACCGCGGCCCACGCACCGGCCGGTCGCGGCGCCGGCCCGCAACTCACCCGCCCCGGCGGCCCCGGCAGCGCCCGCGCTCACCGCGACGACGGTGCCCCCACCGCCTGCGGCCACGCCGTCGCCGCCGGCACCCGCCCCGGCGACGGCGTCCCCGCTGCCCACACTGACCCTGCCACCGCCGCTGGCCTCGCCGGGCGGATTCCTCTTCAACTCCGTCGAGTCCGTGCTCGAGAGCTACCTCATCGACTGACGCATCCCACCCGCCGGGCGACGTGCGCCGGCGCCAACCCTCCACCACGCAATGACGAGGATCCCGAGATGACCAGCGCGCCACCCGCCGCCCCGCCCGACACCGTCGTGGTCGCCGACCAGCTCCGCAAGACGTACAGCATCAGCCGTCCGCCTCGCGAGGTGCTGCGTGGTGTGTCGCTCACGGTGGCGCGCGGTGAGTTCATCGCGCTGATGGGACCGAGCGGCTGCGGCAAGAGCACGCTGCTGCACATCCTCGGCGGGCTCGAGCCCCCCGACGGCGGCAGCGTGTCGATCGAGGGCCGGTCGCTGTACAGCCTCGACGACCTGGCGCTGTCGGCATTTCGCAGGGACCGCATCGGGTTCGTGTTCCAGTTCTTCAACCTCCTGCCCAACCTCACCGCCGCCGAGAACGTCGCCCTGCCGTTGCGGCTGCGCAACGACGCGGGGCGGCGGCACCGCGAGGGGCGGATCAGCGCGCATGACATCAACCAGCGGGTTGCGCTGCTCATGGACCAGCTCAACCTGCACGGCCTGCAGGGCCATGGGCCCGAGGAGATCTCCGGTGGCGAGCAGCAGCGCGTGGCCATCGCGCGTGCGCTGGCCGCCGCCCCGGCTCTGCTGCTCGCTGACGAACCCACCGGGAACCTCGACTGGACCACCGGGCACGAGGTCATGGCCCTGCTCGGACGCCTCTGCCGGAGCCGTCAGCAGACCGCCGTCCTGGTCACCCACGACGCCCGTGTCGCCGCCTACGCCGACCGCGTCCTGGTGATGCGCGACGGCGCCATCGTCGACGAGGTCCGCCTCGAACACGGCGAGGAGGCCGGCGCGCCCGCCGCCGTGGGCGTCCTGGTTGGGCGGCTGGGCAAGCTCGACCTGTGAGCGTGCCCTGGGCGCTGGCGCGACTCGCCATCCGGGGCCGGCCGCTGCGGTCGGCGCTCACGTCGGTGGCCATCGCGCTCGGCATCGCCATCGTGCTCGGCGTGTCGGCGACGATGGCCGGGTTGGAGTCGGAGTTCAAAGCCGCCGTGCAATCGAGCGCCGGCGCCTCGGCACTCGACGCCCGCGTCACCACGGGCGTGGGCCTCACCCCCGACGCCGCCTCGTCGCTCACCCAGCTGCCCGGGATCCGCGCCGCTGTGCCCCTCTACGAGAAACAGGTGGCGGCCCGGCTGAGCAGCTCGGACGTCGACGGCGTCACCGTCAACATCCTGGCGCTGCGCGACGGCAGCGTCGCGCTGCGCCCGCTCTCGCTCGCCGCAGGCAGGCTGCCCGCCGGCCGCAGCCACTCGGAGGTGGTGCTCGACCAGGGCCTGGCCGTGACGCTGTCAGACCTCGAGTTCCACGCGCCGCTGCACCTCGGCGACAAGGTGCAGCTCACCACCGGGACCGGGCCCGACAGCTTCACCATCGTCGGGTTCAGCAACGGTGGCGGGCTCGGGGGTTTCGCCCGCAACGGCGTCTTCATCAGCGAGGCCTCGATGCTCGACCAGTTCCCGCTCGGGCTGCGCACCGCCATGATCGCGCTGCAGCTCGTGCCGGGCGCCGACCCGGCGCAGGTCGGCGACGAGGTCGCCAATTCGATCGGCCACGGCGTGACCACGGTCGACCCCCGCGCCGCTGCCGGCTCGCCGCTGGGTGAGGTCCAGCCCCTGCTCCTGCTGATCACCGTGCTCAGCCTGATCGTCGGCGCCGGCGCCACCGCCAACAGCGTGGCGCTGGCGGCGAGCGAGCGACGCCGCGAGACGGGGTTGCTGCGCGCCGCCGGCGCGTCGTCGCGCCAGGTGTTCCGCATCTTCATGCTCGAGGTGGTCCTGGTCACCGCCGCCGCGATCCCGGTCGGCATCGGCGCCGGCATCGGGCTCGCCGCGGTGCTCGAGTCCCGCCTGACACCGGCCGACCTGCCCGTCCCACCGCTGAGCGTCGGTGGGTGGCAACTGCTCTTCGCGGTCGTCGTCGGGTCGGTGGCCGCCCTCGCCGGGGCGGCGATCCCCGCCTTCACCAACGGACGCCACCCCATCCTGGCCGGGCTTCGCCCCCACCCCGGGTCCGAGCGCGAGCCGCTGCGCACCTTCCCGGTCGCTCTCGCACCCGTGGCGCTGCTGCTCGGCGCCGTCCTCTTCGCCGTCGGGGGCGGGACGGCCGCGGCCATCGCCACCGTCGCCGTGATCGCCGGCGTCCTCTGCGCCCTGCCGCTGCTGGCTCCGTGGGCCGCCCAGCTGGTCGGCTTCATGGCGGCGGCGATCACCCCCGCCTCCGGCGCTGCCGTGCGCAACATCGTGCGCCGCCGCAACCGCACGGCTCTCACCCTCAGCGGGCTCACCATCGCGGTGGCCAGCGCCTTCTCGGTGAGCGCGCTCGCGGCCGGAGCGATCTCCGGTGGCGACTCGTGGGTGACCCACCTGTTCTCGGGCGACGTGCTGGTGCGCAGCCCGGTGGCGCAGACCTACACGGTCGAGGCCGACCTGGCCTCATCCCCGGGGGTGCGCGCCGCCCTGCCGTTGCGCTTCCTGTCCGTCGCCAGCGGCGGCACGGTGCTCGGCGTCACCACCATCGACTCACCGGCGTACGAGGGCAGCGCCGGCATCGACGTCCTGACCCCGGCACGACTTGACGCCCTGCGCGCCCTGGCGACCGGGCCCACCGTGCTGGCGCCGAGCAACCTCGCCGCCGCCCACCGCTGGGGGGTGGGATCCTCCGTGCCACTCCTCACCAGCCGCGGAACGGTGCCCTTCACCGTGGCGGGGATCGTCGACCACTCCTTCCCGTCGGGCAACGGCGAGGAGTCGCTGGTCATGGACCGCACCGTCGCCGTCCACTACCTCGGCGACACCGCCGGCGGCTTCAACGACCTCGACGTGCAGACCACCACCGGCAACGCCTCGCCGGTGATCGCGTCGGCGGCGACCTACGGGCTCTCGGCGGTGACCGTCGGGGACATCCGTGGTGGCGCCGAGCGCTCTCTTCAACACGCGCTGGGGTTGCTGCTCGCGGTGGCGATCGTCGCGCTGGTGATGTCGATGGTCGCGATGGTGAACACGCTGCTGGTCAACATCCGCCAGGGATCACGCGAGCTCAGCATGCTGCGCGCCGTCGGGCTCGACCGCGGTGGCGCGCGTCGCCTGGTGCTCACCGAGGCGGCAATCCTCGCCGCCACCGGGGCGATCCTCGGCGTGGTGACCGGGTGCGCGGTGGTGGCCGGGATGCTCCGAGCCGTCTCCTCCCCCGGGTTCACACCGAGCTTCGCGTTCCCTCTCACCGCGGCGATCGCGGTGGTGGCGGCGGTCGTGGCGGGCAGCCTCGTGGCCAGCGTGGTGCCGGCCGTCCGGGTGGCGCGCAGCAGCATCGTGGCCGCGATCCGCCAAGATTGAGCCCGTGCGACCGTGGTGGGGCGTCGCGGTGTGCGTGGCTGCGCTCACCGCCGGCTGTGGCGCGGCACCGGCGGCGCCGTCCCTGCTGCACGGGTCACCGCGAAGCTACCTGCTGACCATCGACGAGCTGGTCTCGCCCGACTTCACCGTGGACACCGCCCCCCGCGACCTGGCGGCGGCCGACATCGCCGAGTCCGCCGCCGCTGCGCGGCAGCTCACCGCGGCGGGCCTGCTGGGCGGGGCGGGCGAGGAGTTCTTCCGCTCGGGCGTCAACCTCGCCGATGTCAACGGCCCGGTCCAGGTCCGCGACACAGTCGAGCAGTTCGCCTCGGCAGCGGGTGCGGCGACCGTCTACGCCGCCGACGTCACCCGCATCGACTCGATCGCCGGCGCCACCCCGATCTCCACCGGCGCGCTCGGCGATGCCGCCCATGCCACCACCCTCACCGCCGCGTCCGGCGGGGGCGCAACCGCCGTGGAGATCACCGTGGAGTGGCGGCTGGCCAACCTCGTCGACGTGCTGGTGGTGCGCGGCCGCGCTGGTGGCACCCGGCTGGACGACGCGCTCATCCTCGCCCACCGGCAGACCGCCGCCGAGCTGGGCGTGGCATCCTCGCCCGCGGTGACAGCGCCGACCACCCCGGCCGCACCCGGCTGAGCGCCAACACCACCGCTCCGTTACGGGGGCACCACTGCGTGGCACCGGTCCGTGCGACCGTCCGCGACGGCGGCGCAGCGATGATCGCTGCGGCGGTCCGGTGATCGCCCCAACCAGCCCCCCCAGAAGCGCCGCGAACCGAGAGGGTCGCGGCGCTCTTCTGTTTCCGCCGGCGGCACGGCCGACGCCCCGCAGCCTCCCGGCATACTCGCCGCCATGCAGGTGATCGCGGCCAGGGGCCTGGTGAAACGCTACGGCGACGTCGTCGCGGCTGACGAGATCAGCTTCGAGGTTGAAGCCGGCGAGGTCTTCGGCATGCTCGGCCCCAACGGCGCCGGCAAGACCACCATCCTCGAGATGCTCGAGGGCCTGCGCACCCCTGACGCGGGGAGCGCCACGGTGCTGGGGTCCGACGTGGTGCGTGAGGCACGCGCCATCAAGGCGCGCATCGGCGTCCAGCTCCAGGCGACCGCCCTGCCGCCGCTGACCAAGGTGCGCGAGGCCATCGACCTCTTCGCCGCGCTCTACCCGAGCTCGCGGCCCACCGCCGACCTGGTGAGGGAGTTCGACCTCGACGAGAAGGCCAACGCCTACGCCAGCGACCTCTCCGGGGGTCAGATGCAGCGGCTCTCGATCGCACTGGCGCTGGTCAACGATCCCGATGTCGTCTTCCTCGACGAGCCCACCACCGGCCTCGACCCCCAGGCCAGACTCAACATCTGGGACGTCATCGAGGGCATCCGCGGGCGCGGCAAGACAGTGGTGCTGACCAGCCACTACATGGAGGAGGCGGAGCGCCTCTGCAGCCGCATCGCTGTCATCGACCACGGCCGCGTCGTCGCCCTCGACACCCCTGCGAACCTGATCGCGGCGCACGCGCCCGGGACGACCATCGAGTTCGACGCTCCCCACGGCGTCGACGAGGCGGCACTCTCCCGAGTCGCCGGCGTCGACAGCGTCAGCGTCGGGGGGCGCATCGCCGTCACCACCCGGGCGCCGGAGCTGGTGCTGCGCGAGCTGCTCACCCCCGGGGCGCACTGGCTCACCGCCGGCGACCACGACGCCGCCGCGGGCATCCGCGACCTGCGGGTTCGCCAGGGCACCCTCGAGGACGTGTTCATCGCGCTGACCGGACGGAGCCTGCGCACGTGAGGGCGTTCCGCGCGCTGACGCTCAACACCGTGCGCTCGAGCCTGCGCAACCGGATCTCGCTGTTCTTCACGCTCGGCCTGGCCGTGCTCTTCATGGTGATCTTCGGCGAGCTCTTCGGCGGCAACAACTTCAGCGTCACCTTCGGTGTCGTCGACGCCGACCACTCGGCCCCGTCGCAGCAGCTGGTGGCGACGCTCAGCCACCTCAGCGGCGTGAAGGTCGAGCAGGGGACGCAGGGCGCGGAGATCGAGAGGCTGAAGAACAACAACGTCGACGTCGTCGTCGACATCCCGCGCGGCTTCGGGGCAGCGATCACCAGCGCAGCTGCGGCGCCGGTGCAGGTGGTGCCGTACCAGGGCAGCCAGTCGTCATCGGCCACGTCCATCGCCGACCAGATCCTCGCCGAGGTGCTCAGCGGCTACAGCGCGGGCGGCACACCGCAGGTCAGCCTCGCGCCGGCGCGCTCCGCATCGGTGAACGTGCTTTCGGCGATCGACTACTTCCTGCCGGCGATGATCGCCTACATCATCCTGCAGAGCGGGATCAACTACGTGGCCATCGGGCTCGCCGACCTGCGCGCCCGCAAGGTGCTGCGCCGGTTCCGCGCCACACCCCTGCAACCCGCCCAGATCCTCGGCGCGCAGATCGCCGGTGGGGCACTCACCGTGCTGCTGCAACTGGTGGTCCTGATCGTGGTGGGACTGGTGTTCTTCCGAGCCAGGACGTATGGCTCCTGGTTGGTGGCGGCGGTGCCGATGGTGGTCGGCACGGCCGCCTTCGTCGGCATCGGCTTCCTGCTCACCAGCGCGGCGCGCACCAGCGAAGCGGCCCGTGGGCTCTCCTCGATGGTGGCCTTCCCGATGATGTTCCTCTCGGGGGTGTTCTTCCCCATCACCACGCTCCCCGGCTGGCTCCAGACCGTGGTCCACGTGCTCCCGCTCACCTGGCTCACCGACGCGATGCACCGCGTCATGAACGACGGCGCCGGCCTGACCGCGATCGGCCTCGACCTGCTCGTGCTCGGCGGCTGGGCGCTGGTGACGTTCGCCATCGCCACCTGGCGGTTCCGCTGGGACTGACTCGCGCGGAAGCTCGGGGTCAGGGGACTGGTGGCGCCGCCGGGGACTCCGTCGCCGGCGCGGGAGGCTCCTGCGCGGGCGGTGACGACGCCCCCACCGTCGCCGGGGGTTCGACCGGACGACCGCACGACGAGCAGAAGCGGGCACCCTGCGCCAACGCTGTGCCGCAGCCGGCGCAGAAGGCGGCTACCGGCTGCGGCTGGTAGCCGCCTCCCCCGCCGGCGAAGCCCGGGGCTGCCGGCGGCGTGGGGCCGACCCCGGGCATCTGGGTCGCCTGGCCGCCGAGGCCGACGCCGGCGCCGAGGAACGCGCCGCTCAGCGCCTGGCCTCCCTGGGCCATGCCCTGGCCGGCGCCGAGCTGCAGCTCGCCGGCCGCGTACTGCTGGAATGAGCCGGCGAGGCGCGAGTAGGCGGTGTCCCGGGCCAGCGTCTTGAGCTGCGCCTCGTCCTCGTCGCCGAGGCTGATGGTGAAGTTCCCCATCCGCGCCACCGACAGCCCGTAGGCGGCGAGCTGCTGCGCCGACAGCGAGATCACATCCGCCTCCACCTCCGGCACGTAAGCCGCCAGCCCGAGGATCGGCCAGCCCTTGCTGACCACGTGCTGGGTGACGTCGGTGCGCAGCACCTTGAGGAGCTGCTGCGCCACCCAGTCGGTGATCGCGTTGTTGTCGGTGACGTCGACGGTGCCGGTGAGGTTGGTGAGCAGGACGGTCGGGTCGACCACCTTCAGCGAGTACTCCCCGTAGACACCGAGCGACACCACCAGGCCGGTGACCGGGTCCTGGACGTTGTCGATGCGCCCACCGAACTTGAGCTCCGGGTACTCGCGGCTGCCGACGAAGTAGATCTCGACCCGGTACAGGTTGCCGCCGGTGAGGTGGTCGGCAAAGATCCCGAGGAAGGGGATCTCGGTGGCGTCGAGGCGGTGGCGGCCGGGGGGCAGGGTTCCCTTGACCTCGCCCTGGTACATGAAGACGGCGACCTCATCGGGCGCCACGATCGCGTAGCTGAACCGGCGGATGTTGAGATCAGGCCACTTGTAGACGATCTGGCCCTTGCGGTCGTCGGGGACCGCGATGTTCTCGCGCGAGGACGGGAAGAAGCTGGGCATGACAGGCCTCGGGTGTGGGCGGACAGCAGCATTATCCGCATGGGGCGGTCCGATCAAACGCCGCGCAGCGCGGGGGAGTCTTCACAGCCTCGTTGCGGCGTGGTGTCGGAGCGCCGGCCTCACCCGGTCGAGAATCGCGGTGACCTGCGTCGCCGTGGTCACAGGGCCGGCGTGGCGATGGCAGGACGGTGGAGGCGGGCTCGCCTCCCACCGCCTCGTGACCGCGTCGTGACCAGACCATGGCGGCGCAAACGCACCGTATCGGCCACATTTCGCAGCAATGGGCGCTGGAGGCATCGAGAACCCGTGATCGCGACCAACGAGGCGGTCGACGTGCTCCGCCATGGATGGCAGGACGCCGCCAGCTCGCTCGCCGCCGACGTCCCCCAGGTGGCTGACCTCCTCGAGCAGCGGCTGCAGGACGCGGTCGCCAGTGCCCAGCTCGACGAGCGCCACCTCCTCGACACCATCCAGGAGGTCGAGGCCGCCACCGCCCGTGCCGGCGGCGGCTCCAGCCAGGCGCTGGCGCGGCGCCTGCGACGCACCGTCTACGAGTACCTGCTCGCGCTCGACGCCGCCCGCCCGCTCGAGGTCATCCCCGCGGTGATCGACCGGCCGCAGGAGACCGACGGCAGCCCGCTGGTGGGAGCCGAGGAGGTCGCCGCCCTGGGTCACGCGTCCCGGCCGTCCCTCCTCGACCCCGGCAGCGCAGGCGACGAGGCCGCCGGCAGTGCGCCTCCCGAGCCGGATGTGCCCACGTTCGACGCGCTCGCCGCGGCTGCCCTGCCCGAGGACAGCCTCGACGATGCCGCCCAGCCGGGGTCCGCGGTGGACACGCCGGCCTCGCGACGGCGGTTCGCCCTGCGCCGCCGGCCGCGCAATGGGTCGGACCCGGCTGCCGCCGACGGCGCCGCCACCGCCGACCTCGAGGGGGTCGGCGCCGACGATGCGGAGGCACAGGATGCGCCGCCGGCGTGGCATTTCGACGCCCCGGCTGACCCGCCGGCGAGCGAGCCCACCGCGGCGATCCCGCACCTCCCCCCCACCACCGACGGCGACGGCGACAGCGACGTCGCCGGTGCGGCGGCCGCCGTAGAGCAGGGACCGCCCGGGACAGCCACGGCAACCAGCGAGGACCCGACGCCCGACCTCGCCGCCGAGACGGCCGCGACCGCGGACCAGGCGTTGCCAGTGTTCGTGGCGCCGCGGGACGGCTTCCACATCGTCGACGAGACCCCGTCGAATCGCCCGGACGAGGAGACGGTGCCCATCGAGATGCCCGCCTTCAGCACCGACGCCAACCCCGGCGACCAGGAGACCGCCCACGCAACAGCGGCGCCAACCGCCGTCGAGCCTGGCGAGGTCACCCCTCCCCCACCCGAACCGCCCGGGGCCGGTCCCGTCGCCGGCGCGCCCGGCGCTGACCAGGTGGGCACCGGCTTCCTTGCCTGGCGAGCGCCCGCGGCGGCGCCGACGGGGCCACCGATGGCGGCGGCACCGACGACCGCGGCCGCACCCGATGACGACGGCGACGATGACCCGGAGTCGCGCGGGTGGGGCGTGCGCCGCCCCGGCGAGCCCCATGTGACCCGCCGCCACGCCGCCGTCTCGCTGGGCCGGCCGGTGGATGACGACCCCTTCGAGAACAACACGCACCTGTCCGAGATGCGCCGGCGCATCGAGGAACGGCTGCGTCGCAAGCGCTGCGACGAGGCGGCGGCGCTCCTCCAGGAGGTCGCCCAGGAGACGGGCGGCCGCGCCGTCGCGGAGCTGGCCATGAATGCCGGTGACCGCTGCCGCGCGCTCGGCAAATCGAACGCGGCACTCAACTGCTACCTCGCGGCGGCGCGATCGGACCCGGTCTACGAGCTTCCCCTGAGCCGGCTCGCCGACATCTGCATCGACAACCAGGACACCGACCTCGCCGTGTCGTACCTCGAGCGTGTCGCGCGCATCTACCGCTTTCGCGAGGACGACAGAGCCGCGCTGCGCACCTACCGCCGCATCGCGACCATCGCCCCCTACCGCGAGGACGTGCTGACGCTGCTCATGAACGCGGAGCGCACCGGCCAGCTCGAGTAGGACGTGCGCATCCCTTCATGACGCGGCGTCAGAACCGGATCGGAGAGTCGATGGCTTTGTTACCGAGAGGCGACACCGGACGCTCGATCCTCGGCGACACTCGGCGCACAGACACGTAGCGCGCCCCCCGCGCTCAGCGGGTGCAGCTTCACAACAACGACACCGCATCAAGGGAAACTGACGTTGGCCATTCAGCCCAATAAGCCGCAGAACCGGGTGTTCCTGATCGTGGGCATCGTCCTGGCCGCAGCTGCGGCCGCCGCCGTGCTCTTCGCGGTCAGCGGCACCGTCAGCAAGAACAACGTCCCCACCGCCAACATCCTCGTCGCCAAGACCTCGATCGCCGCGGGGACATCGATCACCCCCGACCTGCTCACCGTGGCGCCGCTCGCGCAGGGCAGCTTCCCCGCGGACTCGTACACCGACCCCAACCAGGCCGTCGGCAAGATCGCGCCGGTGACGCTGAGCGCGAACATCCCGCTCACCGCCTCGCTGTTCGCCTCGGCGACGGCCGCGACCCCGGGAACGCCCGGCGTGGTGTCGCACCTTGACATCAGCAAGGGGTACGTGGCGCTGGCCATCCCCGCCGGCACCAGCAGCAACGCCGGCCTCGTCGGCGAGCAGATGTCCGTCGGCTTCTACATCCAGCCCGAGGACCACATCGACATCCTGGTCGACCCGGGCATCCCCAACAAGCCCGGCGTTCGCTACGCGTTCCAGGACGTGCGTGTCCTGCGCGTGGGCGCGTCCAACGGCGCCGCCGGCGCCGCGACCACGGCGGCGGTGAACTCGTACGTGATCGAGCTGCCCCGCAACCAGGCGGAGATCCTGACCGCGCTGATCACCGGCCGCAGCGCCAACGCCAACCAGGTCGTGCTCAAGTACGTGCTGCGTCCGCAGGCCGAGTGGGGCAAGCGCGACGGCGTCAACGGTTTCGACAAGCCCAACTACGAGCCGAACGTCGGGTCGCCGCTGGCGCTCGGGGCCGACACCCCGGTGACCGTCGAGAGCCTCAACGCCCTCTTCCAGCACTGAGCCCGCCTCGATGAGCAGCCCACGTCCTGATCGCGAGGACGCCCGATGACCCTCACACTCCCCGCCGTCGCGGCCGCGGCACTGTCGGCCGGCACGGTCATGTGCCTCACCGTGTGGGCCGCCGGACGGCGGGTCACCGAGGCCGACCGGGTGGCGGCGCGGCTCAGCCCGTACGGCCGGCCCGTCGAGGTGGCGGCGCCGCGCGTCCGCACCGGCAACCCGATCCGCGACCTGATCGAGGTGGTCAGCGCCGCGATCGCCCCGCTGATGGCGCGCTCGTCGCACACCGGCAAGCTCGCCGACGACCTCCAGAAGGCCGACCTCAAGCTGAAGTCGTCCGAGTGGGTCGTCGCTGTCGCGGGTGTGGGCATCGCGCTCGGGCTCCTGCTCACCTTGCGTTTCGCGACCCCGGTCATGCTGCTCATCGGCCCGGTAGCCGCGTGGTTGTTCAGCGGGGTCTTCCTGAAGTTCCGCCAGGGGCGGCGCACGCGCGCCTTCAACAACCAGCTCGGTGACACCATCACCCTGCTGAGCAACGCGCTCAAGGCCGGGTACTCCTTCGCCCAGGCGCTGGCCTCGGTCAGCCGCAACGCCTCGCCGCCGATCTCCGAGGAATTCGCGCGCGCCACGCGCGAGATCGCGCTCGGCATCGCCGTCGACGACGCCCTCCACCACATGGTGCAGCGCAACAAGTCAGAGGACTTCGACCTGCTGGTCACCGCGGTGCAGATCCAGCGTGTGGTCGGCGGTAACCTCGCGGAGATCCTCGACACGATCGCGTACACGATCCGCGAGCGCGTCAGGATCCAGGGAGAGATTCGCACGCTCACGGCCCAGGCGCGCGTCTCGGGGATCATCATCACCCTGCTGCCCTTCGGCCTGGCCGGCGTGCTCGAGATGATCTCGCCCTCGTACTTCGGGCCGATGCTGACCGAGACCCTTGGTCACGTGTTCCTGGGCATCGGCGTCTTCGCCATCGCCATCGGCGCTGCCGCCATCCAGAAGATCGTCAAGATCGAGGTCTGAGATGTTCCTCGCAGCGGTTGCAGCCATCTTCGCCTTCACCGGGGTCAGCTTCATCGTCTTCGGGCTGACCAATCGCTCGACGGCGACCCAGGCCGACCTCCTCGAGGCGCGACTGGCGCAGTTCAACGAGACCGGCCGCCAGGTGGTCAGCCTCACCGAGGCCGAGCTCAGCCTGCCCTTCACCGACCGCGTGATCAAGCCGGTTTTCGACAAGTTGGGCAAGATCATGACGAGCCGGATGCAGGGCGGCCAGCAGCAGGCCATCCAGGAGAAGCTCAACCTCGCGGGCCGGCCCGGCGGCCTCACCGCCGGCGGCTTCGTGGCCCTTCAGCTGATCGCGCTGGTGCTTGGCATCGGGCTCGGGCTCGGGCTGGCGATCTTGCTCGCGCTGACGCCGCCCGTCCTCTACATGGCCCCCCTCGCCGGCGGCGTCCTCGGTTACCTGGTGCCGTCGATCACCATCTCGCGCAAGATCAAGAAGCGTCAGAAGGAGATCCTCCTGGCGCTGCCCAGCGCGCTCGACCTGCTGACCATCAGCGTCGAAGCCGGCCTGGCCTTCGATGCGGCGCTGGCCCGCGTCACCGACAAGTACCGCAACGTGCTCGCCGCCGAGTTCAACCAGGTGCTCAACGAGGTGCGCCTCGGCCGGCCGCGCCTCGAGGCCCTTGACGACATGGGGCGGCGCAACAAGGTCGAAGAGCTCAACAACTTCCTGCAGGCGATCATCCAGTCCGAACAGCTCGGCGTGGGCATCGCCAACGTGCTGCGCATCCAGTCGGAGGAGATCCGCCGACGCCGCCGTCAGCGCGCCGAGGAAGCCGGCCAGAAGGCGCCGATCAAGATGCTGCTGCCGATGATCGGCTGCATCTTCCCAACGCTGTTCATCGTGTTGCTGGGCCCGGCGATCATCCAGGTCAGCAAGAGCTTCCACTGACGTGGGCGCGCCGCGCACACCCGTGGTAGGTTGACGTGACCATGATCAGCGCAACCGATATGTCGCTTCCCCAGTTCAGCGCGGACGCGTTGCTCGTTCTGCTGATCATCCTCAACGCCGTGCTCGGCTGGCGCACCGGCACGCTGCGCCGCCTGCTCTCGCTGGCCGGGCTGTACGTCGCGTTCCTCGCCGCCTACTACACCGGCAACGGCGTCGCAGCGATCTTTCGCAAGGGTGACATCTTTGCCAATGCGTGGGCGTTCGTGGCCATCGTCGTGGTCGTGGTGGTGCTCTTCGAGGTGCTCGGCGGCCTCTTCGCCGACCGCATCAAGAGCGTTGCCGTGGTCGCCTTCGATCGCGCCGCGGCCATCCTGGTCGGCGCTGCGGTCGGCTTCTTCCAGGCGCTGGTGCTGTTCCTCGTGGCCCTCTCCGTGGGGGCGGCCACCCCGGGACCCGGGCAACACCGTTCCGGCGGCGCGCGACGCGGCCGCCAACGCGGTACGTGGGGGCACGCTCTCACGCCATGCCATCGGCGCCGAGCCGGTGGTGCGCGACGCCGTCGCGCCGCTGATCAGCACCGACCTGACCACCCACTTCGAGGAGGGCACGCAGATCAACCTCCACTTCTGAGCCGCGGCGGCGAGGCGCCGCGCAGCTCAGACGGCGACGGGGTTGTCTGTCGAGAAGAAGGACTTCACCACCGAGCCCAACCCGACGAGGTTGAAGGGCTTGGTGATGAGGTGGTTGGCGCCCACCAGGCGCGCCCGCTCCACGTCCTCGTCGCCGGAGAGCGCGCTGAACATCAGCACGGGGATGGCCGCCGTCGCCGGGTCGGCGCGGATGCGGCGACAGGTCTCGATGCCGTCGATGCCCGGCATCATGATGTCGAGGATGATCAGGTCGGGCGCCTGCTTGGAGACCTGCTCGAGCCCCTCCTCGCCGTTGGCGGCGATGACGACGTCGTAGCCCTCGATGCCAAGGTACATGGCCACGATGTGGAGCAGGCGCGGGTCATCGTCGACCACGAGGACGCGTCGGCTCATGCGTAGGGGACTCCTCCTGCGGGACACGGTGCGGGACAGCGTCCGAGTATACGGGCGTATCACCGCCGCTCCACGAGCCGCGGGGGCGCTTCACCAGATGAAGGGGATCAGCCGGCGCGTGCGCCGCGCGTAGTCGACGTATTCGGGGTACGCGGCGGTCAACAGACGCTCCTCGAACCGCGAACGCAGCAACTGTGTCGCCACGAAGGGGGCCAGCACCGCCAGCGCGAGGGCACCCGGGTTGACCATGACGAAGGCGCACGCCGCCAGGATCTCGGCCGCGTAGAGGGGGTGGCGCACCACCCGGTAGGGACCTCCCGTGACCAGGCGCCGGACCTCGGGGATGATGCTCAGGCTGCGGCGCAGGTAGAGCAGCCCGTACACCGCCAGCGCGAACGCCACCACCGACAACGCCGTCGAGAGACCGCCGAGCCAGGACGGCGGCGCGTAGAGCCGCGCCCCCTGCGGCAGCGCCCCGACCACCAGCAGCATGACCGTGCCCGCCAGCCCGGCGACGCGGGGCAGCGCGCGCCCGTCGCGCGCCCGCGGCGCGGGGCGGCCGACGTAGATGGCCACGGGGATGGCGCAGAACAGGAGGTACAGCGCCGATGGCAGCGGGCGGCTGAGCACGGCGACCACCGTCACCGGCGTGGGCAGCGCGCGCACGTCATTGGCGACGCGCAGGAACTGCATGTAACCGAGCAGCGCGAAGAACGTCGCCGGCACCAGTCGTCCGAAGAGGAGAAGGCGCAGTCGGTCGGTTGAGGTGGTGCGCAGATGCGGTGCGGCGGCCTGTACAGTCATTGCCAAGAGTTTATGCGGGGACGGGGAAAAGTCGGCTTCGGTATGTGCGAGGCTTTGTTACGATCCCTTCGCAGAGTGTCCATCCCGGTGGAACATCCGGGGGTCATAGTTCGCAAGGTCGCCGGGAATGCCCGGTGCACCAAACGACACTGATCCCAAGGCAAAGGAGGTGAACCCGGAATGCTTAGCAATCTGTATCTGCGAGTCCGCGAGCTCATGGTCCGTAAGCAGGAGGAGGCCGAGGAAGGCCAGGGAATGGTTGAGTACGCACTCATTCTCGTCCTCATCGCCGTCGTTGTCATCGTCATCCTCACCGTCGTCGGTAACCAGGTCAAGAACGTCTTCTCGAACATCAGCAGCGGCCTCGGTACCTAGACTTCGCGTTCGCGAAAGTTGACAAGGGGAGCCGCCCAGCGCGGCTCCCCTTTCTCTTTGCCTTCGATCCGCGACCCGTGGCCGCGGCGCCGCCCGACGGCGGCCTACCATGCGCGCGATGAAGCGGCAGAATGGATCCACGTCGATCCGGGTGGCGGTGGCCGCCCCGTTTGCCGACATGGTGCGCATCCACGAGGGTGCGGCTGAGTACGCCGACGAGCTCGAGGTCTGCGCCATGATCTCCGATGCCGACGCGGTGATGGCACAGACGCGCCTGCTCCAGCCCGACGTCCTGCTGCTCAGCGAGGAGCTGGCGCCCGATCGACCGGACACCCTGGCACGGCTCGGCGCGGTGGCTCCGGCAACGAGGCTGCTCGTGCTGGTCGCCGGCCCCGCGGGGTCCGCAGCCCCGATCACCGACGGCGTCGTGCCGCTCGACGCCGGCCCGGCGGACCTGCGCGACGCCATCGTCGCGGCGGTGGCAGCGGGCACGCAGAGCCCGGCCCCGGCCGCGCATGCGCCGTCACGGGCCGCGACGCCTGTCGACAGCGGTCCGGGCCGCCGGGATCCGACCGAGCCGCCCGGCGACGGGGCGCCGAGGACCGAGACCGACGCCGCCATGGCTCGTACCGTGCTCGTCTTCAGCGGCAAGGGTGGCGTGGGCACCTCGGTGATCGCCACCAACCTCGCCACCATGCTTGCCGTCGGCGGTGCCCGGGTGGTGGTCGTCGACCTCGACCTCCAGTTCGGCGACGTCGGGCTGCTCCTCCATCTCGAGGGCCACCCGGTCTCGATCGACCGGGTCGCCGAGCACGCCGGCGAGATCAGCGCACCATCGCTCGACACCGCCATGGCGACCAGCGCGGAGGGCGTGCGCGTCCTGCCTGCCCCGGGCAGCCCCGAGGGTTCCGACCTGGTCACGGCGTCGAGCCTGGCGGCCATCTTCGACGAGCTCTCCCGCTCGTACGACTATGTCGTGGTCGACTCCCCGGCCCAGCTGGAGGAGCGCGTCATCGCCGTGCTGGAGGCGGCCGACCACGTTCTGCTGGTGAGCTCCTTCGCGGTCGCCTCGGTCAAGGACACCAGGGTGACCCTGCGGCTGCTCCAGTCGCTCGGCATCGAGCCCGACCGGGTGGCCGTCATCCTCAACCAGACCCGCCCCAGGAACGGCCTTGCCGCCGAGGAGATCGAACGCAGCCTGCGCTTCCCGGTGCTCTGCAGACTGCCGTACGAGTCGCGCCTCGACGACAGCGTCGACGCGGGACGCCCGTTCGTGGTCGCGGAGCCTCGTTCTGACTTCGCCCGCCAGCTGCGGCCTGTGGTCGAGCACCTAGCGCGCGCCCGCCGACCGGCGACCGCGGACGTCGTGGGGCACCGCACGCGCAGGTGGCGGTTGCGACTCCACCGCTGACAACCTACCGGTCGATGCCGTTCCGGTAACGCGGCGAACGCGCCGAATAGTGGCGGCGGTGCAACGGCGCGTCTGACACACTTTGACGACCCTCGCACAGCCCGTGGATCGTGGTCGGGAGTGGACCGCGCCTGCCCTAGCCTGCGCTGGTGCGCAAAGTTCTCGTCGCGCTGCTCGCCGGCGCCCTGCTGCTCATCGCTGCCCCCGCGCAGGCAGCGTCGGGGACCCCGCCCCCGGCTCCGACCACCACGCCGGACCCGATGGCTGCGCAACTCCAGGCGCAGCTGCAGCAACAGGCGGCGCTGAAGAGCACGGTCAGCTCGCTCAGCAGCGAGCTGCAGGCGGCCAGGACCTCACAACAGTCACTGCGCGACCTCGTGCTGGCCAACCAGCAGGCGATCGCCCAGACACTCGCCCAGCTGGCCGCCACCGAGCAGCGCTACGCGGACGCCAGCAGCAGGGAGGCCACCGCCAGGGCCGCCGCCGCCACAGCGCGCCGCAACGCAGTTGCCGACCGGCAGCTGCTGGCCATCTACGTCCGCATTGGCTACCAGACCAAGGACAGCCTGGTGTCGTACCTGCTCTCGAGCTCGTCGGTGTCCGACCTGCTGAGCCGCGCGGCCGACCTCTCCCACGTGGTGCACCGCACCTCAGAGCTCGTCGACCAGATCAACACCGACATCCGCGACGCCGACGCCGCGGAAGCGCAGGCCGCGGCGGACGCACTGGTCGCGCAGCAGGCGACCGCCGTCCTCCAGCAGCAGGACCAGACGTTGCAACAGCAGACCCAGCACGCCAGCGACCTGATCGGGCAGCTCGGCGCCCAGGCCGCGGCCACCGCTCGCGAGATCAGCGCGGCCAACGGGCAGAGCCTGGCGGTGGCACAGTCCATCGCGCAGACGCGGCTCGGTCAACTGGACCAGACGATCGCCGCGGCCGAGCAGGCGGCCTGGGACGAGGCCACCTTCTACGTCAAGAACCACCTCGGCACCCTTCCCCCGAGCATCGGCACCCCACCCGCCACGCCGCTGAATGCCGACGGCACGCAGCTCATCTGGCCGGCCCACGGCGTGGGCATTGCGCAGCCGTTCGGCCCGAGCCCATATCCGTTCGAGCCGGCCTTCGGCGGGTACCCGCACTTTCACACGGGCATCGACCTCGGCGGCCCATTCGGCACGCCGATCGTCGCCGCGGCCGACGGCGTCGTGGTCTCCGCCGAGGTCAGCACCGCGGGCTATGGCAACCACGTCATCATCGCCCACGCCGGCGGACTGCTCACCCTGTACGGCCACCTCGAGGCGATGCTGGTCAAGCCGGGCGACGCCGTGAAGGCAGGCCAGCCGATCGGACTGCTCGGCTCCACCGGCAACTCCACCGGGCCGCACTGCCATTTCGAGGTGCGGGTCAACGGTACACCGGTCGACCCGCGGCCATTTTTGCCGGCGCTTCCGATCAACGCGACGGGGCCGTGACGGGGAGTTACACGGATCGCGGATAGAGTTCGGACGCATGGTGCGCACCAGATGTCGATGATTCGCGTCCTGATCGCCGACGAGAGCCGGCAGGTCACCGACAACATCTCACGGCGGCTCGCGCTCGAGGATGACCTCGAGGTGTGCGGGACTGCCGCCGATGGTGAGTCGGCGGTGCAGCAGGCGCTCTGGCTCAAACCGGACGTGGCCATCGTCGACGCCGGGCTGCCCGGCATGGACGGCGGTCAGACCACAGAGATGCTGGTGCAGGCGCTGCCCGGCACCGCGGTGATCATGATGTCGATGGAGGCCGAGAACGACGCCTTCCGCCTCGCCATGCTCGCCGGGGCGCGCGAGTTCCTGCAGAAGCCCTTCAAGGGCGACGACCTCGTCGCAGCGGTTCACCGCGTCCACGCCTTTGAGCGGCGACGCGGCGGTACCGCGTCCGTCACCTCGATCCTGCCGACCACATCGGCGAGCCCGCCGCTGGTGCTGAGTGAGTCGTCCGCGCCCGCGGCCGCGCCACGGCCAGTCACCCGGGGCTCAGTGACCGCGGTGATCTCGGGCAAGGGCGGTGTGGGCAAGACGGTGGTGGCGGTGAACGTCGCCGCAGCGCTGGCGCAGCGACATCCCGGCCGCGTGGTGCTCGTCGACCTGTCACTGCAGTACGGCGACGTCGGCGCCGCGCTCGACCTGCGCACCTCGCACAGCATCACGGACCTGCTCACCGAGCACGGCACCGCGGACGCCGACATGATCCACCAGGTGCTGGTGGAGGGGCCCGGCTTCCATGTGCTCCTGGCTCCCGCCTCCCCTGAGCTCGCCGACTACGTCAGCGCGGCACACCTGACCGAGCTCATCACCACCCTGCGTGGCGAGTTCGAGCACGTCGTGATCGACACGCCGTCGTACATCAACGACGTCAGCCTCCACACCATGGAGCTGGCTGACCACCTGGTGATGCTCACCGACCTCAGCGTGACCGGTGTCAAGAACACGCGGGTCACGCGAGGCGTCCTCGAGACCATCGAGGTCGACCCCTCCAAGGTGATGGTGGTGGGCAACCACCGCGACGGCTCCGGCGAGCTCGACCGGCGCGGCGCGGAGACGTTCCTCGGGGCTCATATCTCCGTGGAGATCCCGTTCGCGCCCGAGGTGGTGGCCATGTCGGTGAACAAGGGGACGCCATTCGTGACCAGTCACCCGTCGGCGGCATGCAGCACGGCCGTGCAGGCGATCGCGGACGCCATCGACCCCCTGTCACGAAACGGCAGCGACCCTGCGTCAAAAGACAAGTCGTCGGCCAGCAAGAAGCGATCCCGCCGCAAACTCAGCTTCTCACGCTGACGACGGGATTCATCCAGGAGTGGACATGCCGGCAAGCGCTGCATCGATCGACCTCGGCGCCCTCATCGACGCCGATCTCGAGGCCGAGCACGCCCCGTCGGACGACCGCCGGGGTCAGCGGGGCCAGGGCATGGTCGAGTACGCCTTCATCCTCGTGCTCGTGGCCATGGTGGTACTGGTCTCCGTGGTCGTCCTCGGCAAGCAGACCAGCAACCTCTACTCGAACATCTCGAGCGGGCTCGGCCCCTGAACGAGGCGAGCTCGGCGTCCCCCGGGGACATTCCCTCGCCCAGGGCGTCAGCTCGCGCGACCTGACGTCACCGCGCTGACGTCAGCGCCCGAAGAGGCCCTTGCGGCGTTTGCGATCGCCTGAGTCCGACGGTGCCGCCGCCGCGCCGGCACGCTCGGGGACGATGCGCGTCACCAACTCCCGGATAGCGCGACTCACCTCGGAATCGGGGTGAGCGGTGACGAAGGGCAGGCCGCGCGTGATCGCGTCACCGACGATGCGCGGGTCGTGCGGGATCTGCGCTGTCACCGGGCTGCGCAGGCTCTGCTCGATCGACTCCTGGTTGAAGTCCGCATAGCCGTCGACCCGGTTGACCACCAGCATGATCGACTCGGGGTCGACGGACAGCGATTCGAGGACCTTGAGGGTCAGCTTGGCGTCCTTGATGGCCGGGATGGTGAGCGCGGTGATCACCAGCACGCGTTGGGCGTGCTCGATGACCTCGAGGTTGATCTCGGTGAGGTGGCTGGGGCTGTCGACCACCACGTAGTCGAACGTTCGACGCAGCTCGGTGATCACCGCGCGCACGTGGTCGGCCGTCACCAGGTCGGCGAGCTCGGGGCTGATCGGCGCCAGCAACACCTTGACGCCCGCCGGGCCGGTGGCCAGCACCTCGCCCACGCTCTCATCGTCGATGCCGCTCGACCCGTCGACGAGCTCGGTGATGCTGCGGCTGTGGTCGAGGTTGAGCATGACGCCGATGTCGCCGAATTGGAGATCGAGGTCGACGAGCGCGACGCGGCGGTGGGTCTGCTCGGCCAGGGCCACGGCGAGGTTGGTGGCCACGAGCGTCTTGCCGACGCCCCCCTTGCCGGAGAACACCAGGAGCACCTCGGCCGGCCCTGAGACCCGGGGCGCAGCCTGTACCTCCGGCTGCGCCGGCATCGTCCTGGCCAGGAAGGTGCCCTTCTTCTGCTCGAGGAGGTAGACCCGGCGGATGGCGGCGACCAGCTCGTCGTGGCTGAACGGCTTGATCAGGAATTCGCGGGCGCCGGCCTGCATGGCACGGCGAAGGTAGTCCCGCTCGCCCTGCACCGACATGATGATCACCGGCGAGGTGGGCAGCTCGGACGCCAGCGTCTCGGTCAGCTGGATGCCGTCCATCACGGGCATGTTCACGTCGGTGAGCACGATGTCGGGCTGCAGTCGGTGCGCCGCCTCGAGCGCTTCACGACCGTCCGACGCAGTGCCGGCCACCTCGATGTCGTCCTCGAAGCTGAGCAGCTTCTGCAGGTTGTCGCGGGTGCTTGAGATGTCGTCGACGATGAGCAGGCGGATCACGGGCAGCGGTCAGGCCACCGACATGCGCGACGCGGCGGCGGGGTCGACATGCACCCCGGGACCCATCGTGGGCGCCAGGGTGACCGTCTTGACATAGGTGCCCTTGGCGGCGGACGGCTTGGCGCGCACGATCGCGTCCATGAGCGCGGCGAAGTTGTCGCGCAGCTTGGTGTCATCGAACGACGCCTTGCCGATGGCAGCGTGGATGATGCCGGCGCGGTCGACGCGGAACTCGACACGACCGCCCTGCACGTCGCGCACCGCCTTGGCGATGTCGAAGGTGACCGTCCCGGCCTTCGGGTTGGGCATCAGGCCACGCGGCCCGAGCACCTTGCCGAGGCGACCGACCGCGCCCATCAGGTCCGGCGTCGCCAGCGCGACGTCGAAATCGATCTCACCGCCCTGCACCTTCTTCACCAGGTCGTCGCCGCCAACCAGGTCGGCGCCGGCGTCGAGCGCCTCCTTGGCCTTCTCGCCGGTGGCGAAGACGGCGATGCGGCGAGTGCGGCCGGTGCCGTGGGGCAGCACCACGCTGCTGCGCACCATCTGGTCGGCATGGCGCGGATCGACGCCAAGCCGGACATGCACCTCGATCAACTCGTCGAACTTGGCGGTGGAGCTCCTGCGGACCGCGCTGACGGCTTCGTCCGGTGGATAGGCGCGGTCAGGCTCGAGTGAGGCCGCAGCCTCGCGGTACTTCTTGCCGTAGCGGTGGGGCATGGTGGTGTCTCCTGTGGTTCGTGCGGGCGCGGCGGCACCCTCCCACGAGCGGATCTGTCAGTTGACGGTGAGGCCCATCGAGCGGGCCGTGCCCTCGATGATGCGCATCGCCTGCTCGACGTCGTACGCGTTGAGGTCCTGCATCTTCAGCTCGGCAATCTCCCTGACCTGGTCACGGGACACGCTGCCGACCTTGTCGCGGTTGGGCACTGCCGAGCCCTTGTCGACCCCGGCCGCCTTCTTGAGCAGGTTGTAGGCCGGGGGCGTCTTGGTGATGAAGGTGAACGTGCGGTCCTCGAAGACAGTGATCTCGGCGGGGATGACCGTGTCGCCCATCGAGGCGGTGCGCTCGTTGTATGCCTTGCAGAACTCCATGATGTTGAGCCCGTGCGGGCCCAGCGCGGTGCCGATCGGCGGCGCCGGCGTGGCCTTGCCCGCAGGGATCTGCAGGCGGATGACCGTCTTGACCTTCTTCTTGCCCACCTCGAACTCCTATCGCAGCCGCTCGACCTGCAGCAGGTCGAGCTCGACGGGCGTCTCGCGCCCGAACATGTTGACGAGCACCTTGAGCTTGCCCTTCTCTGCGTTCATCTCGGTGACCTTGCCATGGAAATCGGTGAACGGGCCGTCGGTGACGCGCACGTTCTCGCCGATCTCATACTCGACCGACACCTTGGTCGGAGCCTCGGCCTTCACCTGCTTCTGGATGCCACGCACCTCGTGGTCCTGCAACGGCACCGGCTTGTTGCCGCTGCCCACGAAGGACGTGACCCCGGGCGTGTTGCGCACCACGTACCAGAACTCGTCGGACATGATCATGTTGACCAGGATGTAGCCGGGGAAGATGCGCTTGGCCACCTTGCGGCGCTGGCCATCCTTGATCTCCATCACCTCCTCGGTGGGCACCAGGACGTCGAAGATCTTGTCGTGCATGTCCATCGACTCGACACGCTTGAGGAGGTTGGCCTTGACCTTCTCCTCATGACCGGAGTAGGCGTGGACGACGTACCAGCGGGAGTCGGTGGTGGTGGCGGTCTCGTTCATGTTCGCGGTGCTCACGGTGAAACGGGGGCGGTGGACCCGGCTGATGTGGGGGCGGTGGTGGCGAAGGCTGCGGTGGCGGAGGCCTTGGCGCTGGGCTTGACCACTGACGGCTGAACGGTGCTGCCCGGCGCAGCCGGGCTGCTCGACGCATACAGCTGCTTGACGACCAGGCCGAGCCCGTAGTCGGCGGCTGAGACGATGACGGCCATCAGAACGACGGTGGTGACCACGACACCGGTCATGCGTCCGAGCTCGTTCCAACTCGGCCAGACGACCTTGCGCAGCTCCTCGAGGACACTCGCGAAGTAGTTGCGGTCGCCGGCGCCCACTGGTGGACCCACCGGGGGGCGCGGCCTGGCCGGTTGTCTGCCCGGCTGTCCGCGTACGGCTCTGGCCACCTGACCTCAGTTCCTCCTGGTTGTCGCCGCGCCCGCGGCGGCCGTCTGCTGTTGCGTGGCAGGGGCGGCAAAACTCGAACTCGCGACCCTCGGTTTTGGAGACCGATGCTCTACCGGCTGAGCTACGCCCCTGTGCGCTGGCCGGGGAGACCGGCCACCCTGATGATGGTTACTTGGTCTCGCGGTGGGTGGTGTGGCACCGACAGCGGTGACAGAACTTGCGGAGCTCGAGGCGGTCGGGGTCGTTCCGCCTGTTCTTGACCGTCGTGTAGTTGCGCTCCTTGCAGTCGGGACACTGCAGCGTGATGATCGCCGACCCGCCCTTCGCCGTTGCCACGTCTTTGCCTCGACACAAAAAATAAACCTAGCGGCGCTAGGTCAAGTCGATTGTACCAGAGCCCCCGGAGTGGCGTCCATGAATTCACACCGGGCGGACATCCCCGACCGGCGGGCGCCGCGCGAAGCGGTTGGTACCATGGCGCCTCGCGGGCCCAAGTAGCTCAGAGGTAGAGCAACGCCTTGGTAAGGCGTAGGCCGTGGGTTCAATTCCCACCTTGGGCTCCACCCCCGTGCATCAGCGGCGCAGAGGGCAGGCCAAGCCCCACGTGCCGCGCCCCATCACATCTGCGGCGACTCCGACGAAGCCACCTCGTAGATGGTCCACTCTGGGGGAGCCGCCAACGCCCCCGACTGCAGCAGTTCCACCACCGCTGCCACCTCCGGGAGCGCCTCCTCGCGCTCCATGGCCGCTCGATCTCGGAACACCTCGGTGGCGATCAGAGCGTTCGGGTCAGTGACATCGCGGCCGATGTCGAAGTGGTCCACGCCGTCCATGCCGCGTGCTGCGGCGGAGACCCCAGCCATCGCCGCAGCCATCTCGTCGGCCCTGCCATCCTGGCACCGCACCTTGAATCGAACCACGATCATCAACTCACCTCCTCGACCACGCGTCCTAGCCCACAGCGCGGCCGCTTGTCAAGCTCGGCCAACCCCGGCGCAGAGGTCCCCGTGAGCGGGTCAGCTCAGTGCGGCGTCAGCAGTGAGCTGGTGAGGAGGGCCTCGTCGAGAACGCTGGACGGTTGACCTGCTCGAGGCGGGGCCGGCATCGTGGCCGCGGCGCGGTCGTAGACCCTGAGGTAGGCGTCGGCCATCACGGAGGGGGCGAAGCGGGCCCGGGCCGATGCTGCACAGCGTGCCGGGTCGATCTCCCCCACGAGTGGCACCGCCGCGACCATGCCGTCGGCGTCGTCCACCAGGAACCCGGTCGTCCCCTCGCTGACGAGCTCCGGCGCGGCGCCTCGTGCGATGGCGATCACTGGGGTGCCGCTGGCCATCGCCTCGACCATGGCGAGGCCGAAGGGCTCGTCCCACTGCAGGGGCGCGAGCAGCGCATGGGCGCGCGCCAGCAGCCGCGCCTTCTCGTCGCCGGCGACGTTGAGGAGGTGCACGACCCGGTCGCCATCGACAGCGGGTGCGACATACCTGTCGAAGTAGTCCGTGGCCTCCGGTATCGCCTCCACCTTGCCGGCGAGGATGAGCCGCATCCCGGCGCGCCGGGCCACCTCGATGGCGACGTGCTGGCCCTTGTCGGGACAGATGCGCGCGAGGCAGAGAAGGTAGGGCTCCTTCTCCATCGGCGTGACCCGCAGCGCGTCGACATCGACCGCGTTGTGCACGGTGCCGATCCAGGGAAGGCCCGGCATGCTGCGCCGCTGGTCCGCGCTGATCGACACGAACCCGGTCCGGTCAGCCACCGACGCGTAGAAGGAGGCGTAGGGCTCGGGGATGTCGCCGTGCACCGTGTGCACCACGGGCGCCACCCCGGTGAGGGAGGCGGCGACCAGCGTGGCGAATCCGCAGTGATCGTGGATCACATCGACCTCACCGAGCTGCGTCAACGTGTCGATCACGCGAGCAGCGTAGGTGAGCTCACGCATCCGCTCGCGGGGCGTCCCGAGATCGTCTCGCCAGGAGCGCTCACCGAGCGCGATGGCGCCGGGTTCGGACCCCTCGGCGGCGAGGAGGGTGACGCGATGCCCCGCGTCACGAAGCGCTCCGCAGAGCAGGCCCACGACCAGCTCGATCCCACCGTAGCCGTGGGGCGGGACCGGGTACCAGGGCGGTGCCACCATCACGATGTGACGTTGCAACATGCGCGTAGAGGTGCGGAGCGGATACAGGGCTTCGATCATTCTAGGACGACGTCGACGCGCAGCGGTCGGTCGGTCTGGACCTTGACGTCCTGGCCGCGCAGGTCCAACTGTACGCGCACCCCACGGTACACGAGGTGCACCGTGAGCTCGTCCCACGCGTCCGGCAGCCGGGGGCGGACGCGGAGGCCGTCGCCGTCGGCGGTGATGCCTGCGAAGCCCTCCACGAGGGCGAGCCAGACGCCTCCCATGGTGGCGACGTGGAGCCCGTGCGCGGTGGTCGCGGAACTGCCGTCGATGTCCAGGCCGGCGGCGTAGCGGAGCAGCTCGAGTGCCTCCGTGTGACGCGAGACCCGCGCCAGCAGCGCGGCGTGGACCGCCGGTGAGAGCGAGCTGCCGTGCGCGGTGATCGGCAGGTAGCGGTCGAGGTTGGGGCCGAGGGAGGCTGCAGGAACCTCGTCGGGGACCATGAGGTGCAGCATCAGCGCGTCCGCCTGCTTGACCACCTGGAGCGTCTTGATCCGGTCGAAACCGAGGAGCGAATCAGCCGCCACCGGCCCCGGCCCGAAGGTCTCGCGCAGGGCGAAGGGCGTGAGCTGAGAGAAGCCGGCGAACTGCTCGTACACCATCGTGTGCGGGTCGAACCCGTCAACCAGCTGTTCGGCGAGAGCACCCCAGGCGCGCACCTCGCTGCCGTCGCACTGTGCGCCGGCGCGGGCCATGGCCGCCCGCAGGTTCCAGCGAGCGATGACGTTGGTGAAGGCGTTGTCGTCGACGCCCTCGTGGTACTCGTCGGGCCCGATGACGCGGCGGATGTGCGCGGAGCCGTCGTCGCTCCGTTCGATCCGCGACGCCCAGTACCGGGCGGTCTCCACGAGCAGTCGCGTGAGCGGGCCGCGGCGGAACGAATCGTCGCCGGTCCAGTCGTCGTACCGGCACGCCGCCCAGGCCACGTCGGCGACGATGTGCTCCTCCATCTCGGCATTGCGCACCACCACGGTCTCGCCGCGGGGTCCGACCACGGTGGAGGGTGTGACCTCTGCACCCGAGGCCGCCGACTCCCAGGGAAACTTCGCACCCTCGCGGCCCAGGGCGCGCGCCTGCTCCATCGCCGCGCCGATGCGCCGGACGCGGTACTCCAGCATCGCCCGCGCCGCGGCGGGGCAGGTCGCCGACAGGAAGGGGACGACGAACACATCCGAGTCCCAGAAGACGTGGCCGTTGTATCCATCCCCGCTCAGGCCGCGCGCCCCCAGCGCCGCCTCGCCCCGAGCGGTCACGGCAGCCATCAGCTGGAACAGCGAGAAGCGCACGTTGCGCTGCAGCTCGTCGTCGCCGCTGATGACGATGTCGGCATCCTCCCACCGCTGTGCCCAGGCCTCGCGGTGCGCGCGGTGCAGGCCGTTGACGCCCTGGGCGCGCGTCGCGCCCGCAGCCCGACGCACCGCGTCGGTGTCGCCCGGTGCGAAGACGGCGATGCGCTCGAGCACCGTGGTGGCGCCGTCGCGTCGCATCTCGTCGCTGGCGTGGACCGACATGACGCCGTTGTGCGCGGTCGTGACCCGGCAATCGCCGATCTCGGCGCGGGGACTCCCGAGCAGCCCGGTCTCACCACGGGCCCAGAGCACGGCCGTCCCCGGCTCGTGCAGGGCGCTGAATGCAACGCTCGCCATGTGGGCGCCGGTCTGCTCCACCTCTTGCGCGAGCACACCGCTGCGCAGGTCGAGCGTCCGGGTCAGCCGCGCACCCGGAGCCAGCGGCGTCGCAATCTGGTTCCAGCCGGGTAGCGGGCGCAGGCGCTCCGCGGAGCCCTCGCCGTCGTAGAAGCCGGCCGCCAGCGTCTCGGCCGCGGTCGCCGGGTGCGCGAGGACGGGCACGCCGAGGCTGCCGATGACACCGTCGGCGATGGTGAGGACGGATGCCCGCTGGCGTTCGCGCCCCTCGTCGACGCCGTCGACGGTGACCCGCCAGGTGGGTGCGGGTCGCACCACCGGAGGCTCTCCGCACTGCCGCCGCCGGAGCTGGTCCTCCAGCACCTCGGTCATGCGCCCCGGCCCCCCCGGCAGGGGGACCACCCCCGGTGGTGCTCCGAACGGCTCGGCTCCCACCGTGATGGCGAGAGCGCCCGCCGACTCAGGAACGAGGATCAGCGAGTCGCTGCCGGGGACGCCGCCGAGCTCGCCGAACTCGTCGCCGGCGACGATGACGTCGGCCGCGGTGATGCCGTGGGTGGCGAGATCGGCGAACGTCCATCGGGCGGCGTCGGCCTTGTCGGTCAAGCCGATCTCGACGTACTTGCCGTCGCTGCTGATCCTGGCACCGGGCAGACCCACGTCCGCGGACGCCGCCTCGGCGATGGTCACCACCTCGGTGAGCGAGGCGATCCCGCTGTCGCGCAGGCGTGCCGCGACCGCTGCGACAAGGTCGGCGATCCGTGCCTTGGGCGGGTCGGCCCACTCCGGCAGCGGGATGATGTCCACCTTGCGGCGGTTGAGTCGCTGGGCGACGATGGTCGCCTCCAGCCCGTGCTCGCGCAGGCGCTCGACCGTCAACGCCGCGGCGCGATCCAGTTGTTGGTTCTCTTCAATGGTGGCCTCACGCCGGGCCACCAGGGTGAGACCGCTGCGACCGCACTCGAACACCTCGGAGCCGCGGTTGACGCAGAGCAGCAGTCGACCGGGGCCGGCAGGACGGGCCCGCAGCTGGCCATCGACATTCTCGACATGTGTGCCAGTGATCACGACGACGTCGAAGCCCAGCGCGCAGAGACCCTCGGTGGCGGCCCGCACTCTGCTCGCGTCGGCGGCGCGGTCCGGTACCAGGGTCCCGTCCCAGTCGGCCACACATGCCTCAAAGCGCCGTTCGAGGGCGGCGGCGCCGGACGTCAGAGGCCTGTTCCCGTCACGTGTCTCCTCGCGGTTCCGCACGCGGGTGAAACCGGGTGCCTCCGCTCAGCCTACCGTACTTCTGCCAACGGGAACCGACGACGGCGTCTCAGTGTGCGTCCCGGTGCTCGGCGCCGGGGGCACCGCTGACGGCCTCCGGCGAAGCGGCTGCGCCTGCTGTCTGCGTCGCACCGGCGCCCGACACGGCAGCTGTCTCCTTGGAAAACTCAGCCTTGGTGTCCGCCGAAGCCCTGCGGAACTCTCGAATGCCGCGGCCGATGCCCGACCCGACGTCGGGCAGCTTTCCCGGCCCCCAGATGATCAGGATGATGATGAGCAGGATGCCGATTATCCAAATGTGACCAGTGCCGACGAATGGCATACCAAGTCCTCTTAGTGAGCCGATGCGGCGCCGATGGGAGGCCCCGCGTGAGATGGCGGAGCTGTCAGCGCAACCGTGAGTGTCGGCGGCCGATCCTCGTGGAAGGCGCAGTCGATCAACTCCTCACTGAGGACGCCCCCGACGATGGTGACCGTGCCGGCGGGCGATGTGGGCGTGCTCCACACCATGTACACACCGGCCACGAGTGACGGGTAGAAGGCCGCGCACAGGGTGCGCTCGCCGGCGCGCCGCTCGCGCACGGCCATGTGCGTGCGCGCTTGGCCCCCGGCGAGGCTGATCTCGATCTCTGTTCCGAGCAGGGCCTCGGGTGCGTACAGGATCAGAGCGCCGCGATCGCCGCCGATGTCGGCGACAACAGCGCCGGCGCCGGTCGGCGCAAAGCTGTTCTGCTCATCCATCGCGTGCCCACTGGAGCCATCGCCCCAGGCTTCTCCTCATCTGCTAGTAGCGGGTCACGGGCGCCGGCTCGTTGTCGTTGGGAACGTCGAACCCGGCGTGGGGGTTGCCGAGGTAGGGGAAGCTGCTCCGATAGTGCACGGTGTGGCCGGCGGTGAGGTCGGTGTTGCTCGAGGCGATGCCCTCGGTGATCGCCCCGGCAGCCTTGTCCGGCGTGAAGGTCTTGTCGACCAGCGCGTACGTCACGCCCGCGAGCGCGCGGAGTTCGATGGTGGTCACGTCGTCGAAGACGCGCCGTCCGTTGGGGAAGCCGGCAGCATCCGCGCCCAGCAGACCAAGGTTGCTCGGCGACGTGGTCGTCGGCGGGATCGCCATGTTGAGTCGGAGTTGCTCAGCCTGAACTGAACCCGTGTAGTTCTGGAAACCGGGAATGAGCCCGGCCGGGATGCCTGTCAGGAAGATCGCCTCGATGTCGGCGCGGGGTTTCCCGGACTTGTTCAGCGCTGCCAGGTTGGGGAAGACGTTCGGGTAGAGAACCGGCAGCAGGGTCGCCAGCTCGGGATGCGCAAACGATGGTGCGAACTGGCTGTCATTGACCGGCTGCTGAGAGTTCCAGTAGTCCTTCTTGGCTACGGGGATCAGCACCTCGTTGACGAGCGGGTTGCCCAACCGTGACACCTGGACGCGCGGACCGGTGTCCATGATGCTGCCGTCGGCCTCGTACACGCGAGACATCTGCCGGCTGGCACTGGCCCAGACGCCGACCGTCGACGTCGTCTTGGTCGGGTCCGTGGGAGTGCTGCCGTCCGCCGTCAGGTCACTCTTGGGCACCTGCAGCGCAATCGAGTGGATGTTCTTGTACTTGGTGCCGTTGATGCCCGTCGTGTTGGGCATGTGGGTGGCGATGTGCAGGCTCTGGAAGGGACGCAGGTCACCGAGGTCGAACACCGCGCCCAGGTCCACGTAGAAGCCCTCGGCACGCTGACCCGCAAACACAGTGCGCCCCCCGGGCAGGCTGTGCACGGCCTCGGCGGCAAGGTCGTCGTAGTCAGGCGTGGATGCCGGGCCGATATTGCACGGTGGGCAGGCGAGACCGCTTCCCAGGTCACGGTGCCGCCGCCGCTGGTGCGTGTGACGGTGTAGACCTGGCGGCGGTTCAGGTTCGCATCGGAGATCGATTTGATCGGCCCGACGTTGTACAGGAAGGAATTTGGGTACGCATACGTGGTGCTGAACGTGAAGCCGTAGATGACCTCGGCGATGCCGTCACCGTCGTTGTCGACATGGATCTGGTACAGCACGCTGTCGCCGAAGACGTAGAAGTTCGGGCCGCCGGCCGGATCCTCCAATGGTACGAAGTTGGCGATCAGCGTGACCGTGCTCGGCTTGTCAGGGCTGACAAATGCGTAGACGTCGGTGTTGTCGGCGGCCGGGTCCTCGGCGATGGCCGGTGCTTCCCTATGAGAGGACACGGTTGCTTCCCCTCTGCGTGGCTCGCTGCGATCGATGGTTGGCGCGGTCATCCGAGTGCCTTCTGCATGCGCCGCACCAACTGTGGGTCGTGATAGGTGACCTCCCGGTCTCCAACCATCACGGTCACCTCTCCGGCGGAGCCGTCCCGCACGTACGCCACCATTCGCTGGTCTGCCTTGGCACCGGCCGTCGCCGTCGCGGTGGAGGCCGAGCGCTGCCGACAACGCACCGCCGGCAACCCCCGCGGTGGCGAGCCCTGCGGCCGCTGCTCCCGAGCTGTAGATGAAGTGGCGACGAGTCACCCCTGCCATGTGACGCCTCCCTCGTGTTGTCTGCGGCTGGAGGGGGTCCTTCCGGCCGTGTCTGCGTGGCGGTCCTCCGTGCCGACCGCCTTTCGCAGGTTAGTGAGCGGCCGTCGCGGCACCGCAGCGCGAATAGCCGGAGGGGTCAACTCGGTTCGCCAGCGCACCGACACCCGCCCGGAGGCGGTCGGGCGCGGGGCGCGCTCCTCAGGGCCACGGGCCTCGAACCGGAGGCATCCGACCAGGGCCGTCCTGCGTATCACCAGCAGCGGGACACGCGGCCACCCGGGCGCACAAGGAGGGACGGTGCGATGGCGATTCAGCAGGCCGACGCCGAGCGGCTTGGAAGTGCCAATCGTGAGATCCAGGACCACGAGAGTGCCGCCGATCTCCGGCGTACCGCAGCAGCACGGACACGCCGCCAGCTCCACCTCATGGACGACCTCATCGGCACCCTCGAGGAGCGCAACCTCCGCGGCGAGCGACGGGTCGACCGGTCAGTGCGCAAGTGGGTACGGAGGCTCCAGGAAGAGGTGGCGGTTCCCCTGCCGCGCAGGGTGCTGCGCGCGCGGACCACCGCGAGAACTCCACGGAGCCCTGCTCGACTGGATGGAGGGGGTTTTCTGCGAGCTTGTCCCGGAGGGGCGCAACCGCGCGATGGCCGTGGACCCCCGCGTCACCCCGCGACACAAGGACTCGCTGAACGGGTCCCCTTAGCAGGTCACCGCGGTGGTGCGCACATGGCCGCGCGGCATTGAACCTTGCCGGTCAGTCACCCCCCTCCGAGCGGTGACTGGACTGACCCTCCCGTGCCCCCGTCGCCCGACGCCGTGACACGGCGGCGGCGGCCAGCCGCCAGCCGGATGTGGCGAGCGCGATGACGGCGTACGCCACGACAACGAACGCGAACGGTGTCTCCCGATGCGTCACCAGGCTGCGCAGCGCCAGGCCGAGGCCCACACCCGCCCCCACTGTCGTGGCCAGCCGAATCCAAGGTCGCGACGCGCTCGTGTACAGCCGCGCCGGCAACGCCACCGAGAACCAGCCGACCACGATCGGCCATGCGACGACGATGAACCAACCCGGACCATTGTCGAGCCCGTGGCTCTGACGACCTGCCAGGACAAAGCCGCCGAGACAGAGCCCGTCGACCACGGCGCTCACGCCGGCGAACCGTCGAACCCCGCGCACGCCATATTGTGTGTCGTGCGGTCATCAGCACGGAGGCGCCATGACGCCGCTGGCATCGTCTGACGAGGTTCGCGTCGCGCTGATCGGCTACGGGCTGGCCGGCCGGTTCTTTCATGGCCGTCTGCTCGCGACTGTGCCCGGGTTGCGCGTCGACGCGGTCGTCACCGGCAACCCGCAGCGGCAGCAGGAGGCGCGCGCGGACTTCCCCACGGCAACGGTCGTTCCATCAGCCGAACCCGTCATGGCCCGCCCGGAGATCGACCTCGTCGTGGTGGCAACGGGGACCTCCTCACACGTGCCGCTGGCGATCGCTGCCATCGACGCCGGCAAGCACCTGGTGGTCGAGAAGCCCGTCGCACCCACCGCGCCACAGGTTCGCCACCTCATCGATCGCGCCGCCAATCGCGGCGTCATCCTGGTGCCCTTCCACAACCGGCGCTGGGACTCCGACCACCTCACCCTCCGACGTCTGCTCCGCGACGGCGCGCTCGGCACGGTGCTTCGCCACGAATCACGGTTCGACCGCTGGCGACCGCAGCCCAAGCCGGAGGCGTGGCGGGAGCGCCTCCCCACCTCCGACGGGGGTGGCGTGCTCCTCGACCTCGGCGTGCACCTCGTCGACCAGGCCCTGGCCCTCCATGGGCCGGTGGACGAGGTGTACGCGGAGCTCCTCGCGCGGCGTGGAGGCGCCGATGACGACGTGTTCATGGCGCTCGCGCACGCCTCTGGCGTGACATCCCACCTCTGGGCCAACGCCCTCGCGGCTGCCCCGGGTCCACGCCAGCGAGTGCTCGGAAGCGAGGCGGCGTACGTGGTCGACCAACCCGACGGCCAGGAGGACTCGCTGCGCGCGGGCCAGAGCCCAGCCGACGAGGCGTTCGGTGTCGAACCGGCGTCGCGCTGGGGACGCCTCGTCGCCGGCGACGACGTCGGTGCGGTGGAGCCCGAGCGCGGCGAGTGGCGCCGCTTCTACGTTGAGCTGGAACGGTGCCTGCGCGGGAACGGGCCACCACCGCTGGCGCCAGAGGACGCCCTCGCGGCGCTTGAGGTCCTCGACCGGGCGCGCGACAGCGCCGCCGGTCACCGGGTCGTGCCCCTGCGCGCGTGACGCGGTGCCGTGCGCAGCTGCGGCGGGTTGCCGCAGCACCGGGTCGCGTCAGCCGGCCGGCGGCTCCGCCATCTCGGCGGTCTCCTTTGCCGGGTCGGTGACGACCTCGCCCTCGGCGAGTGAGTCGGGGTGGATCGCCGCCCTGACTGCCGCCGCGATCTCCTCGAACGGCACAGCCAGCGCTCCGACCTCGCCGGCCAGCTGACCACTCTCCTCGGCGACCACCTCGTCAGCCGCCGCCTCGGCGGCATCGAGGCGCTCACGCAGGCTGTGGTGATGCGGCGTCTTCTCCTCGTCGCTCATGGCTGACGCCATGGTACGGGGTCGCGGATCACCTCGCGGTAGACGTCGGCTGTTGCCCGCGCTGTCGTCTCCCAGCTGAATCGCTGCCGCGAGCGCCGCAGGGCCGCCTCGCTGAGCCGCGCGCGCAACGCCGGGTCGTCGAGCAGGACGCCGATGGCCCGCGCCAGGGCGCCGGCATCACCGGGAGGAACGAGCAGCGCCGTCTCGCCGCTGCGGCCGGCCACCTCAGGAAGCGCACCAGCGGTCGTCGCCACCAGCGGCACGCCGCTGGCCATGGCCTGCAACGCGGGGATGGAGAAGCCCTCGTACAGGGATGGGACCACCGCCACCTCGGCCTCTGCGTAGTGGTGCGCGACCTCCGCCTCGGTGAGGCCACGCACGAAGCGAACCGCTCCGTGGAGCTCGAGCCGGGTCAACGCCTGCGCGACCGCGCCGTTGGGCCGTGCCTCGCCGAGCACGACCAGCTCCACCTGGCGATGGGCGCGCAGCGCGGCCACGGCGTGAAGCAGCGGCACCACGCCCTTCAGCGACACATCAGCGCTGGCCACCGCGAAGATGCGGCCGGCCACGCGTGCGGTCGACGGCTGCGGGGCGAACACGGTGTCATCCACTGCGATCGGGATGACCCGGATCCGCGGTGCGTCAACGTGCATCTTCTGCACGATGTCACTGCGAGATTGCCGGCTCACCGTGATGACCCTGTCCATGCGCTGCGCCACCTGGTCCTGCATGTGGTGGAAGTGGTACCAGCGGCGCAGGGTGATCCGGCGCAACCGGCGTTCCTCGCGGGCCAGCTCGAGGTCGCGGTCGATGACCACGGCGTGGTGGACGCTGGCGACCAGCGGCAACCCCACACGGCGCAATCCCAGCAGCCCCCACCCCAGGCACTGGTTGTCATGCACGACGTCGAAGTCGCCAGCCCGCGCGGCGAGCAGGCGGCGCGCGCGCAGGCTGAAGGTCAGCGGTTCCGGGAACGCCGCGGTGCAGAGGTACGCGTACTCGAGGACGTCGATCCAGTCGCGGAACTCGCTCACCCGAGGCGTGCGGAAGGGGTCGTCGGCGCGGTAGAGGTCGAGGCTCGGCACCGGGACGAAGGGCACACCGTCGGCGAGATGGGGGTACGGCTGGCCGGCGAAGACGGTGACCCGGTGGCCCAACCTGGTCAGCGCCGCGGACAGCTGGCGAACGTACACCCCCTGGCCGCCCGAATACGGGTTGCCCCGGTACGCGAGCAGCGCGACGCGCAGGGAGACGGGGTCGGGCACGGCGGGCGATGCTAGTCGTTGCCCGCTATCGTCGGTGCCGTGGTCGAGGTTGCCGACACCGAGCTCCCGCGCGCTCGCGATGAGCGATCTCGACCTTGACGTGGCGCGCACCGCGCGTGGCTTCATGCCTGACGCGGAGGGCATCCTGCTGCACCGCGCTGCGCTGGCCGCCGCGCCGCGAGGTCCGATGCTCGAGATCGGTGGCTACTGTGGCAAGTCGGCTGTCTACCTCGGCACTGCGGCGCGCGAGCACGGGAGTGTGCTCTTCAGCGTCGACCATCACCGCGGCTCCGAGGAGAACCAGCCCGGTGAGCTGTACTGCGACCCGCGCGTTGTCGACACCGTCACCGGGCGCGTCGACACCCTCCCCCACTTCCGCAGCACCGTGGAGACCGGCGGGCTCGACGAGTGGGTGGTCGCAGTGGTGGGCACGTCAGCCACGGTTGCCCGCCTCTGGGCCACGCCGCTGGCACTTCTCTTCATCGACGGTGGCCACTCCGAGGAGGCGGCCAGCGCCGACTACGCAGGATTCCACGAACACCTCATCGATGGCGGCCTGCTGCTGATCCACGACGTCTTCGCCGATCCCGCGGACGGCGGACAGGCGCCGTACCACGTCTACCGCCGCGCCCTCGCTGAGGGCTTCGTCGAGCTCGCCGTAGAGGGCAGCCTGCGCGTGCTCAGCCGCCGGCGCCGGCCGTCGCATCGAGCAGGGTCGCCATCGCCCCTCCGCTGATGGCATCGTCGGCCAGCACCACGGCCGCCGCCGTCCAGGTCGGCTGCTCATCGGGCGGGAAGATGCAGCCGTCGGTGAAGTTTGCGCCCGTCCAGTACGCGGCGTCGTCACCGCGGAGGTGCTGCGCCCAGTCAAGCAGCTCGGCGGCGCGTTCCCAGTCGCGGCTGCGCACCAGGGCGAGCGCCAACTCGCACGTCTCCGCGGCCGTGATCCACGGCTGGTCCGACGTGCAGCGCACACCGTGGCGGGGCACCACGAACTCGTCCCAGCGCGACGCCAGCCGCGCCTGCGCGTCGGCGCCGGTCACCACGCCGCACAGCACGGGGTAGTACCAGTCCATCGCCCAGCGCCGCTTGTCCTTGAAGCGGCGCGGCGCGGTGCGCAGCGCGTGTCCAAGGCGAGCGCGCGCGGTCTCCCACTCCGGGTGTGGCAGCCCGAGCGCTTCAGCGAGCCGTGCCGCGCAGGCCAGGCTTAGGTGGATGGACGACGAGCCGGTGACCAGCGCGCGCGGCCACGGCCGGCCGAGCGCGTCACGCGCCCACCACACTGCGCCCGACTGGTCCTGCATGTCGAGCACGAACGCAAGCGACCGCTCGACATACGTGAACGCGGCGCGCAGCTCGGCTTCGGGCGCGCCGCAGAGCAGGTGCAGCCACAGACCGGTGGCGATGTACGCACACAGGTTGGTGTCGAGAGTGGCGTCGATGACCGCACCCTCACAATAGGCCGCGTGCCACGCGCCATCCGGTCGCTGCGTGTCCATCAGCCAGCGATAGGCACGCGACGCTTCGTCCCTGCGGCCTCCGATGTCCAGCGCCATGGCCGCCTCGACGTGGTTCCATGGGTCCACCTGGCCCCGCTCGTACCAGGGGATGCTGCCGTCGGGCCGCTGCACGCGGGCGATGGCATCAACGGTAGCGCGCACATCGCTGCGGGTCAGCGCGGTCTCGATCATGCGCCCACCGGGGTTGCCGGGCGCGGACGCCGTGCGTAGAGCACGACGCTCTTGCCGAGAACGGGGTTGAGGAAGCGCTCGAGGCTTCGCGTCCAGCGGGGGCGGCGCATGAGGTCGTACACGAGGAACCGGTGGTACAGGCGCGCGGCCACCGCCTTGTCGCGCGACACGCCGAGGGCGCAGCGCAGCCACCAGTAGGGTGAATGCAGCGCGTGAGCGTGGTGGTGAGGCGGCGACAGCACAAGGCCGGACTGGCACAGGCGCCTGGCGAGCTCACGGCGACGGTAGATGCGCACGTGACCGCCGGGGACGGAGTGATACTCGCGCGACAGCGCCCAGCAGACGCGCTCCGGCCACCATCGCGGGACGGTCACCGCCATCAGACCGCCGGGCCGCAGGACGCGACGGAGCTCGGCAATCGCAGCCGCGTCCTCAGGGATGTGCTCGAGCACCTCGGCAGCGATGACCACGTCGAAATGGCCGTCGGGGAACGGAAGGTGCCCCGCGTCCGCACACACCGTGGCCAGGCTGCCACCGACGGGACACCTCGCCGGCCATACGCATCGCGGCGGCCATCTCCGCCACCTCGGCCAGCGCCTTCTCGTCGAGGTCGGTGGCCACCACCTCGCCGCCGCGCCGCAGCGCTTCGAAGGCGTGCCGGCCGTTGCCGCAGCCGATGTCGAGCACCCTCAAACCCGGCCGCAGCCCGAGGCGAGCGAAGTCAACGGTCAGCACGGCCCAGGCACAGCGCAACAGCGAACGACAGGCAGCACACGGCCGCACACGATAGCGGCTGCCACTTGGCGCACGGCGGCGTCGGGCCGCCGCGGTGAGGGGTGATGCTGCCACGCCAAGCGGCGAGCCGGCGGACGGATTCGAACCGACGGCCAGCTGTTTACAAAACAGCTGCTCTACCACTGAGCTACGCCGGCCAGCGCGTCGTGAGTTTACCCGGTCGTTGTTGAACTCAGCGGGAGTTCAGAGGGAATCTCGCGGGAGCTGACGGGAGCGCGGCGGGAGTCCAGCGAGAACCTACCCTTGACACCGCCACAACGGTCACGGCATCAGCAGCGCCCTCGGAGGCCGAACTTGTTGGCAGACCACCCGTTCAGCCGGCAGGTCGCGTCGCCCCTGACTCGCGACGACCTGACCTGCTTGGCAGGCCATCCAACCCTCAGGGAGGTCTCTCTGGGACTGGGAAGCACGTCAAAGAATGACCGGGCAAGGAAGGTGATTGGCCTTCCAGGGTTCACCTACGACAAGGCGACTTGGCGCGGATGGGACCACGCTCGGGCATCAGGCCGAAGCGGGGTGCGGTGAGGTCGCCCCGTACGAGCTGGTAGACCGCACGGTCCGGCAACGAGGGTTTGCGCGTCCGGCATCTGCGAGCCGCTGTCCCGTTTTGCCGGCCGGTCAGGGGGGCAATTGGTACCAGCCGGTCGTCGTCCCTGTCCACGCCCATATTTGCAGCGCCCCACTGCCAGGCTTGGTTCTCGCCCTCAGCCGGCGCCCGCGGCGTCCCGTGACGTCCGTTCCCATTCGTGCCTGTCCAATGCGTATTCGACGTCGCCGTGCTCATCTCCGGGGATCGGATACGGCCAGTCTGCGCGGAAGGTTCGGACGTACCGCAGCCCCGCCTTCTCCATCACGCGGCGCGATGCGGCATGTACTGCCATCGTGTATGCCATGACGCGCTGCACGCCCATCTCCCGGAACCCCTTCGCGATCAAGGCTCGAGCGCCTTCGGTTGCAAACCCCTTCCCCCAGGCTGAGGCGCGCAGCCGGTACCCGAGCTCAACGTGCGTCAGGTCATCCCCGTTGGGTCGAAGGTGGAACCAACCGAGAAAGGTGCCGCCCTCCCTATCGATGGCGGCCCAGAAGCCCAGCCCACCGTAGCGCTCATAGTGGCCGAGGAACGCTGGAAGCTCCTCGCTCTCGACCTCGGCCCGTGAGAGTGGAACCCCGCCGGTGATGAAGTGCATCACAGCGGGATCGCGGCTGAGCTCGACGAGGTGGTCCACGTCTGCCGGTGTGAATCGGCGCAGCCGTAGTCGCTCGGTCTCGAGGAAGACATCCACGGGCATCGCCTTCAAGGTCGGGACGGGAACCGCCAGTATCTCGCGGCACGGATCGCAACACCACGGGACAACCTCGCGTCGGCGGGCCGAGTGCCGCCCCTTCCACCAGCGACGTATGTCGGCCGGCGCCTGGCGGTGTGGCCGGATCGCCGCCGACGTCAGCAAACCCCGCGGGGGATGGTCGCGGGCCCCACGGTCCCACCCAGTATCGTGGTGGCCGTGATGCGTCCACCCCTCCCCGACCCGCCGACGGCGGCCGACGAGAAGACGACGCTCAGCGCCTTCCTCGACTGGTATCGCGACAACCTCCTGCGCAAGGTCGAGGGCCTCGACCGCGACGCCCTCACCAGGCGCTTGGTGCCGTCCGCAACGACGTTGCTCGGCATCGTCAAGCACCTCGCCTACGTGGAGCGGGGCTGGTTCCAGAACACCTTCCTCGGGCTGAACCTCTACCGTCCGGCTCGCGAAGCCGGGAACGCCGCGGAGTTCCTCATCGGGGAGGACGAGTCCGTGGACGACATCCTCAATCTCTACCAACGAGAGGTGGCGCGGTCGCGGGAGATCGTCGGCGCCGCGACCCTCGACGACCGGGCGCAGCGTGAGGACCGGCGCGACTACACGCTGCGCTGGATCCTGGTGCACATGATCGAGGAGACCGCCCGCCACGTCGGTCACGCCGACATCCTGCGCGAGCAGACCGATGGCGCCGCCGGCGAATAGCGTGCCCGCGGACGGCCACGCGTCCCGGTCCGGCGCCACCGGGTGACTGGCGACGCCGCATCCGTCCGCGGCCTCCATCACGTCCAGCTCGCCGTTCCGCGCGGCAGCGAAGCCGCCTGCCGCGAGTACTGGGGCGTGGTGCTCGGGATGACCGAGCTCGACAAACCCGCAGCTCTCGCCTCACGCGGAGGCTGCTGGTTCCACCGTGACGAGCTGGAGGTCCACCTCGGCGTCGAAGAGCCGTTCGAGCCGGCCCGCAAGGCGCACCCCGGGATCCTCGTCAGCGATATCACGGTCCTCGCGCGCCGCCTCGAGGCGGCTGGGTACCCGGTGGAGTGGGACGGTGATTTCCCCGGGCACGAACGCTTCTACTCCGCCGACCCATTCGGCAACCGCCTCGAGTTCCTGCAACCGAGAGCGTCTGTACTCGACGCCGTCTCCATCAGCGACTGAATCAGCTCACCGGCATGCCCGCGACGGCACACGGGGCGTCGAGTGTCAGCGCACCCAGTCATGCCAGAGGCTCGCCTGCGCTCCGATCCCGAACACCTCCTCATGCCCACCGGCCCATGCGAAGGCGGTGGGATGGGCGGCCGCGGCGGTGTCAGCAAGCGCGGTGACAACGCCGGCGACGAGGTGGTCGATGGTGTTGCCACTCCGCCAGAAGACGTCCAGCCGACCGGGACCGAGCGCAACGGCGCTCGGGGGTGACGCCATCGTGCCACCGAATGTCTGCGGGCCCGCCCACCGCCGGTTGTACCAGGCGTGCCAGAGGCCTCCGCTCACGCCGCTGCCAGTAGAGGTCGATGGTGTTGGCGGCGGCGGAGATGGCGATCGGGTCGCCGCCGAGCGGGCCCATGCCGAGGAACTGCGGACCGCTCCAGCTCGAGCCGAAGCTGTAGGTGTGCCAGATGTTGCCGTCGGTGCCCTGCCAGAAGACGTCGTAGCTGGTGGTGGCGAAGGCGGCCGCGTGGGGAGCCCCACCGAGTGGCCCGCTGCCCAGGCCGATGGGCAGGCGCCAGCCGGTGCTGGGCCGGTAGGCGGCCTCCCAGAGGTTGGCGCTGGCGTCGCTGCCCATCCAGAAGACGGCGACGTCACCGTGGCCGGAGCTGACCGGCTGGGGTTGCGACCCGAGCGGCCCGCCCCCGAGCCGGGTGGGTGGGGCGAAGCCGCTGCCGTTGACCTCCCAGACGTGCCAGAGGTTGCCGTCGCCGCCCTCCCAGAAGACGTCGATGGTGCCGTTGCCGGTGGCCACGGGATGGGGGTCGGTGCCGGGCTTGAGGGCGCTGCCGCCGGTCAGCGGCGCGGCCCCGTGCCAGGCGCCGTTGTACCAGTCGTACCAGAGCGAGTTGTCGGTGCCCCGCCAGAAGACGTAGCTGCGCCCCACCCCCCCGGCGACCGCCTGGGGATCGCCACCGAGCGGACCGTCACTGAGCCAGTGCTGTCCGCCCCACATCGCGGGGGCAGCGGGCACGGGCGGCACCCCCGACGTCGAAGGTGGCGGTGGGGGCGACACCAGTGGGGCGCCGCCGCCACCGATGCTCGCGGGACCGTTGTTGTCGACGACGGCCAGCTGGCTGAGGATCAGCATGACGTCATTCGCCCAAGCGCTGCCGCCGACGCCGGCGGCCTGGAAGGGGTAGCCCCAGGCGCTCAAGAACTGGTCGGTCATCGACGCATCTCCGGTCTCGGTGGCAACGCTGAAGACCGATGTCACGGTGTCATTGCTGACATAGGCGCCGAAGGCCTGCAGCGCACGAGCCAGGATCAGGCCGGGCCCCGAGGTCAGTCCCAACGCGGCGAGGTTGAGAGTGCTGGGCAGGGCGAGAAGCGCGCCCATCTTCAGTGCCGGGTTGTGACCACCGTACACCGTTGGGCCGTACCCGTCCTCGTGGGTGGCCGGCCAGCGGAAACCGTTCGGTCCTGCGAAGAGGTTCGCGGCGCCCTGGAGGTTCACGCGGATGGCGTGGTCGATGGTGCCCCCGGGCACCAGCTCGTTGACCCGCAGGATGCCCCCCAGCGTGGACAGGCCGGACCCACCGGCGGCGCCGGTCAGCCCGTCGCCGTAGATGGACCCGAAGGAGCGCGCGTCCCAGGCGGTCGCGGGACCGCCAAGGGCACAGCGCGCGAACGCGTTGCCCTCGACCAGGCTCGATCCGTCGCTGCCGACAACTGTGTAACCGAGGTTGCCCGTCGACGAGGGGACCACCAGCGAGGACGGAAGTGGTGCCGACAGGATGGGCGTGGCGGCCACGCACCGATTCCCGTGCTGCCCGCTGTTGGCGTAGATCGGGGTCACCGGCGCCGACGGGTCCATGAGCACGAGCGTCTGGTCGGCGGTGATGGCGCGTCCCGTCGGCGGCGCGATCTGGGCGGGGACGTACACCGCGCCGCTGCCGATCGGTTGGTTCCAGATCGATGTGCTTGCGAACGGCTGCGTGTACGGGTTGCGCGCGGCCCCCGTGGTGACCGATGCGAGCGACGCTGACGGGGTCATCGGCGTTGCCAGGAACACCGTCGCCGTGGCCAGCGAGAGGAGCGCGAAAACGCAGCGTCGTACCATGATGCCATCCCGTCTGGAGGGCACCGCCACCAGGCGACACGTTGTCGCGGGCCACCGTCCCGGCCGAGATCACCCTCGATGCCGGTCGGCCCATGCGCCTGCGGATCAATCCTGTGGCGTTGCCGTCTGTGCGATCTGGCCTCACCCTATGCGGGCCGTCGTCACCCTCCGGCAACGATCCGGTGCTCCGTGCCGCGGTCGTTACGCGATCGCCAGTTCGTCATGGCGCCGTCGGTGCACTGCACCGGTTCACGCGCTGATGGTGCGTGAACCGACCAATCAGCCGGCCAGGATCGTGCCTGTCCCGGTGGCGCGTCCGATCGCCACCCCCCCGCTGACATTGCTGATGGTCAGGCTGAACGCCCGGTTGGATGGCGGCGGCCGCTGGGCCAGCCACTGGATGTAGATGACCGCACTGTTCGACCCCGCCGGGATGGTGCCCGTCGCGGACGCTGCGGCGTAATCGACCTTGGCGATCGCGGTGCCGTCTGACGTCGCGTAGGTGAAGGTGATCGGGCTGCTCTGGGGCGCGGTCAGTGACACCGTGAAGCCCACCGGGGTCCCGGCCGCGGCGATCGGCACCAGGCTGGCGTCACCGATGTACAGCAACTGTGACGCCGAGGCATTCGGCAGCACCGTCGACTCGGCGATCGATCGACCGAGCACGGCGCCGCTGGGATTGCTCAGGTGCACGAAGTAGTTCTCGTTGTAGTCCTCGCCACCGAAGCTGCCGGTGTATGAGTAGATGCGCACGATGATCGTGGCGTGTGTCGTCTGCGCGGGGAAGGTGACGGTGACCGGTGTGTGGACCTCCTTGAAGTCCTCGCTGCAGGTCTTGTCCCCGAGCCCGCACTGCGTGGTGTACTGGACGGTCACCGGCGCGGGCTGAGGCGCCGACAGGGTCAGGGTGTTGCGGAGTGGAATGCCAGGCTTGACGTGAGCCTCGACCACCGAGGCATCACCGATCGAGATGACCGGTGCCGATGTCGAGAAGGCATACGAATCGGTGGTTGACGACGTCGGCGAGCTGGGCTTGTCCTGGATCACGATCGAATCCACGCCGGCCGAGGGCAAGCTCGTGGGCGCCGTGTAGGTCACCTGGAGGTGTCCGCTGCTGTCGACGTGCAGGAGGGTCGGCGTCGAGCTGAGCGCAGTGGTGCCGGCCGCTGCGTGCCCGCCACCGCTGGTGGGGGTGAACGAGACATAGACGGCCGCGTTGGGCACGGCCACGTCGCTTGCCGTCTGTGCCGAAACGGTGGTCACCACGTTGGCCCCGGGTGCCAGGCTTCCACTGGGCGCGATCGGGGATGGGGCGAAACGGTAGACCGTGCAGTACACGTAGTGGATGTCGCTGACGATGCTGGCGCCACTGGGCGCGCTCGCTGCGCGGATGTCCACCAGGCCCTGGCCCGGAGGCATCACCGGGGCTGTGTAGGTGGCGAGCAGTTGTCCGTTGGCGTCAGTGGTGCAGGCCAGCGCCTGGCCCGAGAGAGAGCTCGCACCCCCGCACTGCGAGGCCGGGACCGTCACCGAGTCGCCGGGGACCGACGTCGAGTAGCTCAGGTAGACGACGGCGCCGGGAACCGTGGCGGTGCCGTTCTTGGTGCGCAGGACGGTCGCCACCGACTGCCCGCTGGCAAGTGAGCCGGCGGCCGCGAGCGGGTCCTTGTCGAAATGGAGGCTCGTGTACGAGCCCTGCGCCGCCGCGGAGGTGGCGCTGTACGCACCGGCCACCACCATCGTGGCGGCAACCAATGCCATGGTCGAGACGCGAGCCTTCAAAGCCACCCCCCACTGTTCGGTCCGAACGCCCGGTGAATTGAACCATTCGCCGCTATCGCAGCTCTTGCCGCGATGATGGCACAGCGTTCCAACCCTCCGCAAGTGACGCCGCCAGCCGCCACCGGCTGGCGCGACGGCGGCGGGGCGCACCAGATTTGACCGGTGCGTTTGACGTGTGTCATGCTTTGGAGGCGTAGCCGCCGGGAGAGCTGGCGGCACCGACATGGGGGGATCCGTGGTGGGAATGTGGCGTGCGTGCCGTGCCGGCCGGGAACAGGGGCGCCGCTGGGGCGTGTCCAGCCGCGCCGGCGTGGTTGGGGTTGGCGCCGTCGTGGTGGCGTTGGGCGTGGGCGGCGCGCGCCTCGGAGCAGGCGCCGCGACCACCGCTCAGCCGACCTTCCTCAAGACACTAGCCGGTCCATCCGAGGCGGCCATGTATCCGAGTGGGCTGGTCTGGGACTCGCACTCCGCGCGGCTCGTGGTCGCCGACACCGGCTTCAATCGCATCTCGGTGTTCCACGCCGACGGCACGCTGATCGAGCAGTTCGGCAGCCTGGGCAGTGCCGACGGGCAGCTCAACACCCCGCGCCAGGTCGCCGTGGACGGAGCGTCGAACATCTACGTCGCCGACGCCGCCAACAGCCGCATCCAGGCGTTCAGCGCCACCGGCACCCACCTGTGGACCGCCGGCGGACTCGGCAAGTGCAAGAGCTGTCTCAACACGCCGATCGGCATCACCTACGACTTCACGAACAACGTGGTGCTGGTCGCGGATACCGGTCATTCCACGGTCAAGGCGTACAGCCCTTCGGGCGCGTGGTTGTGGACCTCGCCCACCACCCTCGGGATCGCCTCGCCGCGGGATGCCATCCGAGGCCCGGACGGCCGGATCTGGATCGCCGACTACCACCACGACCAGGTCAAGGCCTTCGACGTGACCGCCGCCGGCGTGTGGACCACCACCCCGGCGATCATCCTCGGCGACGGAGTTGCCGCCGGCCACGGCGCCGGTCAGCTCAACTTCCCCTACAACGTCCAGTTCAGCCCCGACGGTCGCACCGTGTACGTGGCCGATACCGGCAACGAGCGGGTCGCGCGCTGGGACATCAGCCGGTCCCCACCGCTGTGGCTGACACAATTCGGGTCACGCTGCCCCAAGTCGTGCCCCGCGCCACCGGACAACGGCCCGTACTTCAACGCGCTGCGCCGGGTCGCGGTTGACCCGTCCGGGAACATCTGGGCCGCCGACTTCTGGGGCAGCTCGGTGCACGAGTTCAGCCCCGCCGGCCAGGCCACGTTCGAGATGGCCGGCGGCCCTGTCCCCGCACCGGGGTTCGCTGAGGCGTTCGGTGTGACCGTCGGCGCCGACGGGACCACGTACGGAGTCGACCGCCTCAATCAGCGGGTTGAGCGCTTCGATGCCGGCGGCACCTACCTCAATGCCCGAGGCATGCGCGGCGTGGCTGCCGGGTCCTTCTCGTGGCCCGAGGGGGCGGCGGTCGCGCCGGACGGCACGGTCTGGGTGGCCGACACTCGCAACGACCGGCTCCAGCACTTCGCGGCCACCCTCATCGGCACCCCGACGGTGATCGGCGGCTCGGGCACCGCGGTGGGGCAGTTCCACAACATCGAGGGGGTGACCGTCGACGGCTCCGGGACCGTCTGGGTCGCCGATTCCGCCAACAACAGGATCGAGAGCTACAAGCCGTCCACCAACGCCTTCGCGACGGTCGGTTCGCTGGGCTCCGCCGCGGGGCAGTTCAACAACCCCGAAGGGGTGGCGGTGTCGAGCACCGACATGTACGTCGCCGACACTGCCAACAACCGCATCGAGGAACTCACCCTCACGGGTCAATGGGTGGCCACGTTCGCCACCGGGTTGAACCAGCCCCAGGGGGTTGCCCTGGGCGCGGACGGCACCGTGTGGGTGGCCGACACGATGAACAATCGCATCGTTCATCTGTCCTCGACGCTCACCGACCTCGGCAACGGGTTCGGCAGCGCCGGCACCGGGAACCTGAACTTCTACCAGCCGCACTCGCTGGCGGTCCACGGCAAGGTTCTCTTCGTCGCCGACACCTTCAACAACAGGATCCAGGAGTTCACCCTGCCCTAGCCGGCGCAGCGCCTGACGCGATCGCCCCCGGCCGGCCCGGCGCAGCGGTCAGCGGCGCGGGTCGCGTGGCGCCAGGAGGGCCCGGAGCTCCTCAGCGCAGCGAGCGCAGACCGCCAGGTTCGACCTGCTTGCGCCGAGGGTCAGCGGCCACGCCGGCTCCTCACACCCTTTGACCTGGCAACGCTCCGTGAACGTGACCGTCTGCGGGATTCCTTGCATCGTGGTCATGCGTCTCTTGTACACCACCGGGCCAGGCAGGTGAGGCACGCAGGTCCGCCGGCGGACGTCGCACACCGGACATTAACCCGCTCTTCTCCGGCGCCACCCCGATGTCGCCCAGGGCCTTAAAAGGTCGGTGGTGAGGCGGTCAACTGGCGGGATCGACGGCGTGGGCCAGCCCCAGGATTGCCTCGAGCTCCTCTCCGCACCGGGCGCACACGGCGAGCTGCCGCCCGTCAGCACCGAGCGCGAACTCCGTTGCCGGGGCACCGCAGCCGCCGATCTGACAGGTCGAGAAGGTGGCCAGCGAACCGGCAAGGTACGCCCGTCCGCTCAGCGTGACCGACCGGTCGCGGCCGAACCGCCGGGCAAGCCCGCGCACGGCTGTCACGGCTACCAGGTGGGGAGGACGCATGGAGGACCCCTGGTGGAACGAGGCGTTGTGCGGGGAGGTCGGGTGCGGGGAAATCGTACGCGCGAACCTGGTTCTTGGGGCCACTGCTCTCCGACGCGCCGGCGCCGGCCCACCAGTTCGGTCTCGAGCCGGTTCAGCCCGCGCCGAGGGGCAGCACTCGTACATAGATGAGCAGCGGCCCCGCGCGGGTCATGCGGAACAGCGCGGCGACGTACCTGGGAATCTCAGCGCCGGGGGGCAGGCTCCATCGGGTGATCGGCTGGTCGGTGACCACGTACTCGACGTGTTCGAATGCTCGCCGCCAGGTGGCCATCGCCGCGGCGCTCGACGACGGTTGGGCCAGCGCCGTCCCGGCGGGGTCGGTCATGAGGGTGCAGCCGGGTGCGGCTGCCTGGAAGCGGTTGGCGGTGACCAGCAGCACCGGGCTGTCCGACAGGGCGCAGGCGCCCGGCGGCAGCACCGCATCGATCGATGCCGCGTAGTCGGGGGCCGCCTCACCGCTGACGTAGAGCAGCTGCGCCACCACGAGCACCGCGCATGCGACCCCCACGGTGGCGGCAGCTGCGCGGGCGCGGAAGCGACGGCCGACAAGGCGTGCGGCCGACAACCCCAACAGGACGCTGACGAACGGCGCCAGCAGGGCCGCGTACTGCGTGTAGTACTGCGCAGGTGCCAGCTGGGCGATGACGACGGCGGCCGTCGCGGCCAGCGCAAACCACTCCAGCGGGGTCGGTCGGCGGCGAGTCGCCACGAAGGCGATCAGCACGATGCCCGTCAGCGCGGCCGCGACAGCGATCGCCGCCGCCGGCGGCGCGCCGATCTCCGACACGCCGGTCATCTCACCCAGTCGCGTCAGCAGCGGGGCACGACCTCCCCCGGGCACGCGACCCAGCTGGGTGGCCACGGCATCGTGCCAGAACGCGCCGGGCGCCATGGCCACGAATGGCGCCGCCAGCAGGCCGAAGACGGCGGTGGCCGCGGTCGCCGTGGCGGCGGCTCGGCGGCGGACCACCCACACACACACAAGGAGCAGCGCTGCGACGGGGATCGCCGCGGAGAGCTTGACGGCCACCGCCGCGCCCAGGGCGGCACCGCCGCCGACCTGACGTCGACTGCCGACGAGGCTGTCCCCGTTGAACACCGTCACCGCCCCGAGGAGGAGGAGGAACACAGCCACGGGTTCCAGCTGCGGTCCGCGGATGGCGTACAGCTGGGCCGGAAAGACCGCCATCACAGTGCAGGCGACCAGTGTTGCGGCCAGTCCGCGGTGGCGGACCAGCGCCCCCACCAGCAAGACGGACGATGCGGCGAGCAGCGGCGTGGTCAGGCGCAGCACCGCCAGCGCCACTCGTGTCCCGGTGAGGTCGGACAGCGCCGCGACCGGGGTCGTCAGCAGCACGAATCCCGGTGGCTGGACGAACACGAAGTCGCGGTACGGGACGGCGCCGTGCACCAGTCGGACCGCCGCGCCGAGGTACACCGCGACGTCCGGCGTGGCGCCGAACAGGAGACCGGGGCGGGTGACCTGGTACAGGGTCAGCGCGCCGGCGACGACCGCGAGCGCGCGCGCGGCGTCCCCTGAGGCGTCGCGCCGGCGAAGGCGGCCGCTCACGGCAGGGGTGCGGTGTTCTCGTCGTCCGGTTCAGCGGCGGCGCGGGGCCGGCGCAGTCGGTCGAGCTGGCGGCGCACCCCGGGGTCGAGCCGATCCTCGAGGCGGTTGGCGAAACCTGCCTCGCGCCGTCTCACCGCGCTGTGCTCGTCGGTCTCCGCGCGGGCGGCGAGGACGACCTGGCGCAGCGCCGCCGCGCCGATGACCGCGCCCCCCATGGCCATGACCAGGTCGCGCTGCAGTTGGTCGCTGGTGGCGACCGTCACCGTCTCCGCCTCGCCGCCGGCTGCCGCGATGGCAACCCTCCGCTCGATGACGTGGTCGGCCGTCTGCGCGCTGCTGCCGAACAGCACCGTGACGCCGTCGACGACCTCGCCCGCGCCCCCGTCACGCGCTCGGCCGTGGGCGTCGAAGACCACGGTGACGTGCTCACCCGTCACCGCCGCGTACTCCGCCAGCGACTCGATGAGCCGCCGGCGGGCCTCCTCGCCTCTGCCCGACCTGATCAGGGGCGAGAGCTCGGGCCACGCGTGCACGATGTTGTAGCCGTCGACGATCAGCTCGCGCCGGGTCATCCCGGGCGCGCGGCGAAGCCGCGCTGCCTCGCCACCTCGTAGAGGAGGACGGCAGCCGCAGCCCCCGCGTTGAGCGAGGCCACCCGTCCGGCCAGCGGGACGGCGACCACCGCGTCGCAGTGGCGGCGCGTCAGCGGGCGCATCCCCTCCCCCTCCGCGCCGACCACGAGAGCCACCGCAGCGGTGAAGTCGAACCTGTCGTAGCGGGTCTCGCCGTCGGCCGCGAGTTCGACGACCCAGAGTCCGGCTGCCTTGAGCTGTTCGAGCGCGTGCACCAGGTTGGTGACAACCGCGACCGCAACGTGCTCGGTGGCGCCGGCCGATGCCTTGGCGGCCGCGGCGGTCATCCCGGCGGCGCGGTGCCGCGGCAGCACGATGCCGTCGGCCCCCACCGCGTCGGCCGTCCTGGTGATGGCGCCGAGGTTCTGGGGATCCTGGATGCCGTCGAGCACCACCACGAGCTGCGGGGCGCGCGACCCGGCGAGCAGCTCGTCGACGCTCAGCGGCGGCCGCTCATGGAAGTACCCGGCCACGCCCTGGTGGTGCTCGGTGTGGGCGATGTCGTCGAGGCGGCGGCGCGGGCTGGTCTCGATGGGGATGGCGCGCTCGCCGGCCACGCGGATGATCTCCTCCAGGCGGGGCTCGGAGTTGACGCCGGTGGCGATCACCAACTTGCGTGCCGCACGCCCCGATCGCAACGCCTCGAGCACCGGGTTGCGGCCGTAGAGGATGTCCACCGGTCGAGTATCGCCGAGGACCGGGCGACGAACCGGCGTCGCCGACAGCTCTGGGGTGGCGCCTCAGCCATGAGGCCGGCCGAGGACGCGCCACCGCGATCCTCAGTTCACCAACCTCCCGCAACCTCGAGTGCGGCCGCTACCATCGGCCCCGCACCCGCCTGCTTATTGGAGGACCCATCCCATTGAACAGCCTCGTTGATCCGCCGTTCGCCAAGGACCCACCGGTCAAGGTGAACGTGAACGCCAAGACCTTGGGCCTGGTGCTTCTCATCCTCGGGGCCATCGGCATCCTCCTCGATGCCCTCGCGCTGATCGGCATCCTCGGGTTCTGCGGCACCTACTCCATCTACGGCGGCTGCAACCTCCCCGTGCTGTGGCTGCTCGGCGACCTCATCGGCCTGGCCGCGGTCATCGTCGGGACCGTGGGCGGCTACCGGATGTACCAGCTCAACCCCGAGGGCAAGCAGTGGGTCGTCTACGGCCTGATCCTCGGCATCATCGGCGCGATCGTCACGCTGATCGGCAACTACGCCGCGTACAGCGGGCTGATCGGCATCGGCGCCGGTGGCGGCGTCATCTTCGGGCTGGTGGTCGATCTCATCGTCTACGGCGTCATCTACTACCTGGTCGTGGTGAGCCGTTTCCCCGGCCAGGCACCGCTCTCGTCGCCCCCCACCTCGTCGTGGAGCAGCGGCGGCCCGGCGGCCCCGCCACCCCCGCCGACCGCGTAGGCGGCGCAACAGCGTTCACTCAGCCCCGGGCCCCGCGACCTCGCGGGCCCGGGGCCGGCGCGTCCCCCGGCCTTCTCAGCTGGGCGGCGGCGCGGTGTGCGGCACCCCGGTGAGGTCCGCACGACGGGTCAGGTACTCGGTGCGGTTGACCTCGCCGCGCGCATAGAGCATCTCCAGCTCGGCCACCGCCGGGTTGGGTGGCGGCGGCAGAGGCGAGCGATGAGCGCGCACCGCCAGCAGGATCTCGCGGATCACCCAGATGATGCCGATGACGACCAGCACGCCGAGGGTGAAGCGCAACACGATGCTCAGCACCGCGACGCCCGTGTCGGCGTTGCCGAACGGCCCGCGGACGCCGTCCGGCCCAAACGGGCCGTTCACAGTTGCACCGATCGCATGTTCGATGGCCTCCACACGGGGGACGAGGTGGTTTCTCCCAGGGCATCATCCGCGGCCAACCTTGCAGCCGGGTGATCGCGATCAGTCTGTCAGACGCGGTGCCAGCGCTGCCCCGAGGGTGTGTCCTCCACCGCGATTCCCGCTGCCGCCAGCTCGTCGCGCAGCCGGTCAGCCTCCGCCCACCGCCGTGCCGCCCTGGCCGCCTCGCGCGCTTCGAGCTTGGCTCGGTCGTCACCGCTGAGTACGGTGGCGCCCCGCTCGCCGTCAACGAGTCGCAGGACGCCGACGACATCGTCGACCTCATCGACCAGCTCGACCAGGGCGGTGTGGGTGGCGCCGTCGACGTCGCCCGAGTCGAGCTCGCGGTTGAGCGCTCGGATCAGCGTGAACACCGCGCCCATCGCCTCCGGGAGGTTGAGGTCGTCGTCCATCGCCCGCTCGAACCCCGTCCGTGCCGTCGCGACGCGAGCGTCCGGCTCGCCGGCCGCGGTGCCGGGTGAGAGGGCGCGCAGCCGCCGGGCGAAGTCGGCGAGGCGATCAACCGCTTCAGCGGCCCCGTGCAGGGCTTCATCCGTGTAGTTGACCGTCTTGCGATAGTGCGCACCGGCGATGAGCAGGTAGCGCAGCGCCGAGGGTCGCACCCCGCCGGCGACCAGCTCGTCCACGGTCGAGAAGTTGCCGAGCGACTTGGCCATCTTCTCCGCGCCGACGCGCAGGTGCGCGCCATGGCACCAGGTGCGCACGAATGGCTTGCCCGTGGCCGCCTCGCTCTGGGCGATCTCGTTCTCGTGGTGCGGGAAGATGTTGTCGACCCCACCGCAGTGGATGTCGAACGACTCGCCGAGCAGCGCCATGCTCATCGCCGAGCACTCGATGTGCCAGCCCGGCCGGCCGCGCCCAAGCCGTGTGTCCCAGCCGATCTCGCTCGGCTCCACGGCCTTCCAGAGGGCGAAGTCTCGCGCGTCCTCCTTGTCGTACTCGTCGGCGTCGACGCGGCCTCCGCCACCCGCGACCAGCCCGTCGGCACGCGCCCCGGAGAGCCGCCCGTAGGCGGGGAAGTCGGTGATGTGGAAGTACACGCTGCCGTCGCTGCGGTAGGTCACACCGTTTGCCTCCAGCCTCTCGATCAGCGTGACCATCTCGGCGAGGTAGGCGGTGGCGCGTGGGTAGTGGTGGGCCGGGCGGATGTTGAGGGTGGCCAGGTCGTCGAAGAACGCCGCGATCCAAGGCGCCGTCTCAGTGTCGAGGTCGTGCCCGGCTGCGCGCGCGTTGCGGATGATCTTGTCCTCGACGTCGGTGAGGTTCATGACGTGGGTGACGCGTGCAAAACGGCGCTCCAACCAGCGCCGCAACACATCCTCGAAGAGGAAGGTGCGGAAGTTGCCGATGTGTGCGCGCGCGTACACCGTGGGACCACACGTGTACAGCCGCACGTGGTCCTGTTCGAGCGGCTCCACCGCCTGGAGCGTGCGAGTCATGGTGTCGTGGAGGCGCATCGGCATCGCGCGACAGTCTATCGACGAGCGGTCGCAGCGAGGCTCGCGCCGGAAGCAACCTCGACGAGGGCCACCGCTGACGCGGCGATCCCCTCGCCACGGCCGGTGAAACCGAGGCCGTCGGTGCTGGTGACCGACACGGTGACGCATGACGCGTCGGCAGCGAGCGCGGCGGCGCAGGCAGCGGTCATGCCCTCAAGGTGTGACGCAAGGCGGGGTTCCTGCGCGACGACGACGACGTGCGCGGAGACGAGCCGGGCCTCGCGCGCCATCAGGAGCGCGGCGACGGCGCGGAGGAAGTCAGCCCCGGGCGTGTCGCGCCAGCGGCTGTCCGACGACGGGAAGTGGCGTCCCATGTCGCCCTCCCCGGCGGCGCCGAGCATCGCGTCGCAGAGGGCGTGCACCGCCACGTCGCCATCGGAGTGACCGGCCAGCCCGCGCTCGTACGGCACGCGCACGCACCCGAGCATGAGCGGCCGCCCGGCCACCAACCGGTGCGCGTCGATGCCGTGGCCGATGCGCAGGCTCACCGCGGCGTCGCCACCAGGGCGCGGAGGAGAACGAGATCTCGCGGATGGGTCACCTTGAAATTGTCGGGGCTGCCGGCGACGAGGTGCACCGGTGCACCCAGCGCCTCGATCAGCGCGGCGTCGTCATCAACCATCAGGCCGGTGACCACCGCATGGCGGTGGCCCTCGACCAGGAGCTCGCGCGCGAAGGCCTGGGGAGTCTGGATCGCGTACAGCTGGTCACGGTCCAGCGATTCCACGATCACGCCGTCCGCCCCGCGCTTGATGCTGTCGACAACGTGGATCGCGCTGGTGGCCGCGCCGTGCGCCCGCGCCGCCGCCACGCAGGCGGTGAACAGCGCCGGGGCGCACAGCGGCCGCGCCGCGTCGTGGACCGCGACGATGTCCGCCTCACCGACCTGGGCGAGCGCGAGCCGCACGCTGTCCTGGCGGCGATCACCCCCGGCTGTGACCACCACCTCGTCGAACCCCGCGGACCTGGCCAGCTGCCCGACCAGCTCCTGTCGCTCCGGCGGGGCGGCCACGACCACGCGCGCGAAGGCGTGCGAGCCTGCCGCACCCTCCAGGGTCAGCGCGATGAGCGGGCGCCCGCCCACGTCGGCGAAGAGCTTGTCCTCCCCCATCCTCCGTCCCCGCCCCGACGCGGGGATGATGAGGACAGCGGTCAGCGGGGTGCCGCCCGGGAGCGGACCGCGCGGCCGGTGCGTGCCGGCGCCTCGGGGCCTTCGGTGGTGGCGAAGATCATCCGACCGGCCGACGTCTGCAGCACCGACGTCACCGTCGCGCGCACCGTCCCTCCCAGGCGGTCGCGCGCGTTCTCCACGACCACCATGGTGCCGTCATCCAGGTAGCCCACGCCCTGGTCCAACTCCTTGCCCTCACGCACCACGGCGATGGAGATCTCCTCGCCGGCGCTGAGGATGGGCTTGAGCGCGTTGGCGAGGTCATTGAGATTGAGCACCCGGACACCGGCGATCCGCGCGATCCGGTTGAGGTTGTGGTCACTGGTGAGCAGCAGGCCGGCGCGCGCCACCGCCAGCTTGATCAGGCGGACGTCCACCTCTGCCGCCTCCGGGAAATCCAGGTCGGTGAGCTCGCAGACGACGTCCTTGCGCCGCTGCAGCTCCTCGAGCACCGCCAGCCCGCGCCGACCGCGGGCGCGGCGCATCGGGTCGCCCGAATCGGCGACGCGCTGCAGCTCCTCGAGGACGAAGCCGGCGATGAGCAGCCGCCCGGGCACGAAGCCCGCCTTGGCGACCTCGGCGATCCGGCCGTCGATGAGGGCTGAGGTGTCGACCACCACGGGGGGACCGTCGATCGGGGCGCCCGACAGCGCTGCGGACGGGGACGAGGGCCCCGCCGAGTCGGTGCGCAGCGCACTGACGAAGGCGTGGCGACGGCGGGTACCGGTGCGCGCGCCGACGTTGACGAGCGCCAGCGCGAGGACGAGCGACACCATCGTCCCGATGTGGAAAGGCAGCGGGCTGAGCAGGATGGCCACCAGCGCCGCGATGACCAGCCCGCCGACCACTCCGGCCAGTGCGCCGAGCACCTGTGACGGGGGCGCCTCATCGAGCATCTGCTCGAGCCAGAGGTAGGGCTCCACGGTCAGCAGGGGCGCGGCGAGCGCGAGCGCCGCGGCCCCGACCACCGCCGTCCCCGAGAGGACCACGGTGGAGACCAGCTGGCCCGTGCCGAACACCCCGGGCGAGTTGGTGATCACGAAACCGGCGTAGAAGATGCCGACCACCATGCCGATGATCGCGCCGACCACTCGCGAGATCGCGCGGGCGCGCCGCAGGCTGGTCGTCGAATGTCCGGGCATGGTGGCTCGATCTAAACACAGGGTCGGTGGTGCTGCCGGCTGCGTCACCTCATCGCAACCGGCGCGGCAGCGCGGCCGGCGCCGCTTCAGGGGCGGCGGAGCAGGCCCAGCGCGGCGGCGAGCGTCGAGACCCGGTGCAGGCGCAGGTCGGTCGCCGCAACCCGACCGCCGGCGGGGACGACGGCGCCGGCCTGCCCGAGGGCCAGCGCCTCGCTGAGGCGCGCGTCGAGGCGCGAGGCGCGCCGGACCTCGCCGCCGAGGCCGACCTCGCCGATGGCGACGACGTCGCGCGGGAGCACGGCATCACGGGCCGCCCCGGCGAGTGCCAGCGCCACCCCGAGGTCGACGGCGGGGTCGGCGAGGCGCACCCCGCCCACGACGTTGAGGAACACGTCGAAGCTGCTCAGCGGCACGCCGGCCCGACGCTCCAGCACAGCGAGGAGGAGGTGAAGTCGTCCCAGGTCGAAACCTGAACTGGTGCGCCGGGGCAGCCCGAAGGCGCTGGTCGCCACCAGCGCCTGGATCTCCACCACCATCGGCCGGCTGCCCTCGCAGGTGACCGTCAGCACGTTGCCGGGCACCGCCAGGCTGCTCTCGTCGAGGAAGGCGCGACCGGGGGCGTCCAGCGGGGTCAGGCCGGCGCCCTCCATCGTGAAGACGCCGAGCTCGCCGGTGCTGCCGAACCGGTTCTTCACCCCCCGCAGCAGCCTGTGCTCGCCGTGCCGCTCACCCTCCAGGTAGAGGACCACGTCGACCATGTGCTCGAGGGTGCGGGGCCCGGCGATCGCGCCCTCCTTGGTGACGTGACCGACGAGCACGATCGGTACCCCGGTGTCCTTGGCCACGGTGAGCAGCCTCGCCACGGCCTCGCGCACGTGGCCGGGGCTGCCCGGGGACCCGGCCGCGTCGGCGGCATGGATGGTCTGGACGGAGTCCACGATGGCCAGCGGTGGCCGCACCGTGCCGATCGCCTCGGCAAGGGTGTCGAGGTCTGTCTCGGCGAGCACCGCCACGGACGGCAGGCGGCAGCCCAGCCGTTCGGCACGCATCGCCACCTGGACGGCCGAACTCCTCGCCGGCGCAATAGAGGACAGGGTTCTGGGCGTGGCCGACCCGCGCCGCCAGCTGCAACGCCAGGGTCGATTTGCCGATCCCGGGGTCGCCGCCGAGGAGGATGAGCGAGCCGTTGACGACCCCACCGCCGAGGACACGGTCGAGCTCGTCGATGCCGGTGCGGCGGCGCTGCCCAGCGCCGTCGCCGACGCTGTCGAGCGGCTGGGCGCGGCCGGCGAGGTGCACGTGGGGGCGCGGCCGAGAGGACGCTGGGCTCGCCTCGGCGAGGGTGTTCCACTCGCCACAGCCGTCGCAGCGCCCCTGCCATTTCGGCGTGATCGCTCCGCAACCCGCACAGGCGAACGCAGCACGGGGGGCGCGGGCGCTGCTCACGCGGAGCTCACAACGAACATCTGTTCGTGCATTGTGGACGCGCGGGAAGCGGCTGTCCAGTCCCCGTGAGGTTTGTCCCTGACCGGTCGGCGAGACTACTCGGCGGGCGACCCCTGGCGGCGTGCCGGCTGGGGGCGCACCCGACGCCAGACCGCGAGCCCCGCGCCGACCACGACCAGCAAGGGGAGGGCGGTGACCAGGCCGTCGAGGATGGCACCGGTCACCCGCACCGCGTTGTCCCAACCACCGCCGACGCCACTGCTCACGGGGTTGGGCAGGGCGGCCACGACGGCCCCGCGCTCCGACATCTGCACGGTGGCGGTGGCCAGCTCGACCGAGTTGGTCAGCACGTTGAGCTGCCCCTGGTCGGTGTCCACCTCGGTCTGCACGGTCTCGATCTCCTGTTCCAGCGTGGTGATGTCGGTGATCGAGGTGGCTTTGGCGAGGAGCCCGTCGAGGGCGGCCAGGCGGGCGTGCGCGGAGGCAAGGCGGGCATTGACGTCGACGAACTGCGCGGTGTGGTCGACCGCAGCGAAGTTGATGGCCGACGCGACGAAGCTCGACGGCATCCCGTTGAGGAGGTCGGCGACCTTGGGGGCGGGGACCTTGATGGTCACCGAGCCCCGGACGATGCGACCGGCGCCGTCCGGCTCGGTCGACGAGCTGACCACGTAGCCACCGAGCGCCACGCCGCGTGCGATGACCCCCTCGAACGAGGTGAGGAAGCTACCCGCCGGCACCGTGTACGCCGCGCTGACCGAGCGCTCGATGTCCGAACTTGGCGGCGTGCCGGCGATGATCGTCGCGACCTGTTTGCCGCTGCCGCCGGCTGCGCCCGAGTAGTCGAGACGCTGAGGGTTCTGCCCGGGCCCGGCGAGCGCCGCGGATGAGTTCGATGAGCCGCCGCCGGAGGCCGTGGCGCAACCGGCCAGGGCGGTGATCGTGAAGAGGCCGGCGGCGACGGTGCGGATGCTCATCTGAGGTCTCCTTGGCGTGGCGGGTGAGCGTTCGGGGGCCGGCTACGCCGGCGGGACGGCGACGGTCGCCACGACGCGGCCGAGCCGGGCGTCGACGAGCACGAGCTCGAGGGCCGCGCCGCCTGCTCCCGCCGCGGACGGCGAGGGACCGGGGACGGGCACCTCCACGACCCAGCAGACACAGGTGATCGACCGCGCCGGGATCTCGGCGTCGGCGAGCACCGCGGGCCCGGTGGTCCCCGCGTACGCGCCGGCCGCCGCGGCTGCCGCCGCCTGCGCCTGGACCTGGGCAGGTTGGTTGCTCTCGACCCCCTTCTGCCCGGCCGCCGGCAGCAGCACCACCCCGACCCGCTGCAGGGCGGCGGCGTCGAGGCCCGGGTAGCTGACGGCAGCCGGGCTGGCCGGCCGGAACGCCAACCCCAGCCCAGAGCGCGCGTCGAGCGAGGAACTCTGCGAGCTGCTGATCGAGGCGAGGCGAGCAGTGCCGAGCACCACCAGCGCGAGCGCGGCCAGGAGCCCCGTCGCGCCCAGCAGCGCCCCGTTGGGGCGGCGACGCGGCGATCGCCCCACCGAATGCGCGGTCATCTCGGTGATCCGCCTGGGCAGGGGGACGGTCGTGGTGAGTGCGAAGTAACGGCGCAGGTCGGCGGCGATCTGGTCGGTGAGCGCGGTCGGCTCAGGCATTGGTCATCTCCCTGCGCATCGATGCCAGCGCGCGCGCCAGGTGGGTACGCACCGAACCCGGGCGGCAGCTCATCAGCTCCGCGCACTCGTCCACGGAATACCCGTGGTGGTAGTGGAGGAACACCGCGGCACGCTGGCGCGGCGAGAGGTTGCGGTAGCTGCGGTCGAGGTCGACGAGCCGGGCGTCGAAGCGCGGGTCGGGGGCGGCCGCAGCATCACTGGACGAGACCGGGCGGGGGCGCAGGCGCAGCCAGCTACGCCGGTTGATGCAGTGGTTGACGCAGATCCGCATCAGCCACCTGGGTCGGGCCCCCTCGTCGCGCACCGAGTCCCAGCTCCTCCAGGCCTTGAGCATGGCCTCCTGGAGGGCATCCTCCGCCTCGGCGTGGTCGTGGAGGATCGAGTAGGCAACGCCGTACAGGGTCCTGCGCTGGGCGACCAGCAGGGCGTCAAAGCCGGCTTCCGCGCCCGCCGCCCGCGAGACGGAGGGCGTCATGTGCATCTCCTGCGCGGTCTCCACGTGAGAAGAGACAGCCGAGCCGGCCATTCCACTGACACCACGGAGGGGAGACGCCCGGTCAGCGGCGGCGAGCGTATCCCCGCTGACGACGCTGCGGACGTTGACGCTCCGCCGACAGCCGCCATGGCCGCCTCGGCGTCCGGGTCATCGATGCGCCGACGCAGCTGGGTGAGGCGGTCGCGCAGCTCGGCGGCTCGCTCGAACTCGAGGTCACGGGCCGCCCGCTTCATCTCCCGCTCCACCTCCTTGGCGAGGCGGAGCAGCTCGTCCGGCGGCAGCCCCGCCGACTCCTGGAGGTCCGCGGCATGGGCGCTGAGGTCGTCGCGGTGCGTCTCCATCTGGTACACCGCCTTGACGATGGTCAGGGGGGTGATCCCGTTGGCGTCGTTGTGGGCGACCTGCACGGCGCGGCGCCGGTCGGTCTCGGCAATCGCCTGCACCATGGCGTCCGACGTCCGGTCGGCGTACATGACCACGTGCCCGTTGACGTTGCGCGCGGCCCTGCCGATGGTCTGGATCAAGGAGCGGTAGCCGCGCAGGTACCCCTCCTTGTCAGCGTCGAGGATGCCGATGAAGGACACCTCGGGCAGGTCGAGCCCCTCGCGCAACAGGTTGATACCGACCAGCACGTCGAAGACGCCGAGCCGGAGGTCGCGGATGATCTCGACGCGCTCGAGGGTGTCGATGTCGCTGTGCAGGTACCGAACGCGCACCCCGGCCTCGCGCAGGTAGTCGGTGAGGTCCTCCGCCATCTTCTTGGTGAGCGTGGTGATCAGGCAGCGCTCCCGGCGCTCCACTCGCCGGGCGATCTGCGCCAGCAGGTCGTCGATCTGCCCCTCCGATGGCTTGACCTCGACGGTCGGGTCGACCAGCCCAGTGGGCCGGATGATCTGCTCGACGACCTTCTGCGCGTGCGCCTCCTCGTACGGACCCGGGGTGGCACTGACGTAGATCACCTGGCCGACCATCGAGTCCCACTCGGCGAACGTGAGCGGGCGGTTGTCGAGCGCCGAGGGCAGTCGGAACCCGTACTCCACCAGGGGAATCTTGCGGGAGCGGTCGCCGCCGAACATGCCCCCGATCTGGGGAACCGCGACGTGCGACTCGTCCACCACCACCACTGCGTCCTCTGGGAGGAAGTCGAGCAGGCAGAACGGCCGCTCACCCTCGGCCCGACCGCTGAGGTGGCGCGAGTAGTTCTCGATGCCGGCGCAGGTGCCGGTCTCCTGCATCATCTCCATGTCGAAGTTGGTGCGCTGCAGGAGGCGCTGCGCCTCGAGCAGGCGGCCGCGCGATTCCAGCTCGGCAACGCGCTCGCCCAGCTCCTCACGGATGCGCTCCAGCGCCGTCTTCATCTTGTCCGCCGGGGTGACGTAGTGTGATGCCGGGAAGACGGTGAAGGCCTCGCGCTGGGCGAGGATCTCCCCGGTCAGGGGGTCGAACTCCTTGATCGACTCGACCTCGTCGCCGAAGAACTCGATGCGCGTCGCCACCTCCTCGTAGGCAGGTTGCACGTCGAGCACGTCGCCGCGGACGCGGAACCTGGAACGCCCGAAGTCGATGTCGTTGCGCGAGTACTGCAGGTCGGCGAGCTTGCGCAGCAGGATGTCGCGCCGCCAGGTCTCGCCGCGCGTCACCGTCAGCGACTCACCAAGGTAGTTCTCCGGTGAGCCGATGCCGTAGATGCACGAGATCGAGGCCACCACGATGACGTCGCGGCGGGTGAGCAGCGCCCGGGTGGCGCTGTTGCGAAGACGATCGATCTCGTCGTTGCGCGACGAGTCCTTCTCGATGTACGTGTCGGTGCGCGGGATGTAGGCCTCGGGCTGGTAGAAGTCGTAGAAGGAGACGAAGTACTCGACAGCGTTGTTGGGGAAGAACTCACGGAACTCCGCCCAGAGCTGCGCCGCCAGGGTCTTGTTCGGCGAGAGCACCAGCATCGGCCGCTGCAGGCGCTCGGCGACATGGGCGACGGTGAACGTCTTCCCCGAGCCGGTGACGCCGAGCAGGGTCTGCTCGCGCAGCCCGTCGTCAACGCCGCGGTGGAGCGCCTCGATCGCCGCCGGCTGGTCGCCGGCGGGAGTGAACGACGAGACGATCTCCAGCGCTGGCACGGCTCTCAGTCTACCCGCAGCCCGTCGGCCGCCAGCCGGGCCGCGGGCGAGCCTGGTGCGGCCCGCTTCAGGTGGCGCGCACCGCGTCGTAGACGGCGTCCAGCCGCTCGCCAACACGGTCCCACGACCTCTGGCCGCGGACCCAGGCATAGCCGGCGCGCGCCAGCTCGTCGCGGCGCGCCGGGGCGTCGTACAGGTCGACGCACATCGACACCATGGCCGAGACGTCGCCCGCGGCCACCAGGAGCCCCGGCGTGGCCACCGCGTCACGCAGGCCGGCCACGTCGTAGCCCACCACCACCGCCCCGCGGGCCTGCGCCTCGAGGGCGACGAGGCCGAGGCCCTCGTACCGGGACGGCATCAGCACCACCGCGGCGCCGTGGTACTGGCGGGCCAGCCGCTCGTCGTCGACACGCCCGGCGACGGTGAGCCGGGGCGTCCCCGCGGCTGCGGCGCGCACCTGCGCTGCGAGGCTGCCCTCCCCCACCACCACGCCTGACGCGCCGGCCCGACGCGCGAGCACCTCACGCATCACCGCGACAGCGTCGAGCACACCCTTCTCCTGCTCCCAGCGCCCGGCGAAGAGGAGGTGGAACGCCTCGCGCGCCGTGGGCGGATCGCTGGGGACGTCGATGCCGGGGGGCAGCACCTCGATCCGTGCGTCCGGGATGCCCAGCTCGCGCACCGCCGCCGCGGTCGATGGCGAGATCGCCAGCACCATCGCGGCGTGGCGGTAGGCGCGCGCCTCCAGGGGTGCCATCAGCCGGCGCAGCGTGCCCGGCCGGTGGGCCATCCGGTAGGTGTGGTTGGCGGTGTACACGAGCGGCGCGTCGAGGGCGCGGAGCAGCAGCACACCACCGGGGCCACCGAGCGCGTGCACCACGTCACTCGCCGGGGCGTCGAGCAGCGCCGGATGACGGTTGAGGTGGAGGGAGAAGTCCAGCGGAGCGCGACCCGTGACGCGGGGGTAGCGCACCGCGTTGTCGCCGCGACCGGCGACCGTGCGCACCGCATGGCCGCGCGCGACCATGGCCGCGCGCATGCCGCGCAGCTCGACGCCCTGGCCACCGAGTGGTGGCTCGTCGTCGTAGCTGACGAAGGTGACCCGCGTCATCGCTGGCAGGCGGCGCACCACACCGTGGTGCGCCCGGCGACGACGGCCTGGCGCAGGATGGCGCCGCAGCGCAGGCAGGGCCGTCCACCACGCCCGTATACCTGCAGCCGTTCCTGGTGCGTACCCTTCGCGTTCCAGAGGTCGCGGTAGTCGTCGATGCTGCTGCCCCGATGGTGGATCGCCGAGACCAGCACGGCTGGGATGGCCGCATGCAACGCAGCGCGCTGCGCGCGCGTCAGCGTGTGGCAACGACGCTGCGGGCGCACCCCGGCCAGGTGGCAGGCCTCGTCGACGTAGATGTTGCCGAGGCCGGCGACGCCGCGCTGGTCGAGGAGGGCTGCCTTGAGCGTTCGCGCCGTCGAGCGCAGCACCTTGTCGAGACGCTCGATGGTGAACTCCTCGGAGAGCGGCTCGACACCGAGCACCGGGAGAACGCGACTGTCCTCGAGCAGCGCGCGTGGGCCCAGCAGGATGCGGCCGAATCGGCGCGCATCGTCGTAGCGGAGCTCGCGACCGTCGTCGAGCGTGGCGCGCAGGTGGGTGTGGATGGGCAGCGGCGCCTGTGCGTCGGTCACGCGCAGGTGGCCGGTCATACCGAGGTGGAAGACGAGGTCCTCGCCGCTGTCGAGGGTGCAGACGATGAACTTGCCGCGGCGCCCCACCCGGTCGATGCGCTGGCCGGGCAGCACGGCAGTGAACACCTCCGGGACTGGGAAGCGCAGCACCTTGGGGTGGCCGAGCTGCACCGCCATCACCCGCCGCCCCAGCACCGTGTCGCGCAGGTCGCGCGCCACGGTCTCGACCTCAGGGAGCTCCGGCACTCGCCGTCTCGCGCACCGGTGTCATCGCCTGCCAGTTCTCACCGACCTTCACGTCCACCACCAGTGGCACCACCAGCTCGGCGGCGCCACCCATGGCGTCGCGGACCAGGGCCACGGCGCGATCCACCTCGTCGCCCGGGCACTCGAGCACCAGCTCGTCGTGCACCTGGAGAAGCAGCCGCGAGCGCACCCCGGCGTCGCGGAGCGCCGCGTCACAGCGGATCATGGCGAGCTTCATGATGTCGGCCGCCGCGCCCTGGATCGGCATGTTCACCGCCATGCGCTCGGCGGCGCCGCGCAGCTGCCTGTTGGCGGCGCGGATGTCGGGCAGGTGGCGGCGGCGCCCCATGAACGTCTCCACCCAGCCCCACTCGCGCGCGTGCATGCGGGTGCGCTCGAGGTACCTGGTGACCGCCGGGAAGCTGGCGAAGTACTTCTCGATGAACAGCCGCGCGGCCTCCTGGTCCATGCCCGTGTCGCGTGCCAACCCGAAGTCGGAGAGGCCGTAGACCACGCCGAAGTTGACCACCTTGGCGATGCGCCGCTGGTCGGGGGTCACCGACTGCGGGTCCACGTCGTACACCTCGGCGGCGGTGCGGCGGTGGATGTCCTCACCCCGCTCGAACGACGTGATCAGCTCCGGTTCGCCGCTGACATGGGCCAGCACACGCAGCTCGATCTGCGAGTAGTCGGCGCTGACCAGCTGCTGCCCGGGGTCGGCGACGAAGGCGTGACGGATGCGCTGACCCCAGGCGGTGCGCACCGGCACGTTCTGCAGGTTGGGGTCGGCGGAGCTGAGCCGGCCGGTCGAGGCCACCGCCTGGTTGAAGGACGTGTGCACGCGCCCGTCAGTGGCGCACAGCAGCGGCAGCGCGTCCACGTACGTGCTCTTCAGCTTGGTGAGCTGGCGCCACTCGAGGATGGAGTCGACGACCGGGTGCTCACCGCGCAGCGCCTCGAGGCTGTCCGCGTCGGTGCTCCGTCCCGTCTTGGTGCGCCGCCCGGCGGCGAGGCCGAGGTTGTCGTACAGGAAGGTCGCCAACTGCTGCGTCGAGCCCGGGTTGAACGTGTAGCCCGCGGTCTCCGCAACGATGGCCTCGAGCTCGGCGATCCGTCGCTGCAGCTCGCCCGACAGCTGGGCGAGCTCGTCGCAGTCCACGCGGATGCCGACGCGTTCCATCGCCGCCAAAATGGGCACCAGCGGTAGCTCGACGGCGTCGAAGAGCGAGCGCAGCTGCCCGTCGGCGAGCTGAACCTCCAGAGCGGCGCGCACGGCCGGCACCATCGCCACCCAGTTGCCGTAGTACTGCGCCGCCTCGTCGACGGGGACCGCCGCGACGCTGCGCCGCGCCCTGCCGCTGCCCACCAGCGCGTCCTCGGGTTGCTCGATGACCCCACAGAGGTCGTGGGCCAGCACCGGCAACGAGGGCACGCGGGTGCGTGTCGTGATGCAGAGGTAGGCGGCGAGCATGCAGTCGAACCCGAGCGAGCGGACATCGACGCCGCGCGCCGACCAGGCAAGCAGCTCCTGCTTCAGGTCGTAGCCGTGCTTGGGGAGCGCCGGGTCGCCGAGCAGGCCAGCCAGTGCCGCGAGCACGTCAGCGGCTGCGTTGGCCCCGCCGTCGTGCCCGACCGGGATGTAGTACGCCGGGTCCGGCGCCTCCATCGCCGCGAGCGCGATCCCGATCACCTCGCCACGTCGCGCCGTGCCCTCGATGATGCTGCGCACGGCGATCTCGCCGGCGTCACGCAGGCGTGCGGCCATCTCCTCCGCCTGGGCGCCGTCGTCGACCACCAGCACGTCGACAGCGGCCGGCAGGGCGTCGAAGTCGAGCGACGCCTGTGCGCCTGTGACGGCGCCCGGCGCGGCCGGCGGCGCGTCAGCCCCATAGGTGGGGATGCGGGCGAGCAGGGACCGGAACTCGAGCCTGTCGAACACCGCGCGGATCTTCTCGTCGTCGTGCGGACCGAGCCGCGAGGTCTCGAGGTCGAGCGCGATGTCCATGTCGAGCTGGATGGTGGCCAGCTGCTTGCTGAGGCGGGCCTGGTCCTCGTACTCGGTGAGCAGCCGCTTGACCTTGCCCTCCTTCATGGCCGGGAGGGCGTCGATGATCGCCTCCAGCGTGCCGTGCTCCTTGACCAGGCTGATCGCGGTCTTGTCGCCGATGCCGGGCACGCCGGGGATGTTGTCGGAGACGTCGCCGCGCAGCGCCTTGAAGTCGACCACCAGCGGAGGGGCGAACCCGTACCTCTCCCAGACCCGGTCCACGTCGTAGACGATGGTGTCCGAGATACCGCGCCGATTGGCAAAAACTCGCACGTGGTCGGTGACCAGCTGAAGGGCGTCGAGGTCACCGGTGACGATGAGCACATCCAGGCCGGCTCGCTCCCCCTGCACGCTGAGCGTGCCGATGACGTCGTCGGCCTCGAAGGTGGGCACCTCGATGATCGGGATGCTGAGCGCCTCGACCACCTCGCGGCACCAGGGGAACTGGGGGATGAGGTCCTCCGGGGTGGGCTTGCGCCCCGCCTTGTACGTGGAGTCCTGCTCGTGGCGGAAGGTGCGCCCCGGGGGGTCGAAGGCAGCCACGGCGTGGGTGGGACGGTGGTCGCCGAGCGCCTTGAGGAGCATCGACGTGAACCCGTACGCGGCGTTGGTCACCTCGCCGCGGCTGTTGGTCAGCGCGGGCATCGCGAAGAAGGCGCGATACACCAGCGAGTGACCGTCGATCAGCAGCAGGGTGTCGCGTCCCACGGCAGGCTATGGTACGCAGCCATGGAGGAGGCCAGTCTCGAGCTCGCGCGGGGCGACATCGGCTTCAGCGCAGCCCATTTCTCGATCCACCACGGGCGCAGCGAACGCCTCCACGGGCACAACTACCGGGTCAGCCTCCGCGCCACCGGACCGCTCGACGGGGATGGCACCGTGGTCGATTTCGCGGCGTTGAAGGGCGCGCTGCGCGGCCTCTGCGCCGAGCTCGACGAACGGATGCTGGTGCCGACGCGTTCGACGCACGTGCGCGTCGAGGAGGCGGACGGCTCCATCATGCTCACCGAGGGTTCACGGCGTTTCGTCATCCCCGCCGGTGATGCGGTGCTTCTGCCTGTGGTCAACACCACGTGCGAGTGCCTGGCCACGCACCTGCTCGCCGCGCTGGGCGAACGGCTCGGCCCCCGGACCTACCGCCTCGAGCTGCGCGTCGAGGAGGTGCCGGGACAGGAAGCCAGCGTCCGCGAGTGAGCAGCGCCGGCCGGGACGCGCGACGACCCGGCGCTATCATCGAAGACATGGCCGACCTCATCGAGATGACCGTCGACAGCATTCGCGTCCACATGCCCACCGGCCAGCACGTGGTGATCCTCAAGGAGAAGACCGCTGAGCGGTACCTGCCCATCTGGATCGGCATCAACGAGGCCAATGCCATCGCGCTGAAGATCACCGGGATGACGCCGGAGCGTCCCATCACCCACGACCTGCTGGCCAACATCCTGGGAGCGGTGGACATCAACGTCGAGCGCATCGTGGTGACATCGCTGGCCAACGAGGTCTTCTACGCGCGCATCCTCGCCCACGTCGATGGCCGCCGGGTGGAGATCGACTCCCGTCCGTCCGACGCCATCGCGGTGGCCGTTCGCGTCGGGGCGGGCATCTTCGTCGCCACCGAGGTGCTGGACCGCGCCGGCGTCCTGCCTGAGGCCGACCAGGAGGGTGAGCCCGGTGAGACCGACGAGGAGACCACCGAGCGGCTGGCCAAGATCCGCGACTGGGTCAACGAGCTCAACCTCCCTGACCTGGGGGGTGACAGCCCGCTGTCCCAGAGCTGAGCCCGCGGCGCGGCTCAGACGAGCTCGGCGCAGATCCTCACGTACTGGGCGAGGTGGCGCGATCCGAGGTACTCGGCGGTGACGCGCGCCCTGGCTGCATCGCCCATCGCCCGCGCCCGCTGCGGATCGTTGAGCAGCCCGCAGACGGCGCCGGCAAATGCGGTCCGGTCCGACGGATCGTCGAGCAGGAGGCCGCTGACACCGTCCTCGATCTGGTCCTGGATGCCGCCGATGCGACTGGCCACCACCGGTCGCGACTTCCACATCGCCTCGGCAACGGTGAGTCCGAATCCCTCTGCCAGGCTCTTCTGCACGACCACGTCGGCGCGCCGCTGGAGGGCGTTGACCATGGCGGCGTTCTCCTCCTCGTCGTCCATGGGCAGGCACACCAGGTGAACCCGTGACCGCGACGCATCCGGCAGCGCGTGCAGGGCACGCCTGACCTCCTCGTAGACCTCGGCCCCCTCCGGGTCATCAGCCACCTCGGCGACGCTCGGGCCGGCCAGCACCAGGTGCGCGTCGCACCCGCCGACCACACCGTGGACGAAGCCGTCGAGCACCCCGATGGCGTCCTTGAGCCGGTCCCACCGGGACACCTGCAGAACCAGCCGGGTGTCGGCTCCGATTCGCGTTGCCTCGACGACCGTGGCGCGGTGTTCGATCCGCCCCGGGCTCCCATCAACGCGCGTGAAGGTCGCCACGCCGGCGTCCCCTGCCTCGACGATGCCGGTGGCAGCGAGGATCGCTCGCACAGCCGTCGCATCCATGTCGATGTTCTTGGCGGAGAACGGGTCGATGGATGGCGCCACCACGACGATCCGGTCCTGCTCCAGGCCCTCCCAGGCGAAGGCCCGCCGCGAGAAGATGCAGCGCGCCGCGCGGCGTACGTAGGGCAGCAGGAAGTTCCAGGTGTCGCGCGCGTCGTGGTTGGGCGTGTCGAGCCCGACGTGACAGCGCCACACCACGCAGATGCCGGAGTCCGCCAGCGCGGGCACCAGGCCGGCGGTCTGGGGATCGTGCAGGATGACCACGTCGCCGGCGCGGAACCTTTCGCTGAGCTGCTCTCCCTGGCCACGAAGGACCGCCTCGTAATGGCCGCGGTCGTCCTCGCTGAGACCCTCGCCGTCGCCTGCAGCACCGTGCAGCCGGTTGTGGATGCGCTTGGTGATGCGAAAGAACTCGTCATCGCCGCCGATCACCAGCCAGCGGGCGTCGACCCCGACGCCCCGCGCATAGGGCAGCAGCGTGGCCAGCATCTCCGCCACGCCCCCGCCCTTGGCGGTGGAGTTGACGTTCCAGATGGTGCGACCGGCGAACAGTGTGCGCGCGTCGGCGATCGCGGATTCGAGCGACGCGACCTGCGCGGCGTCGAGCACGGTCGTGAACCGTGCCGGGTCGACCGCGCCCACCTCGACCTCGCTGATGTCAGGCACTGTGCTTCTCCCCCGTCGCGCTCACGGCGTTGGTGATGCCGCCCCGGGTGGGGTCGCTCACCCGGCCGTCGGCGCGGATGAACCCCTGCTTGTAGCCGGCCCAGCTCCGCTGGAGGACCGCGAGCAGCTGCGCGTCGACCGTCGGTGAGGCCGTTGCGCCCGGCCCGGGGCGCCCCACTGCCGTGGCCGTGGAGCTCACCGACGGGGGGTTGCCGCACGCGGTCACGGCTGTGGCGACGGCGGCCACTGCGGCGACGTAGAGCAGGCACGGACGACCGGTGGGCCGCCCGGGTGAGCGGTCATGCGACATCCAAGGTTTCCGCCCCGTTCCTTGAGCGTGCTGATGGGAGGTCAGAGGATAGCCGGAGGCAGAAGTAGGCTGTTCACGCCGGCGCGGCCGCCACCGCGGCCGGCGACGTGGCACAGTTGCGCGGTCAACGCCGGGGTGGCGGAACGGTAGACGCAGCGGTCTCAAAAACCGCCGGGGGCAACCCCGTGTGGGTTCGACTCCCACTCCCGGCACGTTGCCCTGAATGGGATTTCGGTCGCCAGCGGACCTCGGCGGATCGCGCCGAAGGTCGATTGACACCGATGCTGACCGCTCGAGGCGGCGTCAGACGTTCCACCAGCACGCCACCCCGCCGACGTACACCGGTGGGGTGGCGAGCAGGCTCGTGAAGAGGGTGATCATCGCCTCGCTGTGCGGCATGGGGCCGACAAGCACCGTGTGCACGCCCCACCCGCGCAGGTCGGCGAGCATCGCCGCACGCAGGCCGGCGCTGACGACGGGGTGGGCGCCCGCCTGGACCGATTCCATGGCTGCCGACGTGGTGGTGGCCGGCGGTGACTCCAGGAAACCGCCGCCTGGCCCGGAGAGTGACACGTATCCCTCGGGCATCCGGAAGCGCATGCCGGAGGCGGCCTGCCAGATCATCGGTTGCGGCACCAGTGGTGTCGCGTAGGGGGCGACCAGCACGATGTCACCGGGGTGGATGCGGTCGACGGCACCGCCGGTGAAGAAAGCAGGCGATGACGCGGTCTCCGCCGGCAGCGCTGCGGGGAGCAGGCTGAGGCCGACAAGGACCGCGGTGGCGATCGCCGCGGCGTGCCGGCGCCAGGCGATCAGTCCATCGACTGCGAGCGCAAAGAGCAGGGCAACGGCCAGCGCGGGAAACAGAGCCAGCCGCGCGGCGAGCACGTCCTGCACCAGCGGCACATGGGCGATCACCGCCCAGGGCAGTGGCACGTGGATGTCGGTCCCACCGACGTGCAGGGACGGACCCAGGCTGAGCACAACGCCGATCACCGTCATCGTGCTCAGCCAGCGCACCTCCCGGCGACGCCACAGGACAAACGCAGCCGTGACGCAGACGATGAGAAGGGGCAGGCCGACGTAGCCGCCCCACTCGAAGCTGTTGCCCGTCCAGTGGTGGGACGCCGACACCGCCACGGGCGGCGCCAGCACCTGACGTGCCGTCGGGGTGACCAGGTTCTGCAGGTCGACAACCCAGTGGTTGGGGTCACGGATCGCACCGCCGGCGACGTGCATGGGACCAGCAAACTGGACGAGCAGCCCCGGCAGCGCGGTGACGCCACCGACGCCGAGCGCGATCGCCAGCCCGGTCGCGACCCGCCGCCATGTTGAGCGGACCGCCCCGAACGCAACCGCCGCTGCAACCAGCACGCCGAGCGCCGCGATCAACGCCGCGCCCAGCAGCGTCTCCTCCCAGGTGTAGAAGGTCGCCGCGGCCGCCAGGCCGAGCATCAGACCGCCGGCGCGCACCGACCGCGCCCCGCGCGCCACGTCGACGACCACCAGGAGGAGGAAGGGCACGAAGGCAGCGGCCAGGACGATCGACTGGTGCCCCTGCGATTGGGCGACCAGGAACGGCGAGCATTCGAAGGCCACTCCACCGGCGATCGCCGCGGCTGTCACCCGCGCCACCCGTCGCGCGCAGGCGGTCGCCACCAGCCCGCAGAGGGCGAGGGCCAGGGTGGCCAGCAGGTTGAAGCTGACGATCGGTCCGGCGAAGTAGGTCACGGGTGCGAGCAGCAGGCCTGCCACCGGCATGAGTGCATCCCACATGAGGTTGGCGCCACGGGGCGCATTCATCCAGGTGGTCAGGAGCGGGTCATGCAGGTGGCTCACCGCGAACGGCGTCCAGCGCATGAACCAGACAAGTTGCAGGCTGTCGCCGTTGACGATCCCCCCGGCGCCGTAGCCGGCGCCGTCGATGACCGCCGGCCCCACCGCCGATCCTCCGGGATCGGCCCAGGCGTTGTGGAGCAGGGCGACTGCGATCGCCACGTGCAGCGCCGCCGCGATCGCACACTGGGAGCGGCTCAGCCGCCGGGTGTCGGCGGTGCCACCGGGGGCCATCGCGGGGGCAGGATACCCGGCTGATGACCGCTGCGCTTGACCACTTCACTCCATTGCTTGCATCTGCAGCGTTCGGTGTGGGATCGTGGGCGGCTTGGGACCATTGGGCAGGAGGCGGACATGACGATTCGACTGATGCGACGGCTGATGATCGCGGGGCTGGTCGCCTCGAGTGCCTCGATGGCGGGGGCGGTACCCGGCCACGTGGCCGCCTCGGCTCCGGCCGCCAACCAATACCGCGCCGCCGGTGTCGGTGTTGCCCAGCCGGTCACCGCGCGGGCGGCATCGACGAGCGCGAGCCCGAACGCCACCAGGCTGCATGGGACGCGATCCACCCACGCACAGGTCGCCGGCTCGGCAGCGCGTGGCGCGCAGGCGCCGCTGGCGGCGTCGTCCAGCGTTCCCAGCGCAGGGACCCTGCTGCGGAACTTCAACGGCGTCAGCAGCCTGGACAGCGCTCAGACCAACTTCGGTGCCGAGTTCGAGCCACCGGACCCGACTGTCTGCTCCGGCAACGGCTACGTCCTCGCGGCGGTCAACTCGGCGTACCGGATCTACCGCACCGACGGCAGCACCATCGTCGGGCCCTTCAACATCAACGACATCTTCAACGTCGGCGCCGCGGAGTTCACCTCGGACCCGCGTTGCTACTACGACTCGAGCACGCAACGCTGGTTCGTCGAGATCCTCTTCCTCAATGCCTCGTTCACTGCCTCCGCGCAGGAGATCGCGGTGAGCAAGACGAGTGACCCCACCAAGATGTGGACCGAGTACTCGATCGACACCACCGACAACCGCCAACCCAGCAGCGCCGGCTGCCCGTGCTTCGGTGACCAGCCCCTGCTCGGCATCGACGCCAACAACATCTACATCAGCACCAACGAGTTCTCGATCAACGGCCCGCAGTACAACGGCGCCCAGATCTACGCCATCAACAAGGCGCAGCTGGTCGCCGGCGGCTCGGTCTACTGGGCGCACTGGGCCAACCTGCACATCGGCGGCACGCTGGCCGCCTCGGTCCAACCCGCGCTCACCAACGGCAGCGCGGCCGCCGAGTACTTCCTCAACTCGCTCGATCCCAACGGCACCTTCGACAACCGGCTCGGGGTGTGGGCGATGACCAACACTGCCGCGACCGCGACCGGGCACGCCCCCACGCTGTCGAGCAAGGTGATCACGTCGGAGCCGTACGGGGTCCCGCCCAAGGCGCAGCAGAAGGGATCAGCGAGCCTGATCGACAGTGGTGACGACCGCATGCAGCAGACCCAGTTCATCAACGGCACCCTGTGGGGAGCGTTGACCACCGCCGTGACGATCCCCAACGACGCCAGCGAGCGCGCCGGCGCTGCCTGGTTCGCGGTCAGGCCCAGCCTGTCGGGATCGCTGATCGGCCCGACCACGATCGGCCGTCAGGGCTACGAGGCGGAGGCCAACCACTACCTCATCTACCCCGCCATCCAGGCGGCGCCGAACGGTGTAGCAGCGATGGTGTTCACGCGGACGAGCGCGGTCGGTTATCCGAGTGCCGCCTACGCGATGATGCCGGCCGGAGCGAGTTCCTTCGGTGCGCCCGTCGTGGCCGCGGCGGGCCAGGGTCCCTACGACGCCAACGCCACCCGGTGGGGCGACTACTCCTTCGCGGTGCTCGACCCGAGCGGCACCGCCTTCTGGATGGTGACCGAGTACGTCCCGCCCAAGGCAAGCCAGACCTCCGACGGGCGGCACAACTGGGGCACCCGTGTCATCGAGGTGTCCGCCGGCTGAGAGTGACAGCGAGCCGGCTGGTCCCTTCGGCGTGGACCGGCCGGCTCGCCACAGCGTGAGCGTCTCAGTCAATTCACAGCAAGGGGACAGGATCCCGTAAGGCGGGGCGCGTACCCTGTCTGAATGAGGCAGTCGTCCCCGGCCGCGCGCGACCGTGCCCAACGGCGGGTCCGCTCCATCACCATCGCCTCCGCCGTGGGCGCGGGCGTGCTCACCGTGGCGGGCGCGGCCGTCACCGCCGGCACCTTCTCGGGCCGCACCGTGGACGCCGCCCAGCCCTCGGGGACCGCCGCGGCGACGACCCCCACCCTCGACCCCACCACCGGGTTGCAGCCTCCCGCCCAGCCACCCGCCGACGGGTCCGGCTTCGGCGGCGGCGGCTCGGGACAGCCGCCGGTGGTCACCGGGGGGTCATGAGGTGAGCCCCGCCACGGCAGGGCATCCCAGGTGATCGCGGCAGCCGGCCCCACCGCGCTCTGGTACACAGCCCGCAGCACCGGCTACGTCAGCCTGCTGATGCTCACGGCCATCCTCGTGCTCGGTGTCCTGACGTCGATGCGCTGGGACCATCCCGAGTGGCCGAGGTTCCTCAGCCAGGCCGTGCACCGCAACCTGTCGCTGCTGGTGCTCGTCTTCCTCGCGATCCACGTCGTCACCTCCATCGTGGACCCGTTCGCCGGCATCTCGGTGCTCAACACCGTGGCTCCCTTCACCGGCTCGTACCGTCCAGTCTGGCTGGGGCTGGGGGTGCTCTCCATGGAGCTGCTCGTCGCCCTGGTGATCACCAGCCTGCTCCGCCAGCGAATCGGGTTTGCCGTGTGGCGGGTGCTGCACTGGGCGGCATACGCCTGCTGGCCGCTGGCGCTGCTCCACACCCTGGGGACGGGCAGTGATGTGCGCTCCGTCTGGGCACTGGTGATCGGCCTCGGCTGCGTGGGGTCGGTGGTGTTCGCCATCGTCTGGCGCGTCACGGCCAACCCCGAACGGGTCCGCAGACCGGTCCGGGCGATCAGCCTGCTGCTCACGGCCGCCGCCACCATCGCGTTGCTCGGGTTCGCCGCCGCCGGCCCCCTCCACAGCGGATGGGCCAAGGCCGCGGGGACGCCGGACCAACTCCTCGCCGCCTCCGCCGGTTCGGCATCGGCCTCACCGGCGTCCACGGCGACGGCGGCACCCGCCCCCATCCTGCCGTCGGGCCTCCAGGACCAGCTCACCGGGACCGCGCAGCGATCGGGCCAGGACATCCGGGTCACCCTGGTCGACGCCCGTGACGCCACCCTGCACATCGTCATCACGGTGGCCAACCAGGCCACCACCGGGCAGCTGCAGGTCACCCAGGCCGGCGCGAGCATCTGCAACGCCACCGCCGCCGTCGCCCAGGATGTCCGGGCGATCTGCGGGCGGACGGCGCTCGACATCACCCTCGGCCAGCAGGCGGACGGATCGATCACCGGCCAGATGGTGACCACGGCGGCAGGGCAGTGATCGCGCCAACAGCCACCGCGAGGCTCCTCGACGGGCCCGGTCCCGGCTCCGGCGCAGAGTCCCTCGCCGCCCACCTGGACCGTCTCGGCCCCCGGCCGCGGCCCAGCGGCCCCGATCTCATCGCCGCCCTCGGCGACGCCGGGCTGCGCGGCCGAGGAGGCGCCGGCTATCCCACCGCGCGCAAGTGGACGGCGACGCGTCAGCACTCCCGGGACACGGCGATCGTGGTCGGCAACGGCGCCGAGACGGAGCCGCTGAGCGCCAAGGACCGCCTGCTGATGACCTCCCGACCGCACCTGGTGATCGATGGCGTCGCGCTGGCCGCCGAGGCGGTCGGCGCCTCGCGCGCTGTCCTGTACATCAGCCGGGTCCACCAGGATGCGGCCGCGGCGATCGGCCGTGCCCTCGACGAGCGGCGCGACGCGGGCCAGCTGCCGGTCCCGGTGACGGTGTCGCTGGCACCGCACCGTTACGTGGCCGGCGAGGAGTCGGCAGCGATCGCCCATCTCAACGGTGGCGCGGCCCGTCCGACGATGGTCCCCCCGCGCCCCTTCGAGCGCGGCGTCGACGGGCGACCCACCCTGGTGCAGAACGTCGAGACGCTGGCCCACGTGGCCCTGATCGCCCGCCACGGCGCCGAGCCGTACCGGCGCGCCGGCAGCGCGGACGCCCCCGGCACGGTGCTGCTCACCATGACCGGCGCCGTCCACTCCGCCGGCGTCCACGAGATGGCGGGTGGATCGACCGTCGCCCAGGCGGTCAGCGCAGCCGGGGGCGCGACCGCGTCGGTGGCCGCCGTCCTGGTGGGCGGCTACTTCGGCCGCTGGGTGGCCGCCGACGAGGCGTGGGACCTGCGCCTCGGCATCGACGTGCCCATGGGCAGCGGCGTCGTCGCCGTCTTCCCGCACGGGCACTGCGGCCTCGCCCAGGCGGCCGCACTGATCGGCTTCCTGGCCCGCGAGAGCGCCCGCCAGTGCGGGCCGTGCGAGCACGGGCTCGCCGCCCTGGCGGCGACGACCGCCGAGCTCGCCGGGGGGCGCGCCAAGCCCCGGGATGCGGAGCGGCTGCAGCGCTGGATCGCGCAGATCGCCGGTCGCGGCGCCTGCCACCACCCCGACGGCGCCCTGGTGCTGCTGTCGAGCGCGCTCCGGGTCTTCGCCGGCGACGTCTCGTCCCACCTCCGCCGCGGCCGCTGCGACCGCGACCCGTCACTGGTGCTCCCCGCCCCCGACTGGAGCCGAGAACGACGGTGAGCCGGCTTCGCGTCAACCCGATCCGCTGCGACGCCTTCGGCATGTGTGCCGAGCTCCTGCCGGAGCGGATCAGCCTCGACGACTGGGGCTACCCGATGATCGACGGCCGCCCGATCAGCCCGGAGCTGGTCGACCTGGCACGCCGGGCGGTGGCCGCCTGCCCGACCGCCGCTCTGCACCTGGTCCCCGAGGACGAACCCACCCGCTGACGCCCGGGTCGGGGCGGGTCATGTGCCGGTGCGCACCGCGGTCGGCCGATCGAGGACGCTGTCGAGCATCGCCAGGAACTCGGTGACGCGCGCCGGCTTGGTCAGGAAGGCGACCGCGCCGGCATCCAGCAGCCGATGAACCTGCCTCTCCGTGGCGTCGGCGCTGTACACGACGACTGGGATGTCGGCGGTGCGCGGGTCGGCGCGCAGGCGGAGCAGGATCTCGTCGCCGTTGAGATCGGGAAGGTGGAGGTCGAGGATGACCAGGTCGGGACGATGCTCGCGAGCGAGCTCCAGAGCGATGCCTCCCTGCATGGCGGTGAGCAGGCGCACGCCCGGGCGGAGAGCCAGGATCGAACTCGACCAGGGAGATGGTCGCCAGGTTGTCCTCGACGTACAGGACGGTGCGATCGACGGCGGCTTCGCGCAGCACGGGTGGACCCGCCGCGGCCACCACGACGCCCTGGTCATCACTCTCTGCGCGCTGCAGGCGGACGGTGAACGTCGCCCCCTGGCCAGGCGCGCTGTTCAGCAGGAGCGTGCCCCCCATCGCGACGGTGAGCTGGCGCGAGAGCGCCAGGCCCAGGCCCGTGCCCTGCACGTGGCTGCGCTCGGCGCCGAGGCGCTCGAACGGCTGGAAGAGCCGCTCCTGCTGCGCCGCGTCCAGCCCCGGCCCGTCGTCGCAGACCTCCAGGTGGACATCACCGTCGCGGGCGGAGGCAGCGGCGACGACATGTCCGCCCTCGCGGCCGTACTTGATGGCGTTGCTGAGCAGGTTGAGGAGCACCTGCACCAACCGCTGACGGTCGGCGCGCACGTGGAGGTCCTTCTCCTCCACCCTCATGCTGAGGGTCACGTGCCGCTCGTTGGCCGACTGTGCCACCAGGCCGATGCACTCCTCGAGGATGGACCGCACGTCGAGCGGCTGCAGGGAGAGAACCTCGCGGCCCGCCTCGATGCGGGCGATGTCGAGCACGTCATTCACCAGGCTGAGCAGGTGAGAGCCGGCGCGCTGGATGGCGTCGATCGCGGTCAGCTGGTCCTCACGCGGCTCGCGCATCTCGAGGAGGTCGCTGAACCCCAGCATCGCCGCCAGCGGGGTGCGCAGCTCGTGGCTCATCCGCGACAGGTACTCGCTCTTGGCGTTGCTGGCCTGCTCGGCGAGGTCACGCGCATGACGGAGGTCGTCGGCCGCCTGCTTCTCGCTGCTGATGTCCCGGTTGATCTCCAGCACCGCGACGGGCTCGCCGTCGCCATCGCGCTGCACCGCCCAGCGTGCGCTGATGTGCAACACCCTGCCGTCCTTGGTGGTCTGGCGGAGCTCACCCTCCCAGTGATCGTGCTCGCGCAGGGCGGCCACGATCGCCTCCAGCGGGATCGGGTACTCCGACTGGAGCAGCGGCAGCGGGTCGCGACCGAGGGCCTCGTCGCGCGTGTAGCCGTAGAGCTCGGACGCGGCCCTGTTCCAGTACTGGATGGCTCGCGTCTCGAAGTCCCAGCTGAACACGGCGTCGTAGGCAAGGTCGAGGAGCTCGGCGTTGCGCTGCATCCCGACCACCAGGTGGACGCGGTCGAGGGCAACGGTGATGGACACTGCGTACTGCGCGAGTCGCGAGAGCTCCTCGTCGCCGAACAGCGGCGTGAACGGCCCGGCGAGCACGGCGAGGTAACCGTCGCCGGCCTGCGAGTGCAGCGGCACCACCGCGGTGGCACCGAGCGAGCTGGTGAATGACATGCCCACGGTGCTGTGCATCGCCTCCAGCTCAGCGTGGAGGCGCTCGGCGCGGCCGGTGTCGATGCCGGTGGCCGCGAGGATGCGGCCGTTCAGTGAAACCATCGCCGCCCCACCGCCCAACAGCCGTGCCGCCCATTCCAGGGCACGCGCCGCCAGCGTCTCCTCGTCAGGCGAGAACAGCAGCAGGTTGTTGAGCGCCTGGCGCAGCTCGATCTCCTCGGTCTCGCGCCACACCCTGCGCAACCAGCCCGGCGGTGAGAGAGCGACGGCGAGCGGGGGGATGCTCAGCAGGACGACGCACTCGACCGCGACCTGGAGGATGACGTTGTCGAAGGTGAACGTGGCGATGGCAGTGCCGAGCAGCGCGAGGATGATCCCCGCGAAACCGGCGCTGAGCGAGCGCAAGCGAGCCCGCTGGACCCGCGGGAGGTCGCCCGACGCGCGCCAGAGCCGCAGGATCGACGCGCCCACAACGGTGCACCAGGTGAGCAGCAGGGCGACGTCGACGGCCACGGTGGGGTTGTCGGCGCTCTTCGCGGCGTCGAGGTTGACGACGACGCACGCCGCGGTCACCACCGCCACCGACACGGCGAAGGTCCGCAGCGTCCAGTTCCGCATCGGGATCAGGCTGTTGCGGAAGAGCACGAACGCGAAGGCGGATGCCATCAACAGGCAGATGCTCACCTCCGAGAGCGCAACCTGCGCGACGCCGGTGAACTGCGTGACCCGACCGAGCATCCCGAGCACGCCGAGCAGCCCGACGGCAATGGCGAGGAACAGGCGTGACCGGCCCCGGTGGCGGACCCAGTCGGCGACGGTCACCGCACCGAGGATGAACAGGGCGGCGGCAACCGCCCACTGCAGTGCCGCGAGTGCCTCGCTCACAGCCCGAGTATGACAACGGCTCCCTCACCTGACCCGCCATCGTTTCCGTTCCTTCACCCGCTTGCGCGGCGCGTTGGGCACCCCGGCTGGAGCAGCGCTCGGGCCGCGACAATCCGTCGGTGCCCCATTACTTCGACAACCAGCCGGTCACCCCGTCGCGGCGGCGCCCGGTGACCCTGGCGGTGGCCGGCGCGTCGGTGGTGCTGGAGAGCGATACCGGCGTGTTCAGCCATGGCGCCGTGGATGCCGGGACCCGCTTCCTGCTGCGACGGGCGCCGGCGCCACCGCAGCACGGCGAGCTGCTCGACCTGGGCAGCGGCTATGGACCCATCGCTGTCGCGCTGGGACTGCGCGCCCCACGCGCGCGGGTGTGGGCCGTGGACGTCAACCGGAGAGCTGTCGAGCTCAGCACGCGAAACGCCGCGTCGGCCGGCGCGGCCAATGTCGTCGCCACCGTCCCCGAGGATGTCCCCGCGGACGTCCGCTTCACGGCCATCTACAGCAACCCACCGGTGCGGGTGGGGCTGCACGTGCTCCACCCGCTGCTGACCGGCTGGCTCGACAGGCTCGAGGTTGGCGGCAACGCCTACCTCGTCGTGCACCGCCACCTGGGCTCGGACTCGCTGGCCCGCTGGCTGGCGACGCAGGCTTACCCGGTCGGGCGAATCGCCTCGCATGACGGGTATCGCATCCTGCGAGTGCAGCCGCGGCAGGCGGTGGGGGATGATCGCTGAATGGCTGCTGCTGCGCTCAATGGCGCCCTCGGGACCATCCGCATCGACCTCGACCCCGTCATCCGCATCGGCAGCCTCTCGGTCCACTGGTACGGGGTCATGTACGCCGTCGCCTTCCTGGTGGCGTTCCGCTATGGGGTGTTGCCACACGTCGAGGCGCGTGGCATCAAGCGCGCCACCGCCGAGCGCGGGCTCGTCTGGACGATCGTCTTCGGACTGCTCGGCGCGCGCCTGTACTACGTCGTCCAGCAGCCCAACCTCGGTGACTACCTGCACAACCCCATCCGCATCATCGCGGTGTGGGAGGGCGGCATGGCCTTCTTCGGCGCCATCATCGGCGGGCTCGCCTGCGTCGCGGTGTTCGCCTGGCGCAACCGCATCTCGGTGTGGCTGCTGTGGGACGCAGCGGTGATCTTCGCCGTCGTCGGGCAGCCGATCGGGCGCATCGGCAACGTCATCAACGGCGACATCCTCGGCGCTCGCAGCACCCTGCCCTGGGCGACCGGCTATGCCAACCCGCACGCCGTCCTCCAGAGCGGTTTCCACCTCGTCAGCGCGCCCGGCGGCCCGTGGTTCTACCAGCCCGCCGCGGTGTACGAGGCCCTCGGCACCATCGCCATCGGGCTCATCTTGTTCGCCCTCCGACGGCGGGGCGTGCGCAACGGTGCGCTGGTGGTGGCGTACATCCCGCTGTACGCCATCAGCCAGCTCGTCCTATTCCAGTTCCGGGCCAGCGAGCCGGTGATCGGGCTCGGCCTGCACCAGGCTCAGTGGACCGCGATCATCATCCTCGTGCTGGTCACTCCCCTTGTGTTCCTGGCCTGGCGACGGCGGCTCGACACCGTGCCGGCGGCAACGTCGACGTGAGCTCCCTGGGACCGCTTGCCTCGATTGTCGACCTGCTGTTCTCCCTGCTCGAGCTGATCGTCTTCGCCCGGGTCATGCTGTCCTGGCTGCCGATCAGCCCGTGGCACCCGGTCGCACGCTGGTTGCGACGCATCGCCGACCCGATCCTGCGGCCCTTCCAGCGTGTGCTGCCGAGCTTCGGCGGCATCGACTTCTCCCCGCTGCTCGCGCTCGCCGTCCTGTACGTCCTCCAGCAGGTGGTGCATGCGTTGCTGCTCACCGGCTCCGTCTCGCCCGGTTACGCCGTGCTCAGCGTGGTGCGCCAGGTGTCGCTCGGCATCGTCGTCTTCTTCTGCATCGTGCTGTTCGTGCGCCTGCTCTTCTCACTCTTCCATGCCGACCCGTGGCACCCCATCGTCCTGATGGTGCGGCGCCTGACCGACCCCCTGGTGCGGCCCTTCGCCGGTCTCATGCCGCGCGGCGCCGCGATCGACGGCGGCGCGGCGATCGCCTTGGTGATCTTCCTGGCCCTGTACTTCGTGGGCCGGGCGCTGTTCGACGCCGTCGGGGTCTTCTAGGCGCGCCGAGCGGCGCCGCGGGTCTCGCGTTCCTGTGCCCGCTCGCGTCGTGTCTCGAGCCGGTACGATCCCGGCCCGAGCAGCGCCTCGACGGTCCGTTCGAGGCCCGGTCCCGGCTCCACCGAGAAACCGTCGTCCAGCGCGATGTCGTCGATGGAGCCGTCACTCTCGACGTGCACGACCACGGGTGCGTCACCACCGTGCTCGGCGATGGCCTGGTGGAGCGGCGGGACGAGGTGACGCTGGTCGGGCGCGAGGCGCAGGTGCACAACGGTGTTGCGCCGCCACGCCACCAGCCGGGGATCCTCGAGCGCGAAGATGGCGTCGGCACGGATCTTGGCCGGCTCGCCCTCGCGGTCCTCGTCGTCGGGCACGCCGTTCACGGACGGTCGGCCCGACTCGACCTTGCCTCGGATCACCACCACCGCGTCAGGGCGTAAGAGCTCGGCCACCTCTTCGAAAACGCGGTTGAAGACCACCACCTCGCAACTCCCGGTGAGGTCCTCGATCTGGAGGAACGCCATGCGCTGGCCGGTGGTGCTCTTCCGTGGCACGAAGGCACGCACGTCGCGGATGCAGCCCCCCACCTGCACCACCAGCCCGTCGAGATGAGCGCCGAGCTCGTTGATCGACGTGTCGACGCGTGACTGCAGGGTGGCGGCGACGCGACGGAGCGGGTGGTCGCTGAGATACATGCCGAGCAGGTCGCGCTCCCAGGCAAGCCACGAGTTGTCGGTTTTGGCTGGACCGCTGTCACCGCCCGGCGGCGCATGCGGCACCAGCATGCCGATGACGTCGACGGCGTCACCGAACAGGGCGGTCTGGCCGAGGTCGCGCTCACGGCGCACCGCGGCGGCGTGGTCCATCGACGAGTTGAGCTGGCGCAGGTGGGCATGGCGATCGCCCAGCGAATCGAGCGCGCCGCACTGGATCAGCGACTCCAGCACACGCCGGTTGAGGTCGCGGCTGTCGACGCGCAGGCAGAGATCGAGGAGACCGGTGAACGGGCCACCCTCGTCGCGGGCGGCGATCACCGCGCGGGTGACGCTGTCACCGACGTTCTTGACGTGCTGCAGGCCGAAGAGGATCTCCCCGCCGGCCCTGTCACCGGCTGTGAAGCCGGCGCCACTGCGGTTGATGTCCGGGATGTGCACCACCAGCCCGTGCGCGTGCGCATCGAGGATCGTCTGCTTGAGCTTGTCGAAGTCCCCGCCGCGACTGTTGAGCAGCGCTGCCATGAACTCGAGGAGGTGATTGGTCTTCAGGTAGGCCGTCTGGTACGAGATCAGCCCATAGGCGACGCTGTGCGACTTGTTGAACCCGTAGCCCGCGAAGAACGCGATCAGGTCGAAGAGCTCGATGGCACGCTCCTCAGCGACGCCGTTGGCAGCGGCGCCGGCCAGGAACTTCTCGCGCTGCTTGGCCATCTTGGCCTTGTCCTTCTTGCCCATCGCGGCGCGAAGTACGTCCGCCTCGCCGAGCGTGAAGCCCGCCACCGCCTGGGCGATCTTCATGACCTGGTCCTGGTAGACGATGGTGCCGTGCGTCTCCTCGAGCACCGGCCTGAGGAGCTCCTCGAGGCCCACCGGGTACTCGACGGCCTGCTCACCGCGCTTGCGCTTGATGTACTGCGCGGTGGCGCCGCCCTCGATCGGACCCGGTCGGTTCAGCGCACCCGCCAGGGCCACGTCCTCCAACGTTCGCGGCTGCATGTCGATGAGGATGCGTTTGGCGAACGTCGCCTCCAGCTGGAAGATGCCGTGCGTGTCTGCCTTCGACAGCAGCGCGTATGTCGCCGGGTCGTCGAGCGGGATGTCGTCGATGTCGAGGCGCGTCCCGGTCGAGGCCTCGATCATCTGCAGGGTCTCCTCGATGACCGTGAGGTTGGTCAACCCGAGGAAATCGACCTTGAGGAGGCCGACTGCGGAGACCCCGTCCATGTCGAACATGGTCACCGCGGTGCTCCGATCCCCCATCGTCGAGCGCTGCAGCGGGACGATGTTGGTCAGGGGCTCGGCGCCGATCACCACGCCGGCCGCGTGCGTCGATGCGTTGCGGCAGATGCCTTCGAGACGCCGTGCGTTGTCGATGACCTGCCGGGCCCAGCCCTCGCTGTCGTAGAGGGCGCGCAGCTCGCGGCTCTCGTCGAGCGCCTTGTCGAGCGTGATCTTCACGCTCATCGGGACCAGCTTGGCCAGCCGGTCGACGTCGGGCAGTGGCACGTTGAGCGCACGACCGACGTCGCGGATCGCCGCCCGGGCCGCCATGGTGCCGAAGGTGATGATCTGCGCCACGCGGTCCTCGCCGTACTTGCCCTGCACGTACTGCAGGACGCGGTCGCGGCGCCGGTCGTCGAAGTCGATGTCGATGTCGGGCATCTGGACGCGCTCGATGTTGAGGAAGCGCTCGAAGATGAGGCCGTACTTGAGCGGGCAGACGTTGGTGATGCGCAGCACATAGGCAACCAGCGATCCCGCCGAGCTCCCTCGCCCCGGTCCGACCACGACGCCGTCACACCGTGCCGCCCGGATCAGGTCCCAGACGATGAGGAAGTACGGTGCGAAGCCCGTCGTCTCGATCACGTCGAGCTCCATGGCCAGGCGCTGGCGTGCCTCAGAGGTGATGTCCGCGCCGTAGCGCTCCTGCAGCCCTGCCTCGCAGAGCTCGCGGAGGTACGTCTCCGCGCTGTGTCCCACCGGGATCGGCGAGTACGCGGGGAGCAGGTTGCCCCCCAGCTGCAGCTCGAGGTTGCAGAGGTCGGCGACGGCAAGGGTGTTGCGCACCGCCTCGCCGTACGCTGCGAACTTGTCGCGCATGTGCGCGCCCGACGTCACCGAGAAGTGGGGGCCGGCGAAGCGGAAGCGCTTCTCGTCCTCGCGGCGCGCCTGAGTCTGGATGCACAGGAGGATGTCGTGCGCCTCGGCGTCCTCGACGCCGATGTAGTGGGCGTCGTTGGTCGCCACCAGCGGCAGGCCGGTGCGCCGGGCGATCTCGAGCATGCCGCTCCGGATCGCCTCCTCCTCCGGGATGGCGTGGTCCATCAGCTCGAGGAAGTAGCCGTCGGGCCCGAAGATCTCCATGTGCTGGCGGGCCACGCTCTCGGCGGCGTCCATGTCGCCGCCGAGGATGGCCTGGGGGAGCTCGCCGCCGATGCATGCCGACAGGCAGATGAGGCCGTCGGCGTGCTGGGCAAGGAGCTCCTTGTCGATGCGCGGCTTGTAGTAGTACCCCTCGAGGTGCGACTTGCTGACCAGCTGGATCAGGTTGCGGTACCCGGTCTCGTTGCGCGCCAGCAGGATGAGGTGGTTGGGATCGCGGTCGGTGCGTCCCTCCTTGTCGTGGCGCGAGCGCGGCGCCATGTACATCTCGCAGCCGATGATCGGCTTGACCCCGGCGGCGCGCGCCGCGGTGTAGAACTTCACCGCTCCATACAGGGCGCCGTGGTCGGTGATCGCCAGCGCGGTCTGGCCGTGGCCCTTGGCGGCGGCCACCAGGTCGGTGATCCGCGATGCCCCGTCGAGCAGCGAGTACTCGGTGTGGGTGTGCAGGTGGACGAATGGTTCGGCGTCCTCGACGTGCGCACTCACCGGCTCGTTGACCATGCTCTCCTCGCGGCTCTCCTCGCGCTCCCGCCGAACAGACGTACGGTAGCAAGGCCGGGGCCGCGCGTGCTCACCGATGATTGAGCGCTCGTGGACTTCCTCACCGGCCTGCACGGCGCCATCGCCACCGTCCTGATCTGCGTCCTCCTCTTCGTCGACGAGGCCGGGGTCCCGCTGCCGTTCATCCCCAACGAGGTCCTCCTCATCGTCGCCGGCCTGCTCATCGCCGCGGGCAGCCTCAACCCCTTCGTCTTCTACCCGATCGCCTGCCTCGCCCTGATCGGCGGCTCGTTCACGGGGTACAGCTGGGCGCGCCGGGTGGGGCCGCGGCGCCTCCGCAAGGTGGCGGTGCGCCTCCGCGCGGCCAAGGCGTACGACCGCGCCTCGCGGCGCATGGCCCGCGCCGACGTGCGCCACATCGCCCTGGCGCGGGTGATCCCGGGTGTGCGCGCCTACGCGACCCTCTGCGCCGGCGCCGCCGGGGTGCCCGCGCGCACCTTCATGGAAGCCAACGTGCCCGCCATCCTGGGGTGGGTGGCGCTGCTGACCGGCATCGGTTTCGTGGCCGGCGCGCCCGCCGAGCACGTGCTCACAGCGGTGGAGGCGCAGCTCTTCAACTTCGCGCTCAGCGGCGGCCTGCTCGTCGGCCTGGGACTGGTGGGCTACCGTGCCGCGCGCCGCGCCCCCGACCCGCGCCGCGTTCCCGACGCCGGCCCGTTCGTCGGCATCGCCAGGCGCGACCGCTACTGGCTGGCTTTCGCCGTCGACGCCGGGATCATCGCCGTCATCCTTGCCGGCTTCGACCGCATCACCCGCGCGGTGCTGCACTTCAAGTTCCAGATCCTCCCCGAGGGGCGGTACGACGTGGGCGTCATCGTTCTTGGCATCGCCCTCGCCTACATCCTGGTCAGCCGGCGCAGCGCCACCGGGGAGACCGCCGGCGAGCGGCTCTTCGACATCAGCTACGTCCACCGCGCGCCGCGCGAGCGGCCCGCACCGGACCCGGACGACGACGACGACGACGATGACGTCGTCGACGACGCCGACGCCCTCTAGGGTTCGCGGCGCAGCGCCACCACGCTCTCGACGTGCTGCGTCTGGGGGAACATGTCGACAAGCTCGAAGGCGTCCACGCGGTACGGGCCGGAGACGCACAGGAGGCGCAGGTCACGCGCCAGGGTGGCCGGGTCACACGAGACGTAGACGACACGCGGCGGCCCGGCGAGAGCCAGCCACGCGGTGACGCGGGGGTCGCAGCCGGCACGCGGCGGGTCGAGGACGACCGCGTCGACACCCATCCCTGCCGAGGGCAGGACATCCTCGACCGCGGCGGCGAGGTACCTGACCCGCGTCGCGGTGCCGTTGACCTCGCTGTTGAGCACACCGAAGCGCGCAGCCTCACGGTTGCTCTCGATGCACACCACCGACGCCCCCTGCGACGCCAGCTCGCACGCCAGCACCCCCACGCCCGCGTACGCGTCGACGATGGTTCGCCCGGCGAGGTCGCCGAGCCCGCGCAGGGCGGCGCTGTACAGCGACTCGAGCGAGCCCCAGTTGACCTGGATGAAGGTGTCGGGCGAGACGCGATAGTCGTGCCCTCGCCAGCTCAGCGTCGTCGACGAGGTGCTCCAGCGCTGACCGGCGGCCTGGGCGTGGGCGTCGACCGCCGCCGGCGCCAGCGCCGCCCGGGGTCGCGGACGGAGCAGCAGCTCGGCCCCGCGCTCCCCCGCCGTGAGGTGGAGGGCAGTCAGCGCGGTGCCGCCGGCATCGCGGACGAGCTCCAGCAGTGCCGGCATCGACTCGGTGATGCGCGAGTGGTGGATGAGGCAGTCGTCGACAGCCACCGGCGACCAGCTGCGCGCCCGGTTGAAGCCGAGTTGCGCGCTGCCCATACCGGCGGCACCGGGGATGACGTGGAACTCGCCGCGCCAGCGGTAGCGGTATTGCTCGGCCGACCCCTGGACGATGAGCTCGCCCACCGGCACACCCTGGCGGCGCATGGCGTCGCGCACGATCCCCGCCTTCAGCGCCAACTGCTGCTCGTACCCGACGTGCTGGAGCTGGCAGCCGCCGCAGGCGCCGTAGTAGGGGCAGGGTGCCGTCACGCGGTGCTCTGACGCGTCCGCCACGCTCACAGTGCGCGCGAACCACAGCCGCCCCTTGCGATGGCTGAGCTCGACCTCGATGCGCTCGCCGGGGATGGTCCCGTCGACCAGCAGGCTGGTGCCGTCGTCGAGCCGTGCCAGGCAGAGAGCCCCGTGGACCATCGCGCCGGCGCTGACGACGAAGCGCTCACCGCGCTGGTGGCGAGCCGGGACGACCGCAGCCGCCGCGACGTCAGCCGGAGAGTCGCTCACGCAGCAGGGCAGTGACCTGGCGAGCGTCGGCGCGCCCGCGCGTGGCCTTCATGACGTGGCCCACCAACGCCTGCAGGGCGGCGTCGCGGCCGCCGCGGTAGTCGTCACACGCCTTGGGGTTGGCCGCGATGGCGTCGGCGACAAGCGTTTCCAGCGCGCCCGCGTCGCCGACCTGGCCGAGGCCTCGCTCGGCGACCAGCGCGGCGGGGTCGCCGCCCCCGACGTAGAGCTCGGCGAGCAGCTCCTTGGCTGTCGATCCGCTGATGGTGCCCGCCTCAACGAGGCTGAGCAGCGACACCAGGCCGCCGACCCCGAGGCCGCTGTCGGCAAGCGCGACGTGGTGCACGTTGGCGAGGGCGGCGACCTCACCGCCGAGCCAGTTGGCCGCCGACTTGGGCGCGATGCCGGCGTGCACCACGGCCTCGTACGAGTTGGCGTCGCCGCGACTGGCGGTGACGAGGGCGGCGTCGTAGGGGGACAGCCCGAAGTCCTCGACGAACCGACGCGCGCGCGCCTCGGGGAGCTCGGGGAGCTCGGCGCGGATGCGCGCCACCAGCTCAGCGGAGAGCTGCAGCGGGGGAAGATCCGGTTCAGGGAAGTAGCGGTAGTCGTGGGCCATCTCCTTGCTGCGCTGGGAGACCGTGGCGGCACGCGTCTCCACCCAGCCCCGAGTCTCCTGGACGAGGCTGCCGCCCCCGTCGAGCACCTCACGCTGACGCTCGATCTCGAACTCGATGGCACGGTGCACCGCGCGGAAGGAGTTCATGTTCTTCACCTCGACCTTGGTGCCGAGCTCGGTGTCGCCGGCGCGGCGCAACGAGACGTTGGCGTCGCAGCGCAGTGAGCCCTGCTCGAGGTTGCCGTCATTGACCCCGATGTACATGAGGATCTGACGCAGTCGCACCAGGTACTCGCGCGCCTCGTCGGCGCTGCGCAGGTCGGGCTCGCCGACGATCTCCATGAGCGGCACACCGCAGCGGTTGAGGTCGACCAGCGAGCTGCGCGCCTCCTGGAGCACGTCCCCGGCGTGGTGCATGGTGCCGGTGTCCTCCTCGAGGTGCACGCGGGTGACCCCGCATCGGGTGCGTGTCCCGTTGACGGTCAGGTCGAGGTGGCCGTGTGCCGACAGCGGGAGGTCGTACTGCGAGATCTGGTAGCCCTTGGGCAGGTCGGGGTAGAAGTAGTTCTTGCGGTCGAACTTGGTGAACGGCGGGATCTCGCAGTTGAGCGCCAGCGCGGTGCGCACCGTCATCTCGACGGCCCGGCGGTTGATCACGGGGAGGGCGCCGGGCAGGCCCAGGCACACGGGGCAGGTGTTGCCGTTGGGCGGCGCCGCCGTGTAGTCCGCGCTGCACGAGCAGAACATCTTGCTGCGGGTCAGCAGCTGGGCATGCACCTCCAGGCCGATGACCACCTCGTATTTCGTGGCGACCGGGGTGGCTGCGGCGCTCATGCGGCGACCAGGGGGGCGCGCAGCCGGTGCCAGTCCGTGGCAGCCTCGTACGCGGCGGCGACCCGGAAGACGCGAGCGTCGTGCAGCCGCGGCGCGATCACCTGGAGGCCCACGGGCAGGTCGTCGCTGAACCCGCAGGGCAGCGAGATGCCCGGCAGCCCGGCGAGGTTGACGGGGATGGTGAGGGCGTCGTTGAGGTACATCTCCAGCGGGTCCTGGATGGCCCCGGTGGTGAACGCGACCTTCGGTGAGGTCGGGCACACCAGCGCGTCGACGGACTCGAAGACGGTGTCGAACTCGCGTGCGATCAGCGTGCGCACCTTCTGCGCGCGCCGGTAGTAGGCGTCGTAGTAACCGCTGCTCAGCGCGTAGGTGCCCAGCATGACGCGGCGCTTCACCTCGTCGCCGAAGCCCTCGTCGCGGGTGCGCAGGAAGGTATCGGTCAACGATGGCCGCTCGACCCGCCGCCCGAACCGCACGCCGTCGTAGCGCGCCAGGTTCGACGAGCACTCGGCCGGGGCGATGATGTAGTACGTGGAGAGGCCGAGATCCGTGCTCGGCAGCGACACCTCCTCGATGGACGCGCCCAGGTCGGCGAGCACGGCGATCGCCTCGGTGACCCGCTTCCGCACACCGGGCTCGAGGCCCTCGCCCATGTACTCGCGCGGCACGCCGAGCCGCATGCCGGCGACACCTTCGCTGAGTCGCGCCAGCGGATCCTCGACGGCGTCGGGCACGGACGTGCTGTCCCGCGGGTCAGGCCCGGCGACGGCGGCGAACGCCGCGGCGGCGTCGCCGACGGTCTGCGCGAAGGGACCGACCTGGTCGAGCGACGAGGCGAACGCGATCAGCCCGTAGCGCGACACACGGCCGTACGTCGGTTTGAACCCGACCACGCCACAGAGCGACGCCGGCTGGCGGATCGAACCTCCCGTGTCGGTGCCGTAGCTGATCGGCACGATGCCCGCGCCGACGGCGGCGGCGCTGCCGCCGCTGCTGCCCCCGGGCACGCGCTCGACGTCCCAGGGATTGCCGGTGGGGCCATACGCCGAGTTCTCAGTGGAGGACCCCATGGCGAACTCGTCGCAGTTGGTCTTGCCGATCGGCACGGCGCCGCCGTCGATGAGCCGCTGCACGGCGGTGGCCGTGTACGGCGGACGGAACCCCTCGAGGATGCGCGACCCGGCGGTGGTGGGATAGCCCTCGACGCAGAGCACATCCTTGAGCGCCACCGGGATGCCGCACAGTGGCCCGGCGGCGCCGGGGTCATCGCGGAGCCGTCGCGCGGCGTGCGCGGCCTGCCGGTCGGCGAGCTCGTCCAGCGGCGCCAGGAAGGCGTTGAGCCCCTCCCCGGGGCCGTCGCGCTGCGCGCGGGCGTCGGCAAGCAGCTGCTCGGGCGTCACCTCGCCGCTGCGCAGCGCGACCGCCATCTCGGCGGCGGTCATGCCCGCGGTGCTCACTCCTGGATGGCCCCCACCCGGAAGTGCTCGCCGTCGCTGTCAGGTGCGTTGGCGAGCGCCTGCTGCTGGGTCAGCGACGGCGCCGGCTGGTCCTCGCGCCAGACGTTGACAAGGTCCCCGACCTGGGCCGTCTCGGGCACGTCGGAGATGTCGGCGCGCTCCAGCGCGGAGATGTGGGCGAGGATGAGGTCGAGCTCGGCACCGATGCGCCGCCGCTCCTCGCCGTCGAGGCCGAGCCGGGCGAGCATGGCGACGTGGCCGACCTCGTCGGGACTCAGCGGCATCGCCACATTATTCGCGACCCATGACCCCGGGTGCTGCCGTCAGCGCCCCGGCAGCGGCAGCCAGGTGAGCACCGCCTGTTCGGTGGGAGCGAATCCGGCGGCACGGTAGGCGGCGAGAGCAGCGTCGTTGCCTGGACGCGTCCAGACGCACGCGAAGCTCACCCGGCGGCGGCGCAGCAGCGCGACCGCCTCGGCGACGAGGCTGCGTGCCACGCCGCCGCCACGCACCTCTGGTCGCACATAGAGCTCGGCGAGCTCGGCCTCCAGCCCGGTGCCCGGGGTCGAACAGCACCACCCAGCAGACGCCGACGGCATGCCCGCTGGCGTCACGCGCCACCAGCAGGTGATTCTCGCCGCTGAAGTGCGGGGCCACGCGCAGGCGTCGCTCCACCTCCGCGGCGCTCTCGCGGGGGTGGTCGTAGTGGTCCTGCTCCGCCAGCGCGAGGTCGACGAGCATCGCCGCCACCTCGACGTCGTCGCCGCTCACCTGCTCGATGCGGACCTGGTCGGACACGCTCGCATTGTGGGATCCGCCGCGCCGCGCTGCGCCGGGATTCAGGGGCTCGGCGTGGGCGCGATGCCGGGCGACACCTGGGCGGGCATCGGCTCGACGCAACCGAGCTTGGGGGCTGCCGGCAACGGGCAAGCGCTCAGCGCCGGCATCGACGGCTGCACACCCCCGGCGTGGCTCCACGACGCCCCGTCCCACACCCACGTGTCCGAGCCCGTGGCGCCCTGCAGCGACGCGACCCCGAGACCCGCGGCCCCGCCGAAGAGCACAGCAGTGCCGCCAGGTCCCTGTGCGATGGTCGCCCCGGCCCGCGCCGAGGGGTGCTCGACGGTGCTCTGCAGGGTCCAGTGCCCGGCCGCCCAGGCCCAGGTCTCCCCGGCGGCGGTGAGGACGACGAGATGAGAGCCGACGGCGCCGAGCGCCGCGCCGGCGAGGTCCGGGGCGGCCTGGACGGTCGGTTGCTGCGACACCTCGCGCCAGGCCGACCCCGTCCAGGACCAGGTGGTGATGAAGGGCACCACCCGCGTGCATGCCGGCTGCTTGACAACGCCACCACCGCTTGCGCACGGCAGAGTGTTCAGGTAGCCGGAGGCGCCGGCCTCGGTCATCAGGGTGGCATGCCTGGTCGCCGGGTCATTGAAGAGCAGAAGCACCCCGGCGGGCGGGAGAACGGTGGGCCCGGCGCGATGCCATGCGCCACCCGACCAGGTCCACGAAGAGGCCCCGGCGCTGGTCCAGCAGCACGGAACCGGCGCCAGTGCAGTGCTGGTGCTGCCGCTGCTGCTGCCCAGGGCAGGACATGCGAACCCGCCGGAGGCCGCCTCCATCGGTGGCGAGCACGTGAAGCCGCCTGCCGAGACCGCGACCACCTGGCGGGTGGCGGCGTCGAAGGTCAGCTGCGCGTCAGGGCCGGGCGCGGGGGAGGAACCGCCGACCCGGGCCCAGCTGCCGCCGCGGAACAGCCATGTCTGCTCCACGGGCGCGGGGAGCTGGGTGGGGACCGGGAGGCAGGAGATGACCGGCGGCACCGCCACCGGCGACGCCGAGGGGCCGCCCACCATGGTCGGCAGCGGGTCGCTGATCGGGGGACCGGTGGGCCGCACCTGTGTGACCCCCGGCACCGCGTTGCCCGGCGCCGGGGCAACGCTGGCGGCCGGCGCCGTGACCGTGCCGGGGCCGGTGGTGCCGCCGCCGGAACCGACCACGCAGCCACCGCCGGAGCTGTCACCAGCCGTCTGTGCCGGGTAGCCAGTGAGGAGCACCCCGCCGTCGGCGGGGTCGTCGACCATGTGCACGTTCACCAGCGACCGCGGGCCGTTCGCCGCCGAGGTCCAGCGGGTGCCGTCCCAGCTCCAGGTGTCGCTGAGCTGCGTCCCCCGGGAGCCCGTGCCCCCGAACATCACGGTCGTCCCGGCCGTCGAGTTCGAAGGCCATCGCGGCCGACATCCGCGCCGGCGGGGAGCCCACCGCGCCCGCCGTGGACGACCCCTGCCTGGCGCTGCGCAAGGCGAGAAAGGTCCCGGCGCCGCCCACAGCCACGACCACCGCGAGGGCGCCGGCAAGCGCCTGCGGCCAGCGCGAGCCAGGGCCGCGGATGGCCGTCGAGGAGGTGCGCGTGGCGTAGCCCGCAGTCGACGGGGGTGCGCTGAGCTCTTCGAAGGCACTCGCCAGGTCGCGCTCGTCGGGGGCGGTCACGCCAGCTCCCTCAACTTGGCGCGGACCCGCTCGAGGGCGCGGTGGGTCGCCATCTTCGCGGCGCTCTCGCGCATCCCCACGATGGCGCCGACGTCCGCGTAGCTGAGGCCCGCGGCAACCCGCAGACCCACCAGCTGGCGGTCACGCTCGCGCAGCGTCTCCATGGCCGCGCAGATGGCGCGCAGGTCGAAGCGCGTCTCCACGTCCTCCTCCACGCTGTCGGGGAACTGGCGGTCGCGCCCGATCCTGGCGATCAGCGAGCGGCGGCGGCCCTCCCGCCGGTACTGGTCGATCACGGCGTTGCGCGCGATGCGGAACAGCCACGTGCCCACCCCGGTCGGTTCGGGGCGAACTCTCTCGTACGCCGCGAAGGCCGCAGCGAAGACGTCGCCGGTGATGTCCTCGGCGACGGCGGGGTCACGGACCTGGGAGACGCAGAACCTGTACACGGAGTCGGCATGGCAGCGGTACACCTCATCGAACGGGGTCACCGCGTCGTCCAGCCGTGCGCCGGTCATGGCGGCGATCATCGACTGCACCAACGTCGCTGCGGGCGATTCGTCACAGAACCGAGGTGGTGGAGCGGCGCCGGTAGACTGCCAGCGACCATTTTCAAGGAGCCCCGGTGAGCGAGACCCCCCAACCGAAGAACCCCGAAAGGCTCGAGCTCGAGGCGTTGACCGCCCTCCAGCCCGGGTTCGCGCGGCTCATGCCCGAGATCGGGGAGCGCATGTGGAAGGCGTACCACGCCGGCCGGGCCCAGAACTGGCCGCTGGCCACCTGGCAGCTCAAGGAGATGCGCAAGCTCTTCCGTCTCGGCAATGTCACCCGGCCCAAGTACCAAGCTGACGTCGAGGCGTTCCTCGACGAGGACCTCGGCCCGCTCTTCGCGGCCTGTGAGGCCGGCGACCCTGCCGCCTTCGAGCAGGCGTTCCACGCGGCCGTCGAGGCCGGCAACGAGTACCACCGCCGCTGGAACAAAGGATTCCTGGTCTGGAAGGTGCCGCCGACGCCGCCCGAGGACCTGGTGCTCGAACCGCAGGCGTAACCCGGCTCACGCGGGCGTGTCATCTGCTACACCGGGCAGATGCGCCGCGAGGTGTCGGAGATGCTGGAGACGCTGCGCCGTGGCGGCGTCCACGACGAGCGGGTCCTGGCCGCGATGGGAGCTGTGCCCCGTGAGCTCTTCGTCGCGCCATCGCAGCGCGCCGACGCGTACGCGGACAGGGCCCTGGCCATCGACTGCGGCCAGACCATCTCCCAGCCGTTGATGGTCGCCGTGGTCGCCCAGGCCCTCGAGGTGGGTCCGGGTGACAGGGTGCTCGACGTGGGCACGGGCTCTGGCTACCAGGCCGCTGTGCTGGCGGCGTGCGGTGCCACCGTGGTCGGTATCGAGCGTGTGCCCGAGCTGGCGCGCGCTGCTCAGCAGCGTCTCGCGAGCGCCGGCTTCGACGTCGTCGTCCACGCGGGCGACGGCAGCCACGGCCTCCCCGACCGCGCGCCCTTCGACGGCATCGCCGTGGCGGCCGCGGCACCGTGGCTCCCGCCCGCGCTGCCTCGACAGCTCAGCGACCGTGGCCGGATGGTCATCCCTCTGCACCGCGCCGGCGACGACATGGACGACCTGGTGCGTCTGCGCGTCACCGATGGTCGCTGGCTGACCGACAGCCTGGGACCGTGCCGGTTCGTGCCCCTGATCGGCGCCGACGCCTACCTCGCCTGAGCCGGCGGCGCCGGGACGCGGAACATCCGCACCAGCGGGCCTCCACCGACGCGCTCCACGGCATCGCCGGCAGCGGCGCCGAACGCGGCCGCGAGCACCGCGGCGACGTCACTGTCCGCCGGCGCCTGGTCGAGGCGGAGCCGGGTCACCGTCACCGCGTACTGATCGACCCCGTCAGAACGGTTGGGGTAGAGCGACCTGGTCATCGCCACGCGGAGGCCGAGCTCGGCAATGTCCACCTGGTGGCGACCGGCAACCTTGACCCCGGGGGGCCGCTCGAAATCCTCATCGGCTCGCTCCCGCAGGCTGCGCAGCTGCGGCACCGTCCCGGGCCGGGCGGGGTCGTCCACGGCCGCAGCGTACCGCCATCGCCGCTCCCCGCACGTTTAGCATCACGGTCGCGCGAGGTATCCCCAACTCAGCGGCGTTGACGCGCCCAGCGCATCACCAACGAATTCCCCGATTCGACATCACCCGGGAGGGATCAATCCCATGGCCAAGACCGTCGGCATCGACCTCGGCACCACCAACAGCGTCGTCGCTGTCATGGAAGGTGGCGAGCCTGTCGTCATCCCCAACGCCGAGGGCGGACGCACCACCCCGTCCGTCGTCGCCTTCACGCGCGGCGGCGAGCGCCTGGTGGGCACGCTGGCCCGTCGCCAGGCCGCCGTCAACCCTGAGAACACCATCTCCTCGATCAAGCGTTTCATGGGCCGGCTCGTCAACGAGGTGAGCACCGAGGCCAAGCAGGTGCCGTACAAGATCGTCCCCGGCAAGGACGGCCGCGTCGAGGTCGAGGTGGCCGGCGAGCACCACACCCCTGAACAGATCTCCGCGATGATCCTGCAGAAGCTCAAGACCGACGCCGAGGCGTACCTCGGCGAGAAGGTGACCGACGCGGTCATCACCGTGCCGGCGTACTTCAACGACGCCCAGCGCCAGGCCACCAAGAACGCCGGCCAGATCGCCGGCCTCAACGTGCTGCGCATCATCAACGAGCCCACCGCCGCCTCTCTCGCCTACGGGCTCGAGAAGAAGGAGAACGAGAAGATCCTCGTCTTCGACCTCGGCGGTGGCACGTTCGACGTCTCCATCCTCGAGGTCGGCGAAGGCGTCTTCGAGGTGAAGTCCACCAACGGCGACACGCACCTCGGTGGTGACGACTACGACCGTCGCATCGTTGACTGGCTGGCCGATGAGTTCAAGCGCGACCAGGGCATCGACCTGCGCGGCGACCGCCAGGCACTGCAGCGGCTCACGGAGGCGGCTGAGAAAGCCAAGATCGAGCTGTCGCAGCGCCAGGAGACAGAGGTCAACCTGCCCTTCATCACCGCCGACGCGTCAGGCCCGAAGCACCTCGCCATCTCGTTGTCGCGCAGCAGGTTCGAGCAGCTCACCGAGGACCTCACCAACCGCACCCGCAAGCCGTTCGAGGACGCGCTGAAGGACGCCGGTCTGTCCGCGACAGAGCTGGACGAGGTGATCCTGGTGGGTGGCTCCACGCGCATGCCGGTCATCCAGGAGCTGGTCAAGTCGTTCACCGGCAAGGATCCCCACCGCGGCGTCAACCCCGACGAGGTCGTCGCCATCGGGGCCGCCATCCAGGCGGGCGTGCTCAAGGGCGAGGTGAAGGATGTCCTGCTCCTCGACGTCACCCCGCTGAGCCTCGGCATCATGACCGAGGGCGAGGTCAACACCAAGCTGATCGAGCGCAACACCACCATCCCCACCTCGAAGTCGCAGGTTTTCTCGACCGCATCGGACAGCCAGCCGTCGGTCGAGGTGGTCGTGCTCCAGGGCGAGCGCCCGATGGCGCGCGACAACCGCATCCTGGGAACGTTCACGCTCGACGGCATCGCACCGGCGCCGCGTGGCATGCCGCAGATCGAGGTGACCTTCGACATCGACGCCAACGGCATCCTCAACGTCAGTGCCAAGGACCGCGGCACCGGCAAGGAGAACCGGGTCACCATCACCGGTTCGACCACGCTCGACAAGAGCGAGGTGGAGCGCATGGTGAAGGAGGCCGAGGCCAACGCCGAGGACGACCGCAAGCGCGCGGAGTCGATCGAGACCCGCAACCGGGCGGAGAACCTCGCGTACCAGGCCGAGAAGGCGCTGACCGACGCCGGCGACAAGGTGCCCGCGGATGTGCGCACCGAGATCGAGACCAAGGTCAAGGCCGTGCGCGACGCCATCACCGGCGGTGACGCGGGTGCCATCAAGTCCGCAGCGGACGACCTGCAGGGCTCGATCCAGAAGATCGGTGAGGCGGTCTACGCACAGGCCGCTCCCCCACAGGACGCCACCCCGCCGAACGGCAATGGCGCACCCGACGCGGGTGCGGCATCCCCCGCCGGCGAGGACGTCGTCGACGCCGAGTTCAAGGAGGTCTGAGCCTCCGTCCAGGTCTCGTTAGGACGGCCCGGTGCACGCGCGCCGGGCCGTCGTCGTGTCGGCGGGACAAGGCCCGCCCTGCTGCCCGCCTCGGCCCCGCGTGCACCCTTCCCATCGGGCGACCTGCGGCGCATCATCGCCGTGAGGTCGCCGTCGACGGGGCTTCCCGGCGCCGGTGTCAGGATCCAGAGGAGGCAGCAGATGTCGCGAGCTTTCGAAGACACCGCGCTCAAGACGCCCGAGCAGCCGGCACCCCTGGTCGCCGATCCTGCGCCACTTGGTCTGGCCGGTTTCGGCATCAGCACCCTGCTCCTGTCGCTCATCAACGCCGGCATCCTAGGCACGGCCGCGGGCGGGGGCGCCCTCAAGCTCGGCGTCATGTCGGTCGCGCTCACCTTCGGCGGCCTGGCACAGTTCGTCGCCGGGATGTGGGCCTTCAAGCGTGGCAACACCTTCGCTGCCACCGCTTTCACCTCCTACGGCGCGTTCTGGTTGAGCTTCTACCTGCTCGTCTTCGTCTTTGTCCCGCAGATGAAGGGGGAGACCACCGCCGACCTCACCACGTTCCTCGGCACGTACCTGCTCGCCTGGGGCATCTTCACCGGCTACATGTTCGTGGCCTCCCTGGCCGGCGCGCGGGCTGTCCAGGCAGTGTTCATCCTGCTGACCGCGACGTTCGTCTTGCTGGCGATCGGCTTCTATGCGAACAGCGACGGCATCGGCAAGGTGGGCGGGTGGGTCGGCCTGGCCACGGCTGCGGCGGCGCTGTACGCCTCCTTCGCCGACGTCACCAACGCGAACTTCAAGAGGAGAGTGCTGCCCACCTGACAGCACACCAGCCGGGGGCGTTCCAGCGGCGCGGCCCGGGCCCGGAGGACAGCAACCGATGACAGAGACCGCCTCGGATTCCACCATTGACGCGCTCCTCAAGGAGGGGCGCACCTTTCCACCCAGCGCGGCGTTCACGGCGCAGGCCAACGTCCGCGATGACAGCCTGTGGCGCGAGGCCGAGGCGGACCCGGACGCGTTCTGGGGCCGCCAGGCGGAGCGGTACCTGACCTTCTCGCGGCCATGGCACACGGTCCTCGAATGGGACCTGCCCTTCTCTCGATGGTTCGTCGGCGGTCAGCTCAACGCCAGCCAGCAGTGCCTCGATCGCCACGTCGAGGCAGGTCATGGGGACAAGGTCGCCTACCTCTGGGAGGGCGAGCCCGGCGACACACGGACGATCACGTACGCCGAGCTCCTCGAACAGGTCTGCCGCTTTGCCAACGCCCTGCGCGGGCTGGGCGTGCAGCGCGGCGACCGTGTCGGGATCTACATGGGGATGGTGCCCGAGCTGCCGGTGGCGATGCTGGCCTGCGCGAGGATCGGCGCGGCGCACTCGGTCGTCTTCGGCGGCTTCTCCGCGGAGGCTGTCGCCGACCGCATGAACGACTCCGGGTCAGTCTGTCTGATCACCCAGGACGAGGCGTGGCGGCGCGGTGCAACCGTGCCCCTGAAGGTGAATGTCGACGAGGCGCTGGCCCGGACGGAGACGATCCGCACCGTCGTGGTGGTGCGGCGGACGGGCAACGAGGTGCCGATGACCGCGGGGCGCGATCACTGGTACCACGACCTGGTCGCCGACCAGCCGGTGACGTGCGCGGCCGAGGCGATGGACAGCGAGGACCTGCTGTTCACCCTCTACACCTCGGGTACGACGGCCAAGCCGAAGGGCATCAAGCACACCACCGCCGGATACCTGCTGCAGACCATGTACACGCACGAGCTCGTGTTCGACATCCATGCCGACAGCGTCTACTGGTGCGCGGCAGACATCGGATGGGTCACCGGCCACAGCTACATCGTCTATGGACCTCTGGGCAACGGCGTCACCTCGGTGATGTATGAGGGGACGCCGGACTTCCCTGACAAGGACCGGTGGTGGTCGATCATCGAGAAGTACCGCGTCAGCGTCCTGTACTGCGCACCGACGGCGATCCGCACCTTCATGAAGTGGGGACGGGAGTACCCCGACAGGCATGACCTCACCTCGTTGCGCGTGCTCGGCACCGTCGGCGAGCCGATCAACCCGGAGGCATGGATCTGGTACCACGAGATGATCGGCGGTGGTCGCACCCCGGTTGTCGACACCTGGTGGCAGACCGAGACGGGCGGGATCATGATCGCGCCCCTCCCCGGGGTGACCACCCTGAAACCCGGTTCAGCAACGCGCCCGCTGCCGGGCATCGGTGCATCGGTGGTCGACGAGCAGGGCCACGACGTCCCTCTCGGCGGCGGCGGATACGTGGTGCTGACCCGCCCCTGGCCCGGCATGCTCCGCGGTATCTGGGGCGATGACGAGCGCTACCGCGAGACCTACTGGGCGAAGTACGGCGACCGGTATTTCGCCGGCGACGGAGCGCGGATCGACGAGGACGGCTACTTCTGGTTCATGGGCCGCGTCGACGACGTCATGAACGTCAGCGGCCACCGGATCAGCACGACCGAGGTGGAGTCGGCCCTGGTCGACCATCCCAAGGTCGCCGAGGCGGCGGTGACGGCGAAGACCGATCCTCAGACCGGCCAGGCGGTGGCGGCGTTCGTCACCCTGCGCGGTGGCTACGAGGAGAGCACTGAGCTCGCCGCCGAGCTGCGCGACCACGTCGGCAAGCTGATCGGCGCCATCGCCAAGCCGAAGTGGATCACCTTCACACCGGAGCTTCCCAAGACGCGCAGCGGCAAGATCATGCGGCGCCTGCTGCGCGACATCTCCGAGAACCGCCAGCTCGGCGACACCACCACCCTGGCCGACACCAACGTCGTCAAAGAGCTGCAGACCAGGGCCGCAGCCGAGGCCGACAAGGAGCAATGACGAAGGGGGAACTGCGTTCCCCCTCAACACGCGGGATCAACTCCGGAGAGGTGAATTCGCCTGCGCTGACGGCTTCCAATGAGCCAGCGGGGAACCTGGTTCCCGGCTCACTGGACTTGATCGATGCGCGCCAGCACCCAGTCGTAGTCGCCGCTCATCACCGGGGCCTTGCAGTACGAGCACACCCCGCTCAGGTCGACGTCGAGCGGCGCCCCGCAGTTGGGGCAATGCTGCGCCATGGTGCCGCCGTCGCTCCTGGTGACGGCCTTCGAGGAGCGCTCGAACAGCCAGTCCTCGTACCACTCGCGCACACTGCGGTCGCCGCGCACGATCTTGCCGCTGGCAACGTCGACGTCATAGTCGGCACACGCGGCGTGCATGCGCAGCTGGATGTGATCGTGGCGTGCGTCGCTGCCGGCGCTGACGATGGTGGCTCCGGCCAGGGCGAGGTTGTCGAGCACGTTGCGCTGACCCTTGGCCACGTACTGCTCGATCTGGGCGCGATGCTGGTCCCACAGCGTGTCCGACATGACCCGCCGGCTCTCCTCCGGCTTGCAGTCGCTCCATGCCTTCTCGACAATGAAGAACTCGCGCTGGGCGAGGTTGACGAACTCGGTCTGGTCGAACTGCGGATCGTGGGCGCTGATCGCCTCCAGCCCGGCCGCGACGTTGTCCACCGGGGGGCCGGCCTGGCCCACACCGAAACCGGTGGGGACACCCATCGGGCGCTCGGCACCATCCGACGGTTGGTACCCGCTCCAGCCGGTTCGAGGGCCTCCCGCCCCCCCGTGGTACGACATCCGGCGCCACGCGTTGAAGGCGGCCATCAGGATGAAGATGAAGAAGATCGGGCCACCACCGAAGAAGAGGAGCGAGAGCAGACCGAGCGAACCGAGCCCGCCGCCCCCGTAGTAGCCGCCGCCCCCGTAGTAGCCGCCCCCACCGAAGCCACCTCCCCCGCCGAGGCCGCCCCCACTGAAGCCCTGGCCGCCACCGGCGCGAACCAGGACGACGTGCTGGACGACGAGCTGCGCTGTGGTCATCACGGTCTCCAGGTCTCGCCCGGCGGCGGGGGTGGCAGTGGGTACCCGTCGACCCGTTCGTCCATGTCGTCACCGCGATCGCCGAGCAGCCGGCCGAACACGCCCTGGAGGAGGATCGGGATCGCGATGGCCACCACGCCGAGGATGAACGTCGACGAGTTGGGAAGGTTCTTCTCGTTGCTGAGGCCGTTGTAGCAGAACAGCGCCTCGACGAAGGAGATGCCGATGATCAGCGCCATGCCGATCATCAGGACCACCTCCTGGTTGCTGTCATGGAGCGGTCCGAAGCGCGGGAACCGCTCCTTGGCGACCCGGTAGATCTTCAGCGCGGTCCAGGCGTTGAGCATCACGCCGCTGACGAAAGCCAGAACGCTGATCCCGAGGCGGAAGGCCGCCAGGTTGTGCACGATGAACGCGGCGATGTTGACGACGATCAGCCCGACCGGTGTCACGGCACCGATGGTCGGGATGGTCCAGCGCCGCAGCCGCGCCCCGACCCCGCGCCGACGCGGCAGGTCGAGCTCGGTGCGGCGCGTCCGGGTGGACATGATCTAAGAGTACGAGGCCGTGGGCGCGGACGGGATGCCCTGCCCGCGGCCGTCGATACACAGCCGTGTCCGCTTTGCGAAGGGGTTCTCTGACCTGCCCGCGCAGCCCGGCCCTAGGGTGAGGCCATGCGGAAGGCATCGTCCCCTCGCCTCTGGGCGCGCGCAGTCGTCGCCGGCGGTGCCTGCGTCCTGGCGCTGACCACGACCGGCGCCATGGTCCGGGCGGCGGTGGTGCCCACCGGCACCGGGTCGGCCATCGCCGTCCTCACCGACCAGGGTCCGGGTGACCAGGGCGGCCAGGGCGCACCGGTGTGGCAGAACGATCAGGCCGGCAACGTGGGCGCCGGCTGGCACGGCTGGTCGCTGCCCCCGCTTCCGGTCCTCATCGCCCGGCTGAAGGCGGCCATGCACAAGCCGGCACCGCCCCCGCCCGTCCACAAGGCGCCCCCCGTCAAGACGCCCCCCGTCAAGTCGCACCCGGCGCGCTCTGCTGAGGCCGGGCGCACCACCACGCACACGACCCATGTGACCGCCGCGACCCCGGCGCCCAAGGTGGTGGTCGACGCCTCCGACCCGGTTCTCTTCTCGGCACAGACGGTGGCCGCCACCGACGCCGCTCGGGTGCTGCCGGTGGAGAGCCTGGGGCCGCTGACCGGCATCAGCTTCGGGAGCGGCCTGTTCATCTGGCCGATCCTGGTGGCCGTCGACGCCCTCGCCCTCGCCATCATCGCGCGCATGGCGCTGCACCGCCGGCGCGTCTCGCCCGGGGACTGACCCGCCCGGCGGGACGTCATGGTGGCGGCGGCTGGCTCGGGCGGACGCTGGCGTAACACGCTGACGGCCCGCCTACTGATCGGCGGCTTGATCATCACGGTGACGCTGGTGGCCACCGTGTCCGGCTTCCTCCTGGTCAGCCGCGCCCTGCAGACCGACCAGGCGGTGCAGTCGGAGGCGAGCAACAGGTCAGCCACGGGCTACCAGCTCCTGGTGCACGTGACCGAGCCGCAGACCCAGTTCGCCGCCACGACGCTGGCCAAGACGGGATCGCTGCAGCGCGCCCTGGCGCTGCCCGACAGCGCCGCGCGCGGCACCGCCGTGGCCAGCCTCTTCGCCTCCGGGTTGGGGGGCGCCGCGTCGCCCGGCAGTCGGGTGGCGGTGATGGATGGAAACGGCATGGTGCTGTACACCGACGAGTGCGGCGCCGGCGTCGCGCTGAGCGCGTGCGAGTCGACGTCCGTCCCGCATATCGCAGACAACACGTCATCGGCGGCCCTGGCGCTCACCGAGGGCCGCAACGCTGCCTGCGCTCAGACGGCCAACCGGAAGTCAGGCAAGTGCCCGGCCGGGTACGAGGGTGTGGAGCTCATCGGCAACAGCCTGCCGGCGTTCGACGCAGCCGTCGACGTGCGCGACAGCGCGCATCAATTCCTCGGTGTCGTCGTCTACAGCACCGCCCTGCAGGCGCAGTTCGCGCGCTTCGGCTCGGCGCTGCTGTACACCCCTGCCTTGCTGACCACCACATCGCCACCACACCTCTTTCGCTTCGACCCCGCACACGAGTACGCGCTCACCCCCGCCGTGATCGATCCGCGGTGGACCCCTCCCGTGACACGCCACCTGGGGTCGTTCGCGGCGGAGTACACAGCCGTGGGAATCGGCAGCGTCGCCACCTCCTACCTCTCCGTGGCGGCACCGGACGGGAGCATCCCCGCCTACCTCGGGGTCGAGGTCCCGACCGCCGTGTTCGCGGGCCAGACCGGCGCCGACGAGAGGACCATCCTGCTGATCGGGGTGACCGCCATCGTCCTGGTGTTCCTCGTCATCGCGGCGTTCGCCTCGCGCTTCGTGGTGCGTCCGATCGCGCGGCTGGAACGGGGCGTTCGACGGATCGCGGCCGGCGACCTCAGCTCGGACATCCCGGTGATCGGCGACGATGAGCTCGGCCGGCTGGCCCAGAGCGTCAACCGGATGCGTGCGCAGATCGCTGGCTACATCAACCACCTCGACAGCTCGATCGGCCGGCTCGAGAGCGTGTCGCACGCCTTGACCGCCACCGGCGAGGGCGTTGAGGCTCTGCACCGCAGCGTCCTCGCCGCAGCCGCCGCCATCGGGGGCGGTGAGGCGCGGGCTGCCCTGTTCACCATCGAGGACGGCTCGCTCGGAGCCGCAGCGGGGGCGTCGCAGAGCGCGCTGGCCGCGTTCGACACCGACGAGGTCGACCGCCTGTCGCGCGGTGAGCACATCCGCCGGCCTGCGGTGGAGGGCTCGCCCGGGCTGCTCGCTGTGCCGATGATGTACCACGCCGAGGTGGTGGGGGCCCTGGCCGTCTGGTCCACTGGACCCGCTCTCCGACAGCGATGAGCGGGCGCTTGCCGCCCTCGCCAACAACGCCAGCGTGGCCACCGAGAACACCAGGCTGTTCGAGCAGGAGCGTCAGACCGTCCAGCGCCTGCGCGAGCTCGACATGCTCAAGACCGACTTCCTCACCACCACCCAGCACGAGCTGCGCACCCCAGTTCTCGCCATCAAGGGCGAGCTCGAGCTGATCACCGCAGCGTGGCAGCAGCTCGATGAACCAACCAAGCTCGAGCTTGTGCGTGACATGGAGATCTCCGCCCGCCTGCTCGGCGACATCGTGGAGAACATCGTTGTGTTCTCCCTGCTCAACTCCGAGGCGGTCACGCTGCGCACCGAGCACGTCGACGTGGCAGCCGCGATCAACCGTACCGCCGCACAGCTGCGCGACAACTTCAAGGACGGGCTCCCGGTGGAGCTCACCCTCAACCTCGCCGCGGGGACGTTCATCGTCGCCGACGGCGAGCGCTTCGAGCAGGTGATGCGCGCCCTCATCGACAACGCGATCAAGTTCACCCCCGCCGGGAGCAGCGTCACCGTGCTGAGCAGGCCCGTCGGCGCCAGCTGCCGGATCGACGTCGTCGACGACGGGATCGGCATCGACGAGCGCGAGCTCCCCACCGTGTTCGACCACCTTCGCCAGGTGGACGGGTCACGCACCCGCCGCTATGGGGGGATGGGCATGGGGCTCGCGTTGGTGAGGCGCCTGGCGCAGGCGCACGGCGCGGAGGTCGCTGTGACCAGCGCGCCCGGCGAGGGCACCTGCTTCACTCTCACATGGCCGCTGGCCGTCGAGCGTCGCGAGGACACGGTGGACCAGGCCGTCTGAGCGCGGACCGGGCAGCAGCGGTGCGAGCCGCCCGGTGATTCCCGCAGCGGCGGCCGGGACAGCAGTCTGGGCACGCCACCGCCTCCTCAAGTTGGGTGTTACTCGGAGTAACGGCTACTATTGGTAGCATGCGCGCCAGGAAAGTCAAGAGCCGCTCGCAGGCCGCGGCGCCACCTCCACCCCAACCCTCCGCCAGGAACGCGCCCGCAGGCCAACGGGAGCGTTGGCGCGCCCATCGTGAGACCCGCCGCGCCGAGCTCGTCGACGCGGCTGTCGCTGCCATCCGCGCCCGCGGAGCGGGCGTGGGCATGGACGACATCGCCGCCCAGGCGGGCGTCAGCAAGCCCATCCTCTACCGCCATTTCACCGACCGCGCCGACCTCTGGTTGGCGGTCGGGCGCCGCGTCAACGACGATCTCCTGGCGGCGATGTCGAGCGCGTTGGTCGTCGATCGCCCTCCGCGGGAGACGATCGCCGCGGTGGTCGACACCTACCTCGCCCTGATCGAGGAGGACCCCGAGGTCTACCGGTTCGTGGTGCACGGCTCCCTCGCCGACCGGGGGATGAGCTCCGACCTCGTCCACGCCCAGATGGCTTTGATGGCGGCCGAGGTTGCTCGCGTGTTGGGTGACCGGCTCCGCCAGGCGGGTGTCGACTCCGGCGGTGCGGAGCCGTGGGCACACGGCATCGTCGGCATGGTGCAGGCAGCGGCGGACTGGTGGATCGACCGCCGGTCGATGTCGCGAGCTGCGCTGGTCAACTACCTGACCGCGATGATCTCCACCGGCGTCGACGGGTTGTTCGCCGGGGCGTCGCCACCGATGGGCGAATTGCGCGTGGTCAGGCGCCCCGACACCGCGGAAAGTCCCTGACCGCACCGTCTCCTGCGGCACGACGCGGTACCATTGACATGCAGCTTCACCTCGTGGGGGCGTACGGTTTCGACGGGGTCGTGGTTTGCGTGATCGCGAGTTCGAGCCCCGGGCTCGTAAAACCGGGACAAACATAAGTGCGAAGAATGCACAGCCCCTTGCGCTCGCTGCGTAAGTAAGGCAAACGATCAGGCTACGGCCTGACGTCGACCGGTCAAGCGGCTGCGGTGACCGGACCCGACGCTAATACCAGCAGTCTTGGCCCCCGCTGGCGTCACGGCGGCGGGGGCGACATCCACCGTGACTGGCCGGAGCGGAGCCTGGTCCCAGGGCGACGCGCCGGTGAGAACAAAACCGGGACTACACTCGTAGACGTTGCGCTTGACACGGCTTCGGACCCGGGTTCGATTCCCGGCGCCTCCACCAGGGTGTCATGTGGCTGCGATCTTCCCGCCCTGCAAGTCTCAGACCAACCGGTGCTGGTAGGCATACCGAACCGCCTGGGCCCGGTCACGGACGCCGGTCTTGGAGAAGACACGGTTGATGTGCGTCTTGACGGTGGCGTTGCTGAGGAACAGGGCGGCAGCGATCTCGGAATTGGACAGTCCTGTGGCGATCAGCTTGAGAACCTCTGCTTCGCGCGGGCTGAGGTCGTCTGGGGGCACCCCGTCACGACCCGGTTCGCGCGCCGAGTCACTGAGCACTGCGGCCACCAGCCGCTCCTGGACGGCTGGGTCGAGATGGGTACGGCCGCCGGCCAGTGCCCTGATCGCCTGCTCGATCTCCTCGGCGCTCGCATCCTTGGTCAGGTACCCGTGCGCGCCCGCCCTCAGCGCCGGGAACAGGGACTGATCGTCCGCGTAGGTGGTGAGAACGAGAACCTGCGTATCGGGGAGCAGGGACCGGATGCGGCTGGTGGCCGCAGCCCCGTTCATGCCCGGCATGCTCAGATCCATCAGCACGACGTTGGGACGGCAGCTCTGCGCTCGCTCCACCGCTTCCGCGCCATTGACCGCGGTGCCCACCAGCTCAACGCCCGTCATCAGGCCCACGAGCATGCTGAGCCCGTCCCGCACGACGCGCTGGTCGTCGGCGATCACCACGCGGATCGTTGGTTCGGTCATGCGGGGACTACCAACTCGACCCGCCACCCGTCCCCGGTGGGACCAGCGCGTGCGCTGCCACCCACCTGTTCGATGCGCTCCCGCATGACCGTGAGCCCTCGTCCGCCGCCGACGCCCGCCAAACCCTCGCCCGGGGTTGACCCCGCCGGCAGATGGTCCTCAACGCTGAGAGTCGTGCCGCCGTCCTCGTAGCGCAGGACAACGTGAGCAGTCGCGCCCGGCGCGTAGCGGACGATGTTGGTGAGCGCTTCCTGGGCGCCGCGATAGAGCGCCAGGCTGGCGGCCGCGGGCAGTGAGCGCGCGCCACCCTCCACGGTCAGGACTGCGTCCACGGCGGTGTCGTCGCGGAATGAGCTCACAAGCACCTCGAGCTGGTCAACGCCGGGCAGCTTGTCACCCCGAAGGGCGTCGACGGCCTGTCGAGCATTGGCGAGGCCGGTCTTGACAAGCTCGCCGGAGCGATCAATAGCCGTTCGAACCTGCACCGAGACCTCGTCTCGCTCCGCGAGCATGCGCGCTGCCTGGAGCTGGATCGCCGCGCCCGACAGCGAGTGGGCGAGCACATCGTGCAGCTCACCGGCGATACGACCCCGCTCGGCGAACGCGGCGGCCCTCGTCTGCGCGTCGCGCGCGTCCTCCAGCTGGGCGAACAGGAGCTCGGTGTTGTCCTGGCTCGCGCGCGCCTGTTGGATGAAGAACGCGATCATGCCCAGCAACGCCAGAAGCAGGGTATCGGCGAGCACCGCCGCGGGCGAGCTCCCCGAGTGGACGGCGGTGCCATCGAGTGCGATCCCCGTCACGCCACTGAGCGCGATGCCCTGGATGAGGGGCAGACGCACGATGGCCATCCATACAGCGATGCCGGTGGCGAGCCCAGCTGGGCCCTGCGGCTGAAGCGCGACCAGGCAGATTCCCGCGGCGGCCATCGCGGCGATGACCGCCGCCTGGATGCGGTGCCTCAGCGCGCTGAAGGGCCGTGTGATCGACGCGAGAAGCATCATCGCGAACGCCAGCAGCGCAAGCGTGACGCCGAGCGCCCTGCCGTGCAGGCCGGGCGCCGGGCTGGCGCCGGCTGCGCCGACGGCCACCACGACCATGGCGACCCATCCAAGCGGTCGGAGCGTGTCGCGCTGACGCAGGACCCGACGTTCAGCACGGTCGCGGGCACCGGCGACCCGCGGAGTGTCCTCGGACGCGGGTGGAGGGGCGCCGCTCAAGGTTCCCGGCTGCGCAGGAGAAGCCACTGCGGTTGACGATAGCGGCGCCCCGGCCCGACTGGGGGCCAGGGGCGGCACTGGCGCTCCGGCTCAGGCAGGGAGAGCAGCAGCGGTGGTGGCGACGGGCGCAGCCGCGAGCTGGAGGTGGCGGCCACGAAGCTGGACGGTCACGACGCGCACGGTGACCTCGCAGACGGCCATCGACACGAGGGCGACCGGCCACGCTGCCGCACCGATCTGGTGGGCAGCGCTGAAGGACCGGATGGCCGGCTCGGCGCCATGGGTCACCAGGAAGGCGAAGATGACCCGCGAGGAGATACCGGCGACCAGAAGGGCCCCGGCCAGCCATCCCACTCGAGCCAGGGGGAAGCCCTGGGTGCCGGCCCGAACGTGGGTGGCGAACCCGCTGGCAAGCCCCATCGCCACCCCAACCCCGGCGAGCAAGCCGACCAGCACGAGGTCGTTTCCCGCCGTTGGAATCGTGTGCAGATACTGCTGCGCGACGAAGAACACCATCACCAGCGGCACAAGCAGCGCGCGGCGATCGAGCTGTCGCTCACGCGCCTGCTTGAGAACCAGCAGAATGAAGGCGGCGTTGATGATGTAGTCACCGGTCGACATTGGAAACCCTCCGTGGCTGCTCTCGTCCGAGTGGACGACGCCACCGATCATTCCCACGTGACGGGTCGACGTCGTCGGCCCTGGGATGGAATCTCTCCCGCGGTGTCAACCCGACACTCAGCCCCAGGGTTGACCCTCTCGCGCGACCGGCCGAGACCAACCGCGCTGCCGCGGCACGCAGACGGTCCTAGCTGGCGAGGGCCTCAGAGGAGCGGCTGCGGAGCTCGTCGAGGACGTCGTTGGCATGCCGCGCGGCGTTCACCTGCGGCCACACGTGGGCGACCCTTCCGTCAGGTCCAACCAGGAAGGAGACACGCTGCGTCGCGGGGAAGATGCCGAGCACCTTGCCGACGCCATATGCCCTGCGGATGGCGCTGTCGCCGTCAGACGCCAAGGCAAACTGAAGCCCGTACTTCTCCGCGAAGCGGGTGTGCGACTCCCAGCTGTCGGTGCTCACGCCGATGACGTCAGCCCCGCTCTCGGTGAGCGCGGCCAGGTTGTCGTTGAGGCCGCAGGCTTGCGCGGTGCAGCCCGGCGTGTCGTCCTTCGGGTAGAAGTACACGAGCACGTACCGCCCGCGCAGCGACGACAGGGTGAGCGAGCTCCCGTCCCGGCGCCGCGCGATGATGTCCGGTGCGAGATCTCCGACTGCTGCAAGTCCCATGTACAACTCCTTTGGTCACAGCGTACGCGAGGTGCACCGTTCGACGGCCGTGTCGTGGTGCGTCATCGCTGTGATGCGACCTCCACGTGCGCGCGCGTTGGCGGCCTCATACTGCGCAGCCGTGAGGACCGCGTGATCGAGGCGCACGCCGCCCTGGACGAGACCTCGGGCGCGAAGCACGCCGCGCCGGAGCCCCCATGGGCGCGCAGCTTCCGGGACAACTCCCTGTGGTGGCGGCGCGCGTTCGCGGAGATGCTCGGCACCTTTCTCCTGGTGCTGGGCGGGGTGGGCAGCCACGTGGCGGTGTCGGTGACCGGACTGCCGATCTCCCGGTCAGCCGCGGTGACCGTCCCGGCGCTCACCGTCATGGCGGTCATCCTCTTCATGGGCAAGGTGGGTGGCGCGCACCTCAATCCCGTGGTCAGCATCGCCTTCGCACTGCGCCGCGACTTTCCCTGGACGCGCGTCCCCGGCTACCTCGCCAGCCAGCTCGCCGGCGGCCTGCTGGCCTGCCTGTTTCTCTGGGTGGTCCTCGGGCGCGGCGGCAGCTTCGGTGCGACGCTTCCCGGGCCGAACGTGTCCGACGTCCAGGCAATGCTCATCGAGATGGTGCTGACGATGGGCCTGGTCAGCGTCATCCTGGGGACGGCCTCGACCGCTCAGAACGTGGGAGCCCTCTCGGCGATCGCGGTGGGCGGGTACATCGCACTCGCCGGGCTGTGGGGCGACCCGCTCACCGGCGCCTCCATGAACCCGGTGCGAACGCTGGCACCCGACCTTGTCCGCGCCAACCTCGCACACTCATGGCCCTACCTCGTCGGTCCGCTCGCGGGAAGCCTGCTCGCCGTGCTGTTCGCCTCCATACTGCGAGGCCAGGGCGGCGATACCGGGGCAGTCCTGGCCGCGCAGGGCGACAGCGGGACGTCACCGGAACCGACAGATGCACGACGAGGATGAAGGTGGCGAGCAAGCCGACTGAGCTGTGGGCTGCCGCTCCTGCCGCGCACGACTTCGACGCGGCGGCCGACTACCTGAGCCTCCTCTTCGACGCCGCGACGATCCGCACTGTCGTCCGCCGGCTGCGCGCAGCGTCGCCGGCGAACAAGAAGGCCAAGGATCTGCTGCGCGCGAGCGGGCTCGCACTGCTTCCCGCCGATGACCGGGAACTGCGCAAGGACCTCAAGAAGGTGAGGAAGGGCGAGAAGCTGTCGCCGGTGCTGCTGGTGCGCGGCGGCCTCTACCACGATCGCCTGCTGACCGTCGCGGATGGGTATCACCGCATCTGCGCGAGCTACCAGATCGACGAGGACGCAGACATTCCCTGCCACATCGCCGACCTGCCGCCGCCGCCGCCGAAGCGTCCCCGCCGGTCCGTCTGAGCTCAGCTCTCGCTGCGGTTCTCGATCTCCCAGGCGTGATCGAGGGCATGCCAGGCGATCCGCCGCGCCGCGTAGCGCGCGGTCCAGCCGCGTTCGGTGAGCGGTCCGCCGTCACGGGCGCGCCGCAGGGCGTCGAGGATGGCGTCGCGCAGGGCTCCGCCGGACCCCGCATCACGCGGAGCGGGCATCCGGATGCCCATCCGCCGGGCGTACTCGTGCTCTGCGCCGGCAACGTGCTCGACGATGGCGTCGCGGTCACGTCCACCGCCGCGGGGGCCCTTGCGCAACGACGCCGGCGCGCGTGCCGCCACTCGCTCGAGGACCGTCCACGACGCCCGGACCGCCTCCGCCAAACGGCGTGCGCCGGCAGCGTTCAACGGCTCAGCGTCGACGCTCGCGGGTCTGTCAGGGACGCCGAAGTCCGTCGATGCCGTGCCGCGCAGACGCTCGATGACCTGGTAACCACCGGGTGCGAACGGCAGACCCGCCTCTTCGGCGACGACCTGGTAGCGAGGCGCGTGTTCCACCAGGACCGCCAGCGCCGCCTCCTCGTCCCTGGCGACCCGTGCCCAGCCAGGCCAGTCGATCGCGCTGGCGAATGCGCGCTTGTCAGTGATCTCCATGACCACCCGAACCGGTTGAGCCCGCGCCGGCCTCCCGCTCATCGCAGCCAAGCATCGCACAGCGCCACCGGCGACGATGGAATAGGCTAGGCGAGCATGGCACGACGCAGAGGTGGTGGCTCGGAGCCGGTGGCTTCGACGGCGATGACGCGCGTGCTCATCGTGGGCGCGTACCAGCGCAGCTCACGGCGCGACCAGACAGAGATCGAGCTCGACGAGCTCGAGGAGCTGGCCCGCACCCTGGGGACCACGGTTGTCGAGCGGGCCGCCGTGCCTCTTCGTGAGGTGCATCCCGGCAGCTTCTTCGGCAGCGGGACGGTGGAGGCGCTCGGTGCTCGCATCCGCGAGCTGCACGAACCCGCTGCGCTCGTCAACGACCAGCTGTCACCGCGCCAGCAACGCAACCTCCAGGAGACCTGGGGGGTGCCGGTGCTCGACCGCACCGACGTCATCCTGGCCATCTTCGGCCGTCGCGCCCGCAGCGCCGAGGGGCGCGTCCAGGTGGAGATGGCGCAGCTGGCCCACCAGCTGTCCCGCCTCGCCGGCGGCTGGGCTCACCTCGAACGCCAGCGCGGTCGCGTCGGCACCGGGGGCATGCGCGGTGGCATGGGTGAGAAGCAGATCGAGGTCGACCGCCGCCTGATCAACCAGAAGCTGCGACGGCTCCGCCAGCGACTCAAGGAGATCCAGCGTCAGCGCACCACGCGGCGCACCGCCCGCACCGCGGTTCCCCTGGCCTCCTGCGCGCTGGTCGGCTACACCAACGCCGGCAAGTCCACCCTGCTCAACAACCTCACCAACTCCACCGTCCTCGCCGACGACCTCCTGTTCGCCACCCTCGACCCCACCTCGCGCCTCCTCGAGCTCTCCAGTGGTCGCCGGGTCATCATCACCGACACGGTCGGGTTCATCCAGTCATTGCCGCACGAGCTCGTCGAGGCGTTCGGGGCCACGCTCGAGGAGGTGCGCGAGGCACACCTGCTGGCGATCGTCGTCGACGCCTCGCACCCTGACGCCGAGGCGCAGCTCGAGACGGTGCTCGAGACGCTCGACGAGATGGGCTGTGACCAGCCGGCCATCCTGGTCATCAACAAGGTCGACCGGCTCGGCCGGGCGGAGGCTACTGAGGTCGCCGGGCGGCTGGGCGCCATCGCCAACCTCGCGCCCCTCCAGGTGTCCGCCGCCAAGGGCAGTGGGCTGCGCCAGCTGCGCACCGCCATCGACGAGCTGGCGGCCGCGACGGTTCCGGATACCAGGGCCAACCGCCCGATCATGGCAGCGGCCCGAGCGGTCGCTGAGGACCTCGACACCGACCACCTCGCCGCATCCTGACTGACCTGCGGCGAGGCCGCCACGCTGCCCGGCGGCGGCTCCCGGGTGCCTCGAGCGGCCGCGGCCTTCGGCACCGTCCCGCGCATCCGGTCCGCTCGGGCCGTCGCACCTCGGTAACGGTCGAGCACCTGGGCCGCTCACCGCGGCTGCGGGCGTCGACACTCGCCGCGTGTCGGTGATCAGCCGGCGGTGGACGCCGCCGCGAGCGGCCCGTTCGAGCCGGGACTGGCGCGCCGTCCTCACGCTGCTGCTCAGCGCGGGGACGATCGCGGCGGTGGTCGGCGCCGCGTACAACTTCGTCGTCGTGCCGCTGACCGGCACCTTCGCGGGACCGTTCGAGGACTTCTCCGCGTACGCGGGCGCGGCCCACGCCGTGGCGTCGGGGGTCAGCCCCTACCACGCCTTCGGCGGCGCCTCCATCGTGATGACGGGATTCGACTACCCGCCGTTCGCCGCCGTGATGCTGCGACCGCTGGCCTGGCTGTCCGCCCGTTGGCAAGAGCTGACCTGGTTGTGGATCTCCCTGGCAGCCCTGGTGGGCGGCGCGGTCATCACGGCACGTGCGCTGCTTCCGGCGACATGGCCGCGCCTGCAACTCGGCGTCTTCGTGGCTCTGACGTTCCCGCCGGCGACCTACAACCTCTGGCACGGCCAGGTCAACACCGTCATCTTCCTGCTGCTGGCGCTGGCCCTGGCCGACTACCTCTCGGGGCATCGGACCAGGTGTGGGGTCATCCTCGGCCTGGCCGCGGGTATCAAGATCGCCCCCGTGGTCCTGCTCGTGGTGCTGGTGCGTCGCCGGTGGTGGCGCGGTGCGCTGGCGGGGCTCGCGACCACGGCCGCAACCGTCGCCGTCGGTATCGGCGTCCTCGGCTGGCCGGTGACGCGTCAGTACCTGAGCTCGGTGCTGCCCGTGCTCAACCGTGACAACGGGTGGATCTACAACCAGACCTGGAATGGGGTGGTCAACAGGCTCGCCGGGCACTCCGTGGTGACAGTCCAGTCGCCGTCCCCCTGGCTGCACGGGCTGGCCACCGCCCTCTCGCTGGTGACGGTGGCGGCCCTGCTGGTTGCCGTGCGCGGCGGACAGCGGAGCCGTGCCGAGCGCGGCGCCGAGTTCGCCTGCGGCGTGACCGTGATGCTGCTGGTGGGTAGCATCGCCTGGTACCCGGTCTACGTCCACCTGCTCATCGCCATCGCCGCCGCAGCTGCCTTGGCGCACGAGCGGGGACACGGCGGGCGGGCACTTCTGGGCTGGAGCGTCGGCGCGCTCGTCGGCGTCGGCATCATCGGGGGCGCCGCCATCGCGGCCATCGGGGCAGCGGGCATCCACGGCGTGCCGAGCGGACCGGCGTGGTGGCTGTTCCTCCAGGCGTGTTCGCTGCCCGCGGTGCTGGGGATCTGCCTCCTCGTGGCACTGACCCGCACCCTGCAGGCAGGCACGACGCCGCCCGGACTCAGAGGCGCTGCGCTCGCGCGGTGAGACGTTCGGCGTCACGCCGCGCGTCGCGTTCCGCGATCGCCTGGCGCTTGTCCCAGAGCTTCTTGCCGCGCGCCAGCCCGAACTCGAGCTTGATGCGGTTGCCCTTGAGGTAGATGCGCAGAGGGATCAGCGTCAGGCCCTGCTGGGCCACCTTGGCGCCGAGGTACTCGATCTCGCGCCGGTGCAACAACAGGCGGCGGCGGCGCTGCGGCTCGTGGTTGCGCCGGTTGCCCTGGGCGTACTCGGCGATGTTGACGCCGAGGAGCCACGCCTCCCCGTTCTCGATGCGGACGTACCCCTCGCGCAGCTGCGTCCGCCCATCACGCAGCGCCTTGACCTCGGTGCCGGTGAGCTCGATGCCGGCCTCGAAGGTCTCGAGGATGCTGTACTCATGCGTCGCCTGGCGGTTGCGCGCCAGCGCGGCGGGCGCGCTTGCCGATCGGCTCATGGCGCACTGCCGAGTCGCCGGCCACGCAGGTAGGCGGCGGCGCTCATCGGCCGCCCGCCCGCCGGCTGTACGGTGGCGAGGCTGTAGACCCCGGCGGCGGTGGCCACCTCCGCCACCTCGCCGTGGACGCCCAGCACGGTCCCGGCCGCTGCGTCGAGGGCCACGGCGTCGGATGGGCCGCCCGCAACGATGCGCACCATCGACCCGGCGAGCGGCGCGGTAACGCCTGGCCACGGCTGCAGGGCGCGCACGCGGCGGTCGACCTCGACCGCGCTGAGCGTGCTCCAGTCGACCAGGCCGTCGTCGCGGCCCAGCCGGGGTGCGTAGGTCGCCGCGCCGTCATCCTGGGCGGTGGCCGTCGCGGTTCCCAGCTCCACGCTGCGGACAACCGCAATCAACAGCCCGGCACCGAGCGTGGCCAACCGCTCGGTGAGAGCGGGCGCGGTGTCGGCGGCGCCGATCTCCGTCGCCTCGCGGGCGTAGACAGGCCCGGTGTCGAGGCCGGGATCCATGCGCATGATCGACACCCCGGTGTGCGTGTCGCCGGCGAGGATGGCCGCGGCCACCGGCGCCGCGCCGCGCCAGCGCGGCAGCAGCGACCCGTGGACATTGATGCCGCCGTGCGGTGGCCCGTCGAGGAGCGCGGCCGGGATGATCTGGCCATAAGCGGCCACAACCAAGGCGTCAGGAGCCATCGCGAGGATCTCGGCGACGCTGCCGGGCGCACGCACCCGGTCGGGACGAAGGACCGGGATGCCCAGCTCGGTGGCGGCGTCGGCAACGGGGCGCGGCGCCGGGCGACCGCGCGAGCCTGGACGGTCGGGCTGGGTCACCACCGCCGCGACCTCGTGCTGGCCGGCCAGCGCGCGCAACGACGGCAGCGCGAAGGGGGCGGTCCCGCAGAAGACGATGCGCATCAGTGGGTGCTGCCGGGGAGCGCGGGTCGACGTCAGCCGACGAGCTCGCCCTCGAGCACCTCGGCGTCCTCGACCGAGTCCCACCTGCGCAGGGTGCCCTCGATCACCTTGGTGGTGAAGAGGATGCCGTCGAGGTGGTCGACCTCGTGCTGGATGGCGCGCGCCAGCAGCCCGTCGCCCTTGACGCGGATCTCCTTGCCGTGACGGTTGAGGCCCCGGGCGACGACGCGCTGGCAGCGAGTGACGTCGCCGATCAGGCCCGGCACTGAGAGACATCCCTCGACGCCGGTCTGCTCGCCCTCACAACGCACCATCTCGGGGTTGGCCAGCTGGTACAGCTGGTTGTCGACCTTGAGCACGATGACCCGCAGCGGGATGCCGACCTGCGGAGCGGCGAGCCCGGCGCCGTGCGCCTCGATCATGGTCTCGACCATGTCGTCCATGAGCTTGCGGATGGTGTCGTCGACGCGCGGCACACGCTTGGCCCGGGAGACGAGGATCGGGTCCTCGTCAGCGGCCAGGACGATGGGAAGAACGGCCACGAATCACCTCACGGTCCGGGGTCGACATCGATGCTCCAACCGCGACCGCGCGGCAGGTGCGGGAATGCCCTCTCGATCAGCTCGCCTCGGATCGTGACCTGCCAGCGGTACTCGCCGCGCAGGCGGTGGAGGAAGGCGGGAGTCGGCCCGAGGACGTCAAGGCCGGACCCGGCGCCGAGTTTACCAGACACCTCCGTGAACATCCGGCGCGCCTCGAGCTCGGCACGGGCATCCTCGCGGTGGCTGGTCGTGCACACCACCATCCGGGCGTAGGGCGGGAAGCGCAGGGCTCGGCGCACCCGGATCTCCTCGCGAGCGAAGGAGAGGTAGTCGTGCGTCACCGCGTGGCGCACCGCGTAGTGATCGGGGCTGTAGGTCTGCAGGATCACCCGCGCCGGCTCGTCGCCGCGACCGGCGCGCCCGGCCACCTGGGTGAGCAGCGAGAACGTCGAACTCGCCGCTGCGATAGTCGGGGAAATGCAGTGACACGTCGGCGTTGACGATGCCGACCAGCCGGACGTTGCCCAGGTCCCACCCCTTGGCCACCATCTGGGTGCCGATCAGACAGTCGGCGCGGTGGTTGGCGAAGTCGTCGTAGATGGTGAAGTACGCGTCGCGGCTGCTGGTGGTGTCGCGGTCCATGCGCAGCAGGCGCAGCGCGGGGAAACGCTCGTGCACCTCGACCTCGAGCCGTTCGGTGCCCATGCCCAGACCGCGGATGGAGGGTGATCCACAGGCAGGGCAGATGTCTGGAAGGCTGCGCGACGCGCCGCAGTAGTGGCAGTCGCAACGCCGGCGCGAGGCGTGGTAGACCAGCGAGACACTGCAGCTGTCGCACGACAGCGCCTCGCCACAGTTGCGACACACCACCACCGTGGCCGTGCCGCGGCGGTTGAGGAACAGGATCGACTGTCCACCGTCCTCGTGGCAGTCGCGCAGCGCGCGATCGAGCTCGAGCGAGAGGGGGCTGCGGTTGCCGGCACGGAGCTCCTCGCGGAGGTCGACGACCTCGATCGGCGGTAACGGCCGGCCGCTGATGCGCTGATCGAGCGTGACCAGCTCGAAGCCGCCGGTGTGGGCCGCGTAGAAGGTCTCGACCCGGGGCGTGGCGCTGCCCAGCACCACGGGCACGCGCTCGAGCCGTCCCCTCTCCAGCGCGACGTCGACGGCGTGGTACCGGGGGATGCGGTCCTGCTTGTAGGCGCCGGCATCCTCCTCGTCGACGACGATGATCCCCAGGCGTGGCAGCGGCGCGAAGACGGCGCTGCGTGAGCCCACCACGACGTCGAGCTCACCGTCGCGCAGGCGCCGCCACTCGCGCGCCCGCTCGGCCTCGGTGAGGGCGGAGTGGAGCACCGCGACGCGGCCCGGGAAGCGGGCCGCGAACCGCCTGATGGTCTGGGGGGTGAGCGCGATCTCGGGCACCATGACGATCGCCTGACGGCCGGCGGCCAATGTCGCCGCGATCGCGACCAGGTAGACCTCGGTCTTGCCCGCGCCGGTGACACCGTGCAGGAGCACGCGCCGGTGGCTGCCCGACGCCACCGCCTCGAGCAGCGGGGCGGCCGCGGCGCGCTGAGCGTGCGTCAGGGGTGGCGGCGTCTCGGGGACGGCCCCGTCGCGGGAGCGGGTCGCATCGACCGCGGCCGAGGTGGTGCGCGGTCCCCGCTTGCGGCCACCGGGGCGCGCCGACCGCACCCCCTTGGGAAGCATCGCGCGGATGACCTCACCAAGCGGCGCACAGTAGCGCTCCGCGATCCAGCGGGCGAGCTGCAGGGTCGTGGCGCTGAGGATGGGCGGCTCTTCGAGGACCGCGGAGAGCGACCGCGCCTCGCCGCCCGCGTATGCCTGCTCCGACCCCAGCACGTAGCCGACCACCTCGCGCGCCCCGAAGGGCACAAGGACGCGCGCCCCCGGCACCGCGCGCCCCACCAGGTCCACCGGCACCGCGTACGTGTACGTGTCCCGGGGCAGGATGGCGCCGGTGTCGGGAGTCACCGCGACATGCGCAGCGGGATCCGTCGCCGCAGACGTCTCGGGTGCCTCGATGCTCTGCGCCGTCACCGCCGGAGTCTCGCAGCCGGGCGAGCGCGCCGGTCCAGCCGCGCCTCGACGACGTCCAGCAGGGCTCGCGCGACGACGGGCTTGGGGCTGGCGGCGACCCGGGTCACCAGCCCCTCCGCGTCATACACGGCGACCTCGTTGTCGTCGCTCCCCATGCCGATCCCGGGTTTCGACACGTCGTTGAGCACCACCAGGTCGAGGCGCTTGCCGCGAAGCTTGGCCAGCGCGTTGCGCTCGGCGTCGTCGGTCTCGGCGGCGAAACCGACCACCAACACGCCCTCGCGCAGCGGGTCATCCACCAGCGACCGCAGGATGTCGATGGTGGGGACCAGCTGGAGGGAGAGGGCGTCGCGCTTCTTGAGCTTTCGTTGGGAGACCTCGGCCACCCGGTAGTCGGCCACCGCGGCCGCCATCACCAGCACCGCTGCCGCGGAGAGCACGGCCCGCACGGCGGCGTTCATCTCCTCCGCGGTGTCCACCTCAACGACGGTGATCCCGGGGTGCTGCGGAGGCGGCGCCACGGTGGTGACGAGGGTGACCGTCGCTCCACGTTGGGCCGCGGCCAGGGCCAGCGCGTTGCCCATCTTGCCGCTGCTGCGGTTGCCGAGGTAGCGCACCGGGTCGATGGGTTCGCGCGTCCCGCCCGCGGTCACCACCACGGTGCGACCGGCGAGCGGTGAACCGGTTGCGGTCACCAGCGCGGCGCTCGGCGGCGTCTCACCCGGTCGTGTCGCGATGGGGGTCGAGGATGGCGGCGACGATCTGCTCGACATCGGCCATCCGCCCCTCCCCCTCCGCGCCGCTGGCGAGCCGCCCGCGAACCGGACCAACCATCGTTGCCCCGCGGCTGCGCAGCGTGTCCACGTTGGCGCGGGTCGCGGGGTGCTCCCACATCGCCAACTCCATCGCGGGCGCGATGATCAGCGGGGCGCGGCTGGCCAGCAGCGCGGTGGTCACGGCGTCGTCGGCGAAGCCGTGGGCGAGGCGGGCGATCAGGTTCGCGGACGCCGCCACGACCGCGTGCACGTGCGCCCACGACGCCAGGTCGATGTGCCCCATGCCGTGACCGTCGCCGGCCGGCTGCCAGACCCGGCGCACCACGGGGTGACCGCTGAGGCTCTGCAGGGTGGTCGCGGTGACGAAGTGCCGCGCGCTCCGGGTCATCGCGACGCGCACCTCGCAGTCCCGCTTGCGCAGCGCGGTGATCACGTCAAGGGCGCGGTAGGCGGCCACGCTGCCGCAGACATGGATGGCGACGTGCCGAGGCGGCTCGCTCACCGCAGCGATTCCGCGCGGCGGCCACGCACGATGTCGAGGATCTCGGCGGCCGCACGGCCGACGTCGTCGTTGACCACACGGTGATCGTACGCTGCGCCATCGGCCAGCTCGGCGACCGCGTTGCTGACACGCAGCTCGACAGCCGCCTCATCCTCGGTGTCACGGGCCACAAGGCGGCGACGCAGCTCCTCCTCGGAGGGAGGCAGCAGGAAGATGAAGATCGCGCCGGCGACGCGGGGCCGGATCCAGGCGGCGCCCTGGACGTCGATCTTCAGGACGATGTCTTCACCGCGTCCCAGCGACTCGCGCACGCGCGCCTCCGCCGTGCCGTACAGGTGCCCGTGCACCTCCGCCCACTCCAGGAACTCGCCGTTCTCAGCCATGCGCCGGAACGTCTGCTCGTCGACGAAGGAATAGGCGACACCGTCCTCCTCCCCCGGCCGGGGCGCGCGCGTGGTGTACGAGACGCTGTAGCGCAACGAGGGATCGAGACGGCGCAGCTCGTGCAGGACGGTGTCCTTGCCGACCCCACTCGGGCCCGAGAGGACGATGAGACGGCCGGGTTGGGTGCTGACGCGCGGGCTGCCGGCCATCAGTCGGCCCGGGCGACCGAGAGCGCGGTGACGAGGTCCTCGGGCAGCGGCGCCGAGAACTCGCAGCGCTCGCCCGTGCCCGGGTGAAGGAAGCCGAGCCGCTGGGCATGGAGCGCCGGGCGCTGCAGAAGGGTGTCACCACGCCTGCCGTACACCGGGTCACCGGCGATCGGATGGCTGATGGAGGCGAGGTGGACACGGATCTGGTGGGTTCGTCCGGTGTGCAGGCGCACCTCGAGGTGCGTGAAGCGGCGCAGGCGCTCGACGACGGTGAAATCGGTGACGGCCGGGCGCCCGCTGTCGACGACGGCCATGCGCTGACGGTGACCCGGGTCGCGCCCGATCGGCGCCTCGATGCGCCCGGTCGCCTCGCGGAAGGTCCCGTGCACGAGGGTCCAGTAGACACGGCTGAGCGTCCTGCGCTGCAGCTGCAGCGACAGCGAGCGATGGGCCGCCTCGGTCTTGGCCACGACGAGGAGCCCGCTGGTGTCCCGGTCGAGCCGGTGGACGATGCCCGGACGCTCGGCGCCACCCAGCTGCGACCACATGGTGCCTCGCTGCCTGAGCCCGTCGGCCAGGGTTCCCGCCCGATGCCCGGCCGCTGGATGCACCACCATGCCGGCCGGCTTGTCGATCACGGCGAGCAGGTCGTCCTCGTAGACGACCGCCAGGGTGACGAGCGGCCCATCGACCTCGGCGGACGGCACCGGTGGGGCAGGCACGACGACCTCCACGTCGTCGGTCGGGCGGACGCGCTGGCCGGACTTCGCCGGGCGGTGGTTGACGCGCACATGGCCACCGGCGATGAGCGACTGGGCAGCACTGCGGCTGACCCTCGCCTGCTGCATGACCCGCAGGTCCAGCCGCAGGACGGTGGCGTGCGGACCAGCGGCGCCGCTCACGTGGAGGGGTCACCGCCGTGCGCGGCGGGGGCCGGCAGGGTGCGCAGGGTCAGGACACCGACAAGGATGCCGATGACGATGGCCATGTCGGCGACGTTGAAGACCGGCCAGCGCTGCAGGTCGATGAAATCGACGACATATCCCTGGACCACGCGGTCGACGGCATTGGCCAGCGCACCGCCGAGGACCATGCCGAGAAGCACCTGAGGGAAGAGGCCGGGGCCGAACCGCCGGCCGGCGATGAGGATGTAGCCCGCCACCGCCACCGCCACCGCCAGGAAGATGAACTGCAGCTGCGGGAAGGCCCCGAAGGCAGCGCCGCGGTTCTCGATGTGATGGATGGTGAGCGGTCCGCTGCTGGGCACCTGGTGACCGAGGCCGATGTTCTGGGTCACCACCCACTTGGTCAGGTGATCGACCACGAACACCACCGCCGCGGTGCTGAGCAGCACTGCCAGCTGCTGCCTGCGCCCTGGCAACGACAGGCCGCGGTCCGCAGCCTCTGACATCGCCGGTTCGCTCATGGTGTGCTCAGGATAGCCTCGAGCCTGGTCATGCCCCGCCCCTCGGCCGGTCGCCGAAGAGCACGCGCCCGAGGCGAATGACGGTCGCGCCGTGAGCGATGGCAACCTCGAAGTCGTTGCTCATCCCCATGCTGAGATCGGGAAGAGAGAACCCCTGGTCGTGCTCGAGGATCGCGCGAAGCTGGTGCAGGCGGGCGAAGCACGCGGACGCCGCCTCCGCCGACCCGGGCGGCGCGATCGTCATCAGGCCCTGCACCGCCATGGCGGGGAGGCCTCGCACGTGGGTCAGCAAAGCCGCGGCGGCCGCCGGCGTGACCCCGGACCGGCCCGCGATGCCCGTCATCTCCACCTCGACGAAGACCCGCAGCGGCGGCCCGTCCCCCGGGCGGTGCCGCGCCAGCACGCCGGCCAGCGCGGCGCTGTCGACGGAGTGCACGGTGTCGAAGAGGCGTGCCGCCGTGCCCGCCTTGTTGCGCTGGAGATGACCGACCATGTGCCAGCTCAGCGCCGCACCACGGTATGCGTCGATCTTCGCCTGCGCCTCCTGCACGCGGCTCTCGCCGACATCGCCCAGCCCAAGTCGCGCCGCCGCGGTCACCGCGTCGACGCCGTGCCCCTTGGTCACCGCCAGGAGCAGGACCGACGCCGGGTCGCGTCCGGCGGTCTCCGCTGCGCGCGCCACGCGCGCGCGCACCGCGCCCAGCCGCTCGGCGATCGCGTCGAGGGCGAGATCGGTCACCGGGTGCGGCGGCATGGGCGAGGCGCGCGCCGGCTCACTTGCCCATGTCGAGGGGTAGCTCGCGACCGTCGTCTGCTCCGCGGCGGCGGCGGCGCGGAGGCTCGGGTGGCCTGGTCCCCGGGGGGTTGGCGAGCACGTCCTCGATGGTTGCCCGCATCTGCTCGACGTCTCGGAAAGACCGGTACACCGACGCAAACCGCACGTACGCGATCTCGTCGAGGGTGCGCAGGTGCTGCATCACCATCTCGCCGACCTCACGGCTGCGCACCTCGGTGACGTTGCGCGAGCGCAGAGCGTTCTCGATGTCATCCACCAGGGCCTCGAGCTGAGCTGAGGCGATGTCGCGTTTGGTCGACGCGTTGACGAGCCCACCGAGCAGCTTGCGACGGTTGAACTCCTCGCGTCTGCCATCCTTCTTGACCACCCACAGGGGCACGGCCTCGACGCGCTCGTAGGTGGTGAAACGCTTGTGGCAGGAAAGGCATTCCCGCCGTCGGCGGATCGCCTCACCGGTCTCGGAGTCGCGTGAGTCGACGACCTTGGACTCGGGCTGCGAGCAGTAGGGGCACTTCATGACACGACCGGGCCGCCCCCCGCGTCGCGGGGGGCGGCAGCAGCTTGAAGCAGCGCTCTACCTGCGATCGCGGAGGAACGCCGGGATGTCGAGGTCATCCGCGTTGGCCGGTGTGGCCGAGCGCCCACCGATGGTGAACGCCGGGGCCGCGGGGGTCACCGGCCGCGCCGCCGGCTCGTACGCGAGGGTGCCGAGCACGTCGATGTGCCCGGTGAACCCGGTGGCGATCACGGTGATCTTCACCTCGCCCTTCATCTGCTCGTCGATGACGGTGCCGAAGATGATCTGGGCGTCCGGGTCGGCGAACTCGCTGACCAGTTGGGCCGCCTCGTTGACCTCGTAGAGGGTGAGGTCGGGCCCACCGGTGACGTTGAGCAGGATGCCCTTGGCGCCCGCGATGGTGGTCTCGAGCAGCGGGCTCGCCACCGCGTCGCGGGCGGCGTCGGCGGCACGCGTGTCCCCGTTGCCGAAGCCGATGCCCATGAGGGCGGCGCCCTGGCCCGACATGATCGCCTTGACGTCGGCGAAGTCGAGGTTGATCAGCCCGGGGAAGACGATGAGGTCGCTGATGCCCTGGACGCCCTGGCGGAGAACGTCATCCGCCAACTTGAACGCCTCGGTGATCGGGGTGCGCTTGTCGACCACCTGCATGAGCCGCTCGTTGGGGATGGTGATGAGGGTGTCGACGCGACCCTGCAGGTTGGCGATGCCGTCATCCGCGGCACGCTGGCGCTTCAGGCCCTCGAACTTGAACGGCTTGGTGACCACCCCGATGGTCAGCGCGCCCTGCTCGCGGGCGATCTCTGCGATGGCCGGCGCGGCGCCGGTGCCGGTGCCGCCCCCCATGCCGGCGGTGACGAACACCATGTCGCAGTCGGCGAGCAGCTTGGTCAGCTCCTCGCGCGTCTCCTCGGCCGCCTCGGCGCCGCGCAGCGGGTCACCGCCCGCCCCCAGGCCACGAGTCAGCTTCGAGCCGATGCGCACCTTCTTGTGCGCGTTGCTCAGCTGCAGCGCCTGGTGGTCGGTGTTGACCGCGATGAACTCGACCCCCTTGAGGCGGCTCTGGATCATGCGGTTGACGGCGTTGCTGCCGCCGCCACCGACGCCGACCACCTTGATGCGCGCGTTTCCTTCCAATGTCCGGTCGAGGTCGTTCATGGGCGTCTCCTCACGCTGCCTGCTCTTCGGACGCAGCGAAAACTTGCCCGCACGCGTCGTTTCATCATCGTTGCCACGACCGACGGGTTCATCCGCCGGCGCGTCGCCGTCGTCAAGCCCGTACAACTTCATCCGTTCAGAAAAGTTCACGCAACCACCGTCCAAATCGATCACCGACGTGCTGTCCATTGCCGTTCTGCGCCCTGCCGGTGAGGTCGACGCTGCGCCCCGACCGCCCGCGCGCGCCCCAGCGGAGCAGGCCCACCACGGTCGCGTGGTGTGGTCCGCTGATCTCATCGTTCATCCCGTGCACGCCGGTCGGCGCCGCCACGCGCGCCGGCAGGTCGGTGACCTGCTGGATCACCTCAACGAAGCCGCGCAGCAGGGCGCCCCCACCGGTGAGGACGATGCCACCGGGGAAGCTGCTCGGTGGTCCCGCCATCTCCACCTGCTCGGCGATCAACTGGGCCATCTCCCGAGCGCGCGGCCCGATGATCTCGGCGAGGAACCGCTGCGGCACGTTGACAGGCTCGTCGTAGCCCATCGGGAGGAGCTTCACCTCGGCGTCGGCGGGCAGCGTCAACTGCAGGCAGTGCCCGTACGCGCGCTTGGTCGCCTCGGCGGTCTCCAGGTCACAGCGCAGCCCCACGGCGAGGTCGCCGCTGACGTGGTTGCCGCCCACGGGTATGACCGCGGTGTGGATGATGCTGCCCTTGGCAAAAACTGCCACGTCAGTGGTGCCGCCGCCGATGTCGGCGACCACCACGCCACGGTCGAGCTCGTCCTCGCCGATCACCGCCTCGGCCGAGGCGAGCACCTGCAGGACCAGGTCATCGACATCGAGCCCGGCCTTGTGCACCACCTTGACCACGTTCTGGATGGCCGTGTTGGTGCCGGTGATGATGTGGGCGTCGACCTCGAGCCGAGTGCCGGCCATGCCCAGGGCGTCGCGCACCCCCTGCTGGCCGTCGATGGTGAACTGCTGTGGCAGCACGTGGAGGATCTTGCGATCCGATGGCACGCTGACCGCGCGCGCGGCCTCGACCGCACGGGTGACGTCGGCATCGCGCACCTCACGGTGACCCGCCGACACGGCGACCACGCCTCGCGAGTTCTGCGAGGTGATGCTGGTGCCGGCGAGGCCGACCACCGCCGAATCGACGGGGACCCCGCTCATCTGCTCGGCGAGGTCCACAGCCTCGGCCACCGCCTCAGCCGCCCGGTCGATCTCGATGATCGCGCCCTTGCGAATGCCCCGCGAGGGCGCCTCGCCCACACCGAGGACACGCAACCCGGTGCTGTCCAACTCGGCGATGGCGCAGCAGACCTTCGTCGTTCCTAGATCGAGTGCAAAGACGCGGCGAGAACGGGTCACACTGGCCTCCGAGTATAGCCGGAGCCCTCACCTAAAGAAAGGGGTTGTCACGGGCAAAACCGCAAGATGCTGAGTTTGCCGCCGGAGTATGCCACAAGATGTGGCCTGTCCCCGCCCAGGGCCGGGCCGCTTCAAATGCATCGAAACCACCCATCATCAGGGTGGGGTGGGCGCCCCGGTCAAGGCCGTCAGCCGGCCGCGCCGGTGGCCACGAGACCGCTCGCGGGCGGGGCCTCGCCGCCTGCACCTCCCGGCGAGACCCCACCGGCCGCAGCCCGGTCGGGCTGGGCAGGCGGGCATCATCGCACCGGCGGCGGCGGCTGTGAACGGATCAGGACGGCGGGGTCAGCACCAGCTTCCCGCGCTGCTCGCCGCGGACCAGCTCGGCGAAGGCGTCGGCCGCCTCGCCCAGCGGCCGCACCGAGTCGACGAGCGGGGTCAGCGTCCCCGTCGAGCACAGCTCGACCAGCCGGGCCAGCTCCGCGCGCGTCCCCATGCTGCTGCCGGCGACGGTCAGATGGCGCCAGAAGATCCGGTTGAGCTGGGCCGGCGGGTTGGCTCCCGCGGTGGCGCCGGAGACCACCAGCGTACCTCCCGGCCGCAGCGCGCGGAGCGAGAAGTCCCAGGTGGCCTCGCCCACGGTGTCGACCACCACGTCCACACCGCCATCGCTTGCCGCCAGCACCCGCTTCAGGTCGTCGCGCTCGACCGCGAACGCTGCCGTCGCGCCCAGCTCCAGCGCGGTGGCGCGCTTCTCCTCCGTGCGGGAGGTGGCGAAGACGGTCAACCCCGCGGCGGCGCCGAGGATGATGGCAGCGCTGGCGACGCCGCCCGTGGCCCCGTGGACGAGGATGCGCTGCCCCGGCTGCAGAGCGCCGCGGACGAAGAGCATGCGGTAGGCGGTCAGGTAGGCGGTGGGCAGGCACGCGGCCGTGGTCACGTCGACGGTGGCGGGGAGCGGCAGGATGTTGCCCACCGGGACCACCAGGCGCGCGGCGAGCGTGCCCGGGTACGGCGGCTCGCTGAGCAGGCCGATGTGCGGGCAGTGGAGCTCGTCGCGGTTGCGGCACGCGCTGCAGTGCCCGCAGGTCATCACGCCGTGCACGACCACCGTCGCCCCGACCGGCGGCGCACCCACCGGGTCAGTACCGTCGCCGTACTCGAGCACGGTTCCGGCGGCGTCACAGCCGAGCACCTGCGCCTCCTTGAGGGGGCGCGAGCCGACGCCGCGCAGCGTCCACAGGTCGTGGTGGTTGAGCGACGCCGCGCCCACCGCCAGGAGCACCTCGCCCGTTCCCGGCCTCGGGTCGGGCAGCTCGACGAGCTCGAGGTTGGCGAGCGGGTCGTCGCCACCGAAGCGGGCGGCGCGGACTGCGAGCACGGGCCAACGGTACCATCGCGCCCGTTGGTGGCCGAGGATGCCCTTACCATCGCGACATGCGCATCGACAGCCTTTTCGCGCGGGGTGAACCACTCTTCTCGTTCGAGTTCTTTCCGCCCCGCGACGACGATGGCGCCGAGCGACTCTTCGCGACCATCGCCGCGCTGCGTGACCTCGAGCCGGCCTACGTCTCGGTCACGCACGGGGCCGGCGGCAGCGCGCGCGACGAGCGCACCGTACGCCTGGTCAAGCGCATCCGCGAGGAGACCGGTCTTCTCCCGATGGCCCACCTGACCTGCCGCGACTCGACGGTCGACGAGCTCGTCGGCGAGATCCGTCAGTACCAGGCGTTCGGCGTCGAGAACGTCCTGGCCATCCGTGGCGACCCTCCCGACGGCGCCGGGTCGTTCAGCGCACCGGAGGGTGGCCTGCGGTTCGCCAGCGAGCTGGTGCGTCTTCTGCGCGAGAACGCCGACATGTGCGTGGTCGCCGCGTGCTCACCGGAGAAGCACATCGAGTCCCCCACGCTCGAGCAGGACGTGGCGGCGGCACTGGAGAAGGTGCAGGCGGGTGCCAGCTTCCTGATCACCCAGTTGTTCTTCGACAACCGCGCGTACTTCGACTTCGTGGTGCGCGCGCGCGCCGCAGGGGTCTCGGTGCCGATCGTGCCCGGCATCATGCCGATCACCAACGTCGACCAGGTGTACCGGTTCACCGCCAAGATCGGCGCCTCCATCCCGCCGGCGTTGCGCGACGCGCTCAGTGACCGCAGCGACGACGCCGCGGCGGTGCTGCAGCTCGGCGTCGCCTGGGCGACCCTGCAGTGCAGTCAGCTGCTGCGCGCCGGCGCCCCGGGCATCCACTTCATCACCCTCAACCGCTCGCCGGCGACGCGCGCCATCCTCACCGCGCTGCGCATCGCCCGCCCGTGGGAGGGGGTCTGACCTAACCCGTCCGCGTGGGCGCCGGGAGTGTGAACACCAGCGGGCTCGGTGTGGGACGTGGCGTCGGCGCCGGCGTCGGTGACGGGCCCGGCGTGGCGGGATCGCTCGGCATCGCCGCGGCGGACCCTGCGCTGGACGACAACGCATCCGGCGTAGCACCGACCAGGGTGCTGCCGGCGATGTCGCTGCGCACACCGGCCGGTTCGCCGGGATGACCGCCGACCGCAGGGGCGGTGGGGTTCTCGAGATCAACGTAGCCGAACGTCGGGTGTGTGAAGTCCAGCCGGCCCTTCAGTGCCGCGAGCACGGCCAGCTGCCCCGGTATCGCGGTGACCGCGTCGCGGCTGTCGACGGCGCCGAAGGTCGCCTGCCAGCCGGTGGTCGTCCATGCCGAGAGGATGTTGGCGCTGCTGATCACGAAGGCGTCGATGGAGCAGCCATACACCGACGGCCACCTCCGGCTTGCACTGGCCAGCAGTTCGGCGAGCCCGGGGGGCAGCGCACGCTGTGCGCCGGGCCGATAGTCGAGCAGCAGCGGGATGCCCCGGCGGGCCGCCGCCGTGGACTGCGTGTAGGCAAGCGTGGCGCCGTTGCCGGCAACGAACGTGCTGCTGGTGTCGTGGCGGAGCAGCACGTCGGGCTGCCACTCCCTCACCACGATCTGGACGGTCGACGGCAGCTGCGTGCTGACGGTCGCCTCGCGCACCCATGGCAGGCTGCTCACCCGCGCGCGGATCGCCTCGCCGTCGACGGTGAACAGGCTGGAGCCGGGGACTTTGGCCGCGGCGAGGACCGCGTTCCGACTCAACAGGTGATCACCGGTCACGGCGACGGTGTGGACGCGGAAGGTCGGGGCGGTGAGCAGCGCCGCGAGCACGCCGGCCTGGACCACCAGGCAGGCGGCGCCGATCAGCCGTCGAGCGCCTGTCCGGTGACGCAGGTCGGTGGCCACCGCCGGGCGTGGTCGCGGTCCGTGGCTGCGCCGCCGCGTCGACGGTTGGAGGGGGACCCCCACCGGCACATGGAAGCGCCGTCGGAGTCGCGGACCGTCGACGAGTGCAGCCGCGACCGCTCTGATCTGTGCACGACGTGAATCCGCCTCGGCGAGTGGGCGTGCGGAAGGGCGCTCAGTGGTGTTCTGTGGCATCGGTGGGGGACGTGGGCTGTGGCTGATGCGACCGGCGCGCCGGTGGGGCCATTATGCGACCGATCCGGCGCTGGCGACCGTTCCCGGTGCGTTCAGGCAGCTCCCAGGTAGGTGTCCGGGAGGTCGTTGGCAAACAGCACGGCGTCGCCGGCCACCGCGATGCGACCGATCACCGCGGTGGCCTCGGCCAGTGTGCGCACCACGTGGATGCGATCGTCCGCCAGGCCGCCGGCGCGCAGACCGTCACGCAGCGCCCGACCCGGGCGCGCCTCCATCACGATGACGTGGTCGCAGACACGCGCGGCGTGCTCGCCGTAGCGGCGGTTCTCGTCGTCCTCCACGGAGCCGAGCTCGACGAGGCCGGGTGTGACCAGGATTCGCGACCGCGCATCGAGCTCGGCGAGCACCTCGAGCCCGTTGTGCACGCCCACCGGGTTGGCGTTGTAGCTGTCGTCGATGACCGTGATCGCGTTGCCCGTGACCACCGGTTGCAGGCGATGATCGACGGGCCGGAGTGAGCTGATGGAGTCGAGCGCCGGCTGCAGCGGCAGGCCGAGCCGGTGCACGGTGGCCAGGGCGGCGCTGACGTTCAGCACCTGGTGCCGCCCCAGGAGGGGCACCTCGACGTCGTGCTCGAGCCCTGCTGCCGGCCACCGCCATGTGAATCGTGAACCGGTGCCGGTCACGCGCACACCGGCGGCGACGACGTCGAGCGCACCGCCCTGCCCATCGATGCCGTAGCGCACAACGGCGCGGCCGTCGGCACCGGCCCGGTCGGCGAGCAGCGCCGTCTGCTCGTCGCCCGCGTACACGACCGCAAACCCATCGTCCGGCAGCGCCTCGACCGTCTCATACAGCGCGCCGGCGATGCGATCCATGGTGTCGAAGCGTTCCAGGTGCTGGGGGCCGACGGAGGTGATGAGCGCGTTCTGCGGCCGCACCAGAGCGCAGATGGAGGCGATCTCTCCCGGCGCGTATGCATCCATCTCCACAACGAAGGTGCGGTGGTGCGGCTCGAGGTCCTCGTTGATCGTCTTGGAGACGCCCATCAGGGTGTTGAAGCTCTTGGGGGTGGCCAGCGTCGACCCGTAGCGGTCGAGCATGTGCGCGAGGATGTGCTTGGTGGATGTCTTGCCGTAGCTGCCGGCCACGGCGATCACCAGTGGCGCCACGACGGACAGACGTTGACTCGCCTTGCGCAGGAATCCACGTCGCACCCGGGCCTCCGCCGGGGCGTTGACCGCGTTGGCCACCGCCAGGAACAGCATGGCCAGGGCGGTGACGCCGCCACCCAGCGCGATGGCGACCACCCCGCCCAACCACGGGGGCGCCAGGACCAAGGCGAAGCACGTCGCCGCCACCACCAGGAGCGCCAGCACCGCGGTGGTACCGAGCAGGCGTCTCATCCTTGGCGTGAGCACCAGCTCCTTCTTGGGCGCCAGCCATCGCCATGCCACCTGCGCCAGGACGGCTCCGCCGGCCCATGCTGCGGCAAGCGTCGCGCGGAGCCCGCCCCAGCCGCTCGCCAACAGGGCGACCATCGTGGCGAGCGCGACCGGCAGACCCGCGGTCAGCACGGAGCGGTGGAGCAGCCAGGCTCGCGTCCCCCCCCATTCGTACAGCCGGCGCGCCTCGTACTCCTCGATCTGGTACATCCGCGCCGCCACCGCCACGATGCGCGCGAACAGCGCCAGCCACAGCGCCCCGGCGAGCGCGATCAGCGCGGTGACCAGCAGGGCGTTCACCCGTGCTCACCGCGCAGGAAGACGTCGACGATGCGTGCGAACCGGTCCGGCTGCTCGGCGTACGCAAAATGGCCGGCGCCCTCGAACACCACCAGCCCGGCGTCGGGGATGAGCCGCTCCATGACGCGCCCGTCGGCGAGTGGCGTCTCCTCGTCACGGTCACCCCAGATGAGCAGCGTGGAAGCCGCCACCCTGCCCAGCCAGGGGCGCATGTCGGTGTTGACGATCCGCACCATGGTGGCGCGCAGCGTCCCGGACGCGGCGCGGTAGTCAGCGCTGCCTCGCTGCTGGGCGCGGCGCTCCGCCGAGGTCCGCACCGGCGCCGGCAGCCAGCCCCACCGCGAGGCCGCGCGCAGCAGCTTGAAGGTGCGCACCCGCACCTGGTGGCGCAGCCCGTGTCGTGGCCGGATGCCGGCGCTGCCCGTCAGCACCAGGCGCCCCACACGATCGGGGTGCGCCACCGCGAGCGCGATGGCGACGCGGCCGCCGTTGGAATGCCCGACCACGTGTGCGCGGGCGACGCCCAGCCGGTCGAGCAGCCGGAGCACCCACGCGGCGTAGTCGTCGACGCCCCAGGCGCGCGCGGGCGCGGGGGTGTCACCAAACCCGGGGAGATCGGGAGCGATGGTGCGGTAGCCGGTGAGGCGCTGCGCCAGCGGCGTCATCAGCTCCTTGCTGGCGCCCCACCCGTGCAGCAGCAACAGGGTGGGGCCGGCCCCAGCGTCGAGCACAGCCGCGGGTGGGTCCTCGACGCCCTGGCCGGTCACGGAACGGACTTGGCGCCGCCACCGCCGAGCATCCAGCGGTCGAAGACCGCCGTGCTCTGCGCACGGCGCTCATGACGGCGCCGTGCCAGCGCGATCAGCTCGTCGAGCAACTCGGTGAACGAGAGGCCGTCCGGCTCGAAGAGGTACGACGACAGCGACCCCGGCACCGGGTTGAGCTCGTTGACGACGAACGACCCGGCGGCGCTGTCGACGATGAAATCGACGCGGGCGACCCCCGCCGCCCCGACGGCGTTGAAGGCCGCCACCGCCGCTTGACGGATCCGTGCCGCCAGGTGCTCCTCGAGCGGGGCGGGGACGAGCCGCTGGGCCCCCTTCATCCCCGCCGACTTCGAACCACCCTGCTTGGAGCCGCCGCCGCGGTACTTGTCGTCGTAGGTGAGCAGGCCGCGCGTGGTCGGCTGCTCGAGGAGCGAGGGGCGCGTGCCCGCCTCATCGCCGAGCACCGCGCAGTTCACCTCGACGATCCCCTCCTGGGCCGCCTCAACCAGGCAGCGCTGGTCGTATGTCAGCGCAACCTCGATGGCCTCGCGCAGCTCGGCCGTGTCGCCGGCCCGCGACACCCCGATGCTCGAGCCGAGGCTGATCGGTTTGACGAAGAGCGGATACGGGATCGCCGATTCGACGCGGTCAACCATCCCGGCACCGCCGCTGCGCCATCCATCGCGGTCGATGAGGATGTCGTCGAGGACGGGCAGACCGGCCGCGCGGAGAACGGTCTTGGCCAGGTGCTTGTCCATGGCCACGGCGGAGGCGGCGACGCCGCTGCCGGTGTACGGGATGCCGGCCATCTCCAGCAGCCCCTGCAGGGTGCCGTCCTCGCCGAACCAGCCATGAACCAGCGGCATCGCCATCTCGATCTCCACGGGCTCGTCGCCGCGCCCGAAGATGCCGCGACGCGCGGACGAGGTGCCCTGCAGGGAGAGGGTGGCGCGGGTGGGGTCGATGACCGGCGTCACCGCGGTGCACTCGGGGAGGAGCGCGTCGACATCGGTGAACCGTGTCAGCTGACGCAAGGCGCTGCCGGTGAACCAGCGCCCGTCCTTGGCGATGTACACCGGCACAGCCTGGTGCGCCGGGGAGAGCGCAGCCATTGCCTGGTGCGCGGTGATCACCGACACCTCGTGCTCGACCGACCGGCTGCCGAAGATGACCCCGATCGAGCTCATGAGCTCACCGTGGTCGCGGCCACCGCGGCCTCGCCGAGCAGGACGATCTCGCGCTCGAGCACCACCTGGAAGCGCGACGCCACCTCGTCGCGAGCTCGATTGACGAGCACGAGCACGTCGGCGGCCGTCGCGGCGTCGACGTTGAGGATGAAGTTGGCGTGCTTGGGCGATATCTGTGCACCCCCATGACGGAGACCGGCCAGGCCGGCCGCCTCGATGAGCCTGCCGGCGAAGTCCCCCGGGGGGTTCTTGAACGTGCTCCCCAGGCTGCGCACACCATAGGGCTGCGTGCGCTTGCGCTCTGACTGCACGGCGGCGGTGCGCGCACGGACCGCCGACGAGTCATCGCGAGTGACCGCGAAGCGTCCCCGGGTCACCACGTGGCCGGGGGCTTGCTTGAAGGACGAATCGCGGTAGGCGAATGCGCACTCGGCAGCGGCCATCCAGCGCACACCTCCGTCGGGCGCGACGACCTCGCACTCGACGAGGCTGCCGGCGACGTCGGCGCCGAATGCGCCCGCGTTGCCCCAGATCGAGGCGCCACAGCTGCCCGGGACACCGATCCCCCACTCCATCCCGGACCAGCCCTGCGCGGCGAGGTCGAGCGCGGCGCGGGGCAGCATCGCCCCCGCGTTCAGCGTGGCAACCCCGTCGCCGACTTCGAGATGTTTGCTGGTCAACTTCACGACCAACCCACGCACCCCGCCGTCCTGGATGAGCGCGTTGCTGCCGGCCCCGAGCACGGTGAGCGGCAGCCGCGATTGCGCGCAGCGCTCCACCAGCTCGCCAACGAGCCCGAGGTCCTCGATGCGCAGGAAGAGGTCGGCGGGGCCGCCGATGCCGAACTGGCTGTGTCGCGCCAGCGGCTCGTCCCGCCGCAGCCCGGGCCACGCGGTCACCCACTCAGCGGACACGAACGGGCTCCAGCGCGGCCACGAGGCGAAGGGCGAGCTTGTCGAATCCGCCCAGCGACAGCACCAGGACGACGTCCCCGGGCCGCGCGTCGCGGGTGAGCAGGGTGATGGCGTCGGTCGACGAGGCCACCACCTTGACCGGGATGCCGTCGACCTGCGCGGCGACGTCCTCGCTGCTCACTGTGGCGGCGGAGCCGCGCTCGCGCGCCTCCTCGATGGGGCCGAGCACGACGACGTCGGCGCCGGTGAAGCTGTGGCTGTACTCACCGAGCAGCGTGCGCGTCCGCGAGTAGGTGTGCGGCGTGTGGACGGCGACGATGCGCTGCCCGGGATAGCGCCGGCGCGCGGCGGCGATGGTGGCCTCGACCTCGGTGGGATGGTGCGCGTAGTCGTCGACGACGGTGACACCCTGAACCTCGCCGAGCACCTCGAATCGTCGTGCCGGTCCCCGGAAGGTGGCGCAGGCGGCGATGCAATCGTCCAGCGGCGCGCCCGCGTCGACGGCAAGGGCCAGCGCGGCGGTCGCGTTGAGGGCGTTGTGCGCGCCCGGGAAGGTCAGCGCCACCTCGTGGGCGGCGGCGGCAGCGTTGACGCTGAAACGCTGCACACCCATGGCATCGTCGCCGAGCCGCACGCGCCAGTCGGCACCGGCCGCGCACCCGTACGTCGTCACCCGACAGCTCGCCTGGCCGGCAAGGGCGGCACACTCGGGGTCATCGGCACAGAGCACCAGCAGGCCTCCGGCAGGCATCGAGCGCGCCAGCTCGACGAACGGTGCGCGGTACGCGTCGAGCGTCGGGTACACGTCGGGATGGTCGAGCTCGAGCCTGGTCACGCAGGCGGCGACCGGGTGGATGTGCAGGAACTTGGGGCGTGGGTCCCACGGCGCCGTCGTGTACTCGTCGCCCTCGAACACGAAGGGGCCGGTGCCCAGCCGGGCGGTTCCGCCGAGGTCGAGCGACGTCGCTCCCAGCCGATAGCCCGGGTCCATTCCGCACGCCGCGAGCATGTGTGCGAGCAGCGCCGACGTGGTCGTCTTCCCGTGGGTGCCACAGACGGCGATGCGGGAGCGGTCGGCGGTGAGGCGCGTGTAGAACTCGATCTCGCTGCTTGTGGGCAGCCCGCGGTCGCGCGCCGCCTGCCATTCCGGGTTGGTCACGCGGGTCTGGTTGCCAACCACCACCAGGTCGGGAACTCCCCAGCGCTCGAGGTTGGCCGGGTCGCTGCCGTCGACCCAGTCGATGCCGGCCGCGGTGAGGATGTCGGAGATCGGTGGGTATGCCTGGTCATCCGAGCCGGACACCCGCCAACCCTGCTCGCGGGCCACCAACGCCGCGCCGCTGACCGCGTAGCCACAGATGCCGAGGAAGTGCACGTGGTCGCTCACGCGCGAATTCTCGCCCGCGAAGTCGCCAGCCGGCTGAGCAGCTCGACGACGCGCGCCGCGGCGTCGCGGCGCCCCAGCCTGCCGCTGGCTTCCGCCATCGTCAGCCAGGTGTGCGGGTCGTCGATCAGCGAACCGAGCTCGCCGGCCACCCGGTCCTGGTCGCACTCCTCGTCGGGGATGAGCCGGGCGGCCCCGGCCTCCACGTAGGGGGCGGCGTTGAAGCGCTGGTGGTCACCGGCGTACTGGTAGGGCACCAGGATCATGGGGCGGCCCAGCGCGGCGCATTCGGCAAGCGAGGAGCCGCCGGCCCGCATCAGCACGAGGTCCGATGCGACGATGGCGGCGCCGACCTCGCGGATGAACGGTGCCAGCACCCAGCGCTCGCGCAACACCTCGGGCAAGCGAGACGCCGCCTCGGCCATCTCCGCCTCGTCGAGCACGCCCGTCTGGTGGGTGATGCGCAGCCGCGGGTACCGGCTGAGCAGCGTCGCCACGGAGCCGGCCACGGCCCGGTTGATCCGTCGCGCCCCCTGCGATCCGCCCATGACCAGCACGCGTTCGCAGCGATCGCCCAGGGACCGCAACGGGGTGGCCAGCACCTCGGCGCGGATCGGGTTGCCGGTGTCGACGACGCGCGCGGCGGGCAGGTCGGCGGCGGTCTGCGCGAATGCCGCCGCGACCAGGGTGCCCCGGCGGGCCAGCAGGCGGGTGGCCCGACCGGGGACCGCGTTCTGCTCGAGCAGCGCGACGGGGACGCGCAGGGAACGCGCCGCCAGCACCACCGGCACGCTGACGTAGCCGGCGCCCCCGACCACGACGTCGGCGCCGAACTCGCGGATGATCCGCCGCGCCGCCCGGATGGCCGCGGGCAGGAGCACGGCAAACCGGGCCACGCTCGCCGCGTTGCCGACGTCCAGCCCGGAGATTCGCAGCGTCTCCAGGCGGAACCCGGCGGCGGTCACCAGGCCCTCGGCGACGCCGCCATCGCGCCCCACGATGAGTACCTCACCGGATGGATCAGAGCGGCGCAGCTCCTGCGCCGTGGCCAGGACCGGCGTCAGGTGCCCACCCGTCCCGCCGCCGGCGATCAACGTGCGCACGAACCGATACCCCCTGCCGGCGACCCTGAGCCGACACGTTGCAGAGAATGCCCACCCCGGCCAGGGTCATCATCAGCGACGTGTTCCCATAGCTCACGAACGGCAGTGGGATGCCCGTCGTGGGGATGACCCCGGTGACCGCGCCGATGTTGACAAAGGCCTGGATCCCGATCCACGCAGTGATACCTCCGGCGAGAAGCGCCCCGTAGGCGTCCGGCGCTCGCAGGGACGCGCGCACTCCTCGCCACAGCAGGAGTGTGAACGCCAGGATCACCGAGACGGTTCCCACCAGCCCGAGCTCCTCGCCGATGATCGCGAAGATGAAGTCGGTGTGTGCCTCGGGAAGCCACTGGTATTTCTGCACCGAGTTGCCGAGGCCGACGCCCCCCAGGCCCCCGCTGCCGAGCGCGTAGAGCGCCTGGCAGGCCTGGAAGCCGGTGTTCAGGGGGTCGTCGCAGGGATGCGTGAAGGTGCTGAGCCGGCTCGAGCGGTAGGCCACCAACATGACCAGCAGGTAGCCCCCCACCATGACCACGCCGAGCAGGACGAGCATGTGGCGCTTGCGCACGCCGGCCAGCGCCAGCAGGACCAGCGCGGTGCCCGCGATGATGATGCTGCTGCCCAGGTCGCGCTCGAGGAGCACCAGGCTGATCAGAACGCCGACGAGCAGGCCGTAGTCGCGCACGCCGTGGACGGTGCGCACCGCGGGAGCGCGATCGACCAGCCACCTGGAGAAGAAGAGCACCGACACGAGGATGGCGATCGCCGAGGGCTGGACGGAGAGCGGCCCCACGGTGAACCAGCGTCTCGCCCCATTGGTCTCGGTGCCGAAGTGCGGCAGCAGCACGAGGATCAGCAGCGCGATGAGGCAGAGCGCCAGGACCGGGGCGACCCGGCGAAGGCGGTGGTAGTCGGTGCGGGCCAGGACGACGAGGGCCACCACGCCGATGGCCATCCCGATGAGCTGGCGCAGGAAGAAGTAGTTGGCGTTGTCGAACCAGAGGAACCCCAGCGCCTCGCTGGCGCTGTAGACCATCACCAGGCCGAAGGCGCACAGCGCGGCGATGTCGGTGAGCAGCCACCCGTCGACGCCGCCCAGGCTCAGGGTGCGCCCGCCCACCAGGGTCTCGCGCAGCCGCATCGCGGGCACGTTGAGCGGCCGGCTTCGCGCGGCCATCAGTCCGTCCTCCGCGCTGCCATGGCGCGCACCGTCCTGGTGAACACCTCGCCCCGCTCCTCGAAGTCGCGGAACTGGTCGAAGCTCGAGTAGCCGGGAGCGAGCAGAACGACGTCGCCGGGTCGGGCCACCTCGGCGGCGAGCGCAATCGCCGCCGACTGGTCGGCGACCACGGCGCGCCCCGCATAGCCGAGCTCGGCGAGCGCACTGTCGAGCTCGGCGGCGGTGTCGCCGTTGAGGATGGCGAAGCGGGCGTGCCGCGCCACCGCCCTGGCCAGCTCCGCCGGCGCCACACTCTTGCTCTGGCCGCCGCCGATCCACACCAGGGGTCGGTCGAAGGACTCCAGGGCCCGCGTCGCAGCCTCGACGTTGGTCGCCTTGCTGTCGTTGATCCACAGCACCCCGTCGACCTCGCCGACGACCTCGAGTCGATGAGGGACCGCCGTGAAATCGCGCACCGCGGCGGCGATGTCGGCGTGATCGACTCCCGCGGCGCGGCCGAGCACCGTGGCGGCGAGCACGTTGAGGACGTTGTGCGCGCCAAAGAGCGGGATGTCGGCGACCGGCATCACCGGGCGCAGGTCGCCCCCCTCGACGGTGACCACGACGCCGTCGCTCACCGTGGCGCCGTCCGCGTCGAGCATCCCGGCACCGAAGTAGCGCACCGGCGCCGAGCTCGCCGCCGCCATCGCGCGTGTGACCGGGTCATCCCAGCCGAGCACCGTCCACGAGACCGCGTGCTCGACGATGCTCCGCTTGGCTGCGGTGTACGCAGCCAGGCTGCCATGCCGGTCGAGGTGGTCGGGGGTGACGTTGAGGACGGCCGCGATCTCGCACCGTGGCTCGTCGACCGACTCGAGCTGGAAGGATGAGAGCTCGAGCACAACCCAGTCGCCGCGCGCGACGTCGTCCAGTCGATCGAGCATCGGCTGGCCGATGTTGCCGCCGAGGTGGACGCGCCGCCCGTCACGCGCCATCACCGCCGCACAGAGGCTGGTGGTGGTGGTCTTGCCGTTGGTGCCGGTGATGCCGACGATGCGACCGCGACAGCGCTCGAAGACCAGCGACATCTCGCTCCGCACCGGGATCCCCAGCGTGCGGGCGAGCTCCAGCTCGGGGGCCGTCCAGGGCACCCCCGGTGACGGACAGACGAGCACGGCGCCACGGACGACGTCGGTCTGGTACCCGCCCAGCTCGACGGTGACCCCCGCGGGCGCCTGCGTCGCCAGCTCGCGGCGCCTCTGGTCGTCGGCGTGGTCGACGATGACCACGTCGTAGCCCTCGCCGCCGAGCACGCGCGCACAGGCCAGGCCGCTTCGCCCCAGGCCGATGACCACGGCGCGGCCGCTCATGCCACCGCGCCGCGCGACCGCGCGTAGAGCACGGTCAGCAACGTGCCCGCGGCCGCCGCAGCCGCGAAGCACGCCACCAGTCGTCGCTCGCGCAGGCCCAGCTCCTCGAAGTGATGATGCAACGGGCTGGCGCGCAGCAGACGGCGATGGAACCTGCGGATCGCCGTCACGTTGACGATGACACTGAGGGTCTCGGCGACGAACACGATGCCCATGAGAGGCAGCAGCCAGAGGAGGTGCAGCTCGGCTGACACGGCCACCAGCGCGCAGCCCAGGGCGAGCGAGCCGGTGTCACCCATGAAGATGCGCGCGGGGAACCAGTTGAACACAAGGAACGCGCCCAGGCTGCCGACCAGAGCGGCCGTGACGACCACGATGGGAAGCGCGTGTTGATGGATCGCCACCGCGAGCAGACCCGCGAAGACGACAGCGCAACAGGTGGCGGCCAGGCCGTCGACACCGTCGGTGAGGTTGACAGCGTTGCTGACAGCCACGACGGCGAGGATGCTCACCACGATGATGCCGCCGCCGCGGAGGTCGGGGGTGCCGAGCCCCGGGAACGCCTGCCGCGTCGCTCCCGTGACGTCGAGGCCGATGCCGACGAGGACCCCGACGACGCCTTGGAACACCAGCTTCTGGTACGCGCCGAGCCCGAACACGCCGCGTCCGCGCACGTTGTCGCGATCGTCGAGAAGCCCGATCAACGCTCCGGCGCTGAGCGCGAACACCGCCACGAAACCGGTGCGGGTGCGGTCGAACAGCAGCCACGCCACCGCGGTGATCGCACAGAACAGGATGCCGCCCATCGTCGGGGTGCCCATCTTCACCATGTGCGAACGCGGGCTGTACGACTGCACCCGCTGTCCCGCGCCACGCGTGGCCAGCTGCGAGGTCAGCCACGGGTACAGCGCCACTCCCGCGACAAAGGCCAGAACCCCCACCACCAGCGCATGCCTCACGGCGTGATCCGCCATTGATCGATGGCCACCTGCGCGACCTGCTTCCAGACCGGCGCGGCCAGCGTCGAGCCGAAGCGGACGATGCCGGTCTCGTGCGGGTAGTTGAGCACGACCAACATGGTGAACTGCGGGTTCTTGGCCGGCAGGAAGCCGGCAAAGGAAACGACCACGTCGCCGCCATAATGGCCATTGGTCGCCACGCTGGCGGTGCCCGTCTTCCCTGCCACCTCGCCCTTGAAGCCCGGGATCTTCGCCAGCGACCCCTCACCCCCACGGTCGTCGACGACGCCCGTCATCATCTGGGCCAGCGTCGCGGCCGCGGAGGTGGAGATGACCCGCCTGGTGGTGGGCACCACCACCGCCGAGCGCCCGGTGGCCGGGTCGATGACAGCCTGCACGGCGTGCGGCTGCACCCACACCCCACCGTTGGCGACCGCGTTGATTGCAGCGAGAACCTCGACCGGGGTCACCTGGACGCGCTGTCCGAACGCGGCCTCGGCGAGGTCGAGCGAGCTGAGCCGGCTCTGCGGCGGAAGTGGTGCGTTCTGCTCGCCGAACAGGTCGATGCCCGTCGGAGCCCCGATCCCGAACGCCAGGAGGTTGCTGTAGAAGGAGTTCGCACCCATCAGCTGACCGACCTTGATGGCGCCGTTGTTGAGCGACTCGTCGAGGACGGTCTGCATGGTGATCCTGCCGTGCGCGCGCCCGTCCCAGTCACGGATGGTGGCGCCGTCGATCGTCGTCGGCCCCTCGACGAAGCTGTACCCCGGGGTGATCGCGTTGTCGTTCAGCCCACCGGCGAAGGTGACCACCTTTTCAACCGAACCGGGCTCGTACACGTTGGCCACGGCGAGGTCGCGAAAGTTGGCCACCGGCGAGCTCCAGTACGAGTTCGCGTTGTAGGTCGGCGCCTGTGCCCACGCCTTGATCAGACCGGTCTTGGTGTCCATCATGATCAGCGTTCCCGACGATGCCTGGGCAGTCGCCACGCCCTGCGCGATCGCCTGCTCGGCCCAGTACTGCACCTCGGAGTCGAGTCCCAGCTGCAGGTCGTCACCGTTGTGCGCTGCCGACTGCGGGTCGTTGCTCAGCGTGATCGAGTTGCCGGCCACGTCGCGCACGGTCGACTGGTGGCCGTCGGAGCCGCGCAGCACGGCGTCGTAGTGCCCCTCCAGCCCGTACTGGCCGCTGCCGTCGTGGTCGACGTACCCGAGCAGGTTGGCCGCGAACGACGCGCCTGTCACCGGCGACGGCTCATACACGCGCTGCTCGGCGGGGACGACCACGATGCCGGGCAGCTCGAGTGCGGTGAGGTTGTCGCTCACCCGCTGGGACACTGCCTTGGCCAGGTAGACGAACCGGGTCGGCTCGGAGATGAGCGAGCCGACAGCCGTTGCGTCCTGGGAGAGGATCGGCGCCAGCTCACGCGCGACGCTCTGACGCGTGGACACCGGGATCAACCCGGGGTCGGCGTACACGTCGTACACGGTGCGGTTGCTCACCAGCACGCGGCCGTTGCTGTCGAGGATCCGGCCACGGGTGGCCGCGACGGTCACCGACTTCTGGTGCAGGGCGGCGGCTCGTGCCGCGAGGGTTGTGTGCTGCAACACCTGGATGTCGACGAGACGGGCCGAGAGCGTGATCGCCATGGCCACGAACGCGAACGCCAGCCAGGCACCGCGATGGCGGAAGTCCGGCGAGTCGGCGACGAACCAGCCCCGCACCCGCGGCGTGCTGTCCGGCTGACGGCGCCGGCTCACGGCGCGGCGCCCTGCGCCGCATGGACACCGAAGGCGCCACCGACGGCCGCCACGAACTGCTGAAGGGGGTCGGCGGAGCCGCCCTGCGACGCCAGCAGCGGAGCCGGCACATCGACCACCGGCTTGAGCTGCGCGTCCACGTACGACCAGTGGCCGGCCGGGCGCATCCCCAGCCGCTGTGCCGCTGCGACCACGCGTTCCGCGCTCTCCAGGCGTGCGAGGTCATCACCGAGCTGCGAGGCGTGGGTGCGCAGCTGCAGGTTCTGCTGCGCCAGCGCGGTGGCCTGGTAGGTGGCCTGCGTGGAGTGCGCGGTCTGGCTGACGTAGGCCACCCCCACGCCGGCCAGCGCCGCGATCAGCGGGAGCAGGGGCAGGGGGGTGCGCGGCCCGCCGCGGCGCAGGCGGGTACGACGGGAGGGTGTCTCGTCGAGCGGGACGCCGGCGAGGTCGTCGGCGGGGAGGGAGGGATGTTGGGTTCTGGGCACAGCCCGGGTCTCCGTGTGAGTTGGGACGTGAGCGGGAACGGGAACGGGACGGCTGCGGTGACGCGCCTTAGTGCTGCGCGTCGAGCTTCTCGGCGACACGCAGCCGGGCGGAGCGGGCTCGCGTGTTGCTGGCGAGCTCAGCGGCGTCGGGCTTGATCGCCTTGCGGCTGAGGAGGAGGAGAGAGGCCCGGTGAGCGCAGGTGCAGTGAGTCTGTTGGGGCGGACATAGACAGTTCTGTGCTGAGACGTGGAGTGCGTTCTTGACAATGGTGTCCTCAAGAGAGTGGAAGGAGACAACCCCAAGACGCCCACCGGGCCGGAGGATTCGTATTGCTGCCTGCAGTCCCCTGGTGAGGCTCTCCAACTCGTGGTTCACCTCGATGCGGAGTGCCTGGAAGGTGCGGGTGGCGGGGTGGATCCGCTTCGGCCAGAAACGCCGCGGGATCGTCCGTTCAACCACCTCGCGCAGCTCGACCGTCGTGGTGATCGCGGCGTTGGCGCGGCTGCGCACGATCGACGACGCGATCGACGCCGCGAAGCGCTCCTCACCGTAGGTCCGGATGAGTGCCGTGAGGTCCTCAACCGACCACCCGTTGACGATGTCGGCCGCCGTGAGGTCGGCGCCTGTGTCCATGCGCATGTCGAGCGGACCGTCGGCGCGGAAGCTGAATCCCCGCCTGGGGTCATCGAGCTGGAGCGAGGAGATGCCCAGGTCGAGCACGACCCCGTCGGCCGTGCCGATGCCTCGCTGCGCCGCGATGGCCTCCATGTCCGCGAAGTCGCCCTGCGCCACCACGACCGTGGCCGCATCGTCTGCGAACCGCCGCCGCGCTGCCGCCACCGCCGCGGGATCGCGGTCGATGGCCAGGATTGTCCCGCCGGGACGAACGCGTTCGAGGAACGCTGCGACGTAGCCCCCGGCACCGAGTGTGCCGTCGACGTACGTGCGCCCCGGCCGGGGCTGCAAGCTCTCTATTAGGGGGTGTAGAAGGACCGGCCGGTGTCCAGGCGCTTCAGGCGCCGGACCACTGGGCGTGGCGGTGCTGTCGTCGTCCATGCCGGCCACGATCGACATGGAAGTCCTCGTCTGCTGTTGTTGTGATTGGGAGAACGGTCACGCCGAGGCGCCGGCGCTGGCCGGTCGGATGTTGAGCCGGTCGCCGAGCTCGGTGAACGTCTGGGGGTCGAGACCGCCGGCCTCCGCATCCCACACCGCCTCGCCCACCACCTCGACGACGTTGGAAACGCCGACGAACACCGCCCTGTCGTCGATGCGGGCGAAGCTGCGGTGCTCGGGCGTCAACAGGATCCGTCCCTGGGCGTCAACGTCGACCAGCCTGGCTCCGGCATAGAGGTGGCGCATGAACAGGCGCTCCTCCGACGAGCTCTGCGCGGTCAGCCGGTAGTTGCGCTCGTACTCCTGCCACTCGGCTGCCGGCCAGATCACGAGGCGGTTCTCCGCCCCCGGCGCGATGACCGCACCGCCGAGGTCGCGGCGGAACTGAGCGGGGAGAGCAACGCGTCCCTTGGGGTCGACGGCGTGGCGGAAGGTCCCATAGAACATGGGTCAGCGCTCACCGCCACGCTCAGACCGCCTGCGCACATTCCTTGCCCCACTTCTCACCACTGTGCCCCACCGGGCTGGCGGAAAGGTAACAGTCTCAACTCGACGCGTCAACGCGAACAGATGTGCGGTGCACTGACGGTGGAGCGCGACTCTGTTGGCGATCGAACGACAGCGGGTCATGCGGGGCGAGTGGTGGAGCGAGGTGGGGTGACGAGTCGGTGGTGAGCGCGGCGTAGAATCGCCCGGCAAGCCGGCCGGACGGCCGCGGGTGCTCGTCACCCGAGGAAAGTCCGGGCTCCACAGAGCAGGGCGCTGGGTAACGCCCAGTCGGGGCGACCCGAAGGAGAGTGCCACAGAAATGACACAGCCGCGGCGGCCGCGGCAACGGTGAAATGGTGGGGTAAGAGCCCACCGGCGGTCGGGTGACCGGCCGGCCAGGTAAACCCCGCCCGGAGCAAGGCCGAACAGGGACGGACGGTTCGCCGCCCAGGGTTGCTCGCCCCATGTCCCGGGTCGGGCCGCTGCAGGCGCCGGGCAATCGGCGTCGTAGATGGATGGCCGTCCCCCGTCGCCGGGGAGCGGCGGCCCGAGGGCCGTGAACGAGGCGGCGGGGACAGAACCCGGCTTACAGGCCGGCTTGCACGCTCCCCACCATGGCCCGTTGCGCTAGAGGCCGAGCTCGCCCTGGCCGCGCGGGGAGGAATTTCCCTTCGCAAGCTGGCGCGCCACCGCGGCAACCGCCAGCGCGTCGACGCGCTCGTTGCCCGGCTCGCCGCTATGTCCGCGCACGTGCTCGAAGCGCACCCGCGAGTCGACGAGCGGGTCGATGGCCGGGTAGATGTCGAGGTTGGCCTTGCGCTTCCATCGCCGCGTCAGCCAGTTGATGACCCCGAGGCTGTCGGTGCGCACCACGATGCGCCACGACGGTTCGTCGCCGATGCGAGCGCGAACACGACGCAGCGCTTCGCCAACCGCCTTCAGCTCCTCACGGTTGTTGGTGGTCATCGGCGACGCACCCGCGGCTTCATCGATGGACCCGTCCGGCCACTCGATGCGGTACGCCCAGGCGCCGGCACCGGGATTGCCCGAGCAGGCTCCATCGGTGTACACCACCACCGTCGCCGTCACGGGACCACGATACGGTCGCAGCCGGAACACTGCACCACGTCCGCGGCAACGCGGATGCGGCGCACCTCGGAGTTGGCGAACGGGATGTGGCAGCCGCCGCAACTGTCGGAGACGATGTGCACGACCGCGGGTTGCAGGCGGCGCGCCAAGCGCTCGTACAACGCCAGGTCCGCCGCCGGAACGGACGCCCGCAGCTCCGCGCCGTCGTGGGCGTGGCGCTGCACCGCTGCGCGCAGGGCAACCGCCTGCTCGAGCAGGTCACCGGCGCCGGCTGCACGCTGCTGCTCGCGCTCGACGATGGCCGCGTTGGCGTCGCTGTCGGCGCCGGCTGCCGCTTCGGCGCGCTCCATCAGCGCGAGCAACTGCTCATCCTGGGCGTCGATGCGCTGACGGAGCACCAGCAGCTCCTGCTGCATGCCGAGGAGCTCCTGCGGGTTGCGCACCGACCCGTCGTAGAGGTGACGATCCAGCTCTTTGGCGCGCCTGCGCAGCACGTCCGCCGCAGCTTCGACCGCGGCGAGCTCGGCCTCGGCGGCGGTCTGCTCCCGGCGCCGGCGCCGTGCCTCACGGCGGCGGCGCTCCAGCTCGGGATCGGCGGCCACCTGCGCCTCCACCGCGGCGAGGCGCTCGGTGTCGACACGCAGGCGGGTGTCGATCTCCTGCAACCTCAGCAGGTCGCCGGCACGGCTCACGTCCCGACCTCGACCAGGCGAGCGGTGTACCGGCGCGACCGCTGAACGGCGACATCGCACGCGAGGACCCGCCAGCCCCGCCGGCTGAGCCAGGGCGCGACCAGGTCGTCGCGCTGCATGCACTGGAGCACCAGCCAGCGCACGCCGCGTTCGGGAGCCTGCGCCGCGATGGCGAGCATCGAGGGCGCGCCGACACCGGCGATCACCACGGTGTCCGCCTCCCCGGGAGCCAGTGGCGCCAGCCCGGAGCCCCAGCGGACCTCGACGCGGTCGGACAGTGACCACGCGTGGATGTTGTGGCGCAGCTCGCGCAGCGGCCCCATCGCCACCTCGGTCGCGATCAACCGCGCCGTCGTGCGCGTTGCCAGCCCGGCGCACAGCGCGCCATGGCCGGCGCCGATGTCGGCCACCACGGCTGCGTCCGTCGGGACCAGGGAGATGGCGCTGCGCAACCTGGTTCGCAAAGCGGTCACGACCCCGCCGCCTGTGACACCGCGACGAGCCCAGCCAACGTCTGCCGGGCCGCGCCGGAGTCGATGGCGGCTGCGCAGCGCTCGAGCCCCTCGGACAGGTCGGCGGACGTGCCGGCGGCGGCGAGCGCAGCCGCACCGTTGAGGATCACCACGTCGCGCGCCGGCCCCGGCTCACCGTCCAGAACCCCGCGGATCATCCTCGCGTTGGTGGCAGCGTCGCCGCCCGCGATGGCCGCTCGCGGTGCGGCGCGCAGGCCGAGCGCCTGCGGGTCGACCTCGAGTGGACGCAGACCCGACGCGGTGACCTCGTACCCGCTGGTGACGCCGTCGAGCCCGAGCTCGTCCAGCCCACCTGGACCGACGAACACGAGCGCGTGCTCATGTCCAAGCATCTGCAGGACCCGTGCCATGGCCTCCAGCGGTGCTGTCCCCGCCACACCCAGGGCCTGGTGGCGGACGCGGGCCGGGTTGGCGAGCGGGCCGAGGACATTGAACACAGTCCGGATGCCCAGCTCGCGGCGGGGCGCCGCCGCATGGCGCATCGCCGGGTGAAAGGCCGGGGCGAAGATGAAGCCGATGCCTGTCTCCTCGACGCAACGGCGTACCCCGGCCGCGTCGAGCACCACCCTGACACCCAGCTCCTCGAGCACGTCGGCGCTGCCACAGCGCGACGACTGGGCCCGGTTGCCGTGCTTGGCGACGCGGCAGCCGGCGGCGGCCGCGACAAGGGCGGCGGCTGTGGAGATGTTGAAGGTATGGCTGCCGTCGCCGCCGGTCCCACAGGTGTCGACGGCACCCGGGCGCAGCTCGATGCGGGTCGCATGGTCGCGCATCGACAGCACCATCCCCGCCAGCTCGTCCACGGTCTCTCCGCGCGTGCGCAGCGCCGCCAGCAGAGCACCGATCTGCGCCGGCGTCGCGGCTCCCTCCATGACCACGTCCATGACGGCGCGCGCCGTCGCGACGTCGAGGCAGCCGCCGCCGACGATCGTCTCGAGCGCGCTGCGCATCACCTCATCGGTCACGAGGGCGCGACGGTATCACCGACGGGCCGGACATATACTCGGCCGCCGATGACAGCCCGCAGCCTGACCCCGTTCGATCCCGAGGTCGTGCGTCCGTGGACCCTCGGCGAGGGCCGCCGGGGGGTGCTGCTGCTGCACGGCTTCGCCGGGACGCCGCCGGAGCTGCGCGGTCTCGGCGAGCACCTGGCCGCCCACGGCTACCTCTGCCGTGGCCCCGCGCTGGCGGGGCACGCCCGCACGCCCGAGGCGCTCGAGGCCAGCACCCGCCACGATTGGCTCAGCTCGGCGCAGGCAGAGCTCGACGCGCTCGCCGAGCGCTGCGACACCATCATGGTGGTGGGCCAGTCGATGGGCGGCACCATCGCGCTCCACCTTGCCGCCACCGACCTGCGCATCGCCGCGGTGGCGACGCTGGCGGCACCGGTGTGGCTCGGTGGCGTGGCAGCGCGTGCCATACCGGTGGCGCGCCGGGTGATGCGCTGGCACCGCACCGGCAGTGACATCGACCTCTATGACCTGGAGGCCATCGACGACCTGTACTCGCACGGGCTGCGGCCGATGAGCGCCATCCACGAGTTCACCCTGCTGTTGCGCGCGGTGCGTGACCAGCTCGCGGCTGTCCGCGCGCCGGTGCTGGTGCTCCACGGAGGCCGGGACCGGACGATCGACCCGGCCAACGCGCTGGAGATCGAGCACCGGCTGGTGTGCAGTCGGCAGGTGGAACGCCGCACCTTCCCGCGCAGCGGCCACGGGATGAGCGTCGACATCGACCGCCACGAGATCAACGCGGCGGTGCTGCGCTGGTTTGAGCTGCACTCGTCGCAGCGGGTCGACCTCGCCGAGCTGGCCGGCGTCGGACGCTGATCAGCCGCCGAGCTCTTCGAGGAGACGGCGCGCCAGGTCGGGGTCGATGACCGGGTTGCTGGGCGGCCCCTCGTCGATCGGTTGGTGGCGACCGGCCCGCGGGCTGGGGTCACCGCGGTCGTGGTCAAGGCGCGTCGACCCACGTTGACTGTGCCCGCATGCCGCGCAGCGCAGCACGCTTGTGCTGCTGCCGGCACCCGCGTACTCGCGGTGCGACATGCGCAGTGGCGCGCCGCAGCGGGGGCACGGGCGCGGCGGTGTCCGATCACGAGGTCTCTGTGGGACATCGCGTTGCATGACCTCAGATCTCCTTCATCGACATTTACCGAGGCTTGCTGCGAGCGTGACCGAATGTCGTCGTCCCCAAGCGTACGGTTCCGATCAACCGAAGGGGGACCTCACATCAGGAGACACGATGGCAGCCCCGCACGAACAGGCCCTGGCCGATCAGCGCGAGAACGACGCCGCGCGAAGCTACCTGCGCGAACGGCGCCTCGCCACCGTGGTCGCCGAGGCGATCCGACGGGCGGATGCCATGTCCCGCCTCGACGCCAGCCTGCGCAGCGGTGGGAGGCGCCACCCCGCCTGATCCCTGTCGGCGCCGGCGTCACCGTACAGTGCCTCGATGGCATCCCTGATTGACCGGCTGCGTGGTGCCGTCGACCCGCTGGGCAGCGTCCACCATGCACCCCCCGCGAGCCGGCGGAATGCCGCCGTCCTGCTTCTCTTCGAGGCCAGGACAGCCGGGCTTCCGCTGCTCTTCATGGAGCGGACCGGGCACCTCCGCCACCACGCCGGCCAGATCGCCTTCCCGGGCGGAGGGTCCGAACCCGGTGACGTGGATGCTGTCGACACCGCGCTGCGCGAGGCCGGCGAGGAGGCGGCGATCCCGCGCCAGGCTGTCGAGGTGATCGGTCTGTTGCCGCCATTCCTGACTGCAACGTCAGACAACTGGCTCACGCCCGTGGTGGGGCTGCAGCGCGGCGACATCGAGCTGCAGCCCGACCCGTTCGAGGTGGCGCGGCTGTTCCACCTCGCTCTTGGCGACCTGATGGAGGCACGGCACAGGGTGCACGTGCTCACCCACGACGGGGTGTCGCGAACGGTGCACTTCTACGACATCGAGGGCAACACGGTCTGGGGGGTCACCGCGGGGATCGTGCATGAGTTGATCACGCGCATCGCCGCGCTGGGCTGACCGCGGCTCAGCGATATCTCGGGTGCACCACGAAGGGGTTCCCCTGCATCTCCTCGGCGATGGTGGTACGGCCCCCATGGCCGGGATGCACGACCGTGTCGGGAGGCAGCGTGTACAGGCGCTGCTCGATGCTGGCCATCAACTGCGGCCAGTCACCGCCAGGCAGGTCGGCGCGACCCACGCCACGGTGGAACAGCGTGTCCCCGCTCACCAGGTCGGTGCCCAGCACGAAGCACACCGACCCCTGGGTGTGCCCCGGCGTGTGCAGCACGGCGATGCGCAGCCCGTGCCAGTCGATCACCTCTCCGTCCACGAGCTCCTCGTCGATGATCACGTCCGGCGTGCCGGGCGGGATCCCGGGGAGGAACCGGATGCTCGGCAACTGCACCCGGTCGGCGGGGTGAAGCGCGACCGGGCAGCGATGCGCGGCCACCACCGCCGGCACCCCGTTGACGTGGTCGCCGTGGCCGTGGGTCAGCAGGATCCGCTCGCAGCGCCAGGACCTCTCCTCGAGCAGTTGCAGCGCAGCTGCGTGCTGCAGGCCAGGGTCGATGAGGACCGCGGCGTCACTGTCGCGGCGATGCAGGACGTAGCAGTTCTGGTCGTACATCGGATCGACGACCCGGGTGAGCTCGACGACGTCGCGCAGCGTCTCGGCCATCAGGCGGTGATGGTGGGGTGCGGGCCTTCCTCGGTACGCAGCGGCAGCATGAACCCGGTGGTGCGCCCGCGGCGCTGCGGGGGCGCCTCGGCAAGGGCGCGGTCGAGGACCTCGCCGACGTTGTCGACCGGCAGCACCGTGACAGCGTCGAGCACCTCACGCGGGATCTCCTCGAGATCGCGCAGGTTCTTGCGTGGCAGGATGAACGTGGTCAGGCCCGAACGGTGGGCGGCGAGCAGCTTGTCCTTGACACCGCCGATGGGCAACACACGTCCCCGCAGGGTGACCTCCCCGGTCATGGCGACATCGCGACGCACCGGGCGACCCGAGGCCACGCTCACCATCGCTGTGACCATCGTCACCCCCGCCGAGGGGCCGTCCTTGGGGATCGCGCCGGCGGGCACGTGCACGTGCAGGGCGTGGGTCTCGAAGAAGTCGCGCGGCGCGCCGTACTCGATGGCGTGGACGCGTGCCCAGGTGAGTGCCGCGCGGGCCAACTCCTCCATGACGCTGCCCAGCTGGCCGGTGAGTGAAAGGTCGGGCCGCGCCTCGACGGCGAGCGCCTCGACGGTGACGATGTCGCCGCCCACCTCGCTGACCACGACCCCGGTGACGGCGCCGACCTCGTCCGCCTCCTGCGCCTCACCGTAGTCGAAGCGCTGCGGCCCGACGAACTCGGTGAGCTGTTCGGGCTCAACCACCACGGCCTCCGCTCCCGCGGCCAGCCGCCGGGGGACCTTGCGCGCGATCTCGGCGATGGTGCGGTCCAGCTGGCGCACCCCGGCCTCGCGCGTGTACCCGTGGAGGATGGCGACGAGGGTCTGGTGCGTGATCGTCAGCTCCCCATCCTCGAGCCCGTGCTGCTCGAGCTGGCGTGGCAGCAGGTGCGCCTCCGCGATCCCCAGCTTCTCCGCCTCCGTGTAGCCGCTGATCCGGATGATCTCCATGCGGTCGCGCAACGCCGGGCTGATGGTGTCGACCATGTTGGCAGTGGTGATGAACAGCACGTTGCTGAGGTCGTAAGGGACCTCGAGGTAGTGGTCGCTGAACTCGCGGTTCTGCTCGGGGTCGAGCACCTCGAGAAGCGCTGCCGACGGATCACCCCGGAAGTCGGTGCCGACCTTGTCGATCTCATCGAGCATGATCACCGGGTTCACCGTCCCCGCCTGCTTCATGGACTGGATGATCCGGCCGGGGAGAGCGCCGATGTAGGTGCGCCGGTGGCCGCGGATCTCGGCCTCGTCGCGGATGCCGCCCAGCGAGAGGCGCACGAACCGCCGCCCCATCGCGCGGGCGACGCTGCGACCCAGCGACGTCTTGCCGACACCGGGCGGTCCCACCAGGCAGAGGATCGGCGTCTGCAGGACGCGGGCGGGCCGCGTGGTGGCATCGATCATCGGGTCCGCCGCAGGAGCGGCAGGATCGAGCTCGGCCGCGGGGTCGCTTCCCACGTCGCCCGCGGGGGGCTGGGCCGCGGCCACAGCAGCGGCGCGCTGCTGGGCACGGTCGCGAACCGCCATCCACTCGAGGATGCGGTCCTTGACCTTGGCAAGCCCGTAGTGGTCCTCGTCGAGGATGGCCGCGGCGCGCTCGATGTCGATCTGCTCGATGGGCCGCCCGCCCCACGGCAGGTCGAGAAGCCAGTCGATCCAGGTGCGCACCATCCCCATCTCCGGGGACGCGCCCGGAATCTGCTCGAGCCGCGACACCTCCTTCAAGGCCCGGGCCTTGACCTCGGCGGGCATGGCCAGCGACTCGACGCGCGCCGCGATGTCCTCGCTCTCGTCGCCCTCGCCCTCGAGCTCGGCGAGCTCCTTGCGGACTGCGCGCAGCTGCTCGCGCAGGATGTGCTCGCGCTGCGACTTGTTGATGGTTCGCTGCACGTCCTCGTGGATGCGCGTGCGCATCGACGCGACCTCCACCTGTCGCCCCAGCAGGGGGGCGAGCCGGCGGAGCCGTCCCACCACGTCAAGCGATTGCAGCAGCTCGACGCGCTCCGACACGGTCAGGTCGGGCGCGGCCGACGCGATGTCGGCAACCCGCGCCGGGTCGGTGGCGCGCGCCATCGCAGCGGCGACCTCGGGGGGCACCTGGCCGCCGGCGGTGACGTAGTCGGCGTACAGCTGGCGAACGCTGCCGGCGAGCGCGTCAGCCTCCGTGCCGGTCACGGCCTCCTCGCCGATCTCCTCGTAGGAGGCCGACCAGTGTTCGGCATCAACCTCGAACGAGAGCAACCGGACGCGCTGCTGACCCTCGACGAGCGCGTGCGCCCCGGCGCCGGGGATGAGCCGGAGCGCTCCGACGGTCGCCACCACGGCGATGTCATGCAGGTCGTCACGGGTCACGTCGTCCCGCTCGGCCTCACGCTGGACCGCGAGGATCACCCTGGCATCGGCGTTGACGGCCGCCTGCAACCCGGCAACAGAGCGAGGCCGGCCGGCGGCGAGTGGCGCCAGCTGGTGCGGGAAGACGACGTTGTCCCGCAGCGGGACGACCGGCAAGGTCGGCCTGCCCGCGTCCAGCGCGATGGCGGGCGCGTTGGTCATGGCGCGAGGATACCCGCGCGGAGCCGCTTCAACCCCCGCCGGAGCGGGCCGGGCCGGCGGCAGCCCAGTCCCGCTCGAAGGCGTCGGCGTAATACGCGGCGACGGTCGCGTTCTCGACGCGCAGCGCCGCCTCCAGCGACGCGCCCAGGCCGGCCGCGCTCCAATTCGACGACATGACCAGGGTGACCTGGTCGACAACCATCCCCTTGGCATGTCCCGTGGTGCTCCGCCGCGGGTCCATGACCCGGGCCGGCAGGCCTCTGTCCCGGAGCGCGGCGGCGTCGCCGTCCGAGGGATCTGTGCCGAGGAGGACGCGCACGTCCGCCCCGTCGTGGCGCAGCTCCATGCAGCGCTGCAGCAGCGGTCGAACCTCGTGGGCCCAGGTGTGGATGTAGGGGACGGTCACGAAGCAGCGCCGCCGTCGCGGCTCGAGAAGGGCCTCGATGGCGGTGCGCACCGCGCGCGCGTCGGTCGCCAGGTGCAGCCGGCGCGGTGAGAGCTCCAGCTCGAGCGGGGGCACTGCCGGCGATGGCGCCCCGATCGGCGGCGCCTCGGCCTCGGCTCCGACGGCCCAGACTGCTGGTGGACTCACCGCGCTGCGCCAGGCCGCCGTGATCCTGGCGCGCGCGCTGGCAGCCAGCGTGGGTGCCCCATCAGCGAAGACCCACCACTCCCGCGTCCCCGCCTGTGGGGGCGCCGCCGGGGGGAGCAGACCATGGCGATCCATCGGCGCGTCACGCTCGATGAGGTTGCCGGTGCCGACGGCCAGGCCGCCGCCGTCGGCGACGAGAAGCTTCCAGTGCGCCTCCTGGAGGCCGTTGTGACGGCGCACCCGGCACGGGACGATGACGCCGCGGTGCGACGCCGCCCTGAGCTCGTCGAGGCAGCCGCGGTTGGCGCCCCCATGGCCGTCGAGGAGCACCCGGACGCGCACGCCGCGCTCGACCGCGCGCGGGAACATCCAGCCGTAGCTCGGGCCGGCCTCATAGACCGCGACATCAAGCCGGTCCGCAGCCGAATCGATGAAGTGGCGCAGCAGGGTGCCCGCGGAGTCGGGCCCGAGCGCGCACGTGAGACGGGTCACGGTGGCCCTGTGGTGACGGCGCTCGCGAGCATGCGCGGGCCACAATAGGCGCCATCGACGAGATTGAGGGATCCCACCCGCCTCCCCCGCCACCGCCGCCGTCCAGCAACTCCTCACCGGACACGCCGCCGGCGCGGGGGTTCGCGGGGGGGCCGCCACCGCCGCCGCCCGAGACACGGCGTCAGCGCCGCCGGCGGGGGGTGCCCGGGTCGATCGGTCTGCTGCTGATCGGGCTCATCGTCGGCGCCGGCATCGCGGTCGCCGCGCTGCACGACCGTGGGGGCGGCGGTGTCGCCGAGGTCCAGGTCAACGGCTCCCCCGCCAAGGCGCCGACCTCATCCACTGTCGACGTCGCCAACCGGCTCGGTCCGGCGGTGGGGACCATCATCGCCACCATGCCGAGCTCGTCCGGGCTGGGCAGCGGCTTCGTGGTCGCCAAGGACGGGTCGGTGTCCTACCTGGTCACCAACAACCACGTCGTGTCAGGGGCGAGCAGCCTCCACGTGGTCATGCCCGACGGCCAGCAGTTCACCGCGACACTGGTCGGCACCGACAGCCTCGACGACATCGCCGTCGTCAGCGTGCCGTCCACCTCTCTTCCGCAGGCGACGTTCGGCACCTCGGCCAACCTCGCAGCCGGCCAGCCCGTGATCGCGATCGGGTCGCCGTTGGGCGACCAGGGGTCGGTGACCGTGGGAGTGATCAGCGCCCTGCACCGCACCATCACCGCCAGCGGGCAGGCGGGGTCCTCCTCGGAGACGCTCGAGGACGTGCTGCAGACCGACGCGTCGATCAACCCGGGCAACAGCGGTGGGCCGCTGGCCGACACCGCCGGCAATGTCGTGGGGGTCAACGTGGCCACGGCCGGCAACGCCACCAACATCGGGTACAGCATCCCGGCCGACCTGGCCCGCTACGTCGCGGAGACGCTCATCGCCCACCGCAAGGTGCAACACCCCTTCCTCGGGATCGCCTACTACACCAGCATCGACGCCATCGAGCAGGGCTCGCCCTTCAGCGGTCCCGGGGTCCTCGTCCACGGCGTCAGCGCCGGCACCCCCGCCGCCAGCGCTGGGTTCCGGGCGGGCGACATCCTCGTCGCCATCGACGGCGTGGCCATCGACAGGGGCCTCACCCTTGGCGGGCTGATCCAACCCCACAAGGTCGGCCAGACGATCACCTGCACGGTGCGGCGCGGAGGCGCCACCATCACCCTCACGGCGACGCTCGAGGAACGCCCCAGCGGGTGAGGCTCAGCCGGGCTGCGCGCGCACCGTGGCCGGCACCCGGGAGCGCCGCGTGCTCCAGGCGGGGTGGCGGTCGACGAACTCGTACAGCGCGGCCGGGCGGCCTGGACCGTTCTTGACCACGCGACCGGTGGCGCGCACCAACCCCGACTGCTCCAGGCCCCGCCGGAAGTTCGAGGGCTCGTAGGCCACCCCGCTGATCGCCTCGAAGACGCGACGCGCCTGCGGCATGGTGAAGCGCTCGGGCAGCAGTCCCACGGCGATGTTGGACCACCACACCTTGCCGCGCAGACGTTCGACTCCGTCGCCGATGACGTCGGCGTGGTCGAAGGCCAGCGGCGGCAGCGCATCGACCGGGAACCAGCGCGCGGCGGAGTCGGCCTCACGAAGCACGGCGGCGTCGATCAGGCCAAGGTAGGCCACCGAGGGGATCCAGCCGCGCGGGTCCCTGGAGGGGTCGCCGTACGTCTGCAGCTGTTCCATGTAGACGGCGCCGACACCCGTCTTCTCGGTGAGCTTGCGCTGCGCGGTCTCCTCGGGTCGCTCGTCGGGGCTCATGAAGCCGCCGGGAAGTGACCACATCCCGGCGTGGGGCTCCTCCTCGCGACGCACCAGCAGGACGTGCAGCTGCCCGGCCACGGGGGCGAGCACGACCGGCAGGGCGTTGAGGCCTGCGGGTGCGGGGAACCCGGCGCTGTTGACGGCGCGCATCGGGTCGGTCATGACCGGGCCAACGTAGCAGTTGGCGCGCCGTGTCACGACACGGTTGCGGCCGGCGGGCGGGAGCGGCGTCTCGTGAACCGCCCGTGACAAACCCGCCACGCCCGGCCCCCGCCGGGCACGTACGCTTCGAACGCAGTGAACACGTCGAACACATCGGCTGCCGTCCGCCCCCTCGGGGTGCCCCGCGCGCCGCGCCGCCGGTTCATGCCCCCGGCCGCGGTCCGGATCGCCCAGGCCTGTCTGATGGCTCGGATCGCCAGCGCGGTGGTGCTGGTCATCGCCGCCAGCTCGGCCACCATCCCGACCGCGTTCACCGTCCCCGGCGTCGGCCGGTTCGTCCTCCCCGGGGCGCCAACCTGGTCCTCGGCGGCGGTGTGGGTCGTCTTCGCGGCCATCTTCGAGGGGGCCCTGGTGCTCCGCCTCGGCCGCCTCCGGGCAGGCAGCCGCCGGGTCATCCTGCTCGTCGAGAGCCTGGTGATCGCGGCCAGCGGGCTGTACACGGCGGCCGGCCTGAAGGTCGCGCTGCTCCCGCTGGTGAGCGCCATCGCGGCGATGGTCCTGCTCCGCCTCGACCACGTCCGCCACTCGTTCGAGCGGGCCCGCGCCGAGCGCCGCGTCCTGTGGCAGGAGATCCCTGCGACGCTCTTCGACGGCTACGCCCTGCCCGACCCCACGGCGGTCAAGGAGGTCCAGCGGATCGGCTACCGCGTGGCCGTGGAGTCCGAGCGCGCCCGGGCCGGCTCGGAGATGTCCAGGGCGTAGCCCACCGCCGTCTCGCGATGGCCGGCCAGGACGAACGTGCCGTCGGCGAAGGCGACACATCCGCGGGCCTCGTAGAAGCGTCGCGCGCCGGCCCGCGCCAGCGTCCACACCTCCATGCGCCGGCACCCCCGCGCCCGCAGCTCGGCGACCGCCCGCTCCCAGAGCGCGGTGCCCACCCCGCGCCCCTGCTCGGCGGGAACAACATAGAGGGCGGCAAGCTCGCCGTCACCGCCGCGCAGCAGGCCGAGCCCGGCCAGGCCGATGATGCGTCCACCGCGCCGGGCCGCCAGGGTCCCGGCCGGGGCCACGCGTGCGCCGACCCAGCTGCCCTGTCCCTCGAGGGTGCCGTCGAAGACACCGTCGATCTCGGCACGGCTGAAGATGTGGGCATAGGCGGAGCGCCAGGCCGCGCGCACGGTCTCCACCCGTGCATCGCGCTCGCCGATCGCCTCGCTCCAGCCGATGGCGATGTCGCTCAACGGCCGAACGGGACCTCCTGGCCGGTCACCACGAGCTCGATGGAACGGGCCATCGCGGCAGCGAACTCGGCGCGCTCGCTGGCGGCGGCGGCGGCATCGAGTTGCCGGCCGGCCTGGCGGTTGCTGATCCATGGGGGCAGCCCGCGGCCGATCAGCTCGGTGTCCACCCGGGCGCTGACGTGGCAGTCGTCGACCTCGTCCACCTCGATCGACACCCGGTTGAGCACCGACTTGTTGTCGAGCACCTTCCACGTCTTCGCCCAGCGCCGGGTGCTGCCCCCGGGGGTGATCACCAGCCGGACCGGGTCGGTGACCAGGCTGGCGCCTGCCGTCGCCGCAACCCGGGTGAGGAGCTCGCGGACGGCCGCGTCGAGGTCGCGCGCGACCCATCCGACCAGCGAGGGCGCCCGGTTGTCGAGGTCGGGAAGCCCGGCCACCACCTCGCCACCCTCGAGGGCCAGCATCGTGGACGCGTGGCGCCGGCAATACGGGGTCAAGGCCAGCGCGGTGACGTGGTTGGGACACCACGCGGTGGGGCAGTGGCGCGAACGCTTGTCGACGTAGCTGCATCGCACGCCGTCCATGCGCCGGCAACCGCCGGCCGCACAGCGCTCGTGGCCGGCCGGTGCGGTCGGCGCCGGCGGCGCGGCAGTGGTCTCCTGGCGCGGGCGGCGGCGGAACATGATTCCCTCCAGGTGGGACGGGCCTCACGCGCCATGGTGATGGCGATGCAGAACCGCGTCAAGCACACCAGCTCCCCCGCAGGCTCCGGAACCGCCGCGCGGGGCTGCGCCTCTTCGCCGCAGAGCGACCCGCCGGCTGGGCGGTGAGCAGTCAGGCGCTGGCGTGCACGAACAACCGGTAATGCTGGGGACCGCGCGCGTTCGGCGCTGTGGGCTGCGGCCCCTGCGTCACCACGACGTCGCGGAAGCCGGCAACCTTGCACATCCCGACCAGCGCCCCGCAGTTGGGCGCCCACCAGTTGGTGATGTCGCCTTGCAGTTGGTCGGTGGAGTACGACTCCCACAGCTCCACGTCGGCCCCGCCCGGCATCTCCATGGCCTCGGTCTCGATCACGGCGACCTCTCGGGTCAACCGCCGCAACCGCTCCAGCGCCCCCACCGGATCCTTGAGGTGATACAGCACCCCGAGGAAGAGCACCACGTCGAAGGACCCCAGCTCCTGGAGGTCCAGTGACGAGAAGTCGTCGACGACCGACTCGACCCTGCTCTCGAGCAGACCGTGGGCGAGGTCGAACCCTCTCTTCCCGGGGAGCTCATCCGGTCGCCAGATCTCCGGGACCGTCTCGTAGGGCTGGGGCGTGACGCCCTCGCGCCGGCAGCGCTCGACGTAGCCGTGCTGGGCGGGGGTGTCGAGGCACCAGACGAAGTGATCGAGCGCGACGACCCGCGCCGCGCCGCGCCGTTCAGCCTCGAACGAGTAGAAGCCGTCCCAGGCCCCGATGTCGAGCACCGATCTTCCGCGGACGTCAGGGAACCGCATCGCCGTGAGCTCGTTGCGGAGATGCTCCGCGCTCTTGTACCCGGTGGTCACCACGCCGTGGCCGAGGTCGATGGAATGCCACCAGCCGTAGCTCGCCTGGTAGTCGTCCGCCAGCTTGCGGAGTTGATCGCGCTCCGGGTCAGCGGGCTGAGGCGGCGGCGAGGCGGAACGCCTGAACAGGGGCACGGGCAGCGGGATGATACCGGGACGGCCCGCGCCGACGCCCACTGGGACCGCTGCCGGGACCGCACGCCGGGTAAGGTGTCCCGGTGAACAGCATCACGCCCTTGGTGGAGGAGGTCTCGGCCCGGGCCCGAGCCTCCGCCGTGTTCGTCAAGCCCCGCCTGCGTGGCGTGCTCCACGAGCTGGCCTTCCCGGTGTCGCTGCTGGGTGGGGCGTGGGCCATCCTTCACGCCCCGGCAGGAAGCGCCCGCACCTCGACCGCGGTGTACGCGGCGACGCTGAGCGGGTGTCTCGGGGTGAGCGCGCTCTACCACCGCGGTCACTGGTCGGCGCGCGCCAAGGCCTGGCTGCGGCGCGTGGACCACGCCACCATCTTCCTGCTGATCGCGGGCACGTTCACCCCCATCGCGGTCATCGCCCTGTCCGGCTGGCTCACCACGGCGACGCTGGCCGTGGTCTGGGGCGGTGCGCTGGTGGGGAGCCTGCTCAGCCTGGCGTGGACCAACGCACCGGTGGCCGTCGAGGTCGGGCCGTACCTGGCTGTGGGCGGCTTCGGGGTGGTGCTCCTGCCCCGGCTGCTGACCAACCTCGGCGTCGGGGGGGTCGCGCTACTCGCGCTCGGCGGCGCGGCCTACGTGGCCGGCGCGATCATCTACGCGCTGCAGCGCCCCAACCCGTGGCCGCGAACCTTCGGGTTCCACGAGATCTTCCACACGCTGGTGGTCGCGGCCGCGCTCCTCCAATGGATCGCGATCACGCGGTGGGTGTTGCCCGCCGCCTGAGCGTGCCGCTCGCTCGGCGGGTGCGGCCACCGCGGGCTGACAACGCGAGCACCAGAACACCGTCCGCGACGGTGCGCCCAGCGCGACGGCGCTGACCGTCGTGCCACAGGAGACGCAGGGAAGGCCGGCGCGGCCATGAACCATCCGCGCTGAGCGGAAGCTGTCGGCGACGGCGGCGCGCTTCATCAGGTCGCGCGCGCGTCTGTACAACCCGGCGATGACCTCGTCATCGAGCGCGGCCGGGCTGGTGAACGGGTTGACCCGCTCGTACCAGAGCGCGTCGCAGCGGAAGATGTTGCCGATGCCCGCGCAGACGGACTGGTCGAGGAGCACCTCGGCGATGGTCGCCCGGCTGGATGCGTGAGCACGCCGTTGCACATCGGCGACGTCCCACCAGGGGGCGAGGATGTCCGGGCCGAGACCGCCACCGGCCGCGCGCGAGCTCACCAGTTCGCAGACCGGCGCCGCGAACAGCACCGCGCGGACATCGCCGAACCCGAGGACAGCCGTGGTGAGATGCGCAGCTCGCCGAGCGCGCTGCGTGGTCGTGTACACGTGCCACGCGCCGGTCATGCGCATGTGCGAGTGCAGCGCGATCCCGCCGTTGAAGTGCATGTAGAGGTGCTTACCCACCGGCTCAACGCGCAGCAAGGTGCGGCCGACCAGCCGCTGCAGGGCGTCGGGACGCGCGGAGGAGACGGTCCGCCCGCCTACCCGCCGCTGCAGCTCGGTGGCGGCACGCCAGATCGTGTCACCCTCGGGCATTGGCCTTCGGCCGGGGGCGCGGGGAGAGGTCGGGATATGCCACGAGGCCACGCGGGCTCGGCACGAAACCGGACTCGCGCAGTCTGCTCGCGAGGGGATGCCCAGCGGCGGGCTCGCCGTCGATGGTCAGCAGGTTGAGGCGGCCATTGCGCGACGCGATGACCGAGAGCGCGGCGATGTCCGCGTCGCCGACCTCCCCGGCGGTCAGCATGGAGCGGCCGCCTCGCTCCACGTACAGGCGCACCAACCCGGAGCGCACCACCACGTACGCCCCCGCCGCCCGTGCGGCGCGACCGCGCAGCTCGGGCCAGGGAAGCACCGCCCCGTACGGGTTGGCCGGGTCCACCGCGGCGAGCACCGTGGCGGCGTCGGCCCCGGTGCGCTGCGAGCGCAGGGCATCCACGGCGCCCGCGAGCGCGAACTGCGCGGCGCCGCAGCCTTCGACGAAGTAACCGCGGCGGACCCGCCCGGCGTCCTCCAGGGCGCGCAGGACGGGGTAGAGACCGGAGAATCCGCCGGGCACGCCCTCGGCGGCGACCGCCTCGCGAGTGAGAACGCCGTGGCGCTGCAGCAGGCTTTGGGCGAGCGCGATGCCGCGCTCAGTGCCGGCCGCCGCCGCGGGCGCGATGATCGACCATCGGCCCTGCGCACGCGGAGGCACCAGCCGCATCAGTGGACGTCTCGGGTGGCGGCGGACGGGCCCGAGGAAGCGGAGCGGCTGCAGCGTGTCGTTGGTCACCTCCCCCGCCCAGACCAGGTCGTACAGGGCGTCAACCACCTCGTCCAGGGGGACCCCTGGGCACGCATCGAGAAGGTCTCGCACGAACGCCGCACCGCGCTCGCCAAGCCGGGTGCGGATGGCGTCGTGCAAGTCGCCATGCGGCGGCCGTTCCGGCGGCGCCACCAGGTGAGGGGCGTCGCCGCGAAGGAACAGCGCGATGCGGCCGTCATCGCGGCCCACCGCCCCTCTCCCCTGCCAGACGACCTCGCCGGCAGCGATCAGCTCGTCGAGGATGCGGCCGTCGTAGCGCATCCGTGCCGGGAGGATGTCGCGCTCGAGGACGGACAGGGCAACGCTCGCGCCCTGCAGCTGGGTCACCACCTCGAGCAGACGCTCGTGCCCGCGCGCGTCGGATCCCACTCCCTGCCAGGCGGGGAGGAACCGCGCCAGGGTGTCGGGCGTGACCGCTTCTACCTCACGGCGCAGCGCCGCCAGCGAACGCCGGCGGAGGCGCTGCAGCACCTCGGCGTGGCAGTACTCCCGGTCGGCACCACCCGGGCGGAAGTGACCGGCGATGAGGTCGCCCTGGTGGGTCAGCGCAGTGAGGACGTCGATCACCCCGGCGTTGGGGATGTCCCAGCGGGCGGCGACGTCGGCGGCCACGAAGGGGACGTGGGTGCGCGCGTAGCGCCGCACCAGGCCAGCCAACGCCTCGGCCGGGGCGGTCAGCTGCGCCGAGGGAACCCCGGGGGGCAGGGCCACGCCGAGCGCATCGCGGTACCGGCCGGCATCGTCGGCGGCGATGACGCGCGCCTCGCCAGCCACGCGGACGAGCAGTGCGCGCCGTGCCTCCACCAACTCGTCGAGCCAGCCGGCGACGATGCCGCGCGCGCCGGCTTCGACCCTGGTCAGGTCACCGACGGCGCGCAGGACGTCAAGGGCGCCGTCGGCGTCGCGTGGATGACGCATGTCGTCGAGGCACTGCAGCTCCAGCTCGGTGGCGTCGATGGCGTCCGTGCTGAGCAGCTCGCGCAGGTCGTCGCTGCCGAGCAGCTCGGCGAGCAGGTCACGGTCGAGGCTGAGGGCGTGCGCGCGGCGCTCGGCCAGAGGCGCATCGCCGTCGTACATGTACTGGGCGATGTACTCGAAGAGCAACGAGGACGCCACCGGCGACGGCAGGGCTGTCTCGACCTCGACCACGCGCAGCTGGCGAGCGCGCACGGCGCGCATCACCCCGGCGAGGGACTCCAGATCGAAGACGTCGCGCAGGCACTCCCGGTACGTCTCGACGAGGATCGGGAACGAGGGGTGTCGTGCAACGACCTGCAACAGCCCGGCGCTGCGCTGCCGCTGCTGCCACAACGGGGTTCGCTGGCCCGGGCGCCGGCGCGGCAACAGCAGCGCGCGAGCAGCGTTCTCGCGGAAGCGTGCGGCGAACATCGAGCTCCCCTCGAGCTGTTCGGTGACCTCGGCGGTCACCGCTTCCGGGTCGATGAACAGCCCGGCGGTGTCAGGGAGGGTGTCGGCGTCGGCGACGCGCAACGCAAAGCCGTCGTCGCTGTGGATCGCCTGCACGTCAGTCCCAACCAGGTCACGCATGCGCTGCGCGGCGACGAGGGACCAGGGCGCGTGCACCCGCGCCCCGAACGGGGTGAGCACGCAGAGGCGCCAGTCGCCGAGCTGGTCGCGGAACCGCTCGACCACGATGGTGCGGTCGTCCGGCACCGCCCCGGTCGCCTCAGCCTGCTCGGCGAGATGGGCGAGGAGGTTGCCGGCGGCGCGGTCGTCGAGACCACCGCGCTGGATGAGGCGGTCGCGGGCGGCGCCCGGAGGGGCGGCACGCAGCTCGCGGATCATCGCCCCCATGGCCGCGCCGACCTCGTAGGGGCGCCCCACGGAGTCACCGTGCCAGAACGCAACCTTGCCGGGCTCGCCCGGCGCCGGCACCACCAGGACCTGCTGGGGCGTGATGTCGACGCAGCGCCAGCTGGTGGCACCAAGGATGAACACCTCGCCGGCACGCAGCTCGTACACCATCTCCTCGTCGAGCTCGCCGACACGGCGACCGTCCTCGAAGATGTTGACGCTGTAGAGGCCCCGGTCTGGGATGGTCCCGCCACTGGTCACGGCAAGTCGCTGCGCCCCGGCCCGGCCGCGCACGGTGCCGGCGACGCGGTCCCAGACGATACGCGCGCGCAGCTCCGCGAACTCCTCGGACGGATAGCGCCCGTCGAGCATGTCGAGCGTCGCCTCGAAGGCGCGGCTGCCCAGGTCGGAGAAGGGGTAGGCACGCGCGATGGTGCGCTGCAGCACGTCGACATCCCAGGTGTCGAGCGCGGCCATGGCGACGATCTGCTGCGCAAGGATGTCGAGCGGGTTGCGCGGCACCCGGGTCTCCTCGATGGCGCCGTCGCGCATGCGCTCGGCGATGGCCGCCGCCTCAACCAGGTCGCCGCGGTGCGTCGGGAAGATCGTGCCGCGCGACGCGCCACCGACACTGTGGCCGGCGCGACCGATGCGCTGCAGCCCCGACGCGACCGTTCCGGGTGAGCCCACCTGGACGACGAGGTCCACGGCGCCCATGTCGATGCCGAGCTCCAGCGAGGAGGTGGCGACCAGCGCGGGGAGGCGGCCCTCCTTGAGCATCTCCTCGACGGCGGTGCGCTGCTCGCGGGCGATCGAACCATGGTGGGCGCGCACCAGGTCCTCGCCGGCAAGGTCGTTGAGCTGGCCGCTCAGCCGTTCCGCGAGCCGGCGCGAGTTGACGAAGACGATCGTCGAACGGTGCGCGCGGATGAGCTCGAGGAGCCGCGGCGTGATCGCCGGCCAGATGCTGCGACGGGGGATCCGCGGCGCCGACGCGTCACCGCCGCGCTCGGCGCCGCTGTCGAGGTCGCTCATGTCGTCGACCGGCACCTCGATGGTCAGCTCCATCGCCCTGCGCACGCCAGCGTCGACGATCGCCACCTCGCGGTCGACGCCGCCGAGGTAGCGCGCCACCTCGCTGAGCGGGCGTTGAGTCGCCGAGAGGCCGATGCGCTGCGGGTCGGCGTCGGTGAGTGCGCAGAGGCGCTCCAGGCTCAGCGCGAGGTGCGCGCCGCGCTTGCTGCCGGCGAGCGCGTGGATCTCGTCGACGATCACAGTGGTGACACCGCGCAGCATCTCGCGGGCCGCGCTGGTCAGCATCAGGAAGAGCGATTCCGGGGTGGTGATCAGGATGTCCGGCGGGTGACGCACCAGGTTGCGCCGCTCGACTGACGATGTGTCACCGCTGCGCACCGCTGCGCGGGCCTCACGGAACGCATCGCCGGATCGCTCGGCCGCCAGGGCGATGCCGCGCAGCGGCGCGCGCAGGTTGCGCTCGACGTCGACGGTCAGCGCCTTGAGCGGCGAGATGTACAGCACGCGGCAGCGACGGTCGGCCGGCGGCTCCGGCGAGCGCCCGATGCTGTCGACGAACCAGAGGAACGCGGCCAGGGTCTTGCCGCTGCCCGTGGGTGCGCAGAGCAGGGCGTGTCGACCCTCGGCGATCTCCGGCCAGCCGCGCGCCTGCACGGCGGTTGGCTCACCGAGCGCGTCGCTGAACCAGCTGCGCGCCGCCGGGGTGAAGCGGTCCAGGGGGTGCATTCCCGTGATGATCCCGCAACCGGTGTCGATCACCGGCGCCGGGCCCACGCCCGGTCCGGCCGGGCTTACCCGGCGCTGGGCGGCGGCGTGCCCGCCGGCCCCCGCGGGAGAGGCGACGCTGCACCTTCGCCCTCCCCCGCGGTCTTCTGTGGCAGCGACCCAGGGCGGCCCGCGCTCCGCGCTCGACGTCATCCCCCCAGCCGACCGAGCGGCAGTGCCAGCTGAGCGCTGCGCGCTCGCCGCCGGCGCGGCGGCCGGTGCCGCTGGCCGGACGAGCGGCGCCACCCTGTCCACGGCTCCTCCGCGGTCACGGGGAGCACCCCCAGCACCTCCGCAAGCCGGCCGCGGTAGTGGCCGGGCGGGGGCCGGTCGATCGGTGTCGCCGTGGTCTGGCCCATGCGGTGAGCCTGAGCGGGGCCGGCGACAGCAGCCTGTCGCCGGCCCACGGTCAGAGGAGCCGCGCCGCACCGTCCGCGACCGCTGCCGCGCGGTCACGTAAGGTGCCCGCGTGCGCATCCGTCGAGGCCGACCCCCCGCCGTGGCGCAGGCGCCGCACATGTTCGAGACGCGCTGGCCGGCGACGCTCGCCATCCTGGCCGCGATCGGGTTGTACCTGGCGCTGCCACCCACCCTGGTCCTCGGGCCGGTTTGGGTATTCCCTGCGCTGGAGGGCGCCATCCTGGTGCCGCTCACCGCCGCCCGGCCGCACCGTCACCCCGGTGAGTCGGGCCCGAGCCGCATGGCGGCGATCGTGCTCATCGCGCTGGCCAACATCGGCAACGTCGCGTCGCTCGGCCTGCTCGTACACCTGCTCCTCGGCGGCCTGCACATCACTGGGCGCACGCTCATCCTCTCGGCCATCGAGATCTACCTCACCAACGTCATCGTCTTCGGGCTCTGGTACTGGGAGCTCGACGGCGGCGGCCCGGCCGCCCGACTCGCCAACCGTTCTCCGTACCGCGATTTCCTCTTCCCGCAGATGAACGCGCCGGACAAGGCGCCGCCGGGCTGGAGGCCGACGTTCGTCGACTACCTCTACGTGTCGCTCACCAACGCCACGGCTTTCAGCCCGACGGACACGCTGCCGCTCAGCCGCAAGGCCAAGTCGTTGATGAGCGTGCAATGCGTGGCCTCGCTGCTGACGGTCGCGCTGGTGGCGGGGCGCGCCGTCAACGTGCTCACCTGACCATGGGGCAGCGATACGAGAGTGGTGAGAAGTTCCTCCGTGTCATCCAGCTCTTCCAGCGTCTGTCGGACACGCAGGCCGGCTTGACCACCCGCCAGCTCGCCGAGCAGCTCGAGGTGACCACCCGCACTGTCCAGCGCTACATCAGCACCCTGCGCGACAGCGCGGGCATCGACATCGAGGAGGTCGACGGCCGCTTCCGCGTCGGTTCTCGAAGTCGCCTTCCCGCGATGCAGCTCGACCACTACCAGGCCACGGAGCTGCTGCTGGCGGTCCGCGCCATGCAGCAGATGCGCTCGGAGCAGGAGCCGGCGCTGGTGGGGGCGCTCGCCCAGCTGGCGCGAGCGCTCAGCGTTCCCGTGGTGACGCGCTACCTGCAGGGGCTGATCGCCGCGTCGGAGAGGCGCCCCGCCACCGGCGAGCGCCACGCGGTGGAGCGCGTCATCGTCGACGCTTTTGTACGGCGCCTGCGCACCGAGGTCACCTACCGCGACGCCGAGGGTCGCGAGACGCGCCGAGTGCTCAGCCCCTACTTCCTCGAGCCGCGAGCCGAGAGCCGCACGCTGTACATCTTCGCCCACGACGACCTCTCCGGCGAGGTTCGCCCGTTCCGCATCGACCGGGTGCGCTCCGCGCGGCTCTTGAAGGAGTCGTTCACCGTGCCGGAGAGCTTCGACATCGACGCGGTGGTGAGCGGCTCGTGGGGAATCTGGCAGGCGCCCGGCCAGGATGACGTGGTGCTGCGCTTCGACAGCGCCATCGCCGAGCGGGCCCGCGAGGCCCTCTGGCACAGGGGCGCGGAGATCACCGAGAAGGATGGCGGCGACATCGAGGCGCGGTTGCGCGTCGCCAGCGAGAGGGAGATGCGCTCGTGGGTGCTCGGCTGGGGAGGGTCGGTCGAGGTGGTCGCCCCGCCGTCACTGCGCGAGCACGTCGCGGCGTCACTACGCCAGGGTGCGCAGCGCTACAGCTGAGCGGACGCGACGAGCGGGGGGCCTGCACGGCGCGCCGATCGTCTACCGTTGGAGCATGCCCGACAAAGTCGTCAAATCCGACCAGGAATGGCGTGACCAGCTCACGCCTGAGCAGTACGCCGTGCTCCGCCGCGGCGCCACCGAGCGCGCCGGCACCGGCCAGTACGTGCATGTCGAGGCGGCCGGCCAATACCTCTGCGCCGGCTGTGGCGCGGAGCTCTTCGACTCCACCACCAAGTACGACTCGGGCAGCGGGTGGCCGAGCTTCTACGCACCGGCCGACCCCGAGGTGATCGAGAAGCACCGCGACTTCAAGATGATCGTGCCTCGCACCGAGGTGCGCTGCGGGCGGTGCGGAGGGCACCTCGGCCACGTCTTCGAGGATGGGCCCGAGCCGACCGGCCAGCGCTTCTGCATCAACTCGGCCGCCCTCAAGTTCGCCAAGGCGGCATCCGCTGCCGCCGCCAGTGCGGACGGCACCCAACCGGAGCAGACCCCCTAGGGCGACTGCGCCTCGTCCTCGGGCTCGTCGGGAGCCCCATCGAGCTGACTCGATCGAAAGTCGGGGCGGTCGGTGCGACGCGGCGGCTCCCCGAGGCTCGGTGTGCTGGTCACCTCTGGCCCATCGTCATCGCGACGCGAGGTGCCCGCGCTGACGTCGGCGGCCGGCGTCTCGCCGGCGCCGGGGCCGAGGCCGTCGTTGGACGGCAGCAGGCTGCGATCGGCGTCTCCGCGAGCACGCCGCGCCTCCTGCGCGATCGGGTCGCCCTCCGCTGGCTCCGAGCCCGACATGATCGACACCTCCGCGACGCGAGCTGTGCAAGCCCGTGGGGCGTGCGTGGTCAGTTTGTCAGACTGGGGAGGTGTCCCAGCCAGGCGTGTCGCGCGAGGCGTGGAGCCTCTTCGAGCCCATCCACGCAATCGTGTATTTCGCCCCGGAGGCGCGTGCCCACTACGCCGCCGCCGGCCTGCGTGGTGGCTGGATGGGCTACTTCGCCTCGCGGTCGGCGCCCATGGGCGAGGTGACCGCGGACGTCGTCGCAGCGGTCTTCCACAACTTCCAACCCGCGATGGTGAGGCGGGCGATCCCCGATGCGTGGAGCTACTCGAGCCCCGCGCGAACCATCGAGGCGCGGCTGGCGGCGGCCGACGAGGCCTTGCGACGGCTGTGGGCGACGGCGTGCGACTCCGGGGAGGTGCGCGAGGCGGCCCAGCTTGCCCTCGAGGCGGCCGGCGCACTGCGTGCCGACGGCCGCCCGCTCTTCGCGGGCCATGCCGGGCTGCCCGTCCCGGGCGAGCCGCACCTGGCGCTCTGGCACGCCTGCACCCTGCTCCGCGAGCACCGCTTCGATGGACACGTCGCCGCCCTCACCGTCGAGGGCATCGACGGCCTGGCGGCCCTGCTCATGGCCGTTGCCGCCGGCCGGGGCGTGGACGCAGCCACCCTGCGACGGTTCCGCGGTTGGACGGACGATGAGTGGGCCGACGGCGCTGCTCGCCTCCGCGAGCGCGGCCTGCTCGACCGCACTGACGTGCTCACATCCGCGGGGCGGCGGCTGCATGACGCCATCGAACGCGCCACCGACGCTCTCGCGGCTGGACCCTGGGAGGCGCTGCCAGACACCCGGCGAGCACGGCTCTTCGAACTGCTCGGCGGCCTGGCCGCACGACTCGAGGGCGAGGGCGGCCTGGTGTACCCGAACCCCATCGGGGTGGGGCGTCCGACCGTCTGAGCGCGGCCCGAACGCGGGGCAGACGCTTGGAGCCGGCCGCAACGCGAGGGTGCACCGATCGGAGCGGGAGACGGGGCTCGAACCCGCAACTTCAACCTTGGGAAGGTTGCACTCTACCGTTGAGTTACTCCCGCGCCGAAGCCTGAGTGTACCGTCGCGTCTGGCGCGTCGCGGTCAGCGCGCCGCCTTGCCAACCTCCACCACGTCGAGCTTGCCGTCGCTGTAGAGCTGACGGAGAACCTTCTTGTCCTGCTTGCCGACGCTGGTCTTGGGGAGCTCGTCGAGGAACGTCCAGCGCTCCGGCAACCACCACCGGGCGACCTTGTCCGTCAGGAAGGTGCGCAGCTCATCGGGGTCGGCGTTCGCGCCCGGCCTGAGCACCACCGCCGCGAGCGGCCGCTCCTCCCACTTGGCGTCCGCGACCCCGACGACTGCGGCCTCGGCGACGGCGGGGTGAGCTGCGAGGTGGTTCTCGAGCTCGACCGAGGAGATCCACTCCCCACCCGATTTGATGACGTCCTTCGAGCGATCGGTGATCTGCAGGTACCCGCGGGAGTCGATGACGCCGACGTCACCGGTGCGCAGCCAGCCGTCGTGGAAGCGCTCAGGTGCCTCCACGCCGTAATAGGAGCCGGTGATCCAGGGACCGCGGGCTTCGAGCTCGCCGACCGCCCGGCCGTCCCAGGGCAGCTCGGCGCCGTCCTCGCCAACGATGCGGAGGTCGACCCCCGGTACTGCCCGACCGGTCTTGGCGCGCCAGTCCATCTGCTCATCAACGGGCACGCCGGCGGGGGGAAAGGCGATGCAGCCCAGCGGGCTCGTCTCGGTCATCCCCCATGCCTGGATGAGCTCGATGTCGAGCTTGTCGCGGAAGGCCTCGATGAGCGCCCGCGGCACCGCCGAGCCCCCGCAGATGGCGCGCTTGATCGACGAGAGGTCCGCCTTGGTGGCCTGGGCGTACTGGAGCACCCCGTTGAAGATGGTGGGCACACCCCCGGTGAACGTCGGCCGCTCGGCGGTGATGAAGGCGCAGAGCGCCTCTGGCTGCAAGAACCGATCAGGCAGCAGCAGGGTGCACCCCAGCATCCACGCCACGTAGGGGATGCCCCAGGCGTTGACGTGGAACATCGGGACCACCATCAGCAGGCGCTCGGCCTCGTCAAGTCGGAACGCGCCCCACACCCCAAAGCAGTGCAACCAGATGGCCCGATGGCTGTACACGACGCCCTTGGGGTCACCGGTGGTCCCGGTCGTGTAGCACATCGCCGCCGCCGAGGATTCGTCGATCTCCGGCCAGTTGTACGTCGCCGATTGGGCCGCGATGACCTCGTCGTAGCCGACGTGCTCGCCGAGCTTGCTGGTGTCGCCGTCGCCGACCACGATGACATGCTCGACGGTGGGCAGGTGCGCGCGGATGGCCGAGAGCAGGGGGACGAGCGACCCGTCGACGATGATCACCCGGTCAGCGGCGTCGTTGACGATGTGTGCCAGCTGCTGGGGAGTCAGGCGCAGGTTGAGCGTGTGGAGCACCGCTCCCATGCACGGGACCGCCAGGTATGCCTCGAGGTGCTCCTGGTTGTTCCAGGCCAGGGTGGCAACGCGATCGCCCGGCTTCACACCCATCGCGGCCAGCGCGTTGGCCAGCTGGGCGGCGCGCTCGGCAACCTGCGCGTAGCCGGTGTGACGCGCCTCCCCGCCCCGCCAGGTGATCACCTCGCTGCCGGCGAACAGCCGCGCCCCACGCGCCATCAACGAGGTGACCGTCAGCTGGTACGGCTGCATCGTGCTTCTCATCTGCGGCTCCTTGGGGTGGGGCGCCTGCTCACGCAACTCGGCATTCTCGGCGAGCGCGGCGGCACGCGCAATCGCCGGCTCCGCGAGGTGCCTGCTAGGCTGGCCCGGTGGTCACAGCGTTCCTCCTCGTGGTCTGTGAGCCCGCCCACATCCACGAGGTCGCCCGTGGCCTCGCCGACACCGCCGGCGTCGCCGAGGTGTACACCACCACCGGCTCCGCTGACTTCGTGGCGGTGGTCAGGGTCCCTGACCTCGACGCGCTGGCGACGCTGGTGACCGAGCAGATCACCACGCTCCCCGGGATCACGCGGACCAACACCCACGTGGCGATCCGGTCGTACGGGCGGTCTGACGAGGCGGCCGCGTTCGACATCGGCGTCGACTGAGCCGGGCGTGCATGGCGCGGCGCTGTCCACGGATGGTCCGGGTGGGCCTGCTACGGTGGCCGTGATGACACCGCTCGCGGGACGCCGGCCTGCGGACGCGGGCCCAGGGTGACGGCGTCCACCGCCCCGAGCGAGGCGGCCTCCGCCGTTCTCGCGCAGGTCTTCGGCTTCGACAGCTTCAGGCCGGGGCAGGGCGAGATCGTGGCGGCCGCCGAGGCGGGCCGCGACCTTCTCCTGGTGGCGCCGACCGGCTCGGGCAAGAGCATCGGCTACTGGGTCCCGGGCATCGTGGCCGGCGGTCTCACGCTGGTCGTCTCGCCGCTGATCGCTCTGATGAACGACCAGGTGGCACGGCTGCGCTCGCTGGGTATCGCCGCTGCTGCGCTGCACTCGCAGGTCGACAGGCGCGACCAGGAGGAGGCGCTCGCCTCGGCGCGCGCGGGCGACCTCCGCTTCCTCTACGTCACCCCCGAACGCTTCGCCGTGCCCAGCTTCACGGCTGCCCTCGCCGGGCTGCGGGTCACCCGCCTGGCGATCGACGAGGCGCACTGCATCTCCAGCTGGGGTCACGATTTCCGCCCCGACTACCGCAGGCTGCGCGACGCGGCCGAGATGTGTGGACGCCCACCCGTCGGCGCTTTCACGGCCACCGCGACGCCGCGCGTCCGCGACGACATCGTCAGCTCGCTGGGCATGGCCGAGCCGGAGGTGCGGGTCACCGGGTTCGTGCGCCCCGAGCTGCGCCTGCGCGTGCAACGGTGCCGGGGTCAGCAGCAGAAGAGGGCGGCGCTGCTGGCGGCCCTCAACGCGCTCCCCGGCCGGGCGATCGTGTACTGCGGCCGCGTCCGCGCCACCGAGGAGATCGCCGCGCTGCTCTGTGACAGCGGGCTGCGCGCCGTGCCCTACCACGGCGACCTCGACGCGGTCGCGCGGGCGCGCGCCCACTCCGGCTTCATCGACGGCACTGTCGAGGTGGTGGTGGCCACCTCCGCGTTCGGCATGGGGATCGACCTCCCCGACATCCGCAACGTCGTTCACCTGGATTTCCCGGGCAGCATCGAGCAGTACTACCAGGAGGCCGGCCGCGCCGGCCGCGACGGCCAGCGCGCCGACTGCACGATGCTGTACAGCCCGGCCGACCGCGACCTCCAGTCCTTCTTCATCGAACAGGCCTATCCCTCGCGGGAGGCGGTGCGCGACGTCTACCGCGCGGTGCTGCATGCCGGCCACTGGGACCTCGACGACTGGGAGCAGCGCCTGCCGGGTCGCGAGCGGCACGTCGTGCGCGCCTCCCTCGACCTGCTGCGCCGTGCCGGCGCGCTGCTCGACGGGGGCGACGTCGCCCGCCTGCGGGAGGCGCCGACGGACTTCGAGGCGCAGGCCGTGCTGCGTGAGCACGCCTATGCGCGGCTCCACCAGGTGATGGACTACGCGCGCAGCACCGGGTGCCGGCATGCCCGCATCGCCGACTACTTCGGCGAGGAGGGCGCCCCGCGTACGTGCCACTCCTGCGACAACTGCCTGCAGCCGCCCCGCACCCGCACCGCGGTCCCGGCTGCCGACGTGGCCACCGCCCTCGCCTGCGTCGCCCGCTTCGACGGTCACCTGGGGGCATCGCGCCTCGCCGCACTGCTGCGCGGCGCCGACGATGCATGGACGCAACAGCGCGCCTGGGTGCGGGATGCGGCATTCTTCGGCGCGCTGCGTGCGTGGAGCTCCGACGCCGTGCGCGAGCTCCTCGGCGCGCTCATCGAGGAGGGCTGCGTGCGGCGCAGCAGTGGCGAGCGCCCTGTTCTGGCGCTCACCCCGCTGGGCCGCGAGGTTCTCGATGGCAACAGCGACGTCGACATCGACGTGGAGGCGGTGGCGGTGATGCCACCCGCCGCCGCGGGCGGCGATGAGCAACTCGACGATGCCGCCCGCGCGCGCTTCGAGCGGCTGCGCGGCTGGCGCCGCACCACCGCCCGGGCGGCGGAGGTGCCCCCGTTCGTGGTCTTCGGCGACCGCACCCTGCGCGAGCTGGCCCGCCGCAACCCCGGGACGGCGCGCGAGCTTGTCGACGTCCCCGGCATCGGGCCCGCGAAGCTCGAGCGCTACGGCGACGACGTGCTGCTCGTGCTGGCGGCTGAGCCGGCGTGATCCAACACCCCTCGGCCAGCTTCGCCTTCACTGCCAGGTGCCGCATCGTCAACCGTCCGGGCATGCTCGGCCAGCTCACCTCGGCGATCGGCGGCCTCGGTGGCGACATCCGCGGCATCGACATCGTGCGCGTCGACCGCGGCGCCATCGTGCGCGACGTCACCGTCCTGGCCGCCGACGAAGGCCACGCGCAGCAGCTCGTGGAGACCATGAAGGCACTCGCGGGCATCGAGGTCCTCGAATACTCGGACCGCACCTTCCTCGCCCACCTCGGCGGCAAGATCGAGGTGGTGCCGCGCACGCCGATCCGCACCCGCGAAGACCTCTCGATGGTGTACACGCCGGGCGTTGCGCGCATCAGCATGGCCATCGCCGCCGACCACGAGCGGGCTCGCAACCTCACCATCAAACGCAACTGCGTCGCCATCGTCACCGACGGCAGCGCGGTCCTGGGTCTCGGCAACGTCGGACCTGAGGCGGCCATCCCGGTGATGGAGGGGAAGGCGATGCTCTTCAAGGAGTTCGGCGGTGTCGACGCCTTCCCCCTGTGCCTGGCGACCCAGGACGTCGACGCGATCGTCGAGACGGTCATCAACATCGCGCCCGTCTTCGGTGGCATCAACCTCGAGGACATCGCCGGGCCACGGTGCTTCGAGGTGGAGGAGCGACTGTCGGGGCTGCTTGACATACCCGTCTTCCACGACGACCAGCACGGCACCGCGGTGGTGGTGCTCGCGGCACTGCTCAACGCGCTCGAGGTGGTCAGCAAGCGCATCGAGGAGGTCCGTGTCGTGTGCCTCGGTGTCGGCGCCGCCGGGACGGCGGTGAGCCGGCTGCTGCTGGCCGCCGGCGTCCGTGACATCGTCGGCGTCGACCGCGCCGGCATCATCCACGAGGACACCGCCGAGCTCAGCGACGCACATCGCTGGTACGCCGGTCACACCAACCCGCGCCGCATCGCCGGTGCGCTCGCCGATGCGCTGGCGGGCGCCGACGTCTTCATCGGGACCAGCGGCGCCGGCCTCCTCGACCCCGCGCTGGTGCGCACCATGGCCGACCTCCCCATCGTGTTCGCACTGGCCAACCCGCAGCCCGAGGTGCAGCCCGAGGCCATCGAGGCGGTCGCCGCAGTGACGGCCACCGGTCGCAGCGACTACCCCAACCAGATCAACAACGTGCTCTGCTTCCCGGGCTTCTTCCGCGGCCTGCTCGACAGCGGCGCGCGCCAGATCACCGACGGCATGAAGCTGGCGGCCGCGCGGGCCATCGCCGCCACCGTCGGCGAGGACCTCCATCCCGAGTACATCGTCCCCTCGGTGTTCAACCGGGCGGTGGCCCCGGCGGTCGCCGCTGCGGTCGCGGCCGAGGCGTCCCGCAGCGGGCTCTCTCGCGCGCTCGCCGAGCTGGTCGATCCTCTGCACTCCGGCAAACCGGCAGGCCGCCCGAGCAGCTGACCGCCGCGGCGCCGAGGCCGTCTCGCCGGCGCCGTCCGCTAGGCTCGATCAGTGACCACGGCACCGACAGCAGCCGCCAGCATGACCGGAGCGACCCGATTCCTGGCCGCCGCCCACCGCCTGCCGGTCGATCGCACCCCTGTCTGGTTCATGCGCCAGGCCGGCCGCTGCCTGGCGGCCTACCGGGAGTTGCGCGAGACGTACGACATCCTGACCATCACCCGCACCCCCGAGCTGTGCGCCAGGGTGACGCTGATGCCGGTGAACGAGTTCGGCGTCGACGCCGCGGTGCTCTACGCCGACATCATGCTGCCGCTGTTCGGCATGGGGGTACCGTTCAGCATCGACCCCGGCCTCGGGCCGGTCATCCATGAGCCGGTCCGTGACGCCGCCGCGGTGCACGCTCTGCGCGTCGTCGACGCCGAGTTGGCCACGCCCGACCTCTTCGACGCCATCCGGATGATCCGCCGGGAGCTCGACGGACGCACCGCGGTGCTGGGTTTCGCGGGCGCGCCGTTCACGGTGGCGTCGTACCTCATCGAGGGCCGGCCGACCAAGGACTTCGCGCGCAGCAAGGCGCTCATGCACGGACAGCCGGTGCTCTGGCACGAGCTGATGGAGACGCTCACCGAGGTGACCATCCGGTATCTGCGGGCCCAGGTGGACGCCGGCGTGCAGGCGCTGCAGCTCTTCGACTTCGTGGATCGGCGTGCTCAGCGTTGCCCAGTACCGCGAGCACGTCCTCCCCTACGTGACCCGGATCTTCGGCGCGATGAACGGCACCGTGCCGACGATCCACTTCGGGACCGGCGCCGCCCACCTGCTCGAGGCCATGGCGGGCGCGGGGTCGGACGCCATGTCCGTCGACTGGCGGCTGCCCCTGGACACCGCCTGGGGTCGCATCGGCGACCTCGCCATCCAGGGCAACCTCGATCCCACGGTCTGCCTGGCGCCGTGGGACACCGTCGAGCGCGAGACCGAGCGGGTCCTCGCCGAGGCCGCGGGCCGGGCAGGGCACATCTTCAACCTCGGCCACGGCGTCCTCGCCGACACCCCGTCGGACACGCTGCGCCGCATCGTCGACCTCGTGCACGAGCGCAGCGCGGTGCCCGCGTGAGCGGGCGCTCGCGCGTCGGTGTCCTGCTCATGACGTTCGGTTCGGCCGTGACCTCGGCGGAGGTTCCCGCATACCTGCGCAGCGTCCGCGGCGGCCGTGAGCCGTCGAGCGAGCTGATCTCCGAGTTCGCGCGGCGGTTCGACGTCATCGGCCGGTCGCCACTCATCGACATCACGCTCGAGCAGGCGGCCGCGCTCGAACGCCGTCTCACCGAGCACGACGGAGTGGACAGCGCGGTGGTCGCCGCCGGCATGCTCCACTCCGAGCCGAGCATCGCCACCTCGCTGCGCGGCCTGATCGAGCGTGGCGCAATGCGCGTGGTGGCGATCGTGCTGGCCCCCCAGTACTCCCCGCTGATCCTCACCGGCTACGCTCGCGCGCTCGACGCGGCGGTGGCAGAGGTGGCGCCGTTGACCCCCGTGCGACTGGCCGGCGCATGGCACACCATGCCATCCTGGATCGCCTCGCTCGCCGAGCGCGTGCATGCTGCGCTGGACGGCTTCGACCCCGGCGCACGCGTGGCGGTGGTGTTCACGGCGCACAGCCTGCCGCGACCGGTCGTCGAGCGCGACCCCGACTACATGGTCCAGGTGCACGAGACCATCGCTGCCGTGGTCGCGAGCGCGGGCCTCGCCGCCGACCGCTGGCAGTTCGCGTTCCAGAGCGCAGGTCACACGCCTGAGGAGTGGTTGACACCGGACCTCGTCGACGTGCTCCCCGGGATCCAGCGGTCAGGGGCGACCGACGTTCTCGTGGTGCCGGTGCAGTTCCTCACCGACCACCTCGAGATCCTCTACGACATCGACGTGGCCGCGGCCGAGCAGGCGCGCTCAGCCGGCCTGCGCTTTCACCGCATCGCCATGCCGAACGCTGGTTCGCGCCTCATCGACGCGCTGGCAGAGGTGGTCCACCGCGAGCTTGTCACGGTCCAGGCCTGAGAGCTCGCCGGGCTACAGCTCGGCGTGCGGTGAGTCTGCGGCGAGCTCGTCGATGATCCCGTTGATGGCGTCGAGCCGCTCGGCGACAGTGCGGAGCACCGCAAGCGCCTCGGGCGGCAGTGCGCCGAACGACCCGTCCTCGAGCATCGAGACGTAACCCACCGCAACCACCAGGGGCTGGCGGAGCTCATGACACACATGGCGCAGGTACGCCGACCCGGCCACCGCCGCGTCGGGTCGCTCCGGTAGGGGCTCGGCCATCGCCCGCGGAATGATAATCCGCCGGGCATGGGCCGCTCGACGTGGCGCGCCTGCGCAAGGTCGTCCGGGGCGGCGCGAACGCGTCGATATACTCGGCGCGTGCATCGGTGGGGACGCTTCGTGTACGCCCACCGCCGCCTCGTGCTGGCGCTCTCGGTGCTGCTCTTCGGCCTCTCGGTCGTGGCCATCGCCACCGGCGGCGAGCCACAGAACGCCAACAGCTTCGACTTCGAATCCGGGCGCGGCTTCGCCCAGATGTCGAGCGAGCTGCCCAAGAACGGGGTCAGCTTTACGGCGATCCTCAGTGACCCCAGGCTGTCAGCGGATGAACCGCGCTTCCAGGGCGAGGTCAGCCAGGCGCTGGCGCCGCTGGCAGCGGATCCCCGGGTCGGAGCGATCCGCACGCCGTTCACCGTGCCCGCCGCCACGGCTGTGCAGCTGGTGTCGCGCGACCGGCACCGCGTCCTTGCCGCCGTGGCCCTGACCATCGACTTCACCGCCGCCCGCAAGCAGTTCGGCGAGCTGCGCGCAGAGCTCACGCCGCCGGCGGGGATGAGCGTGACGGTCACAGGCGACGTGGCGCTGGCCTACACGTTCGACAGCCTGCTCGCCGCCGACGTCGAGAAGGCGGAGATCGGTTCCTCGATCGTGGCACTGGCGCTCCTGTTGATCGTCTTCGGCACCGGCATCGCCGCACTCGTCTGCCTGGCGATCGGGCTTCTCTCGGTCACCGGAGGGGTTGGCGCCGCACTGCTGCTCGCGCACGCGACCGACGTGTCGACGTACGCCGTCAACATTGTCACGCTGATCGGGCTCGGGATCGCCATCGACTACTCGCTGTTCATCGTCAGCCGGTTCCGCGAGGAGCTGGCCAACGGTCGCGACGTCGAGAGTGCGGTCGCGGTGGCCACCGCGACCGCCGGCCGGGCCATCGCCTTCAGCGGCCTGACCGTGGCCATCGGCCTGGCCGCGATGCTGTTCTACCGCGGCACCTTCCTGGTGTCGATGGGCATCTGTGGGGCGATGGTGGTCGGCTTCTCGGTGGTGCTCGGGCTGACCTTCCTGCCGGCGCTGCTTGCGGTCCTCGGGCCGCGGGTGAACCGCCTCGCCGTGCCGGTGTTGCGTCCCCGCCCGTTTGGGGAGGGGGTATGGCACAGGATCGCGATGGCGGTGATGCGCCGCCCCTTGATGCTGCTGCTCCCGACCGTGGCCATCCTCCTCGCCGCCGGCACCCCGTTCCTGCACCTGCACCTGGCCAGCACGGACATCACCCAGCTGCCCCCGGATGCCGAGGCGCGCCAGGCAGCGGGCGTGCTGGCCGCGGACTTTCCCGGCCAGGGCACCAACGTTGTGCAGGTCGTCCTGCAGTTCGAGCAGGGCTCGCCGCTGGCGCCGGGCAACGTGGCCATCGCCGATGGGCTCAGCCGCCGCCTCGCTGCCACCGCCGGCGTCGCCGCGGTGCACAGCTACGTCAACCTCGACCCACAACTCAGCCTGCCCGCCTACCAGCGCATGTACACGCAACCGGTGAGCTCCCTGCCTGCGGTCACACGTGACCAGCTGGCGCGCACGGTGGGGCGCGATATCGCAGTGCTCGACGTGGTCACGCCGTTCCTCCCGGCAAGCGACGCGGCACACGCACTCGTCCACACCATCCGCGGGGAGGACCACGTCCACGCCGCCACCGCGGTGGTGACGGGTGACACGGCCTTCGACATCGACTTCGTCAACTACATCCTGCAGCAGACCCCGTGGGCGGTGGGCTTCGCGATGCTGACCACGATGGTCGTGCTCTTCCTGCTGCTGCGCTCGGTGGTGCTGCCGCTGAAGGCCGTGCTGATGAACCTGCTCTCGGTGAGCGCGGCATTCGGCGCCATGGTCTGGATCTTCCAGGACGGACATCTCGGGGGCCTGCTCAACGTGACACCGAGCGCCATCGATCCCACCCTGCCGGTGCTGCTCTTCTGCGTGGTCTTCGGACTGTCGATGGACTACGAGGTGTTCATGCTGACGCGCATGCAGGAGGCGTGGCGGCGCACGCGCGACAACCGCGCCGCGGTTGCCGAGGGTCTCGAGCGCAGCGGCCGCCTGGTGACCGGCGCGGCGGCGATCATGATCACCGTCTTCGTCGCCTTCGGCCTCGCCCGCGTGGTCACCATCAAGGCGACGGGCATCGGCATGGCCGTGGCCGTGCTCGTCGACGCCACCCTGGTGCGGGCACTGGTGGTGCCGGCGTTGATGCGCCTGCTGGGTCGGGCCAACTGGTGGGCGCCGCGCTGGGCGCAGGCGCTCCCGGCTCGCCGGGGACACCGAGGCCCGCTGACGTCAGCTGGCGGGCGTGGCCTCCACCACGTCGGCCGGTCGACCGTTGCTGCCCTGCGCCACGCGGACGCGCTCCAGGTACTCGTCCACGAGCCTGCGACCGGTGGCCTCGTCGCCCACGCTGGCGACGACGTGGTAGGCGGGCTCGTCGGGGTCGGGGCGGACCAGGACGAAGCCACCGTCGACGAAGACCTTGAGACCGTCGACGAGGTCGACGTCGCGACCGTCGTGGTCCTCGACCAGGCGTCGCATCACCTTGCCCTTGACCTCCCATGGACAGAACTCGGTCGCGGTGATGTAGGTCGACACCGGCAGACTGCGCCGCATCTCGCTGAGGGGCACCTGGAAGACCGCTCGCATCTCGAGCAACTTGACCAGGGTGTACATGGCGTCGTACGCACCGAAGAACGTCGGCCAGATGAATCCCCCGGTGCCATCGGCGGCGAGGCATGTGCCCGGCGCCGCGGAGGCCCGCAGCACGGCCGATGCCTCCGACGGCGTCGGCGTGAAGGTGCCCCCCGCCTCCTCGATCAGCGCAGCGATCCACTGCGGTGTGCTCGACGGCGCCAGCACGATGCCGGGGTGCGTCTTCATCCACCAGCTGACCAGGATGGCAAAGGTCTCGTAGGGGGTCATGACCACGCCCTGGTCGTCGATGAAGGTGATCCGTTCGGCGGTGGGGCCGATCATGCAGCCGACATCCGCGTTGACGGTGCGGCTGACCAGCGCCGTCTCGTCGGGGACCTCCTGGTGATGCGGTTGCTCGTTGAGGCCCGCGTTGAGCGGGATGGCGGTGACCCCGAGGTCGTCGAGGATCCCGGGGAGCATGGTGGACGCCTGGCTGTAGTCGTAGTCGAGGAGCACGCGGAAGTTGGCCGACCGGATGGCGGCGGCGTCGACGCTGTTCATCAGGTGGCGGCAGTAGTCGGCGCGCGGGTCGACGTGCTCGATGTCGCCCATCTCGTAGAACGCCGCGCGACGGAAGTCCTCGCGGAAGAAGAGGTTCTCGAACTTGCGCTCTGCACGCTTGTCGATCTGCAGGCCGTCGCCGTCGAAGAAGCGGATGTCGGCGCTGCGCTGGTCGAGTGGGGAGACGAGCACGTGGACGCCGGCGGCGCAGTGGCCACCGCGGGTGCCGAACTGGGTGATCGGCACTGGCAGCTCGTTGAGGTCGCGCACCGTGGCCCCCGCGCTGATCAGCCCGGACACCATGGCCCGCTTGATCATCCGCGAGCTGCGAGCGTGGTCCCGCGCCACGGCGATGACGGCGTTGCGGGGGAGCGTGGCCGCGAAGGCGGCGCCGAGGCGCGCGCAGAACTCCGGGGTCAGCTCGACGTTGATGAGGCCCCCCATCCCATACGACGAGAAGAGGCCGCGGCGCCACTCCCCCGCCCAGATGACGGACTCGTTCACCGTCGAGCCCGGCTCGACCTCCTTGTGTGGCCAGATCTTCACGCCGGAGCGAATCCGCGAGCCGTGGCCGATGACGCAGTCGTCGCCGATCACGGTGTTCTCCTCGAGCAGGCTCCCGTTCTTGATGGTGACGTTGCGACAGACGATGCTCTGGCGCAGCCGACAGCTCTCGCCGATGTATGAGTGCTGCCAGATCACCGTGTTGGAGACCTTGGCGTTGTCGTCGACGGTGGCGTACTTGTCGATGACCGCGGGGCCGTTGATGAAGGCGCCGGCCTTGAGCTTGACCTCGTCACCGATGAACGCCGGCCCCTCCAGCTGGACCCCGATGCCGAACTCGACGCCGTCGCCGATCCAGACGTTGCCCTCCCGGCGACCCGGGATGTGGCAGCGCACGCGGCCCTCGAGCGCATCCCAGTTGGCCTGCATGTACGACTGGATGGAGCCGATGTCGCACCAGTAGCCCTCGGCGACGATCCCGTAGAGCGGCTCCCTGCGACGGAGCATCCGCGGGAAGACGTCCTGCGACCAGTCGACCGAGGTGTCGGGAGCGATGTGCTCGAGCACCGACGGCTCGATGACGTAGATGCCCGTGTTGGCGTGGTCGCTGAACACCTCGCCCCACGACGGCTTCTCCAGGAAGCGGCTGACCTTGCCGTCCGGTTCGGTGACCACCACCCCGTACTCGAGCGGGTTGGGCACGCTCTTGAGGACGATGCTGGCGTGGCTGCCCTTGCGACGGTGCTCCTCGATGACCCAGGTGAGGTCGATGTCGGTGAGCGCGTCGCCGCTGATGACCAGGAAGGTGTCGTCGAGCAGGTGGGCGGCGTTGCGGACGCTGCCGGCGGTGCCGAGCGGGCGGTCCTCGACGACGTACTCGATCTCCATGTCGAGGTCGGAGCCGTCCCCCAACCTGTTGCGGATCTCGGCGCCGAGGTACTGCAGGGTCAGGATGACCTGGGTGATCCCGTGGTCGCGCAAGAGGCGGAGGATGTGCTCGATGACCGGGACGCCGGCCACCGGGACCAGCGGTTTGGGGTACTGGCTGGTCAGCGGACGCAGCCGCGACCCCTCCCCGCCGGCCATGACCACCGCCTTGAGCCCCGAGCCGGCGAGCGACGAGTTCATTGTCGCGTCCCATCATAGGGGGGCACCGGCAGTGGCGAAGCCGACCGGCCGGGGACGGCGCGGTAGGCCGGGCGCCGGCTCAACCTGAGGCCGTCGAGACGGCGCGGTCCTCCAGCCAGCGGGCGACTCCGCCGGCATCCTCGCCGGCGGCCAGGCCGCGGACCATCCCCGCCACCACTCCCTGCGGCGCCATCAGGGTGAAGCCCTCCAGGCTCAGCGCGCAGTGCAGAACGAGCAGGGTGGTTTGCAGTGGCGCCGTGACGAACGCGCCGCGTTGGAGCAGGACAGCGGCGAGGGTGGCGGCGCGCACGAAGACGGTGCCCTCGCCGGCGGCCGCCAGTGCGCCGGCGACGACACCGTCGTCGATGGCGGCCTGCCCGCCCGGCGCGAAGCGGCGAGCGGCTACCTCATTGACGAAGCGGATGTCAGCGGCCTGCAGAGCCGTCGTCACAGCGAGAGCTCGTACAGGGCATCCTCGAAGCGGATGAGGCCGCCGAGGACCGCCTCGTCCACGCCGGCTGTGATGCGCCCCTGCGCCTCGCGCAGCTCGTCGACGGTCAGCCCGAGCTCACCCGCCACCGATGTCAACCGCTTCTCCTCCACCGCCGCATCGTATCCGCTGCTGTCCCCGGCGCCGCGCCGCTCAGAGGGAACGGATGACCACGTGGTGGGGCAGGCGCGAGGTGGCGTCATCGAAGGCGTCGCCGACGACCGAGAAGCCGAGCTTTGTGTAGAAGCCGAGCGCGGTGTCGCGCCCGTTCGCCCAGAGCAGGCTGCTGCCCTCGGCGCGGGCGCGCGCGGCGACCGCGTCCATCAGCGCCGACCCGGCTCCGGTGCCCTGCGCAACCGGTTCCACCGCCATGAAGCGGAAGCGGTGCGCAGCCGTGCCCGGATGATCGGGTGCCTCCTGCGGAAACGCCGAGACCACGCCGATGAGGTGGCCGTCGCGGAACACCCCGAGGTGCCAGGTGCTGGCCAGCTCGTCGCTGGCCGCGGTCGCCGGCGTCCCGGGCATATGGCCGCGCAGGACGCGCGCGCGCAAGCCGAGGGTGTCGGCGAGCGCGACTTCACGGACCTCGAGCTCGGCCGGCGTCATCGGCGGCAGTTCAGACGGTGGCGTGCTGGCGCGCGGCCACGTAGCGCATCCGTTCCAGGAACCCGTCGATGATCTCGGGCCAGGCGAAGTCGGCCGCGTCACGGCGGGCCGCCTCACGCAGGCGCCGCGACAGCTCGGGCCGCTCCACCACGCCGGCGAGCGCGCTGGCCAGCTCGGTGCCCTCGGCGGTCTCCACCACGATGGCGTTGCCGTAGGGTCGGGCGTACTCCTCGCCCGTGGCTCCGACGACGGCGACACCGCCCGCAGCCATCGCCTCCAGCCCGACCAGGCCGAATGGCTCGTGCCCGGAGTTTGCGAGGACGGCCGCGGAGGCCGCCGAGATCGCCGGGAGAACGGACTCCGGCAGGAAGCGCCGAAGGTTGACCACGGGCGCGTCACCTGTCTCGTGGAGGGACCTGGCGATGTCCGTCGCGCCCTCGATCGGCTCGTTCCAGTCGGCGATCTGCAGTCCCAGGTGGCGGGCGTGGCCGAGCACCCCGTGGCCGAACTGCTCGATGCCGCCGCGCATCAGGAGGCGCGCCGCCATGCCATGGCGGCGCAGTTCGGCGATGGCGTCGACGCTCTGGTGCCAGCGCTTGTCCGGGCTGAACCGGCCGATCTTGAACGCCAGGCACGGTGTGCCCGCGGCGGCGGCGATGGCACCGACCGCGGCCGCGTCGACCGGCTGGAGTGACTCGACCGGGATCCCGTTGGGGATGACCATCGGGTTGACCCCGTGCGGCCACATCAGGTGTTTCATGTAACGGCTGACCGTGGTGACCGTCGCCGCCCGGTCGAGGGCGCGCCAGTCCATGTTGTCGAAGCCGAAGTGATTGTTGGCATTCCACAGGATCACGCAGTGCTCGCGCAGGTCCAGGCGGCGCAGGTGGCGGTCGATCATCTCGACGAAGTCAGCGGTCTGCCACTCCTCACAGAGGATCGCCACCGTGCGATGCTGCTCGATGGCCGGTCGCACCGACGTCTCCAGCAGCAGGGTGGGCAGCTCCCGCCACATCGCCTCGATCTTGGCGTGCTCGCCGTCGTACACCCCGGCGGGGTGCTGCCTGCTCACGTCCTGGCAGATGCGCACCAGGCGGAGCCCGTCGACCACCTCCTGGTGAGGCTTGCCGGGGTCCCCGACAAAGTACAGCGTGGTTCGGAAGCCGATGGCCGCGAAGGCGCGGCACATCTCCTTGGCCCGCACCCCCAGGCCGCCGGCCTGGCTGTACTGGTCCGGACCCTCCAGGGAGACCATGGCGATCTCGAGGGTGTCGGGGGTGAACACAGCTCCGAAGTGTGCCTACGCGGCGTGCCGATGCGCGCGGCCACGTTAAACAAGAAAGCAGAGCGTCCGGCTGGCGGGCGCCGGACACTCCGCCTGTGCCGACTCTGAACCGCCGGCGGCGACGAACCATCCCACCAACCGGCGACGGGACGGTGACAGCGGCCTGGCCGCCATGTCAGATGCGCAGCAACCGCGCGGCGTTGGCTGAGCTGATCAGGGTCTGGGCCGCCTCATCGATGCCGGAGGTGGCCAGCGCGGTGAGATACCGCGGCACGTCGAGGAGGGGATGGTCGCTGCCCAGGAGGATGCGTTCGGCGCCGATCCCGTCAACCAGGGCGCGGTAGATCGAGGGCTCGTACACGAAGGGCTGGGCGGCGGTGTCGAAGTACAGCCGCTCGCAGGCGCGACGGATCTCCGGGATGTGCGCGAACAGCGGAAGGCCGCCGCCGAGGTGCGCACAGATCAACGTGAGCTCGGCGTGCCGGGCCGCAAAGTCCACCACCCGGTCTGGGGTGGAGGTTCCCTTGCCCGGGTACCGCCGCCCCACCGGCTCGCTGCAGTGCAACGTCCAGGGCATCCCGGCGTCGACCGAGGCACGCACGACGGGGGCCAGCGTCCCGTCGAGCAGGTCCCAGCCCTGCGCGTCCGCGTTCATCTCGCCGATGCCGACCAGTCCGAGGCGCGCGCAACGGGTCACCTCGGCTGCGGCGCCCGGGTCACCGGGTTGGACGACGCCGAAGCCGGTGAGCCGGTCGGGGTGCCGGCGGACCGCGGCGGCGACGTAGTCATTGGCCTCAGCGCAGGTGGCGGCGTCCGCGAAGGGCCAGCTGAAGCACACGGCGCGGTCGACACCGTGCTCGTCCATGCTGGTCAGCAGGGACTCCATCGAGGCGGTGCGCTCACCGCGCGCGTGGCACGCTGCAAACCACGGATCGCGCGCCGCCACCGACGACAGCCTGTCGCGGACCCGGTCGGGGAGGATGTGGACGTGGGCGTCGATGATCACCCCACCCATCCCCCTTGCGCGAAGACGAACGCGCTCCAGCTCAGGACCGCCCCGCTGGCGGCCACCAGCACCGGTCGCACCGCGCGTGCTCGCAGGGTCACGTCGCTGAGCAGGATGAGCGCGGGGAAGAGCGCGAGGTCGTAGCGGGGCACCGAGCGCCAGAAGGTGAGCGACACCGCGGAGAGCCAGACCAGCGCGCAGTAGAGGGCGAGCGCGCGCGGCAGGCGCCGGTCCATCCACGCGCCGATCACCACCGCCAACCCCACCATCGCGGCGATGATCTCGCGCACGAAGATGGCTCGGTTGGCCGGGTCCGTGCTGCCGGCCGCCGTGGCCCAGGTGGTCCGCAGCCCATCCCACGGCCACGCCGCTGACTCACCGAACGACGGCAGCGACTCGGCGTGCAGGAAGGCCAGGCCGTCGCCCGTCCGGACATACAGGTATGCGGCGAAGAGGATCAGCGGCAGGACCACGATCGCCAGCCACGCACCGTCAGTGCGCGCGCGACCCTGGCGCAGGAGCTCGTATGCCAGCACCGGGACCAACACCAGGCCGGTGAGGCGGAGGGACACGGCGACCGCAGCGGCGAGCGCTGCGCCGCGCACCTGACCAGACCGGATCAGCAGCAGCGCGAGCGCCGTGGCGGCGATGAAGCAGCTCTCGGTGTACACCCCGCTGAGGAAGATCCCCACCGGCGCCAGCGCCATCGCCCACACCGCGAAACGCGCGGCAGCGAGGTCGCGTTCGCGCGCCACCAACTCGTGGATGAACACCAAAGCCGCCATCTCGGCGACGGCACTGACCAGCACGGCGGCGACCACCAGGTTGCCCGTCAACAGCGCCGTCGCGCGCATCAACAAGGGGTACCCGGGCAGGAACGCGTCGTGGTAGTCCAGGTGAGCGGGGTACCCGTGGGCCGCGATGTCGAGGTACGACAGTGCGTCCCAGTGGCTGACGGCGGAGCCCAGCGAGCTCCAGCTCACGGCAGCGGCGCCGTGCTGTATGGACACCACGACGGCCACCAGGGTGAGCGCCTTGCCGACCCCGAACGCCGGCGCGGTGACGGGGACCGCGCGTCGCCAGTCGACCGTGATGGGGACGGCTCGGCTCACGACCCACGCACGTCGTACACGGTCACATGGTCACTGCGCGCCACCACCGCGAAGCCCTGTCGCGACCACCACGCGAGGTTGACCTGGGGGTCGAGGACCCCGGCAGCACCGAGCCTGTCGTCGATCTCGGCGTAGGCGACGTTGTACGCATGGAGCAGGCCGAACACCGGGCAGGCGGTCTGCGCCTGGCCGGCCGGGCAGCCCTCGAGCATGGTTCGCACGTCCTGCGGGCGATGACCGAAGTCGGTGCCATAGCTCCACAGCCAGCCGTAGTAGCCCATCACAGCCGTCCTGCCCGCCAGGGTCAGCACGGGATCGTTGGGCTTGCCCGCGGTCAGGAAGATGGCGTTCGACGGCGTCGCCGCGTCCACCGCCGCGGCCAGTCTCACGTCGTTCACGGTCGCCGACACGTAGGGGCCGCCCACGGCGTCATTGGCCGGAGTCCAGGGCAGCAGCCGGGCGAGGACGAGCACGCCGGTCAGCAGCACGCTGGTGGCCAGCACCGCGGCCGCCGCGCCACGCCACCAGCGCCGCCACCAGCGCACCACCAGCGAGCTGATCAGCAGCGCCGCACCGAGGTACCAGTACGCGAACAGCTTGGTGTTGTCCCACTCCCATGACTGGAAGACCACGACATTGGCGACCACGAACACCGCGCACAATGCCAGGGCGACGGTGACCAGGTCGGGGGCGAACAGCGACCGCACCCGCAGCGCACCAGACCCGATGCGCCCAGGCACGCGCGTCCCGGCGGTTGCCAGCGCGACCACCGCGCAGACGGGCAGCGCGACACCCGTGTTGGTGACCCAGAAGGCCCAGTACTGCGGGGTGAGAACGGCCCGGATGAGGCCGCCGATCCCCCCCGCCAGCGCGGCGGCCGAGAGAACCGGTCGGTCCGCGCCGGGCAGGTACATCCATCCCGGCTCCACGGTCGGGAACAGGTTGGCGTCCGCCGCCGACCCGTGCGGCCCGCCGAGAAGCGACATCAGCCGGGGCGCGGCGACCACGCCGGTGACCGCGAGGGCCACCCACCAGCCACGCTGGGGCCAGCGCACCGCCAGGACAACGCCCGCGATCGCCATGGCGATCAGGGTGTGGATGTGGATCAGCGGCATCAGCCCCAGCAACAGGCCGGCAAGAGCGAACCCCGCGTAGTCGCGGCGGTGCGTGCGCAGCGCGGCGAGCACCAGGATGAGCGCTACCAGCGCGCCGGCGAAACCGTACAGGATGCTGCGCTGAGGCAGCCACCATGCGAACAGCGGCGTGTACCACTGCTGGTTGGAGAGGGGCTGATCGGTCGCAGAGGTGAGCAACCCGTCGTAGGCGCGTGGCTGGGCGGCGACCAGGCCGGGGAGGTCGTGGAGGGTCCCGGCGACGATGCCGGGGATGTCCCCCGGGTGGCCGGCGAGCCCCGACCAGGTGCACTGCGCGGCGCTGAACCCGTGGTGCAGGCAGGCGTCGGCGAGGATGCCCGTGAAACCGAGGCCGCCGCCGATCATGCAGATCACCGCGGCCAATGCCCCGACGGCGAGCCCAGCGCCGAGTCGCACGGCGAGGGCGACGATGAGCAGCGTGACGCAGACCGCGAGCAGCGCGCCGGGCAGCGCCAGCGCAACCGCCGGTGACGCTCCCAGGGTGACCAGCGTCGCCGATTGGAAATCGGGCAGGAACGGGTAGCGCAGGTCCTGCCCGCTGAACAGCGGGTTCTGCGGCGGCAGGTTGTGCGCCACCGCGAAGCTGCTGGCCGTGGTGAGGTGCTGCGACCAGTCCGCCCACACCGTCTGGAACCCCGCGTTGAGGTTGCCGCCGGCGTCGACACCCAGGGTGTGCGCGAACAGGATCGCGAAGGCGAGCGCGGCTGCCGCGAGCACCAGCCCGATGCCGACGCGGTGACGCAGCTCGTCCGGCGCCAGCAGGCGCTGCCAGCCCTCCCGCCACGACGCCACGGCAACGGCGCGACTGCGCCATGACAGCGCCCCGAAGATGAGCGCGGTCAGCCCGCTGCCGCCGAGTACCGTGCTGACCCGAAGGCCCGCGAGGAGCGCCAGCACGTACGTCACCGCGCTGCCGACAAGAACGGCCACGACCAGCCCGACCAACACGCGTTCCTCGATGCGAAGCTCGGCGCGCGGCAGCGACCCGGCCGCGGCCGCTCCGGCGACGAGCAGCAATGCCGCCACCGCCAGCCAGACGGAGGTCACCAGGCGTCGACCCAGAGGCGCATCTGGTGGTCGGTGTCGGGCATGGGGACCGCGGTCCACACGGGGTAGAAGAAGATGAAGCCCGCCACCACCAGCAGTGTCGCGGCCCAGGTCAGCGGCGCCAGCGAGATCCTCCGGCCGGCCACGGGGACCACCGTGTTGCGCAGGCCGGCGAGAACGTAGGCCAGCGCCAGCGCAGAGAACAGCAGCATTCCCAGCGCGTGGTAGAAGAAGAGGACTCGGCGCTCGTTGCCCACCACCCACAGCATCCACGACGCGAGGTAGCCGAGCACGATGAACGCCGGCACGAAACGGCGAGACACCACCGCGCTCACCGTGACCAGCGCCGCGAATGCGATGACACCGATGAAACCCACGGTGAACGGCAACCCCGGGGAGACGCGCACGCTCACCGAGTCAGGCTGCTGCGCCGCGTGGAAGGTGATGATCATGGTGGCCAGCGACGCCAGGCCGAGCAGCCCGACGAGCAGACGCCACCATGGGGGCCCGCGGCTCAGGCGCCAGACCAGCCCGAGCAGGGCCGGCAGGGACAGCCACCACACCGCCGGGTTGCCCATGTCGGTGACCGATGACACGGTGGGGTTGTCGGCCACCGCGGCGTTGGTCTGCACGTAGAAGAACAGCACCGGGTGGTACATCACCGGCCACGTGTACCAGCGTGACGCGTACGGGTGGCCGTGGCATTCCTGCTCGTGGTACTGGACTCCCGCGCTCATGATGTCGGCGATATCGGCGATGGCCTGCACGGGGTTCGGCACTGTCGCCGAGCCGACCTTCATGGTCGGCACCTTGAGGGTGTCCGCGCCGCCGGTGAGGCCGGTGGTGGCCGGGTTGCAGGCCGTGAACTTGTAGACGTCCGCGTGTGCGACGGTCAGGTAGCGCGAGAACGAGGCACAGAAGATGGCACCGCCGACAATCATCGCGAGGGTGTAGTGGACGAGCGCAAACCGGCCGGCGGCCGCTCGCCACATCGACACCTCATGCCGGCGCGGGCCCGCGATGCGTCGGACGGCGGGAACCGCGGCCGCCACCCAGGGGGACAGCCCGCGGGCGGCGATCAGCGCCGCGGCCACGACCAGTGGGGCCAGCGCGGTGAGCTTGGCGGCGAAGGCGAGGCCGGCGACCGCACCCAGGATGTAGAGCGTTGCCCGCCATTGCCGGCGCGTCCGCGCCTGCCAGTGCAGCAGGAACACGTAGTAGAAGAGCGCCACGAAGAAGATGGCGATGATGTCGATGACCCCGGTGCGCGCCTCCACGAACGCCAGGCCGTCGAGCGAGACGAACAACGCGGCCGCCGTCGCGAACCAGCGATCGCGCCGCAGCCGCAACGCCAGCAGGTAGATGATTCCCACCAGCAGGCTGCCGAACACGGCGGTGCTGACCCGCCACGACCAGGTGGTGAAGCCCATGGTGGCGATCGGCGGAGCCATGAGCAGCTTGGCCAGGGGCGGCTCGGGGTCGAAATACGACTCGGCGGGCTGGCGCAGATCCTTGGCCGCGTCGACGGGGAAGTAGACCTCATCGAAGATGAACCCGCACTGCTTGATGTCGGTGTGGTTGACGTGCACGCCCGACGCGTCGACGCCGGGCGGCCCGACGGGCACCTCCGTGCACTCCGGCGGTGGGCTGTTGTTCGAGCTGGCGGCGCCGATGCCGACGACGTTGACGCCGCCGCTGCCGGAGAGGAAGTCGGGGAGGATTGGGCTGGCGAACCGGAGGAAGAGCGAGAACAGCACCAGCGCGACGACGGCGATGAGATCACGCCGCTGCAGCGCCAGGAATCCGCGCAGCCCGGCGCGGACCAGGGGCTCGCCCCCGTCGTCGCGGTCGTGGCGTCCGACCGGCGGCTCCGCATGCCGCCGCCGCAGGCGGCCCGGCGTCCTCAACGGCGACGAGGCCGGCGCCGCTGACCGGCTGCAGCGACCACCGGTCGAGGCGGGCAGACGTCCTTGACGATCTCGGCGTAGAGGCCGGTGGCATCCACGACGGGGACCACCAAGAGGTCGTCGATGACGCAGCGGGGGCCCACCACCCGGCGCAATGCGCGGAGGTCGACGCCGTCGCGCAACCGGACGGAGATGGCCTCAGTGGCCATCCACCTCTCCGCCGGTCGCGGCAAGAGGCGGCGTCGCTCGGGTCGGTGGAAGACGGCGCTGAGCCGGATCAGGCGCGCGCGGTCGATGTCGTCGTTGCCGAGCCGGCGCGTCGAGGCCATGGAGCGGATGACGAGCTGGTCGTCCTCACGAGCCAGGTAGGTAAACCGCTGCCGTGTCCACAGCGAGCTCGCCACCGCGAAGAGGCAGGCCGAGACCACCGCGTAGCCCACGGCCCCGCCGGCGGTCGGCTTCAGGATCGTCAGGAAGGCAGCCGTGAACGCGAAGACGGTCGCCGGCAGGAGCAGCCACGTGCGGTACTTGCGCCAGCGCTCGACGTCATAGAGGATCGGATGGCGTGCAGCCTTCGGCAAGGGTTCCGAGCATACGCAAGGCCACGCCGATGGTGGGTCTCGGAGACCCACTGCGTGCCCTCTTTACATCTGTTCACAAGTCTTGACCGGACGTTTACAGCTTTTCGACCGGTCTGACGATAGATTTGATGGCTGGCGATGAATGTCGCCCTGAAGTGGAAACTCATTCCCTTCCTGAAAGGCCGGGGGGTTCGCCCCCCGGTCTTTTCCTTTCTACCAGGGGCGAGGCAGATCCTCGCCCCTCGCTGCATCGGAGTGAATCCGATGCACCTCACCCCACTCCTCGGCGCGCATCGGAGTGAATCCGATGCACCTCACCCCACTCCTCGGCGCGCCTCGCGCGCCGCCGTCGCCTCCGCGACCGGTCCATCAGGGCTGAGGCAGGTGCTCGCCCGTCCGGACCCTGGCCACAGCCGCTTGCCAGGCCTCGTAGGGGGCAGCCGGACGCCGGCCGGGGGTGACCGGGTCGAAGCGGCGGCCGGCGTGGTGCGCCGCCTGCACGCCCGCCGGCATGTCGACGAGACCCTCGCCGACGGCCGCCAGCATGGCCGCACCCAGCGCCGTCGTCTCCGAGGTGCCGGCGCGGGTCACCGGCAGCCCGAGGAGGTCGGCCTGGAACTGGCAGAGGCCGTCCATGACACTGGCGCCGCCGTCGACGCGAAGCTCCTCGAGGGTCAGCGCCGCGCCGTGTTCGACGGCCTCGATGACGTCGCGCGTCCGATACGCCATCGCCTCGATGACCGCTCGGACCACGTGCGCTCGAGTCACGCCGGCGGTGAGGCCGAGCAGCGCGCCGCGCGCCGCCGGGTCCCAGTACGGCGCACCCAGGCCTGAGAGAGCGGGGATGAAGAAGCAGCCGTGGCTGTCCGTGACCGAGGCGAAGAGGGGTTCCGCCTCCTCGACGGTGGCGAGCATCCCGAGGCCGTCACGCAGCCAGGAGAGCGCGGCGCCGGTCACGAAGATGCTGCCCTCCAACGCGAAGGTGTCCGTCCCGTCCACCCGCCAGGCAACCGTCCCCAGCAGGCCGTGCACCGGGGGCGGCGCCGTTGTGCCGGTGTTGACCAGCACGAACGAGCCGGTGCCGTACGTGTTCTTGCTCATCCCCGGTGCCAGGCACGCCTGCCCGAAGAGCGCGGCCTGCTGATCTCCAGCGATCCCGCTCACCGGGATGGACATGCCCAGGAACGAGTCGGGGTCGGTGATGGCAACTCGACCGGCGCTGTCGCGGACCTCGGGGAGCAGTCGCCGGGGGATGCCGAACTGAGCGCACAGGTCATCATCGAAATCGCCGTGCGCGAGGTCGTACAGCAGCGTGCGGCTGGCGTTGCTGGCGTCGGTGACCAGCTCCCTGCCAGCGGACAGGCGGGCGACCAGCCAGGTGTCGACGGTCCCCGCGCAGAGCTCGCCGCGCGCCCCGCGAGCCCTGAGCTCGGGGTGCTCGGCGAGCAGCCACTCGAGCTTGGTCGCGGTGAAGTACGGGTCGAGCAGCAGGCCGGTGCGCTCGCGCAGGCGCTGCTCCTCGCCGCGAGCGCGATGGGTGGCGCAGAGCGCAGCGCTGCGGCGGCACTGCCACACGATCGCCGGGGCGACCGGGCGCATCCCGTCACGCTCGAAGACAACGAGCGTCTCGCGCTGGTTGGTGATGCCGATGGCGACTGGCGGTGGGCCGCTGGCCGCGGCGATTGCCTGGCTCGCCGCGGCCAGCACCGAGCTCCACAGGTCGTCGGGGGCCTGCTCCACCCACCCGTCGCGTGGGTAGCGCACCGGGACATCGACGTGGGCCCGACCATGGATCTCGCCGTCGGTGCCGACCACCAGGCAGGTCGTGCCCGAGGTGCCCTGGTCGATGGCCAGCAGGCGCGGCACAGCCATCGCGTCGCTCCGTCCGGGCTCAGACCGGGACGGCGAGCATCCGATCGATCGCCCGCCGAGCCCGCTCGGCGATGTCCGGGGCGACGACGACCCGTGGCGACATGGTCTCGAGGGCGGCAGCAACCTTGGGCAAGGTGATCATCTTCATGAACGGGCAGATCGCCCCCGGCGTGGCCGGCAGGAACCGCTTGGTGGGCGCGAGCTTCTCCATGCGGTGCAGGATGCCCACCTCGGTGGCGACGATGAACGTGGATGCCGGCGACGACGCCGCGCGCCTGACCATTCCCTCCGTGGACGAGACCACCGTCGACGGTCCCGGCAGGTCACCGGACGACGAGCGGTACAGGGTTGATGTGGTGCACCCGCACTCGGGATGGATGAGCAGCTCGGCATCGGGATGTTCGCGACGGGCGGCGTCCAGGTCGGCGGGTTCGATGCCGGCGTGCACGTGACACTCGCCCAACCAGATGTGCATGCGCCGGCCGGTGACGCGCTCGACATGCGCGCCGAGGAACATGTCGGGGCAGAAGAGGATCTCGCGGTCGGCCGGGATGCTGTTGACGATCGCCGCCGCGTTCGAGGACGTGCAGCAGTAGTCGGATTCCGCCTTGACCTCGGCCGTGGTGTTGACGTAGGACACCACCACCGCACCGGGATGCTCGGCCTTCCAGGCGCGCAGCTGGTCGGCGGTGATGGTGTCGGCGAGCGAGCAGCCCGCCTTGAGGTCGGGAAGCAGCACGACCCGGTCCGGGGAGAGGATCGCCGCAGTCTCGGCCATGAAGTGAACGCCACAGAACACGATGACGTCGGCGTCCGTGCTCGCCGCCTCCTGGGACAGACCCAGCGAGTCCCCGACGAAGTCGGCGACGTCCTGGACCTCGGGCAGCTGGTAGTTGTGGGCGAGGATGACCGCGTTGCGCTCGCGGCGCAGCCGGTCGATCCGCTCCGGTAGCCCGGGGTCGGTTACGGCCAGCTCAGGGGGACGGACGGCGAGCACCGGGCTCTCTCCTCGGGGTTTAGGTCAGATTGACCTTAGTAAGTATACCGCAGCCCCGCCGGCGCTGTGACGACCCCCGGGTGCCCCCCTCACCGTTCCGACCGCGGTGACGGCGAGCCACATACAGTGACGACCGATGCTTGCCGGCCTGGTCACCCACCCGCGCCGAACGCTCGGCGACGCCGCCACCCATCCCAGCCTGCCGGCGGGCATCGTGGCCGTTGTCGGTACCGGGCTGGTCTGTCTCGCGCTCCAGCTCGCCGCCGTGGCGGTGGGAGGCGGTGGGTCGGCCGCGGTGATCCTCTCCTGTGCCCTGCCGCTGTTGCTGGTGGTCTTCTGGCTTGCCTCCGCGGTGCTGGTCAGCGCCGGGGCGCGCTCGATGGGGCGCTCGCGGCGTCGCCGCGAGCTGCTGGCGGTGACCGGGCTGACCTTCCCGGTGCTGGTCGCGTACGCCCTCGTTGCCCTGGTCCAGTCAGCCAGCTCGCACTGGGGTGGTGACGTCCTGTCCACTGCCGTCGGCCTGCTGGCGCTGCCCGTGGTCTGCTGGTTCGTGGCGCTGAACGCGGTCGCGGTGCGGGCCGTCTACGACCTCCCCGGGTTGAGCGCGGTGGCCATCGCGCTGATCCCCTACGCAGCATTGAGCGCGGCGCTGCTGGTGCTGGTGATCGTGCTCAGCGTCCTTCACTCCGCGGGCGCCGTGTGAACCCGCGGCGCTCAGGGGGCCGAGCCGCCCGGTCCGCCGCGCGGGGGTCGCCGGCGCCCACTGACGCCGGCGCGGCGCGGAGCCTTGGGTGGCTCAGGTCCCGACGGTTCCTGCGCCGACGTCGCCGCTGACGAACCGGGTGGGCGGCGCCGTCCGCTGACCGCGCGCCGCGGCTGGGCGCGGGGGCTTGCCGGTGGCTCGCCCGGCTCGGACTCGCCGCCCAGCGGCGTCGGTGCGGAAGCCGGTGCTGCCGCCGGCGGCGCGGTGCCGCGACGGCGGCGGTCAGCCTCTGTCTCGGTCAGCTGAGCCGGCGACGTGGTCTGCTGGGTGATCACCTCAGCCTCGGGAGCCGGGCGGCGCCGCGCCCGCGCCGGCGCCGGCGCCGCGCCGGCCACGGGGACTGGGACCGGGATGGACGCGACACGTTGTCCGTCGAACCGGGAGCGCTCGATCGCCACCGCCACCGGGAGCATGATCCCGAACACTGCGGCGACCGCCAGGCCGAGGTCGATGAGCACCGTCAGGCCGAAGGCGCCGAGCAGCGGCAGGCCGTGGGGGAAGAGCGCGCTGACCGCGAGCACCGCGAAGCCGGCGCCAAGGGTGAGCGCTGACACGCGGATCGCCTTGCCGGTCACGGCCAGGGCGGCGGCGGCGGCGTCATCGGGGTGCGCGCCGGTGGCGCACTCCTCGTCGAAGCGGCGCAGCAGGACCACCCCGAACTCGGTGGCCAGGGCAATCACCAGCGCGCCGAGCACCACGGTCAGTGGGTTGAAGGAGCCCAGGGTGGCCCCGAGGTTGCCCGGCAGCGCGCCCAGCAGGAGCAGGATGAGCGGTGCCCAGCCGGCGGCGATCGCGGTCGGGAGGAGCGGCAGCGCGGCACGGCGCAGATCGCGCTCGACGGCCAGCAGCGCGAGGAACACCACCGCCAGCGGCAGCAGGTTGAGCAGCAGGCTTCGCCCCACGATGTTGTCGTAGGCCTGCGCGGCGAGCGCGGCGATGCCGGCGGGCGCGGCCGTCATCCCGCTGGGCGGGTTGGCCACCTCGTTGCGGATGGCGTCGACCAGGCGCGCCTGGTCGGCGATCGACGTCCCCTCGACCCCGACCACGATCCGTGCGCTGGTGGGGTTGATCGGCGTCGTGTCCGCGGTGAGGAAGGAGTTCAGGTACCGGTCCACTGCCGGGCACGCCTGGGTGGTGGTCGGGAGCGGTTGAACCAGGTTGCGGGCCAGGGAGGGAAGCAGGCGCAGGTCGCAGAGGAAGGATGTCTGTGGTGTGCCCTGCCGTGGGGCCACGGTGCTCGGCGACGGCGATGCGACCGCCGGCGATGCCGAGGCTGTGGCGGTGGGCGACGCTGCCGCGGACTGGCTCGCCGCCACGGTGGCCGCGAGGTAGATGCGCGGTCGCTCCTGGTCGAAGCGCGCGGGTGACACCGCCGGGCTGGGCGACGTCGCGGGCGAGGCACTCGACGGGGTGCCGGAGCTGGGGGAGGCGCCGGCCGACGGCTGCGCCCCGCTTCCCGGCGCGGTCGCGGCCGAGGCGACACATGGGGCGCCGGCAGACGGCGTCGCCGAGGAGGCTGCGGCGATGAAGAAATCGGCGATCGACACCGCCAGTGCCACCTGTGCCGCGTCAGCGGTGCGGATGTCGAGGGCGCGCTGGCACTGCCAGATGACGTTCCCCGGTGTGCCCGCCTGGTTGGACTGACCGCCGGCCACCTGGCCCTGCAGGTAGATGTCCACCTCGTTGCCGTAGCCGGTCAGGTCACGGACGCTGTTGACGTCGTGCAGCTGCGGCAGCGACGACGCCAGCAACTGGTCGACCTGGGTCTGCACCGGGACCCGCGGCAGCAACACCCACCCGATCAGCGCGACGATCACCGCGGGCACGACCGCGCCCCGCCAGGCGCCGGCGATCCCCAGTGTGCGTTCGGCGCGGGCCGGCTGCGGGCTGGGTGTGGCCGGACGGTCACGACCCCACAGCGCCGCGGCGGGGAGCGCGATGAAGAGGGCGGCAAGCCAGGAGACGATGACGCCGACAAAAAGCACCAGCGCGAACTCGGCCACCAGGGGGATGGCCACCAGGGGGCCGGCGTCGATGCCGGCGAAGATCATCAGGGTGCCGAAGCCGGCCAGCGTGGCCAGCGCCGCGGTGAACGTCGCCGGGCCGCTGCGCAGCATCGCCTCCTCGATCGCCGCCTCGCGCGACGCGCCACGCCGCCGCGCCTCGTCGTACCGGGACACCAGCTGCACGGCGTAGTCGACGGCCAGTCCGACCAGGACGGGGACGCCAGCGAGGATTGCCGGGGTCACCGGGATGCCGAACCAGAGCGACAGGCCCACCGTCGCACCCCCGGCGGCTACCGCGGCGAGCAGCGGCCACAGCCGGCCGCGCACTCGGAAGCTCACCACCAGCAGGATGGCCATGAGCACCATGACCACGGGCAGCAGGATGAGCAGGGTCTCGCTCATCGAGTCGACAACGCCATACGTCAGCAGCGGTGCACCGGCGATGACGAACTGGAAGGGGCGGTCGTGGTACCTGGTGAAGCAGTTGGCGTTCTGCTGCTGGGTGGCGCCCCCGCAGTCCGACGGCGCCAGCGGGCCGAGCTGGCGCACCGCGCTCAACTGTGAGCTGGTGAACGCCCGCGTGTCCGCGGCGACCCCCTTGGTCAGCTCATCGCTGACCCGCTGCCGCACCGCGAGCACGGATGCGCGGTCAGCCGCCGCCCGGGCGGTGAGCCGGACGGTGATGACCTCGTGGGCCACCACCTCTCCCTTGGCATCGAGGGACGGCGCCGGCAGCACCGCCGCCCACGCCGGCTTGGGAGCGCAGAACAGTTGGGTCTGCTTGGCAACCGCGGCCTGCACCGCGGCCTGGGTAGGACAGTGGGGCAGGTCGAGCAGGATGCGTGCCAGGTAGATCTGACATGTCGGGTTGATCCCCAGCAGCTGTGCGATCGAGCTGTCGCAGTCGCCGAACGCGGCCGTGAGCCGGTCGAAGAAGGTCCGCGACGAGGCCGTGTCGGGGGTGTTGGTGGGACCGGAGAGGTACTCGGCGAAGAGCGGGGGCAGCGGGTCCTTGACCACCGCCGCCTCCGCAGCCTTCTCCTGGCCGTCGAGGATCCTGTCACCGGGAGGCGTGGCTTTCTGCGCGTACGCCTGGCGGGCCTGGTGCGCGTCGGCGGCGGCCCGGGCAACGTAGAGCTCGAGCAACTGCTGTGCGCTGCTCACGTTCGTCCGGAACTGCGCCTGCAGCGTGGCGGCGTCGCTCTGGCCCTTCTGTCGCGCCTCGAGGTATGCCGTCTCGGCGACGAAGGTCGGGTACTCGGTCAGCACCTTGCCCACCTCGGCGGTGGTGGCGGAGAGGGCGGAGTTCGCGATCGTGCCCGGCCCGAGCACCTGTGCGACGGCGGGGTCGTGCGCCAGGTCCTGCTCGAGCGCGGTGAGGCGCTGCAGGTTGGCCTCGAGGTACGGTGCGGTCGGGTTCCTGGCGGTCAGGACGACGACGATCGGGTCGGTGCCGAAGGCCTGTGTGAAGCTCTGGTTGGTCTGGCCCGCGGCTGAGCGGCTGCCCACGAGAAGCGACTGGCCCGCGTCGATGGAGAATCGCACGAAGCCCGTCGCCAGCCCCGCGGCGACGAGAAGGGCGACCGTCAGCACGACCAGCGGGCGGCGCGCCAGCGATCGGGCGGCTCGTCGCAGCAGCACGGCTTGTTCGTTCAGTACAGCTCTCCAGGTCGCGGCCGCCGGTGCGCATCGGCCCGGCCATGTTGTACCCCACCGGCGAGTCCGTGGAGCGGGGTCACGAGAACGATCGGATGGACGTCGTCAGCTGCCGATCAGCGCGCCCAGGTTGGCGTATTCGCCGGCCACCACGTCCCGGCTGGGGCCGGTGACCGTGCTCGCCGTCGTCGTCGAGCATGGCGGGAGGATCGGAGGCAGGCCGGGGATGGAGGGCAGTGGTGGCAGCGGGAGCGTGCACAGGTTCTGCAGCGCCTGGGTGCTGCCGGCGAGGTTGAAGACCTGGACGCGCAGGTAGTACTCCTTGCTCTGCTCCGGGCACGCGCTCAGCGATGTCACGGCGACCGAGCAGTCGTACGACGAGAACGCCGACTTGATGTTCTCGATGGCGGCGATGATGCCCTGGGTCACGTCGCTGGGCTTCTGGCCGGGTGCTGCCTCCTTGCCCGTGAGGTTGGCGGCGAACAGCCCGATCTCGGCGTTGAAGGTGTTGAGCTTGTCGATGGTTCCTCCCGGCTTGCCGAGGAGGTCGATCGTCTGCTTGATGTTGCTGCCCTGGCCGTTCAAGGCGCTGTCCAGCGTGGTCAGCGTGCTGTCCGCGTGGTCGAGGAGCGAGCCCAGGTGGGCGGAGTTGGCGGCGAAGACCGCCAGGGTGGTGTTGCTGGCGGCGACGAGCTGGTCGAGCGGGGTGCGCGCAAAGCTCGCGTTGAACGACTCGTTCTTGATCAGCATGTCGTTCAGGTTGGTCGACACCTTGTCGAGGCTGAGCAGTGGGGTCTGCAGGGTCTGGGTGAGCGTGTTGGCGGCGGCGAGGAGATGGTTGACGTCGTCGCCACGACCGGCGGCCGCTTTGCCGAGCTCGACGATGGCGGTGCGAAGGTTCTGCGCCTCCGGTGCCTGCAGCGCTTGCAGGACCTGGTCGAGGTCGACTGGTTGGATGCTCTGGTTGACGGGGATGGTGGCGCCGTTGCCGAGCTCGCGGCCCGATCCGCTCCCCGGGGTGATCTCGATGTACTTGGGCCCGAACAGTCCGTGGGGACGGAGCAGCACCTGGGCGTCGCTGCGGATGTCGCCGTACTGGGGCTCGATGTCGAGCGTCGCCACAGCGATGTCGCCCTGGGCGACGACGTCGTGCACCTCACCCACCTTGACCCCGGCGACGTCGACGCTCGCGTGCGGCGCCAGGCCGTCGGCGTTGGCGAGCTGGACGTGCAGCACCATGGTGTGGTTCCAGGGCAGCGAGATTCCCGGGCCGCCCGGGATTCCCCCGACGATCACGCCGACCATCGCCACCACGAGCACCACCGCGGCGACCAGGCCGCTCCAGAAGGGTCTGACGCGAGGTTGCCTGGTCACAGCCAACCCCACAGCGCAAGAGGCTGCGCAACCTGGTCACTGGCCTGCTGGGCGCAGAGCGGCGGGATGCAGAGCAGCGGGCTGGGACTGGCCGTCGCCGACGCACCGGGCAGGGGCGGCAGGGTCGGCACCGGTGGCAGCGTGGGCACCGGCGGCAGCGTGGGCGCCGGCGGCAGGGTGGGCAGCGGTGGCAGGGTCGGGACCGGCGGCAGGGTACCGGTGGGGAGCGTCACGCACGGCAGCCCGGGCACGCAGGTCGGCGGCGGGCCGGCGGAGCTCCCCGGCAGCGTCGGCAGGGTGGCCGCGGTGCACGTCGGACCGATGAGGCCGCAGGGGTCGGCGCCGTTGGCGTACTGGCGCAGGAAGAATCCCGACCGGTCACTCTGCGCTGTGGCCGCGCCGATCTCGAACACCAGGTTGATCGCGTCCTGGTAGATCGGCCGGCCGGTGGCGGTGCTGTGGTCGGTGATGAAATGCGAGGTCTCCGGCACCAGCGTGGTCATGAGCTGGTTGAGCTGGATGAGGAAGCTCGGCAGCCGCTGCAGCGCGCCGTTCAACTCGGCGGCGTGGCCGCCGCTCAGCACCGCGTCGGTGATCCGGTTGAGGCTGTCAGTGTTGGTGATGTACCCCTCGAGCGCTCCCTGGTTGGCTGCCAGGGCACCGGTGATCGAGTTGCTGTTGTCGATCACGCCCGCCAGGTCGTTGGAGCTCTGACTGAGCTGCGCAGCGGTTGTCCCGAGGTTGACGAGGATGTTGTTGATCTCGGCATTGCGCTTGACCAGCTCGCCGGTGGGGGTGACGCTGTGCACGGAGAGATCGCGCAAGTCGGGCAGCAGCTGTTGGAGGGTGCCCTCCTGGCCCTGCACGGCCGACGCGCCGGTGCGGATCAGGCTGGTGAGCGAGTCCCGCGTCGGCTTGTTGAAGCCGTCGAGGATCTGGTCGAAGTCGACCACCGGCCGCGTGGCCGGCAGGCGGATGGTGCCGCCGTCGCCCAGCGGGTGCGCCCAGTCGCTCCCAGGCGACAGCTGGATGTACTTCTGTCCGAGCAGTGTCGCCAGCCGGATCGACGCCGACGTGCCGCCGGGGAGCGGCCAATCGTTCTCGTCGACATGGAACGTCACGGTGCTGTAGGCGCCCTGAGCCTTCACCCCGGTGATCTGGCCCACCGCACGACCGGCGATGCGCACATCACTGCTGACGCTGATGCCGTCGACGTCGCTCACCTGTGCGCTCAGCGTGTGGGTGGTGGTCCACGGCGCCGCCAGGTTCAGGTTGATGTTGACCAGCAGCCCGAGCACGAGGGCGAGCACCGCCCCGGCGATGAAGCCGGCGATGAGCGGGTTGAAGCCGCCTCTGCGGCCGGTTCCACTCATCAGCAGCGGTTCTCCGAGGTTCCACCGCACGACTTGGCCGACTCGTTGCTGGCGGGCAGCGTGCCGTCGACCCGGAGCATGTCGAGCAGCCCGCCATAGGCGTTGGGCGCCGGCGGCACGGTCGCCGTGTAGCCGGTTGCGGTCAGGAATTCATGCAAGAGGACGTCGAGGTCGGCGATGTACGGGTCGACGGCGGAGATGAGCGGCGCCAGCAGGTCGGCAGAGGTCTTGGCCTGGTTGAGAGCGTTGGGCCCCTTCTGGAAGATCGAGGCAAGGTTGCCCTCCTCGCCGCGCAGCCCCTGGTCGATCGACGCCAGCGTCCCGGCCGCGTGCACCAACGTCCCCTGCAGCGCCACCTGGTGGGTTGCGAGCACGCCGAGGAACTGGTTCCCGTTGGCCAGCAGTCCGCGAAGGTTGGCGTCCTCACGAGCCAGGTCACCGCTGATGGTGTCGAACTCGAAGTTCAGGCGGTCGAGCTGAGGCGACCGCTGTCCGAGCACCGCTGTGATGGGGACGGCGTCGGCCGTGAGCGGGTTGGTGTTGACGAGGGTCTGGCTGAGATCGCCGACTCCTGTGCCGCCGAAGACGATGACCCCCTCCTGGAGCTGCGTGCGGATCGATGTCCGCACGCTCGGGTCGAAGACATTGGACAGCTCGTCGAGGTTCACCGGGCTGGTGGTGTGGTTGACGTCGAACACCGGCTGGTCACCGAGCGATGGCGCGCTCGGCGACCCCGGCTCGACGGCGACGTACACGTTGCTGAGCACCCCCTTGGGTCGCACGGCGACCGCGGTCCCCTGGCGCAACGGCCAGTGCGCGCTGTCGACGGTGAACGACACCTGGGCGAACTGCGTCCCGGTCTGCGAGTCGACCTTGACGTCGAGGGACTGGACGGTGCCCACCTCGATGCCGCCGATGCGCACCTCGTTGCCGCCGGTGAGGCCATTGACGGTGTGGAACTGGGCGACCACGGTGTGCGATGCGCTGCCGAAGGAGAGCCCCAGGCCCGACACGGCGCCGACGACCACCGCCGCGGCGAAGAGGCCCTTCGACGACGCCAGCATGCGCACGACTCGCACGATCACCCGAACATCCCCGCGAGGTAGTCGGCCTGGCTGACCGGCGGCGAGCTCGGGGCCGGGGCGGAGATGGTGTGGCCGGTGACGGCGAGGCAGGTTGCTTCGATCGTGTTGTAGAGCGTGGGGTCGAGGATCGCCAGCGGGCCAAGGAAGCCGACGAGCGTCTGCTTGATGGTGTCGCAGTGGAAGGACAGCACGATGTTCAGCGCACAGGTACCCGATCCCTTGCCCTTGGTGGGCACGGTCGGGTTGGTGCAGGTGCTGGCGCCCGTTGACGTCGTCCCCGCGGTGGAACCTGACGGGCCTGGCTCGGAGAACATCGAGTCCCAACGCCCGGTGGTCCCCTCACCGTTCGGTGAGGTGACGTTCAGCTGGTCGTTGGGGTAGGCGATCTGCCCGTTCAGGGTGCCCGCGATGATGGTGTCGATGCCGCACCGGTGCCCGTTGCACTTGGGCCCGATGATGTCGTACAGCAGGTTGTTCTCCGAAGCCAGCGTCGCCGAGAGCTCGTCGATCGCCTTGCGCTGGGCGTCGATGGTGGGGTTCATAGCTGTGTTGAGCTCGGTGGCGACGTTGCTCGCCTCCTGCAGGGTGGCCACCAGGGCCTGGTCCTTGGCGGCGATGGCGCCGAGGGCGACGTTGCCGTTGGAGAGGAACCCGGCGAGCTGCTGGTGCTCATCGGCGAGCGCCTGCATGATGGTGTTGAGCTGCACGAAGATGGCGTCGGTCTGCGGTTGATCCCGCTCGTACACGCGAGCCACCGGGGCCAGGTTGGCCACCACCTGCTGCAGCTGGGGGAGGATCGCCTGGATGTCACCGGCCCGGCCCCGGGTGGCGCTGTCCAGGGCGGCCAGCACCTGCGTCTGCTCCGCGCGTGTCGCACTGTCGAAGGAGTTGAAGATCTCGTCATTGGAGACGTCCTTGCCGGTCTCGGCGGCGGGCATGTAGCCACCCGATGGGATCGCCTCGGCGCTGGCCGACGAGCCCACGGTGACATCGATGTACTTCTCTCCAAGCAGCGTCTTGGGCCGCACCTTGGCGAAGCCGTTGCTGTAGATCGGCTGTGCGTGCGAGTCGCTGATCTGCATGGTGACCACGCTGAAGCCGGGGCTGTTGCGATCGTGCGTGATCGCGGTCACCTTGCCCACCCCGACACCGCTGACGCGCACGTCGGCGGCGGTGGGTATGCCATCGGCGTCGGCGAAGACGGCGTGCACTGTGTAGTTGGATGAGAGGGGGTTGGGCTGGCCGATGTTGATCGCCAGGAACTCCATGACCAGCAGGCAGAAGACGGTGAACGCGGCGAGGATGCCGCCGTTGATGAAGGTGCGCCTGCGATCCACGTCAGCCTCCCATCGCCGCAGCCCAACTTGCGTTGGGGGCGCTGGAGTTTGGCGTCGTGTCGCCGGCCGTGCTGGTGCAGTTGCTGCTGCAGTTCACTGAGAAGACCGACCAGAAATGCTGGTTGTGGTTGGTTGGGTCGGTGTCGAAGAACGAGCTTGCAAGGTTGGGGAAGACGTCGTGGATGACGGTGCGGTAGTGGGTGAGGTTGCCGAGGATGCCCGTGCTCTGGGTGAGGAAGGCGTTGACCTGGGTGAGCGTGCCGGGCAGCTGGCTGAGCGTCGAGCGCAGGTTGCCGCCCTCACCGGTGACCAGCACGTCGAGGTTCTGCAGCAGGGTGTCCGCCTGCTGCACGGTGCCGCCGATCGACTGCTCCTGGTCGGCGAGCTGCTGCATGACCGCGGCCCAGGTGCCGAACTCCTGGCGGACCTGCTCGCGTTGGTTGGCCAGCACACCGTAGAACCGCTGCAACTCGAGCACGATGTCGTCGACCTGCTGGCGGCGCACCGACAGCTCCGTGGCCGGCCCATTGAGCACGCTCACCAGGCTGTTGAGCGAGCCCGCCGAAGTGTTCATGTTGTCGCCGTTGTTGGTGGTGCCCTCACCGAGCGCGTTGATCAGCAGCTGCACGCGCTGCACGGTCTGGGGGTCGAAGATCGCCAGCACCTGGTCGATCTCGGTGATCGGCAGGGTGTGCCCGACCGGGATGCCACCGCCGGTCTGGATCTGTCCCGAGCCGGTGCCGCGGGTGAGGTCGATGTAGGTCTCGCCGAGCAGGTTCTTCTTGCGCACCTGCGCGGTGGCGTCGGGGTGCAGCGGCAGCGCGCTGCTGTTGTTGAACACCATCTGCACGTGGGCCTGTCCGTTGACGACGGTGACGTGCTTGACGTAGCCGACCTTGGTGCCGTTCATGAAGACGTCGTTGTTGGCCAGGATGCTGTCCGCGTCGGTGAAGGTGGCCGTGACCTCGTACGGGTGGCTCCACGGCACGCTGAACTGCAACCCGCGCACGATGAACCCGAGCACGAGCAGGCAGAAGCCCGCGTACAGGATCCAGATCGGCAGGTTCCAGCGGCTGCGCATGTCAGTCGCCCAACCACGCGGCGAGGACGTTCATGTCGCTCTGGGCGGAATTGAAGGACACCGGCGACGAGTTCAGGACCGGGGGGCGAGAACCCGCTGCCGACACACGACGAGCCGCCCATGTTCGGGGTGACCAGGCAGATGCGGAAGATGGGCTCCGGCTTGGCGCCGTTGCTGTACTGCTCGAGCGCCCCCCCGGTGGTGGTTGGGCCCTGCACCAGCCCCTGGTCGAGAGCGCTCAGCACGGTGCTGTTGTTCGACTTGGATCCAAGGAAGGCGAGGAGGTTCGACTCCTGCCTGGTGGCGTTGAGCAGTTGCGGCGCGACGCCGAGCGTTGTGCGCAGCGCAGGCACGGCGCTGTCGATCGCGGTGTTGAGCTCGCCGAGCGCGGTCTGAGCGTCGACGAACTGCCGGCTGAACGCGGTCTGCTGCGACTCGATGGCGTTGAGGGTCTTCTGGCCGTTGGTGATCAGCTGGCTCAACTGGCTGAGCTGGTCGCTGGTGGTCAGCTTGCCGAGGACGCCGTCGAGGCCGACGAGGATGCGGTCGAGGTCGGGGTCGCGGTTGTTGAGGGTGGTGCCGAACACCGCCAGGTTGGCGAGGTCCGATTTGCCGGCGGCGATCGCCTCGTTGAGGCTCTGGCCACGCCCGGCGACGCCGGCGCCGAGGTCGCTGAGCAGCACGCGGGCCGCGTTGCGCGTCGGTGCATCGAGACTGTTGATGAACTGGTCGAGCTCGACCGGGACGGCCTGCTGTGTCTCGTGCAACACGGCGGTGACGTCGAGCGTCGGTGTGCCGGCGCCGCCGTCATGGATGTCCACGTACTTCTCGCCGAGGAGGGACTTGGGCCGGATGTCGGCGGTGAGGCCGCGATGCAGGGGCCAGTGGTCGTCGCTGACCTGCAGGGTCACCAGCGCGCTGTTGCCCTGGGTCGGCTCGATGGCGCTGATGGTGCCGATCTTGGAGCCGGCCTCGAGGACGTCACTGCCGCCGACCAGCCCGTCGGCGGTCGGGAAGGTGATCTGGAACTGGTGGTACCTGGTGCCCAGGGCGCGCGGCGACACGATCGCGAAAGCGGCCCCTCCCACGAGGACCGCCGCGACGGCAACTCCTGCGATCGTCGACTTGGACACACTCACCTTCCTGCTAGCCCGCCACCGTTCAGTCCATGCCCAACGGCCCCTCGCCGGAGGCGTTGAAGAACTGGTGGACGAACTCGTCGTCCGACTCCTCGATCTCCTTCTTGTTGCCGAAGTGGCGCATCTTGCCCTTGTAGAGGATGCCGATGTTGTCCGCGAAGCGGCGCACCGCCCCCACGTCGTGGCTGACCACGATCGAGGTCGCCTGGTACTTGGCGCTGATCTCCCGGATCAGGTCGCAGAGCAGCGTCGTCCGCACCGGGTCCAGGCCGCTGTCGGGCTCGTCGAAGAGGAGGATCTTCGGCTCCATCACCAGCGCCCGCGCAAACCCCGCCCGCTTGCGCATCCCCCCGCTCAGCTCGTTGGGCATCCGCTTCTCCGCCCCCGCCAGGCCCACCTCGGTGAGCCGGTCCATGACGATCTCGCGGATCTCCCCCTCGTTCTTGCGGGTGTGCTGGCGCAGCGGGAAGGCCACGTTGTCGTACAGGCTCATCGAGCTGAACAGCGCCCCGTCCTGGAAGAGCATCCCGATCCCCCGGCGCAGCTCCAGCAGCTCGTCCTCGTTGAGCTGCGGCACCGACCGGTCGGCCACGAAGATCTCCCCTCGGTCGGGCGGCAGCAGCCCCACGATGTGCCGCAGGGTCACGCTCTTGCCCGTCCCCGACGGGCCCATCAGCACCGTGATCTCCCCCTTGGGGATCCGGCAGGTCACCCCGTCCAGCACCTTGAACTGCCCGAACGCCTTGTGCACGTCGCGCAGCTCGATCACCGCCTCCTTCTCCCACGTCGACTGCGACTGGGTCGCCGGCTTCTCCCCCAGCGGCCGGCTCAGGTCGGTGTACGCCGGGTGCCGCGACCCCACCCCGTGGCCCCGGCTCCCGTTCGACGACGGCGGCGACGCCGGGCTCGCCGGCGCCGGCGCGGCCGGGGGCGCCGGTGTGGCCGCGGGCGCGGCCGGCGGCGCCGGGGCCGTCGCGGTGGCCCTGTCCGGGGACGTCGTATTGGCGGCGGGGGGCTTGGACACGCTGACCTCTCAGGTGGCGATGGGCAGGTTGGGGTTGGTGCCCCAGAAGATCTGCGTCAGGAGGGCATTGACCACGACCGTCACCACCAGCGCAACGGCCATCGTCTTGGCCACCGCCTTGCCGATTCCCACGGCACCCCCGGTGACGTTGTAGCCGTAGTACACGGCCACGCAGACGATCAGGAAGGCGAAGACCACTGCCTTGATCATCGAGAAGAGCAGGTCCTGGATGTTCAGGAACCTGAAGAAGTAGTCGGAGTACACGCCGCTCGAGATGGTCCCGCTGGGGATCTGCACCATCTGCACGATGTAGGAGCCGAGGTAGCTCACCCCCAGCGAAAGGATGTACATGAACGGCAGCACGATGAAACAGGCCAACATGCGGGTGCTGACCAGGTAGATCTTCGAGGGGATGCCCATGACCTCGAGGGCGTCGATCTCCTCGTTGACGCGCATGGTGCCGAGCTCGGCGACGAGCCCGCAGCCGACCTTGGCGCCGATCGCGAAGCCGAAGAAGAGCGGAGTGATCTCGCGGGTGTCGCAGATGGCGTTGAAGACGCCGGCGAGAGACTGCGCGCCGATCTGGGAGAGCGAGTAATACGCCTCGATGGAGCATTCGCTGCCGGTGAAGTAGGTGAGCACCAACGCGATCGGCGTCGATCCGATCGCCAGGAAGGCCGCGTACCACCAGACCTCGCGCATGTACCGCGTCGACTTGGGGATGTGACCGATGGCCCCGCCGGCGAAGTTGACCACCTTGCCGAGCGTCTCGATCCCGTTGCGCACTCCGGTCAGGCGCGACGGACGCGCGGCGCGCTGAGGAGGCGCGGCCGGGGGCTTGGCTGACGGGTTGGCGACTGCCACGGGGGCTCCTCAGCGCAACACGTTGTTGGAGTGGAAGAGGGCGAGCACGGTCGGCGTGTAGAGGTACTCGATGATCTGGATGCTGACGAAGCAAGCGACCACCGATTGGTGCACGGCGCGGGCGACGCCCTCTGCGCCGCCGCGGGCGGTGATGCCCTTGTAGCAGCAGACGGTGGCGATGAGCATGCCGAAGATCACGCATTTCAGCTCACCGCCGTAGAGGTCCTGGAGGGTCCCCTGGGTGAAGAAGGTGCTGATGAAGGCGCCGCTGTTGACGCCCACCAGGGCGATCGAGGCGAGGTACCCGGAGAAGCAGGTGAAGATGATCATCGGGATGTTGTAGAGAGCGGTCATGAAGGCCAGCGCCAGGAAGCGGGGCACCACGATGAACAGCACGTTGCTGATGCCCATGACGCTGATCGCCTCGAGCTCGTCGCGCACCTTGCGCGCCCCGAGGTCGGCGGTGATCGCGGTGCCACAGACCGCCGCAACCATCAGGCCGGTGGCCACCGGGGCGAACTCGCGGACGTTCGCCAGCACCATGAAACCGCCGATGCGCCACTCCGCCGAGGCGAGCTTGAAGAAGTTCCCGGCCTCCAGGGCCACGATCGTCCCCCATCCCAGCCCCGTGAGGGCCAGGGGGACGGCGCACGAGAGAAGGATGAAGCGGCACTGCTCGAGGAACTCGGCCGCGTAGAAGGGCCGCTGGAAGGCGCCCCGGAAGGCAGCGGCGAACAGCAGCGCCTGGTCGCCAAGGGTGGTGAACCCACGGCGGCCACGACTCACCATCCCCCGGTCACCCTGCTGGACAGCAGCCAGCCGCAGTCAAGGGCCCCCATCGCTTCGAACCTTACCTCACCGCTATCAGGAACACATATGGTGACCCTGTTGACCTCGTTTGTCGCGCCCCTCTGGTAGGACGTCCCCCCGGTTCGAAAACTTGCAGTGCGGCGCCACGCGTCGCGGCCGGGCGGTTGCGGTCCCGTCACGGTTCGTGGCAGAACGACCACACGGTCGGGGGTGGCCCGACCCCGGACCTATCCTCGGGCCATGCCCCTCACCCCGCTGCTCAGCGTGGTCGTGCCCACCCGCAACGAGCAGCCCAACATCGGCCCCCTGGTCGACCGGCTCCGGTCGGCCCTCGCCGGCATCCGGCACGAGGTCCTGTTCGTCGATGACTCGGATGACGGCACCAGCTCGGCGGTGACGGCCGCGGCCGCGGGCGATCCCCGGGTGGCGGTGGTCCACCGCGGCGATGAGGATCGCGCCGGGGGCCTGAGCACGGCCGTGGTCGACGGCATCCGCCGCACCGGTGGTGAGTTCGTCTGCGTCATGGACGCGGACCTGCAGCATCCCCCGGAGACCATCCCCGGGATGCTGGCCGCCGCCGAGCAGGGCGCCGACGTGGTGGTGGCGAGCCGGTACATGCGCGGCGGGAGCCGCGGCGGCCTCGACGGCGCGCTCCGCCGGTTGGCCAGCCGGGCCGCCGGGTCCATCGCCCGCGCGCTCTTCAGTGAGGCCCGGACGAGCACCGACCCGCTCAGCGGGTTCTTCCTCTGCCGCCGCCGGGTGATCGACGGCATCGAGTTCCGCCCGGTCGGGTTCAAGATCCTCCTCGAGCTGCTGGTCTGCGTCCCCGGGGTCCGCGTCCATGACGTGCCACTGGACTTCGCCGCGCGGGCCGGCGGGACCAGCAAGGCTGGCCCCCGCCAGGGCGTCCTCTTCCTCGGTCACATCCGCTCCCTGGTGTTCGACGTGCACGGCGCGGCGCGGCCCTTGAAGTTCGGGCTCGTCGGGGTGAGCGGGCTGGCCATCCTCCTGCCCCTGGTGGCATTGCTGACCGCCACCGCCCACGTCGCCGCGCTCACGGCCTTCCTGCTGGCCTACCCGCCAAGCCTGGCGTGGAACACCGTGCTGAACCGCCGGTGGACGTTCGCAGACCAGCGCGTCGGCCTCGGTGAGGGAACCGCCAGGTACCTCGAGCGGGCCGTGCTCTCCGGCGCGGTGATGCTCGGCGGCTACGCGGGGTTGGTCGCGTGGGGAGTGACCCCGGTGGCCGGCGCGGCGGTCGCGGCACTGCCGGCCATGCTGGTCAACGGCATCTCCAACCGCGCTGCGGTCCGCCGCCGGCCCCGGCTGTGGAGCGAGGTGGCCCTGAACCAGGGTGTCCAGGCAGCGCTGGCACGCCTGGCCACCGAGATCGGGGCCACCCGGACCTCGCTGCTCCCGGTGGGGGGACCCGTGCCCTCCACGGTGCCCGCCGGGATGCTCGAGCGTGTGGTCGAGCGCCGCCGCGGGGCGCTGTTCACCGAGGCGGCGGGGCACCGCGTCCAGCGCCGCTCGAACATCGAGGTCAGCTCGACCCTGGTGGTACCGGTGGTCGCCGGCCCGGCCGTCGAGGCTGTGCTGGTGTGCCAGCGCAACACCGCCACGCCGTTCGACGCGGTGCAGCTCGACGCCGCGATGAGCGCCTCGGTGGCGATCGCCACCCTCCTCGCCGACAGCGGGGTCGAGCCGGGTCGCCGTCACGCCTGGCGGACGGACGCGCTGCACGCCTGACACCGGCCGCGGAGGGCGCCGGTCGGCGATCATGCCGGTGTGGTCCGACGTCTCATCCTCCCGGCGGTGCTCGCGATCGCCGTCCTCACCGGGCTCGCCGCCCCCACCGCGGCCGGGCGCGTTCTCCGGGTGGGCGCGCTCTTCCCACTGAGCGGGCCGCAGTCCAGCCTCGCCCGCCAGGAGTACCAGGGCGTGGAGATCGCCCGCGACCTGGTGAACATGGACGGGGGCATCGGCGGCGTGCCGGTGGAGCTGGACTTGCGCGAGCTTGACGACCCGTCGGCCGCCACTCGGGTGGTGCAGAGCCTCCGCGGCGACGGGGTCTCGGTGGTGATCGGCACCTACTCGTCGGCGCTGTCGGTGCCCGCCAGCGCGGCGGCCGCCAAGGCGGGGCTCACCTATTGGGAGGCGGGCGCGGTGGCCGACCGCGTCACCGGGCGTGCGCTGCCCAACGTCTTCCGCGTCGGCGCCAGCGGCGCCAACCTCGGCGCCAACTCAGCCACGTTCGCCGCGACGGTGATCGCCCCGCGACTCGGGTTGACGCCCGCCCACACCCGTGTCTCGGTGGTGCTCGAGGATGACGACTACGGCCACTCGGTGGCCGACAACGCGGTGCTCGCCGCGCACGTCCATGGGCTCGACGTGGTGTCGTACACCACCTACAACGCCTACCGGCCCGACTGGCCGACCGTCCTCGCCGCGGTGGCCGCCGCCCGGCCCGACGTCCTCGTCCTCGCCTCCTACATCACTGACGGAGTCTCGTTCCGCCGCGCCATGCTCGCCGCCCACCTCCACGTCGGCGCCCTGATCGGCTCGACGATGGCCGAGTGCGGGCCGGACTTCGGGCTCGAGCTCGGCAGCGCCGCCATCGGCGTGTTCGCCTCGGACCGTCCCACCCAGGGTTTCAACCCCAACGTGCTCACCCCCGCCGCACGCGCCACCTACCTGCGCTTCTCGCGGGCGTGGCAACAGCTGACCGGCACCGCGCCCACCGAGGAGGGCCTGGCCGGCTTCAGCGCGGGCTGGGCGCTCTTCCACGAGGTCCTGCCGCACGCCGGCCCGCTGACGGCGTCCTCGATCGCCGCCGCTGCCCGCGCGCTCGACATGCCGCAGGGTTCGCTGCCCAACGGCGCCGGCATCCAGTTCTCGACCGACCCGACGATGCTCGGGCAGAACACCCGGGCGGCGGCGGTGATCTGGCAATGGCAGGGGGTGCGCCACAGCGTCACCGTCTGGCCCCTGGTGGACGCCACCGGCACGCCCGAGCTGATCCCTCTCCCAGCGTGACCACCGCCCGCGTCGCGGGTGCGTTTCGCGCTCCGGCGCTGGTCGCCTCCGTGGGGTGCGCGGCGATGGCGCGGATGGCGATCGGCGGACCCGAAGCCGCCGCGTCGGTGCCCGCGGCGGTCGTCTTCGTGGCGGTGCTCGGAACCGCCGTCGTCGTTGCCGGGCAACGGGTCGCGCAGATCTCGTGGCGCAGCGTCGCCGCGGGTGTCGGCGCCGCCGCGGTGCTGGTGGGGCTGTCACTGACCGGGGTTCCCGTCGTGCTCGGGGGACGCGCGACGGCGACCACCCTGGCCTGGTGGGTCCCGCTGGTGGCGCTGGTCGCCGCGGTCGAGGAGCTGGTGTTTCGCGGCGTGCTCTTCGACGCTGTGCGCATCCGCGCCGGTGAGACAGCCGCCGTCGCCATCACCGCCGCTCTCTTCGCGGTCATCCACCTCCCCCTCTACGGGCCGGTGGCGCTGCCCATCGACCTCTGCGTCGGTGTCTTCCTCGGTTGCCTGCGCGTGGCCAGCCGCAGCGTCGCGGCGCCCCTGCTCGCCCATGTCCTGGCCGATGTCGCCACGGGGTGGGTGGGATGAGCCGCCGCCGCGCCCTGGTGGGCATGCTCCTGTCGCTGCTGGCGCTGGCGGTGGTGCGCGGGGGTGGTGGAGGACCGCCGCTGTACGACGGCATCTGCGTGCCGCCGACGTACGTGAAGCTCGGCGCCACCCCGCCGCCGCCATCGGTCGCCAAGACGCTGGCGGCCGGCGAGGTGACCAGCACCTTCGAGCAGGCTGACAACGACACCGCCCCGCAGGCACAGATCATCGTCGCCGCCGGCGGCCTGGCCCCGCCGGCCGGCGCCACCACCGCGACGGTGGCGATCACGCCGGTGCCGCCGCCCGCCGCCAAACCCGGCGACGGGACCATCGACGGCAACGTCTACGACTTCGAGGTCACCTCCGGGGGCCAGCGTCTCCAGGTGACGGCCGACCACCTGGTGACCATCGTGCTCACCGCGACAGCGAGCGGGGGTGCGCAGCGCCAGGTCGAGCACTTCGACGGCACCGGGTGGAGAGCCCTGGCGAAGACGGTGCAGAGCGGGTGCGGCACCACCTACCAGGCCAACTCCACCACCCTCGGCGAGTTCGCGCTGGTCGCCCAGGGCACCGCCTCGACGAGCGGCTCGGGCGGGTCGGGCGGAGGCAGCGCGGTCATCCTCGTCGTCATCGTCGTCGTGCTGGCGGCGCTGGCCGGGACGGTGCTGGCGATCCGGGCGAGCCGGCGGCGGGGCACGAGACCGACACCCCGGCGGCGGTGAAGCGGCGATCAGTGAAAGTCGTGCGAGGGAGGCGCGGCGACCACCGCGGCTGTGTCCGCGGCGAGCGGCACACCGTCGCCGTCGAGCGCCACCACCGTCTCAACGACAAGGTTGACCCGACCACGCTCGTTCTGCAGGCGCCCCTCCACCATCAGCAGCGGGTTGTGGTTGGCGACACCACGGGTGCGGGCGACGACGTCGGGACGGAAGATGAGATCGAGATGGGCGTCCTCATCGGCCAGCGTGAAGAAGCGGAAACCGCTCGCCGACGCCGGTGCCTGGCGGGCGATCACCAGGCCGGCGACGCGGACGCGGGTGCCGTCGGCGAGGTCGCGGATGGCGCCCAGCGGACGGCACCCCAGCGAGACCAGCTGGTCGCGGATGAAGGAGAGCAGGTGGCGGCCCGTGCTCACCTCGCTGAGCGCGTACTCGGTGAGCACGCGGGTGCGCTCGTCCATCTCCGGCAACGCGGGCGGCGCCGCGGACAGCTCAAGCAGCGGGGGCAGCGGGTCGGTGTCGAGCCGGCGCGCCGCCGGGAGGTCGTCACCGAGGCGGTTGCCGGCAACCGCGCCGCGACCGCGCGGGGGGCGCCGCGGTGACGCAGCGGGCTGCGCCGGCACACCGCGCCGCGCCGCGGTGCGCGGGGGCAGGCTCTCCTCCACCTGCTTGAGCTCCCAGAGCAGCTCGCGGCGCTGCCTGCCCGGCTCGGTGGCGTCGAAGGCGCCGGCCAGCACCAGGTTCTCCATCGCCTTGCGGGGCAGCAGCGTGTGCCGCCAGAAGTTGCGCAAGGAGGTGGCCCCGGCAAGCGCGGCCTCCTCGCAGATGACCCTCGCGGCTGGCCCCAGCGCCTTCATGTAGTTGAAACCGAGGCGCACCGCTCCCTCCTCCATGGTGCAGCGGGCCCGGCTGCGAGCGACGTCGACGGCGAGGAAGCGCACCCCGTGGCGCTTGGCGTCCTCGACAAGGACGGACGGGTGGTAGAAGCCCATCGGTTGGGCGTTGAGCAGGGCGCACACGTACTCCGCGGGGTGATGCAGGCGCAGCCACGCCGTCTCGTAGGCGGTGCGCGCGAACGCCGCGGCGTGGCTCTTGCAGAAACCGAACTGTGCGAAACCGGCGACGCCCTTGAAGATCTGCTCGGCGACGGCCAGGGGCATGCCGCTGACCTCGCCGCAGCGCCGCACGAACTCGTCGCGCAACTCTGCCATCTCCACGCGTGAGCGATGCCGGTTCATGGCGCGCCGGAAGCGATCCGCCTGGCCCGCGGTGTACCCGGCCACCTCCATGACGATGCGCAGGATCTGCTCCTGGTAGAGCACCACCCCCATTGTTTCAGCCAGGATTGGCTCCAACGAGGGGTGCAGGTAGGTGACCGGCTCGAGCCCCTGGCGGCGGCGCAGGTAGGGGTTGACGGCATCGCCCTGGATCGGACCGGGCCTGATGATCGCCACCTGCACGATGAGGTCGTTGAACTCACGCGGTTGTGACTGCCACAGCGACTGCTGCTGGGCGCGCGATTCGATCTGGAAGAGCCCGATGGTGTCGACCTTCTGGATCGAGGCGTACACCGCGGGATCGTCGAGTGGCAGCGCGTCGAGGTCGGGGCGGGTGCCGCTGCCCTGCTCGATGAGGTCGAGGCACTCGGCGATCGCGGACAGGGTGCGCAGGCCGAGCAGGTCCATCTTGATGAGGCCGAGATCCTCGACGTCGTCCTTGTTGAACTGGACGACGACGCGTCCCGGCATGGTGGCGCGCTCCACCGGGGCCACGTCGACGAGCGGCTCGCCGGTGACGAGCATGCCGCCGACATGGATGCCGAGGTGGCGCGGCGTCCCCTCGATCTGTTGCAGCACCTCAATGAACTGCCGCCACGGGAAAGAGGCGTCGAAGTCAGCTCTGTCTATGCCGGCGCTGTCCAGCGCTGACGCAACGTCTGTCATGTACCACCCGTCAACGCCTTTGGCGAGGCGGTCGATGAGCGTTTCGGGGAAGCCCATCGCCGCGCCCACCTGGCGCATCGCCATCCGGGGCCGGAAGGTGACCACGTTGGCGACCATGCCGGTGCGCTCGGCTCCGTATTTCTCGTAGACGTACTGGAGCACCTCCTCGCGGTGGTCGGTGGAGAAGTCGATGTCGATGTCGGGCGTCCCCTGGTGGTCCTCGTGGAGGAAGCGCTCGAAGAGCAGGTCATGCGCAACCGGGTCGACGCGGGTGATGTCGAGCAGGTAGGCGACGATGCTGTCGGCCGCGCTGCCCCTTCCCTGGCCGGGGATGTGGTGCTCGCGCGCGAACCGCATGATGTCCCAGGTGATCAGGAAGAACTCGGCGAGCTTGGTCTTCTCGATCACCTCGAGCTCGCGCTGCAGCCGTGCTGCCACCGCGCGGGTCATCGGCCGGTACCTGCGCTGCACCGCCTCCTGGCAGAGCCGGTAGAGCACCGAGAAGGGGGTTTCCCCCTCGGGGACAGGGAAACCGGGGAAGCGCGACTCGGTGAAGTCGAGCTCGAGGTCGCACTGCGAGGCGAGGTGGGCGGCGAGGTCGAAGGCCTCGGGATGGGCGGTGAGGAGTGCGCGCAGCTCCGCCTCTGAGCGCAGCCGGTGCTCGGCGTTGGGCAGCAGCAACCCGTGCGCGGCGGCCGCGTCGAGCGTGGTGCGGTGCCGGATGGCGGTGAGCACGTCGAGCAGCGGCTTGTCGCCATGATTGGCATGAACAGGCAGGCCGCTGGCCACCAGCGGGATCCCGGTACGGCGGGCGAGCAGCGCTGTCTGCGCCACCAGCCAGGAGTCACCGGGATGACGGTGATGGCTGAGCAGCAGGGCGACGCGGTCACGCCCGAAGCAGTCGCGCAGCTGCTCAGCGCAGCGGACGGCGCCACGCAGGTCGCCGCGCACCAGCGCGGTGGTGATCAGGGTCTCGGGGCCGCCGGCGAGCACCGTGCACCCGTCGAGGTCGGCGGGGTCGACGGTGGCCGGCTCACCCTCGGCCAGCGCGGTCGTCGACGGCAACCCGGGCCATCCCTGCGGGAACGGTCCGGCCGTGGGTCGCAGCGCCGCGGGGCGCTCAGGGGGTGGCAGGGTGGGACGGCGTCGCCGCGACGGTGCCTGCGCAGTGGGGACGGCACCCCCGATGCCCGGGTCGAGCCCGAGCAGGCGCAGTCGCGGCTGTCCCTTGACGCCGGCGAGCTGGGCGGCGCTGATGGCCCGGGCGAGCTGCCGGTAGCCACCGCGATGACGGACCAGCAGGCGCAGCCGGTCGCCGCCGTGGAGATCGAGCTCGGCGCCGATGACTGCGCGGACCCCGGCGGTGCGGGCAGCCTCCATGAAGCCGACGGCGCCATACAGCCCGTTGCGGTCGCACAGGCCCAGCGCCTCGATCCCCAGAGCGGCAGCCGTGGCCACCAGCGTGCGGGGCGAGGCTGAGCCCTCGAGGAAGGAGAAATGGGAACGGGCGGCAAGCTCGGCAAAGGGCATTGACAGCTACTACTGATCTGTGTAACTATACGGATGTGTGGTGGTCATCCCTGGCAGCCACCGCACACAGCCGGACCGGCCTCCGCTCGCCCCTACCGGGCGGAGGTACGGCCGGTGCTCAGTCATACCGGCGCGACCAGGACCAGCCGCCTCCCTGGAGGTCGCGGTACAGCTCGCAGCACTCGCCACCGGCGAGCAGGCAGCGGAGGTACTCGCGACGGACCGGCCGCCGCCACCAGTCGGTGTCCACAACCCACCGGGCGGCGACCCGCTCGACCCGGCGCCAGCCCGCCGCTGTCCGCACCGCGGCCGGGGTGCCCGGCTCGTCACCCTCACCGCGCACCTCCACGGCACCGTCGAGCAGCTCGGTCACACGTGGGTCTTCCCAGCGGCCAGGTGCAGCGTGGGCTGGACCGACGGCATCGGCCGAGGGTGGCCACGAGCCGGTGGTCGCGACCCGGCCGGGCGTGACCACGGCACCTTGCCCTTCTGTGCCGGCTGCGTCGACGAGCGTGGCACCAGGCCGGCGGCACCGTCAGCGGCGGTCGAAACGACCGGGGCAGGTGTCGCGACAGGGGCCGGCGCCGCGGGGAGGGGGGCGTCCCAGTGGAAGCGCCGTTCGGGGAGGTCGCCGGGGTCGACCGCCAGGCGTGGGCGGCGCAGCGCCGTCTCGCCATAGCGTCGCTGCAGCCGTGCCGCCGCAGCCAGCACCCGCTCGCGCTCCGCGTCGCCACCGCGCCAGAGGTCGGCCTGGCGACCGGCGGCGCCGCGGAGCTCGACCTCGAGGCGGAGCGCTGCCACCGGGGCCTGCGGGCGCACCTCACCGAGCAGGCCGAGCACCGCCTCCCACAGCTCGGCGGCGTTGCCCGCGGGCAGCGGTGGGGGGACGACTGTGCGCAGGCTGGGCGCCTCCTCGAGCTCGAGCACCAGCGCCACGGACACCGCCACCATGCCGCGGGCACAGAGCTGGTCACCGAGGTCGGTGGCGCACCGGTGGGCGGCGAAGCGGAGCACCTCGAGGTCACTGACAGCACCGTCAAGCACCACTCTCTCCACGGCCCGGCGTGGCGCGGTGTCGAGGACGAGGCCACCCTCGTCCTCGCCGCGGCAGTGGCGATGCAGCGCCAGTCCCTCGGCGCCGAACTGCCGCTGCAGCTCCACCGGCGAGAGGTTGGCGACGGCGCCGAGGCAGTCGAGCCCGAGCGCAGCCAGGCGCGCCCCGATCGCAGGATCGACGGGCAGGAGTCCCAGGGGCAGCGGGGCGAGGAAGGTCGCCTCAGCGCCGGCAGGGATGCGCCGGACGTGACGCGGTTCACTGGCCAGCGCCGCGATGTGGGCGACGAAGCGGCTGCCGGCGACGCCCACGCGGGGGAGCTCGCCGTCGAGCGTCGCCATCAGGGTGCGGGCGATCGCCGCCGCCCAGCGTCCCTCATCGGGGTGGGCCGCGTGGCTGCCACTGAGGTCGCAGTAGCTCTCCTCGTCCCCCGTCTCGACCGCCGGGCTGTGGGCGCCGAGCGCGGTGGCCACCTCGGTGCGCAGCCGCTCGACGTCGCCATCGTCGACGCTGACGAAGGCGGCCTGCGGGCAGAGCTGTTGTGCCTGGCGCAGCGGCTGCCCGGGGAGCACCCCGCAGGCGGTGGCAGCCACCGAGGCGGCGAGCACGGGGAGGCGCAGCTCGGGCGCGCCGCCCACGATCACCGCCTCCCCGCGCAGCTCCGGGTGACGGCGCAGCGCCGCCAGCAGGCCGAGGTGGGGATGGCGGGCGCAGAGCAGCCGGGACGCGGGCTCAGGCACTGAGATGCACCACTGTCAGGTCAGCGGCCTCGTCATCCCGTGCCGGTGCCGTCATCACCGCGGGGTAGCCCACCACCTCGGCGATGGCATAGGGACGGGGGTAGCGGAGCAGGAGGGTGTCGGTGGCGCCGGGCGCGAACAGCCGGCTCTTGCTCACCTCGAGCCGCACGCGCAGACCGGTGACGTCGCCGTGGGTCTGCTGCCACCCCACGGGCAGGCAGGAGAGCGTCAGCGACGAGGCATAGGCGAGCGGGGCGGCCGGCGGCGCGGGGGCGGCGACGACACACACGGCGCGACGCCGGTGCACAGCCTCGACGAGGCCGTTGAGAGCCTGGGCGATCTCGGCATCGCGCGCATGGCCACGGTCGAGCGCAATGCCCACCCATGGGGAGCCCGCCACCACCAGGGCGCGGGCCATGGCCAGCCCCTCACGCCCCCGACCCCGGCCGGGGAGGACGGCGAGACAGCTGCCGAGGTCGGCGCCGAGATCGGCGAGGAAGCCGGGGTCGAGGCTGGCGGCGACGTCGACGTAGACCACCTCGCCCTCGCGACTGGCCCGAGCTGCCAGCGCCTGGAGCAGGGTGAGGCGCCCGCTCACCCCTACCCGGGCGGCCTGGAGGAGGCTGATCCTGCCGCGGGGCAGACCGCCTGGGCTGAGGTGGACGTCGAGCGCCGGGATGCCGGTGGCCCAGCCGCCCGCCTCACCACCGTCCGGCTCGGGGCCACGGCGAACGGCGGCGCTGCCATAACGACGCTGCAGCCCCGCCACGGTGTCGGCCAGCGCTCGCCCCCTGGTCTCCGCGTGCATCCACAGCTCCTCACCGTCGTTGCACCGAACCGCCTCAACGGGGACAAGGGCAGAGACCGCGGCCGGGACGTCGATGATAGCGAACAGATGTTCGATGGGCAAGGCTCACGCGGGCGTGGCCTGGGTTGGCGCGCCGTGCCGGCGCAGCCGCTAGCCCCCGCGCTTCAGCACCCGCCAGCCACCCGCCCGGTTGTTGGCGATGATCTGCCTGACCATCGCCTTCAGCGCCGGCTTGTTGAGGACCTCACCCTCGCGCACGGCCACCGTCCGCGCGGTCTGGTTGTCGTGGCCGGCCGTGATGATCCCCTGCGGGTCGGGCACGATGCCGCCGTCGTACAGGAAGACGTTGACGTGGTCCCTGGCGGCCAGCAACGCGCAGACGTTGCCCTCGAGCACGAAGTAGGGCTGGCGGGTCCGCTTGATGGTCTCCGCCAGCGCCGGGTCCACGGAGTGCACCAGGTCGCGCACCTCGCGGCAGATGCGCTGCTGCCAGGGGGGCAGCGCGTCGATGTAGGCGTCGACCCGCGGGTCCTTCACGTAGCTCATCGAGCACACCATACCCGCGGCCCTGACGGTTGCCCAGCCGCCGCCGGGCCTCCGTTCTCCTCCACACTGCGCCCATGCAGGTCACCAGCCAGTGCCGTGTCGACGCGCCGGTGGAGTGGGTCAGGTCGTTCCTGCTCGCCGGGACGCGCGCGGACGACGTCAGCGTCGACGGCGATGTCATCGAGGTGCGCCAGCGCGACCGGCTCATCGACCTCGTGGTGCGCAACCGGCTCAGCGCGGACGGCGACGGCGGCACGGTGCTCGACGTCGACGCCAACCTCCGCCTCCGCGGCCTGGCTCGTGTCGTCGGTGGCGTCTTCCACCGCCGCGTGCGCCGCACCCTGGTGCGTGGCCTCGATCGTCTGCCGACTGCGATGGAGCACGCGCTGGAGGCTGGCGAACGTGGGACGTCCGCGCAAGCAGATGCCGAGGCGTACGGCGGCGGCATAGTTGCGGGGTTGGTCGAACCCACGGAGGTGCCTTCGATGAGCGAACACGAACACCGCGAGCGGCACGACGCCGACGCGACGACCCTCTCGGATGCGTCGAAGGACCGTGACCTCGAGGCCGACCGGCGCGTGCCCGAGGGGGCGCGCGAGAACCTCGAGAAGGCGGCGGCCGAGGCGGGGGCAGGCGACGGCGTCGTGGACAAGCTGAAACGGGTCGGCCACGAGGTGGACCGCACCTTCGCCGGCGAGTACGAGGCGCGGGAGGACGAAGCGGCCGCGCGTCACGTCGAGGACGACCAGGGAGCCTGATCACCGCCGCCCGGGCATTTCGTACCCTCCGCGGGCAACATCACGAGGAGGTCGACAGGTGCGCGTCGCCATCACCGGCGGGACGGGTTTCGTCGGCAGCAACGTGGCGCGCACTCTGCTCGGCAGCGGCCATGAGGTGGTGCTCATCGCGCGTGGCAGCCGCCGGGTGGCGCCGCGTGAGGGGCTCAGCGTCGTCCGTGCCGACGTCACCACGGGCACGGCGCTCGCCGCGGCGTTTGCCGAATGCGACGCTGTCGTCCACCTCACCGCGATCATCCGCGAGAAGGGCAAGCAGACCTTCGACGCGGTCATCAGGCGCGGGACCGAGAACGTGGTCGCCGCCGCCGCGTCCGCGGGGGTGGGGCACCTGCTCTACGTCAGCGCCATCGGCGCCGACCCGGATCCGCGCTTCCCGTACCACTACGCCAAGTGGATGGCCGAGCAGGCGGTCCGTGGCAGCGGAGTGCCGTACACGATCCTTCGTCCGAGCCTGATCTTCGGGCCCGGCGACGGTTTCTTCACCACCCTGTGCTCGCTGGTGCGTTACAGCATCCCGGTGATCCCCATCGCCGGCGACGGTGGCTCGCTCTTCCAGCCGATCAGCATCGACGACGTGGTGCGCTGCATCACGCTCTCCCTCGACCGCGGTCCAGCGATGCGCGTCATCGAGATCGGCGGCCCCGAGCAGCTCTCCTATGAGGCCATCGTCGATGCCATCCACGACGCCATCGGCGCCGGCATGCGCATCAAGGTGCACGTCCCCGTGGCCGCGTTGCTGCCCGCCGCCGCGGTGATGGACAAGGTGCTGCCCAACCCGCCGGTGACGCCCGCGCAGCTGCGCATGCTCGCCCGCCACAACATCACTCGCATCGACGCCGTGCCCAGCGCCTTCGGTTTTGCGCCGACGTCGTTCAGCGCCAACGCCGGCTACCTCAACGACCGCTGACATGCTGGGCGCGCGGCTGGCGGCTCTGGGGCTGACGCTCCCGCCCGCGCAGGCCCCGCTGGCGAGCTATGTCTCGGCGCGGCGCACCGGGGATTTCCTGTTCCTGTCCGGGCATGTCTGCCGTGAGCATGGCGAGGTGGTGCGCGGCGTGGTCGGAGCCGACCTCGACACCGCGCGCGCGCAGCAGCTGGCACGCGCTGTCGCTCTCGACCTCCTCGCCAGCGCCGCCGCGGTGCTCCCGTCGGTGGACGCCATCACCGGGGTGGTTCGACTCACCGCCTACGTCCGCAGCGCACCCGGTTTCGGCGAACACCCTGCCGTCATCAACGGGGCCTCCGACCTGTTCGTCGAGCTGCTCGGCGAAGCTGGTCGCCACGCGCGCAGCGCTGTCGGTGTCACCGAGCTGCCGCTCGGCGCCGCCCTCGAGATCGAGGCCATCTTCGAGGTCACCGGCTGACCACGAGTGCTCAGGCGCGGGGCAGCACCAGCGGCCGCTTGACCAGCTCCTCGAGCACGAAGATCGTCTGGGTGGCGCGGATCTCCTCGCTGGCCTGGAGCCGCTCGAGGACGACATCGCGCAGCGTCTCGACGTCGGGCACACGGACCACCAGGAGCGCGTCGTACTCGCCGGTGGTGAAGGCGCAGTACTCCACCTCCGGCATCGACACCAGGCGGCGACGCAGGGAACGCCACGCCGGCTGACGCCCGGAGATCAGCACCAGCGCGGTGACCCCGAGCCCCACCCGGGAGGGGTTGACGCGCACCGAGTAGCCCTCGATGACCCCGGAGTCGCGCAGGTTGTCGAGCCGGTTGTAGGCGGCGGCCCGCGAGATCCCGGCTCGTTCGGCGAGCGCTGCCACCGAGATGCGGCCATCCTCGGCGAGGGTCTCGAGCAGGCGGCGGTCGACCTCGTCGAGACCTGGGGTTGCAGATTGTGGACGCGAGACCGGCCTGGGGTGGGCAGTGCTGGACATTTCGCCCACACGATGGCACCTGAGCGCCATTTTGTCCAGTGGAAACACGCCTAGGTGGACAGGCGTGGGCCGCGGCGCGACAATCAGCGCAGTTGCTCAACATCCTGGGAATGGAGGCGAACGCGATGTCCACCGTTGTGAGTGAGGCGCCGGTGACCGCCGCCGGGTCCGACTGGGACACCTTCCTTGAGCAGGTCCGCGAGACGGTGATGAGCCATCCCGTGGTCACCAACAACGAGTACTGCAACTGGTTCGCCACGGGCGAGGCATCGCGCGAGCAGGTGCGCGACCTCATCCAGCAGTTCTCCGTCTTCAGCAACCTCTTCATCGTTGCCCAGCTGCTCAAGACCATCAACGCGCCCACCATGTCGCAGGCACGGGAGTCATGCGAGATCCTCGTCAACGAGCTGGGCGTGGTCTTCAACAGTGGGCGAACGTCGCCGTCGGCGGTCGGCGCCCCGAGCGACGTGGACAAGGATCGTGAGGGTGACCCCGAGCTGGTGTCGACCGAAGGCACCGTCGACGGTGGTGTGTACCGCTTCAGCGCGCGCCACTTCGAATGGCTCGTCAAGGTGGGTGAGGCCGTCGGGCTCGGCTTCGACGACCTCGGCAAGCGCAAGTTCGGCCGTGAGGAGACGCTGTTCTTCTGCGATGAGCTGGCCCGGATCTATGGCAGCGACGACCCCGACATCGCCGAGGGCGCCAGCTTCGCCGTCGAGCACTGGGCGGCCGCCGGGTTCTGGAAGCAGCTCATCAACGGTCTCGACGCCTTCAAGAACCGCGAGGCCGCCGACCTGCGCCTGGCGTTCTTCACGTGGCACGACCGCGTCGAGGACCAGCACGCGGCGCACACCATGGACGAGCTCGAGGGCGCGTTCCAACGCCCGGGCTTCGACCAGCAGAAGTTCCTCGAGGGGGCGGCGGAGATGCTGAACGGGGTCAAGGCCTTCTGGGACGGCCTCGAGAAGCACCGCAAGGAGCTGGAGCCGGTCGCCGCGTGAGCGTGGTCGAGACGCCGGTCGAGATCGGCACCCCGGTGCTCGAGGGTACCGACCATGTCGAGCTCTGGGTCGGCAACGCCCGCCAGGCGGCGTACCACTACCGCAACGCGTTCGGCTTCGACGTGGTCGCCTACGCCGGTCCTGAGACTGGCGTGCGTGACCGCGCCTCGTACGTCCTGCAACAGGGCAAGGTGCGCCTGGTGCTCACCGCCCCCTTGCAACCGGACAGCTCCATCGCCGAGCACGTCCGTCTCCACGGCGACGGCGTGCGCGCCATCGCGCTCCGCGTCGAGGATGCACGCGCCGCGTACGAGGCCGCGACCTCGCGGGGAGCGCGCGGCGTCGCCGAGCCGGCGACGGTCACCGATGCCGACGGTGCGATCACGTTCGCCTCCGTGGCCACCTTCGGCGACACGGTGCATCACTTCGTCGAACGCAACGAGTACACCGGTGCCCACTGGCCCGGCTACCGCGAGGATCGACGCAGCGGCGGCGGCGTGGGGCTGCGCTTCATCGACCACACCGTTGGCAACGTCGAGCTCGGCAAGATGGACGACTGGGTGACCTTTTACTCCGAGGTCTTCGGGTTCAACGTCTTCCAGGAGTTCGACGAGCACGACATCGCCACCCAATACAGCGCCCTGCGCAGCAAGGTCGCCCGCGACCCGCGCAGCATGGTCACCTTCCCCATCAACGAGCCCGCCGTGGGCATCAAGGCATCCCAGATCCAGGAGTACCTCGACTATTACCGCGGCAGCGGTGTGCAGCACATCGCCCTGCACACCGATGACATCGTCGGCACCGTGGCCGCGATGCGCGACCGCGGCGTGGAGTTCCTGAGCGCCCCGCACTCGTACTATGAGGCGCTCGGCGACCGCGCCGCCGGCATCGACGAGGACCTGGAACGCCTCGAGGACCTCAGCGTGCTGATCGACCGCGACGACGACGGCTACCTCCTGCAGATCTTCACCCGGCCGGTCGGCGACCGACCGACGCTGTTCTTCGAGGTGATCCAGCGCAAGGGCTGCAAGGGCTTCGGCAAGGGCAACTTCAAGGCCCTCTTCGAGGCCATCGAGCGCGAACAAGCCGCCCGCGGCAACCTCTAATCTCTTCCTCGTGAGAACGTTCCGGCGCCTCGGCGAGGTGCCCCGCAAGCGCCACATGCGCTTCGAGGTGGATGGCCAGCCGGTCTTCGAGGAACTCTTCGGGCGTGAGGGCTTCACCGGTCCCTCGTCGCTCCTCTATCACCGCAACATGCCCGAGGCGGCGCACGACATCAGCGAGGGACCCGCCGAGCTGATGGCACCCGAACGCGAGCAGGTCCATGAGCACGCCCACCTCCAGGGGTTCAACCTCCAGCCCGACGGCGACGTGGTCACCGGGCGCAAGTGGCTGCTCATCAACGACGACATCCACATCGGCCTCGCGTTCCCGCTGCGGCAGCAGGAGGTCCTCTGCGTCAACGGCAGCGCCGACGAGGTGCTGTTCGTCCACCGCGGTGCCGGTGTGTTGCACACGCAGTTCGGCCGGCTCGCGTTCGGCAGACACGACTACGTCGTGATCCCCCGCGGAGTCATCTACCGTGTCGAGTTCGAGTCGCTCGAGGACGTGCGCGTGCTGGCGCTGGAGGTGAGCGGGCTCGTCGATTCGCCTGACCGGTACCGTGCGCGCAACGGTCAGCTCACCGAGATCGCGCCCTACTCCGAGCGTGACTTCCGCGGTCCCGACGAGCTGGAGACGGGCGGTGATGGCCCCGCCGAGGTATGGCTCAAGCGCGCCGGCCGGGTGAGCCGCTACCGCCTCGACCACCACCCCTTCGACCTCGTCGGCTGGGACGGCACCGTCTACCCGGTGGCCTTCAACATCCACGACTTCGAGCCGCGGGCGGGCCGCTTCCACGTTCCGCCCCCCATCCACCAGACGTTCCAGGCCCACAACGTGGTGATCTGCTCGTTCGTGCCCCGCAAGCTCGACTGGGATCCCGACGCGGTGATGCTCCCCTATCACCACAGCAACCTCGACTCCGACGAGGTGCTGTACTACGTCGACGGTGACTACGCGGCGCGCCGCGGCGTCAAGCAGAGCTCGTTCACCCATCACGTCGGCGGCGTGCCGCACGGCCCGCAACCGGGCGCGCTGGAGGCGTCGTACGAGCGCCCGCGAGAGACGGACGAGCTGGCCGTGATGATCGACACCTTCCGACCGTTGCACCGCACCGAGGTTGCCCGCCAGCTCGTCGATCGCGAGTACCCGTTCTCGTGGCACACCGGCGGGATGCGCGGCACCGAGTCGATCGCCTGAGCTCGCGGCGGTGAACGAGTCGCCGCTATCGCGTTGGACCTCGTCGCAGGTGGAGGCCGGCGGCTGGATCCGGCGCATGTTCGCTGAGGGCCAGCGGCTGCGCGTCGAGCACGGCGATGACGCCGTCATCGACCTCTCGCTCGGCCAGCCGCTCGACGCGCCACAGCAGGTACGCGAGGCGTTGGCCCGCGCTGCCGCCGAGTTGTTCCCCGGGCGGCACGCGTACATGCCCAACCTGGGCTACCCGGAGCTGCGCGAGCGGGCCGCCGAGGACGTCGCGGCGGCGGGGATCACCGCTTCATGCATCGCCATCACCGGCGGGGCGGCGGGGGCGATGTGCCTGGCGCTGCGGGCTTTCCTCGACGCCGGTGACGAGGTGGTGGGGATCGCACCGTATTTCCCGGAGTTCCGGCCGTACTGCGAGACCAGCGGCCTGACGTTCGTCCCAGTGCAATCCGACGACAGCAGCCAGCGTGTCGACATCGACGCGCTGGTGGGCGCGCTCAGCCAGCGCACAGCCGCGCTCATCATCAACACCCCAAGCAACCCCAGCGGGCACGTCATCGAACACGAGGAGATGAGCGCCATCGTCGACGTGGTCGAGCACCACAACCGTCGCACCGGCCGCCGCATCCTGCTCGTCGTCGACGAGGCATACCGCAACCTCGTGTACACGCCGGCGAGACGGGTCGAGCCGTTCGAGTACTACGAGCACACCGTGCTGGCGCGCTCCTTCTCGAAGGACATGGGCCTCGCCGGGGAGCGGATCGGCTACCTCGCGCTGCACCCGTCGCTCGCCGGCGAGCACACCGACCGCGGCCTGGAGGGCTGCATGCGGGCGCTCGGCATGGTCAACGCCCCGGCAACGGCACAGCGCACCCTGCTTGGCCTCGAGTCATGGAACATCGATGTCCAGCCGTACCGCGTCCTCCGCGACCACGCCCGCGACGCCGCGGTGGCCGCCGGCCTCGACGTCGCCGAGCCGCAGGGCGGCATCTTCCTGTGGATCCGCAGTCCCTGGCCTGACACACTGGCCTACGTCAGCGCCCTCGCGGAGCGCCGTGTGCTGGTCACACCGGGGATCGCGTTCGAGGTGCCGGAGAGGTTCCGGCTCTGTTTCACCAGCACGCACGCAGAGCTGACGCAGGCGTTGCAGACCGCAGGCGAAATTGCTGCCGCCGGGACTGCCTGAGGGACCCTGAAGAGTCCCCCGCGGCGGCGGTCACCGACTCGGCGGCGCCACCAGCTTGCTCAGGCGCTTGGGGGCCACGGCGCAATAGCTCTCGACGATCCACTCGTGTACCAGCTGCTCGTCGGGCGCATCGGCACCGTCGAGGTGCACTGTCACCCAGCCGTGCTTGCCCAGCCCATATCCCGAGGGCGCAGAGCACGCCAGGCTGAGAGCGAACGGGGCAGACCGGGGCAGCTTCACGCCGATCGCGAGTGGGCGGTGGGCGCTGCCGAAGAAGACGAACACCTTCTTGCCCACCTTGGCAACCAGGTCCTCGTCCCAGGGGAGGTCCTCCCAGGCGTCGGGCAGCGTGAGCGCGAACGCGAGCAGGGTCTCGGCGGGGTGGTCACGGCGCGGCATTGGCTTGAATGCACCTGATGCTGGCGGGAAGGGGGGGATTCGAACCCCCGGAGGGACTTTAAGATCCCTCACCCGCTTAGCAGGCGGGCGCTTTCAGCCTCTCAGCCACCTCCCCGTGGAGACCGCCAGTATATGTAGTGTGAGTGCGACCACCTGTCACCGAGGAGAGACGAACGGATGCGCTGGGTGACCTACGCGCGCGGCGCTGATGCGGGCGATCGTGTCGGTCTGCTGGTCGACTCGCACATCCACGGGCTGCCCGAGGGGACGACGCTGCTTGCGCTGCTGAGCGGCAGCGTGGGGCTCGCCGCGGCCGGCCAGCGAGCCCTGAACGACCCCGCCGAGGTGGTGGCTCTCGACGCGGTGCGGCTGCGCTCCCCCATCCCCCGCCCGCCGACCGTTCGCGACTTCTACGCGTTCGAACAGCACGTCAAGACAGCGCGCAAGCGCCGTGGGCTGGAGATGGACCCGGACTGGTACGAGCTGCCGGTCTTCTACTTCAGCAACCCGTACGCGGTGATCGGCGACAGCGATGACATCGCGGTGCCGCCGGGCTGCGGTGAGCTGGACTTCGAGCTGGAGGTGGCAGCCGTGCTCGGGCGCGGCGGATCCGACCTCACCCCACAACAGGGGGAGGAGAGCATCGCCGGTTTCTGCGTCATGAACGACTGGAGCGCGCGCGACATCCAGCGGCGCGAGATGAAGCTGAGCATGGGCCCGGTGAAGGGGAAGGATTCCGCCACCACGCTCGGCCCCATGCTGGTGACCCCTGATGAGCTTGCCGACGCCCGCAGCGGTCGCGCCTACGACCTCACCATGACCGCCAGCGTCAACGGCCGGGAGTACTCGCGCGCCTCGCTCGCCGAGATCTTCTGGGGGTTCGGCGAGATGATCAGCTACGCGTCACGCGGCACGCGCGTGGAGCCCGGTGACGTCATCGGGTCGGGCACGTGCGGCACCGGCTGCATCCTCGAGCTGGCGCTCGTGCACGGCGGCGAGCAGTACCCGTGGCTCAAGCCTGGCGATGAGGTGGTTCTCAGCGTCGACCGGCTGGGCTCGCTGCACAACCGCGTGGTCGCAGGCGCACCGCTGCAGCCGCTGCGATGAGCCTCGACCCCGACAGCTTCTCCACACGCCTTGACGATGTCGAGGAGCGACTGCGGGTCCACGCCGTGCGCAGCTTCTCGCCTGGCGTCCTCACCGCCCCCGATCCTCCGACCGGCGAGCGCTGGGAGGCCGGCCAGGTGTGGGCGCACGTGGCCGAGTTCATCCCCTACTGGTTGGGCGAGGCGAGGCTGCTCATCGAGCAGGGCGGCGACCAGCCAGTGCCGTTCGGGCGCACCAAGAGCGACCCGGGCCGGCTTGCCGCCATCGAGCGGGACCGGAGCACCGACCAGCGGAGGTTGTGGGACAGGGCGGCCCGCGACATCACCAGCCTGCGCGCGTTCCTCGGTGGCCTCGACGCGTCCGCCTGGCGCGCCAGGGGGCGCCATCCCACCCTTGGGGAGATGGACCTGGCGCAGATGATGGACGAGTTCCTTGTCGGCCATCTCGAGCAGCACGCCACCCAGCTCGACCAGCTCCGCGCCTGACCCGGCGCGGCGACGGCGGCTCCGACCCGACCTCGGCTTTCGGGCGATATGAGCGTGGCGGGCCGGCCCGACGTGCTACAAGATGCGCCAGGATTCGGCTCGCGGCTCGGCGGTGAAGGGGTGTGGCTTGGCCAAGGTGTTGCTTGCTGACGACGACCCCGACATCCGCGAGCTCGGCCGTCTCCTCCTGGCCCGCCACGGACACCAGGTGGTGACGGCCGAGGACGGCATGGAGGCGATCGCGATGCTGCCACGTGAGACGCCGGCGCTGGTGGTGACCGACCTCAACATGCCCCACAAGGACGGCCGCGAGGTCTGCTCGGCGGTGCGGTCGTCGGCTGCCCTTCAGCTCATCCCGGTGGTCATCCTCACCGCTCTGCCGCTCAACGACGAGCGCGTGGTGCAGGCGACCACGGAGTGCCACGCCGTGGTGCTCCTCAAGACGGACATCAGCACCCTCGGCGACCTCGCTGACCGTCTCATGGCGGAGGGTGACGCCGCCTGACGGCGGCGCGGTGCCGCGATATCCTGACCGAGCGCGGAGGGATGCCGGAGCGGTTGATCGGAGCGGTCTTGAAAACCGCAGGGGCCGCCAAGCCCCCGGGGGTTCGAATCCCTCTCCCTCCGCCATTTGGCCCTTTGACCTACAAGGATTTAGCGTATTTGGCGGACGTCGGCGGACGGTGGCGAATCGCCCCGAACGCGGCTGTGACACCTTCGTTGACACCTTCGCTGAGCGGCGCCAGACTTCGTTCCATGCCACGACGCGGAGCGGGCGAGGGATCGGTCTTCAGGCGCACCGATGGGCGCTGGTGCGCCTACCTCTCGCTCGGGGACGGCGGCCGCCGGTACCTCTACGGCAAGACCCGCGCTGACGTCCAGCGGAAGCTCGCCGCTGCCCATCGCACCCAGGACGACGGGCTGCCATTCAGCCCCGAGCGGCAGACAGTCGGCGCTTTTCTGACCGAGTGGCTGGAGGGCCAGCGTCAGCGCCTTCGACCCAACACGTGGAAGCGCTACGAGGAGTACGTGCGCATCCACGCCATACCGACGCTCGGCCGAGTGAAGCTGGCGGCGCTCAGCCCGCAGCACCTGGACCGGCTCTACGCGCAGCGCGTGGCCGCCGGGCTTTCTCCCACCACGGTCCACCACATTCACGCCGTGCTGCACAAGGCACTCGAGCAGGCAGTGCGGTGGAACCTCGTGCCGCGCAACGTCGCCGGCCTCGTTGATCCTCCGCGCGCCGGGCGTCAGGAGATGACCGCACTTACACCCGAACAGACGCGCACGTTGCTGGAGGGTGCCGCGGACGGCCCACTGGAAGCCATCCTGACACTCGCGGTAACCACCGGCATGCGGAAGGGCGAGCTGCTGGCGCTGCACTGGACGGACGTCGACCTGGACCGCGGGACTCTGCGCGTGGTCGGGACCATGCAGCGGCACCCGGACGGAAGGATGGCGGTCAGCCCGCCCAAGACGGCCCGTTCTCGCCGCCGGGTCGAGTTGTCGCCAATGGCCGCTCGAGGCATTGCGGCGCCACCGGGCCCGGCAGGCGGAGACGCGCCTGCTGCTCGGTCCCGAGTGGAACGAGGCGGGCCTCGTGTTCCCGAGCTCCCTCGGCAAGCCGCAGGACGGCAGCCACCTCCTGTACGGGCTGTTCCACCCGCTGCTGGCACGCCTCGGGCTGCCGATCATCCGCTTCCACGATCTGCGGCACACGGCGGCGACGCTGCTCCTCGGTCAGGGCGTCCACCCCAAGATCGTGTCCGAGATGCTTGGCCATTCCACGATCGCAATCACGCTCGACCTCTATTCGCACGTGACGCCGACGATGCAGCGCGATGCGGCTCGCGCGATGAATAACCTGTTGACAAGAGCCTAGGCCAGGCGTCGCCCGGCCGAGTCGCGCGGTCGAACCGGCGCTACGGCCGCAAACCTCAAGCGGTGGCGTGCGGCCCGCCGTCGACAGTCCAGCGAAACCGGTCAGTGAAGTCCCGGGCGCAATTAGCGCAGACCCAGTGGTAGTCGTCTTGTCCCTGTGGTCCCGTCCCTTGCGCTGCGTAGCCTTCGCGGAGGACGTCGGTGATGTCATCGCGGTCCATGAACTTCGCCCAACAGAATGAGCAGTGGTCATGCTCCCACGCCGGGCTCCATTCGCGGTATGGCTTCCACACAAGCGTGGCGCCGTACAGATACGTCTCCTGTCCGCGTAAACGCCAGTCGTCGTCCATCAGCGGATCGTCCCACCGGCTGCCACGCCGCGGGGGCGTTCCTGTCCGGGCATGGTGGTTCCCGTCAGGTGGAGGGAGGGATCCAGCGGATCCAGCAGGAGAGGCTGCTGAACGGCCGCAGCCAACGCCGATGCAATCGCCCTGCCCGGCGCAGGGGTCGGCCGTCTGGGGCCAACCGACGATGAACCGTGCAACAGGCCCGCGCACGCGCCTACGCCAACCGTCTCTTGCGGCCCATCGGCCATCGCCGTCGCCTTGCGGTCGAGGAATGCGTCGAGCTCCTTGCGTGAGATCCGCGTCAGGCGACCCAGCTTGATTGCCCGCAGCTGGCGCGTCCGCAGCAGCTCGTAGACGAAAGTCCTGCCGCATTGCAGCTCGGCGCAGACGTCGTGAACGGAGAGAAGGGCTGGATGGACCAGGACCGCCGGCGGCGTATCTGGAAGGGTAACGAGGGTGGGCGGGCGATCGGCATGAAGCTTCATACCCACTACACCGCTTAGGGGCCGGTCGGATCGGACACAGGAACACCATGCCGCCCGAAACGAGGCGTCGTCGCAGCATCACCACAGATGTGAATATTCGTCACCTCTTGGTGCCACTGTGTGTATGGGGTAAGGCGCGAGCCAACGGAGCTGATCGGGGCGGACGACGCCCAGCGCGGCGGCGGCGCCATGGCGCCGCGGAGGAGCGGTACAGCGGCGCGAGCAGCGTGGAGACGTGAAGGAGTGCCGAGGGGCCGCCGGGAGCACCTGGAGCGGCCCGGAGGGCGTCGCCTACCGCGCTGGTGCCTGCCTATGTCGATCGCCTTCTCCGCCTCTCCGCGGTCGCCGCCTCCGTCGGCGCCCGTCGAATGCGCGCCTCGGCGCTCTGGCCCCCATCCCCCCTTTGGCGCCATCGCGCCGGAGTAAACAGCCGTCCGACCGGCGCGGTCACCGCTCCGGCGCCGGGAAAGACCGGAGCCGCCGCGCGGTGTCACGGATGGACCGGAACTCCGGTGTCGGCCTCTAACCGGAACTACACAACAACATTGAACGCGACTGCCGTGTTCATGGCGTGCCCAGCGCGTGTTCATGGTTCATCCGCGCATCCAGCCTGAGTTATGGATCCGCAGATCTCTGCGCTCTTTGGAAAGCCCCGCCATGCGCGCGGATCGCTGGTAACCTCTTGAACGATGTCCGGGCACCTCTGGCTGACCGTCGTCATTTGCCTTGTGGGCGTCTGCACTCTGACCCTCAGCCTTCGCTGGATTGCGACAACCGACCGGGCACCCTGGACGACGGCTTATCGGCGCTGTGGCAACATCGACCAGCGCTGGTTGGCGCCTATCGGAATCGGTGTAGACACGATCTACATCGGCGCCGGTGTCGCCAACGACGCGGACGCGTCCTACTGGGTGGGTATGGCCGCCATTGCTGCAGTGCAGATCGCCATGGTCGCGCTGACGTTAGTGGCCGTCCACCATCGGAACGGACGTCGACGAACAACTCCGTAAGGCACGTACGTTTCGTTCGTGAATCCTGGGATGGATGTGGCGAGCCACACCAGCCGCTCTATCTCGTCTCGCGTGACACCTGCGTTGACACCATCGCGGCTGACCAAGACAGCGCAGGAGGCGGCGCCGCGCACGCCGACGCCCAAGGCATCCGAAGCTGCCCGACCTTCACCGGACGATGCCGGAGCTCACCGGTCCGAGCTGGTAGTCCGCAAGACCCGGCGCCAAGGTCGCGCGATGCGGCACCCGCGAGCCCTGGCCCATGGCCGCCTGGTCACGAGGGCACCTGGTACCAGCCGGCCGTCAATCCTGTCCACGCCCACATTTGGAGAGCGCCACTGCCGGTGTAGCCGACGAGGATCGCGCGTTGAACGCCGGCATCCCACACCAGCTGCCCGTGTCCAGGGTAAAGGACATCGAATGGTGGCTCTGCCAGGTGGTGCGGAACCCAGGTGCCGCCATCCCACGTCCACGTCGCGGGAACGTGTGGGGAGGCGGTCCAACTCTCTACCCCGGCGAGCATCACGATCTGGCCGGCGGCCTCGTCAGTGAACGCCAGTGCGGTCCCTTGGAGTTCGTTTGGCGTGCTGTCGGTGAGGAAGTGCCACGCGGCGCCGTCGTAGGCGAGCACATCGCCGAACCCGCCTTGGAGCATCCCCCCGAACTGGATGACCCGTCGGCTGATGGGGTCGTATGCGGCGGCCGCTTGCTCAGCCAGCGCGCCGGTGTTCCCCCAAGTCTCGACGATGCGGGTCCAGCCGCTTCCGGTCCACTCGAAGACGTTGTTCTCGTTGGACGAGTACCACGTGGGCTTCGGAGGCTCAGCGGCTGTCGTAGGCGAACCAGGCCCGGGTCCAACTTGGCTCGGCGCGAAGTTGGCGAGGAGCTGATGGGTCGGCTGGTAGACGGCGAGGGCCGGGTAGCCGCCTTGAACCGGGTTGTCGGCCGCTCGGTTCCAGTTCGAGCCGTCCCAGAGCCACGTCCCCTCGTTCGGGGCCCAGTGGTCGACCCATTGGCCGGCTGCGTTCACACCTCCGCTGTAGGCGTCGCCTCCCACGAGCAATAGGTGACGACTGATCGGATCAACCGCCATCGACGCCTGGATCTGGGGTGGCGGCGCTTCGGAGGGTGTCAGCCGGGCCCAGCCGCGACCATCCCATGCCCAGGTGGCGGCGCTTAGCCCCGACCCCGTCGCAGACCCGGGCGCTTGTCCTCCGAAAAGAATCAACCGCTCCGACACTGGGTCGTAGCCGGCGCTGAAGTTGACCAGGGGTCCAGGACTGTTCCGGTTGGACAGCGCCGTCAGAGGGATCGTGGACGGAGTTGGGTGCGGCTGTGCTGAAGGGCTCGTCGAGGTGGCCGGTGTGCTGGTACGACCGGGGCCAGGACTTGTGCCTCCGCAAGCCGCAGCAAGGACGACCACGAGTGCAAGGGATACTCCGCGAAGGCGCCGTCCGGGTGCCGATGCGACGTCTTCAGGCTTCACGGGTCCGCCGACCTCCTTGCGGTCCACAACGCTGCTTTGGCTCAACTCCGTCTTCACTGGCGAGGTGGCTCATACGCCGCCTTCCTTCGCGCTGATACCCAATTCAAGCTCAGATGGGAAACGCCAGGGCTGGTAGGAAGTTATGACAGCGCGCCGTTGATACGCTGTTTACGGGCGGAGACGGGGGTCGTGGGCTGAGCCCACGAGGACGGGCGACTTACTTGGGCCAGGCTAGGTTCTCTCCGTAACTGACACCTTGGTTGACACCTCCGCCTACCGCCCCCAGCGCGGGTCCGCGGTCCTCCACGGACATTGCCTCGCGGGAATCCGAACTCGCGCGCACATCGCCAACCGGTCGCGAACATCGCCCGCTCCACCTTGAAAACCGCAGGGGCCGCCAAGCCCCCGGGGGTTCGAATCCCTCTCCCTCCGCCAATTGGCACACTAATCACGTACCGCAAGAGGGTCCGCTCGGTACCCTAGAGGAGAACAACGCATGGACTGGAAGCTCGAGCTGTTGGTCCTCCCGGTCTCCGACGTGGACCGAGCCAAGGCCTTCTACGCGGACAAAGCCGGATTCCACCTAGACCACGATCAGCGTGTCAACGACCAGCTGCGCTTTGTGCAGCTGACTCCGCCGGGATCTGCCTGCTCCATTGCGTTCGGGGACGGGCTCACCGACGCGGCGCCCGGTTCAGTTAGGGGCCTGCAGATCGTGGTGGCCGATGCGAGCGCAGCCCGCGACGAGCTCATGGGAAGAGGTCTCAAGGTGCCCGAGGTTGACGTCCAACCCTGGGGCTCGTTCATTCACTTCAGTGATCCGGATGGCAACTCCTGGGCGGTGCAGGAACTTCCCAAGCGCGGCTGATGCTCGACAGCCCGCCGTTGGCTGACTGATCCCCGCTCAGCGCGCGGCGCGGTACTGCCGGGCGACCTCGCGCAGGTGGTCGTGCACGTCCAGCATCGGCCCTTGTCGCGGGGGCAGCCACTCCTTGCGGATCTTGGCCACCGAGGTGTAGTTGGTGTCGCAGACATTGGCCAGCGGCGATTCAACCGCCTGGCTGATCAGCTGGTAGGCGTCCATCGGCGCCAACCCGTGGTCGGAGACCAGCCACCCCACGAGGTCGACCTGGGCGATGCGGAACGCGTCCTCGAGCGGTCGCGCTGAACCTGTCGACATGATGTGGGTGTCCGATTCGAGCCGCGGCCACGGGGTGGTGCGCCCCTTGAGCAGCTCGATCGCCACCACCGTGTCCATGGCGCATTCGATGGCCACACCGCACGTCTCGCCCTCGCCCTGGCGCGCATGGCCGTCGCCGATGGAGAAGAGCGCGCCGGGCACGTTGACCCCGAGGTAGCAGGTGACCCCGGCCTGCATCTCAGGCGTGTCCATGTTGCCGCCATGCGCGTCAGGCACCAGCGCCGATCGCACCTCGAGGTTCGCCGGAGCGACGCCCACCGTCCCGTGCATCGGCACCATCGGCAGGTCGACGGTGAAGGCCCCCTCCCCCGCCTGGAACCGGCATGTCCGCGCGGCGCGGTCGAGCTGCCAGATCCAGACGATCTCGGGAAGCGGTTCCTGCAACGTGGCGGTCAGGTGCGTGCTGGTCAGCGCACCGAACAGGGGCACGGTGGTGGACGCGGCCCAGTCCCGGCTCGGCTCGATGGACACGAAGTGCACGGCCAGGGTGTCGCCGGGCTCGGCGCCGTCAACGTAGAAAGGGCCGGTCTGCGGGTTGAGAAATGGGAACTCGCAGACCGCCGAGACCAGGTCATCGCGGCTTCTGACGCGGCCGGCGAAGCAGTCCTCAGTCCACAGCTCGAGCACTGCTCCCGGTTGCACGTGCATGACCGGCTCGGCGCCGCCGAAGGTCCAGGCGAACTGGTCGCGGGTGGGCGTGAAGGCGGTCACCGAGCGATCGCTCACGCGCCACCCGCTGCGACGACTGGGTCCTCATCGAGGTGGACACGGGTCATCTCCGCAACGCTCTCCGGTCGGTTCGCGCGCAGGTAGCCCAGGTAGACGAGCCCGAGGATCAGCCAGACGCCGACGATGATCCCCGCGTACGAGGCGGGCGCGGTCAGGGGCGCGACGAAGCTGAAGGCCTGGATTCCGGCAGCTGCCAGCAGGGCGGGCACGAAGGCCACGATGCCCAGGATCGGGACCAGGCCATGCAGCACCGGGTTGAACTCGGCTCGCCGGAATCGGAGATGGAACCCGATGCAGGCGACGTCGCAGAGGATGTACACCACCACGACCACGAGCACAATGATCGTCGCAACGAAGATGAAGGCCGTCACCGGGTCGTACTTGAAACCGAGAATGAGCGGGACGGCCAGCCCGATGACGAACTGCACCAGCACGGCCAGGTACGGCGAGCGGTATCGCGGATGGATCGTGCTGAAGAAGCGCGGTAGCAGGCGGATGCGCCCGAGCGCGAACGCCATGCGGGTGGAGACGTTCGATCCCGCGTTCGAGTTGGCGATGCAGGAGTTGACGATGGCGAAGAACACCAGCACCCAGAAGACGCCGTACGACGCCTGCGCCAGGCCCTGCCAGGAGGCGGGGCCTGCGCCGGAGAAGGTGGTGAACTTGTCGGGGCCGTATGCGATGTCGACGGCGTAGGTGGTGAAGATGTACACGGCGCCGATGCCCAGCGTCGCGCCCACCACCGCCAGGCGGATGTTGCGCTTGGGGTTGACCGTCTCCTCGGCCAGGGGCGCTGCCGCCTCGAACCCGGAGAACGCCAGCACCGTGTAGATGGAGCCGGCGATGACGCCGGTGAACCCCTTGTAGGCGTCCGGGGTGTGGCCGGTTCCGAAGACGCTGATGTCGTTGTGACCGCCGGCGTTGATGATGAACAGGAAGGCGAGCACGACGAAGACGGCGATCTCGAAGGCCCCGAGGATGGTGCCGAGCCGCGCCGAGAAGCGCACCCCGCGGTAGCCGGCGAAGAGCACGATCAGCGAGGCGAGGATGACCCAGGGCCACCACAGGTCCGGCGAGATCGAGGGCCACTGGTTGTGCAGCGTCGCCGCGACCGTGAAGCCGATCTGCAGGAACAGCAGCGGCGGCACCAGCAGCTCGACGAACAGGTAGCCCCACCCCACGATGAACCCGACCCCTGGGTGGATGCCCTTGGCGGTGTAGGTCGCCACGCTGCCCGCCGCCGGGATGTGACGCGCCAGCTCGCCGATGGCGACGGCGGTGAAGAGGCAGGCGACCAGGGCGAGGACGACGGCCAGCGGCAGGGACCCGCCGGCGTACGCCGCGCCCGCCGGGATGGAGGCGGCGATGGCCGCCCCTGGTGCCATGGCGGTGATGCTCTGGAACAGCACCTCGCGCAGTCCCACCGCCTCGCGCCGCAGCTGCGGCTGACCCGCGTGCCCTGACTGAGCCCGGCTGATCACGCCCATCACCTCGCCTCCGTTGCAGGTCCGGATGTTGGCGCCGGACTCTACGCCGCGCCGCCCGCCCCCGTGGCGGGTGCGGTGGTCAAGCGGCGGCCGGGAGCAGCATGTGAATCGCCGTGCCGCGGCCGGGTGAGCTGAGCGCCCTGACCGATCCCCCGTGGGCCTCGATGATGTCGCGCACGATGGCCAGCCCCAGCCCCGAACCCGGCGAGCCGGGGCCCTTGACGAAGCGATCGAAGACGCGGGGCAGCAGCTCGGCGGGAATGCCGTCCCCGTCGTCGCCGACCACCAGCTCCACGGTGCCGTTGCCCAGGGTCGCCTCGATGCGGACCTCGCCGCCCGCGTGAACATGGCGAAGCGCGTTGCCGACGAGGTTCGCGAGTGCGCTGCGCAGGCGCACACCGTCGGCGTCGAGCGTGAGCCCCGGCGGGTCGACCGCCGCCACCAGGCGCACCCCGTCGGCCCGGGCCGCGTCCTGGTACCCGGCAAACACCTCGGTGGCGAGCGTGGAGATCTCCACCGGCTCGCGGTGCAGCTGCAGTGCGCCGGCCTCGGCAAGTGCAAGCGTGCGCAGGTCGTCGACGAGCACCTCGAGGGTGCGGGTCGCGGTGAGCACGGGTCCCATGTGTTCAGCGTCTGCCGGGTAGACGCCATCCACGATGCCCTCAGCCTGGCCGCGGATCACGGTGATCGGGGTGCGCAGCTCGTGGGCGACGTCGGCGAGCACCGAGCGCCGTCTTGCCTCCTCCGCCTCGAGCCGGCCCGACATGGCGTTGAACGCGCGCGCCAGGGAACGAAGTTCGCCCGGTCCACGCACGGGGACGCGCGCCGAGTAGTCACCGGCCTCGATACGACGCGCGGCTTCGACGAGGCGCCCGGCGGGCGCGGCCAGCCGGCGCAACGCCACCCCGGCCGCCACCATCGCCATGATGCCGAGCAGCAGCCCCAGCCCCGAGACGATCCGCGTCACCGGTGCGGTGCCCACCACGCCGGTGGCGCTGAGCAGGAGCCAGGTCAGCGCAGCGCCGGCACCACCGAGGGTGAGCAACAGCACGACCGCCAGGCAGCCGGCGCGACGAGCCATGCGTCGACCGTGCCGGCGCCAATCGTCTCCCGGCTGTGGCGGCCAGGGGCGATCCTTGGGCCACCAGGGAGGCGGCTGACCATCGGGCCACCACCGCCCGTGCCGCCCCTGCCGGTTCATGTGCCGCCGTCGGCCAGCCGGTAGCCCACTCCCACGACCGTCATCAGGTGACGGGGCGCATGCGGCTCGCGCTCGATCTTGCGGCGGATGTTCTTGACGTGGGCATCGATGGCGCGCTCGTATGACTCCACCGCGACACCGTGCACGGCGTCGAGAAGCTGGGCACGTGTGAACACTCGCCCGGGTTGCCGCGCCATGTGCAGGAACAGCTGGAACTCGGTCGCGGTCAGGTCGACGTGCCGGCCGTCGACGACGGTATCCATCCGCGGGACGTCGATCTCGATGGAGGGGCCCACACGGACGGTGTCGCCGTGGATGTGCGCGGCGTCGGTTCGACGGAGCACGGCGCGGACGCGCGCCACCACCTCACGTGGGCTGAACGGCTTGGCGACGTAGTCGTCGGCGCCGAGCTCGAGGCCGACGATGCGATCGGTCTCGTCGCTGCGCGCGGTCAGCATGATGATCGGTACCTGCGCATCGCGCCGCAGCGACCGCGCCACGTCGAGCCCGTCGATCCCGGGCAGCGTCAGGTCGAGGATGACGATGTCGGGCCGGTGGCGATGCCCGGTGGCAACCGCGCTGTCCCCATCGGAGGCGGTGATGACCGCGAACCCGGCGCGCTCGAGGTAATCGCGAAGGATGCGCACGATCTCCGGCTCATCGTCGACGACCAGCACAGTCCTCACCGCGGGGCCATCGTAGCCGGGGGCGGGGCAGCGGACCGGGAACGCCTTCGATCCCGGTCCGTCACCGTCACGCGCCGCTTGCGCTGGTCGCCGGTGGCGGGCCCGGCGCGTCGCCGTGAGCCTGGCGGTGCCAGGCCTCGGCGCGATGCTCGAAACGACCGCGGACGTGGTCACCCCGGCCGCCGCACCACGGACCGGCGTGACGTCCGCGGAAGCCGAGGATGCGCGGCAGCATGAGGCCGCCGATGAAGGTGAGGGCGGTGAAGCCCGCGTCGTGGGTGGTGATGCCCACGGCGACGGCACCACCGACCGCGATCAGGCCGAACAGCGTTCGTGCTGGACGAAAGTACATGGCGAGGTCTCCTTGGTGTATCGCCTGTTGATGGGGCACAGCATCGATGCCCGGTGTGAAGGCGGCATGAACGGGGCAGGGAGATCTCGTGCGTGCTCGCGCGGACGGCATCGCCGGCCCCGTAGGCTGCCCCGGTGTCCCGCCCGCCGCCCCCTTCCGCACGCGTGGGCTCGGGCACGGTGATCGGCGTGGGGCTCTGCGCCGTCATCGCCGCGGCCGCCACCGGGGCGGGGAGGTTGGCACCGGTGATCGGGGCACCCGTCATCGCGCTGCTCATCGGGGCCGTCATCGCGCAGGTGCACCGTCCGCCTGCGCGGCTGACGCCGGGGATCACCCTCTGCAGCCACCAGGTGCTGCAGGTGGCGGTGGCGGTGCTGGGGCTGCAGCTGACGCTGGGCACGGCGATCGCGTCCGGCGCTCAGTCGCTCCCGGTCCTGCTCGGGACTCTGGCAATCTGCCTTCTCGCCGCCGTCCTGCTCGGGCGTCTGCTGGCGGTGCGCTCAGCCCTGCGCACCCTGGTCGGCGTGGGGACAGCGATCTGCGGCGCCAGCGCGATCGCCGCGGTGACCCCGGTCATCGGAGCGGCCGCCGCTGACGTGGCCTACGCGCTGTCGACGGTCTTCGTGTTCAACGCCGTCGCGGTCGTGGTCTTCCCGCTCGTCGGCCACGGCCTGGCGATGTCGCAGCAGGCCTTCGGGCTCTTCGCGGGGACCGCCATCAACGACACCTCGTCCGTGGTGGCGGCGGCGTCGGTCTACGGCGCGCAGGCTGCGCAGCATGCCGTGGTCGTCAAGCTGACGCGGACGCTGTTCATCATCCCGATCTGCATCGCCCTGGCGGTGTGGCGCGGCCGCGGCCGGGCGGGCGCGCGCCGGCGCATCCCCGGGATCACCCACCTCGTCCCCTGGTTTCTCATCGCCTTCGTCGCCGCCAGCGCGCTGGCCAGCGTGGTGCCCCTGTCAGCGTCGCTGCACGCAGCTGTTGGCGCGCTGGCGCTCTTCCTGATCACCGTCGCCCTGGCCGCCATCGGTCTCTCGACCGACCTCGCCGGGGTGCGCAGGACCGGGCCGCGTCCGTTGCTGCTCGGCGCTGCCCTCTGGGTGGTGGTCAGCGTCTCGAGCCTGCTCCTGGCGGCGGCATCGGGAACCCGGTAGTGGTCAGGCGGAGGTGACCAGGGGGTGGCCGAGCGCGACCCAGGCGTCGACACCGTCGCGCACGTGCCAGACAATCTCGACACCCTCGCGCAGGAGCATCGACACGCCGAGCGCGGCGCGGAAGCCGGTGGCGCAGTGCACCGCGACGGGGGCGGCGCGGTCGAGCTGGTCGACGATGCCGGGCAGGTCGGGGGCGAGGGCGTGCATCGCGCCCGGGAGGTGCCCCGCCGCCCATTCGCTCTCCTGGCGGACATCGATGACGGTCAGGTGGCCGCCGTCGAGGATGCGCTCGGCGAGGTCCCCCATCGTGCAGGGTGTGACACTGCGCGTCGGGTGGCCCTCGGCGCTCCAGCGACGCTGGTCCAGCCACCCGCACACCGAACCGAAGCCGATGCGAACGAGCTGGCGCGTCGCGGCGTTGGCGCTGTCCGCTGAGCCGGCGATCAGCGCAACCGGGGTGTCGATGTCGACGACCCACCCCACCCAGGCCGAGAACGGCCCCTCGCACGGGACGCTGAGCGAGCCGGGCACGTGGGCGGCGTCGAAGTCCTCAACGGCTCGGCAGTCGACCGCGACCGCTCCCTGCGCGAGCGCCTCGTCGAACTGCCCCGGGGTGAGCTCGGGGATGCTGAGCGCGGAGCCATCGGGCTGGGCGGCGCGGTTGAGCGGTGCCATGCGTCCGTAGTACGCCGGGTAGCGACCCTGCTTGGCGTGCAGGGCGACGAAGTGAGCGAGGTCGGGCGCGGCCGCCAGGGGGTTGTCGCGCCGCTCAGCCCCGATGGTGGTCACCCGCGCGTCCGACGATGCCGAGCCGCAGAACGAGCCGCCGCCGTGGGTGGGCAGCACGCACAGCTGGTCGGGGAGGGTGAGCAGACGGTGGTGCAGCGTCTCCCGGCCCATGCGCGAGAGCGCATAGGTCCAACTGGGGCCGAGCAGGTCCGGGCGGGCCATGGTGCCGACCATCAGCGCCCCGCCTGAGAACAGCGCCAGCTCGGCGCCATGGGCGTCCACCAGCAGGTAGCTGAGGTGTTCGGGGGTGTGGCCCGGTGAGTGGATCGCACGCAGGCGCAGCGAGCCGACGACCAGCTCGTCGCCATCGCGGAGCAGCCGATCGGCCCCGGCGATGTGGCTCTGGTCGGGCACCGCGAAGAGGCTGCCAGTCGCGGCTCGAAGGTTCGGGCCGCCGGAGAGGAAATCATTGTGCACGTGGGTGTCGACGGTCGCGGTCAGGCGCCAGCCTTGCGCTGCGGCTCGATCGATGTAGCCGTCGACGTCAGGCAGCGCATCGATGACGAGGGCCTCGCCACGCTCCCGATCAGCGACCAGGTAGCTGCTGTTGCCAAGCTCCTCGGCGACCCATTGCTCGACAAGCGCGGCGCCGGAATCGACGACAGTGGTCACCGCCGCCTTCTCCTCCCCGGGCGGTCGGCCCGGCGGCCGTGGTCACAGGCAGAGGGGGAGCGCACCTTCCAACAGTAGCCGTCCGCCCACCGGTATGCGACCCATCGGCCGGTCGCGGCGGTGGCCGCTGGACCTGGCATGGCCCACCGAGGATACTGGCGCACCGATAGTGGAGCAAGCCGCCTCGGTCCCTGCGAGGCGAGTCCGGAGGAAGCGCCCTGCACGGCTCTGACAGCGAGGCCCAACCCGGCCCTGACGCGGGCGAGGACGCGCACGCGCAGCGGTTCTCCCATTACGAGGAGGCCGCCAAGCTTGCCATGGTCGCCCATCCCCTACCTGGCGAGGACCTGGAGACCAGGTACCTCGAGGACGCGCAGATGTGGGTCGATGTCTACACCGAGCTGCTGGAGTTCAAGGAGACCCTTCTCCGCGACACCGCCCACGCGCTCGACACGATCTCGGCCGCGGGTCGAGAAGAGGTCGCCAAGACCGACGCCGTCATCCTCGACGCCGAGGCGCAGCGCTTCCGGCAGCGCTTGACGATGTGGCGGGAGCGCTGCGCCGAGCTCGCCTCGGCCACCTGACGCACCGGCCGGCGCGGGAGACGCGCGGCGTCCGCCGACCACGACCGTCGGTCTCGTATCCTTGCGCCCCGTCGCGGCGCCCGCAGTGCCCACACAGGAGACGTCAAGATGGCGACAGCCACCCGGTCCCATGCCACGCTGGTCGACCTGCTGCCGGGCGAACGGGTGCGCGACGCAATCGTCGTGGTCCTCGGCGCGGTGATCACCGGCCTGGCCGCACAGGTCAGCTTCCACATCCCCGGGACGCCGGTGCCGGTCACCGGGCAGACCTTCGCGGTGCTGCTGACCGGGGCCGCCCTGGGGCTGTGGCGCGCGGGGCTCTCGATGGTGCTGTACATGGCGGCGGGCATCGCCGGCGTGCCCTGGTACCACGACCACACCTCCGGGTTCGGCGGCCCCGCCTTCGGCTACATCGTCGGCTTCGTCGCCGCGGCCGCGCTGATCGGCTGGCTCGCCGAACACGGCGGTGACCGCACCGTGCCGCGGACGGTGATCACCATGGTGATGGGCACCGCCGCGATCTACGCGGTGGGAGCGACCTGGCTCGCCATCGACCTGCGCATCGGCGCCGGCACCGCTTGGAAGCTCGGCGTCCAGCCCTTCCTGCTCGGTGACGCGCTCAAGCTCGCCCTCGCCGCCGGGGTCCTGCCCGCGACCTGGTGGCTGATCGGCCGGGGCAGCAGCGGGGACCGTCGCCCGACCTGACCCGCGGCTCCTCACCGCGCCCCGGGTCGAGCTCGCCGCCGTCGCTGCCGGCCGCCCCTGAGCGCGCAATCTCGGGGACACGGCGCTTGCCGCCCGGGTCGGGGTACGCCTCGTGTATGTTACTCGCAGTAGCACCTAAGCCCCCAGGGGGCGCGGAGGAGCCCCGATGCTGACAGTGGTCGTCGAGAACGTCTCCCAGACTGGACCGATCTGGTGGATCCCCCTCGTGCTCGCGCTGGTGCTCCTCGTCACCGGCGCGACGACGCTCGCCCGTCGGGTGGCGACCGCCAGCCGGTGGTGGCGGCGTCCCGCTGATGGGCTGGGTGCCGTCACCGGCCTGCCGCCCTGGTGCGCGGCGGCGATCGCCCTGTCGCTCTGGTCCCTGTCGGTGGCCCTGGTGGGGTTCACCTGGGACGTCGCATGGCACGCCGACCTCGGTCGCGACCAGGCGCTGTTCACCCCGCCCCACGTGATGATCCTCGTCGGGCTCGGCGGCATCGGCGCCTCTGCCGCGACCTCGGTGGTGCTGGCCACAGCGGACCGGGCCCGGGTGGGCCTGCGCGTCGGTCGCCTCCGCCTCCCCTGGGCGGCGCTGCCGATGGGGCTGATGGGGGCGGGCGCGCTGGTCGGCTTCCCGCTGGACGACTACTGGCATTCGGTGTACGGCATCGACGTTACGATGTGGAGCCCGACGCACCTGTTGATGATCGGCGGCGCCTCGCTGACGCCGATCGCGGCCTGGTTGATGCTGGCCGAGGCGGGTCCGACGGTGGCACGGCACCGCGGCGCGCGACTGCTGTCCGAGGCCCTGGCCGGTGCAACCCTGGTCGGGCTGTCGACCTTCCAGCTCGAGTTCGACCTCGGGATCCCCCAGTGGCAGGCGCTCTACCACCCCGTGCTCATCGCGCTGGCGATGGGCGTGGGCATGGTCGCGGCCCGCGAGGCCCTCGGCGCCGGTGGTGCGCTGCGTGCGACGGCGGCCTTCCTCGTGCTCCGCGGCGTCATCGCGCTGGTCGTCGGGCCCGTGTTCGGCCTCTCGCTGGAGCGCTTCCCGCTGTACCTGGGCGGCGCCCTGGTGGTCGAGGCCGTCTACCTGCTGAGCACTCGACTCGCGCCGAGCGCGCGCGTCGCGGTCGCCGGGTTGTTGATCGGCACGCTGGGGCTCGCCACCGAGTGGGGATGGGCGCAGCTGTGGAGCCCCCAGCCCTGGCAGCCGCGACTGCTGGCGGCGTGGTGGGTGGTGGTGGGCATGGCGGTGGTCGGCGCCTTCCTTGGCTCGGCGCTGGGCCGCGCTGTCGCGCACACACCGCAGGTCATCCACTTCGCCGCCGTCGGCCTCGCGTTCGTGCTCATGGTGGTGCTGCTCGCCGTGCCGTTCCCGCGCCACGGCCTCGCCGCGAGGGTGACCGTACAGGCGTCGCCGGCCGGTGCTCGCGTCCCCACGGTCACGCGCGAGGGGCTCGCTGGCTTCGAACAGGACATGAACGTGGCCGTCAGCATCGCGCCCGCCGACGCACTCGACGGCGCCGACGTGGCGCGTGTGTTCACCTGGCAGGGCGGCACCCTGGTCATCAGCCCACTTCATCCGCTTGGCGGCGGCAGGTACGCCGTCGACGGCCCGATCCACACCGGCGCATCGTGGAAGAGCATCGTCTTCGTCGAGAAGGGCGACGTGGTGGCGGCTGTTCCCGTGTCATTCCCGGCAGACCCCACGTATGGGCTCGCCGCGATCCCGGCACCGGTCGCGTCGCCACGCACGGCACAGCTGCAGCCGGCAAGTGCCTACCTGACACGTGAGACGCACGGTGGCAGCGCGCTCCCCGCGGTGCTCGCATACGGGACCCTGGCGCTCATCTTCGCGACCTGGTGCATCGCGGTCATCGGTGTCGGTGAGGCGATGCGCCGGCGCCACACCGCCAGCATCACCATGCCGGCGTTCCTGCACGGCGGTCGGTGAGCGACCGTGGCCGGACCGATCGGTAACCACCGCGCCCTTTGGCGCGTTATGCCGCCAACGTCAGACCACAGGAGCGTTCGTCGATGTTGGCGCAGCCTCGTCTCGCCGCCGCACTGCTGATCACCGGGCTGACGGTCACCGCCTGCAGCTCGGTCACCGCCGCCAGCAAGTCACTGCGTCCCACACCGACGGTGAGCACGCCCTCTGCCGTGCCCGTGGCGACGGCGACGCCGGTTGCCGTGCCCCCCGGCCCGTACGCCGTGGTGACCACCAACTCGCTACGCCAAGGGTCCACGTACGACGTGCTGCTCATCGATCTCGCAGGTCAGATCGTGGCACGGGTCACGGCGAAGCTGCCGCTGCTCAAACCCAACCAGACCATCAACCCTCCGCTGGTGAGCGCTTCGAACAACCTCGTCTACTACCTCGACGGCGACACCGACATCCGATCGCTGGCGCCGGCGGGGGGCACGGCGCTGACCAAGACCATCGCCGCGGGCTCCTCGTCGATCCTCGGGTTCGCCGTCAGCCCGGACGACCAGAAGATCGCCGTGGCGGTCATCAACCAGGCCTCGGACCCCACCAAGGATGCCGGGCGCGGCTACGTCGAGGACCTAGCCGAGAGCAGCAACCACGTGGAGCTGTTCCACAACACGTTCATCGATGCACTCCGCTGGCCACTGGGCTGGCACGGAGCCAGCATCATCGACAACGTCACCCTCACCTGCCCGGGTGGGATCTCCGGGTACAACTCGAGCGGTTGTGGCACGTCGTACCACGTCGTCGACAGCGCCAGCGGTTCGCGCCGGGCGGCGGTGTGCGAGCAACCGGCGACGTCGCCATCCGGCGTCAACATTGTCACGTCGCCCAACGGGCTCCCCGTCGACGGCGGCACGGTGTGCGTCAAAGCCGAGTACTACTTCGGTCCACAGTCGAACGACGTCGAGCTGTTGTCGGTGGATTGGTCGGGCCGGGTGACCATCTTCGCCAACGGCGACAAGAACAACGGGCAGCTGCCGTTCGGCAGTTGCAGCCTGGCACCCGGCGGGGCGCAGATGGCATGCACCGACGCGACCAGCCAGGCGCTGACCATCGTCGCCCCGGGACGCCCCCCACACAGCCTGGGGCGGCGCTACAACGTCCTCGGGTGGATCGACGCCACTCACCTCCTCGTCGACATCGACTCGAACACGCTCGCAGTCGTCGACACGGGGACGGCCCAGGCAGTGGACATCGTCGTCGCCAACGCCGACAAGGTGCAGATGGCGGGAACCGAGCCGGGGGCCCTCTGATCGGCAGTGCGGCGGGCCACAATGACGGGCGTGCCACCCCACCGCCCGCCTCATTACGCGGGCATCGACGTCGGCGCCACCAAGATCGAGGTGGTCGTCACCGGTGCCGACTACTCGCCGCTCGGCCAGGCGCGGGTTGCGACCCCGGTCAAGGGCGGCCCCGCGGAGGTCGTCAACGCCATCCAGGCGGCGGTTGCCGAGGCGGTCGCCGCGTCGCCGCCTGGTCGCCTCACCGGGGTCGGGATCGGTGTGCCGGGACAGGTTGACGCGGCCACGGGCGCGGTGTCACACAGCCCCAACATCCGCGGCTGGTCGGGCCGGTACCCGCTGCGCGCCGAGCTGGAGGAACGGCTCGGGGCCCCGGTGTCGGTGGAGAACGACGTGCGGATCGCGCTTCTCGGCGAGCACCGCATCGGTGCGGCGGTCCCATATCGCGACGTCCTGGCGGTGTGGTTCGGGACCGGTGTCGGGGGGGCGCTGCTCCTCGACGGGGTCCTCCGGCACGGCCGGCTGGGCGCCTGCGGCGAGATCGGCCACGCCTGCGCAGCGCCGGGGGGCAGGCGGTGCACGTGCGGGCGTCGCGGCTGCCTCGAGGCGTATGCCGGGCGCGCCTCGATGGAGCGCCGAGCCAAGGAGCGCGTCGACAGGGGTGACAAGACCAACCTCTTCACCTTGATGAAGAAGGCGGGGCGCACCCGGGTGACCTCGGGGGTGATCGCGCGAGCGCTCGACCAGGGGGACCGGCTCGCCAACGAGTTGATCAACGACGCGGTGCGCGCCGCCGGCCCGGTCATCGCCTCAGCCGTCAACGTGCTCGACGTCGACGCCGTGGTCATCGGTGGCGGCCTGGGCAGCCGGCTCGGTCAACCGTTCGCGCGGCGCATCCACCGCGCCATGCAACCGCACCTGCTCAACGACGGGCGGCACAGCGTGCCCGTGGTGGCCGCCGGCCTCGGTGATCTGTCCGGCGCGCTCGGGGGCGTGGTCCTCGCCGCTGAGCGCGTCTCCCGCTAAGCCGAGGTCGGTCGAGGCGACGCCCGACGTGCCGTCGCCGCACGACGCGCGACAGCGCGGCCTCGCGCCGGCGTCGCCGCCGTCACCGTCTTCGGTGGTGTCCCGCCCCCACTCGCCGCGCGAGACGGCGCGGACGCGCTGGTCCGCCTCGCCGGCGTGCTGGCGCGTGCCCGCACCGTGCGACGCGGCGCGGCAGGCGTGGGGGTGGCCTCGGCGACGAAGGCCTGCGCAACCGTGAGCAGCTCGGCCAGAGTGTCCGCCTGGACGCGGATCCTGGCGGTGATATCACCGAGACGTTGATGCGCTCGCTCGATCTTCTGCAACCGCTTCATCAGTTGCGCGGGTGAGTCGCTCTTGGGCATCACGATCCTCCACGTCACGCGGCGGTCCAGCGTGCTGATGCTACTTGAACTCGACAGCCACGCCCGGCCGCGACCGTGGTGACCGCCGGTGGGCCGCGTCGGCGAGCTCGCTGACCTCCCGATGGAGCACGGCGCGACAGCGGTCGGCCAACGCCGAGGGGAGCAGCATCGGTGACATGCCGGTGACGTCGAGGCGTCCATCGCGGTCCAGCGCGCCGACCGCAGCCCCGCGCGCCGGGGGCAGGCGGCGGTCGATGTCGTCGGCCAGCGCGAGCACCACACCCGCCGCCTCCAGGCGCGTGCGCGCCACGCCGCTCTCGCGGCGCAGTGCGGCGGGCACGCCGCTCTCACCGGCGCTGAGCAGCACCGCCGCCATCGTTGCCAGCTCGGCGTGGGTGAACCCGTCGAGGTCGGCGGTGGTGGCCAGGCTGGCGCTCTCCGACCAGCGACCGTAGTGGTCGAGGCGGGCACCCGCATCGACCAGTCGCGCGGCGTGGCCGGCCATCTCGAGGAGCTCGCCATTCACCTTGGGGGCCAGCGCGGCCGCCAGCGCGATGAGAAGCAGCCGCCGGCGCTGTGACCCGGTGCTGCCGCCGCGCAGGCGGGCCAGCACGGCGCTGACGCTCGCATCGCGCACCTGCCGCGGTCGTTGGGCGGCCATGTCGAGCTGGTCGAGCACCACGCCCTGGCGGACGCCGTAGCCGGACACCAGGATGCTGTCTGCGCCGCTCAACTCCATGAGGACGTCGATGACGAGTGCCCCGCCCAGCACCGACTCGGCGCGGGTTGAACTGATCCCGGGGACCGACGTCCGGCGCGCCACTGGTAGGCGCACCAGCCGGTCGACCAGGCTGCTCACGTCGCGGCGACGCAGCTGGTAGCCGTGGAGGCGGTTGACCGCGACCGGTCCCCGCCCGCGAGCCGCCTTGGCGAGTGCGCGCACGGTGCCCCCCGTGCCCACCAGGCTCTCGGCCTGGGCGACGTCGGTGACGTCCATCGCGCCCAGCGCGCCGCGCACCTGGTCGCGGAGCGCGTTCACCTCGTCGGGGCGCGGTGGATCGTGATGGAGAAAGGCGTCGCCGAGTCGGAGGGCTCCGAGCGGCAGCGTGATACCGGCGCGGAACCGCCGCCTGGCAAAGGCGGCAACCTCCATGCTGCCCCCGCCGAGGTCGACGACCACCCCACTCTCGACGGGCAGCGCCGACACCGCCCCGACCAGCGCCAGCCGGGCCTCATCCTCCCCGGTCAGCACGCTGATCACCTGGCCGGTACGCCGTTGCGTCTCGGCGACGAACATCTCCCGGTTGGTGGCGTCGCGCACCGCCGAGGTGGCCACCACGCTGAGGGTGCGCGCGCCGTGGCGGCGCGCGATGGTCGAGAACGCGGTCAGTGTCTGGACGGTTCGATTGAGCGCGGCTCGGCTGAGGCGACCGCTGCTGTCGACGTCCCGCATCAGGCGGAGCGCGACCCGCGCGTCGGCGAGCACGTCGAGGTGGCCCTGGTCGGTCGGTCGAACCACCAGCAGCCGCGCCGAGTTCGAGCCGATGTCGGCGACGGCGCGGGGGGCGGGGCTCACATCGCGCGGAGTATAGGCAGGCGACTTGGGCCGGCCGCGTCCAGTGGACGGTGCACAATGCGAACCATGGCGATCCCGCGGGCGGCGCGACCTCGCGCCCCCTCCGATGACGGTCAGACCGGCGAGGCGGTCTCGCCGCCTCGCTACCTCAACCGCGACGTCGCCTGGCTCGATTTCAACCGGCGCGTCCTGGCCCTCGCCTCCGACGAGAGCGTCCCTGTGCTGGAGCGCGCCAAATTCCTGGCGATCTCTGCACACAACCTGGACGAGTTCTTCCAGGTGCGCGGTGCGGTGCTTGCCCAGAACGTGGAGACGGGTCTGAGCGACCGGTCACCCGATGGGTTGACCCCGGTCGAGCAACGCCATCTCTTCCGGGAGCGCACCGGCGACTTCGCGAACGACCAGGACGCCGTGTACACGGAGTCGGTGGCACCGGCGCTGGACGCCGCCGGCATCCACGTCTCGGACTACCACGAGCTCGACCACCGCGATCGCGCCTTCCTCAACTCGTACTTCGCACAGCAGCTGTTCCCCGTGCTCACCCCCCTGGCGGTCGACCCGGCGCACCCCTTCCCGTACATCTCGTCGATGTCGCTCAACCTCGCGGTGGTGGTCGCCGACCCGCTGACGCGCGACCAGCGCGTGGCCCGCGTGAAGGTGCCGCCAGCGCTCCCGCGCTTTGCCGCCCTGCCCGGTGGTGAGCGGTTCGTACCCCTCGAGCAGGTCATCAGCGCGCACCTCGACGCGCTGTTCCCCGGCATGGACATCCTCACCCACCAGCCGTTCCGGCTGACCCGCGGCGCGGACTTCCAGCTCGACAGCGACGAGGACGACCTCCTCGAGGCTGTCCGCGACGTCCTCAAGCGTCGCCGGCTGTCACCGCTCGTGGTCCGACTCGAGATCGACGGGGAGATGTCCGACGAGGTTCGCGATCTGCTTGTGCGTGAGCTGGAGATGGACGAGCGTGACGTCAAGCTGGTCCACGCGCCGCTCGACCTCGCCGCCCTGTTCCAACTGGCGGCCCTTGATCGCCCCGAGCTGAAGTACACCTCCTGGGCACCGACCGTGCCGGCAGGGCTGCTGCCCGAGGAAGGCAGCTTCGACATCTTCGCCTCGATCCGGGCCGCCGACGTGCTGGTGCATCACCCCTATGAGGACTTCGACGCCTCCGCTGTCGCGTTCGTGGAGCAGGCGGCATCTGACCCGTCGGTGCTCGCCATGAAGCAGACGCTGTACCGCACCTCAGGCAAGTCCAGCCCGATCATCCGCTCACTGATCCGCGCCGCCGAGTCGGGCAAGCAGGTGGTGGCCCTCGTCGAGCTCACCGCCCGCTTCGACGAGCAGGCCAACATCAGCTGGGCGGAAGCGCTCGAGCAGGCCGGCGTGCACGTCATCTACGGCATCGTCGGCCTCAAGACCCACGCCAAGGTGTCGCTGGCGGTGCGCAACGAGGGTGGTCACATCAACCGCTACTGCCACGTGTCCACCGGGAACTACAACCCGGTGACGGCGCGAATCTACGAGGACATCGCGCTGCTCACCTGTGACCCGGACATCTGTGCCGACCTCAGCGAGCTGTTCAACGCGCTGTCCGGCTACAGCCGTGACGTGCAGTTCCGACGCATCGTCGTGGCGCCGCAACGGTTGCGCAGCACAGTCGTCGGGCTCATCCATCGCAAGTCACGCCCCGGTGGCCGCATCGCCATGAAGATGAACGGGCTGATCAACTCCGAGGTGACCGATGCCCTGTACGACGCAGCCGAGGCAGGGGCCGAGGTCGACCTGGTCGTGCGCGGCATGTGCACGCTCAACCCGGCGGCGTGTGGGGCGCCGCAGCGGGTGCGCGTCCGCTCGTTGGTCGGTCGCTATCTCGAGCACTCGCGCATCTTCCGTTTCGGCGCGGGGAACGACGCGGACTACCTGATCAGCTCGGCCGACATGATGCCGCGCAACCTCGATCGCCGCGTCGAGATCGCCGTCCCGGTCACAGACGCCGCGCTGCGCCATCGTCTTGACGAGATCTTCGACCTCTCACTGGCCGACGACGTGCTGGCGTGGACCTTTGACGGCGAGCGGTGGACGAGGGTTCCCACCACGCGCGGCGTCAACGCCCAGACGGCTCTCCAGGAGGGCGCGGCCCGGCGCAACCGGGGCGGTGGCTGACCTGGGCGAGGGGTTGCGCCTGCGCATCCCGGTGGAGCTCTCGGTGCCGCGTCTCCTCAGAGCGGCCGGTTACCAGGTGGAGACCACGGCCGCGACGCAGGCCACGCGGGTCCTGTACGACACCGGCGATCGCCGCCTCGCGGCCGCCGGAGGCGGAGCTGTCGCGGAGCGCCCGCGACGGCTGGCGGTGGCGCCGTGCGTCCCTCGGTCACCCCAAGCTGCCGTCGCGGGAGTGGCGTGCGCCAACGGACGCAGCGCAGTCGCAGGTGGCCGAGTGGGCACGTGCCTATCACCGTGGGCGAGCGATAGCGGCGCGCGCCACGGTGGCCGTGCAGACGCGGCAACACCAGGTCAGCAGGGACGCGGCGCCGCTGATGACGCTCCGTGAGGAGCGCACCGATGAGCGCGTCCCCTCCGGGTACACACCGCGCGCCCGTCACCTGGAGGTGATCAAGGCGTCGAAGCACGCGGGTGCTCTGTTGACCGGCCTGCGCGAGGTGGCCCTCGAGGACGAGGTCATCCTGGCGCTGGCTCGCCCCCAGCTGGTTCGCGCGCCGCGGGTGGCGTTGCCGGCCGCGGAGCGAACCGACGGGCGTGACCTCTTTGTCCGCAGCACCACGCTGTCGCTGATCCAGTGGCTGTTCTTCGACTGCGAGCTGGGCGCGGGCTCACCTGACGCGCTGCGCAAGCTGCGCGTTGCATTGCGCCGGCTGCGCAGCGACCTGCAGACTTTCAACCCGCTGCTCGATCGCACCTGGGCTGACGGGCTGCGCGCCGAGCTCGGTGACCTCGGGGGGCGGCTGGGGACGGTCAGGGACGCCGAGGTGCTGTGCGAACGGCTCGCCGGCCTGGTCGCCCTCCTGCCCGACGGGGAGCGCGCGGCCGCGCTGCCGTTGCTCGACACGGCCGGCGAGCAGCTCGCCGCGGCGCGCGCGGAGCTGCTCGAGGAGATGAACCATCGCGGCTACCTGGTCACCCTCGATCGCGTGGTCGCCGCCGTCGCCGCCCCGCATTGGGGCGATCATCCTGACGGTGGTGGCGCCGCCCAGCTGGCACGGCGACCGTGGCGCCGGCTGCGCCGCTTCGTCGAGGACCACGGTGACCACCCCGACGACGTGCAGCTGCATCGCCTCCGGATCCTCGCCAAGCGCACGCGGTACGCCTGCGATGCGTGTGTCCCAGCTGCCGGCGAGGCGGCCGCAGCCAGCGCAACGCGCCTGGCCTCGTTGCAGACCGTGCTCGGTGAGCACCACGACGCCGTGGTCACGCGCGGGTGGCTGCACCGCGAGTCGGTGGCGATCAGCGATCTCTCATTCGTCGCCGGGGAGCTCGCCGCGCTCGAGCTGCGCCGCATGGAGGACGTGGACCGGCGGTGGCGTGAGGCGTGGCATGAGGCGTCCCGACCGGAGCGATGGCGATGGCTGCGCAGCTGATCCACGTGGTTCGCCACGCCCACGCCGGCGACCCCGGCGCATGGCGGCATGACGACAACCTGCGCCCGCTGTCCGACCGGGGTTGCGGCCAGGCGGAACGGCTCCCAGCCGCGCTGCTCGCCACCGGTCCGATCGCCGTCTACTCCAGCCCATCAGTGCGCTGCGTCGCCACGGTTCTTCCCCTCGCTCACCGCCTGGCTCTGCCGGTGGTGATGCTCGACGCCCTCTACGAGGGCGGCAGCGCGGAGGCGATGCTCGAGGTGCTGTCAGCCGCGGGCTCGCCGCTGGTCGCGTGCACCCATGGCGACGTCATCGCGAGCCTGTTGGAGCTGGTCATCGCGGGCGGCGTGAGCCTGACCGCGCCGCGAGCCGAGAAGGGATCGACCTGGACCGTCGAGGTCGAGGCCGGCCATGTCACCTCAGCGCGCTACGCGCCGCCGCCCTGAGGAGGGGCACTTGCCGCCGTCTCGCCCGCCGCGCCAGGTTAAGCCGAGGTTGACGTCTCGTTCAGGGTTGTGGCGGATGCGTCCGGGCGCTCGAGACGATCGAGCCGGTAGCCGACCCCGAAGACCGTGGTGATCCGGAAGGGCAGCGTGTTGAAGGGTTCGAACTTCTCGCGCAGCCAGCGGATGTGCACGTCGACGGTCTTGTGGTCGCCGAAGAACTTGCTGCCCCAGACGCGGTGGATGATGGTGGAGCGGGACAGCACGCGGCCGGCGTTGGCCAGCAGCAGCGACAGCAGGTCGAACTCCTTGGGCGAGAGGTGCACGTCGGCAGCCCCCACGCGAACCGTCCGCGCCGCGCGATCGAGCCGGAAGCCCCCGAACTCCTCCACCTCGCCAGAGGGTTGCGGTTGACCACCGGTGAGCTCGGCGCGGCGCAGCATCGCGGCGACGCGCGCGAGCAGCTCATTCAGCGAAAAGGGCTTGGTGACGTAGTCGTCAGCGCCCACCTGCAGGCCCACCACCTTGTCGAGCTCGCTCGCCTTGGCGGTGAGCATGAGGATCGGCGTGGTCATCTCGGCGCGCAGCACCCGGCAGACCTCGAGCCCGGTCATCTCGGGCAGCATGAGGTCGAGCAGGATCAGGTCGGGGCGCCGCTGCCGGGCCAGCTCGATGGCCGCCGTGCCCGTCCCCGCCTCGCTCACCTCGTAGCCCTCGCGGGTGAGGTTGTAGCGCAGAGTCTGGCTGATGTTGGGCTCGTCCTCGACCACGAGGATGCGCTTCGGTCCGCGCACGGCGGTGCTCATCAGCCGAGCTCTTCGACGTTCCCGGTCTCGAGGAAGACCAGGTCCTCCGCGAGGTTGGTCACCCGGTCGGCGATGCGTTCGAGGTTCATCGCGACCAGGATGAGCTGCGTGCCCACATACACGTTGCGACTGTCCGAGACCATCGTCTGAAGGATGTCGTCGACGATGCGGTGATACATGCGGTCGACGCGGTCGTCGCGGGCCGCGATCTCGCGAGCCCGGTCGATGTCGCGTGCCACCAGGGCGTTGAGCATGTCGCGAACCTGTTCGGCGCAGACCTTCGACAGCATGGCCAGGTCGACCGGCGACGCCAAGGGCGGCAGGTCGGCGAGGTCGCGGGCGATGCGGGCGACGTTGACGCAGTGGTCACCCATGCGCTCGAGCTCGTCCGACATGTGCAGGAACCCGAGGATCTCGCGCAGGTCGCGGGCCACCGGGGCCTGGGTGAGGATCACCGAGAGGCAGTGCTCGTGCACCTCGGCCTGGCGGGCGTTGACAGCATGGTCGCCGGTGACCACCCGCGACGCCATCTCGAGGTCACGGTCGATCAGCGCCCGTGTCGCCTGGGTGATGGCGACGTCGACCATCTCGCCCATCTCGAGTACCAGCTCGCGGACCTGACGCTGCTCACTCTCCAGCGACGGGCGATGCGGGTGCGCCAGCGGTTCCATCAACCGAATCGACCGGTGATGTAGTCCTCGGTGCGTCGGTCCTGGGGACGGTTGAACAGGTCGCGAGTGGTGTTGATCTCCACCAGCTCTCCGGCCCGGCCCGCGCCCATCAGCATGAAGGCGGTGACGTCGCTGATGCGCGCCGCCTGCTGCATGTTGTGGGTGACGATGATGATGGTGACGTCGTCGCGGAACTCGCGCATCAACTCCTCGACTCGCAGGGTGGCGATGGGGTCGAGCGCCGACGTCGGCTCGTCCATGAGGATCACCTCGGGGTCGACCGCCAGGCTTCGCGCCAGGCAGAGCCTCTGCTGCTGGCCGCCGGACAAGCCCAGCGCCGAGCGATCGAGCCGATCCTGCACTTCGTCCCACAACCCCGCACGGGTCAGCGCGCGTTCAACGGGCTCGGCGAGCTCGCGCTTCGACATCCGGCGCTCGAGGCGCAGCCCATAGGCCACGTTGTCGAAGACGGACATCGGGAAGGGGTTGGGACGCTGGAACAGCATGCCCATGCGGCGGCGCAGCGCGATGACGCCGGCGGGGTCGGTGGGAGCGGGCGAGCCGTCGAGCGCGATGGTGCCCTCACTGCGGTACCCGGGTACGAGGTCGTTCATCCGGTTGAGCGCGCGGAGCAGCGTGCTCTTGCCGCATCCGCTCGGTCCGATGATCGCGGTGATCCGACCCTTGGCGGCGGAGAAGTCGACCTTGCGGAGAGCCTGGAAGTCGCCGTACCAGGCGTCCAGCCCGTGGGTCTCCACCGCCGGCGAGGGCATCACCTCAGTCGCCACCGCAGGGACGATATCCGAACCAAGCTGTATGCGGAACTCGGCGGACATCTAGACGGCTCCCTGCAGATGCCGCACGGCCCAGCGGGCGGTGTAACGAGCGGCGATGTTGAACACGAGCACCAGGAGGATGAGCAATGCCGCCACGCCGTCGGCGTACGCGGTGGCGTCGGGCACGGTGCCGGGCTCCACCTGGCTGCGGAAGACGTAGAGGTTCACCGCCAGTGTATCGCCGGGGAGGAAGGGATTGAGGCTGAGGTTGCCGTGGGCGGTCGGCGTGCCCACCGTCCCGGTGAAGAGGATGGCCGCCGACTCGCCGAAGCAGCGCCCGGCGATGAGGATCACCCCGGTGACAAGCTGAGGGAGCGCCGCAGGCAGGAGGACCCGCGTGATCGTCTGCCAGCGGGTGGCCCCGAGCGCGAGGCTGCTCTCGCGGAGCGTCGGCGGCAGCGAGCGCAGCGCGTCCTCGGTGATGCGCACGGCGTATGGCAGCGAGATCACTGTGAGCGCGAGCCCAGCCGCCAAGCGTGATGGGTGACTGCCCGTCGCCTGGACGAACAGCGCGTAGCCGAACAGCCCGACCACGATGGAGGGCAGCGTGGCCAGCGTTTCAGTGGCTCGTCGGATCGCGTTCACCGTGCGCCCGGTGCCGGCGTACTCGGCGAAGTACACGCCCGAGGCGAGACCGGTGGGCACGGTGAGGATGAGGGTGAGGATCAGGAGGTAGAAGGTGTTGAAGATCTGTGGCCCGGCTCCACTGCCCGGCCCGTCGGTGATGGGTGGATTGGTGTAGAAGGCGCCACGGACGAGCTCCGAGCGGCCCTGGATCACCGTGTACAACAGGACGCAGACGACCAGGCCGAGGAACACCGCCGCCACAGCGCGGACGACCCCGAAGGCGACCGCGTTGGTGACCCGCGCGCGGGTGTTCATGTGGACACCTGGCTGCGCCGCTGCGCCATGCGCACGGCAGTGACGCAACCGAACGTGATCAGCAGGAGCACCAGCGCGAGCATGTAGCGCGCGGCCTCGGCCTTGGGGTTGGCCCCCAGGTTGCTGATCCCGTCGGTGATGGTCGTGGTCATGGTCATGCCCGGCTCGACCAGGAATCCCAGCCCCTTCTGGAACTGTGGCAGCTGCGCGACGTTGCCGATCACCAGCGCGACCGCCAGGGCCTCCCCCATGGCCCGCGCGAAACCCAGCACCACGCCGCTGATGATCCCTGGACGCGCGGCGGGGATGAGGACGCGCGCCAGCGTCTGCCACGGGGTGGCGCCGAGGGCCACCGAGCCCTCACGCAGCGAGCTCGGCAGGGCCTGCAGCGCGTCGGCGCTGAGCGTGGCGATGGTGGGCACCACCATCACCCCGAGAACGATGGCGGCGGCGCCGAAGCCGTACCCGGCTCCCCCTGGCGGTGCGAATGGCTGCAGTCGAGGCACCAGCAGGATCAGGCCGATGTACCCGTACACGATCGACGGCACCCCGACGAAGAGCTCGATGGCAGGGCGCAGCACCCGCTCGCCGAGGCCGTGGCCGGTCTCGGCGATCACCACGGCCATGGCCAGGCCCACGGGGACGGCGATGACAAGGGCCAGCCCCACGGCGACCAGCGACCCGGCGATCGGTGTCAGCGCGCCGAAGTGAGCGAGCGGAAAACCGTTGGCCGTGCTGTGGAAAGCCCCCTCGGGGTCCCAGGTTGTCGAGCCGAAGAAGTTGTCGAGGCCGATGTGGACGAAACCCGGCCACGCGTGGATGGTGAGGAAGGTGATGACCAGTCCCACCACCACCAGGCTGAAGGCGGCGGCTGCACCGAAGCCGACCCGGGAGATGCGCTCCACGCGAAGCCGGCGCCGCCACAGGGACGACGCCGGCTCGATCGCGGCAGGAACGCTGGTCACTGGCTGCGAAGACTAGTGGTCGACGGCAGCCAAGCGCGTGGTGGTGCTCAGCGGCAGGTATTTCAGGGTGGTCAGCGACCCGGTCTGGAAAGCGTCACCGCGGACGTACTGGAGGAAGGACAGCGCCAGCAGGCTCGGCTGGGCCTTGGTGAAGCAGTGCTCGTGGGAGAAGAATGGGTAGCTGCCGTCGGCCACGGTCGACGCGCTCGGACCAACACCGCCGATCTTGACGGCGATCAGCCCGCTGGCCGGCGTCACTGAGGAGTTGGTCAGGTAGGTGACAGCGCCCGGCGCGCTGGCCATGGCGGTGACCAGTGTCTGCGTGGTGTTGACGATCTGGGCCGGGTTGGTCATCTCGTTGGTGGTGCCCATGACGTCCTTGTCGAAGGTGAACCGGGTGCCCGACCCAGGGGTGCGTTCGAAGACAGAGATCGGCAGGTTGGCGCCGCCCACCTGCGACCAGTTGGTGGTCTGCCCACTGAAGATCGACCTGACCTGGTCGAGCGTCAGACTGGTGACGCCGGCGCCGCTGTTGACGACGACGGCAAAGAGCACGATCGCGACCGGGTGGTCGACGATGGTGCTGGCGTCAACACCCTGGACGAGCGTCGCCGGGATGTCGCTGTCGCCGATGTCGACCGTTCCCGCGGCCGCCTTGGTCACCCCGGTCGATGAGTTGGTCGCGGCCACCGTGATGGTGGCGCCGGGGCACTTGGCCTGGTACTCGTCGGCCGCCTTCTGGATCAGGGCTTTGATGGCGGAGGAACCGTCAGCGCTGATCGAGCCGGTGGCGCACGTGGCCACCGCGGTGGGTGTCGCCACCCGGGCAGTCGCGGCCGGCCCGGTGCTGTTGCTGGTTAAGTCCCCGCAGGCGGCGAGGATGAGCGTCGAGGCGGCGAGCGCACCGACGCCCAGGCAACGCGATACAACCATGTGTCTAATCTCCTTGTCGACCAGTGATGTGACCTTGACGTCTGCTCGGGTGGAAGCCCACGTGGTCCATGCTCGCGCACGGCCTGTTGTCGGCACTTTGCGAAGTGGTTAAGCACCGGTTAACCCAGCAGCGCACGGCGTTGCTCACTCTGAGCCGCCTATGCTCAACGTCATGGAGACCGCGCGATGGACTGAGTCGATGCGCCTCGCCGACGTGCTCGCCGAGGTCCTCGAGGACTCGGACGAGGGGCTGCTGCTGGTCGACGAGGACGGCGTGATCCGCTTCGCGTCGCCGACGGCGCTGCGTCACCTCGAGCTGCGCAGCAACGCGATCGGGCACAGCATCACCGAGTGCCGCGCCGATTACCGCCTGGTCCGCCTGCTCGGAACCGCCATCGGCTCAGCGGCGGTCGTCGAGTCGCAGTGGAGCACCGCCGAACGCGAGCTCTCGGTGCGTGCCCGCCGGATCGCTCAACCGGGGGCGGGGGTGCTCCTCTGGGTGCGTGACGAAACCCGGATCCGCCACCTCGAGAAGATGCGCCGTGACTTCATCAGCAATGTCTCGCACGAGCTGCGGACGCCGCTGGCGGCGATGCGGGTGATGACCGAGACCCTGCTCTCCGGTGCGCTGGAGGACGGACCGGCCGCGCACGAGTTCGTCCACCGCATCGGCCTGGAGGTGGAGCAGATGTCGCAGATGGTCGAGGAGCTGCTCGAGCTGAGCGCGCTGGAGGGCGAGCAGCGAGCCGTGCCCCATGAGGCGGTCCCCATTGTCGACCTGCTCATCGCCGTCGACCGCCTCCGACCGCTGATCGACGACAAGGACATCAACCTCATCTTCGATGTGCCCGCCGACATCCCATCGATCCGCGGCGACCTTCCGCACCTCCAGCACGTGCTCCGCAACCTCGTCCACAACGCCGTGAAGTTCACACCGAACGGCGGCACCATCACCATCTCTGCAACGTCCACCGCCGGGGGGGAGGTGGAGTTGCGCTGCTCCGACACTGGCGTCGGCATCCGCGCCGACGACCTCGCCCGGATCTTCGAGCGCTTCTGGAAGGCCGACAGCTCTCGCCGGCGCGACGGTGAGGGATCGGGACTCGGCCTGGCGATCGTGCGCCACGTGGTGGCCGCCCACCAGGGCACGATCCGGGTCGACTCCGAGCTGGGGCGCGGCACCACGTTCGTGGTGACGCTGCCGGCCTGGGCCGCCGCACCTCCCGACGCCGCCTGATTCCCCCGGGTCAGGGTCGCGCTTGGCGGCGGGCGTCGAGCCACGGCGGCATCGCGCCGTGGTCGAGCAGGTTGCCGACCAGCACCGCCGCGGCGTGGACGGCGAAGCCCATGCCGTGACCGGTGTAGCCGGCGCAGAGGTGGATGCGCGACTGGTCGCCCAGGCGCCCCACCAGGGGAAGCCCGTCCGCGCTGAAGCCCATGGTCCCCGCCCACCGGTGGGTGATCCCCGCGCTCACCCCGAGCAGGCGGAGCTGCGCCTCCAGGTGTTCCTGCACGCCCCGTGTCGGGGTGGTGTCGTATCCCACCTCCTCGTCGATGGCGCGGTTGCGGAACCCGCCGACCAGCACGGAGCCGTCGTCGTCCTGGCGCCAGTAGCGGTGACCGTGCTCGGCATATACCGGGCGGCCGATCAACCGCGGGACCGGTGCCGAGGCAAGCATCTGGGCGCGCACCGGCGCGATTGCCACCGACGGCAGCAGCGTCGACGTCCAGGCATTGGTGGCGAGCACCACGGCATGCGCCTCGATGGAATGATCGCGGAGCTGCACGGTGCACGCGTTCAGGCCATCAATGACTGCAACAGCCTCGCTGTGCTGGTGCACACGGTCCGCGTGCGCGGCGGCGATGCCCCGCACCAGCCGGACAGGGTCGATCTCGCCATCGGCGGGGTTGAGCAGCGCGCAGAGCGCGCCCGGGACCGGCTCCGCCACAGTGATCGCGCCGGGGAGGCCATCCTCGGCGAGGAGGGTCGCCGATTCCTCGAGGGCCGCCGCCTCGTCGGCATCCAGCGCGGCGGTGATGCTGCCGCGGGCGTGGTATCGGGCATCCAGTGGAGCGGCCGCCGCCGCCACCCGGGCGTGGTTCTCGAGGGTGAACGCCCACACCTCCGCGGCCGTTGCACGCCCATAGCGCCGGACGGCGGTGGCGTAGTTCTCGGCGACACCGGCGAGGAGGAACCCGGCGTTGCGACCGCTGGCACCGGCGGCGAGGTGCTCGCGTTCGAGCAGCACCGCATCGACGCCGCTCCGGCACAGGGCGCTGAGCAGAGCCACCCCGGTGATGCCGCCGCCGACGATCACCACCTCCGCGCGCGCCGGGAGCGGGCTGGAGAGGAGCGGCGCGGCGGTGCCCCAGACGGGTTGGTCCACGTCAGATCGCCGCCGGCGGCGGCTCGTGACCGAGCGCGCGCAGCGCCCTCACCAGCTTCGCCGTGGAGTGCACGGTGGCGCCGTTGGCGACCAACAGGCCGACCACGCGGTCGGCAAGGTCGCGGCTGGTCGCGATGAATTCCACCTCCACCTCAGCAAAGCGGGCGACCACGCGCGCTCCGTCGACGACGTGCACGTGGTCGTGGACGAGCTCCACGCTGTGCACCCCGGCATGCACCTCGACGAGGTGACGCACGGTGTCGAGCTCGGCGACAGGGTGGAGATCGTCAGGGTCGGTCCACTGCTGCACCGACTCCCTGATGCGCTCCGGCAGGGTGCCGGCGTCGCCGCCGATCTCGACCTCCTCCCTGACCACTGCGTCGCCCTCGCGGTGGCTGCGGCCCTTGTACGTCCACACCCCGTTGCGGTGTCGCACGCCGACACCTGCAGCGGCCAATGCCAGTGAGGTGCTGTCCCAGTAGACGGCGTGGAGTCGCCGGTCACCGCGGTCGACCACGGTCACGTCGCCGAGCAGCGCGAGGTCGGGGATCGCGAAGTCACCGGCCACGGCGAGCTTGACCTCACGCTCCTCCGGCGCACCGTCGACCGCGGTGACCCGATGCCCCATCAGCCGTCGGTGTAGTCGGCGAACCCGGGCCAGGCAGCGACCATCCGGGTCAGCAGGTGATCCGGGACCGGCAGGTACGTGCCCGTCGCCTCAGCCACCACCACCCCATCCTGCAGCGTCATCCGGGACGACGCCTGCATCACCCGTCGGGTGAAGCGGGTCGTCCAGCCCTCCACGAGCAACGCCTGGCCGAGCGGGGCCACGTCACGAAACCGCGTCTCCAGCCGGCCGGTCACCACCCAGCGGCGCCTGAGGACCGAGCACCGGCCCATGACGTCATCGAGGACCGCCGCGATGAGCCCGCCGTGCACCACGCCGGGAAAGCCCACATGGTCGGCCCCCGGGACCCAGGTGGTCACCACCCTGTCGCCATCGAGGTGGTACTGGAGATGCAGCCCGCTGCTGTTGCGCAGGCCGTGGACGAAGTTGCGCTGGTACTCCGTGCGGTCGTTGAGCCACTCGGGGTCGAGGACGTCGTCGCGGGCCGGCTCGGTCATCGGGCCAGCGTACCGATCCGATCCGGGTGGACGTCTCAGCCGATCCGCTGCGTGCCCCCCATGTACTGCTGCAGCACCGCTGGCACCAGCACGCTGCCGTCCGCCTGCTGGAACGTCTCAAGCACGGCGTCGAGGGTCCTCGGGACCGCCAGCCCGCTGCCGTTGAGCGTGTGCACGAAGCGTGGCCGCTCGCCCGCCGCGGTGCGGTAGCGAATATGCGCACGCCGGGCTTGGAACTCACCGAAGACACTGCACGACGACACCTCGAGCCAGCGCTGCATGCCCGGGGCCCATGCCTCGACGTCGTACTTCTTCCACTGCGCGAAACCCATGTCGCCGGTGCACATGAGCAGCACGCGGTAGGCGATGCCGAGCCGCTGCAGCAGGGTCTCCGCGTGACCGGTGAGAAGCTCGAGCTCGTCAAGCGAGCGCTCCGGCGTGGTGAAGCGCACCATCTCCACCTTGTCGAACTGATGGAGACGGATGTACCCGCGCGTGTCCTTGCCCGCCGCCCCCGCCTCGCGACGCCAGCACGGGGTGAAGGCGACGTGCGCGATCGGGAGATCTGACCCCTCGAGGATCTCGTCCGCGTAGAGGTTGGTCACCGGCACCTCCGCCGTGGGGATGAGGAAGAGGTCGTCGTCAGTCCGGTAGGCGTCCGCCTCGAACTTGGGAAGCTGTGCCGCACCCACCATCGCGGAGCGCCGCACCAGGTAGGGGGGCGCGATCTCGCTGTAGCCGTGCTCGGTGGTGGCCACGTCGAGGAAGTAGCTGACCAGCGCGCGCTGCAGCCGCGCGCCGTCACCGCGCAGCACAGCGAAGCGCGACCCGCTCAGCTTGGTGGCGCGCTCGAAGTCGAAGATGCCGAGCCTCTCGCCGAGGTCGTAGTGCGTCCTGGGCTCGAAGTCGAACCGTGCCTGCTCGCCCCAGGTGCGCAGCACCACGTTGTCCGCGTCATCCGTGCCATGCGGGACAGATTCATGGGGCGGGTTGGGCACGTGCAGGAGCAACGTCTCGATGCGCTCATCGAGAGCGGCCAGCTCGCGCTCGCCCGACTGGATGCGCTGCTTCAGGTCGGCGAGGATGGCGCGCTGCTCGGTGGTCGGCGCACCACGGATCTCCACCGATGCGCGCCTCTGCTCGGCCCGGCGGGTCTCCACCTCACTGCGCAGTCTCCGCGCCGCCACGTCGAGCTCGAGGATCTCGTCCACCGGCGCCGCCTCGCCCTTGAGGCGACCACCCTCGCGGATCGAATCGGGGTCCTCGCGCAGGCGCTGCAGCGGGATCACGGGGTCACCCCTCCTCGGCTCGACGCGACGGCGACAGGTGCGCGTCGTCCTCGTGCGACTCGTCGCGATGGCGCGGCCGCATGGTCGGGAAGAGCAGCACGTCGCGGATGGTCGGCGAATCGGTGAGCAGCATGACCAGCCGGTCGACGCCAATGCCGAGGCCGCCTGCCGGCGGCATGCCCACCTCGATCGCCTCGAGGAAATCCTCGTCGAGGTAGAACGCCTGGTCATCGCCGGCCGCACGCAGCCGGGCCTGGTCCTCGAAACGGGCGCGCTGGTCGATGGGGTCGTTCAGCTCGCTGAACGCGTTGGCGAGCTCGCGACCGGCGACCACCAGCTCGAAGCGCTCGACGAAACGGCTGTCGTCGCGCCGCCGCCGCGCCAGCGGGGACACCTCGGCCGGGTAGTCGAGGACGAACGTCGGCTCCCAGAGGTCGCTCTCGACGCGCTGCTCGTACATCTCCGAGAGCGCCGTGCCGGGTCCGGCGCCGTGGGGCAACTGGATTCCCAGGGTGCGAGCGCGGTCGGGCAGCTCGTCCCAGGCGTCGAGTGGATCGAAACCGCACGCCTGCGCGACGAGGTCGACCATGCGCGCGCTGCGGAAGGGAGGGGTCAGCACGAGCGCCCGTCCCCCGACAGTGCGCTGGAGCGGGTCGTCGCACGGGGGAGACCCGGCGTCGTCCGGCGAGCGCTGCGGGCCCAGCGCACCGGCAGCGCCGACCACCAGCGCTTCGGTCAGCTCGCGCATGCCGTTGTAGTCCGTGTACGCCTCGTACGCCTCGAGCATGGTGAACTCGGGGTTGTGGCGCGGCGACAGGCCCTCGTTGCGAAACACACGGCCCATCTCGTACACGCGCCGATAGCCGCCGACCAGCAGTCGCTTGAGGTGGAGCTCGATGGCGATGCGCAGGTACACGTCGGTGTGAAGGGCGTTCCAATGGGTGACGAAAGGACGCGCATGGCCGCCGCCGGGGATGGGTTGCAGGATGGGCGTCTCCGTCTCCAGGTAGCCGCGATCGTCGAGGGTGCGGCGCAGCGCGCGCACCACCGCGGTGCGCGCAGCGAAATGACGGCGCTGCTCGACGCTGCCGAGCAGGTCGAGGTAGCGCTTGCGATAGCGCGTCTCCTGGTCATGCAGTCCGTGGTACTTCTCGGGCGGCGACTGCAGAGCCTTGACGAGGAGGGTCACCTCGTCGGCGATCACCGTGGGCTCTCCGCGCCTCGTCCTCATGACGTGGCCGCGCACGCCGACGATGTCGCCCAGGTCGAGCAGACGCACCACGGCGAACTGCGCGTCCCCGATGCGGTCCAGTCGCAGCCACACCTGGAGGCGCTCGTCCTCGGCCTCGATGTGCGCGAAGCTGCTCCGGCCCTGCCGGCGGTATTGCATGACGCGCCCGGCGACGCGCACCTCCGGGCCCTCGGCCGCATCGTCCGCCTCCGCGACTGCCGGGTTGGCGGCCTCGAACTCCGTCAGCAGCCGGCGGGCGCCGTCCAGCGTGACCGAGGGGCTGAAGTCGACGTTGTGCGCGGGGACGCCGAGCGCTGCCAGCTCGTCGATCTTGCGGCGGCGTTCAGCGAAGAGGTCATCGGCGGGCATCGCGCCCAATCTTGCCGGTTTGCCGGGCGCTCAGGAGACGCGGACGATCTTCACCCTGCGCAGGCCGCCAGGGCTCTGCACGTCAACCGACTCGCCGTTGCGGTGGCCGATCAGCGCCTTGCCGACCGGCGACTCCAGCGAGATGCGGCCGCTGGCGACGTCCACCTCGGCGGGGCCGACGATGGTGAACACCTGCTTGCCGAACTCGTCCTTCAGCTCCACCTCTGAGCCGATGCGCACCACGCCGCGCTCGGTGGACTCCTCGATGAGGACCACGTTGCGCAGCATGTTCTCGAGCGTCAGGATGCGGCCCTCCACCATGCCCTGCTCGTTCTTGGCGTCCTCGTACTCGGCGTTCTCTGAGATGTCACCAAAGTCCTTGGCGTACTTGATGCGCTCGGCGATCTCGGCGCGCCGAACGGTGCGCAGCTCCTCGAGCTCCACCTCGAGCCTCTGCCGTCCTTCGGGCGTGAGCAGAACCGGTTTGTCCATACCGTGAGTTCCTCCCCCACGGGGGCGGTGCAACGCCCCCTGCGGTTCGAGACGCCGGAGTATAGGTGAGGCCGACCTCGCGTGGATGTGACGAAACGCCGACGCTCGTTGACCGGGTTTGGCACCCCGACTATGCTCTGGTGGTCGCCGTGACACCCCTCCGCCCCCCCTCTCGGGGCGTCTCTGGTACGCCAGGGGCGCCCTCTTTTTTTGCAGTGCGAGCTGCGTTCGCAGCGCGTCCGCGTCAGGCGCAGGCGCAGGACCGGGTCACCACCGCAACCACCCAGACAACAGTGGTGAAGACCCACACCGCGTAGACGGCGCTGATCCAGACGCTCTGCATGTTCCGGCTGGCGACCCGGGTGGCCACCGAGGCCAGCGCGGCGAGGACGGCCAGCGACGTGATCACGGCCAGGAGATGAGCCCAGGCGGGCGCGGAGACGACGATGCCCGCCACCACCAACGCGAGCGGCGGGATGCCGAGCGGGAGGGTCCACCAGGGCAGCTCCACCGGCGCGCCGAGGCGGGACTCGCTCATCCCTCGCCACTGACGAAGATGGGGCGATACCAACCCTGCGGCCCGAGCCCGGCGGCCAGGGCGCGGTCGAAGATGGCCTCGAGCATGTCCAGGCTGTCGAGCTCCTGCACCATGGCACGCAGCCGCGCTGCACCGTTGCAGCCCTTGATCGACCAGGCGACGTACTTGCGGCCGATGCGCAGCGCGCGCTGCGCACCGTGGTAGGCGATGAGCATCGCCAGGTGACGTCGGCAGAGCTCCATCCGACCCGCGAAGTCGAGGTCGTCGAGCAGCTCGCCGGTGGCGAGAAGGTGGGTGGCCTGACGGATCAGCCAGAAGTTGCCGAGCATGCCGCGCGCGATCACCACGCCGTCGACGACCCCGTCGCGGATGCGCCGTTCGATGAGCCGCACGTCCTCGACGTCACCGCTGCCGATCACCGGGATCTGCACCGCCTCCTTGACGCGCGCGATCTCGCTCCAGTCCGCCTCGCCCGCATAGCCCTGGCAGCGGGTGCGTCCGTGCACGGTGACCGCGGCGACGCCGACGTCGGCAAGCGCACGGGCCAGCTCGGGGGCGTTGATGGTCTGCACGTCCCAGCCGAGGCGCATCTTGGCGGTCACCGGGACGTCGACCGCATCGACCATCGCCGCCAGGACGGCGGCGGTGGCGTGGACGTCGCGAGCCAGCGCCGCGCCACTGCCGCGACCGACCACCTTCTTCACCGGGCAGCCGAGGTTGACGTCCACGCTGACGGCGCCCCGCTCCACGCACACCTGGGCGGCGTCGGCCATGACGGCCGGGTCGCATCCGACCAGCTGGGCACCCGCCGGCGCCACGCCCCTCGGGAAGTCGAGGAGGTGCAGGCTGGCATCCTGGCTGCGCACCACCGCCTCAGAGGCGACCATCTCAGTGCAGACGAGCCCGGCGCCCAGCTCGACCGCGAGCTCGCGGCAGGGGGCGTCGGTGATGCCCACCATCGGTGCGATCAGCACCGGCGAGCGCAGCTCGAGGGAGCCGATGCGGAGGGCCGTCGGGGTGGGTGCGGCGATGGCCATGATCGATCGATCTTGACAGGGGCGGAGGATCAGCCCGTGTTGAGCTGGTGGATCAGCCTCAGGCCGGTGAGCGTCAGATGGGGGTCGACGGCCTCGATCTCGGGGATGAGCGGGGCGAACAGCTCGGCGAGGCCTCCGGTGGCGATGACCCTGGCCTCGGCGCCGATCTCGGCGCGCATGCGGCCCACGATCCCCTGGACGAGGCCGACGTAGCCGTACACGAAACCGGATTGCATCGAGGCGGCGGGGCTGCGTCCGATCACCGACGGTGGCGCGACCAGCTCGATGCGATGCAGCTTCGACGCCCGGCTGACCAGGGCCTCGAGGCTGATCAGGATGCCCGGGGCCATCGCGCCGCCGAGGTACTCCCCGGTCGCCGAGAGGGCGTCGAAGGTGGTGGCGGTGCCGAAGTCGAGCAGGATGGCCGGCGCACCGTAGAGGTGCCGGCCGGCCAGGGCGTTGGCGATGCGGTCGGCCCCCACCAGCCGCGGATCCTCGTACTTGATGCTGACGCCGGTGCGGATGCCCGGCCCGACCACCAGCGGCTCGCACCCGAAGTACACCCGCGACATCTCCTCCACCGACCGCGCCAGCGGCGGGACGACATTGGCGACCGCCACCGCGTCGATGGCGCCGGCCTCGATGCCGCGACGGCGCAGCAGGTCGCTGGTGTCGAGGCCGAGCTCGTCGCCGGTCGACCGCTCGTCGGTATGCAGCCGGAAGTCGGCGACCAGTCGCTCACCGTCGAAGACCCCGACGACGATGTTGGTGTTGCCGACGTCGACGGCGAGCAGCATGGCTGCGGCATTGTAGGAACCCCCGCGCCACCGCCGGCGCGCTGCACTACTGTTGCCCCGGTGATCGGGCTCATCGACATCGGCGGCACCAAGCTGCTGGTTGGGATCGCCCACGAGCGGGACGAGGGCACTGTGGCCAGGTCGCTCCGCCGGGCCACGCCGCGCACCGGTGACATGGTGAGCACCCTGGCGGAGATGCTCGATGAGGTGAGCGACGGCGCACGGCTCGACGCCATCGCGGCGGCGGTGCCAGGCCCTTTCGATCGCGCCGAGGGCGTGCTCCTCGACCCTCCCGGCCTCTCCGGCGACTGGCACAGGCTGGAGCTCGCGCGCCCGCTGACGAGCCGCTTCGGCTGCCCGGTGGTGGTCGAGAACGACGCCAACTGCGCGGCGCTGGCCGAAGCGCGACTCGGAGCCGGCCGGGGTGCGGCGCTGGTCGTGTACTACACGGTGTCGACCGGGATCGGCAGCGGCGTGGTCGAGGACGGCCGCCTCCAGACCGGGCGGCAGGACACCGAGGGCGGCCACCAGGTGTTATGGCCGGGGAGCGCCGGGGGCCCGGCCTGCGAGTGCGGTGGCGTGGGCTGCCTCGAGGCGATCGCCAGTGGCCGCGCGCTGCAGCAGCGCTTCGGTCGCCGGGCGGAGGAGATTGACGACCAGGCGGTCTGGGACGAGGTCGGCCAGTGGCTCGGTCTGGCCGCGGTCAATGCCACCGCCCTGCTCGACTGCGACTGCGTGGTCTTCGGCGGGGGCGTGGCGAGCGCCCGGTGGGACCGGATCGAGCCCGCGCTCGTGGACACCGTCGACCGCCACCTCAAACTCCAGGCGCCCCCGCGGATCAGCGTCGCCGAGCTCGGTGACGATCGGAACCTGGTCGGCGCTCTGCTCCTCCTCCAGCCTCCCGAAGGCGCGGGTTCGCGGTAGGTAGGCTTGCGCGGTGAGCCCGGTCCACCTCGTCGCCGACAGCACCTGCGACCTCTCCGCGGCCGACGCCGGGAGGCTGGGGCTCAGCATCGTCCCACTGAAGGTGATCATCGGCGAGGAGGTCTTCGCCGACGGCAGGGACATCGACCCCGCCACGTTGTACAGCCGGATGCGCAGCTCGCCGGTCGTCCCGCGAACCTCCCAACCGACGCCGGCTGAGTTCGAATCCGTCTTCGGGCAGGTGCCCGCGGACAGTGGGGCGATCGTCTGCAGCACCATCTCGGCGGACATGAGCGGGACCCACGGGTCGGCCGTCCAGGCCCGGCAGGCCCTCGCCGACCGCGAGATCCACGTCATCGACACCCGGACGGTCGGCCCCGGTCACCGGCTCATCGTCCAGGCCATGGTCGAGGCGGTGCGGTCCGGGGCCGATGCCGGCGAGGTGATCCGAACCGCGGCGTCGGTGATCGACTCGATGCGCCTCGTGTTCACCGTCGAGAGCCTCGAATACCTGCGTCGCGGCGGTCGGATCGGGGGAGCCCGGGCTCTGCTCGGCTCTGTGCTCAACATCAAACCCGTCCTCGAGGTGCGCGACGGCAGGGTGGAGCCGCTCGACCGGGTCCGGACCTTCCCGCGGGCGCTGGATCGCCTCGTCGAGGAGGTGGCCCGGTCGGCCGCGGGGTGGGGCGGCCGGGCCCGGGTGATGGTGGCCCACGCCGACCAGCACGACGTCGGGACCGAGGTGGCACGGCGCGCCAGTGAGGCCGCCGGTGAACCGGTCGCGCTGATCGACGTCGGGCCGGTCATCGGCTGCCACGGCGGTCCGGGTGCCATCGGCGTCGCCTTCCACCGCCCGGGCTGAGCTCGCTCCCGGAGGCCAACGGCCCACCGGCTTGCCTCTTGGTCGGTCAACCAACTAAAATGGTCGCCGGAGCATGAAGGAGGCGTTCCAGAGATGAAGATGACCATCCGCCGGCCCGGCGCCAACGCCACCGAGCGCCTGGTGGCGGAGACCCATGGCGCAGAGTCACGCGGCTCGGCGATCGACAGCGCGTCAGCCCTGGCCGGGGCACCGATCTTTCAAGCCTGCGGCAACGCCGAGGTGGTGAGCGTCCTCGCCGCGTTCGACGAGGTCCGCTTCCCGAGCGGTCGGCGCGTCGTCCTCGAGGGGCTGCGCGGCAGCGACTTCTTCCTCATCGTCGCCGGCAGGGCGGCTGTCCTGGTCGACGGCTGGCGCGTCGCCAGCCTGGGCCCCGGAGACTTCTTCGGCGAGATCGCCGTGCTCGGTGACGGCATGCGCTCGGCATCGGTGCGCGCCGAGACGCCCCTGCACTGCCTGGTGCTTCCCAACGGCGGCCTCGAGCGCCTCATCCTCGACCACCCGCAGGTGGGCATCAACCTGATCCGCACCGTCATCGGCCGATTCCAGGACGTGGCCGGGCGCCGCCAGCCCCCGGTGAGTGAGCAGGCCGGCTGAGTCCGGGCGGAGCAGTCGGCGCGGCCGCCTCGCGGCCGTCGACACAGCCCGGGCCGCCCCGGTCGACCCGCCCGGTAGCCACTACGATGGGCGGTCGATCAACCTGGTGAGGAGCTGCGTTCGAGATGGAGGTGGCGACGCGCGCTGAGCAGCCGGGACGGCGCGGCCAGATCATCCGCGCCGCCGCCACCGTGCTGGGGCGGATGGGGTACTCAGACAGCTCGATCAAGCAGATCGCGCTCGAGGCAGGGGTGGCGCCCGGGCTGGTGCACTACTACTTCACCTCGAAGGAGGAGCTGCTCGTCGCTGTGGTGCACGAGCTCGAACGGGAGATGGTCGCCGACTGGCAGTCCGCGGTTGCCGGGATCGATGACCCGCTGGAGCGCATCGTTGCCGCCCTCGACCACACCGCGGTGCGCTGCTCCGACCACCCCGAGTTCTTCCGCCTGCTCTTCGACCTCTACGTCGTCGGCCTCAACAACCCCGCCATCCGGGCGCGCTGCGCAGAGCTGTGGACGCACTTCGTCGACGACATCGAGACCGAGGTGCGTCAGGTGCTCGGCCGGCTGCCCGCATCCGGCAACGTGCCGCCGCGCGACCTCGCCGAGGCCATCGGCGGCGCCATCGACGGGATCGCGCTCGCCGGTCTGCTCCGCGACGCCAGCCCGGTCGCCGTGTACGGCGCGCTCAAGGCGATGCTGCTGTCACTGGTGGTCACGGCCTACGTCACCGCGGGAGAGGAGCCACCGGTGGCGCGGATGCGCGCCCTGCTGAACCGTGCGCAAGTCGACGGTGGCGCTGCAGTAGCGCTGCGCGGGCGGGGCGATCGGTCCCGCGTGCCACCATCTGCGCATGCGACCGGGCCACCTCGCCTGTCCGAACAACTGTCCCGAGGGCCGTTTCGAGGCGCTCAACGCACCCATGTTCGTCGACCGCACCGGCCGCTACGCCGGTCATGACGACAGCCGCGCCACCTACGTCTGCGCGGTCTGCCAGAGCGTCGCCATCGACGTCGCTGCCGCCGCGCGCGAGCTGAGGCGCAGCAATGACGGGCCGGTGGTGACGCTGGTCTGCCCCTCGTGCGGCATGCGGATGCTGCCGCCTGAGGATGACCCGCTGGCGTCGCGCGTGGAATGCCCCGCGTGCGAGACACGCTTCGAGGTCGAGGAGGGCACCGCGCGCCTGCACAGCGGAGGCGACGACGAGGACGAGCAGGGCTGACCAGCTGTCAGCGGGCGCGCCCGCGATCCAGCGCACGCAGCGCCGAGCGGGCCGCCCACCAGCCACCCATGCCGTGCACGCCGCCCCCCGGGGGGGTTGCCGCGCTGCAGATGAACAGCCGTGGGTTGGGCGTGGAGTAGGGGTCGAGCCGCGCTGCCGGGCGGGCCAGCAGCTGTCTCAGGTCGAAGGTCCCGCCATTGATGTCACCACCCACGAGGTTGGCGTCGTAGGCCTGCAGGGCTGCCGTGTCCATCGAGTGCGTCCCCAGCACGCGGTCGCGGAACCCGGGTGCGAAGCGCTCCACCTGCGCCTCGATGGCCGCGGTCATGTCGCGGCGCGAGCCGTTGGGCACGTGGCAGTACGCCCAGGCCGTCTGACGTCCCTGCGGTGCGCGCGTGCCGTCGGCCACCGAGGGCTGGACGAGGATGACGAAGGGCCGCGCCGCGTGGCCGCCCGCGGCGACGGTGCGTTCTGAGGCGACCATCTCATCGAGGTGGCCGCCGAGGTGAACGGTGGCGGCGCGGAGGCACGCGGGATCAGACCACGGAATCGGCCCGTCGACGGCCCAGTCGACCTTGAACACGCCCGGCCCGTGCCGGTAGCCGCGGAGGCGGCGACGGTATCGCTCGGGCAGCGCGTCGCCGCAGATGGTCTCGACGTCGCGCGGCATGAGGTCGAGGACGCGCACCCGTGACGGCGGCAGGTCATCCAGGCCGGCGACCCGGGTGTCGAGCTGGATGGTCCCGCCAAGGGCACCGAGCCGGGCGACCAGCGCCTCGGTCAGCGACCCCGTCCCGCCGCGGACCACGGGCCAGCCCATGGCATGCCCCACGGTGGCCAGCACCAGGCCGATGCTCGCGCTGGCCGGGCTGTCGAGCGGCATCATCGAATGCGCTGCCATGCCGGCGAAGAGGGCGCGCGCCCGGGGGCCGCGGAAGAGGGTGCGCGCCAGGGCGGATGCCGGCAGCAGCGCCGGCACACCGAAGGCGGCCATCAACAGCGGGCTCCGCGGTGGCAGCAGGGGACCGAGGATCTGGTCGACGAGGCGGGGGGCGTGACGGTTGAGCGCTCCGAAGACGCGCCCGTAGCGCGCACCGTCGGCCCCCAGGCCTGCGGCCGTGGCGCCGACCGAGCGCTCCAGGATGACCGCGGGAGCACCGTCGAGGGGATGCGCGAGCGGGGCATGCGGGTGCGCGAACTCGAGGGCCGGCCCATGCGTCGCGAAGTTGCGGAAGAAGCGGGACGAGGTGCCGAAGGTCAGCACCGTGGCGCCCACGTCATGGTGAAAGCCGGGGAGGGTCAGCTCGGCCGTCCGGCAGCAGCCACCGGCGGCAGGTCCCGCTTCGACGACATGGACGGAGAGGCCGCGCTCGGCCAGGGTGATCGCCGCTGCCAGGCCGTTGGGGCCGGCGCCGACCACGACGGCGTCGTAGCGCTCGGTCATCCCGCCGTCAACGCTCGAGCGCGGGCAGCAGACCGACGGTCGCGCTGATCGGCCCGAACAGCTCGCCCTCCTCGCGCGGCCAATAGCGCGAGAAGCGTCCGTCGAACCCCCAGAGCAGGCCGTCGTGGTCGACGCTCGGCGCGTCCTCCCAGTGCGGGGTGTGGCCGTGCACGAGCCGGCGCGCACCGAAGTGTTCGAGGTAGAGGTCGAGCCGGCGGCGCTCGACGAACGCCTGGCGGCCGAACAGCGTGCGCACCGCGGTGAAGACGCCGCCCGGCGTGGCCAGCCACTCAGCAGCGGTGGCGTTCACCTCGGTGACGCTCGCGCCCAGGGTGGCGTAGAGGTCGTCGTCGGTGTGCTGGACGAGGGTGCGGTCGTCGAGCAGGATCAGGAAGGGCAGCCCGCGCAGCCATGCCTCGAGGTCGGGGTCGATGGAGACCGCGTCGAGGTCCGCCCAATCACCGCGGCGGTGGAGCCAGAGGGCCTCGAGCTCACCCGGGTCGCGCGCGCGCCAGGGCGCGGGCGGCTGCACGCCGCGCCGCCTCTCGAGCACGGCGAGGAGGAAGAGGTCGTGGTTGCCGAGCACCGCGCGGCTGTTGCGCCGGGCGCGAGCCAGCCGCGCGGCGGCGGCGCCGCCGCCCCGGCCAGGCTGGCCTCCCTGGAAGAAGTCCCCGAGGAAGATGGTGTCGACCTCGTCCTCGGCGTACGGCTGGAGCGCCTCCTCGAGCCGCTCGACGTCGCCCTGCACGTCACCGACGACGAGGAGGGGTCGGCTCATCCAGCGAGGATAGCGTCAAGCCTTCGGGCCTGCCGGCACGCGCCGCGCGCCGCTGGGCGGGCGAGGACCCGGCGGCGCGGCGGCCGACGGCTGCGCCGACCTCCTTGGCGGCCACCGGCTGGCGAGCCAGCACCGTCACCACCCGCCGCGTCTTGGCCACCAGCGTGGCGGCGCGAACCAGCTGGCGGGACACCATGCGCGGCCCCGGGGCGCCGGGAAGCTCGCGGCGGCGCAGCGCTGAATCGAGGTCGAAGAGCGCGACGATGTCGTCGCCGGCGAGCTCGGTCATCGCGCGCCACTCGGCGACGGTCAGGTCGCGCAGCGTGCGCCCCTCCTCCACGGTACGGCGGACCGCCCCCGCCACCAGCTTGTGGGCGGCGCGGAAGGGCATGCCGCGCACCACCAGGTACTCAGCGACGTCGGTGGCCAGCAGGCTGGGATCAGCCGCGGCGGCGCGCATCGCGCGTTCGCGGAAGCGGATCACGCGAACCACCTCGGTGACGATGCCGACGCTCGCCATGGTGGTGTCGACAGCCTCGAAGAGCGCGCGTTTGTCCTCCTGGAGATCGCGGTTGTACGAGAGCGGCAGGCCCTTGACGAGGGTGAGCAGCGCGGCGAGGTCGGCGATGGTGCGCGCGCTGCGGCCGCGCACCAGCTCGAGCACGTCGGGGTTCTTCTTCTGTGGCATCAGCGACGAGCCGGTCGCGTGCGTGTCGGGCAGCTCGGCAAAGCCGTACTCGCTCGAGGTCCACAGCACGAACTCCTCCGCCAGCCGCGACAGGTGAACCATGGTGAGCGCGCATGCCGACGCCACCTCGATGGCGAAGTCCCTGTCGGACACGGCGTCGAGGCTGTTGGCGCTGATGCTCGCGAAGTTGAGCTCGTCGGCCACAGCTCGACGATCGAGCGGCAGCGTCGAACCGGCGAGCGCACCGCTGCCGAGCGGCGAGACGTCGCAACGGTCGTGCGCGTCTTCGAGTCGGCCGACATCGCGCTGGAGCATCTCGACGTAGGCGAGCAGGTGGTGCGCCAGCGACACCACCTGGGCGCGCTGACCGTGGGTGTACCCGGGCATCAACGTGGCCCGATGCTGTTGCGCGCGCCGCGCCAGCACCTCCTGCAGTGAGGCGATGGCGAGCATCAGGTCGCGGCACGCACGCTTGGTGTAGAGGCGGAGGTCGGCCGCCACCTGGTCGTTGCGGCTGCGCCCGGTGTGCAGGCGCCCCGCCGCCTCACCAACGGACTCGAACAGCCGGCGTTCGACAGCGGCATGGATGTCCTCGTCACCGGGCTTGATGACGAACTCGTTGCGCTCGAACTCGCGCCGGATCTCGCGAAGGCCGCCGTCGATGGCGCGGGCATCGGCCGGGGTCACCAGGCCGGCCCGGGTCAGCATGTGCAGGTGCGCCAGCGACGCCTCCACGTCCTCGGCGTAGAGGCGCCGATCAACGGCGACGTCGATGGTGTAGTCCTCGACGCGCCGTGAGGTGCGCGGTCCAAGGCGCCCAGACCACATCTTCTCCGCGCCGCTGTCCTCGCCGGCCTCGGCGGCAGCACCCTTGGTGCGCCGGGAGGGGGCGGGGACGGCGGTGCGCTCGTTGTCGTCGCCCTCACCGGTCGCGCCGGCGCCGACGATGCGGATCCCGCGGGCCATCAGGTGGCCCGCCGCACCTGGTGCGGCAGCGAGAGTGGGGGGAGGTCCTCGAGGGCACCCTGGACGCGCGCCTGGGTCCGCAGCGAGAGTCCGAAGAGCTCGATGAACCCGCGCGCGGCGCCATGATCGAACGCGTCGTCCTTGCGGTCGTACGTGGCCAGTGCGGTGCTGTACAGCGAGCGCAGAGCGCGCCTGCCGGTGACCGTCACCGCACCACGCGCGCAGCGCACCCGTACGTCGCCGCTGACGTGCTCCTGGGTCGCGCTGACAAACGCCGCCAGCGCGTTGCGGAGAGCCCCGAACCAGAGGCCGTCGTACACCAGCCGCGCCCATTCGCCGCTCAGCTGGGCCTTGAGATGGGCGACATCCCGGGGCAGAGCGACCGTCTCGAGGGCGGCGTGGGCGGCGTGCAGGACGATCGCCGCCGGGGCCTCGTACACCTCGCGTGACTTGATGCCGACGAGCCGGTTCTCGACGTGGTCGACGCGGCCGACCCCGTTGCGTCCCGCCACCACGTTGAGCCGCATCACCAGCTGTTCAGCCTCGAGCACCTCCCCGTCGATCGCCACCGGCACACCGGCGTCGAAGCCGACGGTCAGCTCCTCCCCGGCGGCGTCGCATGTCAGTGGGTCCGCGCTCCAGGCGAACACCTCCGGTGGTGGCTCGCCCCACGGATCCTCGAGCGGGCCGCACTCCACGCTCCGCCCCCAGAGGTTGGCGTCGACGCTGTACGGGGACTGCACGGTCGCGGGAACGTCGATCCCGTGGGCAGCGGCGTAGGCGATCTCGTCGCTCCGGCCCATCCCCCAATCGCGGACCGGCGCCACCACCTCGAGCTCGGGCGCCAGCGCCGCGGTGGCGACGTCGAAGCGCACCTGGTCATTGCCCTTGCCGGTGCAGCCGTGAGCGACGGCGACGGCACCCTCCTCGCGGGCCACCTCGACCAGCAGCTTGGCGATGAGCGGGCGCGCCAGCGCCGTCGCCAGCGGGTAGACGCCCTCGTACAGGGCCCCGGCGGCCAGGGTTGGGAAGGCGAAGTGCTCGATGAAGACGCGCCGTGCGTCGACCACGTGTGCTGCCACGGCGCCGGCGCGCAGGGCGCGCTCGCTGACGTCGGCGGCATCGCGGCCCTCACCTCCAAGGTCGGCGGTGAGCGTGACCACCTCATAGCCGAGCTCGTCGCGCAGCCAGCGCACCGCGACCGACGTGTCGAGCCCTCCGCTGAAGGCGAGGACGCAGCGGCGCGGCGCGCTCATCCTGGCTGCTCGCTGATGGTGCGCAGGGTGGCCAGCAGGCGCTGGGCCGCGGGTCGCGAACGAGCGATCAGCAACACGGTGTCATCTCCCGCAACGGTGCCGGCGAGCTCGTCGAAGCGGGCGGCGTCGATCGCTGCGGCCACCAGTGACGCGCTGCCCGGTTCCGCGTGCACGATACCGAAGAGGTCGACGAACTCGATCCCGTGGGTGTGCTCGCTGAGCGCGTTGTGAAGGCGCTGCCGGGCGGCGCGCTCATCGATCTCGGCGCCGGCCTGGGCGTAGCGGGTGCCCCCTTCGGCGGGCACGCGGAGCAGGCCGAGCTCGCGGATGTCACGGCTGACGGTCGCCTGGGTGGCGTCGAGGTGGCGGTCGGCAAGCGCGGACACGAGCTCGTCCTGGGTGCGGATGGTGCGCGTGCGCACCAGCTCGACGATGGCCCGCTGCCGGGACCTCTTGGCGGCGCCGTTGACGCCACTGCTCACGCCCCGCCCTCGGTGAGGGCGGCGGCGAACGCCGCGCGCAGGCGGCGCGTCGCCTCGTCGACCTCGGCCTCGGAGATGGTCAGGGCGGGCAGCATGCGCAGGACACTGTCGCCGACGGCATTGACGATCACCCCGCAATCCAAGGCGGCTCGACCCGCACGCACGGCCATGGGCTCGTCGAGCACCAGCGCAAGCATCAGGCCGCGGCCGCGGACAGCACTGATGGGGACGCCGTCGCCGCGCAGCGAGAGGATCGATTCACGCAGGTACTCACCGATGCGCGCGGCGCGTGGCACGAGGTTCTCGTCCTCGATGGTGCGCAGCACGACGCACGCCACCGCGGCCGCCAGCGGGTTACCACCGAACGTGGTGCCGTGGTCCCCCGGCTCGAGCACGTCGGCGCGAGGAGTGGCCACCACCGCGCCGATCGGCACCCCCCCACCGAGGCCCTTGGCGACCGTCATGACGTCGGGGACCACGCCGGCGTGCTGGTGTGCCCACCACCGCCCGGTGCGACCCATGCCGCTCTGCACCTCGTCGACGATCAGCAGCAGGTCGCGGTCATCACAGAGGTCGCGCACCCCGGCGATCACCGCGTCGTCGATCGGCACCACGCCACTCTCCCCCTGGATCGGCTCGAGCAGCACGGCGGCGGTGTCGTCGCCCACCGCGGCGGAGATCGCCTCGAGATCAGGGGCGACATGGGTGAAGCCGGTGGGCAGCGGCTCGAAGGGCTCGCGGTAGCGGGCCTGCGCGGTCGCCGCCAGCGCACCGAGCGTGCGCCCATGAAAACCACCGCTGAGCGCGACCACGCCGGTGGCACCCCCGCGGTGGCGGCGACCCCACTTGCGCGCGATCTTGATGGCGGCCTCGTTGGCCTCGGTGCCGCTGTTGCAGAGGAACACACGGCCGTCGAACGCCGTGGCGACGAGACGTTCCGCGAGTTCCACCTGGGGCGCGGTGTAGTAGAGGTTGCTGGCGTGGATCAAGGCCGCGGACTGTTCGGCAAGCGTGCGCACCACGGCGGGATGCGCGTGCCCCAGGACGTTGACCCCGATGCCGCCGACGAGGTCGAGCAGCTCGCGGCCGTCGGCGTCCTCCACCCACACCCCGTGTCCCCTGGTGATCGCCAGCGGTTGACGCGTGTAGGTGTGCATCAGCGCCGCGTCAGCGCGATCGCGCAAGGCCTCGAACGACGTCACCCCTCCGGCTCCCCGTCGACGGCGGTGAACATCGTGCCGACGCCCGCCGAGGTGAGCAGCTCGAGCAGCAGCGCATGCGGCACGCGCCCGTCGATGATGTGGGCTGCCGTCGCGCCGTCGAGCGCACGGAGGGCAGAGCGCACCTTGGGAAGCATGCCGCCGGTGACCGTGCCCTCGGCGACGAGTCGCGCCGCGGACTCGCGGTCGAGCGCACTGACCAGCTCGCCGCTGCCGTCGTGCACGCCGTCGACATCGGTGAGCAGGATCAGCTTGGTGGCCCGCAGCGCCACGGCGATCTCGGCCGCAACGGTGTCGGCGTTGACGTTGTAGGCCTCACCGTCGTAGCCGAGCCCGATCGAGGCCATCACCGGGACACGCCCCTGGTCGAGGATGGACAGGATGGGATCGACGTTGACGTGGTCGACCTCGCCGACCATGCCCAGGTCGTCCGCGCCGTCGGGACCCGCACGCCGCACCAGCAGCGTCGGTCCGTCCTCGCCCGACAGGCCGATCGCGCTCCCGCCGAGCCGGTGGATGCGCGAGACCAGGTCAGGGCCGACCTTGCCGGTGAGCACCATCTTGACCACCTCCATGGTGGTTGGGTCGGTGACCCGCAGCCCGTTCACGAACCGCGGTGTCATGCCCATGCGCTCCTGCCAGCTGCTGATCTCCGGGCCGCCGCCATGGACGAGAACCGGCCGCATCCCGACGAAGCGGAGCATGACGATGTCCTGGAGGACGTCGTCCACGTTGCCGCCCGCGGCTGCGGCACCGCCGAGCTTGATCACCATGGTGTGACCGCTGAAGCGACGGATGTAAGGAAGCGCCTCGATGAGCGTGCTCGCCCGCCTGGCGCGCTCCTCCATGGTCTCGATGGTCACGGCGCGGCCCTCATGTCGTGTAGTCGGCGTTGATGTGGACATACTCGGCGGACAGGTCGCACCCCCAGGCGCGCGCCCTCCCCTCCCCACCACCGAGGTCGATGTCGATGTCGATGCGGGGTTGGCTGAAGACTGCCCTGATGGCATCGAGGTCGACCGGCAGCGGCCGGCCGCCGGCGAACACGTCGATGCCGCCGATGGTGACACGGCTGCGGTCGAGCGCGAAGCTGGCGCCGCTGCGCCCCAGCGCCGCCACGATCCGTCCCCAGTTGGGATCGGCGCCGTGCACCGCGCATTTCACCAGCGGGCTGAGCACGACCGTCCGAGCGGCGCTGCGCGCCTGCCGGTCGTCCTGCGCGCCGCGCACCCCGACGCGGATCGCCTTGGTGCCTCCCTCGGCGTCCGCAGCCAGCTGTTCCACCAGCGACGTGCACACCTCCTCCACCGCCGCACGCAGGGCGGCCAGCGGAGCCGAGGCAAGCGTCAACGGCGCACCGCCGCACTCACCGTTGGCGAGCAGCAGCACCGTGTCGTTGGTGGAGGTGTCGCCGTCGATGCTCAGACAGTTGAACGTGCGCGCGCACACATCGCTGAGCACATGCTGCAGCGCCTCGCGCTCGACCGCCGCGTCGGTGGTCACGAATGCGAGCAGCGTGGCCATGTCGGGGTGGATCATCCCCGCGCCCTTGGCCATGCCCCCCACTGTGCACACCCGGTCCCCCACCTGCGCGGTGGCGACGGCGGTCTTGGGCACGGTGTCGGTGGTCATGATGGCGCGGGCGGCGAGGTCGCCGGTAGCGGAGCTGAGCGACGCCGCGGCGTCACGCACGCCCCGGGTCAGCCGGTCGGTGGGGAGCGGACGCCCGATGACCCCGGTGCTGCAGACGAGCACCTCCGATGGGTCGGCGTCGCAGGCGTCCGCGGCCGCTGCGGCGGTGCGGAGCGCGTCGCGAAAGCCCTGGGGGCCGGTGCAGGCGTTGGCGTTGCCGCTGTTGACCACGACCGCGCGGATCGGTCCGTGACGCCGGAGCGTCAGCTGGCTGATCACCACCGGCGCGGCCTTGACGAGGTTCTGGGTGAACACGCCGGCGGCGACGCAGGGGCGATCGCTGACGATGAGCGCCACGTCGAGATGATCCGCGCCGCCGTCACCGCGGATGCCGGCGGCAGCCGTGCCGGCGCGGAAGCCGGCGGGGGCGCAGACGCCCGAGCGCTGTTGCGGCAGTGGGCTGGTCATGGCCATGGCGACGCGGTGGGCAGCCCGCGCGTCTCCGGCAGGCCGAAGCGCACGTTCATCGCCTGGACGCCCTGGCCGGACGCGCCCTTGACGAGGTTGTCGATGGCCACGGTCACCACCATGACGTCGCCCTGGGCGGTGCAGTTGATGGCGGCGACGTTGCTGCCGAGCACGCTCTTGGTCGCCGGGGGCGCGTCGTCGTAGCGGAGGAATTCCTCGTCCTCGCACAGCGTGCGGTACACGCCTTCCACGTCGTCGTGCGCCGCTCCCTGCCGTGGCCGCAGGTAGACGGTGGCGAGGATGCCGCGCGTCATCGGCACCAGGTGCGGCACGAAGGTCAGGGACACTCCCGGCGCCTCGCGCTGCAGCTGGGCAACCATCTCGCCGCTGTGCCGATGTCCGGCGACGGCATAGGCGCGCACCGACTCGTTGACCTCCGCGAAGTGCACGCCCGCCGATGGCGACCGACCGGCGCCGCTCACACCGCTCTTGGCGTCGACGATCACCGTCGGCTCCACCAGCCCGGCTCGCAGCGCCGGCAGGGTGGCGAGGAGGGCCGCCGTCGGGTAACAGCCCGGGGCGGCGATGAGGTCGGCGGTGCGCAACCGATCGCGAGCCATCTCCACGAGCCCGTACACCGCACGCTCGCCGAGCTGCGGCGAGGGGTGCGCGGTGCCATACCAGCGCACGTACTCGTCCTGGTCGGTGAGCCGGAAGTCGGCGCTCATGTCGACGACGACGGCGCCGTCGTCGAGCCAGCGCTGCGCGTGGGCGGCGGCGACGGTGTGGGGCAGCGCAGCGAAGACGACGTCGACTGCCCCAGGGTCGAGCCCCTCGTCCACCACCGCGTCGACCCGGCTGCCGGGGACGGCGTCAGAGTACCTGCGACCCACCCAGCTGCGCCCCAGCAGCGCGACCAACTCGACGTCGGGGTGGGCCGCCAGCAGCGCGACGCACTGCATGCCGATGTAGCCGGTGCAACCGGCCACGGCCACGCGCAGTCGCCGGGAGCTGACCATGGCGCCCAGTGTACGGAATCACTGCATATTTATGCAGATGGGCTGCGACGCGGCGCTCCCGACCGGGGTGGCCGGCGGCGCAACCCATGGACACCGAGGGTGCGATGGCGGGCTCGTTCGATGTTGACGGCCGCGCCGATGAGCGCAAGGTGGGTGAAGGCCTGGGGGAAGTTGCCGAGCAGGTCCCCGGTCCGCGTGTCCACCTCCTCGGCATAGAGGCCCAGCGGCGACGCGAACGCAAGCAGTCTCTCGAACCAGCGCTGCGCGTCCTCCAAACGCCCGACGTGGGCGAGCGCATCGGCCAGCCAGAACGAGCACAGCAGGAAGGCCCCCTCGCCACCGTCCACCCCATCGCGCGATCGGGACAGGTCATATCGGTGCACCAGCACGCCCCTGCCGAGGTGCGCGGCGACGGCGTCGATGGTGCTCAGCAGCCGCGGGTCGCCGTCCTTGACGAACCGCACCTGGGTCATGCGCAGCAGCGCCGCGTCGAGCTCGTCGCCGTCGAGCGTCTGGGTGAAGCTGCCCGCTCCCGGCGAGTACCCGCGCGACGTGACCACGCGGTGGATCTCGCGCCGTGCCGCCCGCCATCGGTCGGCGTCGTGCGGCAGCTGGAAGCGCTCGGCGAGGCGCAGCCCGCGATCGACCGCCACCCAGCACATCATCTTGCTGTAGGTGTAGTGCTCATCACGGCCGCGCGCCTCCCAGATCGACGCGTCGGCCAGCTGCCACCTGTCGATGGCCAGGTTGACGACGGCACGGAGCTCGCGCCACAGCGTGCGACTGATGTTGCCGCCGAACCTGGCGAAGAGGTAGGCACTGTCGAGCAGCTCGCCGTAGACGTCGAGCTGGAGCTGGTGGATGGCCCCGTTGCCGACCCGCACCGGGGATGAGTCGCGGTACCCGCTGAGCTGCGGCAGCTCGATCTCATCGGCACGCGGCTCGCCGTCGAGCGTGTAGAGGTTGGCGACGTCAGTGCCGCCCTTGCCGAGGCCGATGCGCATCAACCATGAGAAGAAGGCGTTGGCCTCGGCGACCATCCCCACCTGGAAGAACGCGTACAGCGTGAAGGACGCGTCGCGCAGCCAGGTGAACCGGTAGTCCCAGTTGCGCGCTCCGCCGATCTCCTCCGGCAGGCTGGTGGTGGGGGCGGCGACGATGGCACCGGTGGGTGAATAGGTCATCAGCTTCAGCGCAAGCGCGGACCGAACCACCGGCTCCTGGTAGGGCCCTTCGTAGCGGCAGCGGTCGATCCAGCGCCACCAGAACTCCTGGGTATCTCGTGCCAGGGAGCGCGCGTGTTCGACCGACCACTCCCTGCGCCCGTTGCGGCACGTGCCACGCCGATCGCTGCGCACACCGAGCGCGATCTGTTCTCCGGCTCGCATCCGCCAGCGCGCCGTCGCGCCCTTGAGGGCGACGGTCGACTGCAGGCAGACGTGCAGGTCATCGGTGTTGGCGTGGAACGTCCGCCCCTCGAGCCTGAACGGTGTGCGTGACATCGCGTAGTCGGGGGCGGGCTTGAACTCGTGGCGCATGGTCACGCTGCCGGTAAGGCACTCGACGATGCGCACCACGCGTGGCTCGGTGTGCGGGCGTGCGTGGTGGTCGATCGTCGCCTCGTCCGTGGGCATGAAGTCGGTGAGCACCACGGTGCCGGCGGCGGTGGAGAAGACGGTCTCAAGGATGTTGTTGCGGTCGCGGTACCGCTGGATGACGCGGTAGTCATCGACGGGGCAGACCTGCCAGTGCCCACCGCGGCGGGCGTCGAGGATGCGGCCGAACAATGACGGGTGGTCGAACCGTGGCAGGCAGAGCCAGTCGATGCTCCCGTCAGCACCCACCAGCGCCGCGCTGCGGCAGTCGCCGATGAGCGCGTACCCGGCGATGGGGAGGTAGCCGTCGACACGCTCGAAGCCGACGCTCAACGCGGGCGCCGCCACCATCGCCAGCGGGCCCGAGCGGGCACACCGAGCAGCTCCGCGGCGCGGCGGAAGTCGTCGCGCGCCGCCGCGCGGTCACCGTTCACCCAGGCGGCGACACCGCGGTTGTACAGCGCGGTCGGGTCGGTGGGATCGAGCTCACCGGCGCGGTCCGCGTGCTCACGCGAGCCGCTCCCGCCAGCGGCCCGGCCCAGCAGGGTGGCGAGGGTGGTGTGGGCGCGGGCCGACCCCGGCTGCAGCTCGGCCGCCTGCCGCGCCGCCGCGAGCGCGCCTGGGTCGTCGCCCCGGCTGGACCGGACCGCCGCGGCGAGCAGGAGCCGGTCGGCATCGGCCGGAGCCTCCGCCAGCAGCGCCTCAGCGCGTTCGAGGGCGTCGGGGGCGTTGAGGTCGAAGCCCCACCGTTCGCGGAGCCGGGCCTGGCTGCGTTCGTGGAGTGGCAGCCGGAGCTCCTCGGCGATCGCCGGTAGCCTGGCCCTGGGGCGGTGCGTGGCGGCGCCCGAGGCTGCGTCGCCGCGGGTGACCTGCATGGCGGTCGCAGTGTAAGCGGGGGCGGCCGCCGCCCCCGGCTCGGCGTCCGCGCGACGCCTAGTACTGGTCCTCGGGCCGGCTCTCGTCGTCGTCGTCGGTGTCGTCATCTTCGACAACCGCCGCCACTGCCGGCTCGAAGTCGTCGTCGAGCTCCTGCATGCCGGTCAGCTCGTCCGGCTCGGCGGGGGTGTCAACAGAGGCGGCATCGTCCTCGTCGTTGTCGCCGAAGCCCGTGTCGTCGACGCCGCGCTCGGACAGCAGTGACTCCTTCGCGTAGGGCCGGAACTCGTCGCGGCGGAGGGCCCGTGAGATCGGGAACGAGGACTTGCGAGAGTTCTCGGGAGCCTGGAAGATCTCGCGGACGATCAGCTCGATCCGCTCGTCCTCGACGCGGGCCACGGCGGCCGAGTAGCGGTTGCCCGTCTCCATCAGCGGACGCAGCCGGTGGCTCAGCTTCGACTCCACGGCCCCGAGCCCCACTCCGCGCGAGGTCTCGGCGAGCAGTTGCGTGCCGGAGGCGATCAGCTCGACCGTGTCCCCGGGGGCGACGGCGACGCCCACCGCTCCGCCGCCACGGGGCGGGGTGAGGATGGTGCGGCCGCTCTTGCCCGGCTCCTCGCTGAAGAGGTCGACGTCGATGGCACCGGAAGCCGCAGCCGGCCGTGCCCGCGCCTCCAGCAGGGCCGTGATCCTGCGCACCTGCTTCTGAGCGATGGGGTTGAGGGGGTTGAGCTGCAGCGAGGCCTGGTACGCCCGGAGCGCCTCCTCGAGGTCGCCGAGCTCGCTCTTCGCCTTGCCGAGGCGGTTGTGCGTCTCCTCGTCGGCGCCATGTCGCTCGATGAGTGCCTCGTTGATATTGACCGCGTCCGACCATCGACTCTCGAGCGCCGCGGCGATCGCCTCTTCGACGAACAGGGCGCGCGGCTTGACGTGCTCCACTTCAGGCAACAAGAAACTCCCCAAATGCCCCCAGACCGGTTCGCTATGATACCGGCTCAGTGCGGCGCTCCCGTTCGCTCCAATCCACATGACACGCATCATCTCGATCGCGAACCAGAAGGGCGGCGTCGGCAAGACGACGACCGCAGTGAACCTGGCAGCCGCGCTTGCTGAGAAGGGTCCGCGTATCCTCGCCGTGGACCTCGATCCGCAGGGACACCTCACCATCAACATGGGGTGCCGCCGGCCCGACGACCTCGAGCTGTCGGTGTACAACGTGCTCACCGACCACCGCGTCGGCGTTGCGGAGGTGCGGTTGCGCTCCGACGCCATGAAGCTCGACTTCCTCCCCGCCAACATCGAGCTCAGCGGTGCCGAGCTGCAGCTGGTCACCGAGTTCGGACGCGAATCGGTGCTCAAGGACAAGCTCGAGCCGATTCTCGACGAGTACGACTACGTGGTCATCGACTGCCCGCCGTCGCTTGGACTCCTCTGCGTCAACGCGCTGGTGGCATCCACGGACGTGATCATCCCCCTGCAGTGCGAGTACTTCGGGATGAAGGGGATGCAGCAGCTGCAGCGCACCATCGACCGCGTCCGCGCCAAGCTCAACCCGGGACTGCGCATCGCGGGAATCCTGCCGACCATCTACAAGTCACGCACGCTGCACAGCCAGGAGGTCCTCGAGCTGGTGCGCGAGCGCTACGGCAGCGAGGTCTTCGACATCACTGTTGACTCGTCGATCCGTTTCGCCGAGACGCCGCTGGCGGCGCAGTCGATCCTCCAGTACGCCACCGCCTCGCCGGGGGCGCGCGCGTACCGTGCGCTGGCCTCTGCAGTGATGGCCCAGGACGTCCCGGATGACCCGACCGGCACCGCCAACGTGCGCGGCACGCCCGTGAGGGCACGGGCGGGTCGGGCGTGATGAAGGGCTTTCGCCGCGCCCAGCTGCGCGGGTCGGAGGAGCTCTTCCGCGCCACCGACGACGCTGCGCCGCAGCAGGAGGTGATCGCTGTCGAGGTTGCGGCCGAGGTGCGCCCGGTGCCCGCCTCGCCGGACCACAAGCAGCGCTCCGTGCGGCTCAGCGACGACGACATCGAGCTGCTCGCCGACGCCGTGCAGCACCTGAAGTTCCCCCACCAGCAGGGTGGCCGTCCCTCGATGGAGCGTTTCGAGCAGCTCGAGACGCTGCGCCAGAAGCTGCTCGCCAACCTCTGACCGCCCCCTCGGCCGCGGGCCGTCCGACGGTGCCTCGCCTCTGGGAAGCGGTGGCTTGACACGTACTGATCGGTCAATCAATAATGCCCTCATGACCGCCACCACCACGCGCAGACGGCAGGCACGGAGCACCCGCCACACCGCCGACGAGCGTCGCGGGCAGGTCATCGCCGCAGCCATCGCCGAATTCGCTGAGCAGGGCTACCAGGCCGCCAGCACCGCGGCGATCGCCCGGCGGGCAGGCATCTCGCAGCCGTACATCTACGCGCTGTTCCCCAGCAAGCAGGACCTCTTCATCGCGGTGCATGACGAGGTGGTGGGCAGGATCCTCGGTGCGTTCACCGAAGCCGCGGCCCGGGGGCGGACGCCGGAGCAGCGACTGTCGATGATGGGTGACGTCTACCACGACCTCATCGCCGATGGTGATGCGCTGCGCGCCCAGCTGCAGACCTACGCCACCGGCGACCCGGTCATCCGTGCCCACGCCGCGCGCGCCTATCGGAGCCTGTACGACGAGGTGACGCGTCTGTCGGGCGCGGGCGCGGCGGAGGTGTCCCTCTTCTTCGCCTGCGGGATGTTCGCCAACGTCACCGTGGCCCTGGGCATCGAGGACCTCTGCGCTCCGCTGTTCGACACCGCGGCGACGGCGCTGCGGGCGGCGCCCGCCTGACATTTTTTTTGCCCGCGCAAGTGATCGGTTCATCAATAAGGAGATGACCATGGCCTCCCCTCGTCGCACCGGCTGGACCCTGGCCCTGGTGTCGGCCGCGCTGTTCATGGTGACGCTCGACAACCTGGTGGTGACCACCGCGTTGCCGAGCATCCATCGCGAGCTCGGCGGCGGCATCGACAGCCTCGAGTGGACGGTCAACGCGTACACCCTGAGCTTCGCGGTCCTGCTCCTCACCGGCGCCGCTCTCGGTGACCGGTTCGGGCGGCGGCGCATGTTCGGTCTCGGCCTGGCTGTGTTCACGCTGGGCTCCGCCGCCGCGGCGCTGGCGCCGAGCGTGGGCGCCCTGGTGGCCGCCCGCGCCCTGCAGGGAACCGGGGGCGCGCTGGTCACGCCGCTCACCCTGACCCTGCTGTCTGAGGCATTCCCGGCCGGCCGGCGCGGCGTGGCGCTGGGGATCTGGTCGGGGATCAGCGGCCTCGGGGTCGCGCTCGGCCCGGTGATCGGCGGGGCGGTGGTCGACGGGTTCTCCTGGCACTGGATCTTCTGGCTCAACGTGCCCATCGGCCTGGTCGTGGTGCCGCTTGCCTGGGTGCGGCTCAGCGAGTCCCACGGCTCTGCCGGCCGCTTCGACCTCCCCGGTCTTCTCCTGGCCAGCGGCGGCCTGTTCGGGATCGTGTTCGGGCTGGTGCGCTCCAACGCGCTGGGGTGGACGAGCACGACCGTTCTCGCGGCACTGGTCGGCGGTTGCCTCCTGCTGGCGGCCTTCGCTGCCTGGGAGCGGCGCGCGCCCGCGCCCATGCTGCCGCTGCACTTCTTCTCGAGCAGGGCGTTCTCGGCCACCAACGCGGTGTCGCTGGCGATGTACTTCGGGATGTTCGGGTCGATCTTCCTGCTCGCCCAGTTCTTCCAGGTGGTCCAGCACTACTCGCCGCTCCAGGCCGGGCTGCGCACCCTGCCGTGGACCGCGATGCCGATCCTAGTCGCGCCGATCTCGGGGATCCTCTCCGACCGGATCGGCAGCCGTCCGCTGATGTTCAGCGGCCTCACCCTGCAAACCGCCGGGCTCGGCTGGTTGGTGACAGTGCTCGACCCGGGGACGCCGTTCACCTCGGTGATCGGTCCCTTCGTGCTCGCCGGGGCGGGCATGGCCCTGGTGTTCGCCCCGGCGGCCAATGCCGTGCTCGCATCGGTTCGGCCCGACCAGGCCGGTCAGGCGTCGGGGGCCACCAACGCGATTCGCGAGCTGGGCGGCGTGCTGGGGATCGCCGTCCTTGCGTCGGTCTTCACGGCCGCCGGCAGCTACGCCACGCCGAGCCTGTTCGTGGCCGGGCTGCGACCGGCGGTGGTGGTCGGCGCCGCCGTGCTCGCGGCCGGGGCACTGGCAGCACTGGTGGTGCCGGGGCGCCCGCGCAACCGGTCCACGCCAGGCGTGGTCACGACGGTCACCCCCGAACGTGCCGCCGCCGCCTGAGCCCGGAGAGGGGCGCCGATCAACTGTCGCGCTTGCTGTACAGCTCCTCGATCTGGTCGGCGTACTTCTCGGCCACCGCCTTGCGCTTGACCTTGAGCGTCGGGGTCAGCTCCTCGTCGGGCGTGAAGTCGTGGGGTAACACCGCGAACCGCTTCACCTGCTCGACGTGGCTCAGCCTGGCGTTGACCGCGTCGACGTGGCGCTGCAGTTCGTCGCGGAGCGCCGGGTGGGCGGCGAGCTGCTCGAGGTCGCTCGGCCAGCCCCGCTGCGAGGCGACCGACGGCGCCTCCTCCGGGTCGAGCGTGAGCAGGGCGGTCATGTACGGGCGCCGGTCGCCGATGGCGACGGCATGGCCGACCAGCGGGTGGGTGCTCAACGACCCCTCGATGTTGCCGGGTGAGATGTTCTTCCCGCCGGCGGTGATGATCAGGTCCTTCTTGCGGTCGGTGATGCGCAGGTAGCCGTCGCCGTCGAACTCGCCGACGTCGCCGGTCTGCAGCCATCCGTCGACGAGCGCGGCCTCGGTCGCCTCGCGGTTGTGCAGGTATCCCGGGAACACGACGCCGCCGCGCACCAGGATCTCGCCGTCCTCCGCGATGCGGACCTCGTTGCCGGGGAACACCTCGCCCACGGTGCCGATGCGTGAACGGCCCGGACGGTTGATGCTGGTGACCCCGGTGTTCTCGCTCTGGCCATACACCTCACAGATCTCGAGGCCGATCGAGCGGAAGAAACGAAGCACCTCGGGGTCGATGGGGGCAGCGCCACTGGCCAGGATGCGCACGTCGTCGAAGCCGAGGGCCGCGCGCAGCTTGCCAAGGACCAGGCCGTCGGCGAGCCGCAACCGCCGCTCGAGCGCCGCGGGGATCGGCTCATCGCGCTCGCGACGGTCGGACACCCGCCGGCCGGTGCGGATCGCCCACCGCGCCAGGGCACGCTGTGGCGCCGGGCTGGCATCGATCTGCTTCTGCACCTGGGCAGCCATCTTCTCCCACACCCGCGGCACCCCGAAGAAGTGCGTGGGGCGCACCTCGCGCATGCGGGCGCCGAGGTTGGGCAGCCCGTCGAGGAACCAGGTGGGGTTCCCGTAGCGGTAGGCACGGAACTCGCTGACCATGCGCTCGGCGATGTGCGCCAGGGGCAGGTAGCTGAGCACGCGATCCTCGGGGCCCACCTCGACGAGGTCGGCGAGCCCGTCGGCCGACGCTGCGATGTTGCGGTGGGTCAGCATCACCGCCTTGGGCGGCCCGGTCGTCCCGCTGGTGTAGATGAGCGTCACCACGTCGTCCATGCTCACCGTCTGACAGCGCTCGTCGAGCCGCCGGCCATTGGCCTCGAGATGCTCGTCACCGGAGCTGAGCGCCTGCTGCCAGGGGACCACGAAGCCGTCGGGCGAGGGGGCATCCACCCCATCCATCACCACCACGCGGCGGAGGTGACGGAGCTGGTCGCGCTGCTCGAGGACGCGCGCCAGCAGGGCCTCGTTCTCGACGAACACCACCCGGCTCTGCGAATGGTTGAGCACAAACTGGGCCTGGCCGGAGCTCAGCGTCTGGTACACCGGCACCGGGCAGGCCGCGACCATGAGGATCGCCGCATCCGCGGTGTGCCACTCGGCGCGGTTGTTCGCCCAGATGGCCACGTGGTCCCCCGCCGCGACGCCCTCCTCGAGAAGGAACGAGGCAACTCGCCGCGCCCCGGCGCCAAACTGGCCCCAGGTGATGGCCACCCAGCGATCGCCGGACCGCGTGTACATCGACGGCCGATCGGCACGGGAGCGGAATTGCGACACGAGGTAGTCGACGAGCGTGCGTTCCTCCCGGCTCGCCGCGCTCCCGGAGGCGACGGCAGCTTCGCTCGTCATCGACGCGCAGAATGACACAACAGACCTCTGCGCGGCCCCGGTTGGGGGATCAGCCCGTCAGCACTGAAGGAGAAGCCCGGTCGTGGTCATCGGCACCCTGCAGGTCACCGTCCAGGTCCCGGAGAGCCAATCCCTGAAGGACAAACGGACAGTCGTCCGGTCGATCACCAGCCGTGTGCGTCAGACGTTCGCCGTCGCCGTCGCCGAGGTCGGCGGGCTCGACGCACACCAGACCGCGGTGGTTGGCGTCGCCTGTGTCAGCAACAATGCGCGGCACGCGGACGAGGTCTGTCAGAAGGTGCTTGCGTACATCGAGAACGACGCCGACGGAATCGTCAGCGCCTCCCACTTCGAGCTGATCCACCTCTGACCCACGGCGACGACGCGCACCGCCAGGCCCGCCCGGGGCTGCAGACGACGCCGGCGCCACCCTCGCCGATGATTACCCGGTGTTCCCCCTGACCGGCTCGGACCCCGCCGCTGAGGTCGCCGCGGCGATCGACGCCTTCGAGGCCTCGCTCCCCTTCGCCCTCGACCCGTTCCAGCGGGAGGCGATCGAGAAGTTGGAGTCGACGCGCGGCGTGCTGGTCGCGGCTCCGACCAGCAGCGGCAAGACCCTGGTCGCCGAGTACCCGATGTGGCGCAGCTTGCTGGCACCTGCGCACCTGCGCCGCCCCCACGCGCGGGTCATCTACACCTCGCCGCTGAAGGCGCTCTCCAACCAGAAGTTCCACGATCTCATCGACCGCTACGGGGCGGCGAATGTCGGGCTGGTGACCGGTGAGCACACCATCAATGACGGCGCTGCGCTGGTGGTCATGACCACGGAGATCCTGCGCAACGTGCTCTACGACGAGCCCACCCGGCTCGATGCCGTGAGCGACGTGGTGCTCGACGAGATCCACTACATCGACGACCACCCGCGCGGCACGGTGTGGGAGGAGATCATCATCGAGACCCCCGCCCACGTGCGCCTGATCGGTCTCTCGGCGACGATCAGCAACGTCGAAGAGGTGGCCGCATGGATGCGCGGCCTGCGCGGTGACATCGGAACCGTGGCGCGCACCGAGCGACCGGTGCCGCTCGAGCTGTGGCTGTCGATCAACAACCATCTCGAGCCTCTCTTCGACGCCGCCGGCCAGGTCGCGCGGCGCACCCTCGACCTGGCCGCCAACGAGACCATGCACGAGGCGCGGTTCCGGTACATGCGGCGCGCCCCCGACAACGACCTCTTCCGCGTCATCGACGAGCTGCAGAGGCGCTCGATGCTGCCCGCCATCTACTTCATCTTCTCGCGGCGTGGGTGCGCGGAGGCGCTGAGCAGGTGCGTCATCCATGGGCTGGACCTCACCGACCGCGCCGAGAAGGAGGCGATCGACGCCAGGTACGGCGAGCTCGTCGAGCGCATCGAGGACCCGGATGAGCGGCGTGTCTTCCGCCAGGCGATCGATCCCTCCGCGCTGCGCAACGGGGTGGCGATGCACCACGCCGGCATGCTGCCCTCCGCCAAGGAGGCCGTCGAGCGGCTCTTCATCGAGGGACTGGTGAGGGTGGTGTTCGCCACCGAGACGCTGTCGCTGGGGCTCAACATGCCCGCCCGGGCGTGCGTGGTGTCGTCGTTCACAAAGTTCGACGGCACCGGGTTCCACTCGCTGACCGCCGGCGAGCTGACCCAGCTGATGGGTCGCGCCGGCCGCCGCGGCATCGACGCCGTCGGGCACGGGGTCATCCTCAAGGAGTCCGACGTCGACGTGCGTGACATCTACGACGCGGCGATCGGTGGCGAGATGAGCGTCGACAGCAAGTTCGCACCGACCTACACGATGGTGCTCAGCCTGCTGCGCACGCGCTCGGTGGAACGCGCCGAGGAACTCCTCGACAAGTCGTTCGGTCAGTTCCAGAACGTGCAGCGCGCTGACCACTGGAGCGAGAAACGCCACAACCTGGAGGAGCAGCTCGCCGACCTGCGCAGGCAGGCCTTCCGTCACCCGCGCGTGCCGTGCACCGAGCGCACGCTCACCGCCCACCTCGCGCTCTCAGCCTCGGCGGACGACCTCCAGGCGTCGGTGCGCCGCGCCAAACGCGAGCACTGGCGCGACTCCCGGCGCGGCCGCCACTCCGGCCGGGGCGCGGACCCGGGGCAGCGCTTCGAGGGCGTGCGCCGCGACCTCCGGCAGGTGCAGCAGCGCCTGCACAACTCGCCGTGCCGCAGCTGCCCGTTGTTCGGCGAGCACCGCGCCCACCGCGTCGAGACGGCCGACATCGAGGAGACCCTGGGCGGTGGCGAGGCCGAGCTGGAGTGGGCGCGGCACCGGTACCGGCGCGAGTTCGGGGCGCTGCGGGCGGTGCTCCACGACGCCGGGTTCCTCGAGGACGACGCGCCCAACGACCTCGGGCTGCTGGCGGCATCGCTGTTCGGCGAGAACGCGCTGCTCGTGGCCGACGCCATCGCCGCCGGGCACCTCGACCCGCTCAGCCCGCCCGAGCTGGCAGCAGCACTGGTGACCCTGGTGGCGGAGGACCGCGGCCGCGAGCGCCCTCAACCGTCGCGCCGGCACTTCCCCACCCCACGCGTGGAGCTCGCCTACCGCCGCCTGCGCGGCTCGCTGCAACGGCTCACCGCGCTGGAGCGCGACCACGGTGTGCAGACGCTCAGGCCGCTGTCCCTCGACTACATCAACGCGGCGCACCAGTGGGCCTCGGGCACCCCTCTCGCCGAGATCGAGACCCCCGCCGCCAACGACATCGGCGACGTCGTCAAGGCGATGAAGAACCTCTACTCGATGCTGCGGCAGATGGAGCAGTCGCTGCGCGGCCACACGCTGCATGGCGCGGTGCGGCGGGCGCGCGAGGCGATGGAGCGCGATCTCATCCGCCGCGTCTGACCGGGCGCCTCTGCTAGCATCGCGCGCCATGCACGGGATTGCGGTGGCGGACGCCACCCCGATGATGATGCGCCGCGGAGGTTTCCGAACGTAGCGGCGCCTCGCGCTCTCCGTTCGGAGGCCTCCCGGGAATGTCCGGGAGGTTTTTTTGTGTCCAGGGTCGCCCCAGTCACCGCTCCCTCGAACGCGCCGCCTGTCGCCGCCGGCACGGCGGTGACAGGGTTGCGCTGTCGCGCCTGCGATCACCAGCAACCCGCCACGGCCACGCACCTCTGCGAGCTCTGCTTCGGACCGCTCGAGGTGACGTATGACTACGACGTCATCGCCGCGCGCATCTCACGTCGGAGCATCGCCGCCGGCCCACCCACCCTGTGGCGGTACGCCCCGCTGTTGCCCGTCGAGCCGGGCGACCTGGTCACCCTCGGTGAGGGGCTCACCCCGCTGATCCACGCCCGCACCCTCGGTGCGGAGCTGGGGTTGCGCCACCTCCATCTCAAGAACGACACCATGAACCCGACCAACTCCTTCAAGGACCGGGTGGTGGCGATGGCGCTGAACTGGGCGCTGCAACACGGGTTCCGCACCGTGGCCTGCGCCTCGACCGGCAACCTGGCCAACTCGGTAGCCGCCTACGCGGCCCACGCCGGGGTGCGCGCGGTGATCTTCATCCCGGCGGACCTCGAGCCCCAGAAGATCGCGGCCATGTCGGTGTTCGGCGCCACCGTGGTACCCATCGCGGGGACGTACGACGATGTCAACCGGCTCTGCGCGGAGCTGGCCGACGACCTTGACTGGGGGTTCTGCAACATCAACCTTCGTCCCTACTACAGCGAGGGCAGCAAGACGCTGACGTACGAGACAGCCGAGCAGCTGGGGTGGCGTCTGCCCGATGAGATCGTCATCCCGGTGGCATCGGGCTGCCAGTTCGTCAAGCACCGCAAGGCGGCCGCCGAATTGGTCGACCTCGGCCTCGTGGACGACCGACGTCTGCCGCGCTTCACCGGGGCGCAGGCGCTGGGCTGCTCGCCGGTGGCGACGGCGTTCGAAAGCGACACTGAGCTGGTGCAGCCGGTCCGACCGGACACCATCGCCCGCTCGATTGCCATCGGCAACCCATCGGACGGCGCCGACGTGCTCCGGATCGCTCGACTGAGCGGTGGGGTGGTGGCAAGCGTCACCGAGGCCGAGATCATCGAAGGCATCGAGCTGCTGGCTCGCACCGAGGGGATCTTCACCGAGCCGGCCGGTGGGGTCACCATCGCTGTGCTTCGCAAGCTGGCCCGGGCCGGTCGGTGGTCGGGAGACGAGACGGTGGCCGCGTACATCACCGGCCATGGGCTGAAGACGCTCGACGCCGTCGCCGGCCGCCATCCGCTGGGTGAGGCGGTGGAACCGCAACGTCGGAGCGTTCAGCAGCGGCTCAGCGACCTGGGGATCGTGTAGCTGTCACTCCTCGCGAAGCATCGCCTCAGGAACGCTGACCACCCGGTACGGCATGTCGGTGATGTCGTAGAAGCGCAGCGGCTTGCGCAGTCGTTTGGCGATGCCGATCTGCACCTTGACGCCGAGTGAGAGGTTGCCGAAGACCCACATCTGGTCACAGCGCACGATGAGGTTGTTGAATGCCTCGCGCACCGTCTCCTTGGGCACTGTGTGCAGCAGGTAGTAGTCGAAGAGCATGAACGGCGAGATCGGCACGCCACCTTCATCGAGGACGAACTTGGTGATGTGCTGACGCCAGTAGAAGTTCTTGTTGCTGATCGCGCAGTAGATCAGCTGTTTGGGGCGTCGGAGCGCGCGCTCAGCCTGCTCGGCAGGGCTGGCCTTGGGTCGAGGCGTGAAGATGCGCTCGAGGATGTCCTCGGCGTCCTTGCGGGCAGGCGCCTGCGGTGGCGAGGGCGCGGCATCGGTCTCGGGCACAGCCTGAATTACCTTTGTGGCAAAGCCGAAAACGGCCCGCGGATCATAGCACCGGCCTGCTCTGACCGCGCCCAGCGGCGCTCGGAGCCCAGGCCGCGCGGTCCGCATCACTGCTCTGCGCCCAGGCGCTCAACTCACGCAATCGCTGAAGGGCGCTGCCGAGGAGCTGAGCGTGGTCGGCGTCGTTCAGCCAGCGACTCTGTCCTGACGGATGGGGGAGCGGGAGCAGGGCGGGTGCGTCGCGTGGCACACCGGCGACGATGCCACCCGCCGTCGACCAGGCGGTCCCGACCAGCCCGTCCAACCGCCGCCCGGGGAGGAAGCGGCCGTGCGCCAGGCCGCCGACGAGGACGACCAGGCGGGGCCGGACCAGGTCGAGGTAGCTGTCCAGCCAGCTGCTGCAGAGCTTCACCTCAGCCGCCGATGGCCGCCGATCACCGCTGTTGCCGGCCAACCTGCCGGGAAAGCACGTGGTCATCGAGGTCATGAACACACGATCGCGCACCTCGTGCTCGCCGGCGAATCCCGCGCGCACGAACCAGCGCATCAGTTGCGCGCCGGCGCGTCCGGCGAACGGACGGGTGACGTCATCCTCGACCGGCCCCGGCGCCTGACCGATCAGCATCAGTCGCTGTCCGGCGCGTCCGCTGAAGACGGGGTGCGCGCGACCGAGGTGGCCGGCATCGACGCAGCGCACGCAAGCCCGGTGCCTTTGCTGCGTTGCGATGATCGCACCCGTCGTCGAGGAGGTCACCGCGAGATTCTAGGAGCGAGGCCGACCCCGGGCCGGCGCTATGATCGTCACGCCGTCAGCCCTGTCTCGGAGGTCTCCCGGCGAGCTCCAGCCGTCCATACCGTGCCCCAGGACCGCCATGTCTGACGACCCCCCGCGTCCCGTCTCCGGGCAGCAGTCCGACCCGCGTCCGGCCGCCGGCGCGCCGGACTGGTGGGCCGCCCTGGGGCGACCGGATCTGCCGCTCGACAGCGCGCGGCCGGTCGAGGAGGGGCGCTCGTGAGACCCCGGTGCGGGTGGCGCCCTCGGCGCACACGCCGCTGATGCCGGCGCGTACGCGACGGCCGCTGCGCTGGCGCGCGTGGGCGCTCAACGCCGCCATTCTGCTGGCCGCGGTGGTGATCATCTGCATCGGGTTGGGAGTGCTCTCCGTCTCGGCGTTCCTGACCGCTGCGCTGCTGTTCGGCGTGCCTCTCGGCGTCGCGGCGACCGCGGCCACGGTGGTCGCGCGACGGTCGCGCTGACGATTTCCCGGCACCGCTGAGGTGAGCAGGCGGCGGCTCGGCGATGGCGACCGCGGCCGGCGACAGGGCAGCCCCGCGGTGAGCGCCTACTCGGCGGAGCTGCGCGCCGAGGCAGCGGCTTTGCGACGCGTGGCTCGGCGCTTTGCGGCCGCGCTCGCGCAGGACGCGGCGCAGGCCGGTGCCCCCGGCGATGCCGAGGTTCTGCGCCGTCTTCGGGAGGAGCGCATCACCGGCAGCGGCCGGGTCGTGTACTCGTCGAACGCCGTCTTCCTGCTCGAGTACGAGGGACGTGATCCTTGGCACGCCGACGAACCGCTGCGCGCGGTCTACAAGCCGGCGCGTGGCGAGCGCCCGCTGTGGGACTTCCCGCGCCAGACCCTGCACATGCGTGAGGCCGCGGCCTACGTGGTGAGTGCTGCGCTGGCTGACGGTGTCGTCCCGCCGACCACCCTGCGCGACGGCCCGCACGGGCCGGGCTCGGTCCAGCTCTTCGTGCACAGCCCGGGGACGGCCGCGCCACCCCCGGCGGCGGACCTCGAGGAACAGCTGCGCTCGCTGGCCGCCCTGGACGTCCTGATCAACAACGCGGACCGCAAACGCGCGCACCTGCTGCTCGCCGACGACGGGCGGCTGCGCGGCATCGACAACGCGCTCAGCTTCCTCCCCTACCCGCGGCAGCGCACCGTGCTCATCGAGCTCGGTGGCCAGAGGCTGCCCGCCGCCGTGGCCGGGCGCGTGACCGGGCTCGCCGGTGACGATGAGCGGCGCCGCCGCCTGCGAGACGAGCTTGCCCGCCTGCTCGAGCCCGCTGAGGTCGTGGCCTTCGACGAGCGCCTCGACATGCTGGCGACCGAGCCGGCCTATCCACAGCTCGATCCATGGGATGGCCGTCCATTCGAGTGGTGGTGAGCACGGCCCGCCGCCACGGCGGGCCTATACTCGTGCCTCGATCCCGCGGGCGCCCGTAGCTCAGTTGGATAGAGCACCGGCCTCCGGAGCCGGGAGCGGGGGTTCAAGTCCCTCCGGGCGTACCAGCCACCGCCCTCAGCCGGGACGGTGGAACTGCCAGCTGGTGCAGCCGCGGCGTACCCGGCCGCGGCAGGAGCAGGCGACCCGTCGCCGGCTGCGACGGCGCACGGCCGGGCCGTCAGCGGTGTACGCCACCAGCGCCTCGAAACGCTCGGGGCCGATGATGCCCTTGGCCAAAGCTCGAACTGCCCACGCGGGGGGGACGGGCGCCTCCCAGAACCCGCGACGCGCCGGCTCGCTCATACGGGGGAACTATAGAACGCGCGGCAGATCGGGGGTCCGCAGGCCCGCTCAGTCGATGTCGTCGGGGAACCTGATCATCAGGCCGTCCTGGATGTCGTAGAGCGCCTCCATCCAGTCCGGGATGGCGACCGTGGCCGGGTTGCGATGGCACACCGGGTGGTCCTCTGCGCGCACGAACGCGGCCACACGTTGACGCAGCTCGGCCGGGATCACCTGCTCATCGGCGAGGTTCAGCATCTCGAACTGGTTGAGCATCTCGTCGATGGCGCGGATCTTGTTGCGCCGCGCGTGGCGGGCGCGGATCTCTGAGGTCCAGTAGTCCTCGAGCTCCTCGATCCGCGTGCAGGTCTCTTGGATCATTTTGCTTTGCACCACAATGAAGAGTGACGTGCGGCAGGGCCGGCGATCTGCCGGTCGGAATGCTAGCACCGCGTCTGAGAAGGTCAAGCATTGACATGAGGGCGGGATTGTGATCGAGGGTGCCGCGGATCGAGCCGCCGTCGAGCGCGCCGGCCGCGCGGCCTTCCCCGGCTTCAGGCTGCAGGCGCTGGCCATCACCCCCAGCACCCAGGACGTGGTGCGCACGGCGGCGCGAGCCGGGGCCTCAGCCGGGTTCTGCTGCGTGGCCGATGAGCAGAGTTCTGGACGGGGTCGTCAACAGCGCTCCTGGGACGCGCCGGCGGCCACCTCGCTGCTCACGTCGGTCCTGGTGCGGGTGATGCACCCGCGGCTCGGCGGTGTGTCGATCGCCGCCGGCCTCGCCGTGCGCGCCGCTGTCGAATCGACCTCCGGGTGTGTCGCCCGGCTGAAATGGCCGAACGACGTTGTGGTCGGCGGCCGCAAGCTCGCCGGGATCCTCTGCGAGGTGGAGCCGGCCGCCCCCGGGGGCGGCACCGCCGTGGTGGTGGGCGCCGGCGTCAACCTCCATCTGCCGTCCTTCCCGCCCGAGGTCCCCGGGATCAGCCTCCATGAGCTGGTGCCCGATCCTCCCTCACGGTGGCGCGTGCTGGCAGCGCTGCTCACCGAGCTGGCGGCGCGGCTCACCCTCCTGGCTGACAGCGGCCTTGACCCGGTACGAGCCGAGTGGATGCTCCATGCCACGGGGATCGGCGAGGTGCTCACCGCGTCGTCGGCGGCCGGACAGCTGACCGGCGTGGCAGTGGGCCTGGACGACGACGGTGCCCTGCTGCTGCGCGGGCCATCCGGCCTGGTGAGGGTGCTCGCCGGCGACGTCCATGTCGGCCGTTATGACGGCTCGGCGCCGCCGCCGTGACTACGGCGAGGGGCTTGCCGAGACCGAGCTGACCGGGGTCGTCGTGCCCAACGAGCTGCTCGGGCTGCTCACCGGGGCACTCCCCCCGGAACCCGCGGTGACGGTGACCTGCCCGTTCATGCCGTCGTGGATCGTGCAGTGGTAGGGGTACGTGCCCGGCGCCGAGAACTTGACCTCCCACGTATCACCTGGGCCGAGCGAGCCCGGCGAGGTGAGGTCGCCGTAGGAGTCGAAGGTGACGTTGTGGGGGACGCTGTCCGATGCCACCGTCCACTGGATCACCTGGCCGGTGCTGACCGTGGTGTTGCCCGGGCTGAAGGTGTCGGCGGACGTCGCGCTGACCTTGGTGGCCGGGGTCCCAAGCCCCGAGGCCCCGGCCGAGCCGACACTCGGCCCGCCACCGCCGCCGGCCGCCACCGAAGGCGGCCCGTTGCCACACGCGCAGAGCGAGACCACGAGGACGATGCCGGCGGTGATCAACGTCGAGCGCATCCGGGTCATGCCGAGGTGTCCCTCCTGACGCCTCCTGCACCTGGTCGTCGCCCTGGGTCCAGGCCGCGGTGCATCCAAGAAAGTGTTCCCCCCGATGGTAGGGGATGGCACGCCCGCGCCGCCCCGGCCGGGCTCAGCCGGAGGCCTGTCGGGCGCGTTCCTCATCGCCGGCAGGGTCGCTGAACACGCGCCAGAAGATCATCACCACCGCGGCGAAATAGATGAGGTTCCCGGCCCCGAACATCACCACCCCGGCGAGCTGCTGGTCGGCGACCGGGGTGAGCCCCCAGAGCCGTGGGGCGCGCGCGTAGAAGTCGTAGAAGGGGTGCGGCGCGACGGTGAAGATGAGCCCGAGCACGGTGGGGGGCACCCCCGAGCCGACCAGCATGGCAATCTTCGCGAAGGCGCCCACCCACCGCTCCCGGTCACGGCCGCGCAGGGGGTCGACGATCGGCCACCAGAAGATCACCCCCACCGCGATGAAGCTGATGTGCTCGACGACGTGGATCGCCTCGGTGGTCAGGGTGGCGTCGTACAGGGCCGGGATGTGCCAGACGAGCAGCACGGCGCTGAAGATGAGCGTGGCCGGTGCGGGGTGCACCGCGAACCTCCACAGTCGTCGCCAGCCGCCCAGTCGCGCGGGAGCGGGCAGGCTCATCCCCACCACCCCGAGGATGCACAGTGGCGGGGCGACCATCATCAGGAGAAGGTGCTGCACCATGTGCAGGCAGAAGAGGTACTGGTCACCGCCGGTGTCGAGCGGCGACTGCAGAGCGATGAAGCCGACCAGGAGCCCGGCGGTGAAGAACCATGGCCGCACCCGGGGGCTCCCGACCCACGGGCTGACGTCGTCGGTGTCGCTGAGCAGTCCGCGACGCCAAGCGGCGGCGTAGGCGGCGACGAGGGCCACCAGGCCGAGCAGGACGGTCGGCTGCCACGACCAGTCACCCAACCCGAGATGTGCCACGGGGGTTCAGCCTACTCCCGGTGGCGACGGTGTCGACGCCCCCTCAGTGGCCCTCGACGGACTCGGGGAGGTCGTGGAACTCGCGCCGCGCTCCGCGGAACCAGGCCGCGCAGCTGGCGATCAACCACACCAGCCCGATGCCCCAGATCAGCGGTCCCAGCGTGCCGCGCACGCCGTCGATGAACCCGATGAAGGTCATCGCCAGGGACGCCGCCACGCTGATGGGCGCAAAGCTGGGTGGTGGCAGGTGGATTGCCGCGTGCTCACCGTGCCCTGCGTCTGCGTCGTGGACGGGGAGGTTGGAGTCAGCCACGTCCTGTCCTACTTGACCGCGTTGAGGTAGACGCTCGCCCAGACGAAGGTCAGCCCGATGAGCAGGAGGAGCACCAGGCACATGGAGATACCGGTTCGCATGTTCTTGCGCGCCAGCTTCTTGTCCACGACCCGTCCTCCAGTGGTCAGCCGATCACGCGGTCGGCCGCCATGACCGCAAACAGCAGCGCCAGGTAGAGCATCGAATAGTAGAAGACGCGCCGAGCCGCCCGCGCGGAGGGGTCCCGCACCGCCAGGACTGCGGTGGCCAGGAAGACAGCGTCGAGCAGGCCCGCGCCCACCGCATAGGTGCGTCCGAACGAGCCGACCAGCGCCGGCATGATCGTCACCAGGACCAGCACCACCGTGTAGAGCAGGATCTGGCGGCGCGTCTCGCGCTCCCCGACGATCACCGGGAGCATCGGGATCGAGACGCTCGCGTAGTCGCGGCGGATGAGCAGCGCGAGGGCCCAGAAATGCGGCGGGGTCCAGTAGAAGATGACAGCGAACAGGAAGAGCGCGGTCAGGCTGAGGCTGCCCTGGACCGCCGCCCACCCGACCAGCGGGGGAAAGGCCCCGGCGGCGCCGCCCACCACGATGTTCTGCATCGAGCTGCGCTTCAGCCACATCGTGTAGACGAAGACATAGAACAGGAGCCCGGCGATCGCCAGCGCCGCGGCGAGCAGGTTCACGGCCAGCGCCAGGAGCGCGAAGGCGAGCAACCCCAGGACCACGCCGAAGGCAAGGGCGCCGGCCGGCTGGATGCGCCCGTCGGGGATGGGGCGCGTGCGTGTGCGCCCCATGCTCGCGTCGATGTCGCGATCGAACCAGCAGTTGATGGCGTGAGCTCCGCCGGCGGCGAACCACCCGCCCACGACGGTGGCCACCACCAAGCCCGTCGAGGGCCAGCCGCGGGCCGCCATGACCATGGCGAAGACGGTGGTGACCTCGAGGAGGACGACGACGCGGGGCTTGGTGAGCGCGACGTAGTCGCGCACCACCTGGAGCGCGCCGGCACCGGCTCGCCCTGCGAGGGGCCGGTCGACGCGGACGGCGACGCTCACGAGACGGCCGCCCCCGCACGCACCGGCCGGTCGACGCGGCTGCTGCCGACCCGCTGCGCGACGGTGTTGCCGCGGGTGAGCACCGCTGCGATCACCACGCACGCCCACAGGCCGCTGGCAAGGGCGAGGTGGATGCCCCGCACCGCTGCGGGAAGACGGGTGTCGACGAGCACCGCCCCGGCCGCCACCTGGGCAACGATGAGCAGCGTCACGCTGAGCGTCGCCGCTCGCAGGGCACGGTCGCCCGGACGGGAGCGGCGCATCCGCATCATCGAGTAGCCGAGCAGCACGACGACCACGCCCGCGACCAGGCGGTGCAACAGGTTGATGTCCGCGTACTGGCCGGGTGTCAGCTGGAAGCCGTTGCCGCAGAGCGGCCAGCCGGCGCAAGCGGCTCCCGCACCCTGGTCGACGACGAGCGCGCCACTGAGAGCCAACAAGTAGGTCGCGCCCGCGGCAATGCCGGCCAGGCGGGCGACCTGTGGTGCCGGTCGAGGCCGCGAGCTGCGGGCGGTGGTGGTGGTGACTGCGATCCAGACCAGCGCTCCGAGCAGGAGCAGGGCGTTGGCGAGGTGGATCATGATCACGCCACTGGGCAGGTTGAACTCCACGGTGATCGCGCCGAGCACGATCTGCACGATGAACAGCGTCACCACCACGGTCACCGCGTTGCGCAGCCAGCGCACGTTGCGGTAGCGCGTCCACACCACCGCTGCGAGCGCGATCACCAAGCCTGTCGCCACCGCGGCAACCCAGCGGTGCGTGAACTCGATCAGGGCCGTCTGCTCGAGCGGCGGGAGCAGCGAGCCGTGGCACAGCGGCCACTGGTCCTTGTCACCGCAACCCAGACCACTGCCGCTCACCCTGACGACGCCACCCATGACGACCAGCAGGTACGTCGCCACAGCCGTGGCGACGGTGAGACGCGCGAGGGCACGCGACGGAGTCCAGCTCACGGAGTGGCTGAGGCCGCCCGCCGCGCCCGGCGCAGATCGCGGACCGGGCGGCTGCTCGACACCGCCGGGACGGTCTCGAAGTTGTAGGCCGGCGGAGGGGACGAGGTGGCCCACTCCAGCGTGTTGCCCTCCCAGGGGTCATCCGGGGCCGTCTTCGGCGAACGCATGCTGATGACGAAGTTGATCAGGAAGACGGTGACGCTGATGGCGATGAGGAAGGCGCCGAAGGTTTCGAGGGAGTTGAGGTCGCCCCAGCCGCGGTTGTTCTCGTAGGTGGCGATGCGCCGCGGCATCCCCAGCACGCCGAGGATGTGCATCGGCATGAACGTCAGGTTGAGGCCGATGATCATCAGCCAGAAGTGCAGCTTGCCGAGCTTCTCGCTGAGGAAACGGCCGGTCACCTTGGGGAACCAGTAGTAGACCCCCGAGAACACACCGAGCACGCTGCCGCCGAAGAGCACGTAGTGGATGTGCCCGACCACCCAGTAGGTGCCGTGCAGGGTGCGGTCGACGGCCAGGCTGCCGAGGTAGACACCGTCGATTCCGCCGACCAGGAACATCAACAGAAACCCGGCGGCGAAGAGCATGGGCGTGTCGTAGCGCACGCTGCCGCCCCACATGGTCGCCAGCCAGTTGAATATCTTGATCCCGGTGGGCACCCCGATGCACAGGGTTGTGAAGGCGAAGAACTCCTGGACCACCAGGGGCAGACCGGTCACGAACATGTGGTGGACGAAGACCACGAAACCGAGCACGGCGATGGCGGCCATCGAAGCGGCCATCGCCCGGTAACCGAAGATCGGCTTGCGTGAGAAGACCGGGATGACCTCGCTGACGATCCCGAACGCCGGCAGGATCATGATGTAGACGGCAGGGTGCGAGTAGAACCAGAAGATCAGCTGGTACAGGAGCGCGTTGCCGCCGTGCTGGACGCTGAAGAACGACGCACCCACCTGGCGGTCGAGCAGCACCATCGACAGGACCCCGGCAAGGAACGGCGACGCCAGAACGACGAGAGCCTGGGTCACCTCGGTGGCCCAGACGAACAGCGGCAGCCGCGTCCAGGTCATCCCCGGCGCGCGCATGTTGTGGATGGTGGCGAGGAAGTTGACGCCGCCGAGCATCGACGCCACGCCGAGTAGGTGCAGCCCGATGATCCAGAGATCCTGGCCGACCTGCGGTGAGTACGCCTTCTCGGTGAGCGGTACGTAGCCGGTCCAGCCTGCCGCCCCGGTTCCGCCGAAGAGGAAACCGGAGTACATGACCAGGCCACCGGCGGGGATGAGCCAGAACGACAGCGCGTTGACGCGCGGGAAGGCCATGTCGCGCGCCCCGATCATCAGCGGCACGAAGTAGTTGCCGAAGCCCGACAGCACCGGGATGATCCAGAGGAAGATCATCGTCGTCCCGTGCATCGTGAAGATCTGGTTGTACTGCGCGGGAGTGAGGAACTTGTTCTGCGGCTCGGCGAGCTGGATGCGCACCAGCAGCGCCATCACACCACCGACCAGGAAGAAGAAGAACGTCGTGTAGAGGTACATGATCGCGATCTTCTTGTGGTCCACCGTGGTGAGCCACCCGAGGACGCCCCGGCTCTTGTCCCATCGCGCGGCGAAACGAGCCTGCGGCATCGGCGTGCTGATCGCCGCCATCAGATGTGTCCCCCGTGTGCGGTGTTCATTTGGCTGTCTGCTGCGCCATCCAGGTGTCGAACTGCGACTGTGGCTCCGCGATCACCTCGAGGAGCATGCTGGCGTGGCCGGTGCCGCACAGCTCGAGGCATTGCCCGTAGTAGTGGCCCTGGCGCGCCTCGAGCCACATGTGGTTGGTCTGGCCGGGAAGAGCGTTGATCTGACCGGCCAGCGACGGCACGTAGAAGCTGTGGTTGACGCCACATCCCTGGTCGGAGATGGCGTTGGCGAGGCTCTCCCCGCCGCTCAGCTTCTGGCTCAGGGCCGCCGCGGCCTGGGCGGTGGCGGCACTGGTCGACGACTGGTTGGGCTTGGTCACGCAGGGCGGGTCGGTGGACACGACCTGGAGGTCGACCGGGATGTTCTCGGGGACGTACAGCGTGGTGAAGCTCTGGACGTCGTTGCCGGTGGAGTTGTGCTTCCCGGTGTAGTCGAAGGTCCAGCTGAACTGCTGACCGATCACCGTCACCTGCATCACCGGCTTGGTTGCGGTGCTCGCCGGCGCGTCGTTGATGAAGCCCATCTGCGAGACCGTCAGCCCGAACAGCGAGAGGAACACGGCCAGCGGCACGGCGGTCCAGAAGAGCTCGAGACGGGTGTTGCCATGGAACTGCACCGGCTCGTCGTCGTCGTGCTTGCGGCGGAAGCGGAACATGCTGTAGACCAGCATCACGGTGGTGAAGATGCCCAGCACGAGCGAGGCGATCAGCACCCAGTTGAAGACGAACTTCATGCTGTCGGCCACCGGTCCGCCGGGATGGTAGGGCGACGTGTCGACGATGGTCGTGGCGAGTGGGTTCACCTGGACCAGCTCTCCGAATCCCATCCGTTGGCGACAACAGCGCGGGGTGCCGCCGCCGCGGCGATCGGCGGTCGGCCCGTCGAGGGGCACGGCCCCGGCCGGCTCCGGCGAATTCCCGGAACCAAGCTGGAGGGCATGATCGCACAGCCATCGACGAGGCGGCAAACCGCGCCGCGGCTCACTTCTGCCACGGCAGCGTGTCGGTTCGGATCTGCCGCTTCACCAGCTGGGTGATCTCGACATTGGTGAGCGCGGCGGCGTCCCAGTCTCCTCGGTTCTCGGGGGGTTTGGCGGGGTCGGGGAGCGTCCGTCCCGCGGCGCCCGTCGGCCGGGGTCGCATCCGCCTGACGACATCGCGAAGTCCCATCAGGCGCTCACAGGTGGAAGTACCGGAGCTTGGGCGATGGTGTGCCGGTGAGGGAGATCTCCCGCGCCCCCGCGGTGGCGTCGACCACGGCGCTCCCCCAGATGAACAACCCGTAGACCAGCAGCCCGATGAAGACGAAGATGGCGATCATCCCGAAGATCATCGCCAGGATCAGCCGGCCGTCGGCGATCCACTGGCGGCCGAGCGCGCTGCCGCCCAGGAAGAACAGCACGTCGGCACCCAGGCAGCCGACCGCCCACGCGAAGTAGTAGCGCGCCTTGCCGGCCTGGCCGTTGTACAGCTGACCACCGCCGGGGATGAGCGAGAGGGCGGCGGCGACCCGCCAGTCCCTGTGCCGCGCCGTGGCCACTGCGCTCAAGCCCACCTCGGTCAGCGGGTGAAGAAGGAGCGGTAGCAGTAATACGCCGCGAGGACCAGCGTGGCGAACGCCCAGATGCTGACGAAGATGACGTCACCCCAGCCGGCGTCACCGGGGTCGAGGTCGGCAAGGATGGCGTGCATGGGAAGGCTCATCTCGTCAGTGGGACTTGAAGTTCTCGAGGAAGTGCTCGCCGAGGATGATGATCACGCACAGGGCGATCACCACGCCGAGCATGAGCATGGTGCCGAGCACGTCGCGGGCGAGGGTGCGTCGTCTCATCGTGGTGGACCACCGCCCCTAGGGCAGGGTGGTGTAGTCCTCCCAGTGGCGGATGAACTGGATCAGCACGTGGATCTGGTCCTCGGTGAGCACTGAGCTCTTGCTCGGCTTCTGCTTGTCACGGGTGGGATCGTACGTGTAGTCGGAGGCGATCCCACCCCAGTTGGGCATGATGCTGCCGAGGTGCTCGAAGTCGGTGAAGCCGTACTCGATGCACCGGTAGTAATAGTCCTCGTTGAAGTAGCCGAGGCGATCCTGGTTGTTCAGGGGCGGACCCTTGCCGCCCTCGCCCTGCACACCGTGGCAGCTGACGCAGTACTTGTAGTAGAGCTGGGCTCCGGAGGTGAAGTCGTACTGGGGATTGATGATCAGGTTCTGGTGTGCGTCGGTCGCGGTCAACGCCAGGCGACCGCCGCTGTGACACACGATGCAGCCGACCTGGTCGATGCCCACCTTCTGGAGCGCGGGGTTCTTCTGCGCCGCATCGAGAACCGACGGCGCCACCGCGAGCGGCAGAGGGCCGGGGAGCACCGTGCTCTGGGTGACCGCGTAGCCCTGCTTGGCGTTGGAGGTGAGGCCGGTGACCACGTAGGGGAGGAACCCCGTCCCGGTGGAGCCGTACTGGGTGAAGTCCATCGCCGGCGCAAAGCCCTTGCCCGTGGAGCTCGGCACGCTGACCCCGTTGGCGATGTAGGCCGGGTGCACCATGGTCAGGTGGTTCTGCTTGGCGATCGCCTGGGCGTTGGGCTCGTACTTCATGAAATCCTGGGCAAGCCGCTGCGCCGCGATCTCGGGCCCGATGGTGCCGATGTCCGGCACGTGGCAGGAGATGCAGCGCTCGACCCGGAACGTGTCGCCGCGCTTGGCGTCAGCGAACGTCGGGAAGATCTGCTGCACCTGGACGTTGAAGCCGGTGTCGTTGTAGTCGGACTGGTACTGCTGCTGGATGTTCAGGTAGTCGCGATCCTGGGTGTCGCGGATGGCGGCGATGCCGACCAGCGCGATGAGGCCCGCCGACAGGATCACGAAGACCCACCTGCTCATACCGCGGGCTTGACCCCGGGGTGGCCGAGGATGCGTGTCCAGTCCCAGTTGAAGGCCAGGCCGCGGAAGAAGACGCCGATGACCACGAAGGACACCGCCAGGCAGAGGTAGATGGTGAACAGCGCGATGGCCACCTTGCGGTCCTGGGGACGCCGGCTGGGGTTGCGATCGAGGTAGGGGGTCAGCAGCATGAAGATGATCACGAAGCTGGGAAAGGCCACCCCCGCCATGACCGGTGGGAAGCGCTCGAGCAGTTCCTGGAGGCCGAGGAAGTACCAGGGCGCCTTGGCCGGGTTGGGGGTGATCGCCGTGTTGGCGCGCTGCAGGAGCGGAGCGTTGACCTGGATCGACACCCCGAGCAGGAAGATGAAGCAAGCCAGCCCGGCCAGGAACTCCTTCCACACCAACCCCGGGAAGGTGACCACCGTCTCCTCCTCCTCGCGGCGGCGCACCACCAGCGGCGTGGAGGCGAGCTCGGGCCCGGTGCCGCGCGGACGCAGTGGGCGCACCGCCGGTGTGGTGGCGCGGTTCAGTGGTGTCGAGGCCTCGTCACCCGCCCTGCCGGAGTTGTCGCCGACGACCGTCGCCATCGCCTACAGGCCTCCCGTGAACCCGTCTTTGCGGACGCGCCAGAAGTGTATGACCATCAGGATGAACCCGATGAGGGGCAGGGCGACGACGTGTAAGACATAGAAGCGTATGAGCGCTCCCTGGCCGACGTTGCGACCACCGAGCAGCAGGTAGCGGGTGTAGGGACCGGCGATCGGGGCGTACTTGGCCATGTTGGTGCCGACCGTGATCGCCCACACGGCCAGCTGGTCCCAGGGGAGCAGGTAGCCGGAGAACGAGAGCAGCAGGGTGATCAAGAGCAGGAACGTACCGATCGCCCAGTTGAACTCTCGCGGCGGCTTGTACGCCCCCTGGTAGAAGACGCGGGCCATGTGCAGCCAGACGGTGATGACCATGCCGTGCGCCGCCCAGCGATGGAGGTTGCGGATCACCAGCCCGAAGGTGGCGACGAACTGCAGGTCCTTGATGTTCTGGTACGCCTGGTCGACGGACGGGATGTAATAGAACATCAGGAACAGGCCGCTGATGGTGAGCAGGATGAACAGGAAGAACGACAGGCCGCCGAGGCACAGCGTGTAGCTGACCCGGATCGCCGACTTCTTGACCCGGACCGGGTGGATGTGCAGGAAGAAGTTGGTGAGCGCGGTGCGCGCGGCGACCTTGTCCGTCGTCGGCAGGCCATGCCGGAAGATCGATCCCCAGATCTGGCCTGCGAACGCGCGCAGCGGGTTGCCCTCGGTGGGACGGGCGCTCACCGCTTCTCCTCCATCGCTCCGCTGACTCCGCCGGCCACGCTCACACCCCCACCGTCTGGCCGTTGCTCTTGCCCGTCTTGGGGTCGAGCCGCCACTTGGGGACCGTGTTGTCGCCGGCCTGACGGTACACGGTGATGGCCGCCCGGTTCACGATGAAGTGGTTGTCCGGGGAGACCTGGATGTCGACCCAGTCCATCGGGCGCGGCGCCGGCCCGTAGAAGTTGGTGGAGTCGATGTAGTACCGGCTGCCGTGGCAGGGGCAGGCCCAGCCATTGCGGGTGGTGATCGCCCCCGCCTCGGCGTTGTAGTGGCGGGCGACGACGTCGGAGGTGTCAAGCACGCCCGTGCCGCTGGTCACGTCGCTCACGTAGTTGGGGGTGCAGCCCAGGTGGGTGCACACCAGGTAGACCGCGTAGATCCCGGTGGCGTCCAGGACCACCGTCACCCGATTGGCGGTGTCCGAGATGACGTTGATCTTGAGGCTGCCGTTGCCGGTGAGGTCGGACACCGTGAAGCCGGTCTTGAACTGTGGCGGAGCCTCGAGCGTGGCGGCCGGGAACATGAACTTGAGCAGCTCGATGCCGCCGAAGAGCGTGGCGCCCAGGGCGCCAACCGACCCCACCAGCAGGAGGAACTGCCGGCGCGTCGTCTCCACCCGCGAACGCATCCTGCCGCGCGGCGTGTCGTACGGGTTCAGCGCCATGAGAGCCTCAGGACGGGGAGAACGGCGACGGACAGATTCTAGCGACGCGTGGGTCGGCCCCAGCCATCAGACGAACGGGTTGCTCGATGGCGGGGTGATGACGTTGGCGAACACGATGGTGGAGATCATGATCACCACGAACGCGACGATGATGACCAGGCACCCGAAGTCGGATCGGACAGCGAGGATGAAGCGTTCGACCATTTCTTCCCAAGACAGCCGACCTCGGACGCGACGGCCCACAGGATAAGCGACGGCCGAGCCGACCTGCGTCATGAGGGCGTCGGCCACGAGGACGAGCCCGCTGGTACCGTCATGGCGCGATGAGCGATTGGCGCACCCTCGAGATCTACTCGACCTTCATCCAGGTCACCGGCGAGATGGAGATCGTCCGCCCGGACCGGGTCAGCGACGCTGTCAACCGGTTCGGCGACTTCCTGCACCTGCGCAACGGGCGGGCGGAACCGCTGTCGGTGAGCTACCCGGTGTTGAGCCGCACCGAGCCGTTGCTGACCGTCGCCAAGGCGGGCATCGTGCTCATCTGCCCGCTCGACGACGCCGGTGACGGCAACCCGGCCCTCTGGCGGGAGAAGGTCGCCCACCCGGCCTCGATCAACACCCAGGCCTTCTCGATGGTCGGCGATGTCCACGTCGAGCCGCGCCACACCCTGCAGGATCACCTCGAGCGCTTCCCCGGGGACTTCATCCCGGTGACCAACGTGTCCGCCCTCTGGGTCACCGCGATCAGCGCCGGGACCCACGCCGTGCAGCGCCAGTTCGCCCTGCTCAACCCCGCTGCGATCCTCAGCTTCTCGCTGAGGTAGAGCGGTCGCGACGGGTCAGATGACCAGCGTCTGGCTCATCGCCCGCTTGCGGCGGGCCGTCTCCATGGCGCCGAGCAGCAGGCACATCACGGCCACGCCCGCGAACCCGAGGCCGATGAACACCTTCACAGTGCGCGTGCCCACCGCGATGAAGCTCCCCGAGTCGTCGAGGAACGCCTTCTCCGCGGGTGCGGCCCAGACGGTGGTGATGAACGACATGACCACCCACAGCGCGCCGATGAGGTACCAGATGGCTGCCGGGTTGGGGGCGCCCGACCGCGGCCGCGCCGCGAAGTAGAACGCCGCCAGGCAGATGACCTCGAGCCCGACATAGCCGTTGAAGAGGATGAAGGAGAGCCAGAAGCTCAACTGCTCCGCGCCCTTGAGCCCGGCGAAGCCATTGATCGCAAACGCGCTTCCAGAACTGGCCACGAGGTGCATCGCGGGCAAAGATACAACGAAGCCCCGGCCGCGGGCAGGAGCGGCCCGGCGGCGGCGTCAACCCCGTAACGAGGCGGCGCCGGGTAGGCTTGTGTGCAGACGATGCCCACCGCCCCCTTCTCCCACGCCACCATCGACGCGGCGACGGGCGGGACAGCGATTCCCGTTGCCCAGCTGCTCTCCGTCGGCGCCTACGTCCCTGACGCCGTGCTCACCAACGCCGACATGGAGGCGATGGTCGAGACCTCTGACACCTGGATCGTCGAACGCACCGGCATCCGCGAGCGCCGCCGTGTGGCCCCCGGCCAGACGGTGGCCGCCATGGGAGCGCGCGCCGCGGCCGAGGCACTCGCCGCGGCGGGGAACCCGGTGCCGGATGCGATCATCGTGGCCACCTGCAGCGCCGAGACCAGGCTGCCGTCCGTGGCCTGCCGGATCCAGCAGATCCTCGGCCTGCACGGGATGCCGGCGTTCGACGTCAATGCCGCGTGCTCGGGCTTCGTCTACGCGCTGGCGCTGGCCGATTCGCTGATCCGCAGCCAGGCCCTGGGCAACGTCCTGGTCGTCGCCAGCGAGGCGCTCACCCCGATGGTCGACTACACCGACCGCTCCACCTGCGTGCTCTTCGGCGATGGTGCGGCGGCGGCGATGGTGGGCCGCGCGGCGGGTGCCGGTGGCATCCGCGCGGTGCGCTGGGCCGCGGACGGGGCCGAGGCCGACCTCATCTACTACGGGACGCGCGAGGACCAGCCCGACGGCCCGAGCGCGATCAGGATGTCCGGCCGGGGCACCTTCCGGCTGGCCGTGGAACGGCTCTCCGAGGCGGCCGCCAACCTGTGCGCCGACGCCGGGTGGAGCCCGGACGAGGTGGACTGGTTCATCCCCCACCAGGCCAACCTGCGCATCATCGAGGCCACCGCCAAGCGGCTCGGTGTTTCCATGGACCGCGTGATCCTCAATGTCGAGCGCGTGGGCAACACCAGCGCAGCGTCGATCCCGCTGGCGATCCACGAGGCGGCAGCGGCCGGCACGCTCCGGCCGGCCGACAAGATCATCAGCGTCGCCTTCGGGAGTGGCGCCACCTGGGGCGGCATCGCCCTCGAATGGACAGGCAGCCCACCGCGGTGACGGGAGGGCGCGATCCCGCCCGCCCCCTCGCAGCCCCTGGTCCCAAGCTCCGCCCGGTCGCGCCCGCCGGCACCGTCGAGTGCCGCGGATGCGGCCGCCGTTTCGTCGAGGCCCGCTTCGAGAAGCACCTGCGGGTCTGCCCGAACTGTGGGCGGCACGCCGTCGTGCCGGCGCCGGCGCGGGTCCGGCAGCTGGCCGACGCGGGCAGCGTCGAGGTCATCCGGATGGACATCGCCGACCGCGACCCGCTCGGCTTCGATGACGGGGTGCCGTACCCGTCGCGGGTCGCGCAGGCGCGCGAACGGACCCACCTCGAGGAGACGTTCGTGGTCGCCCGAGCGTCCGTGGGTGAGGTGCCGGCGGTGCTGGCGTGCATGGACTTCGGCTTCCTCGGCGGCTCGCTGGGCAGCGCCGCCGGGGAGCAGTTCGCGCGCGCCTGTGACCTCGCCGTCAGCGAGGGTCGCGCGCTGATCGCGGTGTGCACTTCGGGAGGTGCGCGCATGCAGGAGGGGATCGCCTCCCTGGCGCAGATGGCGCGCTGCTCGGCGGGCGTTGTCGCGGTGGCCCGCGCCGGGTTGCCGTACGTCTCCATCCTTGCCGATCCATGCTTCGGGGGCGTCACCGCCTCGTTCGCCGTGCAGGCCGACGTCATCCTTGCCGAGCCGCATGCGCGCATCGGCTTCGCCGGGGGAAGGGTCATCGAGCAGGCCAGCCACGATCGGCTCCCCGAGGGCTTCCAGACCTCCGAGTTCCTCCTGGCCCACGGCATGGTCGACGCCGTCGTCGAGCGCGGTGCGTTGCGGGACACCGTGATCCGCCTGCTCGTCGGGTTCTCGGCGCGGCCATGACCGTCAGCACGCAGACCGCCGAGCGTGAGCGCGTCGCCTTTGCCGCCGTCGAGCTCGCCCGCAACCCGGGGCGGCCACGCGCCCTGCAGGTGATCGCCGGGGCGTTCACGGAGTGGACGGAGCTGCGCGGGGATCGACTCTTCGGCGACGACCGTGCCGTCGTCGGCGGCCCCGCCAGGCTCGGCGATCGCTGGGTGATGGTCATCGGCCAGGAGAAGGGGACGGATGCGATCAGCCGCGCGCTGCACAACTTCGGGATGCCCCATCCCGAGGGCTACCGGAAGGCCCAGCGGCTGATGCGCACAGCCGAGAAGTTCGGCATGCCGGTCGTCTGCCTGGTCGACACCCCTGCCGCCCACGCGGGTGTCGGCGCTGAGGAGCGCGGCCAGGCGTGGGCGATCGCCGCGTCGCTGCTCACCATGCTCGAGCTGCGCGTGCCGGTGGTCAGCGCGGTGCTCAGCGAGGGCGGCTCCGGGGGCGCGCTGGCGCTGGCCCTCGCCGACCGGGTGCTCGCCCTGGAGAACGCGGTGTACACGGTGGCGCCGCCGGAGACCTGCGCGGCGATCCTCTATCGCGACGCCGGCCAGCGCGCCCGTGCGGCGGCCGCCCTGCGCCCGGGCGTCGACACCGCGCACGCCATCGGCCTGGTCGACGAGCTGGTGCCCGAGCCGTCACCGGGGGCACACGCGCATCCCTCCCTGTGCATCGCCGCGCTGCGCGGCGCCCTGCTGCGTCACCTCGACGAGCTCTGCGCGAAGGACGTCGACACGCTCCTCGAGGAGCGCACCCTCCGCTACCGACGCGCCGGGGACTGAGCGCAGCGGTCGTCCTCGCTAGACGGCGGCCTCGATGGGCGCGGTGCCCACGCCACGCTCGGGGCGCTTGAGGAAGAAGGCCGGCACGACGCCGATCGCGGAGAGGATGGCGATGAGCACGAAGGTGCGGTCGAAGGCATCGCTGAAGACGCCGCCGGCGTAGGCGCGGTCGAAGGAGTCGAGCGTGGCGTTGCCGGTGCTCGGTTGCGTGCTGCCCGAGCTCTCCTGCGCCGAGGAGGCGGTGATGCGCTGGCGGAGGAGGGCGCAGTAGCCCGGCCCCGTGATCGTCGGCTGGTGGAGGACCGCAGCCGCCGCGCGCACCTCCGCCGCCGTGGGCGCGCAGGTGGTCTGCGCGGCCGCGCTGGAGAACTGTGCCGCCAGGACGGTGACCAGGATGGCGATCCCCACCGACGACGAGACGCGCTGGAAGGTGTTGGTGATGCTCGACGCGCGCGACGTGTACCTGCGCGGCACGCGCGCCATGGCAGCCGACATCGTCGGCATCATCGCGAAGCCCATCGCCACGCCGCGCAACATCAGCGCGCCGACCACCAGCCAGTTCGATGAGTTGTAGTGGATCTGCGCCAGGACCACGCTGCCGACGGTCAGCAGGACCAGGCCCGTGGCCACCACCCATTTGGGACCGATGCGGTCGGTGAGGTAGCCGCCCAGCGGCATCGACACCGCCGCCAGCGCCGCCTGCGGCAGCAGCAGCAGGCCGGTCTCGATGGCGTCGTAGCCGTGCACCTCCTGGAGGTAGAGGGGCAGCAGCAGCATGGTCCCGAACATCGCTGTGACCACGATGAAGCTGAGCCCCATCGCCCACGAGAAGGTCCGATCGCGGAAGAGCGACAGCTGGAGCAGTGGGTCGCGTGCGCGCAGCTGGCGGACGATGAACGCGCCCATCAGCAGGGCACTGGCGATGAGGAGGGAGACGACCAGCGCCGACGACCACCCCAACGCCGTGCTGCGATCGACCGCGTACATGAGCGCCAGGATGGCGGGCACGCCGGTGAGCAGTCCGAGCAGATCGAGTCGCAGCCCCGCGGTGCGGTGTGACTCGCGCAGGAAGCGCGACGCGGCGACGAAGCCGACCACCCCGATCGGCACGTTCACATAGAAGATGAGCCGCCACGTGAAATCCTGCACGAACCAGCCGCCGAGCACCGGTCCGACCGCCGGGGCGATCAGCATCGGCACACCGAAGATGCCCATCACGCGCCCCATGTTCTGCGGGCCGACGGCCTGCAGGATGATGGTCATCCCGATCGGCATCAGCATGCCGCCACCGATGCCCTGGATGACGCGGAAGAAGATCAGCTCGCCGAGGTTCTGCGAGATGCCGCACAACATCGACGCGACCGTGAAGGTGACGATGGTGATGAGGTACAGGCGCTTGGTGCCCCAGCGGTCGGTCGCCCACCCGGTCAGCGGGATGACGGCCCCCTGGGCAAGCAGGTACCCGGTGACCACCCAGGCGATATCCGTGTAGCTGCCGGCATGGAGGTCGTGCTGCAGCGTCGGGATGGCGATGTTGACGATGGTGGCGTCGAGGATCGTCATGATCGTGCCGGTCAACACGACCGCCAGCGCGACCCACTTGTAGTCGAAGCGTCCCACCCTGGTGTCGGCGATGCCGACCTGGTCGGTGGGTGGCCGCCGCGCGATGGTCGAGGGCATGAGGTCACGATACCCCCTGCGCCCCGCGGGTCAGGTGATCAGCGCGCGACGCTCAGCTGCGACGGCCGTCGGTGAGCCCGGCCCGGTGAGCGACCTTGACGTGGCGCATCGCCGCGTCGGCGTACTGCAGCAGCCCGTCGACGTCGTCGGCGTCGTCGGGGAAGATGGCGACCCCACATGAGATGGTGACGCCGGCGCGGCTCAGCTCCGCGTCCTCGCGGACGCGCACCTCGAAGGAGCTGCTGATGCGCAGCCCGACCGCCGACGCCTCGACCCGGTCCGCTCCGGGCAGGACGCAGACGAACTCGTCGCCCCCATAGCGCGCCGCCGAGTCCTCGCGGCGCAGGGAGTCGTGGAAGACCTGGGCAAGGATGGTCAGCACGCGATCGCCGGCGGCGTGGCCGTAGGTGTCGTTGACCGCCTTGAACCGGTCGAGGTCGCAGAAGACCACCCCAAGCGGCGTGGTCCGGCGCCGCGCGCGCGCCACCTCCTGGTCGAGCGTGCGGGTGAGCTGGCGGTGGTTGGCGAGGCCGGTGATGCTGTCCAGGTGCGCCTGGTCGAGCTCGCGCTCGTAGCGGCGGGCGCGCTCGATGGCCCGAGCGGCCTCGGCGGCCAGGGCGGAGACCACCGGCACGTCCTCGTCACCCCACACCAGCTCCTGCCGGTTCGAGGTGAGCACGTAGACACCGATGACCTCGTCGTCGACGATCAGCGGCGCGCCGATGGCGCAGAGGGGGACGCCGCGGCGCAGCGCCTCAACCTGGGCGCGCGCCTGCTCGCCGAGGTTTGCCTGGGCCATGTGCACGTCGTACGCGGTCGGCCACACCAGCGGGCGGCTGGCCGAGAAGATCCGACCGGCAAGACCCTCGCCCGGGGCCATGGTGAAGTCGAGGTTGTCGCTGTCCGTCGAGGCCACGCCGTGCGGTCCCAGGTACAGCGGCAGCGGACGGAGCCGGTTGGCGCCGACGTCGTAGAGCAGGACTGCCGCGTGGGTGAGCAGCGGGTACGACTCCCGGCTGGTGTCGAGGACGGCTCGCGTGACCCCGAGCACATCGATGGCGGTGCCCACCCGCTCGGCGGTGGCGGCGTGCGCCGAGCTGCGCAGCCGGTCGGAGGCCGCGTTGGCGCCGGCCGCCTTGGCCTGGGCGAAGACGGCCAGCTGGAGGGCGGTCATCAGGGCCAGGGCGAAGCCCAGGGTCGGGACGTCCTCCTTCAGCCACACCAGCCACACGGCGGCGAACGCGCCGTCGACGAGGATGCTCGCCGCCAGCAGCGCACGGGCCCGGGCTCGACCCGGCGCGCTGAGGTGGACGGCGCTGAAGAGGAGCACCGTGACCACGTCGAGGCGATCGAAGTAGCCGCTGGCGAGCCCGACCAGCAGGCCGGTGCCGGTGGCGCCGATCACCTGCCGGCCGACCACGGCGAGATCGCCGTGCATCCAGTCGTGGCGAGCCAGCCGCACCATCAGGATCGCGGCGGCGGCGCCCACCACCCCGATGGCCAGCTCCGCCGCCCACTGGTCGCGCGGCAGCGGCAGGGTGAGCAGGCGTGCAAGCACGGCCGCGAGGATCAGCACGGCGGCGAATCCAGCGGCGCGGCGTGAAGCTGCCGAACCTCGTCCCACTGCTCTCCAGTATCTCTGCCGCGATTGCGGCATTCAGCCGACGCTATCTTTTCAGACCGCGGACCACCGGATGCCTTTCGTTACGAACTCGCGCACGGTCCGCTTGTGAGCCGGCCGATGGCGTGATAGCGTTGTCAGAACGAACTGACGTTCGCCGCCGCGGCACACACCCTGCCAACGTATGAGCACAAGCCTCCTCCACATCGCCGACCTGCACCTCGACCGCGCCTTCGCGGGGATGGGCTGCCAGGGTGAGCTGGCCATCCGCCGCCGCCAGGGATTGCGCGAGGCTCTCCGCCGAGCCGGTCGCACCGCGCAGGAGCGTGGCTGCGCGGCGATCACCATCGGCGGCGACCTCTACGAGCACGACCGCGCCGGCGCCGACACGGCCACGTTCCTGCGCGACACCTTCGCGTCGTGGAGCCCGCTGGCCGTGCTGGTGGCGCCGGGGAACCACGACGCGCTGCTCGCCGGATCGATCTACAGCCGCACCGAGTGGCCGGCCAACGTGCACGTCTTCGACGCCGCCGAGCTCCGCCCCCACGAGCTGCTGGCGGGCCTCAACGTCTGGGGCCTCGCCCACCTCGAGCCGGCATGGCAGGGCGACCCGCTGGACTGCCGCCCTCCCGACGGCGACGTCAACCTGGCGCTGTTCCACGGGGCCGAGCTCGGCTCTCGCCCCGACGGCAAGTCGATCCACGGGCCGTTCCATGCCGCCGATGTGCGCTCGAGGGGGTTCGCCGCCGCGCTGTGCGGGCACTACCATCGCCGCCGCGTCGACGAGGTCAACGGTGTCCTCTACCCGGGAAGCCCCGAGCCGCTCACGTTCGACGAGCACGAGCCCCGCGGCCCGGTGCTGGTGACGGTCTCCGCGGACGGAGAGGTGGGCTACGAGCCGGTCGAGGACAACCGCTGGCATGCGCGCACCGCGACCGTGGATGTCGCCGGGGCACGCAGCCTGGCCGATGTCGTCGACGCCGCCGAGGCAGCCGCCGTCGTCGCGCTGGCAGGGCTCGAGCCGGACCGCGCCATGCTGCGCATCGACCTCGTGGGCGAGATCGAGCAGTCGGTGTCCACCGACAGCTACACGGTGGAGAGCTCGGTGCGTGACGGGTCGGGGGCGGCCGGCGTGCGCGTCCGGGACCTGACCAGCCCGGCGATCAGCGCGGCCGCGCTGGTCGATGACCCGACCGTGCGCGGAGCGTTCGCGCGGGCCGTGGCCGAGGCCGCCGGGTCGGCGTCCGACGACCGGCACCGGATCATCCTCGAGGATGCCCTTCGCTACGGCCTGCAGGCGCTGGCCGGCGCGGAGATCGGGCTCCGATGAGGCTCGAGCGGCTCGACATCGGCGGCTTCGGCAGGCTCAGCGACGTCGAGATCGACTTCCACCCACGGCTGACGGTGCTGCTTGGTGACAACGAGAGTGGCAAATCCACCGTCCATCGTGCCCTCCGGGCGGCGCTGTACGGCCTCGATGCCGGCGGCCCGGGCCGGCCCACCGAGCGCAGCGACTGGACGCGGTGGACGCCCTGGGCCGGGGGCGCCTACTCCCTGGCACTGACGTACGAGCTCGCCGGCGGGCGCCGGCTCCGGGTGGCCAGGCGGCTCGAGAACCGTGAGCAGACCTGCCAGGTGCACGAGATCGGCGGCGGGGATGTCACCGCGCAGAGCCGCATCGGGCGGGCGGTGGTCCCGGGCCGCGTCCACCTCGGGGTCGACGAGGCCGTGTTCTGCGCCAGCGCCTGCGTGGGGGAGGACGGGCTCCGCCTTGGCGCCGGCGACGCCCCGGCGGCGCGCGCCGGCGACGTCCAGGAGGCCATCGAGCGCCTCGCGGACTCGGGTGACGAGATCACCGCCGCCCAGGCGCTGGCAACCATCGCCGACGCGGTCAACCGGGTGGGCTCCGAGCGGCGGTCGACGAGCCCCCTCGGGCGCGCCGTCAACCGCCTCCGCCAGCTGGACGTGCAGGTGGACGATTCCCGCCGGCGACTGCTGTCCCTCGCTGCCGAGGAGGAGCGCCTGCGCGCACTCGACGTGGAGGCCGAACGGGCTGAGCTGCGCCGCGCCGACGCCGAGCGGCGCTGGCTGCTCGGCCGGCTGGCGGCGCTGGCGGCGCAGCGCGCGGAGATCGAGGCCACCGATGCGGAGGTCGCCCACGTTGCGGCCGAGATCGACGGCACCGGCCACCTCGCCGGCTTTCCACTCGACCGCGAGGACCGCGTGGCCACGCTGGCCGCGCAAGCCCAGGAGACGAGGCGGGCCGCGGACGAGGCCGGGGCGCGGGCCGGCGCCGCCGCACCTCAGCTCGCCGAGGTTCGCCGGCGCCGCGCCGAGATCGCCGCCGGTCTCCGCGCGCTCGGCGGCTCGCTCGTTGTTGAGGACGACCTGGTCGCGGAGGCGGCAGGCCTGGAACGCGAGCTGGCCCGCGCGGCTGCCACGCGGCAGCGCAGCGACGAGCTCGCCGCTGCTTCCGGGCGCCGCGAGGCTCTTCGCCGCGAGATCGCCGCCACCGGGGTGGCCGGCACGAGCGCCGCCGGCGTCGAGGCGGCGATCGAGCTGGTGGGGACGGCCAGGGGAGGACGATCGAGCCGCGCCGCACGGCTGGTGGCGACGGTCGCGCTCCTGGCCGGCGCGGTCACGGCCGCCGTCGCCTGGGCGTCGCACCACGGCCCGGTTGCGCTCGCCGCCGCGGGGGTGGCCGTGGTGGCGACCCTGGTGGTTCTCGCCGTGGACCGGCTCGTGGCCGGCGATGCCGACCATGCGAGGCGCCGCCTGGCCAGGCTGTGTCCCGGCATCACCCTCGACGCAGAGGGCCTCGACCGCCTCGCCGAGCGGCTGCCGCGGCTGCGCGCGCTCCACACCGAGCTCCAGCGCGAGGAGGTGCGCATCGAGACGCTGGCCGCCGACGTGGACGCCGCCGAGGCCCGCCTGCGTGAGCTTGCCGAGCTCGCCCTGTCGCTCGCGCAGCGCTGCCAGCTGGTCGTCGAGGGTCCACGGGGCGGGTCAGCCGGCGCCGAGCAGACGGTGAGGACCGTGCTCGACGGCATCGCCGGAGCCACGGGCATCGAGCGGCGCCGCGACGAGCTCTGTACCGAGGACGCGATCCTGGCTCAGCGCGAGATCGAGCTCGACGGGCTCACCCGGGAGGCGCAGGAACGCGCCCGGGCTGCCGACTCGGCGCGGGCCGCGCTGCGCCGGCTCCTCGACGCGGCCGGGGTCGGACCGTCGGTGCCCCTGGCCGAGGGCGTGGCCGTGTTCCGCGCCGGCTGTGAGGGGAGGCGCCGCCACGACCTAGCCCAGCGACGCCTCGCCGAGCTGCGCCGTCGCGGCTCTCACAGCGCCGACGTCAGGACCATCGACCGTCTCACCGCCGACCTCGAGGCGCGGCTCACGCTCAGGGGAGGCAACCCCGCTGATGTGGCTGCCAGCGAGCCGCTCGACCAGGCGCGGCTCGCCGAGCTGGAGACCGAGGCAGAGCACGCCCGCCAGGGCGCCGTTGCCGCCTCCACCGCGGCGACCTCGCTGCGCGCGCGCCTTGCCGAGATGCGCGGCAGCGTCTCCAGCCTCGCCGACCTCGAGGACGAGCGCGCCGCGTGCATGGCGGCGCGTGACCGCGGCCTGCACCAGCTCGCCGCGCTCCGGGCCGCCGCGGAGCTCATCGAGAACGCCACCCGCAGCCTGCACCGCGACCTGGCGCCGCGTCTGGCAGCCTCGGTCGCCGAGCGGCTGGCGACGCTGACCGACGATCGTTACACCGCGGTCAACGTCGACACCGACCACTTCGAGGTCTCCCTGCTCGGCCGGGACCGGCCCGACCTGGTGCCGCTGGAGCTGGTGTCCCATGGCACCCGCGACCAGGTGTCACTGCTGCTGCGGCTGGCGCTGGCCGAGGTCCTCAGCGACGCCGGTGAGGGAGTGCCGCTGCTTCTCGATGAGCCGCTGCTCAGCTCCGACCCGCAGCGCCGGGCCACGGCGCTAAATTTCCTGTGGAAGCTGTCCGCGTCCAACCAGGTGGTGCTGAGCACGTCGGACCCCAGCCTGGTCGAGGTTCTCCACGAGGTCTGCGACGGTGACATCCCCACCGTGCTGACCATGCCCGGCGCCACCGCCGCCATCGAGATGACCGGGCGGCAGGTCAAGCGCGTGCGCGTGCTCTGAGGCGCTAGAGCAGCGCCGCGATGCGCGCCAGCCCGGCGAGCTCGTCGGCGTCCTCGCTGAACAGCGGGATCCGCGCGGCCTTCACGGCGCCGAGACGCTCCAGCCGCCCCAGCTGGCGAGCGTCGCGTTCAGCGATGGCGTGGAACTGCAGCCAGCGCTCGCCGATGGCGTGGAGCGCGTCCGCGTTCACCCGGTGGCCGAGCCGGCGGGTGAGCCATGCGGCCAGGCGGTCGTCATCGGCCAGCTCGGTGGCCGTGGCCAGGGCGGTGCGGTCGCGCAGGGAGTCCGGCAGTGCTCGGTTGACCACCACGCCGCGCAGCGGCATGCGGTACTCCCGTAGGCGCGAACAGAAGAACTCCGCCTCGGCGAACGGGGCGGGCTCGAGCGTGGTCACCACCACGAAGCCGACCTGGGGGCTGCGGAGCAGCTTGTAGACGGCCCGGGCGCGCTGCTGCACGCCGCCGTAGATCTTCTGCAGGTCGCCGACGAACTCGGCGACCTCGCTGAGCACGTCGGCCCCGAGCAGGCGGTCGGCCATGCGCAGGAAGGGGGCGGCGGCGAGGTTCACGGCGCGAAAGCCGAACAGCGACGGCCCCGACAGCCAGCTCAGCAGCTTGGCGCCCACGAAGTCGGTGAGCCGGTTCGGCGCCTCGAGGAAGTCGAGGGCGTTGCGCGAGGGAGGTGTGTCGATGATCAGCGTGTCGTACTCGCCCGCCTCGTGGAGCTCGTACAGCGCCTCCATGGCCATGTACTCGTGCGAGCCGATGAAGGAATCGCTGATGCCCTTGTAGAAGCGGTTGTCGAGGATGCGCTGCGCGTCGCGTCGCGTCGGCGCCATCCGCGTCACCATCCGGTCGAAGGTGGACTTCATGTCAAGCATGGCAGCAACTAGCTCACCCTCGATGTCGACCCCGGCACGACGGAGGCGCGCTCTCGACACCTTGACCGGCTCGGTCCCGATCTCGCGCAGGCCGAGGGCAGTGGCGAGGCGCCGCGCCGGGTCGACGGTCAGGACGAGGACCCGGCGATCGCTGCGCTGCGCCAGGGCCAGGCCGAGCGCCGCGCTGATGGTGGTCTTGCCCACTCCACCGCTGCCGCAGCAGACGATCACCTCCAGGTTCTCCAGCTGGCCGGCGAGCCCCTCGTCGACCTCTTGGCGCGCGGCGGTCATGCCGGTCCCCCGTCGCGCTCGCGCAGCGCAGCCGCCACCGCGCGGCTGGTCGCCAGCCCGCTGCGCAGGGCCAGCAGGGGCACCTCCAGAACCGGCACGCCGACCTGGTCGCCGAGGTGGCGGGCCTGCTGCATCGCGCTGTGGTGCAAGCGCTCGCCGAGCTCGAGGTCGGCGCCGATGTGCGCGACGCCGGGGACCTTGGCGCGCACCTCGGCGTCAGCCGTGGCCAGGTCGGCGAGAAGGCGCCGGGCGCCCACGGGCAGGGGCTCGGGCGGCATGCGGTTGAGCACGCACAGGCCGACGGTGGCGGTGCGCTGCTTGGCGATGTCACGGGCGAGCTCGATGGTCTCCACAACCGGCATCTCCTCCGGCAGGGCGGTGAGCACCGCGGTGGTGCGGCGCGGGTCGGAGATGACCGCGTCGATCCACTCGATCTGGCTGCGGATCAGGCCACCGTGCACCAGCTCGAGCATGCTGCGTGCGGCGCGGAGCTGGGCAAGGATGTGACCGCTGGCGCTGCAGTCCACGACGATGATGTCCCACACCGGGTGCTTGCTGTCGTCGCGACGGCGCTCCTCGAACGCGATCTTCCCGGTCACCAGCATGTCGCGAGGTCCCGGCACAGCGGTGGCGATGAAGTCGAAGACGCGCACCAGCGGGGTCATGCGCGCCAGGCGCGGGACCTTGAAGTACAGGCGCAGGTACTCCTGGAATGACTCCTCGGCGTGCAGGGCGAGCACGCTCACGCGTGGCTGCACGACCACCGGTTTGAAGCCCACGCCGCTGGAACCCAGGGCCGACGCAAGGTCCCCCTTGGCGTCGACCTCGACGCCGAGCACCTCCTTGCCGCGTTGCGCGGCCAGCAGGCAGAGCGCGGCGGCCACGGTGGTCTTCCCGGTGCCGCCCTTGCCCGCGACGAAGACGATGCGACGGTTGAGCAGTTCGTTGAGCAGCCCCGCCGCCGGCCGGGCGGCTGCCTTCCTAGCCGGCAGGGCGCGCCGCCTCGAGCACCGTGGCCGCGTGGCCCTTGGCCTTGACATGGCGCCACTCGCGTTCGATGGCGCCGTCCTCGCCGACCAGGAAGGTGCTCCGCTCCACGCCCTCGTACGTGCGGCCGTACATCGACTTCTCCACCCACAGGCCGAGCGCTCCGACCAGCACGTGGTCGGGGTCGCTGATGAGCGGGATGCCGAGGTTGCACTTGGCCGCGAAGCGCTGGTGACTGCCGGGTGAGTCCGGCGAGACGCCGTACACCGCCAGGCCGGCGGCGCGGAAGTCGTCTCGCAGTGCGGTGAACTCCCGGCCCTCAACGGTGCACCCCGGGGTGTCGTCCTTGGGGTAGAAGTACAGAACGGTTCGCCGACCGAGCAGATCGCCACGCCGGAGCCGCCCCCCGCCGCCGAGCTGGAGATCGAAGTCGGGCAGGGGTGTGCGGGCGCTGATGGGCGTTGTCCTCGTTCTGCGTGACCGTTGTGGTGTCGCGGTCAGTCTAGTGTCGACGCATCCGGCGACGGCGCCGCGCAAAGGGGTGCCTATACTCGGCGCGCCATGGGCACCCGCACGACAGGCAGATCCGCCAGCACCGAGGAGAGGGAGGCGCGGCGTCAGCGGGCAACCGCGCTGGTGCCGGACATGATCGTCGCGTCGACGCCTCCCGCCGGGGCCCGGCGGACGGTCAGCGGTCTGCTGCTTCGGTTCATCTCCTGCGGCCTGGTCGCGCTGTGCTTCGGCCTGGCGTGGCGGCTGACCCTGGCCCCGCCGGTGATCGCGCCGGGCTCGGCTTTCGCCGGCATCTTCGCGCTGCTCGCCGGGTTCATCCTCGGCGGCATCCTCTGGTACCTGCACGACGCGCGGCGCCGGCGGCGCAACCCGGAGTCGGTGAGCGACGAGCGCCTCGTCTTCTCCTTCATCGTCTTCGCGGTGATGCCCTTCGGGGTGCTCCTGCTCATCGGGGCGGTCTGGCTGCTCGCCTACCTGATCGGCGCCGCCTGATCGACGACGGTCAGTTGAGCGCGGCGCGGAGGCGGCTGGCCACCTCTTCGACGGCGCTGCGGTCGGGTGCGTCCGAGGGCGCGTTGTCGAGGTAGTTGCGCAGGTCGGCGAGCGCGGCTCCGTTGTGCCCGGTGCGCCACAGCAGCAGGCCACGATCGCGCCGCTCCGTCGGCTCGGCGGGGAACAAAGCAACGCAGCGATCGGCGGCGCGCACCGCCATGTCCCAGCGCTCCAGCGATGAGTAGCAGCCACGCAGGTTGCGGGATATCCGCGCCAGCATGAGTCGTGCCGTGGCAGGCAGAAGCCATGCGGGCTGCAGCGTCCCCGGGTCGCTGCCGGTGGCAGCGGCGACCAGGCGCTGCGCGCCGCCCTCGTCGAGCAGCTCGCCGTCGGCGGGTTCGGCAAGCACGCCGTCGACCCGCACGCCGAAATGTCCGGGCAGGCCGATGCCTTCCACGGTCAGCCCGGCGCGGCGACCCACCGCCATCCACAGCACGGCGCAGCTGATCGGGATCCCGGCTCCGCGCTCCAGCACCGAATGCAGGTAGTGGGAGCGTGGATCGCCCCCACCGGAACGGCGTAACCCGACGCGCTCCCGCAGCAGCGCGTGGGTCACCGTCACGGCCTCGGCGCCACGGGCACCGGCGAGCCGGGTGCCGAGGTCGACGGCGAGCATGTCGATCACCCGCAGCGCCGCCTCGACGTCGACATCGGCGCAGTCCTCAGCAGCCAACCACAGAGCCGCCTCGCCGATGTCGCTGTGCGGATCTCCCGCACAGGCGAGGAGGCGCTGGCGGGGATCCGCGTCCATCGGCGCAATGATGCTCCGCGAAGGCGCGCGGTGGGCGAGATCGGGGCGCGACGCGCGGCCGTTGCTAGACTGGCTCGATGCTTCTCGAGGAGATCGCCGGGCCAGACGACCTCAAAGCGCTGGGCAGCGCCGACCTCGAGCGTCTCTGCGCGGAGATCCGCGACCTGCTGGTCACCTCGGTGGCCCGGACCGGTGGTCATCTCGGACCCAACCTCGGCGTGGTCGAGCTCACCGTCGCCCTGCACCGGGTGTTCGATTCGCCGCGCGACCGCATCGTGTTCGACACCGGCCACCAGGCCTACGTGCACAAGATGCTGACCGGCCGTGCCGGGCGCTTCGACAGTCTGCGACAGCACGGCGGGATGAGTGGATACCCATCGCGCAGCGAGTCCGAGCATGACCTGATCGAGAACTCACACGCGTCCACGGGGCTCAGCTATGCGCTGGCGCTGGCGACCGCACGTGAGCTGCGTGGCGAGGGCGGCAAGGTGGTGTGCGTCATCGGTGACGGTGCGCTCACCGGCGGCATGGCCTACGAGGCGCTCAACAACATCGGTCAGCGCCAGCCCGAGCTGATCATCATCCTCAACGACAACGGTCGCTCCTATGCGCCGACGGTCGGTGGCATCGCCGAGAACCTCGGCCAGCTGCGCTTGTCGCCGAAGTACGAGCGCGCCAAGGGAGCGGCTGGGCAGACCCTGCGCCAACTGCCGGTCGTTGGTGAGTCCGCGTACGGCGCCGCCAAGCGCATGAAGGATTCGCTCAAGCAGCTGGTCAGCCCGATCTCCATCTTCGAGACGTTGGGCCTCAAGTACGGTGGACCGATCGACGGCCACGACATTCGCGCCCTGGAGAAGGCGATGCGCGATGCGTCCGCGTTCCACGGCCCGGTCGTCATCCACGTGGTGACCGACAAGGGCCACGGCTACGCGCCGGCGGTGGGCGACGAGGTCGACAAGTTCCATGGCGTGTCCAGCTTCGATGCCAGCAGCGGCAGGTTCTCGACCAAACCGGCCGCGTGGACCGACGTGTTCGCAGAGGCCCTGCTCGAGGCCGCCGAAGCCGACGAGCGCATCGTGGCCATCACCGCGGCGATGGCATCGTCGACCGGCCTGCTGCCGTTCGCCGCGCGCTTCCCGGAGCGCTTCTTCGACGTCGGCATCGCCGAGCAGCATGCGGTGACCTTTGCCGCCGGTTTGGCCATGCAGGGACTGCGTCCCGTCGTGTGCATCTACTCGACATTCCTGCAGCGGGCATTCGACCAGGTGGCCTGCGACGTCGCCCTGCACAGGCTGCCGGTCACGTTCGTGCTCGACCGCGCCGGCATCACCGGTGACGACGGTGCCTCACACCACGGCATGCTCGACCTTGCGTACCTGCGCCTCATCCCGGGGATGGTCGTGAGCGCGCCCAGCTCACCCGATGAGCTGCGCCGGCTGTTGGCCACGGCGCTCGCGCACGACGGTCCGTTCACGATCCGCTACCCGCGAGGCAGCGCGCCGACGGCCGGGGCCGCGCCGCTGCGGCCGCTCGAGATCGGCAGCATGTCCGTCCTGCGCGAGGGCGCCGACGTGGCCCTGCTCGCGGTGGGAAAGATGGTCGGTGTCGCCTGCGAAGCCGCGGACGCGCTCCAGGGCGAGGGCATCGCCTGCACGGTTGTCGATGCGCGCTTCGTCAAGCCGCTCGATGCCGGCATTGCCGATCTCGCAGCCCGCCACCGCGCGGTGCTGACCATCGAGGACGGCACCACTGTCGGCGGTTTCGGTGACGCGGTGCTCGAGGCGCTCGCCCAGGCGGGCGTCACCGTGCCGCTGCGTCGTGTCGGGCTCCCCGACACCTTCATCGAGCACGGCGCGCAGGCCCTGTTGCTGCACAGGTTCGGGCTCGACGCGGAGGGGGTGGTCACCGCGGCACGCGAGCTGCTGCACGCCAACCGGCCGAGCGTGCTGGCCGGGTAGCGTTCGGCGCAGGGCGGGCGGCGAGAACTACACGCACAAACGAGCACGGCGTTCCGGTGTGATCACGCCTCCGCCCGTGATGCTCCGTGCTCAGGCTGACGTGGGATTCGCCGTGTCCCCGGGTTGGCGGTGGTCGAGCAACGGATCGTCGGGGTGCCGGTGCGGCTGACCCGCCGACTGGCGCCGCCGCCACGCGACACCCGACAGCGCTTCCAGCACGATGCGATTGCCGAGGTACGCGGTGATCTCCGCGTGGTCGTATGGAGGTGAGACCTCCACCACATCGATGCCCGCGATCGGCACCTCCATGGCGATCCTGCGCACCGCGTCGAGCAGCTGCCGCCCGGTCAGCCCGCCGGGCTCAGGAGTGCCGGTGCCAGGTGCCATGCCGGGATCGACCACGTCCACGTCCACCGAGAGGAACACCGCGTCGCAGTCGTCGAGGGCGAGCTGCATGGCCTCGGTGAGACACGCGTTGAGCCCGCGCCGCACAACCTCGGTCATCTCGAAGCTCCGCATCCCCTGGGCGGCCATCCAGTTGAGGGTCTCCGGTCCCGGCCAGTACCCCCGCAAGCCCACCTGGAAGAAGCGATCGCCACGGACCGCGCCCGAACTCGATGAGCCGCCGCATCGGTGTCCCGTGGCCGATGAGCGACCCGAACTGGGTGTCGCCGGTATCGGCGTGGGCGTCGAAATGAATCACCGACACGCGTCCCCAGCCAACCACGCGCGCCACCCCCGTGATGTCGGGCAGCGCGATGGTGTGGTCGCCGCCGAGGATCACCGGGATCGCGCCGCTGCGCGCGACGCGCTCGACCGCCTCTTCCAGCCGAGCGAGTGAAGGCTCGATCTCCCCGGATGGCATCAGCACGTCACCGACGTCGACCACGGCGAGCTCGTCGAGGGGGTCGACGCCAAGCGCCAGGTGGGGGCGCCGTCCGTCCGCGGCCAGGTAGTCGGTGACCCGGATCGCCAGGGGACCGAAGCGGCACCCCGGCCGATGGCTGGTGCCTCCGTCGAACGGTGCGCCGACCACCACCGCCGCGGCGGTGGCGTAGCTCGCCGGGTCGTCGAGGTCGGCGGCCGGCACGCCGAGGAAGGTGGCGTCCGGTCCATACATGTTGCCGAGCCTCATCGCGATGTCCTCACGAGCCGGAGTGTGGCGCGGACGGCGGTGGCGCCGCGGACCGCGCCTCACCCGTCGACGATGCCAGGGCGGCTCGCAGCCGGCCACCGAGCTCCGCGGGGGTGACGTCGTCGACGCGCACCGCGTCGCAGCCCACCCAGCGTGCGGCGGTGACCAGCGCCCCTGCCATGGGTTCTAGAGCCGCCGGTTCCAGTGAGACCCTGCGAGCGACCAGGGTGGTGCCCTCGCGCTTGGGGTCGACGCGGCCGCGCAGGCCACGCCCGGCCAGCAGCGGCATGACGAAGTACCCGTGCTCTCGATGCGCCGATGGCGTGTACGCCTCCAGCCGGTGCCGGAACCCGAACAGTCGCTGCGTGCGCGGCCGGTGCCAGATGAGCGAGTCGAACGGCGAGAGGAGCACGGGTCGGTGGCTGAGCCGGGCTCGCGCAGTCCCCAGCGCACCGGGGGCGGCCCACGCGCGTCGACCCCACCCCTCCACCTCTGCGCGCACCAGCCCGGCTGCCTCGGCCGCCGGGCGTACCGCGGCGACCGGCATGCGGAAGTGGTCGGCGATGTCGTCGTCGGTCGCCACGCCCAGGCGCGACGCGGCCAGTGAGACCAGTCGCGCGAAGCACTCGGCGTCGTCGAGATCGGCGTTGAGCAGCGCGTCGGGTACGGCCGCCTCCGCCGGCCGGTAGACCCGTCGGAAGCCGCGCCGCTCCGTGCAGACGACCTCGCCCCTGGCCAGCAGCTGTTCGACGGCTCGCTTGACGGGGCTCCACTCCCACCAGCCCGGTGCGGTGCGGGCACCGCCCAGGTCGGCGATCGTCGCGGCGCCGAGGTCGCGCACCCTGGCGAGGAGCTCGGCCTGTTCTCGGGTGCGCGCGTACCGCAGCAGGTAACGCCGGCGCCGCCAGGCGAACAGGGGCCACAGCTCGACAGGCACCAGGCAGGCGGCGTGCGCCCAGTACTCGAACGCCTGGCCGCTCCCCCACCAGGCGCGGTCGAGGGTTTGCCTGCTCACCGGGCCGAGCCGCGAGTAGGCCACCAGCTCGTGCGAGCGGGCGATGACGGAGATGGTGTCGATCTGTATGGCGCAGAGCTGGCCGAGCAACCGCAGGGGGTCGCGGTGACGGCGACCGGCAAGTCCTTGCGCGGTGATCGCCAAGGATCGCGCATCGGCGTTGCGCAACTGGACGACCACCGGTGCACTCTGCCAGAAGAGCGCGGGGCGGTACCGTGGATGGAATGGACGACAACGACCCCGCGGCCGCAGCCGCGTCGCCCGGGCACATCCGCACCCTGCTGGAGGAGAAACGCGCCGACCTGCTGGGCCGGATCGAGCAGTTCGGCGCCAGCAACCCCGCGGAGACCTCGAACCTCAACTTCGGCAAGCGGATCGGCGACGGGACGACCTACGCCGTCGAGCGTATGACCGGCGCCTACCAGGCGCGCACGCTCTACGAGACGGTCAAGGAGATCGACCAGGCCCTGGGCCGCCTCGAGGAGGGCTCATACGGCGTCTGCAAATCGTGCGGCTCGCCCATACCCGAAGGGCGGTTGGTCGTCCTTCCATGGGCCGCCCTGTGCATCCCCTGCAGTGGACGACCTGCGCAAGGCCGGTCCAGCGCCGGTCAGCGCGGCGAGTAGGGACGGAGCGCCGGCGCGCGCATCAGCGGTGGCAGCGCGCGCGTGGTGCTCACGCGTACGGCGTTGGGCGTCGGGCCGACGGGCCGCCGCCGCCGCCGCGCGGGGATGAGAGCCGGAGGGCCCTCATCCCCCACCCCGCTAGGCGTCGTAGTAGAGGAAGAACTCGTACGGGTGCGGCCGGAGCGCGATCGGATCGACCTCGCTCTCGCGCTTGTACGCGATATAGGTGTCGAGCAGGTCCTGGGTGAACACCCCGCCGCGCAACAGGAACTCCTGGTCGCTCTCGAGCGCGTCGAGCACCTCGGAAAGCGAGCCGGGAAGATCACGAACCCTCTCCGCTTCGCGACCCTCGAGCTCGTAGAGGTCGGCGTCGACCGGTGTCGGTGGCTCGATCTTGTTCTGGACGCCATCGAGTCCAGCCATGAGCATCGCGGAGAACGCCAGGTATGGGTTGCACATCGGGTCGGGCGAGCGGAATTCGAGGCGCCGCGCCTGCGGCTTGTCGCTGTACGTGGGGATGCGCACGCACGCGCTGCGGTTGCGCGCGCTGTACGCGAGCTTGATCGGCGCCTCATAGCCAGGGACCAGGCGCCGGTAGCTGTTGGTCGTCGGTGCCGCAAAGGCGAGGACTGCTGGTGCGTGCTTGAGCAGGCCACCGATGTACCACCGTGCCATGTCGCTGAGCAGCGCGTACCCGCCGGCGTCATAGAAGAGCGGCTCGTCGCCGTTCCACAGCGACTGATGGGTGTGCATCCCGCTGCCGTTGTCACCGAACAGCGGCTTGGGCATGAACGTGGCCGTGTAGCCCTCGCGGTTGCAGACGCTCTTGACCAGGTACTTGTACTGGAGCACCTTGTCGGCCATCGACACCAGCGTGTCGAAGCGCATGTCGATCTCCGCCTGGCCGGCGGTGCCGACCTCGTGGTGGTGCACCTCGATGTCGATGCCGGACTCGATCATCGCCAGGACGATGCGGCTGCGCAGGTCCTGCTGCTTGTCCACCGGTGGGACCGGGAAATATCCACTCTTCAGCTTGGGCCGGTAGCCGAGGTTGGCGGTGCCGTTCTTGCCGGTGTTCCAGACCCCTTCATCGGAGTCGATGAAGTAATAGCCCTCGTGCGTGTTCTGGTCATAGCGGATCGAGTTGAAGATGTAGAACTCGGCCTCGGGGCCCCAGTACGACGTCTGGGCTATGCCTGATTCGCGCAGGTATGCCTCCGCCTTGCGCGCGACGTAGCGGGGGTCACGGCTGTACGGCTTGCGCGTCAGGGGATCGGCGATGTCGCAGACGATGACCAGCGTCGGCACCTCGAGCACAGGGTCGAGGAATGTTCGCGACGGATCCGGGAAGAGCAGCATGTCGCTCTCGTGGATCTTCTGGAAGCCGCGGATGCTCGAGCCGTCAAACCCGATGCCGTCGGCGAACACCGATTCCTTGAGCTCGCTGACCGGTACGCTGAAGTGCTGCCAGGTGCCGGGGAGATCGGTGAATCGGAAGTCGACCATCAACACGCCGAGCTCCTTGGCGCGCTGGATGACCTGCTTGGGGGTGGTGTCGGAGACGGCCGTCGGGGGCATCGTGGGCTGCACCTCTCCTGTGAACATTGCGGCTACCAACTCGTCGATCGCCATACGCTCCTCCCTCGTGTCGTCATCGTGGCCGCGCGCGGGCGTGGATCGCTGGCGTGGCCGGATTGTCAGGCTTCAGGCTAGCCGTCCGGCGCGCCGGGCCACCATGGGCAGCGCATCCGAGGCCACCGTGGTGGCTCTTGTGTGCCGCGCACAAACGGCTGGCTGACGGCTGGCAGCGCAGCCAGGGGCGCGGTCGCTCCGGTCAGGCAGGAGGCTTGATCGCGTCGACCTGCTCGCGGGCGGCCAGCTTGTCCTTGAAGTAGATCTTGTTGATCTGGGTGAACGGCACCTGCGGGGCGGGGACGTCCTCCTCGGCGTAGATCGCGTCGACCGGGCACGGGTCGACGCAGGCGCCGCAGTCGATGCACTCGTCAGGGTCGATGAAGACCATGCGGTCGTCGTCCACCTCGTGGATGCAATCCACCGGACAGACCTCGATGCAGGACTTGTCCTTGAGGTCGATGCAGGTCTCGGTGACGACGTAGGTCATAGGCGCCGAGTCTAGCCCCTCGGGTCGGCTCGTCGGACTACCCGCCCCCGTACGAGGGGGGAACGCAGTTCCCCGTCGGCGCAGGCGACTTCACGTCGCCGGAGCCCGACACCACTGAGCTGGGGGGTGCACGAGGGGAACGCAGTTCCCCGTCGGCGCAGGCGACTTCACGTCGCCGGAGCCCGACACCACTGAGCTGGGGGGTGCACGAGGGGGGAACGCAGTTCCCCCCTCGATATCAGTGTCCCCAGCGCTCCGGCTCGAGGTGCCGGACGATCGAAGTCACCGCGCTCGCCACTGCGTATGCGCACCGCGTCATCGACGGGGATGAGAAAGATCTTGCCGTCGCCGATCTCCCCGGTGTTCGCCGCGCCCCTGATCGCGTTGACCACCGCCTCCACCAGCGAGTCGCCGACCACGGCCTCGATCTTGATCTTGCGCTGCAACGAGATGTTGGCCCGGGCGCCTCGGTAGGTCTCGGTGTAGCCGCGCTGGGCGCCACACCCCATCACCTCGGTGATGGTCAGCCCCGATGCGCCGAGCTCGTCCATCGCGTCCTGCACCGCCTGCAGCTTCTCGGGCCTGATCATCGCTTCGACCTTCTTCACGACGGCACTCCATCCGGTGTCCGCGCGGGAACCTGGGCGTGCGCCCCCGGGGTGGTCGGGACCAGTGCCCCGACCAACCGCCGCGCCGGCTCGCCGACCGCGTCGGGGTGAATATACGCGCCCCCGGGCACCGGCATGAACTGCTCGGGGTATCCCCACATTCCATGCTCGCTGATGTCGAGGCCGTCAATCTCGTGCTGGTCGCTGACCCGCAGGCCGACGGTCCGCTTGATGATCCAGAAGAGGCTGTAGCTGAGGGCAAAGACGGTGACGAATGCGGCGCCGACGGCGGCAGCCTGCGCACCCAGCTGCTTGAAGCTGCCGGTGTAGAAGAGCCCGCCCTGACCGACGCCGTTGAACGTCGCCAGCTGTGGATCGGTGAACAGCCCGCACGACAGCGTCCCCCAGATGCCGGCGAGACCGTGGGCGCTGAGCGCGCCGACCGGGTCGTCGATCCACTTGTCGATGGCGATGACCCCGAAGACCACGATCACCCCCGCGACCGCGCCGATGATGATCGCCGCCCAGGGCTGCACATACCCGCTCGGCGCAGTGATGGCGACAAGCGCGGCGATGGCACCGTTGCCGATCATGCCCACGTCGAGGGACTTCTGCACCCGGTAGATGGTTGCCATGGCAGCCAGGGCGCCGGCCGCCGCCGCCAGGTTGGTCGTGATCACCACGTCGGCGAAGTGCAGGTTGGTGGCGTTGAGCGTCGAGCCCGGGTTGAAGCCGAACCAGCCGAACCAGAGGATGATCACGCCGAGCTGCGCCAACGGCATGTTGTGCCCGGGGATCGCGTTCGGCTTGCCGTCGCGCGAGTACTTGCCGAGGCGCGGGCCGAGAAGGAGGAGCCCGGCGAACCCCGCGGTGGCACCGGTGAGATGGACGACCGTCGAGCCGGCGAAGTCCTGGGCGCCCAGCGTTGTCATCAGCCAGCCACCGCCGAACAGCCAGTGGCTGATCAGCGGGTAGATGAACGCGGCGAACGGGATCGCGAACAGGATGTAGACGATGAACTTGGTGCGCTCGAGCATGGTGCCCCACACGATCGCCAGCGACACCGCGCAGAAGACGAACTCGAAGAAGAACTTTGCCGCCGCCGGGGCCGTCGACGCCGCCAGGGCGGGCAGCGCCATCGTCGAGCCGGGGTGGAACGAGGGAGCGAAGCCGGTGACCCCGATCAGGCTGTTGGTGAAGCCGGTTGCCGCGCCGAATGCGAAGGCGAAGCCGCAGATCCAGTACACGATCGAGCTGATGCTCAGGTTGACGACGATCTTGGCCACAACCGTGCCGACGTTCTTCATCCGGGTGAAGCCCACCTCGAGCATGGCGAAGCCGGCCTGCATGAACAGCACCAGTAGAGCCGCCACGACCACCCACACCGTGTCTGCCGCCACGCCGGCGGCCTGGGTGGCGGAGGTGTCCGCCGCGTGGGCCGTCAGCGGCAGGCAGGCCAGCGCGGCCGCGCCGGTGATCGCGAGCCGGATCTTGGTGCGTCGATGCAACGGCGTACTCCTGCGAACAGTGGTGACAGCGTCCACAGCGTAGGAAGGGCCGATGGCCGCCTTCGATGGCACCCGAGCACAAATTGTATGGGGCTGCTTTGTGCGCGGAGCCCAAGCGACCGCCGCAAAAGCTCAGCGACGAGCCGCGACAGCATCCCCATCGGGCAGCGGCGTGGCCAGCACCTCGCGGATGCGCAGGCAGAGGTGCAGGTTGAGCCGGGTGCCGGGGTCGTCGAGTCGCAGAGCTCCGATCTCCTCGATGCGACGCAGGCGGTACAGCACCGTGTTGCGGTGCAGATGGAGGCGCTGCGCGGTGTCTGTCGGCGAGCCATGGCACCTGAAATACGCGTCGAGCGTCTCCATCAGCCCGGACCCGGTTCGGTCGTCGTACGCCACCACGGGTCCTGCCGTCTCGCGGTAGAAATCCTCGAGCTCGCTGTGCTGGGTCATCACCACGAGGAGGCGATGCAGGCCCAGGTCGGCAAAGGCCGCGACCGCTCGCGGGGACTTCAGCTTGGCGCTGATCCGCAACGCGTGCTCCGCCTCGCGGTGTGATTGCCGCACCCCCGGCGGCCCACTGCGCGACCGGCCGATGCCGACGATCACCTCGTCACGCAACGCCGCTGCACACTCCGCCCGCAACGTCTCTGCGATGGCCTGGACGCGGCCGCCGGAGTCGCCACCGTCGGGGACGACCACGCAGACGGTGCCCTCGTGTGCCGTCAGCAGCGCACCGGGTGCACTCCGTGAGACACAGCGGCGCACCGCCACGGTGAGTGTATCGAGCGCGGCGGCGCCCGGCGTCCGCCCGCGTACAACGACGACGCTGAACGGTTCGACGATGTCGAAGCCGAGACGATGAGCCCGCTCGCTGGCCCCGGCGTCCGAGCCGTACGACCCTTCGACGAGGGCGGACACCAGCTCACCCTCGAGGTCGTCACGGGCACGCAGCACGGCGCGTTCGCGGTCGAGGTCGATGGCGCATGCCGATGCGCCGCGCGCGACCGCCACCCGCTCCAGCTGGCCGAGCTGGTGCTCCTCGCCGATGAGCGAGACGAACCCGTGCACGCCGTCGCGGCCGGGGATGGGCGCAACCAGGCGCGTACGACCGCGCGGAAGGCTGAACTCGTTGACCGGCGGGTCGGCGGCCGGCACGGTCTGGCCGGCCGCCCAGCGGAGCAGCTCCTCGCCGTTGCCGAGGGCGTCGCGCACCGTGGCCGGCAGCTCACCGGAGACGGCGCGAAGCCGGCCGGCGGCGTCGTTCCACGCGACCACGCGGCCGGTCACCTCTCCGAGGCGGGCCACGATCGCATCCGTTCCAGACCCGCTCAGCGCCAGTTGCATCAGCTCCATCTGCAGCAGCTGCGCCTGGTCGTGGAGGAAGGTGCGCTGCTCGACGATGTAGCGCACCACCAGCTGCTGGATCTCGCTGACGTGCGAGCCGTCGGGGAGACGGAGCAGCGGCATCAGCCGACGCTCGGCCACGGCCAGGCTGGCCGGCGAGGCGTCACCGACGATGACGATGGCGACGCCGCCCTTCTCCGCCAGGGTGTTCATCACGTCGGCGAGGTCGAGACGTTCGTCGAGCAGCCTGATCGACGCCACCGGCACCAGCGCCACCTCCCCGCCCTTGATCGCCTCGAAGGCAGGCGGGCGGGTGCGCAAGGTGGTCGCCCACTCGACCCGCCGCTCGAGACCGGCGCCGCCGCCCAGCAGCTCGGTGCCGTCGGGGAGGACGCCGCGCCACACGTCGCGGACGGTGATCAGAGCGTTCTCCATCAGCGCCGGCCGGGGGGCTGGGCCACCGATGGGATGCTCATGCCCGCTCCAGGTAGCGCTCCAGCTCCCAGCCGGTGACCTGGCCCCGGTATTCCCGCCACTCGGCGCGTTTGGCATCGAGGAATCGGTCGGTGAGGTTGTCGCCGAGCGCGTCGCGCACCACCTCGTCGGCGGCACAGGCGTCGACGGCGTCCTTGAGGTTGTCGGGGAGCACTCCGACGTTGCGACGTTCCAGCTCGACCTCGTCGAAACCGAAGAGCGCCTCCTCGACCGGCGGAGGCAGCGGTAGGCGTCGCTCCACGCCGTCCAGGCCGCATCGCAGCATCACTGCGAAGGCGAGGTACGGGTTGCAGGATGGGTCGGGGCTGCGCAGCTCGACGCGGGCGGCCTCCGCCCGGGAGACGTGCGGCACGCGGATCAGCGCACCACGATTGGTGCGCGCCCAGGACAGGAAGATGGGCGCCTCGAGGCCGCGCACGAAGCGCTTGTAGGAATTCACCAACGGCGCCAGCACAAGGCACATCCCGGCGGCGTGATGCAGCTGCCCGGCGATGAAGTGCTTGGCGAGGTCGCTGAGCCCGTAGTCGTCCGCGCCGGCGAATGCGTTGCCGCCGCCCAGCCGGCCGAGGCTCTGGTGCACGTGCATGCCGCTCCCGGGCTGGTCGTTGAATGGCTTGGGCATGAAGCTGGCGATCACGCCGGCGCGCTGGGCCACGGCCTGCATGGCGAGGCGGAAGGTGACGATCGCGTCGGCCGCCTCGAGGACGTCGGCAACGCCGAGGTCCACCTCGTGCTGGCCCGGGGCCACCTCGTGGTGCGCGCTGTTGATCTCGACGCCCACCGCGGCGGCGGCGGCGAGCATCGCCTGGCGCAGGTCGGTGGCGCCGCCACCGGTCACGTCGAAGTAGCCCGCCGCATCATCGCTGCGCGCCCGGGGCGTGCCGTCGTCGCCGCGCTGGAGCACGAAGAACTCGATCTCCGGACCGACCCGGTAGCGGTAGCCCAGCGATTCCGCGTGGGCGACCGCCCGCCGCAACGCCCCGCGCGGGTCACCGGCATATGGCTCCCCGTCCGGCGTCCTCGCCCAGCAGATCAGCCGCGCCGTCGGCTCCGCGGTCCAGGGCAGCAGCTGCAGGGTGGCCGGGTCGGGCACCAGGTACATGTCGCTCTCGGCGGTGCGCGTGAAGCCCTCCACCGAGCTGCCGTCGAACCAGACACCTCGAGCAAGGGCCGCTCCCAAGCCGCTGGCGGGGATGCTCACCGTCTTCACGGTGCCGAGCACGTCGCTGAATTGGAGGTGGACGTGGCGAACGCCGGCATCGGCGACCCGTCCGAGGATGTCCTCCTGCCCCGAGGCCCCGGTGGCGGCGGTACGAGCGCTCATTCTGTCTGGCTCCTAGGCGTCATGCACAAGGAAGGCCACGCGTCGGAGCGGATGGTAGCAAAGCGCGCCGCTTGCCGCCCTCAGGGAGCGTCGTGGCTTGGGCGCCCCGTACCAGCCGAGGGGCTCAGCCGGGAGATCTTCCCTGGTCGGCGATCGTCCGGGTCCGACAGATCTCGGCGAAGACCGCCGCACTGGGCTTGGGGATGCGCTCCATGGTGGCGCGGTCGACAGCAAGCAGGCCGAAGCGCTTGGCATACCCCTCGGCCCACTCGAAGTTGTCCATCGCCGTCCAGTGCAGGTAGCCGCGGACGTCGGCACCCCCGGTGATGGCGTCGCTCACAGCGATGAGGTGATCGACGATGAAGCCGGGGCGCAACTCGTCGTGGTCATCGGCGACGCCGTTCTCGGTGACCAGGATGGGCAGGCGGAACTGGCGCCAGAGGTTGTCGATGGCGCGGCGCAGCGCCGGTGCGTCGATCGTCCACCCGAAGGCCGACAGCGGCAGGTCGTCGGGCACGACGTTCTCGGCGAAGAGCTCGCGCGGTCGGCGCGGGTTGAAGCGGACGCGCTCCTCGCAGTAGAAGTTGAGCCCGATGTAGTCGAGCGAGTTGCGCAGCCCGCCAACCGGCTCGCCATGCCCGACGGGCGGCAGCAGGCGGCCGCTGGTGCAGGCGCGCAGAAACCACCGGTTGAAGATCGCGTTGGGGAGCAGCGTGACCGCACGGTGCACCGGCGAGCGCGCGTCGAGCGGTCGCATCGGCCGCTCGTGGTGGGCGATGGAGACGCTGGCATTGCGCCGGTGCGAGCTCGCCACGTCATGGATGGCGCGGTACCCGGCAGCGTGCATGCGGGCCATCCCGCCGAGCGCCGCGAGGAAGCCGCGCATCGAGGGTTCCAGCGGGGGCCACTCCGCGTAGAGGTAGCCGAACACCGCCAGCACGCCGGGTTCGTTGACGGTGATCCACCAGCTGACGTCGTCGACGAGGGTCTCGGCGCAGAGAGCGGCGAATCGGCCGAACCGGTGTGGTGCGTCGGCGCTGCGCACGCCGCCGCGGTCGGCGAGCCACAGGGGCAGCGTGAAGTGGTGCAGCGTCACCACCGGCTCCATGCCGAGAGAGCGGCAGGTGCGCGCCACGTCGCGGTAGTGGAGCAGTGCGTCGCGGTCGAAGACGCCATCCTGCGGCTCCACCCGCGACCACTCGATGGAGAAGCGGTGCGCGGTGTGTCCCATCGCGGCGAGCTGGCGCAGGTCGTCGCGGTAGCGCTCGTAATGGTCGCAGGCGATGCCTGACACGCTGCCGTCCCGGATCCTTTCGGGGTGGTCGCGCTCCATGCGAGTCCAGTCGTTGTCGAGGCCGCCCTCCACCTGGTGGGCGGCGGTGGCGCAACCGAGGAGGAAGCCCTCGGGGAGTTGCCGCGTCACGCATCCAGTATGCGCAGGCCGCTCCCCGGTGCTGTCACCACGGCCGTCGCGCTGGTCGCCATGATTGCGCGATGGAGACACGAGCCGTCGACGGGACCGGCGTCCCGGTGCCTGGCACGGTCAGGCTGATGACCGCCACGCCGATCGAGATGCCCGTTTCGGCCGCGGGCGGTCAGAGCTCGCTGGCGGAGCAATTCGAGCAGCGCCCATGGTTGCTGGCGGTGGCCCCGCTGCTGGTGCTCGGGTTCTTCCTCGCGCTGCGCCGTCGCAGCGGCTGACCAGCCGCGGGCTCAGCGGCGGCGCGCCGGTCGGCGCGCGGGCGGAACGGCGCGCTGCCGTGTCGACGCGGGCGCCGGCGCCTCGGCGAGGCCGGCTGGGGCCGCGGGGATGGCAACCGGGGGCGGCGGCTCGTTCCCCGCGAAGACGTCAAGGAACAGGGTCTCGAAGGTGAGCCGTGGCTGGGCGTACTGGGCGATCTCCGCGGCAGCGCGCAGCAGCGAGCCGAGGATGTCGGTGAGGCGACCCGGTCCCAGGGTCTCCGCCCACTGCTCGATCGGTTCGGCGTAGTCAACCCAGAGACGGGGTTGGGGCAGCCCGACCGCCTCGAGGGCTGTGTCGCGCACGAACGAGGACCACACCGCGAGCAACAGGAGCGCACGCTCGCGACCCTCCGCACCCGCCGCGGGGGTGAGCTCGCCGGCTGCTCGAAGCGCGCCGTCGAGCCCCCCGCCGGCGATCGCGAGGAAGGCGTGGAGCGCGTCCACCTCGGCGGCAAGCGCCCCCGGCTCGGTGGCCAGGCGCGCGGCACGTCCGGGGCGTCCCCCCGAGAGCGCCCCGGCGAGCCGGGCGAGGCGAGGCTCGGTGCCCGCCGCCTGGAGCCAGTCGACGATGCGCGGCAGCGCGACAGTCCCCATGGTGACGTGGTGGGCTCGCGACAGGATGGTGGCCGGCAGCGCGTCGGGGCTCGATGCGCAGAGCACGATGACTGTCCCCGATGGCGGCTCCTCGAGGGTCTTGAGCAGCGCGTCCGCCGCCTGCTCGGTCAGCCGCTCGGCGCGCGCGATGACGGCGACGCGCATCCCGCCGGCGTAGGTGCGCAGGCTCATCACATCCTGGAGGCTGGGACCAGTATCAGCCTTGGCCCCGGCTCTGACCCGGTCAATGCCGACACGCTCGGCGTCGGAGTCCTCGAGCCAGAGGTCGGGATGGGCCAGCAGGCCCCCCGGCCAGGCGCTGCCCTCGAGCAATGAGTCCGCCAGCCGCAGCGCCAGCGTGGTCTTGCCGATGCCCGGGGGCCCGCTGAGCAGCAGCGCATGGGGTAGGCCACCATCCGCTCGCTCCGCCTCGAGCCGGGCAAGCACGTCCTCGTGGCCGACCATGGTGGCGGGGGGTGGCATCGAACGATTGTGCAGAATTGGGCGCCTGTGTCCCTGCCCAGCGCACCCTCGGGCGCACCTCCCGCGACCCTGCCGCCGCGGGCCAGCTACGCCAGGTACTGCCTCTTCGGCGCCGCACCGCTTGCGTTCCTGGCATTCGTGTCATCGACCGGCACCAGCTCGGGCGCCGGCGCTCGGGCGGCGCTGCTGATCGCGGCGCTGGCCTCGCCGATCGTGCTTGTGCTGGTCGGTCTGCGGGTGAACGCCGACCACGACCCGGCCGAGGTCCCCGGCCGGACGCTCCTGCCGGGTCGCGCCGGGCGCTGGGACTGGTCCGACATGGTCGCGTTCATCCCGGTGACGGCCGCGGCGGTGTTGCTCACCGGCAGCGTGCTCGTCGGCCTCACCGAGGCGATCGACGGCGGCCTGGGGCAGGCGGCGCGGACGGCGGTGGAGTCCTTCGCCGGGCAGGCCGCCTCGTACAGCGCGGCGGCCGCCGCGCTGGTGGTGCTCCTCCTCCTCCGCCGGGGCCTCCGCGTGCGCGACCTCGGCTGGCGCCTGCCGCGGTCGTTGGGGCGGCTGGGGTGGTTCCCCTGGCTGGTCATCGGGGTGGTCGGCGCCGGCGTGGCGCTGGTGGCCGCGGAATGGCTGGGCTCGCTGGCAACCCAGATCCTGCCCAACTCACCGAACACGCAGTGCACCAGCGTGCGCAGCGAGTACGGCGGCTACGTCGCGGTGGCGATCCCGCTGGTGTGTTTGATCGCGCCGCTGGCCGAGGAGACCATCTTCAGGGGCTTCGTCTACGGTTGGTTGCGGCGCCGGGTGCCGGTGCTCCCGGCGGTGGTGCTCAGCGCCGCGGTGTTCTCGGCGGCCCACCTGGTGCTCGTGCTGGCCCTTCCGCTCTTCGGGGTGGGCCTCATCCTCGCCCTGCTCTACGAGTACTCGGATTCGCTGCTACCCGGCGCCATCGTGCATGGCCTGTTCAACCTGGTCGGGATCATCGCCATCCTGGGGACGACGGCCACCTGCTAGCCACGCCTACAGCGAGGCCGCGATGACGCCGCCGTCGACCGGCAGTGCGACCCCGCTGACATAGCTCGCTGCCGGTGAGCTGAGGAACACGGCGATGCGCGCCAGCTCCTCGACGGTGCCGAAGCGTTGCATCGGGATCATCGTGGCCTCCTTGGCGAGGAGCGTCTCGACGTCGGCGTCGGGGTTGCCGTGGCGGGTCAGCACCTCGGTGCGCTCGGTGCGGATGCGACCGGTGAGGATGGAGTTGACGCGGATGTGCGGCGCCAGCTCGGTCGACAGCGTCTTGGCCAGGCCGTTCACCGCGCTGCGCAGCGCGTTGCTGAGCAGCAGGCCGGGGATCGGCTGCTTCACCGACCAGGACGAGAGGAAGACGATGCTGGCGGCGTCCGAGCGGCGCAACGCGGGGAGGGCGGCGCGCACCAGGTGCACCGCGCTCATCAGGGTCAGCTCGAATGCCTGCTGCCACCGCTGGTCGGTGAGCTCGCCGAACTCACCCAACGGGGGGCCGCCGGCGTTGACCACCAGGGCGTCGAGCCGGCCGGTCGCCTCGACGACGGCCTCCACGGCGTTGCTGACCGCGGCCGGTTCGGTGACGTCGGCAACCGTCGCCACCGCGCGCACGCCCGCCTCGCGCGCCTGGGTGGCGACCGTTTCCAGGGGGGCTGCCCGGCGGGCGCAGAGACCGACGTTGCAGGCCTCGGCGGCGAACGCCAACGCCACGCCGCGACCGATGCCGCTGCTGGCGGCGGCGACGAACGCTGTCCGACCCGTCAGCCCGAGTTCCATCTGACCCCTCCACTGTGTGCGCCTGGTGCCGCCCATCATGCCCAGCACGGCGGCGCGGCGCGGGGGCGGCAGGCTCAGGCCTCGGCAGCCGAGCTCCGGTTGCGCGGCAGGAAGAGCTGTTTGCGCCACACCAGGTAGACGGCGATGGCGACGTTGATGAGCAGCGTGAGCGCCTTCAGTGCCGAGGGCGCGCGCACCAACTCGGCGATCTCCAGGGGCAGGAAGGCGACGGTGGCGAGGAGCACGAGGTACTCCGCCCAGCGGCGGCGGAGGATCAGCCCGACTGCCTCGGTCACCTCGAGGGCACCGTAGAGGATGGCGGCGATCGCGATCGGGTCCGCCTGGGCACCGAACCTGGCCAGGGCCTGGTCATACAGGCGGCGCCAGAGCGAGGTCCCGCCACCGAGGCCGAGCTGGTCCTGGGCGTTCTCGGCAAGGCTGCGCAGGTCGGTGTGCGCGGCCACCACGAGCAGGACGATCCCACCCCCGACCAGGACGGCCGCCTTCAGCAGGCGCTCGCAGATGATGTAGACGATGACCCCGTTGACCTCGATGCGCCGGCTGAACTCCCATCGAGCCCAGCCCACCAGCGCGGTCATGTGTCAGCCGGGGCGGTCTTCAGCGATTGACGCCAGACGAACCAGATCCTCTGCACCGCGGTGAAGTTGGTGAGCACCGCGAGCGCCACCAGGCAGCCGAAGAGGATCGGCGGCACCAGCAGCCCGACGACGGTGAGCACGACGCGTTCGGGCCGCGCGAAGATGCCCCCGTCGCAGACGAACCCCAGCGACTGGGCGCGAGCCCGGACGTAGGACACCAGCAGCGAGCCGGTGAGCGCGAAGATCACCAGCATCGGCTCGACCACGTGGTGGCCCGGCTGTTCGATGGTGAAGTACCAGAGCAGCGCGATGTAGGTGAAGGATTCCGCATAACGATCGGTTGTCGAGTCGAGGAAGGCTCCGTAGCGGTACACCTTGCCGGTCACCCTCGCCACCGCGCCGTCGAGGATGTCGAAGGCGCTGGCGATGAGCAGGAGGATCCCTCCCGGGATGAGGTGGCCGAGAGCCACAAACACCGCCGAGGCGCCGCAGATGGCCAGGCCGACCAGCGTGAGGGTGTTGGGTGTGAGGCCGAGGATTCGCAGCGCCGGGACCAGGCGTCGCGCCCCGGCCCTAACCCATTCCTGAAACCTGGCGGTGAACACCGGCGGCCACCATGTGCACGCGGCTGCGGTCGCGTGCCTCGTCGTACACGTCGAGGACGGAGTCCGCGACGCGATGCCAGTCGTAGCGCTGCGCCGTGCGTATGCCGTGGGCGGTCATGGCGCGGCAGAGATCCTCGTCGTTGAGCAACGTGTCGACAGCCTGCGCGAGCACGCGCGGCTGGTTGGGCGGCACCAGCAGGCCGTCCTTGCCGGCGTCGATGACCGCGGTGAAGCCGGGGATCGCCGAGGCGAGCACCGGGACCCCACTGGCCATCGCCTCGAGGAGCACGATCCCGAAGCTCTCGCCGCCGGTTGCCGGGCTGCAGAAGAAGTCGGCCGAGGTGTAGTAGCGCGGCAGCGTCTCGTTGCTCACCCGCCCGCTGAAGAGAACGTCGGGGATGCCGAACGAGTTCGACCTGGCGCTCGTAGCCCTCGCGCTGGGGACCGTCGCCCACGGCCACGAGCCGCACATCGGAGCGGCGGCGGCGCAGCTGCGCGTACGCCTCGAGCAGGATGCCGAAACCCTTGCGCTCCTCCATCCGGCCGACAAACAACAGGGTCTTCATCCCCGGCGTCCGAAGCTCGGCGAGGGGCGCATGGTCGGGGCGGAACCGGCGCGTGTCGATGCCGTTGGGCACGATGCGGTAGTCACCCGGGAAATATCGCGAGATGAAGTCGCGCGCCGGGACGCTCACCGCGATGCAGGCGTGCAGCCGCTTGAAGTACCGCCCCAGGAACGGGCGCCCGTAGTAGTAGCCGAGGTTGCTCCGGGCGGCGGTGTGGAAGGTGCCCACGTTGGCTCCGCGGTGAAACCGGAGCACCGTGATCGGCAGGCTCGGCACCAACGGTTCGTGGTAGTGGACGACGTCGAAGTCGCTGTCGTCGAGCAGCGCGCGCACGCGGCGGACGAGGTGGAAGCTCAGTGCGATGCGGGCCACCGACCCATTGCTCTTGACCGGCACGCTGCGGCCGATGCGAACGTAGCCGGGGATGCCGTGCTCGTCGCCCACCCGGCTCGAGGGCGCGAGGACGGTGACCTGGTGGTCGCGCTCGCGAAGCACGTCGGCGAGGTGGCGGACGTGCTCGGTGACCCCCCCGGGGTGCATGTAGTCGTACGGCGAGACGAGGCACACCTTCACCGCACGCTCTCCGGCCACACCCGGTCGAGCACATGCCACTGCTCCGGCTTGGCCCGGATGACACCCTCGAAGATCGCCAGGATCGACCGTGCGACGCGCTCGGCCTCGGCCTCCCGCGGCGCATCGGGGTCGTACTGCACCTCGGGGAACACCCGCCCCTCGGCGCCCCAGCTCATGCGCGGCAGCACGATCGGCACCACGGCGGCGCCGCTGCGGATGGCCACCTCGACAACACCCAGGGGGATCGCCGCAGGCCGCCCGAAGAACGGGATCTCGGTGCCGGTCCCGCTGAGGTCGCGGTCGATGGCGATGGCGATGGCGCCGCCGCTGCGAAGGTGCTTGAACACCTCGCGCATCGCCGCGGCCCCGATGCGCCGGGCGGTCTGCGTATCACCCTGCAGCATGGTCTCGGTGTCGATCGGGATGACCTTGACGCCGAGCGCGCCGCGCGCTCCCGCGATCGCCTCGAAGAGCTTCTGCGGGCGGAGTTGCTCAGCCAGCAGCGCGAGCTCGCCGCCGCCGCCGTTCCAGGCGGCGAGGCCCGTCTCCCAGGCCCCGAAGTGCATGGACACGACCACGACACCCTTGCCGCGCGCGAGGGCGTCGGTGTAGTGGTGCAGGTCGACCTCGCGCAGCCGTTGGGTGGTGCCGATGGGGTCGAGGGGGATGGCCATGACGTCGACCCAGCTGCGGGCGAGCTGACGCAGGTTCTCGCGGACCACCCGGCGCAACTGCACATCCGTCACATCGGGGAGAACGTGTCGGAGGTTGTCTGACAGCGGGTCGAACTTCCGCGGCGCCGCGGTGATCAGCACATCGGCCACCCGGTCAGCGAGCGCGAAGCTGGCCCGGCGTGGCAGCACCTTCACCAGCGTGGAGGCGGCGCGGTAGAGGTGGTAGGGCAGCATCGGCTCGCGACGCCGCCGCCACGGGAACATGCGCGAACGGGCCGGGAGCGTCAACTCCCGGCCCGCCTCGACCACCGTCCTGTACCCCGGGTCAGTCGGCCACGGGGGTGACCGGTTGCGCAACCGGCTCGGTGCTGATGGCCGCGTGGCGCCGGCCGTTGCTCGACTGGTCCGGCGCACCGGCGATGAACTGCTCGGTCAGCTCGCGCGCCAGCGAATCGGAGACCTGCCGTGGCGGCGACTTCATGAAGTAGCTGGAGGGCCCCTCGAGCGCTCCGGTCAGGCCGCGATCGATGCCGAGCTTGCAGCAGCGCACCGCGTCGATGACCACGCCCGCGCTGTTCGGCAAGTCGTGGACCTCGAGCTTGAGCTCCATGTTCAGCGGCACATCGCCGAAGGACTTGCCCTCGATACGGATGTATGCCCACTTGCGGTCGTTGAGCCAGGGCACATAGTCGGAGGGGCCGACGTGGATGTTGCGCTCGGCGATGGGGTGGTCGAGCTGGGACTTCACCGCGTTGGTCTTGCTGATCTTCTTGCTCTGCAGACGCTCACGCTCGAGCATGTTGAGGAAGTCGGTGTTGCCGCCGAAGTTGAGCTGGTACATGTTCTCGATCTCGACGCCGCGGTCGCGGAAGAGGCGGGTGAGCACGCGGTGCATGATCGTGGCCCCGACCTGCGACTTGATGTCGTCCCCGATGATGCAGCTGCCAGCCTTCTCGAAGCGCTTCTGCCAGTACTCCTCGCGAGCGATGAAGACCGGCATGCAGTTGACCATCGCGCACCCGGCGGCGAGGATCTGCTCGGTGTACCAACGGGTCGCCTCCTCGCTGCCCACCGGCAGGTAGTTGACAACGACGTCGGTCTTGGTGCTCTTGAGGACCTCGACGATGTCGACGGTGGAGCCGGGGGCCTTGGTGATGACCTCCGAGAGGTACTTGCCGAGCCCGTCGTGGGTCATGCCGCGTTGCACGGGAACGCCGAGGTGGGGGACGTCGCTGAACTTCACGGTGTTGTTCTGGCCGCTGAAGATGGCCTCGCTGACGTCCTTGCCGACCTTCTCGACGTCGATGTCGAAGGCCGCCGAGATCTCGATGTCGCTGATGTGATAACCACCGAGGTCGACGTGCATGAGCCCCGGGACCACGTCGTTGCCGTCGGCGTTCTTGTAGTACTCGAGACCCTGAACCAAGGACGAGGCGCAGTTGCCCACGCCGATGATGGCCACTCTGACCTTGCTGCTCATGAGATTCCCTCACTGACGGGCTGAAGACTCTGGGCGAGCGCGTCGTTGTTGGCGTCGGCGCGCGCGGAGACGAGGCGGACGAAGGCGCGAAGGTGCTGCGCGATGGCATCGCGGTCGAGGCGGCAGAAGACCTCGCGCCCGTCGCGGCGGGTGCGGATGATCTCGGCTTTGCGCAGGATGCGAAGGTGCCAGCTCATGCGCGGCTGCGAGACCTTGCACAGCTCGGCGAGCTCGCTGACGCGCATCTCGGGGATGGCCGCGAGGCTCTCGACGATCAACAGGCGGGTGGGGTTGGCGAGCCCCTCGAAGGCGACGGAGAGGTCGCTGGCGCCGGCCGCGATGCTGCCGGGCATGGCTCGGCGGGCCGGCGGACGGGTGGGCGCTGGAACGCGCGGAGGAGCTTGCATAAGGTTTCCTTTGATAAAGGATACCTTATGCATTGACCTCGCTGTCAAGACCGGCCGGATCGGCGGTACGGTCCTCGTCCGCTCCGGGCGGGTGCAGCCGGTCGATCTCGGCTGCGCCGCTGTCCGTGGACGGGAGCACCACCTGGAGGGCGGCGAGGACGGCCACGCACACCAGGGCCACGACCACGAACCCGGCGATGGCGAGGCCCAGACCGATCACGACGTCGAGCGGCGAGAAGGCAAGCGGCGGCACGCGCCGACCTTCTCACAGGAGCGCGGCGTTCCCGGCCCTGCGAAGTCCCTACGATCGTGGCGTGAGCGATGCAGCCCCGGCGACGACGCGCGGTGACCGCGTCGTGTTCCGCGCACGGCGGCCGGCGGCGCTGGTCGTGCCCCTCGCCCTGGTCACCGAGGTGGCCGGCGTGCTCTTCCTGCTGGGCGGCGCCACCATCGGGTGGTTCGTCTGCGCCGCGCCACTGTTCGCCCTGCTCACCACCGGCCTGATCCTGCGACCGACCATCGAGCTCACCCGGGAGGGCGTCCTCCAGCGGCAGTACCCCTTCAGCACCCTGACCCGATGGGAGGTCATCCAATCGGTGGGGCTGACCCGGGCCGGCAATCGGCACGTGCTCGGCTACCGGTTGGTCGACGGGGTGCCACCGCCCCGCCGTCAGCCCGCTGCGGCCCTGCTGCGCGCAGCCCAGCAACCCTTCGACGGTGGCTACTTCGTGGACTCCCTGGCCGGCGACCCGGCAGCCATCCTGGCCACGGTGGACGCGTATCGCGCGAATCCAGAGCTGCGCGCATCACTGCCCGTGGCGCGGCGCTGAGCGCCCACGCGGGCCGTCGGGGAGAATAGGCGCCGATGAGCCGGGCAGCCGCGCCGACGCGACGCCGCGCCTCGGCGGCTGACGCGCCACTGCGCGTGGCGGCCCACCGGCTGCTCGAGGCGGTCGACCGTGAGCTCGAGCGCCGCCGGGTCGAGGCCGATCTCGAACCGGCACGGGGTGCGCCCGTCGACATCGAGCGCCTCAGCTCGCTGCGGCGCAGCCTTCCCGACCTGGCAGCGCTCGGCGCCGCGGGTCTGCGCCGGCTGGCCGCCGTCGGCCCCGGTGACGCCGCCGCGGCCACCCGCCACCTCGCCGACTTCCTCAACACGCACGCGCAGCTTGCGCAGCGACGCCGGCGCGGCAAGTCCGCCGTCGATGAGTTCGGCTTCGACCGCGAGTGGACCGAGACGCTGCTGCCACTGGTGGCGTGGGTGTACCGGCACTGGTGGCGGGTCCGGGCCATCGGCGTCGACAACGTCCCGGCCAGCGGTCGCGCGTTGCTGGTGTCCAACCACGCCGGGGTGATCCCCTACGACGGCGCCATGGTGCGCGCCGCCCTCCTCCTCGAACATCCGCAACCGCGGCACGCGCGCGCCCTGGTGCTCAACGGCCTCCTGGCGATGCCGGGTGCATCGTGGTTGGTGCGCAGGACCGGGAACACCCTCGCGCACAACAAGGATGCCGTGCGCCTGCTCGAGAACGACGAGCTCGTGCTGGTGTTCCCCGAAGGTGCCAAGGGCACCGGCAAGCGATACGCGGACCGCTACCGCCTGCGCCGCTTCGGCCGCGGCGGGTTCGTGGAGATGGCGCTGCGCACGGGCAGTCCGATCATCCCGGTCAGCGTGGTCGGCAGCGAGGAGATCCATCCCTATCTCGCCGAGATACCAGGCCTGGCAAGGCTTATCGGCGCCCCCTACGCGCCGGTCACGCCCACCTTCCCGTGGCTTGGACCTGCCGGGCTGGTGCCGCTGCCGTCGTCGTGGATCATCGAGTTCCATGCGCCGCTGCAGCTCTCCGCAGCAGAGCGCGCCGCGGCCGGCGACCCCGCCGTGACCCTGGCGATCGCGGACCGCGTGCGCGACATCATCCAGGCCGGGGTGTACCGAAATCTGCAACGTCGCAGATCAGTGTTTGCGTTATCCTAACCCGCCCCCAGGGTAGCCAAGCTGGTTAAGGCAACGGTCTGTAAAACCGTGTATCGATGGTTCGAAGTCCATCCCCTGGGAGGCTCGTCGCGGGTGGGCCGGTCACAGCGTGGCGCAGCCGGCGATCACCGTTGCGCGGGCGCCCTGGTACACCAGCACGATGCGCCCGGGACCGAAGTCGACCGCGGGCACGGTCGCGTCGACGGCGATCACTCCGCGCGAGTCGGCCGACGCGGTTGCCAGGACGAGGAGGTGACGGCTGGCGAGGCCGCCTGCGCAACTGCCGCTGTGATCGTGGATGGTGTGCGCCGACCCCGGCATCAGCCCGGTCACCTCGAGGTGGTAGTGCGCCAGCCCGTTGGTGACCACGACAGTGACCGCGCCACCGGCCCCGGCGGGAAACAGCGGGGTGATGACGAACGCCATCGGTGCCGGCTGCACAGGCGTGGACGCTGGGCCTGACGGTGCGCGCGGTTGCACGACGGGTGTGGGGGCGGGCGGCACCGCGGCAACAGGCATCGCGGCCGGCGAGCCGGTGACCGCGGCCGGCGTACCCCGCGCCGGCACAACAATCTCCGCGGCACCTCCGCAGCCGACCACCACGGTCATGACGGCCGATGCCACCATGCACCACCACGCCCGCGCAAGCATCGCGCTGACCACCTCCGTTCCGCTGGTTCGGGGTGAGCATCGCCCGGGGCGGGGCGGGATCCGCAACGTCCAAACGTCGTAGGACGTCGGCCGCCGCCAGGGACGTCAGGGCGTGAGCACCACCTTGAGCGCCTCGCGGCTGGCGAACAGCTCGTAGCCGCGGACGGCGTCGTCGAGGGACATGCGGTGCGAGATGATCGACGCGGGGTCGGCGGCGCCGGACACGATCAGGGCCAGCGCGTCGTCCCAGCGGCCCACGATGTTCGCCGTGCCACAGAACTTCAGGTCAACGCCCTTGACGAACGTGAGGTTGAGCGGGAAGGCCATCTCGGGCTCCGAGTACACGCCGATGACGCTGACCCGCCCGCCGGCGCGCACGATGTCGATCGAGCCGGTGAGCGCGGGGATCGCCCCGACACACTCGAGGAGGACGTCGGCGCCGCGACCGTCGGTGTGATCCTGGATGTGGCTGGGCACGTGCACCGCGGACGCATCGACCGGGACTGCACCGAAGGACTGGGCCATCTCCAGCCGCTGCCCCACCGTGTCCACGGCGTAGATGACCGAGGGCTTGAAGGCGCGCGCCGCCTGCACCGCCATCAGTCCGACCGGGCCGCATCCCTGGACGACGACAACGTCACCCTCCTCGATGCGGGCCTCGACCGCGCAGTCGTACCCGGTGGTGAAGATGTCGCCGGCGAACAACACCGTCTCGTCGCTCATCGAGCCGTCGATGGTGCGCAGGCAGATGTCGGCGTTGGGTACGCGCACGTACTCGGCCTGGCCACCGTTGAGGTCGCCGAGGAACATCCCGTAGCCGAAGACGCGCTGGTCGGGGCAACGGCTGAAGAGTCGCTTGGCGCAGAACCAGCAGGTCCCGCAGGGGATGGTGAACGACGCCAGGACGCGGTCACCCGGATTGAGGGTGCGCACCCCCGCGCCCACCTCCTCGACCACGCCGGCGAACTCGTGGCCGAGCACGCTGCCCGGCGTCATCCCCGGGATGCGACCGTGGACCACGTGCAGGTCGCTGCCGCAGATGGCCGTGGTGGTGACCCTGACCACCACGTCCCCGGGCTCCTCGACAACCGGCCTGGGCACCTCGGCCATCTCGACGCGTCCGATGTCGGCGAAGGTCAACGCGCGCATGTACAACCCCTCTGGTCCGGCGGGATGCCCGCGCTCAGCTCTCGTGCTCGGTCGCGCGGCGCTGGGTCACCCGGTCTCGTAGCGATTCGTCGATCTCAGCCTGCTGGCCGGCTTCGCGGCGCAACCAGAAGGGCAGCCCCTCGGCGTCGTGTTCCGCGGCGCGGCGGCGGATCTCGATGAGGCTGCGCAGCGCGTCGTTGACGGTCGTCTGCAAGGGCGCGTCCCCCCCTCCCAGCTGGCCGGCGATGTCCTCCGGGATGACCACGGTGTTCGGGGCCGGGGCCGGGATGGGCGCCGGCGCGGCAGGGCTGAAGAGGCGACCCAGCCAGGACATGGCGGGAGTGTAGCGTTCGCATCGGCGCCCCTCGGGGATGGCCGACCGCTGTCCGTCGCGTGGCGCTACGCTCCCGGCATGGCGACCAGGACGACGACCCGGATGGACTGGACCGGCAACGCGGAGGCGGACGCGCTGGTGGCGAGCGACCCGCTCGCCTTGCTGATCGGCTTCTGCCTCGATCAGCAGATCCCGGTCGAGAAGGCCTTCACCGGCCCCCTCGACATGCAGCACCGCCTCGGCACGCTCGATGCGCGTGAGCTCGCTGCCATCGATCCCGGGCGGTTCGAGGCAGCCTTCCGCGAGCGACCGGCAATCCACCGCTTCCCGTCCAGCATGGCGAGGCGGGTCCAGGCGCTCTGCGCCACGGTGGCCAACGATTACGGCAACGACGCCACCGCCATCTGGCGAGACGCGAAGGAGGCGCCCGAGCTGTTGCGGCGGTTGCGTGGGCTGCCGGGCTTCGGAGAGATGAAGGCCCGCATCGTGCTCGGGGTGCTGGTCAAGCACCTCGGTGTCAAGCCATCCGGGTGGAAGGACCTGATCCCGGACTTCCCGACGCTCGCCGACGTCCACACCGTCGCCGAGCGGGAGCGATACCAGGCCGGCAAACGCGCCTACAAGGCTGCGATGCGCGAGCAGCAGCGTGGTGAAGGTGCGCCGAGTGGCTGACGTCACCGTGCACGAGGACGGCGCCGTCCGCATCGTGCAGGTCGGGCCCATGGGGCCGTACGGGAACAACGCGTACATCGTCCGCGATGTCGCCGCGCGCAGGTCGCTGCTTGTCGACATGCCGCTCGAGGAGGGGCCGCTGCTTGAGGCGATCGCCGCCGAGGGCGGGGTGCAGCAGGTCGTGGCCACGCACTGGCACCCCGATCACTGGGCGACGTACGACGCCGTGCGCGCCGCCACCAACGCGCCTGTCCACGTCGGGGCGGCGGAGGTGAAGATCCCTGAGGAACGGATCGACGGTCGCCTCCAGGATGGGGACGAGCTGCGGGTGGGGACGATCCGCGTCGGCATCATCCACACCCCGGGTCACACCCCCGGCAGCATCTCGCTGCGCGTCGGCGGGGCGGTGATCAGCGGCGACACGCTCTTCGGCGGGGGCCCGGGCAAGACGTTCGCTGCCGGTGACCTCGAGACGCTCGTGGCCAGCATCGAGTCACGGCTCCTGCCCCTCCCACCCGCGACGGTGGTCCTTCCCGGGCACGGGGCCACCACCACCATCGAGCAGAGCCGCGCCGGTGTTGCCGCGTACCGCAAGGCACCGAAACCGGCCGGGTTCCACGGGGACGTGGAGTGGCCGCGCCTCTGAGCCCCAGTCGCCGCGGGGTCAGCGACCGAGCAGGCTGAAGAAGGTCACCGCGAACATGGTCAGCGAGAAGGCGGCGATGACGCCAACCCCGAGCCAGTCGCGCACGCGGAGCGCCAAGCGGCGGCGGCGCACGGCGAGCACCCGCCCGCGGAGTGAGAGGGCGGGCGCCAGCTGAGCGCCGGCGCCTGAAACCGGCGTACCGCCGCGAAGCGGTGGGGCGGGAGAGATCACGTCGGGCCTCCGGTAGCTGCGGCCGCCGGGGTCATGCCCGGCGAAGCCCACAGCGATGCTGTCACATTATGCAGTACTGAACGGTACAAGTACCGGAAGGGTCACGAGCTGACCCAACCACGCCGAAGCGTCAAGTGCCACTTGACACTTCACAGCCGAGACTGGAGGATCGGGGCGTGGACACCGCCCATCGCATGCGTGACCTGGTCCGGCTCACCGGGGTGAGCGCGCCGACCATCCACTTCTACGCGCAGCAGGGGCTGCTCCCAGAGGCTCGCAAGACGGCGGGCAACCAGGCCCTGTATGCGGAGTCGACGGTCGCCCGGATCCGGTGGATCCGCGATCTGCAGACCGAGCTCAACCTGTCGCTCCGCAGCATCGCCCAGGTGCTCGCCGCCCGGGGCGAGGTCGCGGTCGAGGAGATCCGCGCGCTGCAGGCTCTCGGGGCGCTCCTCGAGGAGCCGGACCCCGCGGCGGGCACGGCGGAGCTCGCGGCGGTGCGCGACCGTCTCGCTCCCCACGACGTCGCCAGCCTTCAGCGCCTCGGGTTGATCAGCTCGACCGGCCTGATCAGCAGCAGCGACCTGCGCCTCCTCGACCTGGTCGCCGCGATGCGCGCGTCCGGCTTCACCGAGGAGGCTGGGTTCTCCATCGAGAGCCTGGCGCTGTACCGCGACGCCGTCGAGCGCCTCGTCGCAGATGAGCTGGCGCGCATCGTCGAGCCGGTGCTGCACCGCCACGATCCGCAGACGCTGCGCGACCTCGTGCACCGCGGGCTGCCGCTGACCGACCGACTTCTCTCCCTGCTGCACCAGCGCGCCGTGCGCGGTGAGATGCAGCGCTGGCTCGACATCGCCCCGGACGCCGCGGGCGCCACCGCCTAGGAGCGCGGATGACCACTCGCGTCTATACGCTGCCGGTCGAGCAGACCCGCTGGAACGTGGCCGGGGGCGCCGAGGCCGTCTTCACCTGGGAGTACGACGAGGGTCGCGATCGGTTGCTCAACCTCTACGAGAAGGGCAAGGCCAAGCAGTGGAACAGTCGCGACCGGATCGACTGGTCGACCCCGGTGAACAGGGACAATCCCTTCGAGACCCTCGATGCCTACGTGCCGATCTACGGCAGCGCGGTCTGGGAGCAGATGGACGCGCCTGCCCGCGCCCAGCTCAAACATCACCTGGCCGCCTGGCAGTTCTCGCAGTTCCTGCACGGCGAGCAGGGCGCGCTGATCTGCGCGTCGAAGATCGTCCAGACCGTGCCGGACATCGACAGCAAGTTCTATGCCGCCACGCAGGTGATGGACGAGGCCCGGCACGTCGAGACCTACTCGCGCTTCCTTCACGAGAAGCTGGACCTCGCGTACCCGATCAACCCCCACCTGCGCGCCCTGCTCGACAACGTGGTCAGCGACTCGCGGTGGGACATGACCTACCTGGGGATGCAGGTGCTCATCGAGGGCCTGGCCCTGGCAGCGTTCGGGCTCATCCGCGACATCGCCGAGAACCCGTTGGCGCGGGCGGTCACGGCATACGTCATGGAGGACGAAGCGCGTCACGTCGCCTTCGGCCGGCTGGCGTTGCGCGACCACTACCGGGAGCTCTCCGAGCACGAGCGTGACGAGCGCGAGGAGTTCTGCGTGGAGGCCTGTTACCTGATGCGCGACCGCTTCCTCGCGCAGGAGGTATGGGAGAACCTCGGCCTGCCGCTCGCCGAGTGCCTCGGCCACGTCAGGGACTCCGAGGCCCAACTGCAGTTCCGCAGCCTGCTCTTCACACGCATCGCGCCCACCCTCAAGGACATCGGGCTCTTCGGCGATCGGGTGCAGTCGGCCTTTGCCGACATGGGGGTGCTCGGCTACAGCGGGGTCGACCTCGATGCGCTGAGCAGTGATGACGAGCGCACCGCCGGCGAGATCGACGACGCACGTCGACGGCAGGTGGAGAGGACCATCGCCGTGGCGGGGGACTGAGGCCCCGCCACCAGCGCGATCAGAGCGGGACGTCACCGAGCGCGGCCGCCACGCTGGCCGGGAGCGGAAGGTCGGCGACGTCCGCCGGCACCATCACCGGTGCCAGCAGGCGCGTCTCCAGGGGAATCACGCCCGACCACACCCGCTGTTTGAGGTCGGCGGGCGAGTCGACCGAGGCACCGGTGCGGATCTTCGCCGTGGCGTGGTCCAGCGGCAGCGCAACCACCTCGGTGGCACGCAGCTCGGCCGGCTTGGGAGGTCGGACCTCGTCCCACCGCCCCGGGAGCACGTGGTCGACGATCACCCGTAGCGCCGCGCGCTTCTCATCGGGGTCGCGGATCGCGCCGGCGGTGCCGAGGACCATGACACTGCGGTAGTTCATCGAGTGGTTGAACGCCGATCGGGCGCACACCAGCCCGTCGACCGCGGTGACGGTGACGCAGATCGGGATGCCCGCCGCCAGGCCGCCGAGCATGCGGCTCAGCGTCGAGCCGTGGAGGAGGAGCCTGTCGCCGTCACGCGCATGGATGGTCGGAACCGCGTACGGCCAGCCGTCGACGACGAACGCCACGTGGCAGATCCGCTCCCCGTCGAGGATGCGGTGGATGGCGGCCATGTCGGTGCTGCCGCGCTCGGGGTGGCGGCCGTGTGCAAGCGTGGGGGCGGGCGTCATGGCATCTCCTCGACGCGGCGCGTCATGGACGGTGGACCGCCCGGATTCTCCCCAACCACGCCGGCGCGGCGGTGGCCGGCCGGGGTGGAAGGCAGGCCGGGTCCCCGGTTGGTACAGTGTGTTTGCGTCGATTGCGCGGTGGGGCGGGCGTGGCGCAGGGGGGAACGCGTGGAGATCGTGCCGGAGTTCAACACCAGCTGTTACCTCACCATCAACGACCGGGTGCGTGGCGACGTCAGGTGTTACCCGCTGCGACGCACCGGCGATGCCGAGCGGATCATCACTGACTTCGTCACCGCGCTCGGCGGCGGCCGGATTGTGACCAGGCCCTACGCCTACGAGATCTTCGACGACGCCGAGCACTACGTCGGCCACGCCTGGGGTTGGAAGAAGACGGAGATCTGAGCGGAGAGCGGACCCCGCTGCTACCCGCACGGGGAGTCGAACCCCGGTTACCACCTTGAAAGGGTGGTGTCCTGACCGCTAGACGATGCGGGCGCGCCCGCATCTTAGGTTGCGCCCACGCGGCTTCCCTATACTCGGCGTCGTCGCGGTCCGCCTGCGGAGATCACAGATGTCGTTCCGGGAGCTCGCCGGCAAGGTTTTCGGGTTCGGAATCACCGCGCTGGCGCTGATTGCCGGCGGCCTCCTCGTGCTGATCGGTGCGCACGCCTACAACGACTACCTGAACGTCGCCCTCGGGGTCCTGCTCATCCTCCTCGGCCTCGGTGCCGGCGGCTTCGGAACCATGGTCATCCTTGGCGTTGTGCTCGACGAGCGGGCCCGCGAGCGCGAGGAGCGACTGCACGTGACCCCGCGTTCCGGCCCCCCGGCACCGCCGCCGGCGTGGGGCATGGGTGACATCGGCCGACCCGGCGGCGGCGGCGGCGTGGCGCGCGTCGGGGAGGTCCCGCGCGGTGGCGGCTCGGTGCGCATCATGAGCGTGACCGCCCGGGTGTGGGACGGGCCCGCGTTCATCGGTGTGCTGATCGTCTGGACAGTGGTCGCGCTGCTCATCGCCGCCCCGAGGTGAGCCAAGCCCGCATCCCGATGCGGACTCGCTTCGCCCCCTCCCCCACCGGCCCGCTGCATGTCGGCTCGGTTCGCACCGCGCTCTTCGCCTGGCTGGCAGCGAGATCGAGCGGCGGCCAGTTCATCCTGCGCATCGAGGACACCGACCAGGAGCGCTACCTCGAGGACAGCGAGGCGCTCATCATGGAGACGTTGCTCTGGCTTGGCCTCACCTGGGACGAGGGGCCGGAGGTCGGTGGCCCGCATGGGCCGTACATCCAGTCACTGCGAACCGAGACGTACAGGCGGCACGCCGACGTGCTCATCGAGCGCGGCGCCGCCTACTGGTGCACCTGCTCGCCCGAGCGGCTGGCTCAAATGCGCGACGAGCAGCGCGCCGCAGGCCGGCCGACGCGGTACGACCGGCGCTGCCTGGGGCGACCGGAGGAGGTGGAGGCGGAGCGCGCCGCCGGGACGCCGGCGGTGCTGCGCCAACGGGTCGCACCCGGTCGCACCACGTGGGACGACGAGGTTCGTGGAGAGATCTCGTTCGACAACGCCGACATCGACGACCAGGTACTCCTGAAGTCCGACGGCTTCCCGACGTACCACCTCGCGGTCGTGGTCGACGACCACCTGATGGAGATCACCCACGTCATCCGCAGTGACGAGTGGATCCCCTCGACGCCGAAGCACCTCGGCCTGTACAGCGCCTTCGACTGGACGCCGCCGCGCTTCGCGCACGTGCCCCCCGTTCTCGGTGCCGACAGGCAGAAGCTCAGCAAGCGCCGGGGCGCGCCCAACGTGCTCGAGTACGGCGAGCTCGGTTACCTGGCACCCGCGCTCGTCAACGCCATGGCACTGCTCGGCTGGTCGTCCGGCACCGAGGACGAGGTGTTCACCCCCGACCAGCTGGTGGAGCGCTTCTCGCTCGAACGGGTCAACGACTCCGCCGCGGTGTTCGACCCCAAGCGGTTGGATTCGCTCAACGGCCAGCACATCCGCCGCGTTGCCGTCGAGGAGCTCGTCGACCTCCTCGAGTTCTGGTTGGGCGGGACCAGCAAGGAGACGCGGCGCCGCTTGGTGCCGCTGCTGCAGGACCGCATGGTGGTGCTGCGCGACGCCACCACCCTGGCCGCTCCCCTGCTGGGCGACGCTCCGTGGGACGACAACGTCGACTTCCCGCCGCGCAAGGTGGACAAGGACACCGCGGTGGCCCTTCTCGACGAGTCATGCGTGGAGATCGAACGCGGCGCGCTCGAGGACGTGACCACCATGCGCGAACGGCTCACCTCCCTCCTGGATGGCCGCGGCGTCAAGGCACGCGACGGCTTCCGGGTGCTCTACATCGCCATCCTGGGGCGGGCCCAGGGGGTACCGGTCTTCGACGCCATGGCTTTCATCGGTCCCGACGTCTCGGTGCGCCGCCTGCGGGCGGCGCGCGCGCGGCTCGAGCTCTAGGCTTCCGCTCCAGTCCCCGCGTGGCGCGGCGCCTCGGTGCGCCGCGGCCGGAGCGCGACGTACACCACGACGGTGACCACGAAGCCCACGACGAAGCTGATGTCGCCGAACTGCGGTGCGTTCGCCGGCACCACGCCGACGAACAGCGCCTGGTTCCAGAAGGGGATCGAAGCCACGATGCCGGCGATCATTGCGGTCACCCCCTTCCACGGGCGATGCCGGGTGTCGAAGAACTGCGCCATCGGGTATCGACCCCGACGTATCACCCAGTCGGTCAACACCACCGCGATGAACGGGACGATCCAGTACGTGTTGAAGAACAGGAACGCCTCGTACTTGCTCCCCGGCGCCGCGCTGCCGGTCAGTCCCACCGTGAAGCCGATCGCCCCGAAGGCCGTCGCCACCACGGCACGGCGGCGGCGCAGGGTCAGCCTCACACCGAGCGTGAGGAACGACATCGCCGCGCTGTAGAGGTTGAGGACGTTGGCAGCGATGGCGCCGAGCGCGATCGCCGCGGTGGCGACGAGGCCGAGGGCCACCGGGAGTGGTTTGACGAACTGGTCGGTGGGCACATCGCCCGGCCCCCACGACGTCCCAGCCACCGTCGCCAGCGCGGCCCCGGCGATCTCGAGGACAGCGCAGGACACGAGGATTCCCAGCCCGGCGGCGGCGGCAACGCGCCGCGGCGAGGCGTCGCGCGGCAGGTAGCGTGCGTAATCGGCGCCATACGGGTTCCAGCTCACCGCGTAGGCATACGCGAAGAACACCGCCAGGATGAAGGCGCCCACCTGTCCCCCCGCTGCGGCAGGGGCCGCGGCGTTGAAGCCGAGGCTGGAGTTGCTGTGCCCGAAGATGTACAGGCAGCAGGCCGCGAACACCAGCCCGAGGAACGGGAAGATCACCCGCTCGAACTGGTGCACCATGTTGTAGCCGACAAACGCAATCGCCACCTCGACGGCCACCACCACCGCGAGCGCCAGCCAGAACGGCGGCACGCGCCAGCCCGCGTGGTTGAAGAAGGTCTGCACCGCGAACGCGCCGCTCACCGAGTTGACGGCAACCCAGCCCGCACCTGACGTCAGGGTGTTGAGCACGGCGGGGAGCAGGTTGCCCACGAAGCCGAAGGCGCCGCGGCTCTGGATGAGCTGGGGAACGCCGTAACGGGGGCCGAACGTGGACAACCAGCCATGCGTCAGCGCGCCCAGCGCTGTGCCCAGCAGCGAGACCCAGCGCCGTCCACCAGAAGCCGCCGCCGAACAGCACGATCGGCAGCACGCCCACGTACACGGTGGCGAACTCGAAGTTCGGCGACATCCAGGTCAAGAAAAGCTGGCTGGGGCGACCATGCCGCTCGGCCCGCGGGATGTACTCGACGCCGCCCGGTTCGACGGCGGCGACGGTGGACCCGTAGCGGCCCTCGCGGACCGGCACCCCGGGCTGATCATCTTCGAGGCCGACAACGAGGTCCACGGCGCCGCTCAGGACATGGACCCCGTGGCGATTGCGAAGGCGGCGTCGACCTCAGCGCGCACACGCCCGGCGTCCGCGGCAGCGCGCACCACGGCGACGCCGGCGGCACCGCTGACGACGCAGGCGCGCGCGTTGGTGGCATCAACTCCGCCGATGGCGATGACCGGGACGCGCACCAGAGCGCAGATGGCTGCAAGACCGTCGAGCCCGATCGGCGCGGCGGCGTCACGCTTGCTCGGCGTGGACCACACCGGCCCTGCGCCCACATAGGCGGCGCCGATATCGCGCGCCTCCTCAGCCTCGTCGAGGGTGCTCACGCTGAGCCCGAGAACGAGCCCGGCGGCGAGTGCCCGCTCGGCCCCGGGGTCGGTCTGGCCGAGGTGGACGCCATCCGCGCGGCAGAGCAGCGCTGCCTCGACGTCATCGTTGATGACAAGCATGGCCGGAAGATGACGGAGGCGTCTGCCCATCTCCGCTCGGGCGAGGGTGCCGGCATCCTTGAGGCGCACCTGCACCACCGTCGCGCCGGCGGCCACGGCTCGCTCGGCGACCGCGACACTGTCGACGATGGCGTGCAGCCTCATCCCGACGTCACCCGCGCGCGCCCGTCGAGCGAGTCCGGTGACAGCGCGTACAGCGCGTCGTAGAGCGCCACGTGGAAGCTGCCCGGCCCGCCGCTGTGGGACGCGGCGTCCTCGCCGGCAACCCCCAACGCCACCAGCGCCTCCGCTGCCGCGGCGAGCGGCGCCGTGCGGTTGACCGAGGCAAAGCACCCGGTGATGGCGCTGGCGATGCAGCCGGTGCCGGTGACCGTCGCCAGCATGGGGTCGCCGTTGGCGACGTGCAGGGTGGTTGCGCCATCGCTGACCGCGTCGACCGGCCCGGTCACGGCCACCACGCAGCCCAGCGACGTTGCCGCGGCGCTGGCCAGGTCACCGGCCGCGTCCCCCGAGGCGATCAACTCGACGCCGCGGATCTCGGCCGCGCGGCCGGCGAGCGTCGCCACCTCGGCCGCGTTGCCACGCAGGATGGTCACCTCGACCTCGGTGAGGATGCGCTGCGCGCTGCGGGTGCGCAGCGCCGTGGCCCCGGCGCCCACCGGGTCGAGCACCACGGGGACGCCGTTGGCATTGGCGGCCCGGGCTGCGAGCAGCATCAACTCCACCCACTCGGTGGTGAGGGTGCCGATGTTGAGGACGAGCGCGCCCGCCACCGCGGCCATCTCGGCCACCTCCTCGGGTGCGTGGGCCATGACGGGCAGCGCGCCGAGTGCCAGGGTGGCGTTGGCGGTCTCGTTCATGACCACGAAGTTGGTGATCTGGTGCACGAGAGGCCGATCAGCTCGGATCCGTCGCAGCGACTCCCCTGCCCGCAGCGTCGCCGCGTATTCGGTGGTCATGAGCCGCCACCCGCGAGCAGTGGAGCCGGGTGCGCCCGGCTGCGCACATCGAGCGCGTCGACCGGGCCGTCGCCGCCGCCGATGTCCACGAGCCCGGCGGCGACGGCCCGTGACGCCGCCGCAGCGGCACCCTCCGCGGCCTGCCGCAACGGCCAGCCCTGCGCCAGGAGTGCGGCGAGGGTCGCCGAATGGGTGCAGCCGGCGCCGTGTGTCGCGGCCACGGCGTGTCGCGGCACAGTGATCTCGACATGGTCGCTGCCATCGAAGAGGTGGTCGACGGGGTCGGCGCCGTGGCCACCGGTGACGATCGCGGCCGCGGCCCCCATCTCGATGAGGCGCTCGGCCAGCTCACGCCGGGTGCCGGTGCGACCGGTGATCATCTCGGCCTCGGGCAGGTTGGGGGTGATCACGGTCGCCAGCGGGAAGAGCCTCGCGACCATGGTGCTCACGGCGCCGGGCGCGAGCAGGCGCGCTCCCGAGCTGGCCACCATGACCGGGTCGACGACCAGCGGAACCCCGCCGCCGCCGAGTTCATCGGCGACGGCCGCGATGATGCCGGCCGAGAAGAGCATCCCCGTCTTCATGGCGTCCGCGCCGATGTCGTCGAGCACTGCGCGCAGCTGGGCGACGACGAACTCCGGTGGCACCGCGTGGATGGAGACGACCTCGCGCGTGTTCTGCGCGGTCAGCGCCACGATGACGCTGCTGCCGTGGCATCCGGCGGCGGCAAAGGCGCGCAGGTCGGCCTGGATGCCGGCGCCGCCACCCGAGTCGGACGAGGCGATGGTGAGTGCGCGAGCGGTGCGTGTCATCGGGACTCCCTACGCTGGCATGACCCAGATCAGGTTCACGGGTGTGATCTCAGCCCCGCGTGGGGCACCCCGGTCTCAGCAATCTACCACCGCCGGCAGGCGCGGCGGACGGCGAGCCTGCTGCCTACTTCCCGTCCCTGGCCGGCCGCGCCGAGACGGCCCGGAACCGCCGCACGATCTCGGGCAGCAGGTTCACGGCGATGATCGGGTTGTCGATGAGGAACTGCCGGAAGCTGCCGTCGCCGAGCGTGAGGCAGCGCAGCCGGGTGGTCGCGGTGATGCTCGCGGTGCGCTGCTTGCCGTCGAGCGCGGCGACCTCACCGAAGAAGTCACCCGATCCGAGGTGGTGCACGACGGCGCCGTCGACGAGGACGTCGGCCTCGCCCTCGAGGATGACGAAGAAGTCGGGCCCGGACAGCCCCTCGGTGAGAACGCTGTGGCCGGCGAGGTAGGTCGAGTCGTCGAATCGCGCGACTGCGGCGCGCACCTGGTCGCGGGAGAGACCGGAGAAGAGCGCGCTTCCCTCCAGCGTGGGGATCACGTCGTCACGGACCGATGCCATGCCGTCTCCTTCCGTCGGGGCACCACCCAGGTGGGCGAAGTGTAGACGCAGGTCCGCGCCGCGGTGGTGGACGCCTCAGTCGAGGAAGTCGGCGAGACGGCGGCTGCGCGAGGGGTGGCGCATCTTGCGCAGGGCCTTGGCCTCGATCTGCCGGATCCGCTCGCGGGTGACGCCGAAGCGACGGCCCACCTCGTCGAGGGTGCGCGGGTGGCCGTCGACGAGGCCGAAGCGCAGCTGGATGACGCGACGCTCGCGCGGCGTCAGCGTGTCAAGGATGTCCTCAACCTCGACACCGAGCATGGTGCTGGCCGCGGCGTCCTGCGGGCGGATCGCCCCGGTGTCCTCGATGAGCTCGCCGAGCTCGGCGTCGCCGTCGTCGCCGACGGGGGTCTCCAGCGACACCGGGTCCTGGGCCACGCGGCGGATCTCCTTGACCCGCTCCGGGGTGAGGCCGAGCTCTTCGGCGATCTCCTCGTCGTCGGGCTCACGGCCGAGCTCCTGCACCAGCCGGCGTGCCACACGGGCCTGGCGGTTGACGAGCTCGACCATGTGGACCGGGATGCGGATGGTGCGCGCCTGGTCGGCGATGGCGCGGGTGATCGCCTGCCGGATCCACCAGGTGGCGTACGTGGAGAACTTGTAACCGCGGTGGTAGTCGAACTTGTCGACCGCGCGCAGCAGGCCGAGATTGCCCTCCTGGATGAGGTCGAGGAAGGGCATGCCGCGGCCGAAGTACTTCTTGGCAATGCTGACCACAAGCCGGAGGTTGGCCGCGGCCAGCAGGTGCTTGGCGTCGTCGTCCCCGGCCTCGATGCGCTGCGCGTACAGCACCTCCTGCTCCTTGGTGAGCAGCGCCACCTCGCCGATCTCCCTGAGGTACATGCGCACCGGGTCGTCGAGCGAGACAGCGGTGCTGACGTCGACCAGGGCGGGCGTGTCCTCCTCCTCGTCGGCGTTCTCAACACCCTCGCCGGCGATGGCGATCCCGAGCTGGCGGAAGGCGTCGAAGAGCCGTTCGAGCGCATCCGGCTCGAGCTCCATGTCCGGGAACGCACCGACGATGTCGTCGGCGGGCAGCTCCCCGTGCTCCTTGCCTCGGACGATCAGCCCTTCGGCGGCGACCACCAGGGGGTCGACGGCCGCCCCGGTCGCGCGCGTCGGCGTCATCGTCGCAGTTGGCATCGTCTCTCCATTCCCAGGTCCACATCCCGCCTGGCGGCGCCCTTCCATCCACAGGGTGACGGATTTGCCTCTGGTGCTGCCCCGATCCTACGCGCAGAGAGGGTTTCCGGCGTCACCCGTCAGCGTTCGGTCACTCCCTCGTGCTCCAGGAGGCGTTGCTTGGTGGCCAGCCCGTAGTAGTACCCACCGAGGGCGCCGTCGCTGCGGACGATGCGGTGGCAGGGAACGAAGAGGCAGATGGCGTTGCGCGCGCACGCCGAGCCCGCCGCCCGCACCGCGCGAGGTTCGCCGGCGCGCGCCGCCAGCTCGCCATAGCTCGCCGTCGTGCCTGGTCTCACCGTGCGCATCGCCGCCCACACCCGCGTGTGGAAGGGACCGCCCGGCTGGCTGACCTCCACCTCGTCCAGCGCCTTCACGTCGCCCGCGAAGTACCGCCGCAGGGCGGCGGCCGCGGCGGTCTCGCCGCGCCGCAGCGCCGTGCTGCGGAGCGCCGGCGCCAGCCGGTCGCGCAGCTCGTCGAGGTCGTCGGTGAACGAGGCGGCGTGCAGGCAGTCCTCGGTGCCGATCAGCGACATGCCACCGAACGGGGTGGCGACGGTGGTGGCGAGCAGGGTCATGGCGAGGCCTCCGTGGCGGATGCGGCTGGTGCGGTGTGGTTCCAGAGCTGGACGGTGGCGTACGAGCGCCACGGGCGCCATCGCTCGGCCCGGTCGCGCAGGGCATCCGGTCCGCCTCCGCCGGCACGCTCGAAGGCGCGGCGCAGCCCGAGGTCACCTGCCGGCAGGGCGTCGGGGTCGCGCATCCCGCGCATGGCGATGTAGGTCGCCGTCCACTCGCCGATGCCCTTGATCGACAGCAGTCGTGCGCGCGCCGCCTCGACGTCACACCCGTCGCCCAGGTCGATGACGCCACCGCCCAGCGCTGAGGCGAGGCGACGCAGCGTGGCGGTCCGCTCGGCGGTGAGCCCGAGCGTGGCCAGGTCGGCGTCGGCGATGGCCGCCACCGTCGGGAACAACCGGCTCACCCCATGACGCGGGCGGCGCAGCGACCCACCGAGCTCGTCGGTGAGACGGGTGGCCAGGGCCGTCGCCCTGCTCACCGACACCTGCTGGCCGAGGACTGCCCGGACAGCGATCTCGTGCGCGTCCACCGAACCAGGGACGCGCAGTCCCGGGTGCGCGGCCACCAGGGGGGCCAGCAACGGGTCTGCGGAGAGCACCGAGTCGACCGCCCCCGGGTCGGCGTCGGCGTCGAACAGCCGGCGGCAGGCGGCCACGGCGCTGCCGAGATCGCGCACATCATCGAGCCACAGCCGTGCGACCAGCTGCGCGGGCTGGACGCTGAGCTCGACGATTGCGGCGCCGTGGGGCAGCGTCATCGAGCGCGTCAGCGTCGAGCCGTTCACCACCTCGAGGCCGGCCACGGCGCGCGCGGCGAAGAATCGCAGCAGCGCCATGCCGTCGAATGGCGCCCTCACCCCGAGCCGCAGCACCAACGCGCCCTCACCGTCGTGCCCGGCGGTTCCCCGCCGCCGCAACGCCGTGGGCGCACGCCCGGTCCCGGACCGCACCTCGCTGTTGAACTGACGCAGTGAGGAGTAACCGGCACTGAAGGCGATATCGGTGATCCGCATCGACGTCTGCTCGATGAGGGTGCGCGCCGTCTGCAGCCGCCGCATCCGGGCCAGCGTCAACGGCCCGGCGCCGACGGCCTCACAGAGCGAACGGTGCAGGTGGCGCTGGCTGACCTCGAGGCGGCGTGCAAGCGCGGCGATACCGGCTCCCCCGTCGGCGGCTCCGGCGGCGATCATGCGCAGCGCACGGTCCGCCACCCGCTCCCCGCCTGACGGTCGCGCGCCGGCGGGTGCGAGGTGGGGACGACAGCGCAGGCACGCCCGGAAGCCCGCCGCCTCGGCCGCCGGCGCGCTCGCATAGAAGCGGACATTCGCCCGCTGCGGCGTGCGCGCCGGGCACACCGGCCGGCAATAGATGCCCGTGCTGGTGACGGCGGTGAAGAACCGGCCGTCGAAGCGCGCGTCGCGGCTGACGATGGCCCGGTAGCAGGCGTCGAAATCCTCGTGCACGGCCGCAAGCATGGGGCCTGTCGCGAGGGTTTCGCTGGCGGTTTTCGGACGGGCCTGGCCGCGTGTGGCTCAGACGGTGAGGACGACCTTGCCGACGGCACGGCGGGACTCGATCAGCCGCAGCGCGGCTGCGGCCTCGGCGAACGGCAGCGACGCGCCCACGATGGTGGCGACGCCGCCGCCTTCGACCATCGGGACCAGCCCGGCCACGGTCGCGGCGAAGAGACCCGGGTCGCGCTCCAGCCAGGCGCCCCACGCCACCCCGACAACGGAGATGTTGCGCAGCAGCAACCGGTTGACCGCCACCGATGGGATGCGGCCGGCGGTGAAACCGACCACGCCGAGACGACCACCGGGCGCCAGGCAGCGCAGGCTGTCGTCGAAGCGATCGCCACCGACGGGATCGACGACAACATCGACTCCGCGACCGTTGTTGAGTGATCGCAGCGCCGCCGGCCAGTCGCCGCCGCTGTCGACGACATGGTGTGCCCCGGCGGCGCGAGCGACCTCGGCCTTGGCCGCGGAGCTGGTCACCGCCACCACCTCGGCGCCGAGGCACCGGGCCGTCTGCACCACCGCCGTGCCGACCCCACCAGCGGCTCCGTGCACAGCCACGGTCTCCCCGGCGCGCACCGCCAGGCGCGTCACCAACGCGAAATGCGCGGTGTGGTAGTTGAGGATGAAACCGGCGCCCTGTTCGTTCGAGAGCTGTGCGGGCAGCGGGCAGCACAGCGCCGCCGGCGCAGCCGCCACCTCGGCGAACCCGCCGAGCATGGTCAGGGCCATGACGCGCTGGCCGGCAGTGAACCCACTGTTCGCGGGCGCCTCCCGTACCGTCCCGGCCACCTCGACGCCGGGCACGAACGGCAGCGGTGGTTTCATCTGGTAGAGGCCGCGGCTCATCAGCACGTCGGGGAAGCTCACGCCGGCGGCGGCGACGTCGATGAGCACCCTGCCGTTGGCTTCCGGCAGCGCGAGGGTGGCAGCCCGCAGGCCGTCCGGGCCGTCCAGGGACTCGACCCGCTGGGCTCGCATGACCTCGGATGGTGGCACGCTCAGGCCGGGGCGTAGGTCGACACCGTGCCACCAGCCCCGGTGATGACCAGCGACGTGCGCGCGTCGCAGGTGTAGGAGTTGGTGGCCCGGCCGGGGTGCTGGGTCTGCAGCGCGACGCCGTTGCGGAAGAGGGTGAGGGTGGCGGGGGTCGGCTGGTCGAGGGTCACTGTGACCCGCCCCGCACTGGTGCTGACGGTCCCCGAGGCGGCGCCCGTCTGCGTCAGCCTGTACGCCGTGCCATCAGGGGCGGTCCCCTGCAGCGCCGTGGTGTGGCTGTCGTCGGTGTGGATGGCTCCCGTCGCCGAGATTGACACCACCTCGCCGACCCCGCCGGACAGGTTGACCATGACGCCGGCGACGTTGATGGCACCGCTGATGCGCGAGCTGACCCATCGCCCCACCAGGCAGTGGTCCAGCGCCACCACCGCGGGCGTCGCGGTCATTGCGGCCGGCGCTGAGCCGCAGGCGCAGAGCGTGCAGACCGCAATCACCGCACCCGTGACGGCGGCGATGCCGCGGGAGCGATGCCGCGTCATCCGCGTCCTCCGTGTGCCTCCGAAACAGGGCTGCCTCGCCGAACCCCTGTGACGCAGTCTGACTGATGCAGCCGGCGGGACTTCCCACCTGGCGGTTGCGCGACAATGCCGGCTCCGCGCCGCGAGGTCTGCGCCCTGTCGGCGAGACCGCGGTGCCCCCAGGAGACGACACGATGATGGAGATGACCCCCGCCGCAGACGGGTCGGACGTCCCGCCGCGGAGCGCCTCCTTCGAGGAGAAGATGGCGTACTACCGCTCCCAGCACACCACCGCCGGCGTGCGCGCCACCCATCTCGTGGGCATCCCCGCGGTGGCCGCGGCGCTGCCACTCGTCGCCGCCCGGCCGCGAGTGGGCATCCCGCTGTTCATGGGCGGCTGGGCGCTGCAGGTGCTCGGGCACAAGGTGTTCGAGAAGAACAGCCCGGCCCTCACCAAGGGCCTGTTCACCTACCAGTTCTGCGGGCTCGCCTTCTGGTGCGAGGAGATGGCCGACCTGATCGCCGGCCGATCCCCGCTACGAGGCGGACTCGCAGCCGGCGACAGCGGTGACATCGGGGACATCGCCGGCATCCCGGTTGGAGAGTTCGCCCGGGCGCGCTGAGACGCCGGTCAGCGGAGCGCAATCAGCGCGACCGCCACGACGGCGAGCCCGAGACCCGCCGCCTGACGGACCGCGACGCGCTCCCTGAGCAGCCCCTGCGCCAGCAGCAGCGTGGTCGCAGGGTAGAGCGAGCTGATGACCGCCACCAGGGCGAGCAGGCCGCGGTGGGTCGCCAGCACGTAGGCGAGGTTGGCGGCGAAGTCCGTGACGCCGGCCAGGCCGGCGAGGCCGAGCGTGGAGCCACGCGGCAGGTGACCCCGGCCGCGGACCACAGCGCCCGCGGCCAACGCCAGCAGGATGAGCACGGATGCGCCGCGCTGACCCACCAGGGGCCAGGCGCCGCCGTCCGCGGCGGTCTGCGCCAGCAGGACGTAGAAACCGCCGAAGCTGACCCCGGCGCACAGAGCGGCGAGCACCGAGCTGCGGCGCAGCCTCACGCCGCGCTGACCATGCGGCTGGAGGCAGATCAGGACGATGGCGGGGACGGCGAGGACGACGCCGGCGAGCGCGACGATGCCGGGACGTTCGCCTCGGGAGACGCCGACCACGACCGGGACCACCGCGCTGAGCACCGCGGTGAGCGGTGCCACCACCGACATCGGTCCGATCGCCAGCCCCCGATACAGCAGGACGACGCCGAGCAGCCCCACCGCGCCCGCGGCGATGCCCCAGGCCATGTCGGTCGCGTGCAACGTTGAACCGGGCAGCAGCGTGACGGCGAGCGCGGCGAGGACGAGGCTGAGCGCGTTGCTGACCAGGACCACCGCGGTCGCGGCGACGCGCCGGGCGGCCACGCCTCCGCTGAAGTCGCTGACGCCGTAGCACACGGCGGACACCAGGGCGAGCAGCGCGGCCATCGCGCGACTCTGCAACACCGCTGGGCGTGCGCACGGTGGCCGTCTGCGATGCGCCACGGAAGCCGTCATGCATGATTGACAGACGTTCCCTCAGCCGCGTGTTCGCCGTCTCGTCCAGCTGTTCGCGGGTCTCGTCCTGTACGGCGTCAGCGACGGCATGCTCCTGCTCAGCGGGCTGGGCGTCGATCCCTGGGACGTCTTCCACCAGGGACTGTCACGACGCACCGGCCTTGCCGTCGGCACCTGGACAATCCTGGTCGGCGCCACCGTGCTGTTGCTGTGGATACCGCTGCGTCAGCGCCCCGGGCTGGGCACCCTCGCCAACGTCGTCGTCATCGGGTTGGTGATCAACGTCGTGCTGGTCACCGTGCCGGCGCCACGCGCCCTGGGGCTGCAGCTGGTCACCATGCTCGCCGGCGTCGGTCTCAATGGAGTGGCCACAGGTGCGTACATCGGAGCCGGGCTCGGCCCCGGCCCGCGCGATGGCCTGATGACCGGGTTGGCGGCGCGCGGCTGGTCTCTGCGCGTGGTCCGCACCGCCATCGAGGTCGTGGTGCTCGTCACCGGGTGGCTGCTCGGCGGCACCGTCGGGCTCGGAACGGTGGTGTACGCGCTCGGGATCGGCCCGCTCGCGCAGGTGTTCGTGCCGCGACTGTCGATCGATCGCCGGGCTGAACGGCAGACGGCCGCCGTGGCCGTCGCCGAGCCACCGCGCGCCAACTGAAGGGCCACAGCGGGCCGACGGTGTGGCAACGAAATCGTCGTCACCGGCAAGACCTGCTACGCTGCCCTCAGTTGTGGCGCCGATTTCGGGCGTCGCGGTCCTTCTTGCGGTTCCTCTCCCCGTCCAGCGACGGGTTCCCCCAAGCCAAGGCATGTGATCAGAGCTTCGAGGGGAAGCGCAGAGCCTTTCGGCTTCGGAGAGACATGACATCGTTCGCCGACCTCGGTGTGCGTCCGCGCACCCTGCAGACCCTGGCCCAGGCCGGGATCACCGCGCCCCTCCCCATCCAGGAGGAGACCATCCCCGTCCTGCTCAGCGGCCGCGACGCCGTCGCCGAAGCTCCGACGGGGTCGGGCAAGACCCTGGCCTTCCTGGTGCCGATGGTGGAGCGCCTGGCCGGTCACCGCTCGCACGGAGGTCCTCGCGCCCTCGTGGTGGCGCCCTCTCGCGAGCTCGCCAACCAGATCGGCGCCGTGCTGCGCACCGTCGACCGCGGACTGCGCATCGCCATGCTCTACGGTGGGGTGGGCTACGGAGGGCAGCTCAGTGCGCTGCGCAGCAGTCCTGACGTGGTGATCGGCTGCCCGGGCCGCATCCTCGACCTCGCCGCCCAGGGCAAGGCACAGCTGGGCTCCATCGAGTACCTGGTGCTCGACGAGGCCGACGAGATGCTCGACCAGGGATTCGCGCCTGACGTCGAGCGCATCATCGCGCTGACCCAGGGCAGCGGACCGCAGCGCCGTCAGACGGTGCTGACCTCGGCGACGATGCCGGCGTGGGTGCAACGCATGATCGACCGTCACCTGCTGGACCCGGCGGTCATCAGGGTGACGTTGCAGGGCGAGCCGACGCTGGAGCACGCCATCCTCCACGTGGAGCGCGCCACCAAGGTGGACACGCTGTCACGCCTGCTGCGCCGGCACAAGGGCTCTGCACTCGTCTTCCACCGCACCAAGCACGGTGCCAAGGGCCTGGCCCGCGACCTGTCCGCGCGCGGGCACCGCAGCGCCGAGCTCCAGGGCAACCTCTCGCAGAACGCCCGTGACCGCGCCGTGGCGTCGTTCCGCAGTGGCCAGACCGACGTGCTGGTGGCCACCAATGTCGCCGCGCGCGGTCTCGACATCAGCAACGTCGCGGTGGTTGTCAACTACGAGCTCCCGGAGACGCCGCAGTGGCTCACCCACCGGGTCGGTCGGACCGCGCGCAATGGCGCCGCGGGGCGCGCCTTCACGTTCCTCACCCGCGAGGACTCCGAGAAGTGGCGCAAGCTGCGCCGGCTGGGGGCTCCCGAGCTACCCGGAGCAGATACCGAGCACCTGCTCAGCACCGGTGACATCCGCCTGATCGCCGCCCCGCCGATGGGGTTGCCGATCGCAGCGCCCGCACGGCGCCCGCAGCGTGGCCCGGACCGCAATGGTTTCCGCCACCGCCGCGCGCGCCCTTCGTCGGTGCGCTGACCCGCGACGGCGCGGGCGCTCAGATCGCGGCAGCCGCCTCCTCGCGCTTGCGGAGCTTGTTGCGCTGGTCGGCGTTGAGGATCCGCTTGCGAAGGCGGATGCCCTTGGGGGTCACCTCGACGAGCTCGTCGTCCTCGATGAAGTCGAGGCTTTCCTCGAGCGACATCGTGCGTGGTGGCACCAGGCGCACGGTGGCGTCCTCGGTGGATGAGCGGATGTTGGTCTTCTGCTTCTGCTTGGTGACGTTGAGGTGCATGTCACCGGGGCGGCGGTTGAGGCCCACGATCATGCCCTCGTAGACCGTTGTGCCCGGACCGATGAACGGCTGGCCACGCTCCTGGAGGCCGAGCAGGCCGTAGGCGACAGCCGTGCCCGGCTGGCTGGCGGTCAGCACGCCGTTGCGGGTGGTCGGCGGCAGCGGGCGCATGCGCTCCCAGCCCAGCAGCCGCGTCGACATCACCCCGGTGCCGCGCGTCAGGGTGAGGATCTGGCTGCGCAGGCCGATCAGCGCACGGGTGGGCGCGTGGTGGACGAGGCGGGCACGACCGGCCGCGTCGGTGCGCATCGACTGCAGCTGCCCACCGCGCGACCCCAGCGTCTCGGCGATGGCGCCGACCGCGTCGGAGTCGCAGTCGATGATGCACTCCTCGACGGGTTCGTGACGGTGCCCGTCGATCTCGCGTGTGATCACCGCGGGCCGGGACACCTCGAACTCGTAGCCCTCGCGACGCATGGTCTCAATGAGGATGGCAAGGTGCAGCTCACCCCGACCGCTGACCTCGAAGATGTCGGCTGTCGGACCGTCGGCGACGCGCAGCGCGACGTTGGTGAGCAGCTCCCGCTCCAGGCGCGCGCGCAGCTGACGCGAGGTGCTGCTCAACGTCGCCTCTCGGCCGGCGAGCGGTGACTGGTTGACCGAGAACTGCATCCGCAGGGTCGGTTCACCCACCTCGGGGCGGGGCAGCGGAACCGGGTCGTCGGCGTCGGCAACCGTGTCGCCGATGGCAACGTCGGCGAGACCGGTGATGTAGACGATCTCGCCGGCAGCGACCTCGTCGACCGCGACGCGTTGGAGCGCCTCCACGGTCATCACCGTGCCGATGCGCTGTCGCGGGCCGATGCCGTCGGCGGTGCACACGACGACGGCCTGACCGACGCGGAGCACGCCCTTGTTGATGCGACCGAGCGCGAGGCGTCCGCTGTAGTTGTCATGGTCGAGGTTGCTGACCAGCATCTGGAAGGCGGCCTCGGGGTCGGCGGGTGGCGCGGGGACGTGCTCAAGAATGGTGTCGAGCAACGGCTCCAGCGTCAGGCCCTCGGTCTTGAGGTCGAGGGTGGCCGTCCCCGCCCGGCCATTGGTGTAGACGACCGGCGCGTCGAGCTGGGCGGCGTCGGTGGCCAGCTCGAGGAGGAGGTCGTGGGTGGCCTCGACGGTCTGCGCGGGTTGCGCATTGGTCCTGTCGATCTTGTTGACCACGATGATGGGACGCAAACCGAGCAGGAGCGCCTGGCGCAGCACCACCCGCGTCTGCGGCATCGGCCCTTCAGCGGCGTCGACGAGGAGCAGGCAGCCGTCGGCCATGCCGAGAACCCGCTCCACCTCCCCACCGAAGTCGGCATGCCCGGGGGTGTCGATGATGTTGAGCTTGACGCCCCGGTAGCGGATCGAGGTGGTCTTGGCGAGGATGGTGATGCCCTTCTCTCGCTCGAGGTCGTTGCTGTCCATGATCAGCTCACCGACCTGCTCGTGCGCGGCGAACACCCGGGCCTGCTTGAGAAGCGCGTCAACCAGCGTGGTCTTGCCGTGGTCGACGTGGGCGACGATGGCCACGTTGCGCAGGTCGGCGCGGCGCGGCTGGGGTCTCTCCTCGTCTGGCATGGCCCTATCCTCGCCGACGCGGCGTCCACAGCGTCCTGCCCCCACCGCACTTGGTTAGCATCGAACGCGGATGAGTGAGATCACCGCCGAGGTCACCGACCTGTTGCAGCGGCTGATCCGCAACGGGTGCATCAACGACGGCACCCCGGACTCCGGCCAGGAGATCCGCAGCACCGCGCTGCTCGCCGACCACCTCCACGGCTGCGGCGTCGAGATGCAGACGTACAAGTCGCTCCCCGGTCGCGCATCCCTGCTGGCCAGGCTCGAAGGCACCGACCCGACCGCTCCGGCGCTGATGCTCATGGGGCACACCGACGTGGTGCCGGCGGACCCGGAGGGATGGCAGCGCGACCCGCTGGGAGGCGAGCTCGTCGAGGGCGTGGTGTGGGGTCGTGGCGCCATCGACATGCTCAACCTCACCGCCTCGATGGCGGTGGCGACGCGGCGCCTGGCTGCATCGGGTTGGCGGCCGCGAGGGACCCTGCTGCTGCTCGCGGTGGCCGACGAGGAGGCCGGCGGCGCGCTGGGCGCGGGCTGGCTCGCCGCCCACCAGCGCGACGCCATCCGCTGCGATTACGTCATCACCGAGAACGGCGGTGTGCTGCAACACACCGCGGCGGGTGAGCGCATCGGCGTCACCGTCGGCGAGAAGGGGATCTGCTGGTGCCGGGTGCGCGTCCATGGCACCCCTGGTCATGGTTCGCGGCCCCTGCGCGCCGACAACGCGCTGGTCAAGGCTGCGCAGGTGGTGACCCGGCTCGCCGAGCACCCGACCGCCGCGCACATCACGCAGGCGTGGCGGCGCTGGGTCGAGGGGATGGGGTTCGAGGCGGCGATCGCCGACGCGCTCGTCGACCCCGCACGCATCTGGGAGGCCCTCGACCAGCTGCCCCAGGGCCTGGCCGGCACCGCCCACGCGCTCACCCACCTCACGGTCAGCCCGAACGTGGTCAGCGGTGGCGAGAAGACCAACGTCATCCCGGGACGGGTCGACATCGAGGTTGACATCCGCAAGGTTCCCGGGCAGACGGACGAGGACGTGATGGAGTTCTTCGACACCGCGCTCGGCCCGCTCCGCGGCGACGTGGAGGTGGAGGTGATGCAGCGTGACGACCCATCGGAGTCCCCGGTCGACACGCCGCTGTGGGAGGCGATCACCCGCGCCGCGGCGACCGTGTACCCCGAAGCGCGGTGCATCCCGACGCTCACCCCCGGCGGTACGGACGCGCGCTACTTCCGTGCCATGGGGACACCCGCGTATGGGATGGCGCTCTACAGCCGGGCGATGTCGCTCCAGCAGTTCAGCGCGATGTTCCATGCCAACGACGAGCGCATCGACCAGGAATCCCTGCGCCTGACCACCGAGCTGTACATGGCGGTGACCCGCGACCTGCTCAGCTGAGCAACCACCGGTCACCCGGCGGCGAGCGCGTCCTCCTCGGTGCTGTCGATGCGCATCAGCGAGACACGCTTGCGCATCGTGAGGGTGCCCGCGTGCGCCGCCACGTACGTCCCCGAAACCGGGGCGACATCCGAGTAGTCGCGGCCCACGGCAACGGTCAGGTAGGTCATCCCCACGCTGCAGCCGTGGGTGGGATCGAGCGCCATGACGCGTGCATGCCCGGACCCGTCGGGCACGAGCACCTCGACCCAGGCGTGGGAGCCGCCCGAGCCGAGCAGCTGGCCTGACACGTACCGGGAGGGAAGGCCAAGGCCACGGGTGATGGCCAGCAGCACATGGGCGAAGTCCTGGCACACCCCGGTTCGCCCGGCAAAGGCCTCGGCCGCGGTGGTGCGCACGGTGGTGGCGTCGTGGGCGTACCGCATCAGCTGGTGGACGCGCTGGCACGCGGCCAGGGCCAGCTCACCACCCTGCAGCCGGGTGTCGCGGAGGTCGTTGATCAGCGCGTCGAGGTCGCCGTCGGCCGCGGTGAGCGGGGTGGTGTCGAGCAACCGGCGGTCATGCAGGAGCGTCCCCGAGGCGAGGTGCTCGTGGTCGGCCCGCCTCTCGACGACGCTCGAGGAGATGAAGGTGACCTGCTCGGCGACATAGGGCACCTCGATGTCGACGACGTGGTTGCCGAAGTCGTCGGCTGCGGCGCGCACCCTCCTCGGTGTGGCGTCGACGACCTCGACATGGCGCGAGACACGGCGCTGGTCACCGTGGTGCTCACGCGGTTGCACCACCAGGCGCTGGCGCAAGCGGCGAACCGGGCCATCGTACTGGTAGGTGATCTTCTGCTCGATGACATAGGCACTGGCCCGCACCCGCGTCCAGTCGATCACCGAGCTGTCAACCGGGCCGGTGAGTGGCGCAGGCGACTCGTTGTCGAGGTCGTCTCCCAACGGCAGCCTCATGAGGCGTCCTCGAAGGCACCGCACACCGGTGGGGACGCGCTCGACCACGGGGTTGCCGTCACCGGCTCGGCGGCGACCCGCATCGCCTCAAGTGGGGCGCGCCCGTAGCTGGTGAGCATGGCGACGTCGAGCGCGTCGCGGCCGCGCCCGATCACCACCCGGCCCGTCCGGCGCTGGTTGTTGCGCGGGTCGAACGTGTACCAGCGGTCGCCGACGTAGGCCTCCAGCCAGGCGGCGAAGTCCATCGGCTCGGGGACGGTGGGTACGTCGATGTCCGGAAGGTACCCGAAGCAGTAGCGCGTGGGTATGTTCAGCGCGCGCAAAAAGGCGACCGCCAGTTGTGTGAAGTCACGACAAACGCCCCGCCGGTTGACGTAGACCTCGACGGCCCCGGTGCTGGTGTCGCTGCTGCCCATGGCGAAGGTGATGTTGTCGTGCACCCAATCCACCACCGCCTGTACCCGGCTCCACCCCTCCGGCACCCCGCCGAAGAGCGCCCATGCGGTGTTGGAGAGGCGATCGGACTCGCAGTAGCGGCTGGCCAGCGTGAAGTGCAGGAGCTCGTCCGGCAGGTCGGCGACAGCCGGCTGGACCGCATCGACGTCGGCCTCGTCGACGCCGGCGGCGACCTCGACCTCGGCCTCGTAGCGGATCCTGGTGCGGGCGGGGCCGAGCGTGAGCCGGCGGCAGACGTTGCCGTAGATGTCGATGTAGCTCCGCACCGGAACGACCGGTTCGGTCGCGAGGCGCGCCTTGGTGATGCCGAGCACCGCGTCGGGACGCGGTTCCACCTGGAGCACCAGCGTCACCGGCCAGCTGAGCTCGTGGATGAACTCGCAGCCGACTCGCACCCGACGGCGGGACTCCTCCGACACGCTGCCAGTCTACCGTCGGAGAGTAGTCTGCACCGAAAGATGGTGCGGACAGAGTCGCCCGCCGTGCTACCGGCCGGCGCCGACGAGTGCGTGACCCGGGACGGGAGCGCCCGGCGGCCGTATGCCGAACTGCTCGGATCGGTGCTGCGCTCGCCCGGCGACCTGCCGCGGATCCGCAGGGGCGCACAGCGCTGGTTCGCGTCACGCGGCGTCACCTTCGGGGTGCCTGCTGATGGCGCGGCCCCGATCTTCCCGTTCGATCCCATCCCACGCGTGATCGGCGCCTCAGAGTGGCGCAGCGTGCACCGCGCGCTGTCCCAGCGCGCCATCGCTCTCGACCACTTCGTGGCCGACTGCTACGGCGCGCAACGCGCGCTGCGCCACGGTGTGGTGCCGGGACGACTGGTCTACAGCAGCACGGGGTATCTGCGCGACATCGTCGGCGTCCGGCCGCCACGGTCGACGTGGTGCCACGTTGCGGGCATCGACGTGGTTCGCGTGCACGGCTCCTTTCACGTCCTCGAGGACAATGTCCGCGTCCCCAGCGGCGTCGCCTACGCGCTCGAGGCGCGGCGCGCCATGGAGGAGGTGGCCCCGGCGTGGTTCGCCACCAACGCGGTGCGGCGCATCGACGAGTACACCAAGAGACTCTGCCGCATCCTCCAGCGGATTGCGCCACGACCGTGGGAGGCAGCCATCGTGGTGCTCACCCCGGGCCCGTACAACGCCGCGTACTACGAGCACAAGCTCCTCGCCGACGAGATGGGGGCAACCCTCGTCGAGGGTCACGACCTGATCGTTTCCGAGGACGAGGTCTTCCGGCGTGACGCCGACGGGACCATCCAGCGCGTCGACGTCATCTACTCGCGCGTCAACAGCGAGTGGCTCGACCCCCTGGTGTTCCGCAGCGAGTTCGATGCTTGGTGCACCGGGCATCATCGAGGCATGGCGGCGCGGCAACGTCGCCATCGCCAACGCCCCGGGCACCGGCGTCGCCGACGACAAGGCGATCTACCCCTACGTGCCGGCGATGATCCGCTACTACCTCGGCGAGGAGCCGCTCATCGACAACGTGCCCACCTTCGACCTCGCCGACGCTGTGCAGCGGCAGCACGTCATCGCCCGGTTCGAGACGATGGTGTTCAAGCCGGTTGATGCAAGCGGCGGGTACGACATCCACTTCGGACGGCTGGTGGGCAGGGCCGAGCGGGCTGCGCTCATCGCCCGGATCGAGGCGCAGCCTCGGCAATGGCTGGCACAGGAGGAGGTGGAGTTGAGCAGGGCCATCTGCCTGCGCGGCGACGGCGGCCTCGAACCCCGCGCCGTGGACCTGCGTCCCTTCGTGCTGCTCGATGAGCGACCGTGGATCACCCCCGGTGGGCTCACCCGCGTCGCACCCAACCCGGAGACGCTGGTGGTCAACTCCTCGCAAGGTGGAGGCAGCAAGGACACATGGGTACTGAGTCGCTGACGTACGCGGTCTGGCACCACACCAGGCTGCGCTACACCGACCGGGTCAACCTCTCCTACAACGAGGTGCGCATGCGGCCTCGCGACCGGGGTTCGCAGCGCACCCTGGCGTTCTCGCTGCTCAGCAACCCCGCCGCCGTGCCGCGCAGCCGCATCGACTACTTCGGTAACTACGTGCACCGTGTCGACGTGACAACCCCCCACGATGTGCTCGAGTTCATTGTCGACGCCGTGGTGGAGAACAGCGAGCCCCGCCGCCGGCGGCTGCCCCACTGGTCGGAGGCCAACCTGGCGGGCGACCCGCGTCTCGAGTATGTGCTGCCCAGCCCGAGGGTGCCCTTGAGCGACGCAACCCGAACCCTCTGGCGGGAGTGGAACGGCGACGACCGCAGCTTCGACGCCGTCCTCGCCACCGCCGAGCGCATCCCCAGGGAGCTGCGCTACGTCACCGGGGCCACCACGGTGGAGTTCGAGCATCGATGACCTGCTCGCCGGCGGCGCCGGGGTGTGCCAGGACTTCAGCCACCTCTTCCTGGCGTTGGTCCGCGGCGCGGGGTGGCCGGCGCGTTACGTCAGCGGTTACCTCGGACCGTCGGGTGAGCAGACGTTCATCGAGGGCCAGTCCCACGCGTGGGCCGAGGTGTGCGGTGCGGACGGCCGCTGGGTCGGGCTGGACCCCACCCACGGCGGGTTCACCGGTGCGCAGCACCTGCGCCTCGCCGCCGGACGCGACTACGGCGACGTCGCGCCGCACCGCGGGCTCTTCTACGGCACCTCCGAGGGTGCACCTCCCGAGGTGCTGGTGCGCATCACCCGCGTCTCGCCGCAGCAGGTCGAATCGGTGGAGCGCGGCGCCGCCGTGCACTGGCAGCAGCAGCAGCAGCAGCAGCGGTGAGCTGCGGTCGTCGAGCTGGGTTCCCGTCTACCTGCTCAGGGCGCGCTCCAGCTGCGCCTTGGTCATCGTCGACCGGCCCTTGATGCCCCGCTCCCTCGCCTCGTTGCGGAGCTGGTCGTAGGTACGTCCGGCCGACCCACTGTGCGAGCGCAGCCCGCCGCGACGTCCCGACGAGATGTCATCGACCGAGGTGCGGCTCGCCTCCCTCGACTCGCCGGAGCGCGCGCGCTCCTTGTTCACCGTTCGTGCGGCGATCTCCTCGGCCGTGTCCTCGGGCGTGCCGCGCTTCTCCAGCCCTTCCTTGATGTGGCCGTACTGTCGCTCGCGCTTCGCTGACCAGGCCTTGACGGGCATCGCACTTCTCCTTCCACGGCGCGGACGGGCTTCTCCCAATTGTTGTCACCCGTACCGCCCAGCGCCACCGGTCAGGTGGTCTCGCCGATGCTCACCGCGTCGCCGGCGGTCCGCTGCGCGATGTACACCGGGATCGCCGAGAGAATGATCACGCCGAGCGCCACCGCGTTGACGATCGGCAGCTGGTTCGGTCGCGACAGGTTGGCGAAGATCCAGATCGGCAGCGTCTGGCTCGATCCCGCGGTGAAGGTGGTGACCACGATCTCATCGAAGGACAGCGCAAAGGCCAGAAGGCCGCCGGCCAGCAGAGCGGAGCGGATCAGGGGAAAGGTGACGTGCCGAAACGTCTGCCACGGGTCGGCGCCGAGGTCCGCCGACGCCTCCACCAGCGACCCGGCGGTGCGTCGCAGACGGGCGACGACGTTGTTGTACACGACCACGACACAGAAGGTCGCGTGGCCGATCACCAGGGTGAGCAGGCTCAGGCCGCCGAAGAGCGTGCGGAACGTCGCATTGAGCGCGATACCGGTGACGATGCCCGGCAGCGCGATCGGCAGGATCACCAGGAAGGAGACGGCCTCGCGGCCGAAGAAGCGGTAACGGTGCACCGCCGCGGCGAGCAGGCTGCCCAGCACCAGCGCGATGGCGGTGGCGATTAGCCCAACCTCGACTGACAGTATCAGCGCGTCGCGCGCCCCGGCGTTGCCGATGGCGTCGGTGATCCAGTGCCACGTCAAGCCGGAGACCGGCCACCGCTGACTGCGCGAGGGATTGAAGGCGTACAGCGCGACGAGGAGGAGCGGCACGTACACGATGACCAGGAGACAACCGGTCGCCGCCCCGAGGAAGCGGCGCAGCCGCGCCGAGTAGTACACGTCAGAGTGCCTGGAACGCGCCGGCGCGGCGTGCCAGCGCAAGGTAGATCAGCATGACCGCCACCGGGACCATCGCGAAGGCAGCAGCGAGGGGCAGGTCGCCGCTGACGCCCTGGTTGCTGTACACGACGCTGCCGATGAACTGTGTGCTCGACACCTGGCTGACGGCGATGTAGTCACCGAGGGTCAACGAGAAGGTGAAGATGGACCCGGCGACCAGCGCTGGAAAGACGAGCGGGATGACCACGTGGCGGAAGGTTGCCCAGGTGCGGGCGCCGAGGTCGGTGGAGGCTTCGAGCAGTGAGTTGGGCAGTCGCTCGAACCCGGCCGCCAGGGGCAGGATCATGTAGGGAAGCCAGATGTAGGAGAGCACCAGGTACACCGCCAGGTCACCGAAGCCCGGGCCGCTGAGGTGGAACGGCTTGAGCACCCAGTTGAGCACCCCTCCTTCAGAGAGGATGAGCCGCCACGCCAGGATCTTCACCAGGTAGCTGGTCCACAGCGGCATCAACACCGCCACCCCGAGGGCGGCCTTCAACCGCCGTCCGGCGAGCTTGCCCATGACGAAGGCGATCGGCATGGCGAGGATTGCATCGGTGACGGTCACCAGGACCGCGATGAGAATGGTGCGGCCGGCAATGCTCCGGTAGACGGGGTCGGCCAGCAGCTGTGCAAAGTTCTCGAGGGTGAAGGTCTTGGTGACGGCGAAGGTGATGTCGCTGTCGTAGTGCCAGAACGCCGCCGCGAGGAGCAGCCCGAGGGAACCGAGGTAGAGCACCCCCAACCAACCAAGGGGCGGCGTGAGCAGGCCGGCCAGGCGGAGGCGCGGATGACGCTCGAGGCCCCGCGCGACGCGCCGCGCGACGCCACCGCTGCTGAAGGTGTGGGCGCGCTCGCTCACGGTGGCTCAACGCTCTCGTTGCCGTGGCGCACCGCTGCGGGCTAGCCCTTGATGTCGGTCCAGGCCTGGAGCCAGTCCTGATACCCCTTGCACACCTTGCCGCGGCTGTCACCACAATCGGTCAGCGGCACCTTCCAGAGTGAGAGCGCGTGCAGGTACGCGGTGTCGGAGACGTGGTAGGTGTCGCAGAACTTGGGATCGGTCGCGGCGATGTTGGTGCATGCCTTGAGGTTCGCCGGTGCCTCGCCGAACCATTGCGCCACCTGGGCCTGGACGGCGGGGGTGGTGATCCAGTTCATCCACATGTACATGCAGTTGGGGTGCTTGGCGGCGGCCGCGATCATCCACGTGTCCGACCACCCCGTCGAACCCTCCTTGGGAACGATCGCCTGCACCGGTGTGGGGTTCTTGTCCTGCTGCAGCAGGTTGGTGATCACCTGCCAGGTGGTTCCCATCACCGTGTCCGCGTTGGCGAACGCCGACTGCGCCTTGGTGTAGTCGGACCAGTACTGTCCGATCACGGTGCGCTGCTGCTTGAGGAGCGCCACCGTCGCCTGGAACTGGGCATTGTCGAGCTCGTACGGATCGGTGATGTGCAGGTCGGGCCGGGTCGACTTGAGGTACAGCGCGGCGTCGGCGATGTAGATGGGATCGTCGTAGGCGGTGATGTGCCCCTTGTACGGGGAGGTGGGGTCGAACACGGCTCCCCAGGAGTTAGGCGCGGGGTGCACAAGGTCGGTCCGGTACATCAGCAGGTTCGCGCCCCAGCCGTGGGGCACGCCGTAGTGGACGCCCTGGTAGGTGTTGTACGGCTGGTTCTTCAGCGCCGGGTTGATGTCGGCGTAGTTGGTCAGCAGGCTGGTGTTGACCGGTGCGGCGGTACCGCCGACCATGAGACGGAGGGTCGCATTGCCCGACGCGGAGACGCCGTCGTACTGACCGGTCTGCATCAGCGAGACCATCTCATCGGAGGTGCCGGCGATCTTGGCGTTGACCATGCAGCCGGTCTTCTGCTGGAACGGGGTCACCCAGTCGACCGTCTTGTCGTTGGCGCCGTACTCCGCGTATCCCGCCCACACGATGATGCTGAGTGCTCCCTCGCCCTTGCCGATGCTCGCCTGGCCGGTGTTCGCGGGTGTGCTGGTACCGCCGCCGCCACTCCCGCAGGCGGCGGTGATCACTGCCAGGCCGAGGGCGGCGAGCAGTGGTGGACCGTGTCGTCTGGTCATGTGCTGGGCTCCTCTCCGCGAAGGGTGTCGGGCTGACTGAGGTTGGTGGCGGGGGCGCGCTCCTTCGGCCAGGTGAGCCGGACATCACGGCCGACCCACCCCCGGGCGTCGTGGGCGGACGTGGCGGCGTTCTGCCGCACCACCCGCATGGTGCCGGCGCCGTTGAGGTCGACGACGTAGCGGGTCTCAGGACCGAGGTAGATGACATCGCGCACCCGTCCGACCACGTCGTGTTCGTCGGGCCGTGAGGGGTCGTGCACATCGAGCATCCGAATGCGCTCGGGCCGGACGCTGCGCGGCCGCGGGTCGCCGAAGATCGCGCGTGCCAACTCGCCCTCGACGGTGTTCGAGGTCACCCACGAAATCGGCGACAAAGGCGGTTGCCGGCGCTTCGTAGACCTGGTCAGGCGTGCCCACCTGCTCGATGCCGCCGCCGTTGAACACCGCGATCCGGTTGCTCATGGCCAGCGCCTCGTCCTGGTCGTGGGTGACGAAGATGAAGGTGATGCCCACGCGCTGCTGGATGTGCTTGAGCTCCTCCTGCATCTCCTCGCGGAGCTTGCGGTCGAGCGCACCCAGGGGTTCGTCCAGGAGGAGGACCCGTGGCCGGTTGACAAGCGCGCGAGCGAGCGCCACCCGCTGACGCTGCCCGCCGCTGAGCTGAGCGGGCCGGCGCTCGTCGTAGCCCTCCAGGCGGACGGTCTGCAGGGCCTCCGCCACCCGAGCCCGTCGCTCGCGCGCCGGCGATCGCCGGACCATCAGGCCGTAGCCCACGTTCTCCGCCACCGTCATGTGGGGGAAGAGTGCGTAGTCCTGGAAGACGGTGTTGACGTCGCGATCGAAGGGCGGCCGGTCGGTGACGTCCTGGCCGAACAGGCTGATCCGGCCCCGGGTCGGTCGCTCGAACCCGGCGATCAATCGCAGCGTAGTTGTCTTGCCGGAGCCCGACGGTCCCAGCAGGGAGAAGAACTCCCCGTCGAGGATCTCGAGCGACACGCCCGCGAGCGCCTGCACGCTGCCGAAGCGCTTCTCGACGTCGTGGAGCGAGACCGCGACCCGGGTGCTCGCGCCCAGGATGGTCCGCCCCTCGTCGATTCCGGCGACGGCCAATTGCATGCCCTCTCCCACGCCGCAGATCGAGGGGACCGTACCACTCGCACTGACCGGTTGTGCGGCGACGCTTGCGAATGTTCTGCAAGAGGGCAGCGCCGAGCCCGGGCCACCGCGCGCCACCCGCGGGGGGTGGACGGACTGCCTAGGGAAGCTCCGGCGGCGTCCAGGAGGGACCGGGGACGTCGGGGTACCCGGCGACCCCGAGCGCGTCCTCATCGTCCAGCTCGAGCAAAAAGGCGCGGCAGCGTGCCGACTCATCGGTCTCCCCGAGCGCCGCCGCTGCCGCGAGCAGGGCGTGCAGCCCGCGCAGGAACCCGCGGTTGGAAAGACGCGACCAGCGAACGATGCCAACCCCGGCCCAGCCCTCGCGGCGCAGCCGGTCCAGCCCGCGGTGGTAGGCGACGCGGGCGAAGGCGTACGCCGTGACGGGATCGCCACCGGCACAGGTCAGCTCGCTGAGCCGCGCCCAGGCCTCGAGGCACGCCGGGTGGGCGGCGGCGACGAGCATCAGCGCGCCCCGGCGATCCTCACCGGCTGCCCGCGCGGCGGCCTCCAGTTCGGCTCGCACCTCGGCGGGCTCGTCGGGGAGGACCGTCTCGTGGCGTGGGGGGCGCGCCGGGGACGGCGCACCCCCCATCGGGACACCGCGAAGCGTGGGCGGCTGCTCGCGCGTCATCCGCGCAGCGTAGCCGGTGCGTCGAGGCGCGGCTCAGCCACGGAACTGGGGAGCACGTTCGGGGCTCGCCTTCCCCAGGGCACTGCGCACCCCGGCGGCGTCGAGGTCGGTGGCGTAGACAGGGCTGCCGGGCTGCTGCCGCCACGACTCGTCGATGCCGCCCGCGTCGACGCCATCGAAGCCGAGCTCATCGACAAGGCGGAGGACAACCTCCTTGGCGACGGCGTCGTCGCCGGCGACGGGCAGCGCGATGCGTCCGGGGCTGCCCGGCGCCTGGCCGTCACCGAGCAGGTGGGCGGCGTAGATGCTGTTGAAGGCCTTCACCACCGGCCGGCCCAGCTGAGTGGCGACCCACCGGCTCTCAGTCAGGCCGTCCTCGATCTCATCGATGCGCCCATCGCGCCGCGGGTAGTAGTTACCGGTGTCCACGACGACCACCTCGTCGGCGACACCATCGAAGAGGTCGGACGGCAGGTCGGGGATCCGCTTCTCGGGGATGGTGACCACCACGACGTCGACGTCGCGCACCGCGTCCTCGGTGGTGGTCGCAGTGGCGCCCGTCTCCTGGGCGAGCTCCGCAAGCGTCTCCGGGCCACGCGAGTTGGCGACCTTGACCGCGTGCCCCAGCTCCCGCAGGCGGCGCGTGAGCGCGCCACCGATGTTCCCAGCCCCGATGATCCCGACCCTCATGCCCGCCTCCTGCTGCCGCGCTTCTGCACCACCGTAATCGACACCATCTCCTGGTCGGCCCGCGCAGACGGCGCGTGGACCTGCTCGGCGCTCGGTCGGCCACGGGCGCCTTGGTAACCGCTAAGCTACGGTAGCCGATAGGTTACGGAGACTGCGTGAGCAGATGCCCATGGAATTCAGTGCCGCCACGGGGTTGAGGTCATGAGCCGCGCCGCCGCGGCCGGCGACCCCTTCGAAGCCCTCGGTGACCGGACGCGCCGCGAGATCCTGCGACTGCTCGCCGCCGGCGACCTGCCCGTGCAGGCCATCGCGGACGCGCTGCCGATCAGCCGCCCCGCGGTGTCCCGCCACCTCCAGCTGCTCAAGCGCGCCCGGCTGGTGGCGGAGCGGGCTCACGGCACGCGGCGGATCTACCACCTCGACCAGGAGGGCGTCGCCGACGTGCACGCGTATCTCGACGGGGTGTGGGGCGAGGCGGCGACGCGGTTTCGACTCTTCGCCGAGAACACCTTCACAGGCGAGCGGTGATGGACGAGCTGCGCGTCGCATTCGACGTGGCCTGCCCCGCCGACCATGCGTTCAGCGCGTGGACGTCGCGCATCAATGCCTGGTGGCCGGCCGACCACACCGTCACCGGCCGGGACGACGCCACGGTGGTGATGGAGCCCGGTGTCGGTGGTCGCATCTACGAGCGCACCGCGGATGGATCGGAGCACGAGTGGGGCACCGTGACCGTCTGGGAGCCGCCGAGGCGTGTGGCCTACACGTGGCGCCTCGGGGCTGGGGCTGGTGAACCGACCGAGGTCGAGATCACCTTCCGAGAGGCATCCGCGGCGAGCACGCGCGTCGAGATCGATCACCGGGGATGGGAGCGGCTCGGCGACGACGCACGATCGCGGTATGCACGTAACCAGCAGGGGTGGGAGACATTGGTGCCGCGCTTCATCGCGGCGATCACAGAGGGGGCGGCATGATGGCGACTGGAACCAGGGATGACCCGTGGGTGCTCAAGACTGCGCCGGGGACGTCGGACTACACCATGTTCAAGGACGAGGCCGCGGATCCGCCCGCGCTCGTCTGCCAGGTCGGCTCAACGACGTTGCGATACCGCCTCGAGGCGATCACCGACCTGCACGCCTGGTTGAAGGCGCAGGGTGGTTGGGTGCCGCTTGGCGCCGCCGACGAGCAGAAGGCCGCCGCCGACGGCACGGTCGAGGCATGGGGCCGTGCCCCGGACAACCCGGTGGGTGGCTGGTATGGGTTGCGCAAGGGCTACCGCGGCCGCTTCGGCATGTACCTGCCGCCACTGCTGGAGCAGCTCGGCATGGTCGAGCTGACCCACGATGCACGTAACAACCAAGTCCGCGCCGTCTGAGTCGAACCGTCAAGGAGTGACAATGAGTTCGAGCCACCATCGTCAGGTACACGGCCCGTCCCGACGCCGCCGACGAGAACGAGCGGCTGATCCGCGCGGTGTTCGCTGAGCTGGCGACGACACAGCCCGATGGCATGCGCTACGCGTCCTACCGGCTCGACGACGGTGTCAGCTTCGTGCACATTGCCGTGTTCGACGGCGACGACAACCCGCTGGAGCGTGTGGCCGCCTTCCGTGAGTTCGCGAGCGGTGTGCAGCAGAGATGCGCCGAGGGCCCGGTCGCGAGCGGCGCCTCGGCGATTGGTTCGTATCGCAGCGGAGAGAGCCCCGCGTAACGAGGGCTGTCCGCGCCCGTTATCGCTGCATGATGCGAGCGCCCCGCGGCAGGCTGCGGAGGGCGGCGCTCACCACCCTGCTCGCCGTGGTGACGACGGCCTGTGGTGCGGCACCTGTGGCGCGGAGTGACTCACCCACCGCGACGGCGGTGTCGCCGCGGCCCCTGGCGTCCGCCACGCCGGCGCCGACGGCGGCCCCCTCCTGCGCGACGCGCACGCTCCTTGCCATGACAGAGGACCAGCGCATCGGTCAGCTCTTCCTCCTCGGTCTGGACGGCAACAGCCTCGGCGACGCGGAACGTCATGAGATCCGCACCGACAACGTCGGCTCGGTCTGGTTCACCGCGGTGACCGGCGCCGGCGTGGCGGGGATCCGCACCGTGGCTGACGCCGTCCAGGCGGAGGCCTCGGCGCCGTCGACGGCGGGCGTCCGTTTCTTCGTGGCGGCCAACCAGGAAGGCGGGCGTGTCCAGGCACTGACCGGCCCCGGGTTCGCTGTGATCCCCAGCGCGCTGGTGCAGGGCTCGATGGCGCCGGACGCGCTGCAGCGCAGCGCCGGTGCGTGGGCGGCAAGCCTCTCCGCCGCCGGTGTCAACCTCGACTTCGCCCCGGTCGCCGACGTGGTCCCGGCAGCGTCGGCCTCCAGCAACGCGCCGATCGGGGCCCTGAACCGGGAGTACGGCGACAACGCGGCGACCGTCGGGACGCACGTCGCGGCCTTCATCGCAGCCATGACCGCGCACAGCGTGGCCACGACGCTGAAGCACTTCCCGGGACTGGGCAGGGTGACGGGCAACACCGATTTCACCGCGGCCACGGATCCCACCGCGTCGAGCCCGGACGCCTCCTTCGGGCAGGGCATCGCGGCGGGCGCGGGATTCGTCATGGTCGCGCTGGCGCACTACCCGCGCATCGACCCCAACCACCTGGCGGCCTTCTCTGCGCTGGTGATCAGCGGCCTGTTGCGCGGGTCACTGGGCTTCAACGGCGTGGTCATGTCGGATGACCTCGGCGCAACCGCGGCCGTCGCAGCGGTGCCGTATGGGGCCCGGGCACTGAGCTTCCTCACCGCCGGCGGTGACCTCATCGTGTCGAAGACCGCGGTTGCCACCGCGGCGATGGTCGCCGCCGTGCGGGCCACCGCAGCAACCGATCCGGCATTCCGCGCGCGTCTCGACGGCTCGGTGACCCGAATCCTTGCAGCCAAGGCGAGCGCAGGTCTGTTGCCCTGCTGAGGAGGTCGGCGTCGACGCGGCGACACGCCGCGGCGTACCATCGCGCTGCCCGATCACCCAGAGGAGATGGCAGTGCCCCAGTTCATGGATTACCACGACGACCTCAAGCTCCCCGCGGATGCGGTGCAGCAGATCACCGATGACGCCAAGGCCATGAAGGCCGACCAGTTCGGGGTGCGCCAGGTGGAGCTCTTCCACAACCCCGACGGCAAGGTGTACTGCCTGCTCGACGCGCCCGACGAGGAGGCCGTCAGGAAGCACCATGCCGCGCTCAACGTCCCGTGTGGCGAGGTTCACCGCGTCTCGGGAATCCTCTGAACCGTCTCAGGCTTGAGCGGTTGCGCGAGCACGTCGGCACCGCAGCCCGGGTCAACAGCTACGGCCACCTCACACCCGGAGCCGGGGCCGCCGCGCTCAGCACCATGCCGGTGGGTGGCTGGTCGAACATGTGCGCGGGTCCGCGCCACTCCGTGGCCACGATGAACAGCGTGCTCCGCTGGTCGTCGCCCAGCGCACAGGCGAAGCAGCCGCGGTCGACCTCGATGGTGTGGGTCACCTCACCACCCTCGCGGACGCGCACGCAGCGCTTGTTGGGGACGTCCGCGTACCAGATGCAGTTCTCGGCGTCCAGGCAGATGCCGTCAGGGACGCCGTCCCCCACGTTCGCCCAGACGCGCCGGCCGGACAGCGTGCCGTCGGCAGCGATGTCGAAGGCGGTGAGCTGACCGGCGTAGGACTCGGCGACGATCAGGGTGCTCTGGTCGGGCGAGACGACCATCCCGTTCGGGAAGGCGAGGCCGTCGGCCACCCGCGCCGCGGTGCCGTCCGGGCGGACCAGCCCGACGATTCCCGGCGCGAAGGGCTCCCCGGCCATGAGGTCGAACCCCCCGCCGTTGACGTAGGCGTTGCCGCGGCCGTCGACGACGAGCTCGTTTCCCGGGGGAGGTGTCGACAGTCCGCGAAGATCCCCGTGGGTGACCAGGGAGCCATCGGGTTCGCGGCGCAGGATGCGGCCGTCCCGCGCAGACACCACGAGCAGGCGTCCATCGGGCAACCAGTCGACACACAGCGGGAACGACGGCCCCTCGAGGATGACCTCGGCGCTGCCGTCCAGGTTGACGGCGATCACCTCGCGGGTCCCCCAGTCGGACAACCACAGGCGCCCCTCGTGCCAGCGCGGCTGTTCCCCGAAGAGCAGCCCCTCGAACAGGATGCTCTGGGTGTTGCATGACGTCGCCGGGGCGCGTCAAAGGCTCGCGACCGGCAGCGGTGTCACAGTGCCTTGCCCGGGTTGAGGATCCCGGTCGGGTCGAGCGTGGCCTTGATGCGTCGTTGCAGCGCAAGGTTCTCCGCGCCGAGCTCGCGGGCGAGGTGCCTGCGCTTGAGCGTCCCCACGCCGTGCTCGCCGGTCACGGTGCCGCCGAGGTCGAGCGCCGCGATGACGATGTCGTCGAGCGCGGCCTCGGCGCGCGCGGTCGCGTCGGGGTCGCGACCGTCGAAGCTCATCGTCGGGTGCATGTTGCCGTCGCCGGCGTGACCGAAGCTGTAGATGTCGGTCCGGCGTGCCGCGGCGATCTCCTCGACGCGGCGCAGCAGCTCGGGGATGCGCGCGCAGGGAACGCCGACGTCGTCGAGCAGCCAGGCGCCGCGCCGCTCGATGGCCGGGATGGCCAGGCGCCGCGCCTGGACGAGCATGCTCGCCTCCAGCTCGTTGGTCGACCTGACCACGCCGCTCGACCCGCGAGAGTCGCAGAGCTCCGCCATCTGCTGCACCTCGGCGTCGGCGACCCCGCCGGCATCCGACTGCGCCACCACCATCGCCGCGGCGGTGGTGTCGAGGCCCATGTGCTTCCAGTCCTCCACGGCGGCGACGGTGCGCTGGTCCATCAGCTCGAGCATCGATGGCACCATCACCTGGCGGATGGCGACGATGGCCGCGCCCGCCTTCTCCATGCTGGGGAAGAAGGCCACCATCGTGGCTGCGGGCGGCGGCGCCGGGCGCAGCTTGAGGGTGACCTCGGTCACCACCCCGAGCGTGCCCTCGGAGCCCACGAACAGGGCGGTGATGTCGTACCCGGCGACGCCCTTGAGGGTGCGCCGCCCGGTGCGCGCGACAGTGCCATCGGAGAGCACCACCTCGAGGGCAAGAACGTAGTCACGGGTCACGCCGTACCGAACACAGCAGAGGCCGCCGGAGTTGGTGGCGACGTTGCCGCCGATGCTGCAGAACTCGAAGCTCGACGGGTCGGGCGGATAGGCCAGCCCGTGAACGGCGACCGCCGCCTTCAGGTCGGCGTTGATCAACCCCGGCTGCACCACCGCCAGCAGGTTGTCGCGATCGATCTCGAGGATCCGGTCCATCCGGGAGGTGCACAGGACCAGGCACCCATCGACCGCGTTGGCGCCTCCGGCGAGCCCGCTGCCCGCACCGCGCGGCACCACCGGCACGCCCGCGGCGGAACAGATCCGCAGCACCGCGGCGACCTCGGTGGTGGTCTCGGGCAACGCCACGGCCGCGGCCACCCCGGGCGTGAGGAAGGTCGCGCGGTCCTGGCTGTAGCCGACGACCACCGCGGGGTCGGTGATCAGCCGAGCACCGAGAACATCGCGAATCGCCTGCAGGGCCGGCGTCGAGGCCGCCACCGTGGTCATGTCAGGTGCTCCACACGGGTCGGATGCTACGACCCTGGTCGCATGCACGTCGCCGGGCCGGTCAAGCGCGCAGTCCCGGCGCCACCACGAGGTGTATGGTGACCACCCGCGCGAGGCCTCTCACGACCACGCCGCACCGGAGGTCCCATGGCTGTCGCGGCCGGCACCTACACCATCGGACCCGACGATGGCTCCCTCCTCATCCGCACGGCCCGCGAGGGCGCCGCGGCCAGGATGGGCCACGACCTGACGCTCGAGGCTGCACGGTGGACGGCGACCGTCGTGGTCGACGTCGACAACCCCGACAAGTCGAGCGTCACGGCGACGGTTGATGCCGCCTCGTTGGCGGTCCGCGAGGCCCGCGGCGGCGCCATCCCGCTCACCGGCAGACAGCGTGATGAGATCGGGGTCAACATGCGCGACAAGGTGCTCAACACGTCCAGGCACCCTGAGATCTCGTTCCAATCGACCAGCGTCAGCGGCACCGGTTCAAGCGCGACGGTCGCCGGCGACCTCACGCTCGCGGGGAAGACGCGACCGCTGGAGCTGCGGGTGACGGCGCGCCCCGATGGAACCCGTGTGACAGCCGTGGCCACGATCACCCAGACGGCCCACGGGATCAAACCCTACTCGGCGATGCTCGGCGCGCTCAAGGTCAGGGACGCTGTCGAGATCGAGGTCGAGGTGAGGCTCCCGGTCCAGCGCTGAACCCGACGGCTGCTCGTGGCGGCCGAGCACACCCCCCAGGGTCGGGAGATGCATTCCAATCGGTCGACATCGAAGGTACCCTCATCGCCGCAACCGTCATCGCGAGGCCCCAGATGCCCTGCAGCGCCTGTGGCGCCGACAACCCGACGAGCAGCAAGTTCTGCGCTCAATGCGGCGTCGCCCTGGCGCGTCTCTGTCAGAGCTGCGCCAGCCCGCTGACCCCCGGCGCGCGGTTCTGTAGCGAATGCGGGGCGGCGGTGGGTGTGCAGATCGCACTGGCGCGAGCAGGGGACTCGGTGGCGGCGGCGGCTGCGAGCGCGGAGCTACGGCTCGTGTCCGTCCTGTTTGCTGACCTGGTCGGCTTCACCGCCTTGAGCGAGCGTCGCGACGCTGAGGAGGTTCGGGAGTTCCTCACCCGCTACTTCGAGACCTGCCGCTCCGTCGTCGGTCGCTACGGAGGGACCATCGAGAAGTTCATCGGTGACGCCGTCATGGCAGTCTGGGGAGCGCCCGTGGCGCACGAGGACGACTCCGACCGCGCGGTTCGCGCCGCCCTCGACCTGATGGACGCGGTGGCCATGCTGGGCGCCGACATCGGGCTGCCCGACCTGCGCGCGCGCGGCGGGGTGTTGACCGGCGACGCCGCCGTGACGGTCGGGGCGGAGGGGCAGGGGATGGTCGCCGGCGACCTGGTGAACACAGCGTCGCGCATCCAGGCCGAGGCCGAACCCGGCACCGTCCTGGTCGGCGACGCCACCCGCGCCGGCACCGAAGCTGCGGTGGTGTATGAGGACACCGGCGAGCACGTCCTCAAGGGCAAGGCAGAGCCGGTGCGGCTGTGGCGCGCACTGCGCGTTGTTGCCGGCCGCGGCGGCGGTGGCGGTGGCGCGATGCAGAGCGAGGGGCTCGAGGCGCCCTTCGTGGGCCGCGACCGCGAGCTCCGACTCATCAAGGACCAATTCCACGCCAGCGCCGAGGAGCGCCGCACCCAACTCATCTCGGTCGTGGGGATCGCCGGGATCGGCAAGTCGCGACTGTCGTGGGAGTTCTTCAAGTACATCGACGGCCTGGCGGGGACGGTCTACTGGCAGCGGGGACGGTGCCTGGCGTACGGCGAGGGGGTCACGTACTGGGCGCTCGTCGAGATGGTGAGGATGCGCGCCGGCATCGCCGAGGGGGAGGACATGGCCTCATCGCGCGCCAAGCTGCAGGCGTGTCTCGCGGAGCACATGCCCGACGGCGAGGAGCGCAACTGGGTGGAGCCGAGGCTGGCCCAGCTCCTGGGGCTGGAGGAGAACTCCGGACAGCAGCGAGAGGACCTGTTCAGCGCCTGGCGGCTGTTCTTCGAGCGTCTCGCCGGTGAGCTGCCGACGGTCCTGGTCTTCGAGGACATGCAGTGGGCGGACACGTCCCTGCTTGAGTTCATCGAGTACCTGCTGGAGTGGTCACGCAACTACCCGTTGTACGTGGTCACCTCGGCGCGCCCGGAGTTGGTCGACCATCACCCGTCGTGGGGCGCCGGCAAGCGCAACTTCGCGTCGGTCTACCTCGAACCGCTGGGCGCGAGCGCGATGGAAAGCCTCCTCGACGGGCTCGTGCCCGGGCTCCCCGACGAGGTGCGTGAGCAGGTTCTCACGCGCGCCGAGGGAGTGCCTCTCTACGCCGTCGAGACGGTGCGGATGCTGCTCGACCGCGGCCTCCTGGAACGGTCGGGCAGCGTTTACCGGCTCACTGGGCAGCTGGACGACCTCGCGGTTCCCCAGAGCCTGCAGGGACTGATCGGGGCACGCCTCGACGGGCTCCGGCCGGAGGTGCGCCGCACGCTCCAGGACGCCGCGGTGCTCGGCAAGACGTTCACCTTGCCGGCACTGGCGGCGGTCACCGGGCTGGCCGCCGAGAACCTCGAGCCTCTGCTCGCGGAGCTTGTGCGCAAGGAGGTGCTCTCCCTGCAGGCAGACCCGCGCTCGCCGGAACGCGGCCAGTACGGCTTCCTCCAGGACCTCGTCAAAAGGGTCGCGTACGAGACGCTGTCGAAGCGCGACCGCAAGGAGCGGCACCTCGCCGTGGCGGCGTGGTTCGAGGCCGGCGCCGACAACTCCGACGTCGTCGAGGTGGTGGCCTCGCACTACCTCGAGGCGTACAACCTTGCCCCCGACGATGCGGATGCCGCCGAGCTCAGAGAGCGAGCGGCCACCGTCCTGTTCGCCGCCGGCGAGCGTGCCGCCTCACTGGCGGCGAGCGCCGAAGCGGAGCGGTACTTCCAGCACGCCGCGCAACTGGTCTCAGACAGCGTCCGGCAGGGCGACATGCACGAACGCGCGGGTCAGATGGCCGCCCATGACGGCCGGTACGAGGCTGCGGTCGCACACTACGAACGCGCCATCGCGCTCTACGAGGCGTCACAGCTTCCCCACCCGGCAGCACGAGTGCTCGCGCGCCTCGGGACACTCGAATCCGTGAGCGGCAAGCTCGAGGACGCCGTGCGGCGAATGGAGGCTGCGTTCGCCGTTCTTGCCAACGACCCACCCGACGAGGACCTCGCTCAGCTCGCCGCCCGGCTCGGCAGCCTGCTCATGTTCCAGAACGAAGGGACCAGGGCGGCGCCACTGATCGAGATGGCTCTCGACATCGCCGAAGCGCTGTGGATACCGGAGGTGCTGTCGATGGCGCTGTCGACCAAGGCGATGACGGCGACCCGAGCTCGGCACCTGGAAGAGGCCGTCGCGCTCCTGACCCACGCCGCCAAGCTGGCCGCCGACCACGACCTCCCGCTGGTCGAGATCCGTGCGCGCTTCAACCTCGCGGACCTGCTCGGTCATCGCGACCGGCACCATGAGGCGCTGACCCTGTACCGCGAGACCCTGGCGCTGGCGCGCAGGATCGGTGACCGATCGTATGAGCGCTCCACCATCTGTGAGATAGCTTTCGCGCTCATGCAGGTGGGTGAGTGGGACGACGCAACCGAGGTGGCGGAGCTCCTGTCCGAGACAGACTTTCGCGACGCGCCCACCGAGGTGCTGTCGCTGCTGACGTTCGCCGAGATGTACATCCAGCGTGGCGACCCCGCTCGGTGCGAGCAGCTGCTGTCGTGGGTGCGGCGACTGGCCGACTCCGATGACCAGCAGGCGCGCACCTGCTACCTCGCGAGCCGCGCGACGTGGTTGGGCGCCGTAGGTCACCACGATGACGCGCTCCGCGATGCGCGGACGGCGATGACGGAATCACTCGAGTGGGCTGGTCCTGGACACCAGAACGTCAAGGTGGGCTTCACAGCCGCATGCAACGCCGCTCGCGCGCTGAGCGACCTGGACGCGCTGAACGAGTTGGTGAGCTTCGTCGATGGGCTCCGTGCGGGCGAGCGGCCGCCATACCTGCAGGGCCAGGGTGCGCGTTTTCGTGGTCACCTCGCAGGTGTGCGAGGTGACCACGAGAGCGCCGAGCGGGCATTCGCCGAGGCCGAAAGCGTGTTCACACGCATCAGCGCGCCGTTCCGACTGGCCGTCGTCCAGCTCGAGCATGCCGAGTGGCTCGCCGGCCGGGGTGTCGTGGCCCAGGCCCGCGAGCTGGCCAATCAAGCGGCGGCAACGTTTACGCGTCTGCGCGCCATTCCCTGGGTTGAGCGGGCCGATCGCATCGGCGTCGGCGACCTGGTTGAGGTATCCGGGGTCAACGTGTAAGGCGCGCGTCGATGAAGGCACGTGACCGCGTCGTGGTCATCCTCCTGACGGCCTTCCCGAGGGCTGAATCGCCGCTGCCTCATCGCGCGGTCGAGCGACAATAGCTCGGTGTTCCCCTACCTGAGCTCCCCGGAGGCCGCGGAGGTGGAAGCTGCCCTCTGCCGCTACGAGTTTTCCGCGCTTCGCGGCCGACTCGAACAGCGATTGAGCGAGGGTGATGAGGACCCCGAGTTGCGCCACGTCCTGGGCCTGCTCGAACAGTTCGCGGGCAACCCAGACTCGCTGGCTCGGGCCGACCATGACCTGGAACAGGCGTACCACGCTCTGCGCCGTCAGGGTCACCACCGTAAGGCGGCGCTCGTCGCGGTCTCCCTCGGTCGCCTGCACCACGACAGCATCGGCGACCAACCGGTCGGCAATGGCTGGCTGGCGCGCGCACTGAGCCTCGTCGAGGCCGAGGAACCCTGCATCGAGCAGGGGTGGGCTTTGATCGCTCTGGTCGGTTGCAACGTCGCCGACACCGAGCGCCTGCTCATCACTGCCGATCGGGCGCTGTCGATAGCCCGCACCTTCGGCGACACCGAGCTCGAATGCAAGGCACTTGCCGACTCCGGACTTGCGCTCGTGTCCCTCGGCCGGACCGCGGAGGGAATGACCCGTCTCGACCAGGCGATGGTGATGTTGCGCAGTCGCGAGTGTCCCAGTCCCTTCACGGGTCCGCACATCGTGTGCGACCTGCTTTCCGCCTGCGAACGCGCTGTCGACCTCGGTCGGGCGGAGTCCTGGCTACGCACGCTCGAGGAGATGGGTGCGGTACAGCCGCCTGACCGCCAGCCGTCATTCCTGTTCACTCACTGTCGCATCGCGTACGGAGTGGTGCTCTGCGAGACCGGCCGGTGGACCGAGGCTGAGGTGGCGTTGCGCATGAGCGAGGCGCTGGCGGCGCACCACGGTCGCAGCAATCGTGTGGCCAGCCGGGCCGCCCTCGCCGACCTGCTGGTGCAGCAGGGACGTCTCGACGCTGCCGCCGCGTTGCTCGAGGGACATGACGACCGCATCGAGGCGCTGACGCCACTGGCTCGGCTGCACCTGGCGCGCGGGGCGCCGGAGCTCGCGGCCGCTGTCGCGCGCCAGGGCCTGCGCTTACTGGGCGGGGATCGATTGCGGGCAGCGCGCCTGCTCACCATCCTCGTCGACGCCGAGCTCGCCGCCAATCGCAGAACCGGCGCCGTCGAGGCTGCAGCTCGGCTGGCGACGATCCGCGCAGCCAGCGACGTACCCGGGATCGCCGCACTCGAGGCGCGGGCACGCGGGCACGTGGCCGTGCACGGCGGCGACATGGGCGCCGCCCGAACCGCATACGCAGATGGGCTCGCCGTGCTGCGGGACGGTGGTTGGCCGCTACTGCGCGCCGGGCTCCATCTCGACCTGGCACAGGTCGAGGCGCCAAGCGACCGTTCAGGGGCAATCGCCGAGGCATCGGCGGCGCTGGCCATCTACCAGCGCGTCGATGCCCTGGGGGCGCAACGCGCTGCCGCTCTGCTGAAGACGATGGGGCACCACGTGACCGTGACAGCGCTGCCACCGCAGCCCCTCGACGTCCTCAGTCGCCGCGAGCGCGAGGTCTTCGAGCTGCTTGCACTGGGCCTGTCGAACCAGGCGATCGCCACGCGACTGTTCATCTCGCCGAAGACGGCCGAGCACCATGTGAGCAGCATCCTCGGGAAGCTCGGTCTGCGGAGCCGCGCAGAGGTGGCCGCGTTCGCGGCGGCGGTCGTCGCGAGCCCGTCGACGGGTGATGCCGCGATCAGCGCGGCACGGTGACCGACGCCGCGCCGGCGAACTGGTCGACGATGTAGTACAGCGCAACGGCAGCCGTCATGACCAACACGGCGACGGGATTCACGAATGCCACACCGACGCCAAGCGTGTTGACGAACAGCCCCACCATCGGCCGCAGGTGCTCCAACCTCCCGGATGCGGTCGCTGTCGCGTTCGTGGGTGCCGGCGCGCGTCGGGTGACGTGCGCGTTGAGCGCACCGAAGATTGCACCCATGATGACGAGCGTGCCGGCGAAGAGAGCGGCCGCAAGATGCGCATCCGAACCTGGGTGCGTGACGAACGTCGCGAGCGTCGACGCCACGAAGGGCACCAAAACGATCGAGAACAGCAGCGCGAGGTTGAGAAACAACAGGGTGCTGTCAACCTCGCCGATGGCGCGGAAGAGACGGTAGTGGCTCACCCACAGGCACCCGACGAGCACAAAGCTGATCCCGAAGGCCGCAAAAGCCGGCCAGCGGTCCGCGAGCGCCGACATCAACGAGCCGGAGCCCACGGGCACCGGCAGGTTGAGAACGAGCAGGGTGATCGCCACGGCGAACACCGCATCGCTGAAAAGATCGACCCGCATCCGACCGGTGTCGTGCCATGGCGTATTGCCGCTCATCTCAGTTGGCGCTGTCATCATCGGTGACCGCACGGTCCCCGTGCTCCATCGCGTCCAGCATCGCCTCGAGCTGCGCCTGACCCGGAATGGGCATTGCCGGCATGCCGGGAAGTCGCTCCATGACCGACAGCGCCGTCTCGAGCTCGGGTTTGCGGATCGCGGGTCCATGAGCGCTGGCGATGCAGGACGCGTCGAGAGCGCCCACCGACCGCACACTGTCGGCGAACTTGCGCGGGTCGGCCACCGCGACCCACGGGGCCATCAGCCGGTTGAAACCGCTGAGACCAAACTCGAACTCCGTGCGAGAAAGGTCCGATGCATGGTCGACGTGGTTGGGGACCAGGGTGCCGAAGGAGTCGCTGGCCCAGTAGACCCGGCTCTTGGTGTCGAACAGTCCGCGGGTCGCCGGTGCATCGTAGGTTGGCGGTTGCAGAGCGACGAGCGTGCGGTCGCCGACCGTGAAGTGGTCGCCGGCATTGATCCAACGCATGCGTGTCAGGGGCAGCCGGTACAGCGACGAGGTTCGCTGCACCATGAGCCAATCAAGCACCAGGGTGGCGTTCGGACAGTTGGCCATGACCGGTTCGATGTTGCCGAGGTGATCATGGTCATCGTGCGAGATGAACACCCAGCGGACGTCCCCGGGCTCGACAATCGAGAACACGTCATCCAGCCACCGCTGGCGATTGCCCAGCGCGCCCGTGTCAACGATCACCGGCTCCTCCCCGGCGATGACGAGCGAGTTGCCGTACACACACATCGGCTTGACACCCTCACCCTCGAGGGCGCGAATCAGGAACACGTCCTCGGCGACCCGGAGCGGGCCGTGGTGCACCGGCGGGGGCAGCGGCGTGAGGTCGGGTGCGCGGGTGTCGACGCTCGGCGTCTCAACAACAGTCATCGGGTCTCCCTCGGGTTGGCGAACACGTGCTCGCAGTCTCCGATTCGCGGCCCGCGCGCGCATCGGGAAACTCCCCTAATTCGACCCCCCAAAGACGGTCAACCGGTGGGCCAGCCGATCAGGGCACTGACAGACTGGCGCCGCGCCGGCGCCCGGTGGTGACGACGACGGCAGCGAGCAGCAGGCCGGCGAGCGCCGGCACAGTTCCTGGAGGCAGCGGTGGCGTGGGCGGCCTCGGCCCCCCTCGCTGGCCGTACTCGGTCAAGACCGGGCCGACTCCTGCCTTGCAGAACCACGCACACCGTGGCGACGTGCCGGCGCAGTAGGCGACACAGCGCGGGTTGTTGCCGCCGCCGACGCAGTGCGAGGTGCACACCTGGTTGTTCAGGCCCACGCAGTAGCGGGTGCAGGACTTGTTCGGGGTGCCGCTGCAGTAGCTGGTGCAATTGGGCGAGGTGTTGGTGCAGCCCGGGCAGCTCCATGGATCGGGGGTCGGGCTGGGGGTCGGCGGTGGGGTCGGCGTCGGCCGGGGTGTTGGCGTGGGGGTTGGCCGGGGCGTCGGCGTCGGGGTCGGCCGCGGCGTCGGCGTCGCCGTCGGTCGAGGCGTGGGCGTCGGGGTCGGCCGCGGCGTCGGCGTCCCGGTCGGTCGCGGTGTCGGTGTCGGCGTCGGTCGCTGGGTCGTCGCTGACGTCGGCGCGGCGCGTGGTGTGGGCGAGCGGAGTGCCGCCGGCGGTCTCGCCTGGCGAACCGGTCGACGACGGTGAGGTGGCAAGCGGTGACTGCGACGACCTCCCCGCCGGCGTGTGCTGCCCCCCGGAGCCGGGCGCCAGCGCGGTGGCCTGGGATCCACCCCCGGTTGTCGTCAGGGCCGGGCTGGCGGGTCCGACCCACCCCGAGACCCCGAGGACTGCCACGGCTGCAGCCGAGGCCAGACCCATCCCGGCGCCCGACGCACTCGCACCTCCGACGCCACCGAAGCTGAACAGACGAGCAATCGTCGGAAGCTGCGCCATCCAGGCGCCGATGCCAATGGTGCGCCACAGTCGGCCCACCGAGACGTTGAGGAAGGCCCGCACGATCACCGGGTCGAGCTGCGTGCCCGCGACGCGCACCAACTCCTGGCGAGCCGCCACCACGCTCAGCGGACGCCGATATGGCCGCGGGGCGGTCATGACCTCGTAGGTGTCGGCCACGGCGACGATCCGCGCCGCCAGCGAGATCCGCCGGCCCTTGAGGCCTCGCGGATAGCCGGTGCCGTCGAAATGCTCGTGATGCTGGGCGACGGCGGCCCCCCATTTGCCGAGCCACGGGAGCAGTGGAGCCACCAGGCGGGCACCTTCGAGAGGATGCTCGTGCAGGACGCTCCACTCGGCGTCGGTCGGCGGACCTGCCTTGGTCAGGATCCCACGAGGGACCTCGAGCTTGCCGATGTCGTGGAGCAGTGCCGCCCAGCGCAGCCGATTCCGCCCGCTCTCGGGGATCTTCAGCTCATCCGCGAGCAGGTCGGTGAAGACGCGCACCCGCTCCGAATGCCCGCGCGACGCCTTGTCATGGACGCTCAGGGCAAGGACCAGCTCGATGACCTTCTGCATCTGCTCGGCCGCGCCGTCCTTGCCGACCTCTTGGGAGTGCTCAAGCTGCTTGCGGAGATCACTCAGCCGGCCCGTCCGGCGGGTGATGGCGAAGCGGGCCGGGGCCTTGTCGGGGAAGGTCAGGCTCAGGTCGAGCAGCGCCGCCAGTGGCAGCAACTGGCGCGCGGCCCGCTCCGCTGCCACCAGCGTTGCCAGCGAGGCGCCCACGATGGTCGCCGTCCAGAGCAGCCCGGTGGCCAGGTGGGTCGGGCTTGGCAACACGTGCCCGAGGAAGATGGCGACACCGACCGACGCCGCGACAGGCCCCACGAAGAGCCCGACCCGAAGGGCCCGGCTCATCCGCGGCCGTCGGTCCCAACGATTCTCAGGGGGGGCGGTTGCGTCAGGACCGCTGCGCTTCGGCGGCGGGCGGCGTGCCTTCGCCGGCGGCGTGGTGCTCATCCGTGGACAGTCCCACCGGCCGGGGCAGAAACCTGCGACCGGAGTGTCGCGATCCTGTGGCAACCACCGTCAGCACCGGAACCGCGTGGTAGGGCGGGCGTCGCCACCCGGCGTGACCTGCCGCGGCACGCCCGAGCAACGCAGCACGCGGAGTCGGCCGGTGGTCAGGCAGCGAGCTACGAACCGCCGACCTCGATCACGTCGCCCTCGACCGCGGCGCTCACCGGCACCGGGGCGTCGCCCAGGCCGGCGAGGATATCGTCGAGCTGCGCGTCCGACCGCCACGGGTCATGGTGGAAGAGCACCAGCCGGCGCACCCCGGCGTGCGCCGCGAGGCCCACCGCGTAGTCGATGCTCGAGTGCCCGAAATGGGCACGCGCGGGGAACTCCTCGCGGGTGTACTGGGAATCGTGGAGCAGCACGTCCACTCCCCCGGCCAGATCCACCGCGGCGTCGTGATAGGGCCCGAACTGCTCGGGCCCGGGACCGAGCGAGCTGGGTGCATGGTCCGGCATGTACGCCACGGCTCCGTGCTCGTCCGAGATGCGGTAGCCATAGGTCCGGCCACCTTTGTGGGGGATCTCCAGCGCTTTGACGGTGAAGCCCTCGATGTGGTGGTCACCGGGCGGCAGCTGCCGGAACTCCCAGCTCCCGCGCATCTCGCGCGGCCTGATCGGGAAGTGGGGCGGCGACATGGCGCGCGCCAGGATCTCCTCGGCGTCGCCACCCGGTTGCTCGGGGATGTAGAGGGTGGTCCGGGCGTCGGGGTGGTCCACCACCGCGCAGAACGGGAGCCCATGGGTGTGATCCCAGTGGAGATGGGTGAGCAGGATGCTTCCGGCGAACGGCCGGCCGTGAAGCTCGGCGGGGAGCCGGCGCAGCCCCGTGCCCGCGTCGAGGATGAGCCGGCACTCGCCGTCATCGGACCGCACCGCGACGCAGGACGTCTGACCGCCATACCTGGCGAACTCGACGCCCGGGGCAGGCGTGGAACCTCGCGTGCCGCAGAGGATCAGGCGCACGGGAGACACCGCGGGCGGCGACCCCGAGGGGGAGGGCAACTCACCTGGTCACCGGCACCCACGCGGCGCATGTCATCCGCCACAGCGTACTCGCACCGTGCCGGTCATCGGGCCCCGGGCGGTCGCGCGCGGCAATCACCTGCCCGTCCTGACAGGCCAGAACCCGGGGGAAATGTCAGAGGCGCTGGGCGTGGCTGGGTTTCGCACGGTGCACGTCCCATTCTCAGCGCGGCTCATTGGTCGCTAAGCTCAGCGCTGATGACCTGCCCGGCCTGCGGAGTGGACAATCGCGAGGGGCGGCGCTTCTGCCGGAAATGTGGCACAGCCCTGGCGTTCACATGCGCGGCGTGCGGGGCCGCCAACCAGGAGGGCGACGAGTTCTGCGGGGAGTGCGGCGCGGCACTCCGTGTCGCAGAGCCGCGCGGGCAGGTGCCCACGGTGGTACCGGCCCCGCCTGCAACCAGCGCCCGCATCGCCCCGACAGCCGAGCGCCGGCACGTGTCCGTGCTGTTCGCCGACCTGGTCGGCTTCACCGCGCTGTCGCAACAGCGCGACGCTGAGGACGTCAGGGAGCTGCTGAGCAGGTACTTCGACACCGCCCGGACCGTGATCACGCGCTATGGCGGCACGGTCGAGAAGTTCATCGGTGACGCGGTGATGGCAGCGTGGGGCGTGCAGGCAATCCAGGAGAACGACGCCGAGCGCGCGGTTCGGGCCGCCCTGGAGCTGGTCGACGCGGTGGCCGCCTTCGGCGAGGAGGTGGGCGCGGCGGGGCTCCGCGCGCGAGCCGGTGTGCTGACCGGCGAGGCGGCGGTCAACCTCGACGCCCACGCCGACGGCATGCTGGCCGGCGACCTCGTCAACACCGCCAGCCGTGTGCAGGCTGTGGCCGAGCCCGGCACCGTTCTGGTCGGCGAGAGCACGCGCAGCGCCAGCGAGGCGGCCATCGATTACGTCGACGCGGGCGCGCACCAGCTGAAGGGCAAGCCGGAGCCGGTGCGGCTGTGGCGCGCGGCTCGGGTCATCGCGGGCGCGGGCGGATCGCTGCGCCCCACCGGGTTGGAGCCGCCCTTCGTCGGCCGCGACCGCGAGCTCCGCCTGCTCAAGGAATTCCTCCACGCCACCACCGAGGAGGGCAAGGCTCGCCTCCTCTCCGTTGTCGGCCTGGCCGGGGTCGGCAAGTCGCGGCTGGCCTGGGAATTCTTCAAGTACATCGACGGGCTCAGCGAGACGATCTGGTACCAGCGCGGACGGTGCCTCGCGTACGGAGAGGGCGTCGCCTTCGCAGCGCTGACCGAGATGGTGCGCATGCGCACCGGCATCGTCGAGAACGAGCCGCTCGACAGCGCCAAGCGCAAGCTGCGCGCGAGCGTCGAGGAGATCATCCAGGACGAGGCTGAACGCGGCTGGGTGGAACCTCGGCTGGCTCACCTGCTTGGCCTCGAGGAGCGCAGCCCCGGCGACCCTCGCGATCTCTACGCCGCCTGGCGCGTCTACTTCGAGCGCATGGCCGGGCAGCTCACCGCTGTGCTCGTGTTCGAGGACCTGCAATGGGCAGACGGCGGGCTGCTCGACTTCATCGAGTACCTCCTCGAGTGGTCGCGCAACTCGCCCATCCTGGTGGTGACGCTGGCGCGCCCGGAGTTCGGCGAGGCCCGTCCCGGGTGGGGCACCGGCAAGCGTGGACTCACCTCGCTGTTCCTCGAACCCTTGTCGACCGAGGCGATGGGACAGCTGCTCAACGGCATGGTGCCGGGGCTGCGCGAGGACCTGCGCACCCTCATCCTCGACCGAGCGGCCGGCGTCCCGCTGTACGCCGTCGAGACCGTGCGCATGCTCATCGACCGCGGCCTGCTCATCGAGGACGGCGGCGTCTATCGAGCCGAGGGCTCGCTGGACGCGCTCGAGGTACCGGAGAGCCTGCACGCGCTGATCGCGGCGCGCCTCGACAGCCTCCCACCAGTGGAGCGTTCGCTGTTGCAGGATGCTGCGGTGCTGGGCAAGTCCTTCACAGCCACGGCGCTCAGCGCGGTGACCAGCGTCCCAGAAGGCGGTGTGGAACCCGTGCTCGCCTCACTGGTCGGCAAGGACCTCCTGGCCATCCAGTCGGACCCGCGCTCCCCGGAGCGAGGCCAGTTCGTCTTCGTGCAGGATTTGATCCGCAGCGTCGCCCACGGGACGTTGGCGCGGCGCGAGCGAAAAGTGCGTCACCTCGCGGCGGCGACGTACCTGGCCGGCGCCTGGAGCGAAGACGAGGAGATCGCGGAGGTTGTCGCCGCTCACCTGGTGGAGGCGTATGAGGCCGAACCCGGAGCCGCCGATGCCGAGGAGATTCGCGACCAGGCGCGGCTGGCGCTGGTACGCGCGGCCGAGCACGCTGATTCCCTGGGCGGCGCTGCATCGGCACAGCGGTATTACGAGCACGCCCTGGAACTGGCTCAGGGTGACGCGGTCCGGGCCCAGCTCCACGAGAGTGCCGGGAAGTCCGCCCGGCTGCAGGGTCGCGGATTAGAGCTGAGAGCCCATTTCGAGAGCGCGCGCGGCCTGTACGCGGCGACGGGACAACCGCTGAGGGAGGCGATGACGCTCTGTGAGCTGGCCGGCGACGACTTCGCCGAGGGCAACGCCGCCGGCGCGTTACAACGGACTCGCGACGCGCTTGCAATCATCCCCGAGGGTGGGACCGACGATGAACACCTGGCCACGCTCGCATACATCGAAGGAAGGCTGGCACGGTTCATGTATTTCACCAGCGACCACGACGCTGCCCTGCCTCACCTGGAGCGGGCTCTGCAGATCGCCGAGACCAATGACCTCTGGGATGTTCTGGCGCTGGCGCTCGACACCAAGGGCTCCATCCTGGCGGTACGCGGACGGCGCACCGAAGCCGAGCTGGTGACTCGCGGCGCGCTCAACGTGGCGCTCGAACACGACCTCACGGACCGCGCCTCTGGCTCGTGCCTCACCCTCGCCACCACCCTCGAGGAAGTCGACAAGCCCGAGCCGGCCCTAGAGGTCTACAGCCAGGCCGAGAACCTGCTGAAGCGGCTCGGCGATCGGCCGCTTGTCGCGGGGGCACGGCTCAACCGCATCCTCGGGCTCCTCGACCTGGGGCGGTGGGACGAGGTCGACAAGATCTTCTCCGAGTACCTCGAGAACGACGCCGAGGAGCTCGGCTCGCGGCTCTGGCCAGGGGCCATGGCGGCCAGCGCCGTGTGGTTGTACGTCTTCCGGGGTGAAAGGGCAGCAGCACGGCAATTGCTCGACACGAGTGCCTCGCTTGTCGAGCACGCGCACCTCGAGGTGCGCGCCGGCCATGACGCCGCACGAGCAGCCCTGGCCAATGCCGATGGCGACCACGCGCTGGCCCTGCGGACCGCAGAGACCACGGTGCGCGCCTGCATCGACGATTCGTTCCCGGTGTGGATGCGGCTGGCTCTCATCGAGGCGGTTGAAGCCGCGCTCGCCCTGGGCGATGTCGCCAAGGTCGTTGAGATGATCGGGTTGGTGCGCGCGAACTTCCGCCCCGGCCGCCAGCCGTCGATGGACGCGCAGATCCTGCGCTGGGAGGCGCGCCTGGCGGCGGGGCGCAATGACGCCGAGGAGGCTGCCGCCAAGTTCAGGGCGGCCATCAACGCCTTCACCACGCTGGAGCGTCCTTTCTGGCTGGCGGTGAGCCGCCTCGAGCTGGCGGAGTGGTTGCACAGCCAGGGTGAGCACGCGGAGGCGCAGCAGCAGCTGAGCCAGGCCCGCGCGACGTTCATCGCCTTGCGTGCAACCCCCTGGATCGAACGAACGTCGTCCACCGCTGCTGCGGGCACGTTGGAGCCCGACGCGCTGCCTGCCTGACCTGGCCCTGCGCCACAGTGAACGGATCGTCGCTGGCGCTTATGTCCGGGTGAAGAACTCCGCGAGCACCGGGGCCAACACCTTCGGATCGATGTTGTGCGACTGGCCTTCGAGGACGTGGTGCTGCGCGTTGGGGATCGCGTCCACGAGCCGAACCGCTGTCGCGCGCATGAAGGGCATGTGCCCGAGGCTCGCGCTCCCGTCCATCACCAGCGTCCGCGCCGTGACCGCACGCGCCCGCTCGACGGGGACCACGCGGTCGTCGCCGAGCGCCTCCGCGTCGTAGGCGAGCGTCGGCCCCACCTGCTCGAAGGTCGCCCACACCGGCTGGGCGCGCATGCCGGCCACCCCCTCGTCGGTGGCGCCGACCAGGCGCATGAACGACTCCACCGCGTCGCCGCCGCGCCCCGCGGCCAGCAGCTCGCGGAGCGTCCGACGGTAGGCGCGCCAGCGTTCCTGGCCGTCGTCACTGTCGTCGTAGGGGATCTCGTAGAGCGCCAGGCTCTCGACCTTGGGGCCGAGCGCGGCCGCGGCCTCCAGCGCGAGCGCGCCGCCCGACGAGATGCCGTAGAGGCCGGCGCGGCCGCCGGCGAGCTTGACCAGCGCCTCGATGTCCTCGATCTCCCGCTGCAGCGCCACCGGCGGGGTGTCGCCGCTCTCGCCGCGACCGCGGCGGTCGTACGCGTAGACGGTGAGCTCGGGGGCAAGCAGATCGGCGAGCGCCAGCATGGAGCCGAAGGTCCTGAACCCCAGCGCGCCATCAACCAGGATCACGGCGGGCCCGTCGCCCCTGCGCTCGTACGCGATGGCGGTGCCGTCCTGGGACAACACCGAGGGCGACGGCTTGTCGGGTGGAGATTGGGTCTGCGTCATGGGATCCTCAAGAGGGCGGATGGTGTGTACTCGATTCGACTTCGCGGAGCGCCGATACTCATCGGCGCCGGCGCGACCGGCACGAATCCTGCGCCACACGCCGCAGGCGGCGACGCCGCCTCGGATGTCCAAGGCTCACTCGCGGCCGTAGAGTAGACGCGTGCGTGGGCCTCAAACCCCGGCTCTCCCCCGGCGTCGCGCCGGCTCTGCCGTCGACCTGCTGCTCAGCCAGGAGCGCCGACGCCTTCATCGGCTCACCCCTGAGGAGGCACATCGCGCCTGCCAAGCCGGGGCTGTGCTGGTCGACACCCGCCCGGTCGAGCAGCGGCGCCGCGACGGGACCATCCCGGGTGCGCTGGTCATCGATCGCAACGTGTTGGAGTGGCGCCTCGATCCATCGAGCGCGCACAGGTCGCCTCTGGTGTCAGACAGTCAGCGTGTGATCGTCCTGTGCAACGAGGGTTACTCATCGAGCCTTGCCGCGGCCACGCTGCAACGGCTCGGGCGTGCCGATGCGACGGATGTGGTCGGCGGCTTCCAGAACTGGATCGCGAGCGGCCTGCCGGTGGAGCCGTGATGGTCGGAAGATGGCGTCGTGGAGACCGGTCGTGCCCTCCCTGCCGGTGAGCGCTTGGGAAAGTCACTGGGACGCGGTGTATCGCGAGAAGCGAAACGACGAGCTGAGCTGGTTCCAGGCGCGCCCGGCGCTCTCGCTCGAGCTGATCGTCAACGCCGCCCCAGACCTGGCGACCCGTATCGTCGACATCGGCGGCGGCGACTCTCTGCTTGTCGATCACCTGCTCGCCATCGGGTACCAGCGGCTGGCGGTTGTCGATATCTCGCGCAGCGCGATCGAGAGGGCCCGGTCCCGCCTGGGGAAGAACGGCGCGAAGGTGCGCTGGATCGTTGGCGACGTCCTCGCCCTGGATGGTCTGGGCAGCTACGACCTCTGGCACGACAGGGCCCTGTTCCACTTCCTCGTCGAACAGGACCAACGTCAGCGGTACGTCGACGCGGTGATGAGGACAATCAGTGCGCAGGGAACGGTCATCATCGCCACCTTTGCACCCGACGGGCCGACACGGTGCAGTGGGCTGGAGGTTCGCCGTCACGATGCCGCCAGCCTGGCCTCCGAATTCGGCGAGCAGTTTCACCTGTACGACGATCGACGCGTGGTCCACCTCACCCCGTGGAATGCCGAGCAACGTTTCGCGTACGCGGCTCTTCGGCGGGTGCGGCCCGGCGCCGGGTAGCACGTCGCCGCCGTCGACCTGGTGGCAGTGAGCGCGTCTGCCGGTCAGCCGGCGTCGCGGGCGGCCCGAGCGCGCCGCCGACCCTCGTGCATCGCCTGCACGCGGCCCAGCGGGATCGCCCTGCCGGCCTGCACCAGTGGCGCGGGTAGTCGCTGGGCGCTGGGAAGCAGCTCCATCCAGGAGGGGCGCTCAGCGGCGAGGTGGGCGGCGGTGTGGATGGTGAAGTCGCCGGGTGACACCCGGCCCACGTCGTCCCACCTCAGCGGAAACGACACCGGCACTCCCGGTCGGAGACGCGGGCTGTACGCCGCCGCCACCGTTGCACCACCGACACGGGTGGAGTCGATGAACACGGCGCCGCCGCGCCGCTCCTTCAAGAACGCGGTCGTCGCCAGCTCGGGGTCGAGCTGCTCGACTCGCGCGGCGATGCCCCGCGCCGCCGCCGCAACGTCCTCGTGGCTGGCCCGCGTGACCGGGACGAAGACGTGCAAACCCTTGGCACCGCTGGTCTTCACCGCGCCGGTCAGCCCGTGCTCGTCAAGGGCGACGCGGACCAGCTGCGCGGCCCTCGCAGCGGCGGCGAAGCCCTCAGCGGAGGGGGGGTCGAGGTCGAGGACGAGGTACAGCGGTCGGTCGAGGCGGCCGGCGCGCACCAGCGCGGGGTGGTACTCGACCGCGCGCTGGTTGGCAAACCACATCAGCGTGCGAGCGTCGTTGCAGAGGGCGTAGGCAACATCGCGCTTCGACGCCTCCGCCCACATGGTCACGGTGCGCACCCACGGTGGTGCGTACGACGGCACGTTCTTCTGCATGAAGGGCTGCTGGCCGCGGACAGCGCGGATCACCGAGAGAGGCCGGTTGCGCAGGTCGGCGATGAGCAGAGTCTGCACGGCCTCGAGGTAGGTGATGAGGTCGCGTTTGGTGGCGCCACTGTCCGCGAACAGCGGCGCGTCGAGGTTGGTGAACGCGGGGGCGGACGTCAACGTTCCGGGTGTCCGCCTGACACTCGCCGCAGGGCCATTGGGGCCGGACGTGCGCCGCGGGGGATGGTTCGAGCCGCCGCGACCACGCGAGGCCGCGGCGACTCGGCCATCGTCTCAGCCCCGCTTGAGGTCGAAGCGGTCGAGGTTCATCACCTTGTCCCAGGCGGTCACGAAGTCGCGCACGAACCGCTCCTGAGCGTCGCCGGCGGCATACACCTCGCACAGCGCGCGCAACTGGGAGTGCGACCCGAACACGAGGTCGACCGCAGTGGCCGTCCAGCGGATGGCGCCACTACCGCGGTCGCTGCCCTCGTAGACGTGGTCGTCGCCGGACGACTTCGTCCACACGGTGCCGGCGTCGAGCAGGTTGACGAAGAAGTCGGGGGTGAGGGCGCCCGGACGCTCGGTGAAGACGCCGTGGTCGGAACCGCCGTGGTTGGCGCCGAGCACGCGCAGCCCACCCATGAGCACGGTCATCTCCGGGGCGGTGAGCGTGAGCAGGTTGGCCCGCTCCAGCAGCAGCGTCTCCGGTGAGAGAGGCTCACCCTCGCCGATCCAGTTGCGGAAGCCCTCGGCGCGCGGCTCGAGCACCGCGAAGGACTCGACGTCGGTGTGCTCCTGGGAGGCGTCGGTGCGCCCGGGGGCGAAGGGAACGGTGACCTCGTGGCCGGCCCTGCGGGCGGCCTCCTCGACGCCGGCGGCACCCCCGAGCACGATGAGGTCGGCCAGCGAGATGCGCTTGCCGCTGCCAGCAGACTCGTTGAAGTCGCGCTGCACCTGCTCGAGGGTCTGGAGCACGGTGGAGAGCTCCGCCGGCTCGTTGACCGCCCAATCCTTCTGCGGGGAGAGTCGAAGGCGGGCTCCGTTGGCGCCACCGCGCTTGTCGGTGCCGCGGTGGCTCGAGCCCGCCGCCCAGGCGGTCCTGACCAACTGCGCGACCGAGAGGCCGGAATCGAGGAGCGTGCGCTTGAGCCGGGCGATGTCGGCGCCATCAACCAGTGCGTGGTCGACGCTGGGAACCGGGTCCTGCCACAGCTGCGGCTCCGCCACCCAGGGACCCAGGAAGCGCGACACCGGGCCCATGTCGCGATGCAGCAGCTTGTACCAGGCACGGGCGAAGGCGTCGGCGAGCTCCTCGGGGTGCTCGTGGAAGCGCCGGGAGATGGGCTCGTAGATCGGGTCGACGCGAAGCGCCAGGTCGGTGGTGAGCATCACCGGTGCATGCCGTTTGGACGGGTCGTGCGCATCCACCACCGTGGTGGCGGCGTCGGCGTCCTTCGGTGTCCACTGCTTGGCCCCGGCCGGGCTGGTGGTGAGCTCCCACTCATACCCGAACAGGTTGTCGAAGAAGCCGTTGTCCCACCTGGTGGGCTGCTTGGTCCACGCCCCTTCCAGCCCGCTGGTGATGGCGTCGCCACCGACCCCGGTGCCGGCGTCGTTGTGCCAGCCGAGACCCTGCGCCTCGATGGGGGCGGCCTCGGGCTCGGGCCCGACATGCTTCGGGCTCACCGCGCCGTGCGTCTTGCCGAAGGTGTGGCCCCCGGCGATCAGCGCAACTGTTTCCTCGTCGTTCATGGCCATGCGCCCGAAGGTGTCGCGGATGTCGCGGGCCGCCTTGGCCGGGTCCGGGTCGCCGTTGGGCCCCTCGGGGTTGACGTAGATCAGCCCCATCTGAACAGCGCCCAGGGGGCCCTGCAGCTGGCGGTCGCCCCCGTAGCGCTCGTCGCCCAGCCAGGAGTCCTCGGCGCCCCAGAAGATCTCCTCGGGCTCCCAGGTGTCCTCGCGGCCAAAGGCGAACCCGAAGGTGCGGAAGCCCATCAACTCCATGGCCACGTTGCCGGCGAGGACGAGCAGATCGGCCCAGGAGATGGCCTGGCCATACCGCTGCTTGATCGGCCACAGGAGGCGGCGCGCCTTGTCGAGGTTGGCGTTGTCCGGCCAGCTGTTGAGCGGCGCGAAGCGCTGCGCGCCGGCGCCGGCCCCTCCGCGCCCGTCCGCTGTGCGGTAGGTGCCGGCTGAGTGCCAGCTCATGCGGATGAAGAGCGGGCCGTAGTGGCCCCAGTCCGCCGGCCACCACGGCTGCGAGCTGGTCATGAGCTCGACCAGGTCGCGCTTCACCGCGTCGACATCGAGCTTGGCGAACTCCTCCGCATAGTCGAAGTGCTCACCGAGGGGATTGGAGCGCGGCGAGTGCTGGTGCAGCACCTGGAGGTTCAGCTGGTTGGGCCACCAGTCCTGGTTCGACCGCGGGCGGTGGCCCTTGGGGGTCGGGGACGGGATCGCCGGGTTCTCGCTCTCGCTGCCGCTTGTCGACAATGTCAAATCCTCGTGTGTGATGCCTCGTCTGGGGTCGACCTGAGCATCCCACATGGGGTTTCCTCAGTGCCGTTGCCGAGGCCGCGCAGGCGCTCGGCGACTTCTCCGCGGGAACGCTCGGCAAGCTGTCCATCACAGGGTGGAGTAGCCCCCGGCGCGAGCGGACGAGCCCAGGGGGGACCGTGCACAATCCCCGCACCGCCGCCTCACTCCTGCGGCGAACCGCACGGAGGGATTGGGATGGACACACAGGCTCGAGACGCCTTCGCGGAGAGACTGTTCACGGCGACGATCGGTGCGCTGGACCTGATGCACATCTACGTGGGTGACCGGCTCTCCCTGTACAAAACCATGGCTTCGGGCGAGGCGTTCACCGCCTCGCGCCTGGCGGGGGCCGCCTCGATCAGCGAGCGCTACGCCCGTGAATGGCTGGAGCAGCAGGCGGTGTCCGGCGTGCTGACCGTGACCGGCAGCGGTGGTGCCGAGCTCTCCTTCACGCTGCCCGAAGAGCACGCGGAGATCCTGACCCGGGAGACGAGCCCCTACTACTTGGCGCCAGCGGCGCTGGCAATCGTTGGCGTGGCCCGCACGCTGCCGCTGGTGCTCGAAGCCTTCAGGACGGGAGGTGGCGTGCCCTACGAGGCGTTCGGCGCGGACCTGCGTGACGCCATCGCTCGTGGCAACCGGCCCATGTTCGTCAACAGCCTGGGCAGTGAGTGGTTCCCACAGGTGCCCGGCCTGGCCGACCGCCTTCTCGCCGACCCGCCGGCGCGCGTCGTCGATGTCGGCTGCGGCGTCGGCTGGTCGACCATCTCCATCGCGCAGGCATACCCCAAGGCGATCATCACCGGCCTCGACATCGACCAGGCATCGATCGCCGAGGCACGCGCCAACGCCACCGCGTCGGGGGTGGATGGGCGCGTCCGCTTCGACGTCCGCGACGCCGCGGATCCTGCGCTCTCGGGACGCTTCGACCTTGTCTGCGCCTTCGAGACGATCCACGACATGGCCGACCCTGTGGGCGCACTCCGCGCACTGCGCCTGCTGCGTGCGGAGCGTGGGACAGTGCTGGTTGTCGACGAGCGTGTTGCCGACGAGTTCACCACGGAGGTCGATGACGGAGAACGGTTCCAGTGGGGATGGAGCGCCCTCCACTGCCTGCCGGTCTCGATGGCACATGCTCCCGCCGCGGGGACGGGCACGATCATGCGCGCGCCGACGCTGCGCCGATACGCGCAGGAAGCCGGCTTCACTGATGTGCGCGTTCTCCCCGTGGAGAACCTGCTCTGGCGCTTCTACGAGCTCGAGACTGCCGAAGACTGAGAGCAGCGCCGAGTGGAGGGCCCCGCACCAAGCGTCGGCGGCGGTCAGGGACTGGGAAACGAGTTCGAACCGCCCCTCGAGAGACTCGCGGATCTCGTCCTGGCTCAGCCCGGCGGCCAAGCCCTGTCCCAACTCGTCGAAGAACCCTTCGAGGCCGGCCGGGGCCACCAAGACCATACCGCGACCGTCGCGGCCGATGACGGGTGCATGCCGGGTCCCGCGTGGAATGAAGATGACCGAGCCGGCAGGTGCCTTCATCGACTGGTCACCGAGGATGAATTCGAAGTCGCCCTCGAGAACGTAGAACAGCTCCTCGCGCTCGCGATGAATGTGTGGCGTGGGCGCCAGCGGACCGTGCAGCTCGATCACCTCGAAGGCGCCGGCCGATTGCGCCGACGAGGTCTTCAAGGTCAGGCCGGGCATGAGAGTACGCCCCTCGCCGGGCGGCAGGCAGAACGCACCCGATCGCGGCGATGCCACACCATCCATGTCGTCCACCTCCGACATCCCCGCGCCGTGGCGACAGGCCGGGCCGCGGGACGCTGGCAACCGTAGCACCAGCCCGGCGCGCTCGTTGGGTTACCGGGTGTCGGGATCGATCACGAGCGCCCCGCGAGCATCTCCCCGGCGAGGACACGGGCGTCGGCCGCCACGCCCATGAGCGTCGCCGAGGCACGACAGCGTTGGAAGTGCGTCCCCATGAAATGCAGACCCGGCACAACCACACTGGTGCCGTCCCGCTGCAACGGGTAACCCATGGCGTCGAAGGCGTCGCTGTGCTTGACCCAGCTCGCGTAGTCGGGCCGGAAGCCCGTGGTGAGCACGATCGCGGCCACGTCGCTGAGCCGCAGCTGTGCCGGCGCCTTTGCAGAGAACGGCGGTGGCGGCGCCATCTCCGGCGCCGGCACGCCGGCGTCTGCGGCCATCTCGGCCACCATGCGTCGCAGGTCCTCGTAGCGAGCATCGCCGAATGCGATCAACTCGTCCAGGTCCTGTGCGAAATGGACGACGCCGTCCTCCACAGCGAGGAGGTGCCCGGCCAGCGTGACACCATCGCCCTGCAGGGTGCGGTAGTGGAGGTCGTGCCCGCCGTCACGGCCGCTCGCCTGCGGGTTGGCGCCGAACCGCGCCATCGGCGAGGGGAGATCGGCCACCGTCATGCGCATGAATGGCGAATCCATCAGCCAGCCGGCAACGTCACGGTCGCCGATGCGACGGGGCATCCACGGCGCGCGTCCGCACGCGAGCACGACCTCGCGTCCGTCGAGCACGAGATCCTCCGCGACCTGGCATCCGCTCTGCCCGCTGCCGATGACCAGCACCCGCCCCGGTGGCAACGCCCCCGGGCTGGTGTAGGCATCCAGCGTGACCACCTCGACATCGGCGAGGCCTTCGGGCCGGTGGCCGCGCTGGAAACCACCCGATGCGACCACGACCTCGCGTGCCTCGAGCTCGCCCGACGAGGTGAGCAGCTGGAAGCTGTTGCCCGTTCGCTCCAGCGAGTGCACGTCAACCCCTTCACGCACCGGCGCGTCGAAGGAGGTCACGTACCGCTCGAAGTGAGCCACGATCTGGTCGCGCGGCAGGAACCCGTCCGGGTCGTCTCCGGTGTACGGGTAACCGGGCAGCCGCACGGTCCAGTTGGGCAGGACGAGCGTGAAGCTGTCCCACCGCGAACGCCAGCTCTGGGCGACCCGCCCTCGTTCGAGAACCACGTGTTCGCGGCCGCCCTGAGTCAGCTCCCAGCTCAACGCCAGGCCGGCCTGGCCCGCCCCGATAATCGCCACGTCCACCTGCTCGCGCATGTTTCAACGACCCTCCCGGGACTGTGTCAGGCACATAGCCACACGATAGTTGTCGCGGTGACCCACCCTGTGGTCGATGCTCGAGGTGGGAGAACGAGGGGCGATCGTGGGGCGATGGCCGTGAAGAGCGGCGAGGCAGCGGTCGCCTCGCGCGCGACGGTCGCGCGCCCTTCGGGCGTCAGGTGCCGAGAGCTTCGGCAATCCGTGCGTTGAGGAGCTTCTTCACGAGTGCCTTGGGAAGGGGCGTGTCGATGGGAAAGTGCAGGGCGCTCTTGGTCCCGGAGTACCCAGTCGTCTCGTCGCGCAGCGCCGGGATCACCGAGCCGCTGTGCGGCAGGTAGCTGAGATGGTTGGTGAAGGCTGCAAACCCGGCGACGGTCTTCCCGCGCAGCTTGAACGCCGGCATCCCGTACGAGATGCACTCCTCGGCATCAGGGACGATGGCCATGATCGTCGCGCGTAGCTGGACGAGCGTGCTCCGTTTGGGCTCGTCGAGGGCGTTGAGGTACTGGTCGATCGCGGTGCCCGCCATCAGACGGCATTCTCAGCGTCAGCGCCGCGCAGGGTCAAGAAATATCGTGCGCGGCGCACCGGTTCGGGCGCGTCCCGGGCGCAATCTCCACCGCTATGCCGGCCCGTCGTCCTCTGCCCTGCCGCTGTCCGTCGGTCGCCGCGCGTAGTGGATCTGCCAGGTGCTCTCCCAGGTGCCATCTGCAGCCTGGCGCTGGTAATTCCACAGGATCGACTCCGGCCTGATCTCTGACCACACCAGCCGCGTCAACGGTCCCCCGTCTGGTCCCACGACTCGCTCGAGGATCATGCCATCAGCGGAGCGGGCGCCCCGGAAGAGGGCGCTGTAGCCCCGGTTGTCCCAGTAATCCTGCAGCCAGCAGCCGGCCTGGTCATCCCACCGACTGACGCTGGCGCCGACGTACGCACCAGCGGGGTCGGCATCGATGAAGAGCTCCCGGATCGTGCCGTCGAGTCGCGTGACCGTGTTGACCCCGGTTTCTCGTTGGCCGCCGTCGCCGTCCCAGCTCACGTCCCAGGTTCCGAGCCAGAAGTCGAAGCTGTCAGTGCTCACGTGGTAAGGATCTCATCTGAAACACCCGCCCGCCGAGTGCTACATTCTGGACCCCGCCGGGGCTCGAGGCCGGGGGATCATGCTGACGAGGCGACCTGAACCGCGATGACCTCCTCCGCGACGCTGGGGACGCATGCACAAGATACACCGCGGCGCTCCTTCTCGTTGTTGGAGCGACGCGTCACCGCGGTCGTGGTGGGCAGCCTGCTCGGTCTCGCCGGCGTTGCATGGCTTCTGACCGTCCGGCAGGCCCCAGACATGGCCAACATGGGCAGCTTGGCATTGGTCGGCGCCCCGATGTCCATGTCGATGTCAGCCCCCTTGTTCATGGCCACCTGGCTCACGATGATGACGGCGATGATGTTCCCAGCGGTGGCGCCGATGGTGCTGGCCCACCGCATGGTCACTCGTCACCGCGGTGAGCCGCTGCTCTCGTCCGGGACGTTCGTGGCCGGGTACCTGGCTGTCTGGACAGTGGCCGGCCTGGTGCCCTTGGCCGTCTTCCTCGCCTTCCGCGCTTACGGTGTCGGGTCGCTCGGTGAAACCGCAGTCGCGATCGGTGCGGGCGCCGCGCTGGCGGTTGCGGGTGCCTACCAGTTCACCCGCTGGAAGAGCACCTGCCTTCGGGCGTGCCGGACGCCACTCGGGTTCATCATGACGCACGACTTCGGCAGGGGCGGTGGCGGCGCCTTCCTTGCGGGACTGTCGCATGGGGCGTACTGCCTGGGCTGCTGCTGGGCACTGATGACCGTGCTCCTCGTGGTGGGCCTGATGAACCTCACCTGGATGGCCGTCCTCACGCTGGTGTTCCTGGCCGAGAAGAACTGGAACCACGGCGTCGCGCTGACCCGCGTGGTGGGTGTGACCCTGCTCGCGTTGGGAGCGGTGATTGCGCTCGATCCCGCAGTTCTTCACTTCATTTCTGGTGTGCCGGTAGCCCATCCCTCGATGGGCGGTCACATGTAGGGAGGACTTCAGCCTTGGCTACAGACGTGAGCAGCGGGTCCGCGGTCGCGACGAAGTGGCGCCTCAAGGGCGTGGGGTATGAATTCTGCAACTGCGCCCCTGGCTGCACTTGCAACTTCTCCGGATTCCCGAGCTCCAAGGATGGCAGCTGCAAAGCGGCGGTCGCCAACGTCATCAGCGACGGCAGGTGCGGCGACGTCGACCTGAGCGGGGTCACCGCGTTGGCGATCCTCGACTGGCCCAAGGCAATCCACGATGGTGGTGGCAAGGTGGTGTTCGTCGTGCCGCCTTCGGTCAGCGATGAACAGGTCAACTGCCTGGCGCAGATCTACACCGGCCAGCTGGGTGGGCTGCCGTGGTCGATCCTCGGAACGACGTATGCGGTCGCCGGGTTGGTGCGCGCTGAGGTGAACATCAACGCCGCCGGACGCGAGAGCTCGTTCACCGTGCCCGGGGTGGGCGAAGCCAAGGGGGACTACTTCAAGAACCCCGTTTCCGGCGAGCGGCACGAAGCCGACATCAACCTCCCGGACGGGTTCATCTGGAAGAAGGGCGAGTGTGGTGTGGGGTCGTTCAAGGTGTCGGCAGAGGGCGTCAACCTTGACTACAAGGACACCAACTGGATCCTCTACGACTTCGACTGGAACAACGACGAGTAGCTCCGCGTCCGCAGCTCGCAGGCTGCTCACTCGCGCAGAGCAACGCCGGACAGGGCCGCGCCGTACCGGCGCGCGTACGCTCCCTCGGGGTCGAATCTGCGGGCCTGCCGCTCGACGTTGAACCCTCGGTTGGGCCGCGTGTCGTTGCCGGTGCCGGCCACCCACTGCCAGTTGCCCGAGTTGTTGGCGAGGTCGCCGTCACTCAACCAGCGCAAGAAATGCGCGGCGCCGTGCCGCCAATCGATGCCCAGCGTCTTCACCAGGTAGGACGCGGCGATCAGGCGCGCGCGATTGGGCATCCAGCCCTCGACCAGCAGCTGGCGCATCGCGGCGTCCACCACGGGGACACCCGTGCGCCCCTCCTGCCACGCCTCGAGCAGGTCGGGACGGTCCTCCCAGCGGCGGCCGCGCGGCCGGTAGTCCTCGCGCGCGATCGCGGGGAACGCCTGGGTGACGTGGTGGTGAAAGTCGCGCCAGCAGAGCTGGCGGACGAAGGCCTCGCCGCCCTCCGCGGCCAGGCCGCCGCGCGCGAGTTCGAGCGGCGACACGCAACCGAGATGGAGGGCGGCGCTCAGCCGCGACGACGCCCCATCGTCGAGGTCGTCGTGCGTCGCGGCGTAGCTACCGATCCCGTCGCGCAGCCAGCGATCCATCGCCGCTCGTGCCACGGTCTCGCCGCCCCGAGCCAGCCGTGGTGATCGGGCGCCGCCGCACAGCCGGTCCGGGGCCGGGATCTGCCCGTCATCGCCGATGCCGGGGGGAAGGCGGAGCCGCGCGGGGGCGTCGACGGCGGCACGCCACGGATGCGTCGACCACGCGCGCCAGTAGGGGGTGAAGACGCGGTAGTGGTCGCCGCTCGACGCGCGCAGCTCCTCGGGCGGCACCACGGTGACGCCGGGGAAGCAGGACACGCGGACGCCGACTGCCGCGCACGCCTGGGCGAGCCGTGTCTGCCGCCCCCTGGCGTAGGCGCTGACGTCCGCGGTGACGTGCACCGCCGACGCCGACACCGCGAGGGTGATGCGCATGCACTCGTCGACGGGATCGCCGTGACGAACCACGAGGGTGGAGCCGAGACGGCGGAGGGAGACGCGCAGGTCGTGCAGCGCGTCGACGAGGACCGCGACACGGTTGGGCGAGGCATGGGCCCCGGCGAGGAGCGCGGGGTCGAGCACGAACAGCGGCACAACCGTCTCCGCGTTCGCGGCGGCCGCGGCGAGGGCGGGGTGGTCATGGATGCGCAGGTCGCGGTTGAAGAGGACGACGATCGTCCTCCCTCGCGGTGGTTCGATGCGCTCAGTTGCGGACGTCATCCCTGGTGACATGGCCGTCCGGAACGCGGTGAGGTGGCGGTCGCCGTGCAGCGGCATGGGATCAGCCGATCAGTGTGGCGACCGTGCTCGTGACCATCGTCGATGGGCATGCTTCTCAAAGCTTCTCCGACAGCGCTGCGGCTCGCCACATATTTAGTGCTAAATCTTGGCTCAATGTCAAACCCCCCGTCTTCTGCTGGTGAACGGGGTAGTCGGGTCGTGCGACCTCGCCGGCCGCCCTTCAGCCCGCCTTTCCCGCCCAACTCCCGGCGTGCACAATCGCCCTGATGACACTCCACGAACCTCGGCCTCGGCGCGATCGATGACCGACGCGGGGGCAACCGAATCTGCGGCTCACGGAACGGCAACGGTTCGCGAGGAGCGCAAGGTGGTCACCGCCCTGTTCGCCGACCTCGTCGGCTCAACGGCGCTGGCCGAGCAGCTGGACGCCGACGAGGTGCGGCTGATCGTCGGTGAGGCCATCTCGCGAATTGTTGGCATCGTCGAGACGTTCGGCGGCACCGTGAAAGACCTCGCCGGCGACGGCGTGCTGGCCTTGTTCGGCGCTCCGGTGACGCATGAGGATGATGCGGAGCGGGCATTGCGCGCGTCGCTGCGCATCGTGGACGAGGCTGCAGCGTACGGATCCGAGGTTGCCCGCGCCTGGGGCATCGAGGGCCTGGCGATCAGGGTCGGGGTTGCCACGGGCCAGGTGGTCCTGGCCACAGTCGGCGGTGGCCGCCGGGTCGAGTACGCAGCTTTCGGCGACACCGTCAACACAGCCGCACGCCTGCAGAGCCTCGCGGATCCCGGACGTGTGTTGGCGAGCGCATCCACGCGCCAGGCGATCGAGCCGCTCTTCGAATGGGGCGACTGGCAATCGCTGACACTCAAGGGGAAGACGGAACCCGTATCCGCGTGCGTGGTGATCTCGGCGCGTGCCCCGGGAACGCCGCGCGGAGACGCACGCGTCCAGGCCCGCCTGGTGGGGCGCGACCGAGAGTTGGCCGCCGCCAAGCAGATCGGTGACCGCGTGCTGGAAGGATCGGGCGCCATCCTTTTCCTCACCGGTGATGCCGGCATCGGCAAGACGCGGCTCGTTGCCGAACTTCGCAGCCATCTCGAGAACGCACCGGCGGCGCACGGGCGGGCGATGTGGCTCGAGGGCCGGTGTGTCTCGTATGGCGAGGCGATGCCGTACCTGCCGTTCCGGGACATGCTCCGTGGCTGGCTCGGAGTGGCCGCAGACGAGCCGGAGCTGCGCGTTCGGGTGGCGCTTCGTCGCCGCGTCGAACGACTGTTCGGCGAGCGTGTCGCAGAGATATACCCATACCTAGGCGCGGTGCTCGCGCTCGCCTTGGAGCGGGATGCTGCCGGCCGCTTGGCCGAGCTGTCACCTGAAGCGCTGCAGTTTCGAACGTTCGAGGTCATTCGCGAGTGGCTGGCCCGACTGGCCGACGATGGCCCGGTCATCGTCGCCCTCGAGGACTTCCACTGGGCCGATGCGACATCGCTGCGGCTCGCCGACCAGCTCAAGGCCTTGACGGAGAATGCGGCGGTTCTTCTGCTCATCACCGCGCGACCAGAACGAGACCACAGCTCGTGGTCGTTGAAGGAGTCAGCCACCCGCGAGCTCCCGCATCGCGCGACGGAGATCATGCTCGAGGCGCTCGGCGGCGACTCGGACCGCGAGCTGCTCAATGCCCTGGTCGGGACCGACACGATGCCCGATGAGCTGCAGAGGCGGATCCTGGAGCAGGCTGAAGGCAACCCCTTCTTCCTCGAGGAGCTGATTCGATCCCTTGTCGACGCGGGGGCCCTGGTCAGGGATGGCGATGGCTGGCGCTTCGACCACGCCGTCGAGGTGGCCGTGCCGGCCACGGTCGAGAACGTGATCCTGGCTCGAATCGACCGACTTGATCCGCGCTGTCACGACGTGCTGCTCTCCGCCGCGGTTCTGGGGAGGCAGTTCAGCCTGTCATGGTTGGAAGGGGTCGCGCGCGCCGATGGCGACATGCCGAGCACATTGCAACAACTGCAGCGGCTCGATCTGCTGCGCGAGGGACGTCGATGGCCACAGCCGGAATACCGGTTCAAACACGTGCTCATCCAGGAGGCGGCCTACGGCACGATCCTGGCCGGTGAGCGCACCCGTCTGCATCGCCGCGCTGCAGAGTGGCTAGAGGAGAGATACCGCGACAACAGCGACGAGGTGGCCGCCCTGCTCGCGCATCACTGGCTGGCCTGCGCCGATGAGGACAAGGCCACCGCCTACCTGGCGCGGGCGGGTGACAAGGCGCGACTGGAGTACGCGCTCGATGAGGCGGTCGGGCATTACCGGGCGCTGCTCCCGCTGCTGGAGCGCCGCGGCCGCGAGCGCGATGTCGCCCTGGTCCTGTTCAAGTTGGCATTGGCCCTGCATATGTCGCTTCGATTCGCTGAAGCGAACAGCGTTTACCAACAAGCCTTCGGGCACTGGACGCCACCGCAAACCCCGGCGGCCGCCCCCACCGCGACGCTGCGCGTCGCGACGAGCTTTCTCCCCGATGATCCGGACCCGAAGACCGCGATCGCCTGGCCGAACATCCAGCTGTGCATGCAGCTCTTCGACCGACTGGTGGAGGCGTGGCCAGAAAGGGCGCTGGTCCCCTCTCTCGCCGAGCGTTGGGAGATAGCCGACGATGGCCTGCGGTACGTGTTCCACCTTCGACCGGGGCTCACCTGGTCCGACGGTGCACCCCTGACTGCGGCTGATATCGAGTACGGGATCAAGCGCGTGCTCGACCCGAGTAGCCCGGGGTCGTCGGTGGCGATCTACTTTGTGCTCGAGAACGGGCAGGATTACTACACCGGTCGAAATCGCGACGCGGACCGCATCGGTGTGCGCGCCCTCGATGCGCAGACCATCGAGTTCAGGCTTGTCGCGCCGGCTCCCTACTTCATGAGCCTGGTGAATCGTCCCGACGCCGGTCCTGCACCTCGCCACGTGATCGAAGGCGCCGGGAAGGCCTGGGTCGAGCCCGACCGGCAGGTCGTCTGTGGTCCCTTCCGCCAAGTGTCACACGCCGCTGACAGCATGGTCCTCGAGCGCAACAGCGAGTACGCGGGCGTGCGGCTCGGCAACGTCCGCCGCGTCGAGTTCGTCCGCGCCACCGCCGACGAGGGGCTCGCTGCATACGGCCGGAACGAGGTGGACATGATCACGGCGCGGTACACGCCGCGGCTGGCCGACCAGTTCCCGGAGGGGAGCCCTGACGCGAAGCTCGGCGCGGCAACATGGACGGGGTACATCGCGTTTGCGCACGGACATCCAGACACGGCCAAGGTCAATCTCCGGCGGGCGTTGGCGCACGCCGTCGATCGCGAGGCGCTCCGAGCCCTGCTTCCGATCAACATGATGGTTGCCAATGGCGGCCTTGTACCACCGGCGCTGCAGGGGCATACCCCCGACATCGCACCACGGTTCGATCCCGAGCTTGCCCGCCAACTACTTGCGCAAGCCGCACCCGTCGGGCCGCTGACCATCGCTGCTCCCGACGCCTGGGAGGCGATCATCGACCAGCTCATTCGCGGCTGGGAACGGGAGCTGCGAGTGGAGGTGACTCCGCGCACCTGGTCGAGTGCCGAGGCGCTGGCGGTCCGTCGCCCGTGGGAGAGCGCGCAGATCTACATCACCGGTTGGCTGCCGGGCTACCCAGACCCCGAGTACTACCTTCGCCTGCTGCTCCACTCGCAGAGCCGGACCAACGAAGGGGGATTTGCGCACCCGCCATTCGACGCACTGATCGAGGAGGCCCGGCACGAACGCAGCGATCGTTCGCGGTTGGCCCTCTTTCATGAGGCGGATCGAGTCGCCGTGGCCGAGCAGGTCGCTCTGATCCCGCTCGTTTACGGGCGCAGCATGGCGATCGTCAAACCGTGGGTCAACGGCTGGTGGGAGTTCGGCAAATCATCCAGCTCGTTCGCCGACCTCGTCGTTGATCCATCTCATCACGCGCATGATCGACCACACGACCGAGGCTAGGAGGTGCATGCATGGACCCTGCTGATCTGAAGTCAATTCCACTCTTCGCCTCACTTTCAGCCAGAGACCGCGAGCAGTTGGCACGCTCGATGGACCTGGTCGAGCTACCCGCCGGCAAGTCTCTCGCTCAAGAAGGCGTCTTGGCCTACGAGTTCCAGGTGATCAAGACGGGCACTGCTGAGGTGGCCATCGAGGGCGAACACGTTCGCGACCTCGGAGCTGGCGACTACGTTGGCGAGATCGGTCTGCTCCAGGAAGATCGGCGCCGAACAGCCTCGGTGACGACCACCTCACCGATGGTCGCCATCGTTATGACCGGACCGGAGTTCCGGGCGATGGTGCGTGACCTTCCTGCGGTAGCCGAGGATATCTATCGCACCATCCAGGCTCGTCTTGCCGAAGCGGAGGACACGGATTCGGCCTCCCGCGGCTGAATCGCCCTCCTCTCCTGCGAGATTCATCGCACCAAGTGGGAAGTGACGCGGTCAGGCTGGGCCATCATGCTCGCGGAGCGTGCATCGCTCCCGTGGGGGAGGGAGGGTACCCCGGCCAAGCGGGAGCGCAGGGATCGCAGATCGGTTGAGGAGGGCTGGCAGGACATCTCCGGCGTGGCGGTCCACGCCGTGGACGAGCGCGTAGCCGAATCGGCCTCCAGGACGTTGCCCGGTACATGCTGGCAAGGCTTGAGCTGTCGGTGGGGCGCGGACACGCTGCACTCCACCTGGATGTGGGCCGGGGGGACGGCCCGGTAACGCGGCGTGGCCTCGGCTTGCTCGCAGTGATCCTCGCGCTACCGATTGTCCTGGTGGTCGTGGCTCAGTGCGTTGGGTTGCTCACCGGGTGGTACAGCCTCGATCGCCTGATGGGTGCGCCGGGGCCGCCATGGCTCTACCTGGCCACAGCCGTTGCTTGTGGCGTCTTGCTGGCGGTCGCGATCATCGTCGTGACGCGACTGCGTGTCGTCGCAGACCGCCGAGAAGGATCGCGGTCGCTGGCAATCACTCTTCGTGTGACGAGACTGGAAGCGCTCGTCGTAGGGATCGCCGGGGGCCTTCTCGCACTCTTTGTCATCCACCTCATGGCAGATGGCCTCGCTTGCGCTCGCGGAGTGGGTGGGGCCTGCTGACATCACGGGGTCGCCGGCTGCCTCCTGGGCGCAAACATGATGGCCGGGCAGAGGCTTCGAAGCCTTGTGTTGACTGGCTCTGGATCGGCCAATGAGAGCGTGAAGAAGCCTCTCTCCCCCAGCTCGCCGAATGGCGAGCCGGCGCGGCAGCCCCCCAGCACCATCGCGACCCCAGGGCGGTGTACTGCGCGCAACCGGAGGCACCCGCCGCCGTGGACGCCGTCGGACGCCATGCCCGCGCCAAACGACTAGCCTGGGCGCCGAAGCTGACCCGGCAGGGTCAGTCACGGTCACGCCAACAACCTGAGCCGCCCTCCCGGGGGGCAGACGTGCTCCCATCGCCGCGTGCTTGCTCACATCGTCGGCGGCGGTCCCGTCTGGCCGCAGTGGGTGGCGGGCGGCGTCGGACTGCTCGGGCTCATTGGCGCGCTCGAGGCTCGCTCACAGGCGCTCCGGAGGGTCGGCGGGGTCGTCGCCTGCGCGGGACTCCTGACAATGGTGGGGGCATGCGCCGCCCTTCCCTCAGCGCCTGCGGCGCCCAACCTGTCGCTGCGTATCGCCCAGCCGCTGGCCGGCAGCGTCGTCCACAGTCCGGTCCTGGTCACCGTCTGCGCCAATGGGGCGATCATCCCTGGCGCCGGCCGCCGTCTCAGCGTGCTGGTCGACGGTCGTCAGGTGATCGAAGTGAACAGCGAGTCCGCTGCGGTGCAGCTCGGCCCCGGTAGACACACCATTCGGGTGGAGTTGGTGACCATCGATCATCGTGAGTTCGCCCCCCCGGTGCTGACCGACGAAGACGTGGATGTCGTGGGGGTCGCCCCTCTCCCGAAGGCGGTCGTGTGTTCTGGCTGACACCCGTGCTTGCGGGCCACCCGATACTCCGTCCGGGGCGCTGAGCACCACACGTCGCCGCCAGTCCACTCGCGAATTTGATCCCGGCGGTGCCCGAGCATCCAGCCCCGAGCTCGTTCACGGGTACCCGTGCGGCTGAGCCCGTCGCATACTGTACGGATGCCACGAAGCCGCAGCTGGCGATGGCTTGGTCCCGGCATCGCACTGCTCACCTGCATCGGCGTCTGGTTGAGCCACACGCTGGAGTACATCCGCGTGTGGGGCTGGTTGGGCCTGGACCAGGAGTTGTACGGGTCGGTGCACCTCTACATGGTGCCGCTCGGAGTCGTGCTCGTCTTCCTGGTGGCGGGGGCAGCCGTCGCCCTGATGCGACTGCGCCGCATGCTGACGCGCCGCCTCGAACGCGCATTCGACCGCCTCAGAGGCATCTGGCGCACCGGGCCTCAGGATCTGGCTTCCCCCAAGTTGGCCGCCGGCAGCGCGACGCCGTGGTCGACACGCCGTCTCGTCCTCGTGCTCGGTGGCACGCTCGCGGCGCTACAGATCGGCCTCTACCTCATCCAGGAGAACCTCGAAAGCGCTCTGACTGGTGGTCCCATCCCCGGGCTGTCCGTCATCACGGGTGTCCACTGGGTGGCGCCGCTGATCCACGCAGTTGTCGGATTTGTGCTGGCGACAGTTTGCGTTGCCCTCTCGGCGCTGTTCCGTCGACGCGAGGCGGTGGTCGAGCACCTCGAGCGCGCTGTCCAGGCGATCCTGGCAATGCTGGCAGCGCGCCGCGTCCGACCCCTGCTGGCAGCGCCCGCACAGCCCCGCCATCACGGTGCTCCGGCGTATCTGGGGGCATCGATCTGGTGCCGCCCGCCTCCGCTGTCCTGACGCGCTGACGCCCCTGCCGGCGCCGACGCCAAGCTGGTGATCGGCGCCCGCGCAGCGGGCTTCATCTGACCGTCAGACTCGCGCGGCCATCGGCGTTCGTGTCAGCGGTCTCCCCTCGCGGGACGAATCAGCACAGAGGTAAATGAGCACGTGACTAGAACCATCGCACTGCGACTTGCCGGCGCCAGCGTCGCTGTCTTCGCGCTGGTGTCTTCATCGGCAGTGATCGCGTCGGCACACGCCCTCCTCCAGGCCGGCCAATACCACGTGGCAATCGGCTGGCAGGTCGAGCCGTCCTCCGGGACGGTCACGTATGTCGGCCAACCGAACGCCATTCAGGTTTTCATCGACGTACCGACACCATCCAATCCCGTCGCCACCCCCATCAGCGACCTCAACGCGGATTGCACGAAGCCGGATTTCCAGGTGACCGCCACCTTCGGCACGGCGACCAGCAGCCCGCTGTGCCCACATCCCGCGTTCGACGCCGACACCGGGCGCGGGCGGTTGGATGAATACGACGTCGTGCTGACCCCGACCCGGGTCGGCGACTACAAGCTCCACATCTTCGGGAGCATTCACGGAACCGCGATCGACCAGACGGTGACCTCCGGTCCGACGACGTTCGACTCGGTCGGCGACCAGAACTCCACCGAGTTCCCTGCGTTTGTCCCGGCGCTCAGCGATCTGAGCACCAAGCTCGACCAGGTCAACACACGGGCAACCGACGCCAGGACAGCTGCCACCAGTGCCAGCAGCTCAGCGAGTGGTGCCTCAACCGTCGCCATCGTGGCCCTGATCGTCGCCCTGCTCCTCAGCGCGGCGAGCTTCGTCGTGGCATTACGTCGGCAGAAGACGTAGGGCAACCCGGGCATGCACCGCCGCCTCGCTGGGCTGGCCGTAGGACTCGCTATCGCGGGAGCCGCACTTCTCCCGGTGACAGCGTCGGCCCACGCGCTCCCGCAGAGCGCCGTCCCTGCCGAGGGAACGGCCGTCCAGCAGGCACCAAGCTCGGTTCTGATTACCTTTGGTGAGAGCCCTGACCCCCAGCTGTCCAGCATCACGGTGATCGATGCGTCGGGAAGAAATGTCGACGCGGGCCCGACCACGACCGTGGCGGCTAAGCCGCTCGACCTCGAGGTTCCGCTCAAACCCATCGGCAAAGGCGTCTACACCGTCACGTGGAAGACGGTCTCAGCCGTCGACGGGCACCTCGCCACTGGTTCGTACGCCTTCGGCGTCGACGTCAGTCCCGGCAGCGTGCACGCTCCGCCGCCGGTCGCGGCGGCCGCCCCGAGCGTTCCGGCCGTGCTGGCCCGCGTCCTGCTGTTTGCGGGGCTCGTGGCCACGCTCGGCGCGGTGGTGCTGGGATTGTTTGCGTTCGGAGCCCCGATCCTGATCCTCAGACGGACCATTGCGGCGGGTGCTTTCGTGAGTGCCACCGGGACGTTTGGGGTGGTTACCGTCCAGGCGATCGCGTCCGGAGCGACGCTGGCAACGCTTTTCGGCTCCTCGATCGGGCGGTCGCTGGTGGTGAGGGGCATCCCCGCCGCCATCCTCTTCGCGTGTGGAGCGCTGCTCCTTCGCGGACGCCGAACGGGACTCGTGAGCATCATCGCCGGTTGCGCCGCACTAGCGGCCATGGCGGTTGACGCCATCTCCAGCCACGCTGGTTCGCAGGGGCCCGTCGTCCTCAATGAGTTTGCTCAGTGGTTGCACATCGCGGCCGTCGGCATGTGGATCGGCGGCCTCGTGGCTCTGCTGGCGGGCATGGCCGTCGCTTCGACCGATGCGAAGGTCCACCTGGCCAGACGTCTGTCGTCGCTGGCGGGAGGCGGCTTGGTCGTCGTCTCCGCCACGGGCGTCTTTCGGGCGGTCATTGAAGTGCAGACGTGGTCCAACCTCGTGACGACGGTGTTCGGGGTCTTCGTCCTGCTCAAAGTTGGGCTCCTCTGCATCCTAGCGGGCCTCGGCGCCTTCAACCGCTATCGCAACATCCCCCGGCTACCACGAGCTCTTCGCACCCTACGCCGGATGGTCACCACCGAGGTTCTGGTTGGAGTGGCGGCGCTCACGGTGGCCGCGGCGCTCATCAACACCGCGCCGCCCGCGGAGTACGCGGCGGCGGCGGCGCGCTTTCAGCCAGCCGCGTTCCTGGTCGTCTCCGGCAGTGATTTCGCCACCACGGTCAACGTGCGATTGACGGTCACACCGGGGACCGGCGGTTTCAATACCTTCGACCTTCGCGCCACCGATTACGACAGCGGCGCAGCGATTGAGGCGGACAGCGTTGTGCTGCAGTTCGCCCAGCCGCTGCGGCCACAGCTGGGAACCTCGACCCTCGCGTTGAAGAAGCAGGGCGACGACACCTTCGCAGCGAGCGGAGGCAACCTCTCCATCGACGGCATCTGGGAGGTGGCAGTGACGGTTCAGCACCGGCAGCAGTCAGCCGAGGTGCATCTCCAGCTGACCACCATCGGCCCGGAACCATCGGTCACCGTGCAGCCGTTCTCAGGTGGTTTGCCAACGCTCTACACCATCCAGCTCGGCAAGGCCCGGTCAGCACAGGTGTACATCGATCCGGACAAGCCGGGACCGGACATTCTTCACGTCACGTTCTTCGCGTCTGGAGGCTCGACGGAGCTGCACGTCTCCCAGGTGACGATCGGCATGACCCCACCCGCGGGCACTCCTACCGTCTTGGTCAGCCGGCCGTTCGACCCCGTTGGCCACTTCGTCGCCGATGACACTGTCCCGGCCGGAAAGACGCGCTACGACCTGATCGCCACCCTCCCCGACGGCGAAGTCCTGTCCACGTACGTCGTCATCTCGCCGGGCTCGACATGAGCACTTCCCCCAGGTCCCTCGGATCTACCGCGCGGTTCACATCAGGAGCGCATCCAATGCTCAAGCGGTTCGCACTTCTCGCTGCCACGGTCACCCTGCTGGCCGCGTGCGGCGCCGCGGCTTCACCCAGCGCCTCCCCGCCGACGGCCAGCCAGTCGCCCGTGCTGGCCAACCGGCCGGCATCAGCAGCGCACATCTGGTTCATCTCGCCACCCGGCAGTGAGACGATCACGGGGACCGTGCTGCACATCGACGTGGGCATCAGCGGAGCACAGCTCACAACCTCCACGTCTACGAACATCACGTCAACGCTCGGACACATCCACCTGTACACCGACCACGCGCTGACGTACATGAACTACAAGCCCACGCTTGACCTACCAGTGGTGCCCGGAGCCACCTACGCCATCTACGCGGAGTTCGTGGCCACGGACCACTTCCCTTTCAACCCACGGATCATCACACCGACGATCTTCATCCACGTCGCGAGCTGAGCGCGCAGCGGCCGGAGGCTACGACCGAAGCTCGCGGGCCGCGACGTGCCCCCGTGCGAACGCGCGAGTAGATCAAGAGTTGACACGTCGCACCCGGATACTTGCGTCGGCGCGCGAGGCCAGAGCCATCAGCTAATCGCGTGGCGGTCTGGCGTGCCCCGCTCAAGCCGACCAGGAGCTTTTATGGCTCCCGGCATACTGCGGCGGGAGACAGTAGCTTGTTCGATCTCCAAACGATGTAGGCGCGTCTTCTGGAGCTTGTGTCCGCAATGGGATGCGCCGTGAGCCGGCTGCAGGCCGATGCTGGCGTGGACCCAACGGATCTGCCGAGAGCCACCGCGCTCCGGTGACAATCTGAGGACCGGCAGTCGTGTCTGATATCTCCTGCCCCACACGTTTGGGCATGGTCGTGCATGCCAGCCAGTCGCTACGCACTGCTCCTAACAGTCATCAGCGACGGCAAGGCTGTCTCGGGGCGGCGGGAGCAGGAGAATCACCACGCCGACCGCCGCGATCCCGACGGTCGCGGCGGCAACGACGGCCAGGCCCGCGTTGGGCGCGGCCACGATTCCCGGAGCGGCCGCCAGAATGTGCCTGGTGCGTCAGCAGTCATGCGATTTTTCCTTGATGGTTTGGCTGTTGGTTCTGCGAGCCCCGCGGCTCTGCGGGTAGATCCCAGTGCGCGTTGTCAGCGCGGCACACCGCCGCCGCCGCTGCGGCGAAGCCCGCGCCGATAACCACGTAGGAGCCACCGTCCAGGAGATGGCTCCCGAGAACCACGAAGGCCAGTGGGTGCAGGATCGTGCCGGCAATGACGGCGATTCCAGCCCAGACAGGCGTCACCCTGGCACGGAGCATGGCAGCGCCCAGCAACAGCATGCCAAAGATATGGCCCGTCATGAAGACTGAAAACATCAGTGTCACGGCGGATGAGCCGAAGAACGCGTCGTAGAGCGCGGCACCGCCGGCGCTGGGCTGGTTCGCGATGGCGCCCGCAAGGGCATCTGACGCACTCAGCATTGGTACCATCGCCCAGCCCGCGAGCGCGACTACCCCGCCGATCGCCGCCAGCACAGGCGATTGGCGAGAGATGAGCCGCATGAGACTCAGAGTGGCAAGCACCATGGCGATGCCGCCGATCGGACCAAGGAGCAGGATCGCCTGCTCGGCGCTCGGGTGAGCCCTGACCGCTGCCAGGGTATCCGCCGTGTTACCGGCTGCTCCGTAGGGGACGAGGACCCGCAGAGCTGCGATCAGCAGGGGTCCGGCGATCAACATGACGGCAGCCAGGTACCGCCGCGTCGACCGGAGGTCCACGCCTCCGCGGACCGCTGATGCTGCTGCCAACGAGACCGAATCTTGCACTTAGAAGGCCCTCCTTATCGAACCGGGTAGTCGCTGCACGATTGGTCGATTCAAGTGCGCCCCGAAGAAAGCAGTGATCCGTAGAGCCGCATCCTCGCGCGCCGCTGCGTTGACCTTGTCGGAACCGCCCAGGTCAAAGTTCATTCCAAGCGCTGCACTTGCGTCTGGAGCCGTCGTCGGCGCCGAGACCATGAGCGAGTGGCCAGCCTTCTCATAGTTGAAATGGGTTATGTCCGCGGGCCGCCCATTCACCGACATCCGGTCTACGACCATTCGGCCCATTCGGTCGGCCGGCCACATCTGATCATCGCCCCCAGAGAGAAGCAGGATCGGTCCGGTTGCAAGCTCAACCGGAATAGCCGCAAGACCCACTGCCTCGAGGTCGTCGAGGCCGGCCTCAAAACTTGGACGAAGGGCAACCCCCCGGTCTGACATCGTCGGCATCACCTGGCTCATGGAAACGTAGGGCAGGGGAATGCCCCGGTAACTCCAGCTCGATTCGGTGAGCATGGGTGGGCGTTTCGTCTGGTCGATGCCGTACCAGACGACGGCGCTCGGCGCGACCGCGATCACTGGGCCAATCAGGCCGGGGAACTGTGTCGCTACGACCAGAGCCAGCTCTGCTCCCTTCGACTGTCCCAGCAAACCCACCCGCTCGCCAATCACCTCAGGTTGGTTTAGCAGCCACCGGCACGCATGCTCGATCCGTTCTATTGGAAAGGCGGAGAGCGGGGCGGGTGCTGCTGGCCAGTAAGCGCACGCGAAGGCGGCGATCCCCTGTCGAGCCAAGGTCTCGGCGATCTCGAGTTTCATCCCCCCGTCCGAACCGCCCAGGACCACGACCGCGGAAGAGGGACTTCTAGCAGGGATGCAGACGACGCCGGACAGGCCGTCTGCTGAGACGGTCCCGCGAGTCACTTCTCCTTGGGTGAGTTTCGTCTCGATGTCTTCTCCTTTGCCGGAGTCAGTGGACCGCCGTCTGAATTTCATCACACCGTAACATAACAGCGTGACGCTAAACTTGCAAGGTATGGGAAGACCACGCCTGCACGACCAGCAGACTCGACTGGCCCTCCTCGACGCGGCCGAGAAACTTGTCGCCCGGGGTGGCCTCGAAGCCCTCTCGGTACGCGGTGTCGCTCGCGAGATCGGCAGCTCGGTTCGTGCGGTTTACAGTCTCTTCGGTTCCAAGGACGGGCTCATCCGGGGATTGGCCCAGAGAGGATTTGAGCTCTTGATGGGTCAGGTCGACTCGACTCCAATCACATCGCATCCAGATCGGGACCTGGCCAACGCGGCGCTCGAGGGCTTCCGCCCATTCGCGCTCGAACATCCCGACCTCTTCCAACTCATCTTCGGCGGGTCCGGCATTGCCCTAGGCCCCAATTCCGGAGCTGCCAGTGCGCTCGCCTTCAGCCGGCTGGCACAACGGTTGGAACGCGCGCGGGACGCCGGCATGACTCCCGCCCGGCCCATAAATGAGCTCGGCCTCGAATTCCATGCGCTCTGTCAGGGGTTGGCTGGCCTCGAGTTGCGTCGCTCCATGCCTCCGGGACTGGCCGATCGGATGTGGACCGACGCCTTCAACGATTTGCTTGCTGGTTGGCAATCTCAAGCCAGGTCTTCATCGCCGCAGCCACCCTCCGGCCTCAAGCGCCACCAGTGAAACCGAACCGTCGACCAGCCGAACCAGACCTGAGACGCAGGCCATGTCCGTGTCAAGCCGTCGGTCCTATGCTGCGGCTCTGCGCAAAGCGTTCTGACAACTCATTGAGCGCGACCTCACGTTGTCCGCGCTCAACGTCGAGCGACGAATAACCGTTATAACCACAGCGTTGTCGCGCGCTCGCGTGATTCCGACGTAACGGTTTGCGCGGTCAGTCTGCCATCCGCCCACCAGTGCATACGTCTTGTCGGCGGTGCGTCCTTGCGCGGAGTACACGAACGCTTCGGAGCGCGAATTCCTGGCCCTCAGGCTGGCGCGAGCAGAGACTGAGCGCCGAAGGCTTCTCGACGCGTATTGCGGCGGCGCCGTCGACTGCCGACCCTACGGACAGAACAAGCGCGCATCGGCCGCGAGGTCCGGGGCATGGAGGGTCAGCTCGAAGTAGCCAATGCCCACCTTGGGGAGTGGCAGGAGGTGCTCCGACTGGCCGGCCAGATAGCGGCCACGTGCGGAACCGTCGACGCGCGCGTTAGCCTGAGCGTGAGCGCTGTCGGGCCGAGCTAGAGCACTTCCGATGGAAGGAGCGCCGTAGCCTTTCTTATCGACTGACCTCTCCGCCGATGATTCCAACTTCTTGGGCTGACACTGACGGGCCACCTAGGTGGGCGCCTCCCCGAGTAGCGCGGCTCGGGCCATCACCTCGATGTGGGCCCGGTACTCGTCGATGCTCCAGCCGCGCGATGTGACGAGGCTGTCGAAGTGCAGGGGGTTGAGGATCGACCATAGAATATCAGCCCCGCGCTCCACGGTCAGACCCGGGCGCAACAAGCCGCCCTCGTCGAGCTGCTCGACGACATACCGGAAGGCGATGTACCGAGCGGCCATTCGATCGTTCCACAGCTCCGCTGCCGTCTCGTCGTCAAGTCGTGCGGCATAGACGACGCGAACGAACGGCGCGACACCAGGTTCGCTGACCTGGCTGAGATTGAACAGCGCCTCCAGCTTCTCCATCGCCGTCGGGGCGGCTTGGACCGTGGCAACCCCATGGAAGATGCCGAGCCGCTCTTCGAGGCGCTCGGTCATGGCTCGGAGCAAGCCGCCCTTGGAGCCGAACTTGTCGTACACGGCCTGGCGGGACACTCCTGCGTCCGCGGCCACCGCCTCGATCCCCGCGCCGTGATAGCCGCGCTCCACGAGCAGCTTCTCGGCGGAATCGAGGATCCGATCCCGGGTCAGCTCTGACCTTGCGTTCGCCACGCCATCACTGTACGCCAGCTCAGTTGACAGGGTGTCAAGCATGCCCGTACTGTACGCCCTGTCAAGTTCATGGCCGGAACCCGGCTGAGGAGGCAAGCATGGCGACAACACCACCGACTTTCGGGTCTCCGCCCGCGTTCAGCCCGTCCGAGCCCGAACTGAATCAGTTGATCCGCGAGCACCAGCAGCACAACAAAGCGTTCTTCAGCGGCAGTTCAGAGGGCGAGCACTGGCTGCACGACGAGGACATCACGCTCCACGGCGGATTCGAGGTGTCGGCTCGCGGATGGAGCGTCCTGGAGAGGGGTCTGAGCGTCGCTGCGAGCAGGCTCTCGGAGGGCGACATGACCTTCACCCCGATCGGGGGACGCATCCTAGGCGACGTCGCGTACCTTGCGGGGTTCGAAGAGGGCACGGTTCGCGTCGACGGGGGTGAACGGCGCCCGATGAAGCTGCGCGTCACCAACATTTTCCAGCGGATCGATGGTCAGTGGCTCTGCATCCATCGCCATGGCGAGATGGTGAAGCGTGCGCTTCCGGAGGCAACGAGCTGACAGCTGACGATCACGCACCCTACCGGTGGTTGCGTCGGGCACTTCTGCGGCGCGCACCGCGCTGGCGGCCGTGTATGCACCGAGCGCCGTGGGTACGGCGTCTGTCTGTAACCCATTCAAGGAGCGAGGAAAGGTTGACTGGGATGTGAGCCTTCGGTTGAGTCTTGACAGATCTCCTTCGGGTGATCCTTCTTGACACTCCGGGCTGTTATCTCGACCTCGGGGCTGTCCCCGCGGCGTTCTTCTTGCGAATTGAACCACTCCCTGTCCGGGCCACTGTCTTGAGCAGCTCGCCGCGCACCCAGAATTGGAGGAGTTCGCCGTTGACGAGCACGTTGCAGGCGTTCCCGGCGTGGTGCTTTCCCACGCTCACGGACTGCCAACCGACGCTGACGGTGCCGTCGCCGAGACCTTCCGGGTCACCCACTGGTCACCGCCACGCTCGGGCACGGATCGTGGCCCACGGACCTCGGCAATCGCCTCGAAACGGCGCGCCGGCGTGGTGTCCCCCACCGATTGATGGGGCCGCTTGGTGTTGTAGTACGTCACCCACTCATCGAGCACCTGCTGGGCAACCCTCAGGGTCGTGAACACCTGCGTGGTGTTGACCTCCAGTCGCAACGTGCGATGGAAGCGTTCGACCTTCCCGGTGGTGGTGGGGCTGCCCGGTCCGGTGAGCAGGTGCTCGACGCCGTTCTCGCGACAGATCCGTTCGAACATCCCTCGACCGGAGGCAGCATGTACTTGCCGGTGAAACACCTTGCCGTTGTCGGTGAGGATCTGCTCCGGGACGCCGTGCCGGCTGAAGGCTGCCGAGAGCCCATCGCAGACAAGCTGTGTCCGCTCACGCGGCATCAGCCGCGCCGACACACAGAACCGCGAGTGGTCATCGACGCCGGTGAGCGCCTCTGCCGCGGTGCCGTCCGACATGAGGAACCCGCCGACGACGTCCATCTGCCACAGCTCCATCGCCGCGCTGCGCTCCCACCGCTTCCAGGGCTCGAGCTCCCGCTTGCTGCGTCGCGGGTCGATGAGGCTGGCGCGGACCAGGCACCGGTACACCGCCGATTCCGACGGCACCGGGCGCACACACTGCCGCTTCAGCTCCACGAGGATCTTCCGGGCGCCCCAGTACGGCTTCCAGCGCCGCAACTCGAGGATCCGGGCCTCCACCTCGGCGGCGATCTGGTGCGGGGCACGATGCCGGCCGGTGCGACCGGTCCGCCAGCTGCTCCAGCCCACCTGCTTCGTACCGGGCGAGCCACGTGTGCGCCGTCTGCCGGCTCACGCCCCAATCCGCGGCCACCTCGGTGACCGACTTGCCAACGGCGATCACTCCCAGGACCGCCTTGTACCGCTGCTCTGCCACGCTGAGCTCTCTCATTGAGGGAGTGTCAAGACTCAGCCGAACTCGGTCAAGAATCAACCGAAGGTCTGTCAAGGATCAGCCGAAGCCCTTTTGTCGGGTATCAGCCGAACCAATACAACGAAATGGCTGGGGAGAGAGGATTCGAACCTCTAACCTGAGCTGAGCGCTGTGGCACCCCGAGTGAGGGGCCCAGCGTACCGTCGTCACTTATCGGCTGGTCGCCGAACGCCGACGCCCTCAGGGCAATGTCACCCGACGAGGTGCGCGATCGGCTCTGGCTCGCCGAGGCGCTCATCCAGTGGCACCGTTGGGCCGAGGCGGACCTCGAACTGCAGAGCGCCCTTACGCTTACCGATGGGGTAAACGCAACTCGCTACATTTGCCTAGCGGAAAGCGTGCGTGCGGAGTCGGCGTAACAGAAGCCCGCGGCTAGTGCAGTGACCGTACGCAAGGACACAGCGCTCCCCGAGGCGGCGGGATGTGCGATTGTTGCACCCCATCCAACCCGCGACCTACTGGCGTTTGAGCGCTGTGGCGTCCGTTTGCGTCACCTTCCGACGTCCAGAACGTCTCCGATCCGGCTGACGGGGTGGGCGCTCACACTCCCTGACGCGGAGAGCCAAGGTTGGAGAGGTTCGCATCGCGGTCACCATAGAGGAGCAGGCGTGCGCCGTTGTCGGCGGAGACGGCGAGCGGCGCGGCGGGCGGCCGACCGGACCACCACTCGATGCAACCGAACCTGCAGCAGTTCATAAATGGGCTCCGGCGCGCGGGGAGCGTATTCCTCGATCGACGACACGAGGTGATCGCCGCTCGCATCGCTCAGCACCCCCGTCCCAACGCGTCCCCCGGGTGCGCGGGCAAGGAGACCGCCACAAATGTCACGGACGACCCACCCATCCAGCACACGTGGTGCGCCAAGTCGTACAAACGGTCGCACCCAACCAAACGTGGCGTGATCAATAGCACGCAAGGCGTTCTGGTCCAGACGCACATCCGCCGGCCACGTCACGACCTGCCGGCTTCCCGTCCGCCAGCGTGTCACGCGGCTTTCCCGTCCTCACGGATGGCACGGCGCACTGTCGTGGAGAAAGACTGGGGGCGGACGCCGACTTCCTCATACAGAGTCACTCCTGAGCAGACTGCCTCATATGGCAGGCTGTTGACCAGGGCCCGCACCAGCGAGGGCGGAACCGAGGTGATCAGGGACGCAGCCACGCCTGCTAACTGCCTCGGGAAGAACGGTGTCGGCACCACGAGCCGCGAGCTGCCGAGCAGCTTCGCCGTACAGTCGATCATCGATCGGTAGGTCAGCACGTCCCGGCCGCCGACGTCCACAGCCCGTCCCCCGCAAAGATCGGCGGCACGTTGCAGCGCAACGACCAGGTCATCGACGCCGGTTGGTTGGCATCGGGTCTCGATCCACGACGGCGTCAACGCCAGCGGGAACCGGGCAGCATCCCGCAAGAGGATCCACGAGGCGCTGCCGCTTCCGATCACGACCCCGGCACGGACCACGAGTGCGCCACAGCCGTGCATGAGCAGAGTGCCGACTTCCGCGCGACTGGCGAGATGAGCGGAAACGGGGCCACCCACCGGCGCCAAGCCTCCGACGAAGACGACCCGGCCAACCCCGGCGGTTCGCGCCGCACGAGCAAACCGGCGCGCATGGTGGCGATCGCGCGCCGCAAAGTTTCCGCCGTCGGACATTGCGTGCACCAAGTAGTAGGCCACGTCGAGTCCGCGCAGGGCGTCGACGACGGAGCGCCGACCATCGAGGTCGTAGGTGACGGCAACCGTGCCTGCGGGGGCCCCGCGAACAGATGAGCGGGCAAGACATCGAACCTCGGCCCCCGAGGACGCCCACGCTGTCGCTAGACGTCGGCCCAAAAAACCACTTGCGCCGACAATGCCGACAGAGCGACGACGCCGCGTCACCGGAAGTCGCGTGAACGTCGGCGTGCGTGTGGCCCTCTGAACCTCAGCGGTGCCGACATTGATGCGGCGTACACAGCGGCGGTCACCGAACAGATGGTGTCACACCGGTCCGGCGAGGTGACCTCCGCAATCAGAACCTGGGGTATCGCCCTGCTAGAGTGGCCGGGATTCTCCACTCGGATTCCAGAATAGCTGTGTCGGCTCAAGAGCGAGGCTGGCCATGGCTGACACCTCGTACGAGGTGTCGCGGTCTGTCGCCGGGATGGAGCGGAAGCGGCGTCGCGACGCGAACTCACCCTCAAATGTCCGCGGTGATCCCACGTTGGTCACGTCGGCGTCACTGCTCACCACGGGGGACCACAACTCTCACAAAAACCGGAGGCAGGGGATGTGTTAATGGAGGTGACTGACGGCCTGCAGGGGAGCCGTGTCCAGCCTCATCCGTTGGTCGAGTTGTGGCATCAGAGGAGGGATCAACTGCACAGGCTCTGCAAGGGCGCCTTGGACGCCGGGGTGGCGCAGATCCAGCGCCTGGCTGAGAACCAGGCCGAGGCCGTGGTGACGGCGATCTATGCCGTATTCGATGAGTTGGGGATCGAGCGCGACGACCGGGTGAGGGCGCATACGGTGGCGGCGAGCGTCTCCGGCGACTGACCATCGATCCTCCCAGGGGATTGCGCTGACAGCGTGTCCGTGTCCCGGAGCGCCGCAAAGGTGCGGAACCCTCTTCCGATGCCATCGCCGCCGAGGCGGCTGGCTGATGAACAGCCGCTCTGCCGTTACCTGACTGAGCCACTGGGCGCCAGCTCGGAGGACGCCGAGCTGGCGTAGAGTCATAACTACCAACTAATCGATTGAAAGTAGATTTTCAATTGACGTTGAACTGTTCACCATCCAGGATGGGGCCTGCGGTCAGGCAGCTTCGGCCGGCGCCAGAACAGGAGTGATCCATGACCGTCCTTGACAGTGAGCTCGATCAAGTCGCAGCTTCGTCGACTGACCGCACGAGCCAGCCGTTCCCGACGGAATTGGACATCGCGGGCATCTACGACCAGTTCGGCACGCTGGCCTTCACCCTAGCTCATCGGATCGTCGGCGACCGCGGCGTTGCCGAGGACGTGGTGCAGGACGCGTTCCTGAACCTGTGGCGGAACGCGCACCGGTATCAGCCGCAGCGCGCCTCGCTGCGCACCTGGCTGTGCACCATCGTGCGCAACCGCGCCATTGACCAGCTGCGCGGCACCGCCGGCCGCCGCCGCGCCGAGCATTCGCTCGACGACATCGCCTCGCTGTACGACCCGGCAGACGTCGTCGCCGATGTCATCCGCAGCGATGAGTCGCGATCGATCAACGCGGCGCTGGCCGAGCTTCCCCCAGCACAGCGGGAGACGATCGAGCTCGCGTATTACGGCGGCTACTCCCAGGCGGAGATCGCCGTCCTGATGGCGCGACCGGTGGGGACGGTGAAGAGCCGTACCCGTCTGGCGCTGCGCGCCCTCGCCGCGTCTCAGGCCCTCTGCGCTCTGCCAACCTGATCATCACCGGGCAAGTACAAGCGCTCGGCGCCCGGTAGAGAGTCCGCCACCTCGACCGCGCGGTGGAGGGCGGCGGGCCGGTACTCCATACAATCGGACGCCAATGCAGCTGGCGCCAACCACAGAGCAGTTTCTTGAGATCCACGACATCGCTGACGCTGTCAAAAGCGGTGGCTGGGGAGAGAGGATTCGAACCTCGAACTTGGGCGTGAGCGCTGTGGCACCCAGAGTGGCGAGCGGAGCGTGGGAGCCTCACTTATCGGCTGATCCAGAAGCCAAGTTTCCGCATTCAGCGTCCGCCTTCCGGCCGGAGCATTCCAAAGCCCTAGGGCTCAGCACCGCCGCGATCATTGTCCGGGGCTGCGGAGCCATCGGCTCGCGCGCGTGACGCGCGTGCCGAGCGGATCCGGTTGGGCGTCATCGCGATCCGTCCCATAGCGCGGGCTTCGGGGGGCAGAGGGGGCGCCTGGCGGTTCAGCCGCGTCACCACCACCACCAGCGACGGCACCGAAACCGCCATCACGGCGAGACCGATGAAGAACGCCAGTGGCGTGTCGATGTGCCCGACGAGGAAGGCGAAGTTCATGCCGAAGAACCCGGTGAGGAACGTCAGCGGCAGGAAGATGGTGGCGACCACGGTGAGCCGCCGGGTCTGTTCGCCGAGGCGGTTGGAGATCGAGGTCAGATAGGCGTCGAGCGAACCGCTCACAAGGTCGCGAAACGAGTCGACTTCCTCGGCGATGCGCACGGTGTGGTCATAGACGTCGCGGAGAAAGAGCTGCGTCTCGTCGCCGATCCGCCGGGTGCGGGGCGAGGTCAGCGACTGCAGCAGGTCGCGCTGCGGACCAGTGACCCGGCGCAGGGTCAGCAGGTCGCGCTTCAAACCGAAGATCGTCCGCAACGTCTGCCGGTCAGGATTCTCCAGCACCTCGTCCTCGACCTCGTCGATCTGCGCGCCGATGTGATCGAGCAGCGGGAAGACGGAATCGACCAAGGTGTCGCAGATTCGGTAGAACATCATGTCCGGGCTGTTGCCGCACAACTCTGGCCGCCGATCGAGCTGCTTCTCGAGCGTCTCGATGGCGGGCATGGCGTCTGTGGTGACGGTGACGAGGTAGTTGTCACCGATGAGAAAGTGCACCTCGGCCAGAGCGATGCTCTCGTCCGCGACTTTGATCGCCCCGAAAAGGACGACGAAGAGTTGGTCGCCGTAGTCGTCGAGCTTGGGCCGCTGATTGCTGTTGCGCAGGTCCTCGACCGCGAGCGGGTGGACGTGGAAGCGGGACGCGATCAGGCGGATCTCAGCATCGTCCGGGACCTCGCAGTGGATCCATAGGAACCGGCCGGCCGACGGCATAATCCCGTCGAGCTCGGAGATTTCGTGGATGTCGTTGAGAAAGTGGCCGTCGAGGCGGACGCGAATCACAGCGCCGTCGATGCTACCGGCCGCTGACCTTCTGCGCGCTTGTCCGGCAGGAGGCCGTCTAGAGCTTGTCAGCTCCTCGAAGAACCCGCCGAAGCCACGAGCGCCATCATGCAGGCAGCCGCCCGATGAGGCGCCCCGCCAGCCTGCTAGCGCGTACCCCGTCAGGACCGTGGCGCCGAGGCTGCGCAAAGCCGATTCGGAGAGGCCGTGCGGCAAGGTGGAGCGGTTCCACCAGACCCTCAAGCGCCATATCAGCAGGCAGGCCCCGGCGCCTTCACTCGCTGTCCTCCAGCTTCAACTCGACACCTTCCATGCCTACTACAACCAGCAGCGTGCCCCACCGCGCCCTCGACGGAGCAGCCCCGCTGGCGGCCTTCAGCGCCCGCCTCAAGGCCCACACCGGGCAGCCCGTGTCCCTGACTGACTTCCGCGTCCGCCAGGACAGGACCGACACCAACGGCACGGTGACCCTCCGCTACCTCAGCCGACTGCGCCACATCGCCTTGGGGCGTGCCCACAAGCACGAGCCGGTGACCATGCTGATCGCCGGACGGCACGTCCGCGTGGCTGCCGGGGACGGCTCACTCATCCGCGAACTGACCATCGTTCCCTCGCGCTCCTACCAGGGGCTGGGCACGCCCTGCAGCTTACCTAGACTCGGCCACCATGACGTGAGACAGGTGGCCACCATCTCCTGAGACAGAACAGTGCTGGGAAGGCTCTCTCTTATTCGAACTACCAAACGGCGCAAACGCGCCTCAGAGAGTTGACCCGCGCCATGACGCGTGCGCACGCGTCATCCCAAGGTAGCGATGATGCTCGCCATGGTCACGCCACCCCGCAAGACCACCGAGGGCCTGCGGCTCGCTGAGCTGATGGGGGCGCTGTCACTGGCCACGGACCTCGGGATGGGCCAGCCGCTCGAGCAGGCGCTGCGCACCTGTTTGATTGCGCTCGAGGTCGCCGAACTGGCAGAGCTCCCGCCCGGGGATCTTCCTTCGGTGTACTTCGGCGCCCTGCTCAGGTTCCTCGGCTGTACAGCAGACGCTCACGAAACCGCGAAGCTGACCGGCGACGACATCGCCTTCCGTCAGGCCGTTGCACCGGTCTTTGGTGCAGGCACGGCGCAGATGATGCGTTCGATCCTCCCATCTGTCGGTGCCGGTGCGTCGCGTCCTGCTCGGACCCGCCTCACCGTCGGCTTCATGGTGCGGGGTCGCACGGTGGTCCGTCAGGGAGTACGAGCGCATTGCGAGGTCGGTGAAGCCCTGGCCGTGCAAGTCGGCCTACCCAACGGGGTGCGGCGCTGTCTCAACCAGGCGTTCGAAGGTTGGAACGGGCACGGATTCCCGAATGGAACTCGTGGCGACGGGATCGTGCCTGCGGCGCGGGTGGTCGTGATTTCGAGAGATCTCGAGGTACTCGGTCGAGTGCTGGATCCGCGGGCAGCAGCAGCCGAGATCGCGAGCCGGCGCCGTGCCGGCACGTACGACCCCGCGCTGGCCGATCTCGTCGGGCGTCATGGCGAATCCATCCTGAGGGCGCTCGAAGGAGTGGCGGCATGGGAGTCGGTGATCGAACACGAGCCGGAGCCGAAGATGTGGGTTGCTGCCGGACGCGTCGATGAAGTGATCGAAGCCTTCGCCGACTTCGCCGACCTCAAAACGGGGTTCACGGTGGGGCACTCGCGCTGGGTCGCGGCGCTGGTAGCGCGGGCTGATCCCGGGAACGCCGCGGTGCTCCGTCGCACGGCCCTGCTGCAAGACCTCGGCAGAGTCGCGGTGCCAAACCCGGTTTGGGAAAAGCCGGGGCCGCTGACCTCATCCGAGTGGGAGCTGGTGCGCCTCCACTCGTACTACACCGAGCGCGTGCTGTCGCGCTGCCCGCCGCTGGCAAGCCTGGCGAACCCCGCGGGCATGCACCACGAAAGGAGGGACGGCTCCGGCTACCACCGCGGCTTGCAGAATGCCGCCATCCCCCCGATGGCCCGACTGCTCGCTGCCGCGGACGCCTACCAGGCGATGACTGAGCCCCGGCCTCATCGTCCCGCCTTGCCGCCGAGCGCCGCGGCTGCTGAGCTGCGCACCGAGGTTCGCGCCGGACGTTTGGACGCCGGCGTGGTGGAGGCGGTCCTCGATGCAGCTGGTCACCGTCGTGAACGTGTGACGCCGGAGCTACCGGCAGGGCTGACCGAGCGCGAGGCGGAGGTGCTGCGATTGATCGCCCGTGGCTTCTCCAAGCGTGGGGTGGCACGCGCGCTCACCATCTCGCCGGCCACCGCCGACCACCACGTGCGGCACATCTATAACAAGCTCGGGGTGGCAACCCGCGCCGGTGCCGCCATCTTTGCCGTCGAGCATGGCTTGGTGGCAAGCGACTGGCTCGAAAAATAGCGTGATCGCGCGATGGCACCCTCGGCCGGCGACCCGTACGCTGCCGGCATGGAAGTCCAGACCGCATACAACTACCCGGCCTTCTCCTTCGCTCTCGAGGCTCAGGAATACGAGCGCTGGCTGCAGGCGGGCCCGCGGACGGGCCAACCGGCGCCGGACTTCGACCTGACGGACGTTGACGGCGAGACGGTTCGATTACGCGACCTCCGCGGTCGTGCCGTCGTCATCGAATTCGGCTCGTACACGTGTCCTGTCTTCTCGGACCGCGTTCCTGCAATGGAGCGACTGGCTCGTGAGACTCCGGATGCCGCCTTCCTGGTCATCGCGGTGCGCGAGGCGCATCCCGGGGAATTGACGCCGCAACACACCACCGCTCATGAAAAGCGTACGGCGGCGCGTCGCTTGGCAATGGAGGAGGGGTTGCAGCGGCGCGTGCTCGTCGATGACATCGACGGCACGGTGAACCGGGCCTACGGCGGCGCATGGGACGCCGTCTATGTGCTCGACGCCGAGGGGCGGATCGCCTTCAGGCGGGCATGGAACGACCCTGCTGAGGTGTCGGCTGCGCTGCGCGCGCTGTCCAGCGCATCGGCGCCACCTGCGGGTGAGACGGTGGAGATGGCCCAGCTGCCGAGCAACCAACCTATGGGTCTCCGTCTGCTCGAACGCGGTGGACATCGGGCGTTGCTCGACTTCTATTCCAGCGCGCCGGCGCCGGTACGCCGGCGCCTGGAGGAATCACCCTCAGCCGCCGTGCGGGCGGCGCTCCGACCGGAACTGGAGGACGGCGCATGATCGGCGCGCGTAGCCGCAACGGTGACCCAGTAAGGGTTGTCGGTTCCACTCCCCCCAGGCAAGTTAGAGGAAGGCAATGCCACTGGCGACGTTAGAAGGTGCAGACATCTTCTATGAGATCACCGGCGATGGGGATCCACTGATACTTGTCCACGGATCCTGGGCTGATCACCACACCTGGGATCTCGCAGTGCCCAGTCTGGCGCAAAATTTCAAGGTAATCACCTATGACCGTAGGGGCCATAGTCAGAGCACAGCCCCTCCAGGTCGGGGAAGCGTTCGTGAAGACGTGAACGACTTGGCCGAGCTCATCAAGTTCACTGGTCCCGGGCCGGCGCATGTGGTGGGCAACTCGTTCGGCGGGCCCATTGTGCTCAGGTTGGCCGCGTTCCAGCCGGAGCTGTGCCGCACCGTGTCAGTACACGAACCGCCTCTCATGGCGTTGCTTGCCAGCGACAAGGAGGTGGCACCGATGATGGACGAGGTCCAAGGTCGCATAAGCGCGGTGGTTGAGCTGCTGGCCCATGGCGAGGACGCGGCTGGCGCAGAGCTCTTTGTGGAGACAGTGGCCATCGGTCCCGGAATGTGGAGACAACTGCCCGAAGAAATTAGGCAGATCTTCATCCACAACGCGCGAACTTTCCTCGACGAAGCCGGTGATCAGGCGGCCTTTGGTATCGACCTCGATAACCTGCGGGCCTATCAAGCATCAGCACAACTGACGCAGGGTGGCCAGAGCCCCCCGTTCTTCGCCGCGATAATCGATGCCCTGGCGCTCACGCTGACACAATCCGAGCGTCTAACCTACATGGGAGCCGGTCACATTCCGCACGAGACTAACGCCGACGAGTATTCACGCGAGTTGACCGACTTTCTCACCAAGAGACGAGCTTGGACCAGGTCGGTCTAGCCGATCAGCCGGGCACGTCACCGGCGCCCTATCAAGCGTTAGTCCCTCCTTATGACACACATGGATCCATCCGAACTCTTGAAGACCGCCGGGCGCTACCATCTGTCGCAGGCGATCTACGCGGCCGCAGCGCTGGGAGTAGCTGACCACCTGGTTGGGGCTGAGCGATCCGCTGCGGAGCTGGCCACTGCTCTGGGGGTGGACGCCGAATACCCACGGTGCAGCCCGCCGTGGAAGGCGAATCGACGCGGCCACCCGATGCCGTTCCAGCGTACCTCGCCGAGAGGTTCAGGAATGGGCGGGCCTGAGCAGGAAGAGAGCAGCCGACAAGACCACCAGCACAAGACCAGCTGCCAGGATCACCGTGCCCTGTTTTCGGGTAGTGATTCGCAGACTGCTGATGCCGTCGTTGGCGGGGGGGGTGTGCCGACAAGGATCGCGACGATACCCAGAATGCAATTGATAACGGATGCAACGACCGTAAGCGCCCACCCGCCCACGGTCACGGGACCAGGGTCCTATTTCTGTCCTAGTCCTGATCCCAGCGCTGGGCCGTCCTCCTCGCCCAATCCCGCCCGGCGGGCGCGAACGATTGCCTCGGAGCGGTTGCTGACTTCGAGGTTGCTGAAGATATTGGAGTGGTTCCTCAAGGTCTCGGGACGAATGAAGAGGCGCCGGGCGATGATTGGATTCGGCAGCCCCTGAGCGACCAGTTCCAAAACCTCTCGCTCCCGCTCGGTCAGCTCAGGAAACGGCTGGGTCTGGTCTCTGGGCGCCGCGAAATGCTCGATCAATCGCGCCGCGATCGCGGGTCCAAAGATCGCCTCACCGGCCGCTACGGACTCCAGTGCGCGGACGATCTGTGTCCGATCGGCTCCCTTGAGAAGAGAACTGCGCGCGCCTGACCGCATGGCGGAAACACGAGCTCGTCGTCCTCGAACATGGTCACGAGCAGGACGCCGATCTTCTTTGGATGTGGGTACCGGGCCAAGGCGTGCTCGTCACGCTCCTACTTCTTTTGTTTCCCACGGGACGCCTGCCCTCACAGCGTTGGAAGGTGGTTGCGACCTGCCGACGCTGCGGCGCGCTTCTCCAGGACCACGGGTGGTGTGCGGGCGTGGACAGAAGCTGGCACGACGGCCGGTCCACGCTGTACGCTCGCTCGTAGACTTGCGCACGGCACGGCGCGATCAAACCGGTGCCGCGCGCAGGGTTCTCGGTGGGGGTTCACGGATGAAGTGTCCCAGCGTCACCGCTGGTGCTTGGCTTGCAATCCTCGCCGGCCTGGCGCTCAGTGGCTGCGGCGGCTCCTCGTCGTCGCCCTCGTCATCCTCCGGAGCTGGTGCCGCCACCCCTACGAGTGCTCCGGCCATCACCGTCCCGGCCGGCTCGCCGTTCTGTGCCCAGATTGCGAGCCTTGAAGCCCAATTCTCCCACCTCGGCAGAAGCTTCTACAGCGTCAGCCCCGGCGCGACCCCGAGTGTCGTTGCATTTCAGCGCCTCATCGCCACGGTCGCAGCGGCCGCCGATGCGCTGGACAGTTCGGCCCCCAACGCGATCTCGTCCTCGTTCCACACTTTGCGCACAGCCTACGACCAGCTGACCACCCGAATGCAGAGTGCCACCTCCGTGCAGCAGGCCGCGCCTCTGTTCGCGGCGGTCGACACCCCGGCCGTGAAGGATGCGGACGCCGCCGTCAGCTCGTACATAAAAAACACCTGCGGCAGCAGTCCGTCGCCATAGGCCATCCGGCGCCCGGCGGCAAGTGTCGGGCTGCTCGGCCGTCGTGCAGATATGGACGGGCGGTGGATGCGTGACCTGCGCTAAGCGGTCCCGCAACTAGGGCGGCGGGGCGGAGGTATCCTCCGCGAATGCCTGACGAATTGCTCTTCACCGTTTACGGCGCAACTGCCCGTCTCCCACGTGCCGGTCGCGGTGAGTGTGTTTGAGGCACGCCCCGGTATTCAGGAAGCCCCCAGAGGCGTGAAGGCCTCACCCCTGGGCCAACCCGAACACTGACGTCCATCGAACGTCCATCGTGCGTCCACCAAACGTCCGCGGAAAGGCTGGGGAGAGAGGATTCGAACCTCTGATTGGCTGATCCAGAGTCAGCTGCCTTACCACTTGGCCACTCCCCAGCGGCGCGGTGGCCAGTCTAGCCCAGCCCTCCCCGGCGGCCCTCCGCCAGGCGGGCGGAAGGGCCGTCGGTGAGTTCGCGGGAGGGTTTCGGGCCGCGGACCCGGGTCTATACTGAAACCGATGGATCTCCCTGAGTTGCTCCGGTCGCAGGCGAAGCGGTATCGCTGTGCGGTGTGCAACACCAACATGGCCGATTGCGGGATCAAGGTGATCACCCAGCAGGGCAACCGCGCCCTGGTCCGGGTCACCTGCGCCTCCTGCAACGACGAGAACCTGCTTCAGATCATCTTCCAGACGGACGGCGAGCCCATCGAGGACGAGGGCCAGAAGGTGGCCACCATCAGCGAGGGCATCCCACCCGTCCCTGACCCGATCAGCTCCGACGAGCTGCTCGATCTTCGCGACATCCTCTCCGCCCACCAGGGCGGGTTCCGCGAGCTGCTCGAAGGCCGCTGACGCTCCTCCGGGCTGGGCGCTAGGGTCCGCGCCGGCGCTCTGCCAGGCCGATCTCCGTGCCGCGCGCAGCTGTGGGCGCGGCGCCCGACGGCGAGGGTGAGGGCAGCACGCTGGGGATCGGGGTGACCGTGGGCACGCTCACCGTCGGTGTGGGCGTCGGCGTGGCCGTGGCACTCGGGCTGCTGCTCGGGCTCGGCGTCGGCGTCGGGCAGCCAGAGGCGATGGCCAGCGCGCTGTCGCTCGCCGAGCAGTCGTTCAAAGCGCCCGAGACCGGCTTGAACGCGCTGGGCCGGGGCAGGCCGTTGACGAACGGCACCGCGATCGCGGCGCCCGTGGCGGTGCCGAAGACCTGGTGCATCCCCTGCTCGGCGGAGTTGGTGCCGCTGGTGTGACCGACCCAGGTGGCCACGACCCAGTCGGGTGTGTAGGTCATGTACCACGCGTCGACGAAGTTGTCGGTGGTGCCGGACTTGCCGGCGGTGTCGTACTTGAAGTGCAGGTTCCACTGCTTCGCGTAGCCGCGCAGGATCGAGGTCAGCGTCCATGCCTGCTGCGCGGTCAGCACGTCGCCGAGGTTCGGTGGCGTCGAGTAGTCGCGCAGCACGTTGCCCTTGCCGTCCGTGATCTTGAGGATGCCGTTGGCGACCACCTTGTGACCGCCGTTGGCGAACGCCGCGTATGCCGAGGCGTGGTCGATCATGCGCACCGCTGAGGTGCCGATGGCCGTGCTGAGGTTGGGCGCCTGCGGTGTGAGTGACTGGGAGATGCCCATCCCGTAGGCGAGGTCGATGACGTTCTGGATGCCCGTCTTGTCAGCGGCCTGCTCGGTGGCCACGTTGCGCGACAGCACCAGGGCTCGTGCTGCGGTGATCGAGCCCAGGAAGCGGTTGTCGAAGTCGGTGACGCCGCCGTACTTCTGTGACTGTGCCCTGGTGTCCTGCAGGACCGTGTCGGGCTTGAGGGTGCCGTTCTTGAAACCGGCCTCGTAGACGTAGGGCTTGAACGACGAGCCGGGCCGCCGTGAGGCGGTCACGATGTTGTACTGCCCGGCAATCGAAGTCCTTGCTGAAGTCAGCGGAGCCGACCATGGCGACGATGCCACCGGTGTGCGCGTTGATCATCAGCAGCGCGCCGTTGTTGGCCCCGCTCGACGACAGCTTGGCGACACCGCCAGCCACCGCGTTGTTGGCCAGCACCTGAGTGGCCGTGTCCATGGTGGTCGTGACCACCAGCGTGCCCTGGAGGTATTCCGGGTCGGTCTGCCCGAAGATCTGCTGCAGCTGGTCCTGGATGTATTGGATGAAGTGCGGCGCGGGACCAGCCGTGTTCGGCTTGCCGTTCTGCAGGTCGGCATGCAGGTTCTGCTGGTTCTGCTGCTGCTGCGCCTGTTGCGCCGCGCCCGCGGCACTGCCGCCGACGAGGGGATCGACGGCGTCCGCGTCAGCCTGCTTGATCTTGCCGACGGTGACCAGGCTGCCCAACACGTAGTGCATGCGCGCGTAGGCCGCGTCGGGGTTGTTGTAGGGGTCGTTGTACGACGGCGCCTCAGGCAACCCGGCGAGCATCGACGCCTCCATCAGGTTCAGGTCCTTGGCGTGCTTGCCGAAGTAGCGCGTCGACGCATCTTCGATGCCGTACGCGTTCTCGCCGTAGTAGGTGATGTTCAGGTACTGGTCGAGGATCTGCTGCTTGGAGTACTTGCTGTCCAGCTGGTTGGCGAGCAGCGCCTCGCGCACCTTGCGCAGCGGGTCCTTCGACGCGTCCGCGCCGAAGAACGCCTGCTTGGCGAGCTGCTGGGTGATCGTGCTGGCGCCCTCCGCGGGCCGGCGCAGGATGATGTCGTCGACCAGCGCCTTGAGCACCCGCGCCGGGTTGAGCGCTCCCTCGGTGTAGAAGCTGCGGTCTTCGGCGGCGACCGTCGCCTCCTGGAGGATGGGAGCGATCTGGTCGATGGTGACGTCGTGCCGGGTGACTGCGTTGTGGCCGACCTCGGCGAGGAGGGTGCCGTGCGCGTCGAGGATCTTGATGGTGCCGGTGGCCTTGCCGATGCTGTTGATGTCGGGCAGCGTGAGGGCGGCGTACACGACCAGGCCGGCGACCAGCGCGATGCCGACCGCGAGGAGGCCGCCGCCGACGGCGAGGACGCGCTTCCAGCGGCGGTTGAGACGCCAGCGCGAGTCCGACCCATTCGCTCGGGACGGCCCAGCGGACAACCGCGCCCGCCGGCGCGTACCTGCCATGAAAGCCGTCAGACCGTGGTGGGCAACTCGTCGGCGGGTCCGCTCGAACGCGCCATGAACCGCCGCGCGGCGTAGGTGCCGCCCGCGGCGGCCGCGGCCGAGACGCCGCGGACGGCGACCTTCTGCCACAGCGGGCCGCCGTCTTCGAGCTTGGCACCGTCGAGCTTCTTGCGGATCGCCGCCAGCTCAGCGGCCATCTCCTCGATCGAGCTCACCTTTGGCGCCGCCGGCTTGTCGCCGCGCAGCACGCGCCGGACCACGATCGCCCCGACCGCCGCGGCGACCACCGCCGCGCCGATCACCGCGTAGCGCGCCCCATCGCGGCGCAGCCTCGCCTTCCAATCGAGCTCTGCGCGGACGCGGGCCTCGAGGCGATCGAGGTTGCCGGCCAGCGACTGCTTGGTCAGCTCTCTTTCGCGTTCCGCTTGGTCAATCGCTTGAACCACGCCACGTCCTCCTTGACCGAGCCCACCAGCTCCTTGCCCCTGCCGATGCCTCGCTTCAGTGAACGGAGACCGAACAGGCCCAGTAACGCTGCGACAAGGAGGAACAGCGCCGCGGTCAGCAACCACCACACCCACGCGGAGAAGGCGTGACCGCCGAGCACGGTGGGGACGGCGGCGAGCGCGAAGATGGCCATGAACAGCGCGAACACCGCCGCGCCTGCGAACAGCCCCGCGGCCACGGCCAGCCGCTTGACACCCGCGATCGCCTCCGCCTTGGCCAGCTCGATCTCAGCGCGCGCCAGCCGTACGGCGTCGTCGGCCACCTCGCGCGCGATGGCGGCGATGCTCTCGTCCCGAGCCGATCCAGTCGCCACGGTCAGGCTTCGAGCTGCGAGACGTCGATGTCGCGCAGCCCGTCAGGCGGTTGGACACCGTGCTCATGGAGCAGCTTCATCAGGGTGAGCACGTACCGGACCCCCGTGAGGTTGACGCCGTGGTTGCGGGTGAGATTCTGAATGGTCTGGAGCTTGAGGATGTCGCGCTGCGAGTACCGGCGCCGGTTGGTGGCGGTGCGCTGAGGCACGACCAGCCCCATGTTCTCGTACATCATCAGGGTTCGCGGGTGCGTCTCGAGGATCTCCGACGCGACGCTGATCGTGTAGATGGGCTTGTCCATCCCCGGCTGGCCGGCCGGGGCCGCAGGGCGCTGCTGGCGGCTTACTCCTTCAGCCACTCGTCGATTCCCTCGGAGAGGACGATGGGCGAGGTCTGTGCCTTGACCAGGAACTCCATGGCGCCGAGCTTCAGCCCACGGTCGACCAGCTCCTTCTCGCCGTAGTTGCTGAGGATGATCACCGGGATGTCGGACGTGGACTGCTGGCCGCGCAGCTCCTCGAGGACCGTGAAGCCGTCCTTCTTCGGGAGTCGAATGTCCAGGAAGATGATGTCCGGGGTGAGCTCGGTGGCGCGCCGAATCCCCTCCTCGCCGTCGCCGGCGACGTGGACGCGGTACCCGTCCTTCTCGAGCTTCAGCTTGTACATCTCGAGCGTCTCCTGGTCGTCCTCGATCAGGAGCACGTCGATGACCTGCTCGTCGTCTACGCTCACCTCGACCTCCGCATTGTGGGCGAGCGGCACTGGCCTCTCTCCTGCCGAGTATACGGGGCGGTTCCACCCCCCAACAGCTACCCGATGTTCTGATACCGGCGCTGACGGGTACGGACCGCCTCAGAGGCGCGTGTGGGTCACCACGACGTCGTCGAGGTCCTCGGGCCGGGGGATGTCGTTCTCGGTGAGCAGCCGGAGCAGCTGGATGACGTAGCGGGCGCCGTTGAGATTGAGGCCGTGCTGCCTGGTGAGGCGCTGGATCGCCTGGAGGGTGAGCACGTCGCGTTGCGAGTAGCGGCGCCGGTTGGTGGCCGTGCGCTGGGGCACGACCAGGCGGAGGTGCTCGTACATCATCAGGGTCCGTGGGTGGGTGGCCAGGATCTCGGCGGCCACGCTGATCGTGTAGATCGGCTTGTCGAGGCCCACCCGGTTGGTCGGCGCCCCGGCCGGGAGCGAGCTCATCGGGGGCCGTAACCAAGGGCCGGGCTTCCACGTACCACGGGTCAGACCATGCCCGAGATCACCACGGTCCGCAAGTCCCCAGCCCCCACCGCCCCCAGCGGGCAGGCGTCGCTGCGCGTCCGCGAGCGCTACCTGCGCCGCCGCAGCGCCCGCCGCCGCCTCGGCGAGCGCGGGGTCAACGCCCTCTGGGTCGGCATCGGGGCCATCGTCAGCTGGCTCTTCGTGGTCGGCTTCACCACCCTCGCGCACTAGCGCCACCACTGCGGCGGCGCCACGCCACGCGCGCTGCCCCGGCCGATCAGCCGATCAGGTCGCGGAGGTCCTGGAGCTGGAGCGCGATCCAGCGGTTGATGTCGGCGGCACGGACCGTCTCCCTGATCCGCTCGGCCCGGGCCACCTTCTGGGCACGGTCCATGGTGAGCCCGAAGTACAGCGCCTCAGCTGTCTCGTCGATGTCGAAGGGGTTGACGGTGAGCGCGTAGTCGCCGAGCTCCTCGAACGACCCGGCGTTCTCGCTGAGCACCAGCACGCCCTCTCGCTGGTTGCACAGCACCCCCTCCTTGGCGACCAGGTTCATCCCGTCGTAGATGGGGTTGACCAGCAGCACGTCGAATTGGCGGTACCCGGCCAGCGCCCGCGCCATCACGTCGTCGACCTCGACCCGGATCGGCGTCCAGCCGCCGCGGCTGAACTTGCGGTTGATCCGCGCCGCCACGCTGAGCACGCTCCCCAGGTAGGCGCGGTAGTCGTCGATGTCCTGCCGGCTGGGTTGAAGGTAGGCCCAGAACTGGACCTCGCCGTGGAGCTCGTGGTGATCCTCGAGCATGCGCTCGTAGGCGAGGAAACCGCGCACGATGTTCTTGCTCAGGTCGGTGCGGTCGACGCGCAGGATCAGCTTCTCGGGACGCCACGAGAGCAGCCGCGCCTCCTCGGCGAGGACCTGCTCGCTGCCCGCCTGGGCGAGGAGGGCGTCGACGTCGACGCTGATCGGGTAGTTGCGCACCCACACCGCGCGGCCCTCGAAGAAGACCGTGCGCTCGCGGAAGTCGACGGTCAGGCCGAGGTTCTCCTCGCAGGTGAGCAGGAAGTTGCGGACGTCGCGGCGGGTCTGGAAGCCGACCAGGTCGGCCCCGAGGAGCCCCTGGACGATGGCGTCGCGGACCCGCTTGGGGAGGATGGTCCAGTACTGCGGGGTGGGCCAGGGGATGTGCACGAAGTGCTGGATGCGCACCTCGGGCAGCGCTGCCCGCACCATCCCGGGGACGCAGTAGAGCTGGTAGTCCTGCACGAAGACCAGCGGCGGCCGCGAGCTGGCGCGGGCCTCAGCGATGACCCGGTCGGCGACCAGCTGGTTGACGGCCACGTAGCCCTCGCGCCAGGCGTAGAGCGTGGCGGTGTCGACGATCGGCTCGCGGGCGAGGTCCCAGAGGTAGTGCTGGATGAACCACAGCAGCGGATTGCTGACGGTGCTGTAGTAGAGGTCGTACGCCTCGGGGGCGGGGTCGACGAACGAGACCCGGTAGGCGGTGCCGTCGTCGGTGACGAGCTCGGCCGGGTCGCCGCGGGCGGCCAGCGCGCGGTCGGCGTCATCGCGAGCCACCGCGACCCACAGGGCCTCCGTCGACGACGCCAGCGAGCTCAGCGCCGTGACCAGGCCACCCCCACCCTTGACCAGCCGCTCCGGGGTGTCGCGGTACACGTCGGCAGGCACCAGCTCGAGCGGCGCGCGGTTGGCGACGACGATCGGCTGGACGTTGCCGAGCATCTCCTGCAGGTAGTGCTGGATGGCAGGCGCATGCCGTCCGCCGGGGCTGATCACCGGACGCTCAGGGACGCCGATCAGCCCAGCAGCACGTCGTAGAAGTAGCGCTCCCGGCGGGGCACGTTCTGGTCGACGTGGATGTGCTTGACCTCGGTGTACTCGCGCAGCCCGTACGAGCCGAGCTCGCGTCCCGTGCCACTCTGGCGGTAGCCGCCGAAGGGCGCCAGCGGGTTGAGCAGGTGCCAGTCATTGATCCAGACCGTGCCGGTGCGCAGCTGCTTGGCCATCTCGATGGCGCCGCGTGTGTCGCGCGACCAGATCCCGCCGGCCAGCCCATAGATGGACCGGTTGGCGCGACGGATGACGTCCCCGGGGTCGCGCCAGCGCTGCACAGCCAGCACCGGGCCGAACACCTCCTCGGTGGCCATGGCGCTGTCGGCCCGGACGTCGGCGAGGACGGTGGGCTGGATGAAATGCCCCTTCTCGCCGACGCCGCCGGCGCGACCACCGCCGCAGAGCACCGTGGCACCCTCCTGCTGGGCGCGGTCGACGGCGGCGAGGACGTTCTCGTACTGGCGCCGCGAGATGACCGGTCCCACCTGGGTGTCGAAGTCGGTGGCGTCGCCGACGCGCAGGTCGCGGGCGGTGGCCACCAGCCGCTCCATGAAGGCGTCGTAGACGTCGTCGTGAACGTAGAGGCGGTGACCCGACTCGCACGCCTGCCCCTGGTGGAAGAAGGTGCCGAACAGCGTCCCGTCGACGGCCACGTCGAGGTCGGCGTCGGCACACACGATGTTCGCCGACTTGCCCCCCAGCTCGAGGGTGACCTTCTTGACAGTGGGGGCGGCCAGCTCGAGGATGCGCCGGCCGACGGCCGTGGACCCGGTGAAAGCCACCTTGTCGACCTCGTCGTTGACCACCAGCTCCTCGCCCAGCTCGTTGCCCGGGCCGGTGACCACGTTGAGCACGCCGCGGGGGAGCAGGCCGGTCTCGTCGATGGCCCTGGCCACCTCGAGAAGGGTCAGCGGGGTGTGCGGCGAGGGCTTGAGCACGACGCTGTTGCCCATCGCCAGCGCCGGCGCCAGCTTCCACATGGCGATCATCAGCGGGAAGTTGAAGGGGATGATCCCGGTGCAAACCCCGATCGCCTCGCGCTGGACGAAGTTCCAGCTGACATGGGGGATGTCGATCCAGGGCAGTGGCTCGTACCAGGGGACCTGCAGCGCCTGCTCGGCCATGGACCGGAAGGTCTCGACGGCCAGTGGCACGTCGACCACCGAGGCCTTGCGGATGGTGGCGCCGGCCGTCTGGGCCTCGAGCATCGCCCAGTCGCCGCTGCGGTCGGCGAGGTGCCTGGCGATCTCGAACATCACCTGGCTGCGCTGCAGCTGCGTCTTGTTGCGCCACTCACCGGCGTCAAAGGAGCGCCGGGCCGCGGCGATGGCCAGGCGGGCGTCAGCGCGGCCACCTGCGGGGGCGAGGGCGACGACCTCCTCGGTCGAGGGGTTGCTGACCTCGAAGGTCTCGCCGGCAACGGAACCGGTCCACTCGCCGTCGATGTACTGCTGGTAGGTCGCCACCTCGGTCCGCACGATCGTCGCCACGCTGCCACCTCCTGCTGGACGTCGCAAGGATTATGAGGGGCGATCCGCGAGGGCCGGCCCTGGGCGGCGACGGCCGGCGGTCGTGGACAGCGGTTTCACAGCGGTCAAGGATCTGCAACAGGAGCATGCGATCCCGGAACCGGCCGCCTCCGGCCAGGGAGCGGCGGCCCAGAATCGGGCAATGGCCCCAATCCTCCCTGAGCGGCCCCGGGTGCTGATCGTCGACGACGATGCACGCCTCGCCCACATCGTGGGGCTGTACTTCCAGGTGCAGGGCTTCGAGGTGGTCACGGTCAGCAACGGCGAGCAGGCGATGGGACTGCTCAGGCGCGGCCTGCCCGACCTGGTGATCCTCGACGTGATGATGCCGGGCCTGGATGGGATCAGCGTCTGCCGACGGATCAGGTCGACGCCGGGCGCTGCCGCGCTGCCGATCATCGTCTTCACCGCGCTGAGCGACGCCGCCGACCTCGCCGCGGCGCGCGCCGCCGGCGCCGACCGGGTGATCACCAAGCCCTTCAACCTGACCGGGCTGGGCAAGGCGGTGGAGGCCCTCCTGCCCCACCTCGCGGCGACCGGTGCCTAGGCCCCGACCTATGCGAGTGCTGGTGGTCGAAGACGACGCCGACGTCGGCGACGCGGTGCGTCGCGGCCTCAAGGAGACGGGCATCCTCGCGGAGTGGTCGGCGGACGCGGAGGAGGCGGTGCTGGCGGCGGCCGACGGCGGCTTCGACGTCATCGTCCTCGACGTCATGCTCGGCCGGGGCATGGACGGGTTCGAGCTCTGCCGGGTGCTGCGCTCGCGGGCCATCCCCTCGGCGATCCTGATGCTCACCGCGCGTGACGCCGTGCCCGACCGAGTCCACGGGCTCGAGGCCGGCGCCGACGACTACCTGGTCAAGCCGTTCGCCTTCCAGGAGCTTCTCGCCCGCATCCGGGCCCTGGCGCGGCGGCCGGCCAAGCTCTCGCCCGGCGCCACCGACGTCGGCGGGCTGCAGGTCGACCCGGGCGCCCGGCGGGTCAGCCTCAACGGCAGCGAGGTGGCCCTGTCGCGCCGAGAGTTCGACCTCCTCGACCTGCTGGTGCGCAACGCAGGGCAGACGCTCACCAAGGACCAGATCGAGACCCAGGTGTGGGGCTACGAGGCCGACAGCGGCGGCAACCTCGTCGAGGTATACGTCGGTCGGCTGCGCCGCAAGCTCGGCGAGCCAGACGGCAACCGGATGATCAGCACGGTGCGGGGCATCGGCTACCGGCTCGAGGCGTCGCGGTGACCGTCGCGCAGGCAGCGACACCCGCTCGCCGCCCCGGCTTCGGGCGGCGCGGGATCATCGTGCTCGCCCATCCCCGCTCGGGCGGCACGGTGCTCGAGTACGTCGCGACGTTCTGCGGCTGCCTCAGCGTGCTCGGGTTGGTGCTGGTCGGCGAGTACTTCCTCGAGAACAACCCCACCCTGCAGGGATTCGCCCTCCTCTCCATCCTGGTGGCGACGTGGCGGCTGCCCGCGCGACTCTCCGCCCTGGTCGCCGGGCTGGCCGCGGCGCTGCCCTTCGTCTCGGTCGACCTCGGCTCGCTGGACACGCTGACCGCGCGATTCCAGCTGACCAGCACGGTGGTCACCGCCTGCCTCGCCGAGTTCACCGTGCGCGCCATCCTCCAGGCGGACCGTGAGCGCAGCACCCTGCTCGACGTGCTGGTGCGCTTCACCGCTGACGCTGCCCACGAGCTGCGCTCCCCGATCACCGCGATCCAGACCGTTGCCGAGGTGGCGCTGGCCCAGCCGCGCCCCGAGCCCGAGTACCGCCGTTCCCTGGAGACCGTGCTGCGCAGCAGCCGCAAGCTCATCCGCCTCACCGACGCGTTGCTCCTGCTGGCCAGCGAGGACGCCGGGGCGCTCACCGTGTCCGGGGAGCCGGTCGACCTCAGCGACCTCGTCGAGGAGGCGTTCGATCGCTGGCGCAAGCGCGCCGACGAGAAGTCCGTGCGGCTGGTGGGGCCGTCGGTGCTCGCGGGCGGTGTGGTCAGCGGGGATGAGGTGCTGCTCGGCCGCGTGCTCGACAACCTGCTCGAGAACGCCATCCGCCATGCCGGCGCCGGCGGCACAGTGAAGCTCGACCTCGGCGGCTCCGTGGCCGACGGTTGGACGATCATGGTCACCGACACGGGCCCCGGCTTCGACGCCGAGTTCCGCGCCCGCGCCTTTGAGCGATTCACCAGGGCGGAGAAGCACCGCTCGCGGGACGGTGGCGGCGCCGGTCTGGGTCTGCCGCTCTGTGCGGCGATCGCCTCCGCACACGGAGGGTCGGTGAATATTGACCCGACCGTCACAGGTGCGCGACTGCGTGTCTGGCTTCCCGCGACGCGGGCGTCAGGGCCCGTTCAGCACCGTCAGTCAGCCTGAGTACATCATCCGTTGTCATCAGGGAAACACGAAATGCTGACTGACCTCTTCCTCCGCTGCCGGGAGGCCGTGAACCGCTCGCTTCGTCACGACGACGAGGACGGACAGGGCATGGTCGAGTACGCGCTGATCCTCGTCCTCATCGCTGTTGTGGTCATCGTTGTCCTGACCACCGTCGGCAAGAAGGTCGAGAACGTCTTCTCGAACATCAGCAGCGGGCTGGGCACCTAAGCCGGCTCACCTCCGCGGGCAACGGTTCACCCCGTCGCCAGCACCAGGCCATGCCCAACGGGGCGTGGCCTGGTTTTGCGTTAACCGGCGTCCTTCGCCGTGGTCGGCGCTCGCCGCGAGTCGGTGACAACCAACCCACTGTGATCGGAACGCGACTCCCGCGTCTGCTCGCCGCCATCAAGGGGTCAGGACCCATTCAGCAGCGGCCCTCATGCTGGATGAAGATCCAGCTTCCACCCAAGGGGACCATCACGTGCCTACGAATGCCTACCTCCGCTGCCGTGAGGCCGTCTGCAGCTTGTGCACACGCGATGCCGAGGGCGGGCAGGGCATGGTCGAGTACGCGCTCATCCTGGTTCTCATCGCCGTCGTTGTCATCGTGGTGCTGACCACCCTCGGCAAGCGAGTGAGCAACGTGTTCTCGAACATCAGCAGCGGCCTCGGCACCTAGCCCCACGCCGCTGCGGTGCCCCGGGCTACGGGAACCACACCGCATCGGATGTCCGCCGGCCGTCCCCCGCTCACCTCTAGCGTCGACCGGCTCGCCGGGGTGCAGCTCGGATGGCGGTCGGGAGACGGGATGGAACAGGTGCCGATGAACGACGGCCTCGACGGCCGCGAGACGATCGCTTTCGGGCTGGCCGCGGGCGAGGTGGCCACGTTCGTCCTCGCGCTGATGACCTCCTATGCGGTGGTTCGCAGCGGTGTCGGTGGGGTGGTCGCCTGGTTGCTGGCGGCACTGGTCGCGGGCGGCGGCGCCGCGCTGGCGTGGGGCCGGCTGGCCGGCCGGCCCATGCTGGAGTGGGCGGTGCTCCTGGTGCGGTTCACGATCCGGACGGCACCCGCCCGCGCCGCCAGGGCGCGACGTCTGCTCACCGCCTGGTGGGCCTCGCTGAAGGCCGCTGCGTGCGAGGCGAGGCTGCGCGTTCTGCCCCGCCTTGCGGTGACGACGCCGGGCCAGGACGGCGCGGTGGTCATCCCGATGGCGCTGCGCCGCCTCAACTCCCGTGCCGGCCGCCGTCCGGAGGAGCCTCTCGAACTGCGTCGCGCACGCAGCCACGTTGTCGGCTTCTTCTCACTCGCCGGCGGCAGCGGCCGGACCACGCTGGCGGTCGAGGTGGCGGCAATCCTCGCCGTCCGGGGCCGTGCGGCTGCGGCGGCGGGTGCACCGGGGACGCGGGTGATTCTGCTCGACCTCGCCCGGCGCAACCCCACAGTCGGACTGCGCCTCGGGCTGGTGCCCGACTTGGGTGGTGGTGACGGGCTCGTCGCGCACCCGACGGGGCTGCTGGTGGGAGTGGCGGCGGCATCGTCGTCACCGGGAGGAGCCGCTCCACCGCTCTCGTCGGTGCTGGTTGACGGGGGCCGAGCGGACCTGGTCGTCGTCGACTTCGACTGCGACCTGGGTGACCAGTGCCACCAGATCCTGGAGCGCTGTGACCAGCTGCTGGTCACCATGGCGCCAACCGCGGGCGGCGTCGTCGACGCCTACCGCAGCACCGCCCTGCTGCGCCGGCTCGGGCTGCGCGATCGCGTCGGCCACGTCGTCAACCGCTGGCGTCCCGGCCTCGACCTGGAGGAGATGGTGGCGGACCTCGGTGCGCAGATCGCGGCGGAGATCCCCGAGGACCGCACCCTTGTGGACGCGGAGAACAGTCACCGCCTCGCCGGCCTGGACGGTGACGGCGAGCTCGCCGCCGCCCTGCACCTGCTGGCGGAGCGCATCGAACAGGCGGCGGCCGCAGCGCTTGTCGCGCCGGGCACCCCTCGGTGGAGCAGCCCCGCCGGGTGAGGTGGCCCCGCGCGGTAGCCGACCCGCGCGCGAGCCCCGCAGGCGGCCGCGCAGTCGTCGCCGCCATCGAGCTCGAGGCGCTCGACATCACGGCCCTCGAGCCGGCAGCCCAGGCGACGTGCGTCGACACCATGGCCCGCCTGCTCTGCAGTCTCGAGGCGCCGCTGCAGTTCCTGGTGCGGCGTCGCCGCGTCCTCGGCGCCGAGCCGGAAACCTCTGCGGCTGTGGGGAAAGGCGTCGCCGCCGTCCTGGACCAGGCGGTGCGAGCACACCGCGCGGCGCAGTTGGCGACCGTGCCGGCGCACCGGAACGAGGTGCTCGCGGTCATGCGCCGCGACGACGGCCGCGAGGCGGCTCTGCGGCGCCAGCTCACCATGGCCGCCGACATGCTGCGCTCGGCAGGCGTGCGCGGTCGGATGGTCGAGGTCGACCGCGATCACTCAGTTCCGCTGGCGGAGACGACAGGCTCCGTCGTGGTCGCGGATGGCGCGCGCTGCGGCCTCGAATTGGACCGGCTCCCCGGGCGACCTGTGGGCCTGGGCTGGCTGCACGTCGTGCTCACGGCCCCTGCCGAGTTCGACGCCGCCATCCACCTCGTGCCTGTCGACGTGGCCGCCGCGCACCGCGCCGTGGAGCGACGTCTGCGCAACCTCACAGCGGACCGGCTTCTCGACCTCGATCGCGGACGCATCGGCGACGCCGCCGTGGATGTCGGGCTGGACGCCGCGGGAATTCTGCGCGACCGCCTGGCTCGCAACGAGGCGCGGCCGCTGCGGCTGTCGATTGTCATCGCGGTGCGTGGGGTCCAGGAATCCGACGCGCACCACGCGGCCGAGGTTGTGCGCGCCGCCGCGGCCGGCGCCGGCCTGCGGCTGCGCCACACTCACTTGCGCCACGGCGCGGCGCTGCGCCAGACCGAGCCATACGGTGACATCGCAGCCGGCGGGAAGCTGGTCGACTCGTCCGCTGCGGCCACCTGTCTGCCGCTGACCGAGACCGTGTGCGACGACGCCAACGGCTACCGCGTCGGGGTGAGCCGGCGCTCCGGGCTGCCAGTCGCCGTTGACGTCTTCGACACCGGGCACCACAGCAACGCCAACGTCGCCGTCTTCGCGGCGAGCGGGCATGGCAAGAGCTACACCATCGGCGCACTCGTGCTCGAGGCCGTCGCTCGGGGCGTCGGCGCGCTGATCGTCGATCCTGAGGGTGAGTACCAACGCCTCATGCACGCGGCGGGGGGCCAATACCTCCGCCTGGGCGCGCCGGGGTCGGGCGCGCTCAACGTGTTCGACGCCGCACCCAGTCCGCGCGAGGCGATACCGGTGGCAGTCGACCTGGTCAACGTGCTGTGCGGCAGCGTGCTCGACGAGGTGGAGCGTGCACGCGTCGACGCCGCCATGCACACCGCGGTCGACGCTGCCGGCGTCGCGGGCCGCGTCGTCCTGCTCGGAGACTGCGCCGGCGAGCTCGAGCACACCGCGCCGCGCGCTGCCACCGTGCTGCGCCGCGTCTGCAGCGGCCCGCTGGCGTCACTGTTCAACCGTCCCAGCGACATCGACCTCGACGGCGCTCTCTGCGCCGTGTCGCTACGCGACCTGGCCCATGAGTTCGTCCCGGCCGCCACCCTGCTGATCGCGCAATGGCTGTGGACGCGCGTGCGCAACCAGCCCAGCCGTCGCCACGTGGTACTCGACGAGGTGGGCGCGTTGTGCATGCACCCGCCGCTGCGCGAGCTGCTCGTCCAGTTGGCTCGCCGGTGTCGCAAGTACGGCGCCTCACTGGTGGTGGCGACCCAGAACGTCGAGGACCTGCTGCGCAGCGAGGAGGGCACCGTGGTGGCCACCAACTGCGCGACGGTGCTGCTCGGCGGGCACCGCGCCGCAGAGGCACGCCAGATGGGGCATGCCTTCGGGCTCACGGAGGGGCAGCGACGGTTCGTCGAGCACGCCGCGCGGGGTGAGTTCCTCCTCCTCGCCGGCCGCCGGCGCTGCGAGATCCGGGTCGACGTGCCGGATCTGCATCGGGCCGTCCTCGCCGCCGGCTGAGGCGCTGCGCTCAGCCGGAGATCGACGGTGGCTGGACCGCGCATCATGGCTCCGGACCCCCTTGACGGCACGACGGACTCGGGCCAACATATGGGGGCCGCGGGGCGGGCGACCCCCAAGATGTGGGATAATCGGGGTTCACACCGGCCAGGTCTGGGGACACTCCGACCCGGGGCGCAGCCTCACTCTACGTCGCACCATCACCAGCGCCCCGACCGGGATATTTGACGAGGGAAAGCCGTGGATCGACCTGTCTCCGCCACCACCGACGCCTCCGCCGCCGAGGGCACGCCCGCCTCCTCTCGCAGGCAACGCGGACGCGCCAACCCGACAGCCAGGGTGGAGCTCTCCGGGGGGACGGGGCTCGAGGTCGCGCGCCGCTTCACCCGCGAGGGCGTCCACCCCTTCGACGAGGTGGCCTGGGAGAAGCGCAGCGCGCTGATCGGCAACGAGCGCGGCGAGACGGTCTTCGAGCAGAAGGATGTCGACATCCCGGCGTCGTGGTCGCAGATGGCCACCAACGTCGTGGTCAGCAAGTACTTCCGGGGCCCGCTGGGCACGCCGCGACGGGAGACGAGCGTGCGCCAGCTCATCTCGCGCGTGTGCGACACGATCGCCGACTGGGGCCGCGAGGGCGGCTACTTCGCCAGCGAGCGCGACGCCCAGGCCTTCCAGGACGAGCTCACCCACCTCGTGCTGCACCAGAAGATGAGCTTCAACAGCCCAGTCTGGTTCAACGTCGGCGTGCCCGGCACGCGCCCACAGGCATCAGCGTGCTTCATCAACTCGGTCGAGGACACGATGGAGTTGATCCTCACGCTGGCCAAGACCGAGGGCATGCTCTTCAAGTACGGCAGCGGCACAGGCACCAACCTCTCGCCCCTGCGCAGCTCCAACGAGCAGCTGGGCGGAGGCGGCACGGCGAGCGGGCCGGTCTCCTTCATGAAGGGCTTCGACGCCTTTGCCGGGGTGATCAAGAGCGGGGGCACCACGCGCCGCGCCGCCAAGATGGTGATCCTCAACGCCGACCATCCCGACGTCGTGGAGTTCGTCACCTGCAAGGTGAACGAGGAGCGCAAGGCGTGGGCGCTGATCGAGGCCGGGTACGACTCGTCCTTCACCGGGGAGGCGTACGGCTCGGTCTTCTTCCAGAACAGCAACAACTCGGTGCGGGTCACCGACGAGTTCATGCGCGCCGTCGCCGAGGACCGCGACTGGCACCTGCACGCGGTCACCGACAGCAACCGCGTCGTCAAGACGATGCGCGCCCGCGAGCTGATGCGGCTGATGGCGGAGTTGGCGTGGCAGTGCGGTGACCCCGGCATCCAGTACGACACCACCATCAACGACTGGCACACCTCTGCGAACAGCGGGCGGATCAACGCCAGCAACCCGTGTTCCGAGTACATGTACCTCGACGACTCGGCCTGCAACCTGGCGTCGCTGAACCTCATGAAGTTCCTCAACGAGGACGGCAGCTTCGACATCGACGGCTACCGCCACGCGGTCCACATGACCATCACCGCCCAGGAGATCCTGGTCGGCAACGCCGCCTATCCCACCGAGAGGATCGGTCAGAACAGCGTGGACTTCCGCCCGCTCGGCCTCGGCTACGCCAACCTCGGCGCGCTGCTGATGGCGCGCGGTGTCCCCTACGACTCGCCGGCCGGCCGCGACCTCGCCGCCTGCGTCACGGCGGTGATGACCGGTGAGGCGTACGCGCAGTCGGCGCGGATGGCACGCGAGGTCGGTCCCTTCAACGGCTTCGCCGTCAACCGCCAGCCGATGCTGCGGGTCATCGCCAAGCACCGCGAGGCTGCGTACAACATCCCCAGTGACACCGTGGAGCCCGAGCTGGTCACCGCCGCCCGTCACGCATGGGACGAGGCCCACGAGCTGGGCGCCAAGCACGGCTACCGCAACGGCCAGGCGACGGTGCTCGCGCCCACCGGCACCATCGGCTTCATGATGGACTGCGACACCACCGGCGTCGAGCCCGACATCGCGCTCGTCAAGTACAAGAAGCTGGTCGGTGGCGGAATGTTGAAGATCGTCAACCAGACCGTGCCGCTGGCCCTGCAGCGGCTCGGCTACGGCGACACCGCCGTCGGTGACATCGCCGCTCACATCGATGCCAACGACACCATCGAGGGCGCGCCGTCGCTGCGTGACGAGGACCTGGCCGTCTTCGACTGCGCCTTCACCCCGCAGAACGGCACCCGCTCGATCGCGTGGCAGGGCCACGTGCGGATGATGTCGGCGGTGCAACCATTCCTGTCGGGCGCGATCAGCAAGACGGTGAACATGCCCAACGAGGCCACCGTTGATGAGATCGAACAGGCGTACATCGACGGTTGGAAGCTCGGGCTCAAGGCGCTGGCCATCTACCGTGACGGCAGCAAGCGCAGCCAGCCCATGGCCACCTCGATGGACAAGACCACCGGGCGCACCGTGCAGATCGTCGAGCGGCCGCTGCGCAAGCGGCTGCCGGCCGAGCGCAACGCGCTCACCCATCGCTTCGAGGTGGGCGGACACGAGGGCTACATCACCGTCGGCCTGTACGACGACGGTCAGCCCGGCGAGATCTTCCTGAAGATGGCCAAGGAGGGCTCGACGGTCAGCGGGCTCATGGATGCGTTCGCGACCGCGGTGTCGCTGGCCCTGCAGTACGGCGTGCCCCTGCAGGCGCTCGTCGACAAGCTGTCGCACACGCGGTTCGACCCCCAGGGCTTCACCAAGAACCCCGAGGTGCCGATCGCCAAGTCGCTGATGGACTACATCTTCCGCTGGATGGCGTCTCGCTTCATGCCGCTCGAGGACCGTGATCGCCTCGGCATCATCCGGCGTGACGGCGACGACGGGCCGGCCACGACCGGGTCAGCGGCGGCCACCGTCACCACCACATCCGCGTCGGCGACGGCCGGGGTGAGCGGTTTCGCAGCGGTGCGCGCCATGCAGGCCGCGGCGGCGGCACCGGTCGAGAACCCCCTGGGCGCGTTCGTCAACCAGGGCGACGCACCGTCGTGCAGCGAGTGCGGCAGCCTCATGGTGCGCAGCGGTGCCTGCTACAAGTGTCACAACTGTGGAGCCACATCGGGCTGCTCCTGACCACGCCCCCTCCCCCAGCCCGGAGCCCGGCCATCGACGCGGTGGCCGGGCTCTTCTCATCTCCCGCGCTCAGCAGCGCGGTCAGAGGGCTCCGGATTCAGCTGACGCGGCGGTAGCGGATGTGGGTGGTCAGCGGTGAGTGAAGCACCTCGACGGGCTCGAAGCCGAAGGACTCGGCCCCGTCGAAGATGCGCTCGCCCGATCCGAGCAGGACGGGCGCGATGTCGAGGATGAGCTCGTCGATCACGCCGGCTGCCAACGCCTGTCGGACGGTCGAGGCACCGCCGGCGATGTCCACGCCGTTGCCGGCGGCGGCCTCACGCGCCGCGGAGTAGGCGGCATCGAAGCCGTCGGTGACGAAGTGGAACGTCGTTCCCCCCTCCATCTGGATCGGACTCATGGCGGTGGTGGGTCAGCACGAAGACCGGCGCGTGGTACGGCGGCTCGGGGCCCCACCAGCCCGACCAGTCTTCATCCCAGTCACCGCGGATGGGGCCGAACATGTTCCGCCCCATCACGTACGCACCGCGGGGACGCATGAGCCAGTCGTTGGTGACCCGGTCCGCGTCGTTGGCGCGCGGGTCGCCGATGTGCCAACCGTGCAGCTCCTGCCCCCGTCTGCCCAAGGGGTTCTCGCGGCTCTGGTCCGGCCCCGCGACGAAGCCGTCCAGTGAGATCGACATGTGGCAGGTGGTGTCTGACACCGTGAGCCTCCCGGTGGTTGTGCATTGCCGGCGGACGACGGGACGATAACAGGTGGTCGCAGACCGGAAAGATTCGAGCCGGCGACCACTGTGTTCGTTGCTCGGCGGACTCTCGGACAACCGCGCACAATCGCTTGCCGCCGCCACCAGCATGCAGTCGCCGCGAAGGGCGTCAGCCGCGCAGGAGCAGCAGGAAGTTGAGCAGCGGTGCGGTGAGGCTGAGGCCGGCGGCAACCGCGAGCGCGACCTGCGCACGCCTGCCGCGCAGGCGGCTGAGCACGAGCAGGATCATGAAGGTGACCGCGAGCAGCTTGACCGCGTAGGCGGACACGGGGTTGCGCACGATGAGCGCGCGGAACAGGGGGTTGTTCTCCACGTACGCATGCCCGGCCAAGGCGCGGAACGTGGTGACCACGTCGGCGCACTGCGCCGCGGCGATGATCGCCACCAGGAGCGCGCAGACGTGGTTGCGGAGGTTGTCGGTGAGCGTGCGCAGGCCCTGGTCCTCGCGCCGCTCCGGCACGAGCTCCACGATGCCGACGCCCACCCGGCGGGGAGGCGCGTCGGCACGTTGGCGAAGCTCGGTGTCGGTCGCCATCCCCTGACCCCCTCGTCTCCCCTGACCCTCTCGACCACAAGGATGGCGGGTTTGAGGGGAGAAACGCAAGCGACGCGATCACGTCGCCCCCGGGTCAGCCCGCGACGGCCTCCCGGCGGTCGTCCTCGAGCGCCTCCTCCAGCCGGCGAAGCACCCGGACGGTGTCGCGCAGCTCGACATCGTCGAGGCGGCCGAGGACGCGCTCGAGCATCCCACGACGCGCGCCGGTGGCGTTGTTGAGCGCCACCTCACCGGCGGCGGTGAGCGACACACTGACGACGCGCCTGTCCTCCTCGCCGCGGGTGCGCTCGACCAGGCCGCCGTCCACCATCCGGTCGACGATGGCGCTGGTCGAGGGCGCGGAGATGCCCAGTCGCGAGGCGAGGTGGCTGACAGTGATCGGGCCGGCGGCGTCGCGGAGGACGCCGAGGACGTGCAGCTGGGCCGGGCTCTGGGTGCAACTGTGGAGGTGGGCCAGCATGGCGCGCTGGCGCCTGTCGATCCACCCCTGGAGCGTGTCGACGGCAGCCGCCAGCTCCGGGCGGGGTGGCGCAGCCGCACGGGTCATGCGACTGCGACCGCCGGCACGCCGTGCTTGGCCTCTTCCTCGGCCGGGGTGGTTCGTCGGAGCGGCAGCTCGGGCATCGCCAGGGTGATCAGCAGCCCGATCAGCGCGGAGGCGGCGCCGAGCCACATCAGCCCGGCGATCGACGCCGACAGGTCGTCCTGGATCCCGGCGGTGATCTTGGGGATCAGCGGTTTCGCCGCGGCGGGCAGCTGCGCGCCGATCTGCTGGCTGAGGTTGCCGACGCCGGTGAGGTTGTTGGTCGCCGCCCCGCTGCCCTGTTCGAAGTGACTCACCACCGCCGCCGGCACGCCGGCCTTGGTGAGGCTGGCGGGCAGCTGCGAGGCGAAGGTGAGCGCGAAGATCGACCCGGCGATCGCCAGCCCCACCGAGCCGCCGATCTGGCGGAAGAAGGTGAGGTTGCTGGTGGCAACGCCGATGCGCCGCACCGGGACGGCGTTCTGCATCGCCACTGTCGGCACCGCGAAGGTCGGACCGACGCCGATGCCGGCGATGAGCATCCACAGCGACAGCGTCCAGTAACCGGTGCCGACGTCGAGCCGGGTGAGCAGGAACATGCCCAGGGTCAACACCGTCATGGCGCCGAGCAGGATCGCCTTGTACCTGCCGGTCCGGCTGACCAGGATGCCGCTCGTGGTGCTCGACAGGATCAGGCCGAGCATGAGCGGCCAGGTTCGATAGCCGGACGCGGTGGCCGAGAGACCCTGCACGGCCTGGAAGTAGCGCGGCAGGAAGATGATCGCGCAGAAGAATCCGAAGGCGATGAAGAACGTGCCGATGTTGAGGGTGGTGTAGCTGCGGTTGCGGAAGAGGTCGAGCGGGATGATCGGTTCCTTGGCGTAGTGTTCGGCGGCGACGAAGCCGACGGTGAGCACCGCCGCCGCGACCAGGAAGAGCAGCACGTTCGGCGAGGACCAGGCATACAGCTGTCCCGTCGAATCGGTGAGCCCCTTGTTGGTGAGCCCGATCAACAAGGAGATCGCCGCCGCGCTGAAGACGCCGATGCCGAGGTAGTCGAGGTCGCGCACCCGCACCCCGCGCGTGTTGCCGCTGTTGGGCAGCTGCGTGGCGATGACCAGGAGGGCGACGATGCCGATGGGCAGGTTGACGTAGAAGATCCAGTGCCAGCTGAGGTTGTCGGTGAGGAAGCCGCCGAGGAACGGCCCGATGATGAAGCTGAGCCCGAACACCGCGCCGAAGAGCCCCTGGTAGCGCCCGCGCTCAGCCGGGCTGTACAGGTCTCCGATCACCGCCAGGGCGATCGGGAAGATGGCGCCGGCGCCGAAGCCCTGGATGCCGCGGAAGATGATCAGCTCACCCATCGACTGGGACAGCCCGGAGAGGGCGGAGCCGACCAGGAACAGGCTGACCCCGATCAGCAGGAGCGGGCGTCGACCGTAGACGTCGGACAGCTTGCCGTAGACGGGCACCGTGACCGTGGAGGTCAGCAGGTACACCGTGACGACCCAGGTGTAGAGGTTGTTGCCGGCGAGGTCGGTGACGATGCGCGGCAGCGCCGTACCGACGATGGTCTGGTCGAGGGCGGCCAGGAACAGGCCGAGCATGATCGCGACCATGATCAGGGCCTTCTGACGGGGAGCCAAATTGCGTGGATCGGGCACGATCTCAACCTCGCCTTAACAATTAGTACGTCGCCTTGGTTAGGGTACCCTAACCTTTAGGTTGGCGTCAAACCGCCGGGGAGATGTCCGATTCCCGCTGGCGAAGGCCTGGCCGGCCCCTCCATGCTCGACGGATGCGCCCCGTCTGTCCCCTGCCGACGCCATGAGCCGCCGCGGTTGGCTGCTCTTCGCCATCATGGGCGTGGTCTGGGGCATCCCCTACCTGCTGATCAAGGTGGCGATCGCCGACCTCAGCCCGGCGTCGCTGGTGTTGCTGCGCACCGCCACCGGCGCGCTGGTGCTGCTGCCCATCGCCGTCGCCAGGGGCTCGGTGACCCCGCTGCGCGGGCCGTGGCGGTGGGTGTTGCTGTACACCGTCGTCGAGGTGGCGGTGCCATGGATGCTGCTCTCCGACGCCGAGCGGCACATCTCGAGCTCTTTGGCCGGCCTGCTGGTGGCGGCGGTGCCGTTCATCGGGGCGCTGCTGGCGCTGCTCACCCGCGGTGACGACCGGCTCGACGGGCGCCGCGCCGCGGGGCTGCTGGTGGGTTTCGTCGGGGTGGCCACGCTGGTGGGCTTCGATCTCTCGGGGGGCAGCCTCGGCGCCATCGGCGAGATCGTGGTGGTGACCGTCGGCTACGCGCTCGGGCCGATGATCATCGCCCGCCGCCTCGCCGGGGTGCCGGCGGTCGGGGTGGTGACCGCCTCGCTGGTGCTGACGGCGATCGGGTACGCGCCGGCCGGGGTGCTGCAGCTCCCCGCCCACGCCCCGCACGCGCAGGTGATCATCGCCGTCGCCGGGCTCGGCATCGTGTGCACCGCCCTCGCCTTCCTCCTTTTCTTCGCCCTCATCGCCGAGGTGGGACCGGTGCGGGCAACGGTGATCACCTACGTCAACCCCGCGGTCGCCCTGCTGCTCGGCGTCGCCGTGCTCGGGGAGCCGTTCAACGCCAGCACCGGCGCCGGCTTCGTGCTCATCGTGCTCGGCTCCTTCCTGGCGACGTCACGATCGTCGACGCTGCGGCGCCGGCGACGCGGCGACCAGGAGTTGGCGCCGACTGCCGGCGTCCCCTGAGAGCGTTCGCCGGCAACGTGGTTGCAGCCGCCGGGGCGCGCGTACGCTGTCAGCTGTGGTGACCACGGCATATGAGCTGACCCCGCGGGGCCCGTTCGACCTCGCGCAGCAGCGGCGATTCTTCGGGTGGGCGCCGTTCCAGCCCGACCCCTCCGCGCTGGCCATGTGCTTTCCCGTGGAGGGATGGCAGACTGCTGCGCTGGTCGTGTTCCGCCAGCCGGCGGCTGACGCCATCACGGGCACGGTGCACGGGTGCGTCGCCGGCGTGGCCGAGCGTGCGTGGGAGCAGGCGGTCGCGGTGCTGTCGCTGGACATCGACGGCGCGGACTTTCCCGCAGTCGGCGATCGCGACCCCATCATCGCCCGCCTCCAGCGGGCGTACGCATGGATGCGCCCTACGCTCTTCCACTCGCCGTACGAGGCGGCGTGCAACTTCATCATCGGCCAGCGCATCTCCATTGCGCAGGCGCGCGCCCTCCGCGCCCGCATGGCGACCGAGTCGGGGGACACAATCAGCGCGCAGGGGGCTGAGCTGTCGGCGTTCCCGCGGCCGCAGCGCCTGCTCGAGCTGTCCGAGATCCGCGGCCTCCCCGAGGAGAAAGTGCGCCGGCTGCACGGTGTCGCCACCGCCGCGATCGACGGCATCCTCGACAGGCGTCGCCTGCGCTCGCTGCCGGTGGACAGCGCGCTCGCCGAGCTGACCGAGCTGCGCGGCGTCGGCGCCTTCAGCGCCCAGGGCATCCTCCACCGGGGCGCCGGGCTCGTCGACGAGGTCACCGACGACCCGGTGACCAAGCAGGCGGTGCAGCGCCTCTACGAGCTGGACCACCTGCCGGCGCAGAGCGAGGTGATCGCCGCGGCGGAGCCGTGGAGACCGTTTCGCACCTGGTCACAGGTGCTGCTGCACGTCTGGCTCCGTGGCGAGGGTGGCGGCCCCGCACCGCGCGAAGGCCGGCGCCGCGGCGGTGCCGCGCAGGCGTGACCTGGCCGGGTCACGCGCCATCGGGACGACGGTCCCGCCGCACTGACGCGCTGGTGCTGCTGGGCTTCGTCGTGCTCGCCGCGTTGCTCTTCCTCCCCGCCGACATCCACCCCGGCAGCGTGCTCATCGGTGCCACCACCGCTGACAACTCGCAGCATGCGTGGTTCCTGCGCTGGTTGCCCCACGCCCTGGCCACGCACCAGAACCCGCTGTTCACCACCGACTTGATCGAGCCCACCGGCGTGAACCTGATGTGGAACACGTGGATCCCTCTGCCGGCGCTGCTGCTCTCGCCGATCACACTGCTGGCCGGACCGGTCGCCGCGTTCGACGTCGCCGTCACGCTCGGTGTTTCGCTCAGTGCCTGGTGTGCCTACCGTGCCGCGTCACGACTGGTCGCCGGGCGCGTCGCGGCGGTGCTGGCGGGAGGCGCATATGGTTTCTGCCCGTTCATCATCGACCAGTCGTACACGGGCCACTCCAACCTGGTGCTGGCACTGGTGCCACCACTGCTGGTGCTCGCGGTCCATGACATCGTGGTCCGCCACGACACCTCGCCGCGACGCGCCGGCCTGGTGCTCGGCGCGCTGATGATCGCGCAGTTCTTCATCACCGAGGAGTTGCTTGCCTCCGAGGCGGTGCTGATGGTTGCGGCTGTCGCCTGCCTCGCGGTGCTGTTCACACGCCATATCGCCGCGCTGCGACGGCGCGTGCTGACCTGCCTGGGGTGGGCACTGGCGTTGTTCATCCCCGTGGTCGCCTACCCCGTCTGGTTCCAGTTCCTCGGCCCGCAGGTGACCCACCAGCTGCTCCCCGCCACCAACTTCTTCGTCACCGACCTGCTCAACGTCTTCCTGCCGACCACCGCGCAGGGGGTCGAACCGCAGTTCGCGCGCGACCTCGCCAGCCATTACGCCGGCAACTCCGGTGAATGGGGCGGGTACATCGGCCTGCCCATGCTCGCAGTGGTGGGCTGGACGGCCTGGCGGCACTGGCGACGTCCGCTGGTTCGCGTGCTGTCCCTGCTCGCCGTGGTGGCGGTGTTGTTCAGCTTTGGATCCACGCTGCACGTTGGCGGAATCGACACCCGGGTGCCGATGCCGGGGGCCACCCTCGCCCACCTGCCGGTGCTCGACAACCTGGTTCCGGCTCGCTTCGCGGTGTACGCCGCGCTCTTCACCGCGCTGCTGTTCGGCGTCTTCATCGACTCGCTGCCGGCGACGCGGCAGGGCGCGCGCGTCGCGCTCGTCGCCGCGGTGTTGATCGCGGCAAGCTTCGCGCCACCACTCCCGTTCCCGACGCGCGCCGTGGCCACGCCTGCCTTCTTCACCGCGTCGCCGTCGCCGCTGCTGCCGGGCAGCAACGTCCTGGTGGTGCCGTTCTCGCACGACTTCTACTCGACGCAGGCGATGCTCTGGCAGGCGCAGGCGGGGGTGTCGTTCGCGATGCCGGAGGGCTACATCATCAACCGTCAGCCGTCGGGTGCGGCGGCCCAGGGTCCGCCGCCGAGCGTCACCTCGGCGACGCTGACCGCGATCGCGGCCGGCACCGCCTCTGGCGCGGCGGTCACGCCGCGGGCGCGCCGGGACGTGCTCGTCGAGCTCCGCCGCTGGCACATCAGCGCTGTCGTGCTGGGACCGGGGGGCGGCGACACCGCAGCGCTGCGCAGCTTCCTCACCGACCTGCTCGGGGCCGAGCCCGCCGACCGCGACGGCGTCGCCCTGTGGACCTCCGTGCCGGCTCCCCCGGCGTCGTAGCGCTGCCGGCGGCCCCGCCGAGGGATCGACGCTAGCCGTCGCCGCGCAGGTGGGACACGTCGTTCCACAGCCGGATCGACGGCCAGTCGTGCTCCCAACCGAGGATGGAGACGCTGGCCGTGGACAGGTACATGTACCGTGCCAGCCCCGCGTCGCAGCGGATCCATCGCGCCGCGAGGACGCGCAACAGGTGGCCGTGCGCGAAGACCGCGACGTCCCCGCTCCGCGCCTGCAGGGCGCCGACGACACGATCGGCGCGCGCCTGCACCGCGGCGAGCGTCTCGCCGCCGACCACGCCGCCATCCCAGAGGTTCCATCCGGGGCGCTGCTCGCGGATCTCCGGGGTTGTCCTGCCCTCGTACTCGCCGTAGTTCCATTCGCGCAGGTCGGGGTCGAAGGTCGCGACATCACCGAGGCCGGCGAGCCGGCACGTCGTGACCGCGCGCTGCAGGGGGCTGCACACCACCGTGTCGAATGACCATGCCTCGAGCCTTGGGGCCAGCGCCTCAGCCTGGCGGAGGCCGGCGTCGTTGAGGGGGATGTCGCTCCAGCCGGTGTGCCGGCCGGCCTCGCTCCAATCGGTGGCGCCGTGGCGCACCAGCACGATGCTGCGAGGCTCGGGCTCGCCCGCCAACGCTAGCGCCGGCGCGGGGGCCAGCCGCGGTGGCGCGGGGTGAGCAGCCGGAGGATGCCGAGCAGCAGAGCCGCGCCGATGAACGCCACCACGATGTCGCCGAGGATGCCACCCGTGTCGACGGCGCGGTTGGGGGTGAGCAGCGACAGGATCACCCCGCCGAGCACGGCGCCGGCGAGGCCGACAGCCGTGTCGGCGAGACAGCCGAAGCCACCGCCCGCCACGACCCGGCCGGCGAGGGCACCGGCGATGAGACCGATGACCAGCCACGTGAAGATGTGGTGGCTGTCGTACGTGAGGGCGGCGAGCAGGTTCACCGGGCGCAGTCTACGAGGCGGCACCAGGCCACCGGACCGCCGGCGGCCCCGCGGTGGCAGACTCGGCTCAACCCAAGGAGATCGGATGCCTGAGAGCCTGACCGTCACCGACAACCGCACCGGCCGGACCTATGAGCTGCCGATCGAGCACGGCGCTGTCAAGGCCACCGCCTTCGAGTCGATGAAGGTGGAGGACGACGACCACGGCCTGCTCGTCTACGACCCGGCGTTCCTCAACACGGCCTCGTGCACCAGCAGGATCACCTACATCGACGGCGATCGCGGGGTGCTTCTCTACCGCGGCTACCCGATCGAGCAGCTCGCTGAGCAGAGCAACTTCCTGGAGACCGCATACCTGCTCATCCACGGCGAGCTGCCCAACGCCGCCGAGGCTGCATCCTGGGAGCACGACATCACCATCCACACGCTCGTCCACGAGAACGTCAAGAGCTTCATGGACGGTTTCCACCACGACGCCCACCCCATGGGCATGCTCCTCTCGACCGTCGGCGCGCTCTCGACGTTCTACCCGGACGCCACCCAGATCTACGACGAGGAGCAGCGGCGGATCTCGATCTCCCGGTTGATCGCCAAGATGCCGACGCTGGCGGCGTTCGCGTACCGGCACTCCAAGGGCCTGCCCTACAACTACCCGGACAACGACCTCAGCTACGCCGGCAACTTCCTCAGCATGATGTTCAAGATGGTCGAGCCCCGCTACCACGCGGTGCCCGAGATCGAGCACGCGCTCGACGTGCTCTTCATCCTCCACGCCGACCATGAGCAGAACTGCTCGACCAACGCCATGCGCGCGGTCGGTTCGTCACACCCCGACCCGTACTCGGCCACGGCGGCGGCAGTCGCGGCCCTGTACGGCCCGCTGCACGGTGGCGCCAACGAGGCGGTGATCCGCATGATCGAGCGGATCGGCTCTGTCGACCGCATCCCCGATTTCGTCACCGGCGTCAAGGCCGGCAAGGAGCGGCTCATGGGCTTCGGCCACCGCGTCTACAAGAACTATGACCCGCGCGCCAAGGTCATCAAGCGGATGGCCGACCAGGTGCTGGCGGTCACCGGTACCACCCCGCTGCTCGACGTGGCGCGCGAGCTGGAGAAGGTGGCGCTCGAGGATGAGTACTTCGTGAGCCGCAAGCTGTATCCCAACGTCGACTTCTACAGCGGCTTCATCTACCAGGCACTGGGCATCCCTGTCGAGATGTTCCCCGTGCTGTTCGCCATCCCGCGCGCCGCCGGTTGGTTGTCGCAGTGGGAGGAATCGCTGCTCGACAAGGAGCAGAAGATCGCCCGGCCACGACAGGTGTACCTCGGCGAGGCGCCGCGCGACTTCGTCCGGATGGATGAGCGCGGCGTGCAGCGCCCGCAGGTGGTCGCCGCCGGGTAGGTCGCCACCTCGCCGGTGGTGGCGACCCCCCGCGCGCCGGCCGCGCCGTCAGCTGGGCGGCGTCTGCACCACCATGAGGCTGTTGCCGTCGGGGTCGCGGAACCAGAACATCGGCGGGACGGGCTCGCCCATGCGAGACACCTCGGCGTCGACGTCGACCCCAAGCTCGCGGAAGCTGGCGTGGGTCGCATCGACGTCGTCCGCGGTGATGGTGATGCCGGTCTCGACGCCGACCGGGGTGTCCGCCTTGGGGGGAGGCGCGAGCGCGATGCCGGCCGTCCCCGTGGGCGGGTAGACCTCGACCCAGCGGTACTTGTCGCCGAAGGGGATGTCGGTGCGCTTCTCGAAGCCCAGCGACTCGTAGAAGGCGATCGCCCGGTCCTGGTCGTGGGTGACGAGGCACACCAGGCTGATGCCGCCGATCCGGGTTGCCACTGCTGCCATCGAGGTACCTCCCAAAAGGGGTTGGTGGATCACACCAGTGCAGACCGTGGTGACCGCGACAACTCATCGGTTGCCGCCGGGCAGAGGATGGCGCCGGCCGGTGGTGACTGTCTAGCCGGCGGGCGCCCCCGGTGGTCGCTCGTTGATGACCCACACCCTGCGGGCAACGTCGGCGGCGATGGCGTCGATGTCGTGGGCGCGGTAGTCGAGCCAGTAGCGGCAGTGCAGCAGCATGCCCTCCCCGTCCAGCTGGACGTCGACGCGAGGCGGCGGGTTGGTGGCCACCTCGCTGGTCGCCTCGAGCTCGCGTCGCGCTCCCCGCATCGCCGCCTCGAGATCGTGGTCGCGCTCCACGCGGACGGTCACCGTGTACTGCCGCTGGCCGTAGGCACTGCTGTTGACCACGACGCCGCTGAACACGGTGAGGTTGGGCAGGATGGCGAGGCGGCCGTCGCCGGTGCGGAGAGCGGTGGTGCGCAGCGTGATCGTCTGCACCACGCCGCTCATGTCCGAGACGCTGATCAGGTCACCGATGCGGAACGGGCGCTCCACGAGCAGCCAGATGCCGGCGAGCACGTTGCGCAGCACGTCCTGGAAGGCGAGGCCGATTGCCAGGCTGGCGAGACCGCCGAAGGTCAGCAGGAAGGCGAGCGGCACGCCCGCCGTCACCAGCCCGCAGAGCGCGGCGAAGAAGTAGGTGACCGCGCCACCGACGTTGCGCAGCAGCGCCCGCACCTGCTGGTCGCCATGGGCGCGCTGCACCGCCCTGTCGATCAACCGCCGGGCCACCCGGCCGATGCCGACGACCAGGAGGAAGATCACCAGCGGGCCGATGAGGCGCTCGATCAGCGGCCCGAGGATGCCGCTCGGGTCATGGCTGTTGACGCTGGTGCAGAGGTCGTCGAAGAAGTAGCCCCGGTCGCAGCTGAAGGCGGAGGCGGCGAGCATCGCGGGGATGGTAATGAGCCCCGCGGGCGTCCCGTCCCCGCCGCAACCGTCCTACTCGGGCGCGGACTCCTCGCCGGCCTCGGCAGCCTCGCCGGCCGCGGCCTCGGTCTCGCCCTCGGCCGGGGCCACCTCGGCCTCCTCCTCGACGATGCGCAGGGCGGCGACCTTGACGACCAGCTCGTCGGGGTCGACGTGTACCAGGGCGACGCCGTCGGGCAGCTCGATGTCGCGCACGTGGATGCCCGAGTTCGATCTCGGTGAGGCCGCTGACGTCGACGTTGAACTGGCCCGGCAGGTCGGCCGGCAGGCACTCGATGCGCAGCGTGGTGACCAGCTGCTGCAGGGTGCCGACCTTGAGGTCGACGACCGCGGGCGATTCGCCGGTGATGACCACGGGCACCTCCGCGGTCAGCTTCTCCTTCAGGTTGACGGCGAAGAAGTCGGCGTGGATCGGCCGGTTCGAGCGCGGGTCGATCTGCATCTCGCGCACCAGCACCTTCTGGGCGCGGCCACCGTCCACGGCGAGGTCGATGAGCTGGGTGCGGCCCGCCCGCATCCACACCTTGTGCAGCACCGCGGCCGGCGTCGAGATGGCGCGTGGCTCGACGTTGTGCCCGTAGAGGACGCCGGGCACAAGTCCCTCGCGCCGCAGGGGCTTGTTGTGGCTGCCGCGCTCCTCGCGGGAGGTGGCGGGCAGGTCGATGGTGGTCGCCATAGGGCAACGACTGTATCAAGGAGGGCAGACGCCGGCGCCCCGGAGATGCCACCATCGGCGGCCCAGGACCGCGCCGCGGTCCATTCGGAGGTGCGGCCATGCCGAAGTACCTCATCGAGGCGTCCTACACGGTGGACGGCCTCAAGGGTCTGTTCAAGGAGGGCGGCAGCGGCAGGCGCACCGCCATCGAGACCGCCGCCAAAGGGCTGGGCGGCTCCGTCGAGGCGGTCTTCTACGTGTTCGGCGAGGACGACATCATCATCGTCCTCGACATGCCTGACAACGTCACCGTGGCGGCGTTCAGCCTCGCGGTGAGCGCCACCGGCGCTGCCACCTCGACCGTGCGCGTGCTGCTCACGCCCGAGGAGATCGACGCCGCGGTGAAGAAGAACGTGGAGTACCGCGCGCCCGGCAGCTGACGGCGCGGTCGGCGGCGCCGGCCGCTCACCTCCCGACGGTGCCACTTCCCTTCGGAGGTACACCGGGCCTACTGTCGCCGCGCGGCACCGCGGCCGCCCGCCGACAGAGGAGGAGGCGTCGTGGCCGAGAACGCGAGAGCGGCGCCGCGGGGCGGGACCGCCGTGACCGGGCAACTCCGGCGCGAGGTCGGCCTGACCCCGCTGATGTTCATCTCGCTGGGGTCGATCATCGGCTCGGGCTGGCTGCTCGGCGCCCTGCTCGCCGCCCAGATCGCGGGGCCGGCGTCGCTGCTGGCGTGGATCCTCGGCGGGGCGATCATCGCCCTGCTGGCGTTGATCCACGCCGAGCTCGGCTCCGCATACCCGATGGCCGGCGGCACCGCGCGCTTTCCCCATCTCGTCTTCGGCTCCATCCCCGGCTTCGCGGCGGGGTGGGCGGCATGGCTGCAGGCGGTCACCATCGCGCCCATCGAGGTCGAGGCGGCGATGTCGTACCTCAACAACAAGCTGCCCGGGCTGGTCAACGCCAGCGACATGACGCTGACCGGCAAGGGCCTGGTCTTCGCGGTCATCCTCATGGCGCTCTTCACCGCGTTCAACGTGCTCGGTGTCCGCTGGCTGGCCGAGAGCAACCGGGTCACGGTGGTCTGGAAGACGGCGGTGCCCATCCTCACGGTCATCGTGCTGATGGTGGTGGCCTTCCACACCAGCAACTTCACCGCCGGTGGCGGCTTCCTCCCCTTCGGTGTGCACGGCATCTTCGCCGCGCTCCCCGCCGGCATCGTGTTCGCCGTGCAGGGGTTCGAGCAGGCGATCCAGATGGGCGGCGAGGCGAGGAACCCGGCCCGGGACATGCCCCGCGCGGTCATCGGCGCGATGGTGATCGGGACCATCATCTACCTGATGCTCGAGGTCGCCTTCATCGGCGCCCTCAACCCGGCCAACCTCCTGCACGGCTGGGCGGGATCGATCGTGGGCAAGGGCGACTTCGGACCGTACGCCACGATCGCGACCGGCCTCGGGCTGGGCTGGCTGGCGGTCATCCTCTACATCGACGCGTTCATCTCGCCGGCCGGCACCGGCCTGGTGTACCTGGGGACCTCGTCGCGGCTGTCCTACGCGCTGGGGCGCAACGGCTACATCCCCGGGGCGGTCGACAAGGTGAGCAAGCGTGGGGTCCCCTGGGTCTCGATCCTGCTCGCGTTCGTCGTCGGTCTGGTGGTGTTCCTTCCATTCCCCAGCTGGCAGAGCCTGGTCGGGCTGGTGACCTCGGCGACGGCGATCATGTACGCCTTCGCGCCGGTGTCCCTCGGCGCGCTGCGCCGCTCGGACCCCGACCGCGAGCGTCCCTACCGGCTTCCCTTCGCGGGGGTGCTGTCGCCGCTCGGCTTCGTGGCCGCCGACCTGATCGTCTACTGGTCGGGGTGGACCACCGTGAACAAGCTGTTCGGGGCGTTGATCATCGGCCTCATCCTCTTCGGCATCTCGATGGTGTTCCGCAAGCCGAGCCGGCGCCCGGTGGTGGACTGGAAGGCGTCCATCTGGGTGCTGCCGTGGCTGGTCGGGATGGCGGTCATCTCCTACCTCGGCCAGTTCACCGGGGGCCGCGGCACGATCCCGTTCTACGTCGACCTGGTGGTGGTCGCGATCTACAGCCTCTTCATCTACTACCTGGCGGTGGGGCTCTCGATGCCGGCGGCGAAGGTGCAGAAGGCGATCGCGGCCGAGGAGTTCGACGCCCAGCGTCAGCCCGAGCTGACGGTGGCGGGCTGAGCGATGACGGTCACGCGCGTTGTCGCCGCCGTCGACGGCTCGCCGGTCGCCGAGCGTGCCCTCGCATTCGCCCTCGAGGAGGCAGCCTCACGCGGGCTTCCGCTCAGCGTCGTGGTGGCGCGGCCCACCCTGTCGGCGCGCTGGTCAGGGGATGCGCGGCTCGCCGAGTCCCTCGACGAGCGCACCGCCGAGCAGATGCGCGCCTTCGCCAGCGAGATGCTCGCCAGGGTCCGCGCGGGCGGCGCGCCGAGGGACGTGCCGGCCACCGTCGAGCTGCTCAACGGGCCACCCGCCGAGATCATCGAGCAGTTCCTCCGCCCCTCGGACATCCTGGTGATCGGCGCGCGCGGCGAGGGGGGTGTGCGCCGGCTGTTGCTCGGTTCGGTGAGCAGCGCGCTGGTGCAGACAGCGCCGTGCCCCGTCGTGGTGGTCCGCCAAGAAACCTGAGCGGCGGCCGACTACTGCGGCGTCGCCGTGTACGAATGCGCGCCGGCGCCGGCCAGCGAGCCGCCCTGGACGATCAGGTATTCCTCACGGATCGGCCGTCCCGCGAACCAGCACTCGAGGATCTCCCGGGTGCCGGCGGCGTAGCGCGCCTGCGCCGACAGCGACGTCCCCGAGGTGTGCGGGGTCATGCCGTGCCACGGCATCGTCCGCCACGGGTGGTCCGCGGGCGCGGGTTGCGGGTACCACACGTCGCCCGCGTAGCCGGCCAGCTGACCCGACTCGAGAGCCCGTACCACGGCGTCGCGGTCACAGATCTTGCCGCGGGCGGTGTTCACCAGGTAGGCGCCGCGTTTCATCGAGCCGATGAGCCGGTCGCCGAACATGCCCTCGGTCCCGGGATGGAGCGGGGCGTTGATGGTCACGACGTCACACACCGCCACCAGTGACTCGACGGTGGGATGGAAGGTGACGCCGAGCTCCTCCTCGATCTCAGGCGGCAGCCGGTGCTGGTCGGTGTAGTGCAACCGCACGTCGAACGGCTTGAGGCGGCGCAACACGGCGGTGCCGATCCGTCCCGCCGCGACCGTGCCCACCTTCATGCCCTCGAGGTCGTACTCGCGCGCCGCGCAGTCGGCGATGTTCCAGCCACCGTTGACGACCCAGTTGTACGAGGGGATGTAGTTGCGCACCAGCGAGAGGATCAGCATCACCACGTGCTCCGAGACGCTGATGCTGTTGCTGTAGGTGACCTCGGCAACGGTGATGCCCCGCCCGATGGCGGCGCTGAGGTCGACATGGTCGGAGCCGATGCCCGCGGTGATGGCCAGCTTCAGGTTGGGGGCCTTGGCGATGCGCTCAGCGGTGAGGTACCCCGGCCAGAAGGGCTGCGAGATCACCACGTCGGCGGTGGGCAGCTCGCGCTCGAACACCGAGACGGGGCCGTCCTTGTCGGAGGTGACCACCAGCGAATGGCCCCCCCGCTCAAGGAAAGTGCGCAGGCCGAGCTCACCGCTGACGCTGCCCAGCAGCTGTCCCGGGGTGAAGTCGATGGCCTCCGGCGTGGGGGTGGTCTGGCCGTTGGGATACGCGGCGATGTGCGGCAGGTCGTCGCGCGCGTACGCGGGCGGGTAGCCGTCCACCGGGTCCGGGTAGAGCACGCAGAGAACCTTCGCCATGGCCGTGTCCCTCTGGCAGTCGGACGGATCGCGGCTGATTGTGACCCTACGAGCGGGCTTGGAGTTCGTCCACCAGCCGGGCGGTGACGGGCGCGTCGACGCCCGCCCGCCGCGCGCGCCGGACCACTGCGCCGCCGATGGCGTCGACCTCGAGCGGCCGGCCGGCGGCCTGGTCGCGCTGCATCGACGATTCCATCGTGGGCGGCACGGAGTCGAGGAAGTTGATCAGCGCCTCGGGATCGATGCGGGCGCCCTCGACGGCGGCGGCGGCGGCCGCCTCGCGGATGATCGCCACCACGTCCGCTCGCCGCCGCGACCGGACCTCGCCCGCGTTGGCGCGCTCGTGGGTGGTCACCAGGGCGAGCGCCGCGAGCGGGCACAGCTTCTCCCAGAGCATCGCGGCCTCGTCGTCGCGCACGGTGACGTCGAAGCCGGCCGCCTCGAGCTGGGCGGCGACCCCGTGGACGCGCGCCCGGTTGTCATCGGACGCGGCGATGTTGATGGCCGCGAACGGGCTGGCATGACGGATCACGCCGGTGTCGACCTTGAACGACTCCACCCGGATGGTCGCGGCGGCGACGTTCGCACCAGGGTAGACAGCCCGTAATGTGTCGACGTGGTCGATGCCGTTGAGAAACGGGATCACCAGCCCCTCGCCGAGAGCCGCCGCGGGCAGGCGCTCGAGCGCAGCGTCGAGCTGCGTGTTCTTCACCGTCACGAAGCACGCCACGACCGGGTGCTCGAGCCGGGACGCCGTCGCCACCGGCACTGTGAAGTCACCGAAGCGCGGGCTCTCGAGCCTCAGCCCGCGCTCGGCCAGGGTGCGCGCGGTGCTCTCGCCGGCCAGGACCTCGACAGCGGTCCCGGCGCGCGCCAGCGCCGCAGCCAGCAGGCCGCCAACGCCTCCCACGCCGAGCACCGCGACGCCGGGCGGATCGGGTGGGGCGGCGGCGGACACCGTGCGGTCGAGTGGCTTCGGCGGTCAGGCCGCGACTCTGCCGAAGCGTTCCTTGACGTATGCCACGGCCTCGTCGAGCGACGTTCCCGGCGTGAACACCTTGTCGACGCCAAGCTCGCGGAGGGCCTCGACGTCGCTGTCAGGGATGATCCCCCCGCCGAAGACCACGATGTCGCCGGCATCGCGCTCGCGCAACAACCGGATGATCTCGGGGAAGAGGGTCATGTGCGCGCCGCTCAGCAGGCTGATGCCGATCCCGTCGACGTCCTCCTGGATGGCGGCGTCCACCACCATCTCGGGGGTCTGGTGCAGGCCGGTGTAGATCACCTCGACGCCGGCGTCACGCAGCGCCCGGGAGATCACCTTGATGCCCCGGTCGTGGCCGTCGAGCCCGACCTTGGCGGTGAGGATGCGGATGTGGCGGCCCTTGGTTGTCACGCGCGGAATAGTACGCCGCGGTGGTGCGCCCCTCAGGTCGGCCGGTCAGGCGACGCCGGCCGCTGCTGTGGCCAGTGTCGACGCCGCGGCGTCGGCGCGTGCCGCGAGCGGGCCGTCGACGGGCACGTCGCACTCTCCCGCCGCGGCCCCGGCGAGGGCGGCAGCGAGGGTACCCAGGTCGCCGCGACCGGCCTCGCCGAGGCGCGCCAGCATCGAGGCGACCCCGGCGGAGCCCGTCCACTCGAGCGCGCTCAGGGCCACCTGCAACGCCGCGCCGGGGTCGGCGTCCACCTCAACGATCGCGGTCTCCTGACCGAGGATGGTCAGCCGGTTGAGCAGCGCCATCGGAGCGTCCTCCAGCAGCGACTGCCGCACCCGGATCGCCGTTGTCGCCGGGTCGAAGCGAAGCAGGTCGGCAGCAACCAGCGCGGCCGCCACGCAGACGATGGTGGTGCCTTCGTCAGCCCCGGCGGCGGCGGCGCAGCGATAGGAGTCGCGCCGCAACCTCGGGCGGTCCAACGGGGTGGCCAGGCCGAACGGCAGCACGCGCAGCAGCAGCGCCGCCCCGGTGGCGGTGGAGAGCTGGCGCAGGCGCAGGTCCTCCACGTCGAGGCCTCCGCGGGCCGCGATCGACTCGGCGACGGCGAGCATGTCGTGGCCGGCGCCGGCGTCCTGGTGGGGGTGGGCGGCGATCGCGCCGCGCAGGGCGGCGGCGATGCGGCCGGCGGGGTGGGTCAGGGCAGGCACCCGGCAACGCTAACAGGAGCCGCATGGCGGCCCCACCGCGGGACTATCCTGTCGGTCATGGCCTCGAGTACTCCGGCGGTGCTCCGCGTGGCGGGTCCGCTGGCCCGCGTCGCCGCCGGGGCGACGCGCACCTCCACCCTGCTGTCGGCAGCGACGGCGGCGATGCGGCGCCTGGAGACGGACTCGGATGGGGGTCAGAGGCACCCGCTGGCGCCGGCCGCACTGCGCGTCGAGCGGGGGCGGTCGCACGGCAATGGGTCGCGCTCGGACCAGACCGCCATCACCGTGTGGTTCGGCCAGGGGCCGGCCCTCCCCAGCGCGGGCGGTGGCGACGCGCTGCGCAGCGCGGTGCGCATCGGCGGCAGCGTTATCGGGGCCGCGGCCCTGGCGGCGCTCAGCGTCATCGCGGCGCGGCGCGAGGAACAGCGCAAGGTGATCGACGCTCCCACCCCGGCGGTGCCCCGACCCTGACGCAGACCGGGCTCAGTCGTTGAGCCAGGGCAGCAGGGACGTGGTGCGACGGCCGTGCTCGAGCACGCGCAGCGTGGTGCCGTCACTGCGCAGGACCTCGCGCGAGCAGGGGTTCATCGACTCGCGCCACTCCTGGAGCACGCGCTGGCCGAACGTCGCCGCCGCCGGCAACGACGCCGGGATGATGAGCGCGACCGCACGGTCCGGCAGACCGATGAGGATCTCCCCTCCTGAGCGGTCGACGAGGGCACGCAAGAGCGCGGGCACCATCACGATGCTGCCCTGGTACAGCGAGTCACCGGCCAGGCGCCAGCCATCCGCGGGAATGCGATCGATGGCAGCGATGCGCTCCAGCACGCGGGCGAACCGCGTGGCCGTGTTCTCATCGGCGGCGCGACGGACGGTGGCGACGTCGATGCCGGCAGCGCCCCACTCGGTGCGTGGCACACCACGCATCACCTGGCCCGGCAGTGACTCGGCGATGAAGGCGACGATGTCGCCGCCCACCGGCTCGGTCAGCAGCTCCTCGCTGCGCGCGAGTGAGGCGAGGTAGCGACGGCTGCGCACGCACCACACCACTCTGGCCGGCGACACCACCTCGGTCTCGCTGGGGACCATGCTCGCCTCAGCGGTGCGGACGAAGTCGCTGATCAACGACGCGGTGCGTGCCGGTTGGCGCTGGCAGCCGCGATACAGCGTTGCCAGCGGCAGCAGGACGTCGAGGCCGGGGCGGTGGACACGCAGCGCGAAGCGAGCCGGGTCGATGTCGACGGTGGTGCTCGCATAGCGCGAGGCCACCTGCAGTCGGAGGCGCTCCGCGAACGCGGCCCGGTCGCCCGGGGAGTCGGCGACCACCCGGCTACGCGGCGCGCCGCCGCTTGCTGGCGACGTAGTCGACGAGGACGTAATCGCCGAGCCTGTCGGGGCTGATGAAGAAGGCTCGGCCGCGGTTGAGCCGGGTCATCTCGTCCACGAACTGCACCAGCTGGTGGTTGGATTCGAGCATGAAGGTGTTGATCACGATCTTCTCGCGCGTGCAGCGCTGCACCTCGAGGAGCGTCTTCTCGAAGGTCTCGGGAAGGGGCGGATAGAAGAAGATCGGGCGACCGTTCTCGATGTGGGCGGTGGGCTCGCCGTCGCTGACGATGATGATCTGCTTGTTCGAGGCCGGGTCACGCGCCAGCAGGCGACGCGCCAGCATCAGCCCGTGCTGCATGTTGGTGCCGTAGACGTACTCGTTGACACTGAGGTGGGGCAGGTCCGCCGAGCTGATCTCGCGGGCGATGTCGCTGAACCCGATGATGTGCAGCGAGTTCACGCGGGTACTGGCTGCGGATCAGCGAGTTGAGCGCCAGCGCCACCTTCTTGGCGGCGTAGAAATAGCCGCGCAGCGGCATGCTGCGGCTCATGTCGAGCATCAGCACCGTCGCCGAACGGGTCAACGCGTCACTGCGGTGCACCTCGAAGTCCTCGGGCGCCAGCCGGGGGACACCGACCCGCGCGGGGGCCTCCGACGCCTGGCGCTGGACAGCGTTCATGACGGTGCGCTCGACATCGAGGTCGAAGGGGTCACCGAACTCGTACGCCTTGCTCTCGTCGGCACGTTCACCGCGCTGGCCGCGGCGCGCGATGGCGTGCTCGCCGAAGCGGTCCTGGCGCAGCTTGGCGAAGAGGTCTCCGAGCGCCTTCTGACCGATCCGTCGCATCCCGCGGGCGGTCAGGCGCAGTCCGTCGGCATCGCGCTGGACGAGCCCGCGTGCCTCGAGCTCGCGTGCCATCTGGGCGAGCTGGTCGAGGCTGCGCGCGGCGTCGTCGCCGAGCGTCTCCTGAAGCTGGCGTCGCGCGTCGGGGGGCACCTGGCCGCCGTGGTAGACGTCGCGCAGGCTGCGCTCCAGCTCCTCCATGGACTGCAGGCGGCCCATGAGCTGCATCGCCTCGTCGAGGGGCAGCTGTTCGCCGCCGAAGAACGAGTAGCGCGACCCGAGACCGCTCCGCGGGGAGAGCATCTCGAGCCCGGCGCCGAGCTCGGCGAGCTCGGCCTGGAGCTCTGCATCACCGAACACGGCGTCCATCAACTCGCCGAGCTGGCTGCGCATCTCGGGCGAGAGCGAACGCATCAGCGAATCCATGCGGGCCATCTGCCGGGTGATCTCGTCGAGGAAGTCGTCGACCTTGGGTGGCGCGTTGGGGAAGAGCTTCCCCCAGCGCTCGAGGAACGCCTCGTAGCTGCGCTGGCGCTGCGCATCGGGGATGCCCTCGAGCTTCTCGCGTACCAGCCGGTTGAGGTCGCGGGTCATGGCCCGGAGCTCGGCGACGTCCTGGGACGACATCGCCTGCATCTGCGCGGTCATCTCCTTGAAGTACGTGTCCACCACGCCCTTCTTGATCTCCTCGACGAGCCGCTGGAACGCCTGCTCGGCGCGCTCATCCATGAACTCGTAGCCCTGCAGCTCGCGGATCGCCCCCCCGGGGTCGCGGGGCAGGTTCTCGAGCTGTTCGCGCCGCTTGGCGGCGACGCGGTCGAGGATGCGCCGGGCCGACTCATCCTCCACGCGGGTCAGCCGTTCGTCGATGCCCTGGCGCTCCATGCGCACGACGTTGTCGAGCTTCTCGGTGATGTCGTCGAAGACGCCGTCGAGGTTGTACTTCTCGAGCTGCTTGCGGCGCTGGCGTGACAGCCGCTCGGTCATCTCCTCCAGCCCCATGAGGCGGCGGCCCGAGCGGTCACGCCAACCCTGGCTGAGCATGCGGCGAAGCGCCGTCTCGAAGTCCCAGCCGTGGAACACATCCTCGCTGAGGCGGTTGAAGATCTCGTCGACGTCGGGCCCGAGCGGGTCCTGGGTGCCGTCCCAGGCGGTGAAGCGGTGGGTGCTCACCCGCCGTACACGGCGGTGCCGTCCATCTCCGTCTTGTTGAGTCGCTTGCCGCGGTGCAGGCCCTCGAGGACGAACTCAAGCACCGCGACGCGCGACGGGGCGCTCTGCGGCTCGCCGAGCTTGCTGGTGGCGGACTCGATCCCGGGCAGCTCGCTGAGCGCGGCGGCGTAGGAGGTTGCCGCCAGCGCGTCGCCGACCTCGACGGTGAAGCCGCCATGCTCGAAGCGCTGGACGAGGTCGGCGAACTCGCCAACGGTGAAGTGCCGGCGGAACACGTTGTGGCAGGCGGTGCGCAGCATCTTGTCGAGGACGGCGCTGTCATCGCCGTCGTCAAGTGTCTCCATCTCCAGCTTGCCGGCGCTCGACGCGGCCAGCGCGGGCAGGTCGCTGATGCGTGCCACCGCCTCCTTCTCGCCGGTGCGCAGCGCGCGACGCAGCGCGTTGCTGGCCAGGTTCTCCTGGTTGGCGATCGACATGCGCACGGACACACCGCTGCGCTGGTTGATCTGGGGGTGGCGCCGGGCCAGCTGGGTGAACTCGGCGACGATCTCCTTCATGTAGTGCGGCACATGCACAGGCACGGGCATGTCGTCGAAGCTGGTCGCCTCCTGGTCGATGATGGCGATCTCGTGCTCGACGCTGCGCGGGTAGTGGGTGCGGATCTGCGCTCCGAAGCGGTCCTTGAGCGGGGTGATGATGCGGCCGCGGTTGGTGTAGTCCTCGGGGTTCGCCGTGGCCACGACGAAGACATCGAGCGGCAGCCGCAGGCGGTAGCCGCGGATCTGCACGTCGCGTTCCTCGATGATGTTGAGCAGGCCCACCTGGATGCGCTCGGCGAGGTCGGGGAGCTCGTTGATGGCGAAGATGCCGCGATGGGTGCGCGGGATCAGCCCGTAGTGAATGGTGAGCTCATCGCTGAGGTAGCGTCCCTCGGCGACGCGGATGGGGTCGACCTCACCGATCAGGTCGGCGATCGATGTGTCGGGGGTGGCCAGCTTCTCGCTGTAGCGCATCTCCGGGGTGAGCCAGGCGACCTCCACGTCATCGCCGTGCTCGGCGACGAGGTCGCGGCAGCGGCGACACAGCGGGTCGTAGGGATCGTCATTGATCTCGCACCCGGCGATCGCCGGGACGGCGTCGTCGAGCAGGGCGCACAGGCCGCGGAGCAGCCGTGACTTCGCCTGGCCGCGCTCGCCGAGGAGGATGAGGTCCTGGCCCGCTAGCAGCGCGTTCTCCAGCTGCGGGATGACACTGTCCTGGTAGCCCAGGATGCCGTCGAACAGGGGGTCGCCGGCGGCGAGGCGGCGAATCAGGTTGCGGCGGAGCTCGGCGCGCACCGGCACCACGCGGTACTCGGTGCGCCGCAGCTCGCCGATGGTGGTGGCGCGAGCGGTGGGCATGCCGTTCACCTTACACCGGGCCCGCCTGGCGACCTCCGCGGCGGCGCCGGCCGGAGGGTGGAACCGTTAGCCGGCCTTCTCCTCGAGGAGGATGTGCAGCGTCTCCGGCTTCACCCCGTCGTACTCCATGGCGGCGGCCATCTCGGGGTTCTGCATGGCTGCCATGACGCGGTCCATGTCGGCGACCTCCATGAGGACGGCAACCCGGTTGGGGTCCTGCGGGTCGACGAACGTGCGGATGCCGGTCACGCCGAGGGGCCCGAACACCTCCTCACGCTTGCTGGACGTCAGCCAGTGGTCCTTGCCCTTGCTGATGTCGTGATGAGCGATGACCGTGGGCATGTGCATAGCCTCCGTGCCGGCTCTGCCCGGCCGAAGGCCAGGGCGTGAACGCGGAGCCTACGCGTCGCCATGAGGTGTTGTGTGGTGACCGTGAGTGGAGGGCTAGGCAACTGGTGGCCCGCAAGGACGGATCAGTCTCGCCCCTGCCACCGCGTGGCCTCGCCCGATCGCCCAACGGAGGCCGGTCTCGGCGCGGAAAGCGCGACGGACAGGCAACCGGTGGACCCGCGCCGGCGTCAGGCCCCGCTCAGCGCACGGCTTTCTTCAGCAGCGCTGAGATCTTCGCCTCCTCCGCGGGCGTCATCTTGGTCAGTGCGTACGAGTTGGGCCACATCGCGCCGTCGTCGAGGTTGGCCTTGTCGCTGAAGCCGAGCGTCTGGTAGCGGGCCTTGAACTTGCCGGCGTTCTGGAACCAGCACACGACGTTGCCGTCCTTGGCGTACGCGGGCATCCCGTACCAGGTCTTCGGCGCCAGCGCCGGGGCCGCGGTCTTGATGATGGCGTGCAGCTTCTTGGCGATGCCGCGCGCCGGCTCCTCCATCTTGGCGATGGCGGCGAGCAGCTCCTTCTCGCCATCCGCCTTGGCCGCCTCTGCCTTCAGTTCCCTGGCTCGCTCGCGCATCGCCGCCTTCTCTTCGGCGGTGAATCCCGTGGACGTCGCAGCTTTCGCGCTCGCGGCGGTCGCGGGCTTCGGCCTGCTCCTGGTTGCAGCTTTCGTCGGGGCCATGTTCAGCGTTCCCTTTCCGAGACGGTGATGCGGACGAGCGCTGAGTTCTACGGAGCCGTCCCCTCGGGCGGCTGCCTACGCGGGGTCCGCCACCGCGCGCGGGATGGGCGTCCCGGTCAGCTCCACGACCGGCTCCGGCCGCGCCGGCCTGATGTCGCGCAGCCGCGCGCGCACGCGCAACATCCCCTGCCACTCGTCGCGCTCGAGCGCGATGCAGACGTCGACGCGCCGGCCGCGGGGCAGGTGTTCGGCGAGGCCGGGCTTGAAGAAGGCGATGGCCTCGACGATGCCGCTGCCATCGCTGAGCGCCACGCGGGCGTGTTGCGACTCGCTGCCGAAGGTGCTGGTGGAGAGCACCCTGCAGCCGCGCATCGCCAGCACCGGCGCCGCGTTGCCCTGCCCGCAGGGCTCGAGCATGTCGAGCAGGTCGCAGGTGTCGGGGACGCACTCGGCTGTGGTGATCTCGCCGTCGATGGCGAACACGCGCTCCCGAGGAGCGTCGCCGAGCTGCGCAGCCACCGCCGCGCGGATGGCGTCGGCGAACTCGTCGAACCGCGCCGCGTCGAGGCTGAAGCCCGCGGCGACCTTGTGACCCCCGTAGCGGAGCAGGGTCGACGCGGCGCCATCGAGGGCTTCGACGATGTGCACTGACGGGATCGAGCGTGCCGAGCCCTTCGCCTCCGACGGGTCCAGGCACACGATGAAGCTGGGCCGCGCATAGCGTTCGGTGAGACGCCCGGCGACGAGCCCGACGATGCCCATCGGCCAGGTCGGCGACCCCAGCACGATGGCGGGGGCGTCGTCGGGCAGCTCGGCGACCATCATCTCCGCCTCGGCCATGGCGATGGCCACGGCAGCCTGGCGATCGCGGTTCTGCGCGTCCAACCGGGCGGCAAGCTCGAAGGCCTCGTCGTCGTCGTCGCAGAGGCAGAGGTCGAGCGCGAGGCGGGCATCCTCCATGCGCCCGGCCGCGTTGATCCGGGGACCGAGACCGAAGCCGATGTCGCCGGCGCGCAGCTCCGCGGACAGCCCGGCGGCGGTGCACAGCGCGCGGATGCCGGCGTGGTCGCGGAGGTGAGGCATGCCGCGCTGCACGATGAGGCGGTTCTCACCGCGCAGCGGCATCATGTCGGCGACCGTTCCCAGCGCGGCGAGCCCGAGGCCGGCCTCGGTGCTGCCCGTGGGCACGAGCCCCGCCGACTCCAGCGCGGCGAGCAGCTTCCAGGCGACGCCGGCGCCGGCGAGGCCATCGAACGCGTAGTCGCAGCCCGGCTGCTTGGGATTGATCAGCGCGTCAGCGGGGGCGAGCGCCGGCGGGGCGCCATCGGGAGCCAGGGGCAGGTGATGGTCGGTCACCACCAGGCGCATGCCGGCGGGCCTCGCCGCGGCGACGTCGACGCTGCTGGTGCCGCAGTCGACAGTGATGACGCAGCGCACCCCCTGGGCGTGCAACTCGGTGAGCGCGGCGCCATGCAGGCCGTACCCCTCGCTCATCCGGTTGGGGATGTACGGCACCACGTCGACCGCGGCCGCGCGCAGCGCCCGGCTCAACATCGCGCAGGCGGTGACCCCGTCGGCGTCGTAGTCGCCGTACACGGCGACGCGTTCACCGGCGCGGATCGCCGAGCCGAGCACGTCGACAGCCGCGGCCATGCCGCGCAGCCCGAAGGGGTCGTGGAAGGTGGCGGCGGTGTCGAGGAACGACGCGGCGCTGCTGTCGTCATGGCCACGCGCCGCCAGGATGCGGCCGAGCAGGGGCGGATGGCCGGCGAGGGGCGCAGCATCGGCGACCTGCCAGCGGCGCGGGGCGGGCTTCATCGGCGTTCCTCGACAGAACGGACGGGATGGACTGAGGATGACCGTGGCCGGCGACAGCGCTCTGTCGCCGGACCACAGCCTAGCCCCTCCCGGGCGGGAACCGCCCTCTGTCAGACGCTCGTCTGCACCCCCGACGTGATGATCGAGACAGTGCGGCCGCGGATGCCGAGCAGCGCGCCGGCGATGCCGAGCACCGCACCGGCCGCCACCGCATAGGCCCCGAGGCCGATCGAGATTTTCACGTCAGAGGTGCCGCCATCGGCGGGGCTGGCGGCGGCGATGACCACCAGCGCTCCCCACAGGCAGGCGAGCAGCGCGATCACCACGCTGGCCGGCTCCGCCCAGCGCCGCGCCGCAGCCAGGGCCGCGGCGGCGACGATGAGCAGGGCGCCGAAGACGATGGTCGTGGCCACGTCGTAGGCCGCGTAGTCCAAGCCGGTCCTGGTGAGCGTGGTGCCGTCCGGCGCCGACTCGCTGAACCACTGCAGCGGCAGCCCGACGATGGTGACGGCACCGCCGACGAAGAGCAGGGCGGACGCCATGCTCAGCCGCCTCATGACCGGTCGGCCCGCGGCTGTCGCGAATGCCCCAAACGCATCATCACTTGGCAAGCATCAGTGCCCGCGAACAGGCTGTCGAGTGCCGCGTACGAAAGATCTGTCAACCCTTGTGAAGAACCATCAGATCAGGTGGGCAGCAATTGACGAAGGACGTGGGTGAGGATGCCCCCGGCGTGGAAATACTCCACGTCGGTGGCGCTGTCGAGGCGGCAGAGCGTCTCGAAGGTGGTCTCGCCACCTGGCCCGATCGCGGTCACCTCGACGGTCGTGCCCGGGCCGGCCTCGGCCACGCCACTGATGGTGTAGCGCTCGTTCCCCTCGAGTTCCGAGCGACGCCGCCGAGTCGCCGTCGCGGAACTGCAGGGGCAGCACCCCCATGCCCACCAGGTTGCTGCGGTGGATGCGCTCGAACGACTGGGCGATGACCGCGCGGACCCCTTGCAGCATCGGTCCCTTGGCGGCCCAGTCTCGCGACGACCCCGAGCCATACTCGCGACCGGCCAGGATGATCAGCGGCACGCCCTCGGCCGCGTAGCGCATCGCCGCGTCATAGATGGACATCACCTCGCCGCTGTCGAGGTGGGTCGTCCAGCCCCCCTCCTTGCCCGCCGCCAGCGCGTTGCGCAGCCGGATGTTGGCGAAGGTGCCGCGCATCATCACCTCGTGGTTGCCGCGCCGGGCGCCGTAGGTGTTGAAGTCGCGCAGCTCGACGCCGTGCTCGCGCAGGTACTCGGCGGCCGCCGAGCTCGGCGAGATGCTGCCGGCCGGCGAGATGTGGTCGGTGGTGATCGAGTCACCGAGCAGGGCCAGCACCCGCGCGTTCTCGATCGCCCGGGGAGGCGCCGCGGCCTCGCCGACGCGGGCGAAGAACGGCGGTTCGCGCACGTACGTTGAGTCCGCCTCCCACGCGAACATCGCGCCAGTCGGAGCGGGCAGCTTCTGCCAGTGCTCGTCGCCGTCGAAGATGCGCGCGTACTCGTCGTGGAACATCGACTGCTGCAGGCCCCGTGCGGTGGCGTCGGCGATCTCCTCGGCGCTCGGCCAGATGTCGCTCAGGAAGACGTCGGAGCCGTCGCTGCCGCGGCCGAGCGGCTCGCTGGTGAGGTCGATGTCGACGGTGCCGGCCAGCGCGTAGGCCACCACCAATGGCGGTGAGGCGAGGTAGGCGGCCTTGACCTGCGGGTGGATGCGCCCCTCGAAGTTGCGGTTGCCACTCAGCACGGCGGCCACGGCGAGGTCCTCGGACTCGATGCGCGCCGACACCTCCTCGGGCAGCGGACCGCTGTTGCCGATACAGGTGGTGCAGCCGTAGCCGACGGTGTTGAAGTGCAGCGTGTCGAGTGCCTCGGACACGCCGGCGCGGCGCAGGTAGTCAGTGACCACGCGCGAGCCGGGCGCCAGCGACGTCTTGACGTGCTCGGCGACGGTGAGGCCGCGCTCGACGGCGTGCTGGGCTAGCAACCCGGCGGCGAGCATCACCGAGGGGTTGGAGGTGTTGGTGCACGAGGTGATCGCCGCGATGACCACGGCGCCATCGGCGAGCTCGCCCCCGCGGCGACCGTTGCCGCCCGCCGCCGGGACCTCCTGGGGGTTGCCCGTCGTACCCGCCGGGTTGCCGCCCTCATCCACCAGCCGGGCGAGGTCGCCGTTGCGTTGCGGTTGGTCGTCGCCACCGCCGCCGTACACCGCGGTGAACGACTCCCAGACCCCGGGGAGGGCGACGCGGTCCTGGGGGCGGCGCGGCCCCGCCACTGACGGGACGATGGTGGCGAGGTCGAGGTCGAGCATCTCGCTGAAGACGGGCGTCTCGAACTCGTCGGTGCGGAACATCCCCTGCTCGCGCGTGTACCGCTCGACCAGGGCGATGTGCTCAGCGTCGCGGCCGGTCTGGCGCAGGTACTCGAGGGTGCCCGCGTCGACAGGGAACAGCGACGCCGTGGCGCCGTACTCGGGCGCCATGTTGGAGAGCGTGGCCCGGTCCGCCGCGGTCATCGACGACAGGCCGGCGCCGCAGAACTCCACGAACTTGTTGACCACGCCGTGCTTGCGCAGCATCTCGGTGAGAGTGAGCACGAGGTCGGTCGCGGTGGTGCCGACCGGCAGCGCGTTGTGGAAGCGCACGCCAACCACCACCGGCGAGAGCAGGAACAGCGGCTGACCGAGCATGCACGCCTCCGCCTCGATGCCGCCGACGCCCCAGCCGAGGACGCCGATGCCATTGACCATGGTGGTGTGCGAGTCCGTCCCCACCAGGGTGTCGGGAAGCGCCACGTTGTGGCCATCAATGTCACGAACCTGGACGACGCGAGCCAGGTACTCGAGGTTGACCTGGTGGACGATGCCCATCCCCGGGGGGACCACGCGGAATCCCTTGAACGCCTGCTGTGCCCAGCGCAGCAGCATGTAGCGCTCGCGGTTGCGCTCGTACTCGCGCTCGAGGTTGCGGCCGTACGCCTGTGCATCGCCGAAGGCGTCGACCTGAACGGAGTGGTCGACGACCAGGTCGACCGGCACCAACGGATCGATGCGCTGCGGGTCGCCGCCGGCGCGCTGCATCGCCGCGCGCATGGCGGCGAGGTCGACGACAGCGGGAACCCCGGTGAAATCCTGGAGCAGCACCCGCGACGGCACGAAGGGGCGCTCGCGGTCCTGGTCGGGGCGCTCGCCGTCCCACCCGACCAGGGCCGCGACGTCGTCCTCATTGGCGAACGGCGCACCCGACAGGCGCAGCGCGTTCTCGAGGAGGACCTTGACGGTCATCGGCAGCCGCGAGGGATCGCCGACGCCCGACTCCGCAAGGCGATCGAGGCGGAAGTAGTCGATACCACCGGCCAGGGTCGTCCGGGCGCCGAACCGGTCGCCGCTGCTCATGCTCGCCTCCCGGTCACTGATTCATGCACGCACCGATCATCCCACCCGGCGGCAGAGGGACGGCGAGGCGCGCACAATCGTCGGATGGCGGACAGCACTGACCGCATCGGCAGGGTGTTGCGTTTCGTGACCTCAGGCGGCATGGCCGCCGAGGACCCGGACATCATCGCCGCGCTCCTCACGCAAGCACACCACATGGCCGAGCTGGTCATCGCGGACAGCAACTCCTCGGCAGACCTTCGCAGGCTGGCCACGGATTTCCTGGAGCGCCTCGACTCCGACACCTTCGACCCCCACTGAGACCCGGGCTCGGCGCGACAGCTTCGGGCGGTTTCCAACGCCGGGCTCAGCTCGGCGTGGAGATCTGCGCCAGGTACGAGGTCAGGTGCGTGTACCAGCCGCTGAGCAGGAGTAACCCGAGCGCGATGGTGAGCGCGCCGCCGACCCGGCTGATCGGGCCCGCCAGCCGGGCCACCCGGCGGGGCAGCGTTGGCAACGAAGCCCAGAGCAGGGCGATGAGCACGAAGGGAAGGCCCAGCCCGATGGAGTAGGCCAGCAGCAGGGCGGCGCCGGAGACGACGTGGGCACTGCTTGCCGCGAGCACGAAGGCGACGCCGAGGTAGGGGCCGACGCACGGCGTCCAGCCGATCCCGAAGACGACGCCGACCAAGTACGCAGCAACAACACCTCGGCCCCGCAGGCGCTCGGGCAGCGACAGCCCGCGCACTCGCTCGAGGAAGGGAAGGCGCAGCACCCCGACCACCACCAGCCCGAAGAGCACCAGCAGGATGCCGCCGACGATCTCGACGGCCCGCTCCACCTGCCGGATGGAGTGGCCGATGCCGGCAGCACCGATGCCGAGGAGGATGAAGACGGTGGTGAAGCCGGCGACGTAGAGGATGGAACCCGCGACCAGCCGGCCGCGAAGGTCGCGCCGGCGCCCGTTGTCGGCGAGGTCGGCGGCGGCGGCGCCGCTCACCGCGGAGAGATACGCCGGCAGCAGCGGCACCGAGCACGGCGCCAGGAAGGAGGCAAGCCCGGCGACGAACGTCGCCACCAGCGACGCGATGCTGATCACCTCAGCCGAAGGTGAAGGTGTAGAGCCGGAACCCCGCGGGCACGGCGATGTCCAGGAAGCGACGATCCCCGCCCTCGTTGCGGAGCACGTGGTACAGCCGCTGGCCGGTGATGTCGAGCCCGCCGGCGGCGAGGTCGGGACCGAGCTGCTCGGCGCCGACGGGGTTGCCGTCCACTGTCATGGTGACGTGGACCGGGTGCGAGTCGGGGCCGGCCACCAGGTAGACGTCGCGCGCGGCGAAGTCGAGGATGACGTGGCCCGCGGTCTTGGACACGAGGTACTGGCCCCTGTCGACCCAGGTGCCTCCGACCACGATGCGGTCGGCGTCGGTGGTGGTGTCCTGTTTGCCGTAGTTCACCGTGTTCCCGATGCCGCTGTAGCTCTCGCCGTTGCCGAGCTGGCCGCGCTCGCTGCCGGCGTAGAGCTCGGGCGTCTGCGAGCTGATGTCGGGCGTGGCGGCCACCGGCGTTGGCGAAGCCTTGATGCCGAGCAGCGCGGCGATCGCCGACTCGGTGACGTCGTAGTCGCCCTCGCCGTCGTGGATGTACGCCACCCGCCCGAGCTGGTCGATGAGGTACTCGGCCGGCCAGTACTGGTTGCCGTAGGCGTTCCACGTGTTCATCGCCGAGTCGAGCGCCACCGGCCAGGTGACGCCGTACCGCTGCACCGCGCTCATCACGTTGGCGCGAACCTTCTCGAAGTCGAACTCCGGTGAGTGGACGCCCACGATGACCAGCCCGCGACTGCCGTATGCCTGCTGGAGATGCTGAAGGTGGGGGATGGTGCGCACGCAGTTGACGCACGAGAACGTCCAGAAGTCCACCAGCACCACCTTGCCGCGGAGCCCGCTCACCGTCAGCGGCGGGCTGTTGAGCCAGCCGTCGAGGCCGGTGAAGTCGGCGGCGTTCATCCGCTGGTCGGTGGGGATGAGCGCCGCGCTGCCGCTGCCGGTCGCCGCGCTCGGCGGGGCGTTGCGGGCCAGCGCGGTGACCAGGACGGCCGCCACCACCAGCCCGGCCAGGCCGGTCAGCGCCCAGCGGTAGCGCGACATGTTGGTCAGGGTACGGGCCCGCCGGCCCGCGTGGACCGCTGATGGCGCAGAGCCCTCGTCCCGTCCCGAGGTAGGTGGTTGACAATCCGTTGTAGAAGTACAACAATACGATCTATGGGTCGGTCACACGAGGGTGTTGGTGGTGACGCTGGGGGCTTCCACAACCGGATCGCCGTCCTGCGCGCCGAGCGGGGCCTTTCCCGGCAGGAACTGGCGGATGCCGTCGACGTGAACTACCAGACCGTCGGCTACCTGGAACGCGGCGACTACAACCCGAGCCTCGAGCTGGCCTTTCGGCTCAGCGAGCTCTTCGGCGTGCCGATCGAGGCGATCTTCTCGCGCCAGCCGTTCCGACCGATGAGCGAGGAGCTGTACAGGCGCCGCCGGGCGGAGGCAGGCGACCATGCTGGCTAGCCCACCGGCGCGTCGCCGGCGCCGCGGTCCGCAGCTGACCCCCACGCGCCTCACCGCGGCGCTTGCACTGCTGCTCGCGCTGCTCGCGTTCAGTCCGTTGGCGACCCGCAACGTGGCGCTCGGGATCTACATGGTGCTGGTGGTGGTCACCGTCTTCCAGCTGCGCGCGGTGCGCCCCGAGCCGGGCACGTGGCTGGGCCGGCGCGACGTACGGCGCGGCCTGGTGATCGCCATGGTGGCCGTGTGTGGGGCGCTGGTCGCCACCCCCCCGGCAAACCCGACGGGCGGGGCCGGAGAGTTCCTCGCGCTCGTCATCCTGCTCATGGTGCTGAACGTGGTGCTTGGGCGGGCGACGCAGCGCATCGCCACCGCGGTGGACAGCGCTGTCGACGAGCGCCAGGAGATGCTGCGCAACCGTGCTCACCGCCTCGCGTACGCGTTGCTTGGCGCTCTCGGAGGCGTCGCCGTGGTGTGTGACGTGGCCTCGACGCCGACGCGGTCGTGGCTGACGTCCGCGCTGGGCGGAGGCGCCGTGGTCGCGGGAGCCGAGCTGCTGTTCGTGCTGCCGGCGATGATGCTGGCGTGGCTCGAGCCCGCCCGCTTCCCGCTCGACGCCGGCGCCGGGGCGCGGCGATCCAGGCGAGCCCGAGTCGCCGCCGGGCTGCTCGGCCTCACGCTGGCGCTCCCGCTGCTGCTCTCGGTGGCGGTCGTGGTCGCGCCAGAACAGGTGTCGAGGTCCTCCGTCGCCCTGCCCGCGAGCGGCGGTGGGGGCGACACCACGAGTGCGTGCCGCGAATTCTTCGCGAGTCGCACCGTCGGTGTGCTGGTCAGCGCACACGTGCCACTGCACGCGCAAGCCTGCTGGGACGGGCACCGCGCGACGGAGTCGTTCGGCATGAACAGCAGCGACTGCCTGCCCGTATCGACGACCTTCACCAGCGTGCAGGCGACGGTCTGCCGGCGCGAGACCAGCGCCGACGGCGCGCTGAGCTTCACCTTCCAGGCCCGGGTGTCGCCCATGCTGCTGCCGTTCCTGCACCGCGACGTGACCATGCACCTGCGCATCGACCGCAATGGCGGCGTGGAGGAGTTCCCATGAGCGCACCCCGGCTGCGCAGACGGAGAGCGCGCCGTCTCGCCATTGCCGCCGTGGTGGGGATCACCGCCGTGCTCGGCTCACTGATCCCTCCGAGCCTGCACGGCCTCGGCATCCTCCCCGTGCTGGTGCTCGCCGGGCTCGACGTGCTCCTTGTGCAGGGCACTGACGGCCTCGCGTTCGCGCGCCGGCGCACCCTGGACGAGCGCGAAGGCGCCCTGCGCGACCTCGCCTACCGCCGCGGGTTCAGGCTGCTGGGGCTGGCCGCGATCGTCGAGCTGGTGCTACTGGTGGTCACAGCCATCGTGAGAACCCTTCTCCCGCACGGCCAATGGCTTGGGACCACGGTGGTGAACGCAGGGGTCGGCGGACGGGCGCTGGTCGCCCTTGCCGAGCTGCTCCTGATGACCCCGACCCTGGTGATCGCATGGGTGGCCCCCGACCGCGAGGACGTGCAGCGGCCTTCACGGACCGCGCCCGCGATGTGGCTCTGCATGCCAGGCCTGGCGGGTCTGTGGCTGGTGCTGCTCGCGCTGGCGCCTGCCCAGGTGGCGACCGCGTCAGCCAACACCTCGTCCGCGTCGCTCGTGGGAGCGACGTGCCAGCAGTTCAGCGCCGGCCGCATCCTCGGTGCGGAGTTCGGCGCGGCGGTGGGGATGCGCGTGGAGGTGTGTTGGAACGGGCACGACGCGTTCGTGCTGGGCGACCCGGGCATCCCCCTGCCGCCCAGCGTCATCGCGGCCTACAACGCGCAGGTCCCCCCCGAGGGGCAGCTCGGAGGGACGGACGCGGCCATGTTCAACCAACAGCAGCCCGACCTGTCGGGATGCGGGCAGGACAACGTCGACGACTTCGCGACCATTGTCTCGACGGTATGTACGGGACGGATCGACGCCGCCGGGACACTTGATTACGTGGTGAGCGCCGTCGTGTCGGGCCCGCTGGGGATCGGTCGCCGCGACGTGGTGCTCAGCCTGGTCGTGAACCGCAACGGGACGGTGCTGCAGTCGCCCTGACCAACTGCTGCCCCGGCGGAGCCGCTCGGCAGGCGCTACCCTTGCCCACCCTGAGTGATCTGCGCCAATTGCCGAGGTGAGAACGAGGCTGGCCGCAAGTTCTGCGGCGAATGTGGTCAGCCGCTGGCCCTGCTCTGCCCGGCCTGCGGCGCCCCCAACGCGCCGGGACTGAAATTCTGCGGCGAATGCGGATCGCGACTGACCAGCCAGCAGCCGCGGCCAGTGGTGGTGGAGATATCGCCGCCGGACCAGAGCACCGAGGTCGACAGTGCCACCGAGCGCCGACACGTGTCTGTGCTCTTCGCCGACTTGGTCGGTTTCACCACCCTCTCCGAGGGGCGCGACCCCGAGGAGGTCCGTGAGCTGCTCTCGCGCTACTTCGACGAGAGCAGCCGGCTCATCGAGCGGCTCGGGGGCAGGGTGGAGAAGTTCATCGGCGACGCGGTCATGGCTGTGTGGGGAACGCCGCTGGCCCGTGAGGACGACGCCGAGCGGGCGGTGCGCGCAGCACTCAGCCTGGTCGAGGCGGTGATCGTGCTGGGGTTGGAGTCCGGGCTCCCGACGTTGAAGGCGCGCGCGGCGGTCGCCACCGGGGAGGCTGTGGTCACTCTTGGTGCACAGAACCAGGGCATGGTGGCAGGCGACCTGGTCAACACCGCGTCACGAATCCAGACTGTGGCAGCGCCTGGCCAGGTGTGCGTGAACGACGCCGCCCGACGGGCGAGCGAGGCAGCGATCTCCTATGCGGATGCGGGCATCCACGCACTCAAAGGGAAGGCCGAGCCGATGCCGCTCTGGCGGGCCGTCCGGGTGGTCGGGCGGCACGGGGGCGCGGGCCGTCAGACCGAGCTCGAACCACCACTGGTGGGGCGCGAGCGCGAGCTGCATCTGATCAAGGAGCTGTTCCACGCCAGCTCGCAGGAGCGGCGCGCTCACCTCGTGTCCGTGATGGGCATTGGCGGGGTCGGTAAGTCGCGGCTGGCGTGGGAGTTCGAGAAGTACCTGGAGGGGGTCGAGACAGGCGTGCTGTGGCATCGCGGCCGCTGCCTCAGCTACGGGGACGGTGTCGCCTTCTGGGCGCTGGCGGAGATGGTCCGCATGCGTGCCGGCATCCTCGAGGAGGAGGAGGCAAGCTCGGCTCGAGCCAAGCTGCATGAGGTCGTCGAGACCTACGTGTCCAATGAGAACGAGGCGCGCTTCGTCGAACCGCGGCTGATGCACCTGCTCGGTCTCGAGGAACGCGCGGGGGGCGACCAGGAGAATCTCTTCTCTGCGTGGCGCATCTTCTTCGAACGCCTCTCGGAGACCAGCCCCATCGTGATGCTCTTCGAGGATGTCCACTGGGCGGACTCCGCGCTGCTCGATTTCATCGAGTACCTGGTCGACTGGTCTCGCGGTCACCCTGTCTTCATCGTCACCCTGGGACGGCCGGAGCTGTCCGAGCGACGACCCACCTGGGGGGCCGCGCAGCGCAGCTTCTCGTCGATCTTCCTAGAGCCACTATCGCGCACAGCAATGACCGCACTCCTGCGCGCCCCGATCCCAGAGCTGCCGGACGACCTGCTGGCGCGCATCCTCGAGCGCGCCGAGGGCGTGCCGTTCTACGCGGTCGAGACGGTGCGCATGCTCATCGACCGCGGCATCCTCGTGCGCGACGGCGCGACGTACCGCGTTGCCGGCAACGTCGACACCCTCGAGGTCCCGGAGACGCTGCAGGCGCTGATCGCCGCCCGCCTCGACGGTCTCGCCCCGACGGAACGCGACATCCTCCAGGACGCCTCGGTGATGGGACGAACGTTCACCATCAGCGCGCTCTCGTCACTGACAGGCAGGCCTGCTGATGAGCTCGAGCCGCTGCTCGCGGCGCTGATCCGCAAGGAGGTGCTGTCGATCTCGTCAGACCCGCTCTCCCCTGAGCGTGGCCAGTACGGCTTCCTCCAGGAGCTGGTGCGCAAGGTGGCCTACGAGACGATGTCGAAGCGCAAGCGGCGCGTGCTGCACATCGCCGCCGCCGAGTTCCTCGAGCAGGCGGGTGGTGCCGAGGAGGATGAGGTCATCGAGGTTGTTGCGGCGCACTACCTCGACGCCTACCTTGCGGCTCCCGACGCGGACGACGCGGGGACGATCCGGGAGAAGGCTCGCACGCGCCTGGTGCGCGCGGCCGAACGCGCCTCGTCGCTGGGCGCCAACCTGGTGGCGCAGCGAGCGCTGGAACGTGCCGCGGACCTCGCCTCAGATCCGCTGTCGCAGGCGGAGTTGCTCGAGCGTGCCGGGACGATGGCCGAGACGGGGTTGCGCACCGACGACGCGATGCGCCACTACAAGTCGTCGATTGCGATCTTCGAGGAGCAGGGGGCGACGCACGCCGCGGCGCGGGTGTCGGCGCGCCTGGGCGAGCAGCTCTGGAACCGCGGCCACGTCAAGGAAAGCCTCAACAGCATGGATCGTGCGTTCACAGTGCTGATCGAGGAGGCGCGCGATCCAGACGTGGCCTGGCTCGCAGCCCAGATCGGACGCTTCCAGTTCTTCGCCGGCGACCTCACGCTCGCCATGGAGCGCGTCGAGACAGCCCTGGAGATCGCCGAGGCCGAGGACCTGCCCGAGGTTCTCTCACAGGCGCTGAACACCAAGAGCCTGATCCTGCAGGGGCGCGGGCGCCGGGTGGAGGCGGGCGCGCTGCTCGAGCGCGCACTGCAGGTGGCGCTCGACAACGACAAGCCGTCGGCGGCCCTGCGCGCCTACAACAACCTCGTCGACATGAAGACGTCGGAGGACCGCTACCAGCACGCACAGGATGTCATCGACGAAGGCCTGGCGCTGGCGAGGCGCGTCGGCAACCGCACCTGGGAGCAATTCTTGTGCGGCCAGGCGTACCCGCTGTATTGCCTGGGGAGATGGGACGACGCTCTCGAGCAGATGTCGGGCATGGCGGTGGCGGAGCGGTTCAACAACCGCACCGCCTTCGACCAGGGCTACATGGCGTTCGGCACCGCCATCCGTGTGCACCGCGGCGAGCTCGACGCGGCGGCAGCGCACGTCGCACTGTTCACCGAGCTGGCGGCGGATTCGGATGACGCGCAGGAACGCGCCGACTACTCGTGTGCCGAAGCCACACTGCTGGCCGCCCAGGGCGATGCCCGCGGTGCGCTGTTGGCGGCGAAGCGCGCACGCGAACAGGGGTCCCGGCTCGGGGTGTGGCACTACACCGTGAAGGAAGCGATCGTGTCCGGTGTGGAAGCGGCCATCGCCTCCGGCGACATCGCTGCCGCAGAGGAATTCCTCCGGGGTGTTGCAGCGCTGCCGACGGGGGACCGCTCGCGCTACCTCGAGGCGCAGGTGCAGCGCCTGCGCGCGCTGCTGGCCCGGCATGATGGTGATGAGGCGGCCGTCGCCAGCGGCCTTGACACCGCGATCCAGGGGTTTCGCGCGCTGGAGGTCCCATTCCTCACCGCGGTCGCTCTGCTGGAGAAGTGCGAGTGGCTCACCGCGCTTGGGCGCCCGCTCGACCCTGCGCTCATCGAGGCACGCCAGACCTTCGGGCGATTGCGTGCCAAGCCCTGGCTGCAGCGCCTGGCAGCGCTGGACCCGGACCATGCCACCGACAGCATCCCCAACGAGGGACAGGCGCCGGCCGCCGTGGTTGACGCCGGCTGACCCGCAGAAAGAACCTCGGCGGACGTCGGTCCGCACGCTGGATTCCCCAAAGGTGGTACGGCGGTGCTACGTTCGCGGCACCAATCGGCGCCTGGGCTGAGCAACGGGGAGGCAGATGCCAGATCGCAACCGGGGTGACCGTCCCGGGTCCAGTCCCACGACGCCCTCGCGCCGTACCAGCAGCGCCCGGCCGCCCGCCATGCCACCCAAGCAGTCGGCCGCGAGCGGACCGAAGCCCGCCTCGGTCATCGTCTTCCGCGCCGGCTCGTAGTTCGCCGCTGATCGCCGCGCCCCGCCTCGCCGCCCAGTCGAACCGCGCCGTTAGTCTGGTCGCCGCACAGCAGGCGACAGGGAGGAACGGCGTGCCCACGGCAGCGGCTGGACGGGTGGTCATCGAGGGCGTTCGCCCGACGGTCGATGGCGGCGCGCACCCGGCCAAGGGAGCGGTGGGTGTCCCGCTGCAAGTAACTGCCATCGTCATCGCCGACGGGCACGACCGCCTGCTGGCCTGGGTCCGCCACGGGCCGCCGCGCTCCGCAGCGGGGTCGCCGTCGTCGAAGACCCCGACCGGTTGGCGCGAGCTGCCGCTCCAGGCGGCCGGCAACGACGTCCACAGGGCGGCGTTCGCGCCCACCCGGGTGGGCCCGTGGAGCTTCGAGGTGATCGCCGTTCCCGACGACTACGGCACCTGGCTGCGCGACCTCCGGCTGCGCTTCGACGACGGCCAGGACGTCGACCTGGAGCTCGAGGAGGGAGCGCTCATGGCGCAGGCACGGGCGGCGCTCAGCGGCGTCAGTGCAACTGACCGCGCCGCGCTGACCAGGCTCGCCAGGGCGCTGCGCGGCAAGGCCGGCGCCGGTGCCCGGGTGGGCGCCGCCGAGCGACCGGCAGCAGTCGCACTGATGCAGCGCACCGTCGACCGCAGCGACGGCAGCCTGGCGGGACCGTTCGCGCTGTGGATCGACCGACCGCTGGGCGCGTCATCCGCCTGGTACGAGTTCTTTCCGCGCTCCGAGGGTGCCGGCCCACACCGCCCCGGAACGCTGCGCAGCGCCCGGGCCAGGCTGCCCGCGATCGCGCGGATGGGCTTCGACATCGTCTACCTGCCCCCCATCCACCCCATCGGCGTGACCCACCGCAAGGGCGCCAACAACAGCCTCGTGCCCGGGCCCGACGACCCGGGCAGCCCCTGGGCGATCGGGTCGGCGGAGGGCGGACACACCGCGGTCCATCCCGACCTCGGCACCGTCGCCGACTTCGACGCCTTCGTCACGGCGGCGCGCAAGGCGGGCCTCGAGGTGGCGCTCGACTACGCCCTGCAGTGCAGCCCTGACCATCCCTGGGTGACCGAGCACCCGCAGTGGTTCCGCCACCGCCCCGATGGCAGCATCCGCTATGCGGAGAACCCGCCCAAGCGCTACCAGGACATCTTCCCGATCAACTTCGAGACCGAGGACCGCGCGGCGCTGTGGGAGGCGCTGCGCGACGTCATGCTCTTCTGGATCGGACACGGTGTGCGTGTCTTCCGGGTCGACAACCCGCACACCAAGCCCCTGCCGTTCTGGGAATGGCTGATCGGCTCCATCCACCAGGGCCACCCCGACGTGCTCTTCCTCGCCGAGGCGTTCACCCGCCCCGCGGTGATGAAGCGCCTCGCCAAGGCCGGGTTCACGCAGTCCTACACGTACTTCACGTGGCGCAACACCAAGGACGAGCTGGCGGAGTACCTCACCGAGCTCTCGTCCACGGAGATGGTGGACTACTTCCGGCCCAACTTCTGGGTCAACACGCCGGACATCCTCCATGCCTTCCTGCAGCGCGGCGGGCCGGCGGCCTTCCGGCTGCGCGTGGTGCTGGCGGCGCTGACCGCCCCCTCGTGGGGGATGTACAGCGGCTACGAGCTCTACGAGAACATCGCCGTGCGCGAGGGGAGTGAGGAGTACCTCAACTCGGAGAAGTACCAGGTGCGCAGCCGCGACTGGAACGACCCGCGCTCGCTGGCGCCGATGATCGAGGCCATCAACGGCATCCGCCACCGCCACCGCGAGGCGATCGCCCTGCTGCGCACCCTGCGCGTGCACCACATGGACTCCCCGGACATGCTGTGCGTCTCGCGTATGAGCGACGATGGCGGCGACGTGCTCCTGATCATCGCGAACCTCGACCCGCATTCCGCCCACGAGGGCACGACGTGGCTCGACCTGGCGGCGCTCGGCATCCCCGCCGACGCGCCGTTCACCGCCCACGACGAGCTCACCGGCGCCAGCTACTCGTGGTGGGGCCCGGCCAACTACGTGCGCCTCGACCCGGCGTACCAGCCGGCGCACGTGCTCCACCTGCGACCGATGGCATGACCGCAACCGGCCGACGCCGCCCCCTGCCCGACGCAGAGGTGGTGCAGCCCGACCCGATCCCCGCCGCACCGCTCGCCCACCCGGTGCCGGCGAGCGACCCGCTCTGGTTCAAGCGCGCGGTGTACTACGAGCTGCTGGTGCGCGCCTTCGCCGACAGCAACGGCGACGGCGTCGGTGACTTCCGCGGGCTCATCGACCACCTCGACTACCTGGAGTGGCTCGGCGTCGACTGCATCTGGCTGCTGCCCTTCAACCAGAGCCCGCTGCGCGACGGCGGCTACGACATCAGCGACTACTACGACGTGCTGCCCGACTACGGCAGCGTCGACGACGTGCGCGAGCTCGTCGCCAAGGCTCACGAGCGCGGCATGCGGGTGATCATGGACCTGGTCATCAACCACACCAGCGACATGCACCCCTGGTTCCAGCAGGCGCGCTCCTCACCGGACAACCCGTACCGCGACTGGTACATGTGGTCCGACAGCAACCAGCGCTACAAGGACGCGCGCATCATCTTCGTCGACACCGAGACGTCCAACTGGACCTGGGACGAGCAGGCCGGCGCGTACTACTGGCATCGCTTCTTCAGCCACCAGCCCGACCTCAACTACGACAACCCCGAGGTCCGCGCCGAGATCATCAAGGTGGTGCGCTTCTGGCTCGACCTGGGCATGGACGGCTTCCGGCTCGACGCCGTGCCCTACCTCTTCGCGCGCGAGGGCACCAACTGCGAGAACCTGCCCGAGACGCACGCCTTCCTCGCCGACCTGCGCGCCGCCGTCGACGCTGACTATCCCGACAAGGTGATGCTCGCCGAGGCCAACCAGTGGCCCGAGGATGTCATCGACTACTTCGGCACCGAGGAACGTCCCGAGTGCCACATGTGCTTCCACTTCCCGCTGATGCCGCGCATGTTCATGGCGCTGCGCCGCGAGCAGCGCTATCCCATCACCGAGATCCTGGAACGCACACCGCACATCTCGTCGAGCGCGCAGTGGGGCATCTTCCTGCGCAACCACGACGAGCTCACGCTCGAGATGGTCACCGACGACGAGCGCGACTACATGTGGGGGGAGTACGCGTCCGATCCACGGATGAAGCTCAACCTCGGCATCCGCCGCCGGCTGGCGCCGCTGCTCAACAACGGACGGCGCCAGATGGAGCTGTTCTGCGGGCTGCTGCTCTCGCTGCCCGGCTCGCCGATCCTCTACTACGGCGACGAGATCGGCATGGGCGACAACATCTACCTCGGCGACCGCGATGGGGTGCGCACCCCGATGCAGTGGAACGGCGACCGCAACGGCGGCTTCGGCCGCAGCGACTTCGCGCGGCTCTACCTGCCCCCGCTGATGGACCCGGTGTACGGGTTTTCGGCCGTCAACGTCGAGGCGCAGATGCGCAACGAGTCCTCGCTGCTGCACTGGATGCGCCGCTTCGTGGCGGTGCGCAAGCGCTTCGCGGTGTTCGGAGAGGGAACCTTCGAGGCGCTCGACGCCGCCAACCCGTCGATCTTCGCTTTCCTTCGCACCCTCGACGACCACATCGTGCTCTGCGTCAACAACCTCTCGCGATTCGCGCAACCGGTCGAGCTCGACCTGCACCGCTTCGAGGGCCGCACCCCTGTCGAGATGCTCGGCCACGTGCATTTCCCGCGCATCGGCGAGCTGCCCTACCTGCTCACCCTGGCACCGCACAGCTTCTACTGGTTCACCATCGAGGAGCCACGCGAGTGAACGGCACAGTCGACCTCGACACCGTGCGGGGCACCATCGAGCGGGCGCTGGCGGATTGGCTGCCCCGGCAGCGCTGGTACGGCGGCGGCGAGGCGATCCGCGCGGTGCGGCTGGACGAGCTGTCGCCGATCGGTGGTGACGGTGCGGAGGTCGCCATCTGCATCGCAACGGTCGAGCTCGAGGGTGGCGGCAGCGCCACCTACAACGTGCCCGTGGCGCTCAGCTCACCGAACGGCCTGCGGCCAACCGACCCTGCGGCGATCCTCCACGAGGATTCGCAGTCGCTCATCTTCGACGCCCTCGCCGACGCGCGCAGCGCGGCGCCACTGTGGCAGATCATCGCCGGTGGCGAGCCGGTGCCACTGCGCTCGGGACGGCTCTCCGTCGGCGGCGGCGGCCTGGACCGGTTGGCCGGCGACATCGCACCGCTGGCCCGCGAGCAGTCCAACACCTCGCTGGTGGTGGGGGGGCAACACCTCCTCAAGGTGATGCGCCGACCGGCATTCGAGCCCTCAGTGGAGCTGGAGATGACGCGCGCGCTCGACGAGGCGGGGTTCGATCACCTGGCGCCCCCCGAGGCGTGGCTGCACTACGAACGCGACGGCGAACAGCACGGCGCCCTGCTGGCGATCGCGCAACCGTTCCTGCACAACGGCAGCGAGGGATGGACGCTCGCGCTCACCTCGCTGCGCGACCTCTACGCGGACGCCGAGGAGCACATGCCCGCCGACGCCGCCCAGCGCACCCAGGCGGTGGAGGATGCCGGTGGCAGCTTCACCGCGGAGTCGGCGCGGCTCGGCGACATCACCGCGCGGATGCACCTCGCGCTGACCCAGGCCACCGGGCCCGACCTCGCGCCGCAGCCGATCACCGCCGCCGTCCTCGGCGCCTGGGCCGACGGGATCCTCGGCGAGCTCGAGTCGCTCGTCGCGCCCGGCACCGAGGCGCTGCGCGAGCTGCCCGCGCACCGCGAGGCGCTCGAGGCGCGCATCAATGCGATCCGCTTGCTGCAGGAACCGGGCCTGGCCATCCGTATCCATGGCGATTACCACCTCGGCCAGGTCCTGCGCACCGACTCGGGGTGGACCGTGCTCGACTTCGAGGGCGAGCCGCGACGCCCCGTCGAGCATCGCCGCCGCCGTCACTCGCCGCTGCGCGACGTCGCCGGCATGTTGCGCAGCTTCGATTACGCCGCGTCGGTGGCGCTCATCGAACGGCTCACCCCGGCGGACCCGGCGTGGGACCACGTGCGTGCCCACGGCCTCAGCTGGGCCGCCGCCAACCGCGAGGCGTTCTGGGCGGCGTACGTGGAGCGCACCGCGGGCAGCGCGCTGCTCCCCGACCCCGGGGCGGCACTGACGCTGCGCCGCGCCTTCGAGATCCAGAAGGCGATCTACGAGGTGGGCTACGAGATGGCGCACCGACCCAGCTGGGTTTCGCTGCCGCTCGGCTTCCTCCTCGAGGCGACGACGTGACGGCGGCGTCGGGTACCGGTGCCGCCATCGACCTGGTTGACGAGACACGCCAGCTGGCCGACGGTGTGCACCGCGACCCGCACCGCGTGCTCGGGGCTCACAACCATGGCGAGGGCACCGTGGTGCGCGCCTACCATCCCGACGCGCTCGAGGTCTTGATCGCCCACCCGGGTGGGGTTGTGCGCATGAAGCGGGTCGACGATCGCGGGCTGTTCGAGGGCGAGGTGCCGGCGGCACAGCTGCCCGGGTACCGGCTGCGCTACCGCACCGCCGACACCGAGTGGGAGCTGGACGACCCGTACCGTTTCCTGCCGACGCTCGGCGACCTCGACCTCCACCTCATCGGCGAGGGCTCGCACTTCCGGCTGTGGGAGCGCCTCGGGGCGCGGGTCCTGGACCAGCAGGGCGTGCGTGGCACGGCGTTCGCGGTGTGGGCACCGCTGGCGCGCGGCGTGTCACTGGTGAGCGACACCAACGGGTGGGATGAACGCACCCTGCCGATGCGCTCGCTCGGCGCCAGCGGCGTGTGGGAGATCTTCATCCCCAACGTGGGCGCGGGCATGCGCTACAAGTTCCGCGTCCTCGGCGCCGATGGACGCGTCGTGCTCAAGGCCGACCCCCTGGCGCGCGCCGCGGAGACGCCACCGGCGACGGCGAGCGTGGTCACCGAGTCGACCTACACGTGGACCGACGGCGAGTGGATCGCGCGGCGCGCGGTGATCGACCCGACCGTCCGGCCGCTCTCGATCTACGAGGTGCACCTCGGGTCATGGCGGCGCGGCGAGGACGGCGCCATCCTCACCTACTTGGAGCTGGCGGGACCGCTGGCCGATCACTGCGAGCGCATGGGCTTCACCCACGTCGAGCTGCTGCCTCTCGCCGAGCATCCCTTCGGCGGATCGTGGGGATACCAGGTGAGCAGCTACTACGCGCCGACGTCGCGGTTCGGCTCACCGGACGACCTGCGCTGGTTCGTCGACCACCTCCACCAGCGCGGCATCGGGGTGATCATCGACTGGGTGCCGGCGCACTTCCCGCGCGACGACTGGGCGCTGGCGCGCTTCGACGGCACCGCGCTCTATGAGCACGCCGATCCCCGCCGCGGCGCCCAGCCCGACTGGGGCACGCTGGTGTTCAACTTCGGGCGCAACGAGGTGCGCAACTTCCTCGTCGCCAACGCGCTGTTCTGGATCGAGGAATTCCACGTCGACGGCCTGCGCGTGGACGCGGTGGCGTCGATGCTCTACCTCGACTACTCACGCAAGCCGGGCGAGTGGATCCCCAACCAGTACGGCGGGCGCGAGAACCTCGAGGCGATCGCCTTCATCAGGCAGTTCAACGAGCAGGTGCACAGCCGCCATCCCGGGGTGATGACCATCGCGGAGGAGTCGACGGCGTGGCCCGCGGTGTCGCGCCCGACCTCGAGCGGGGGGCTGGGTTTCACCTTCAAGTGGAACATGGGATGGATGCACGACACGCTCGACTACATCAGCAAGGATCCCATCTTCCGCCGCTACCACCAGCAGCAGCTCACCTTCGGCGTCTGGTACGCGTGGGCGGAGAGCTTCATCCTGCCGCTCTCCCACGACGAGGTGGTGCACCTCAAGGGCTCGCTGATCGGCAAGACGCCCGGGGACCGGTGGCAGCGCTTCGCCAACCTGCGCGCCCTGTACGGATGGATGTGGGCGCACCCCGGCAAGAAGCTGCTCTTCATGGGCGGCGAGTTCGCCCAGTGGGCGGAGTGGGACCACGACCGCTCGCTCGACTGGCACCTGCTCGAGGAGCCCGACCACGCCGGCATGGAGCGGCTCGTCGCCGACCTCTGCCGGGTGTACCGGGGGAGCCCGGCACTCTGGGAGGTCGACGGCAGCAGCGAGGGCTTCCGGTGGATCGACGCCGGCAACGTTGACCAGAGCGTGGTGAGCTTCGTGCGCTTCGACGCTTCCGGGCACCCCGGCGTGGCGTGCATCGCCAACTTCTCGCCCTCGGTCTACCACGGCTTCCGGGTGGGGCTGCCCCTGGCCGGCGCCTGGCGCGAGGTGATCAACACCGACGCCGGCGACTACGGCGGCAGCGGGCAGGGCAACCTTGGCCAGGTGGAGACGGAGCCGGTGAGCTGGCACGGCTTCGAGCAGTCGGCCCTCATGACCGTGCCGCCGCTGGGCGTGGTCTGGCTGGCGCCGGAGGGGTAGCCGCCCCGGGCAGCCACTCCCCCGGCGGTCGTGTCAGCTGACCACGGCGGGTTGGAAGCTGGCCAGCATCGCCTCGAGCGCCTTCTGGTCGGGGCCGACGAAGGGGTCGGCGGTGGGCGCCGCCGCCAGCATCCCCTCGAGCTGCTCGGCGAGCCCGATCGCCGGCGGCAGGTGGGTGCTCAACACGGTGGCGCAGTCGATGTCGCTGATGGTGCGCACCGTCCTCATGTAGGCGGTGGTGTCGACGTTGTGGACCCAGGGGCTGTCGACGGCTGCCCACAGCAGCTGGGCGCCGCGCAGCTGCTCGGCCGGCACCTCGCGGACGTCCGTCGTGCCCGCCAGCTCTGCCGTAGCCATCGGCGCGCCGTAGCAGTCCGAGCTGAAGCACGTGCGCGAGCGGTCGTCGTAGAAGCCGACGGTGGCCGGGCTGTCGAACAGAGGTGGCCGGAACGCGTGCACAGTGCGGTCACCGAGGTCCAGGCTCTGACCGGGGTTGAGCAGGTAGACGCGGTCGATCGGCAGCGGCCGTTCGGTCGACATGATCCCGGCCCCCACGAAGGTGGTCACCAGGCGTGCCTGGGGGGCCGCCTCGAGCAGCTTGAAGAGACCGCCCGTGTGGTCGCGATCGGGATGGGTGAGCCAGATCCAGCGCACCGTGGTGGGGTCGATCACGGTGCTCAGCGTGGCCAGGAAGTCGCGGTCGGGGAGGCCGACGCCGGTGTCGACCACCATGGGCTCGCGCGCGTGGAGCACGTAGGCGTTGATGGGCAGGAACCCGAGCCCGGGCACCTCCAGGTTGTCATTGATCACGGTCACGTCGTCGCCGACCTTGAAGGTCTTCACAGCCGTCTCCTTGTGTGGTGGGGTTGGATCAGAAAACCACGCGTGTGCTGAGCAGGCCGGCGCCCGGGGCGCGTCCGGAGAGGACGCGGCAGAACTCGACGGCGTCGAGCTCGATCTCGTCTCCGCCGCCGGCCGCCGCGAACCTGCCGCCGGCGGCACCGGTGAGGACGAGGGTGAAGGGCCGTCCATGCCGGCGCGCCCAGTCCGCGACCACGTCGGCGACGATGCGGCCGTCGTGGCCCGGGGTCAGCTCGACCCGTTGACCGATGGCACGGCTGATGTCGACGCGGTGGATCCAGGGGTCGCGGGTGTGGATGACGTCGAACAGGTAGCCCACGGTCCAGCCCGTCTCGCCGGGGAGCTGCGGGTCATAGGGCGAGTCGCGGACCGCCTGGGGGAGGGCGCGTCGAGCGGCGAGGCCACGCGGCGCGGCCTGGTGCAGCGCGTCGCGCAGGTGCGCGGCGGTCAGGGCGGCGTGCTCGCGCACCTGGAGCGCGGTCAGCGCGTCAAGCCGCAGGCCGCCTGTCTGGGCGACGGCGGCCGCGGCGGCGTCGACCTGGCGAGCGCGTTCCTGCGGATCCGCCTGGGCTTCGAGCATGCCGAGGATGTGACCGAGCACGTCGCGGACGTCCCAGCCGGTGCAGTCGGTGGGGCGGCCCCAGTCCTCGTCGCCCAGCCGGTCGACGAGCTCCAGCAGCCGGTCGTACTCGGCGGTGGCGAGGTCGATGGCCTCGTCGTGCTCCAGAGGCGCGATGTCCCGCACCGCGACGGTGCTGCCGATCATGGTCCCTTCCTCCGTGTGCCTTGACAGTAGTGCGCGAAGTACATGTCGTAGAGGTCGTCGGCGATGCGCACCCAGCGGTCGCCACCCGGCTCGTTGGCGTTCTGCTGCGCGGCCAGCCCCGCGGTCAGCGCGATCCACGCGTCGAAGGCAGGGTCGGTGGTGATGCCGCAGGCGCGAAGCCGCTCCCGGCCGTCCTCGAGGATGCGCAGCGCCGGCGCGAACGCCGATGGGCTCGGCTCGAACCGGGGGATGGTGCGCTGGAAGAGCAGCTGGTAGCGCACCGGGTCTTCGACGCAGAAGGCGAGGAAGAGCCGCGCGCGCGCCCGCACCGACTCCTCTGGAGTGGGGGCGGCGGGCAGGGCGTGGACGCGACCGAGGAGATCGTTGTTGGACTCCTCGAACATGGCGTCGTAGATGGCGAACTTCGACGGGAAGTAGACGTACAGCGACTGCGCGCGCATGCCCACGCGGGCACCGAGCTCGCGCATCGACAGGGACGCCAGGCCGTCGGTCCGGACCAGCTCCCACGCGGCGTCGAGGATCTCGCGGCGCGTGGCCGCGAACCTCTCCGCTCGCCGGTCCCTGACGGGTGCAACTGACATTGTCAGGGATTCTGAACAGTGTCAGGACCGATGTCAAGGGCTGCGCCGCAGCGCTGCCGCCCGAGTTGCGGCCGGCAGTCCCAGTGGTGACAATGTGGCGCGGCCGCGGCGCGATCACCCCCAGGAGAACTCATGGACACCGAACAGGCCCGCCAGCGGCTCGTCGCGGAGCGCGACCGCCTCACCCAGGTGCGCGACGCAGCGTCGCGCCTCAGCACCTCCGCGAACGACGCCGCCGAGCGCGAGCTCTCGAGCGCCGATCAGCACCCCGCCGAGCAGGCCACCGAGACCATGGAGCGGGAGCTCGACCTCGGCGTGCTGCAGAGCGTCGAGAGCGAGCTCACCGAGGTCCAGGCCGCCCTCGCCCGGCTCGACGGCGGCACCTACGGCACCTGTGAGGTGTGCGGCAAGGAGATCGCCGACGGGCGCCTCGAGGCGATGCCGGCTGCTCGGTACTGCGTCGAAGACCAGGCGAAGGTCAACGCCCGGCGCTGATCGCCGCCTGGCGCCGGCTTACCAGCCGATCGGGTTGGGCGTCGCCCAGTCGTTGTCGTGGGCATCCGGGAAGTGCCGGCGCTCGGGCACCATCGAGTTCGAGCAACGTCTCCTGCCAGTCGAGCAGCGCGGCGTGGAGGCGGACGGTGTTGCGCGCCCGGATGGCCTTGCGAGGCAGGGGGATGCCCACCTCGCCCTCGAGGCTGTAGAGGCGCTGCCGCAGACCGCGGTCAAAGGTGCGCTCGCCGGTGAGGTGGCGCTCCTCGAGCTGGTCGATGAGCAGGTCGATCGCCTTGATGCGACGGCGGATGCGTGTGCCCTCGACGCGCCGGCGCAACGAGGAGATCCGGCGGTCCCAGATCTCACGTCCGGCGCGCGCGATCAGGTCAGGGTTCATGGGGGTGGCGGCCAGTTGGGCGGACATCTTGGGTATCCCTGTGTCGGCTGTGGGGCCGTCCCGTGACGACCTTGTCTTCCCTGATACGCAGCGGGGCAGCAAATGGAGCATCGATCTGGCACCTTTCCTGTAGATGACGTCTGCCCGCTGGTGGACACACCGGGTCGCGACACCATCGGACGCGAGCCGCCGCGATTGCTTCAAGCCGGCACCGGGGGCGACCGGGTAGGTTTGCAGTCATGAGCACATCCTGGAGGGCGTTCCGCTCGCCGTTGCCGGCGCCGCGGTCGTCCCAGCCGTGACCGAGCTCGGCGGGCGTGCCCGGGCGTTCCTCGATCTCCACGTGCGCGGCCGTCCCCTGCTCATGCCCAACCCGTGGGACGCCGGCAGCGCCCGGCTGCTGGCCTCACTCGGCTTCAAGGCGCTGGCCACCACCAGCGCCGGCTTCGCCGCCACGCTCGGCCGGCCCGACGGCACGGTCAGCCGGGAGGAGGCTCTCACTCACGCCGCCGCGATGGCGTCAGCGGTCGACGTGCCGGTCTCGGCCGACCTGGAGAAGGGCTTCGCCGACGACCCTGACGGGGTGTACGCCACGGTCAGGGCGGCAGCCGCGGCGGGGCTGGCGGGCTGCTCGATCGAGGATTGGTCGGGCAGCGGCGTGTACGACCTCCGGCTTGCCGTCGAGCGGGTCACCGCTGCCGTCGAGGCGGCGGTGGTCTCGCCGGGACTGGTGCTCACGGCTCGCGCCGAGAACCTCATCCACGGCAACCCCGACCTCGGCGACACACTCTCCCGGCTCCTGGCCTACCAGGAGGCTGGGGCGCACGTGCTGTTCGCGCCCGGCCTGCGCAACCTCGAGGACGTGCGCACCGTGGTCACCGCGCTGGAGCGGCCGGTCAACGTGGTCACGCTGCCGGGCGCGCCGTCGGTCGCGGAGCTTGCCGATGCCGGGGTGGCCAGGATCTCGGTCGGGGCGGGCTTCAGCCACGTCGCCTTCGGGGCCCTCGCCCGCGCCGGCCGCGAGCTGCTCGAGTCGGGGACCTACGGGTTCATGGACGTCGCCGCCGACGGGCGCGCGCAGGAGGCGGTGGCGTTCGGCGCGTGAGCCGCCTCAGTGGCGGAAGTGACGCTCGCGGGCGTGCACCATCGCCATGTCGAGGGCGTCCGCCGCGGCGGTGACCTCTGGGTCCTTCTTCGAGCCACCCGGCTGGATGACCGCGACCACGCCGGCCCGGCCGAGTGTCTCGAGGCCGTCCGGCATGGGAAAGAAGGCGTCGGAGGCCGCCACAGCCCCGGCCGCGTGCTCGCCGGCGCGCCGCACCGCGAGCTCGGCCGCCTCGACGCGCGACATCTGGCCGGCGCCGACGCCGACCGCCATGCCGTCGCGCACCACCACGATGGCATTGGACTTCACGTGACGGCACACCCGCCAGGCGACGAGCAGGTCGCGCCACTGCGCGTCGTCGGGACGTCGCGTGGTGGGCACCGACATGGTGCCGCGCTCGGTGCTGGCGCGGTCGACGGTCTGCACCAGCAGGCCGCCGTCAACGCTGCGCACGTCGAGCTGCGCGGCGCATGACGGGCGCTCGACGACGAGCACGCGCAGCCGTTCCTTGCGGGCGAGTCGCTGCTGCGCGTCGGGCGAGATCGCGGGCACGACGACCGCCTCGAGAAACGTCTTGGCAAGCTCCTCGGCGGTGGCGTCGTCGAGCGGCCGGTTGAGCGCGACGATGCCACCGAACGCGGAGCGCGGATCACACTCGAAGGCGCGGCGGTAGGCGTCGGCGGCGTCGCTGCCGACCGCGAAACCGCAGGGGTTGGTGTGCTTGATGATGCACGCCGCCGGCTCGTCGAAATCGCAGGCGAGCCGGCGGGCAGCGTCGACGTCGAGCCAGTTGGTGAAGCTGAGCGGCGACCCCTGGAGCTGGCGTGCGTGGGCCACGCCCCCGGGGGCGCCGGGCACCGCGTAGAGAGCGCCGCCCTGGTGCGGGTTCTCGCCGTAGCGCAGCTGCGCGATGAGCCGGCCACCGGTGGTGTACTCGGGCGCCGCCGTGTCCGACTCGGCGAGCTCGCCCGCCAGGTAGGCGGCGACCGCGGTGTCGTACGCGGCGGTGTGCGCAAAGGCGCGCGCCGCCAGCCGGTCGCGGGTTGACTGCGAGATGGCGCGGTGCGCGCGCAGCTCGGCGAGGACGTCGTCGTACTGCGACGGCGACACCACCACCGCCACCGACGCGCTGTTCTTGGCGGCGGCTCGAATCATGGTGGGGCCGCCGATGTCGATGTTCTCGATGCTCGTTGCCGTGTCAGCGCCGCGGGCCACGGTCTCGACGAAGGGATACAGGCTGATCACCACGATGTCGATGGCCGTGAAGCCATGCTCCTCGAGCGTGGCCATGTGCACCGGCAGGTCACGCCGCGCCAGGATGCCGGCATGGATGGCGGGGTGGAGGGTTTTGACGCGGCCATCGAGCATCTCGGGGAACCCGGTGACGTCGCTCACCGCGGTGGCCTCGATGCCGGCCTCGGCGAGGGCCCGCCGGGTGCCATCGGTGGCGACCAGGTCGACGCCGCACTCACGCAGCCCGCGCGCGAAATCGACAAGCCCGCTGCGATCGGCGACACCAAGCAGCGCGCGCATCAGCCGACCTTCTCGCGTTGCCGCGGACGGCTGCGCACGCGGACCCGCGGCCCGTCCACCTCGAGCCGGCCGCTGGCCCACAACGCCACCGCCTCGGGCAGCACGCGCCACTCCTGCTCGTGGACGCGGTTGCGCAGCGACTCGACGTCATCGTCGTCGTGGACGGGCACCGCCGCCTGGAGCACGATCGGCCCGGCATCGACGGCGCCGGCGGCGAGCAGGTGCACGGTGCAGCCGGTGACCTTGACCCCGGCGGCGAGCGCGTCGCCAACCGCGTTCATGCCGCCGCCGAACGCGGGCAGCAACGAGGGATGGATGTTGAGGATGGCGCCGGGGAAGGCGGCGAGCACGTCGTCGCTGAGGACGCGGTCGTAGCCGGCGCAGACGACCAGCTCGATGCGGGCAGCGTGGAGCGCCTCGAGGATCGCCCGGTCACGCGCAACCGCGTCACCGCCGTACTCCTTGACGGGCAGCGACAGCGCCACGACGCCGTGGTCGCGTGCGATGGTCAGCGCCCCACAATCACGTCGGTTGCTGACCACCAGCACCACCGTCGCCGGGTAACCCGGCGCGGCTGCCGCGTCGAGGATCGCCCGGAGGTTGCTGCCCGCGCCGGACGCGAGCACGGCGACGCGGGCGGGGGAGCTCATCGGAAGCGCACGCGCTCCCCGCCGCTGGCCTCGACCACCTCGCCGATGCGCCACACCGGGACCCCGGCCGCGGCGCTCACCGCGCCGGCCTGTTCACGCGGGACCGCGATCACCATGCCCACCCCCATGTTGAAGGTGCGCCACATCTCCTCCTCCATGACGCCCCCGGCGCGCTCGATGGCGGTGAAGAGGGAGGGCACCTGCCAGCTGGAGCGGTCGATGACCGCGCTCAGCCCGGCGGGCAGGACTCGCGGGACGTTCTCGATGACGCCGCCTCCGGTGATGTGCGCGAGGGCGCGCACGTCGACCGCCCCGCGCAGCTCCTCGATGGCATGCAGGTAGCAGCGATGCGGCTCGAGGAGCAGGTCGGCAAGTGGTGCGTCAGTTCCGGGCAGCGCCGCGCTCCAGTCGAGCTCGCGCTCGAGCACGATGTGGCGCACCAGGGAGTACCCGTTGGTGTGCAGCCCGCTGCTGGGCATCGCCAGCAGCACGTCGCCGGCCTCGACGCGCGAGCCGTCGATGATCGCCTCACGCTCGACCGCGCCGACGATGAAACCGGCGATGTCGTAGTCACCAAGCGCATACACACCCGGCATCTCGGCGGTCTCGCCGCCCACCAGCGCGCACCCCGCGTCACGGCAGGCCTCGGCAACGCCGTCGACGAGCTCGGCGAGCTGCTCGGGGACGAGCTTGCCGGTGGCGTAGTAGTCGAGGAAGAAGAGTGGCTGCGCGCCGCAGCAGAGGATGTCGTTGACGCAGTGGTTGACGAGGTCCTGGCCGATGCCGCGATGGCGCCCGGTGGCGATGGCCACCTTCACCTTGGTGCCGACCGAGTCGGTGCTCGACACCAGGACAGGGCGGGTCCAGCGGCTGACATCCAGCTCGAAGAGCCCGCTGAAGGCGCCGATGCCCGCGAGGACGGCGGGTCCATGCGTGCTGGCCACGGCCTTGCGGATGAGGTCGACCGCGCGATTGCCCGCGTCGATGTCGACCCCGGCGTCGGCGTAGCGCAGGTCACCCATTCCGGCCGAGTGTATCGAGCGGCGGCGGCGGGCCGCGAAGGCCACCTCCGCGCCGTGGTGGGGTCAGGGTGGCGAGGAGACACGGCGAGGCCGCGCCCCGCGGCGCCAGTTGGGGCTGGCGTCCGGGCGCGGCCTCCGGGAATGGACGTCGATCAGGCGGCGTCCGCCCGGCGCTGGCTCTCATTGACCCAGCGCTGCGCGGGCGCCGGCCGGCGCACCTGCTGCGCCGCGGGCTTGGCGTCCCCTGCCCGCGACCCGCGGTCGAGCAGGGTGGGGATGAGCACGGCGGGCACGGCCACGATGGCGGTGACGACGGCGATCAGCGCGATGTTGACGATCAGCCATCCTGTGGTCATGGCGGTCTCCTTCCTGACGGTGGCGTCGTAACCGCTTCCTGTCCGGTTCGACTGACACGAGCATGGCGGGCGAGTCTCAGACCACCCTCAGTCGAAGCTCAGATTCTCCTCAGAGTCCTGATGACCTCCGGGGCGCCGGCCGGTACGGCCAGCGGCGGGTACGAAGAAGAGGCCGGGCCCGTGACCGGCCTGTCGTGGCGGTCTGCGGGCACCGGCCTCCGGGAAGGGGGCGGAGGCTGGGCTCAGGCGGCGTCGGCGAGGGCCCGGGTGCTACGGCGCGGGGCGGCGGTGGAACCCGCCTGGCGCGTGGCGACCGCCACGCGGGGCGCGGCGTCCCGCCCCAGCATCAGCGGGATGAGCACGGCGGGGAGGGCGACGATGGCGGCGACGGCGGCGACGAGGACGATGTTGACGATCAGCCAGGTGGTGGTCATGAGGGGTCTCCTGTTGGTGTTGTGCGACCCGCTCATCGGATCGATTGACATCAGGATGCGGCGCCCACCTGCGCGTCTCATCGGAGATTCCTGTGAGCTGGCTGGGACCTCCCGGCGCACGGGCGGCGAGCCTGCCGCCCCAGTCCTAGCCCGGGGTGGTCGAGAAGGCCAGCCACATCGACAGGAGCAGGCCGGCCACGGAAGCCAGGACGATGCCTGCGATCAGCAGCTTGCTCCGCGTGGTCACGGGAGGCTGAGCCGCTAGCTCGCAGCCTCCTCGTGGACCAGCCGGTCGCTCACCCACCCCTCGTCCTGCACGTCGACGGCGATGGTGTTGCCGCATGACGGGCAGGTCACCTCGAACGCCTGGGGCGAGCCGAGCGGGCTGACCGGCCACTCGAGCTGGTCCTGGATGTCCGCGGAGCCGCAGTGGCCACAGGTGTGCTGATGGGTGAGGTGGACGGCGTGGGTGTTCTCTTCGGCCATGACCCGACTCTAGGTGGCGTGTACCGGGCAACGCCCGCGCCGCGCTGGACGGTCGGTGAGATCAGCCGGCCGCGGCGCGGCGGCGGCGCAGGTGGGCGCGCTCGGCGTCGTTGCCGACCAGCGCGAGCGCGCGGTCGTACGCCGCGCGCGCCTCGCCGGCACGCCCGAGGCGCACGAGCAGCTCGGCCCGCGTGGCATGGAGGAGGTGATACGAGTTGAGCGCCTCGGAGACGTCATCGGCAAGCGCCAGCCCGGCTTCCGGCGACCCCGCCTCGGCGATGGCGACCGCGTGGTTGAGCGCGGTGACCGCCGACGGTGCGTGCTGGCGCAGGCTCGCGTACAGGTCGGCGATCTGCGCCCAATCGGTGGCCGCCGCGGAGGGTGCGTCGCAGTGCACCGCGGCGATCGCCGCCTCCACCTGGTAGCGGCCGGGGCGGTGCATCAGCAGGGCGCGCTCGAGAACTGCCCGCCCCTCGTCGATCAGGCCGCGATCCCAGCGCGAACGGTCCTGGTCACCAAGCAGGCGCAGCTCGCCACCACCGCCCTGGCGCTCGTCGCGGCGGCTGTGGGTGAGCAGCAGCAGGGCGAGCAGGCCGGCGGCCTCGGGCTCATCCGGCGTGAAGCCGGCAAGCAGCCGTGCCAAGCGGATCGCCTCGTCGCACAGCGTGAGTCGCACCACGTCGTCGCCGCTGCTAGCGAGGTAGCCCTCGTTGAACACGAGGTAGATGACGGCGAGCACCGCGGGCAGGCGTTCGGCGAGCAGTGCCTGCGGCGGCACGCGGATGGGGATGCGCGCGGCGCGGATCTTGTGCTTGGCGCGCACCAACCGCTGCGCCATCGTCGGCTCCGCCACCAGGAAGGCGCGGGCGATCTCGGGGGTGGTGAGGCCACCGATGAGCCGCAGGGTGAGCGCCACGCGCGCCTCCATGGCCAGTGCGGGGTGGCAGCAGGTGAACAGCAGGGCGAGGCGGTCGTCGGGGATCGAGCTGCCGTCGAACGGCGACGCCGGGTCGCTCTCGTCGTCGAGGTTGAGGCGCAGGGCCGCCTCGCGCGTGGTCGCGCGAGTGTGCTCGCGGCGCAGGTGGTCGAGCGCCTTGTTGCGCGCCGTGGTCATCAGCCACGCCCCCGGCCGCGCCGGGATGCCGTCGCGCGGCCAGCGCTCGACGGCGGCGGCCAGGGCCTCCTGCACGGCGTCCTCGGCGAGATCGATGTCGCCAAGCAGCCGCGTCAGGGTGGCGACCACCCGTGCCGACTCCGCGCGGAAGACACCGACGAGTGCGTCCCGGGCGTCGATGGACGCCGCTGCAGGCGGGGGTTCAGTGCTCGACAAGTGGACGGATCTCGAGCGAGGCGCCATCGACGAGCGGCACGTCGCGGCCGATCTCGATCGCCTCGTCGAGGTCGTCGCAGTCGATGAGGTAGTACCCGCCGAGGTGCTCCTTGGTCTCGGCGTGCGGTCCGTCGGTGACGATGGTGTCGTTGCCCTGGCGGCGCAGGGTGGTGGCGGTGCTGATGTCGGCGAGCTCGGCGCCATCGACGAGCTTGCCGCGCCGCCCGGTTGCCTCCGCGAACGCGGCGTGACGGGGGAGCATGTCCGCCGGCGTCTCGGTGGCGTCAGCTGGGCTGCGGATCAAAAGGATGTACTTCATGGGGTCGCCTCGCGTGATCGGCTCCGAGCGTGTGCGCATCGTAGGGCGCTGCCGGGGGCGACACGGCAACCCCCGCACGAGCGGGCGGTCCCGGCGCAGCGTACCGGGACCGCCAGGTGCCCGCAGGCTACATCACCATCACGGGGCGGATCTCGATCGCACCCTTGGCGGCCGCCGGGATCTTGGCCGCCCACGCGGCCGCGTCGGCGTCGTCCTTGCACTCCAGCGCGTAGTAGCCGATCAGCTGCTCGGAGCCGCCGGCAAACACGCCCCTGCTGGTCTCGGTGCCGCCGTCGCGGACCCGCACCACCTGGCCAGCATCGCCGGGCACGAGCGGGTCGCCACCCTTGATGGCGCCCGCCGCGATCATCTCCTGCTGGAGCGACCCGTACGCCGCCATCTCGTCGTTGAACGCCGGGGTCCCGGGCTGCGCGCCCTTGGTCACGTCCTGCCAGAGCAGGAGCACATAGTTCGGCATCTGCCGTCCTCCAGTCGATATGGGCCGCTCCGTGGCCGCCCTCTACTCATGACGACGCAGCGCTGCCGGGAAATCGACAGGTGGCCAGTCCAACGGAGCAGATGCACACGACCCGCGCGCGACGCTGCGTACCATGCTCGCCGTGCAGAGCACGCCCGTCACCACCAGCCTGGGGCCCGGCGCATCCCAGGACGAGCTGGAGAGGCATCGCCCCGAGCTGACCGCGTACTGCTACCGCATGCTCGCCTCCCCGTTCGAGGCGGAGGACGCCGTGCAGGAGACGATGGTGCGCGCCTGGCGGGCGTCCGGCCGGTTCGAGGGACGGGCCTCGGTGCGTTCGTGGCTCTACCGCATCGCCACCAACGTCTGCCTCGACATGCTCAAGGGACGCGAGCGCCGGGCGGTGCCGATGGACCTCGGGCCGGCGCAGGCGCCGCTGGCGAACAACCTGCACACACTGCCCGAGGTGACCTGGGTGCAGCCGCTGCCGACCGGTGAGGTGGTGCTCGACGGTGACCCCGCCGAGGTGGTGGTGGCGCGCGAGTCGATCCGCCTCGCGCTCATCGCCGCCTTGCAGCAGCTCCCGCCGCGGCAACGTGCGGCGCTCATCCTCTGCGAGGTTCTGCGCTGGCCGGCATCCGAGGTCGCCGAGCTCCTCGACACCAGCGTGGCCTCGGTCAACAGCGCGCTGCAGCGCGCCCGCGCCACCCTGGCCACGAGCAGGGTCAGCGCCACCGACCCAACGCCCCCGCTGACAGCGGAGGACAGCGCGCTGCTCGCCCGCTACGTGCGCGCGTTCGAGCGCTACGACATGGACGCGCTGACCGCGCTGATCCACGAGGACGCCACCCAGTCGATGCCGCCGTTCGACATGTGGCTGGCCGGCCGCGACGACGTGCTCGCCTGGTGGGTCGGGCCCGGCATCGAGTGCCGTGGCTCGCGGGTGATCCCCACGGTCACCGCCAACGGCGCGCCGGCATTTGCGCAGTACAAGCCGAGCGCCACTGGCAGCGGGTTCGATCCCTGGGCTCTCCAGGTCATCGAGCTCTCAGGAGGGCGGATCGCGCAGTTCACCTTCTTCCTCGACACCGCCGCACTCTTCCCGCTCTTCGGAATGCCGCTCCACCTCGACGCCTAGCGCCTCGCGCAGGCCGGCGAGGTCGAGCAGGTCAGCCAATCCGCGCGCGGGGTTGAGGACCCTGAGCTGCATCCCGGCGCGCCGCGCCGCCAGCTGGAGACGAGCCAGGCGATCGATCGTCCTCGCCGTCGCCGGCAATCCCGCGGCGTCGAAGGGGATCGTGGGCAGGCGTGGGCGCGGCCGCATCTCCAAAACAAGACCACACTCGAGCGCCCGACTCATCGGCGCTCGAGTGACCGGACGTGCTGGCTGACCGGGGTCAGCGAAGGATGTTGCGGTTGTACCGAGCGCGGGCGACCAGGTAGCCGACCGCTGCCAGCACGACACACCACGCCACGGCGATGAGCGTCTGCGCACCGATGGGCGTCCCGAACAGCAGGCCACGGAGGGTCTCGATCACCGAGGTGAAGGGCTGGTTCTCGGCGAACCAGCGCACCCCCGCGGGCATGGAGCTTGTGGGCACGAAGGCGCTGCTCATGAACGGCAGCACGACCAGCAGGAGCGCCACGCTGTTGGCACCCTCGGGCGTCCTTGCCAGCAGCCCGCAGGCCACCCCGAGCCAGGTGAGGCTCACCGTCAGCAGCGCGAGCATGCCGGCCGCGGCGACCCAGGCAGCGGGGCCGGTGCTGGGCCGGAACCCGATGGCGAGCGCGACCCCCCCGACCAGGACGGTGGTGGTCATGGTTCGAATGAGGCTACCGACCACCTGGCCGGTGAGCACCGACACACGGCTGATCGCCATGCTGCGGAACCGGGCGATGATGCCGGTGCTCATGTCGGTGCACACCTTGACGGCGGTGGCTTCAGCGCCCGAGCAGGCGGTCATGACAAGGATGCCGGGAACGACATAGTCGACATAGCGGCCCGCTGCTGGGGCCGCCGCTCCGAGCCCGGCGCGCAGGGTGTTGCCGAACAGGCCGGCGAAGAGGAGCAGGAAGAGGATCGGCAGCAGCAGCCCGCTGAGGGTCATCGCTGGGTATCGCGCCGCGTGGCGGAGGTCGCGGCGCAGCATGATCGCCGAGTCCTGCAGCGCGTTGGCAAGAGTGGTCATGCGCGGAGCGCCACTGGTCCGGACGAGCCTGCGGTGATGGCCAGGAAGACATCGTCGAGGTCGGGTGTGTGAAGGGTGACCCGCTCGACGCCCCCCAACCGCTCGTCGAGCCTGCTGAGCAACGCCCGAAGAGAGCTGGGCGTGCCGTCGGTGGGCACCCGGACGACGAGCGGGTCGGTGTTCACCGTCGCCACGCCGAACGCCTGCGAGGCAGCCGCCGCCGCCGCCGCATCGCTGAAGTACAAGCGGGCATGACCACCCGGAATGCGCCGCTTCATCTCATCGGGGGTCCCCTGCGCGACCACGTGGCCGTGATCGAGCACCGCGACCTGGTCAGCGAGCTTGTCGGCCTCCTCCAGGTTCTGGGTTGTGAGGAAGATGGTGATGCCGGCGTCGACGAGCTCGTCGACGATCCGCCACATGGTGCGGCGACTGCGAGGATCCAGCCCGGTGGTTGGCTCATCCAGGTAGACGATGCGTGGGTCACCGACCAGGGTCATGGCGAGGTCGAGCCGGCGTCGCATCCCGCCGGAGTAGGTAGCGACCATCTGCCGCGCGACCTCGGCAAGGTCGAAACGCTCGAGCAGCTCGGCGACGCGGTGACGCCCAGCGCTGCGGCCGAGGTGGTGCAGGCCGGCCATCATCATCAGGTTCTCCTCGCCGGTGAGAAGGGTATCCACCGCCGAGAACTGCCCCGTGACCCCGATCGCCGTGCGAATCCCATCGGGGTCGCGGGCGAGGTCGAATCCCGCCACCCAGACCTCTCCGGCGTCCGGCGAGAGCAACGTCGAGAGGATCTGCACGGTGGTCGTCTTGCCGGCGCCATTGGGGCCGAGCAGGCAGAACGTGGTCCCGGACGCGACGTCGAGGTCGATGCCGTCGAGGACGACCTTGTCGTTGAACGACTTGCGCAGTCCGGTGACATGCACCGCAGTGGGCGCGGCGATGGTCATGCGGCACCCCCTGTGGTGTGGGCGACCGCGCGGTGGATGACGATGTCGCCGTACGCGGTGCGACCGCGTACCTCGACGGTGTCCTCACCCGGTGCGGGTCGCTCGGCATCACCGAGCTCGTTGCGCACATTCCCGAAGACGGTGTTGAGGTCCAGCCACGCGGCGACGCCGTCGAGGACGCCGATGTCGAGCCTGCCCATCGCCGTCGAGGCGACGATCGCGCCGCGCGTCACCTCGCCGATGCGCACATCACCGCTGGCGGTGCGAGCCGCCACCGTCGCGCCCGCGCGGTCGACCACGATGGTGCCATCGGCCGCGCTGACGCGCAGGTCGCCGCCCACCGTGCCGATCCAGGTATCGCCGCTGGATGCCTTGACCGTTGCAGCGCCGTGGATGGCGCCGATGCGCACCGGGCCGGCTCCCGAGCTCACGTGCGCGTCGCCCGCCACCAGGCGGATGGCGATGGCGCCGGTGCCCGTCCTGAGGTCCGCCCGCGCCACCTCGTCGAGGTCGATGTCGCCGCCGCCGGCCCGGTAGCGGCAGTCGCCGAGGCGGCCGGTGCAGCGGAGCGCGGCGACGCCGGCGTCACCGCGCACGTGCGAAGCCGTGGGGAGCTGGATGTGCACATCGATGGACTCGGCCCCGCCGCGCGGGTTGTATTGCCGCCACCCCTTGTGAGCCCTGACCTGCAGCGTTCCGTTGGCGTACTCGACCCGGGTGCGCTCCGCGGCAGCGACGTCGGACGGGTTGCCGGGGTCGGTGGGACGCACCGCCACGACGGTGTCGCGGCGATCAGCAGCGACGACGCTGATGTCGCCGACGCCGATCTCCAGGGTGACCGTGATCGGTTCGGGGGTCGCGAACGTGGGCATGGCGTCTCCTCCAGTGGATCGGGCGGTCGGTCGGCTCGGCGCTAGCGCGCCCAGCCCCGGTAGCGGCGGGCGCCCTGGGGCGTGCCGCGGTCTCCTCGTTGCGTGTTCTCACTGCGTGCCACCCCGGCAGCGGCCGCGCGCACCAGCCAGGCGTTCACCGACAGCCCCTCAGCGCCGGCCACCTGCTCGACGCGCGACTTGAGGTGCTCGGGCAGGCGCAGGTTGATGCGCTGCATCTCGCCCTCGTCGCCGTCGGTCGGCTGGTGCGGCACCTCCCCGTCCGCGGCGGACGCGTCGGCGGGCGGCAGCGTCACCGCGAAGCCCAGCTCGCGGCCACGCAGGCGCAGCTCGACCGAGCCCGGGGCCAGCTCGAGGGTGAGCTCCTCGGCGGCCACCGCGAGCGCCTCCTGGATGGCCAACTGGATGGCGGCGTCGAGCGGGTCGACCAGGCGCTCGGCCAGGACACGAGCCTCCTCCCCGGCTGCTTCAGCGCTGGACAGGAGTTGCCGGCGGACGGTGTCGGCGTAGAGGTGCAGATCCATGGCACCATTCTGGCACCACTCTGATGCCTTGTCAATGCCTCAACGATGCCAACCGAGGCGCCAGGTGGCACCCCTGGGGTGTCAGACGGCGCGAAGCCGAGGCCGGCGGTGCAGCTGGGGCGCGGGTGGGTCGTGGGCGGCGTGCCTCGCCGCCACGCGGTCTATGGCGTCGCGGAGGAGGTCGTCGACGGGGACGCCGACGCGGTCAGCACTCTCACGCGCGTAGCGGAGGAGCGCCGGGTCAGAGCGGGCGAAGCGCAGGGAGGCGTCGATGACGGTGCCCATGAGCGCAGCGTGGCCCGCCGGCGCGACAACAGCCTGTCGCGCGGGTGGAGTGTCAGCCGGCGGTGAGCTCAGCCGTGCGCTCCAGGGCCGCTTGCGCGGCGGCTCGCGTGCGACGTCCCAACCCGCATGACGTGGCCACGTCGACCTCGCGGCCGACGCTTGCCTCGATGAGCGTGCGGAGACGACGCTGCTCGTCGAGGTCCTGGTCCTCGTGGGCGAAACCGGCGATGAAGCGCGTGGTTCGCGGCAGTTGGAGGCGGCGTAGCGGCGCGTACCAGGCGGCGTCGGTGCGCGGCACCTTGATGGCCGCGGCGAACGGCGCGTGCATGTACTCCAGGGGACGCCCAGCCGGCCACGCCTTGACGATCGCATTGGCGAGCAGCACCACCGGCGTCGCGTCGGTGAGGCTGGCGAGCGAGCGGTGGTTCATGTCGCCGAGGCAGAGGTGGATGCCGAATCGCGCACCAGACGGCGACTCCCTGGCGAGGCGCGCGATGCCACGTGCCAGGAACGACGCCATCAGCGGGCGCAACGGGCCGGGCATGCGCGCCACGAAGATGAGCTCGGCGGGAACCTCGATCTGGAACACGACGTCGGTGCGACCGCGCCTGAAGATCTCACGGATCTCGCGCACGGTGGCGCGACGGAACGCCGCACGGTGCCGGAAGGCCCCGAGTGGTCCGAAGGTGAACAGCGCCATGTCGAGGTCACCGGGCACCCCGGCCTGGAACGCCAGCGACGGTTGACCCAGTTCCTGCCGCATCCGCTGGAAGATGGGCCAGCTCTCCTCGAAGGCGGCAACGTGGCCGAAGTCGAGCGACTCAGCGCGCAGGGTGTGGCCCTTGCGCACCCGCAGCACAGGTGTCCTGTCGTAGTCCGACCAGTCGCCCTCCTTCTTCAGCTCAAGGTCGGGATGGCGCCGCAGCGAGTCGAGGATGTGGATGATCCAGTGATGCCGCTCGCCGGTCTCGCCGTCGGGAAGCGTGCGCAGCGAGGGGCCGAGCTTGTCGAGCGCGAGCCGCATGGCGTCGGCGGTGTCGTCTGCTGGGATGCTGCCGACGAGATGCGCTGCCCGGGTCATCCTGTCTCCACTGCACGGCTGGCACGTCCGCTCGATGCTATCGCGGAGCGGTCCGGGTGCAACCTGGGTCTGGGCGACGTCGTCGTAGGCCTGAGATCACGCCACCGCGATCATCGCCACGGCGGCGATGGCCAGCCCCGCCCCGGCGGTCTGCTGGGTCGACAGGCGCTCGTGGGTGAACACGCGCGCGCAGACAACGGTGAACGCCGGGTAGAACGAGGCCAGCAGCGCGGTGATCGAGAGCAGCCCGTTGTGGGTCGCCCAGAGGTAGAGGACGACCCCGAGCACGTCGACGGCGCCGACGGCGGCCACCAGCCGCCGCACCGGGGGCCGGGGCAGTGGGTTGGTCCGCATGGCCAGTGCCACCACCAGCCCCACGGCGGCGCTGCCGGCGCGGCTGCTGAGCAGCGCGGGAACACCGGCGCTGCTGGCGTCGTGGAGGAGCACGAAGAAGCCGCCGAAGGCGAGGCCGGCGATCAGCGAGAGGGACACGCCGGCCCGCGTGCGACCGTCGACGCGGCGGCTGAGCCCGTTGATCAAGGGGATGGCGGCGAGGCCGGCGATGATCCCCGCCAGCTGCCAGGGGTGCAGCCGGTCGCCGCCGAGGATGCCGACCAGGCACGGGAACGCCGCCGCGACCACGCCGGTGATCGGCGCCACGATGCTGATCAACGTGACCGAGATCGCGCGGTAGAAGAGGATCAGCCCGGCGCCGCCGAGCGCTCCACCGGCCCCGGCCAGCGCCAACGCGGCGCCGTCCCAGTGGGTGGGCAGCACCAGGAAGGCCAGCGGCACCAGGACCATGCCGCCCAGCTCTACCCCCACCACCACGCTGGCCGGCGACGAGCGGCGACTGGCCACCCCGCCGCCGAAATCGGCGACGCCGAACGCGGCGGCCGCGGCCAGCGCTGCCGGCGGCGACAGTGGGGAGGTCATGACCGCCCGACCGGGGGCGACGCCGCGACCGGCCGGGGCAGCCGGACCTCCAGGGCGGGTTCGGTCACGGCGACCTCAGCTCGAACCGTGGGGCGCCGGGGCGTGCGCCCGCGCACCGCTGCCCGGGTGCGGCTGCCCACGGTGCCTGATCAGCGGTCGCCGCCATCCTCCCTGGCCGAGAAACCATCCGGCGCCGGGCGCATCGAGCTCGCGGCGTGCCACCCGGGCGGCCTGCGCCTGGGCGCGGCTCAGCATGTTCTCCTGCTCACGGACCTGGCCGAGCTCAGTGATCTGGTCGCCGTTCATCGCCGTCCTCCTGGTCTGGGGCGCCGCCGCCGCTGTCACCCACGGTACGGGGGCGGCGCCGAAACGGCGAGTGGCATGAACGCCACTTCGCAGCGGATTTGTGCCAAACTTTCTCCATGCTGCAGCGGGTCGCGGTCGCCGTGGGCCAGAACGTGGCCGCCTTCGAGCTCGGGGTGGTCTGCGAGGTGTTCGGCGTGGACCGCTCCGATGAGGGTCTGCCCGTCTACGACTTCCGCGTCTGCGCGGTGGAGCCACCGCCGCTCCGCACCGAGGGCGGCTTCACCATCGACACGCCGCACGGGATCGCCGACCTCGCCGGCGCCGACCTCATCGCCATCCCCGCGTGGGGCATGGACCACCTGCCGCCGGCCGAGCTGTGCGAGGCGCTCCTGGACGCGGTGGCCCGTGGCGCGCGGGTGATGAGCGTCTGCACCGGCGCGTTCGTGCTCGCCGCGGCCGGGCTCCTCGACGGTCGCCGGGCGACGACGCACTGGCACCACGCCGCCGAGCTGCAGGCGCGCTACCCGAAGGTCGACGTCGACGCCAACGTCCTGTACGTCGACGAGGGGTCGGTGCTGACCAGCGCCGGCTCGGCGTCGGGGATCGACCTCTGCCTGCACATCGTCCGCCAGGAGCACGGTGCCGCGGTCGCCAACGCAGTGGCCCGGCGCATGGTGGTGCCGCCGCATCGCGACGGCGGCCAGGCGCAGTACATCGAGGCGCCGATGGTGGAGCACGACCGCGGCGACGACCTCGCCGTGGTGCTCGACTGGGCGCAGGCCAACCTCAACCGGCCGTTCGGCGTCGACCACCTGGCGCGTCGCGCCAACATGTCGTTGCGCACCTTCCACCGGCGCTTCACGGCCGCCACCGGCACCGCACCGCACCGCTGGTTGACCGGACAGCGGGTGGCACTGGCGCAGCGCCTTCTCGAGGAGACCGAGCTCGAGGTCGAACGCGTCGCGGAGGAGGCGGGGTTCGGGACCGCGGCCACCCTGCGGCAGCACTTCGCGCGCCACCGCGGCACGTCGCCGCAGGCATACCGGCGCAGCTTCTGCAGGCTCGACGCAGGCGGCTCGGCCGCGTAGCGCCCAATTTGGCGGTTGCGCCGCTGTATGGTCGGCGCGTGCGCGGCCTGAGTGCGGTGGTGCGGGTCATCGCGAGCAGCACCACCCTGCTGCGCGTGGCCGCCGCCTACGTCCTCTTCATCCTCACCGAGTACGCGGTGTGGATCGCGATGCTGGTGTACTCCTACCAGCAGGGCGGCGCCACCACCGCCGGCCTGGTGGTGCTCGCACAGACGCTGCCGCCGAGCATCCTGGCGCCGTTCATCGCGACCATCGCCGACCGGCGGTCGCCGGCGACGCTGCTCATCGGCGGCTACCTCGTCCAGGCCGCGGCGATGGCGATCACCGCGCTCACGCTGTATGCCGGCGCCAGTCCCTACGCGGCCTATGCAGCAGCGGTCGTGGCCTCGACGGCTGTGGCGTCGACCCGCCCGGCACAGGCGGTGCTGGTGCCGGCCCTTGTGCATGGCGCCGAGCAGCTGAGCGCGATGAACGCCCTCACGGTCTGGATGGAGAGCGTGGGGATCGTGCTCGCCGGGGCGATGACCGGTGTGCTGTTGGGATCGGGTGGCCCCGGCACAGTCTTCGCGGTGTGCGCGGCGTTCGCGGGAGTGGCGGCGTTGCTGGTCGGCACGGTCCGCGCGCGACCGCTGGCCATCGACGACGCCGGCGCCGCGCGCACCGGCGCGTTCGCTGACGTGGTGTCCGGCCTGCGCCTGCTGGCCTACCAGCGCAACCCGCGGCTGCTGGTCACAGTGCTGGCGCTGACCTGGGTGGTGCTCGGCGCGCTCGATGTGCTGTTCGTGGTGCTGGCGATCACCGTTCTCCGCCAGGGGCCGGCACTGACCGGGTACCTCAACATGGCATTCGGCGTCGGCGGCGTGCTCGCCGGAGGAGTCACCGCGATGCTGGTCGGGCGCCGCCTGGCGACGCCCATGCTCGGCGGCAGCCTGGTGCTGAGCGTCACGCTCGCGCTCACCGCGTTCTGGGCGAACGTCCTCGCCACCGCATCCCTGCTGCTGCTCGCGGGCGCCGGCGCGGCGGTGATCGAGATGGCCACCAGGACACTCCTGCAGCGCACCGTCCCCGCGCAACTGCTCGGCCGCATCTTCGGGGTGGTGGAGGGCGTGACCATGGCCGGCCTCGGCGTCGGGTCGCTGCTCACCACGCTGCTCATCCACCTCGGTGGTCCCACCGCCGCCATCGTCGGGGTCGCGGCTGTGCTGCCGCTCGGCCTCGCGGTTGGCGGTCGCTCACTGCTGACGCTCGATGCCACGGCGACGGTGCCGATCGTCGAGATCACCCTGCTGCGCTCGCTGCCGCACTTTGCGTCGCTGCCCGCGCCGGCGCTGGAAGGCCTGGCCCGCTCACTCGAACGGGTCGAGCTGCCGCCGGCCACGGTGTTGATCCGCGAAGGCGACGTCGGCGATCGTTTCTACGCGGTGGCCGCCGGCGAACTCGCGGTCACCATCGCGGGCAGGCACGTCTCCACCCAGGCTCGCGGTGACGGTGTCGGCGAGATCGCCCTGCTGCGCAGTGTGCCGCGCACGGCGACGGTCACCGCGGTCACCCAGGTCACTGTGTTCGCGCTGGGCAGCGCGGACTTCCTCGAGGCGGTCACCGGCCACGCGAGCACCCACGCGGCAGTGGCCGGCGTGGCCCGGGGACGACTGCGCCGCGACGAGGAGGCGGGCTCCGGCTGACGCGCGCTGCGCGTCGTGCGGCGTCTCAGCCTGCGGTCACCGACGGCGGCACCTGGTCACGCCACGGTGCCGCACGCTCGTACGCCGCCGCCAGCCGGAGGACGGTGGCGTCGTCGAAGCGCCGGCCCATCACCTGCAGGCCCACCGGCAGGCCGTCGTCGCCAAAGCCCATTGGCAGGGAGATGGCCGGTTGACCGGTCAGGTTGGCGGGCAGCACCAGGCTGCACCAGTCGTCGAAGAAGGGATCGACGGCAACCCCGTCGATCGACGGTGGCGACAGGACGTCGACGCCGAAGGCGGTGAGCTGCATGCACGGGGAGACGAGCATGTCGTAGGTTGCGAAGAACTCCGACCAGGCACGTGTGTAGGCGCCGCGCGCGTGCAGCGCATCGACGTACTCCCACCCGGTGAGATCCCGTCCGGCACGGATGAGGTCGGCGGTGCCTTCACTCATTTGCGATTCCCACTCCGCGAGCAGCGGCCCTTCGGACGCGTAGCCCTCGCAGCAGGCGAAGAGGTTCCACATCGCCATCGGGTTGCCGGTTGGCGGATGGGCCTCGGTGAGCCGGCACCCCAGGCCCGCCAGGGTGTCCAGCGCGTGGGTGAAGGCGCGTCGGACGTCGGGGTCGACCGGGGCGAACCCCATGTCGACCGAGACGGCGACGCGCAGGTCGTCGACGCCGCGCTCCTCGATGGCCGCGGCCACGTAGTCCTGCGCGGGGACGGGGTAGGTCATGTCGTCCGCCGCGGACGGGCCGGCCATGACAGCCAGCGCGAGGGCTGCGTCGCGGACCGACCGCGTGATCGGCCCGTCAACCGACAGCGTCTTCCAGCCCTTGAAGCCGGGCTCCTTGGGCACCAGGCCGAAGCTTGGCTTGTGCCCGACGACGCCGCAGAACGACGCGGGGATCCGCACCGAGCCGCCACCATCGGTGCCCAGCGCGATCGGCGCCATCCCGGCAGCCACGGACGCCCCGGCTCCGCCACTCGATCCACCCGGCGTGCGCTCCAGGTTCCACGGGTTGCGGGTGAGCCCGAAGACGCGGTTGTCGGTGGTGCCGCGGTAGCAGAACTCGGGGTTGTTGGTCTTGCCGACGATGATCGCGCCGGCGGCACGCAACCTCGCCACCGCCTCGCAGTCGACGTCGGGCACGAAGTCGCGGTACGCCAGCGAGCCATTGGTGGCGCGAACGCCGCGCATCCAGATGTGGTCCTTGATGGTGACGGGAACGCCGAGGAGCAATCCCCGCTCGCCGCGACCCAGCGCACTGTCCGCCTCGCGCGCCTGCGCCAGCGCCTCCTCGGCGAGGACGACGGTGAACGCGTTGAGCGCCGGGTTGCCGCGTTCGATGGCTGCCAGCGAGGACGTGACCAGCTCGACCGCGGAGACCCTGCCGGCGCGGACGGCGGCCGCCGACGCGAAGGCGTCGACGGCCCCTCCGTCCCAGGCCACCGCCCTAGTCCCGTGCGTGCGCTGTGGCGAGCTGCTCGAGGTTGACGTCCGCACGCGCGGCGACGGCGCGCTCGTTGGCGGTGTCGATCGAGCGGCTGAGCAGGAAGTAGAGGACGCCCGCAACGGGCAGCCCGATGAAGATCGAGATGTCCGCCCCACTGAGGTCCTTGGCGACGAAACCCTCGTACAGCGTCCCGGTGTTGAAGAACGGGATCATCGCGGCGAAGCCGACCAGGTACGCGAGGATGCCGCGCCACCCCCAGCGGCCGTAGATCCCGTCCGGCTTGAAGATCTCGGTGATGGCGTAGTGGCCACGGCGCACGATGTAGTAGTCGACAAGGTTCACCGCCGTCCAGGGGATGAAGAAGTAGAGGACGAGCAGCAGGAAGTTGGTGAAGTTGGCAAGGAAGTCCGCTGAGCTGACCAGCGCTCCCAGCAGGCCCAACCCCGCGGTGACCCCGATGGTGATGATGCGCACCAGCAGCGTCGGGCGGATCCCCTTGACCGAGTCGATGGCGCTGATCAGCGTGAGCGATCCGCCGTACATGTTCAGCGCTGTCACCGAGATCAGTCCCAGCGCCGAGAAGACGAGGATCACGCCGCCAAACCCGGTGAAGAGCTTGTTGCCGGCATCGTGGATGGCGCCGATGGTGTCGAAGGTGCCGCCCGCGGTCAGCGATGCCGCGAGGAGCGTGCCCAGCGCCATCAACCAGAAGGCTCCCAGCGCGGAGCCGCCGTACGTCCAGTAGAACGTCTTGCTGACGGTGACCCCCGGGGGCAGGTACCGCGAGTAGTCGGACACGTAGATCGCCCAGCTGATCTGGTACCCGGCCACGACGCCGAACTGGGCGAGGAACGGCGTGGCGTGGAACTGGCCGAGGTCCCAGGCGTTGCCGGGGAGGCCGACCTTGGTGATCACCACGATGGTGAAGATGCCGAAGAACACGACGAATGCATAGGTGAGCAGGCGCTCGACGCTGTGGATGAGGTCGTAACCGACCAGCGCCACGGTGAAGGCGATCCCGGTCGCGATGATGATCCAGAGCTTCACGTCACCGCCGACAGTGACGTTCATCCCCTGGCCGGCGAGGATGGTGTTGAACACGTTGAAGCCGGCGTACTGGAGGTAGGCGAAGAGCCAGACCAGCAGTGCGCCGATGTAGCCGAACTGCGGGCGCGACTGGATCATCTGTGGCAGGCCGAGCTGCGGGCCCTGTGCGGAGTGGAACGCCATGAAGAAGGTGCCGAACACGGTGCCGGCGAGGATCGCGATGAGAGACCAGATCACGTTGCCACCGGTGGTGATGCTCACCAGGCCGACGGCGAGTGTCGCGATCTGAGCATTGCTCATGAACCACAGCGGCCCGAGGTGCCACAGCTTGCCGTGGCGTTCGCGCAGCGGCACGTAGTCGATGGAGCGGACCTCCAGGCCGCCGGGGCGCCGCCCGGTGTCCAGCTCAGGTGCGATTGCCATGGGTCTGGTCCTCCTTGACTGGTGGTGCCATGACTGACAGCAACTCGTAGCCAACGTGCGCGGCAGCGATGCCGGTGATCTCCGCGTGGTCGTACGCCGGGCTGACCTCGACGACGTCGGCCGCGACCACCTGCAGACCGGCGAGCCCGCGCAGGACGCCAAGGAGCTCGCGGCTGGTCATCCCGCCCGCTTCGGGCGTGCCCGTCGCCGGCGCGTGCGCGGGGTCGAGAACGTCGATGTCGATCGACACGTAGACGGGGGCTGAGCCGAGCCGGGCGGCCATCCGACTGACGACGCCGGCGACACCGAGCTCCTCGAGCTCGACGCAGTGCACCGTCTCGAAGCCGAGCCTGGCGGTGTCGGCCAGGTCGACGCGGTCGTACAGCGGGCCGCGGATGCCGACATGCATGCTGTGGGAGCGGTCGATGAGACCTTCCTCGGAGGCGCGCCGGAACGGCGTCCCGTGTGTGTACGGCTCGCCGAAGTACGTGTCCCAGGTGTCGAGATGGGCGTCGAAGTGCAGCACCGCGACGGGGCCGTGCCGTGCGTGCACGGCGCGGAGCAGCGGCAGCGCGATGGTGTGGTCGCCGCCGAGCGTCAGCAGGCGCGCGTCACCCTCGAGCAGCGGCTTCGCCGCCGCCTCGACCTGGCCGATGGCCTCGGCGATGCTGAAGGGGTTGCAGGCGACGTCGCCGGCGTCAGCAACCTGCTGTCCGTGGAACGGGGCCACGTCGAGCGCCGGGTTGTACGGGCGCAGCAGCCGAGACGACTGGCGGATGTGCGCCGGTCCGAACCGCGCACCGGGCCGGTAGCTGACGCCGGAGTTGAAGGGCACCCCGAGAACCGCGACGTCGGCGCGCGCCACGTCCTCGATGCGGGGGAGTCGTGCGAAGGTGCCCAGGCCGGCGTAGCGGGGGACGACGCGGCCGTCAACGGGACCGACGATGTCGGGATCTGGCGCCACACTCTCCCCTTGCGGGTCCGCCGGCGGAGGCCGGGCCGCGGTCCGACGGCGGGATGATGACAGACTCCCGAGCAGTGCAACAGCCTCTGTTCCCCGGCCCCCGGCACCCGGGGCGAGGTCATCACCGGCCCCATACTGGCCGGAGATGATCGATGCTGCGGGCGGCGAGGCACTGCGTCCGATCGGCGCCGGCAGAGCTGCCACGGCGATTCGGTGAGCCGCCTGTTGGTGCCACCGGGCGAGGGCCGCGGCCTGCGCGTGCCGGCACACACCGCGTTCAAGGTGGTGGACGTCGACGGTGGCCAGGTCGGTGACCTCTTCGCCTTCAGTGCTGACAACCCCGGCGAACATGCGAGCGCCTCACACACGCGTCCGTCGACAGGACGGCTCTTTCCTCGGCCGGGCCAGGCCATCCTCACCAATCTGCGGCGCCCCATCCTCGAGCTGCTGGAGGACAACTCACCCGGTCACCACGACACCCTGTACGCGGCGTGCGACGCCGCGCGGTACGAGTTGCTGGGAGTGCGGCTCCCGCACCGTTCGTGCGCGCAGAATCTCGTGGAGACCATGGCCGTACTGGATCAAAGGGACGTCGTCGTTCCTCAACCGCTCAACGTCTTCATGGACGTCCGTGTCGATCCGTCGGGAGAGATGACCAGTCGTCCGGCCTCGAGCCGGGCTGGGGACAACCTGGTCTTCCGTGCACTCGTCGGCTGTTACGTCGTTCTCTCGAGCTGCCCGATGGACATCGTCCCCATCAGCTCGGGCGGCATCACCGCGCTGGCCATTGACATCGACGACTGAGCCACCAATCGGCGTCCACCATGCCGCGAAGATGTTGGGGCGAGCTCAGCCCAAGAGCCGTTTCACCGCCTCACGCCGGTACTCGAAGATGCGCTCGAGGTCGCGACGAACCAGCAGCCGGTGAGCGATCTCGCCGAGCGGTCCGAGCGGTAGCGCGTAGCGCACGCGGTCGCGCGAGAGCGTGCCGTCGGGGTGTGGCTCGACCTCGTGGGTGTGCTCCCACAGTGCGTAGGGGCCGCGCAGCTGGCGGTCGACGAAACTGCGCCCGGGCTCCCAGGCGTCGATCCGAGAGATCCAGCGCATCGGGATGCCGTGGACGTGGAGCAGGTACTCGAGGCGGGTGCCGGTGCGCATCTGCGCCGGCTCGGGGCCGACCATCTCGAAGCGCAGCCAGGGCGGGGTGATCTTCTCCAGGTTGGCGGCGCGCGCGAAGAAGGGGAACACCTCGTCGACCGGGCGGTGGATGACCTGCGAGCGCTCGAGGACGTGGACGGTCATGCGGCCGCTCGCAGGACGTCGCGGAGCGCCGTCGCCAGATGGGGGTGGAGGAACCGGTAGCCGAGGGATTCGAGCAGCTGGGCCGACACCCGCTGACCACCGGTGACCGTCATCGACATCTCGCCGTACAGCGCGCGCACGGCGAAGCCGGGGACCGGCAGGAGGGCAGGACGGTGGAGGGCGCGGCCGAGCGCCCGGCTCAGCTCGGCGTTGGTGGCGGGGTTGGGGCTGACCACGTTGACCGCGCCGGATGCGGCGGGGGTGTCGAGGAGGTGGAGAAGCGCGCCGGCGACGTCGTCGATGTGGATCCACGGGACGTACTGGCGGCCACCGGCGATGGGTCCGCCGACACCGAGCTTGAACGGCGGGGCCATCTTCTCGAGCGCACCGCCGTCGGGCGACAGCACCACACCGGTGCGGGTGAGGAGCACACGCACGCCGGTCGCGGCGGCGGCGAGAGCCTCGTGCTCCCAGTCGACGACGAGCCGGGCGAGGAAGTCGGTGCCGGGTGGCGAGTCCTCGGTGAGCCACTCGTCGCCGTGCGTGCCGTAGTAGCCGGTGGCCGACTGCGCGACCAACGTCAACGATGCCTCGACGCTGCGCGCGGCGATCGCCTTGACGAGCAATCGTGTGGAGCGCAGCCGCGACTCGCGCAGCTCGCGCTTGACGTCCGCTGTCCAGCGCTGCCCGATCGGTTCGCCGAGAAGGTGGATGACCGCGTCCGCCCCGGCGAGGGCGGCGGCGGGCGGCGACTGACGTGTCGGCGCGCGCCACGCGTGCACCTCCACGTCACCGAGGAGCGCACGGGCGCGATCGGCGTCGCGGCTGAGCGCGACCACCCGGTCGCCACGGGCGTGCAGGGCGGCGACGACGGCGCGGCCGATGGTGCCGGTGGCGCCGGTGACGACCACGCGGCTCACGATGCGCGCCCCAGCGGGCGGCGCTCGAGCAGGTCGATGAGCTGGGGCGCGTGACCCGCCCAGCCGTCGGCGCCGAGGTCGCGCGCGCTGCTCTCGTCGATGCCGGAGCCGCCAACGAGGATGGGCATTTCGAGCCCCGCCGCGCGCAGGGCGGTGACCAGGCGACCGGCGGCGTCGCGCCGCTCCGGGGTGGTGACCGTGATGCCGACGGCGATGACCCGCGGCAGGCGCTGCACACACTCGACGAAGGAAGGCGTCGGGACGTTGGCGCCGAGGTCGATGACCACGAAGCCGCTGGCGCGGAGCAGGTCCGCGGCGAGGGCGGTGGGCATGGCGTGCATCTCGCCCTCGGGAGCGCCCAGCACCACGATCCCGCGCATCCGCCCGGGGCGGCGGAAGAGCGGACCGGTGCGACCGATGATCCGATGCATCAGCACGGTGGCGCAGTGCTCATCGGCGATGGACAGGGTACCCTGCTCCCAGCGCTCGCCGATGAGGCGCAACGCCGGGACCAGCACTCGCATGTAGAGGTCCGAGGGCGAGGTGCCGCCGGCCAGCACCGTCTGCACCAGTGCCCAGGCGCCGGTCTCGTCGCCGGCAACGAGGCGGTCGACCAGCTCCGGGACCCGCCTCGAATGGGCGGTGCGCCCGCGGCCGGCAGGCGTCGCCGTGCCGCGCTCGAGCAGGCGGTCGACATCGCCGGCGCTGACCACCCACCCGCCGTCACGCTTGGTTGCCGGCAGGCGGCCGGTGCGGACGTAGCGGTAGGCGGTCATGTAGTGGACGTGCAACCGCTCGCTGGCCTCGGCTAGGGTGAGCGTGTTGGCGGCCGGGCGGGGCCTGCGGGGTCTGGGGTTCGGGCTGGGCTGGTCCATTTAGTGCTAAATACTACACGCCACCGCGCCGCAGTGCAACCTCCGCCATCCGCGCAGGTCGCGGGGTGTAGGCTGACCCGGAGGGAGTGACGGTGAAAGGTTCGTTCGTCGCCAGCAAGCAGGTCGTCATCAACGCGCCGGTCGACGCGGTGTGGCAGGCGCTCACCGACCCGCGCAAGGTCAGCGTCTACATGCACGGCACCACCATGACGACAGACTGGACGGTGGGCGGCGCGATCACCTGGACGGGCGAGTGGAAGGGCACCTCCTACGTCGACAAGGGGACAGTGCTGGCGTTCGAGCCGAAGCGGCTGATCACCACCACGCACTGGAGCTCGATGGGTGGCACCGAGGACGTCCCCGAGAACTACCGCACGGTCACCTACGAGCTCAGCGAGCGCGGCGGCGCGGTGGTGCTGTCGGTGACCCAGGACAACAACCAGAGCCAGGAGGACGCGGACCGCATGGCTGACAACAACTGGGGTCCGGTCCTCGACGGGATCAAGGCCGTCGCCGAGAGCTGACCGCCGGGCGCGGCGGTGGGGAGGTGGCCGACGCCGCCGGCCGTTCCGCGAAGAATCGCTGCACGTCCGCCGCGTCGGCGTCCAGTGCCCTCGCGGTGGCGTCCGGCAGGGGCCTGAACGGCACCAGGCGCACGGTTCCGCCGGCCATGCTCCAGGTGGCCACGGCCCGGCCGCGGACCATGGCGAAGGGGCGGAAGAGCCCGTTGACTGTGACCAGCTCGTGAAGGTCACCGACGATGTCGGCGCGCGATGCCCAGCCCAGCAGCACCGGGTCGAACTGGCCGAGCAACCGCGGTGGCGGCAGCTCTGCACGCGCGGTTGGGCGGGCGAGGGCGACGAGGCCGCCAGGGTACTGGCGCAGCTGCGCGGCGATGGCGCTCAACCCGGCGCGGACGTCACGCAACGGCAGGCCCGCCCACTGCGCGAGGTCACGATCGGTCGCCGGTCCATGCCCGGCGAGGTAGCGCCGGGCGAGCTCGGCCAGCGCCCGGTCGCGCTCGATCCTCGGAGAGGTCGGTAGCCAGTCCCCAACCAACACGAACGCGTGCTGCCGCCCCAGCATCGGCCCACGCACGAGGATCCCGCGGAGCGCGGCGCGCATGACGATGTGCACAAACGCCTGTCCCTCCGTCGGAACACCGGCGTCCTCGAGCAGGCGACGCAGCTGGTTGCGCGTCTGCGGTCCATCCCGGGCGAGGGCACGCTCGATCACCACGACCGCTCGGTCGGCCTCTGACGCCGACACACCCTCCTGGGCCAGTCGACGGGCATTGCCGGTGACCAGGCCCGGCGCCGTCAGCAGGTGCAGCCAGGGGTAGTCCTCCGCGCGCACCAGGTGCAGCGTGCCCCGGTTGAGGGTGGTGATCAGCAGCGAGCGCTCATCGGTGAGGCAGCGATCGACGTCGCTGACATGGAGGTTGACCGAGCGCGACCGGATCGCCAACCGGGCCCCCTGCAGGTCCTGGCCCTGCACCGCGAGCAGGCGTTCGACGACCGCGACCGGGTGCGCCGCCCGCTCCCCCGACAACATCTGGGCGGTGAGACGCCCGGCCAGGGTGGTGGGGCCGGACGACGGCTCCGGTGCCATGGTGGCGGCGAGTATAGGCCACGGAATTTGGGGTGTTGACCCGATGTTCGCGGCCCCGTGCCCCCGCCACGCTCACTGCATTCATCAACCCCCACGAGGGCACGGCAATGGTCGAGAGCACAGCAGTGGTCACAGAGCAGAACCTCGAGCTCCTCAGGCGAGGCTACAAGGCATTCTCGAGCGGCGACATGGACACGCTGCGCAGCGAGATCTTCCAGCCTGACATCGTCTGGCACCAGGGCGGCGACAACCCCACGTCGGGTGACTACCGTGGTGCCGAGCAGGTGCTCGGTCTCTTCGGCAACCTGTTCCAGAGCACCGACGGCACGTTCACGGCGCGCATCGACCGTGCTGAGGCGAGCGACGACCTGGTGATGGCCATCGGTGTCAGCACCGCGTCGCGCAAGGGTCGGTCCATCAACGAGCCGTACACCCACGTCTGCCGGGTGCGCGACGGCAAGCTGGCCGAGGCCTGGATCATCAACCTCAACCAACCGGTCATCGACGCGTTCTTCAGCAGCTGAGAACCGCGGTTGCCAATGGGCCCGGCACCACACGCAGGCGCCGGGCCCTCGGCATAATCCGAGCGCCATGACTGAAGTCGCGGGGCAGACACGGCACCGCCTCGTCGAGGTGCTGGCGGCGATCTCGCTGGCCACCGACCTGGGCATGGGGCAGCCGCTCGACAAAGGCCTGCGGACTGCGCTGCTGGCAACCTCGCTCGCCGATCGACTCCACCTCAGCGAGGCTGACCGCAGCGACATCTTGTACGTTGCCCTGCTCATCCACCTCGGCTGCTCGGCGACCGCGCTGGAGTGGGAGCAGATCTCCGGTGGCGACGACATCGGCATGCGCGTCGGCCTGGTGTCGGTGACCAGCGAGCCGGTCGAGGAGATCCCCACGAGCGTGGGCCGCGAGCTCATCGCGGTGGCGCCGCCGGGACGCACCGAGGAGCTGATCGCACAGTTGATGGCGCACCCCGACGGCGGCCACGAGCTGCTCCGCGGCCAGTGCGAGGCGGCCGTGCTGTTGGCGCGAGGGTTGGGACTGCCGGAGTCCATCTGCCATGCCATGGGCCAGGTGTACGAGCGCTGGGACGGGCGCGGCGACCCTGCCGGGCTCGCCGGCGACGCCATCGACCTGTCCATCCGGGTGGTGCAGGTGGCCCATGACGCCGAGGTGCTGCACCGCCTCGACGGCCTCGACGCGTGCGTCAGGGAGTTGCGCCGGCGCGCCGCTGCGGGCGGGTTCGACCCCGCCGTCACCGACGCGTTCTGCTCGGACGCCGGTGACCTCTTCAGCGGGCTGCCGGACGAGGAGCTCTGGCCGGCGACGGCGGACGCCGAGCCGTCGCCGCGACACGTCGACGGCGAGCAGCTCGACGCGATGGTGGTGGCCTTCGGTCAGTTCGCCGACCTCAAGAGCCCGCACCTGCTCGGCCATTCCGCCGGGGTGGCCGCGCTCGCCTACAACGCGGCGCTCGCCGCCGGCGGTGACGAGGCCGAGGCACACACGCTGTCGCGCGCCGCGCACCTGCACGACATCGGGCGCATCGGTGTGGTCAACGCGGTGTGGGACAAGCCGGGACGGCTCAACGAGGTCGAGCAGGAGCGAGTGCGGCTGCACCCCTATTACACCGAGCGCGTGCTGATGCGCTCGAAGGTGCTGGCGCCCTACTGCGGGCTGGCCGCCGCACACCACGAGCGCATGGACGGGTCCGGGTACCACCAGCACCTCGATCGCACCCGGCTGTCGTCGGCCACGCGCATCCTCGCGGCCGCCGATGCTTTCGACGCCATGACCCACGACCGCCCCCACCGCCCCGCCCTGACCGCGCGCGACGCCGGGTCGGCAATGCGTTCCGAGGCTGCACAGAACGCCCTCGACCCACAGGCTGTGTCCGCGGTGCTCGAGGCGGCGGGACAGCGACCCGGCCCGCGGCGGGGCAGCTGGCCTGCGGGTCTCAGCGACCGCGAGGTGGAGGTGTTGCGGCTGGTGTGCCACGGGTTGACGGTGCCGGACGTCGCCGCGCAGCTGCACCTCTCGCCGAAGACGGTCGGTCGCCACGTCGAGAACATCTACGGCAAGACGGGGGTGTCGACGCGCGCGTCGGCGGCGCTGTTCGCGGTTCAGCAGGGCATCCTGCCCTGAGCTGAGCCGCGCCGTAGGTCAGCCGGGGCCGCTCGGCCCCGGCTGACCCGACTGCGGTCGTTACTGCGAGATGCGCACCACCTCACCGGTGGGCCCACCGGTCGAAGTGCCGGGCAGAACCGACCAGTTCGACACGTACACCGCGCCATCGCGTCCGACGGCGAAGCCATTTGCCAGGAAGATCTGTCCGCCACCGATCGAGGTCTCGGTTCCGTTGGGCGCGATCCGGATGACGTCGCCGGCCGGGTTGGGCGAACCCAGGGCCTGGGTCTGGAACTCGGTCACGTAGAAGTTGCCGTTGGGACCGAATCCGCAGCCGGTGATGTTCGACAAGCCCGAATGCCACACCTGCGGCTTGTGACCCGGGACCACCCGCCACACCACCGCCGATCCCGGGGGATTGCCGCCGCCGGTGAGCTCACCAACGTACAGCGCCCCGTCCGGCCCCTGGTCGATGCAGGTTGGCACGGCGTCACTGACCGCCGGGCTGGGGAAGACGGCCAGCACCGACACCCGACCGTTCTCGCCAACCAGGTCGAGCGTGTTGGCTCCGGCGTCAACGACATACAGCCGGTTCTCGGTGGCGAGCACGCCGTACGGATTCGCGTCCGGGTACTGCGGGTTGAGGCTGAGGTGGCGCGTGGCCCAGGCCCAGTCATAGGAGCCGACGCCGGCGACCGTCCGGAAGCCGCCGTCCTCGCCGAGCTTGACGAGCTGGCCGGCCTGGTTGTTCAGAGTGCGCGTCAGCCCTGCGGGAAGGCCCGGGGGCACCTGCTGCGGCGACGCGGTGATGATCGTCCAGAGCGCCCCATCCCGACTGGTCAGCCCGTCCGGTCCGGTGGCTCCCGAGCCGTCGGGACCTGCGATCGACGCCAAGCCCGTTGTCACGCGGTGGACGTGGCCATGCGAGATCATGCTGATCGAGCCGGTGGTGCCGAAGCAGGCCGCGCCGCGGGGACCGCTGAGACAGCTGGCCCCCCCTGTGCCGGCCTCGGCAACGAACAGGCGGCCATCCTCACCGAAGGCCAGGCCGCGTGGGTTGTTCAGCCCCTGGGCGACGACGGTGATCTTCGCCGCCCCGGCGCTGGCCGAGGCGCCGGGCGCAGCCAGCGCTGTGAGGACCACCGGGAGCGCGGCGGCGACCGCCAGCCTCCGAACGCGGCGATTCACGAGATGTTGCATGGCCCCCCTCCCGGTGAGTTGTATGCCCCGCCGAGCGCCGGCCCCGCGGAGCCTCAATGCGACGGGATTATGCATCGCGCCCAAGAGGGTCGATATTCATGACCGGCGTGCCGCCGTTGGTCGACGGTGTCATCCGCGTGCTCGACCTATCGAACGGCAGCAGGCTCGAGGATCATCGTCTCCGGGGTACCGGCCAGGGCCGGCGAGGCGTCGGAGTTGCCCCAGACCTGCGTGTTCAGGAAACCGAGGAAGGAGCGGGCGGCGTCGGCGCTGTCGAAGTCGAGGTCGATCACCACGAACTTGGGGTTGTCGACGGGCTGCTGGATGCGCTCCGCGCGAACCCCCGCGCGAAGGCGGCCGTCGGCGAAGCGGTTGTAGGCGGCCTCCCATGTGCCGAAGTCGGTGATCGGGTGCTGGATGTGCAGCGTGGTCATGACGTCTCCTCGTGTCGCGGGTGATGTGCTGTGACCGTACGGTGAGCGGCAGTCGAGCGCCATCCCAGGTTGCTGGGATCTCTCACCGGAGAACGCGCGCACGGGCGCGGCCTACCATCGCTGCTGTGACGCCGGCCACGACACACGCACGCGCAATCGAGAGGATCGCGCGCGCGTGCGCGAGCGCTGCCGACGCGCGCAGCCTGCGCCTCGCGGTCCTCGACGAGGTCCGCACGGTGGTGCCGTTCGACGCCTACTCGTGGCTGCTTGCCGACCCGGAGACGGAGGTGGGCTGCGCGCCGCTTGCCGATGTGCCCTGCCTGCCCGAGGTGGCGCGCCTGATCCGGCTCAAGTACCTGACCCCCGTCAACCGCTGGACACAGCTCGACCCGCCGGCCGGTCTGCTCGGTGCGGCGACCGGGGGACGGCTGGAGGAGAGCCTGGTGTGGCGCGAGCTGATGGCCCAATACGGCGTCACCGACGTCGCCTCGTTGGTGTTCCGCGATCGCCACGGGTGCTGGGGTTTCGCCGACCTCTGGCGGATCGGCGCGGGCGTCTTCACGGTCACCGAGGGGGAGTTCCTCACCGCGATCACCAGGCCGGTGGCGCAGGCGCTGCGACGCTGCCAGGCCGGCACATTCAGCCTGGTGGCGCCGCCTCCCGCGCGCAGCGGGCCCATCGTGATGGTGCTGGCGCCGGACCTCGCGGTGCGCGCGCAGACGCCGGAGACCGACGAGTACCTCAGGGTGCTGGTGCCACCGAACGTCGACCGACAGCCGGTGCCGTCCGGCGCCTACAACGTCGGTGCGCAGCTGCTCGCCGTCGAGGCCGGCGTCGACGACCACCCGCCGTCAGCGCGCGTGCACCTCGCCGACGGCGTGTGGCTGACGCTGCGGGCGGCGCGGATGGAGGTGGCCGCACCCACGGCGGAGCAGGACATCGCGGTGACCATCGAGCGCACCGCACCGGCGGAGCGGCTGGCGCTGTACGGGCGCGCCTGCGGGCTGAGCGCGCGCGAAGCGGAGCTGCTCGGTCACCTGGTCACGGGCTCGGACACGCGCCGCGTCGCGCAGCAGATGTTCCTCAGCGAGAACACCGTGCAGGACCACCTCAAGTCCATCTTCGCCAAGACGGACACCAACAACCGGCGCACCCTGCTGGCCCGCGCGGCGGGCGTCTGACCGAGGCTACGCGGAGGGGCGGCCCACCGGTGCCGGCTGCGGCGACGCCGGCACGCCGTGGCGCAGACCGTCGAAGAGCAGCCCCACGAGCCGGTCGGACGCCTCGGTGCGCTCCTGGTCGGTCGACATGCAGATGCCGCCGACGGCGCGGAGCAGGTCTCCCCCATCGACGTCGCCGCGGATGGTGCCGGCGGCGACACCGGCCGCGAGCAGCTTCGACGCCGCGGCGGTGGCGCGCCCCTTGGTCTCCGCGAAGAAGGTGGCGTCGGAGTGGAGCATCGGTTTGAGCACCGAGAGCATGCCCCGCTTGGTGGCGACGTGGCGGACGAAGAGCTGCATCCACTCGGCGAGCGCCTGGTCGGGCGGGAGGGTGGCGAGCAGCTCGTCGGCCTTGGCGACGAGGACGTCGACCTCGTGGCGGTACACCGCCTCGACGATCGAGTCGCGCGTGGGGAAGTGACGGTAGAGGGTGCCGATGCCGACACCCGCGTCGTGAGCGATCTCCTCCAACGGCACGTCCGCGCCGTGCGCGGAGAAGGCGGCGGCGGCCGCGTCGATCAGGAGGCCGCGGTTGCGGACCGCGTCGGACCGCAGGGGACGGTCCGTGGAGACCGAATCGGCGGGCTCGATCACCCCACGTTCTGCCGCTGCGACGTCACGCCCCACGACTGCCACCTATCCCTGACTTGCAAAACGGAGGGAGCCTCCGTATACTTCCGGAGGAAGCTTCCGTTTCGTCATCCTACCACCTGGAGGTGTCACATGCCACCTGTCCCAACCGTCTACCGGCCGACCCGCCGGCCCAAGGTCCGCCCCGGCCTGGTGCTGGGGATCATCCTTGCCGTCCAGCTGATGGTCGTCCTCGACGCCACCATCGTCAACATCGCGTTGCCCGACATCGCCGGTGCGCTCAACTTCTCGCCGGCGAGCCTCTCGTGGGTAATCACCTCGTACACCCTCGCCTTCGGCGGCTTCCTGCTGCTCGGCGCCCGCGCCGGCGACCTGCTCGGCCGCAAGCGCGTGTTCATGGCGGGCATCGCGCTCTTCACCTTCGCATCCTTCCTCGGTGGGCTGGCGCCCAATGGCGGCCTGCTGCTGGCGGCGCGCGCGCTGCAGGGCGTGGGTGGTGCACTCGCCGCACCATCGGCGCTGGCGTTCCTCATGATCATGTTCCCCGAGGGCCGCGAGCGGCTGCGCGCGCTCGGCTACTACACCGCCGTCTCGATCGGTGGCGGGGCGATCGGGCTCATCCTCGGTGGCCTGCTCACCCAGGTCGCGTCGTGGCGCTGGGTGCTCTTCGTCAACGTGCCCGTGGGCCTCGTCGTGCTGGTGCTGGCGCGCCGGTCGCTGCGCGAGACGCCGAGCCGCAACGGCCACTTCGACGTCCTCGGGGCGCTCACCTCGACCGTCGGCGTCACCTCTCTCGCGTACGGGTTCGTGCGCGCGGCGAGCAACGGCTGGGGCGACATGGTGACCATCGCCGCCTTCGTTGCCGGCATCGTGCTGCTGGCTGTGTTCATCACCCTCGAGCAGCGCGCCTCGGAGCCGATCACGCCGCTGGTCCTGTTCACCGACCGCAGCCGCAACGCCAGCTACCTGGGGCGCCTGTTCCTGGTGGCCGGCATGTTCGGGATGTTCTTCTTCATGACCCAGTTCCTCCAGGGGGTGCTCGGCTACGGGCCGCTGGAGACCGGCCTCGCCTTCCTGCCCTTCAGCCTGGCGCTGTTCGGGATGTCGCAGCTCAGCGCGCGCCGGTTGATCGAGCGCTTCGGGCCCAAGCCGCTGATGGTGGTGGGCTTCAGCTTCTCGGCGATGGCGATGCTGCTGATGACCCAGCTGTCGGCGACGAGCGCGTACATCAACGTGCTGGTGCCGGTGATGCTGTTCGGCATCGGCAACGGGCTTGGCTTCGTGCCGCTGACCGGCGCATCCCTGGCCGGTGTGCGCCAGGAGGACGCCGGCGCCGCGTCGGGTCTGGTCAACGTGATGCAGCAGATGGGCGGCGCGCTCGGGCTGGCGGTGTTGGTGTCGGTGTTCGGCTCGGCGGGCCGGGTGATCCCCGGCCAGTCGGTGGCCGCCGCGCGGGCCGCGTTCGTGGTCGGCGCCGACCACGCCTTCGTCGCCTCCACGCTGTTCGTCGCCATGACGGTGGTGGTGCTGGCGGTGGCGATTCGCGGGCGGCGCGCGGTTGCTCGCGCCGCCGCGGCCCGCGCGGCCGAGCCGGAGTGGGTGCGCGAGATCGGTCCCGCAGCTGCACTGCCCGAAGCCGTCGAGGCCTGATCGCTGGAGCGGCGCGGCCGCAGCTCATCCTGCGGAGTAGTAGGGTGGGATGCGTGCCACGCCGCCGTCATCTGAGCGCGGCTGAGGAGAGACCGTGAGCCGACTCAGGTTCGGCCGGCAGGAGCCGGTCGCGCACTACGGCGGGCCACGACAGGACCTGCGACCTGCGGAGGCCTCCGGCTGGGTGCGGCGCGCCTACGGCGAGCGAGCCGCAGCGCTGGTCACCGAGCTGGCGCGGATGATGCGAGCCGCGGAGAACGAGGCCAACGAGCCGCGCACCGAGGACGCGCCCGCGATCCCGGCGGGCACCGATCGCCAGGCGTTGCAGAACGACCTGCTCGAGCTGCGCAACCTGATGATCTCCGTGGACGTCGGCGAGGCCGACCATGACCGCGACCTCCGTCTGCGGGCCGCATTGTCCGAAGCCATCGGGGCGGCGAGCCGCCTGGCGTCGGCAGCGCACAACCAGCCGACCGCGGCCTACCTGCGCGTGGCCAAGCCGGCCATCGACGGCGTGCTCAGCGCCGCGGGTGAGCCGGTGGTCTGACCTCGATGCCCGCCTCGATCCCGGTGCGCCGATCCACGTCCTCCCCTGTGCCCACGCGAGCGCAGCAAGCCAACCCCGGGCTTTCCCGCGGATGTCACCGACACGCACCCGAGGCGCAGGGGAATGGCAGCCCGCTCCGCGCGGTTCCGTTGAACGGCGAGGTAAACGCCACGTAAAGTCGCCGGCAGAGGGGTATTGGGGGCTATGTCTGGCCTTCCGGACCATCACATTCTTCGACCGCGGCTGACCACCGTGCTCTCTTCGGCGCCTGTGGGAGTCGTGGAGGCCGGCGGTGGTTATGGCAAGTCTGCGCTCGCGGCCGAGTTGGGCGCGGTCCGTGGAGTCGCGTCAGTGCTGGTGCCGTTGGACGAGCGTCACAGCACGGGGCGGGCGCTTGTCGGCGCACTGCGGTCGGCGTTCAAGCGGGCGGGAATGTCCAACGCCGCCACGGCCGTCTCCGAGCGGCAGGACCCGCGAGCAGCACTGGAGGCACTGGTCCTCCTGGCCGAACGCGCACGGCAGGAAACGCTGCTCGTCTTCGATGACGCACACCACCTGACCGGTGAGGGTGGGGCGCTCCTCGGCGACCTGGCGCAGCGCTGGCCCGCGCGGCAACGGCTGTTGGTGGTCGGTCGCCACCTTCTTGGAGAGTTGCCCCGGATCCGTCACCTCCCCAACGCCGCTGCCCTCGACGGGACTGACCTCGCGCTGACGGTGGATGAGGTGGCACAGCTCGCTGCTCGATCGGGGGTGACGCTCAGCGAGACCGATGCCGAGCTACTGCGCGAAGTCACGGACGGTTGGGCAGCAGCCGTGGTGCTGGCGTTGCCGATGCTGGCCCGCTCCGCCAATCTCTCGGAATCCATCGCGGTGTTGCGGCGCCGATCGAACACCATCTCCGACCTCGTCGATGAGCACCTGTCGCGCCTCCCGTTGACGATGCGGGCGCCCGCCGCCCGCGCTCTGCAGCTCCCGCTGATCACCACGCCAGTGGTCACCGCAGCCACGGGTCACGCCGACCTCCTCGCTGCCGCGGCGGCGGCCGGCCTGCCGCTCACGCCGTTGGGGGACGGCTCGTGGCTCCTGCCGCACATCGTGGCGGAGGCGCTGAAGCGGCGTGAGCCCCTCGACGTGGATACCGCGCGCCGCGCTGCGGATGAGTACCTGCGTTCCGGCGAGACGGAGACTGCCGTACGCGTCCTCCTCGACGCCGGAGACAGCGAGACGGCTGCGACGGCGGTGGCGGAGTTGCGACCTGCGGACTTGGACAACCTGGGCCTGCCCGTGTTGCGCGAGCTGGTGGCAGGGCTGTCTCCCGGCGCCGTCGGAAATCATCCCAGCGTGCTTCTCCACATGGCGCGTGCGTGCGAGCCGGTGGCGGTGCGCGAGCGAAACGCCATCCTGGAGCGCATCGCAGTGCTGGCGGCGCAGACAGAGGACGCGGTGCTGCTCCGCTCTCTGCGGGCAGAGCAGTCACGCGACCTGCTGCGCGACGAGAACATCGACATGGCCGAAGAGCTGGCGTCGTGGGTGCTCGAGCACGCCCATCTCGAGGAGGCGGAGACGCGGGTTCGCGCATTGGACGTGCTCGGGCGCGTGCAAGCGTGGCGCCGTGACCCCACCTCGTTGAAACGAGCCGAACAGATGCTGACCGATGCCCTGGAGACGTGCCAAGCTCTCGGCCAGACCGCATGGGCAGCACAGGTGGCGCTGCAGCTGGCACATGGCGTCCATTACGCTCGTGGCGAGTTCGACCTCGCCGTACGTCGTATGGAAGAGGCCCTCGCCGGCGTGGGAAGGCGCAGCAGGTTCCGCCCCCTCACACTGACGATTCGAGCTGAGATGCTCCTGAACGTCGGCCGCTACGACGAGGCCTCCACGACGTTGGCGAGCGCGCTCGAGCTGGCCGACGAGCTGGACGACGACCGCGGCGCCGCGTACGCACATTGGGTTGCGGCGCGCAGCGCCGGGCAGCGCGAGAACGCTGAAATGATGATCACCGAGTTGGAGGCGGTGGAGCTGCACCGCGGCGACTGGTTCGAGCAATCCCCTGGGGCGGAGTTCCTCGCCGAGGCAGCGGACCTCTGTGACCGTGTCCAACGCTCGGACCTTGCAACCGCATACGCGCAGCGCGCCGTCGAGCGTGAGGTCGAGGCGACCGCCAGCATTGGTCGTGCACTGGCCTTCGTGGCAGCGCGCCACGGCGACCCCGTCGAGGCCGAACGCGCGCTCACTGATCCTGCGAAGTTGCACCGCGTGGAGCCCCGCGAACTGTGGCGCATCACCCTTCTCCGCGCCTACGCAGCCCTGCGCCGGGGCGACGCGCGTGCCGGTCCACTGGCGGCCCGGGCGTATGACGAGGCGGCGGCCCTCGGCCATCCGGAGCTGCCGCTGATCATCGAGCGCGCCGTCTCCGAGGCCCTCGTGGAACTGGCGGCCGCGTCAGGCTCGGCGGTGGCTGCGCAACTGCGCGGGCGCGCTTTACCGGCTCATGTGTCGTTGCTCGGTCGCTTCGGGATCACCCGCGGAGGGCAACCTGTCATCGGGCTCGACGGGCGCCCGGCGGACGCGGTCAAGGTGGTGGCAACGCTGGGCGCGTCCGCGCTCGACGTGGTCTGCGAGGCGCTGTGGCCGGGCGCGGATACCGATGAGGGTCGCCAACGGTTGCGCAACGTCCTCACCCGGCTGCGTGATGCGGCCGGCGACGTGCTGGTGCGCGATGGAGGGCTGTTGCGACTCGCCGACGATGCCACCGTCGACGCTGACCTCTTCGAGCGCGAGGGCCGCCGCGCGGTCGCCTTGGCATCGGCCGAGCAGCCACACTGGGTGGCTGCCGCACGAGGTGCGCTGGCGCGCTACGCGGGCGACCTACTCCCCGGTGACGTCTACACGGACTGGAGCGCGGCGCGACGTGAGACCCTGCACGCACTCCTCCTCGAGCTGCTCGACATGCTGGCCGCGCACCATGTCGCCCGCGGTGAGGTGACCGAGGCCGTGCGGCTCCTCGAGCGAGCCACCGCCGCCGATCCGTACGAGGAGTCCCGCTACGTGATGCTGGTCAGCATCCACCGGGACCGCGGAGCGACCGCCCGCGCCGTTGACGTGGCGCGCCGCGGTCTCGCCGCGATGGCCGAGCTGGGCGTGCGCCCTTCGGCGGCACTCCTCGACATCGAAGCCCAGGCAGAGGGCCGCCCTCCACCGTGACCGGCGCCCGGACGGAGTCAGACGGTTGCCAGCGCGGGTGCGACCTCGGTGTCGGAGATGGCTTCGGTGGATGCGGCGAGCCACACCTCGGGCACCGGCAGTTCCGCGCGGTGTTCCCGATCGAGCAGCAGCGGCACCAGCAGTGCCGGGCCGGCTACGAGGATGGTGGCGGCGACGATCATGACGATGTTCACGATGAGTTGACCGGTGGTCATGACAAGATTCCCCCCTCTGCGTTGTCTGCGGCGTCCGCGGCGTGGGACGCTTTCGCCACGAACGCTGAGAAAGGGGCGTACCACCGGCGTACCACGGTGGATGGGCTCGCACCTCGAGGGTCACCTCCGGACGAGCCGCTCCGAACGGCAAACGGGATTCAGCGGGTCGATGCCGCCAAGCCGGCGATTGACGGTGTGCTGAGCGCCGCCGGCGAGCCGGTGGTCTGACGCCTCGCGGGCGCTAGCGGGCTCCCCCCAGCTCGACCTCTTGGACCGCGCTCGCCAGTGCGGCGAGGAACTGCGCGCCGTCCACGCCGTCGACGAGGCGGTGATCACAGGTGAGCACCGCGGTGACGCGCGTCGAGTCGCCATCCGTGACGGTGCTGCCGACGGCCAGGGTCACCGCGTTGCCCGGGAAGAGGACGGCGGTGAACCAGTCGACGGCAAAGGTGCCGAGGTTGGAGATCACCAGGGTCGGCGCGGCCATGCGATCCGCCGGCAGCCGCCTCTGCGCCAGCAACTCCTGGAGCCGTACGCGGTCCTGCTTCAGCGCCACCGCATCGGAGGTCTCCGCGTCCGGGAACACCAACGGGACCAGCGCGTCGCCCGACCTCACCAGCACGGCCACGCGGGTGCTCGTGTACTGGTGCGCCGCTCCATCGACGAGGCAGGCATTGGCCGCCGGGTAGTCGCGCAGCGCGACCGCCGACGCGATCACCAGCAGCTCCGTCGGGGTCACGCCGAGCGGCCTGCCGTCGCGCAGCTTCGGCTCCAGCTCGACGGTGCGGCTCACGTAGAAGGTCGGCACGCCGGTCGCGTGCTCCGTTGCCCGCATGCCGGCCCGGCGCGCGGGCGAAGCCACCGCCGGGACCAGGCCGACCAGGCCGCTGGGGTGCAGCATGGTGTCGTCGGCGGTCATGGGCGTGGCGCATCCGCCGGCGCCGGCGGTGCGGTTGCCGGCGCGTGCGCGCGCTTCCACACCATCACCGTCCGCTTGAACTGGATCACCACCGTGCCGTCCTGCTTGTACCCCTGCGTTCGTACGGTCACCAGGCCCTGCGTGGGCTGCGACCGGGACTCGCGCACCTCGAGCACCTCGCTCTCGGTGTAGAGGGTGTCGCCGGGGTAGAGCGGGTGGGGCATGCGCACCTCTTCCCATCCGAGCGCGAAGCCGTTCTCGCTGATGTCCTCGACACCCATGCCGGTGACGATGGCCAGCGTCAACGTGCTGTTGACCAGCGGACGGCCGAACGGGGTGCGTGCGGCGTAGTCGTTGTTGAAGTGGATCTGGTTGGTGTTGTTGGTGAGCAGTGTGAAGGTGACGTTGTCGGCCTCGGTCACGGTTCGTCCGTACCGGCAGCGGTAGACGTCACCGACGGTGAAGTCCTCGAGGTAGCGGCCTGTCCTGACGACGGGTTCGCTCACCTCGTGGCCCTGCGGCTCAGCTGCATGCCCGGCGGATCGCCGCGGCGATGGCGTCGACGCTGGGGATCACCTGGTCCTCGAGGGTGGGGCTGTAGGGCACCAGCAGGTCGTCGGGCAGCGACAGCGCTGAGGTGGCTGCTTGAGCTGCACGCCGTGCATGGCAAGCTGCGAGATCACCGTCGCTCCCCAGCCGGCGGCGTGGACCTGCTCCTCGACGACGAGCAGCCGGCCGGTCCGCTCGACGCTCGCGTCGCACGGTCGCGATGTCGAGCGGGCGCAGCCAGTGCAGGTCGATCACCTCGGCGTCGATGCCCTCGCCGGCCAGCTCCTCGGCGGCCGTGAGCGCGCGATCGAGCCATCAGCATCGTCGCGACGACGTGATGTCGGCTGCCGGCGCGCAGGACTGCTGGCCCTGCCCACCTCGCTGCCCGAGGTGGCACCGCGGACGACCGGGCCCTTGCGCCGTCAGCAGCCCTTGTGCTCGAAGAGCAGCACCGGGTCGTCGCTCGCGGATGGCGGCGCGCAGCACGCCGTAGGCCGGCGCCGGCGTAGCCGGCCGTGGCGACCTTCAGACCGGGCAGCTGCATGTACCACGACTCGCCGGTGGCGGAGTGCTGCGTGCCGAACCGCCCGGTGCCGCCGCCGATGGCGCGAACGGTGAGCGGGACGGTGCACTGGCCGCCGGACATGAAGCGGAACTTCGGCAGCTCGTTGACGATGGCGTCGCCGGCGGTGGGCAGGAAGTCGCTGAACATGATCTCGACGACCGGGCGCAAGTCCGGTGACGGCCATGCCCAGGGCGACGCCGATGAAGCCGTTCTCGCAGATCGGCGTGTTGACCGACGCGTGTCGGGGCCGAAGCGCTCGACGAGGCCCTCGTTGGTCTTGAAGACGCCGCCCGGCGCGCCGACGTCCTCGCCCATGAGGAGCACCGCGGGGTCGGCCTCGAGCTCGTCGTCAAGCGCCGCGGCGATGGCCTCGCGGTAGGTCATCTCAACAGCGTCGACCCCGACTCGGCCGGCCTCACCTCAGTCTGCGTAGACATAGCGCCTCGATCTCCTCGAGCGTGGCGACCCGGCGTCTGCGCTGCGCGCTCCGCGGCCGCGTCGATCTGCTCTGCATCTCCTCGCGCAGTCGCCTTCCGCTGCATCGGCGGAGAGCAGGCCCCTCGGCGTCCAGCGTCGCGCCCAGCAGCGTCGATCGGGTCGCGCTCCTTCCAGGCGTCGAGCTCGCCGGCTCGGGCGGTACTGGCCGGGTCGGTGCGCGAGTGGCCGCGGTAGCGGTAGGTCTTGGCCTCGATGAGCGTCGGGCCCTCGCCGCGCCGGGCGCGCTCGACGGCCTCGGACGCGACCTCGTGCACGGCGTCGATGTCCTGGCCGTCGACGATCACCCGGGCATGGCCATGGGCCTTGGCGCGGTCGGCGAGATCGTCGATCGGGGTGGTCGTGCGCAGCGGGCTGTACTCGCCGTAGAGGTTGTTCTCGATGACGAACACGACCGGCGCCTTCCAGAGCGACGGCCATGTTCAGCGCCTCGTGGAAGGTGCCGATGTTGGTCGCGCCGTCGCCGCAGAAGCGCGATGCGCGACCTGCGGTCGTGCCGCGCAGCTTGGCGGACATCGCGGCGCCGACGGCCACCGACAGGCCCGGCGCCGATGATCGCGAAGGAGCCGATCAGGCCGCGCGAGAAGTCGGTGAGGTGCATCGAGCCGCCGACGCCCGTTGCAGCAGCCGCCGGTGCGGCCCATCAGCTCGGCGAACGCGGCCTCCATCGACATGCCGCGCGCCAGCGCGTGCCCGTGGCCGCGGTAGGTGATCGTCAGGTAGTCGTCGGCCTGCAGCGCGCTGACGGCGCCGACCGACACCGCCTCCTGTCCCTGGCAGAGGTGGGTCGTCCCCTCCACCAGGCCGTCCATGAAGAGCTCCTGCACCTTCTCCTCGAAGGCGCGGATCTCGAGCATCCGCCGGTACCACGCGACGCGGTCGTCGCTCACCGGTCCGGGCGACGCCGGCGCCGCTTGGGTGGTGATGTTGCTGGTCATTCTTCGGTCTCCACTGCGGCGATGACCGTGCCGACGGCCACCTCCTTGTCCAGCTCGACGAGGATCTCGGCGAGCGTCCCGGTGACGCGCAACTCGAGGTCGAGCTGCGTCTTGTCCGTCTGGATCTGGGCCAGCGCCTCACCGCGCTCCACGCCATCCCCCACCTGTTTCAGCCACGCCACCACCATCCCGGTCTCCATCCCCGCCGAGACGGACGGCATCTTCACCTCAACACGCACCTGTCTTCTCCTCCGTCCAGCATCTCGTTGTCACTCGGTCGCGACCGGGGCACCGGCCGGGTGGGCCAGCGGTTGCGGGATGTCGTTCGCCGGTGCGGTGCACCCCGAAGACGCCGTCGGCCGCCAGTGCTTCGACCTTAGCCTCGGTGTAGCCGCAGAGCCCGGTCAGCACGGCCGAGGTGTCTTCGCCGAGGAACGGACCGCGGCGCACGTCCGGCGCGAAGCCGCTGAGCCGGAAGGGGCTGGCCACGTGGCGCACCTCGCCGAGCATCGGGTGGTCGACCCCCACCACACCGCCGCGCGCCGCCACCTGCGGGTCCTCGAGCGCCTCGGCAACGCTGCGGATCGGTGAGCAGGGAACCCCGGCGCTGCTCAGCGTCGACACCCAGTCGGCGGTGGCGCGGGTGCGGAAGACCTCGGTGAGGATGGGCACGAGCTCGTCGCGGTTGACACGGCGCGCCGCGAAGTCGGCGAACCTGGGGTCGCCGGCCAGCTCGGGCCGGCCGATCGCCTGGCACAGCTTGCGCCACAGGGTCTCCTTGGGGCACGCCACCACCATCCACCCGTCGGCGCTCGGGAAGTTCTGGAAGGGCACCAGCGACTGATGCGACGACGACGGCATGCGCGTGGGCTGGTAACCCCGCGAGGCAACCCAGGTCCCGATGTAGGCCAGCTCGGACAGTGCGGTCTCGAACAGGGAGAGGTCGACGTCGGCGCCGACACCGTCACGCCGCGCGCGCCACACGGCGGCGAGCATGGCCAGGGCCGCCACGTAGCCGCCCGAGTAGTCGACGAGCGACAGCGCGCTCTTCACCGGCGGACCGTCCGGCTCACCGGTGAGGCTCTGCCAGCCGGCAAGTCCCTGGATGGTGTGGTCGTATGCGCCCTCTGCGGCGCGCGGGCCGGTCATGCCGAAGCCCGACAGCGAGCAGCAGACGATGCGCGGGTTGAACTCGGCGAGCTGGTGGTGGCGCAGACCAAGTCGCTCCGGCTGGTCGCCACGCAGGTTGGAGAACACGACGTCGACGTGGCCGACCACGTCGCCCAGCACGGCCCGCGCGCCGGGGTGGCGCAGGTCGAGCGCGATGCTGCGCTTGTTCCTGTTGAAGGCCTCGAAGTACAGCGAGCTGGCCTCGCCCTGGAACGGCGGCACGTAGCGGGCGACGTCGCCCCCCACCGTCGGGTCCTCGACCTTGATGACGTCAGCCCCGAGGTCGGCGAGCTGCGCGGTGCCCCACGGACCGGCGCCGAACTGCTCGATGGCGAGGATGCGCAGGTCGGCGAGCGGCGCCGCACTGGGCGGATCACGTGGCCGGAATCGGTTCCAGCATGGTCTCGCTCATCGCGCTGGCGCCGGTCCGCAACTGGCGCGCGCAACGAACTCGGTGGGCAGCAACTTCGACGAGGGTGTCGCGTTGCCGTCGGTCATCGCCGCGAGCAGGAGCTCGGCGGCGGCGACACCGCCGGCGCGCAGGTCGCGGCGCACGATGGCGACCTGGGGCTCGTAGAGGTCTCCCATGATCACGTCGTCGCAGCCCACCAGCGACATCTCGGTGCCGAGCCGCACCAACTCGTCGCGGATCACTCGCAGCGCGCCCTGCATGAGCAGGTTGCCGCCGGCGACGATCGCCGTTGGGCGTGGGGACATGCCGAGGATGCGTCGCGTGGCGGCGATGCCGTGGTCGACGGAGAAGTCACCGTCGAACGTGTGCAGCACCGCGTCGTCGAGCGGTTGCAGCGACTGCTCGACGCCGAGGCGGCGCTCGTTGGCGGGACGGCGTGGACCGCCGATGATCAGCGCGATGTTGCGGTGCCCGTACTCGACCAGGTGACGCGTCGCCGCGGCGAGGCCGGCGCGGTGATCGAAGTTGACCGTCCACGCGGTGACCCCCGGTGGCGGGTCACGATCGACGAGGACGAAGGGGACGTCGAGCTCGCGGATCGCCTTGATGGTGGTGTCGTCGTCCTCCTGCGACAGCGAGAGGATGAGCCCGTCGATGCGGCGCTGCAACAGCAGTCGCATGTTCGAGGCGTCGAGGCGCGCGTCACTCTCGGAGTTGGTGAGCAACAGCGAGTAGCCCGACGCCCGCAACCGCAACTCCGCGCCGGTGACGATGTCGGCGAGGACCGGGTTGGAGATGTTCGAGACCACGTAGCCGATCGACATCGTCCTCTGGCTGCGCAGGCCGGCGGCGAGGATGTTGGGGCGGTAGCCGAGCTCCTCGACGGCGGTCATCACCATGGCGCGCATCTCAGGGCTGACGTCGGAGTGGCCGGAGAGCACCCGGGACACCGACGAGATGGCCACCCCCGCCCGCTCCGCGACCTCACGGATGCCCGGCCGCGCCCGGAACCGGTTCGAGGTGGTGGTCATCGGCTGACGCCGGTCGGCATGCGTCGGGCGCGCGCGTCCACTCAGACGTCGACGCGGTAGCGCTCGATGAACTCCTCGTCGAGCTCCCAGCCGAGGCCGGGCCCGTCGGGGAGCTGCATCACGCCGTCGACGAGCCTCGCGGGCGGTTCGCGATCATGTTCCACCAGATCGGGTCGCGGTCGGGGTGGAAGCACCTCGAGGTAGGTGCCGTGCGGCTGGCTCGCGAGCAGGTGCGAGGCGACCTGCGGCTCCTCGTGGTGCGCGAGCTCGACGCCGTAGACGTGTGCGCGACCGCCGCCATGCGCCGCCAGTTCGTCGGACCGCCCGCCCAGGAGGCGTCGAAGTTGCAGACGTCGATCGCGCCGGCCTCCATCAGGTCGCGGCAGCCCTCGGGCGAGTACTCGCTCTGGCCGGCGCAGACCGGGATGCCGCCGCCGATGCGCGCACGTCGCGCATGTCGCGGCGCGTCGTTGCGCCCAGCGGCACGGCTCCTCGAACCAGCGGATGTTGAGGTCCTGCACGCGCTCGCAGAGCTCGAGCGCCTGCGCGGCGTGTAGCCCTGGTTGGCGTCGATCGTGATCACGAAGTCGTCGCCGCGCCGCACGTCGCGCACGACGCGCGCGCGCTCCGCATCCTCGGCGGGCGGTCGCGACCGCCGACCTTGAACTTGCAGCCGCGGAAGCCCATCTCGAGCCACTCCTCGACCTCGTCGCGGATCCGTCCGCGGTCGTGCCGTAGTAGCCGCCGATGATGTTGACCGGCAGGCGGTCGCGGTAGCCGCCCCAGAGCTCGCCAGAGCGGCCGTCCGAGCGCGTGGCCGATCGCGTCCCAGATCGCGATGTCGACGCCCGCGAGCGGCGACGAGCCCGATCCGCCGGTCGCGCAGCTGGTCGAAGGTGACGGGGTAGCCGAGCTCCCAGCAGCGCTCGATCGGCGAAGGCGTTCTGGCCGATCAGGCGCGGCTCGATCTCGTCGCGCACGACCTGCGATGATCTCCTGCAGCGTCGTGTCCTCGTCGCGCGGCGTAGGCCTCGCCGACGATGCCCTCGTCCGTGTGGATGCGCGTGATGATCGTCGCGCGGTTGGTCATCGAGTAGTAGCTGCCGCGGTACTCGCGGCCGAGCGGCACGACGATCGGGATCAGCTCGATCTCCCGGATGGTGAGGCCGCTGAGGCCTCGCGCCACCTCCATGGGCTCGTCAGCGATCACCTGGTTCCTCTTTGCAAGCACGAGGTGGAAACCTTTCCAACGATAATAGCCGAGACCCCCACCGTCAAGGATTGGAGCCCCGTATGCCCCCGGCGCGCACGCTGACCGAGGCACTGGTGAACAGGCTGCTGGCGGCCTACGACGCCAGCGCGCCGGCCCCGCGGTCCGAGGCCGCCGCGCGGCTGCTCTTCGATCATTGGGCGTGCCGTCGCGGTGGCGAGACCCGTCTGCCGGGTGGCTGGTCGGCCGCACCCGTGGCCCGGCAGGCGGCGGCGGGGTGCGTGCTCGACCGCGACGACGTCCACTGGCCATCGCTGACGCACCCGGGGGCGATCATCTGGCCGGTGGTGCTCGGGGTCGGCACCCGCATGGAGGTGGACGGCGCGGCCGCGGTGCGAGCCGCCACCCTCGGGTACGAGGTCATCGCGCGGCTCGCCGGCGCGCTCGGCCCCACCCACCGACAGCGGTGGCACGCGACCGCCACCGCGGGAACGGCGGGCGCGGCGGTGGCGGCGGCGCTGCTGCTCGGTCGCGACGCCGACGGTGTGACGGCGGCGCTGGCCCACGCGCTCTCGGTTGCCGGCGGGTCGTCACGGGCTGTCGTCGAGCGCAGCGCCACCAAGGTGTTCCACCGCGCCCACGCCGCCACGACCGGCATCGCCTGCGCCGAGGCGGCTGTGCTGACCCCGGCCACGCGGCTGGGCCTGGAGGGCGACCAGGGGATGCTCGCGACCATGTCCGGGGCGGCCGATCCCAGCAGGCTTGACGCGCCCGTTGACGGGTGGGCCATCGAGGAGACCGCGGTGCGCCTGTACGCCGTCAGCGGTTTCGCCCACACCGCCGTGGAGGCCGCGCTGAAGCTGGCACCACGCCAAGCGCCGGCAGACATCCGGCGCGTGCTGCTGAGCGTCAGCCCGACGGCGCGCGCCGCGGCCGGCGTCGTCGCGCCGGCGTCCGCGGAGGAGGCGTGGTGGAGCGTGCAGCACGCGGTGGCGACGTGCCTCGTGCACGGTGACGCCGCTGCTCTCGAGACCGGGCTGCAGGACGAGGCGGGTCGGCGCGCGGGTCGGCGCGCTGGTGGCGTGCGCGGAGTTCGTCGATGACCGGGAGGACATCGGCGCCACCGTCACCGTGGAGCGCGCCGACGGCACCAGGGCGACCGCGTCGGCCGACGTGCCGCCGGGTCATCCGCACCACCCCGCGACCACCGACCAGCTGTTGCTGAAGTGGTCGACGCTGGCGGGCGACGGCGGCGATCGGGCCTGGGCGGCCGCCGCTCGGCTGGACCGCGAGCGGCTGACCGCGGTGGTTCAGCAGGCCGGGATGGCGGCCGGCTGAGCGGGGCTCAGAGCCGGTACTTCTCGAGGATCTCCATGCGGGGCTCGACGCCGAGCCCGGGCCTCATCGGCACATCGATGTATCCGCCCGTCTGCTCGAACGGCTCATCGACCAGCTCGTGCTGCATGGGGTTGACGTCGGGCTTCAGCTCCTGCAGCAGGCAGCGCGGCGTGATCGCCGACAGCGCCAGCGACGCCGCCGTGTTGACCGCGCTCGACCAGGCGTGCGAGTTGAACCAGACGTCGTTCACCTCCACGTACTCGATCACCTTGAGCACCCCGGTGATGCCCTCGGCGCGACCGACGTCGCAGCCGACGACGTCGACGATGCCGGTCTCGATGAACTGCTTGAACCCGCGCCCGGTCCACTCGCGCTCGCCGGTGGCGACCAGTGTCGTGACGTGCGCGCGCAGCTTGCGGAAGCCCTCGATGTCGGTCGGCTCGAGTGGCTCCTCGATCCAGGTGAGTCCCTGCTCCTCGAACGCGTTGACGCGCCGGATGGCGTCGGCGACCGTCCAGGGGAGCGACTGCCCGCGGTCCATCATGATCATCGCGTCAGGGCCCACCGCCTCGCGGAGCAGGCGCACGAACTCGATGTCGCGCGCCACGTCGTACCCGAGGCGCGCATCACCGCGCTTGCCCATGCCGATCTTGACGCCGAGGTAGCCCTCGTCGCGGACGTACCTGCCGTGCCGTTCGGCCTCGGACTCGATCGAGGGGTTGAACGCGTGCGTCGACGCGATCGCGGGCAGGCGGGTGCGATGCGCGCCGCCGAGCAGGTTAACGAGCGGCTGGCCGAGCAGCTTCCCCTTGAGGTCCCAGAGCGCGATGTCGATCGCCGACAGCGCGAACGACGCCGGGCCGCCCAGGTACCCGTACCACCAGGTTGAGGCCTTGATCGACCGCCAGATGGCGACGTTCTCCATGGGGTCACGGCCCACCACCAGCGCGGCCATCCCCTCGATGAGCTCCTGCGTGGCGCGCGCCGACTCGGCGAACTGGGTGATCGACTCGCCCCACCCGGTGACACCGTCCGCCGTCTCCACCCGGCAGAACGTCAGGTAGCGCGTGTTGTTGTTGTCGTTGGGCTCGGGGTACGCGACCGAGAAGGGCGTGACGCTGGTGACCTTCACGATGCTGCCTCGGCGGTGATCACCGCCACAGCGTACGGGGGCAGCGTCACCGTCAGCTCATCGCTGACGGGCTCCGGGGTCCCGGCCAGCTCCAGCCTCTGCTCGTCGAGCGCCGCTGCCACGGTGCCGGCGTCGAGACGCTCGACGACCGCGCCCCGGCCGCCGAGCCCGCTGACTGCGACGCTCTGCTCGGCGCCGGTGATGTTGGCCAGCAGCACCCTGGTCGTGGAGTTGCGGGTGAGCGCCAGGGCCTCGACCCGCGCGGGTTGCGTGCTCAGCGCCGGGATGAGCTGCCAGCTGAGCGGCGGAGCGATGGCGGCAAGGACGTCGTAAACGGGGAAGATCGTGCGTGGCGCCGAGGGGAACGCGGCGTTGGCGGGACCGCCGTCGCGCTCGACCAGCCCGCGCCAGCCGACCACCTCGAAGAGCGTGATCGACGCCGCGCCCGCCTGCGCCATGTGGTGCAGCGTGCCGACGGTCCACCCGGCGGTGAGCAGGGACATCTGGCGCACGTCGACGTTGCCGGGCAGGCCGCCGTCGGCGGGTGGCCCTCCGGGATAGGGGCCGAACCTGCCGACCAGCGTGATCGGGGTGACGTGGATCGGCGCGCCGGCGAGGTGGTGCTTGGCGGTGGCGACGGTGTCCTCCTGGCCCTGCAGGTTCTCCATGACCGAGCGGTCGTCGCACGCGTGGGTCTGCGGGTTGATGGAGTACACGGCGCCATCGATGGCCGCGGGCTCGGGGTACTCGCGGTTGATCTCCGCGAAGAACTGGTTGGTGCCGCCGACGAACGGCGCACCACCGACGACGTCGGTGAGCTGCGCGCGCACCGTGTGCATCAGCTCAGCCGGTGTGGTGCGCCGGCCGATCGCGAAGCCGCGGCCCTCGGCGAAGACGAGCACCCGCGCCATCGCGGCGCCCAACGTGCCCAGCTCGTCCGCGAGCGACGAGAGTTCAGATTCCGTGCCATCGGCGACGAAGAGGGCGAGCTCCAGCGGCAGCTCGAGGTCGCGGCATTCCGTGCCGGCCGCGCGCAGCCACTCGCGCCAGTCCTCGTCCTCGAGGTAGACGTCGACGCGGCAGTGGTCGAGACCGAGGCGGCGGATCAGGTCGCGCTCGCGGTCCGACAGCGGCAGGTGCTCGGGCGTCAGCGCGGAGCCGACCTTCGGCAGCCGGCCGGCGGGCTCGGTGGAGACGGTGACCCGCGCGGCCTCCGATGGCGCCGCGCCAGGGTCGCCGACGCCGCGCACGGTGACCTTCTGGAAGAACGCCTGACCGGGCGTCGCGTCCATCGGCCAGGGGACCGACAGCGGGGTGCCGTACGACTTGTAGTTGGCGTCGGTCCAGTTGCGGTGATCCTGCATCTCGAAGAGGTCGCCGAGAAAGGTGAACTCGGCGCGCACCGAGTCCGTCGGGTGCAGGGTCAGCGCGTCGTACTCCGGGAAGATCGCCGTGAGGCGGCCGTCGATGAAGCGCTGCGGGTCGATGACCTTGGGCAGCACACCGCTCACCTCGCCCGTCGGCGTGTGTGCGCGGTACGGCCGCTCCACCGACTGGGCGAGCGCGTGGTGCACGTTGAAGCCGATCTTGGCGTACCGGAATGCCCGACCGGCGGTGCCCGTCATCTCGTACGCGATGACGCCGTCGGAGCCGCCGGTGATCCTCCCCTGCCACGTGTAGTCGATGTCGGAGTAGGCGTGGTGCGCGGTGAAGGTCACCTCGAAGTGATCGCGCTCGTCGCGTACGACGAGGTCGGACACAGTCGCTGGGATGGTGTTCCACACGTCGTCGCGCACCGCCACGTAGATCCGTTGGGCGAGCTCGGCGTCACCGAGCCGGATGGCGCGCAGTTCGATGCCGTCAAGCAGCGCCGTGACCGGCCCGGCGTGCAGACGCGTGCCGGCGTCCGGCTCGGTGTCGACGCCGTGCTCCAGCTGGAAGGTCGTCGGTGTGGTCATGGCCTGGGTCTCCGGTGTTGCTCGGTCATCAGACAGCGGTGTGGCCTCCGTCGACGTTGAGCACGTGGCCGGTGACCATGCTCGACGCGCCCGAGGCCAGGAAGACCGTCGCCCCGACGATGTCGATCGGCTCGCCGAGGCGGCCCAGGGGGATGTTGCCGAGGAAGTAGTCCAGCGTGCCGGGGTCGCGCGCGATCGCCGCGTCGACCAGCGGGGTGCGGAAGTGCGTCGGCGCGATGGCGTTGACGCGGATGCCGTGCGCAGCCCACTCGGCGGCCAGGCAGCGGGTCAGGGCGATGATCCCGCCCTTGCTGGCCGAATAGTTGGCGTTGCCGGTGGTGAGACCCACCTGGCCGGCCACGGACGCCATGTTGACGATGCTGCCCTGCCGGTGCGCGTCGATCAGCCGCCGACCCACCTCCTGGTCGAAGACCCAGGTGCCGCGCAGGTTGACGGCGATGACGCGGTCCCACTGCTCGATGGTCATCGTCTCCGCGGGGCTGCGATCACCGATGCCGGCGTTGGCCACGAGGATGTCGACCTCTCCCAGCGCCTGCACCGCTGACGCCACGGCGCCCCGTGCCTGCGCCTCGTCGGCCACGTCGCACTCCACCGCCAGCGCCGTGCCACCGCCTGCGGCCACGAAGTCCACCGTCTGCTGCGCTGTGGAACGGTCGCGGTCGACGACGGCGACGCGGGCGCCGAACCGCGCCAGGCCCTCGCTGATCGCGCGGCCCAATCCCTGGCCGCCACCGGTCACCAGCGCAACGCGGCCATCGAGGCGGAAGAGGTCAGCGAGGTCGCCGGACATGACGCGCCGGTCACACCTGGATGGCTGACCGATCGGACACCCGGGTCGACGTCCAGCGGTCGATCGCGACGGCGCCGATGGTCACGATGCCGACGAAGATGAGCTGCGCGAAGGTGCCGACGCCGAGCAGCGACAGGCCGTTGCTCAGCAGCGAGAGGAAGAAGGCACCGATGACCGTGCCGATGATGGTGCCGCGGCCGCCGTTGAGGCTGGCGCCGCCGATGATGACCGCCGCGAACACCGGGAAGGTGAGGCTGCCGCCCGCGGTGGGGGTCGTCGACCCGATGAACGAGAAGTCGAGGATGCCTGCCAGCGCGGCGCAGCCACCGGCGATGGCGAAGACCCAGAACTTGTAGCGCCGTACCGGCAGGTTGACCACCCGTGCCGCCGCCGGGTTGCCGCCGATGGCGGCGATGCGAAAGCCGAAGAGGGTGCGGTGCAGGACCAGGCTGAGGACCAGCGCCATGCCCACCAGCCACGCGATCTGCACCGGGATCCCCAGCGGCAACGTCGACGCGCCCAGGGCGTTGAAGACGTCGAACCCGGAGAGGTCGGTGCCGGGGTTGATGCTCTGCGAGTTGCTGACCAGGAAGGTGATTCCCTGGATCAGGCTCAGTGATCCCAGCGTGGTGATGAACGACGGCACGCGCACCACGGTGGTGATGAAGGCATTGAAGAGGCCGACGACGATCCCCGAGCCCAGCCCGATGGCCAGCGCCAGTGGGAAGGGCAGACCGTGCATCCAGGTCAGCCCCATGACCATGGCGCCGAGCCCGTACGAGGCGCCGACGGAGAGGTCGATCTCCCCGGAGACGAGGACAAATGTCTCACCGAAGGCGACGATGGCGAACGTGCTCATCGAGCGGAGCAACACCAGGAGGTTGTCGGTCGACAGGAAGAAGCTGTTGGCGGCGGTGAACACCGCCATGGTCACGAGGATGGCGGCGACCAGGCCGGTCTGACGGCGGATCAGCAGGCGAGTGGCGAGGGCGCGCGCCTGCTGGGAGCGCCCCGCCGTCACTGCCGGCTCGGCGGACTCCTCGACAACCGGCGCGCTGGTCACGACGCCATCGCGGTGGGCGTTTGCCGCTCCATGGCCTTGGCTGTCGACTCCAGCGCCGCGGCAAGCTCACCGGCGGTGGGTTGGCCGGCGACGACCAGCGGCTGCGCCAGCCGGCCGCGGTCCATGACGCACACCTGGTCGGCGGCGTCGAAGACCTCGGTGGCCTCGGTGCAGAGCATGAGCACGATGTTGCCCGCCGCGGCGTACTCGCGGAGGAACTGGTAGATGTCGGCCTTGGTGCCGACGTCGACGCCGCGGGTGGGCTCCTCGACGACGAGCAGGCCCGGCCGGCTGGCCATTGCCGCTGCGATCGCCACCTTCTGCTGGTTGCCGCCGCTCAGCGCGGCCACCGGGGAGCGGCTGCTCGCCGACTTGACGCGAAAGCGTGTCGCGATGCCCTGGGCGAGGGCGTGCAGGCGACCGGGGTTGAGCCAGCCACCAGTGGCCGAGATGTCGCCGCGGCCCAGCCGGGCAACGGTGTTGGCACCCACCGAGAAGTTGAAGAACAGCCCATCGCGTCGCTCGGCGGGAAGGTAGGACGTGGCGGGTACGTGCCGTGCGCCCTGCGCCAGGCCGGCCGTCATGGTGACCTGGCCGCGCGCCGGCTCCATGCCGGCGACGGCGCGCACCAGCTCGCGTGCGCCGGACCCCTCCACCCCGGTCACCGCGGTGATGGTGCCACCCTGCAGCGTCAGCGACACGTCGCGGAAGTGCCCGCGGACGTGGGTGAGCGAGGTGATCACCAGCGACCGCGACATCGCATCGGAGCGCGCGCTCGCCGCTGCCGTCGCCGCGCTCGCCGGGTGGCCGACAACAAGCTCGGAGGCCAGCGTCTCCTCAGTGAGTCGCTCGCCCTCGACCATCGCGGCGCAGTGGCCCTCACGGATGATGGCGACCCTGTCGCAGTGCCGCACCAGCTCCTGGAGGCGGTGGGAGACGAAGACGATGATGTGGTCGCCCTGGCTCTTGAGGCGGTCGATCTGCGCGAAGAGCACCGCCGACTCGTCATCTGTGAGCGCGGAGTTGGGCTCGTCGAAGAGGAAGAGCCGCGAGTCGCGCAGCAGCGCGCGGGCGATCTCGGTCAGCTGGCTGACCACCAGCGAGCACTGGTCGAGCGTGCGGTTGGCGTATCGCTCGAGGCGAAGCTGCGCGAGGACCTGGCGTTCGCGGGTGGCGATGCGTGGCCGGCGCGCGCCTCGGCGACCGACCATCAGGTTCTCCGCAACCGTCAGGTTGGGGAAGAGCTGCGACTCCTGGTGGACGACCGCCACCGCGTCACGCCGCGCCGACAGCGGCCAGGGTTGGCCGTCGAGGGTGATGTCGCCGCCATCCGGTTGCTCCTCTCCCCCCAGCAACCTGATCAAGGTGCTCTTGCCGGCCCCGTTGGGCCCGGCGACCCCGAGGACCTCGCCTGACCGTGCGGTCAGGCTCAGTCCCCGGAGCGCCGCGGTGCCCCCGTACGTCTTGACGACGTCGTGAACCCCGAGCTGGCTCACGTCCTACCCGGACTGCTGGGTTGCCAGCCTCTGCCGAGCGTCGGCGACGGTTGTCGTGTTCACCACCGTTGGCGGCACGTACTGGTTGCCGGCCACGGTCTTGCCACCGAGCAGGAAGTCCGCGCAACCGGTGACCCAGTTGCCCGCCTGGAGATCGAACCGCTGGTCGAGCGTGGCGACGACGTCGCCGGCCGTGACCTGGTCGAGGTACGTCGAGTTGACGTTGTACCCGAGCGTGTAGACCTTGTTCTTGAGGTTGGTCTGCCCGATGATCTTGCCGATGTCCTTGGCGCCCCAGTCGGAGTCGAAGTAGAAGTCGACGTCAGGATGACCGGTGATGAATGCCTGCATCTTGGAGACGATCGTCGGGTCGTCGTAGCCCGTGGTGAAGGCGTTGGTGGGAGTGCCCACGAACTGGATGCTCGGGAACGCGGCCTGCATCGTCTGCATGAAGCCCTGCATGCGTCCCTGGGCCCACGGCGCGGTGGTGTCGCCGGTGATCAGCGCGACCTTGTGGATGGTGATGTTGTTCTGTTGCGCCCAGTTCACCGCGTACTTGCCGGCCGCGATACCGAGCTGGTTGGCACCGGCGAGGTCGGTGTCATTGGGGCCGTAGTACGCGAAGCGATGCGAGTTGGGGCTGTCGGTGTTCACCGTGAAGGTGGGCACACCGCCGGTGGTGGCCTGGTTGATGACGTTGACGAAGGCGTCCGGGGTGACCGGCTCGACCGCGAGGCAGTCCACCTGGCCGGCCGCCACGGCCTGCTGCACCTGCGAGATCTGGGTCACCGGGTCGGTCTGCGCGGGTCCGATGATCTTGGTGTTGACGGTGACGCCGTACTTCGACTGGATGGCGGCGGCTGCCGCCTTCATGCCGGCGGCGAGGAAGGCGGGAGCACCCACGGATGACAGCGTCTGGAACGAGAGCACGAAGTTGAGCGGCTGCTTGGCCGCGATCTTCGACGCGATCGAGGGCGCCAGCTTGAACGTGCCGTAGGAGGTGGTCACCGTGTAGGGCGGACCCGTCTGGGAGGCGCCCGACGAGGACGGTGTCGAGGAGCTCCCGCACGCCGCGGCCGTCAGCGCCACCGCGCTCGCCGCCGTCAGGACCCGAAGGCTGCCGTGTCTCCGCATGTTCCACTACTCCCCAGGACGTCTCGATGGCTGCTGCTGGAACCGTTCCCGGAAACGTACCCTGCCCTGCACGCTCTTGTCAACGGCGCCCGGCCCGAGCGGGCCGGCTCAGTACATCAGGAATCCGCCGCTGATGTTGATGGTGGCCCCGGTGATGTACCGGGCGTGGTCGGAGGCGAGGAAGACGACCGCCCCGGCGACCTCGTCCGGCTCGGCCATGCGGCCGATGGGGACCTGGGCGTTGAGGGCCTCGAGCGCCTCGTCGGTCATGCCGCTGCGCATCATCGGGGTGTCGACGAACCCGGGGGCGACGGCGTTGACGGTGATGCCGTGGGGCGCATAGGTGCGGGCCAGGCCTCGGGTCATGGTGGCCACCCCTCCCTTGGCGGCGTTGTAGACGACGGAGCCACCGAAGCCGCCCGTCCACCACCCCTGCGAGGTGAAGTTGACGATGCGGCCGCCGCGGCCCTGCTCGCGCATCACCCGCGCGACCGCACGGTCGAGGAAGAACGTTGCCTTCATGTTGGTGCCCACCTGGAAATCCCAGTCGTCCTCGGTGATGGCGTCGACGTCGGCGACGCGACGCAGGACGGCGGCGAGGTGGGCTAGCACGTCGACGCCGCCGAGCTGCGCGCGGACCCTGTCGAGCATGGCGTCGTGAGCGGTGATGTCGCGCAGGTCCTGGCCGATGCTCATGTGCTGGTCCGGGTTGGGCAGCTGCGCTGCCGTGGCCGCCGCGTCCTCCGCGTTGATGTCGACGACGCACACGCGCGCGCCGTAGCTGGCGAACGCGGTGGCGACGGACCGCCCGATGCCGCGCGCACCGCCGGTGACCACCACCGCTCTCCCCGCCAGGCCCGCTCCTGCGGTCCATTCCATGCTGCGTCTCCTAGGTGATCTGCACTCGGCCCGAAGGGTAAGAGCCTCACCGGGCGCCCGGGGGCCGGATCGTTCCATCAGCCGCGATGTGACGAGGCCCCCTCAGGTGGGCCGCGTCGACGCCGGGCAAGCGCGCCAGTACGCGCAGCCCCAGCACGGAGGCTCCGCCGGCGCCGATCGCTCGCCGGCGAGGAGCGTGACCAGCAACGCCTCAACGCCCGGCCACGCGTCGCCTTCTGCGCGGTGCTCTCGACCGGTGCGCATCTCCATGAGCAGCGCACCGGCGTCCAGACCCAGCACCTCTCTCGCGGCACGCTGGTAGATGGCGAGCTGCCGTCCATACACGGTCAGCGACTCGGCGCCGAGGGAGCGATTGGTCTTGTAGTCGACCACCCACACACGCCCATCGCGGTCACGGCAGAGACGGTCGATGTACCCACGGATCAAGACGGGGCCGCCGTCCACCTCGACCGCGAGGTTCACCTCCTGCTCGGTGGCAATCGTGGTCATCGCGGCGACGTCGGAGCTGAGGTAGTGCTCGAACATCCGGCGTGCCGTCTTCTCCCAGGTGGTGGCGGCGCGTTCACACCCTCTGCGGCGCCGGCGATCTCCTCCCACAGGTGGTGAAGACGCTCGATGCCGGCCGCGCCATCGGCGCGGCCCGGGCTGGTGGAACTGCTCTAGGACCGCGTGGACGAGGGTGCCGAGGTCGGCGGCGCCAAGCGCAGCATCACTCGTCGCATCGCGCTTGGGCCAGAGGTCGTCCGGCGGCGCCGGCAGCCGCCACTCGTATATGTAGCGGTAGCGCAGGCCGCACTGGGCCAAGACCTCGAGCTGGCTGAAGGACACCACCGGACGGGCGATGGAAGCCTCGCCCTGCTCCCGTGCCGCCGAGGCGCCCTCGCGCGGCAGTTGTATTTGCTCGCCGGCGTCGACAGGAGTACGGGGCACGGGGAGGACCATCTGGGCGGGAGCCGCGGCGTCGCCCGCCTCGAACAGCGTGCCCACGCCGCCGTCGCGCAGAAACAGCGCCATGGTGCGGAAGTGGTCGAGCTCCGGCTTCTGACGTGGCCTGCCCTTCTCGTCGAGGTCGGACAGCACGTCATCCCACGTCGCCTCCCTGCGCCGCGTCGCCGACACGACGAGCTTGCGCTCGGCGCGGGTGATCGCCACGTACACGAGCCGGCGCGCCTCGGCGATGACGACGTGCTTGGGCAGCGTGCCTTCGCGCGCCTTTACCCACTCCTCGTGCTTCGCCGTCTTCTCCTGATCGTCGCCACCGAGGGTCTTCATGATCAACCCGAACTCGTCGTCGAAGAACAGCCAGCCCTCATGGCGCTCCAGCACAGGCTTCACCTGGGCGAGGAAGACGACGGGGAACTCGAGGCCCTTGGCCGCGTGGATGGTCATCACGCGCACCGCGTCAGAGCCGGCGATGTCGGCCTCGCTGACCTCGACGCCGTGCTCATCGTGGAGGTCGACGTAGTGGATGAAATCGTCGAGGCTCGTGAACGCCTGGGATGCCTCGAAGTCGCTGGCCATGCGGTAGAGCTTGCGGAGGTTGCCAAGCCGGCGCGGCGCCTGTGCCGTCTCAGCCGCGGCGAGCACCGCGTACCCCGTCTCGTCGATGACCGCCTGCACGAGGTCACCGACAGACATCCCCGCGCGCCGCTGCGCGAGCTCTCGCACCAGGGCGAGCGTCTTGGACAGCCGCGTAGCCGCGGCAGCATCCTCGAGCAGCGCGAAGCCGCCCTTCTCTGCGCGTGTGATGAGGTCCCAGGTGTGGCGCAGCTCGGCGTCCGGGTCCTGGGCGCCACGCAGCAGCCGGTGGAGCTGCGCGTCGCTCACCCGCGTGAGCGGCCCCTGGACGAGGCGGACCAGTGCCAAGTCGTTGAGCGGGTCGTGGATCACCGCCAGGTGAGCCATGACGTCCTTGATCTCCTCACGGTCGAAGAAGCCCTGCCCGCCGCCGGTGACGTAGGGAATGGCGTGCTTGCGCAGCTCCTGCTCGAACGCAATCGGGGGACGGCGCATCCGCGTCAGCAGCGCGATGTCCGACCACGGTGTGCCATTGTCCACGTGCTCGCGCAGGATCTGAGTAGCGACAAAACGCGCCTCATCCTCCGGGGTGTCGGCACGGTACAGGCAGACGGAGCGGTCGTCGCCGGGACCGTCGTCGGCGATGAGGGCCGGCTCACCGGCGAAACGCTCGTCGCCGCGGATGACGTGCGTGGCGAGGTCGAGGATCGGCTGGGCCGAGCGGTAGTTGGTCACCAGGTGGTGCGGTGTGCCGGGGAAATCGAGAAGGTTCTCGATCCGTGCGTCGCGCCAGCCGTAGATGCTCTGTTTGGGGTCGCCAACGACAGAGACGTTCGCGAAGGCATCCTGGGCGAGGAGCTGCAGCACCTCGTGCTGCACCGCGCTGGTGTCTTGGAACTCGTCGACGATGAGGTACTGGAAACGCTCGCGGACGCGGTGTGCCCATGACGGGTTGGCACGCAGGGCGTCGCGAGCGCGGAGGAGGATGCCGTCGAAGTCGAGCAGGCGGCGGGCGGCGAGGCGGTGCTCGTACTCGTGGTAGGTGGCGCAGATGAGGCGCGCAACCTCCTCCTCGGCGATGCGCTCGGTATCGTCGGGGACCAGGCCGTCGGTGGTTCCGACCTCCTCCTTCCAGTACGCCGCGGCGCGCGTCTGGCACTTCCCCGCCAGCGTGTCCGGGGTGATGCCGCGCCCTTTCATCCGCTGGATGAAGGCGAACGCCTCGTTGGACACCTTCATGGCAGCCTGCGCGCTCATCGCCTCCATCTCGAGGATCGCAGCGGCAGGAATGTCGCCGTTGCGCAGGTCGGCGAGCACGTCGCGGACGAGGAGGCGCTCCTCGAGCTCGTTGACGACCCGGGTGTCGCGGTCGAAGCCGATCTCGTAGCAGTCGTCGCGGAGCAGGCGCACGCAGAGGCCGTGGAAGGTGCCGATCCATGCCGGGTCCAGCGAGGCGCGATCGCTGACCAGGTGCCCGTCGAGGAGGCGGTCGACGACACGGCCGCGCAGCTCGGCGGCTGCGCGGTTGGTGAAGGTCACTGCGAGGATGCGGTTGGGGTCGAGGCCGTGCGCGGCGACGAGGTGCGCGAAGCGCTCGACCATGGTCCGCGTCTTGCCGGTGCCCGCACCGGCGACGATCTTCAGAGCGCTCGTCGGGTCGGCGGAGGCGGCGGCGCGCTGGCGGTCGTTGGGCTCGATCATTGGGCCTCGTAGTCCTCGGGCTCCTCGACGCGACCGGGACACACCCACGCGTAGTCGCACCCCTTCGTGTAGATTGCCAGGCAGGTGTAGCCGTCGTGGCGTGGCGCCGGCGGGTACGCGCCCGCGCGGATCTCCTGCACGGTGGCGACGATCCGTGCGTGGGCGGCGTCGACCTCGTCGCTATCGAGCACGCCCACGTTCGACCGGGCGCCCGCGGAGGCGGATTCCCCGTCGAAGCGCAACTGCGTCTTGCGGATCCCGGGAGGCCTGACCAGCACCTGGGACGGGTACCAGAGCCCGACGATGCGCGGCTGCACGCCGGCGACCCCGTCGACCTCGCCGTCGCGGGTGCCGAAGAAGTAGATGAGCAGCTGGAAGTCATGCGGGGGGCCGTCGCCGAGGCCGAGATGGTTCTTGAGGCCGTTGGCGGTCAGGCTGCTCCTTCCCGTCTTGTAGTCGACGATCTCGTGGCCGCCGTCGTCGAGCACGATGATGCGGTCGATCCAGCCGCGGACGGTCACGTCGTCGAGCGGGTGCCAGGTGAACCCGACCTCGGTTGCGGCCGTGCGGGGCACGTCCTCGCCGGCGATCTCCGAGTCCCAGTACTGGCGGAACAGACGCTGCAATCCGTCACGCTCGACGCGCCGGTTCAACGCACCCTCGATGCTGCGGACGTGGTTGTCGATCGCCGCCTCGCAGGCGTCGCGGTACATCCGCTCCGCCAACTCCTCATCGTGCCGCCAGCGGCTCTCGTTCGCAGGCATGTGGAATTGCTCCAGCGCCTGGTGGAATGCGCTCCCGCGAGCAGCGGCGACGCCGGACTCCATGCGCAGGCCAAGCGTCTTGTTGTAGTAGTACTGCCGGGGGCAGGCGAGGAACTTGCTGATGCTCGACGAGCTGTCCGACGAACCCTCGGGGCGCACCACGGGGTCGGCCCACGCCTGCCAGCCGGTGAACGCCTCCGCCTCCTCGCTTGAGGGCTGCTCGGCGGCACTCCCCAGCGCCGGGCTGCGCTGCAGCTCGGTGTAGTCGCGCTGCGGTGACCCGTCCGCCAGCGGTTCAACAAACGCACTGGGCGTGGCCACCTCGTCCTTCTCGTACGTGTCGGCCCATGAGAGGAAGAGCATGTCCCTGGCACGTGTCGACGCGACGTACCCGAGCCGCGCCTCCTCGCGCAGGAACTCGTCGTCGCTCGCCGGCCACGGCGCCGCGAAGTCCGCAAGATTTTCGGTGAGCCAGTGCTGGTCGTCGGCGCCGAGCAGCGGCGACCGCGCGCCGGCGACCACCGGGAAGTGCTGCGACGCCATCGCCGGCATGACGACCACAGGGAACTCCAGGCCCTTGCTGGCGTGGGCTGTGAGGATGCGCACCACACCCTGCTCAGGATGATCGGGAGCGGCGAGCTCGTCGATGTACTCCGGGAGGAGCTGCTCGAGGGCGGTGATCGTCTCGGCGAGTGAGGGCGCGTCCTCGCTGAGGACGGACTGGAACTCAGCAAGGTCGTCGACGGCGCGGAGCAGCATCCGCAGGGGGCCGAGCAGCTCGCTGCGCCGCTCGTCGGTCATGGCCGGCGACATCAGCGCCTCCATGACGCCGAGGTCGTCAAGGAGACGGTGCAGCAGGGCGCCGACCGGGAGCTGGGTGGCGAGCGTGTTGAGCCGTGCCCAGCGCCAGGTGAAGCGATGGATGGCGGCACGACCCTCGGCGGCGAGGAGCTCGAAGAAGCCCGCGATCGGTCGTCGCGTGGTGGTGGGCTCACGGGAGCTGACCTCGCGCGCATCGGCGGCCGACTGCTGCGCGTCGAGCTCACCGCGGTCTTCGGGCGACGGCGGCGGCGTGGAGTCGTCCCACGGCAGCGGCCAGCGCTGCGGGTCGGCGTCGCGCAGCAGGAAGCAGGTGTGCTTGAGGACGGTGAGGAGCGAGGTGGCGTGCAGCCGCTCGGTGGCCGCGCGCCGGCGACGCTGCGCTTCGTCGAGGAGGCGATGGGCGTCGGCAGCCGGAACCCCAGAGAAAGGTGAGGCGAGGACGCGGACGAGGTGGTGGTCGTCATCGGGACGGGCGAGCGCGCCCAGGGCGTCGATGGCGAAGCGGACGATGTCGGACGACGCGAACGTCGGCGACGTCCCGACCTCGTGGGGGATGCCGGCCGCGCGCAGAGCCTCTTCGAACTGGCGTCCGTGGCGGCGGACGCTGCGCAGGATGATGGCGATGTCGCCGGGGCGGTAGCGACCGGCGGCGCCATCGGGTGCGGCGATGAGCGCGGCGACCTGGCGCACCACGGCCGTGGCCTCGTCGGTGGCGTTCTGCTCGCGGTCGCGGTGCAGGACGGGCACGTTGGGTTCACCGCGCAACGCCTCGAGCCGCGCAGGTGTAAGCCCGTAGCGTTGCAGGAGCCGATCCGAGCCGGCGAGGATGGGCGCGAAGGACCGGTAGTTGCGGCCCAGCTCGACGCGCTCACCACCCCACTGCCATTTCTCGTCGAGGAAGGCAGGGAGCGTGCCGCGGAACGAGAAGATCGACTGGTTGGGGTCGCCCACCACGGCCAGCCGCGGGTGAGGTCGATGGTCCTGCACCAGTTGGGCGATCAGCTTGACTTGGGCGGCATCGACGTCCTGGTACTCGTCGACGATGACGTGACGGAACTTCTCGGACAGCTGGGCGCGGAGCGCGTCGTCGCGCTCGAGGAGGAGCTGGCACTGCGCGATCACGTCGCGGAAGTCCCAGAGGTGGCGCTGGTCCTGCTCGCGCCAGTACGCGCTGTAGATGGCGGCAAGGTCGCGGATCTTGGTGCTGCCGGAACCGGTGGCCAGCGCTGTGACGTCGTCGGACCTGACGAGGTTCTGCTTGAGGATGCCGATGAACCACAGGGCGTCCTGGACGAGGGCTTCGCTGTGACGGAGCGGTTCGAGCATCTCGAGCGCGGGCATCTGCGCCAGGACGCGGCGCATCAGCGCCTTCTCCTCGAAGCCGTTCATGAGGCGGAACGAGGGGATGCCGTGGAGGTGGCCGTAGGTGGTGAGGATACGCGTGGCGAAGGAGTGGAAGGTGCTGACCCATGACTCGTCGTACGACGCGGTGTGCAGTGCGTCGATGCGGCGCTTGAGGTCGTTGGCGGCGTTGGTGGCGAATGTGAGCAGCAGGACCTGGCCGGGGCGCAGCCCGTGATTTTCGAGCAGGCGGAGGTACATGGCCACGACTGTTGTGGTCTTCCCCGTCCCCGGACCGGCGATGACGCGGAGCGGCCCGTCGTCCATCAGTGCCAGGGCACGCTCCTGGTCCGGGTTCAGCGTAGGCCGGCCAGCGGCGGTCAGGGGCACCCGGCGATCATGCGACGTCTGCCGACCGCCCGATCATGCCGACTCGCAGCCCCAAGGCGGCGGGGTAGGTCGACATGGCGCACCGGCAGGCAGCAGGCCGTTGCGCGCGGTCGCGGTCTCGTCATGCTCGCGCCGCACGATCTGGGCGAGGCGGCTGGGTCAAAACCCAGCGGCGGCGCGACGGCGTCGAGATGCGGTCTGACTTAGATCGGCCGGGCATCGGTGAGCCTTCTCCTACACCCCTCAGGCGACGCGGCACGCCAAATTGGTCCACGTCACAGGTAGAGCGCTAGCGTTCCAAGCTGGATGTCTACGCGAAAAGAGAGGCCCGGCTCGCCTCAAGCCATTCGGACTGGCAGCTCGAGAGCCAGCTTGTCACCCTCCAGACCCTGTGGGACAGCAACCGGATAACTCCCGTTGAAGCACGCAAAGCAGAACCCCTCGCCCGACGGCTGCCCCATCGCCCGGCGTAGTCCGTCGATCGAGAGGTAGTGCAGCGAGTCGGTTTCAAGCAGCCGGCCAACCTCATCCACGCTGTTGTGCGCGGCGATGAGCTCGTTGCGCGAGGCGATGTCGATGCCCATGAAGCAGGGCCACATGATCGGCGGGGAGGCGATGCGCATGTGCACCTCCTTCGCGCCCGCCCGTCGCAGTTCCTCGACGATCCGCCGCGAGGTGTTGCCCCGCACGATGGAATCGTCGACAAGCACCACGCGCTTGCCCTCGAGCACGTGCTTCATCGGGTTGAACTTCAGCCGGATGCCGCTCTCGCGCAGCTTCTGCGATGGCTGGATGAACGTCCGCGTGATGTAGCGCGACTTGATCATCCCCTCGACGAACGGCAGGCCGCTCTCGTTGGCGAACCCGATGGCCGCCGGCGTCCCGCTGTCCGGCATGGTGATCACGATGTCCGCGTCGGCCGGTGCCTCGCGCGCCAGCTCGCGGCCCATGTTGCCACGGGCCTCGTACAGCGACTTTCCGCCCATCACGCTGTCCGGCCGCGCGAAGTAGATGAACTCGAAGGAGCACATCGCGCGCTTGGTGTGCGGTGCGGCGGATCTTGGTGCTGCGCATCCCGGAGGCATCGACTGTCACGATCTCGCCGGGCTCGACGTCGAGCACGAACGACGCGCCCACGACGTCCAGCGCGCACGTCTCGCTGGTGATCACGTAGCCGGTGCCGCCGGGCGCGTCGACGTCGCCGAAGCGTCCCAGCACCATCGGCCGGATCCCCAGCGGGTCGCGCGCGGCCACCATCGAGTCGCGCGTCAGGAACAGCAGGCAGTACGCGCCCTCGGCGCGCGGCAGGGCGGCGGCGAGCACCTGGTCGAACGTCTCGCCCGGCGTGCGCGCCAGCAGCAGGCCGAGCACCTCGGTGTCGCTCGTCGTCTCGAACTGCACCTCCTGGGCGCGCAGCTCCTCGCGCAGCTCGGCCGCGTTGACGAGGTTGCCGTTGTGCGCCAGCAGGAACGGTCCGATCGTGGGGTGCTTGAACAGCATCGGCTGCGCGTTGGGGAGCCGGGTGCTGCCGGTGGTGCTGTAGCGCGTGTGGCCGATGGCGATGTGGCCGTGGAGGTTGTCGAGCGCCTCCTGGTCGAAGACCTGGGACACCAGCCCCATCTCCTTGACCATGTTCATCTTGTTGCCGTCGCTCACCCCGATGCCCGCCGACTCCTGGCCGCGGTGCTGGAGCGCGTAGAGCCCGAAGTACGTGAGGTTGGCGACGTCCTCGCCCGGGTAGTAGATCCCGAAGAGGCCGCACTCCTCCTTCATCCGCTCGTCGCTCAGCGGGCTGGGGGCGCGGTGCCCCTGGTAGGGGTCATCCGCGTGGCGCGCATGGAACTGCTCCAGCGTCATGCGCGCCGACACGTTGTCAGGCAAGCGCGTTCTCGTAGGCGGCGCGCGCGTCGCTCAGCTCGACCTCGATCGCGCCCTCGACGCGGATCGATCCACCGCCTGTTGCGCCCAAGCGCTCCAGCGGAACCTGATGCCGTCCAGCCAACTCCTGCAGGGAGATGGAGGCCTCCTTCGCGTGGCTGATGAGGAAACGGGACTGGCCCTCTCCGAAGAGTATAGCCGCGTCCCTGGAATCGTCCGAACGCGTCGACGTCACGCCATTCACCGCGATCGCCGCCCCCCGGGCGCCGAGGAGGCAGCTCTCCGCGAGCGCCACGGCCAGGCCGCCGTCGGAGAGGTCGTGGCAGGTCTTCACCAGCCCGGCGTCGATCGCCTCGAGGACGAACCGCTGGACGCGGCGCTCGAGGCCGAGGTCGAGCTCCGGGCGCGGTCCGCTGTTGACCCCGTGGGCGAGGCGCTGGTACTCGCTGCCGCCGAGCTCGGCGGTCAGCGGCCCGACCAGGGCGATCTCGTCGCCGTCGGCCACGAACCCGGCGCCGACGCGCTTCTCGACGTCGGCGATGTGGCCGACCATGCCGATCACGGCAGTCGGGTCGATGCTGATGCCGTTGCTGTCGTTGTAGAGGCTGACGTTGCCGCTGACCACCGGCGTGTCCAGCGCGCGGCACGCCTCGGCGATGCCCTCGATCGCCTCCTGGAGCTGCCAGAACACCTCCGGCTTCTCCGGGTTGCCGAAGTTGAGGCAGTTGGTGACTGCGAGTGGCGTCGCCCCGGTGGCGACGACGTTGCGCGCCGCCTCGCACACGGCGATCGCCGCACCGACGCGCGGGTCGAGCGCGGCGAACCGCGCGTTGCCGTCGGTGGACAGCGCGATCGCGCCCGCCGTGCCGCGGACGCGCACCAGCGCGGCGTCGCCGCCCGGCGGGATGACGGTGTCGTCGCCCACCTGGTGGTCGTAGCGGCGGAACACCGGGCGCCGGCTGCCGATGTTGGGGCTGGCCAGCAGCTTCAGCAGCGCCTCGCCGGGCGTCCACGGCGCCGGTTGCGCCAGCGGGTCCTCGCGGAGCAGCGCGCTCAGCCCATGCGGGCGCAGCGACTCGGGGTGGCGCAGCGGCACCTCGTCGATGACCATCCCGAGCGGCAGCTCGCACACCACCGCGCCGCCCTCGCGCACCACCATGCGCTGGGTGTCGGTGATCTCGCCGATGACGTCCGAGTGCAGGTCCCAGCGCTCGAACCACTCGCGGATCGATGCGACGTGCTCCGGCGGCACCACGAGCAGCATCCGCTCCTGCGACTCGCTGAGCATCACCTCGTACGCGTTCATCCCCGACTCACGGCGCGAGACGTGGTCGACGTCGATGTCGATCCCGCAGCCGCCGCGGTGGGCGAGCTCGGCGGTGCTGCTGGTGAGCCCGGCGGCGCCGAGGTCCTGCATGGCCACGACGCGCGGGTCGCCGGCGAGCTCGAGACACGCCTCCATCAGGCACTTCTCGAGGAACGGGTTGCCCACCTGCACGGCCGGGCGGCGTTCGGCGCTGGTCTCGCTCAGCTCGACCGACGCGAAGGTGGCGCCGTGGATGCCGTCGCGCCCGGTGTCGGCGCCGACCAGCATCACCTGGTTGCCGGGGCCCGCGGCGACGGCGAGGGTCAACTTCTCGTGCTCGATGATGCCGACGCACATGGCGTTGACCAGGCAGTTGTATCGGTACGACTCGTCGAAGTACACCTCGCCGCCGACCGTCGGAACGCCGATGCAGTTGCCGTAGCCGCCGATGCCGGCGACGACGCCGTCGAAGAGGTGGCGCTGGCGCGGCTCCTCGTACGGTCCGAAGCGGAGGGAGTCGAGCAGCGCGACCGGGCGCGCGCCCATGGTGAAGATGTCGCGCAGGATGCCGCCGACGCCGGTCGCCGCGCCCTGGTACGGCTCGATGGCGCTGGGATGGTTGTGCGACTCGATCTTGAACACGGCGGCGAGACCGTCGCCGATGTCGACGGCGCCGGCGTTCTCGCCCGGGCCCTGGAGCACGCGCTCGCCGGTGGTGGGCAGGCGTTTGAGCAGCGGCTTGCTGGTCTTGTAGCCGCAGTGCTCGCTCCAGAGCGCGCCGATGATGCCGAGCTCGACGCGCGTCGGGTGGCGGCCGAGCTTCTCGACAGCCAGGTCGTACTCCTCGCGCGTGAGCGCGACCTCGGCGAGCTCGGCGGCGGAGATCTCGGTGGCCGTCGTCACCCCGCGGCGCCCGCGAAGACGCCGTCGCGCGCCGCCGACGACGCCACCGCCGTGAACAGCGCCATGCCGTCGCTGCTGCCCAGCAGCGGCTCGCAGGCGCGCTCGGGGTGGGGCATCATGCCGAGCACGTTGCGGCCGACGTTGACGATGCCGGCGATGTCGTGCATCGAGCCGTTGGGGGTGGCGTCGCCGACCGGCGAGCCGTCGGGGGCGACGTAGCGGAAGACGACGCGCTGGTCCTGCTCGAGCTCGGCGAGCGTAGGCTCGTCGGCGACGTAGCGGCCCTCGCCGTGCGAGACGGGGATGCGCAGCACCGTGCCGGGCGTGATCCCGGCGGTGTACGGCGTGGCGCTCGTCTCGACGCGCAGGTGGGCCATCTCGCAGCGGAACTCGAGGCTGGCGTTGCGTGTCAGCGCGCCGGGCAGCAGGTGCGCCTCGCAGAGGACCTGGAAGCCGTTGCAGATGCCCCACACCAGGCCGCCGGCGTCGGCGAACTCGGCCACCTTCTCCATGAGCGGAGCGAAGCGGGCGACGGCGCCGGTGCGCAGGTAGTCGCCGTACGAGAAGCCGCCGGGGAGGATGACGCAGTCGGCGCCGCGCAGCCCGGTGTCCTTGTGCCAGAGCATCACCGCCTCGTGGCCGGCGAGCTCGACGGCGTGGGCGCAGTCGCGGTCCGACCAGGTGCCCGGGAAGACGGCGATCCCGAACCTCACCTGCGCGGAGCCGCGTCGCCTGCTGGAATCACGCCCCTCGATTCTACGGAGGCTCGGCGCGGGGCCGCGCCGAGGCACGCCAGTTGCGTCTGGCAACCTGATTGTGCCATCGTTCCGAACAATGATCGGAATACCGACTGTTGATCGGAAGACGCGGCGCCGCCTGGCCACCAAGGCGGAGGTGGTGGCCGCCGCCTGGGAGATCGCCGCCGCCGAGGGGGTGGGCGGGATCACGATCCGCGACCTCGCCGAGCGCGTTGGGCTCAAGGCCCCCTCCCTGTACGAGTACTTCCCATCCAAGAACGCGGTGTACGACGCCATGTTCGTCGACGGCTGGAGGACCTTCCGGGAGGTGATGGCGGCAGCGCCGCGGAGCGCCGACCTCCGCGACGTGTTGCTCACCGTGTCGCAACACCTGGCCCGGTTCTGGGTGGCTCAGCCGGCCCGCTTCTCGCTCCTCTGCCAGCGGCCGATCCCCGGCTTCGAGCCGTCGCCGCAGGCCTACGCGGAGGCGGCGGCGGTGCTCGACGACATCGCCACCGAGCTGGCGGCGCATGGCGTCACCGACGCTCGCGCGGTCGACCTGTTCATCGCGGTGGTGACCGGGCTGGTCTCGCAGCAGATCGCCAACGACCCAACCGGCGACCGCTGGCTGCGGCTGCTCAGCTGGGCGGTTGACATGTTCTTGTCATCACTGGCAGACAAGGGGACGGAGACGACATGACCACAGCCACTGCAAAGGAGGTGACGCGGGCGCCGCGCGCCATGAACCGCACCCAGGCGGCGGACTTCTGCACGACGGAGTACGCCCGGCTCGCCGCGCTGCTGCGCGAGCTCACGCCAGACGAATGGCGCCGCCCGACCGAGTGCGCGCCGTGGGATGTGCGCGCGATGGCCGGCCACCTGGTGGGCGCGGCGGAGGCCGCGAGCCTGGCGGCGTTTATGCGTCAGGCGCTCGCCGGCATGCGCGTCCACCACAAGCCCGGGCTGGGCAACCTCGTGGACGGGGTCAATGAGGTGCAGATCGGCGAGCAGGCGTCGCTGAGCACCGGCGCCCTCGTCGACGCCCTGGAGCGCGCCGCGCCCGCCCAGGTACGCACACGCCGCAGTCCTGCGTGGTACACGCCCTTCATGCCCGTTCCCACGCCGGTGAACTGGATATCTCTGCGTACGCTCAGGGTGGCGGTGCTCAACCGTGATCTCTGGATCCACCGCGTCGACATCTGTCGCGCCACCGGGCGTCCCATGGAGCTGACCGCCGGACCACGATGGCGTCATCGTCGAGGACATCGTGGCCGTCGTGGGCCGAGCGTCACCGGCAGCCGTACGCGCTGGTGCTCGAGGGGCCCGCCGGCGGCGCGTACGCAGCGGGGCGACGGCGCGAGCGAAGTGCGACTTGACGCCGTCGAGTTCTGCCGCATCGTCAGCGGCCGGGCTCCAGGCGACGGGCTGCTCGCCACCCCGGTGCTCTTCTAGCGGCCGGCGCCCGGGCAGGCGCCGGCCACGCTGCTGACTCAGCTGCCGACGCGGACCCTGGCGATGAACTCCTCGAAGCGCGCCCGACCGCCGCCGGCCCACATCTCGGTGACGGGCGCGGGCAGGTGCTGCAGGGTCGTCGCGAGCTGCTCGGGGGTCATCTGCTCGAACACCAGTCCGAGGATGAGCCAGATCCTGTCGCCGGTGAAGTGCTGCATGGCGTGACCGGGCAGCTGCCCCCACTCCTCGGGCGCCATGTACCGCGACGCCACCGGCAGGATCTCGGCCTCCTCCTCGCCGAAGTGGACGTCGATCTCGGCGGCGAGGTTGGCCAGGGCGGTCGCCAGGGCCACATCTCGATGACGGGCGGTGGCATGTGCGGCAACGTGTCGGCGAGCTGCTCGGCCGTCATCTGCTCGAACACCAGGCCGAGGAGGAGCCACACCTTGTCGCCCGTGAAGTGCTGCATGGCATGACCGGGTAGCTGCCCCACTCCTCCGGGGACATGTTCCGCGAGGCCAGCGGGAAGGATCTCGGCCTCCTCCTCGCCGAAGTGGACGTCGATCTCGGCGCGAGGCGGCGAGGGCGGACGCCAGCGTGCGGCCGTCCTCGGCGCTGCCCGATGCGGTCCACGCCGTCAGCGCGGTGCCGGCCTTCTCGCGCAGCTCGTGGATGGCCGCGTGCTGACCCTGCATGCGCGCGAGCAGTTGCGCGGCCTGCGGCGAGCGCTCGGCGAGGACGGGCCACACCACCGCGTCCTCCCCGCCGTGGTGCGCGTCGAGGAAGCGCAGCACGTTGTCGAGGTAAGAGGCGACGGTCGCCGTGCGCTCGGCGTCGCCGCGGCTCGCCGCCGCGATGATCGGGCCGGCCGTCGCGAGGCTGGTGCGGAACATGCCGTGCGGGATGAGCATGTCCGACGTGTCGGTGTGGTACTCCACTGCCTGGGTCATGCGCGTGCTCCTCTGCGTGCTGTCGTGCAGACGCCGACGCGGCGCCTGCGGTTCGCGGCGCATCGTCGAGCGGGCCGGTGCGCGCCGACTTCCCCTGTTCGGGTCAGCGCGATACACACCCGCGATGGCCCGTTCGGGCCAGCGGGTCAGACGAGGCCGAGCCGGGCGGCCTGGGCGACCGCGCCCGCACGCGTGGGCGCGTCGAGCTTGCGGAGCAGGTTGGCGACGTGACGGTGCACGGTGTGCGGACTGAGCGCAAGGCTCTGTGCGATCGCGGCGTTACTCAGCCCCTGGGCGAGCAGCCCACCACCTCCGCCTCGCGGCGCGACAGCAGCTGCTGGGCGCCCGCATGGCCGAGCCGTTCGAGCTGGTCGCGGGCCGCAGCGGCGAGACGGCTGGCCGCGTCGGCGCGACCGGTGTGGCGCAGCGCGCCGGCCTGCCCGAGCGTCGCCTGCGCCGCCTCGAAGGGAGCCCGCGCCCGCGTGTACAGCCGCGCCGCCTCGTCGAACGCGCGTGATGATCCTCGCGGTCGCCGCGCGCACCCAGCAGAGCCGCGCGCGCCATGCACACCGCCGCGCACGCGGAGTTGGTGCTGATCGTCGCCGCCGACTGCTCGAGCCGGTCAAGCGCGGCGGCCGCGGTGTCGACATCGCCGAGCCCGGCGGCGGCGCGCACGATGAGCTGGAGGGCGACGACGTGCTCGGTGACCGGGAACCCGCCGATGAGCGCCTCGAGCTCGCGCGCCAGCGCCAGCGCGCCCGCGTCGTCGCCGGCGTCCAGCGCGAACTGCGGCGAGCACGTGCAGCGCCCCCGCCGAACGGGGCGCGTCGTGGAGCAGGCGGCGCGGCGTCGGCGTGGCGGCCCTGGCGGCGGCGCAGCTCGGCGAGCCGGACCGAGGCGTGCGGCTGCAGCTGACGGTGGCCGGCGCTGTACAGGTCGACGGCCTCGCTGAGCTTCGCCTCACCCTCGCGCCAGCGCCCGAGGACGGTGAGGACCCAGCCGTAGCTGGCCAGGCAGCTCGCCTTGAGGAAGCCGTTGGCGCGGCTGTCGGCGGCCTTGAGGCCGACACGGCACCACTCCTCGGCGCGGCTGAAGTCGCCGGCCTGCTCGCAGGCCCCGAGCGTCAGGCAGAAGGCGTCGCCGACGACGAGCGGGGTGGAGGTCTCGCCGCCGGTGACCGCGGCCATCACCTCGTCGAGCAGCACCATCCCCTCGTCGACCTTGCCCGCCTGCACGAGCACCAGGCCCTGCACCAGGAGGCTCTCGAGCTCGAGGTCGCGGTCGCCGCAGGAGCGAGCCAGCTCGCAGCGCCTCCTCGGCGGCCGCGGCGAGGCGCGCGGGGATCGTCCCCGAAGGCCGCGTCCCAGATGAGGAACCAGCCACGCTCCGCGCACGCCGGGTGGTCCTCGAGCAGGCGACGCGCCCGCTGCATCCACCCGCGCGCGACGGCCGGGTTGCCGCGCGTGGTCAGCTCCTCGACGGCGATCCAGGAGGCCAGCCAGCCGGCTCGCTCGGGGCGTCCCTCGCGGCTGTACAGCCGGTACGCGGCCTTCATCTCGACGATGGAGCGGTCGATGTCGTAGCCGCACCACAGCGCCGTGGCCAGGACCAGGTAGGCGTCGCCCGACTCCTCCCGCCGTAGGAGCCCCTCGGCACCTGCGACGGCCGCGCGCCAGTCGCCGCGGTCGAGCGCGGCGCGCGCGGCGGCGAGGTCAGGGCTGTCGGCAGAGCGTGCGATGGAACTCGGCGGCGCCACAGTCACTGAGGGTAGCTGCACTCTCGCCCGGCCGGGCCGCCGCGACTCGGTACCGCGAGCCACGTCGTCCCCAAAACCCTTACTCGGCTGACCTACGATGCCGGGTCCAAACGGGGTTGAGGAGGTTGGCGATGTTTGCCGTGGTGACCAAGGTGACGCTGCCCGCGGACGAGACGATCGAGCGCGGACGGCAGGAGCTGGAGACCAACGTCATCCCGATGCTCAAGCAGGCCCCGGGGTTCGTGTCCTGCGTCTTCCTCTCACCCTCGGAGGGCAATGAGGGGCTCAGCGTCATCGTGTTCGAGACGAGGGAGCAGGCCGAGGGGGCTGTGCAGATGCAGAAGATCGAGCCCCCGCTCACCCTGATCTCCAACGACATCCGCGAGGTGGCGGCGAGCGCCTGAGGGTTACTGGGCGGTCTCCAGCTGCATCTCGAGGCCGATGCGGTAGTCCTCGATCACGGGGTTGCGGAGCAGCTGCTCGCACATCTGGGTGACGCGGACACGGGCGGCGTCCTCGTCGGTCGCATCGACTTGCATCTGGATGTACTTGCCGACGCGGACCTCACCCACCTCGGTGAACCCCAGCTGCTGGAGGCCGCTGTGCACCACCAAGCCCTGGGGGTCGTTGACGACCGGCTTGAGGGTGACGGCGATGGCGACGTCGAAGATCACGCCGCGAGTGTACCGGCGCTGGGAGTTGGCCGTTCACCGCGGCGAGGCGGTGCTCAACCCCAGGAAGGTGGCGGCGCTGATCAGGCGCTCGTCATACGTCACGATCGCCGCCAGGTCATCGCCCAGCGTCATGGCCGACGCGAGGTGGATGGCGTCGAGTGACCGGAGCCCGGGTGGTTGGAGATCAGCAGCCCTGTCGAGCACGTCGTCGTCCAGTCGGATCAGGTGGAGAGCCCGCAACTGCCGACGGCCGCGGCCGACCACCGCAGGAAGGCCGGCTCGGCGGATGACGCGGACCAACTCGACGCGCAGGAGGCTCGATGACGCGCGCCGGGGCCATTGCCGCAACGCGCTGCGTAGTGCGGTGGATTCCGGCTCGCGCACCAGCAGCTTGACGAAGGCGGAGGTGTCGACGTACGCGACGTCAGCGCTCATCCGAGCGCAGCTCGTCGAGCACGGCCGACAAGGCGCGGCCACCCGCAGGGGGCTTCAGTGGTGGCAGGGACAGCAGGTCGCCATGGGCAGCCACCGCGCGCCCCTCGGCGACCAGCTGGTCCAGCGCGCTGTGCCGCTGCATGGGAACGATGCGCGCCACCGGGTGCCCGCGATCGGTGACCTCGATCGACTCTCCCGCAGCCACGCGCCGCAGCACGGAACTCGCGCTCTGGCGCAACTCGCGGACCCCAACTCGCTCCATGTAGCACATGGTAGCACATGGTGGCGGTCGCTCCCGGACGCGGCACGGTCAACCGGGGCGTTGATCGCCTCAGGCGATCGCCCGGCTGAACCTCCGCGCCCCGACGACGATGCCGGCCAGCGCCACCCCGGCCATGATCGCCAGGCCCTTGAACACGTCCGGGTTGCTGCCGTTCCCGTTGAAGACGTCGCGGGCGGCGGTGACCGCATACGACAGCGGGTTGGCCTGCGCGATGTGCTGCAGCCAGTCGGGGGCCAGCTGCAGCGGGAGGAGCACGCCGCTGAGCAGCAGGATGGGCAGCGACAGGGTGAACACCAGCGGCGCGTACGAGTCCTCGCTCTTGAGCCACAGCGCCGCCGCGTAGGCCAGGGATGACATTCCCAGCCCGATGAGCGCGACCAGGCCGAGCATGACGAAGACACCGAACAGCGTCGGCTGCAGCCCGAACGGGATGGCCAGGAGCAGCAGGATCAGCGACTGCACCACCATGGTGAGGATGTCACGCAGCGCGCGGCCGAGGAGCAGCGCGAAGCGGCTGACGGGGGTCACGCGAAAGCGCTCGATCACGCCGGCGCGCAGCTCGGCGATGAGCCCGAACCCGACCCCGCTGGCACCGAACAGCCCGAGCTGGATGAGCAGACCCGGCACGAACACGTTGTACGCGCCCCCGGCGGGAAGCCGGGGGTCCGTGCCAGCGACTTGAGCAGCGGCGCGAAGAGCACCAGGTACAGCACCGGCTGGAGCACCCCGATGGCCACCCACGCCGGGTTGCGCACGAACACCATGAGGTAGCGCTGGAACATCAACCAGGTGTCACGAAGGAACTTCATCGTCGGTCTCCTAGGCGGCGTCGCGCAGCGAGCGACCGGTCTGGCGCAGGAACACGTCGTCGAGCGTGGGGCGGCTCAGGGTCAGCGACTCCAGCGCGATGCCGGCGCCGTCGAGCACGCGCAGGATCTGCGGCATCGCGGTCTCGCCGCGGTCGACGTAGAGGCGCACGGTGCCGTCGGCGGCGCTCGCCTCACGGACGAACTGCTGACCCTCCAGCAGTGCGAGCGCACGCTCACCCGCCTCACCGGTGCCGACCACGACGACGTCGCCCGCGACCTGCCGCTTCAGCTCGTCCGGCGTGCCCTTGGCGACGATCCGGCCGTGGTCGATGATGGCGATGCGCTGGCAGAGGGCGTCGGCCTCCTCGAGGTAGTGCGTGGTGAGGAACACCGTGGTGCCGGCGTCGCGCAGCGCGCGCACCTCATCCCACATGCGCGCGCGGCTCTGCGGGTCGAGCCCGGTGGTGGGCTCGTCGAGGAAGAGCAGCTCGGGGCGGTGCATCAGCCCGACGCCGACGTCGAGGCGGCGGCGCTGACCGCCCGAGTACGTCTTGGTCGCGCGGTCGGCGGCGTCCTCGAGCTCCAGCCGGGCCAGCAACTCCGCTGCGCGCCGGTGCGCGTCCGCGCTGCTCATCCCGTACAGACGCCCCTGGATGACCATCTCCGAGCGACCGGACACCTCCGGTGCGCTGCTGCCCTCCTGGCTGACGTAGCCGATGTGCCAGCGCACCTTGGCCGGCTCGCTGCGCAGGTCGAAGCCGGCGACGGTCGCCTCACCGCTGGTGGGCGGCAGCAGCGTCGAGAGCATGCGCAGCGTGGTGGTCTTGCCGGCGCCGTTGGGGCCGAGGAAGCCGAAGATCTCGCCCTTCGTGACATCCAGGTCGACGCCGGCGACGGCCTCCACGACGGACTTGCGTCCCTGGAAGGTGCGACGAAGGTCGTGTGTCTCGATCATTGGCTGTGCTCTCCTGGTGACGTCTGGGTGCGAGTGCGCAGCGGCTACCGCTTGAGCACGTCAGTCCGGCAGGAGCGGGACCGACAGCCCCTGGTCACGCCCGACCTGCGCGGCGCGGGTGATGGCGCCGGACCCGAACCGGTCGCGAACCGAGTCCAGCGCGGTGTCGAGGTCGCGGGCGCTGCGGCGGTCGAACCGGAGCAGCAGCTGCACCGCGTCCTCGTCCTCCAGGTTGGTCACCGCGACGCCGACGAGGGTGAGGCCCTGGCGCTCGATGAGCGGCGAGGCTGTGACCAGCAGGCCCCTCGCGGTGGCCAGCACGAGCCGCGGTCTCCGCGGTCGGGTCGGCCATGGTGTGCGACCGCGTCACCCGCGAGAAATCGTCGAAGCGGAGCCGGAGGATGACCGTCCGGCCGACCCGGCCGGCGGCGCGCATCCGCCGGGTCACGCGGTCGACGAGGGCGACGACGGTGGCGTCGATGTCCTCGGTGGTCTTGGGCCTTCGTCCCAGCGCGCGTTGCGAGCCGATCGACCGCCGGCGTCGACCCGGCTGCACCGGCCGAGGGTCGCGGTTCAGGGACAGCGCGTGCAGGTGACGTCCCGATGCGGTGCCGAGCACAGCGGTCAGGGTGGTCTCCTCGAGCACGGCAACCTGGCCGACGGTGGTGACCCCGAGCGCACGCAGCTTGCCGGCGGTGACCGCACCGACACCCCACAGTCGCTCGACGGGCAGCGGGTGCAGGAACTCCAACTCACGATCGGCAGCCACGACGAGCAGGCCGTTGGGCTTGGCCACACCGCTGGCCACCTTGGCGAGGAACTTGGTGCGCGCGACCCCGACCGTGATGGGCAAGCCGACGTGCTCGAGAACGTCGCGCTTCAACTGCGCCGCGATCTCCGCCGGCGTGCCCGCGATGCGATCCATGCCGCGCACATCGAGAAACGCCTCGTCGATCGACAGCGCCTCGACGACGGGCGCCGTCCGTCGAGAACACCTCGAACACATCCCTGCTGGCCTGCGCGTACGCCGAGAAGCGCGGCGGGACCACGATCGCCTCGGGGCACGCGCGGCGCGCCTGGCCCAGGGCCATGGCGGTGCGGACCCCGCGGGCTTTGGCGGGGTAGCTCGCCGCGAGGACGACGCCGGCCCCGACGATCAGCGGCAGCCCCCGAAGCCTGGCGTCGTCGCGCTGCTCGACCGAGGCGTAGAAGGCATCGAGGTCGGCGTGGAGGATCGTCTCCCTGATGGCGTCCACGAACAGATGTTCGCACGGCGGCGGGAGGATCGGCTAGGGCCGGGGAGCTGGTTGAATCCATCCTCATGGGAAGTGTCATCACCGAGATCGAGGTCGATTGCGTGGACCCGGAGCCGATCGCGAGGTTCTGGGGCAAGGTCCTGGGATGGGAGGTGCAGCGCCACGGCGATGTCCTGTGGATGTCGGCCTCAGGGGTGCCCTCGGACGCGGACCTGAAGCTGGTCTTCGCGAAGGTGCCCGAGGGCAAGTCCGTCAAGAACCGGCTTCACATCGACCTCAGCCCGTCAGGCTGCGACCAGGCGGAAGAGCTGGAGCGGCTGCTCGGGCTCGGTGCGTCGCGGATCGACATCGGCCAAGGGGATGTCCCTTGGGTGGTGCTCGCCGACCCGGGCGGCAACGAATTCTGTCTGCTGAAGCGACGGCGAGACTAGCGGCGCTACCTCGCGCTGAAGTCCACGTCCTTGGTCGCGACAGTGCCGGCGGTGCGTCCCGGCGCCGTCTGGTACTGCCAGTACAGGTTGGTGTGCGCGATCACCTTGTCCGGCGGCGGCGCCCCGTACTCCGTCAGGTCCTCGGTGGTGTGCGCGTCGCTGACCAGGGTCGCGTCGTAGCCGCGCGCGAAGGCGCCGTGGAGCGTGGAGCGCACGCACGCGTCGGTCTGCGCGCCGACGACGACCAGTCGCCCGACCCCGAGGTCTGCGAGCACGCTCTCCAACGGCGTGTCCTCGAAGGAGTCGCCGTACCTCTTCTCGACGAGCGGCTCTGACTCCCCGGGCGCCAGCTCCGGCACGAATCGCCAGCCGTCGGTCCCGCGCACGATCTCATCGCTGTTGTGCTGCACCCACACCACGGGCACCTTCTCCCGACGCGCTCGGTCGACGAGACCGGCGACGTTGGCGACGACTGCGTCGCGCTCGTGACTCCCGTCGACGACCTGGTTCTGCACGTCGATGACCAGCAGCGCGGTGTTGGGCCGGCCGGCGAGCGTGGTCACCTGGCTGTCCGCCGCCGGAGCCGGCAGCCGCACACCGGGCGCCTCCACCGCGGCGGCCACGGGTGCCTCGATCGGGTGGTCGGGCTCCTTGATCCGCAGGATCCGCGCCACCGCCGGCGGCAGGTACCAGTTCCATTCGCCGAACAGCGACACCAGCGCCGGCACCAGCAGCATCCTCACGACGGTGGCGTCGAGCAGGATGCCGAAGCCCAGCGCGGTGGCGAACGTCTTGATGTCGGTCTCCGGACCCGACGCCAGCGAGAGGAAGGCGAGGAAGAGGATCAGCGCGGCCGAGGTGACCAGCCGGCCGGTGCGGCCCACGCCCTCGATCACCGCGCGGTTGGTCGAGCCGGTGCGGTCGTACTCCTCGCGGATGCGCGAGAGGATGAACACCTCGTAGTCCATCGACAGACCGAACAGGAAGGCGAAGATCATGATCGGCAGCCAGAAGGTGATCGAGCCCGTCGGCGCAACGCCGAACACCGCCTTCGACCCCCAGCCGTTCTGCCAGAACAGCACCACCCCGCCGAACGTCGCGGCCAGCGACGCCAGGTTGAGGATGATCGCCTTGAGCGGCACCAGCAGCGAGCGGAACGCGCGCACCAGCAGGATGTAGGTGACCACCACGAGCAGCGCGAGAACCAGCGGGAAGGTCCCGTACACGCCGTTCTGGTAGTCGAGCTGCAGCGCCCCCACGCCGGTGACGCCGAGCACTCCCGGCCTGCCGTCGACCGCCGTCTTGATGTCGCGCACCACCTGCACCGTCGAGCCGTTGTAGGTCTCGTTCTCCGGCATCGCGATCGACCAGGCGTGTCCCGGCCGCGGCGGCCACCGGCCCGCTCGGCGCGTCGGCGGTGTGCACGCCGGCGACGGACCGCACCGCGGTGGCGGTGGCGCCGGCCGACGACGCGTCGGTGAGGACGATCACCGGCGTCAGCGCCCCGGCCGGGACACCGCTGGACTGCAGCGCGTGCCAGCCGTCATAGGCCGGGCCCGACGAGGCCAGCGAGTCGGCCCTGGCGGTGCCGACCGACAGGCTCAGGAACGGGACGAAGAGCGCGCCGAGGATGACCACCGCGACGCCGGTGGCGATCCAGCGGCGATGCACGATGGTGCGTCCCCAGAGCAGCCAGAACCGGCTGGCGGTGTTCTCGTGGCGGATGTGCGGCCAGTCCACGCGCGGGCCGATGGTGCTGAGGAAGGCCGGCAGCAGCGTCGTCGCCACGCCGACGGAGACGAGCGGGATGAGCATGCCACCGACGCCGATCGAGCGCAGGAACGGGACCGGGATGACCACCAGCGCCACCAGGCCGATGGCGACGGTCAGTCCGCTGAACACCACCGCGCGCCCCGCGGTGACCATGGCGTTCTCGACGGCCTGGTGGTTGGTGATCCCCCTGGTGCGCTCCTCGCGCCAGCGGGTGACGATGAGCAGCGAGTAGTCGATGGCGACGCCGAGGCCGACCAGGGCGACCAGGAACTCCACGATGAAGGAGATGTCGGTCAGGTAGGTGAGACCCAGCACGACGAGGAAGGTGGTGAGGATCGCGATGGCCGCGATGAGCAGGGGCAGCAGCGCCAGGAAGGATGCGAACACGAACATGAGCACGGCCAGCGCGCCGACGCCGCCGATCAACGTCTCGGCGAGCACGCCGGGCCCGCTGCCGTTGCCGGTGCCGTTGGCGAGGGCCTCCTCGCCGGTGACGACCGCCGTGGTGCCGGCGGGCGCGTTGGCCGACATCGCCTTCTGCAGCAGCGGAAGCGTCGTGTCGGTGAACGACGTCGGCAGCGGGATGAACGCGTACGCGAACGTGCTGCGTCCGTCGGCGGGAGGGAAGACGGCGTCACCGGTCTGCTGGTGACCGATCACGCGCGCGGCCGGAACCGCCTGCTGGACGGCGGTGAACGCCGCGTCGGCCTGGGTCGGGTCGACGTGCTGACCGGGCGCCGCGGTGATGGTCAGCAGGTACGGGGCGACGTCGGCGGCGATGCCGTACGTCTGCAGCACACGGCTGCGCGGTCTCGTAGCCGGGCTGACCGGGGAGCGAGAAGCTGGTGGAGAGGCGGTTGACCGACGAGCTGACACCGGCGACGCCGGCGATGAACACCACCACCCAGGTCAGGATGACCAGCCGTCGGTGCCGCAGCACGAGCCCGGCGAGCTTGCGCATCGTTGCCCCCCTCTGTACCTCTACTCGAGCTCGAGCTCGCAGATGCGCCGCGCCGCCTCGATGTAGCGCTTGCGCGTGCCCTCGACGACGTCGGGCGGCAGCTCGGGGCCGGGCGGCGTCTTGTCCCACGACAGCGTCTCGAGGAAGTCGCGCACGAACTGCTTGTCCATCGAGGTCACCGACTCGCCCTCATGCCATTCCGAGATCTCCCAGAACCTGCGACGAGTCCGGGGTGAAGATCTCATCGATGAGGGTGAGCTCGCCGTCGACGAAGCCGAACTCGAACTTGGTGTCGGCGAGGATGACGCCGCGTTCCCGGCAGTGGTCGGCGGCGAACGTGTACAGCTCGAGCGAGGCCCGCTCCAGCCGCTCGGCCAGCTCGCGGCCGACGACGTCGGCGAGGTTGGCGCGGCTGATGTTCTCGTCGTGGCCGGTGTCGTTCTTCGCCGCCGGCGTGAAGCGCGGATGGTCGAGCTTGCCCGACTCCTTCAGCCCCTGTGGGAGCGGCTCACCGGCGAGCGTCCCCTCCTTCTTGTACTCCTTCCAGCCGCTGCCGGAGATGTAGCCACGCACCACGCACTCGATGTCGATGCGATCGGCACGGCGCACGCGCATCGAGCGCTCCAGCCAGTCGGCGCGGTCCGCGGCGGGGACGGCGTCCGGGTCGTCGGGGAGCAGGTGGTTGGGCACGATCTCGTTGGTCTTGTGGAACCACCAGCGCGACATCTGGGTGAGCACGCGGCCCTTGTCGGGGATCGGCGTCGGCAGCACCACGTCGAAGGCGCTGAGCCGGTCGGTGGCGACCATGAGCAGCGTGTGGTCGTCGAGCTCGAACGTGTCGCGGACCTTGCCGCGACGGAAGACGCGCAGGCCCTCGGCCTCCGCAGTGGTCATCACCGGCATCAGAGTCGTCCTCCTCCAAGTCCTGCTTCGACGGCGAGCTGTGGTCGTTGCGTGTCCTGCGCCTCCGTTGCGTCCTGCGACTCCGTCGACA
>CAWKKS010000003.1:0-21513 GCA_963850385.1 Candidatus Dormiibacterota bacterium
GGTCCCCTACGAGGGGCCGCCGCTGGTCATCGAGCGACGACAGGCGGGGGCGTGGGAGACAGTCAATTTCGAGCGGGCCTCTCGGATGCTCCAGCTCCCGGCGGGAGTGGCCCTCGACCTCGGCGCCATCGGCAAGGCATGGGCGGCCGATCGCTGCGCGGCGACGGCGGCGCAGCGGGCTGGGTGGGGGCGCTTCCTCGTCGTCGTTCTCGTCGTGGGCGGCGATGTTGCCGTGGCCGGGCCCGCGGCCACGGATGGATGGTGCATCCGCGTCGCCGATCGGCCTGGCGCTCCCCTGTGGCAGGACGTCTCGGGCTTTGGACCCGGTGGCGTGGCGGCATCGGGCACCGAGCTCACGCCGGTGGCGCCGCGGCCCACGCCTGCTGCATCACATCCTCGATCCAGCCACCGGCTTTCCCGCGGAGTCGCCCTGGCGCACGGTGACGGTGGCCGCGGCCAGCTCGCGCAGGCCAATGCCGCCGCCACCGCCGCGATCATCCTGGGCGACCAGGCGCCGGGATGGTTGGGCGATCTCGGCCTGCCGGCGCGGCTCACCAACTCCGAGGGGCGCACCATGGCCGTCGGGGCCTGGCCGTCGGCGTAGTGACCGGCGCGGTCGCGGCGGCGACGCCCAGTCCACTGTGGTTCACCACTCGTGGCGCCGGGGTGGTGACCCTGGTGACACTCACCGCCGTCGTGGTGCTGGGGATCGCGACCTCCCTGCGATGGGAGGGGCGGTCGGCGCCCCGCTTCGTCACCGCCGCCGTGCATCGCAACATCGGCCTGTTCGCGGTGGTGCTGCTCGCTGTCCACATCGCCACGTCGGTGCTCGACCCCTTCGCGGGAATTCGGGTGACCGATGCGCTGATCCCGTTCGCGGGCTCGTACCGCACGGTGTGGCTCGGCCTCGGCGTGCTCGCCGCCGAGACCCTGGTCGCGGTCGCCGTGACCGCCTGGCTCGTCATCGACTGGGACCCCGTACCTGGCGGCTGATCCACTGGATCGCCTACGCCTCGTGGCCGCTCGCCGTCGTGCACGGCCTCGGCACCGGGTCGGACGTCCGCGAGCCGTGGCTGGTCGGGCTCACCACCGCCTGTGTCGCCGCCGTGCTGCTGGCTCTCGGTCGCCGTCTTCTCGCCGGGGGCTGGCGCACCCTGCCGGTCCGCGTCGCGGCAGCGCTCGCTGCAGTGCTCGCCGTGACGGCGACCTGCTCCTGGGCGCTGCGCAACCCTCTCCAGCCGGGCTGGGCCGCCGTCGCCGGCGGCGCCGCCACCACCGCCGCCGCGGTGGCGTCGCCAACGCCTGTTCACAGGCCGCGATCGGGCTTTGCCGACGACCTCGTCGGCACCATGTCGCAAACAGCGGCCGGCGCGGAGATCGCCTTCCGCGATGTCGTCGACCCCACCTTGACGCTGACCGTGGTTCCACCGGGTCCCACCGAGACGCTGCCGGTGCTGACCATCGCTCGGAACGGGACCCGGGTCTGCACCGCGCCGGTGCGGGCGGTCACCACCATGTACGCCCAGTGCGGAGGCACGCGACTGGTCATCCAGCTGTTCGGCAGCGCGACGCACCTCACCGGCCGGCTGATCACCTCGGGCGCGCTGTAGATGTCCGCGTTGCTGGAGTGGAGCCCAGCCCGTCCAACCGATCCGCCGCGTCCGGGCGCCGCGGCGCGCCTGCTGGCGGGGCCAAGCCCTCTCCAGGGCTCGGAGCACCTGGAGGCACACCAGCAACGCCTGGGTCGCCGCCCGGTCGGCGGGCCGTGGCTGCTCGATGTCGTCGATCGCAGCGGGTTGCGCGGGCGTGGCGGCGCCTGGTTCCCGACCGGGCGCAAGTGGCGCGGCGTGGCCGGCGGGTCGAGGGCTCGACCTGGAGCAGTCATCGTCAATGCGTCCGAGGGCGAGCCGCTCTCGGCCAAGGACCGCACCCTGCTCCAGTGTCGCCCCCACCTGGTGCTCGACGGAGCGTTGATCGCCGCCGAGTCCGTCGGCGCCGAGATCGTCCTCGTCTACATGTCGAGGCAGTCGCGCGCGACTGCCCGCGCCCTTCGCCACGCCCTGGCGCAGCGCCGGCGCGCCGGCTGGCGCGGCCCGCCGGTGCACCTGGTCCACACCGCTCACCGCTACGTGGCCGGCGAATCGTCATCGGTGGTCCGCCGCGCCGGCGGTGGTGTCTCCAAACCCACCGTGGGACCTCCCCATCCTTCCGACTACGGGCTCGGTGGCCGCCCCACCCTGGTGCAGAACGTCGAGACGCTGGCTCACGTGGCGCTGATCGCCCGCCAGGGCGACGAGTGGTTCAGGGAGCGGGGAGTCGCGGAGGCACCGGGGACCACACTGCTCACCGTCAGCGGTGACGTCGGCGCGCCGGGCGTCTACGAGGTGGAGGTCGGGGCAGGGCTGGGAGCGACGCTGGCCATCGCGGGCGGCCCGACGGCGCCGATCGCCGGCGTGCTCGTCGGCGGGTACTTCGGTTCCTGGATCGCAGGTGAGGGCGCCGCGTCTGCCCGCCTGGTCCCGGGCGAGGTCACCCTTGGCTGCGGCGTGGTCGGGGTGGTGGGCGGCGAGGCCTGCCCCCTGCGCGAGGCGGCCACGATCGTGTCATTCCTCGCCGCCGAGAGCGCCGGTCAGTGCGGCCCGTGCGTCCACGGACTGCGCGCCATCGCGCAGGCGATGACCCGCCTTGCCGCGGGCGAGGCCGATCGCGGCGACCTGGTCAGGCTCGACCGATGGACCGCCATGGTCGAGGGGCGCGGCGGCTGCCGTCACCCCGACGGCGCGGTCAACAACGTCCGGTCGGCCCTGGCGGCTTTCAGCGCCGACGTTGAACGCCACGTCGCCGGCTCGCCGTGCCCGGCGACGGGCAGGCTGTCCCTGGCGCCGCCGCGCCGGCATCGGGGCTGGCGGTGAGCGAGCGCCCGGCGCCGCACCTGCGACTCGACCCGACCCGCTGCGACGGCGCCGGGTACTGCGCCCAACTGGTCCCCGAGCTCATCTGGCTCGATGACTGGGGCTACCCGGTCATCGACGGGCAACCGATCGGCGACACCCGCCTCCGTCAGCTGGCCGCCCGGGCGGTCCAACAGTGCCCGCGCGTGGCGCTCCAGCTCACCACCGAGTCACCCCGGCGCTAGCCTCACTCGTCACCCTTGCCGGGTGACGCCGCCGGTGACGGCTTGGTCAGGACGGGCGGCCCTGTGCCGCCCGGCGCCTCGGCCGGCTCCGAACTGGCCCCGCGGTCGGCGGGGTCGGTGGCGCGGAGACCGCCGCCCCCGGGCTGGGCGGGGCTGGATAGGTATGCCGCCCGTTCGGACGCCAGTTGCTCCTCATCCTGGTTCCACCGGCTCCAGAGCGGCGATGAGTGGTCCACGGGCAGGTCGCGGAGCGCCGCCTCGAGCTCAGCGCCGGCCTCGGCAAGGCTGGCGGCCGGGGCGATGCCAAGCCGCGCGTCGGCCAGGCTCTGGGCGGCGAAGTCGAGGTGCAGTGCCGCGAGGTTGGCCCCCGGCAAGGCCAGCTGCACCCCCTGACGAGCGGTGCGGACGCCATGCAGGGGGGAGCCGGCAGGCGCATTCCATCCGGAGGTCGACACCGCGGCCGCAGCCCCGGCGACGGCCAGGGCTCCGGCCAAGCGCAGGGCGCGGTGTCGGGGCCGAAACGCAAATCGGCGCGGCACGCGCACCGGGACGGCCGCGGGGTCGAACGCGGCCACCGCCCGCCTGAGCGCCGCCCGGGCGCGCTCACGTGCAGCGGCATCGGGCGGGCGCAGGCTGTCCTGCCGCCAGGAGGCGAGGTACCGATCCAGCGCCTCGCCGGGGAGGCTCACGTGGGCCCCCGGGCGAGGATCCGCCGCAGTGATGCCAGGGCTCGATGCTGAAGCGACTTGACCGCGCCCACGCTCCGCCGGGTTGAGCTCGCCACCTCCTCCAGGGAGAGGTCGAGCACGAACCGCTGCACCAGGATGTGACGCTGCTCCTCGGTGAGCTCTCGCATGGCGTAGCGTACCTCGGCGGCCTCGATGCGGGCCTGGGCGAGCGCGGCGGCGTCGGGCGCGTCGACGACGCCCAGGGACAACGGACGGCGCTCCCTCCCCCGCCGTCGCAGCCGGTCGACGACCTTGTGGCGGCAGATGTGGAGCAGCCACGCCTGCACCACCGGTTCGTGGTCGTCGCGAAGGCTGCGCAGCGAGCCCACCGCCGCAACGAAGGTGTCCTGGGTCACGTCCTGGGCATCCTCCCAACTACCGAGCCGAGCCAGCGCATAGGCGTGCACGTCGGCGTGGAATCGCACAAACAGGAAATCCCATCCCTGCGCTTCACCACGCCTCGCTGCCGCTACCGCCTCGGAGAGGCGATTGGATTCTTGAAGGATCGGGTCGCCTCCCCCGGATTCATCGCCTGAAGGTCGCTCGGCGCCGTCGTCCGGATACGGGCCGGCATCGGCAGTCTGCTCCGAACTGGCTCGGCCCAGCCCCCCAGCGCAGGATACGGAACGGCGTGACGGCCTCTCGACCACCGGCCACCCTCCCTATTGACCGATCTCCAGCCGCGGTGGCCTCAAGACACGACGCTCCCAGCCGACCGCGTGCGGGCCGAGGCGGTGCTAGCCGGGAGCGGCGCCATGCGCCGACAGGCGCACGGTGTCCGCGGAGGCATCGTCGGGTTGCACCTGCGATTCGCGCTCGGCCCGCACACGGTCGAGGTAGGCGGCCACCTCCCCCGCCTCCGTGGCGGCACTCCACCCGAGCACCGCGGCCATGAGAGCGGCGGCATGCGGGGCCGCGACGGTGCCCCGATCCACGGTCTCGATCGACGCGTGCGTGCGCCGGGCGAGGACGTCGTCGAGGTGCAGGGCGCCCTCGTGCGTCGCCGCGTAGACCACCTCGGCGCGCAGGTATGGCGCGGCGCCGGTGAGCGCAGCGCCAAGCGACGGGTCGACGCCGACCAGGGCCAGGACGTCGTCGGCCAGGGCGCCGTGACGGCCGAGCAGGTGCTCCGCCGTCGCCACGGGCAGGCGGGCGTCCGCGGCGATCTCGGCGCGCCGGCTCCAACGCTCGCCATAGCCGGCCGCACCGACCAGCGGGACGCGTTCGGTGCGTGATGCGGGCACGCCGGTCAGCCCTCGTACCGCGACGTCGACGGCGTCCGCCGCCATCACCCGGTAGGTGGTGTACTTGCCCCCCGCGACGACCACCAGCCCGGGGGCCGGGCTGCCCACGGAATGTTCGCGCGACAGCTGGGACGTGTACTCCAACTCCGCTGCGAGGAGGGGACGGAGTCCCGCGTACACGCCGACCACGTCGTCACGATCGAGCGGGTCCCTGAGCACGCGGTTGACGCGCGCCAGCAGGTAGTCGATGTCGCGCGCACTCGCCGCGGGGTGCGCCTTGTCGAGGTTCCAGTCGGTGTCGGTGGTGCCGATGATCCAGTGGTCTCCCCACGGGATGACGAAGAGAACGCTGCTCTCGGTGCGCAGCGTCAGCCCCACGGTCGAGCGGATGCGCCGGCGAGGCACCACGAGATGGACCCCCTTGGACGCGCGGACGTGGAACTGACCGTCCCGGCCGACCAGGCGCTGGGTGTCGTCCGTCCAGACGCCGGTGGCGTTGATGACCCGGGCCGCGCGGATGTCGAACCGGCGGTCGGCCTCACGGTCGTGCACGGTGGCGCCCACGACCCGGTCGCCGTCGCGGAGGAACCCGACCACCTCGGTCTGGCTGGCGCAGAGGGCGCCATGGGCCGCCGCGGTGCGCACCACCGCGACGGTGTGGCGGGCGTCGTCCACCTGGCCGTCGTGGTAGAGGATGGCGCCAACCAGCGCGTCATCCCGCAGGGCGGGACACAACCGCAGGGCGCCGCGGCGGCCCAGGTGACGGTGGTGGGGCAGTCCGCGGCTGTGACCCGACGAGATCCCCAGGGTGTCGTAGAGGAGCAGGCCGGCACCCATGTACGGCCGCTCCCAGCCACGGTGGGTGATCGGCACCAGGAACGGCACCGGGCGCACCAGGTGTGGGGCCAGCCGGCGCATGTGCAGGCTGCGTTCGCGGAGCGCCTCGCGGACCAGCCCGAAGTGGAGCATCTCGAGGTAGCGCAGGCCGCCGTGGACCAACTTGCTCGAGCGGCTGGAGGTGCCGCGGGCCCAATCACGGGCCTCCACCAGGCCCACCCGCAGACCGCGGCTGGCCGCGTCCAGCGCAGCCCCGGCGCCGACCACGCCACCACCGACGACGAGGACGTCGAGGTCGGCGCTGCGCTCCAGCGTCGCGAGCGCCTCACGCCGCGATCCCAGCGACAGCTCACCGGGGGCGCGCTCCGTCATCGCGCCGGCTCAGTCACCGGCGTCGGCGACGAGAGAGCGCTGGGCGGCCTCGGCAGCGGTCGCTGCGCACTCCATGTCCTGCTCCACTGCCGCGCCGCTGACCCCGACGGCACCCACCACGTCGTCCCCGGCGCGGATGGGGATGCCGCCGCCGAAGATGACGAAGCGACCTCCGCCGCTGCCCTGCAGCCCGAAGAGCGGTCCACCGGGTGCGGCCTGGACGGCAAGCTCGTGGGTGGCCGAACGGTTGGCGACCGCGGTGTAGGCCTTGTCGACGGCCAGGCTGGGCCCGGCGATCTCGGCGCCGTCCATGCGCGAGAACGCCACCAGGTTGCCTCCCGAGTCGACGACCGCCACGGACACGGCGACGCCGAGGCGCTCGGCGGTCCGCGTCGCGGCAGCGATGGCCGCGGCGGCAACAGCCGCACCGACCACTGGTCCCCTCCCCGGCATCTCAGGCCGCGGCCCCTTGCGCCTGCGGTGTCGCCGCCGGGCCGCGCCGGCGTCGTCCGCCGCCACGTCGCGGTGGCCCGGGTCCCCGCGTCTCGGCCCGTTCCCGCACCAGTGGGTGACGATTGACACGAAGCTCGAACACCCCGGGGGCATGCCATTCAGTGGACAGCATCACCGGGCTGCCGTCAGCGGTGAAGTCCACCTGCTCGATGAGCTGCAGTGGCACGCCCACCTGGATGGCGAGCATTCGCGCCACGCGCGCGTCGGCGCAGACCGCGCGCAGCTCCGCGGCCGCGTGGTGCACCGCGATCCCCGCGCCGCGCAGCCGGTCGTAGAGCGACGCGTCCAGCGCGCTCTCGGCATCGGCGCCGAGCAGCCGCCGGGGGATGCGGTCCAGCGAGTACACGGCCGGTTGACCGTCGGCGGTGCGCACCCGCTCGATGCAGACCAGCGGTTCGGGACGGCGCAACGAGAGTCGCTGCGTCTCGACGATGGTGGCCTGCCGCACCTGTTTGGACACGAGGAGCTCGCCCGGCTCCATGCCCGCCTCGAGGATCATCGCGAGGTAGCTGACCGTGCTGTCGAGCGCGTGCCGGTGTCGCGGCCGCCCGGTGACGAAGGTGCCACGCCCGTGGCGGCGCACCACGTACCCGGCCTCCACCAGGCCCCCCACCGCCTCGCGCACCGTCGCCCGGCTGACGCCGTGGTGGCGCGCGAGCTCGGCCTCGTTGGGCAGCTGCTCACCGGCAGCCGGGCGGCCGTCGAGCAGCTGCTCGAGCAGCGTCTCCCGAACCTGGTCGACGAGCGTCGGGCGGCCGGGCACGGCAGTCAGCGCCGCTCGTCGGCGTTGGGGTCGGCGGCGACGGCCAGCACCCCGCGAACCTGGGCGGCGACATCAGGCCCGCCCGGTAGCAGGCCCTCGAAGATGGCCCCGCCGATGGTGAAGCCCCAGGCGCCGGCCTCGGCAAGGGCGGTGATCTGCTGCGCGGAGGTCACCGACCCCGCCGCGATCACCGGTCCGCTCGCCGCGGCAACCACGGCGCGCGTCAGCGCCACCGGGTCCTCCGAACGGTGGCGGTAGGCGAGCAGGTCGACGCCGTGCACCCCGGGGATGGCGGTGAGGGCGTGGGCGTGCCCCGCAATCTCGGCGATGGTTCCGCGCAGCTCGCTGGGGTGGCCGACGATGCGTCCCGGGAATGGGCAGTAGCGAAGTCCGGAGCCCTCCAGGACGGCCACCCCCTCCTCGGCGTGTGTGCCACCGAGCACCCAGTCGACGCCGATCTCCGGTGCCGCGTGCAGGCTGCGCAGCTCGTCGTCGCGCGACGTCGAGACCACCTCGAGCATGACCTCGATGCCGTCGTCGTGGGCGGCGCGGGTGATCTCGCCGAGCTCGGCAACCGTTGCGCCCACGTCCTTGAAGCCGACGTAGCGAAGGCCGGTCGCGCGGACCTCGCGGTACGCGGCCAGGCCGCCCGGCACGGTGCTGTCGTTGAGGGTCAGCATGAAGATGAACTCCATCAGTCAGCGCCTCCGCGTGACTGCCCGTCCAGCCGCGTGCCGGGGAGCAGGTCGGCAACACTGTCGAGGACCACGTCCGGCTGCGGTCCACCGCCATCGAGGTCGGTCCGAACTCGTGGACCCGCTGAGGACGAGGATGGCGGCCATCCCGGCACTGTGAGCCAGGGCCACGTCGGTGCTGATGCGATCGCCGACGACGGCGGTGTCGGATGCCGCACTGCCGAGCCGCTCGAGCACGGCGGCGGCCATGTGTGCGCTTGGTTTGCCGACGATCGCCTCCGCCGTGGCCCCGGTGCAGGCCTCGACAGCAGCGAGCATCGCGGCACAGTCCGGCAGTCCCCCGTCGGCGGTCGGACAGTACGGGTCGGGGTTGGTGGCGACGATGACCGCGTGGTGCAGCCGCACCGCCCGATACGCGGCGGTGAGCTTGGCGTAGTCAAAGGTGCGATCGAACGCGATCACCACCACGTCGGCGGACGCGGGATCATCGGTGACCGCGAACCCGCGGTCGCGCAGGGTCGCACCCACCAATGGCTCAGCGACGAGGAGCACGCGCGCACGGCGGTGCCTCGCCTCCAGGTAGAGCACGAGCGCGTCCAGCGCGGTGACCACGTCGCCGGGCGTGGCGGGGATTCCCAGCGCCGTGAGGCGCTCTGCGTACTCCGCTGCGGTGCGCAAGGGGTTGTTGGTGACGAAGGCAACGCGCGCGCCCCGAGCGCGGACCGCGGCCACCGCCGCGGGGGCGCCGGGCAGGGCGGCGTCATCGAGGTAGAGCGTGCCATCGAGGTCGAACGCATAGGCACCGTAGACGCGAGCCAGCGCGGGGACCGTCGCGGCGCCCGCCGCGATCTTGGCAACCATCAGGCGCCACCTCCCAGGGCGGCGGCGTCATGCAGAACAGCTTCCACGTCGTCCTCCTCCCACATGCCCAGGACGAAGGCGAGGTCGGCAACCGTGAATCGGTCGCGCATCAGGTGGCAGTTGAGCAGGGCCCAGCGCACCAGTGACTCATCCACGGCAGGGTCGAGCTGCCCGAAGCGCACCGGCGCACCGCCGGCGGTGAGCGACGCGCAGATCATCGCGGGATCGGCGAGGAGGGCGGCAAGCGCGGGCACATCGATCGACGTCGGCGCCCGCACGCCGGCTGGCCCCTCCGCCCACCGGCGCAGCTTGCGCGCGTAGAGCCGCCAGCACTCCTCCCCCATCTCCCCCGACGGGTCCAGCGCACCGAAGGCGGTACGCACGCGCCCCTCCATCTCCGTAGCGTCCGGGACGCGCAGGACCAGGGGTGTGACGTCGACCCGGGCCAGGACGCGGCGCCAGAGGACGGCGGCGACGATGGTGCAGACGCCCACCTGTGCCCCATGGAGCGCGGTTCGCCGGCCGCGCCGCGCCATGGCCATGTCGATGAGATGACTGACGGTGTGCTCCATCCCCGATGACGGCGCGGTGGTGCCGGCGGCGCCCATCGAGATCCCGCTGAGGGCGAGCACCGTGGCCACGGTCTCGAGGGCGCGCGGTTGCGCCGCGGCGACACCCGCGGCGCACTCCAGCACCGCCGCGCCGTGCTCGCGGGCGAGGGCGACGACGGCCGGGGAGTAGGTGTCCGCCATGCCGAGCTGGTACGCCAACTGCCAGTCGGCGGGCGCGGTGAACATGGCGGCGAGGTCGCCGATGCCGGCCAGGTTGAGCGTGCGCGGTGCGGCGACCAGCAGGCCGGTGTCGATGAGCAGGACGTCGGGCCAGCGACTTGGCGTGGTCCGCTTCACGCCATCCTGGAGCAGCACCGACTGGTCGTCGGCGAACCCGTTGACACTGCAGGCGGTCTGCGCCACCACGTGAGGGATGGCGAGCTCGGCGGCCACCACCTTGCCGATGTCGGCCACGGTGCCCGAGCCGAGGGTCACCAGGCAGCCACCACCCTCGGCGCCACGCACTGCCGTCAACACGGTCGCGACGTCGGCGTGTACGTCGCCCGACGGGTCGGCATCGAGCACGATCCGGCGCACGCTGTGATCGCTGAGCAACCGGCACACCGCGTCGGCGGCGTCCGCGCCGTCGCGCGTCTTGGGGGTGGCGTCACTGAGCAGGACGACGTCGGCGCCGCCGGCGCGCGTGGTGAGCCGGGCCACCTCCGCCGGGAGCATCTCCAGGGCGTTGGGCCCGAGATGCACCGCGCCAAGGCCTACGGGGCGCAGCTGCTCGGATCGACCGGCGCTGTCGAGACGCCGTCGGATCGCCGCGATGTCGACGGCAGCACTCAACACGGTCACGCCGTCGCCTGTTCGACGCCGTCGAAGAGCCTGCGATAGCGCCCGAACGCATCCGCATAGACAGCGGCACGCCCCTGGTCGGGCTCGTGCGCCTCCGGTGCGAGCTGCACCATGGCTGCGGCGGCACCGTGGGCATCGGCGAAGACGCCGGCTCCGATCGCGGCGAGCATGGCGGCGCCGAGGGCGGTGGGCTCAGCGCACTCCACCGACCGCACCGGGCGGTTGGTGACATCGGCCTTCATCTCCAGCCACAGGGGACTGCGGCCGCCGCCGCCCACCACCCGGATCTCCCCGCCACCGAGGTCGAGGGCGCCGAGGCGGTCGACGATGTCACGCAGGGCGAACACGCAACCCTCGAGGACGGCCCGCGCCAGGTGGCGCCGATCGTGGTTCATGGAGAGTCCGGAGAAGGCGCCGCGCATGCTCCCGTTCCAGCGCGGCGCGGTCGACCCCGAGAGCGCGGGCAGGAAGAGGACGCCGTCGGCGCCCGCCGGGGCGGCAGCGGCCCACTCGAACACCGCGGCCTGCCCATCGGCGCCACAGAGCGCGGCCAGCCACAGCACGCTGCCGCCGGAGACGAACCCCGGGTTCTCGACGAGCAGCGTGCCGTCAACCGCATGGGCGTGCGTCTCGACGAGGTGCTCGGTGTCGAACACAGGGCGATCCGCCACCGCGGCCACTGGCTCCGCGGTGCCGGTCACGTCGGCGATCACGCCGGGCCGCACCACGCCGGCGCCGAGGCAGGCGGCGTGGTCATCACCGGTGCCGTTCACCACCGCACAGTTGGAGGCGAGACCGAGCTCGGCAGCCACCGGGCCGGTCAGCGTCCCCACCACCTCGTGCGCGGCGGCGATCGGAGCCAGCCGCGAGCTGTCGATGTCCGCGGCCTCGAGCAACCGCGTCGACCATTGCCGGGCGGCCACGTCGTAGAGCAGGCTCGACGAGGCGTTGGCGTGGTCCTGGAGGGCACGCCCGGTGAGCCAGCCGGCGAGGTATGCGCCCACCGGGGCGAGGAGGTGCGCAGCATCGAAGACCTCGGGCTCGTTGTCGCGCAGCCACATCATCTTCGGGGCCATGTGCGACGCATCGGCATTGAGCCCGCTGATGCCGAAGAGCGTGTCTGCCTCGATCACCTCGAGCAGCCGATCGGCCTGCGCCGTGGCCCGGCGGTCGAGCCAGATGATCGCCGGCCGCAGCGGACGCATGGCGCGGTCGACGGCCACCACGCCGTCCACCTGAGAGGCAAGGGCGACATGACTCACCGCATCGCCGCCCACCCCGGAGTCGCGGAGCAGCGACCGGACCACCGCCGTCACGCCTCGCGTCCACTCCGCGGGATCCTGGTCGGTCCAGCCGCTGGCGGGGTGCACCATGGTGCAGGCGTGGGCGGAGGTGTGGCGGATGGCGCCGTCAGGAGAGCAGAGGACGCCCTTGACGCTCTGTGACCCCACGTCGATGCCGATCAGGTAACCCATTGGTCCTCGTCGTGGCGCTCACCACATGCCTGGCCGCTGATGAGGTCGCGCCGTCTCTAGGGCGTGGCCGCCGCGATCTGCGAATCCTCGACGACGTCGCCCGTTCCCAGGATGGCACCGGCACGCTCCAGGGTCCGCGGCCGCGTGCGACCCAGCCAGTACGCGGCCGCGCCGACGATGACCGCCCAGGCGATCAGCCCGTAGGGCATCAGGTTGAACGGCGCGGTGGGGTTCTCCACGATCTGCCCGATGAGCAGCGCGATCATCAGGGCGGCGCCGAGGCCCGGCAGCGCCACGTGGCGAAGGGGGTTGAACCCCGGCCGGCCGGCGAAGTACTTGATGGTGGCGATGTTGGTGAGCGCGTACACCGGGAGAATCGCCAGGGTCAGTGCAAAGCCCAGGTACCCGTAGACGTTGCTGCCACCGATCGGGCTGGTGAGGCCACCGGAGAACACGCCGACGATGATCGCCACGCCGATGGTGAACACCGCCTCGAAGATGATCGCGATCACCGGCGTGTGGCGGCGGGGATCGAGCCGACCCAGCGATGTCGGCAGCAGCCGCTCGCGACCCATGGTGTGCAGCAGACGCACGATGCCGTTGTTGGAGTTGACCATGACCGCGAACATGCTCGACACCGAGGCGATGATGACCAGCCATTTCATCCAGGGCGCATAGGTGGATGCCAGCTGGTTCCACGGTGTGTCCGCCCCGGTGAGGGCGTTCATCTTGGCCGCGCCGAGCCCGAGGGATTCGGCCCAGACGCAGAACACGTAGATGCCACCCACCAGCAGGCAGGAGTAGAGGATTGCCCGGGGCACATTGCGGCGCGGCCGGCGCACCTCCTCACCGAGGGTCGCCGCCCCCTCGAAGCCGACGAAGCTGAGGGCGGCGAAGATGAAGCCGACGACGATGCCGTTGAAACCCTGCGGGGACGCGGTCGGCAAGAGCGGGTCCACGGTGATCCCATGGGCACCGCCGCGCACCAGGATGATCAGCGCGAGGCCGACAACCACGGCGACCTCGGCGGTGAACAGCACGATCGCGGTGCGCAGCGATGCGCGAATCCCCTCGAAGGCGAGGAAGGCCATCAGCGCCCAGGGGACGATGCCGATGATCACCCACGGGATGTTCACGCCGAACTCCTGCTGGAACGTCGACTGCAGGTAGGCGCCGATGAGCCCGATCTCGATGGGCGCCAGCAGCATGTAGGCGATGAACATCAGCCCGCCGGTCACGAACCCGGCGCGTGGGCCCAGCGCGCGGGTGACATAGGTGTAGAAGCTCCCCGCGCTCGGTGCCACGGCGGCCATCTCCATGACCCCGCTGGCGGTGATCAGGATGACCACCAGGCAGAGCAGGTAGACGAAGGCGGTGCCGTTCCCCGAGAAGGGCGTGGAGAACTGCGGGTTGAAGAAGGTGGAGACCGCCGGTCCCATGATCGCGGCCGACATGACAACGGCGCCCACCAACCCGACCGAGTCGCGCCGCAGTCGCGTCGCCCCAGCGTCCGCGGGGGTCGCCTCTGCAATCGCCATCGTGGTCACCTCCTCGAGAGCGCGGGGCCCCTCCAACGAGACGGTGCCCCATCTGAGGGTGGCGACAGTAACGTCAGACGTCTGACAACGTCAAGGGTCTCGTCTCTGCATTCGCACCGTATGATTCGATCCCCTGAACCTTCCGGTGAGCATCAGCGAGGTCTTGCTTGATCCCCGAGCCCCACCCAGCCTCTGCGCGACAGCCGCGCCCGGGGTTGCGGGGCGCTCAACTGGCTGGGCAAAGCCTCGAAGGCGAGGACTATGCCGGCACCGACCTGCTCGGCTCCGACTTGTCCAACACCAACCTCTCTGGCGCCGACTTCTCGACGGCACTTCTCGAGGACGCGAACATGCAGGGCGCTCGTCTCCGTCATGCGCGTCTCCGATACGCGATCCTCGACAACGCCAACCTGACCGGCGCCGACCTTTGGGGAGCCGACCTGGTCGGCGCGTCCCTAGTCGGAGCCGACCTTACCGACGCCCAGCTCCAGGACGCCGACTTCACCGCTGCGGACCTGGGCAAGGCGACGATCCGCGACGCCAAGGCTTCCCAGACGAGGTTCAGTTCGGCCAGGCTCGACGGGGTGGACCTGCGTGGCACCGAGTTCCACCGCGCGGACCTCCGGGGAGCGTCACTGCGCGATGCGCGTTTGGACGGGGTTGTCCTGGAGAGCTGTGACGTGGTCGGCGCGCACTGGGCGGGTGCCATCCTCGACCGCACCCGCATCCGACGGGACCAGCTCGGCTCGGCGATCGGTGATGAGAAGGCCCAAAACCCCGCCGGCGCGGCGCTTGGCTACCTCGTCCTCGAGCGCAACTTCCGCCAGCTGGGCGATGTCGACGCGTCCAGGTGGGCATATCTGCGTCGCCGCCGCATGCAGAAGTGCGCGCTCACACGCGAAACGGTCAAGGCCTGGCGCGCACAAGCCTACGCCCGCGCCCTTCGATCGGCAGTGGCCGCGCTCAGGGACGAAGTTGTGGAATTGGTGTGCGACTATGGCGAGAGCTTCGCCCGGACGGTGTCGTGCCTTGGTCTGCTTGCGTTGACCTTCGCCATCATCTATGCGCTCACGGGCGCGGTCGTCCGTCTTGACAGCACCGGTCGCGTCGTCGGTCACGGTGGAGTCGGCGATGTGGTCACCATGACCCTCATCGGCATGGTCGCCAATGCCCCAGGTGGAGACATCCGGCCTACGGCGGGTTGGGTCTACTCGCTGATCGCGGTTGAGACACTGCTCGCCGTGATGCTCACGGGTCTTCTCGGGTTCGTCATCGGCAACCGCATCCGGCGCTGATCACCCTTTTCCCAGCGCCAGTTCCATCTGACGCAGGAGGTCCACCAGCACCACGGGTTTGGCGTGGTAGTCGTCACATCCTGCGGCGAGCGCCTTCTGGCGGTCTCCGACCATCGCATGCGAGGTCAAGGCAATGATGGGGATGCTCCGAAGATCAGGGCTGGCCTTGATCTGACGCGTGGCCTCCCAGCCGTCGATGCCTGGGATGTTCATGTCCATGAGGATAATGTCGGGCCGCAGGGATGCGGCCATTGCGACCGCCGCTGGGCCGGTCGGTGCCTGGACAGGTTGGTAGCCCCGCCTTCCCAACCGTTGCGACAACATGTCCCAGTTGTCAGGGTTGTCCTCAACGATCAAAACCGTGGGCATACGCCACTACCCTCCCTCAAGGTGGGTCACAGTGAGGATTCCGGCGAGTTGGTTGACGCCCGGGGGATGGTGACCACGAACGTTGAGCCTACCCCAACCTCGCTGGTCACGCTGATGTCGCCTCCCATCAGCCTGCAGAAGCTGCGGCAGATCGCAAGTCCGAGCCCGGTCCCCCCATAAACTCGAGTCGTGGACGTGTCGGCTTGTGCGAAGGGCTCGAAGACGCGCCCCACCTGTTCCGGAGTCATGCCGATACCGGTGTCACTCACGGCGATCCTCACCGTGCCGGCAGGGTGAGATTCCGCAGTGACGGTTATCTCCCCACCTGACGTGAACTTGATTGCGTTGGACAAAACGTTCAGGAGAACCTGCACAAGCTTGAAGCGGTCACCCCAAACGCGATCATCCTCGTCACCAAGACCATTGACCACAACCACATGGTTGAGGGCCGCCTCGGCCGCGGGCGCTACCGTTGCCACTGCTTCGGCGAGAGCGTCGGATAGCGAAAACCACGCGACCTCCAACTCCATCCGCCCGGCTTCCACCTTCGCGATGTCGAGAACCTGGTTGATGAGCCCCAAGAGGTGTTGTCCGGCGTGGGCGATTCGGACGAGGTCGGGAACGAGGTTGTCGGCATGGATGTCCTCCGCTTTTTCGGCGGCGAGCTCCGCGTACCCGATGACTGCGTTCAGCGGCGTCCGGAGCTCGTGGCTCATGTTGGCAAGGAAGTCTGACTTCGCGCGCGTGGCCTCCTCAGCCGCGGCCATGGCTGTACGGACAGCCGCCTCGGCATGTTTGCGCTCGGAGATGTCGGAGAAGATGACCACTGCACCCTGAATCTGACCATCCGCCTCGCGAACCGGGAATGACGAGTACTCGACCGGCACACACGTCCCGTCACTGCGCCAGAACACATCGTCCTCCACGCGACAGCCACGCCCAGTGATGAACGCTTGGTAGATCGGGCATTCGTCATGCCGGTAGGGCGTCCCATCCACCCGGCTGTGGTGCACGAGGTCGTGGACATCGTTGCCAAGAACTGCTTCGGGCTCGTACCCCAGTATCGAGGCGCCGGCGCGATTGATGTACAGGCAGAGGCCATCCGTGTTGGTGTTGTAGATGCCGTCCCCGGAGCTCTCCAACAGGGTGCGCGTGTACTCAGACAGGCGAGCCGCCTCGGCGGTCGCGATCTCCCGGTCGGTCACATCCGTCTGGATGCCGATGAAGTGGGTCAGCTCGCCGTCCACACCTCGCACCGGCGAGATGCGCAGCTCGTTCCAGAACAGGCGCCCGTCCTTCCGGAAATTCAGGAGGGTGTGTGTGGATTCGACTTCTGCGTCTAGCGACCCACGGATGTTCGCCACCGTCACGGGGTCGGTGGCGTTGCCCTGCAGGAATCGGCAGTTCCGACCCAGCACCTCGCGCCGGGAGTACCCGGTGATGCGTTCGAAGGCATCGTTGACGTAGACAAGCGGTTGGTCCGCGGCGCGGGCATCGGAGACGACAACTCCTGAGGTCGCGCTGTCGAGGAGCCGCTCGAGGAAGGCTGGGGAAAGAGGCGCCGGCATGACCCCCACCCTACCTCGATGGGCGGGCGGCGGCGGGCGCACCGAGCCAGCAACCTGTAGAGGCCATGAGCCAGCCCTTCGCTTCCGTTCGCGTTCCACGCATCACGCACAATCAGCGACAGCCTGTGGAAACGGCTCGGCCTGAACGCGTCAATCACTCAACAGCAGGGAGGCGGCCATGCGAAGATACGCTGCCGAGTTCGTCGGAACGTTCGTGCTGGTTTTCGGCGGCGTCGGTAGCGCCGTTCTCGCCGGTCCTCACATCGGGTTCGCCGGCATCGCGTTGGCTTTCGGGTTTTCGCTGCTGGTGTTGGTGTACGCGATCGGGCCGGTGTCGGGATGTCATGTCAACCCTGCTGTCACGTTCGGCCTGCTGTTGTGCCGGAAGATCAAGGGTATGGACGCAGCCGCTTACGTGGTCGCCCAAATCCTTGGGGCCACAGCTGCTGCGGCGATCATATTTCTCATCGCCAGTGGGTCCCACGGCGGGTACGACCCGTCTACCGCTGGTTTGGGGGCCAACGGGTACGGGGACCACTCACCGAGCCTGTACGGCCTCGGTTCTGTGTTTCTCACCGAGGTCGTGCTTGACCTTCCTCCTGGTGTTCACGGTGCTGTCGGTCACCGATGTCAAGGCCCCGGTGGGATTCGCGGGGCTTGCCATCGGCCTCGTGTTGACGGTGATCCACCTGGTCGGCATCCCCATCGACAACACCTCAGTGAACCCCGCCCGCAGCATCGGCCCGGCTCTCTTCGTCGGTGGCTGGGCGCTGGCTCAACTGTGGGTCTTCATCGTGGCTCCGCTTGTGGGGGCAGGAGTCGCTGCCCTGGTCTATCGCGCCGTGCACGAGCCGGTGGCAACCATCTCCGCGCAGAAGGCCGAGCAGGCACTCCCCAGCCAACGAGCAGAACGGCGCGCGTAGATATCGGCGACGGCCGGAACGGCCGATCCAGGCGGCGGCGCCCGGCGCAGGTCGAGCAGCTTACCGGGCAGGGCACGTCGGTGGTCGTCGACGCCCCCACTGCCACCATCCTGCAGCAGCACGGCGTCTTGGTCAGCCCAGTCGGGCCGGCGACAGCGTCAACCGCGAGCGGCAAGCTGACGGTCAGCTTCCGGATCACCAACGGCTATACCGCTGGGCGTCGCTCCCCTCGTGGTGACCCCAGCAACCAGTTGACCGGATGGCCCGCTGGGGAACCACCGTCACCCACTGACAATCGAATCATCAGCGCCGGTACCGATCACGTGCCGGCGCTGTGCTGTGCCCGGCATCCGTGACGGGACCGCGGCCGTGACCTTCGGTTGTCTAGACCCGCCGTCGGAGGACTAGCGTCGTTTGCCTTGCTCGACTTCACGGGGCACCGTGGGTGATCACCAACTCCCAGGAGTTCGTCAGTCCGACAAGCAACAGGGCGGTCAATGCGCCACCCAGCAACGTCTGGTCGTCCTGGGGAGCTGCACCGGTCACTCTTAATGCGCCGGCGACGAGGAGAGCAGTGAGGCTCGCATAGTACCCGACGACTCTGGGGTAGTGGCCGCGGAGTTGATTTGCCTGGCGGGCGGCAGCGGTGAAACGGATGGTAAGTGACCCGAGTACGAGGGCCGTGGCTGCCTGCACCAGCCCGTCCACGACCGCCGAAGCGGCAGCAAGATCTGCCAGTCCGGCCACGACGATGGCGGTGAAGCAGTAGTACGCAGAGCGGGCGCGGCCGACCATGATCGGCGAACTGCGGATCTCGGCAGGTCGCAGGGACACCGCGACGAAGAGGAGCCCAGTGAGGGCTGCCGCTGCACCGACTGACGCGACCATGAAGTTGGCCCAGCGATCAGCCATAGCGTTGCGCCGTCATGTCCGACGGATGGCCACTGCGAAGTTAGCCGTCGGTCGTCTTCGGCGATGGCGGAGCGGGCAACCGCAACAGGAAGCTGCTCCCCACGCCCGGCGTGCTCGAGACCAAGTCGAGTGAACCCTCCTGCAAGCGCGCCAACTCACGTGCCACGTACAGCCCAAGCCCGGTTCCGGGCTCCCGTGCCTGATCCTGGACCCGGACAAAGCGCTCGAAGACCCGCTCGTGCATCGATTGCGCGATCCCCTTGCCGGCATCCGTGACGGTCAGTTCCACCTCCTTCGCGCGTTGTATCTGCACGTGCACGGCGGGGGCGGCAGGCGAGTAGGTGATCGCATTTCCGATGAGATTGTCGAGTATCGTGTCCACGAAGCCGGGGTCACCCACGACGAGGGTGGGTTCCGCGTCACCGGTGATCGATAGAGTGCCCTTCCTGAGCTTCACGGCAGGCATGGCACGCTCGACGGCCGATCGAGCCCGCTGGGCGACGTCGAAGACGTCGTGACCCGGCGACACCGCGCCAGCCTCGAGTTTTGCGGCGGTGAGGATGTCGTTGACCAGAGTCGACGCCTCCTGGGCCTTCTGCAGGATCGCTTTCAGTGGCGCGGCATAGCGAGCCGTGTCGGCGGGCACCATGTCCTGGAGCAGAAGGTCCGCATATCCCAGGATCACGCTCATGGGTTGGCGCAACTCATGGACGACCATGCTCACGAATTCATCGATGGCCTGACGCGATGTTCGAGCCTCCTCGTACGCCGCGACCAGCTGAGCCTCACGCGTCTTCCGCTCGGAAATGTCGACGACGAAGGCAATGAACAGCGTGGATGAGCCCACCCTCTCCGCCTCGGAGATACGGAGTTCAACCGGGAACTCGTGACCATCGCGATGGAGGGCGCTCAACTCCAACACCTGGCCGAGGACAGGGCCCTTCCCCGACCGGCGGAAATGCTCCAGCCCGCGGTTGTGGGCGCCTCGATGCTGGGGCGGGACGATCAAGGTCACCAGCGGAGCGCCAACGGCCTCTGGCGCCGGCCAGCCGAATGTCGCCTCGGCTCGGCGATTCCATGCATGCACGACACCCTGGTCATCCATGGTGATGACCGCCGCAAGGGCAGCATCAAGCAGGGTGGGAACAAGTAGTCTCCCAGCTGCTCCCAGCCGTTCCTCAGCGCCTTGCACGCCGGGTTCCCCCGCCTCGCTGGAGACAGTTCTCATACGCTTCCTCCGACGCGTAGCCGCCCTGCAGTCGGTGGTCCCCTGGGGCGTTCCGACGATAACACCGTTGCAGGTGGGCGCCAACTCCGTGACCATACTGTCAGGGGACTGATCCGGCGCGCCCGGCATGCTCGCGGGGCGTGATGGCCCCGTGTTGGTTCTGCCGCTCAGGACGCTGTGGAGGGTGAGGCGCCACCTCCGGTCGCGTTCAGCCGGCGTCTGTCAAGATTGCGTCTCATGATGGTCGGGAGGTGCGCGTGACACAGCCTGCGCTGGAGAATCGCCGCGACGAGGACTCGCGGCTCCAAGCCGTGCGACGGTACGACGTTCTCGACACGCCACCGGACGGGGCGTTCGAGCGCGTCACACGGCTCGCGGCCACTCTGCTGGGGACGCCGATAGCGATCGTCAGCATCGTCGATCACGATCGGATCTGGTTCAAGTCCCGATACGGGCTTGACGTCGACGAGATATCGCGCGAGCCCGGTCTGTGCGCATCAGCCATCCTCCAGGATGAGCCATGGGTCATCGAGGATGCCCGTCGCGACCCTCGTGCCCTCGCCAACCCGCTGGTCGCTGGCGAATTCGGCCTGCAGTTCTACGCGGGCGCACCTTTGAAGACCAGCGATGGTCACAACCTCGGCACGGTGTGCGTGATCGACCGGGAGCCTCGACAGATCGGCGAGACAGAGAGGCGCGTGCTCGAAGATCTGGCGGCCATCGTCGTTGACGAGCTCGAGCTGCGCCTCGCCGCCCGACAGGTCGATGCCGCCTCGGCGGAGCGAACGCGGTCGGCGGACGAGCGCCAGCGCCAGTCGCTTGAACTCAACGACGACGTCGTGCAGAGCCTGGTGCTCGCCAGGATGTCACTGGAATCCATTGAAAGACCAGACGCGTTGGAGCATGTCGAACGAGCGCTCGACGGAGCCAAGCGCATCCTCTCGGAGATGGCCACCGAGGCGCCCTCGCTACGCCGGACCAAGCCAGCGCGCTGAAGACGGGCAGAGGCAGCTTTTAGCCAGCACACGCTGCCCTCACCGCCTCGACCAGGGCCGCAGACGGCAATCCCTTTTCAATGAAGCCGCATGCCCCGCCGCCCAGCGCCTGCTCTCGAAGCGCCGGCGAGGTGAAGCCGGTGAGGACGAGCACCCTGGTGTCCGGGGCCGCTGCGCGGATCAGTGGCAATGCCTCCATGCCGTCCATCTCGGGCATTGACAGGTCCAGCAGGACGACGTCCGGCTGTTCTTCCCCCGCGACCTGGACAGCTTCGCGCCCGTCCCCGGCTTGGCCAACAACCCGGAAGCCTGGGGTGCTTTCAAGGAGGACCTCCAGAAAGGCCCGGAAGTCGGCGACGTCGTCGCATACGACGATTCGACACCCGGTTTCCTCAGGGATGTGTCGCCTCCTCATGGGGATGAAGTGTCTCGACTTCACCGCAATGGTACGCCGGCCACGCGCGGCGGCTCGCTCTGGGTGACCATGCAGCATCAGCGGCCGCTGACATGCGGCAGCACCTCGGCCTCGAGAAACCGGAGAAACCCGTCCTGGTCCTTGCCGATCCCTGAGCCACCCCGCGCCGTCGTGGATCCCGCGCCCAGTGTGGCGCGGGCGCACCAAGCCCCGGGGCCGGGCCCCCCGGCTTGG